>CP102593.1:695000-3095000 GCA_025666215.1 Xanthomonas campestris pv. phormiicola | reverse complement strand
GACCGCCGGTTCGGCGACCAAGACCGACACGCCGCTGGCCGAGACCGCGCAGTCGGTGTCGGTGATCGCCGCCGAGGAACTGGACGCGCGCGGTGTGCAGAATCTCAACGAGGCCACGCGCTACAACGCCGGCGTGCTGCCGGAAAGTTCGGGCATGGACAACCGTGTCGACGATCTGTACATCCGCGGCTTCGACGCGGGCAGCTGGGGCAACAACGTGATGCTGGATGGCCTGCGCGCGCCGTCCAACGGCAGCGACAGTTGGAACCGCGTGTCCTTCAATACCTGGAACCTGGAGCGGGTGGAGGTGCTGAAGGGGCCTTCCAGCGTGCTCTACGGCCAGTTGGCGCCCGGCGGCATGGTCAACCAGATCAGCAAGACGCCGACCCCGGACCAGGAACAGGTGCTGCGCCTGCAGGTCGACGCCAACGGGCGCGCGCAGAGCGCGTTCGACATCGGCGGCGCCAGCGCCGGACAGGGCCTGCCGTGGCGCCTGGTCGGCCTGTACGCCGACGGTCCCACCCAGCTCGAGCATACCGATCACCGGCAATGGTTCCTGGCGCCCAGCGCCACCTTGCGCTTCAACGACGACGCCACCCGCCTGACCCTGCTCGGCATCTACCAGCGCGACGACGGCGGCAGCACCTTCCAGTTCCTGCCGTACCAGGGCTCGGCGATCCGCGCCGCTTCCGGCTACATCGGCAATACGACCTTCCTCGGCGAGCCGGACTGGAACCTCTACGACCGCACGGTATGGGCGGCCGGCTGGCTGTTCGAGCATCGCTTCAACGCGCACTGGAAGCTCAGCCAGAGCGCCCGCTACACCCATGCCGACTCGCTGTACCGCGCCACCGTGGTCTACGGCGTGCGCGGCGCGTCGGTGAGCAATCCCAACGTCCTCAGCAATGGCCACCTCCTGCCGCGGCGCGCGGTGCAGGGCGTGGGCGATTCCGACGGCAAGGCCATCGACACCCGGCTGGAAGGGCGCTTTTCCACCGGGGCGCTGGAGCACACGCTGCTGCTCGGGTTCGACTGGCAGCAGAGCGAGTGGAGCTTCCTGCGCAAGATGGCCAACGTGAACCCGAACGCCATCGCCATCGACATCTACGATCCGGTCTACACCCATTACGACTTCGCCTCGGTGTTGACCATTACCCAGGCCAACACCCGGGAAGTGGATCGCCAGGGCGGCGTCTACCTGCAGGACCAGATCGCGCTGGGCCGCTGGCGCTTCAGCGCCGGCGGCCGCTACGACCGGGCCACCGTCGATGCGCACAACCTGCTGACCGGCGTGCACAGCAAGGCCGACGATGGGGCGTTCTCCGGGCGCGCCGGCGCCCTGTACCTGGTCGACAACGGCCTGTCGCCGTACGTGAGCTACGCCGAGTCGTTCCAGCCCGCCACGGGCACCAGGCGCGATGGCGCCAGCTTCGATCCGATCACCGGCAAGCAATGGGAGGTCGGAGTGAAGTACGCGCCGCGATCAATCGACGGCATGATCACCCTGTCCGCCTACGATCTGCGCCAGCAGAACATGCTGACCGCCGATCCGCTCAACACCGGGGCGGAAAGCTACCAAGTGCAGACCGGCGAGGTGCGCGTGCGTGGCGCGGAGCTGGAAGGCCGCATCACCCCGCTGCCGGGTTTCAGCGTGATCGGCGCGCTGACCCGGCTGGCGTCGGAGGTCACCCGCAACAACGATGGCTACGTCGGCAATCGCATGATCCGCGTGCCGCCCTGGATGGCCTCGCTGTGGCTGGACTACACCTTCCAGGCCGGAGCGCTGCAGGGGCTGAGCGTCGCCGCCGGTGCGCGCTACGTCGACGACACCTACGGCGACCTGGCCAATACCCTGTACGTGCCGTCCTACACCCTGTTCGATGCGGCCATCCGCTACGACCTGGGCCGCTTCGGCGGCACTGGCGTGCGCCTGGCGCTCAACGGCAGCAACCTGGCCGACAAGCGCTACGTGGCGACCTGCTCGGCCTTGACCGCGTGCTACTACGGCACCGGCCGCACCGTCACCGCCACCGCGAGGTTCAGCTGGTGAGACGGTGGCCAGGCATGGTGGTACTGCTGCTCCTGTGCGCGGTGGCCGGCTGTTCGGAAGGGCCGGCTCCGGCCCCGGCCGCCGCCGCGTGGCGCGAGTTCCGCAATGCCGACGGCAGCCTCACCGCGATCCCGCGCCAGCCACGGCGCATCCTGTCCACCTCGGTGGCGATCACCGGCACCTTGCTGGCGATCGATGCGCCGGTGGTCGCGAGCGCCTCGGCGTCCAATGGCGAATTCTTCGCGCAGTGGCAGGCGCTCGCCCGGGAGCGCCACGTGCGCAACGCCTGGCCCGCCGGCAGCGTGTCGCTGGAGGCGGCCATGGCGGCGCGGCCGGACCTGATCGTGGTCTCCACCGGCGGCGCCGATTCGGCGCTGGAACAACTGGCGGCCCTGCGCGCCATTGCGCCGACCATCGTGCTCGACTATGGCGACCAGCCCTGGGAGCAGCTCGCCCTCGCGCTGGGCCGGGCGACCGGGCTGGAGGCGCAGGCGACGCGGCGGATCGATGCCTTCCAGCGCAAGCTGGTGGCCGCACGCGCGCGCATCGCGGTGCCGGCCGGGAAGGCGAACCTGATCAGCTACAACGGCGCCGGCGCCGCCAATCCGGTCGCGACCGGCCGCAGCGCCCAGGCGCGCCTGCTGGCGCAACTGGGCTTCGCCATCGAGGAGCCGGACCCGCGCTGGCAGGTCGGTCGCGATCCCCGCAGCGACTTCGTCTGGGCACCTTACGAACAGCTGAGCGGACTGCAGGCGCAGACCACGTTCCTGCTGCGCGGCGGCGATGCGCGGGTGGCCGCGTTCCTGGACGATCCGATGCTGGCCAACCTGCCGTCGGTGCGCCGGCGCCAGGTCTACGCGCTCGGCGAGGATGCGTTCCGGATCGACTACTACAGCGCCTGCGCCATCGTCGACCGCCTGGTACGGCAGGTCGGGCGATGAGCGCGCGCGACGCGGCGGCGCGGCGGCGCTGGGGCCTGCTGGCCGGCCTGGTTTTGCTGGCGGCGCTGATGCTGGCGAGCGTGTGCATCGGCTCGCGTGCGCTGGCGCCGGCACTCACCTGGCAGGCGCTGGTCGCCTTCGATCCCGCCGACAGCCGGCATCTGCTGGTGCGCGGCCTGCGCCTGCCGCGCACCGTGCTGGCGGTGCTGGTCGGGGCCGCGCTCGGCGCGGCCGGCACGCTGATGCAGGCACTGAGCCGCAACCCGCTGGCCGAGCCTGGCGTGCTTGGGGTCAATGCCGGTGCCGCCACCGCGATCGTGCTTGCGACGGCGCTGCTCGGCAACCCGGGGACCGGCGCGACGCTGCTGGCGGCGCTGGCCGGCGCGGCGCTGGCCGGCGCCGCGGTGCACCTGCTGGGCGCCAGCGGCCGCGGCCTGGATCCGATGCGGCTGGTGCTGGCCGGTGCCGCGCTTTCGAGCGTGCTGCTGGCACTGGCGCAGCTTGTGCTGCTCAACAGCGATGACGCCGTGTTCGATCACTACCGGCACTGGGTGGTGGGCTCGCTGCAGGGCCGCGGAGCCGCGGTGGTGTGGCCGACCGCGCTGCTGGTCGCAACCGGGGTGGCGATGGCGGCGGCGTCGGTGCGTGCACTCGATGCGCTGGCCCTGGGCCGGGACCTGGGACGTGCGCTGGGGGCCGATCCGGCCCGGGTGTGGGGCCTGGCGGTGCTGGCGGTGGTGGTGCTGGCCGCCGCCGCCACCGCCGCCGCCGGTCCGATCGGCTTCGTCGGCCTGGCGGCACCGCATCTGGCCCGCGCCGCCGCCGGGGCCGGGCATCGCTGGGCGCTGCCGTACGCGATGCTGTTCGCGGCGATCCTGCTGCTCGGCGCCGACTGCCTGGGGCGGCTGCTGGCGTGGCCGGCGGAGGTCGATGTCGGGATCATGGCGGCGTTGATCGGCGGTCCGTTCTTCGTGGCGCTGGCGCTGCGGCGCCGGTTGCTGCCGGCATGAGCGGCCTGCCGATGCGCTGGGACAGGGGGCCGGGAACGGTGTGGCAGGTCGGCCGCTGCGGCCTGCGGCGGCAACCGCGCGCGCTGCTGGCCGGCGCGCTGGCGCTGGGACTGGCGCTGGCGACGGCGGCGCTGGCCCTGCAGCGCGGCAGCATCGCGCTGCCGCCGTCGGCGGTGCTGGCCGCGCTGCTCGGGCAGGGCGACGCCGGCGCCGCCCAGGTGGTGCTGCAGATCCGCCTGCCGCGGGTGCTCGTGGCGCTGTTCGCCGGCGCGGCGCTGGGCATGTCCGGTGCGTTGTTGCAGTCGGTGGCGCGCAATCCGCTGGGCTCGCCGGACGTGGTCGGGTTCACCACCGGCGCGGCGACCGGCGCGATCGCGCAGATCGTGCTGTTCGACCGGGGCGGCATTGCGGTGGCGCTGGCGGCGCTGGCCGCCGGCCTGGCTGCCGCGTTGCTGGTGTCGTGGCTGGCCTGGCGCGGCGGTGGCGGCGGGCAACGGCTGGTACTGGTCGGCATCGGCGTGGGCGCGGTGCTCGGTGCGCTGAACGACCTGATGCTGGTCAAGGGCCGGCTCGACACGGCGATCCAGGCCAACCAGTGGCTTGCCGGCAGCCTGGCCGCGCGCAACTGGGGACATGCGGCGCCGCTGCTGCTGGGGGTATGCGGCCTGGCGCCGCCGGCATTGGCGTTGGCGCCGCGGCTGGCGGTACTGGAGCTGGGCGACGCGCTCGCCGCCCAGCTCGGGTTGCCGGTGGAACGCACCCGGGTGCTGGCGGTCTGCACCGCGGTGATGTTGGCGGCGCTGGCGACCGCGGCGGCCGGGCCGATCGGCTTCGTCGCCCTGGCGGCGCCGCAGCTGGCGGCACGCCTGGCGCGCGGCAGCGGCCCTTGCGTGTTCGGCGCGGCGGCGATGGGAGCGTTGCTGCTGTCCTTCGCCGACCTGCTGGCGCAGGCGCTGCCGATCCGAGCCAGCCTGCCGGTCGGGCGCATGGCGGCGCTGCTCGGCGGCATGTATCTGGTCTGGCTGCTGATGCGGGGGCGGGGCGCATGAGCGGACCGGCCGCGCCCCTGCCGCCCCCGGAGCTGCGTGCGGAGGCGCTGCGCCTGGCCTATCCCGGGCACACCGTGAGCGAGCGGCTGGAGCTGGCGATCGCGCCTGGAAAGATCACCGCGATCATCGGACCCAATGCCTGCGGCAAGTCGACCCTGCTGCGCGCGTTGGCGCGCCTGCTGGTGCCTGCCGCGGGAAGGGTGCTGCTCGATGGCCGCGATATCCATCAGCGCCCCTCGCGGGAGGTCGCGCGGCGCCTGGGGCTGCTGCCGCAGGCGGCGCTGGTGCCCGCGGCGATCGGCGTGGCCGAGCTGGTCGCGCGCGGGCGCTTCCCGCACCGGCGGCTGCTGCGGCAGTGGTCGCGCGAGGACGAGCGGGCGGTACGCCAGGCGATGGCCGACACCGGCGTGGCCGCGCTGGCCGAACGCCGGGTCGACGAGCTGTCCGGCGGACAACGGCAACGGGTGTGGCTGGCGATGGCGTTGGCGCAGGACACCAGGCTGCTGTTGCTCGACGAGCCGACCACTTACCTGGACGTGGCCCACCAGCTGGAAGTGCTGGACCTGTGCCGCATGCTCAACCGCCGCGACGGACGCACCCTGGTGATGGTGCTGCACGACCTGCAGCAGGCCGCGCGCTATGCCGACCACATCGTGGCGATGAAGGCCGGCGCGATCGTGGCCGCCGGCACGCCGGCGCAGGTCCTGACACCGGCACTGGTGGAGCGGGTGTTCGGCATCCGCGCGCTGGTGATCGCCGATCCGGTGACCGCCACGCCGCTGGTGGTGCCGGTGGCGGTCGCCGACGGCACGCACGACAACGCTTGATCGAGGAGCAAGCACCGATGGAAACAGACGCCAAGCACGCGCGCCAGCTGCATATCGGCCTGGCGCTGGCCGGCACCTGGCTCGGCGGCGAGGGCTGGCGGCGCGGCGACAGCCGCGTCGAGGACCTGCACGACGCGGCGCTGTACCTGGACCTGGCCCGCCGCGCCGAGGACGCCAAGCTCGACTTCGTGTTCCGGCCCGATGCGCTGTTCCTGCGGGCGCAGGCGCTGGCCGGCGGCCCCGGCTTCAGCAGCCTGGATCCGATGCTGCTGCTGGCGGCGCTGGCGCGCGACACGCGCCGGATCGGCCTGGTCAGCACCGCCTCCACCACCTTCGGCGCGCCCTATTCGGTCGCGCGCCAGCTGCAGACGCTGCACTGGCTCAGCGGCGGCCGTGCCGGCTGGAACATCGTGACCTCCTTCGACGGCGCCGCCAATTTCGGCGACGCGCCGATGCCCGATTCCGAACAGCGCTACGCACGCGCGCAGGAATTCACCGACGTGGTGCGAGCGCTGTGGCGCAGCTATCCGCACGCGGCGCTGCTGGCCGATCGCGCCGGCGGTCGCTATGCCGACCCGCACCAGGTGTTGCCGATCGCGCACCGCGGCGCGCAGTTCCAGGTCGCCGGTCCGTTGAACGTGCCGATGCATGGGGCCGGGGAGCCGCCGCTGTTCCAGGCCGGCGCGTCGGGACCGGGCCGCGACTTCGCCGCGCGCACGGCCGATGCGGTGTTCGCCGCCACGCCGGACCTGCACGCGGGAATCGCGTTGCGGGGCGACCTGCGCGCCCGTGCGCAGGCCCATGGGCGCGCACCGGATGCGGTGCGGGTCCTGCCGGGGCTGAGCCTGTTCCTGGCCGGCAGTCGCACTCAGGCGCAGGCGCTGTATCGCGACACGCACGCCGGCAGGGGGCGGCGCAGTCGCCTGGAGTACCTGCGGAGCGTGTTGGGCGTCGACCTGGGTGGGCTGGCGCCGGACCAGCCGGTCGGGCCGGAACTGTTGCCGCCGATCGACGCGCAGGTCGGCAGCCGTACCCATGCCGAGCTGCTGCATGCGCTGATCGCGCGCGAACGTCCGCGCCTGGATGCGTTGCTGGAGCGACCGGAGGTACTGGGCTCGGCGCACTGGGTGGTGATCGGCACCCCGGACGACGCGGTGCGCGAGATCGTCGCGCGGATCCGGGCCGGTGCGGCCGACGGCTTCATCGCGCTACCGGGCGGCGCCCTGCAGTCCCTGTCGTTGCTGCTCGAGGAGGTGGTGCCGCGGCTGGCGGAACAGGGCCTGTTCCGCCGCGACTACCGCGGCGATACCCTGCGCGCGCACCTGGGCATGGAAGCGGACGGCACGGCGGACCCGGCCGGCGTGCGCGGCGGCTGAGCGGCTCCCGCCGCCGCCATCGCGCGCGCTTCTCGCTCAGACCTCCAGCGACGCCAGGTCGCCCTTGGTCTCCAGCCACTGCTTGCGGTCGCCGGCGCGCTTCTTGGCCAGCAGCATGTCCATCAGCGAGCGGGTCTCGTCGCCTTCGTCCACGGTCAGCTGCACCAGCCGCCGCGTGTCCGGGTGGATGGTCGATTCGCGCAGCTGCTGCGGGTTCATTTCGCCCAGGCCCTTGAAGCGGGTCACGCTGAGCTGGCCCTTGAGCTTGTCGCGCGCGATCTTCTCCAGCAGCGAGCGCTTCTCTTCCTCGTCCAGCGCATAGAACACCTGCTTGCCCACGTCCACGCGGAACAGCGGCGGCATCGCCACGAACACATGGCCGGCCTTGACCAGCGTCGGGAAGTGGCGCAGGAACAGCGCGGTGAGCAGGGTGGCGATGTGCAGGCCGTCGGAGTCGGCGTCGGCCAGGATCACCACCTTGCCGTAGCGCAGCCCGCTGATGTCGTCCTTGCCCGGATCGCAGCCGATCGCGATCGCCAGGTTGTGCACTTCCTCGGAGGCCAGCACGCTGCCGGAGGCCACTTCCCAGGTGTTGAGGATCTTGCCGCGCAGCGGCAGGATCGCCTGGAAGTCCTTGTCGCGCGCCTGCTTGGCGCTGCCGCCGGCCGAGTCGCCCTCCACCAGGAACAGCTCGGTGCGCGACAGGTCCTGGCTGATGCAGTCGGCCAGCTTGCCGGGCAGGGCCGGGCCGGAGGTGACCTTCTTGCGGGTGATCTGCTTTTCGGTCTTCAGCCGTGCGCTGGCGCGGTCGATCGCGATCTGCGCGATGCGCGTGCCGGTTTCCACGTTCTGGTTCAGCCACAGGCTGAGTGCATCGTGCGCGGCGCCTTCGATGAAGCCGGCGGCCTGGCGCGAGGACAGGCGTTCCTTGGTCTGGCCGCTGAACTGCGGGTCGGTCATCTTCAGCGACAGCACGAAGGTGACCCGGTCCCACACGTCTTCCGGCGCCAGCTTGACCCCGCGCGGCAGCAGGTTGCGGAAGTCGCAGAACTCGCGCAGCGCGTCGGTGAAACCGCTGCGCAGGCCGTTGACGTGGGTGCCGTGCTGCGCGGTCGGGATCAGGTTGACGTAGCTTTCCTGCACCAGCTCGCCGTCGGCGACCCAGGCCACCGCCCAGTCGACGATCTCGCGGTCCTTCTTCAGGTTGCCGACGAACAGGTCGGCCGGCAGCAGCTCGCGCTCGGCCAGCTCGCCCTTGAGGTAGTCGCGCAGGCCGTCCTCGAAATACCAGGTGTCCTGCTCGCCGGTGGCCTCGTCGTGCAGCTTCACGGTCAGGCCGGGGCACAGCACCGCCTTGGCGCGCAGCAGGTGGCGCAGCGCGCGCACCGCGAACTTGGGCGTGTCGAAGTACTTCGGATCGGCCCAGAAGCGCAGCCGGGTGCCGGTGTTCTTCTTGCCGACGCTGCCGACGATCTCCAGCTTGGACGCAGGGAAGCCGTCGCCGAATTCCATCCGGTATTCGTTGCCGTCGCGCTTGATGAACAGCTCCACCTTCTTCGACAGCGCGTTGACCACGCTGACGCCCACGCCGTGCAGGCCGCCGCTGAAGGTGTAGTTGCGGTCGTTGAACTTGCCGCCGGCGTGCAGCCGGGTCAGGATCAGTTCGACGCCGGAGATCTTCTCTTCCGGGTGGATGTCCACCGGCATGCCGCGGCCGTCGTCGGAGACCTCGCAGCTGCCGTCCTTGAACAGGGTCACCTCGATGTGCCGGGCGTGGCCGGCCAGCGCCTCGTCCACGGCGTTGTCGATGACTTCCTGCGCCAGGTGGTTGGGGCGTGCGGTGTCGGTGTACATGCCCGGCCGGCGCTTGACCGGGTCCAGGCCAGAGAGAACTTCGATGTCGGCGGCGTTGTAGCGGGTATTCATGCGTCTCAACAGGTGGCGCGAAGCAGATCCGGAAGTGTGCGGTGTGCGGCGGCTTTTTGCACGTCGCCGGTGTTCAGGGCCAGTGCCGTGGTGGCGCGCTAGGGTGGGCCTGGAAAATTCGCGACGGCATCCCCATTGTCGTTGCAGCCTCACACAGGAGTACGCCATGAACGTTCGCAAGCTGTTGACCCTGGCCGCGCTGGTCGCCGCCGCGGTGGCCATCCCGGTCGCGATGGCCCAGGCGCAGAGCGCCGATCCGGCCGCCTCCGGCGCCGCCGCCTACGAGGCGCAGGTCGCGAAGGAGAAGGCCGAGGCCGATGCCAAGGCCAAGCGCCGCGCCGCTGCGGCCGCCGAGCACAAGGCCGGCAAGGACGCGGCTGCGCCGAAGAAAGAGGAAGAAGAGGAAGCGCGCAAGCCCTGAGCGCGCGCCCTGTTGCGACCTGCGACGCCCCGGCTGGTGCCGGGGCGTCTTCTTTTTGTGCGGTCGATCGGTCCGAAAGCGCTTGGGCAAATCGGCTTCACCCGTTAAACTATGGCTTTCCGGGAGGCCTTCGAGCCATGACCCCCCTGATCTTCGTTACCGGCGGCGTAGTGTCCTCGCTTGGCAAGGGCATCGCGGCCGCTTCGCTTGCGTCCATTCTCGAAGCACGTGGCCTGTCGGTCACGATGATGAAGCTGGACCCCTACATCAACGTCGACCCGGGCACGATGAGCCCGTTCCAGCACGGCGAGGTGTACGTCACCGACGACGGCGCCGAGACCGACCTGGACCTGGGCCACTACGAGCGCTTCGTGCGCACCCGCCTGTCGCGCAAGAATTCGGTCACCACCGGCCGCATCTACGAGAACGTGATCCGCAAGGAGCGCCGCGGCGACTATCTGGGCGCCACCGTGCAGGTGATCCCGCACATCACCGACGAAATCCGCCGTTGCGTGGACGAGGCCACCGCCGGGTTCGACGTGGCGCTGGTGGAAATCGGCGGCACCGTCGGCGACATCGAGTCGCTGCCGTTCCTGGAGGCGATCCGCCAGGTGCGCACCGAACGCGGCGCCGAGCGCGCGCTGTTCATGCATCTGACCCTGGTGCCGTACATCGCCGCCGCCGGCGAGCTGAAGACCAAGCCGACCCAGCATTCGGTCAAGGAACTGCGCTCGATCGGCATCCAGCCGGACGTGCTGCTGTGCCGCTCCGAGCAGGCGATTCCGGATTCGGAGCGGCGCAAGATCGCGCTGTTCACCAACGTCTCCGAGCGCGCCGTGATCAGCGCCGCCGACATCGACGTGCTCTATGGCATGCCGCTGGAATTGCACCGGCAGGGCCTGGACGAGATCGTCATCGACCAGTTCAAGCTGCGCGACAAGGTCGGCCCGGCCGACCTGTCCGAATGGGAAGCGGTGGTGGACGCCACCAAGCACCCGCTCGACGAGGTCACCATCGCCGTGGTCGGCAAGTACGTGGACCACCAGGACGCCTACAAGTCGGTCGGCGAGGCGCTCAAGCACGGCGGCCTGCGCCAGCGCACCAAGGTCATCTTGAAGTGGATCGAGGCGCAGGAGCTGGAAGGCAGCGACCTGTCGGCGCTGGCCGATGTCGACGGCATCCTGGTGCCCGGCGGCTTCGGCGACCGCGGCTTCGAAGGCAAGGTGCTGACCTCGCGCTATGCGCGCGAGCACCGCGTGCCGTACTTCGGCATCTGCTACGGCATGCAGGCGGCGGTGGTGGACTACGCGCGCCATGTCGCCGGCCTGGACGGCGCCAACAGCACCGAGAACGACCGCCAGTCGCCGTATCCGGTGATCGGCCTGATCACCGAGTGGCGCACCGCCAGCGGCGATGTGGAGAAGCGCGACGAGAAGTCCGATCTCGGCGGCACCATGCGCCTGGGCCTGCAGGAACAACGGCTCAAGCCCGGCACGCTGTCGCGCGAGATGTACGGCAAGGACGTGGTGTCCGAGCGCCATCGCCATCGCTACGAGTTCAACAACCGCTACCGCACCCAGCTCGAAGACGCCGGCCTGGTGATTTCCGCCAAGTCGATGGACGACACCCTGGTGGAGATGGTCGAACTGCCGCGCGACACCCACCCCTGGTTCCTGGCCTGCCAGGCGCACCCGGAGTTCCTGTCCACGCCGCGCGACGGCCACCCGCTGTTCATCGGCTTCGTGCGCGCCGCGCGCGAGAAGAAGGCCGGCGGCAAGCTGTTGAAGGAAGCGCGCGCATAAGTTCCTTCTCCCATCGGGAGAAGGTGGCGCGAAGCGCCGGATGAGGGGACGGGCGCAGCCTCGCGCGCCTGAATCCCTCGATGCTTCGCCCGTACCCTCACCCCAACCCCTCTCCCAATGGGAGAGGGGCTCCAATCGATAGGTGATCCGATGAAACTGTGTGGCTTCGAAGTCGGCCTGGACCAGCCGTTGTTCCTGATCGCCGGCCCGTGCGTGATCGAGTCGATGCAGCTGCAGCTGGACGTGGCCGGCAAGCTCAAGGAGATCACCGGCAGGCTGGGGATCAACTTCATCTTCAAGTCGAGCTTCGACAAGGCCAACCGCACCTCCGGCACCAGCTTCCGCGGCCCTGGCCTGGAAGAGGGGCTGAAGGTGCTGGAGGCGGTGAAGAAGCAGATCGGCGTGCCGGTGCTGACCGACGTGCACGAGTACACGCCGATGCACGAGGTGGCGGCGGTGGTCGACGTGCTGCAGACCCCGGCGTTCCTGGTGCGGCAGACCGACTTCATCAGGAACGTCTGCGCTGCCGGCAAGCCGGTCAACATCAAGAAGGGCCAGTTCCTGTCGCCGTGGGACATGAAGCCGGTGGTGGACAAGGCCAAGTCCACCGGCAACGAGCAGATCATGGTCTGCGAGCGCGGCGCCAGCTTCGGCTACAACAACCTGGTCAGCGACATGCGCTCGTTGAGCGTGATGCGCGAGACCGGCTGCCCGGTGGTGTTCGACGCCACCCATTCGGTGCAGTTGCCGGGCGGGCAGGGCAGCACCTCCGGCGGCCAGCGCGAGTTCGTGCCGGTGCTGGCGCGCGCGGCGGTGGCGGTGGGCGTGTCCGGCGTGTTCGCCGAGACCCACCCCGATCCGTCCAAGGCGCTGTCCGATGGCCCCAATGCCTGGCCGCTGGACAAGATGGAAGCGCTGCTGGAGACGCTGATGGCGCTGGACGCGATCACCAAGCGTAGCGGCTTCCTGGAGCACGGGCTGGGTTGATGCGGCGATGGTGCGGGTGCGTCGGGCCCCCGGACGCACCCGTATCGTGCGCAGCGCACGCTCGGTTCGAACGCCGGCAACGGCGCGCGCCGCGCCGGTGCGGCGTGCCGTTCATTTGGCAAGCAGCGGCGCTGCGGCCATAATCCGAGGGTTTCCGGTGTCCCCCTTCTTTCCTGGTAACCGACTGGACCTATGACCACTATCGCCAAGATTCATGCCCGCGAGATTCTCGATTCTCGCGGCAATCCCACGCTCGAAGCGGAAGTCACGCTGGCCGACGGCTCCTTTGGCCGCGCCGCGGTACCGTCGGGCGCTTCCACCGGCACCAAGGAAGCGGTCGAGCTGCGCGATGGCGACAAGACCCGCTACCTGGGCAAGGGCGTGCGCAAGGCGGTGGAGAACGTCAACGCCACCATCGCCACTGCGCTGCAGGGCTTCGACGCGGCCGACCAGCAGGGCCTGGACCGGCGCCTGATCGACCTGGACGGCACCGAGAACAAGGGCCGCCTCGGCGCCAACGCGCTGCTCGGCGTGTCGCTGGCCAACGCGCATGCGGTCGCCGCCTCGCGCAAGCAGGCGCTGTGGCAATACCTGGCCGGCAGCAACACCGCCAACGTGGCGCTGCCGGTGCCGATGATGAACATCATCAACGGCGGCGCGCACGCCGACAACAATGTCGACTTCCAGGAATTCATGGTGCTGCCGGTCGGCGCCGCGTCGTTCTCCGAGGCGCTGCGCGCCGGCACCGAGATCTTCCACGCGCTCAAGGCGGTGCTGAAGGGCCATGGCCTGTCCACCGCGGTCGGCGACGAAGGCGGCTTCGCGCCGGACTTCCGCAGCAACGTGGAAGCGCTGGACACCATCCTCGAGGCGATCGGCAAGGCCGGCTACACCGCCGGCGAAGACGTGCTGCTGGGCCTGGACGTGGCCTCCAGCGAGTTCTACGACAACGGCAAGTACCACCTGGTGGGCGAGGGCAAGCGCCTGACCAGCGAGCAGTTCGTCGACTTCCTCGCCGACTGGGCCGCGCAGTACCCGATCATCAGCATCGAGGACGGCCTGGCCGAGGACGACTGGGCCGGCTGGAAGCTGTTGACCGATCGCCTCGGCAGCAAGGTGCAACTGGTCGGCGACGACCTGTTCGTGACCAACCCGAAGATCTTCAGGCAGGGCATCGAGTCCGGCACCGCCAACGCGATCCTGATCAAGGTCAACCAGATCGGCACCCTGACCGAGACCCTGGAAGCGATCGCCATGGCCGACACCGCCGGCTACGCGGCGATCGTCTCGCACCGTTCCGGCGAGACCGAGGACACCACCATCGCCGACATCGCCGTGGCCACCACCGCCACCCAGATCAAGACCGGCTCGCTGTGCCGCAGCGATCGCGTGGCCAAGTACAACCAGCTGCTGCGGATCGAGGAAGCGCTGGGCAGCGGCGCGCGCTACGCGGGGCGCGGCGCATTCGTCTCGCTCAAGCGGTAAGCCGTGCGCAACTGGCGCTGGCTGCTGCTGGTGCTGGCGGGACTGCTGGCGTGGCTGCAGTACCGTTTCTGGCTCGGTCCGGGCAATTCCGGCGAGGTACTGGTGCTCGAGAGCCAGGTCGAGCACCAGAAGCGCGATAACGAAGGCCTGCAGCAACGCAATGCCGCGCTCGCCGCCGAGGTCAAGGACCTCAAGGACGGCGAGGCGGCGATCGAGGAGCGCGCGCGCAGCGAGCTGGGCATGATCAAGCCGGGCGAGAAGTTCTATCGTGTCGTCGAAGACGCGCCGGTGCCGGTCGCGCCGGCCACCGACGGCACCCCGGCGCAGGCGCCGGCCGCGCCGAGCGAGCAACCCTGATGGCCACGGTCTGGGCCGTGGTGCCGGCCGCCGGCCGCGGCACTCGTTTCGGCAGTCCCGTGCCCAAGCAGTATCTGCAGGCCGGCGGGCAGCCGTTGATCGCGCATGCGCTGCAGTCCCTGCTGGCGCATCCAGCGGTGGCCGGGGCGATGGTCGCGCTCGGTACCGACGATGCCGATTGGCCGGGCTGGAACGAACTGGACGGCAAGCCGGTGCTGACCTGCGTCGGCGGCGCCAGCCGTGCCGGCTCGGTGCTGGCCGCGCTGCAGGCCTTGCCGGACTCGGTCAAGGCGGACGATTTCGTGCTGGTGCACGATGCGGCGCGCCCGAACCTGGCGCTGGCCGATCTGGACCGGCTGCTGGAAACCGGGCGCGGCGATCCGGTCGGCGCGATCCTGGCCGCACCGGTGCGCGACACGCTCAAGCGCGCCGGCGACGACGGCGGCATCGACGCCACCGAGCCGCGCGAGCGCCTGTGGCGCGCGCTGACCCCGCAGTTGTTCCGGCGCCTGCAGCTGACCCGGGCGCTGGAACAGGCCGCGGCCGCCGGGGTCGAGGTCACCGACGATGCGATGGCGATGGAGTTGCTGGGCCTGCGGCCGCTGCTGGTCGAGGGCGCCGAGGACAACTTCAAGGTCACCACCCCGGCCGACCTGGTGCGCTTCGAGTTCGAACTGTTCCTGCGCGCGCGGCAGTCCTGAATCGGCTGTCTTGCGCTGCGGCGTCGCAGCGCGGATGCCTTCCCTTTATTTCCTTTGCGATCCTGCCAGACCCATGCCTGACTTCCCTCCTTTCCGTATCGGCCAGGGCTACGACGTGCACGCCTTCGGCGATGGCGACCACGTGATGCTCGGCGGCGTGCGCGTGCCGCACACGCGCGGCGTGCTGGCGCACAGCGACGGCGACGTGGTGATCCATGCGCTGTGCGACGCGCTGCTCGGCGCGCTGGCGTTGGGCGACATCGGCCAGCATTTCCCGCCCTCGGATGCGCGCTGGAAAGGCGCCGACAGCGCGCAGTTCCTGAGCCATTGCGAGCAGTTGTTGCGCGAGAGCGGCTGGCAGCTCGGCAACGCCGACGTGACCGTGATCTGCGAGCGGCCCAAGGTCGGCCCGCATGCGCTGGCGATGCGCGAACGCCTGGCCGCGCTGCTGCAGGTCGGCGTCGAGCGCGTCAGCGTCAAGGCCACCACCAGCGAGCAGTTGGGGTTCACCGGCCGCGGCGAAGGCATCGCCGCGCAGGCGGCGGTGTTGCTGGTGGCGCTGTGAGCGACTTGCCGCGCGCGTTCGGCGCCGCGCCGTTGCAGGCGCGCATGCGCAGCGTGGCCGAGGATTTCCAGGTCGACGAAATGCCCGCGTTCGAGCCCAGCGGCGAGGGCGAACATCTGCTGCTGACCGTGCGCAAGCGCGGCATGAACACCGCCTTCGCCGCACGCCGCCTGGCGCAGTGGGCCGGCGTGGCGGAGATGGCGATCGGCTACGCGGGCATGAAGGACCGTCACGCGGTCACCACCCAGCGGTTCTCGGTGCACCTGCCCAAGCGCGTGGCGCCGGCGCTGGAGGCGCTGCACAGCGAGGACCTGCAGGTGCTGCAGTCGCAGTGGCACAACCGCAAGCTGCCGCGCGGCGCGCTGGCCGGCAACGGCTTCGTGCTGGTGTTGCGCGAGGTGCGCGGCGAGCGCGCCGCGATCGAGGCGCGGCTGGCGCAGATCGCCGCGCGCGGCATCCCCAACTGGTTCGGCGAACAGCGCTTCGGCCGCGACGGCGGCAACGTCGGCAACGCGCTGGCGATGTTCGACGGGCGCCGGGTGCGGCGCGAGCAGCGCTCGCTGCTGTTGTCGGCGGCGCGCTCGGAACTGTTCAACCGGGTGCTGGCCGCGCGCGTGGCGGCGGGCAGCTGGGACGGCGCGCTGGATGGCGAGGTGTGGCTGCTCGACGGCCGCCGCAGCGTGTTCGGCCCGGAACAGTGGTCCGACGTGTTGGCCGAGCGGCTGCAGCGTTTCGACATCCATCCTTCGGCGCCGTTGTGGGGCGCGGGCGAGTTGCGCAGCGCCGACGCGGCGCGCGCGCTGGAGCTGGCCGCGCTCGCCGATGCGACGTCCGTGCGCTTGCGCGAAGGCCTGGAGCGCGAAGGCCTGAAACAGGAGCGGCGCGCCACGCGGCTGCGCGCGGCCGAGCTGCAATGGCGCTGGCTGGACGCCGACGGCGCCGCGCTGGAGCTGCGCTTCGCGTTGCCGCCGGGCAGCTACGCCACCGCGCTGCTGCACGAGCTGGGCGAGGTCGTCGACGCGGGGCAGGGCGCGCAGGCCGAGCCGGCGGCGCAGGAATGAGCGGCGCGGCGTCAGCGCCGCGCCAGCAACACCAGCATCGCCCCGGTGCCGCCTTGCGTGGGCGGCGCCGAATGGAACGCCAGCACGTCGTTGCGCTGCCGCAGCAGGCGATCGACCAGGTTCTTCAGCAGCGGGATGCCGCCGGACTGCAGGCCCTTGCCGTGCACGATGCGCACGCAGCCGAACTCGTGCGCATGCGCCTCGGCGATGAACTGGCGCAGCAACGCCTCGGCCTGCGCCGCGTTGGCGCCGTGCAGGTCCAGTTCGTCCTGGGCGGAGAACTGGCCGCGGCGCAGGCGCTGGAACACCCGCGCCGGCACGTTCTCGCGGCGGTAGCTGGCCACGTCGCCTGCCTCCAGCGGCGCGCTGTCGCGCAGCAGGCGCTGGAATTCGCTCTGCGCCTCGGCGTCGTCGCGCTCGGCCATGCGCGCGCGCGGTTTCGGCCGCGGCTTGGCATTGGCCGGCGGCGTCGCGTTGAGCGGCGTGACCGCGCCGATCGCCGCGCGGAACAGCGCGGCGGGATCTTCGTCTTCGGGATGCGACATGGCGCACAGCGTAACCCGCCAGTCACGCGGCGCAAGCAGCGCAAGCCGTACATGAGGGCGGAAGGCGAGGGACGCATCCGGTATCATGGTCGGGTAATCCGAGGAGTCCCATGCGCGTACTGGTTTCTAACGACGACGGCGTCGACGCCCCCGGCATCAGGATGCTGGCCGAGCAATTGCGCGGCGCGGGCCACGAAGTGACCGTGGTCGCACCCGATCGCGATCGTTCCGGCGCCAGCAACTCGCTGACCCTGGATCTGCCGATCCGGATCAAGCGCATCGACCCGCACACCTGCAGCGTCGCCGGTACGCCCACCGACTGCGTGCACCTGGCGCTCACCGGCATGCTCGAGGACGAACCGGACATGGTGGTCTCGGGGATCAACAACTCGGCCAACCTGGGCGACGACGTGATCTACTCGGGCACCGTCTCGGCGGCGATGGAAGGCCGCTTCCTGGGCCTGCCGGCGCTGGCGATGTCGCTGGTCACCCACAACCACGACCCCAAGCACTTCCAGACTGCCGCGCGCGCCGCGGTGGAGATCGTGGCGCGGCTGAAGGCCGATCCGCTGCCGGCGGACACCATCCTCAACGTCAACGTGCCGGACCTGCCTTGGGGCGAGATCAAGGGCTTCGAGGTCACCCGGCTCGGCAACCGCCACCGCTCCGAACCGTGCCTGCCGCAGCCCGACCCGCGCGGCGGCACCGTGTACTGGATCGGCCCGGCCGGCCGCGAGCAGGACGCCGGCCCGGGCACCGATTTCCACGCGGTGCGCACCGGCTTCATCTCCATCACCCCGATCCAGGTCGACCTGACCCGCTACCAGGCGCTGGAGACGGTGGCCAGCTGGGTCGGCGGCCTCACCGCCGCGCTGGACAACCCGGCATGACCCCGCGGCTGCGCCTGCAACCGGAAGCGATCGGCATCGGCATGACCTCGCAGCGCGTGCGCGACCGCCTGGTCGAGCGCCTGCGCGAGTCCGGCATCCGCGACGAAGCGGTGCTCAACGCGGTGCGCACGGTGCCGCGGCACCTGTTCATCGACGAAGCGCTGGCCTCGCGCGCCTACGAGGACACCGCGCTGCCGATCGGCCACGGCCAGACCATCTCGCAGCCGTGGGTGGTGGCGCGGATGACCGAAACCGTGCTCGAGGCGGCGCCGAAGAAGGTGCTGGAAGTGGGCACCGGTTCCGGCTACCAGGCCGCGATCCTGGCCGCGCTGGGGCTGGAGGTCTATACCGTGGAGCGCATCGGCGACCTGTTGCGGCAGGCGCGCAAGCGCTTGCGCCAGCTCGGCATGAACGTGCGCAGCAAGCACGACGACGGCCGCATCGGCTGGGCCGAGCACGGCCCCTACGATGCGATCGTGGTCACCGCCGCGGCGCCGGCGCTGGTCGATGCGCTGGTCGAGCAGCTGGCGCCGGGCGGCTGCCTGGTGGCGCCGGTCGGCGGCCCCTCGTCGCAATCGCTGGTGCGCCTGCGCCGCGATGCCGACGGCCGCATCGAACAAGACATCCTGGCGCCGGTGACCTTCGTCCCGCTGCTGTCGGGCATGCTGGATTAATTACCGGAGCTGCGCTGGATGAAGATATTCGGGCCGTTGTACGAACGCGCCATCGGTTGGTCGCGCCACCGCCGCGCGCCGGCGTTCCTGACCGGGCTCAGCTTCGCCGAGGCGATCGTGTTCCCGGTGCCGCCGGAAGTGATGCTGGCGCCGATGTCGCTGGCGCAGCCGCGGCGCGCGCTGTGGTTCGCCACGCTGAGCCTGATGGGCTCGCTGGCCGGCGCGCTGGTCGGCTACATGCTCGGCCACTTCGCCTTCGCCGCGGTGCAGCCGCTGATCGAATGGCTGGGCTGGACGCAGAAGATCGACGCGCAGGTGAGCCACCTGCGCGAGGTGGTCGCCGAGTCGCCGTGGCGTGCGTTCTGGCTGCTGGTGCTGGCCGGTTTCACCCCGATCCCGCTGAAGATATTTACCTGGGCCTCAGGCATCGTGGGAATCCCGCTGCTACCGTTCCTGGCGAGCATGCTGGTCGGCCGCGGCAAGCGCGTGTATCTGGTGGCCGGCGCGATCCGCCTGGGCGGGCCGCGTGCGGAAGCCGCGTTGCGGCGCTGGATCGAACCGCTCGGTTGGGTCGCGATGGCGATCCTGGCGCTGCTGGTGGTGTGGGTCATATGGAGAGCGAAGTACGGATGAGCGTCGATCGGGTGGTGCGCAACGGCCTGCGTTGCAGCGTGTGGTTGCTGGTGGCGGCAGGACTGGGCGCATGCAGCAGCGCCACCGTGGTGCGCACGTCCAATGCGCCGGGCAAGCCCAGCGCGTCGGCGCCGCGTCCATCGGTGCCCAAGCCGGGGGTCAGTGCGACCGTGCGCCGTGGCGACACGCTGTATGCGATCGCCCGCGTCAACAACATCACTCCGCAGGACCTGGCCGCCTGGAACCGGCTGCTGCCGCCGTACACGATCTACCCCGGGCAGTCGCTGAAGCTGTATCCGCCGGGCGGCGGCACGGTCGCGGCGCGGCCCGGCAGCGCCGTGGTGCCGCCGCCGACCGCGTCGGGAACGGCAGCGCGTCCGCCGGCCGCGGCGGCGCCGACCCCGGTCAGCAGCGGCTTCAGCTGGCGCTGGCCGGCCGACGGCGCGGTGGTCAGCCGTTTCGTGGTCGGCGAGACCACCAAGCAGGGCGTGGATATCGCCGGCAGCAACGGCCAGGCGGTGCGCGCCGCCGCCGATGGCGTGGTGGTGTACTCGGGCGCCGGCCTGGTCGGCTACGGCGAACTGATCATCATCAAGCACAACGAGCAATGGCTGTCGGCCTACGGCCACAACCGCAAGCGCCTGGTCAACGAAGGCCAGAACGTGAAGGCCGGCGAGCAGATCGCCGAGATGGGCCACAGCGGCGCCGCACGCGACATGCTGCACTTCGAGATCCGCTACAACGGCAAGCCGGTCGACCCGCTGTTGTATCTGCCGAGCAAGTGAGCGGCGCGCCGGCGATTGGGCGGGTTGCGGCGCAGCGCGCCGTGAGAGTGGTCGGAAGACGACACGCGGCCAGCGCAGGCGGCGGCCGCGACGCTGCTCAGCCTTCGAGCAGGAACCCGACCGCCACGCGCCGGCCTTCGGCGGCCAGCACGTTGTAGGTGCGCGCCGCCGCGGCGTTGTTCATCACTTCGATGCCGATGCCGCGGGTCAGGAACAGGGCCAGTGCGGCGGCGGACGGGAACACCTGGCGCTCGCCGGTGCCCAGGATCACCAGCGCCGGGTTCAGTTCCAGCAGGGGCTGCAGGTGCTGCGGCTGCAGTTCGGCGGCCGCGGGCGCGTCCCACTGCTCGATCAGGGTGTCCGGGGCAAGAATGAAACTGCGGGTGAGCAGGCGGTCGTTCACCTTCGCCTGGCGGCCATCGGCCATGCGCAGGGCATAGGCGTAATCGGGCAGGTCCTGGGTCAGCTGCATGAGGTCACCGGGAAGCGGATCAGCCGCGCGGCAGCACGATCTGGCGGTCTTCCTTGGCCGGGCGGTACAGGATCGCGGTGTGGCCGATGCGCTGCACCAGCACGCTGTGCGATTGCTCGACCAGGCTGGCGATGGACGCGTCGCGGGCCTCGCGGTCGTCGCCGCCGACCTTCACCTTGACCAGTTCGTGGCGCTCCAGCACCTCGTCCAGTTCGGCCAGGAAGGCCGGCGTGATGCCCTTGCCGCCGATCTGCAACAGGGGTTTGAGGTCGTGCGCCAGGCCGCGCAGGAAGCGGTTCTGGGACGGGGTCAGGCTGATCGACATGCAGGCGGGAACGGGGTTGCCAAGGGCGATCAGGGTATCATGGCCGCCCACCACGACCGCGATCCCATGGCAACCCGCAGCAAAAGCAGCCAACGCTGGCTCCGCGAACATTTCGCCGACCCCTTCGTGAAGAAGGCCCAGGCCGAAGGCATGCGTTCGCGTGCCGCCTACAAGCTGGAAGAGCTGCTGCAGCGCGACAGGCTGCTCAAGCCGGACATGCTGGTGGTCGATCTCGGCGCCGCGCCGGGCGGCTGGTCGCAGCAGGTGCGCAAGTCGCTGGGCGAGCGCGGCCGGGTGCTGGCGCTGGACATCCTGGAGATGCCGCCGCTGGCCGGCGTGGAGTTCCTTCACGGCGACTTCAGGGAGGAGGAGGTGCTATCGCAGTTCGAGGCGATGCTCGGCGACAACCGGGTAGACCTTGTGCTGTCGGATATGGCCCCCAATAAAAGCGGCATGGATGCGGTGGACCAGCCGCGGATGATGCATCTGGCCGAATTGGCGATGGCGTTCGCCGATACCCACCTGAAACCGGGCGGGGCGTTCCTGATCAAGCTGTTCCAGGGCGTCGGGTCCGACGACTACATTCGCGAGATGCGGCGCCGCTATGAGAAGGTGTCCATCCGCAAACCGGCCGCATCGCGCAAGCGTTCGCCGGAGGTCTATGTCCTAGGACAGGGCAAGCGCGCCCAGATCAAGTAAGCTGAACCCGTCGCATCACGCATCGAGAAAGAGTTGAAGGGACACCGGAGCCAATGAGGATGAACGACTTGACCAAGAATCTGTTGCTGTGGGTAGTCGTCGCCGTCGTGCTGATGGTGGTGTTCCAGAGCTTCTCGCCACGGCTGGCCGGCGGTCCCGGCAACGACACCGTGACCTATACCCAGTTCCTGAAGGAAGTGGACGGCGGGCGGGTGAAGGCGGTCGACTTCACCGACGATACCGGGCTGTCGGTGACCGCGATCCGCTTCAAGCGCACCGACGGCAGCGAGAGCACCGTGTATGGCCCGCGCGACGACAAGCTGGTCGACGTGCTGTACAGCAAGAACGTGGAGATGACCCGGCAGAAGCCGGCCAACGGCCCGAGCTTCTGGTCGCTGGTGCTGAACTTCCTGCCGGTCATCCTGATCATCGGCTTCTGGCTGTTCATCATGCGCCAGATGCAGGGCGGCGGCGGCGGCGCCAAGGGCGCGATGTCGTTCGGCAAGTCGCGCGCCAAGCTGCAGGGCGAGGACCAGATCAAGATCACCTTCGCCGACGTCGCCGGCTGCGACGAGGCCAAGGAAGAGGTCAGCGAGCTGGTCGACTTCCTGCGCGACCCGACCAAGTTCACCAAGCTCGGCGGCAAGATCCCGCGCGGCGTGCTGATGGTCGGCCCGCCCGGCACCGGCAAGACGCTGCTGGCCAAGGCCATCGCCGGCGAGGCCAAGGTGCCGTTCTTCAGCATCTCCGGTTCCGATTTCGTCGAGATGTTCGTCGGCGTCGGCGCCAGCCGCGTGCGCGACATGTTCGAGCAGGCCAAGAAGCACGCGCCATGCATCATCTTCATCGACGAAATCGATGCGGTCGGTCGTCATCGCGGCGCCGGCCTGGGCGGCGGCCACGACGAGCGCGAGCAGACCCTGAACCAGTTGCTGGTGGAGATGGACGGGTTCGAGGGCGGCGAAGGCGTGATCGTGATCGCCGCGACCAACCGTCCCGACGTGCTCGACCCGGCGCTGCTGCGCCCGGGCCGCTTCGACCGCCAGGTGGTGGTGGGCCTGCCGGACGTGCGCGGCCGCGAGCAGATCCTGAAGGTGCACATGCGCAAGCTGCCGCTGGCCGACGACGTCGAGCCGATGGTGATCGCGCGCGGCACCCCGGGCTTCTCCGGTGCCGACCTGGCCAACCTGTGCAACGAGGCGGCGCTGTTCGCCGCGCGCGAGACGGTCAAGGAGGTCCGCATGGACCACTTCGACCGCGCCCGCGACAAGATCCTGATGGGCTCGGAGCGCCGCTCCATGGCGATGAGCGAGGAAGAGAAGACGCTCACCGCCTACCACGAGGCCGGCCATGCCATCGTCGGCCGCCTGGTGCCGGAGCACGATCCGGTCTACAAGGTCACCATCATCCCGCGCGGGCGTGCGCTGGGCGTGACCATGTACCTGCCGGAAGGCGACAAGTACTCGATCAACCGGGTCGCGATCCAGTCGCAGCTGTGCTCGCTGTACGGCGGCCGCGTCGCCGAGGAGCTGATCTTCGGCACCGACAAGGTCACCACCGGCGCCTCCAACGACATCGAGCGCGCGACCAAGATGGCGCGCAACATGGTCACCAAGTGGGGCCTGTCCGACGAGTTGGGTCCGATCGCCTACGGCGAGGAAGACGACGAGGTGTTCCTGGGCCGCTCGGTGACCCAGCACAAGAGCGTGTCCGACGATACCGCGCGGCGCATCGACGAAGTGGTGCGTTCGATCCTCGACAAGGCGTATGCGAACACCACGCAGATCCTGACCGAGAACCTGGACAAGCTGCACGTGATGGCCAAGCTGCTGCTGGAGTACGAGACCATCGACGTGCCGCAGATCGACGCGATCATGGAAGGCCGCGATCCGCCGCCGCCGATGGGCTGGAACAAGTCCGGCAAGGATGGCGGCAACGACAAGGGCAGTTCGCGGCCGCTGCCGCCGATCGCCGGTCCGGCCGAGCAGCTGTAAGTACCCGCTCGGGGGCACCAGAAAGCCAGGGAGCGATCCCTGGCTTTTTTGTTGCCTGCGCTGTTTCCTGGCGCCGCTGCGCAGACAGCCGTCGTGGCGAACGCGTTGCTCCGGCCGATCTTGCGGACGCATCCGGCTGCCGCATCGTCCTGCGCACTTCGACTGGGCGACAATAGCGCTCCGTTATCACTGTCCGCCGCCCATGCCATCGCCCGCTCGTCCATCGTTGCCGCCGCGTGCCAACGCCGCCGCCGCCACGGCGCTCCGCGCTGCCGTCCCGGTTGCGACCGAAGACACGCGCGGCATTCCCATGCATCGCGGCAACGCTCAGGAGCGCTGCTGATGTTCGAGACCTCGCCGAGCCTGGATTGCGGCGGACGCCGCCTGCTGCTGGATCGTCCACGGGTGATGGGCATCGTCAATGTCACCCCCGATTCGTTTTCCGACGGCGGCGCGCATGCGACGGTGGAAGCGGCCGTCGCGCATGGCCTGCGCCTGGCGGAGGAGGGCGCCGACCTGCTCGACATCGGCGGCGAATCGACCCGCCCCGGCGCCACTCCGGTGCCGGTGGAGGAGGAGTTGCGCCGGGTGATCCCGGTGATCGAGCGGCTGGCGGCGCAGACCGCGCTGCCGCTGAGCGTGGACACCTTCAAGCCGGAGGTGATGCGCGCGGCGGTCGCCGCCGGCGCCGGCATGATCAACGACATCCAGGCCCTGCGCCGGCCCGGCGCGCTGGAGGCGGCGGCGGAGCTGCGGGTGCCGGTGGTGCTGATGCACATGCCCGACGACGCCTACGCCGCCGGCAGCGCGCCGCACTACGACGACGTGGTCGGCGAGGTGCACCGGTTCCTCGCCGAGCGCCTCTTCGCCGCGGAAATGGCCGGCATCGACAAGCGCCACCTGCTGGTCGATCCGGGTTTCGGGTTCGGCAAGGGCACCGCCGACAACCTGCAGTTGCTGGCGCAGCTGGCGCGCCTGGTCGAACTCGGCGTGCCGGTGCTGGCCGGGCTTTCGCGCAAGCGCAGCATCGGCGAACTGACCGGGCGCACCGCGCCGGAGCAGCGCGTGGCCGGTTCGGTGGCGGCGCATCTGCTGGCGGCGCAGCGCGGCGCGCTGCTGCTGCGCGTGCACGACGTCGCCGCCACGGTCGACGCGCTGAAGGTCTGGAATGCGCTGGCGGCGGTGCCATTGCCGCGCCGCGGCGCCGCGCCCGCCGCGCTCCGCTGGCCGGACGAGGACTGATGCCCGCCGACCGGCGCCCGCGCGCCATCGTGCTGATGGGGCCGACCGCGTCGGGCAAGACCGCCGCGGCGATCGCCCTGGCCGAGCGCTACGGCGGCGAGATCGTCAGCGTCGATTCGGCGCTGGTGTACCGCGGCCTGAGCATCGGCGCGGCCAAGCCCGATGCCGCGCAGCTGGCGCGCGTGCCGCACCATCTGCTGGACCTGCGCGATCCGTGGCAACCCTATTCGGCCGCCGAATTCGCGGCTGACGCGCGTGCCGCGCTGGACGCGATCGTCGCCCGCGGCCGCCTGCCGATCCTGGCCGGCGGCACCGGCCTGTATTTCCAGGCGCTGCTGGAGGGCCTGGCGCCGATGCCGCCGGCCGATCCGCAGCTGCGCGCGGCGCTGGCCGCGCGCGCGCAGGCCGAGGGCTGGGCGGCACTGCATGCGCAGCTGCAGCAGGTCGATCCGCTGGCCGCGCGGCGGATCCGGCCCGGCGATGCGCAGCGCATCCAGCGGGCGCTGGAGGTGTTCCAGCTCAGCGGTCGCCCGATCAGCGAATGGCAGGCGCAGCCCGGGCCGGCGCGGCTGCCGTTGCGGGTGCTGAAGCTGGTGCTGGCGCCGGCCGAGCGCGCGCTGCTGCACCGGCGCATCGCGCTGCGCTTCGACACGATGCTGGCGCAGGGCTTTCTCGACGAAGTGCGCGCGCTGCGCGCGTTGCCGGCGCTGCGCCAGGTGGCGCAGCCGTTGGAGCTGCCGGCGGTACGCGCGGTCGGCTACCGCCAGGCCTGGGAACATCTGGACGGCGCCAGCGATGCGGCGACGTTCCGCGATCGCGCCATCGCCGCCACCCGCCAGTTGGCCAAGCGCCAGCTGACCTGGCTGCGCGGGGAGCTGGACGCGCGCTGGTTCGACCCCGAATGCGACGGCGCGCGGCTGGATATCGCCGTCGCGGACTTTCTTGGCTGATTTGGCTACACGCCGCACTGTGCTGGAGCCCGCGGTTGTGTAACATCAACGGTCCGGGCCACGGCAGGGGAGCTGCAGTGCCGTCCCGGGCACATAAAAACAATAAACGGGAGTGAAGCATGTCCAAGGGGCAATCCTTACAGGATCCTTTCCTGAACGCGCTGCGTCGCGAACGGGTACCGGTCTCGGTGTACCTGGTCAACGGCATCAAGCTGCAGGGTACCATCGAGTCCTTCGACCAATTCGTGGTGCTGTTGCGCAACACCGTGAGCCAGATGGTCTACAAACACGCCATTTCCACCGTGGTGCCGGCGCGCAATGTGCGCGTCGGACCGGGCGGTGGCTATGTGCAGCAGAACGAGGGGGGTAGTGCGGACGATGACGAAGTCGAGTAGGTCGCTGGCGAAGACCGGAGCCGCGGGTGTTTGATCGTTCCCGCCGTGGCGAGCATGCGCTGCTGATCCAGCCCTACGCCGGGGGACCGTTGGAGGACGACGTGCTGGAAGAGTTCGCCGACCTGGCGCGCTCGGCCGGCGCCAGCATCGCCGCCACGCTGACCGCGCGCATCGACAAGCCGAGTCCCTCGACGCTGATCGGCAGCGGCAAGCTGGAAGAGGTCAAGGCCGCGGCCGAGGCCAGCGGCGCCGATCTGATCCTGGTCAACCATGCCTTGAGCCCGGGCCAGGAGCGCAACCTGGAGAAGTACCTGGAGCGGCGCGTGATCGACCGCACCGGGCTGATCCTGGACATCTTCGCGCAGCGCGCGCGCAGCCACGAGGGCAAGCTGCAGGTCGAGCTGGCGCAGTTGCGGCACATGGCCACGCGGCTGATCCGCGGCTGGACCCATCTGGAGCGCCAGCGCGGCGGTTCGATCGGTCTGCGCGGTCCTGGCGAAACCCAGCTGGAAACCGACCGCCGGCTGCTGCAGAAGCGGGTCGAACAGCTGCAGAAGCGGCTGGAGAAGGTCGAGGTGCAGCACACCCAGATGCGCCGCGCGCGGGTGCGCAGCGAATTGCCGCGGATCGCGGTGGTCGGCTACACCAATGCCGGCAAGTCGACCCTGTTCAATGCGTTGACCGGCGCGGAGGCCTACGCCGCGGACCAGCTGTTCGCGACGCTGGACCCGACCGTGCGCCGCATCGCGCTGCCCGGTGGCAATGCGATGCTGGCCGACACCGTCGGCTTCGTGCGCAACCTGCCGCACGAACTGGTCGCCGCGTTCCGCTCCACCCTGTCCGAGGCACGCGAGGCCGACTTCCTGCTGCACGTGGTCGATGCCGCCGACCCGTTGCGCGAAGAGCGCATCGCCCAGGTCGACGAAGTGCTGCATGCGGTGGGCGCCGGCGATCTGCCGCAGCTGCTGGTGTTCAACAAGATCGACCGTATCGACGGCGCCGACGTGCGCCACGATGCGCAGGACGGCGTGCCGGACGCCGCGCGCCGCGAGCGGGTCTGGATCTCGGCGCGCGACGAACGCGGCCTGGAACTGCTGCAGGGCGTGCTCGGCCAGCGGCTGGGCCTGCAGCACGTGCAAGGCAGCCTGCGCCTGCCGCCCAGCGCCGGCCGCCTGCGCTCGCAACTGCACCAGCTGCAAGTGGTGCGGGGCGAGCAGGCCGACGAGGACGGCTGGCTGCTGCAGGTGGATATCCCGATCACCGAAGCCGAACGCCTGGCCGCCAGCGCCGACGGCGCGCCGATCCGCGCGCTGCTGCCGCCGCGCGAGGAAGAGGAGTGGCAGCAGCGTTAGCCGCAATGCCGGGTGGTGGCGCTGCATGCCTCGCTTGGTCGTGTTTTTCCTGAGGCGCCTGCCGCTTGCACAGTGTCCTCATCCTAATCAGCGCATCGCCGTTCTTCGCCGCTGCGCGGCGACGATCCTGATGGCGGAGTCCTGCAAGCGCGCCTGCGCCTGACGCACCAGCGCCAGCCCCTGCGCCACGATCGCTGAAGCCACGCCGGGCCGCGCGCCGCGCAAACGCGACAGCCGTGGCGAATTCGGCTACAAAGCGCATTGGTTTCCCGAGCAGCGCCATGAACGTCCCCACCGATCCGGAACTCCTGCAGCTCGCCACTGCGCTCAGCGACCAGTTGCGCACCGGGCGCGAGCGCCTGGTCACCGCCGAGAGCTGCAGCGGCGGCTGGATCGCCAAGGCGATGACCGACATCTCCGGCTCCTCGGACTGGTTCGACTGCGGCATGGTCGCCTACAGCTACGAAGCCAAGCAGGCGCTGCTCGGCGTGCGTCCGCAGACGCTGGAGTACCACGGCGCGGTCAGCCGCGAGACGGTGATCGAGATGGTGTCCGGCGCCTTGGTCAATTCCGGCGCCAGCATCGCGGTGGCGGTCACCGGCATCGCCGGCCCCGGCGGCGGTTCCGCCGACAAGCCGGTCGGCAGCGTGTGGGTGGGTTGGAAGCGGCGCGGCGGTTACGCCAGCGCGCAGTTGTTCCACTTCGACGGCGACCGCGATACGGTGCGCCGGCAGACCGTGGCTGCCGCGTTGCGCGGACTCGGCGCGCTGCTGTGAGCGCCGGCGGACGCTAGATGGCGACCGCGATGTGGGAGGCGCTGAGCACGGTCCGCGACCTGGGGCGATTGCAGGAAATCGCCTCGGTGCTGATCCGCTACGGCTTCGGCGACGTGGTCCGTCGCATCGGCATGGCCGACGTGCTGGAGCGCGCCGGGCGCCTGCTGCACTGGCACAACGCAGAAGAAATGCTGCGCATGTCGGCGCCGCAGCGGGTGCGGCGTGCGCTGCAGGATCTTGGCCCGACCTTCGTCAAGCTCGGCCAGGTGCTGGCCACGCGCGTGGACCTGCTGCCGCCGGACTGGATCGACGAACTCGGCGAACTGCAGAACGCGGCGCCGGCGCTGCCCTACGAACAGATCCTGCCGCAGCTGCTCGAGGCCTTGGGCGAGGCACCGTCGGCGATCTTCGCCCAGGTCGAGGAAGCGCCGCTGGCCGCCGCCTCGCTGGCGCAGACCCACCGCGCCTGGCTGCACGACGGCACCCCGGTAGTGATGAAGGTGCGCCGCCCCGGCATCCGCGACGTGATCGAGGCCGACCTGCGGCTGCTGGCGCGGCTCGCCGAGATCGTCGAAGCGCGCGCGGCCGACCTCAAGCGCTACCACCCGGCGGAGGTGGTGCACCAGTTCACCGTGTCGCTGCGGCGCGAACTGGATTTCGCCGGCGAATGCCGCAACGCCGAGCGCATCGCCGCCAATTTCCAGGGCCACGACGAGATCCTGATCCCGCGCGTGCACTGGCAGTGGACCTGCGAGACCCTCAACGTGCAGGACTTCGTCGCCGGCATCGGCGGGCGCGACCTGGCGGGTGTGGATGCCGCCGGCCTGGACCGCCGCCGACTGGCCCGCGTCGGCGCCGAGATCGTGCTGAAGATGGTGCTCGAGGACGGCTGCTTCCACGCCGATCCGCACCCGGGCAACATCTTCTACCTGCCCGGCGAACGCATCGCGGTGATCGATTTCGGCATGGTCGGGCGCATCTCCGAGCAGCGCCGCTACCAGGTCGTGCAGTTGCTGCACGGCCTGGTCACCCAGGAGGCCGAGGCGGTCACCGACGTGCTGCTGGAATGGACCGACGGCGATGCCGAGATCGACGAGGCGCGGCTGCAACTGGAGATCGCCGGCTTCGTCGACCAGTACCGCGGCGTGCCGTTGAAGGAGCTGCGGGTCGGCGCGATGCTCGGCGACGTCACCGCGATCCTGCGCCAGCACGCGCTGGCGCTGCCGGCCGACCTGGCGCTGATGATCAAGACCTTCCTGACCCTGGAAGGGGTAGGGCGCCAGCTCGATCCGGACTTCGACATGGCCGGCGCCGCCGCGCCGTACCTGGAACGGGTGATGCTGCAGCGCTTCGCCCCGCGTGCGATGGCCAAGCGCGGCCGCCGCACCGTGCTCGGTGCGCTGGAACTGCTCGGCGACCTGCCGCGCGACACCCGCCGGCTGCTGCAGGCGGCGCGGCGCGGGCGCCTGCAGCTCAACGTCGAGACCACGTCGCTGAAGGGCTTCGGCGACCAAGTCAACCGCGCCGCCAACCGGCTGACCATGGGCATCGTCACCGCGGCGCTGATCATCGGCTCCTCGATCGTGATGAACAGCGTCGGCGGGGTCTCCAGCCGCTGGCTGCTGGCGATCGGCGTGGGCGGCTTCATCGGCGCGGCGCTGTCGGGGGTGTGGATCCTGATCTCGATCTGGCGCAGCGGCCGCTGAGCGGAGTGGCGCTGCGCTGCGCCGGCGGAGGAAGGCTGGGACGGCGGACCCACGCAACAGTTGCCCATTTCCGTTTTTAGTAGTATTACTACTAACCATGGAACTGACCGAAACCCAGCAAGCGATCCTCGACCTGATCGCCGAGCGTATCGAGCACGACGGCGCGCCGCCCTCGCAGACCGAGATCGCCCGCGCATTCGGCTTCAAGGGCGTGCGCGCCGCCCAATACCATCTGGAAGCCCTGGAGCAGGCCGGTGCGATCCGCCGCGTGCCGGGCCAGGCGCGCGGCATCCGGTTGGTGAGCGGCGCCGCCGCACCGGCGCCGGCCCCGCAGGTGGACAGTCCCGACATCCTGCGCCTGCCGGTGCTGGGGCGGGTCGCCGCCGGCCTGCCGATCGGTGCGGACATCGGTGCGGACGATTTCGTGGTGCTGGACCGGGTGTTCTTCTCGCCGGCGCCGGACTACCTGCTGAAGGTGCAGGGCGACTCGATGCGCGACGAAGGCATCTTCGACGGCGACCTGATCGGCGTGCACCGTACCCGTGACGCCCGATCCGGGCAGATCGTGGTGGCGCGGATCGACGAGGAGATCACGGTCAAGCTGCTGAAGATCGGCAAGGACCGCATCCGCCTGCTGCCGCGCAACCCGGACTACGCGCCGATCGACGTGCTGCCCGACCAGGATTTCGCCATCGAAGGCCTGTATTGCGGCCTGCTGCGCCCCAACCGTTGATGTTGGAGATTGCACTACCCCGCAGGCCGGATTTTCCCGACCCGCGACATCGCTGTTCGCCGCTGCTGTAGACCTGCCCGGACGAATTATTTTTTCTTTGCCCCGCACTGTCTCAGCCCGTGCGATACCTGGCCGCTAAATTGAACCTACCCCGCAAATCATCCTCACCTCCGAAGGACACCAAAATGGACGAGAACAAGAAGCGCGCGCTCGCTGCCGCCCTGAGCCAGATCGAGAAGCAGTTCGGCAAGGGCTCGGTGATGCGGATGGGCGATCGCATCATCGAGGCCGTCGAGGTGATTCCGACCGGCTCGCTGATGCTGGATATCGCGCTGGGTATCGGCGGCCTGCCGAAGGGCCGCGTGGTCGAGATCTACGGCCCGGAATCCTCGGGCAAGACCACGCTGACCCTGCAGGCCATCGCCGAGTGCCAGAAGAAGGGTGGTACCGCGGCCTTCATCGATGCCGAGCATGCGCTGGACCCGATCTATGCCGGCAAGCTCGGCGTCAACGTCGACGAACTGCTGCTGTCGCAGCCGGATACCGGCGAGCAGGCGCTGGAAATCGCCGACATGCTGGTGCGTTCGGGCTCGGTCGACATCGTGGTGGTCGACTCGGTCGCCGCGCTGACCCCGAAGGCCGAAATCGAAGGCGAGATGGGCGATCAGCTGCCGGGCCTGCAGGCCCGCCTGATGAGCCAGGCGCTGCGCAAGCTGACCGGCAACATCAAGCGCTCCAACACGCTGGTGGTGTTCATCAACCAGCTGCGCATGAAGATCGGCGTGATGATGCCGGGCCAGAGCCCGGAAGTGACCACCGGCGGCAACGCGTTGAAGTTCTACGCCTCGGTGCGCCTGGACATCCGCCGCATCGGCGCGATCAAGAAGGGCGACGAGATCATCGGCAACCAGACCAAGATCAAGGTGGTCAAGAACAAGCTGGCGCCGCCGTTCAAGCAGGTCATCACCGAGATCCTGTACGGCGAGGGCATCAGCCGCGAAGGCGAGCTGATCGACATGGGCGTGGAAGCCAAGCTGGTCGAGAAGGCCGGTGCCTGGTACAGCTACGGCAGCGAGCGCATCGGTCAGGGCAAGGACAATTCGCGCCAGTACCTGCGCGACAACCCGCAGGTGGCGGCGAAGCTGGAAAGCGAGCTGCGCGAGAAGTTCCAGCCGACGGAAATCGCGCCGAGCGCGGCCGAAGCCGAGGACGCCGACGCAGACGCCGAGGCGTGATGGTCTTCTGCCGGGGGAGCGGTGGAGTCAGTGCCGCTCGTCTCCCTCGGCAGTCTTGAGCAAGCCAGGAGGGCAGGTGCCAGGGACGGCACATTGATGATCGTGGCGGTGAGCCTGCATGGGTGAAGACGAACAAGCACAGCAACCGCGCCGGCGGCGCCGGCAGCCGGAACAGACGCCGTTGCAGCGGGCCTTGGGCCTGCTGGTGCGCCGCGAACATTCGCGCAAGGAACTGACCCGCAAATTGCGGGCGCGCGGCGTGGAGCCGGATGCCGCCGCCGCCGCGGTGGAGCGCCTGGCGGGCGAAGGCTGGCAGGACGATGGCCGCTTCGCCGAACTGCTGGTGCGCAGCCGGGCCAATACCGGCTATGGACCCTTGCATATTCGCGCCGAACTGGGCACCCACGGCCTGGACAGCGAGGCTATCGCCACGGCGATGGCCGCATTCGACGGCGACTGGAGCGAAAACGCCCGCGATCTGGTGCAGCGACGCTTCGGCGTGGCCGGACCGGTGGACCTGGCACAGCGGCGCAAGGCCGCCGATCTGCTGGCGCGGCGCGGTTTCGATGGCGACAGCATCCGCGCGGCCACGCGCTACGAGCCGGAGGACTGAGCGGGCCGGGCCTGCTAACCTTGGCGGATTGTCTTGTCCGGTTTCCGCACGCCCTTATCTTGAGGGAGTACGCCCGGAAACCCGTCCGCTCGTCTATAGCCAGCCCATGAACGCACCCGCCAAATTCTCCACCTCCCAGATCCGCAGCGACTTCCTCGAGTTCTTCAACGGGAAGGGCCACACCATCGTTCCGTCCGCGCCGCTGGTGCCGGGCAACGATCCGACGCTGTTGTTCACCAATTCCGGCATGGTGCAGTTCAAGGACGTGTTCCTCGGCGCCGAGAAGCGCAGCTATGTGCGTGCGGCCGACGTGCAGCGCTGCCTGCGCGCCGGCGGCAAGCACAACGACCTGGATGCGGTCGGCTATACCGCGCGCCATCACACCTTCTTCGAAATGCTGGGCAACTGGTCGTTCGGCGACTACTTCAAGAAAGAGGCGATCGCCTGGGCCTGGGAACTGCTGACCCAGGTCTGGAAGCTGCCCGCCGAACGCCTGCTGGTCACCGTCTACCACACCGACGAGCAGGCCTACGAGCTGTGGCGCGACATGATCGGGGTGCCGCCGGAGCGGATCGTGCGCATCGGCGACAACAAGGGTGCGCCGTACGCCTCGGACAACTTCTGGCAGATGGCCGACACCGGCCCCTGCGGCCCGTGCACCGAGATCTTCTACGACCACGGTGCGCATATCGCCGGCGGTCCTCCGGGCTCGCCGGAGGAGGACGGCGACCGCTTCATCGAGATCTGGAACCTGGTGTTCATGCAGTTCGACCGCCAGCCCGACGGCACCCTGGTGCCGCTGCCGGCGCCGTGCGTGGATACCGGCATGGGCCTGGAGCGCCTGGCCGCGATCCTGCAGCACGTGCACAGCAACTACGAGATCGACCTGTTCCAGACCCTGATCCGCCACGCCTCCGAGCTGACCGGCATGGCCGACCTGGAGAACAAGTCGCTGCGCGTGATCGCCGACCACATCCGCGCCTGCGCGTTCCTGATCGTCGATGGCGTGCTGCCGTCCAACGAAGGCCGTGGCTACGTGCTGCGCCGGATCATCCGCCGCGCCCTGCGCCATGGCTGGATGCTCGGCGTGCGCCAGCCGTTCTTCCACAAGATGGCGGCCACCCTGTCCGAGCTGATGGGCGAGGCCTATCCGGAACTGCCGGCGGCGCTGTCCACCGTGCAGCGGGCGCTGCAGGCCGAAGAGGAGCGCTTTGCCGAGACCCTCGACGCCGGCATGAAGATCTTCGACGAGATCGCCAGCCGCGCCAGCGGCACGATCCCCGGCGCGGACGCGTTCCGCCTGTACGACACCTATGGTTTCCCGGTGGACCTCACCGCGGACATCGCCCGCGAGCGCGGCATGGACGTGGACATGGCCGGCTTCGACAGCGCGATGGAGCGCCAGCGCGAGACCGCGCGCGCGGCCGGCAAGTTCGGCGGCGGCACCACGTTGCCGGCCGATCTGGTGGCGCAGCTGGTTCCTACCGTGTTCCTGGGCTACGACGCGCTGCAGGCCGACTCGCTGAAGGTGGTTGCGCTGTTGAAGGACGGGCGCCCGGTCGAGTCGATCGAGGCCGGCGATGCGGCGATCGTGCTGCTCGATCGCACCCCGTTCTACGCCGAATCCGGCGGCCAGGTCGGCGACCTGGGCCAGTTGAGCGCGGACGGCGTGCTGTTCCAGGTCGAGGAGACGCAGAAGTTCGCCGGCCAGTTCCATGGCCACGTCGGCCGCCTGCGCAGCGGTCGCCTGCAGATCGGCGCCACGCTGTCGGCGCAGGTCGACGGCGACCGCCGCGGCGCCACCATCCTCAACCATTCCGCCACGCACCTGCTGCACGCCGCGTTGCGCGAGGTGCTCGGCACCCATGTGCAGCAGAAGGGGTCGCTGGTCGCGCCGGACCGGCTGCGCTTCGATTTCTCGCACTTCCAGCCCATGAGCGCCGAGGAACTGGCGGTGATCGAGCGCAAGGTCAACGCGCAGGTGCGCGCCAACCACGCGGTCGAGGTGCACCACATGGGCATGCAGGAAGCGCTGGACTTCGGCGCGATGGCGCTGTTCGGCGAGAAATACGGCGAACGCGTGCGCGTGCTGAAGATGGGCGACTATTCCACCGAGCTGTGCGGCGGCACGCATGTGTCGCGTACCGGCGATATCGGCCTGTTCAAGATCACCAGCGAGGGCGGCGTGTCGGCCGGCGTGCGCCGGATCGAGGCGGTGACCGGGCAGGGCGCCCTGGACCATGTGGTGGCGGAAGAAGCCAAGCTGCGCGAGGCGGCCGAACTGGTCGGCGGCAGCGCCGGCGACGTGGTCGACAAGATCCGCCAGCTGGGTGACAGGCACAAGCGCCTGGAGCGCGAACTGGAGGCGCTGAAGGCCAAGCTGGCCTCCGGCGCCACCGCCGACCTGGCCGCCGCGGCGGTCGAGGTGGCCGGGGTGAAGGTGCTCGCCGTACGCCTGGAAGGCTTCGATGCCAAGGCCTTGCGCGATGCGATGGACCGCCTGAAGCAGCAATTGGGCGACAGCGTGATCGTGCTGGCCGGCGCCAGCGAGGGCAAGGCGGCCCTGGTCGCCGGGGTGAACGGCAGCCCAATGGGCCGGGTCAAGGCCGGGGAACTGTTGAGCCATATCGCCGGTCAGATTTCGGGCAAGGGCGGCGGCCGCCCGGACCTCGCCCAGGGTGGTGGCGAGGACGGGCCCGCCCTTGCCCTTGCGCTTGAGGGCGTGTCTGCCTGGGTCAAGCAACATCTCCCCTGAACACGAACTCGCGCCGCCTTGCTGGCAGGGCGTGGCTTCCCTTAACATCGATCTTCTTTTCCCTTTCGTGATGGGGCGTTCCTGCTGGGGACGCCGTACCGGTGGGAATCACCGGTTCCCTGGAGAATTTTAAAAATGTTGATCCTGACTCGCCGGGTAGGCGAAACCTTGATGATCGGCGATTCGGTCACCGTGACGGTGCTTGGGGTCAAGGGCAATCAAGTGCGTATCGGTATCACTGCACCGAAGGATGTCGCGGTGCACCGCGAAGAAATCTATCAGCGCATCCAGCGCGGCGACGAGCCCACGTCGCATGGCGGCGGTCACGGCGATCAATCTTCCGATTGATGCGTCGAAAGGGTTTACCTGAGACCCTACAAACCGGTATCCTTCGCGCCCGGTAGCGGAATATCCGCAGCGTCCAGATCCGGAGTGATGCCCGAGCGGCTGAAGGGGCTCCCCTGCTAAGGGAGTATAGGGTCAAAAGCTCTATCGAGGGTTCGAATCCCTCTCACTCCGCCAGTGTCAAGGAAACGCCCGCAAATCAACGATTTGCGGGCGTTTTTCTTTTTCACCACCTTGGACACTCGCTTGGACACTTCCATGCGAGTAGCGCACTACCTCACCCGCGGCAAGACCGGCCGCTACTACGTTCGTTTGCGCATTCCTGCGGATCTGCAGGCGCGCTTCGGCCGCAAAGTCGTCAAGCGCAGCACCGGCACGACGTGTGATCGCGCCGCGCTTGGCTACGCGTTGCTGTTGCAGCAGCGCTATGCTCGAGCCTTCGCAGCCATCAGGAACGGCAGCATGGGATCGGAGCTGGATGAGCTCTTGAGGAGCCTGGAGGGCACGTCGTCGCTCGAACTGATCCTCAAGGACGTGAAGCTGCCGGGTGGGGCCTCGTTCGGGCAGGTGGAGATCAACGACGACAAGGACTTGTCGCTGTTCCGGCAACTGGCCGCGCAGCACTCGGTGCCCGCGCTGGCGCCGTTCCCGCCGCGCAGGGTCGTCAAGCCCATCGGCGAGGCCCGCCCTGTCGGCCTGACCCTCGCAGATGCGCGCGACAAGTATCTGGTCAGCATCCAGGGCAAGAACACCGCCAAGACCATCGTTCAGAAAACCCGGGCCCTGAAAGACCTGGAGGTCTTCGTGATGAGCCAGCGCAAGGGCAAGCGTCCCGTGTTGCTGAAGGAGCTGACGCGGACCGACTTCTCGGAGTGGTTCCTGCACGAGACCGTGCAGAAGCGGGTCATCACCTACATCACCAACCGTTTTTCGGCCTGCGCAGACTTCATCAAGTGGGCGCAAACGGCCGGCCACTACCCCCAGGGCGACAACCCGGCTTCTGGGCACGCCTCCGTGCCCAAGCAGCTGAAGAAGCAGCGGGCGAAGAGCCATGGCTCGCAGGCGTTCACCCCCGACCAGGTCAAGCGCATCTTCGACCCGGAGAACTTCAAGCAGTTGAAGGGCGACGCGGCACGGTGGCTCCCGCTCATCCTGCTCTACACCCGCGCCCGGTCCAACGAGGTTGCCCGGCTGGAGCTGGAGGATTGCCGCGAGGAGGACGGCATCCCCATCTTCCACTTCACCTGGATGGGCGAGGATAAGAGCCTCAAGACCGATGCCAGCGATCGGAAGACCCCCGTGCACCCGGACCTCATCAAGCTGGGCCTGTGGGAGCGCGTGGAGCGGCTCAAGGCCGCCGGCGAGACCAAACTCTTCCCCGAGCTCAGCTTCGACGCCAAGAACGGCCCAGCCGGCCGGACCCAGCACGCGTTCTCACGCTACCTGGTCAAGCTGGGCATCAAGGCGCGCGGCGGCGGCAGGGTGGGGCACCACAGCTTCCGGGACACCGTCATCGGCGCGCTGAAGGCGGCTGGAGTCCATCGGGAGATGCGGGAGGAATACACGGGGCACGAGCTGTCGGACCGGCAGGAGCATGCCCATGCGTATGAGACGGATTTCAGTCCGAGGGCGTTGGCTGAGGTATGCCATCCGGCGATGAGTTGGTCGATTTCCTCTGTTCTTAAATTGGATTTTTCATAATATTTATCATGCCAAGGTGGAGTAAATAATGAGTTCCAGTTCAGGAGAAAAATGCGTAGGGGTAGGGATAAAGAGAATTAATGAGTCAGGTGAGGCTACCATGGAGCAGTTATCTGAGAACCATTGGATAGTTGCGGTCCATTCTCCGCTTAACATTTTCAAGCGCTGCGCTCGCGTAGATGTTGGTGAGATAGCTGGTGATTGGGAATGGGAGGTAAATTTTGTTGACGATGAGTCCCATGTGGACCGTCAGATCGTTAATGGATTTGAGGAGGTTATATCTCAGGAGCTGGTAAACAGGGGGGTGGTTGACGCTCTGAATGGAATATCCGTTTTTGAAGTTGTATTTTATGGCCGTAACGGGGTGTTGCACATTATTCCAAGAATATATCTCGTTCTCAAAAGCTCTAGTCCAGTCGCACTATATTCGTGCTCATCACTGGCATTGGCATGGGGCGCAGCATTAGCCCTATCAAGGGGAGAGGCTCCCATGAACGTTATGAGGCTTGATGATCCGTTGCGGCCGAGACTGAATTCGACTCTGGGTGTAAAGAAGCGCTAGCTGTGGCACTTGCTGCCGGCCAGAGTCGAGGAACGCTTCCAATACTTTGGTCCTGCCACCTAGTCGAGCGCAGTGGGGCGTCGTGATAGATGTTGCTCTGCCATTGGTGAATACATACTTGCGTGGCCTCATCGGCTTCGGCTCTTGCTTCTGCGACAGGTAGGCGGGATAGCGCGGCCAAGAAGGCGCGATTCCAGAACTCTTCGATTGTCATTGCAGCCATCTCTCAGTGCGGGTAGGCTTTAATAGATCGAATTTTGGCTTTGTCAAATTACCAATGACCCAATCGTCTCTCGCTACCATCTCCAGTGCTAAATCCAAGATTCAAGAGCAGCTCCGCAAGCTTGAAGAGCAGGAGCAGTCTCTCCGCCAAGAACAGGCCGCCGCCGCTGTCGCGGAAATCACGGGCCTGCTGAGCCAATACAGCGACTACTTCACCCCGAAGCAGAAGGCCGAGCTGGCGGTGGCCGTCGGCGCCAGCAGCCCGGGCCGCGGTCCCAAGGCCGCTTCGACCCAGGCCAAGAAGGAAGTCGCCCCCAAGTATTGGTTGCCCCATACCCACGAGACCTGGAGCGGCCGGGGTCGTCCCCCGCGCGCCTTCACGGCATGGGAGGGCACCGCTGCCTACAAGCAGTGGAAGGCCAGTCACCCGGACGAGAAGTTTCCGAAGTATCCGGGCTGAGCGGCAACGGGGATGGATGGGGTTGTCCGAGAGAGTGGGGGTCTCAGACTTGCACTGAACTCGTCAGTGGCGGACAAAGCAGCGCCGAGTAGGTCGATGGACGACCGCTTGGCGCTTGGTCGTCAGGCGGGAATCTCTCAGGCGAAGAAATCCAACGTCTGTCTCAGAATTTGCAACAAAGCTCGATAAGATTGGCGCCGCCAAGGAGCTGCACGCTGCGGCTGCGGGCACCACAACTCAATCCATGCTCAAGGACGAAGCTATGCCGAACCCCTACGTTCGTGCCGCCCGCCGTTTCGGCGGTGCCTCCCTGCTGCTGCTCGCCGGCGCGATGGTCGCCTTCCCGAGTGTTGCGGTCACCCCGAAGCGGCAATATGGGCCGCCGTATGTCGGGGATTCCAGCAATGGTTCGCAATCGTTTGCAACCGTGAACGAGGCGGTGCAGTTCGTCATCGATGGCGCCATACGGGTGTGCCAGTCCAATGGATGCGAAAAACCGCCCGTCTTTACCGTGTCCTACAGCGATGGCTTTGCGGCCGCGAGCGTGTATTCCAACGGGCATTGGTGGGGCGATGTCTACGCCAACGACAAGATTTCGGGCGAAGGTCAGCCGGTCAAGAACACGGGCAGTTGCAACACCATGTGCACCGGCGGGCTGGGCCAGGCCGGCGACAACACCGGCCCGCATGGCAGTAGCGGCAACGCGGCGCTGAAGCAGGGTGGGGTGCACCGGGGCACCGCCTTCGAAGGCGATCCGATCAACACGGCCACCGGCAATTTTTTCCGCCAGGACACCGACTACGACTCGCCGACCTGGCTGACCCTGCGCCGCTTCTACAACAGCAAGACCTTCGTGACTTCTGTTGCGCTGGGCAAGCAGTGGCGTCATTCCTTCGAGCGCAAGCTGGATCTGATGCTTTCGAGCGTCGCCAATGGCGGCAGCCGTATCGATGTCCAACGGCCCGACGGTGGGGTGGAACGGTTTCGTCCTAACAATGAAGCATGGACGCCGGATCCGGACATCGCCGATAGCTTGACCGAGCGCCACGACAGCGCCGGCGTGCTGCTGGGCTACTCCCTGGCCGTGGCGGCGACCCAGCAGACCGAGATCTACGATACCGCCGGCCTGCTGCGCTCGGTCTTCGATCGCATGGGCCAGACCGTGCTGACCCTGGATTACAGCGACCTGCCGCCAGTGGCCGGCACCAAACCGCCACCGAACCTGCTGCAACGGGTCACTGATGCCGGCGGCCGCACGCTGAGCTTCGCCTACGACAGCAACAACCGCCTGCGCACCGTCACGTTGCCCGATGGCGGCACGCTGACCTATGGCTACGACAGCACCGGCAATCTGACCTCCGTGCAGTATCCGGACGGCAAGACGCGTCAATACGTCTACAACGAGGCGTCGCTCACCTCCAACAAAAGTCAGCCGACCGCCCTGACCGGCGTCATCGACGAGAAGGGCGTGCGCTTCGAAACCACGCGCTATGCCAGTAGTGGCAATGCGATTGCCTCAAGTTTCGCCGGCAACGTCGATGCCATCACGGTCGAGTATTCGGCCTCCACCTCGAACTGGGCCACCCCGGCCACGGTCACCTCGCCACTCGGCACGCAGGTCTACCTGACCTATACCGACAGCGGCTACGGGTCGCTCAAGCCGACCGGCGCTGGTGTGCCGTGTGGCGAACAATGCAACCAGCCCTGGGATGCGCTGACCTACGACGACAACGGGTATCCGGCATCGGCGACGGACTTCAAGGGCACGGTCACCAAGACCACCTATGCCGCTGGTGGGCTGTTGACCCAGCAGGTCGATGCGTCCGGCACGGCACAGCAGCGCACCACGAACACCACCTGGAACGCCGGCTTGCGTGTCCCGCTGACCCGCACAGTGCTCGATGCCGCCGGCAAGGCCGTGGCCAAGACGGCATGGGCTTACAACACACGCGGTCAGCAAACCGCGCGCTGCTCGGCCGATCCGTCGGTGTCCGCGGCCATGAGCTACAGCTGCGGCAGCGCGGCCAAGGCGCCTGCCGGCGTGCGCCAGTGGCTGACCAGCTATTGCGATACCGTCGACGGCACGCAGTGCCCACAAATCGGCCTGGTGCTGAGCCAAGACGGCCCGCGCACGGATGTCGCCGACACCACCACCTACCGCTACTACCTGACCACCGACGAATCCGGCTGTGCCAATGCCGGTGGCGCCTGCCATCGGGTGGGGGACCTGTATCAGGTGGTCGATGCGCTGGGTCGGGCCACGACCTATGTGGCCTACGACCGCAATGGCCGTCCGACGCGCACCCAGGACGCCAATGGTCTGATCCGCGACCTCACCTACACGCCACGCGGCTGGGCGGCATCGAGCACGCTGCGCGCGAACGCGGATGGCACACCGTCTGACCAGGACCAGACCACGGTCGTGGCCTACGATGAAGTGGGCAACATCAGCAAGGTGACCGACCCCGACGGAACGTTCGTCACCTACGGCTACGACGCTGCGCACCGCCTGACCGACGTGACCGATGGTGCCGGCAACAGCATCCACTACACGTTGGACGCCTCCGGCAACCGGGCCAAGGAAGACACCAAGGACGCATCCGGCACGCTCAAGCACACGCTGTCGCGGATCTACAACAAGCTCGGCCAACTGGCGACGCAGGCCACTGCCGAGGCTGATCCCACCGACTTCACCTACGACAGCAATGGCAATGTGCAGTTGGTGACCGATGCGCTCAAGCGCAAAACGCAGACCGACTACGACCCGCTGAACCGGGTCAAGCAGGCCCTGCAGGACGTTGGCGGCATCGCTGCGAAGACCCAGTTCGAATACGACGCCCTGGACCGCACCACCAAGGTCACCGATCCCAAGGGCCTGACCACGAGCTACCAATACAACGGCCTGGGCGATCTGCTCAAGCTGACCAGTCCCGACACCGGCGTGACCAGCTACACCTACAACAGCGCCGGCAACCTCGCGACCCAGACCGACGCGCGCAGCACCAAGACCAGTTACGTCTACGACGCGCTCGGCCGCCTGGCCAAAGCGACCTACGCGGATAAGGCGCTGATCGCGACCTACACCTACGATGCAAGCCAGGCCGTCTGTGCTGCCGGCGAGACCTTCGCGCTGGGGCGCTTGAGCAAGCTGCAGGACGGCAGCGGCCTGACCCAGTATTGCTACGACCGCTTCGGGCGCGTGGTGCGCAAGGTGCAGACCACCAACGGCAAGGCGCTGACCGTGCGCTATGCCTACACCAAGGGCGGCCGCCTGAGCCGGGTGACGTATCCGGACGGTGCGGTGGTGGACTACGTGCGCAATGCGCTCGGGCAGGCGACGGAAGTCGGCGTCACGGTCGCAGGTGGCACGCGGCAGAAGCTGCTCGGCGGCGCGACTTACTACCCGTTCGGCCCCAGCGCCGGCTGGTCCTACGGCAACGGCCGGCCATTGCAGCGCGTGCTCGACCAGGACTACCGCCCGCAGGCGATCCAGGACAGCCGCAGCGACGGCCTCAACATCGGCTTCGCCTTCGACCCGGTCGGCAACCTCACCGCGCTGACCGCGCCGGGCAATACGGCACCCGTGGTCAGCCTGGGCTACGACAACCTGGACCGGTTGACCGCCTTCAAGGACGGCCCGACCGGCACGGTGATCGACGGCTACAGCTACGACGCCACCGGCAACCGGCTCAGCGCCCAGGTCAACGGCGGCACCCAGACCTACAGCTACCCGACCGACAGCCACCGCCTGGCGAGCGTAGCTGGCGCTGCACGCAGCTACGACGCCGCTGGCAACACCACGGCCATCGACGGGACGGCGCGCGAGTTCGCCTACGATGCGACCGGGCGCATGAGCCAGGCCAAGCGCAGCGGCACGTTGGCAATGGAGTATCGCTACAACGACTGCGGTGAGCAGGTACGCCGCTTCCTCGGCACGACCAATACCTACACGGTCTACGACGAAGCCGGCCATTGGCTGGGCGACTACGACGGCAACGGCAAGGCGCTCCAGCGGGCCATTTGGCTCGACGACCTGCCGGTGGGCGTGTTAGCCGGCACCGCCTTGAACTATGTGCAGCCGGACCACCTCGGCGCGCCGCGGACGGTCATCGACCCGGTGCGCGACGTGGCGATCTGGAAGTGGGACATCAAGGGCGAGGCCTTTGGCAACACGCAGCCGGACCAGGATCCCGATCGCGACGGCACGGCCTTCGTGTTCGGGATGCGCTTCCCGGGGCAGCGCTATGACGGTGCGACGGGGCTCAATCAGAACTATCACCGGGACTACGATACGAGCACGGGCCGCTATGGACAGAGTGATCCGATTGGACTGCGTGGCGGAATCAGCACTTATGCTTACGTGCAAGGTAGTCCAGTAGGCTCGGTAGACCACTACGGTTTAGATACGGCAGTAATATTGTCGGGATCGGCGCCGGGAAACCCTTTCGGTCACATAGCTGTCGCGGTAACGGGGCGTGGCATTTATAGTCGAGGGACCAAGCATGACTGGGGTTCAAGTTTTGATGAATACATTTCAGATCAGCTGAGTGATAGGTTTGTGGAAGTGGTTACTCTTAAAACTACGCGCGAACAAGAAAGCGAGCTGATTGAAAAAATAAAGAGCGATGCAAAAAATCCTTACCACGTTTTTTCTAGTAATTGCGCGACAACAGTTGAGGCGGGGCTAAGCGGCATTGGCATTGATGCTGGTGACTCTATACTTCCAGGCAGCACATTCATGAACTTGTTGGGCAGTGATGCTAAGAGCGGCTATTACCTTATACCCAGGGGTGGCAGAATTCCTTCTGGTCTCTCAAGTTATAACCCAGGGCATTAATATAGGGGTGGGAAGTGAAAGTGAAAACAATTTTATTGTCGGTTTTTGTTTTTGCCATATTGGTCAATGGAGTTGGTTGCTCGGTCAGTGAAAAGGCTGTTTATGGGGGCCTGCAGGCGCTTGACCTCCAATATGCGGAAGATAAAAATGATCTGCTTGTCGCGAAGCTTGGGGATGAAGACGCTGTGCGTTTCCGAGCGGGGGAGGGGCGTGTTTGGTGGGCATTGAACCAATTGAATAAAGAAAAGGAAATTTACTCGTTCCCGGTCAATGGGTGTATCCCTGATTGCCGTGCGATTGATAAGCTGAAGGAGAGCGTGCGACTGGATGGGGATTTTGAGAAAAAAGCCTATTCGACTTGCAAGAAGTAAAGGCCATGCAAGGCGAACTCTTAGGTTTGCGTAAGAGTTTTCTGATGCTGTGATCAGCCTTCAACTGATCGCACGTCCGCGATCTTTGTGGCAACCTGTAATTGTCGTCAGTGAACCGCCCCGGGTTTTCCGGAGACCCCTTGGTTTGAGTCACGCCGACATGGAGGACTCATGGGAGTGGGAATAGTAGTTGGCCTCAGCCTCGGCCGGTGGGATATTCCCGATCGGCTCCAGCAATCGACGGTGGTTGAACCAGTCGACCCAGTTGAGCGTGGCCCACTCGACCTCCTCGCGCGTGCGCCAGGACGACATGCGATGGATCACCTCGGCCTTGTAGAGGCCGTTGATGGTCTCGGCCAGCGCGTTGTCGTAGGAGTCCCCCACGCTGCCTACCGAGGGCTCCAGGCCGGCTTCCACGAGCCGCTCTGTGTAGCGGATCGACACGTACTGGACGCCTCGGTCGCTGTGATGGATCAGGCGATCCGGGCCGAGCGGCTTGCGCGCGTAGAGCGCCTGTTCGAGCGCGTCGAGCACGAAGTCCGTCTGCATCGAGGACGACGCCTTCCAGCCCACGATGCGACGGGCGAAGACGTCGATGACGAAGGCGACATAGATCCATCCTTGCCACGTCGACACGTACGTGAAATCGCTGACCCACAGCGCGTTCGGCCGATCGGCCTTGAATTGCCGTTTCACATGATCCCGTGGGCACGGCGCCTTCGGGTCGCTCACCGTCGTGCGCACGGGCTTGCCTCGCATGATGCCCCGCAAGCCCTGCCGCTTCATCAACCGCTGCACGGTGCAGCGCGCCACGTCGAACTGTTCGCGTCGCAGTTGCCGCCAGACCTTGCGCACACCGTAGACCTTGAAGTTGTCGTCCCACACACGCTGGACTTGCGCCGCCAACGCCTCGTCGGTCTTCGCGCGTGCACAGCGCAACTGCGGATCGGCCCTGCTGGCCGCGTGCGCGTGGTAGGTCGATGGGGAGATCGGCAGCACTCTGCAGATCGGCTCGACCCCATGAACATCACGCTGCTCATCGATGAACTGCTTCATCGCTTGAAGGGGCGGTCGAGCTCCGCCTGCGCAAAATAGGCCGACGCCTTGCGCAGGATCTCGTTGACCTGACGCAGCTCGCGAACCTCGCGCTCAAGCGCCTTGATGCGCTCTTTCTCGGTGCTCGTCATCCCCTCGCGCTTGCCAACGTCGCGCTCGTGCTGCCTCACCCAGCCCCGTAGCGTCTCGGCCGTGCAACCCACCTTGGCCGACACCGACACCATTGCTGCCCATTGCGAGTCGTACTCGCCCTGGTGTTCCAGGACCATCTTCACCGACCGTTCCCGGATCTCCGGGGAGAACTTGCTTGCTCTGCTCATCGCTCCATCTTCTCAAGTAATGGAGCCTCCGGGATTCCCGGGGCGGTTCAGTTCGAGCGGAGATGCGTGTGGCCCTAGATAGCGGCCGAAGTCCACCACGAACTGCTGGCTGTAACGCGCCTTCATTTTTCCGGTCTTCCGGTTCACGCCAGCAGAGATAAGGGGAAACCGCCGAGGGGGGCACGTCGCTTTCGTGTCTTCCACGAACTCCAGGAAACCAGAGCCCAAGAGGAGCTTTGCGATGGGGATGCCACGCATGCAGCCCCGCTCCCTTGACGCTTTCCCGACTACGTCGCCTCTCTTGGGGCGACGCAGCCGTCGATCGCCTATCCGAGCAATTGATGCATGCCCTAAGCGCCGCTACAGCGCCGCACATTGCTGGCGACGGCATCCGCAATGGCGCACACTGTCTCGCGCCGCACCTTGGCGTCGCTCAGTGCTGTGGCCAATCCTTCTGAGACGGCGCAGGTTCGGTCGATGATTTGCTCCACCTCGCGAAGACGCAGGCCCAACTTAGCCGCCAGGGCTAGAAGGTGGGTTCTGCCAGGCGCGAGCGCCTCGCCCATCACCGAAGTCTGGTGGTAGCCGCCTGGGCCGGGGTTGAAGGTAAGGTCGTAGCCTGGCGCGAAGTCCCAGCGGTGCCCCTCGTTCATCCGCAGCGAGAAATTTTTCGCGTGGTCGTCCCTGTTGTTGAATACCACGTTGAACACGCATAGCCGGAATGCGGCCATGACCTCATGTGCGTTTTGGGTGAAGAAGCCGGTGGCGCGCAGCACGGTTTCATAGTCCAGGCAGGGAATCCGGAAGTCGGCATGCAGGGCGCCGGCCAGGGAATGCACAGGCACCCGCAGGTGCCCCACGCGGTCGAAACGCTGGGTGCCGAAGGCGGCGAGGTTATCGCCCAGGTCGAAATACTCGGTCGGCCCCATGACGATGCCGCACTCGCGCGCCATCTGCGCGTAGACGTGCTCAATGGCGCAGACCTCGGGGTGCTCCGATTGGGAAGGGAACTTGACTAGCCAGGGCTCGCCAGCGCCGTCGTCGTCGGTGCTCACGATGCGGGTCGTGGCGTCGAACATGACCAGCGCCTTGGGGCGGGCACCGTGCGGCGAGCCACCAGCCTGGGCCAGCATGCGCAGAGTGGCCACGTCGTCGTCGGCCACGTTTTGCGCCGCTTCCGCCAGTTGCAGCAAGCTCCAGTGGGCCGCTTCCGCACCATCGTTCTGTGGCGGGACGAACGCGAGCGCGCCCATGGCACGCTCGCCGATAAAGGCCAGACGGTCGAGGGGCGAGACGCGCGCCGGGTCCAGCCCCGCTTTGCGAAACAGGCGGTCCATCAGCAGTTGACCCCAGCCATCAGGCAGGCAGTCGTAGAGCAGGCCCGGCAGGTAGCCTATTTCCTTCGGGAACGGGCCGTAGGCCTTGGGCCGCAGCTTCAGGTGTTTCGGTGAAAACTCGATGCCGTTGGCAAGCGCGTCTGCCGAATACTCGAAGATGATCTGGCGCCCGTCGTCGGCCAGGGTGCCCAGCGGCCAGTGCTGGCCCCAGCCTTCGTAGAAGACGGTGAGCTTCTTCATGGGCGGCCCTTTGGCAGAGACTTGAGAGGATGGCGAACGCGCTGCCGCTGCGCGGCCTGCGCCTTCTCCATCGCGGCGATACTGGTTGTGGGCTTCAAGGTGAGCAGGTCGGCAAGCTCGCCGACAAGACCCAGGGCCTGGATGACGCGCACGATGGTCTCCAGGGTCGTCATGCCAGTGGACTCCAGGGTTTTGATGGCGCTGCCCGACACGCCGGCCCGCGTGGCCAGCTCAGCCTGGGTCAGGGACTGCGCGATGCGTTGGGCACGCAGGCGTTGGCCGAGGGTCTCCACAAGCTCCGGGACAGTAGCGAACGCGACATCGAACATGAGAGCGCAATTAATTTAAGGAATTTAATTATAGCCACTATAGCCATTTTTTTCAAGTAAGAGACTGAAAAAGATCCTTTAAGATATGAAAGAGGGCTTGACCCTTAATGATTTGTTCCTGAAGAACCGCCTTCCTGTGGTTGAGAGCCGTCACGCCGAGGACTTGTCCCGTTCCCGCCTGGAGAGCGAGACTCGGCCTGCGCCATCCGTTGGCCTGGCTGACTGCTGCTGGCTCAAAGGCGCGCACGGCGATGCTTACAACGCCGTGTTCTATGCCACCTGCTACAACCTGCGCTGGCTGATGCCTGGAGCGCGCTTTTAGGTGCCTGGCTCAGAGCGATCATGCCGCTGCCAATGGCGAAATCACCAGCAGCCGTCGCGGCCGTCATCCGCTGAAGGGGGTTCTTCAGAGCCGACTAAAGGCTAGCCTGACGTTTTGTCTCGCGAAATGAGACTTGCGTCACGCATCCTGACTTGGTCAGGGAGGGTCTCTGACGGATTGTTTTACCAACATCTAGCAGAAGGAGTTTGTTATGGCTGGTGGAAATTATTGGTCTGGGCAGGAATGCCCTAAGACTGGAACCTACGGGCAATACAGCGACGTAGACAATAAATACGCTGGCACTGGCAATGACCGCCATGTCCAAAAGGGGGACCGGTTCCCTCCTAGCTTGAACAACCATCACTTCCACGAGAAGTAATGAAAAAAGGGGGAGGAGGGCGTGTTCCTCCTCCCTTTTCAATGTGGCTACATCTTTCTCGAAACGCCGGTTTCTGCGTTTTCGGGATGCGGCGAAATATTACGCCCTATGGATAGAACTTCTTTTTATCCCGCAACCGCTCCTTGAACTGCCCCGCCTGATACTTCGGCAACTCAACCGACGGCCGATACAATTCCAAGGCCCGTGCTTGCTTCACGAGGATCCGGTCCGGCCGCTTGTGGAGGTAGTAGTCCTGCAGGAAAGGCACCTTTTTGCTCAGCGAATGCCCGGTGATGAGGGCGACCTCTTCCTGGGGCACGTCGCGGTTGAACCTGCTCCCTAAGAACGGACGCCAAGAAGCAGCGGGTTACGTGGCTTGCTTCAGTGTCTTGGCATAGTCGTTGGGGGACAGGTATCCAAGCGCCGAGTGCAAGCGCGTGGGATTGTAGAAGCCATGGATGTAGCTGGCGATAGCAGCGTGGGCAGCGGCCCGGGTCTCGTAGACGCCGGTGGCCTCTTCGTTTTTGAGCGTGGCGAAGAAGCTCTCGGCGACGGCGTTGTCCCAGCAGTTGCCCTTGCGGCTCATGCTCGGCACGAAGCCGTGCGTGGCCAGCGTCTTGCCGAAATCGCCGCTTGCGTACTGGCTGCCGCGGTCGGAGTGGAACAGCACGCCGGCACCGACCGGCGAGGCCGACCAGGCATTGAGGAACGCTTGCCGTACCAGATCGTCGGGCATCCGTTCGGACAGGCTGTAGCCGAGCACCTGCCGAGTCCGTAGATCGAGTACGGTGGCCAGATACAGCCAGCCCTCGCGGGTCGGGACGTAGGTGATGTCACCGGCCCAGGCCGGCACCGTGCTGTCCACCGCGAACTGACGATCCAGACGGTTCTCGGCCACCGGCCGGCCATGCCGACTGTCCGTCGTGCGCGGCGTGAAGCGGCCCTTGGTCTTGCCACGCAGCCCCTCCTCCCGCATCAGCCGGGCCACGCGCTTGTGGCCCACGGCGTGCGCGCATGCGCGCAGCGCACGGACCATGCGCGGGCGCCCGTAGGTGCCACGGCTGCCGGCGTGGAGCGTGCGCAGGTCGGCGCGCAGGGCCGCCTCCGGGTCCGGGCGATCGCGGCGGTGCAGGTCCCCATGGAAGCCGGAGACCGACACGGCCAGCACGCGGCACAACATCCGGATCGGATAGTGAGTCCGTTCACGCGCGACGAAGGCGTACCTCACTTGGACTCCCTGGCAAAGAACGCCGTCGCTTTTTTTAGGATTTCGCGCTCCATTTTGAGCGTGGCGTTCTCGGCCCGTAGCTGAGCCAGTTCGCTCTCCACCTCACTCACCGGCTTGCGGCTGGGAGAACTGCACGGCCGGCCGGCACGCGCAGCGTCCACCCAATTGCCCAACGTCTTGACCGACATGTCCAACTGACGGGCCGCCTTGGCGCGACCAATCGACTCTGCCAAGGCGATCGCCTGGGCCTTGAAATCGTCCGTGTAGCGACGACGGGTAATGCGTTGCATGGGAACCTCCAGGTTGCGATGAAAGTATCGCTTCCTGGCGTCCGTTTCAGTGGGACAGGTTCAGTGTTCGTGCGGTCCAGATCCATGGCCGCCGTGACCGTTCCTGGTTCGCGCGATGCGTGGCAGGCATCGGGGTGTTTGAGCGGTCATACGTCCGGCCGGCCAATCACTCCAACCGTCATTGCCGACGCCCAGCCGATGCATGGCTGCAGCCCATCGCGTACACGGCCCGATGCTCTGGCCGTTGCCGCCGGGCGCAAGCAACATCTGCTCGGCTTCCCACCACAGCGCGTGGTCGGCCGTCGCCAGAAGCGCTCGAACCCGGCTGCTTGCAAGGTCCTCAGTTGCGGGCGTTGTCGCGCGCCTTGCCGACTGCGCTTTGAACCTTGCCGGCGCCCTTCTGCAGTTTGCCTTCGACTTCCTTCAACTTGTTGCCGGTGACCTTGCCGACGGCTTCCTTCACGGTGCCCTTGACCTGATTCTTGGCGCCTTCAGTGCGATTCTTGTCCATCGTTGACTCCGCGGGTAGTGAGCGCCCTTGAGCGGGCATCGCCAAACTGCGCGCAGCGCGGTATGCCGCGAGTGAAGATTTGGCCAGTCAAATCTGCCGTTTAGGCGCTGGAAAGTTTGCGCGCTCAGGCGCTGCGTCGTTGCAGCACGCGCCAGCCGCTGCAATGGCTGGGTTGCCTGCAGGCGTGTGCTTTGCGTTCCGCCAGCCTTGGACAAGGCTGGCGGCGACCATGTGCGGCCTTCTTGCTTTTCGCGGCCGTGGACGCTCGATACGAGTGGCGCGATGACGGCGCGCCTATGCGCCGTCTTCGCGTCCCGAAGTCTGCGCTCGGGTTGCGCTGCCGCAGGTGGCGCCGCGGCGCATGCGATAACCGGCTTGCTGTTCCCGGCTAGGCCTGTTTTCACTTCAAGCAGGCTGCGGCACCTGGCATTCGAACACGCTGACGCTGCGCGGCGGGGCCAGGAAGTCGCTGGCGCCGGCGGGCATGCTGTCGATCTGCAACGCCTCATCGGTGGAGAGCACCAGCTTCCAGTGCAGTTCCTCCTCGGACGCGGGCAGGGTGAAGTTCACCCCTTCGTGGTAGGCGTTGACGACGATGAGCAGCGTGTCGTCGTTGGCCAGTTCCTTGACCCCGGAGGTCTGCGCCTTGCCTTCCAGCAGCAGCCCGACGGCGCGTGCGCCGGCATCGGTCCAGTGCGCGTCCTCCATTTCCGCGCCGCCTGGGTTGAGCCAGGTCAGGTCGCGCACGCCGGCCTGCTCGTTGTACTGGCCGTTGAGGAAGCGCCCGCGGGTCAGGATCGGATAGCGCTTGCGCAATGCGCTCAGCGCCTGCACGAACGCGGTCAGCCGGCCCTCGGTGGGGTCGTTGTGCCAGTCGAGCCAGGTGATCTCGTTGTCCTGGCAATAGGCGTTGTTGTTGCCGCCCTGGCTCTGCGCGCGTTCGTCGCCGGCGAGCAGCATCGGCGTGCCTTGCGCCAGCAGCAGCGTGGCCAGCAGGTTCTTCATCTGCCGCTCGCGCAGTTGCAGGATCCCGGCGTTGTCGGTCGCGCCTTCCTCGCCATGGTTGCAGGAGCCGTCGTTGGACGAGCCGTCGCGGTTGTCCTCGCCGTTGGCGTCGTTGTGCTTTTCGTTGTAGCTGACCAGGTCGCGCAGGGTGAAGCCGTCGTGCGCGGTGATGAAGTTGACCGAGGCCCAGGGCCGGCGGCCGCGGCGATCGAACAGGTCGGCCGAGCCGGTGAAGCGGGTCGCGAACTCGGCGAGCATGCCGTCGTCGCCCTTCCAGAACGCGCGGGCGTTGTCGCGGAACTTGTCGTTCCACTCCGACCAGCCCGGCGGAAAATGCCCGACCTGGTACCCGCCCGGGCCGCAGTCCCACGGCTCGGCGATCAGCTTCACTTCCGACAGCAACGGGTCCTGGTTGCACGCATCCAGGAAGCCGCCGCGCTGGTCGAAGCCGGTGGGTTCGCGGCCGAGGATGGTGGCCAGGTCGAAGCGGAAGCCGTCCACGTGCATCTCGCCGGCCCAGTAGCGCAGCGAATCGTTGACGAACTGGATCACCCGCGAGTTGCTCAGGTTCAGCGTGTTGCCGGTGCCGGTATCGTTGATGTAGTAGCGCTTGTCTTCGGCCAGGCGGTAGTAGCTGGCGTTGTCGATGCCGCGGAACGACAGGGTGGGGCCCAGTTCGCTGCCTTCGGCGGTGTGGTTGTAGACCACGTCGAGGATGACCTCCAGGCCCTGGCGGTGCATGGCCTTGACCATGTCGCGGAATTCGTCGCGGTGGCCGCTGGCCAGGTAGCGCGACTTGATCGCGAAGAAGCCCAGGGTGTTGTAGCCCCAGTAGTTGCGCAGATCCTTGTCGAGCAGGTGCTGGTCGTCGAGATAGGCATGCACCGGCAGCAGTTCCACCGCGCTGACGCCCAGTTCCTTGATGTAGCGCAGCACCGGTTCCTGGGCCAGGCCGGCGCAGGTGCCGCGCAGCTCCTGCGGTACCTGCGGATGGCGCATGGTGTAGCCGCGCACGTGCGTCTCGTACACCAGGGTGTCGCTCCACGGGGTCAGCAGCCGGGCGTCGTCGCCCCAGTCGTAGGTGTCTTCGACGACCACGCACTTGGGCATGAACGGGGCGCTGTCGCGCTCGTCGAAACTGAGGTCGCCGTCCGCGTGGCCGACGGTGTAGCCGTACAGTTCGTCGGCCCAGATCAGGTCGCCCTCGATCTCGCGGGCGTAGGGGTCGAGCAGCAGTTTGTTGGGATTGAAGCGATGGCCCTCGCTGGGCGCGTACGGGCCATGCACGCGGTAGCCGTAGCGTTGGCCGGGCTTCGCGTCGGGCAGGTAGCCGTGCCAGATCTCGTTGGTGTATTCGGGCAGATCCAGGCGCGTTTCCGTGCCGGATGCGTCGAACAGGCACAGCTCCACACGCGTGGCGTGCGCCGAGAACAGGGCGAAGTTGGTGCCCTGGCCGTCGAACACGGCGCCGCGGGGGAAAGGGCGGCCCTGGCGGATGCGCGAGGGGGTGGCGTAGACGGCGCTGGTGGGGTGTCGCATCGGTGCAGGGCTCTTGGCCGGCACGCCGGCGTGGGGAAAGAGCGCAAGCATTGACGCGGAGGCCGTGCAGGACGCGTCATGGCCTGTCGAGGGCGACGTGAGAGCACCAAGGTGATGCGGCGCGCAAGGCGATGCGGCGCGGCGGCAAGGCCGTGCGCACGGCGCTGCTTGCGGGCGATGCCGTGCGGCGCGCCCTGCTGTGCGCCGCGCGGCGCGGCGCTCCCGCAGCGGCTGCCGGCGCATGCGCACCTGCATGGGCGAAAACGCGAGAACCCGCCGCCGGGCGGGCTCCGCGTGGGGGCCGGGTGCCGTTCGCGGCCGGCGTTGCGCGGTTCAGCGCGGCAGATCGAACAGCAGGAATTCCGTGTCCTGCGCGTCGGCGAAGCGCAACTGCGGCTCATCGGCGATCTGCGCCGCGTCGCCGGCCTGCAGTGCCTGGCCGTTGACCGTCAGCGAACCACGGATGACCTGCACATAGGCGCCGCGCCCGTCGGCCAACGCGTAGTCCACGCGCTCGTCGCCGTCCAGGATCGCCGCATAGATGCGCGCATCCTGGTGGATCCGTACCGCGCCGTCCTCGCCCTGCGGGGCGGCGATCAGGCGCAGCTGGCCGCGCTTGGCTTCCGGCGCGAAGTGCTTCTCCTCGTAGCCGGGTTCGATCCCGGCGCGTTCCGGCAACAGCCAGATCTGCAGGAAATGCACCGGCTCGCTGGCGGAGTGGTTGAACTCGCTGTGGGTGACCCCGGAGCCGGCGCTCATGCGCTGCACGTCGCCATAGCGCAGCACCGAGCCGTTGCCCATGCTGTCCTTGTGCTCCAGCGCGCCGTCGAGCACGTAGGACAGGATCTCCATGTCGCGGTGCGCATGGGTGCCGAAGCCCTGGCCCGGTTGCACCCGGTCCTCGTTGATCACCCGCAGCGGCCCGAAGCCCATGTGGCGCGGGTCGTGGTAGTGGCCGAAGGAGAAGGTGTGGCGCGAGGACAGCCAGCCGTGCTCGGCGCGGCCACGGGTATCGCTGGTGCGGATCTGCAACATGGGAAGCTCCTGGTAGTGGCGATATGTGCAAGTGGATCGATAAGGCAGGGCGGTGGCGATATCTGATTGATTTCGTGGCCGCCTTGCGGTGAGGGAAAGTATCCGCACTGTCGCCGGGTTTGAAAAACGGATAGATTCGGCACCTATCATCGAAAAATTCGAATGCTCAAGATCAGCCTCGACGCGCTGCAGATCATCGACGCCATCGACCGCCGCGGTTCGTTCTCGGCCGCCGGCAAGGCGCTGTACAAGGTGCCGTCCACCATTTCCTACACGGTGGCCAAGCTGGAGGAGGACCTGGGCGTGCAATTGTTCGATCGCCTGGGTCCGAAGGTGGCGCTCACCGCGGCCGGGGCCGAGCTGTTGCGCGAGGGCCGCCACCTGCTGCGCGCGGCCGGGGACCTGGAACTCCGCGTGCGCCGCGTCGCGTCCGGCTGGGAGACCGAGTTCGCGCTGGCGCTGGACTCGGTATTCGCCCCGGACTGCCTGGCCGAGGACATCGCCGCGTTCTATGCGGTCGCCGACCAGACCCGGTTGCGGATCGTGCAGGAATCGCTGTCCGGCACCTGGGAGGCGCTGCTGGACCGGCGCGTGGACCTGCTGGTCGGCGCGGCCGGGGAGGGGCCCAGCGGCGGCGGCTATGTCGCCGAGGCGTTCGGCACGCTGTCGTTCGTGTTCGTGGTCGCGCCCACGCATCCGCTGGCGCAGGCGGCCGAGCCGCTCGGCCGCAGCCAGCTGGCCGAGCATCGCGCGATCGCGGTCGCCGATTCGGCACGGCGGCTGCTGCCGCGCACGGTCGGGCTGCTGTTCGGCCAGGATGCGCTGACCGTGCCGGACATGCGCAGCAAGTACCGGCTGCAGGTGGCCGGGCTGGGCTTCGGTTTCCTGCCCGAACCCTACGCGCGGGCGGCGCTGGCGCGCGGCGCGCTGCTGCGCAAGCAGGTCGAGGAGCCGAAGCCGGACGAGGTGTTCCAGTTGGCGTGGCGCAGCGGCGAGGAGGGTGCGGCGCTGGCCTGGTGGCGCGCGCGCATGCGCCAGCCCGGGGTGTTCGAGGCGTGGCTGGCGCGGCTGCAGGCGCGATTGGACTGAGTGTGGGCGGGTCTGTTCCGCTGGTGAGGCGGCATCGCGCGCGCCGGGCGGCGATGCCGGGAGGATAATGGCGCATCCCTTTCTCCCCCAGGCGCAGGCTCGGCCATGCAGGAACTGATCGCGCGTTACGGCCTGGGCCTGGTCTTCGTCAACGTGCTGGCGTTGTCGCTGGGCCTGCCGGTGCCGGCCCTGCCGACGTTGATCCTGGTCGGCGCGACCTATGCGCTGCTCGATGGCAGTGCGGTGTGGAGCAGCCTGCTGGCCGCGCTGTCGGTGTCGATCGTGGCCAGCCTGATCGGCGACCTGGTCTGGTTCGGCGCCGGCCGCCGCTATGGCAACCGCACGCTGCAGTCGCTGTGCCGCCTTTCGCTGTCGCGCGATACCTGCATGAAGCAGACCGAGCGCTTCTATACCCGCTGGGGCGTGCGCGTGCTGGCGGTGGCCAAGTTCGTGCCCGGCCTGTCGATGGTGTCGGTGCCGATGGCCGGGGCGATGCGGGTGCGGCCGGGCGCGTTCCTGCGCTACGACGCGCTGGGTGCGGCGCTGTGGGCCGGTTGCGGGCTGCTGCTGGGCCTGGCGTTCGCCGACCAGGTGCAGGACGTGCTGGACTGGCTGAGCCTGCTCGGCTCGCGCGCGGTGCTGCTGCTGGCGGGCGCGCTGGCGCTGTATATCGGCTATCGCGCGTGGCGCCGGCATGCGCTGCTGAAGTCGATGGAGACGCTGCGCATCGACGTCGACGAGCTGTATGCGTTGATGCAGGGCGAAGCCACGCCGGTGCTGCTGGACATCCGCGCGCCGGGGTATCGCGCGCTCGAGCCGTATGCGATTCCCGGGGCGATGGCGGTGGACGATCGCCGTATCGACGCCATCGTCGAGGCGTTGCCGCGCGATCGCAAGATCGTCATCTACTGTGCCTGCCCGAACGAGGTGTCGGCGGCGGTGCTGGCCACGCGCCTGCGCCAGCGCCACTACGAGGACGTGGTGCCGCTGCGCGGCGGACTGGATGCGTGGCGTGCGGCGGGCTATGCGGTGATCGAACTGGACGGCGGCGCGGCAGCGCAGGGGGCCGACATCGGCGGCAAGGTCGCCGCGTGAGGGCATGGCGCCGTCTGCGGCGCGCGCATGGCGAAGTGCAGGCAAAAAAAACGACAAGCGCAGGCTTGTCGTTTTTCATCTGACTGGTGCGCCCGGAGAGATTCGAACTCCCGACCGCCTGGTTCGTAGCCAGGTACTCTATCCAACTGAGCTACGGGCGCGTCGTCAGGCGCGGGATTATTCCCGAGTTCTGCCGATTCGTCTACAGCGGCGTGCGCCGATGCGTCATTGGGCGGCGCGACGATGCGCTCGCATGCCTGCAGATATCCAGGCGAACGCGCAAAAAAAAACGACAAACCGAGTTTGTCGTTTTTCAGCTGACTGGTGCGCCCGGAGAGATTCGAACTCCCGACCGCCTGGTTCGTAGCCAGGTACTCTATCCAACTGAGCTACGGGCGCGTCGTCAGGAGCGGAATTATTACCGAGTCCCACGGACCCGTCAATGCCCTTCGCGGAAAAAATTCAGTCTGCGCTGCCGAGCAGGGCCTGTGCCACCGCCGCCGGCCGTTTCATCCAGGCGAAATGGTCGGCGGCCGTGCCCAGCTGCGCCGCATCCAGCGAGCGCAGCTCGAGCGTGCGCGGCGCCAGTTTGCGCAGCAGGGCGCGCAGCGAGGTGGCCGGCGCCAGCCAGTCGTCCTGCAGCACTACGCCGCGCACCGGTGCGGTCACCTGCACCAGCAGCGCTTCCAGATCCGTGGCCATGCCGGCCGCCGCATAGCGATTGCTCAGGCCCACCCGCGCCCAGTCCGCGATCAGCGAGCGCGCCTCGGTCCCGCCGAAGCCGAGCCTGCGCCCGTGCAGCACGCCCTGGCGCTGCGCCAGCCACGGCAGGAAGCGGTACGCCAGCGGCAGCAGATAGCGACGCGGCGCGGCGAACTGGCGCCAGTACGGCGTGCCGCTGGCGACCAGCCACAGCTGGGCGAAGGCCTGCGCATGCAGGGCGGCGTAGCAGCAGGCGATTTGCCCGCCGAGGCTGTGGCCGCCGATGGTCAGCGGCAGCGCGCCGTGCTGCGCGATCGCCGCGTGGCTGGCCGGCAGATCCTCGCACAGCAGTTGCCGATAGCCCCAGTCCTGCGTGCGCGACGGGCGCAGCGTGCTGCTGCCGTTGCCGCGCCATTCGTGCAGGAACACGGCCACGTCCTGCGCCGCCAGCGCTTGGGCCAGCGGCAGGTAGTGGCGCGCGGCCACGCCGAGCGCGGGCAGCCACAGCAGCGCCTGCCGCGGCGCGGCAGGAATGCATGCCAGCAGCGTCCAGCGATGGCCGTCGCCGGCGACCGCCGGCAGCGCCTCGCTCGCCGGCGCATGCGTGCTCATGCGGTGCGCGCGGCGCCGAAGTGGTCCAGCACCACCACCTCGCTGCGGCCGGGTCGGTAGCCGCCCTGCAGCGCGCGGGCGACGTAGTCGATCGCCGCCTCGCAGGCCACCGGCAGCGCCAGTCCCTGGCACAGCTGTGCGGCGATCGCCGCGGCGAGGGTGCAGCCGGTGCCGTGCGCCTGCAAGTCCAGCCGCGCATGGCTGAATTCGCTGCGGCTGACCCCGTCGTCGTAGCGGTCGATCACCCGATGGCCTTCGGCCAGGTGGCCGCCCTTGAGCAGCACCGCCTGCGCGCCGGCCTCGAGCAGCGCGGCGGTGGCGCGCTCGGCATCGTCGGCGTTCTCGATCGCACGGCCCAGCAGCAGCTGCGCTTCCGGCGTGTTCGGGGTGACCAGGGTCGCCAGCGGCAGCAGGCGGCCGCGCAGCGCATCGAGCGCGTCGTCTTCGAGCAGCTTGGCGCCGCTGGTCGCGACCATCACCGGGTCCAGCACCACGAACGGCGGGCGGTGCTGTTCCAGCGCGTCGGCGACCAGATGGATCACCGCGGCGTTGGCGAGCATGCCGAGCTTGACCGCGCCGATGTCGAAGTCGGCGAAGCAGGCGTCGAGTTGCGCGCGCAGGAACGCCAGCGGCGGTACGTGCACGGCGCTGACCGCGCGGGTGTGCTGCGCGGTCAGCGCGGCGATCGCCGACAGCCCGTGCACGCGGTGCGCGGCGAAGGTCTTCAGGTCGGCCTGGATGCCGGCGCCGCCGCCCGAGTCGGTGCCGGCGATGCTCAGTGCGGAGACGACGGTGGGTTCGCTCATGCGCCGATTGTGCAGCGCCCGCCGCGGCTTGGCGACCGCGGGGTCAGCGCTGCTGGCGGCGGTAGTGGGCCTGCAGCGCGTAGACGGTGCCGACCAGGCCGGTCAGCAGCGCCGGCGCGAGCAGCGCATCGAAGCCGACATGGCGGTAGGCCCAGGCGCCGAGCACGCCGCCGCACAGGAAGCCGCCGATGATCAGCAGGCTGAGGCGGATGCGCCGCCGCGGCAGCGGCAGGCCGCGCAGGGCCTGGCCCAGGCCGATGCCCAGGTCGGTGAACATGCCGGTCAGGTGGGTGGTGCGCACCACCGCGCCGCTGTAGGTGGTGGTCATCGCGTTCTGCAGGCCGCAGGCGGTGGCGGCGAACAGGGCGCCAACGAGCTGTTGCTGCTTGAACGCCTGCATCGCCGCCAGCAGCAGCAATGCTTCCAAGGCAAGCGCCACGCCGTAGCGGCGGCCCAGGCGCAGCCGGCTGTCCCGCACCACGATGCCGCTGAGCACCGCGCCGCCGAGGAAGGCCAGCACCACGCCGAGCAGGTTGCCGATCACGCGCGCATCGCCATCGGCCAGCGCCGCGCCGAGCAGGGTGGTTGTGCCGGTCAGGTGGGTCACCGCCTGGTGTTCGAAGCCCAGATAGCCGACCACGTTGACCATGCCGGCGACGCAGGCCAGCGCGCCGGCGAACGCCCAGGCCCAGCGCGGCAACTCGAAGTTCATGCGCCGGTGCGGCGCCGCGGCGCGGCGCGCGACAGGCTGGGCGAGGGCTGGCGGCGCATGCGTCGCGGCCTACTTCGCGCCGTTGACGGCGATCTCGGAGAAGGTGCCGCTGTCCGGGTCGAACACCGCGCCCCAGAAGCCGCCGCCGCCGCCGCACACGCGCACCGCGTCGACGCTGGGATCCAGGTCGCTGTCGTCGTGCGGCTTGAACGCGTTGACGTAGATCGCCTGCTTGCCGCGGTAGAGGATGCCGACGTACTGGCGGTCGGCGCCGGCCGGGTCGGCGATGTCCGGCTGCAGTTGCGCCAGCCGCGTTTCCAGCTGTGCGATCTGCTCCACGCTCGGCACCCAATAGCCGCTCACCGCGCCGTCGTGGCGCGCCGGGCTGTCGCGCGAGCAGGTGTCGAGCACCTGCGCGGCGGTGCTGTTGCGGGTGACGATCCACGATTGCCCGGCCTTGATCGCGGTCGGCACGCTGGCCGGTCCGCGCGTGGTGGTGCACGCGCCGAGCAGGGCCAGGGCCAGCGCGGCGCCGCCGAGACGGCACGCGCCGGCGGCGTTCACAGGACCTCCGAGGCGTAGTCGGCCAGGCGCGAGCGCTCGCCGCGGCGCAGGGTGACGTGCGCGCTGTGCGGCCAGGCCTTGAACCGGTCCACCGCATAGGTCAGGCCCGAGGTGGTCTCGGTCAGGTACGGCGTGTCGATCTGCTCGACGTTGCCCAGGCACACGATCTTGGTGCCGGGGCCGGCGCGGGTGATCAGCGTCTTCATCTGCTTCGGGGTCAGGTTCTGCGCTTCGTCCAGGATCAGATAGCGCGACAGGAAGGTGCGCCCGCGCATGAAGTTCATCGAGCGGATCTTGATCCGGCTGGCGAGCAGGTCGTTGGTCGCCGCGCGGCCCCAGGCGCCGCCTTCCTGGTTGTGGGTCAGCACTTCCAGGTTGTCGGTCAGCGCGCCCATCCACGGCGTCATCTTCTCTTCCTCGGTGCCGGGCAGGAAGCCGATGTCCTCGCCGACGCTGACCGTGGCGCGGGTCATGATGATCTCGCGGTAGCGCTGCTGGTCCATGGTCTGCGCCAGGCCCGCCGCCAGCGCCAGCAGGGTCTTGCCGGTGCCGGCGGTGCCGAGCAGGGTGACGAAGTCGATCTCCGGGTCCATCAGCGCGTTGAGCGCGAAGTTCTGTTCGCGGTTGCGCGCGGCGATGCCCCACACCGCGTGCTGGCCGCTGCGGAAATCGTCGACCAGCGCCAGCGTCGCCTTGCGCTCGCCGCTGACCTTGACCACGCGCAGTTCCACTTCGTCGTCGCCGGGCAGGTACAGGTACTGGTTCGGATACCAGTCCTCGTCGTCGGCCAGCGCGATCTCGTAGCAGGTGCGGCCGCGGTCGCTCCAGCTGCGCAGGTCCTGGTTGTGCTTCTGCCAGAAATCCTCCGGCAGCTCGATCGCGCCGGTGTACAGCAGGCTGAAATCGTCGAGCGCGCGGTCGTTCTCGTAATCCTCGGCGATCAGGCCGCTGATCGCCGCCTTGATCCGCAGGTTGATGTCCTTGGACACCAGGATCACCGGCGTTTCCGGGCCTTCCTCGCGCAGCGCCAGCACCGCGGCCAGGATCTTGTTGTCCGGCGCCACGGTGCCGAAGCTGCGCCCGGGCTCGACCGGGCGGGTCTGGAAGTACAGCCGGCCGATGCTGCCGCTGCTCTTGAGCTGGATGCCCTGCGGATGGCTGAGCGGGATGCCCGACTCGATCTGCTCGGCGCCGGCGCCCTCGATCAGCTCGTTGAGGAAACGGCTGACCTGGCGCGCGTTGCGGCTGACTTCGGACATGCCCTTCTTGGCGTTGTCCAGCTCCTCGATCACCTGCATCGGCAGGAACACGTCGTGTTCCTCGAACTTGAACAGCGCGGTCGGGTCGTGCATCAGCACGTTGGTATCCAGCACGTAGATGCGCTTGCCTCGGGTCATCGTGGAATCCTGGGAAGGGAACAGGGAAAGACCATCACGGCCTGCGCAGGGCAGGGTGATGCGGCGTGCGGGAAACGCGAATGATCACTGCTGGGCGGCGGCCTGCAGTGCGTCGAACACGGCCTGGGCGTGGCCGGGAACCTTGACCTTGCGCCAGCTGCGCAGCAGCCGGCCCGAGGGCGAGATCAGGAAGGTGCTGCGCTCGATGCCGAGCACCTGGCGGCCGTACATGTTCTTTTCCTTGATCACGTCGAACGCGCGGCACAGGGCCTCGTCGGCGTCGCTGACCAGCGGGAAGCGGAAGCCCTGCTTGGCGCAGAAATTGTCGTGCGACTTCAGCGAATCGCGCGACACGCCGAGCACGGCGGCGTTGGCCTGCTCGAACTGCGGCAGCAGCGCGTTGAAGTCGATGCCCTCGGTGGTGCAGCCGGGGGTGCTGTCCTTCGGATAGAAATACAGCACCAGCCAGCGGCCGGCGTAATCGCCGAGCGTGGCGCTGGCGCCGCCGGACAACGCCAGCGGCAATGCCAGCGTGGTGCGGTCCAGGGTGTCGCCGTCCTTCATGGGGTGTCCTCCGCGTGCATCGCCATCATCTGCGTTCGAATGCATCGATGTCCAGCGCGGCTCAGAACTTCATCGGGTCCATGATCGCGTCCAGGTTCAGGTGGTCGCAGAACTCGAGGAAGTCGTCGCGCAGCGCGGCGATGTGCATGTTCGCCGGCACCCCGATCGTCACCTGCGCCGAGAACATCTCCGCGCCGGTCTGCATCGCGCGGTAGCGGGTGCTCTGCAGGTTCTCGATGGTGATGCCCTGGCGGTCGAAGAAGTCCGCCAGCTGGAACAGGATGCCCGGCTTGTCGGCGGCGATGACCTCGACGATGTAGGGCAGCAGGTTGGACTGCGCCTGCTTGGCGCCGGTGCGGTACCACACCAGCTTCATGCCTTCCTCGCGGTCGAGCCGGGTCAGCATGGCTTCGAGCTTGGCGACCGAGTCCCACGAGCCGGTCGCCAGCGCGGTCACCGACACGTCGCGGCCGACCGTGGCCAGGCGCGCATCGACGAGATTGCAGCCGCTGTCGGCGATACGGCGCGTCACCGGCAACAGCGGCGACTCCGGATGCGTCGTGTAGGCGTTGATCAGGAGGTGGTTTTCGGTCGGCGCGGGCCGGGGCGTGGTGTCTGTCAAAGGGGCTTCCGGCATTGCGTAGGATTGCGTAAGGCTGAACGGCGTCCGGGCGGTCGCTCGGCGCAGTATGCAGCATACTTGCCCGCGCTTTCGGGCCGCAAGTAACATGCGGGACGAATCCCGTCCGTGCGGGCCGCACGCGGCCCTCTCCAATCACAGCGAGCATCACGCATCTTGTCCCTCTCCGGCATCATCACCGCCCTGGCCACGCCCTTCCAGGGCAATGGCGACCTCGACCTCGACGCCTGGCAGCGGCTGCTCAAACGGCAGCTGGACGGCGGCGTGCAGGGCGTGGTGGTGGCGGGATCGACCGGCGAGGCGGCCACGCTGCTGGACGAGGAGTACGACCTGATCCTGCGCGAAGCGGCGCAGGCGATCGGCGGGCGCGTGCCGCTGCTGGCCGGGACCGGCCTGTCCGGTACCGCCAAGACCGTCGCGCTGACCCGCCGCGCCGCCGCCAACGGCGCCCAGTACGCGCTGGTGGTGACGCCGCCGTACGTGCGCCCGACCCAGGCCGGGCTGCTCGCGCATTACCTGCAGGTGGCCGAGCACGGCGGCCTGCCGGTGGTGCTGTACAACGTGCCCGGGCGCACCGGCTGCGACCTGCTGCCGGAGACGGTGGCGCAGCTGGCGCAGCATCCGAACATCGTCGGCATCAAGGAAGCCAGCAGCGATCCGCAGCGCATCGCCGCACTGCTGGCGCTGCGCGGCGACGGCTTCGCCGTGCTCAGCGGCGACGACGGCAGCGCCGCGCAGGCCATGCTCGGCGGCTACGACGGGCTGATCTCGGTCGCGTCCAACGCCTTGCCGGCCGCCTACCGCCGCCTGTGCGACCTGGCGCGTGCGCGCCAGGCCGAGCCGGCGCAGGCCTGGGACGCGCGCCTGCAGCCGTTCCACGCGTTCTGCGGCATCGAATCCAACCCGATCCCGGTCAAGGCGCTGCTGCAGCGCGCCGGTATCGGCCAGGGGCTGCGGCTGCCGCTGCTGCCGCTGTCCGCGGCGCACCACGCCACGGCCGACCGTCTCGCCACCGACGCAGCCGCGTTGGAAGAACTATCCAGCCGCGAAACGCTCGCGGCCTGACCCTCAGGAGATTTATCGATGCGTGCTTCCGTTCCCTACGTCCGCGTGCTGTCGGCCGCCGTGCTGGCGACCACCATGGTCGCGGCCACCAGCGGTTGCAGCTGGTTCCACAAGGGCAAGCCGCGTGGCGACTATGCGCTGGCCCCCGAAATGCGTCCGCTGGAAGTGCCGCCGGACCTGACCGCGCCGGACACCTCGGCGGCGATGAAGGTGCCGGCGCTGGCCTCGGCCACGCAGCGCCCCGGCGCCAGCAGCGCGCCGGGCCAGGCCCCGGCGGCGTCGAACAGCGGCTTCGTGGTGCCGGGTGCGCGCGACCAGGTGTTCGGCCAGGTCGGCGACGCGCTGGGCGGCATCGAGGGCGTCACCATCGCCAGCCGTGCGCAGGTGCTGGGTTCCTACGACGTGAGCTACGAGGGCGGCAACTTCCTGATCCGCGTGGTCGCGGTGGATGCCGGGGTGTACGTGTCGGCGGTCGATCCGCGCGGCCTGCCAGCCAGCGGCGAGGCGCCGGTCAAGCTGATCGCGGCGCTGAAGGCCAAGCTCGGCCATTGAGCCGGCGTTGCCGGCCGGCGTTCGCGCCGGCCGTTGCGACGGATGGAGACGGGCGCCGCAGGGCGCCCGTTTCGTTTTTGGGGCGAGCAGCAGGAGCCGCGGAGGCATCTGCTGGCGCCGGCTGGGTCGATTGTGGGAGCGACTTCAGTCGCTCCCACACCGGGTCCGCGACTGAAAATTTATCGCTCGAAACGCTTCAACTTCGGTGGCGACAGGCGGTAAGACCCGTTTGGTATCGGCTTCGCGATTTGGCCGCGCGGTCAGCGGCGACGCGTCGGATGCGTTACTTCAGCAGCAGCGGCAGCTTGTTCGGCTTGCCGTCCCAGTCGGCGGCGTCGGGCAGCGGTTCCTGGCGCGTGGTCAGTACCGGCCAGGCCTTGGCCAGTTCCGCGTTGAGCGCGACGAAGCCTTCCTGGCCGGCCGGCACGTCGTCCTCGGGGTAGATCGCATTGGCCGGGCACTCCGGCTCGCACAGGGTGCAGTCGATGCACTCGTCCGGATCGATCACCAGGAAATTGGGGCCGGCGTGGAAACAATCCACGGGACACACTTCCACGCAGTCGGTGTATTTGCACTTGATGCAGTTTTCGGTGACGACAAAAGGCATGGTTCGATCCGGCGGTTAAGCGCGCAATTCTAAAGCAGTCGGCGCCGGCGCGTGGAGAATGCGCGCAGACGCTGCCGGCGCGGATCCCACCGCGCCGCGGCCGGCCTTGCGGCAGGCCCGCGCGCGGTGACTGGGCGTGCCGGGATCAGTTGCCGATGCCGCCGCGGCGTTGCGCCAGGCGGTACAGGCCGCGTGCGGCGAGGTCTTCCGGGTGGCTGTGGACCGCGCTGCCCAGCGCGCGCAGCGCGTGCGCGTAGCGGTTCAGCAGGCCGCTGCCGCCGATCAGGTGCACGTTCGGCGCCAGCGGCAGGCGCGCGCGCAGTTCGTGGCCGATCAGCAGGCCGGACAGGTAGGACGGCGCGGCCGCCGCGCTCAGCCGCTCGAACAGGCCCAGGCTGCGCACGCCGAACAGGTGGTGCAGCAGGCCGCCGGGCTCGCCGCTGCGCTGCAGGCCGGCGTCGAAGCCGGCGCCGTCGAACTGCGCATCGTCGGCATCCATCAGGCGCGCCAGCAGGCTGTGCTGGCGCAGCAGCGCGTACAGCTCGCCGGTCATCATCGTCGCCAGGGCGGCGATGCGGCCGTGTTCCAGATCGACCCATTTGCTGTGGGTGCCGGGCAGGCACACGCTGTGGCGGGCTGCGCCCTGCGCGTCCTGCGCGAGGACGTCGAGCAGCCCGATCAGTTGGGTCTCCTCGCCGCGCATCACGTCCGGCACCGCCTCGGCGCCGCTGGCCACGCCGGGCACGAACCACAGCGTGCGCCCGGGCAGGGCCGGATCCTGCAGCGGCTGCATCGCCGCGGCCAGCGCGTCGGCGTCGGCCGGGCAGGGCGCGTAAGGCAGTTCGATCCAGCCGTTGCGGCTGCCGATCATGCCGCACAGCACCACGTCGCCGGGCCAGCCCTCGATCAGCGCCGCCAGGGTCGCGGCGAAGCGGCCCTGGCAGGCGCCGATGCCCTGGTCGCTGCGGCGCTGCTCGAGGACGCGGCCGTCGGCGGCGAGCCGGTAGCCGCGCAGGCTGCTGGTGCCCCAATCGATGGCGATCATGCGCTGGCGATGCGTCCTTCGGGCAGGCCGGCGATGCCGACCGCGGCGACGAACACGCCGCCGGCCTGCGGGGTGCGCGCCAGTTCGTCGGCGGCGTGGTCCATCCGCGAGGTGCTCAGGTACAGCGTGCGGCCGTCGGCGCCGCCCAGGGCGGGACAGGTGGGATGCTTGACCGGCAGCGCGACGCTGCGTTCGACGCTGCCGTCGGGCCGGTAGCGGACCACGCGCCAGGCGCGCCATTGCGCGTTCCACAGGTGGCCTTCGGCATCGACGATGGCGCCGTCGGGTTCGGCGCCGGGGTGATCGAGTTCGGCGAACACGCGGCTGTTGCCGGTCTGCGCGTTGGCGGCGTCGTAGTCGCAGCACAGGATCTGCGGGCGCACCGAGTCGCAGTAGTACAGGGTGCGGCCGTCGGCGCTGAAGCAGATCGCGTTGGGGATCGCCACGCCGGGCAGCGGCAGGCGGCGCAGGCCGTGGCGCGCGGACCACTGGTAGAAGCTGCCGACCGGCGCCTGGTCGGCGCGTTCGCTCATGGTGCCGAACACGAAGTTGCCGTGGCGGTCGGCGCGGCCGTCGTTGGCGCGGGTGTCGTCGCGCTCCGGCTCCAGGTCGGCGAGCTTGTGCAGCGGCAGTTCGGTCGCCTCGGCAGGACTGGCGCCGGGATCGGCGGCGTACACGCCCTTGGCCAGCGCCAGCAGCAGGCGGCCGTCGTCGAACAGGCCCAGGCAGCCGGGACGGTCGGGCAGGCTCCAGTGGCGGGTGGCGCCGCTGGCCGGGTCGTGCCGCCACAGCCGGCGTCCGTCGATGTCGACCCAGAACAGCACTTGCCGGCGTTCGCACCAGACCACGCCTTCGCCGTGGCTGCAGCGGCTGTCCACCGCCAGCGTGGCGGTGTGTGCGGGCGAGGGCGCAGCGCGCATGGACTCACTCACCATTCGGCGATGCTGCCGTCGGCGTGGCGCCAGACCGGGTTGTGCCAGTCGGGCGGATTTTCGTTGGCATGGCGCAGGCGCTCCTCGTCGATTTCCACGCCGAGCCCGGGCTTGGGCAATGCGGCGATGCTGCCGCTATCGTCGCACGCGAAGTCTTCCTTGTTGATCACGTAGTCGAGCAGGTCGGCGCCTTCGTTGTAGTGGATGCCGATGCTCTGTTCCTGCAGCACTGCGTTGTGCGAGACGAAATCCACCTGCAGGCAGGCGGCCAGCGCGACCGGGCCGAGCGGGCAGTGCGGGGCCAGGCCGACGTCGTAGGCGTCGGCCATGCTGGCGATCTTCAGGCATTCGGTGATGCCGCCGGCATGCGACAGGTCCGGCTGCAGCAGCGACAGGCCGCCGGCCTGCAGCACCGGCTTGAAGTCGAAGCGCGAGAACATGCGTTCGCCGGCCGCCAGCGGGATCGGCGTGGAGGCGGCCAGGCGCGGATAGTATTCGGCCAGTTCCGGCAGCACCGGTTCCTCGACGAACAGCGGCTTGAACGGCTCCAGTTCGCGCAGCAGCACGCGCGCCATCGGCGCGGCGACGCGGCCGTGGAAATCGATGCCGAAGTCGATGCTGGTGCCGAACGCCTCGCGGATCTGCGCGACCTTGGCCAGCGCCGCATCCACCGCGCGCGGCCCGTCGATCAGCTTCATCTCCTCGGTGCCGTTGAACTTGAAGGTGTCGAAACCCAGCTCGCGGTAGCCCTGGATCTGCGCGATGGTCGCCGACGGGCGGTCGCCGCCGACCCAGCGGTAGGTCTTCATGCGGTCGCGCACCAGCCCGCCGAGCAGTTCGTACACCGGCACGCCCAGCGCCTTGCCCTTGATGTCCCACAACGCCTGGTCGATGCCGGCGATGGCGCTCATCAGGATCGGCCCGCCGCGGTAGAAGCCGCTGCGGTACAGCAGCTGCCACAGGTCGTTGATGCGCGACGGATCCTTGCCGATCAGATAGCCGCTCAACTCGTGCACCGCGGCGTCGACGCTGCGCGCGCGGCCCTCGATCACCGGTTCGCCCCAGCCGGTGATGCCTTCGTCGGTTTCGATCTTCAGGAACAGCCAGCGCGGCGCGGCGTGGTAGGTGGTGAGGCGAACGATCTTCATGCGTGGTCCAAGTAGGCTTGGCGGAAGGCGGCGGCCTGCGCCCGGGTCTGCGCGAGCGCCTGGCCGGGCCGGTACAGTTCGCCGCCGATGCCGGCGCCGATCGCGCCGGCGGCCAGGTAGTCGCGCAGGGTGTCGGTGCTGACCCCGCCGACCACGAACAGCGGCAGCGTCGGCGGCAGCACCGCGCGCAACGCGCGCAGGTGGCCGGGGCCGTAGCTGGCGGCCGGGAACAGCTTGAGCATCTGCGCGCCGGCGTCGAGCGCGTCGAACGCTTCGGTGGCGGTGGCGAAGCCGGCCACCACCTGCAGGCCGCGCGCGACCGCGTGGCGGATCACCGGCGGCCGCGTGTTCGGGGTGACGATGAAGCGCGCGCCGAGATCGGCGAGGACATCGACGTCGGCGATCTTCAGCACGGTGCCGCCGCCGATCCAGCAACGCTGGCCGAACGCCTGCACGGCCGCGCCGATGCTGTCGGCCCAGCGCGGCGAGTTGAGCGGGATCTCGATCGCGTCGTAGCCGGCCTCGGCCAGCGCGCCGACATGGTCCAGCGCGTCGTCGGGGGTGAGGCCGCGCAGGATCGCGATCAGGGGAAACTGGAACGGGGAGACGGCGGACATCGGCTTACCTGGCAACGGGCATGGAGCGAAAGGCGTCCACTGCGACGTCGTCATCGCGCGGCCGCAAGGGCGCGCAGGTGAGCGACCGTCCCGTTGGCGACGAACGGGCGGACGCCATCGACCGGTGCGCTGGCGGATCGTCCTGCTCATCTACGCTGGCGCGGTGCGCCGGCGCCTTCACGAGGCGGGTGTGGCGGTGGGACGGCGTCGCGGCCGGAGTCGCGACTGGCCGATAGCCTGCGCGCGTGAAGATATGCTCGGCAAATGAAATTTTAGACATATCCTATTCCGGTGGTGAATACGCATCTTCTCGCTCTGGACGCTTTCCGCTCATGACCGCTACCGCCAATCCCTGGTTCAACGCCGCCCGCCTCAAGACCCGGCATCTGTTGTTGCTGCTGCAGCTGCACGAGCACCGCTCGGTGCTGCGCGCGGCCGAGGCGGCGAGCATGACCCAGCCGGCGGCCTCCAAGCTGCTGGCGGAAATGGAGGACCTGCTCGGGGTCAAGCTGTTCGAGCGGCATGCGCGCGGGGTGGAGCCGACCTGGTACGGGCAGGTGCTGATCCGCCGCGCGCGTTCGGCGATGTCGGAGATCGGCCGCGCGCAGGAGGAGATCGCCGCGCTGCGCGAGGGGCGCATGGGCCAGGTCTCGATCGGCACCGTGGTCAATCCGGGCACCAACCTGGTGCCGCAGGCGATCGCCGAGGTCAAGCGCGAGTTCCCCGGCATCCTGGTGCGGGTGGAGATGGACTACAGCCGGCCGCTGGTGGCCAAGCTGCTGGACGGCCAGCTCGACATCGTCATCGGTCGCATCCTCGGCCCGTACGGCGGCGACGAACTGGAGTTCGAGCCGCTGGCCGACGAGCCGCATTCGGTGGTGGCGCGCGCCGGGCATCCGCTGTCGGCGCGCACCGACCTGCGCCATGCCGACCTGGCGCGCTATGGCTGGGTGCTGCCGCCGGTGGACAGCGTGCTGCGCGCGCGGCTGGACGCGATGTTCATGGAGCACGGCGTGCCGACCCCGCAGAACGTCATCGAGACCTCGTCGCTGCCGGTGATGACCAGCCTGCTGCGCGGCAGCGACCTGCTGGCGGCGCTGCCGGCCGACGCGGTGGCGCCGTACGTGCAGGCCAAGCTGCTGACCGTGCTGCCGATCGCGCTGGGGGTGCGGATGGAGTCGTTCGGCATCATCCGCCGCCGCGACTACATGCTGCCGCCGGGCGCCGAACGCATCCTGCTGGCGTTGCGCAACGCGGCCAAGCGCCTGTATCCGGAACGTGCGCCGGGCTGAACAGCGGCGTGCGCTGGCGTTCGCCTGGCCGGGCCGGGCAGGGCCGGCGGCGAGCGGTGCATGCCGGGGCATGTCGGCACATGCCGGCACGGGGCCGGTGTCGCTGCCTGCTAGCACGGGCACTTGCGCGGCGCGGCGGCCGGTCGCGCAGGCGCCACTGCGCACGCGATCTGCTAGTCGAAAAAAACATAGCTTGGCGTGAATATTTCATTTGATTAACACGAAATTCACTTCTAGGCTCAGCCGATCGTGACCGATGCCGCGCCGCGTCGTCCCTAATATGACGCGCGCCGCCACGCCAGCGATACGGCAGCGGGCCATGGCGCGCCGCCGTCACAATCAGCAGGGCGGCGCTTAACGCGCGACCGCCACCCGTGTGTGTGCATGTCTCCTGGGAGGGAAGCATCATGTCATCGCGTCACTACCGTGGTCCGGCCTCGCCGACCGCAGCGGTTCGTAGTCCCTGCGTTTTGCGTCGCTCGGCCATGGCGCTGAGCATCGGCCTGCTGCTGAGCGCGCAGGCGCTGGCACAGGACGCCGACGACGCCACCAAGAAGAAGAGCACCGACCCGGTGACCCAGCTCGAGGCGATCGAGGTCAAGGGCGTGCGCGCCAGCCTGATCAAGTCGCAGACGATCAAGCACGATGCCGAGCAGATCGTCGATTCGGTCAGTGCCGAAGACATCGGCGCGCTGCCCGACCGCAGCGTCACCGAGACCCTGCAGCGGGTCAGCGGCGTGACCATCGACCATTTCATGGCGCGCAACGACCCCGACCATTTCTCCGCCGAAGGCAGTGGCGTGATGATCCGCGGCATGACCCAGGTGCGCGGCGAACTCAACGGCCGCGACAGCTTCAGCGCCGCCAGCGGCCGTGGACTCAGCTTCGAGGACGTGCCGGCCGAACTGATGGCCGGCGTGGACGTGTACAAGAATCCTTCGGCCGAGATCATCGAAGGCGGCCTCGGCGGCACGGTCAACCTGCGCACGCGCATGCCGTTCGACCAGCCCGGCCGGGTGATCGGCTTCACCGCCGACGAGAACTACGGCGACTTCAGCAAGACCTACAAGCCGTCCGGCTCGTTCCTGTTCAGCGATCGCTGGCAGACCGGCGTCGGCGAGATGGGCCTGATGCTGGACGTGGCCTACTCGGAGCTGGCGACCCGCAGCGACGGCATCCAGGTGGAGCCGTTCGTGCGCCGCACCGATGCGGCGCTGCTGGCCGGCACCGATTTCGACAAGGTCTACGTGCCCGGCGGCGTCAACTGGCGGCAGCTGGACTTCGAGCGCAAGCGCAAGGGCGTGGCCGGGGCGTTCCAGTGGCGGCCCAGCGACGACACCGAACTGTACGTGCAGTACATGCGTTCCACCTACGACATGAACTGGCAGGAGCGCGCGGCGTTCTTCAACGACGACACCAACGCGATCAGCCCCGCCCCCGGCACCACCTTCACCTACGACGCCGACGGCCGTTTCGTCAGCGGCTCGCCGGTGTCCAGTTCCTGGCGCGGCAACGTCACCGGCAACGACGGCGTGCGCTTCTACACCGACAACCGCTACGCGCAGCAGAGCACCACCACCTCCGACCTGTCCGGCGGCTTCACCCACAAGCTCACCGGCAACCTCACCGTGCGCGGCGACATGCAGCTGGTGCAGTCGGAAAGCGATTCGCTGGACTTCACCCTGTTCAGTTCGGTCTACCTGCCGGGCCTGACCTTCGACCTGAGTGGCAAGTACCCGTCGGTGTCGATCGCCGACACCAGATATACCTCCGACCCCTCCAATTACTTCTGGAGCGCGGCGATGGACCACCTGGCGAAGAACCGCGGCCGCGAGCTGGCCACGCGCTTCGACCTGGAATACACCTACGACGACAATCCGTGGCTGCGCACCTTCCGCGCCGGTATCCGCGGCACCTCGCGTACCCAGACCAACAAGAACTCCGGCTACAACTGGGGCGTGATCAGCGACAACTGGGCGACGATTCCCGGGACCAGCACCGGCCTGGCCGACCTGGCCAGCTACATGACCTCGTCCTCGCAGCTGTATTCGTACTCCAACCTGTTCCGCGGCAAGATCAGCGTGCCCAACAGCCTGTACTTCCCGAGCAACAGCGCGGTCAAGGACTATGCCGGCACTTCGAAGCTGATCGAGCAGATCGTGGCGTTGCGCGGCTGGGGCTGGGCGCCGGACGAGTATCAGTTGCAGGACACCAACCGCCAGTTCGAGCGCACCCAGGCCGCCTACGCGGTGCTGTACTTCGGCAACGACGACGCACTGGGCGTGCCGGTGGACGGCAATGTCGGCGTGCGCATCGTGCAGACCAAGACCGAGGCCACCGGCTACGGCCAGTTCCCCGACCTGTCGGCCACCGCCGCCTCCGATGCGCTCAAGGCGCAGTACACCGGGCAGTTCTTCGCCAACAACGCGCAGGGCAGCTACACCAACGTGCTGCCGAGCTTCAACATGCGCTTCAAGTTCTCCGATGCGCTGCAGTGGCGCATCGCCGCGTCCAAGGCGATGGCGCGGCCGGACTACACCCAGCTGCAGCCGTACCTGCTGCTGGCGGCCACCACCGAGGAGGACGGCACCGTGTCCAAGTGGACCGGCACCGCAGGCAATCCGAACCTCAAGCCGATGAAGGCCGACCAGTACGACACCGCGCTGGAATGGTATTTCGATACCAGCGACATGATGTATCTGACCCTGTTCTACAAGAGCGTCAAGGACTACTTCTCCACCCAGACCACCACCGAGACCTATGGCGGCCAGGACTGGCTGGTGACGCGTCCGTACAACATGGCCAAGGGCCGCATCCGCGGCTTCGAATACGGCTACACGCAGTTCTTCGACTCGTGGCCGGGCTGGTTGAGCGGTTTCGGCGTCAATGCCAACTTCACCTTCGTGGACAGCAGCGGCGGCGTCAATTCCGCGACCGATCCCTACACCCAGACCACCGTCACCGGCGTGAGCCTGCCGCTGGAAGGCCTGTCGCGGCGCAGCTACAACCTCGCCGGCATCTACGAGAAGGGGCCGTTGTCGGTGCGCCTGGCCTACAACTGGCGTTCGCGCTACCTGCTGACCGCCAGCGACGTGGCGACCAAGCTGCCGACCTGGGCGGACGACTACGGCCAGCTCGACGCCTCGGTGTTCTATCGCTTCACCCCGCACCTGCAGCTCGGTATCCAGGCCAACAACCTCACCGACACGGTGACCAAGGTGCTGATGGGTCCGACGTCCTACGCCGACGGCGAGGTCGACAACCACCTGTATACGCGCAGCTGGTTCGTCAACGACCGCCGCTATTCGCTGGTGCTGCGCGCCAACTGGTAAGCGGCATCCGGCAAGGCGATGTCCTCGGCCCGCATGCGCGACGCATGCGGGCTTTTTTATCGCGCTGCGGGGGCGCAGGCGTTGCGCCGACACGGGAGACGCCTGCGCGACGGGGGGGTATGCGTCTGTTTATAGGTGGACTGGCTTTTCGTATGTGGAAAAACATATAGCTAACTGTGAATATTTCATTGGATGACATGGTGAGTGCGACCTACTCTCACGCCAGAGTCGTGATCGCCTTCGATCGCGTGCGCGCCGCGGCAGCCCCGCTCGCGTCCGACTTGCGGCCAGCACCCCATTTCGACGGGTGCGGCCGGACAACTTAGAAACGGCGACGTCGCCCTGGGCGCGATCGCCGAATCGTTTGCACATGTGTCCTGGGAGGGAAGCACCATGTCAACGCCCCATAGCCATTGTCCGCCTGCGCGGACTTTGGCACTCCGTTCTATCCGTTCGATTTCCGACCGCGGCGTGCGCCGCTCCGCCATCGCCCTGGCCGTCGCCGCGCTGGTCGCCGCCTCCGCCGCGCAGGCCCAGCAAGCCGAGCAGGCCCCGCCTGCGCAGGCCGACGATGCCACCACCCAGCTGGATACCGTGCAGGTGAGCGGCACCCGCAGCAGCGTGACCAAGGCGCAGCTGGTCAAGCAGAATTCCGAGCAGCTGGTCGATTCGATCGTGGCCGAGGACATCGGCAAGCTGCCCGACAACAACGTCGCCGAGGCGCTGCAGCGCATCTCCGGCGTGCAGATCGCGCGCAACTACGGCGAGGGCAGCAGCATCGCGATCCGCGGCCTGACCCAGGTCCGCACCGAGCTCAACGGCCGCGACATCTTCACCGCCAACGACGGCCGTGGGCTGAGCTTCGAGGACGTGTCGGCCGAACTGCTGGCCGGCGTCAACGTCTACAAGAATCCGTCCGCCGACATGATCGAAGGCGGCCTGGGCGGCACCGTCGACCTGCGCACGCGGCTGCCGTTCGACTACGACGGGCGCAAGATCGCCGGCAGCGTGCAGTACAACCACTACGACCTGGCCGACGACAGCAAGCCGGCGTTCTCGGGCATGTACAGCGACCGCTGGCAGACCGGCATCGGCGAGATCGGCCTGCTGGTGAACTACTCGCAGCAGACCAGCCCGTTCCGCCAGGACACCATCTCCATCGAGCCGTGGTACACGCAGACCGATCTGCCGGGCTACGAAGGCCAGGCCATCTCGGTGCCGCACGGCGCCGGCACCAACACCACGGTCGGCGAGCGCAAGCGCAAGACCGGCGCGTTCGCGCTGCAGTGGCGGCCGAACGACGATGTCGAGGTCACCGCGCAGGTGCTGCGCTCGGACTACGACTTCCGCTGGCACGACTATTCGTTCTTCGCCTACACCGGGCAGAACCCGATGCAGGGCTACGACGACATCGTGGTCAACGACCGCAACGAGTTCGTCAGCGGCACCTTCCAGAACACCCCGGCCGATTCCAACACCAGCCTGACCGAACGGCATTCGGTGACCACCGACTATTCGCTGGGCGCCAGGTGGACGGTGTCGCCGAACCTGAGCCTGAGCACCGATTTCCAGTACATCGATGCCACCACCAAGGGCACGCGCTACATCCTCGGCACCGGCATGACCACCACGCCGCTGTACACCGTCGACTTCCGCGGCGACCTGCCGCGCCTGTCGGTGAGCGATGCCGCCGGCAACCCGGGGTATCTGGCCGACCAGGCCAACTACAGCGGCTGGAAGTTCCACCTGGACAACAAGGACGACAACAAGGCGACCGAGTTCGCCTGGCGCAGCGACATGGACCTGGCGTTCGACGACAGTTTCGCGCGCAGCTTCAAGGCCGGCGTGCGCTACACCGATCGCGACGCGCAGAACAAGGGCAACGTGTGGCGCTACATGGCGCTGGATGCGCCGTTCTCGCAGTATCCCGACGCGCAGCTGATGCAGAATCCGATCACCGATTTCTTCCGCGGCGATTCGCAGACGTTCGGCCCCAGGCTGACGCCTTCCGACGCGCTGGTCGACGACTACGCGGAAGCGTTGAAGGTATTCGGCGCCTCGCCGCTGACCTTCGCGCCGAACAACATCAACGGCCAGGGCGAGAAGACCTACGCCGCCTACGGCGTGCTGCGCTTCGGCGTGGACAGCGGCGCGATTCCGTTCGACGGCAACATCGGCCTGCGCATCGTGCGCACCAAGGTCGATTCGCAGGGCGTGCGCACCGGCACCGATGCCGAGGGCGGCGGCCTGCTGCCGGTGGACGTGCAGCAGACCTACACCGACGTGCTGCCGAGCCTGAACCTGCGCTGGATGCTCACCGACACGCTGCAGTGGCGCTTCGCCGCCTCGCGCGGCATCTCGCGTCCGGACCTCAACGAGCTCAACCCCAACCTGAGCCTGGGCACCGCCACCGGCAGCGACGGCACCACCCGCCGCACCGGTTCGGCCGGCAATCCGGACCTGCGGCCGATGAAGGCCGACCAGTTCGATACCGCGCTGGAGTGGTACTTCGGCAAGGGGTCGATGATGTACGGCACGGTGTTCTACAAGAAGGTCGACGGCTTCATCGCCGATGCCGTGTTCGAGGAAGTCTACGGCGGCCAGACCTGGGAAATCACCCGCCCGGTCAACGGCAAGGACGGCAGGATCAAGGGCGCGGAACTGGGCTACACCCAGTTCTTCGACTTCCTGCCCGGCTGGCTGAGCGGCTTCGGCCTGCAGGCCAACTACACCTACGTGGACAGCGAGGCGCCGAGCCCGACCGCCACCGACACCAACGGCCAGGCGCTGACGGTGCCGCTGCAGGGGCTGTCCAAGAACAGCTACAACCTGATCCTCAGCTACGAGATGTCGCGCTTGCAGGCGCGGGTGGCCTACAACTGGCGCAGCGACTGGCTGGTGACCACGGCCGGCAACGGCACCGGCAATCTGCCGGTGTACAACAAGGGCTTCGGCCAGCTGGACGCGTCGGTGCGCTACAACATCGACGACGTGTGGTCGGTGTCGGTGGACGGGGTCAATCTGCTGGATACCCGCAACGAGAGCTACCTGGGCGTGGAATCGCGTTACCGCGACTTCGTCATCAACGACCGTCGTTACGGCCTGACCCTGCGCGCCAGCTTCTGAGCATGGCGCAGTCGCTCCGCTCCGGCGCGCGTGGCGTGGCCGGAGCGGGAGTTTCCCTGCCGATGGCATGGCCGTCGGTTGCAATCGGAGTAGGGCGCACGATGCGGCAACACCGCTTGCCAGAACCCGACGCACTGCCCGGCAGGTCGCAGCATGCCGCGCGGTCGCGTTCGGCCTGGCTGGCGCTGCTGCTGGCCTTGCTGTGCAGCGCGGTTCCGGCACTCGCGGCGCCGGCCGTGTCTTACCAGTTCCGCAGCGTCGCCATCGGCGGCGGCGGGTTCGTCAGCGGCCTGCTGTTCCATCCGGCGCAACCGGGCCTGCTGTATGCGCGCACCGACGTCGGCGGCGCCTACCGCTGGGACCCCGCGTCCACGCACTGGGTCGCGTTGACCGACTGGCTCGGGGCGGCCGACCAGAACCTGATGGGGATCGATGCGTTCGCGATCGACCCGCACGATCCGCAGGCGCTGTACCTGGCGGCGGGCACCTATCTGCACGCGCGTGCCGGCAATGCGGCGATCCTGTGCTCGCACGACCAGGGGCGCCGCTTCGTGCGCACCGATCTGCCGTTCAAGCTGGGCGGCAACGAACTGGGCCGCGGCAACGGCGAGCGGCTCGCGGTCGATCCCAACGACGGCCGCGTGTTGCTGCTCGGCTCGCGCGATGCCGGCCTGTGGCGCAGCGACGACCGCGGCGCGCACTGGCAGCGGGTGGCGTCGTTTCCGGCAGTGGCCACGGGGCGGTCGGCCAGCGCGGTGAACCATGGCGGACAGCGCCAGCAGGTGGGCATCGCCTTCGTGCTGTTCGACCCGGCCAGCGCCGCCGCCGGTGGCGCGTCGCAGCGGATCTACGTCGGCGTGTCCACCCAGGCGCAGAGCCTGTTCGTGTCCGCCGACGGCGGGCGCAGCTGGCAGCCGGTGCAGGGACAGCCCACCGGGCTGCGTCCCAGCCACGTGGTGCGGTCCAGTACCGGCATCTACTACCTCAGCTACGGCGACCAACCGGGCCCGGACCTGATGGCCAACGGCGCGGTCTGGAAATACGAACCGGCCGCGGCACGCTGGACCGACATCACCCCGCTGCCGCAGCCGCGCAGCGGGCCGGGCTTCGGCTGGGGCGCGGTGGCGGTGGACCCGCGCCAGCCGGACACGCTGATCGCCAGCACCTTCCGCCGCTACCAGCCGGGCGACGACATCTACCGCAGCACCGATGGCGGACGCAGCTGGGCGCCGCTGTTCCCGCGCTCGCGCTTCGCGCACGACGCCGCGCCGTGGACCGCGCAGGCGCGCCCGCACTGGATGGCGTCGCTGGCGATCGATCCGTTCGACAGCGATCGCGCGCTGTTCGTCACCGGCTACGGCATCTGGGCCTCGCGCAACCTGCGCGCGTTCGATGCCGCCGATGGCGTGGTGCAGTGGTGGTTCGCCGACGCCGGGCTGGAGGAAACGGTGCCGCTGGACCTGCTCAGCCCGGCGCAGGGCGCGCATTTGCTGAGTGCGCTCGGCGACATCGATGGCTTCCGCCACGACAGCCTGGAGCGTGCGCAATCGCAGTTCCCAGGGCCGCGGCTGACCAACGGCGAGAGCATCGATGCCGCCGGCCAGGCGCCGCAGCGGGTGGTGCGCAGCGGCACGTTGCGCGAGCGCCACAACGGCGAGGTGCGTGCGGCATGGTCGCGCGATGGCGGCACGAACTGGAGCGCCTTCGCCAGCGAGCCGCCGCTGGGCGAGGGCGCCGGGCACATCGCGATCAACGCCGACGGCAGCCGGGTGATCTGGTCGCCGCGCAACGGCGGCAGCGCCTGGGCCAGCGACGATTGGGGCCGGCAGTGGCAGCGTGTGGAAGGTTCCTCGGGCAGCTTGCTGATCGAGGCCGACCGGGTCGATGCGCGGCGTTGGTACGCCGTGGATGCATCCAGCGGCCGTTTCTACCTCAGCGAGGACGGCGGCCGCCGTTTCCGCGACAGCGGCGTCGATGTCGGCGTGCCGGCAGGCGCCGAGCGCACCCGCCCGCAGCTGCGCCCGGATCCGCTGCGCGCCGGCGTGGTCTACCTGGCCAGTCCCAGTCATGGGGTGATGCGTTGGCAGGACGGCAGGCTGCACGTGTTGTCGAAGGTGCAGGAAGCGCGCTCGCTGGGCCTGGGCCGCGCGCCACGCGAGGGTGCGCCGCCGATGCTGTTCCTGGCCGGCACCGTGGATGGCGTCAGCGGGCTGTTCCGCTCCGGGGACGAAGGCCGCCGCTGGCAGCGCATCGACGACGACGCGCACCGCTTCGGCCGTCCCTACGCGGTCACCGGCGATCCGCGCGTGGTCGGCCGCGTCTATTTCGCCACCGGCGGCCGAGGCATCTTCTATGGCGATGCACCGTAATCCGCGCGGCCAGCGCCGCGCATGTGTCGTTGCGCGCGGGCGCCGCGCGCGCGTCCCGGCCGCCGTGCGCGCTGTCGCCGGTGGCGATACCCAACCCAGGAGCGATCCGATGAGCGCACGTCCGTCCCGTTGTCTGCACTGGCTGGCCGCATTGGCGCTGGCGGCGCTGCCCGCATCGGCCTGGGCGGAGTTGCAACTGCCGCTGCTGTTCGCCGACGGCGCGGTGCTGCAGCGCGACGTGCCGATGCGGGTATGGGGCTGGGCCACGCCCGGCGCGCGCATCCAGGTGCGCCTGGATGGCGGCGCGGCGAGCGCGGTCGCCGCCGCCGACGGCCGCTGGCAGGCGCAGTTGCCAGCGCACGTGGCCGGCGGGCCGTACGTGCTGGAGGTGCAGGGCGACGGTGCGCGGCGCCACATCGGCGACGTGCTGGTCGGCGACGTGTGGCTGGCCAGCGGCCAGTCCAACATGGAGTGGCCGCTGGCGCAGGCGCGCGATGGCGCACGCGAGGTGGCTGCGGCGAACGATCCGCGGCTGCGCCAGTTCAAGGTGCCCAAGTCGTGGTCGGCGCAGCCGCAACAGCGCCTGGCCGGCGGTAGCTGGAAAGCGGCCACGCCGGACAACGCCGGCGCCTTCTCCGCGGTGGCTTACTTCTTCGCGCGCGAGCTGCGCAACAGCACCGGGGTGCCGATCGGCATCGTCGACAGCAGCTGGGGCGGCAGCGCGATCGAGGCGTGGATGGACGCCGATGCGCTGGGCATGGACGCGGCACAGCGCGAGCGCAGCCTGGCCGCACTGCAGGCCGGCGAAGCGCGCACGCTGGCCGCGGTGCGGCAACGCATCGCGCGCTGGCCGGCCGTGCAGGACGCCGCCGAACACTGGCGCGACGCCGACCTCGACGATCGCGACTGGGACACCATCGCGGTGGACAAGCAGTGGGAAAACAGCGGCTACGACGGCATGGACGGCATCGCCTGGTACCGCACCACGTTCGTGCTGAGCGCCGCCGAGGCCAAGGCCGGCATCGTGCTGGGCGTGGGCCGCGTCGACGAGTCCGACACCAGCTACGTCAACGGCCAGCCGGTCGGCCATACCGAGCAGCAATGGAACCTGCCGCGCGCCTACGCGGTGCCGGCCACGTTGCTGCGGGCGGGCGTCAATCATGTCGCGGTGCAGGTCACCGACGCCGGCGGCGGTGGCGGCCTGCACGGCGAGGACAGCGAACGCTTCGTGCAGCTCGGCGACGGGACGAAGCGCCCGTTGCAGGGATGGAAATTCCGTCCGGCCAGGGTGAGCGTGACGCTGGACGACGGCAGGAACCAGCAACCGACCCTGCTGTACAACCGCATGATCCATCCGTTGCAGCCATTCCCGCTCAAGGGCGTGATCTGGTACCAGGGCGAGAGCAATGCCTACGCCTACGGCGCGCTGCGCTATCGCGACCAGTTCGCCGCGCTGATCCGCAGCTGGCGCCAGGAGCGCGCGCAGCCGCAGTTGCCGTTCCTGTGGGTGCAACTGGCCAATTTCCAGGCCGGGTCGGACACGGGCGACCTGAGTCCGTGGGCGCAGCTGCGCGAGTCGCAGTCCAGGACCCTGGCGCTGCCGGCGACCGCGCAGGCGGTGACCATCGACATCGGCACGCCCGGCGACATCCATCCGACCAACAAGCAGGACGTCGGCCATCGCCTGGCGCTGGCGGCGCGGCATGTGGCCTATGGCGAACGGCTGGTGTACAGCGCGCCGGTGTTCGCGCAGGCCGAGTTCGGCCGGCATGCGGTCGCGCTGCGTTTCGATCCGATGGGCAGTGCGCTGGCGGTGCGCGGCGGCGGCCCGTTGCTGGGCTTCAGCGTGGCCGGCGCCGACCGCCGTTTCCATCCGGCGCAGGCGCGCATCGACGGCGACAGCGTCGTGGTCGAGAGCGCCGAAGTGGCGCAGCCGCAAGCGGTGCGCTATGCGTGGAGCGAGAACCCGGCCGAGGCCAACCTGGTCAACCGCGAGCAGTTGCCGGTTTCCCCCTTCCGAACCGATACCTGGTGACACGGAGTCCTACCCGCATGCATTCCCTCGATTCGCGCACGTTCCTCGCCGGCCGCTGCCGGCGCCCGCTGTTGGCCACGACGCTCGCGCTTGGCTTGGCCGCGTGCGCGCCGAAGCCAGCGGCCACCGACGCCGACGCGGCCAAGCCCGACACGGCCAGACCCGCTGCAGCGCAGGCCAGCGCCGCAGCGACGCCGGCGCCGATCCCGCAACTGCTCAGCAATGACGGCAGGCACGCGTTGCTGGTGGATGGCGCGCCGTTCCTGATCCTCGGCGCGCAGGTCAACAATTCCAGCAACTATCCCGCCGCCCTGGAAAAGGTGTGGCCGGCGATGCAGGTCCTCGGCCCCAACACCGTGCAGGTGCCGATCGCCTGGGAGCAGGTGGAACCGGAGGAGGGCAAGTTCGATTTCTCCTTCGTCGATACGCTGCTGGCGCAGGCGCGCGAGCACAGGGTGCGGCTGGTGCTGCTGTGGTTCGGCACCTGGAAGAACAACGGCCCGGCCTACACGCCGCACTGGGTCAAGACCGACAACGTGCGTTTCCCGCGGGTCGTCACCCGCGACGGCAAGGCGCTCGGTTCGCTGTCGCCGCTGGCGCCGGCCACGCTGGACGCCGATCGCAAGGCCTTCGTCGCGTTCATGAAGCACCTCAAGCAGGCCGACCCGCAGCGCACCGTGCTGATGGTGCAGCCGGAGAACGAGCCGGGCACCTACGGCAGCGTGCGCGATTTCTCGCCGCTGGCGCAGCGGGCCTTCGACGGACCGGTGCCCGCCGCATTGCTGCAGAAACTGGGCAAGCAACCGGGCAGCTGGGCGCAGGTGTTCGGTGCCGACGCCGACGAGTTCTTCCATGCCTGGCACATCGGCCGCTTCATCGACCAGGTGGCCGCGGCCGGCAAGGCCGAGTACCCGCTGCCGATGTACGTCAACGCGGCGCTGCGCGGCCCGTTCAATCCAGGCCAGCCCGGCCAGTACGCCAGCGGCGGTCCCACCGACAACGTGCTCGACGTGTGGAAGGCCGCTGCGCCGCACATCGACCTGCTGGCGCCGGACATCTATCTGCCCGACTACACGCCGTACATCACCGTGCTCGATCGCTACGCGCGGCCGGACAACCCGCTGTTCGTCGCCGAGACCGGCAACCGCCCCGAATACGCGCGCTACCTGTACGCCGCGCTCGGCCACGACGGCATCGGCTGGTCGACCTTCGGCATCGACTACAGCGGTTATTCGAACTGGCCGCTGGGCGCCAGGAAGGTGGACGAGCCGACCATGGCGCCGTTCGCGCTGGGCTTCAAGGCGGTGGGCATGGGCATGCGCCCGTTCGCCAAGGCCGCCTCCGAAGGCAAGCTGCACGGCACCGCCGAGGAACCTGGCCAACCGGTGCAGGAACTGCGGCTCAACGAGCGCTGGAGCGCGACCATCACCTACGGCGTGCCGCAGTTCTGGTTCAAGGGCACGCCGCCCGGCAATCCCGAGCCGAGCGGCGCGGCGCTGATCGCCGAACTGGGCCCGGACGAATTCCTGGTCACCGGCTACCACGTGCGGGTGACCCTGCATCCGGCCAGCGAAGCGACCGCCAACATGGTCTACGACCGGGTCGAGGAAGGCTTCTACGATGACACGCAGTGGCGGTTCCAGCGCAACTGGAACGGCGATCAGACCGACTACGGCGTCAATTTCTCCGACCTGCCGCAATTGCTGAAGATCACCATGGCCACCTACTGACACCTCGGCGCCGCCAGCGTGCGGCGCCGTCACCCGCTACAGAGGGAGTGAACATGTACAACGCGAACCGTCCTGTCCGCCTGGCGCTGAAGCCGCTGCCACGCCTGCTGGCCCTGTCGCTGGCGCTGCTCGCCGCCGGCGCGAATGCGCAGGAAGTGAAGAAGGACGCCGACGGCGTCACCGTGCACCCCAGCGCCAAGGGCGCCGCGCCGGTGCGGCTGCAGGTGGTGGACAGCGGCATCATTCGCGTCAGCGCCGATCCGGATGGCGACTTCAAGCGCACCCCGAGCCTGATGCGGGTGCCGGTGCAGGGCGACACCGCCTACCAGTTCGACGAGCAGGGCGACACGGTGCGGATCAGGACCGCCAAGGTCACCGCGCAGGTGTCCACGGTCGACGGCCATGTCAGCTTCGCCGATGCCGCCGGCAAGCCGCTGCTGGCCGAAGTGGCGGGCGGGCGCAGCTTCGCGCCGCTCAAAGTGGAGGGCAAATCCTATCTGAGCACGCGGCAGCGCTTCGCCTCGCTCGACGACGAGGCCTTCTACGGCTTCGGCCAGCACCAGCAGGGCTGGATGAACCAGAAGGGCCGCAACGTCGAACTGCTGCAGAGCAATATCGACCTGGCGGTGCCGTACCTGGTGTCCAGCCGCAACTACGGCATCCTGTGGGACAACAACTCGATCACCCGCATGGGCGATCCGCGCGGCCTGCAGCCGCTGCCGGCGTCGCTGACGCTGTACGACGCCAAGGGCAAGCCGGGCGCGCTGACCGCGCGCTATTCGGTCAACGGCAAGCAGGTGCTGGAGCGCCGCGAGAAGGAACTCAACTACCAGTACATCAAGGATCTGGCCAAGTTCCCGGCCAAGGCCAAGCCCGGCGACAAGAGCCGCATGCAGGTCAGCTGGGAAGGCGAGATCGAGGCCAGGAGCGGCGGCGAGCACAGCTTCTCGCTGTACGCCAGCGAGTACGCCAAGCTGTGGGTCGACGGCAAGCTGGTGGTCGACCGCTGGCGCCAGAACTGGAACCCGTGGCACAACGAGTTCGCGCTGCAACTGCAGCCGGGCCAGCGCCACAGGATCAAGGTCGAGTGGGACCTGATCGATCCCAGCTACATCGCGCTGCTGCACCGCGATCCGCTGCCGGCGGCCGAAGCCAAGGACCTGTCGCTGTGGTCCGAGGCCGGGCAGATGATCGACTACTACTTCGTCGCCGGCGCCGACGCCGACCAGGTCGTCGCCGGCTACCGCGAGCTGACCGGCAAGGCGGTGCTGCTGCCGAAGTGGGCCTACGGTTTCTGGCAGAGCCGCGAGCGCTACAAGAGCCAGGACGAGCTGCTCGGCGCGCTGGCCGAGTACCGCAAGCGCAAGCTGCCGATCGACAACATCGTGCTCGACTGGTCGTACTGGCCGCAGGACGCGTGGGGCTCGCACGACTTCGACAAGGCGCATTTCCCCGATCCGGACGGCATGGTCAAGTCGGTGCACGACATGCACGCGCAGATCATGATCTCGATCTGGCCCAAGTTCTATCCGACCACCGCCAACTACAAGGAACTCGACGCCGCCGGGCACATGTACAAGCGCAACGTCGAAGTCGGCGAGCTGGACTGGATCGGCAAGGGCTACAAGAACTCGTTCTACGACCCGTATTCGGCCGACGCGCAGGCGATCTACTGGCGGCAGATCAACGAAAAGCTCAACAGCAAGGGCTTCGATGCCTGGTGGATGGACGCCGACGAGCCGGACGTGCATTCCAACCTGGACATCGGCGAGCGCAAGGCACGCACCACGCCGACCGCGCTGGGCCCGTCCACCGAGTTCTTCAATTCCTATCCGTTGCCGCACACCCATGGCGTCTACGCCGGCGACCGCGCCGCCGACGTCAAGCGCGTGTTCATCCTCTCGCGCAAGGGCTATGCCGGCACCCAGCGCAACGCGGTGGCGGTGTGGAGCGGCGACATCGTCTCGCGCTGGGACGACATGCGCGACCAGATCTCCGCCGGCGTCAACGTCTCCATGTCCGGCCTGCCGAACTGGACCTTCGACATCGGCGGCTTTGCGGTGGAGAAGCGCTACGAGGACCAGGACCCGGCGCACCAGAGCGAATGGCGCGAGCTCAACACGCGCTGGTTCCAGTTCGGCGCGTTCGTGCCGCTGTTCCGCTCGCACGGCCAGTTCCCGTTCCGCGAGATCTGGAACATCGCCCCGGAAGGCACGCCGTACTATGCGAGCATGGCCTACTACAGCCGCCTGCGTTATGCGTTGCTGCCCTACATCTACACGCTCGCCGGCGACACCTACCACCACGACGGGGTGATGATGCGCGGCCTGCCGATGGATTTCCCGCACGATCCCAAGGTCGCCGACCTCAACGACGAGTACCTGTTCGGGCCGGCGTTCCTGGTCGCGCCGGTGACCCGTTTCGGCGCCACCTCGCGCCAGGTCTACCTGCCGGCCGGCACCTCGTGGATCGACTTCAACAGCGGCAAGCGCTACGACGGCGGCCAGAGCATCGACGCCGCCGCGCCGCTGCAGCGCATGCCGCTGTTCGTGCGCGCCGGTGCCATCGTGCCGACCACCACCGTGCAGCAGTACGTGGACGAAGTGCCGAACGCGCCGCTGACCGTGGTCGTCTACACCGGCGCCGATGGCCAGTTCTCGCTGTACGAGGACGACGGCAAGGGCTATGGCTACGAGAAGGGCGAGTTCAGCCGCATTCCGCTGCGCTGGGACGAGGCCAAGGGCGTGCTGACCATCGGCGCGCGCGAGGGCAACTGGCCTGGCATGCTGGCCAAGCGCACCATCAACGTGCGCTTCGTCGATGGCGTGCGCGAGGAGAGCGGGGCGCTGGAACCCAAGGCCGATGCCAGCGTGCAGTACAGCGGCAAGCGCCTGAGCGTGGCGCGCAAGGGCGCCAAGCGTGGCAAGGGCAGCAAGGCCAGGTAATGGCCGAGTTGCACGGCCATTGCGGCGGGAACGGCGCTGCGGCGCAGGCCGCGTTGCGGTGCGTCCGCGATGCAGGTGCGGTCACGCCACGCATCGCTTCGCGCGCTGCCCGCTCCACGGCTGCGGCCGTCGCGCACGGCGAGCGACCGAGCGTGCGCGTGCGCGCTTCGGCGGTGGTTGCACGGTGAGCATCGCGCTGACCCGCCGCGAACTGTGCAAGGCGATCGGCGGCGGCCTGGTGGCCGGTCTCGCCGTGCCGGGCGCGACGTTCGCTGCCCATGCTGATACCGATGCCGCGCGCGTGCCGGAGCCGGCCGCAGCCGATCCGGCCGCGCTGCGGCTGTGGTATCCGCGTCCGGCCACGCAATGGGTGGAGGCGCTGCCGCTCGGCAACGGCCGGCTCGGTGCGATGGTGTGGGGCGGCATCGCCCACGAACGCGTGCAGTTGAACGAAGACACGCTGTATGCGGGCCAGCCCTACGATGCGACCTCGCCGGAGGCGTTGGCAGCGTTGCCGCAGGTCCGCGAGTTGATCTTCGCCGGCCGCTACGTCGAGGCCGAAGCGCTGGCCGATGCGAAGATGCTGTCGCGCCCGCGCAAGCAGATGCCGTATCAGCCGCTGGCCGACCTGCTGCTCGACTACGACCGCGCCGACGGCATCGACGGCTATCGGCGCGAACTCGATCTGGACACCGCGCTGGCCAGCACCCGCTTTACCTCGGGCGGCGCCACGCACGTCCGCGAGGTGTTCGTCTCGCCGACCGACCAGTGCATCGTGGTGCGCCTGTCCTGCGATCATCCCGGCCGCATCTCGCTGCGCGTCGGCATCGACAGCCCGCAGGCCGGCGAGGTCACGCAAGAGCAGGGCGCGTTGCTGTTCGCCGGGCGCAATGCCGGTTTCGCCGGCATCGAGGGCGGACTGCGTTTCGCGCTGCGGGTGTTGCCGAAGGCCAGCGGCGGCACGACCCGCATCGAGCGCGGGCGGATCCGCATCGACAGCGCCGACGAGGTGGTGCTGCTGCTGACCGCGGCCACCAGCTACCGGCGCTACGACGACGTCGGCGGCGATCCGCTGGCGCTCAGCGCCGCGCAGCTGCGCACCGCCTCGACGCTGTCCCATGCCGAGTTGTTGGAACGGCATCTGGCCGAACACCGGCGCCTGTTCCGCCGCGTCGCGATCGACCTGGGCAGCAGCGCCGCCGCGCAGCTGCCCACCGACGAACGCGTGCGCCGCTACGCCGACGGCCACGATCCGGCGCTGGCCGCGCTCTACCACCAGTACGGCCGCTACCTGCTGATCAGCAGCTCGCGGCCAGGCAGCCAGCCGGCCAACCTGCAAGGCGTGTGGAACGACCTGATGCAGCCGCCGTGGGAAAGCAAGTACACGGTCAACATCAACGCCGAGATGAACTACTGGCCCAGCGAGGCCAACGCCCTGCACGAGTGCGTGGAACCGCTGGAAGCCATGCTGTTCGATCTGGCGGAAACCGGCGCCCGCACTGCGCAGGCGATGTACGCCGCGCCGGGCTGGGTGGTGCATAACAACACCGACCTGTGGCGCCAGGCCGGGCCGGTCGACGGCGCACAGTGGAGCTTGTGGCCGCTGGGCGGGGTGTGGCTGCTGCAACAGCTGTGGGACCGCTGGGACTACGGCCGCGACCGCGCCTACCTGCAGCGCATCTATCCGTTGTTCAAGGGCGCGGCCGAGTTCTTCGTCGCCACCCTGGTGCGCGATCCGCAGACCGGCGCGATGGTGACCAACCCATCGATGTCGCCAGAGAACCGGCATCCGTTCGGCGCCGCGCTGTGCGCCGGCCCGGCGATGGATGCGCAATTGTTGCGCGATCTTTTTGCGCAGTGCATCAAAATGGGCCAACTGCTGGGCGTGGACGCGGCCTTCGGCGAGCGCCTGGCGGCGCTGCGCGCGCAGCTGCCGCCGGACCGCATCGGCCGCGCCGGACAGCTGCAGGAATGGCAGCAGGACTGGGACATGCAGGCCCCGGACATCCAGCATCGCCACGTCTCGCACCTGTACGCGCTGCATCCGTCCAGCCAGATCAACCTGCGCGACACCCCGGCGTTGGCCGCCGCGGCGCGGCGCTCGCTGCAACTGCGCGGTGATAGCGCTACCGGCTGGGGCCTCGGCTGGCGCCTGAACCTGTGGGCGCGGCTGCACGACGGCGAGCACGCGCATCGTATCCTGGCGATGCTGCTGGCGCCCGAGCGCACCTATCCGAACCTGTTCGACGCGCATCCGCCGTTCCAGATCGACGGCAACTTCGGCGGCACCGCGGGCATCACCGAAATGCTGCTGCAGAGTTGGGGCGACAGCATCTGGCTGTTGCCGGCGCTGCCGCAGGCCTGGCCGCAGGGGCAGGTGCGCGGGTTGCGCGTGCGCGGCGCGGCCGGTGTCGATCTGGCCTGGCGCGATGGCCGCCTGCAGCATGCGCGACTGAGCAGCGAGCGTGGCGGGCACTACACTTTGGTTTACGGCGGGCAGAGCCTGACCGCCGATCTTTCTCCTGGAGCGACGATGGAACTGGGTTTGCACGACGATCGGCTGGTGCGGCAATGAGTCTGTACATCGGCCTGGACGTGGGCACGCAGAGCGTCAAGCTGCTGGCCTACGATGCGCACAGCCGCCGCGTGGTCGCCACGCACGGCCATGCGCTGGAGCTGATCAGCCGTGACGACGGCACCCGCGAGCAGCAGGCGCAGTGGTGGATCGATGGCATCGTCGCCTGCTTCGCCGCGCTGACCGCCGAGCAGCGTGCGCAGGTGCGCGCGATGTCGGTGTCCGGCCAGCAACACGGCTTCGTGCCGGTGGATGCGCAAGGGCAGGTCACCGCACCGGTCAAGCTGTGGTGCGATACCAGCACCCAGCTGGAGTGCGAGGAGATCATGCGCGCCGCCGGCGGCGAACAGCGCTGCGTGGAGCTGGCCGGCAACCCGATCCTGGCCGGCTACACCGCCTCCAAGCTGCCATGGACGCGCAAGCACCGCAGCGACGCCTACGTGGCGATGACCTCGGTGCTGCTGCCGCACGACTACGTCAATTTCTGGCTCACCGGCGAGCGCTACACCGAGTTCGGCGACGCCTCCGGCAGCGGCTGGCTGGACGTGCGCACCCGGCAATGGTCGGCGCCGCTGCTGCAGGCGATCGATCCGCAGCGCGATCTGGCCACGGCGCTGCCGCCGCTGGTGCCGACCGAGACCACCTTCGCCCTGTGCGCGGCCGCGGCGCAGACCCTGGGGCTGCCGCGCGAAGTGCGCGTGGCCACCGGCGGCGGCGACAACATGATGGCCGCGATCGGCACCGGCAACGTGGTGCCGGGACGGCTGACGATGAGCCTGGGCACCTCCGGCACGCTGTTCGCGTACGCCGATCGGCCGGTGGTCGACGATGCCGCACGCTGGGCCGCGTTCTGCTCGTCCAGCGGCGGCTGGCTGCCGCTGATCTGCACGATGAACTGCACCGTGGCCACCGAGACCATCTCGCGCCTGTTCGGGCTCAGGACCGGGCAGGGCGAGGCCTTGCTCGAGGCCACCGCGCCCGGCGCCGGCGGGCTGGTGTTGCTGCCGTTCTTCAACGGCGAGCGCACCCCGAACCTGCCGGCCGCGCGCGGCTGCATGACCGGCATGGACCTGCACAACACCACGCCGGCGCATTTCTACCGCGCGGCGATGGAAGGCGCCACCTACAGCCTGCGCAACGGCTTCGACGCCTTCGTCGATGCCGGGCTGGCGTTCGATTCGATCTACGTCACCGGCGGCGGCAGCAAGAGCGCCGGCTGGCGCCAGCTGATCGCCGACCTGTTCGGCTTGCCGGTGCACGTGCCGGCGCAGGCCGAGGGCGCCGCGTTCGGCGCCGCGCTGCAGGCGCTGTGGGCCGATGGCCACGCGCAGGGCGACCGCGCCAGCCTGGCCGAGGTGGTGCTGCAGCACCAGCAGGACGACGCCGCGCTGTCCGCGCAGCCCGATCCGCAACGCGGCGCGCAGTACCAGGCGCACTACCAGACCTTCTTGAAGCACTTGCACGCCATTGGCCCGCTCTACGCCGGCTGATCCACTTTTCCCCCAGCAAACGCACACCAGGACTTCGTCATGAGCACTTCCGTCTACATCGGCGCCAAGGAATACTTCCCGGGCATCGGCCGCATCGCGTTCGAAGGCAAGGCCTCGGACAATCCGCTGGCATTCAAGGTCTACGAGGCCGACAAGAAGATCGGCGACAAGACCATGGCCGAGCACCTGCGCTTCGCGGTGGCGTACTGGCACAGCTTCTGCGGCAACGGCGCCGATCCGTTCGGCCCGGGCACGCGCGCCTATCCGTGGGACGCCGGCAGCGACGCGCTGGGCCGTGCCGAGGCCAAGGCCGATGCGGCGTTCGAGTTCTTCACCAAGCTCGGCGTGCCGTACTACTGCTTCCACGATATCGACCTGGCGCCGGACGCGGACGAGGTCGGCCAGTACGAGAAGAACCTCAAGCACATGGTCGGCATCGCCAGGCAGCGCCAGGCCGACACCGGCATCAAGCTGCTGTGGGGCACCGCCAACCTGTTCTCGCATCCGCGCTACATGAACGGCGCGGCGACCAATCCGGACTTCGACGTGGTCGCGCGCGCGGCGGTGCAGGTCAAGGCCGCGCTCGACGCCACGGTCGAGCTGGGCGGCGAGAACTATGTGTTCTGGGGCGGCCGCGAAGGCTATGCCAGCCTGCACAACACGCAGATGAAGCGCGAGCAGGACAACATGGCGCGCTTCCTCACCATCGCCCGCGACTACGGCCGCAGCATCGGCTTCAAAGGCAATTTCCTGATCGAGCCCAAGCCGATGGAGCCGATGAAGCACCAGTACGATTTCGACAGCGCCACGGTGATCGGCTTCCTGCGCCAGCACGGCCTGGACAACGATTTCAAGCTCAACATCGAGGCCAACCACGCCACCCTGTCGGGCCACAGCTTCGAGCACGATCTGCAGGTGGCCAGCGACGCGGGTCTGCTCGGCAGCATCGACGCCAACCGCGGCAATCCGCAGAACGGCTGGGACACCGACCAGTTCCCGACCGACCTGTACGACACGGTCGGGGCGATGCTGGTGGTGCTGCGGCAGGGCGGGCTGGCGCCGGGCGGGCTGAACTTCGACGCCAAGGTGCGGCGCGAGTCGTCCGATCCGCAGGACCTGTTCCTGGCGCACATCGGCGGCATGGACGCGTTCGCGCGCGGACTGGAAGTGGCCCATGCGCTGCTGACGGCCTCGCCGCTGGAGCAGTGGCGCGCCGAGCGCTACAGCAGCTTCGACAGCGGCGCCGGTGCGGCGTTCGCGGCCGGCCGCAGCACGCTGGCGGAGCTGGCGGCGCACGCGGCCAAGGCCGGCGCGCCCAAGCAGGTCAGCGGCCGCCAGGAAGCCTACGAGAACCTGATCAACCAGTACCTGATCCGCTGATGCGCGTGACGGCCGGCGGCACCCTTGCCGCCGGCCGTGCTGTCCTCCCCCGATGGCCGGCTTCCTTTCTGCACGACACCAGGTGACTCAATGTCCAGCGTCTCCCTAGACCGCGCCCAGGGCGCAGGCGAGAACACGCGCCTCATCATCCTCATCAGTTGCGTCGCCACCATCGGCGGCTTCCTGTTCGGCTTCGACAGCGGCGTGATCAACGGCACCGTCGACGGTCTCAAGCAGACCTTCCATTCCAGCGCCGCCGGTACCGGCTTCGAGGTCGCCTCGATGCTGCTGGGCTGCGCGATCGGCGCGTTCTTCGCCGGCTGGCTGGCCGACCGCCTCGGCCGCCGTGCGGTGCTGATCATCTCCGCGGTGCTGTTCCTGCTGTCGGCGCTCGGCGCCGGCGCCTCGCACAGTTCCGTGTTCTTCGTCTGCGCGCGGGTCATGGGCGGCTTCGCGGTCGGCGCGGCCAGCGTGATGTCGCCGGCGTACATCGCCGAAGTGGCGCCGGCGCGCTACCGCGGGCGCCTGGCCACGGTGCAGCAGATCGCCATCATCAGCGGCCTGTTCACCGCGTTCCTGAGCAACTACGTGCTGGTCAAGCTGGCCAGCGCCTCGACCGAGCCGCTGTGGCTGGGCCAGGCCGCGTGGCGCTGGATGTTCTGGATGCAGGCGTTCCCGTCGCTGCTGTTCCTGCTGCTGTTGCTGGCGATCCCGGAAAGCCCGCGCTACCTGGTGGTCAAGGGCCGCCGCGAGGATGCGCTGGCGGTGCTGACCAGGCTCTACGGGCCGCGCGAGGCGCAGGCCAAGCTGACCGAGATCTCCGCCTCGCTGGCCGCCGACCAGCACAAGCCGAAGCTGTCGGACCTGGTCAGCAAGGTCACCGGCAAGGTGCGTCCGATCGTGTGGATCGGCATCGGCCTGGCCACGTTCCAGCAACTGGTCGGCATCAACGTGGTGTTCTACTACGGCGCGGTGCTGTGGCAGGCGGTGGGTTTCTCTGAAAGCGATTCGCTGCTGATCAATGTGCTGTCCGGCGCGCTGAGCATCGGCGCCTGCCTGATCACGGTGCTGCTGATCGACAGGATCGGGCGCAAACCCTTGCTCTGGATCGGTTCGGCCGGCATGGCGGTGTCGCTGGCGCTGGTCACGCTGGCCTTCGCCAGCGCTTCGCTGGACGCGGCCGGCAAGCTGGCGATGTCGCCGGGCATGGGCCGGCTGGCGCTGGTCGCGGCCAACGTCTACGTGATCTTCTTCAACATGTCCTGGGGCCCGGTGATGTGGGTGATGCTGGGCGAGATGTTTCCCAACCAGATCCGCGGCTCCGGCCTGGCGGTGGCGGGCGCGGCGCAGTGGACCTCGAACTTCGCCATCACCGTGTCGTTCCCGATCCTGCTCGGTAGCATCGGCCTGGCCGGCGCCTACGGCATCTACACCGTGGCCGCGTTCATCTCGGTGTTCTTCGTGCTCAAGTACGTGTACGAGACCAAGGGCCGCGAGCTGGAGCAGATGCAGGGCTGAACCGGGTGCCGGCGCGAGGTCCTCGCGCCGGCGCTGCCGAGGGCGGCGCCGCGCGCCGCGCCCGGCTCAATGCGACTGCAGGTAGCGGCTGAACGCGAGCATGTCCACGCTGCCCCAGCCGGACACGGCGTCCCAGCCCGGCGCTGCGCTGTAACCGTCGCCGTACAGGCCGTTGTCGCCGCTGGTCACGTCGTGTTTGCCGTCCGCGTTCTTTGCATAGGCATACAGCGCCGGTGCGACGAAGCCGATGCGGTTGCCATTGGCCTGCAGCACCCGTGCGAGCAGGCCGGCGAAGGTCGGCGTCGCGGCGCTGGTGCCATAGACATAGCCGCTGATCTCGTTGCCGTTGCTGCCGGTCTGCAGGACGAACGCGCTGCTGTCGCCGGAGCCGTTGAAACTGACGTCGGGCACTGCGCGGTAGCCGCTACGGACCATGTCGGGGATCAGGGTCTTCTGCCAACTCGGTGCGCCGTACAGCTTGCTGATCCCGCCCTGGGTGATGCCGTGACCACGATGCGCGTTCCAGGCGATTTCGCTGCCATAGGTGCTGCTGGCGCCGGCAGGGGTACGCAATTCGGTGGCGCCAACCGCGATCACGTAGGGGTGCGAGGCAGGGAAGCCGACCTGGCGCTGCTCCGGCTTGCCCAGCAGACTGGCGTAGTAGGGCGGGTTGTCGCTGGCGCTTTGCGGCGTGTAGATGCCGTCGTCGCCGCTGCAGAACAGGAAGTTCTGCCCATTGCCGACGGCCTGGTTGAGGCTGGCGTTCAGGGCCTGGTAGATGTCCTGCGAGACGGAGCCCTCCGGTCCATAGATCGAGGTGCTGACCACTCTGGCCGCATTGTCGTCGACGGCGCGCTGCACGCCGTCGATCAGGCTCTTCCAGGAAAAGTCCGGCACGTTGTAGATGATCAGCGTGCGCAGACCGCCGGCGTTGCCGAGCAGCAACTGGGTGTCCATGTCCCATTCCACTTCGTTCTGCTTGCTGGCGTCGCTGGAGCGATAGCCGGCCGCGGCCGGATCGCCGACCTGCACGACGCGCACGTTGGCGCGCAGGCGGTGCTGCGCCTGGAAGCTGGCCAGGCGCACCAAGGTGTTCTCCAGGTTGCCTGCGGCGATGATCGCGGCGCTGGTATCGGCGGCGGCGGGCAGGCTCGCGGCGTTGTACAGCACCGGCAGGTCTTCCACCTGATGCATCACGGCCACGGTCCCCGTCGCTGCGGCCGTCGCCTGCGGCGACACCGCGGCAGCGGTGTCGGCCTTGTCCAGCTGCCGTGGAAAAATCCGCGGTGGCGCTGCGTTGCGCACGGTGTCCAGGCCAAGCACGCCGACCACGCTGCCGGCCAGCGCGGCCGGCACCTTGGCCGCGCCTTCGTTGACGTAGTGGGTCTGGCCATTGGCGGTGTAGCTGCGGATCGCGGTGTCGAACGCAGCCTGGATCGCGCCGACGCTGGCGCTGGCCTGCAGCAGGCTGCCGTTGCCGGCCACGCGCACGTCGCTGATGCCCTTGCCGAGCAGGTAGTCGGTGACCCGCTGCACGTCGGCGGCGTTCGGCGTCGCCAACGCCTTGGCCCGCGCCTGCAGGGCCGGGTCGGCGGCGATCTGCGCCGTCAGCGCCGCTGTCGCCTGGCGCAGCGCAGCCGGATTGGCCGGCCTGAGCACGATGCTGATGTCCAGCCGTGCGTCCAGGGGAGCCGGGCTCAGCGCCTGCTCCGGCCGGGCGAGCGCATGGCCAGCGGCGACCTGGCTGCCGGTCGCGGTCTCGACCCAGCCATTCGCGGGAGCGGCGCTGGCGACGGTTGAAACGGCGCACAGCGCGCTGCTCAACAGAAGTTTGCGGGAACGATGTCTTTTCATTTTTTGATGCTCGCTGCCGAAGGGAGTTGGCTGGACACTGCTGCTGGGAAGAAGTTCCGTTTTGCCTGCCGCCGTCTACGAGATTTCAGGGCCGGTGCCGGCAATCGGCGCGCCGGCGCCTGCGCTGCCTGCCGCGATAGCGTCCGGGCCGAAGCGGAGCCGTATGGCGTCGCGCGCAGGCGATGGCATTTGATCGGAGAATTGTAATTTTATAACATTACAAAAAAAGGCGTTCCCCCGTGCCCCGTCATCCTGTTCCCCGTGCCCGTCATCCCATCCTGCTCCGTCGTCGCGCGCCAGGGCCGGGGAGCGTATGAACCGCCGCGAATGGCTGGGCCTGGCCAGTGCTGCGCTGTTGTTGGCGCCGGGGTTCGCGCGCGCCGCCGCGCCGCGCCTGCTGGCCTGCACCCTGGAGACCGAGGCGGGCCGCCTGCGTCTGCGCCTGCAACTGGAGACGGCGGTGGACTACCGGATCTTCGCCCTGGCCGCGCCGGAGCGGCTGGTACTGGATCTGCCCGAGGTTGCCGCCGCGCCGCCGCCGATCCTGCCGCCGGTGCAGGACAGCGTGGTCGCCGCGATCCGCAGCGGCGCGCACGACAACGGCCTGCGCATCGTGCTGGACCTGCGCCGGCCGGTGGCGGCCAGCGCGCACTGGGATGCCGCTGCGGGGCCGTCGCCACAGTTGCTGCTCGACCTGGGACCGGCCGACGCCGCGGCTGCCGCGCCCGTCGCCGCGCTCGTCGTGCCGTCGCGCACCTCGATCGCGACGCCGTCGCGGCCGCGGGTGGTGGCCATCGATGCCGGCCATGGCGGCAAGGATCCGGGTGCGGTCAGCGCCGACGCCCGCTACGAAAAACACGTGGCGATGGCCGTGGCCGGACGCCTGTACCAGGCGCTGCAGGCCGACCCGCGCTACCGGCCGACGCTGATCCGCAGCGACGACCGCTTCGTGCCGCTGCACGAGCGGGTGGTGATCGCGCACCAGCGCAAGGCCGACCTGTTCGTATCGATCCATGCCGATGCGGCGCCCAACCGCAGCGCGCAGGGCGCCTCGGTGTTCGCGCTGTCGGAGAACGGCGCCAGCTCGGCGCTGGCGCGCTGGATCGCCGACAGCGAGAACAGCGCCGACCAGTACGGCAATGTCGCCGAGCGCTATCTGCGGCAGAAGGATCCGGTGCTGTCGAAGGTGCTGGTGGACCTGTCGATGAGCGGCACCATCGCGACCAGTCTGCAGTTCGGCAAGCGCATGCTCGGGCGCCTGCAGCAGGTCACCCGCCTGCACCAGGGCGATGTCGGCCAGGCCGGCTTCGCGGTGCTCAAGTCGCCGGACATTCCGTCGCTGCTGGTCGAGACCGGCTTCATGAGCAACGCCGACGATTGCCGCCGCCTGGTCAGCGATCGCCACCAGGAAGAGCTGGCGCAGTCGTTGCAGTTGGGCATCGACGATTACTTCCAGGCGTTCCCGGTCCACCATGCCTGAGCCGATGCCGGTCTGCGGCCGCGCCGCTGCGTTCCCCTCCACTTGCCCTTTGCCAATTCCATGAACCTACCGAAGCAATCGCCGCTGCCCGATATCGCGTGCAGCGAACCGTCCACGATCGCCGCACCGCTGCACTGGGTCGGCATGGACGGCATCGCCGTGCCGGTCCGCTTGTGCGATACGGCCGATACCGAGCGCCTGCCGGCACAGGCGGCGTTGCATGTCGACTTGCCTGCGGCGCAGGTCAAGGGCATCCACATGTCGCGGCTGTACCGGCTGCTGGACGAATATGCGGAACAGGCGCTGTCGCCGTCACGCCTGTCGCAGCTGCTGCACGCGATGGTGCATAGCCATGCCGACTGTGCCTCCACCGCGGCAAGGATGTCGCTGCGCATGGCGCTGCTGCGGCGCAGTCCGGCGCTGCGCAGCGCCGGGCTGGCCGGCTGGAAGGCGTATCCGTTGCGCATCGACGCGGTACTGCGGGGCGACAGCGTACGCATCGAGGTCGGCGTGGAGGTGCTCTATTCCTCGACCTGCCCATGCTCGGCGGCGCTGGCGCGGCAGTTGCTCAGCGCGGAGTTCCTGCAGCAGCACGCCGAGCACCCGTCGCTGCAGCGCGATGCCGTGGCGGCCTGGCTGTTGCAGCACGGCAGCCACGCGACTGCGCACAGCCAGCGCAGCATCGCCACCTTGCGGGTGGCGGTGCCGCCGCGCGCGGCAAGGTTCGATCTGGACGCGCTGATCGCACTGGCCGAGCAGGCCCTGGCCACGCCGGTACAGGCGGCGGTGCGGCGTGCCGACGAACAGGCGTTCGCCCGCCTCAACGGCGCCAACCTGATGTACGTGGAGGACGCCGCACGGCGCCTGCAGCAGGCGCTGGCGACGCGCTATGGCGGCGTGCGGATCCAGGTGCGCCACCTGGAAAGCCTGCATCCGCACGATGCGGTGGCCGAAGCCGGCGACCTCGACGCCGCGTCTGCAGAGCGGTTCGCGGCCGGCGAGGGGGGCGACGGCGCATCCGCGCATCCGGCGCCAGGCGTCCCATAACGCGAAAGCCCCGCCAGGGCGGGGCTTTTGTGGTTTTCGCTGCAGGCGAGGCGGCGATGGTGCTCCCTAGGGGGCTCGAACCCCTGTTTTAGCCTTGAGAGGGCCACGTCCTAACCATTAGACGAAGGGAGCAGGTTGGTCGCATCGATTGCAGGGCGCTAGTATATGGGGCTAGCCGCCCGCCGGCAATCCCGCAACTCGATACGGAAGCGCCATCATCAATCCGCCAGTTCCTGTGCCGTTCACCCTGCAACTGATCCCGCGCGATCAGCACAACGTCTCGCGCAAGGACATCAGTCCCAATGCGTTGCGCGTGCTGTACCGGCTGCGCGAAGCCGGCTTCGGCGCGTACCTGGTCGGCGGCGCGGTCCGCGACCTGCTGGTCGAGCTGCAGCCCAAGGACTTCGACGTCGCCACCGACGCCACCCCCGAGCAGGTCAAGCAGCTGTTCCGCAACTGCCGCCTGATCGGCCGCCGCTTCCGCCTGGCGCACGTGGTGTACGGCCGCGAGATCATCGAAGTGGCCACGTTCCGCGCCAACGTCGACGACGGCAGCGGCGACCGCGAGCTCGACAACGGCCGCCTGGTCCGCGACAACGTCTACGGCAGCATCGAGGACGACGCGGTGCGCCGCGACTTCACCTGCAACGCGCTGTACTACGCGATCGAGGATTTCTCGGTGCGCGACTACACCGGCGGCTTCGCCGACGTGCAGGCGCGGCTGATGCGCATGATCGGCGACCCCGAGCAGCGCTATCGCGAAGACCCGGTGCGCATGCTGCGCGCGGTGCGCCTGGCCGCCAAGCTGGATTTCGAGATCGAGCCGGCCACCGCCGAGCCGCTCCCGCGCCTGGCCGGGCTGCTGGCCGAAGCGGCGCCGGCACGGCTGTTCGAGGAAGTCCTGAAGCTGTTCCTGTCCGGCGACGGCGTGGCCAGCTTCGAAGGCCTGGAGCGTTACGGCCTGCTCGCCGCGCTGTTCCCGGAGAGCGCCGCGGCGCTCACTTCCAACCGCAGCGGGGCGTTGCGGCGGATGCTGATCGAAGGCCTGCGCAACACCGATGCGCGCGTGGCCAACGACGAGCCGGTGTCGCCGGCGTTCCTGTTCGCGCTGCTGCTGTGGCCGGCCTACTGCCGCGCGCTGATGGCGCTGCAGAAGCAGGGCATGCAGCTGGAAGAGGCGCAGCGCCGCGCCGCCGACCGGGTGACCCTGCACCAGCTGAGCACGGTGGCGCTGCCGCGGCGCTTCTCGCTGCCGATGCAGGAGATCTGGCTGCTGCAGTCGCGCTTCACCTCGCGCCAGCGCAAGCGGGTGGTGCGGACCCTGTCGCACCCGCGTTTCCGCGCCGCGTTCGATTTCCTGATCCTGCGCCAGTCGGCCTCGGCCGAGCACGAGGCCGACATCGCCTATTGGCGGGAACTGCAGCAGCAGCCCGGCTACGCGCCGCCGCCGCGCGGCTTCGACCCGGAGATCGACTACGTCGGCGACGAGGTGGCGATGGCCCCGGCCGACAGCGAGGAAACCCTCAAGCGCCGCCGGCGCCGGCGGCGGCGTCCGGATGCCGCCGCACCGGCCGAGTGAGCGACCCGATCGTTCCCGCGCCGGTGCAGGCCTGCATCGGCCTGGGCGGCAACCTCGGCGATGCGGTCGCGACCCTGCGCGCGGCCATCGCCGAACTGGACACGCTGCCGCACACGCGCCTGTTGCGCGCCTCGCAGCTGTACCGCAGCCCGGCCTGGGGCAACCAGGCGCAGCCGGACTTCATCAACGCCGCGGCCGTGCTCAGCACCGCGCTGCCGGCGCCGGAGCTGCTGCAGGCGCTGCTGGCGCTGGAAGCCCGCCACGGCCGCCAGCGCGCCCCCGGCGAGCGCTGGGGCCCGCGCACCCTGGACCTGGACCTGCTTTTGTACGCCGAGGCGGTGATCGACCTGCCCGGGCTGCAGGTACCGCACCCGCACCTGCACCAGCGCGGCTTCGCCTTGCTGCCGCTGGCCGAGATCGCCGCCGAGGCGAGTATCCCCGGCCATGGAACGGTGCGTGACAGACGCGACCGCATCGAAACCGACGGGATCGTGGCAATCGGTAGATAATGCCCGGCTTATCACCGCACCGCATGAGCTTATGAGCAGCCACGCCGACAGCAAGCCCTGGACCGTTCCCGCCCTGGCCGAGGCCAAGCGCCGCCAGCAGAAACTGGTGATGCTGACCGCCTACGACGCCGGCTTCGCGCGCGCGTTCGACGCCAACGGCGTGGACCTGATCCTGATCGGCGATTCGCTGGGCATGGTGGTGCAGGGCCACGACTCGACCCTGCCGGTGACCGTGGACGACATCGTCTACCACACCGCCGCGGTGGCACGGGTGCTGCAGCGCGCGCTGCTGGTGGCCGACCTGCCGTTCCAGTCCGACGCCACCCCGGAGCGCGCGCTGGACGCGTCGACCCGGCTGCTGCAGGCCGGCGCGGAGATGGTCAAGCTGGAGGGCGCCGGGCACAAGCTGGAGGTGATCCGCTTCCTCAGCGAGCGCGACATCCCGGTGTGTTCGCACCTGGGCCTGACCCCGCAGTCGGTGCTGACCTTCGGCGGCTACAAGATCCAGGGCCGCGAGGAGGCCGCCGCGGCCAAGCTGCTCGACGACGCCAAGGCGGTGGCCGCCGCCGGCGCCGCGCTGCTGGTGCTCGAATGCGTGCCGTCGCCGCTGGCCGCGCGGATCACCGCCGCGCTCGACATCCCCACCATCGGCATCGGCGCCGGTCCCGACTGCGACGGCCAGGTGCTGGTGCTGCACGACTTCCTGGGCCTGGACAGCGGCCACCGGCGGCCGCGTTTCGTCAAAGATTTCCTGGCCGACGGCGGCTCCATCGCCGGTGCCGTGCGCGCCTACGCCGACGCGGTGCGCGCCGGCACCTTCCCCGACGCCGAACACGCCTACGCCAAATGATCGACACCATCACCGACCTGGCCCGGCTGCGCGCCGTCGTTTCCGGCTGGAAGCGGCAGGGCCTGCGCGTGGCCTTCGTGCCGACCATGGGCAACCTGCATGCCGGGCATTTCTCGCTGGTGATGCTGGCCCGGCAGTACGCCGACCGGGTGGTGTCCAGCGTGTTCGTCAACCCGACCCAGTTCGGCCCGAACGAGGACTTCACCCGCTACCCGCGTACCCCCGAAGCCGACACCAGCGGCCTGGAAGGCGCCGGTTGCGACGTGCTGTGGCTGCCGACGGTGGAGAGCATGTATCCGCTGGGCGTGGAGCTGGCGTTGCGCATGCACACGCCCGGGGTCAGCGAAGTGCTGGAAGGCGCCTGCCGCCCGGGCCATTTCGACGGCGTCTGCACCGTGGTCGCGCGCCTGTTCAACCAGGTGCAGCCGGACCTGGCCGCGTTCGGCAAGAAGGACTACCAGCAGCTGGCGGTGATCCGGCAGATGGTCGCCGACCTGGCGTTCCCGATCGAGATCCTGGGCGGCGGCATCGTGCGCGAGGCCGACGGCCTGGCGATGAGCTCGCGCAACCAGTACCTGTCGGCCGAAGAGCGGCCGCGCGCGGCGCAGATCCGCCAGACCCTGCTGGCGATGCGCGACGGGCATGTCGCCGGGCAGCCGCGCGCCGCGATCGAGGCGGCGGCGACCCGACAGTTGCAGGAGGTCGGCTTCGAGGTCGACTACACCGTGCTGCGCCTGCCCGACCTGAGCGAACCGCACGACCAGGACGGCCCGCGCGTGGCCTTGATCGCCGCGCGCCTGGGGCGCACCCGCCTGATCGACAATCTGGAGTTCTGAGCGCGGCGGCAGTGCGTTGTGGCTGCCATGGCGTCGGCGCCGTGCCGAATGCGGTCGAGAGTGGCGGATCGCCGGTTGGCCTCGCGCCTCGCGACTGAAGTCGCTCCCACGGGGGGCTGTGAGCCGGCTGGGTGCACTGCAGGAGAGGCTTGAGCCGAAGCCGCCAGGCCCGCCGCTTGGCGACGCGATCGGCAACCGCGGGATCCGCCGCGCGACCGGCCGCGGTTGCGTCGCCCGCATCGCGCATTGCCGCGTCAGGCAGCCAAATCATGTCCTGCGCTCGGCATGCCGGGACGCGCGGTGGACAACGCCATGCACCTGCAGCCAAGCCTTGCTGCCACCGCCGCTTAACCCCTCGGCTGTTAAACTGCGCGTCTTTCCTCACCGCAGTACCGCAAGCATGCAACTGAGCCTGTTGAAGACCAAGATCCACCGCGCCACCGTCACCCATTCGGAGCTCAACTACGAAGGGTCGATCGCCATCGACGGGCTGTTGCTGGACGCCACCGGCATCCGCGAGTTCGAGCAGGTGCATATCTGGGACGTCACCAACGGCGCACGCTTCAGCACCTACGCGATCCGCGCCGACGAAGGCAGCGGCATCGTTTCGCTCAACGGCGGCGCCGCGCGCCACGTGCAGGTCGGCGACCTGATCATCATCGCCGCCTTCGCCGGCATGAGCGAAGAGGAAGCCGCGCGCTTCCAGCCGACCCTGGTCTACGTGGACGGCGCCAACAAGATCACCCATACCAACCACAGCATCCCGAAGCAGGCCGCATGACACAGTCCAACGGTTTCGACGCACTGCACTCCCACGCCCAGCGTTTGCGCGGGCTGCGCCTTCCCGAATTGCTGGCCGCCGAGCCCGGCCGGGTCGACGACCTGGCGCTGCAGGTCGGACCGTTGTACTTCAACTTCGCGCGGCAGAAATACGACCGCGCCGCGCTCGCCGCGCTGCTCGCGCTGGCCGCCGAGCACGACGTGGCCGGCGCGTTCCAGCGCCTGTTCCGCGGCGAGACGGTCAACGTCACCGAGGGCCGTGCCGCACTGCATACCGCGTTGCGCGGCGAGCTCAGCGGCGCGCCGGTCGCGGCCGAAGCGAACGCCAGCGCACGCGAGGTGCAGCAGCGCATGCGCGCGCTGATCGAGGCGCTGGCGCAGACCGAGGTCACCGACATCGTCAGCGTCGGCATCGGCGGTTCCGACCTGGGCCCGCGCCTGGTCGCCGACGCGCTGCGTCCGGTCGAAGGCGCGCGCTTCCGCGTGCATTTCGTCTCCAACGTCGACGGCGCGGCGATGCAGCGCACGCTGGCCACGCTGGATCCGGCGCGCACCGCCGGCGTGCTGATCTCCAAGACCTTCGGCACCCAGGAAACCCTGCTCAACGGCCAGATCCTGCGCGACTGGCTCGGCGGCAGCGAACGCCTGTACGCGGTCAGCGCCAATCCCGAACGCGCCGCCAAGGCCTTCGACATCGCCGCCAGCCGCGTGCTGCCGATGTGGGACTGGGTCGGCGGGCGCTATTCGCTGTGGTCGGCGGTGGGCTTCCCGATCGCGCTGGCGATCGGCGCCGACGGCTTCGAGCAGCTGCTGGCCGGCGCCGCGCAGTTCGACGAGCACGCGCTCACCGCGCCGCTGCAGCGCAACGTGGCGGTGCTGCATGCGCTGACCACGCTGTGGAACCGCAACGTGCTCGGCTACGCCACACAGGCGGTGATGACCTACGACCAACGCCTGGCGCTGCTGCCGGCCTACCTGCAGCAACTGGTGATGGAAAGCCTGGGCAAGCGCGTGCGCCTGGACGGCAGCCCGGTGCAGGCCGACACCGTGCCGGTATGGTGGGGCGGCGCCGGCACCGATGTGCAGCACAGCTTCTTCCAGGCGCTGCACCAGGGCACCAGCATCGTGCCGGCCGATTTCATCGGCTGCATCCACAACGACGCTCCCTACACCGTCAACCACCAGGCGCTGCTGGCCAACCTGCTGGCGCAGACCGAGGCGCTGGCGAACGGGCAGGGCAGCGACGACCCGCACCGCGACTACCCGGGTGGCCGCCCGAGCACGCTGATCCTGCTCGACGCGCTGACCCCGCAGGCGCTGGGCGCGCTGATCGCGATGTACGAGCACAGCGTCTACGTGCAGTCGGTGATCTGGGGCATCAACGCCTTCGACCAGTTCGGCGTGGAACTGGGCAAGCAACTGGCCAGCCAGCTGCTGCCGGCGCTGCAGGGCGAAACCACCGAGGTCGCCGACCCGGTGACGCGCGCGGTGCTGGCGCGCTTGCGCGGCTGAGCCGCGCTTTCGGGTGTCCTGCAACGGGGCCTTCGGGCCCCGTTCGTTTTTGCCGCGCGCTACGCTTCCGGTATCCGTGAGCGGGCTCGTCCTGCACGGCAGGCGCCGACTGCCCGCTCGAGAAACCGCAGCGGGCTCACGCACCTTGCTTGTCGGTTGACCTGCCGCGCGATAGCGCAGAGAAGTCTGTGGGAGCGACTTCAGTCGCGACGAGCGGAGATGGGCGCTGCAATCGTCCGACTGGATCGGCGCTAAAAACGCTGCGTCGCATGACGCCGCAGACCGTCCACAGAGGGCGCCATCGCCGCGTCAGAGTTGCGCAGTTCTCCGGCACGGCAGTGTTGCGGCGCAGCAAGCGTGTTTGCCGGCGCGAACAGGGCGGTGGCTGGCGATGCTGCGATCACGCGGCGGGCCGGCCTTGCCGGTATTCCATCGCTATAGCGCAATCCAATATCCATAGCGGGACCAGGCATACCTCGCGACCTTGTTGACAGGGTCGGGGCGATTAATGAAGCGTAGGCCCCGGTCGCGCGTCTCGGGAGGGAGCGCGGTCGCCGTGTGTCGTGCGTTCGCCGTTCCTGGGAGGGAAGATCTTGCAAAAACAGTCCGCTGGCGTGTCTGCGCCGATTCGCACTGCGCTGGCCACCGCGGCCGCGCTGGGCCTGCTTGCGCTGGCGGCGGCCGGCCCCGGCCGATCGGCTCCGGCCGCCCCTGCCGCCGCCGCCGCCGCACCGCCGGCGATCCACCCGCAGCTGTGGCCGTCGCCGGCCTGGCCGCTGGCCGAGGACGCGGCGCTGGAGGCGCGCATTTCCAAGCTGATGGCGCAGATGACGGTGGAGCAGAAGGTCGGGCAGATCGTGCAGGGCGACATCGCCAGCATGACCCCGGACGACGTGCGCAAGTACCACATCGGCTCGGTGCTGGCCGGCGGCAATTCCGACCCCGACGGCAAGTACGACGCCAGCCCGGCGCAGTGGCTGAAGCTGGCCGACGCCTACTACGCGGCGTCGATGGACAAGGGCAACGGCGGCCTGGCGATCCCGATCATCTTCGGCATCGATGCGGTGCACGGGCAGAGCAACATCGTCGGCGCCACCCTGTTCCCGCACAACATCGGCCTGGGCGCCACGCGCGACCCGGAGCTGATGCGCAAGATCGGCGCGGTGACCGCCGCCGAGACCCGCACCACCGGCATGGAGTGGACCTTCGCGCCGACCGTGGCGGTGCCGCAGGACGATCGCTGGGGCCGCACCTACGAGGGCTATTCCGAATCGCCCGAGGTGGTCGCCAGTTTCGCCGGCAAGGTGGTCGAAGGCCTGCAGGGCGTGCCCGGGCAGCCCGGCTTCCTCGACGGCTCGCACGTGATCGCCTCGGTCAAGCATTTCCTCGGCGACGGCGGCACCACCGACGGCAAGGACCAGGGCGATACCCGGGTCGGCGAACAGCAGCTGCGCGACATCCACGGCGCCGGCTATCCGCCGGCGATCGCCGCCGGCGCGCAGACGGTGATGGCCTCGTTCAACAGCTTCAACGGCGTGAAGATGCACGGCAACAAGCCGATGCTGACCGACGTGCTGAAGGGGCAGATGCATTTCGGCGGCTTCGTGGTCGGCGACTGGAACGGCCATGGCCAGGTGCCCGGCTGCCGCAACGACGACTGCCCGGCCGCGTTCAACGCCGGCGTGGACATGCTGATGGCGCCGGACAGCTGGAAGGGCTATTACGAGAGCGCGCTGAAGGCGGTCAAGTCGGGTGAGATCCCGATGGCGCGGCTGGACGACGCGGTGCGGCGGATCCTGCGGGTGAAGCTGCGGCTGGGCCTGTTCGAGGCCGGCAAGCCGTCGCAGCGTCCGCTCGGCGGCAAGTTCGAACTGCTCGGCGCGCCCGAGCACCGCGCGGTGGCGCGGCAGGCGGTGCGCGAGTCGCTGGTGCTGCTGAAGAACCAGAAGCAGCTGCTGCCGCTGAAGCCGCAGAGCAAGATCCTGGTCGCCGGCGACGGCGCCAACGACATGGGCAAGCAGGCCGGCGGCTGGACGCTGAACTGGCAGGGCACCGGCACCAAGCGCGCCGACTACCCGAACGGCAACACGATCTGGGAGGGCCTGCAGGCGCAGGTCGCGGCCGCCGGCGGCAGCGCCGAACTGGCGATCGACGGCAACTACCAGAACAAGCCCGACGTGGCGGTGGTGGTGTTCGGCGAGAATCCTTATGCCGAGTTCCAGGGCGACATCGCCACGCTGCTGTACAAGCCCGGCGACGACAGCGACCTGCAGCTGATCAAGAAGCTCAAGGCCGAAGGCATTCCGGTGGTGGCGGTGTTCCTGAGCGGGCGTCCGCTGTGGGTGAACCGCGAGATCAATGCCGCCGATGCGTTCGTCGCCGCGTGGCTGCCGGGGTCGGAAGGCGGCGGCATCGCCGACGTGCTGCTGCGCAAGCCGGACGGCGGCATCCAGTACGACTTCCACGGCAAGCTCAGCTTCTCCTGGCCGCGGACTGCGACCCAGTACGCCAACAACGTCGGCCAGAAGAACTACAACCCGCAGTTCGCGTTCGGCTATGGCCTGCGCTACGCCGACAAGGGCGATCTGATCCGCCTGTCCGAAGTCTCCGGCGTGTCCGGCGCGCAGGCGGTGGGCGGGGTGTACTTCGAGCGCGGCAAGCCGGCGGCGGGCATCAACATGATCCTGCAGGGCGCCAGCCAGGCCAATCTGCCGGCGGTGACGACCCCGGCGGCGCTGGCCGACGGGTCGCTCAAGGTCACCGCGATCGACCACAAGGCGCAGGAGGATGCGCGCCGCTTCGAATGGTCGGGCAAGGGCAGGGCGGGGATGGCGCTGGTGCTGCCCAGGCCGCTGGACGTGTCGCGCGAGAGCAATGGCGACGTGCAGCTGATCCTGACCCTGAAGGTGGATGCGGCGCCGAGCGGCAACACCCGCATCGGCGTGACCTGCGGCAACGGCTGCGCCGCGCAGGTCGATCTGGGCCCGCCGCTGGCGGCGCTGCCCAAGGGCGAATGGCGCACGCTGGGCGTGCCGTTGAAGTGTTTCAGCGTCGCCGGCGCGGACGTCTCCAGGCTGGAGCGGCTGCCGGTGATCGAGAGCGACGGCACGCTGGACCTGGCGCTGTCGCGGATCGCGCTGGGCGCCAGCAACGACGCGCAGAACGTGGTCGACTGCCCGGTGCGCTGATGCGCACCTGACGCGCATGTGGCGGCGCCGTCACTTGCCGGCCTGCCGCTGTACGGACACAAGCGGCGCAGGGCGGGAATACCAGGGTTGCAGCGGACAGGCAGCGGCCGCGACATGGGCCGCCGCCTGCTGTGCGGCGGCATGGTGGCGGTCGCTCGCGGTTGCGCTGACCCTTCAAAAACAACGCCCGTCCGGAGCGGACGGGGGCATCGATACACAGGCGAAAGGGCCGCGGCCCGTGGGAGAAGTGCAGTGGGTCTGGCAACGTTGGATATTGCGATCGTAGTGGTCTACCTGACGGGCATCTTCGTGCTCGCGCAGTGGGTGTCGCGGGAGAAGGCCGGGCACAGCAAGAGCGCGGAGGATTACTTTCTGGCCGGCAAGACCTTGCCGTGGTGGGCGATCGGCGCGTCGCTGATCGCGGCCAACATCTCCGCCGAGCAGATCATCGGCATGGCTGGTTCCGGCTATGCGATCGGCCTGGCGATCGCGTCCTACGAATGGATGGCGGCGCTGACCCTGCTGATCGTCGGCAAGTTCTTCCTGCCGATCTTCCTGCGCAACGGCATCTACACCATGCCGCAGTTCCTGGAGCAGCGCTACGGCAAGTGGATCCGCACGTTGATGGCGGTGTTCTGGCTGCTGCTGTACGTGTTCGTCAACCTGACCTCGATCCTGTGGCTGGGCTCGATCGCGGTCAGCCAGGTCACCGGCATGGACCAGACCCTGGCGCTGGCCCTGATCGGCGTGTTCGCGCTGGTCTACCAGCTGTACGGCGGGCTCAAGGCGGTGGCGCTGACCGACATCGTGCAGGTCACCCTGCTGGTGCTGGGCGGGCTGCTGGTCGCCTGGCTGACGCTGTCGCGCATCGGCGACGGCGCCGGCATGCTGGCCGGCTTCAGGCACCTGTGGAATGCGCATCCGGAACACTTCCACATGATCCTGTCCAAGGACAACCCGTTCTACAAGGATCTGCCCGGCCTGAGCGTGCTGCTGGGCGGGCTGTGGGTGATGAACATCAGCTACTGGGGCTTCAACCAGTACATCATCCAGCGCGCGCTGGCCGCCAAGAACCTCGGCGAGGCGCAGAAGGGCATGGTGTTCGCCGCGTTCCTGAAGCTGCTGATGCCCTTGGTGATCGTGGTACCGGGCATCGCCGCGGTGGTGCTGGCGCCGGACCTGGCCAAGCCCGACCAGGCCTATCCGACCATGATGCAGCTGCTGCCCAGCGGCGTGCTCGGCCTGGTGTTCGCCGCGCTGGTGGCGGCGATCGTGGCCTCGCTGGCGTCGAAGATCAATTCGGTGGCGACGATCTTCACCCTGGATTTCTACGCCAAGTTCCGCCCGCAGACCGAACAGAAGCGCCTGGTGCGGGTGGGCCGCATCGCTGCGGTGGCGTCGGTGCTCATCGGCATCCTCACCGCGCGGCCGCTGCTGGGCAACTTCGACCAGGGCTTCCAGTTCATCCAGGAATTCACCGGCTTCTTCACCCCGGGCGTGGTGGTGATCTTCATGCTCGGCCTGTTCTGGAAGCGCGCCAACGAAGCCGGCGCGCTGACCGCGGCGATCGGTTCGGTGGTGCTGTCGTTCGCGCTCAAGTTCGCCTGGCCGGCATTGCCGTTCATGGACCGCATCGGCGTGGTGTTCGTGGCGGCGCTGGTCCTGGCGGTGGTGGTGTCGCTGCTCACCCCGGCCACGCAGGCGCGCGATCTGATCCGCACCGACGACGTCGGCTACGGCACCACGCTCGGCTTCAAGGTCGGCGCGGTCGGCGTGGTCGCGATCCTGATCGCGCTGTACGCGGTGTTCTGGTGAGCGCCGCCTGAGCATCGCCGCAGCCGCCGCGTCCCAGGCTGGGTCATCAATCCCCAGGCAGACCTACTCGGGAATCGATGACACGCCCTGGCGCTCGCTGCGGTGTCGGGCGCGCGCGCTCAGGCGTCGCGCCATGGCGTGGCCAGCCAGGCCTCCAGCGCCGCCGCCGGCATCGGCCGCGCGATCCAGTAGCCCTGGCCCTCGTCGCAGCCCCATTCGCGCAGCATGGCGTAGATCTCTTCCGTCTCGATGCCTTCGGCCACCACCTGCTGGCCGAAATCGTGGCCGAGCCGGATCATCGACGGCACGATCATGCAGTCCTTGTGGCTGCTCGGCAGCGAGCGGATGAACGACTGGTCGATCTTCAGCGCGTTGGCGGGGACGCGCTTGAGGTAGCTGAGGTTGCTGTAGCCGCTGCCGAAGTCGTCGATGGCGATCTTCACCCCCAGCGCGCTGATCGCCTGCAGCTGTTCGGCCACGCGCAGCGGATGCAGGATCATCGCGCTCTCGGTGAACTCGATCTCGATGCGGCCCGGTTCCAGCGTGTGGCGCGCCAGCAGCTCGCGCAGCGTGGCGATGAAGCCGGCCTGCTCCAGGTCCACCGCCGAGACGTTCAGCGACACGCTGAAACCATGCCCCTGCTGCTTCCACAGCGCCGCCTGGGCGATGCCGGCCTGCAGCACCCAGGCGGTGACCCGGCTCATCAGCGCGGTCTTTTCCGCCAGCGGGATGAAGTCGCTGGGCGCGACCGTGCCCAGCAGCGGGTGTTCCCAGCGCAGCAGCGCTTCCACGCCGACGCATTCGCCGCTGCGCAGGCTGACCCGTGGCTGGTAGTGCAGGCTCAATTGCTCGGGCGCGCTCAACGCCTCCGGCAGCGCGGCCAGCAAGCGGAACGCATTGCGCTGGCTGGCGTCGTGGTTGCGTTCGTACAGGCTCCACGGCAGGCCGCGTTGGCGCGCCCTGTCCACCGCGGTGGTCAGCGAGCGTAGCGTGTGGTTGGCGCTCAGTGCGCCGTCCAGGCGCACCGCGCCGATCGACGGGGTCGCGGCATGCGGGATGCCCTGGTGTTCGATCGCCTCGGCGAAGGCGCTGCATACGCGCTCGCAGCGCTGGGCCAGCTGCACCGGGTCGTTGCCCTCCACCACGAAGGCGAAACTGGTGGTGTCGATGCGGTAGGTCGGCAGTCCGTCCAGCGCTTTGAGCAGGCGGTCGCGCGTGGCCAGCACGTAGCCCTCGGCGTATTCCCAGCCCAATGCCTTGACCATGTCGCGGAAATACTCGGTGCCGCAGACGTCGATCGCCACGCCGGTGTCGTGCTGGTCGGTGGTCTGCAGCGACAGCCACATGGTCAGGTCTTCGTTGAAGCGGCTGCGGTTGGGCAGGCCGGTCAGCGGATCCACGAAGCCGGTGTTGCGCAGGGTCTCGATCCGCATCAGCAGCAGATCGCGCAGTTCCTGCAGGGTCCGCCGCGCGCCCTCGTCGAAGTCGCTGCGCGGCTTGCTGTCGATCACGCACAGGGTGCCCAGGCCGGTACCGTCGGCCAGCAGCAACGGCGCGCCGGCGTAGAAGCGGATGAACGGCGGCCCGGTGACCAGGGGGTTGTCGCGGAAGCGCGGATCCTGCCGCGCGTCCTCCACCACCAGCAATTCGGGGCTGTGGATCGCATGCGCGCAGAACGCCTGGCTGCGCGGGGTCTGCGCCACGTCCAGGCCGACCCGGGACTTGAACCACTGGCGCTGTTCGTCGATCAGCGAGACCAGGGCGATCGGGGCGTGCAGGGTGCGCGCGGCCAGCTGGGTGATCAGGTCGAAGACGCGGTCGGCCGGGGTGTCGAGCAGGCACAGCTGGCGCAGGGAGGCCAGCCTCTTCGATTCGTCGGGCAGCGGCGGGGGCGAGGATGCAGGCATGCCAGATTAGCGGCGCGTGGATGGGCGACTTGAATGGCGGGCGGCGGGACGCGCGCCGGGCGAACAGCTGCGGGTGGGAAAGGTGAACGCGATGTTATGTCGGGATGGCGGCCGCCGCGGCTCAGCGCGGCGGGTCACGCTGCGGGCTGGGGCGCTTGGCCAGCTTGCGCTGCAGCGAGCGGCGGTGCATGCCGAGCAGGCGCGCGGCCGCCGAGACGTTGCCGCCGGTTTCGTGCATGGCCTGCTGGATATGCTCCCACTGCAGGCGGCTCAGCGGGGTCATCGCGTCGGGCAGCTCGACACCGTCGTCGTCCTCGGTGCCGTCCGCCTCCAGGCTCAACGCGCGCAGGATCATCTGCACGGTGGCCGGCTTGGGCAGGTAGTCGTCGGCGCCGAGCTTGATCGCCTCCACCGCGGTGGCGATGCTGGCGTAGCCGGTGACCAGCAGGATGCGCATGTCGGCGCGGATCGCGCGCAGCGGCTGGATCAGGGCCAGGCCGGATTCGTCGCCGAGCTTGAGGTCGATCAGCGCGTAGTCCGGCGGCGTCGCCGTGGCCAGGGCCAGCGCCGCGGCGCCGCTGTCGGCGGTCAGCGTCTCCAGCCCGCGGCGGGCGAGGGTGCGTTGCAGGGTGCGCAGGTACAGCGGGTCGTCGTCGACCAGCAGGCCCAGCGGGGCGTCGTTGCTCATGCGGGCGTCTCCAGGGCGAGCAGCGGCAGGCGGAAACCGACCCGTGCGCCGTGGTCCGGCGCCGGCTGGGTCCACAGTTCGCCGCCCAGGCGTTCGATGGTGGCATGCGACAGCGCCAGGCCCACGCCCATGCTGTCGGGCTTGCCGCTGCGGAACAGGGTGGCCGGCAGCGCGACCTGGTTGGCGTCGAAGCCGCCGCCGTAGTCGCGGACCTCGCCGACCAGTTCGCTGCCGGTGACCCGCACGCTCAGGTCCACCTGCGGATGGCCGGCGCGTTCGCCGGCGTCGGCGGCGTTGTTCAGCAGCACCTGCAGCAGGTGGCCGATCGCGCTTTCCAGGCGCAGCTGCAGCGGCGCGTCGTCGTTGCGGCGCAGTTGCACGGTCGGGCGCACCAGTTGCCACTGGTGCAGCACGTGCGCCAGCGACACCGTGCCGCCGCCGGCGCGCTGCGCCGGTGCGGCCAGCGCCAGCACCCGTTCGCGGCACTGCACCAGCAGTTCGCGCAGGGTTTCCAGGTCCTCGCGCAGTTCCGGCTGCTCGATCTGCTCGACGATGTCGTCGGTGAGCAGGGTCATCGTCGCCAGCGGCGTATTCAGCTCATGCGCGACCGAGGCGGCATGGGTGGCCAGGGCGACGATGCCCTCGTTGCGGGTGAAGCGCTCGCGCAGCAGCGCCAGCTCGCGCTCGCGCTCGCGCAGCGACAGCGCCAGGCGGGTGGAGAACACCAGCACCACGATGGTGGACAGCAGGAAGTTGGCGGCCATGCCCCAGCGCTGCAGGTCCAGCGCCTGGTGCGGGCCGCGCGGCAGCGGCAGGCCGAACAGCGCGCTGACCGCGTAGCCGGCCACGCAGGCCACCGCCACCGCCAGCGCCCAGCGCAGCGGCAGGGCCAGCGCGGCCAGCGCGATCAGCACCAGGAACAGCGAGCCGAAGGCGTTGCCGATGCCGCCGCTCCAGCCGACCATCCAGGTCAGCACGGTCACATCGACCAGGATGTGGCCGAAGGCGGTGGCCGGCGCGGCGGTGTCGGCATGGCGCAGGCGCAGCTGCGCATACAGGTTGAACAGGGTCAGCGCGGCCACCCCGGACCACAGCGGCAGCTGCGGCAAGGGCAGGCGCATCGCCCAGGTCGCGACCAGGATCGTGGCCGCCTGCCCGGCGGTGGCCAGCCAGCGCAGGCTGCACAGGGTGCGCAGGAACGAGGCATCGGTGGAGGTCATGGCGCGCATCGTATGCGCTAGCGCGCACGGCTGTCTGCGACAAACCGTCGCAGTCCCCGGCGCCGGGGTGGGGCGCGGCCGCCCGCTCACGCTAAAATGCGCGCATGTACGACGCCGTCAGCCGACCCACCCCCCCTTCCGACGCCGCGCCCTGGGCGCGCCGTTCCACCCAGCCGGTCCGCGTCGGGGGCGTCGTCGTGGGCGGCGGCAAGCCGATCGTGGTGCAGTCGATGACCAACACCGACACCGCCGACGTGGCCTCCTCGGTCAAGCAGGTCGCCGAACTGTGGCGCGCCGGCTCGGAACTGGTGCGGCTGACCGTCAACAACGCCGAATCGGCCGCGGCGATCCCGCGCATCGTCGACAAGCTGCGGATGATGGGCATCGAGGTGCCGCTGATCGGCGACTTCCATTACAACGGGCACCAGCTGCTGGCCGCCGAGCCGGCGTGCGCCGAGATGCTGGCCAAGTACCGCATCAACCCCGGCAACGTCGGTTTCGGCAAGAAGAAGGACACCCAGTTCGCGCAGCTGATCGAGTTCGCGCTGCAGTACGACAAGCCGGTGCGCATCGGCGCCAACTGGGGCTCGCTGGACCAGGCCCTGGCGGCGCAGCTGATGGACGAGAATTCGCGCCGCGAAACGCCGTGGGATGCCGGCCGGGTGCTGCGCGAGGCGCTGATTCGCTCGGCGCTGGATTCGGCCGAACGCGCGGTGGAACTGGGCCTGGGCCGCGACCGCATCGTGCTCAGCTGCAAGGTCAGCGGCGTGCAGGAACTGATCGCGGTGTACCGCGACCTGGCGCAGCGCTCGGATTTCGCGCTGCACCTGGGCCTGACCGAGGCCGGCATCGGCAGCAAGGGCATCGTCGCCTCCAGCGCGGCGCTGGCGGTGCTGATGCAGGAAGGCATCGGCGACACCATCCGCATTTCGCTGACGCCCGAGCCGGGCCAGTCGCGCACGCAGGAGGTGATCGTCGCCCAGGAACTGTTGCAGACCACCGGCCAGCGCGCCTTCACCCCGCTGGTCACCGCCTGCCCGGGCTGCGGCCGCACCACCTCCGAGTTCTTCCAGGAACTGGCCAAGGTGGTGCAGAACCACGTCCGCGCGAAAATGCCGGAGTGGAAGGTGAGCCATCCCGGCGCCGAGAACATGACCCTGGCGGTGATGGGCTGCGTGGTCAACGGGCCGGGCGAATCGCGCCATGCCAACATCGGCATCTCGCTGCCGGGGACCGGCGAGGCGCCGTCGGCGCCGGTGTTCGTCGATGGCGAAAAGACGGTCACCCTGCGTGGCGAGAACATCGCCCACGAATTCGTCGCGCTGATCGACGAGTACGTCGAAACCAAGTATGTCCGCCGCGCCGGGTAGCCGCCCGGCCGAGCAAGCCGCCGGGCAAGCCGCCGGCGTGCGGCACTGGTTGCGCCGCAATGCCTGGCGCATGGGCCTGCTGTTCGCCGGGGTGCTGCTGCCGATGGGCGTGTTCGTGGCGCTGGCCGACGAGGTCCACGAACTGGAGAATTTCTATTTCGACGAGCCGCTGCTGTGGAGCATGCGCGCGCTGGCTTCGCCGGGCTGGGACCGGTTTTTCAGCGTGGTCACCGAGGCCGGCTACCAGTACGGGGTGATCCCGCTGGACACGCTGATCGTGCTGCTGTTGCTGGGCCTGCGGCGCTGGCGCGAGGCCATGTTCGCCGGGTTCTCGTTCGTCGGTTCGGCGCTGTTGAACCTGAGCGCCAAGCAGTTCTTCCAGCGCGACCGGCCCAGCCTGTGGGAGTCGATCGCGCCGGAGCATACCTTCAGCTTTCCCAGCGGCCACGCGATGGGGTCGATGACCCTGGTCGCGGTGCTGGTCGCGCTGGCCTGGCGCACCCGCTGGCGCTGGCCGGTGCTGCTGCTGGCCAGCACGTTCGTGTTGCTGGTCGGCGTGTCGCGGATCTACCTGGGCGTGCATTACCCCTCCGACATCCTCGGCGGCTGGTGCGCGGCGCTGGCCTGGGTGCTCGGGCTGTACCTGCTGATGTTCCGCGGCGAACGGCGCCCGCGCTGGCGGCGCCGGCGCCGTTCCGCCTGAGCGCGGAGCACTGCAGCTACCAGCTCGAACTGGCGCCGCCGCCGCCGGAGCTGCCGCCGCCGGAGGAAGACGAACCGCTGGAGCTGCCGGACGAGGACGACGAGGACCCGGAGGACGACGAGGACGCCGCCTCGCTGGCGTAGTACGCCGCGGTGTAGGCGAACGCGCCGGGCGCGGTCTCGACCACATGGCCTTTGCGGATCAGCGCCTTGCGCTTGCGCGCCTGCTGCTGCAGGAAGGCACGGAAGCGTTGCGGCGAGCGATAGCGGCGGCCCGACAGCGCCAGGATCAGCACCGGCGCCAGCAGCTCGGCGGCGATCCACAGCCAGAACGCCAGCGGGAACAGGGCCGACAGGACCAACACGAACACGCCCGGGTTGAGGGTCAGGAAGAGCTTGAGGAACAGTCCGAAGGAACTCTGCTTGCGCTTCGATTCGGCGATGTCCTCGGGTGCGTCGCCCAGCTCGGGATGATGCCGCAGCAGACGTGCGCGCAGGTGCCGCATCCAGTGCCGTTGCAGCGGCGGCAGCAGCCACACCAGCGTCAGCAGGCCGGCCCAGGCGATGCCGCCGCGCACCCAGTCGCTCTTGTCGTCGCCGCCCGAGCGCGATGTGGGGTGCGACAGTTCGGCGACGCTGTCCGGGTCCTTCGCGGCGACGCGCGCCATGAAGCCGAAGGCGTCGACGATCGCGCCGGCCGTGTCGCCCTGGCGCATCCGCGGCGCCAGGTAATCGTCCAGCGCATGCTTGGCGACCATGTCGGGCAGGCTGCCCTCCAGTCCGTAGCCGACCTCGAAGCGCGAGCGGCGTTCCTGCATGGACAGCACCAGCAGCAGGCCGTTGTCGGAACTCTTCTGCCCCAGTTGCCACGTCTTGAACGCGCGTTCGGCAAGCTCCTCGATGCTGCGGCCGTCGAGCGAGGGCACGATGTAGACCGCGCCCCAGATGCCTTGCGTGTCGCGGACCTGTTGCAGCGAAGCGTTCACGCGCTGCCGCTCCGCCGCAGTCAGGACCCCGGCCGGGTCGACCACGTTCGGCGTGTACGCGGGAATCGCGACGGCGCGGGCAGGCAGTGTCGGCCACAGCAGCAGGGCGAGCGCGGTGATGACAAGCAGGCGCAGGGTCCGCATCGGCGTTCTTTGCAATCGATCGTGCGCCCATTATGGTGTCGCCCAGGCGCGGCGGCACCGTCATTCGCCCGGTTTTGCGCCTTCCAGCGGCGCGTGCGTGGCGGCGCGCCTGGCCAGCACCGATTCGCGATGCGCGATGTAGACGTTGGCGGCGATGATGATGCTCGCGCCGAGCAGCGTGTGCGGGGCGATCGCCTCGGCGAACAGCCACCAGCCCAGCAGCGCCACGAACGGCAGCTGCATGAAGCTGATCGGAGTCAGCGCCGAGACTTCGCCGATGCGCAGCGCGCGCGTCCACAGCAGTTGCCCGAGGGTGCCGAACAGGCCGGTGGCGAGCAGCCACAGCCAGTCGATGCCCTGCGGCCAGGTCCAGGCGAACAGGGCGGGCAGCAGCGACATCGGCACCCAGAACGCATAGGTGTAGAACACCACGGTGTTGGCCGAATCCACCCGTGCCAGCTGCTTGATCTGGATCGCCACCAGTGCGCCCATCACCGCCGCCAGCAGCGCGATCAGGGTGCCGGCGCTGAACGTGGCCGCGCCCGGGCGCAGGATGATCAGCACGCCGGCGAAGCCGCACAGCACCGCCATCCAGCGCCGCAGGCGCACGTTCTCGCCGAGCCAGAACGCCGCGGCCAGGGTCACGAACAGCGGCGTGGAGTAGGACAGCGCGATCGCCTGCGACAGCGGCAGGTGGCCGATCGCCCAGAAGCCGGCCAGCATCGACACCAGGCCGATCGCGGTGCGCAGCAGGTAGCGCGGCAACTGCGTGGTGCGCGGCAGCGACTGCCCCGGCCGCAGCAGCATCGGCAGCAGGAACAGCAAGCCGAACAGGTTGCGGAAGAACGCGATCTCCACCGTGGACAGGTGCGCGGAGGCCAGCCGGATCGCGATCACCATCAGTCCGAACGACAGCGTGCTGGCCAGCATCAGCGCGGCCGCGCGCAGCGACACCGGTTGCTTCACCAGTGCGCGCCGACGATGCGCGGTTCCGGCTCCAGGATCACGCCGAAGCGCTCCAGCACCGAGGCGGAGATGCGCCGCGCCAGCGCCAGCAGCTCGGCGCCGCTGGCCTGGCCGTGGTTGACCAGTACCAGCGCGTGCGCGGCGGACACGCCGGCATCGCCGTCGCGGTGGCCTTTCCAGCCGCAGGCCTCGATCAGCCACGCCGCCGACAGCTTGCGCTGGTCCTCGCCGTCGCCGGGGAACACCGGCAGCGCTGGGTACGCGTGCTGCAGCGCCTGCGCCTGTTCGGCCGGCAGCAGCGGATTCTTGAAGAAGCTGCCGGCGTTGCCGAGCACCTCCGGGTCGGGCAGCTTGCGGCGGCGGATATTGATCACCGCCTGCGCCACGTCGGGCGCGCCGGGCATGGCGATGCCGAGCGCCTCCAGTTCCTCGCCGATGCCGGCGTAGTCCAGGCGCAGCGCATGCAGCCGCGGCAGGTTGAATTCCACCGCGGCGATCAGGTAGCGGTCGGGCTGGCGCTTGAACAGGCTGTCGCGGTAGCCGAACTCGCAGGCGGCCGCATCCAGCCGCACGAAGCGCGCGTCGGCGCGGTCGTAGGCCTCGACCACATGCACGAACTCGCCGACCTGCGCGCCGTAGGCGCCGATGTTCTGGATCGGCGCGGCGCCGACCGTGCCCGGGATCAGCGCCAGGTTCTCCAGGCCCGACAGGCCCTGCGCCAGCGACCACATGACCAGTTCGTGCCAGCCCACGCCGGCGCCGGCGCGGACGATGGCGTAGTCGGCGCGGTGTTCGAGCGTGTCGATGCTGCGGTTGGCGAAGGCCAGCACCACGCCGGGCGCGTCGCCGGCGAACAGCATGTTGCTGCCGCCGCCCAGCGGCAGCAGCGCCGCGCCGGCCAGCTGCGGCGCCAGCAGCGCCTCGGGCAGCGCGTCGGGGGCGAAGATCTGCAGCAGCCACGGCGCCTGCGCGGCGACATGGAAGGTATTCAGCGCCTGCAGCGGTGCATTCGCGGTCAGCGACCAGGCGTTGCTCATAGCGCGGCGACCGCGCCGCGGCTGGGCGCCTCGCGGCGCCGGCGCATCGCCTCGACGCATTCGCCGATCAGCTCCGGGCCGCGGAACACCAGTCCGCTGTAGCACTGCACCAGCGCCGCGCCGGCGGCCATCTTCGCCACCGCATCGGCGCCGGAGAGGATGCCGCCGACCCCGATCAGCGGGATCGCCTCGGGCAGGCGCGCGCGCAGGCGGCGCAGCACCAGCGTGGACTGGCCCAGCAGCGGCGCGCCTGACAGGCCGCCGGCCTCGGCGCCCAGCGCGTTGCGCTCCAGGCCGGGCCGGGCGACGGTGGTGTTGGTGGCGATGACCCCGTCCACCTGCAGGTCCGACAGCACCCGCGCCGCCGCGTCGATATCGCTGTCGCTCAGGTCCGGCGCGACCTTGACCAGCATCGGCACGCGCTTGCCATGGCGCGCGGCCAGCGCTTCCTGCGCCTCGCGCAATTGCGACACCAGTTGCCGCAGCGCCTGTTCCTCCTGCAGCTCGCGCAGGCCGGCGGTGTTCGGCGAGGAGATGTTGACGGTCACGTAGTCGGCCAGCGCATAGACCTTTTCCAGGCAATGCAGGTAGTCCGACGCAGCGTCCTCGTTCGGCGTGTCCTTGTTCTTGCCGATGTTGATGCCGAGCAGGCCGTGGCGGCGGCGCGCGCGTTCGACGTTGCGCACCAGCGCGTCCACGCCGAGGTTGTTGAAGCCCATGCGGTTGATCACCGCCTGCTCGCGCGGCAGCCGGAACATGCGCGGCTTCGGATTGCCCTGCTGCGGGCGCGGGGTGATGGTGCCGATCTCGACGAAGCCGAAGCCCAGCGCCAGCAGCGCGTCGATGTGCTCGCCGTTCTTGTCCAGGCCTGCGGCCAGCCCGACCGGATTGGGGAACTCCAGGCCGAACGCGCGCGTGGGCATCGGCGCGATCGCCTTGGCCAGCAGCGGATTGGTGCCGGTGCGGTAGGCCATCTCGATCGCGCGCAGGCCCAGCGCGTGGGCGCGCTCGGCGTCGAAGGCGAACAGGAACGGGCGGGCGAGGGAATACATGGGCACTGCTCAGTTCAAGGTGCCGGCGAAAGCACGGGTGCGGTAGTGGACATCGACCAGGCCATCGACCTGGTGGCGATCGAACAGCGTGCGCAATGCGGCCAGCATCGGTTCGTGGCGCGGATGTCCGGCCAGCGGCGCATACGACGAGGACAGAAGGCGCCCGCGCAGGCCGTCGTAGTCCAGCTTCTGCACGTTCGGGAACTGGGCGGTGCCGCGCAGCCCGGCGCCGAACCAGCGCTGCATCGTCGCATCGTCGTGATAGCGCTCGGCCACCGCGCTGTAGTCGGTGCCGTAGTCGAGCAACAGCTGTTCGTAGCCGAGCAGGAACGGTGTGCCGTCGAGCAGACGTGAGTTCCAGTACACCAGTGCCAGCCCGCCGCGGCGCAGCACCCGCGCCCATTCGCGGCGCACCGCGTCCAGGTCGAACCAGTGGAAGGCCTGCGCGGCGCTGATCAGGTCGACGCTGGCATCGGGGAGGGTGGTGGCTTCGGCGCTGCCGTCGATCGCGGCGAAGCCGGGGAACCCGTGCAGCAGCGTCTCGGCGGCGGCGCGCATCGCCGCGTTCGGTTCCACCGCCAGCACCGGATGCCCGGCCTGCAGGAACATGCGGGTGGAGATGCCGGTGCCGGCGCCGATGTCGGCGACCTGCGCAGTGCGTGCCACGCCGAGTTCCCCGTGCACCCAGTCCAGCAACGCCGGCGGATAGTCGGGACGGTAGCGGACGTAGTCGGCGACGCGGTCGCTGAAGCGTTCGCGCGGAGCGGAGGCGCTCATCGGCTCAGGACCGGGCGCTGGCGAACCAGGCCAGCCCGCCGAAGAACAGCACGAACGCCAGCACCGACAGGATCGCGAGGATCACCGCGGCCCAGCCCAGGATCAGCCCGCCCACCGCCAGCCCGTCGCCCTGGAAGCGCTGCGGCTGGCGGCGGATCTCGGCGCGGGCCAGGTGCCCGGTGATGATCGCGCCGAGGCTGCCGAGCACCGGCATCAGGGTCCAGCCGAGGATGCCGGCGACCAGGCTGACCACGGCGAGGGAATTGGTTTCGCGGACGTTGCTCATCGGCCGGACTCCTTCGGGCAATGGTGGATCGTGCGGCAGGGCGCTGCGCGCATTGTGTCAAAGATCGAACTTGATGCCCTGCGCCAGCGGCAGCGAGTCGGAGTAGTTGATCGTGTTGGTCTGCCGGCGCATGTACACCTTCCACGCGTCCGAACCGGATTCGCGGCCGCCGCCGGTGTCCTTCTCGCCGCCGAACGCGCCGCCGATCTCCGCGCCGGAGGTGCCGATGTTGACGTTGGCGATGCCGCAGTCGCTGCCGGCTGCCGACAGGAACTTCTCCGCCGCCTTCAGGTTCTGGGTGAAGATCGACGAGGACAGGCCCTGCGGCACGCCGTTCTGCATGTCGATGGCCTCGTCCAGGGTGTCGTACTTCATCACGTACAGGATCGGCGCGAAGGTCTCGTGCTGCACCACGGCGTCGCCGTTGTGCAGGCCGGTGACGATCGCCGGCAGCACGAAGTTGCCGGGCCGGTCCAGCGCGGTGCCGCCGGTCTCGACGGTGCCGCCGGCGGCCTTGGCCTTCTCGATCGAGGCCAGGAACTGCTCGACCGCGCCGCGGCTGTTCAGCGGTCCCATCAGGTTGGCCGGGTCGGTGGGATCGCCGATCTTGCCTTCGACCTGCTTGTAGGCCTTGACCAGCGTCGCCAGCACGGTGTCGTAGATGGAGGCGTGCACGATCAGCCGGCGAGTGGTGGTGCAGCGCTGGCCGGCGGTGCCGACCGCGCCGAACACGATGCCGGGGATCGCCAGCTTCAGGTCGGCGCTGTCGTCGAGGATGATCGCGTTGTTGCCGCCCAGTTCGAGCAGGCAGCGGCCCAGGCGCCGCGCGCATTTCTGCGCGACCTCGCGCCCGACCTGGGTCGAGCCGGTGAAGCTGATCAGCGGGATGCGGGTGTCCTCGACCAGGCGCTCGGACAGCGCGGTGCCGGCATCGTTGATCAGGAAGAAGATGTCCGGGAAGCCGGCGTCGCGCAGCGCGGCGTTGCAGATCTTCATCGACGCGATCGCGGTCAGCGGGGTCTTGTTGGACGGCTTCCACAGGCAGATGTCGCCGCAGATCGCGGCCAGGAAGGCGTTCCACGCCCACACCGCGACCGGGAAGTTGAACGCGCTGATGATGCCGACCAGGCCCAGCGGCTGGTACTGCTCGTACATGCGGTGGCCGGGGCGCTCGGAGTGCAGCGTGTAGCCGTACAGCATGCGGCTCTGGCCGACCGCGAAATCGGCGATGTCGATCATCTCCTGCACTTCGCCGTCGCCTTCGGGCTTGCTCTTGCCCATCTCCAGCGCGACCAGCGAACCCAGCGCGTCCTTGTGCTTGCGCAGCGCTTCGCCGCACAGCCGCACCGCCTCGCCACGGCGCGGCGCCGGGGTGGTGCGCCACAGCTTGAACGCGGCCTGGGCGCGGGCGACCACGGTCTCGTAGTCCTGCACGGTGGTCGCCTGCACTTCGGCGATGACGGCGTTGCTGGACGGGTTCAGCGGCTGCAGCACGCCGGCGCCGGTGGCCGTGGACCACTCGCCGTTGCCGAGATAGGTGCCGGAATTGGACGCGGTCAGGCCGAGCGCCTTGAGCAGGTCAGCGGACATGGAATCTCCTGGGTTCGTTGCGACAGGGAGGGCGACCGCAGGCGGGGGACGCGGGACGCGAGTAGCCCGCAATTTTAGCAGACCGGGTGGGCCAGGCCGCATCTGCCGCGCGCCGCGGCGGGCTTGGCAAGCGCGGCGATCGTGCGACAATGCGCCAGCCAAGGCCCCGTAGCTCAGCTGGATAGAGCGGTCCCCTCCTAAGGGACAGGTCGTGCGTTCGAATCGCGCCGGGGTCACCAAGCTGCAACAGGCCAGCGCCGCGATGCCGGCATCGCTCAGCGCAGCCGTCTGGGTCCAGGCCGTTCGCGGCGCCTGTGGTGCGGATACGCCAGCAGTGCCGGCAGTTCCGATGCGATTCGCGCGAGGACAGTCGGGAGCATCGGGCCGGCTGCCGCGGAGGGCGGATTGATGGGGCCGCGCTGCAAGTAGCGCTTTTTGCGGCCTCATGCTGCGCACGACCAGTCCTGTTGCCGTTGTAGGCCGTTCAGCGGCATCGCGCCGTGCCGCCAGCATGCGCCGCGAGCGCGGCGAGGCAGACGGCCTTGGTTGGATGTCGTCTCGAAAGGCGTGTTGCGGGACCGTGCGCACCGCGCCGAATCTGCGCAAGCCGATTCAGCTCGGTCGCAAAATCGGTTGCGACGGTAACGGTCGCGGCGCCAGGTGCGCGTTTAATGGATTGATTGAATTCGGTTTTTTTCGTCGACGCCGGGGCGGGGGCGGCATGCTGTGGTGCAGCGCTTGACAGCCTGGCGGGCGCTGCGCTTTCTTTGCCGCATGCTCAGTGCCCCGAACCGCTCGCTTGCCCCTCCGTCCGTTCGCGGACGCGGCACTGCGGTGCTCGCGATGACCACTATCACCATTACCACCCACACCATTCGCCCGGTGCGGCCCGTCGTTTTCGCGTAACTGTCGAAACCCACGGCCCCGCACCCGGATCAGGATGCGGGGGAACCCGTCAGCCTGATGCGAGCGGGGCCTCCACTCCGAGGTCTCCCATGCCGTCCCCCGCTGTCGCTTCCGCTTCCGCTGCAGACCCCGCGCTCGCCGCGCGCACCGTCGTCCACAAGTTCGGCGGCACCTCGGTGGCCGACGCCGAACGCTATCGCCATGTCGCGCAGCTGCTGCTGGCGCGCCCGGAGACCGTGCAGGTCACCGTGGTCTCGGCGATGAAGGGCGTCACCGACGCGCTGATCGAACTGGCCGAACTGGCCGCCAGCGAGGACAGCGACTGGCGCGAACGCTGGCACGAGACCCGCGCGCGGCACCGCGCCGCGGCGGTGTCGCTGCTCGGCGAGCATGCCGGCGTCACGGTGGAATGGCTGGATGCGCGCTTCGAGCACCTGGCCGAGATCCTCGGTGCGCTAGCGGTGATCGGCGAGCTACCGCGCGAGGTGCTGGACCGGGTGCAGGGCCTGGGCGAGGTGTATTCGGCGCAACTGCTCGGCGAACACCTGCGCGCGCTGGGCGAGGATTGCGCGGTGCTGGACGCGCGCGAGGTGCTGGTGGTGGATCGCGGCGAACTGGGCGTGGACGTGGACTGGGACGCCAGCGCAAGGCGCCTGGCGGACTGGCGCGTGCAGCATCCGCAACGGCGCGTCGTGGTCACCGGCTTCGTCGCCCGCGACCGCGCCGGGCGCATCACCACGCTGGGCCGCAACGGCAGCGACTACTCCGGCGCGATCTTCGCCGCCCTGTTCGATGCCGACGAACTGCATATCTGGACCGACGTGGACGGCGTGCTGTCGGCCGATCCGCGGGTGGTGCCCGAAGCGGTGCAACTGGAAACGCTGAGCTACGACGAGGCCTGCGAGCTGGCCTATTTCGGCGCCAAGGTGGTGCATCCGCAGACCATGTCGCCGGCGATCGAGCGCGGCCTGCCGATCATCATCCGCAACACCTTCCAGCCCGAACACCCGGGCACCCGCATCACCGCCAGCAGCGCCAGCAGCGGCCCGATCAAGGGCCTGACCCTGAGCCCGGACCTGGCCGTGCTGAACCTGGAAGGCACCGGCCTGATCGGCGTGCCCGGCACCGCCGAGCGCGTGTTCGCCGCGCTGCGCAACGCGCGGGTGTCGGTGGTGATGATCTCGCAGGGGTCCTCGGAGCATTCGATCTGCTGCGTGGTGCGGCAGAACGAATGCGAGCGCGCGCGCGATGCGTTGCTGTCGGCGTTCGCGCACGAACTGGTGGTCGGGCAGGTGCAGCGGGTGCAGCTGACCACCGGCATCAGCGTGCTGGCCGCGGTCGGCGACGGCATGGCCGGGCAGCCGGGCGTGGCCGCGCGCCTGTTCGAATCGCTGGGCCGCGCCCAGGTCAACATCCTGGCGATCGCGCAGGGCTCCTCGGAACGCAACATCTCGGTGGCGATCGACAGCGCGCACGCGACCAAGGCGCTGCGCGCGGCGCACGCCGGGTTCTGGCTGTCGCCGCAGACCTTCTCGGTCGGGGTGATCGGCCCGGGCAACGTCGGCGCGGCGCTGCTCGACCAGTTGCGTGTGGCGCAGCCGCAGTTGCTGGCCAAGGCCAACCTCGACCTGCGCCTGCGCGCGATCGCCTCGCGCAGCACGATGCGCCTGGAAACCCGCGCGATCGCCGGTGACTGGCGACACGCCTTCGCCAGCGGCCCGCAGCCCACCGATCTGGATGCGTTCACCGCGCACCTGCTGTCGGCACATCTGCCGCATGCGGTCATCATCGATTGCAGCGGCAGCGCCGACGTCGCCGACCGCTACGCCGGCTGGCTCGCCGCCGGCATCCATGTGGTCACCCCGAACAAGCAGGCCGGCGCCGGGCCGCTGGCGCGTTTCCATGCGATCCGTGCCGCCGCCGAGAGCAGCGGCGCGCGCTTCCGCTACGAGGCCACGGTCGGCGCCGGCCTGCCGGTGATCACCACGCTGCGCGACCTGGTCGACACCGGCGACGCGGTCACCGCGATCGAGGGCATCTTCTCCGGCACCCTGGCCTGGCTGTTCAACAAGTACGACGGCAGCGTGCCGTTCTCGCAGCTGGTCACCGACGCGCGCGGCATGGGCTATACCGAACCGGACCCGCGCGACGACCTGTCCGGCACCGACGTGGCGCGCAAGCTGGTGATCCTGGCGCGCGAGGCCGGGCGCGAGCTGAGCCTGGAGGACGTGGCGGTTGAGAGCCTGGTGCCGGAAGTGCTGCGCCAGGCCAGCGTCGAGGATTTCATGGCGCGCCTGCACGAAGTGGATGCGGCGTTCGCGCAGCGCCTGCAGGCGGCCAGGGCGCGCGGCTGCGTGCTGCGCTACGTGGCGCAGCTGGCGCCGGACCGCGCGCCCAGCGTCGGCCTGGTGGAGCTGCCGGCCGAACATGCCTTCGCCAACCTGCGCCTGACCGACAACGTGGTGCAGTTCACCACCCGCCGCTATTGCGACAATCCGTTGGTGGTGCAGGGGCCTGGCGCCGGTCCGGAAGTCACCGCCGCTGGCGTGTTCGCCGACCTGCTGCGGGTGGCGGCGGGCGAGGGCGCACGGCTGTGAGCCAGGCGCAGACCTCGCTGGCGCCGCACGCCGCCGCCCGCGCCTTGCCGCGCGAGGCGCGCGCGTTCGCGCCGGCCTCGGTGGCCAACGTGGCGGTGGGCTTCGACCTGCTCGGCTATGCGGTGGAGGGCGTCGGCGATACGGTGACCGTGCGCCGCATCGACGCGCCGCTGGTGCGCATCGCCGCGATCCGCGGCACCAGCGTGGCGCTGCCGCTGGAGGCCGCGCGCAATACCGCCGGCGCGGCGCTGATCGCCTTGCGCGAGGCGCTGGCGCTGCCGTTCGGGTTCGAGATCGAGATCGACAAGGGCATCCCGCTCAGCTCCGGCATGGGCGGCTCGGCGGCCTCGTGCGTGGCCGCGCTGGTGGCGGCCAATGCGCTGCTGGACGCGCCGCTGTCGCGCGAGCAGCTGTATCCGTATTCGCTGGAAGGCGAGGCGGTGGCCAGCGGCAGCCGCCACGGCGACAACCTCGGCCCGATGTTTCTCGGTGGGCTGGTGCTGTCCACGCTGGAGCGGATGGTGCCGGTGCCGGTGCCGGCGGCCTGGCACAGCCTGCTGGTGCATCCGGACGCGGTGCTGGAGACGCGCCGTGCGCGCGAGGCGCTGGCCGGCGACTACCGGCTGGGCGAGTTCGTGGCGCAGAGTTCCAATCTGGCGCTGGTGCTGGTGGGCTGCCACGCCGGCGACGAGGCGCTGGTGCGCGCGGGCCTGCGCGACGTGCTGATCGAGCCGCGGCGTGCGCCGCTGATCGTCGGCTTCGATGCGGCCAAGGCGGCGGCGCTGGCAGCGGGCGCGATGGGCGCGAGCATTTCCGGCGCCGGCCCCAGCGTGTTCGCCTGGTTCGCGACGCGTGCGGCGGCGGAGGCGGCTGCGCCGGCGGTGCAGGCGGCATTCGCGGCGGCCGGCTTCGACAGCCAGCATTGGGTATCGCCGCTGCAGTGTCCGGGCGCCCGATTGCTGTAGCGGCGCGTAGCCTCGCTGTTGCTGTTGCTTTCGTGGTTGTTTTTGCTGTTGCTCTTGTCGTTGCTTTTGCTGTTGCCGTACCGGGTTCCCTTCCGCAGCGGCGGCCATCGCGGGGAAAAACCCGAAGGACGGCGCACAGGGATGTGCGCCGTCCGCGGCAGGGGCAGGATGCCCCTTCCGCGGATCCCCGGGATGGACGCGGACCCGGAGCGCGCAGCGCGGAGGGCGCGAGGCAGGGCGCGCTTTCTTTTGGTTGGCGGCGCGCCCTCCGCGCTGCGCGCTACGGGTCCGCAAGCAGGATGGGAATTTTCGGAAGGCACATCCATGTGCCTGCCGAAAACGACGCGCATCCTGCGCGTCGCCCCCTTCGGGGGTTGTACCCATCCTGCTTGCCGCGCCTCACGGGAGATCGAAAAGCAAAGAAAGCAACAGCCGAAGCAAGGGCAGAGCACAACAAGAGCAGCAACAAGAGCAGCAACCAAGCAGTGCCACAGTCACGGATGACAGCGCGATCGAACTCCCCCTGTTGATGGAACCACCATGAACTTCATTTCCACCCGTAACGCCGCGCCCGCCGCCAGCCTCAGCCAGGCCATCGCCGCCGGCCTGGCGCCCGATGGCGGGCTGTACGTGCCCGAGCGCATGCCGACGGCGCGCGAACTGCAGGCCGGCGTCAGCCTGGCCGAGACCGCGGCCACCCTGCTGGCGCCGTTCTTCGACGGCGACGCGCTCGCCGCCGAACTACCGGCGATCTGCGCCGAAGCCTTCGATTTCGATGCGCCGCTGCAGCCGCTGGCCACGCCCGGCGACCATGCGCTGGAGCTGTTCCATGGGCCCACCGCCGCGTTCAAGGACTTCGGCGCACGCTTTCTCGCCGCCTGCCTGGCGCGGCTGCGCCGCGATGCCGCCACGCCGCTGACCATCCTCGTCGCCACCTCCGGCGACACCGGTGCGGCGGTGGCCGCCGCGTTCCATCGCCAGCCCGGCCTGCGCGTGGTGGTGCTGTATCCGGACGGGCGCGTGTCGCCGCGCCAGGCGCACCAGTTGGGCTGCTTCGGCGACAACATCCAGGCGCTGCGCGTGGCCGGTTCGTTCGACGATTGCCAGGCGCTGGTCAAGCAGGCCTTGAACGACGCCGACCTGCAGGCGCAGGCGCCGCTGAGTTCGGCCAACAGCATCAGCCTGGGTCGCTTGCTGCCGCAGATGAGCTACTACGCGCATAGCGCGCTGGTGCATTACGCCGGGCGCGCGCAGCCGCTGAACCTGGTGGTGCCGACCGGCAACCTCGGCAATGCGCTGGCGGCGATCCTGGCGCGCGGGCTGGGCGTGCCGCTGGGCCGCATCGTGCTGGCGACCAACGCCAACCACGTGCTGCCGGACTACTTTGCCGGCGCCGACTACGCGCCGCAGCCCAGCGTGGCCACCGTGGCCAATGCCATGGACGTCGGCGCGCCGAGCAACTTCGAGCGCCTGCGCTGGCTGTACCGCGGCGACGATGCCGCGCTGCGCGTGCAGTTCCAGGCCTATTCGGTGGACGACGCGCAGATCCGCCAGCTGATCGGCGAGCGCTTCCGCCGCTACGGCGAGGTGCATTGCCCGCATACCGCCACCGCGCTGCACGTGTTGCAGCAGATCCGCGCCGAGGGCGCGGAGGCCGATGCCGGCGATTGGGCGGTGGCGGCGACCGCGCATCCGGCCAAGTTCGAGGCGGTGGTCGAGCCGTTGATCGGCCGGCCGGTCGAGGTGCCGCCGGCGCTGGCGGCCTTGCTGCAGCGGCCGGCGCAGGCCGAGCCGATCGCGCCGGACTACGCGGCGCTGCGCGCGCGCCTGCTGGCTGGCTAGGCCGGCGGCCGCAGTCGCCGCACCCGGCCGCCGCTGCCATCAGCGGCCGCCGCACCGCCGCCTGCGTTGCGAACGCACGGCGGCGCGCGGCTCAGGCGCGCAGGTTCAGTCCCGGTCCTGCGGCTGCAGCCGCAGCCAGGCGGCCTGCGCCACGCTGCGGACCTGCAACCAGTCCAGGCGCGAGCGCGGATGGTCGCGCAGGAACACGTCGCGCAACTGCGGGGCCAGGTCCTCGAAGCGCTGGCCGTGGTACTTCAGGTAGGTGTCGTAGGCCAGTTTCAGGGCGGGTTCGTAGTCGGTGAACGCGCGCCCGGGCTGATGGAACGGAGCCTGGGCGAAGTGCGCCTTCCAGTATTCCAGCTCTCTTTCCCGATCCAGTACCACGCAGGCGCGCGGGTCCTGCTGCACATCGATGGCGGCGATCATGGTTGTCCTCCGACTGGTTCCCCCCCGCCGGCACCGCGGCGGCGCCGCAGGTGTATTGCCGTTGCAGTCTATGCCCGCACGCAAGACAGGACATGCGGCTGCGGTGAAGCATTCATCTTCCGCGGCCGCTCCGCCTGGTCCCGGTGGCTACGGCCGTCCGGGCCGACGCAGACGACGCGCGCGCCGGTAATGCCAGAGGAACAAGGGCAGGGCGGGGAGTCCGGCGACCCAATGCAGCAGACCGATCCATTGCCGCGCGTCCTCGCCGGCGACGTAGTACAGCAGGTATCCGCTGATGCCGAGCCAACTGGTCAGGATCAGCAGGCCCAGCCCGACCCAGCGCTGCCTGCGGTGGCGCCAGCCGTGCACGAAATGCACGGCGGCCAGGCTGCCGATGCCCAGCACGAAGCACAGCATCGCCGCGCCATGGGTGCGCAGCATCCACGGCTCGCCGGGATTCACTTCCGGGCCGAAGGGCCCCTGCACCTGCCACAGGTGGTGCAGCAACAGCCACGCGACCCCGCTGCCCCAGAGCGTCCCGCCGCTGCCGGCGAGCAGCAGGACTTGCCAGGGCGCCAGCCGTGCCGAGGCACGCGGTGCGTTCATGCCGCCAGGCCCGGCGGCGTGGCCTGGCGCACGATGAAGCCGCCGTGTTCGGCCAGCATGGCGTCCGCTAGCGCCGGCGCCTGCAGCGCGATCTTGGTCATGGCGTCGGCAAGCGCGCAGCACGGCGCCACCACGTTGACCGCGATCTCGGACAGCACCGGTTGGCCGCGCCCGTCCAGGTGCGGGGTATGGGTGCGCCCGCGGTGCGGCCGCCGCTGGTGCAGGTTGCTCGAACTCGCCATTGCGCTGTCGTGCAGTTCGACGACTGCGGCGATAGCCTGGTCGGCGCCGCGCAGGTGGACCTGTTCACGCCCGAGCACGCGCAAGTCGCCGCCCGCATTGACCACCGCCCGCTCGATGCCCGCCTGGCGCAGGCAGGCGATGGCGCGATCCACGGCGAAGCCCTTGGCGATGCCGCCGAGGTCGATCAGCAGCCCGCGTCGGCACACCACCCGGTCGCGGCCGACGATCTCGATGTCCGCGCCCGTGCCCCGCATCCGGCGCAGGTCGATGCCGGGCGGCCTGGGCAGGAAGCCGGATGCCACCAGGCGCGCGCCGATGCCGACGTCGAACAGGCCGCAAGAGCGCCGATGCATCGACTGGGCGAGTGCGAGCACCTCGACCGTGTCTGGGTCGACCTGCACGGCCGTCCCCGCAGGCGCCCGGCGCAGCGCGGCGAGGTCGCTGCCTTCCTCTTGGAAGGACATGCGTGCATGCACGTGGGCGATCTGCGCGAATGCCAGGTCCGCCGCGGCCTGGCAGCCGTCGGGGACGCGGATCTCGACGAAGGTCCCGAGCAGGGGCTTGCAACGCCGGATGCCGTTGCGCTCAGGCGTGGCGGAGGATGAGCGCATAGGTCTTGAGCAGGCGCCGCACGCCGTCGGTGACGTGCTTGGACGACAGCGTCGCGCCGGAGATGTTGCGGATGTCCTTGCCCAGTTGTGGCGCCGCATCGGCGGTCTTGCCGACGAACTGGTTGCGCCAGCCAGGCTCGCGGACCTGCCCGCCATAGGTTTCGCGGTATTCCAGGATCTCCACGTCGGCGACGGCGCCGGCCGCATCCAGCGCCAGCGCGAAGGTGATGAAGTCGTGCTTGCCCACCACCTGGTCCACGATCAGCCAGCCGCCGCCCGACGCGCGCCATGCCTTCAGCTGCGGCGACAGCGGCGAGACGCCGGCGGCCTTGCCGATGGCCGCCATCTGACTGGAGCTCAAGGTGCGGAAATCGGGCGTCAACGTCTGCCCGGGGAACATCTGCGCCTGTGCCTGCTCCAGCGTCAGGTAGGTCGTCGCGTGGCAAGGGGCGGCGGCGAGCGCGATCAGCGGAATGGCGGCAAATCGGGAGTGCATGGGAGGGCCAATGGGGGAGTCGGGATCGGGACGGGCATGTTCCCCGGCGCCGCGGCGCCGCGCGCAGGCCGGCGGTGCAGAGGGGCTTAGCCGCCGAAGGGAATGCCGAACTTCAATGAGATCTCGCGCCGCTCGTGAGAGCGCAGGAACAGGTGGTTGCCGACGTAGGCGCCGTCCTGGTAGCCGTTGGGATCGCCGTACACCTGTTCCAGCCAGCCCAGGGTGAACCAGGCCTTGCTGCCGGCGTAGTGCAGCACCGGACCGAGCCAGTACACCGAGTGCTCGTGCACGTGGAACGAGCCGATCTCGTTGTGGTTGCGCATCTCCAGTCCGGCCGACCAGTTGGGGCGGAAGCGGTAGCTCAGGCCGAGGCTGTTGTTGAAATCCAGCTCGCTGGTGTGGTCGGTCTCGCCCTGGAAGCGGATGTTCTCGCCCTCCAGGAACAGGTTGTAGGCAAGCACGACGCGGTCGTCGTAGAAATTCTTCTGCAGCAGCAGGCCGGTCTCCAGTTCGTAGGTGCCATCGTACTTGAGGCCATTGTGCAGGTCGTGGAACATGTAGGAGGGTTCGACGTAGAAGGCCAGCCCGTAGCCGTCGGTGTAGGGGCTCTTCACGCGATAGATGAATTCCGCCGACACGCTCTGCCCATAGGTGCCGTGGCGGGTGAACCCGGTGCCGCCTAGCGGATCGTCGTCGTCCGGCGACTTGTCGGCCGCGATGTGGACGCTGTTGAAATACAGGGACCCCTGCAGCTTGTCGGTGAAGCCGTATTCGATCTCGGTGGAGGAATCGATCGCCTCGAACTGGCCGAACGCGCGCTGCGAGCGGTCCCGGAACGACTGTTCGAACTCGAAGGTTCCGGCCGGGGTGGTGTCGGTGGTGTAGGTGCGGGCGAACAGGCTTTCGCCGGCCGTGGCGCTGCCGCTGGCCAGCAGCGCCAGTCCGGCGATCAGCCAGTACGGCGGCGCGGCGGCGCGCTTGCGCCGGGGAAGCGGGCGCAGGCGCGCCGTTTCGGCATCGAAAGGTACGGCCGAGGTTGCGTGATGGTCCGTCTGCATCCGAGTGATCGCCCCTGTTGTTGTGTATGCGATTCATTCTCATCAACGAAATGTCGAAGAACTGTCGGAATCCGCCTGCCATGGATCCGAACGGCGCCCGGGGGAGGGCTGGCGTGGCGTCGGCGCGACGTCCATGGCCATGGACGCGCGCCTGTCGATGCTCGCCGCGTCGGCGAAAGTGGAGATCCGTCCTGCTACGGACGCTGGCGGCGCCCGTGTGGTCGGCGCCGCTCATCGGGGCAGCAGGGCGATCGGGGTTGCTGGGCGACCGCCACGTAGCCGAGGTGCCAGGGTCCGAGCCGCGCCCGCTCCGGCAGCCGCCCGTCGCCTTGCCGCTGTTCGTTGTCCACAGCGCATGTGGAGCGTTGCCCTGGAAACTTGTGGATGAGTCGGTGCGGCCGCGGTGGTGCAAGGCGTAGACACGGGCTGGCGAAAAAATCGCCGCCGTCCACCGGCTTACTCTTCGTCGGAAGCCAGCCGGTGCAGGGCGGCGAAGTCGCGGATTTCGACCACGTGCAGTTGCGGCAGCGCGATCAGGCCCTGCTGGCGCAGCTTGGTGAAGGTGCGGCTCACCGTTTCCATGGTCAGGCCCAGATGGTCGGCGATGTCGCCGCGGCCCATCGGCAGGGTCACCCTGTTGCCGGAATCGCCCTGGCGCGCCGCGCGCGCGGCCAGCTTGAGCAGGAAGTCGGCCAGTTTCTCGGACGGCTGCAGCCGCGCCAGCGCCAGCGCCGCGTCCTGTGCGGCATCCAGTTCCAGGCAGGCGCGTTGCAGCAGCTTGCGTTCCAGCTGCGGGAACTGGCTGCGCAGCTGCTGCATCTGCGCCACCTGGACGCGGCACACGCGGCTGTCGGCGATGGCTTCGATGTCGTGGCGGTGTTTGGCCGATTCGCTGAGCCCGACGTAGTCGCCCGGCAACACGAAGCCGGCCACCTGGCGGCGGCCGTCGGCCAGCGTACGCACCAGGCGCAGGGCGCCGGCGGTGACGGTATACACCGCCTGCCGCGCTTCGCCGGTGCGGGCCACGGTGGCGCCGGCGGCGTAGGCGTGCGAGGTGGTCGCCCGTTCCAGCGCCTGCACCTCGTCGCAGGCCAGCGCCGAACAGATCGCCAGGTGCCGCACCGTGCAATGCAGGCATTCGTGCGCGCGCGGATCCCGTGCCGCGGCGGACTCGGCATAGGGCAGGGCGAATCCGGAAGGGGGCCTGGTCATGGGCGTGGCAGCGGCGTCGGTACCGGGGAATGATACGACGATGCGGCCGCCAGCAGTCGGTGCGGCTAGAATTGGCGTCCGCTCGCCCCCGAATCGCAGGAGTTTTGCACGTGATCAAGCCCCGTACGCCGCCCGGCATCATGGAATTGCTGCCGCGCGAGCAGATCGCGTTCCAGCGCATGCTGGACGTCATCCGCCGCAACTACGAGCGGTTCGGGTTCCTGCCGGTGGAGACGCCGGTGTTCGAACTGTCCGACGTGCTGCTGACCAAGTCCGGCGGCGAGACCGAGCGCCAGGTGTATTTCGTGCAGTCCACCGGCGCGCTGGCCAATGCCGAGGCCAGTGGCGAGGGCGGCCTGCCGGAGCTGGCGCTGCGCTTCGACCTGACCGTGCCGCTGGCGCGCTACGTGGCCGAGCACGAACACGAGCTGAGCTTCCCGTTCCGCCGCTACCAGATGCAGCGCGTGTACCGCGGCGAGCGCGCCCAGCGCGGCCGTTTCCGCGAGTTCTACCAGTGCGACATCGACGTGATCGGCAAGGACGCGCTGAGCATCCGCTACGACGCCGAGGTGCTGGCGGTGATCCACGCGGTGTTCGCCGAACTGGGGATCGGCGCGTTCGCGGTGCAGTTGAACAACCGCAAGCTGATGCGCGGCTTCTTCGAGAGCCTGGGCGTGGCCGAGGGCGAGCGCCAGCTGGCGGTGCTGCGCGAGGTCGACAAGCTGGACAAGCGCGGCGCCGACTACGTGCGCGAGACCTTGATGGGCGCAGAATTTGAGTTGCCCTTCGCTAAAGTCGCCGAGATTCTCGCTTTTGTCGCAGTGCGTTCCAAGAGTCACGAAGATGCCTTGGTCCGACTGCGTGAACTGGACGAGTGGGCTGGTGCGAGCGCGACGCTGCGCGAAGGCGTGGCCGAGCTGCGCGAGGTGCTGGCCCTGGTCAAGGCGCTGGGCGTGCCGGAAACCGCGTACTGCCTGAACTTCTCCATCGCCCGCGGCCTGGACTACTACACCGGCACCGTCTACGAGACCCTGCTGACCGACTATCCGCAGATCGGCTCGATCTGCTCGGGCGGGCGCTACGAGGACCTGGCCAGCCACTACAGCAAGTCCAGGCTGCCGGGCGTGGGCATCTCGATCGGCCTGACCCGCCTGTTCTGGCAGCTGCGCGAGGCCGGGCTGATCGAGGGCATCGCCTCCAGCAGCGTGCAGGCGATGGTGGCGCTGATGGACGAGGCCAAGCTGGACGACGCGCTGGACATCGCCCGCCGCCTGCGCGTGGGCGGGATCAACACCGAAGTGCAGATGGAGCCGAAGAAGGTCGGCAAGCAGTTCCAGTACGCCGCGCGTGCCGGCATCCGCTTCGTGGTGCTGGCCGGCGACGACGAACTGGCGCGCGGCGTGGTCGCGGTCAAGGACCTGGTGCGCGAGCAGCAGTTCGAGGTCGCCCGCGACGAACTGGCCAGCACCCTGCTGGTCGAGCTGGAGCAGGCCAAGGTCATGCCCTGAGCGGGCCTGCAGGGCGGGGTTGGCGCAACCTGGACGGTCGCGCCGCATGTCCCTATGTCACTTGTGGGAGCGACTTCAGGGCACCTCTAATAACCCCAAAAACTCGACCAAAGCACTCGCAAGTCATTGATGCGCATAGCGCGGAATTTTTGGAATCGAGGTCATTAGAGGTGCCCTTCAGTCGCGACGCCGATAACAGCGCCTGTCGCCACTGAAGCCGCTCACGCAACAGCGGGCGCAATGCGCGCTCGCCAGCTGCAACCAGGCGCTCCCGCAGGGGGCGGCCGGAGCGGTGCCTGCGCCCTTGGGCCCGTGCGATCGGTATGAGTGCCTGTCGCGGCTGAAGCCGTTCCGCAGGGAGCGGCGCGCGCGTGCGCTTTCGTGCGCTTCTGTAAGAGCGGCTTCAGTCGCGACAGATCGCATGGCGTCGTCGTGCCCATCGGCGATCGACCACATCCACACAACGTCCGCGCGCGCCGCGGCTTGACCCGGCCTGTCCAATCGCGCTAATGTACTAACACGTTATTACATTATCGCAATGAAACAACGACCCGCCACGCAACCCGATCGCGACAGCGACACCTCGTTCAAGGCGCTGTCGCGCGCCCTGGCCCACCTGAGCAAGCCGCAGGAGGTCGCCGCGTTCCTGCGGGACCTGTGTACGCCGGCCGAGCTGGAGGCGATGTCCGATCGCTGGCGGGTGGTGCCGCTGCTGCTCAAGGGCGTGCCGTACCGCGAGATCCACGAGCTGACCCAGGTCAGCGTGACCACCATCGGCCGCGTCGCGCGGACCCTGGAATACGGCGCCGGCGGCTACGCCACGGCGCTGCGCCGGCAAGCGGCGCGCCCCTCCGATTCCCATTGAGATGTCCTGATGAGTGCTTCCCTGGCAGCGCCGGCGCGTGACCGGCTGCGTATCGCGATCCAGAAGAGCGGCCGCCTGGCCGAGCCGGCGCGGGCGGTGCTGGCCGCCTGCGGGCTGAGCTGGCGCGAGAGCCGCGACAAGTTGTTCTGCTACGGCGAGTCGCTGCCGGTGGACCTGTTGCTGGTGCGCGACGACGACATCCCCGGGCTGATCGCCGACGGCGTCTGCGATTTCGGCATCGTCGGCCGTAACGAGCTGGAAGAGCAGGCCGGCGAGCGCCGCCGCAACGGCCTGCCGGAGGCCTACCGCGCGTTGCGCGGGCTGAACTTCGGCCAGTGCCGGCTGATGTTGGCGGTGCCCGACAGCTGGGAGTGGACCGGTTCGGAACAACTGCAGGGCAAGCGCATCGCCACCAGCTATCCGGCGGTGCTGGCCGACTGGCTGCAGGCGCGCGGCATCGAGGCGCAGGTGGTGGAGCTGTCCGGCTCGGTGGAGATCGCGCCACGCCTGGGCACTGCCGACCTGATCTGCGATCTGGTCTCCAGCGGCGCGACCCTGGCCGCCAACCAGCTCAAGCCGGTGGAGACGCTGCTGGAAAGCGAGGCGGTGCTGGCCGGGCCGGTGCGCGAACCGGGCGACGCCCGCGCCGGGCTGGCGGCGATGCTGCTGCGCCGGCTCGACGGCGTGCTCAAGCTGCGCGACAGCAAGCTGCTGATGTTCCGCGCCTCGCGCGACCACGTCGCCGAACTGACCCGGCTGCTGCCCGACGCCGACCCGCTGGTGCAACTGCCTGGCGACGGCGACGGCGACGGCGACGGCCCGCTGCAGTTGCAGACCATGTGCCACGGCGCGATCACCTGGCAGCGCATGGAGGAACTGGAGCGCGCCGGCGCGCAGGGGCTGATGGTATTGACGGTGGAGCGCTCGCTGGCATGAACCGACTGGACTGGAATTCGCTGGACGCGCAGGCGCGCACGCAGGCCCTGACCCGGCCGGCGCAGACCGTCGCCGCGCAGACCCGCGCGGCGGTGGCGCAGCTGCTGGACGACGTGCGCAGCCGCGGCGACGCCGCGTTGCGCGAGATCACCGCGCGCTTCGACGGCGTGGTGCTGCAGCATTTCGAGGTTGGCGCCGATGAGTTCGCCGCCGCCGAAGCGGCTGTACCGGCGGTGCTGCGCGAGGCGATGGCGCAGGCCGCGGCGCGGATCGAGAGCTTCCACCGCGCCGGCATGACCCAGCCTTATGCAGTGGAAACCGCGCCGGGCGTGGTCTGCGAGCGGGTGGTGCGGCCGATCGGCCGGGTCGGCCTGTACGTGCCGGCCGGCAGCGCGCCGCTGCCGTCCACCGCGCTGATGCTGTGCGTGCCGGCGGCGCTGGCCGGCTGCCGCGAGGTGGTGCTGTGCACGCCGCCGCGCGCCGACGGCTCGGCCGATCCGGCGGTGCTGGTCGCCGCAAAACTGACCGGCGTGGACCGCGTGTTCAAGCTCGGCGGCGCGCAGGCGATCGCGGCGATGGGCTTCGGCACCGAGTCGGTGCCGTCCTGCGACAAGCTGTTCGGACCGGGCAACGGCTACGTCACCGAGGCCAAGCAGCAGGTCGCGCAGGCCGGTGCGGCGGCGATCGACATGCCGGCCGGGCCGTCCGAGGTGTTGGTGATCGCCGATGTCGGCGCCGATGCCGCGTTCGTCGCCGCCGACCTGCTGTCGCAGGCCGAGCATGGCCCGGATTCGCAGGTGCTGCTGCTGTCCGACAGCGCCGAGCTGATCGATGCGGTCGAGGACGAGATCGAACGTCAGCTGGCGACGCTGCCGCGTGCGGCGATCGCGCGCCAGGCTTTGTCCGCGTCGCGGCTGATCCAGGTCGGCGCGCTGGAGGACGCCTTCGCGATCAGCAACCGTTACGCGCCCGAGCACCTGATCCTGGCGCTGCGCGAGCCGCGCGCCTGGCTGCAGCGGGTCGAGGCCGCCGGCTCGGTGTTCCTCGGCGATTTCACTCCGGAAGCGCTGGGCGACTATTGCAGCGGCACCAACCACGTGTTGCCGACCAACGGCGCGGCGCGCGCCTACAGCGGGGTCAGCGTCGCCAGCTTCCAGAACTTCGTCAGCGTGCAGGCGGCCAGCCGCGCCGGCATCGCCGCGATCGGCGCCTGCGCGGTGACCATGGCGCGCGCCGAGGGCCTGGACGCGCACGCCAACGCGGTGGCGCTGCGCATGGAGAAAGCAGCATGAGCGCGCACAACGGAATGCAGATGCCGGGATCGATGCTGGCGCTGGTCCGCCACGACCTGCGCGACTTCGCCGGCTATTCCTCGGCGCGCAGCAGCGCGCTGCAGGGCGAGGTCTGGCTCAACGCCAACGAATCGGCCTGGGCCAACCCCGCCGATCGCGATGCCGGCAATCGCCGCTATCCGGATCCGCAACCACCGGCGCTGCGTTCGGCGCTGGCCTCGCTGTACGCCTGCGCACCAGAGCAACTGCTGCTCGGCCGCGGCAGCGACGAGGCCATCGACCTGCTGCTGCGCGCCTTGTGCGAGCCAGGCCGCGACGCGATCGTGATCACCCCGCCGGTGTTCGGCATGTATGCGGTGTGCGCGCGGTTGCAGAACGCGCGCATCGTCGAGGTGCCTCTGCGCGAGGACGCGGCCGGCCTGGTCACCGACGTCGATGCGGTGGTCGATGCGGCGCTGACGCAGATGGCCAAGCTGGTGTTCCTGTGCGCGCCGGGCAATCCCAGCGGTGCGGCAATCCCGCTGGCCGAGATCGAACGCGCCGCCGAGCGCCTGCACGGGCGCGCCTTGCTGGTGGTCGACGAAGCCTACGGCGAATTCTCCGACGTGCCGTCGGCGACCACGCTGCTGGCGCGCCACGCCAATCTGGCGGTGCTGCGCACATTGTCCAAGGCGCATGCGCTGGCTGCGGCGCGGATCGGCTGCGTGATCGCCGATCCGGCGCTGATCGCGGTGCTGCGCCGCTGCCAGGCGCCGTATCCGATCCCGGCGCCATGCGCGCAGCTGGCGCTGGCCGCGCTGCAGCCCGAGCCGCTGCGCCAGACCGCCGCGCGCGTGGCCGAGATCCGCCGCGAGCGCGAGCGCATGTCCACCGCGCTGGCCGCGTTGCCCGGCGTGCGTCGCGTGTATCCGTCGCAGGGCAACTTCCTGCTGCTGCGCTTCGACGATGCCGAAGCCGCGTTCCGCGCGCTGTTGGCCGCCGGCGTGGTAGTGCGCGACCAGCGTGCCGCACCGGCCCTGGGCGATGCGCTGCGCATCACCCTCGGCACCGCGGAGCAGAACCAGCGCGTGCTCGGCGCCTTGCAGGCGGGGAGGGCGGCGGCATGACCCCGATCCTGTTCGTCGACCGCGACGGCACCCTGATCGAGGAGCCGGCCGATTTCCAGATCGACGCCTACGAGAAGCTGCGCTTCGTGCAGGGCGTGATCCCGGCCATGCTCAAGCTGCGCGATGCCGGCTACCAGTTCGTCATCGTCACCAACCAGGACGGCCTCGGCAGCGAGGTCTATCCGCAGGCCGCGTTCGACGGCCCCAACGAGCTGATGCTGCAGATCTTCGCCAGCCAGGGCATCGTGTTCCGCGAGGTGCTGATCGACCGCAGCTGGCCGGCCGACAACGCGCCCACGCGCAAGCCCGGCATCGGCCTGATGCTGCCGTACCTGCAGGACCGCAGCATCGACTGGGCGCGTTCGGCGATGGTCGGCGACCGCCTCACCGACATCCAGTTCGCCGAGAATCTGCGCATCCGCGGCTTCCAGCTGCAGACCGAACAGTTCGGCGGCGACTGGGACTGGGCCGGCATCGCCCACGAACTGGCCGATGCGCCGCGCCGCGCCAAGGTGCAGCGCGACACCAAGGAAACCCGGATCAGCGTCGCGATCGACCTGGACCTGGCGCGCGATCCGCATTGCGCCACCGGCCTGCCGTTCTTCGACCACATGCTCGAGCAGATCGGCAAGCACGGCGGTTTCGCCCTGGACGTGCGCGCCGCCGGCGACCTGCACATCGACGAGCACCACACCATCGAGGACACCGGCCTGGCGCTGGGCCAGGCCCTGCGCCAGGCGCTGGGCGACAAGCGCGGCATCGGCCGCTACGGTTTCGATCCGCCGGACAGCCCGTGGCTGGCGCCCGGCGGCAACGCCCGCCTCGGTTTCACCCTGCCGATGGACGAGACCCTGGCCAGCGCCGCGCTGGATTTCAGCGGCCGCCCGTACTTCGTGTTCGAAGGCGAGTTCAGGCGCGAGCGCGTCGGCGACCTGCCGACCGAACTGGTGCCGCACTTCTTCCGTTCGCTGTGCGATGCCGCTGGCCTGAACCTGCACCTGCGCGTGCACGGCGACAACGACCACCACAAGGTCGAGGCCTGCTTCAAGGCGCTGGCGCGCGCCCTGCGCCAGGCGGTGCGCCGCGAGGGTGCCGCGCTGCCTTCGACCAAGGGCGTGCTGTGATGCGCGCAGGTGCTTCGAGGACGCTGCGATGACCGATGTCGCCCTGATCGATGCCGGCGGCGCCAACCTCGGGTCGGTGCGTTACGCGCTGGAACGCCTGGGCGTGGAAGCCAGGCTGGTGCGCGACGCCGCCGGATTGCAAGGCGCCGACCGGGTGATCCTGCCCGGCGTCGGCGCCGCGCCGCACGCGATGGCGCGGCTGCGCGAGCAAGGCCTGATCGAGCCGCTGCGCGCGCTCGAGGTGCCGCTGATCGGCATCTGCCTGGGCATGCAGCTGCTGTTCGAACACTCCGAGGAGGGCGATGTCGATTGCCTGGGCCTGCTGACCGGCGTGGTCCGGCACATGCCGCCGGCGCTGGGCATCCGCATCCCGCACATGGGCTGGAACCGGCTGTTGCCGATGCGCGCCTCGCCGCTGCTGGAGGGCCTGGCGGACACCGCCACGGCCTATTTCGTGCACGGCTACGCCGCGCCGGTCACCGCCGACACCGTGGCCGCCTGCGACCACGGCGGCCTGTTCACCGCGGTGGTGCAGCGCGGCCGCCGCTGCGGCGCGCAGTTCCATCCCGAGCGCTCGGCGGGCACCGGCGCGCGCATCCTGCGCAACTTCCTCGAGACCGATTTCCCATGAGCTTCATCCTCTATCCCGCGCTGGACATCCGCGACGGCCGCGTGGTGCGGCTGGCGCAGGGCGACTACGCCCGCGAAACCCACTACGGCGACGATCCGCTGCCGCGCGCGCAGGCCTTCGCCGACGCCGGCGCGACCTGGATGCACCTGGTCGACCTGGACGCGGCGCGCGCCGGTGGCTACACCCTGGCGCCGCTGCTGAGCAAGATCGGCGCGCAGACCGGGCTGCAGGTGCAGACCGGCGGCGGCGTGCGCTCGCGCGCCGACGTGCAACGCATCCTCGACGCCGGCGCTGCGCGCGTGGTGATCGGCTCGCTGGCGGTGCGCGATCGCGAGTCGGTGCTGGAATGGCTGGCCGAATTCGGTCCCGAGCGCATCACCGTGGCGCTGGACACGCGCCAGGACGCGCAGGGCGTATGGCGGCTGCCGGTGCTGGGCTGGACCGAGACCTCCTCGCTGACCCTGGAAGCGCTGGCGGTCGAATACGCCGCGGCCGGGCTCAAACACCTGTTGTGCACCGACATCGCCCGCGACGGCATGCTGTCCGGGCCGAACCTGGCGCTGTACGCCTACCTGCGCCAGATCGCGCCGGGCGTGGACGTGCAGGCCTCCGGCGGCATCCGCGACGCCGCCGACGTGCGCGCCGCGCGCGAGATCGGCTGCGCCGGCGCGGTGCTCGGCAAGTCGCTGCTGGAAGGGCGGCTGACGCTGGACGAGGCGTTGGCATGCTGAGCCGGCGCATCATCCCGTGCCTGGACGTGCGCGACGGCCGCGTGGTCAAGGGCGTCAAGTTCCGCGACCACATCGACATGGGCGACATCGTCGAACTGGCGCTGCGCTACCGCGACCAGGGCGCCGACGAACTGGTGTTCTACGACATCGGCGCCAGCCCGGAAGGGCGCTCGGTGGACTACGCCTGGGTCGAGCGCGTGGCGCGGCTGATCGACATCCCGTTCTGCGTGGCCGGCGGCATCCGCGATGTGGTCACCGCGCGTGCGGTGCTGCATGCCGGCGCCGACAAGATCTCGATCAACTCGCCGGCGCTGGAACGGCCGGGGCTGATCGCCGAACTGGCCGAGGCGTTCGGCGTGCAATGCGTGGTGGTCGGCATCGATTCGATCCGCGAGGACGACGGCCAGTGGCGCGTGCGCCGCTTCACCGGCGATCCGAGCAAGACCCAGGCGCTGCGCGTGCGCACCGTGGACTGGGTGGTGGAGGCGCAGCAACTCGGCGCCGGCGAGATCGTGCTCAACTGCATGGACAACGACGGCGTGCGCCGCGGCTACGACATCGCCCAATTGTTCGAGGTGCGCTCGCTGTGCAAGGTGCCGCTGGTCGCGTCCGGCGGTGCCGGCGAACTGCAGCACTTCGCCGATGTGTTCGAACAGGCCGACGTGGACGGCGCGCTGGCCGCCAGCGTGTTCCACAGCGGCGCGATTCCGATTCCCGAGCTCAAGCGCTTCCTGCGCCAACGACAGATCGAGGTGCGCGATGGCGCATGAATACGCAACCGCCGCCGCGACCGCGGATGCGGCGCTGGACCGGAACATGCTGGACTCGAGCGCGCTGGACTCGAGCACGCTGGACTGGAGCAAGGGCGACGGCCTGCTGCCGGTGGTGGTGCAGGACGCGGCCACGCTGCGCGTGCTGATGCTCGGCTACATGAACGCCGAAGCGCTGGCCGCGACCCGCGCCAGCGGCAAGGTCACCTTCTACAGCCGCAGCAAGCAGCGCCTGTGGACCAAGGGCGAAAGCTCGGGCAATACCCTGGACCTGGTCTCGATCGAGACCGACTGCGACCGCGACACCTTGCTGGTGCTGGCGCATCCGCATGGCCCGACCTGCCACCTCGGCCGCACCAGCTGCTTTCCGCAGGCGCCGGGCCAGTTCCTGGGCGCGCTCGACCGGCTGGTCGAACAGCGCGAACGCGAGCGTCCGCCGGGCAGCTACACCACGCACTTGTTCGAGAAGGGCACGCGGCGCATCGCGCAGAAGGTCGGCGAGGAAGGCGTGGAGACCGCACTGGCCGGCGTGGCGCAGGACGACGAAGCGCTGCTCGGCGAATCGGCCGACCTGCTGTACCACCTGACCGTGCTGCTGCGCGCGCGCGGCCTGGCGCTGGCCGACGCGGTCGCGGTGCTTGAAGCACGGCACAAGTAGGTAGGCTGGCGCGACGGCGGTCATCGCCGTGCCGCCGCAGATGGCTACAATCGCGTCTTCTTTCGATTGCCGGATTTCCCGCATGCTGCTGCGCGCCGTCGTGCTTACCTGCCTGTTGACTGCCGCGGCGCCCGGTCTGGCGCAGACGGCGACGATCAGCGGCAGCGTCTACCAGGAACGCGACGGCCACGCCGGTCGCGGCAACGGCGAGCGCGGCATCGCCGGCGTGCAGGTGTCCGACGGCGTGCACATCGTGCGTACCGACGCGCAGGGTCGCTACCGCCTCGAAGTAGAGCCGGGGCGCACGGTGTTCGTGATCAAGCCCGACGGCTACGCCTTCGCCAGCGCCGGCAACGGCCTGCCGGCGTACTGGCGGCACTACGCGCCGGCGGGGTCGCCTGCGCTCAAATATCCGGGCATCGCGGCGACCACCGGCGCCACCAGTGGCTGGGATTTCGCACTACGCGCGCAGCCGGCCGCGGCCAGCACCGAGGTCTTGGTGTTCGCCGACACTCAGACCGCCTCGGCGACCGATGTCGGCTACTACGCGCGCGACATCGTCGCTCCGCTGCTCGGGAAGACCCACGCGCGCCTGGGCACCACGCTGGGCGACGTGGTCAGCGACGACCTGTCGCTGTACCCGGCCTTGAACGCCGAAACCGCCAAGCTCGGCGTGGCGTGGTTCCATGTGCCCGGCAATCACGACCTGAATTTCGATGCGGCCGACGATGCCGGGTCGCTGTCCACCTGGCGCGCGACCTACGGTCCCGATACCTACGCGGTGGAGGAGGGCGGCGCCAGCTTCGTGTTCCTCGACGACGTGATCTACCAGCCGCAGCAGCAGTCCCAATACATCGGCGGCCTGCGCGAGGACCAGTTCGCGTTTCTGCAGGCTTACCTGGCGGCATTGCCGAAGCAGCGGTTGTTGGTGCTCGGCATGCACATCCATCTGTTCGATGCGATTCCCGGCAAGGAGACCTTCCGCCATGCCGACCGCGCGCGACTGTTCGCGTTGCTGAAGGACTTCCCGCACGTGCTGGTACTCACCGGGCACAGCCATACCCAGCGGCACGTCTACTACACCGCGGCCGATGGCTGGCAGGGCGCGACGCCGCTGCACGAATACAACGTCGGCGCCGCATGCGGCGCATTCTGGTCCGGCGTAAAGGACGCCGACGGCCTGCCGGTGGCGACGATGGCCGACGGCACCCCCAACGGCTATGCGGTGCTGACGGTGAAGCGGGGCGGCGACTATGCGCTGGCCTATCATGCCGCGCGCGCGGACGGCGATCCGCAGATGCAGTTGCATGCGCCCAAGCTGTTGCGCCGCGGCGCGTATCCGGCCTGGGCGGTGTACGCGAACGTGTTCATGGGCCAGGACGACAGCCGCGTGGAGTACCGCATCGACGATGGCGCATGGAAGCCGATGCTGCGCGTGCAGCAGCCGGATCCGGACCTGCTCGCCGAGAACGCCCGTGACGATGCCGCCGAGACGCTGCGCGGCTATGACCGCTCGCCGGAAGCGATCCCGTCGCAGCATCTGTGGCGCGGCGCCCTGCCGACCGACCTGGCCGCCGGCGCGCACCGCATCGAGGTCCGCGCCTTCGACCGCTGGCGCGGCGAGCAGCGCGCCAGCACCGGCTATCGCCTGCAGGACGCGACGCCCTGAGCGGCGCGTTGATGCGATCGGTTTCCTGTCCGGCAAAGCCGCTCGCGTTCGCCTTCCCGCGTCGGGACTGAAGTCCCTCCCACCATGCGCCCGACCCGCGGAGGCGCGCCTTCGTAGGCGGTTCAGCCGCGACGAACGAGCCGGCGAACTGATCGGCTCCGCAGGCAAACGGTCGGGGCTGAAGCCTTGCCTGCAGTGCGCCGACCAGCACTCCGAAGCCACGTGTGGGAGCGACTTCAGTCGCGACGAACGCAGCGGGAAGTCTGCAGTCTTCGGACGCAGTCCGGAGCCGATGGCGACAGGCATTCGGCGCCGCGCGCACGCTGCATGTGCCGGCCGTCCATGCAGGATCGGTTGCAACCGCCACAGCCGCAGCAGGTGTGCCGGCGGTCGCTGCGAGCTGTCGGGGCGGAGGCTGCACCTGGCCAGCCCGCCACAAGTCCCCGCAGGAATGGTTTCAACCGCGACGAATACACGGGGAGGTCGCAGGTTGCGGATACGGTCGAGCCTGACGTGATGCGGTGCGCCGACCAATGTGGCAACAGCGCCGGATCGCCTGGCGCGATCAATGGCGACAAGCGCAGCGCAAAGCGTGCGCCAACCCCCAAAACAAAACCGCCTCCACGAGGGAGGCCGGCGAACGCAGGTGATCCTGGCTGGCGAGCGAAGGCGAGCGGGCGGAAGGATCGGGCGCAGCTGGCTGGCGTAGGGCTGGCGGGCTTGCTGCGGGGCCAAGTCTAGCGAGCGCCACGACTCGGCGATCAAACGCGACTCACTCGCATTTCCTCGCGAGGCGGCGCACGCAAGACATGCGCTCGATGCCGCACTGCGTACGTTGTCGGATCGTCTTGCGCGGCGACGCCCATGCTGCGCACGACCGCGCAGGGCGATGCCCATTGCCGCACTCAAGCCCCGTTCCCCGGCGACCTGAGCAAGTCCCTGTGGGAGAGCGCGGTTTGGGGCGAAGCCACCTCGCCCTCCTTTCGGGTGCTGTCGTGCGCGCCGAACCCGCCGTCCCGGCTTCGTCATCGGCATCCGGATCCGACGCCTTGTCCGGCTTGGTTATTGCCTGGCCTTGGCGTCGGCCGCCTTATCTGGCGTTGCCGTCGTCTGCGTCTGTGCCTCAGGTTCCGGATAGGGATACGCCGGCGCCGCGACCGGCTGCAGCTGCGCGCGCCAGCGCTGCAGCAGCGGCGCGATGCGCGCGCCCACGTACAGCTGCGGATACGACGGCGCTTCGCCTTCGGCCTGTTCGCGCGCGCTGATCTCGGCCGTGGCCAGGCGATAGCTCTCGACGAAATCGGTGGTGCGGGCCAGCGCGTCGATCAGCCATGCGCGGCCGAAATAGGTCGCGCTGGCGGTATTGCCGCAGCCGAACGAGGGCCGGTCGCGGCGCGCGGCGGTGATGATCAGCGTGTCCGGGCTCTTCAACGCCGGCACGAAGCCGCCCGAGTAGCAGGCCGACAGCACGATCACCCGGTTGCGGATGCCGGCATCGTCGAGCAGCCCGCGCAGGTCCTTGGGGGTGATGGTGTCGTAGTCGGCATCCTCGCCGGGGCCGAACTGCACATACAGCTCGTGCTGCTCGGTGCCGTGGCTGGTCAGGAACAGCAGCAGCGCGTCCTCGCGCCGGTCCATCAGCTGGCCGATCCGCTGCAGCGTGTCGGCCAGGTTGTCGTAGGAGGCCTGCGGTGCGTAGGCGTGGGCGCCGAGATTGTCGGCGTGGTTGATCAGGGTGACGATGCGCCCCGCCGCGTCGAAGCGCTGCGCGAACAGCTGGCGCAGGTACAGGGTCTCGTTGCGGAACACGTCCTCGCTGGCGTCACCGGCGAAGCCGACCACGTACAGGTCGCTCACGCCCGGCTGCTGCGGCTGCAGCGCGTCCAGCGCCTTGCGCAGTTGCGCCTGGTCGATCGGATCGACCGGCACCGCCGCATCGGCCTGCGCCTGCGCCGCGCCGGCATCCGCATGGCAGGCGGGCAGCAGCAGCGCCAGCAGCATGGCCAGGGCCAGGCGGCGGTGCGGCATGCGGATGCTGCGCAGGAACGGGGGCATGGGCGGCGGAGGCGGCAGGGGAAGGAAGCGCTAACGCGCAGCGGGTGCCGCGAAGCTCAGAACGCCAGCTCGGCGAAACTCTCCACGCGCCGGTGGCCGTTGCAGGCAGCGCCCAGGCGCGGCTCGGGGTAGTCCTGGCGGCGGTCGACCAGCACCGTGTCCAGCCCGGCCGCGCGCGCGGCATCGAGTTCGGCGACCACGTCGGACAGGAACACGATCTGCGCGGCCGGCGCGCCGGTGGCCTCGGCGATGCGCGCATAGCTGGCCGCCTCGCGCTTGGCGCCGACCTCGGTGTCGAACCAGCCGGAGAACAGCCCGCTCAGGTCGCCGGCGTCGCTATGGCCGAAGAACAGTTTCTGCGCCGGCACCGAGCCGGACGAGTACACGTACAGCGGGTGGCCGTCGGCATGCCAGCGGCGCAGCGCCGGCGCGGCGTCGGGATAGATGTGCGCGGCGAAGTCGGCGTCGCGGTAGCCGGCCTCCCAGATCATGCCCTGCAGCGCCTTCAGCGCGGTGTGCTTGCGGTCCTGGTCGATCCAGCCCTGCAGCGTCTCCACGATCACCGCGTCGCTGCAGATGCCGCCGGATTCGCTCGCCACCGCGTCCAGCCATTGCCGCACCTGCGGTTGCTGGCCGTGCGCGCGGACGAAGTCGGGCAGGGCGCGGCGCGCGTAGGGGAACAGCACGTCCTTGACGAAGGAGATGCTGCTGGTGGTGCCTTCGATGTCGGTCACGATCACGCGGGGGGCGCCCATCGCTCAGCTCGCCTCGCCGCGCAGCGCCGCTTCGTAGCGCGGGAAGCGCTGGGCGATGTCGGTGCCGGTGAAGTGGCCGACCCAGCCGTCCGGCTCGGTGAAGAAGCGGATCGCCACGAAGCGCGGCTCCGGGCCCATGTCGAACCAGTGGTGGGTGCCGTCCGGCACCGCGATCAGGTCGTTCTGCACGCATTCGATCTCGTAGACCTTGCCGTCCACGTGCAGGGTGAACAGGCCCGAGCCGGCGACGAAGAACCGCACTTCGTCTTCCTTGTGGAAATGCTCCTCGAGGAACTTCTTGCGCATCTCCTCGCGCTGCGGGTGGTCCGGGGCGATGCTGACCACGTCCACGGTCTTGAAGCCGTGCGCGGCCACCAGCCGGTCGATGTCGGTCCTGTAGGCGGCCATCACCGCCTCCGCGGTGGCGCCGGCCTCGATCGGCTGGTCGGCCTGCCAGCGCTCGAAGGTGACGCCGATCTTGCGCAGCTCGGCGGCGATCGCGTCGCCATCGCGGCTGTCGAACAGCGGCGCGTCGGGAGTGGTTTCGGCGAAGATGCGGAGTCGGCTCATGGCGGCGGGCGAGGGCGTCGTGGAGGGGAGAAAAGGGTAGCAGCTGGCGGGGTAGCCGCCGTTGCGGCGCTGGAACGCTGTCGCACCGGCGCTGTGCGCCGGGGCTCAGCCCGCTGCGCGCAGCTTGCGCAGTTCCAGCTCGCAATGCAGCAGGAATTCGATCGCTTCCAGGTGGCGGCGCGCCTCGGCCATGTCGCGGCCCCAGGCGTAAAGGCCATGCCCGTCGATCAGGTAGCCCCACAGCGGGGCACGGTCCAGCAGCGCGTCCACCTGCGCGGCCAGCACGGTCATGTCCTGGGTGTTGGCGAACACCGGCAGGTCCACTGCGGTCTCGTGGGTCTGGTTGCCATGCAGCGCCTTCAGCAACTCGTAGCCTTCCAGGCGCACGTGGCCGGCATCGGCATACAGCCGCGAGGCGATGGTCTGCACCGGCGAATGCGTGTGCAGCACGCAGCCGACCTGCGGGAAACGGCGGTACAGCTGGGTGTGCAGCAGGGTCTCGGCCGAGGGCCGGTGATCGCTGCCGACCGCCTTGCCGTCGAAGTCCACCACCATGATGTCGGCCTCGACCAGCCGGCCCTTGTCGCGGCCGGACACGGTGATCGCGGCATGCGCGTGGTCGAGCCGGTGCGAGAAGTTGCTGCTGGTGGCCGGGGTCCAGCCGGCCGCCGACAGTTCGCGGATGTTGTCGATCAGCAGGTGCGCCAGCGTGCGCAGGCGTTCGGTATCGTAGGGCTGTGCGTTCATGCCCCTATTCTAGCGAGCCTGTGTGGCACGCAGACGGCTGTGGCGGAAGCCGTAGCCGAAATAGATCAGCAGGCCGAGCACGGTCCAGCCGGCCATCAGCAGCCAGTTGTGCGCGGTCATCGCCGACAGCAGCGCCAGGCAGCTGAGCACGCCAGCGATGCAGATCGGCCAGGCGAACGGGATGCGGAACGGGCGCGGCAGGTCCGGCTGGGTGCGGCGCAGGATCAGCACCCCGGCGCAGACCGCGGCGAAGGCGATCAGCGTGCCCATCGAGGTCAGCTCGCCGAGCACGTCCAGCGGGAACAGCGCCGCCAGCAGCGCGATGCCGATGCCGGTGATCACCGTATTGATGTGCGGGGTGCGGTACTTGGGATGGATCTTGGTGAACAGCGGAGGCAGCAAGCCGTCGCGGGCGATGATCATGAAGATCCGCGGCTGGCCGATGATCATCACCAGCACCACCGAGGACAGGCCGATCAGTGCGCCGATCTCCACCACCACCCGCAGCCAGGCCAGCTGCGGATGCGCGGCCACCGCGGTCACCACCGGCTCGTCGGTGCCCAGTTGGGTGTAGGGCACCAGCCCGGTCATCACCGCCGCCATGGCGATGTACAGCACGGTGCAGACCAGCAGCGACAGGATCATGCCGATCGGCAGGTCGCGCTGCGGCCGGTGCGATTCCTGCGCCGCCACCGACACCGCCTCGAAGCCGATGTAGGCGAAGAACACCATCGCCGCGCCGCGCAGCACGCCTTCCATGCCGTACTTGCCCGGGCCTTGGTTGGCAGGGATGAACGGGTGCCAGTTGGCCGTGTCCACGTACTTCCAGCCGGCCGCGATCACCAGCAGGATCAGCCCGGTCTTGAGTACCACCATCGCCATGTTCATCGCCGAGGACTTGCGGATGCCGACGTAGCACAGCCAGGTCAGCAGCAGCACGATGCCGGCGGCGGGCAGGTTGGCGATCGCGCCGGTGCGCTGCAGCTTGCCGTCCAGCGGCGCGTTGACCAGCGCCGCCGGCAGGTGGATGCCGAAATGGTCGAGCAGGCTCAGGAAATAGCCGGTCCAGCTCACCGCCACCGCCGAGGCCGACACGCCGTATTCCAGCACCAGCATCCAGCCGATGAACCACGCCGCCAGCTCGCCGAAGGTGGCGTAGGTATAGGTGTAGGCGCTGCCGGACACCGGCACCATCGCCGCGAATTCGGCGTAGGCCAGCGCGCAGAACGTGCAGCACAGCGCGGCCAGCACGAACGACAGCATGATCGCCGGGCCGGCATGGTTGGCCGCGGCCTGGCCGGTGATGACGAAGATGCCGCCGCCGATCACCGCGCCGATGCCCAGCGCGGTCAGGCCCCAGGGTCCGAGCGCACGCTGCAGGCCCAGGCCGCCGGCGTCCTCGTGGGCGGCATGGGGGTGTTTGGTGGCCCAGAGTTGTTTGAACATGGAGCGGTTCCAGCCTGGCGCTGCGCGCGATGGACGAAGGGACGAACCCGAAGACCGGCGCAGGCGCCGGTCTTCGGGGGGGAGAATCAGGCCTTTGTAGCCAGGCGGCTGTGGCGGATGCCGTAGCCGAAATAGATGAACAGGCCGATCACGGTCCAGCCGACGAACACCTTCCAGTGTTCCTGGAAGGCCTGCAGGAACAGGAACAGGCAGGCCAGCGCGCCGAGCGGGCAGATCAGCATCGCGAACGGCACCCGGAACGGGCGCGGCAGGTCCGGCTTGGTGAAGCGCAGCACCATCACCCCGACGCAGACCGTGGCGAAGGCGAGCAGGGTGCCCATCGACACCAGTTCGCCGAGCACGTCCAGCGGGATCAGCCCGGCCAGCAGCGCGGCGACCGCGCCGACGAAGAGGGTGCCGACGTAAGGCGTGTGGAATTTCCGGTGCACCTTGCCGAACAGCTTCGGCAGCAGGCCGTCGCGGGACATGGTGTAGAAGATGCGCGGCTGCGCCATCAGCATCACCAGCACCACCGAGGACAGGCCGGCGATGGCGCCGATCTCCACCGCGGTCTTCAGCCAGGCCAGGGTCGGGTAGTGCTCCAGCGCGGTGGCCACCGGCTTGGCGGTGCCGAGCTGGGTGTAGGGCAGCAGGCCGGTCAGCACCGCGCAGACGATGATGTAGATGACCGTGCACACCGCCAGCGACACCAGGATGCCGATCGGCATGTTGCGCTGCGGATCCTTGGTCTCGCCGGCCGAGGTGGAGACCGCGTCGAAGCCGATGTAGGAGAAGAACACGATCGAGGCGGCGCGGAACACGCCGCTCCAGCCGAATTGGCCCGGCCCGGTGTTCTCGGGGATGAACGGATGCCAGTTGGCCGGGTCGACATGGGACACGCCGAAGCCGACGAACAGGCAGATCACCAGGATCTTGATCGCCACCACGATGGCGTTGGCGAACGCCGACTGGGTGGCGCCGACGTAGCACAGCGCGCTGACCGCGACCACGATCAGCACCGCCGGCAGGTTGACGATGCCGCCGGAGGCGACGAAGGCGTGGCCGTTCCAGGCCAGTGGCGCACCGGCCAGCTCCGCCGGGAACGGCAGCCCCAGGGTGCCGGTCAGGAAGCTGATCAGGTAGGCCGACCAGCCGACCGCGACGCTGGAGCCGGCGAACAGGTATTCCAGCACCAGGCACCAGCCGATGAACCAGGCCACGCCTTCGCCCAGGGTGGTGTAGGAGTAGGAGTAGGCGCTGCCGGAGACCGGCATCATCGCCGCGAACTCGGCGTAGCACAGGCCGGCGAAGGCGCAGGCGATGCCGGCGAACACGAACGAGAGCATCACCGCGGGGCCGGCGTGGTTGGCTGCGGCCTGGCCGGTCAGCACGAAGATGCCCGCGCCGATCACCGCCCCGATGCCGAGCATGATCAGGTGCTTGGCGGTGAGGGTCCGTTTCAGCGTGGCTTCGCCTTCCAGGCTGCCTTCGAACGGTTCGCCGGCATCGACGTGGCCGGCAGGCTCGATTGGCTTGACCCTCAACAGCGACTTCAGCATGCGGTGCATTCCCCGGTGGCGATCGGGGCCGTAGTGCCCCGGTAACGATGGTGCGCTAGGCCCAAGCAGGCCACGCAAGCGTCGTACCATGCCAAAGCCGGACGGCCGCCACAAGCCGCGGCGCACCGTCGGCGGCGATAATGGCCGTCCCCGATCGCGAGAACCCCCCATGCCGGACCTCTCCCTGCGCCGCCAGTTGCAGGCCTATGCCGCCCGTTGGCCGCAGGAGGCCGACGTTGCTGCGCAATTCCTGGCGTTGCTCGACGATGCGCAGGACCCGTTCGTGCGCGCGCGCCTGGACGGCCATTTCACCGGGTCGGCCTGGCTGGTCAGCGCCGACGGCACCCGCACCCTGCTGACCCACCACCGCAAGCTGCATCGCTGGCTGCAACTGGGCGGGCATGCCGATGGCGACCGCGACCTGGCGCTGGTGGCGCTGAAGGAGGCCGAAGAGGAATCCGGGCTGTCCGGGCTGGCGTTGCAGGACGGCGCGCTGTTCGACCTGGACCGGCACTGGATCCCCGAGCGCCAGGACGTGCCGGGGCACTGGCATTTCGATGCGCGCTACGTGGTGCGCGCCGGCGCCGACGAGGCGTTCGCGGTCAGCGCCGAATCGCTGGCCCTGGCCTGGCGCCCGATCGCCGAGCTGCTGGCCGAGCCGGACCTGGATCCATCGCTGCGGCGCATGGCCGGCAAGTGGCTGGCGCACGGCGAGCGCTGATGCAGCGGTGGCGGGCGCTGCCGGGCCGGCCGCTGCGCGCGCTGGACGCCCGCCGCCGGCTGGGCGGGCATGGCGGGATTGGGTACCCTTGGGCGCCCGTTGCCTGTCCCTGCCCATGTCCCGCGCCGCCGCTTCGTTCACCTACCGCCTGGCCTTCCGCCCGCTCGACGACCGGATGGACTCGGCCGACCTGGCGCGCACCGTGCAACGGGCGCTGCTGGCGTTGAGCGGGCCGCCGCATGGCGTGGCGATCGTCAGCCTGCAGCGCCCGCCGCGCGAGGACGGCGCCGGCCTGTACATGGAGGCGGTCACCACCGGCCCGGAGCGCTGGTACCTGAAGGCCGACGACTATCTGTTGAGCCAAGGGTTGCGCGGCGAATTGCAGCCCTGAGGGACGGGTGATGCCGGGACTCGGGACTGGGGACTCGGGACCCGGAACAGCGCTGGTTGCGCGATCCGCTTGGCCGCGCCCGTTTCCGGCTCTCGTGCTGTCGTGTGTTTGCGCCACCGCAATCAATCCAAGCCGATCGCAATCGGAGAGCTGGCTAGCCAGCGCCGCCGCGCTCTTCCGGGTCCCGAGTCCCGGGTCCCGAGTCCCGCTCAGTAAAGAATCCGCGTGCGCAAGGTGCCGGCGATCTGCCCCAGTTCGTCCTTCAGCACGCCCGCCAGTTCCTCGCTGGCGGCGACGTCGATCACCACGTAGCCGACCTTGGGGTCGGTGCGCAGGAACTGGCCGTCGATGTTGACGTTGTGGCGCGAGAACAGTTCGTTGATCTGCGACAGCACGCCCGGCACGTTGCGGTGGATGTGCAGCAGGCGCAGGCTCTCGGCGTGCTCGGGCAGGGTGACCTCGGGGAAGTTCACCGCCGACAGGGTGCTGCCGTTGTCGCTGTAGCGCACCAGCTTGGCCGCCACTTCCACGCCGATGTTGTCCTGCGCTTCCAGCGTGCTGCCGCCGACGTGCGGGGTCAGGATCACGTTGTCGTGCGCGGCCAGCGGCGATTCGAACACGTCGCCGTTGCCCTTCGGCTCGACCGGGAACACGTCCACCGCCGCGCCGCCGATGTGGCCGGAGGTCAATGCCGCGTCCAGCGCGGCGATGTCGATGACGGTGCCGCGCGAGGCGTTGATCAGGTGCGCGCCGGGCTTCATCTGCGCGATCTGCGCCGCGCCGATCATGTCCTTGGTCGACGGCGTCTCCGGCACGTGCAGGGTCACCACGTCCGAGCGCGCCAGCAGGTCGTCCAGGTCGGTCGCCGCGCGCGCGTTGCCCAGCGACAGCTTGGCCTCGATGTCGTGGAAGATCACCTGCATGCCCAGCGCTTCGGCGAGCACGCCGACCTGGGTGCCGATATGTCCGTAGCCGACGATGCCCAGCACCTTGCCGCGGGTCTCGTGGCTGCCGGCGGCCGACTTCGACCAGCCGCCGCGGTGGCATTCGGCGTTCTTCTGCGGAATGCCGCGCAGCAGCAGGATCGCCTCGGCGATGACCAGCTCGGCGACGCTGCGGGTGTTGGAGTAGGGCGCATTGAACACCGGGATGCCGGCCAGTTCGGCCGCGTCCAGGTCCACCTGGTTGGTGCCGATGCAGAAACAGCCGACCGCGATCAGGCGCTTGGCCTGCGCCAGCACCTCGGCGCTGAGCTGGGTGCGCGAGCGGATGCCGACGATGTGCGCCTCGGCGATGCGCGCCTTCAGTTCCTCCTCCGGCAGCGATTTGGCATGCAGTTCGATCTGCGAATAGCCGGCCGCGCGGAACACGTCGATGGCGGTCTGGCTGATGCCTTCGAGCAGCAGCACGCGGATATCCTGCTTCGGAAACGAGGTTTTCTTGGGCGACATTGCGGCGGCGAGGCGAGGCGGAAGGGTCGGTCACTATGCCAGATGCGTCCGCGTTTTGGTGCGACGCAATGGGATGCCGGGGGCGCGCAGACGCAACGCCGGCAAAGGTTTCAGTTGCATCTGTTCGGGACCCGGGACTCGGGACTCGGGACTCGCAGAGAGCCTGGGTCTGACGTTGCCCTCTCGCTTCATGCCGATGGCCCGGCTCTTCCGAGTCCCCAGTCCCCAGTCCCGAGTCCCGAGTCCCGCACCACCTAGACGCCGCTACCCAACGCTGGCAGGCTTGAATGCTTGCCTTCGCCCGATCCCGACCCATGACCGACCCGCGCCTGGACGCCCTGACGCACGCCGTTCCCGGACTGCGCCTGAAGACCGACCCCGCCGACCTGGAGCACTACGGTCGCGACTGGACCCGGCGCTGGACGCCGGCGCCGCTGGCGATCGCGTTGCCGGCGACGGTGGACGAGGTGCAGGCGGTGCTGCGCTGGGCCAACGAGCACGCGGTGGCGGTGGTGCCCTCCGGCGGCCGCACCGGCCTGTCCGGCGGCGCGGTGGCCGCGCACGGCGAACTGGTGCTGAGCCTGGAGCGGATGAACAAGGCGCTGGCGTTCGATGCGGTCGATCGCACCCTCACCGTGCAGGCCGGCATGCCGCTGGAGGCGGTGCACAACGCGGCGCGCGAGCACGGGCTGGTGTACCCGGTGGACTTCGCCGCGCGTGGCTCGTGTTCGATCGGCGGCAACATCGCCACCAATGCCGGCGGCATCCGCGTGATCCGCTACGGCAATACCCGCGAGTGGATCGCCGGGCTCAAGGTGGTGACCGGCAGCGGCGAGCTGCTCGAACTCAACCGCGGGCTGATCAAGAACTCCAGCGGCTACGATTTCCGCCAGCTGCTGATCGGCTCGGAAGGCACGCTCGGCATCGTCGTGGAGGCCACGCTGCGGCTGACCGATCCGCCGCCGCCGAGCAACGTGATGCTGCTAGCGCTGCCGTCGTTCGAAGTGCTGATGCAGGTGTTCGCTGCGTTCCGCGGCCGCCTGCAACTGGAAGCGTTCGAATTCTTCACCGACCGCGCGCTGGAACATGTGCTGGCGCACGGCGCGCAGGCGCCGTTCGACAGCGTCTATCCGTACTACGTGGTCACCGAGTACGCCAGCGGCGACGAGGCGCAGGAAGCCGCGGCGCTGGCCGCGTTCGAGGCGTGCATGGAGCAGGGCTGGGTGCTGGACGGGGTGATCAGCCAGAGCGATGCGCAGGCGGCGCAGCTGTGGCGCCTGCGCGAAGGCATCACCGAGGCGGTGGCGCGCTACAAGCCGTACAAGAACGACGTGTCGGTGCGGATCTCGGCGATGCCGGCGTTCCTGGCGCAGACCCAGGCGCTGCTCGGCGAGGCCTATCCGCAATTCGACGTGGTCTGGTTCGGCCATATCGGCGACGGCAACCTGCACATCAACGTGCTCAAGCCCGACACCACCGCCGACGCCGACTTCATCGCCGCCTGCGAGCAGGTCACCAAGCTGCTGGCGCAGGTGCTGGCGCAGCATGGCGGCAGCATCTCCGCCGAGCACGGCATCGGCCTGGTCAAGAAGCCGTACCTGGACAGCACCCGCAGCGCCGAGGAGATCGCGCTGATGCGCGCGGTCAAGCGCGTGTTCGATCCGGCCGGGCTGCTCAATCCGGGCAAGCTGTTCGATCCCTAGAGCCGCACGCGCCGCGCGCGCCATGGCGCCGCGGTTGGCGCTCGCGGCGGCGGCCGGCTAGGCTATGCCGACGCGGCCCGGCCGCTTCTCTTTCCCGATCCCGTTGGAACCGATGCGATGAACCGAGTGACCGCGCGCTGCGCCCTGTTGTTGATCCTGACCGTCCCCGCGTTCGCGCAGGCATCCAGCTTCGCCGGCAGTTCCGCCGGTTCCGCCTCGGCCGGGTCGGCCGGCAGTTCGGCGTCCTCGGACAGCAGCTCCGGCAACGACAAGCTGGTCTTGCAGGCGCGCGACGACGCGGCCGGCTTCGTCGCCAGCGCCGGCCGCCTCCGCGGCGTGCAGCTGGAAGCGGCGCTGCGCGTGCTGCGTGAGCGCAACCCGCAGGCGCGGCAGGCCAGCGACCTGCAACTGGCGCAGGCCATCCTGGCGCTGTGACGCCGCGCCGGCCGCTGCGCCGGCTGGCCTGGCTGGCGCCGCTGTGGCTGGCTTGCGCAATGCCCGCGCAGGCCTTGCAGTTGCGGGTCGATGCGCGCGGATTGAGCGCTTCCGAACGCGCGGCCAGCCAGGCCCTGCTCGACGCGACGCTGCCGACGCTGCCGCCGGCCTGGGCCGCGGCGATCGCCGTCCCGCTGACCCTGCAATGGCGTGACGACCTGCCCGAGCAGGTGCACGGCAGGGCGCAGGCGCGGCACCTGTTGTTGAACAAGGCCTTGCTGCGCGCGTGGCTGGCGCCGCCTGCCGCCGGTGCCGCCGACGGCGACGCCGACCCGGCGAGGCGTCCGGCGGTCGCCGCGCTGCTGCACGAACTGGCGCATTTCTACGACCGTTCCGCGGCGGGCCGGCTGTCGTCCGATCCGCGCCTGCTGGATCTGGCCGGCTGGCAGGTCAGCCCGATGCGGCTGGGCCTGCGCGTGGACCGCAACGCCTTCAGCGAGCGCAGCCCGGACCGCTACGAACTGGCGTCGCCGGCGGAATTCGTCGCGGTCAACCTGGAGCACTTCCTGCTCGATCCGGACTACGCCTGCCGGCGCCCGGCGCTGGCACGGTATTTCGCGCAGCGCCTGGCCTGGTCGCCCCCGGCGAGCGCCTGCGCCCCCGGCCTGGCCTATCTGCAGGATCCGCTGGCCGACGAGGCGGCGCTGCTGCAACTGGATCCGGCACGGGTCTACGCGGTGGACTACCTGCTGGCCGAGGGCAACGCGCAGCCGATGAGCCATTGGGGCCACAGCATGCTGCGGCTGGTGATCTGCGCGCCGGGGCGTCCGCCCGGTCCCGACTGCCGCCTGGACCTGGCGTATCACAAGGTGCTGTCGTTCCGCGCCTTCGTCGACGACGTGCAGATCTCCAACGTGCGCGGCCTGACCGGTTCGTATCCGTCGCGGCTGTTCGTGCTGCCGCTGCGGCAGGTGGTGGACGACTATACCCAGGTGCAGCTGCGCGGCCTGCAGTCGATTCCGCTGCGGCTGACCGCGGACGAGATCGCGGCCTTGCTCGAGCGCGCCGCGCAGCTGCACTGGAGCTACGACGGGCGCTATTACTTCCTCAGCAACAACTGCGCGGTGGAAACCTACAAGCTGCTGCACGACGGCGTGCCGCGGCTGGCCGGCGCGCGCCTGGCCGGGATCAGCCCGACAGGCCTGCTGCGGCGCCTGGGCCGCGCCGGCATCGCCGACACCGCGGTGCTGGACGATGCCGACGCCGCTTCACGCCAGGGCTATTACTTCGCGCCGGCGAGCGCGCACTACGCGGCGATGTTCGCGGTCGCGCGCGCGCAGCTGGCACTGCCGGCGCGCAGCGTGGAAACCTGGCTGGACCTGCCGGCGGCGCAGCGCGCGCCCTGGCTGCAGCGTGGCGACCTGCGTGCGAGCGCCGCACTGCTGCTGCTGGAGAACGCCGCGCGCCGGCGCCAGGAGCAGCGCGGCCGCGATGCGTTGAAGCGGCGCTATCTGGCCCGGGCGCATCTGCCTGCGGCGAAGACGGCCGGCTTCGGCGTCGATGCCGGTGTCGGTGCGGCTGCCGCCGCGATGGCCGCTGACGCGACGGGTGCCGAAACTCAGGATGCCGCCGCGGCAGTGCGCGCGGTGCTGGCGCAGCAAGGCCTGTTGAGCCAGCCGTCGACGCTGCTGCAGGGCCAGCCCGGCTATGGATTGCCGCAGGCGCAGGAGCGCGCTTGGCTGCAGCAGCAGGGACAAGCGCGGATCGACGCGCTGCGCGGCGACGGCGCTGCGCTGCAGGCGCGCCTGCACGCCTTGCTGCCGCCGCCGCTGCGTGCGGAACTGCGGCAGATCGATACGAATCTGGCGACATTGGGCGCGCGGCTGCGCGATCTCAATCGCGACAGCGGCGGACTGCAGTTGAGTACGCCGTCGCTGCTGCAACCTCCGGATGGGCAGTGATCCGTCGGAAAGTGGTCCGATTTCCGCAGGCCGAAGGTCGAAGCCCGCCAGCGCACCGCTTCGTTCGTCGCGACTGAAGGGCACCTCTAATAACCTCGATTCTAAAAATTTCGCACTATGCGCATCAATGACTTGCGAGCGTTTTAGTCGAGTTTTTTGGGGTTATTAGAGGTGCCCTGAAGTCGCTCCCACAAGGACTTGCAGCGAGCTGATTGGGTGCACTGTGGGAGGGGCTCCAGCCCCGACTGCAAGATCCCACACACCTGGTGCGCGCCTCCACAGCGTGACCTGGCGAGCGATGCACCAGCCCCTCTCCCGTCGGGAGCGGGGCTGGGGTGAGGGTCCGGCGCACGCGCAATCGCCTCACTGGCTGTTGTATCTCGTCCGCCCCTGCGGGGCACCTTTCTCCGAAAAAGGGGCTGCGGTCCCGAGGAGAGAAGGAATCGGGCTCGCAGCTTCGCTCGTCGCGCTTGATGGCCCAAGGTCGCCAGCGTCCGTTGTCCAAACTAGTCAACGCCGCTACGGCAAATCGAGGCCGACATCCTCGCCGTAGCGGTTCAACCAGGCATCGCGTACCGGGTCGTGGCGATACTGCGCCCGTAGCCTGGCCCAGGTCGCCTCGTTGCCGTCGCAGTACTTCGCCATCGCCTTGTCCAGCTCGCGGCGGCGCGCGGCATCGTAGGGTTCCTCGCCGGCGAAGTGGTTGCAGACGTCCTGGCGCGCGACGAAGGCGCGGAGCTCCTGCGGCAGCGCGCAGAAGCCGGCGTGGTGCTCGGGATCCACCTCCGCCGGGATCGCGCAGCCGGCCTTGGCCGGCGCCGCGACCGCAGGCCTGGCAGCAGCGGCCACCGCCAAACCCGGCAGGATCAACAGCACGGCCAACGCCATGCAGCGGCGCGTCCGCACGGACTCAGTCCGCGCGACCGGCGAACTCGCCGGTGGTGGTGTTGACCAGCACGCGCTCGCCGTTGCCGATGTACTCCGGCACCATGATCTCCAGCCCGGTATTGAGCCTGGCCGGCTTCGGCCGCTTGGTCGCGGTGCCGCCTTTCAGCTCCGGCGGGGTTTCGATCACTTCCAGGGTCACGCTTTGCGGCAGCTGCACCGCCACCGGCTGGTCGTCGATGACCTGCACGTAGATGCCGCTCAGGCCTTCGGTGATGTAGCCGGCGTCGTCGCCGATCACGTCGGCATCGAGCGTGTACGGGGTGTAGTCCTCGTCGTCCAGGAACACGAACGCCTCGCCGTCCTTGTACGAGAACGTGGCCTGGTGGCGGGTCAGCTCGACTTCGCGCAGGTCGTCGTCGCCGTCGAAGCTGGCGTCGAGCTTGTTGCCGCCCGGCACGCTGTACATCACGAAGCGGAAGCGCACGTTGCCGCCGCGGCCCTGCGGCGAGCTGCGTTCGATGTCGCGGATCTGATAGACGCCGTTGCTGTACTCGACGACGTTGCCTTTCTTGATTTCGTTGGCTTTCATGGGGGCTGGGAGTCGGGAATGGGGAATCGGGAATGGGAAAATCAAAAGCGGGAAAGCGATTATCCGGAGGAGGGGAGCGCTTTGCGATTCCCCATTCCCGATTCTCCATTCCCGGCTACTTCGGTGCCAACCGCACCGCGCCGTCGAGGCGAATGACCTCGCCGTTGAGATAGCGGTTGCGCAGCAGGAACATCACCGTGTCGGCGAATTCCTCGGGGCGGCCGAGCCGCGGCGGGAACGGGATCGAGACGGCCAGCGCCTGCTGCACCGCCTCGGGCATGCCGTCCACCATCGGGGTCCAGAAGATGCCCGGGGCGATGGTGTTGACGCGGATGCCGAAGCGCGCCAGTTCGCGCGCCATCGGCAAGGTCATCGCCACCACGCCGCCCTTGGAGGCGGCGTACGCGGCCTGGCCGATCTGGCCTTCGTAGGCGGCGACGCTGGCGGTGTTGACGATCGCGCCGCGTTCGCCGTCCTCGCCCGGCGCGTTGTGCTGCATCAGGTCGGCGGCGGCCTTGGCGACGTTGAAGCTGCCGACCAGGTTGACCAGCACCGTGCCCTGGAAGGTGGCCAGCGCCATCGGCGCCTCCTTGCCGAGCACGCGGCCGGCGCCGAGGATGCCGGCGCAGTTGATCGCGGCGTTGAGCCCGCCGAGGAACTCGCGCGCCGCGCCCAGCTGCGATGCCACCTGCGCCTCGTCGCTGACGTCGGTGCGGAAGTAGCGCGCCTGCGCGGCGCCGAGCGCGGCGACCGCGGCCGCGCCCTTGTCGTCGTTGAGGTCGAACAGCGTGACCTTGCCGCCGTCGGCGACGATGCGCTGCGCGACCGCCAGGCCGAGGCCGGAAACGCCGCCGGTGACCACCGCACGGATATCGGCAAGCTGCATGGGTGCTCCCTCCCAGGAAAGCGCGCATTTTAGCCGACTCTCCGCCGCCGCTGCCCGGCTGGCGGCGGCGAGCGCGTGGATGCGCTTGGCAGGCCTGGCAGGCGCATCTTGCTTCGCGTTCGCCGCGCCTGCCTGCCTGCACGGCGACGAGTACGTCAACCACGGCGCGCCCGGTTCGGCCGGTGCGCGCGAGGAGGACATGCGCCGCCGGTCGGCGCCCGTGTCCGCGTCAGTGCCGTGCGAGCCGGCCTGGAATGTCCTCGACTTGCACGCCCGGCAATGGCGCGGGACGGCGTTGCCGGCGCAGCATCGCTGGGCATGCCGGTGCGCCGATCTCGGCGCGCGAGTCGGCCGCGGTTACGCTGTCGCCAACGCCTGGCCGACCTTGCTGCCGGTCGGCCTGCCGAGTCTCTGCGCCAGCCAGCGCCCAGTCGCGGCCAGCGCCTGCAGGTCGATGCCGGTGGTCACGCCGTTGCCGTGCAGCAGGTAGACCACATCCTCGCTGGCCACGTTGCCGCTGGCGCCCCTGGCGTACGGGCAGCCGCCGGCGCCGGACACCGCCGCATCGACCACGCGCACGCCTTGCTCCAGGCACGCGGCGATATTGGCCAGGGCCTGGCCGTAGGTGTCGTGGAAATGCACCGCCAGCGCCGCCATCGGCACCTCGGCGGCGACCGCGCGCAGCATCGCCCGCGCCTTGCCCGGGGTGCCGACGCCGATGGTGTCGCCCAGCGAGATCTCGTAGCAGCCCATCGCGTGCAGCTGCCGCGCCACCCGCACCACGTCGGCCAGCGGCACGGCGCCCTGGTAGGGGCAGCCGAGCACGGTGGAGACGTAGCCGCGCACCTTGACCCCGTCGGCGGCCGCGCGCGCCAGCACCTGCGCGAAGCGCGCCAACGATTCGTCGATGCCGGCATTGGTGTTGGTGCGGTTGAAGCTTTCCGAAGCGGCGGTGAACACCGCGACCTCGCGCACGCCGACCGCCGCGGCGCGCTCGTAACCCTGCAGGTTCGGCACCAGCACCGGGTAGTCCACCCCGGGCGCCGGTACGATGCCGGCGTAGACCTCGGCCGCGTCGGCCAGCTGCGGCACCCATTTGGGACTGACGAAACTGGTCGCCTCGATGCTGCGCAGGCCGGTGCGCGACAGCTGCGCGATCAGCTCGATCTTGTCGGCGGTGGCGACCCAGGCCTTCTCGTTCTGCAGGCCGTCGCGCGGCCCGACTTCCACCAGGCGGACGAAGTCGCTCATCGGCGTTGCCTGCAGCGCGGCGCGCGCACGCACGCGGACGGAATGTGCCGCGCGGGGCGGGGCGGAAACGGCGAATTGGCGGTCACATGCATTCCTTGGAGTGAACGGCTGCTTGCCGTTGCCGAGCGGCGCAAGCCACAGCCCGCGCGACCTGCGAACGCCGGCACAGGGCGCCGCTCAGGCGCTCGCCGGCCGCTGGCAGACGGCTTCGAGGTTGTGTCCATCCGGATCCAGCAGGAAGGCGCCGTAGTAGTTGGGGTGGTAGTGCGGACGCAGGCCTGGGGCGCCGTTGTCGCGACCGCCGGCGGCCAGCCCGGCGCGATGGAAGGCATCCACCTGGGCGCGGTCGGCGGCGACGAAGGCCAGATGCAGCTGGCCGCCGGCGCCGGCGGCGCCATCGGTCAGCCAGACGCTGGGCTTGCCGTCGCGGCCGAAGCCGATGTGGCGGCGATCGCCGCTCTGTTCTGCGCTCACCTCCATCACGATGTCCAGCCCGAGCGTGGCCAGTGCGGCGCGGTAGAAGCCGAGGCTGCGCTGCAGGTCGACGCAGCGCAGGCCGATGTGGTCGAACGGGCTCACCAGAATCCCAGCCAGTTCGGGTCGCGCTTGTCCAGGAACGCGCTCAGGCCTTCCTGGCCTTCGGCCGAGACCCGCAGCCGCGCGATCAGTGCGGCGTTGTCGCGGTCCAGGGTGGCGTTGTCGCCGCCGGCGGCGACCCGGCGCACCAGCGCCTTGGCGCCGGCGGCGGCGAGCGGGCCGGCCTGGCCGAGCAGTTCCACCTGGCGCTGCACCGCCGCGTCCAGCGCGGTCGGCGCCACGGTCTGGTGCACCAGGCCGATCTGGGTGGCGGTGGCCGCGTCGAACGTCTCGGCGCTGGCGAACCAGCGCCGCGCCTGGCGCGCGCCGATCGCGGCGATCACGTACGGCGAGATCACCGCCGGCAACAGGCCCAGGCGGCTCTCGCTGAGCCCGAAGCGGGCATCGGTGGAGGCCACGGCGATGTCGCAGCAGGCGACCAGCCCGACCGCACCGCCGAACGTGGCGCCGTGCACCCGCGCTACCGTCGGCTTGGGCAGTTCGTCCAGGGTGCGCATCAGCTGCGCCAGCGCCAGCGCATCGGCCAGGTTGTCCGCCTCGCTGGCGGTCGCCATCGAACGCATCCACTGCAGGTCGGCGCCGGCCGAGAACGCAGCGCCGGCTCCGGCCAGCACCACCACCTTGATCTTCGGGTCGGCCCCGATCCGGTGCAGCGCTTCGGTCAGCTGCGCGACCAGCGCGGCGTCGAAAGCATTGCGCACCTCCGGTCGGTTCAGCCGCAGCGTCAGGACCTTGCCTGAGCGCTCCAGCAGCAATGCATCGCTCATCGACAGTTCTCGTGCGGAGGGATAACGGCAGCCATACGGGAATCATAGCGGGCCGCGCCGGCCGCGCCATCATGCGCTGCGGCGATGCTACAATTGATAACCATTCTTATCGACGGAACGTTCCGTGACGTTGTCCGATATGCCGTTGCGCAGCACCGCCATCGTGGAGACCGTGCACGAGCGCCAGCCCAACGACGCCATCGCGCGCCGCCTGCGCGAGCTGGGTTTCGTTACCGGCGAGCAGGTGCAGGTGCTGGCGAGCGGTCCGGTCGGCGGCGAGCCGTTGCTGGTGCAGGTCGGCTATACCCGTTTCGCCCTGCGCCGCAGCGAAGCGGCGCGGGTGCAGGTCAGCGTCGGCGCCGAGGCGCAACCATGAGCGCAGAACACGTCCCGCTGCGGCTGGCCCTGGTCGGCAACCCGAATTGCGGCAAGACCGCGCTGTTCAACCAGCTCACCGGCAGCAAACAGAAGGTGGCCAACTACGCCGGCGTGACCGTCGAGCGCAAGGAAGGCCGCTTCCGCGCGCCGTCCGGGCGCGACTTCGCCGTGCTCGACCTGCCGGGCGCCTACAGCCTGCAGCCGGCCAGCCTCGACGAGGCGATCACCCGCGACCTGTGCCGCGGCTTCTATCCGGGCGAGCCGGCGCCGGACGTGCTGGTGTGCGTGGTCGATGCCACCAACCTGCGCCTGCACCTGCGCTTCGCGCTGGAGTTGCGCGAGCTGGGCAAGCCGATGCTGGTGGCGCTGAACATGGTCGATGCCGCGCAGCGCCGCGGCATCCAGATCGACCGCCAGGCGCTGGAAGACGCGCTCGGCGTGCCGGTGATCGAGACCGTGGCGGTACGCCGCAACGGCGCCAGGGCGCTGGTCGAGCGGCTCGATGCGCTGGCTCCGGCGCTGCCGCCGGCGGTGGCGCCGGCCGAAGGGCAGGGCGACTACCACCAGCAGGTGCGGCGCATCCTCGCCGCGGCGGTGTCGATGCCGACCCGCACCTCGCGCATCGACGACGCACTGGACCGCTGGCTGCTGCATCCGGTCGCCGGACTGCTGACTCTGGCGCTGGTGATGTTCCTGATCTTCCAGGCGGTGTACGCCTGGGCCGCGCCGCTGATGGACCTGATCGACGGCGGCAGCAAGGCGCTCGGCGCCTGGGTCGGCGCGACGCTGCCGCCCGGGCCGCTCAACAGCCTGCTGGTCGACGGCATCATCGCCGGCCTCGGCGGGGTGGTGATCTTCCTGCCGCAGATCCTGATCCTGTTCGCCTTCATCCTGGCGCTGGAGGAATCCGGCTATCTGCCGCGCGCGGCGTTCCTGCTCGACCGGATGATGGCGGCGGCCGGGCTGTCCGGGCGCTCGTTCATCCCGCTGCTGTCCAGCTTCGCCTGCGCGGTGCCCGGGATCATGTCCACGCGCAGCATCCAGGACCCGCGCGACCGCCTGGCCACGATCCTGGTGGCGCCGCTGATGACCTGCTCGGCGCGGCTGCCGGTGTACGCGCTGCTGATCGGCGCCTTCATCCCGCAGCAGAAGGTCTGGGGCGTGTTCAACCAGCAGGGCCTGGTGCTGTTCGGCTTGTATTTCGCCGCGATCGCCAGCGCGCTGGCGGTGTCGTGGACGATGAAGAAGTGGCGCCGCGACAAGGGCGAGCACCCGTTGCTGCTGGAATTGCCCTCGTACCGCGTGCCGCACCTGCGCGACCTGGCGCTGGGCCTGTGGGAGCGCGCGGCGATCTTCCTCAAGCGCGTCGGCGGCATCATCCTGGCGCTGACCATCCTGCTGTGGTTCCTGCTGTCGTTCCCGGCCGCGCCGGCCAACGCCACGTTGCCGCCGATCGACTACAGCTTCGCCGGCCGCATCGGCCATGCGATGACCACGGTGTTCGCGCCGCTGGGCTTCAACTGGCAGATCTGCATCGCGCTGATCCCCGGCCTGGCCGCGCGCGAAGTGGCGGTGGCGTCGCTGGCGACGGTGTACGCGCTGTCGGCGGCCGACGACGATGCCGCCGCGCAGGCGTTGTCGCCGCTGATCAGCGACGGTTGGTCGCTGGCCACCGCGCTGTCGCTGCTGGTCTGGTACATCTACGCGCCGATGTGCATTTCCACCCTGGCCACGATCAAGCGCGAGACCAACTCGTGGAAGCAGATGAGCTTCGCCGCGTTCTACCTGTTCGCGCTGGCGTATCTAGCCTCGCTGGTCACCTACCAGGTCGCGGTGGCGCTGGGAGCCGGCTGAGATGAGCGCTTCGCTGCTGTTGCAGTACCTGGTGATCGCACTGGCGGTCCTGCTCAGCGCCTGGGTGGTGCTGAAGAAGCAGTTCCCCGGCACCGCGCGCAAGCTGCGCGGCGCCATCGCCCTGCGCCTGCTCAAGCCGGGCCGTGCTTCCTGGCTGCAGGCCATGGGCCGCAGGCTCGCGCCTGCGGCCAGCGCCGGTGCCGGCGCGTGCGGCGGCTGCGACAGCTGCGGCCCGGCACCGCCACGCCGGCACTGAGCCGCCGCGGCGGGCGCAAAGGATGAGCCAGAACCTGCTGCCATGAGCGATCTGCCGCTGTCGATGCCGCCGGCAGGCGCCTTCTTCGGCCTGGATCTGCAGGCGCTCGCGCCGCCGCAGCGCGACGCATTGCGCCACGCCGATGCCGATTTCCGCGCTGTCGCGGCTGGCCGCGTGCCGCTGCACGCGCGCCTCGACACCGAAGCGCCATTGCCGGCCAAGGGCGGCACCCGCTCACCTGGGGCAGGGCTATCGGTCGACCGTGCTGCGCCGCCTGTCCTCCCTCGGTGCGCAGACCGCGATCGCCTGCGGCCCGATCCTGCAGTTGGATGAGGCGCTGTTAGCGGCGGCGGCACTCCCCGCCATCTCGGATGTGCGTCCGTATGCGCATGCCGCGCTGGGGCACTTGTTGGAAGCCGCCGCACAGCCCTGATCCCGGCACGCGCGGGACCGTTGCCCGGCGCCATCCGCGACGGCGCCGGCGCCTGCGGTGGCTGCGAGCGCAGCGCTCTGTGGCGGCATGAGGCCTGGGCCGCCGACATCGCGTCCTGCAAACGCCTGCCCACGTCCGCGCGAGCGCAGGACGGGTTCGCATAGCGGCAGCGTCGCCGCGCTCCAGCGCCGGCGCGATAAACAGCGCGCGAGGCTCGGATGCGGTCGGGAGGAAAGGGCGTGCCGGAGATCGCCGGCAGTCGGTCGCAAGCCCGGGGCCTGTCAACGCGATTTTCAGATTATTTCAATAGCATAATATTTATATGGTTGGCTCGGATTTTCAATGTTAATTTTTCGCGCCACGAATATGTAGCATTATCTGGGTAGGCTCTGCGCACCGTAACTCCGGTGGGAGATTCCTCGGTAACCGTCATTGAGATAATCCGGGCGCCATGCGCGGATGTCTCGTTGGGTTATCGCGGGGCGGTATGTGTGACGCGGTGAGGTTATTTTTTCTACTATTTTTTATATTAATGTTTATTCGGGAGAGTGATATGTCGAGATTGAAGGTCAAAGTCATTTTGTTCTCGTTGGTCCTGTTGTTGTTCAGTGGCGTCGCCGCTGCAGATCCGTCTACGCAATTGAGAACCACATTCGGCGGCTGGATCGGCAAGCAGCAGCGTTCTGAATATATCGACGGATCGGACTGGCATTACTGCTTCAGCAACCAGGGTGGTTCCTGCGGCTCGGTGGCGCTGACCACGGGCCACAGCACTTGCGTGACCCGTGGATTCAATATCGGTATCAAATGGGCGGTTCCCACCCGGGTCGGTTCGATGGAAATCAACGGCGGCTACAATAACTCGTGGTCGGCGTGCAATGTCCGTTCGGAAACCGTGACCTGTTCTCCGAATCCGGGCTGGAAGGGCCGCGCTGCGATCCTCTTCAGCGAGCGTGTCGGCACGGTCAACGTGGTCGGTGGCGATCCGGATTATTACCTCACGTTGCGGTCGTCCTGTCCGGCGGGCTGGGCGTCGAACTGGGAAGGTGGCTACAGTTGGTCCTGTCGCTACAACGGCGGCACCTATTCCCGACAGGGTTATCTGCCGGAATGGCGCGGCAGCACCTGCGACTACGAGCGCATCTAAGCGCACCTCGCGATGGCGGAAGCTCCCCGTGCTTGCGCTTTGGCGCAGGTACGGGGTTGTGCCGGTGTTTTTCCAGACTCGTGGCAATCCAATGAAAATGAAGATCTCTCTACGTCGCGGCTACTTGCCGCTGGCGATCGTCGGCGGCTTGTTCGCCAGCGTCGCGCTGTACTCCTGCCAGCGTGCGCACGCGGACCTGCCTGGCGCCGAAGGCGAGACCGCCGCGCCGCCAAGCTCCTCCGGCCAGGTTCGCCTCGGCATGGCCATCGATGCGGCCACTCCTCATCGCTCCGCGCAAACCGCGATCGAAGATGCGCCAATGCAAGACGGCGCCGCCGATGCGGCAACACCGTTCAATGCCGGCGAGGTCCAGCGCCGTCTGCGCGAGTTCTTTGCCCGGGTGAACGCCAACCCGCCGCCGTCGCGCGCCGAGCGGGACGCGTTCGCGGCGCGGTTGCTGGCGTCGGTCGACGGCAGCGCCGAGGCGAGACAGGCGGTGGCCGAGGCCTACCGGGCCATGCCGGCAAGCCAGGCGATGGAACGCGACATGCTGCGCGGCATGCTGGTGCCCTCGCCGCAGGGACGCGCGCTGGTGCTCGACGAGGCCAACCAGATCTGGGCCAGCAAGGACAAGGGTCTGTACGGGGAAATGTACGAGACCTACTTCAACCTGCCTGGCCAGGCAACGCGGGAGGTCTATGCCGATGCCCTGGCGACCCTGGACGCGCGCGGCACCGATCAGCGCACCGCGGTGGCCGCGCTGAACTTCATCGGCACCATCGAGAACGACGTCTCGCCCGGTGCCGACGCGCTCAGGCGTAGCGCGGTGGCGCAGATGGACTCGCTGGCCTCGGGCAATGGCGACGCCTTGGTGCGCGCCCTGGCGGTGCAGAAGATCTACCGTCTCTCCGCCCCGGACGAAGCGGCGGATGTGGCGGTGAACTACATCGCGCGTGGCGCCACCAGCCCCTTGGTGATGACCACGCTCGATGCCGTCGCCAGCGGCGACGTGCAATTGAGTCCGGCGCTCAGGTCCACGCTCGCGACCGCCGTCGCGCGCCCATCGGCATCCAGCGCCGAGCGTCAGCGGTTCGGGCAGGTGGTCGGAGCGGGTCGATAGCCGGACACCAGGTCTGCGCGGCCAGCAAGGACACGACGCCTGTGTTGGGCCAACTGGCGTCCGCTGGCCGGCGCAGCGAATTCTGCCGCTGCAGCCACCCCATCCGCAGCGTCGAGATCGCGCCGGACCAGCGCTCGGCGCTGGTCGAGGCGCGCTCCACCCTGGTCGCTCCGTTCCTGCGGACCGCCACGCGTAGCCACGCCCCCATCGTGCGTCGACGTTGCCGGACCTATGCCTGGGCCAGCGCAGGCACGACCTGGTCGGCCCGGTCCATCGCCGACCGGCGCTGTCGCTTGCGCTGCGCCGCACAGTGGAGTGTGTCCATGCTGACGTTATGCTGGTAAGCATGACGACCTCCTTCCAGTTCTCCCGCCGTGCGCAGGCGCTGACCAGTTCGGCGATCCGCGAAATCCTCAAGGTCACCGAACGCCCGGAGGTGATCTCCTTCGCCGGCGGGCTGCCGTCGCCGGACACGTTCCCGGTGGCGCGCATGCAGTACGCCTGCGACAAGGTCCTGCGCGAGGCGCCCCACGCTGCGCTGCAATACGGCCCGACCGAAGGCTATCTTCCGCTGCGCGAATGGGTGGCCGCGCGCCTGAGCCGCGACGGCGTCACGATCCGCCCGAGCCAGGTGCTGATCACCACTGGGTCGCAGCAGGGCCTGGACCTGCTCGGCAAGGTGTTCATCGACGAAGGCAGCAAGGTGCTGGTGGAGACGCCGAGCTACCTGGGCGCGCTGCAGGCGTTCTCGCTGTTCCAGCCGGCGTTCGCGGCGATGCGCTCGGACGACGACGGGCTGGTGGTGGATGCGCTGGACGACGCGCAACTGGCCGGCGCGCGTTTCATGTACTGCCTGCCGAACTTCCAGAACCCGACCGGGCGGCGCCTGCCGCTGCACCGGCGCCAGGCGCTGGTCGCGCGTGCGGCCGCCGCCGGCGTGCCGATCGTCGAGGACGACCCCTACGGCGAGCTGTGCTACAGCGGCGACACGCTGCCGAGCCTGCTGTCGATGCATCCGGAGGGCGCGATCTACATGGGCTCGTTCTCCAAGGTGCTGGCACCCGGCCTGCGCCTGGGTTTCGTGGTGGCGCCGGAAGCGGTGCACGCCAAGCTGGTGCAGGCCAAGCAGGCGGCGGACCTGCACACGCCCTCGTTCAGCCAGCGCATCGTCTACGAGGCGGTGCAGGACGGCTTCCTGGATGCGCACATCCCCGGTATCCGCAGCCTGTACGCGAGCCGCTGCCAGCAGATGCTTGTGGCGCTGCAGAAATATTTTCCGGCGCAGGTGCGCTGGAACCGCCCCGCCGGCGGCATGTTCATCTGGGTCGAGTTGCCGGCAGGCATGGATGGCGGCGCGCTGCTGGCCAAGGCGATCGAGCGCAACGTGGCCTTCGTGCCGGGCGCGCCGTTCTACGCGGTCGAACCGCAGCGCAACACCTTGCGGCTGTCGTTCGTGACCGTGCCGGAAGAACGCATCGACGCTGGCGTGCGCATCCTCGGCGAACTGCTGCAGGCCGAAGTCGCCGCGCATCGCGGCGCGGCGGCCTGATCCGGCACCGGGGCGGCGGCGCATGCACTCGGCTGCGGCATTGGACCTGGGCGTGGATGCGGTGCTGGTCGGCCGCGTGCAGGAGTTCACCCGGCCCGGCAGCCGCAGCGCGATCGCCAAGCGGCCGCTGTCCGGGCGATTGCGGATCGGGATCGAAGGCCTGGAGCTGGACGAGCAGGGCGACCGCCGCGTGCACGGCGGCCCGGACAAGGCGCTGCACCACTACCCGCGCGACCACTACACGGCCTGGCGCCAGGAGCTGGGCGCGCACGCCTTGCTGGAGGCGCCGGGCGCGTTCGGCGAGAACCTCAGCACGCACGGCGCCACCGAGGCCGACCTGTGCCTGGGCGACCGGCTGCGGCTGGGCACGGCGCTGGTCGAGGTCTCGCAGTCGCGGCAGCCGTGCTGGAAGCTGTCCGACCGTTTCGGCGTGGCGACGCTGGCGCGGCGCGTGCAGGAAAGCGGCCGCACCGGCTGGTACTACCGCGTGCTGCAGCCGGGAGAGGTGGCGGCCGGCGATCGCCTGACCCTGCTCGAGCGGCCCTATCCGGACTGGTCGCTGGCGCGGCTGATCCAGCTGCTCTACCGGCGCGAGGTGGATCCGGCGCTGCTGGAGCAGGTGCTGGCGCTGCCGCTGGTGCCGAACTGGCGCGTGCTGTTCGAACGGCGCCTGGCCCAGCGCGAAGTCGAATGCTGGGACAAGCGTCTGCTGGGACGGCCGGCGGCCGAATAGCCGGCGCTTGCCGGCAATGCAACGAACGGAGCGATCGACTTTCCGGCTTCTGGTGAAGCTGTCGGGGCCGAGGCTCCTCCTGCAGTGCGCCCGGATGCGTTGGCCGCGAGCCCTTTGCGGGAGCGACTTCAGCCGCGACGAACGAAGCGACGGACCCACCGGTTGCGGACGATGTCAGGGTTGAAGCGGTTTCTCCCGGTCGACGCCGCTAGCCCAACACCCCTGTCGCCCATCGCCACAAACCGCTAGCCTTGTGCGATGACGACTTCCCCCGTACGTGTGTTGATTCATGGTGCGTCCGGCCGCATGGGCCAGGCGCTGTTGCGGCTGGCGGCGCAGGATCCGGCGCTGCAGGTGGTCGGTGCGGTGATCCGCCGGGCGCCGGCGCAGCGGGTGATCGACGGGGTGCCGTACTTCGCCGCGGCCGAACTGAATGGCGCGCCGGCGTTCGACGTGGCGGTCGATTTCAGCCTGCCGCAAGGCTTCGACCCGGTGCTGGCGCTGTGCGTGGCGCGCGGTGCGGCGCTGGTGTCCGGCACCACCGGCCTGGACGAGGCGCAGCGGCAGGCACTGGCCGACGCGGCGCGGAGCATCCCGCTGATCTGGGCGTCGAACTTCAGCCTCGGCGTGGCGGTGCTGAACGAGCTGGTGGAACGCGCCGCCGCGGCGCTGCCGGGCTGGGACTGCGACATCGTCGAATCGCACCACGTGCACAAGCAGGATGCGCCGTCCGGCACCGCGCTGACCCTGGGCGAGGCGGCCGCGCACGGCGGCGCGCAGCCGCGCTACGCCAGCCTGCGCGCCGGCGACATCGTCGGCGAGCACCTGGTGCAGTTCGCCGGGCTCGGCGAGCGGGTGGAACTGGTGCACCGCGCCAGCAACCGCGACATCTTCGCCCGCGGCGCGCTGCATGCCGCCGCGCGCCTGCCGGGTCGCGCGCCCGGGGCCTGCCGGCTGCGCGATCTGCTCGGCTGAACGGCGCTTTCACATAAACGTCTGGCGCGGACAGGTCCGCGTCGGTACAATTCTCGCTCGCCTGTTACCCATCGCCACGGACCCGGAGAAGCGCCGAGTTCGCGGTTTCTTGCAGCCGCAAGTTGGTGGGGCAGGGTTCCTCTCTCCCCAAGGCGAACCCCGTGACTCAACCCGCAATCCTTGTCCTTGAAGACGGCACCGTGTTCGAGGGCGAATCCGTAGGCGCCGCCGGCCTGTCCGTCGGCGAAGTGGTGTTCAACACCGCGATGACCGGCTATCAGGAGATCCTCACCGATCCGTCCTACGCCCGTCAGCTGGTCACCCTGACCTACCCGCATATCGGCAACACCGGTTGCACCGACCAGGACGACGAAGCCGCCCAGGTCTGGTCGGCCGGCCTGATCGTGCGCGACGTGCCGCGCCGTCCCAGCAGCTGGCGCAGCCAGGTGTCGCTGCCGGACTGGCTGATCCAGCGCGGCGTGGTCGCCATCGCCGGCATCGACACCCGCAAGCTGACCCGCATCCTGCGCGAGAAGGGATCGCAGAACGGCGCGGTGATGGCCGGCGAAGTGAACGTGGACACCGCGCTGGAAGCGGCGCGCACCTTCCCCGGGCTCAAGGGCATGGACCTGGCCAAGGTGGTGTCCACCGACAAGGCCTATGCGTGGCGCGACGGCCAGCTCGACCTGGACAGCAACGCGTTCGCGCAGGCCGCGCCGAAGTACAAGGTCGTCGCCTACGACTACGGGGTGAAGCTCAACATCCTGCGCATGCTCGCCGAGCGCGGTTGCGAGGTCACCGTGGTGCCGGCGCAGACGCCCGCCGCCGAGGTGCTGGCGATGCAGCCGGACGGCGTGTTCCTGTCCAACGGCCCGGGCGATCCGGCGCCGTGCGACTACGCGATCGCGGCGATCAAGGAAATCGTGGCCAGGAAGATCCCGACCTTCGGCATCTGCCTGGGCCACCAGCTGCTGGCGCTGGCCGCCGGCGCGCAGACCCTGAAGATGGGCCATGGCCACCACGGCGCCAACCACCCGGTGCAGGACCTGGACAGCGGCCGGGTGATGATCACCTCGCAGAACCACGGCTTCGCGGTGGACGAAGCGTCGCTGCCGGCCAACGTGCGGGTGACCCATCGCTCGCTGTTCGACGGCACCAACCAGGGCATCGAACTGACCGACGCGCCGGCCTTCAGCTTCCAGGGCCACCCGGAAGCCTCGCCGGGTCCGCGCGATGTGGCGCCGTTGTTCGACCGCTTCACCGCGCTGATGCGGGACTTGGGACTCGGGACTCGGGACTCGAGCTCGGTGCAGTGAGCCCCTCGCACTTCCGAGAACTCGAGGTTTGGCAGTTGGCGATGACGTTGGCCAAGCAGGTTTACGAAATCACTGCGGATTTTCCGCGGGAAGAGCGTTATGGCTTGACGTCACAACTGCAACGTTCCGCCGTATCCATTCCTTCTAACATCGCCGAAGGCAACGCACGCTACGGCGCGCGTGACTACGCAAGATTCATTTCCATGGCGCAGGGATCCTGCGCCGAACTGCAAACGCAATTGCTGTTGGCGCTGGAGCTTTCCCTGGGCGACGCAGCAGCAATCGAAGAAGCCCTATCGACGTGTGACCGGGTCGGCCGCATGCTTTACAAGCTGCATCGCAGCTTGCTGCAGAAGCTCGAATCCGAGTCCCGAGTCCCAAGTCCCGAGTCCCGGAGCTGACATGCCCAAGCGCACCGACCTAAAAACCATCCTCATCATCGGCGCCGGCCCGATCGTCATCGGCCAGGCCTGCGAGTTCGACTACTCCGGCGCGCAGGCGTGCAAGGCGCTGCGCGACGAGGGCTACCGGGTGGTGCTGGTCAACAGCAACCCGGCCACGATCATGACCGACCCGAACATGGCCGACGCCGTGTACATCGAGCCGATCAACTGGCAGACGGTCGAGAAGATCATCGCCAAGGAAAAGCCCGACGCGCTGCTGCCGACCATGGGCGGGCAGACCGCGCTGAACTGCGCGCTGGACCTGGCCGATCACGGCGTGCTGGAAAAGTACGGCGTGGAACTGATCGGCGCCAAGCGCGAGGCGATCATGATGGCCGAGGACCGCGAGCTGTTCCGCGTGGCGATGGCCGAGATCGGCCTGGAATGCCCGAAGGCGGCGGTGGCGCACACCCTCGAGGAAGCGCTGGAGATCCAGACCCGGGTCGGCTATCCGACCATCATCCGCCCCAGCTTCACCCTCGGCGGCAGCGGCGGCGGCATCGCCTACAACCGCGAGGAACTGATCGAGATCGTCGGCCGCGGCCTGGAGCTGTCGCCGACCAGCGAAGTGCTGGTCGAAGAGTCGGTGCTGGGCTGGAAGGAGTTCGAGATGGAAGTGGTCCGCGACACCGCGGACAACTGCATCATCGTCTGCTCGATCGAGAACCTGGACCCGATGGGCGTGCACACCGGCGACTCGATCACCGTGGCCCCGGCGCAGACCCTGACCGACAAGGAATACCAGCGCCTGCGCGACGCCTCGATCGCGGTGCTGCGCAAGATCGGCGTGGACACCGGCGGCTCCAACGTGCAGTTCGGCATCAACGCGCAGACCGGCCGCGTCGTCGTCATCGAGATGAACCCTCGCGTGTCGCGGTCCTCGGCGCTGGCGTCCAAGGCCACCGGCTTCCCGATCGCCAAGGTCGCCGCCAAGCTGGCGGTCGGCTACACCCTGGACGAACTGAAGAACGAGATCACCGGCGGCCTGACCCCGGCCTCGTTCGAGCCGTCGATCGACTACGTGGTGACCAAGATCCCGCGCTTCGCGTTCGAGAAGTTCCCGCAGGCCGATGCGCGCCTGACCACGCAGATGAAGTCGGTGGGCGAGGTGATGGCGATGGGCCGGACCTTCTCCGAATCGCTGCAGAAGGCGCTGCGCGGCCTGGAGACCGGCAAGATCGGGCTCGACCCGACCGGGCTGGACCTGGGCAGCGAGGACGACATGGCCGCGCTCAAGCGCGAGCTGAAGGCGCCCGGTCCGGAGCGGCTGTTCTACGTCGCCGACGCGTTCCGCGCCGGCATGAGCGTGGAGCAGGTGCATGCGCTGTCGTTCATCGATCCGTGGTTCCTGGACCAGATCGAGGACCTGATCGCGCAGGAGAAACAGCTGGCCGCCGACGGCCTGGGCTCGCTGGACGCCGCGCGCCTGCGCACGCTCAAGCGCGCTGGGTTCTCCGATGCGCGCCTGGCCGAGCTGTGCGGCACCAACGAGGCGGCGGTGCGCGCGCTGCGCCGCGCGCACAAGGTGCGCCCGGTGTACAAGCGGGTTGACTCGTGCGCGGCCGAATTCGCCACCGACACCGCCTACCTGTATTCGACCTACGAGGACGAATGCGAGGCCAAGCCCAGCGACCGCGACAAGATCATGATCCTCGGCGGCGGTCCCAACCGCATCGGCCAGGGCATCGAGTTCGACTACTGCTGCGTGCACGCGGCGCTGGCGCTGCGCGAGGATGGCTATGAAACCATCATGGTCAACTGCAACCCGGAGACCGTGTCCACCGACTACGACACCTCCGACCGCCTGTACTTCGAGCCGCTGACCCTGGAAGACGTGCTGGAGATCGTCGAGCTGGAGCAGCCCAAGGGCGTGATCGTGCAGTACGGCGGGCAGACCCCGCTGAAGCTGGCGCGCGCGCTGGAGGCCAACGGCGTGCCGGTGATCGGCACCAGCCCGGACTCGATCGACCTGGCCGAGGACCGCGAGCGCTTCCAGCAGCTGGTCGACAAGCTGGGCCTGAAGCAGCCGCCGAACCGCATCGCGCGCAACGCCGACGAAGCGCTGGTGCTGGCGCGCGAGATCGGCTACCCGCTGGTGGTGCGCCCGAGCTACGTGCTCGGCGGCCGCGCGATGGAGATCGTCTACGGCGAATCGGACCTGGCGCGCTACGTGCGCGACGCGGTCAAGGTCTCCAACGATTCGCCGGTGCTGCTGGACCGCTTCCTCGACAACGCGGTGGAAGTGGACGTGGACATCATTGCCGACAAGGACGGCCAGGTGCTGATCGGCGGGGTGATGGAGCACATCGAGGAAGCCGGCGTGCATTCGGGCGATTCCTCGTGCTCGCTGCCGCCGTACTCGCTGTCGGCCAAGACCCAGGCCGAACTGCGCCGCCAGGTGGTGATGCTGGCCAAGGGCCTGAACGTGGTCGGGCTGATGAACACCCAGTTCGCGGTGCAGGTGGACGAGGCCGGCGACGACATCGTGTTCCTGCTGGAAGTGAACCCGCGCGCCTCGCGCACGGTGCCGTTCGTGTCCAAGGCCACCGGCATGGCGCTGGCCAAGATCGCCGCGCGCTGCATGGCCGGCAAGACCCTGGCCGAGCAGGGCGCGCTGAAGGAGATCGTGCCCGACTACTACTCGGTGAAGGAAGCGATCTTCCCGTTCGCCAAGTTCCAGGGCGTGGACCCGATCCTCGGCCCGGAGATGCGCTCCACCGGCGAGGTGATGGGCGTGGGCCGCAGCTTCGGCGCCGCGTTCGCGCGCGCGCAGGAAGCCGGCGGGATCAAGGCGCCGCCGCTGGGCAAGGCGTTCCTGTCGGTCCGCGACCCGGACAAGCAGCGCGTGCTGCCGGTGGCGCAGGCGCTGGTCGAGCGCGGCTACACCCTGGTCGCGACCAGCGGCACCTGCGCATGGCTGCGCCAGCACGGCCTGCAGTGCGACCAGATCAACAAGGTGGCCGAGGGCCGCCCGCATATCGTCGACCTGATCAAGAACGGCGAAATCGTGTATATCGTCAACACCACCGAGGGCCGCGCGGCGATCTCCGATTCGTTCTCGATCCGGCGCGAAGCCCTGCAGCACCGCGTCACCTATTCGACCACCGTCGCCGGCGCCCGCGCGCTGGTGCATTCATTGGAATTCCGCGGCACCGGTCCGGTCTGGGCGCTGCAGGAACTGCACAAGGAGCTGGAAGCGTGAGAGCCCCGATCACCATGCAAGGCGCGCAGCGTCTGCGCGAAGAACTCGACCAGTTGAAGTCGGTCAAGCGGCCCGAAGTCATCGCCGCGATCGCCGAGGCGCGCGCGCACGGCGACCTCAAGGAAAACGCCGAGTACCACGCCGCGCGCGAGCAGCAGGGGTTCATCGAAGGCCGCATCAAGCAGCTGGAGAGCGAGCTGTCGCACGCCGAGGTCATCGACGTCAGCAAGCTGGCGGTCGGCAGCAAGGTGGTGTTCGGCGCGACCGTGACCCTGGCCGACGTGGAAAACGACGAAGAGAAGCGCTACCAGCTGGTCGGCGATCTGGAAGCGGACATCAAGCTGGGGCTGATCGCGATCTCCTCGCCGCTGGCGCGCGCGCTGATCGGCAAGCTGGAAGGCGACAGTGTCAGCATCGACGCCCCGGCCGGGCGTCGCGAGTACGAGATCGTCAGCGTCGAATACGTCGGCTGACGCCGTGGCGGTCGCCACCTTGTTGTTGCCGGAGCGCGCGCGCCTGGCCGCTGCCGCGCTGACCGGCGAGGTGGCGCGGGCGTTCGGCCGCGCCGAGCGCGAGCGTCTGGATCCAGGCTCCGAAGCGCAGCTGCGCCGCCATTTCGCGCTGCCGCCCGGGCAATGGCCGGTGGCGGCGCTGACCCGGCAGCTGGATGCCGGCGATGCCGGCGATGCCGTATGGCTGCGCGCCGATCCGGCCTACGTGGTGCCGGACATGCAGGGCGCGCGGCTGATGGCGCATGGCGACATGCTCGCGATCGACGCCATCGACCTGGCCGCGCTGCTGCCGTCGCTGCAGGAGGTGTTCGCCGAGGCCGGCCTGGCGCTGGATGCCGCCGAACCCACCCGCTGGTATCTGCGACTGGACCCGGGCAGCGTGCTGCCCGAGTTCGCCGCACCGGCGCAGGTGCTCGGCGCCGACCTGTTCGACCACCTGCCGCAGGGCGAGGGCGGGCGGCGCTGGCGGGCGCTGCTGACCGAGACCCAGGTGCTGCTGCACCAGCATCCGTGGAACCGCGAGCGCGTCGCCCGCGGGCAGCCGGCGATCAACTCGCTGTGGTTCTGGGGCGGCGGCGCGCTGCCGGCCACGGTCACCACCGTGCATGCGCAGGTGCGCAGCCGCGAGCCGCTGCTGCGCGCGCTGACCCAGGCCGCCGGGATCGACGCCGAGCAGGCGCCGCGCGTGGATGCGCTGGTCGACCTGCGCCAGCTGCGCGCGCCCGAGCAGTTCGTCGGCGAGGTGATGCAGCCGCTGCTCGAAGCGCTGCGCCTGGGCGAACTGCGGCAGCTGCTGCTGGATTTCGAGGACGGCACGCGTTTCCGGATCGAGCGCGAGCAGCGTTGGCGCTTCTGGCGGCGGCCGCTGGCGCGCCTGGACGCATGAGTCCGCCGCTGCGCATCACCCGGCGGCCGGCCGCCGAGGGCGGGCCGTGGACGGACAGCGTGCTGCCGCTGCTGCGCCGCATCTACACCGCGCGCGGCGCGCACGATGCCAGCCTGGCGCAGCCGAAGCTGGCGCAGCTGCTGCCGCCGGATGCGCTGAGCGGCATCGACGCGGCGGTCGCGCTGCTGGCCGCCGCGATCGCTGCCGGCAAGCGGATCCTGGTCGTCGGCGATTTCGATTGCGACGGCGCCACCGCCTGCGCGGTCGCGGTGCGCGGGCTGCGCCTGCTCGGCGCCGCGCAGGTGCTGCATGCGGTGCCCAACCGCATGGTGCACGGCTACGGCCTGTCGCCGGCGCTGGTCGCCGAACTGGCGCCGCTGCAGCCGGATCTGCTGGTCACCGTCGACCACGGCATCGCCTGCCATGCCGGCGTGGCCGCGGCCAAGGCGCTGGGCTGGCAGGTGCTGGTCACCGACCACCACCTGCCGGGCAGCGTGCTGCCGCCGGCCGATGCGATCGTCGATCCGAACCTGGCCGGCGACGCGTTCCCGAGCAAGATGCTGGCCGGCGTCGGCGTGATCTTCTATGTGCTGCTGGCATTGCGCCGGCACCTGCGCGAGCGCGGCGCGTTCGCGGCGCAGGCGCCGGACCTGACGGTGCTGCTGGACCTGGTCGCGGTCGGCACCGTCGCCGACCTGGTGCCGCTGGACGCCAACAACCGCGCGCTGGTGGCGGCCGGGCTGCGCCGCCTGCAGCGCGGCGACGGCTGTATCGGCCTGCGCGCCTTGATCGAAGCCAGCGGCCGCGACCCGGCGCGGCTCAGCGCCGGCGACATCGGCTTCGCGCTGGCGCCTCGGCTCAATGCCGCCGGCCGGCTCGAGGACATGGCGCTGGGTATCGAGCTGCTGTTGTGCGAGGACCCGCAGCAGGCGCGCGAGATCGCCGCCACGCTGGAACAGATCAACGGCGAGCGCCGTGCGGTGCAGCAGCAGATGACCGACGCCGCCGAGGCCACCGTGGCGCAGGCGCTGCTGGCCGCGCCGGATGAGCCGCCAGTGGCGGTGTGCCTGTTCGATGCCGACTGGCATCCGGGCGTGATCGGCCTGGTCGCCTCGAAGATGAAGGACCGCCTGCATCGCCCGGTGATCGCCTTCGCCCCGGCCGAGCCGGGCAGCGACCAGTTGCGCGGCTCGGCGCGCTCGATTCCCGGCTTCCACATCCGCGACGCGATGGCCGCGGTGGACGTGCGCCGGCCCGGATTGATGGACAAGTTCGGCGGCCATGCGATGGCCGCGGGCCTGAGCCTGCCGCAGGCCGCGCTGGCCGAGTTCGAACAGCTGTTCCGCGAGCATGCGCTGGCCAGCCTGGACGCGGCGCTGCTGCAGGCCGAACTGCTCAGCGACGGCGCGCTGGATCCGCACGAGCTGGACCATCGCCATGCCGAGGCGCTGCGCCTGGCCGGGCCGTGGGGGCAGGGCTTCCCCGAACCGCTGTTCGACGGCGAGTTCGAGGTGCTGCAGTGGCGCCTGCTGAAGGAGCGCCACCTCAAGCTGAGCCTGCGTTGCGCCGGCCGCGGCGAGCCGTTGAACGCGATCCATTTCAACGGTTGGCGCGGCAGCGAACCCGGCCGCCGCGTGCACATCGCCTACCGCCTGGTCGCCGACGACTATCGCGGCGGCGACGCGGTGCAGCTGGTGGTGGAGCACTGCCGGAGCCTGTCGGGCTGATCCGCCTTTCTTGACCCCTCTTCCCTCGCGAAAGGGGTTGGGGAACAGCCAGGCGTGCATAGCCCCTCTCCCCCCGGGAGAGGGGTTGGGGTGAGGGTGCGGCGCGAAAGCGACTCGCGGAGTTCGAGTGCAGGAGGCTGGCGCCCGTACCCTCATCCGCCCCTGCGGGGCACCTTCTCCCAATGGGAGAAGGGAAAACAGCCGCGCTAACCCCGCAGCGCCGTACCGGACGTTCAAGCTGTATCGTCCCATCAAGGAGTGATCCATGCCGTCCATCGCGCGCAAACGCCTGTGCTTGCTGGTGTTGTCGTTGTCTGCCGGCGTGCCGGCCTGGGCGCAATCCGCGCCGCAGCGGCAACTGGTGGCGCCGCTGTTGCGTACCGATGCCGGCGAGCGCCCGGTCGAGCTGCGCTCGGCGACGGTGAGCGCACATGCCGCGGCCGGCCTGGCCGAAACCACGGTGGAGCTGCTGTTCTTCAACCCCAATGCGCGCGTGCTGGAAGGGCAACTGGCGTTCCCGCTGCGCGACGGCCAGCAGATCAGCGGCTTCGCCTTGGACATCGACGGACAGATGCGCGACGCGGTGCCGGTGCCGAAGGCGCGCGGGCGCCAGGTGTTCGAGGCGATCGAGCGGCGCGGGGTGGACCCGGGCCTGGTCGAGCAGACCGCCGGCAACCAGTTCCAGTTGCGGCTGTATCCGATTCCCGCGCACGGCAGTCGCCGCGTGCGCCTGGTCTATCGCGAGTCGCTGCCGCGCACCGCCGCCGGTTGGCAGTGGCGGCTGCCGCTGGGCTATGCGGCCAGCGCCCAGGCGCTGCGCCTGGAGTTGAGCACGCAGGCGGCGCCGATCGAGGCCGCGGCGTTGCCTGCAGGCCTGCGCCTGCTGCCGACGCCAGGCGGCTATGCGGCGGACTGGTCGGGTACCCCGTCGCAGCTGCCGAAGGAACTGGCGCTGTCGTTGCGCGCGAGCAGCGACCCGCGCGTGGCGGTCGGCAGCCACGACGGCCAACGCTATTTCCAGGCGCTGGTGCCGATCGCCGATCTGCGCAGCGCACGCCCGTTGCCGCAGCGCATCGGCCTGCTGTGGGACGCGTCCGGTTCGGCGCGGCAGCGCGACATTGCTGCGGAACTGGCGCTGCTGCAGCGCTATTTCGCCGCACTCGGCGATGCGCAGGTCGATCTGATCGTGCTGCGCGACCGCGCCGAGGCGCCGCGCCGTTTCCAGGTGCGCGCCGGCGACTGGAGCGCGTTGAAAGCGATGCTGCAGGGCCTGCAGCCGGACGGCGCCAGCGCGCTGGGCGATTGGCGGCCGGTGGCGGACGTGCAGGAGTATCTGTTGTTCAGCGATGGCCTGGGCAACTACGGCGCGCAGGCCTTGCCGGCGCTGGCGCCGGGCCAGCGCCTGTACGCGGTCGATTCGGCCGGTGCCCATGCCGATGCCGCACGCCTGGCGGCATCGGCGGAAGCGCGCGGCGGCCGCTTGATCGAGCTGCAGGGCGTGCAGGGCGTGCAGCAGGCCAGCGAACGCCTGCTGCAGCGCGGCGGCGAACTGGTGGCGTTGCAGGGCGAGGGCGTCGCCGATCTGGTCGCCGATTCGCGCTACGCCGACGACGGCTATCTGCGCATCGCCGGGCGCCTGCTCGGCGGCGATGCGACGCTGCAGCTGGAGATCGCCACCGCCGCCAGCATGCGCCGCCTGCGTCTCCCGTTGCGCGACGCCAGCGAAGTGCCTGGCGATCTGGTGCCCGGTGCCTGGGCGCGGGCCATGCTGCGCCGCCTGGCCGCCGATCCGGTGGGCGACGCCGCGCGCCGCCAGCAACTGGCCAGCCGCTTCGGCCTGGTCAGCGCCGAGACCTCGCTGCTGGTGCTGGAGAACGTCGACGACTACGTGCGCTACGCCATCGCGCCGCCACCGGCGCTGCGCGAGGCGGTCGCACGCGCGCAGGCGCAACGCCAGCAGGAGCAGGGCGAACAGCGCAAGCAGCGCATCGATCGCGTCGCCGAGGATTTCGCGCAGCGCATCGCCTGGTGGCAGCGCACGTTCCCGAAGAACGCACCGCCGCAGGCCAAGCCGCAAGGCGGGGTGGGCGACGCCAGTCGGGAGCGGCGCGACGGCGTTTCCCGGCCCGCACCGGCGATGGCCATGGCGCCGCCGCCTGCACCCGCCGCGCCGATGCCGGCGGCAGAGCCTGCTGCGCTGGATGCGGTGGCCGTCAGCGGTGCGGTCGCGGCAGCGGACGGCGCTGCGACGAACGCCGATGCGCGTGCCGGCGCGCCTGCGTCCACCGCGATTTCCCTGGCATTGCAGCCCTGGCAGCCTGATTCGCCGTATGCCCGGCGCCTGCGTGCCGCCGCGCCGGAGGCGGTCTATCCGCTGTACCTGGGCGAGCGCGCCGCGCACGCCGACAGCGTGGCGTTCTACCTGGACGTGGCCGACGTGCTGTTCGAACGCGGCCAGCGCGAACTGGCGTTGCGCGTGCTGTCGAACCTGGCCGAACTGCAGCTGGAGAACCGCCATGTGCTGCGCGTGCTCGGCTACCGGTTGCTGCAGGCGGGCAGGGCGGACCTGGCGGTGCCGGTGTTCGAGCAGGTGCTGCGGCTGGGCGAGGAAGAGCCGCAGAGCTTCCGCGACCTGGGCCTGGCCTATGCCGCGGGCGGCGACGCGCAGGCCGCGATCGAACAGTTGTACCAGGTGGTCGCACGCGACTGGGATCCCCGCTTCGACGGCGTGGCGCTGATCGCCTTGAACGAATTGAACGCGATCGTGGCGCGCTCGCAGCGGCCATTGCAGACCGCCTTCATCGACCCGCGCCTGCAGCGCAACCTGCCGCTGGACCTGCGCGTGGTGCTGAACTGGGACAGCGACAACAGCGACATGGACCTGTGGGTGACCGATCCCAACGGCGAGCGCTGCTACTACGCGCACCGCTCGACCTACCAGGGCGGGCAGCTGTCGCAGGACTTCACCGGCGGCTACGGGCCGGAAGAGTTCTCGCTGCGCCGCGCCAAGCCGGGCAAGTACAAGGTGGAGGCGAACTTCTTCGGCGACCGCCAGCCGCTGGTCACCGGCGCCACCACCTTGCACCTGCAGCTGAGCACCGGCTGGGGCAGCGCCACGCAGCGCGACCAGCAGGTGACGCTGCGGCTGAAGGACGCGAAGGAGACGATCCTGGTCGGCGAGTTCGAGGTGCGCTGAGGCCGTCCGCGCGCCGGCCATTGCCGAGTGGCCGGCGCGCTAAAATGCGCCATGTCCGGATCGCCCGCCACCAGCGTCTACGCCCGTTTCCTGCCGTGGCGCCGCAGCTTCGAGATCGGCTTCTGGGTCGCGCTGACCCTGGTCAACGGCAGCGCCAACAGCATTACCGTGTTGATGGACATCCGCCGCAGCGGGCTGCACTTCGCCGCCTGGGAGCCGGCGCTGTGGGAATGGTCCAGCAATCTGGTGTTGCTGCTGATCGTGCCGCTGCTGGTGCTGCTGACCCGGCGCTATCCGCTGCATTGGGACAACTGGCGGCAGCGGCTGCCGGCCTATCTGCTGGGCAGCGTCGCGCTGTCGGTGCTGCACGTGCTGGGCATGGTCGCGATCCGCAGCGTGGTGTACCGGCTGCAGGGCCAGCACTACGACTTCGGCCCGTGGCCGCAGGGGCTGGCCTACGAATACCTGAAGGACGTGCGCAGCCTGGCCTCGATGCTGCTGTGCGTGGAGATGTACCGCTTCCTGCTGCGCCGCTGGCAGGGCGAGGCGGCCCTGCTCGGCGCGCCCGACGAAGGCCCGCCGGTGGAGTCGCTGGAGCGCCCGGAGCGGTTCCTGGTGCGCAAGCTCGGCCGCGAGTTCCTGGTCGCCGCCGCCGACATCGAATGGCTGCAGGCCTCGGGCAACTACGTCAACCTGCGCGTGCGCGGCCACGACTATCCGCTGCGCAGCACCATGGCCGCGATCGAGGCCAGGCTCGACCCGGCGGTGTTCGTGCGCATCCACCGCAGCTACATCGTCAACCTGGGTTGCGTGGTCTCGATCGAGCCGCTGGAGGCCGGCGAGGCGCGCGTGCACCTGCGCGACGGCAGCCATGTGCCGTGCAGCCGCCGCTACCGCGCCGCCCTGCGCACGGCGGCCGGGGAGGGCGAAGCGGCGATCGCCGAGTGAGCGAGGTGCTGCCCGGCCCGGGCGCGGCAGCGCGCGCGCTGTGGCGCGGCGGCCGGAATTGCTAGAATCGCGCTCTTGTTTGCCGTTTGCCGGAATGCCGCCATGATCGAACTCAATCCCATCCGCCACCGCATCGCCGATCTGTCCGATCGGGTGCTGTCGCTCCGGGGGTTTCTTTGACTACGACGTCAAGAAAGAACGCCTGGAGGAAGTGACCCGGGAGCTCGAAAGCCCCGACGTCTGGAACGACCCCGAGCGCGCCCAGGGCCTGGGCCGCGAACGCGCCAACCTGGAGAAGACCGTCGGCGGCATCGCCAGCGTGCTCGACGGGCTGAACGAGGCGCTGGAATTCCTGGAGCTGGCCGAGAGCGAGGACGACGAGGACACCGCGCTGGCGGTGGTCGCCGACGTCGAACGCTTCCAGGCGCACGTGGAGAAGCTGGAATTCCAGCGCATGTTCTCCGGACAGATGGACGCCAGCAATGCGTTCGTCGACATCCAGGCCGGGGCCGGCGGCACCGAGGCCCAGGACTGGGCCGAAATCCTGCTGCGCATGTACCTGCGCTGGTGCGAGTCGCGCGGCTGGAAGACCGAGCTGATGGAAGTCTCCGGTGGCGAAGTGGCCGGGATCAAGTCGGCCACGCTGCGCGTGGAAGGCGATTTCGCCTACGGCTGGCTGAAGACCGAGACCGGCGTGCACCGGCTGGTGCGCAAGTCGCCGTTCGACTCGGACAACCGCCGCCACACCAGCTTCACCTCGGTGTTCGTGTCGCCGGAGGTGGACGACAACATCGACATCGACATCAACCCGGCCGACCTGAAGACCGACGTCTACCGCTCCTCCGGCGCCGGCGGCCAGCACGTCAACAAGACCGAGTCGGCGGTGCGCATCACCCACGTGCCGACCGGCATCGTGGTCGCCTGCCAGACCGGGCGCAGCCAGCACCAGAACCGCGACAACGCGATGAAGATGCTCGCCGCCAAGCTGTACGAACTGGAGATCCAGAAGCGCAACGCCGAGCGCGATGCGGTCGAGGCGACCAAGTCGGACATCGGCTGGGGCAGCCAGATCCGCAACTACGTGCTCGACCAGAGCCGGATCAAGGACCTGCGCACCGGCATCGAGCGCACCGACACGCAGAAGGTGCTCGACGGCGACCTGGACGAATTCGTCGAGGCCAGCCTCAAGTCCGGCCTGGAAGTCGGCGCCAAACGCAGCGACGCCTGAACCGGCGGCCTGCGCCCGCCGCGGCGGGGGCCGGCTCCGCCCCGCAGCCCCCGCATCTGCTGCATCCTCTCCCTTCTTCTCCGCGTACCCATTCCCATGACCGAGCAGACCCCCGCGCCGTCCCTTCCCGTCGACGAGAACGGCCTCATCGCCGAACGCCGCGCCAAGCTGGGAGCGTTGCGCGCGCAGGGCGTGGCCTATCCGAACGATTTCCGCCGCAACGATTACGCCGGCGACCTGCAGGCCGAGTTCGCCGACGCCGAGCGCTGGAGCGCCGAGGCGCTGGAGGCCGAGGGCCGCAGCCTGCGCCTGGCCGGGCGCCTGCTGGCCAAGCGGGTGATGGGCAAGGCCAGCTTCGTGCAGCTGCAGGACGAGTCCGGGCGCATCCAGCTGTTCCTGCAGGCCAATGCGCTGGGCCCGGCCTACGACGCGTTCAAGGGCTGGGACATCGGCGACATCATCGGCGTGGAAGGCGGCCTGACCCGCACCAAGACCGGCGAGCTGTCGGTCCGGGCCAGCGCGCTGCGGCTGCTGACCAAGGCGCTGCGTCCGCTGCCGGACAAGTGGCACGGCCTGTCCGACGTGGAGCAGCGCTACCGCCAGCGCTACGTGGACCTGATCGTGTCGCCGGAGGCGCGCGAGGTGTTCGTCAAGCGCTCCAAGATCATCCGCGCGATGCGCGCCTGGCTGGACGCGCGCCGCTTCCTGGAAGTGGAGACGCCGATGATGCATTACATCCCCGGTGGCGCCACCGCCAAGCCGTTCACCACCCACCACAACGCGCTGGACCTGGACCTGTACCTGCGCGTGGCGCCGGAGCTGTACCTGAAGCGGCTGGTGGTCGGCGGCCTGGAACGGGTCTACGAGATCAACCGCAATTTCCGCAACGAAGGGGTCAGCACCCGGCATAATCCCGAATTCACCATGATGGAGCTGTACGAGGCCTACGCCACGTACCACGAGGTGATGGACCTGACCGAGAGTGTGATCCGCGACGTGGCCCAGGAGGTGCTCGGCACCACCCAGGTGCACTGGGACGGCGCCGACATCGACCTGGCCCCGGCGTTCCGCCGCTGGCGCATGGACGAGGCGGTGCGCCACCACAACCCGCAGATCAGCGCCGCCGACTGCACCGACCGCGACGCGCTGCTGCGCCACTGCGAGCGGCTGAAGATCCGCACCAAGCCGTCCTACGGCTGGGGCAAGCTGCTGCTGGAGATCTTCGAGGCCACCGTCGAGCACACCCTGATCCAGCCGACCTTCATCACCGACCACCCGGTCGAGGTGTCGCCGCTGGCCCGTTCCAGCGACACCGAACCGGGCTATACCGACCGTTTCGAGCTGTTCATCAACGGCAAGGAGATCGCCAACGGCTTCTCCGAGCTCAACGATCCGGAAGACCAGGCGGCCCGCTTCCAGGCCCAGGTGGCGGCGAAGGAGGGCGGCGACGACGAGGCCATGCACTTCGATGCCGACTACATCCGGGCCCTGGAGATCGGCCTGCCGCCCACCGGCGGCCTGGGCATCGGCATCGATCGGCTGGTAATGTTGCTGACCGGCAGCAATTCGATCCGTGACGTGCTGCTGTTCCCGTATATGCGTCCGGAGGCTTAATCTAGCCGAAGGCGGCGGTGGCCTTGGCGTGGGGTTCTCGTATCGGGCGTCGGCAAGCAAGCGGTAGGCAAGCAAGCGGAAGTGAGGCGGTTGGGTCGGCGCGGCCGGCGCCGGAGCGTTTCCCGTTGTTGTCTCAACAGCCCGAGGCCCGTGGGCGAGAGGATCGCAGATGCAAGATGCCAGCATGAGTCTGTCCGGACTATCCTCCAGCAGCGAGCGCCCAGACTGGGCGCAGGGGGCGGACAATCGTTTGAACATCGTCATCGTCGATGATCAGACGTCCGCGCGCACGATGTTGCGCCACGTGATCGAGGACATCGCCCCGGAACTCACCGTGCGCGACTTCGGCGACTCGCAGGCCGCGCTGGCCTGGTGCGAGGCCGGCAAGGTCGACCTGTTGCTGCTCGACTACCGCATGCCCGGCATGGACGGGCTGGAATTCGCGCGACGGCTGCGGCGCCTGCCCAAGCACCGCGACATTCCGATCATCCTGATCACCGTGGTCGGCGACGAGCCGATCCGCCAGGCCGCGCTGGAAGCCGGGATCATCGACTTCCTGGTCAAGCCGATCCGCCCGCGCGAACTGCGCGCGCGTTGCCACAACCTGCTGCAGCTGCGGCTGCAGAGCGAGAACATCAAGCAGCGCGCGATGTCGCTGGAACAGCGCCTGCTGGCGAGCATGCGCGAGGTCGAGGAACGCGAGCGCGAGACGCTGTCGCGGCTGGCGCGGGCGATCGAGTACCGCGATGCCGGGACCAGCGCCTACCTGGAGCGCATGGCGCACGTGGCCGGCCTGATCGCCGAGCAGCTGGGCCTGTCCGAGGACGAGGTGCGGGTCATCGAGATGGCCGCCAGCCTGCACGACATGGGCAAGATCGCCATTCCCGATGCCGTGCTGCTCAAGCCCGGCAAGCTCAACGAGGAAGAGATGGCGGTGATGCGCATGCACCCGCGCATCGGCTACGAACTGCTCAGCGGCAGCCAGAACCGCTTCATCCAGGTCGGCGCGCTGATCGCGCTGCGCCACCATGAGCGTTACGATGGCAGCGGATACCCCGACGGACTGGTCGGCGAAGCGATCCCGCTGGAGGCGCGGATCGTGGCGGTCGCCGACGTCTTCGACGCGCTGATCTCGCCGCGTCCCTACAAGGAAGCCTGGACCATGGATGCGACCCTCGCCTATCTCTACGCGCAACGCGGCCGCCTGTTCGACCCGCGCTGCGTGGACGCGCTGTTCCGCGGGCGCGAGCAGTTGCATCTGATCTGCGAAAAGTTCTCGAGCGCGTCGGTCCGGCCGGGGGTCGCGCTGTGAAACCGCTGCTGGAATGGATCAGGGCCCGCTTGCGACAACGCACGGACACCGAACACGGGCAGACGCTGATCCGGGTCGGCATCTTCCTGTGCATCATCGTCTGCATGACGATCGCCGAAAAGCTGGGTCAGCTCGCGCCCGAGGTGTACCTGACATCGGTGCTGATGAGTGGCGTCGGCGTCTTTGTCGGTCTGGCGCTGTTCGCCGCGATTCTGGCGCGGCCAGGCAAGTCGAACGTTCGGCGCGTCATCGGCATGGTGACCGACTATGGCCTGATGACGGTGGCGATGATCCTGCAGGGAGAACCGCTGGCCTGGCTTTACGTCATCATCATGTGGGTCACGGTCGGCAATGGCCTTCGCTACGGAAACCGCTATCTGATCGGCGCCGTGGTGTCCGCCTGCATCAGTTTCGGTTGCGTGGTCCTGCTCAATGGCTACTGGCGCGAGAACATCACGCTGAGCGCCGGGCTGTGGGCCGGTCTGATGGCCATTCCCATGTATCTGTCGGGGCTGCTGCGGCAGTTGACCCAGGCGACTGCGGAGGCGCGGCGCGCCAGCGAAGCCAAGAGCCGATTCCTTGCCAACATGAGCCATGAGTTCCGGACCCCGTTGAACGGGTTGTCCGGCATGACCGAAGTCCTGGCCACCACCAAGCTGGACGCGGAACAGCGCGAGTGCGTCGGCACCATCCAGGCGTCCGCGCGCAGTCTGCTGTCCCTGGTGGAAGAGGTGCTGGATATTTCTGCCATCGAGGCGGGCAAGATCCGCACCGAGAAACACGATTTCTCGTTGCGCGACACGCTGGCGCAGATCGGCTTGATCCTGCAGCCGCAGGCGCGCGCCAAGGCGCTGGGCTATCACCTGGAGGTCGCGGCCGATGTGCCAGACCATGTGCGTGGCGATTCGGGGCACCTGCGGCAGATCCTGTTGAATCTGGCCGGCAACGCGATCAAGTTCACCAACATGGGGCGGGTGGACATCCATGTCCGGATACAGCGCAACGACGCCGGCGAGCCGTTCCGGTTGAGTTTCGACATCGTCGACACGGGGATCGGCGTGCCGCCCGCGATGCGCCCGCGCCTGTTCGAGGCCTTCGAGCAGGCAGACGTGGGCCTGTCCCGGCGCTACGAAGGCACCGGCCTGGGAACCACGATCGCCAAGGGCCTGGTCGAAGCGATGGGCGGCAGCATAGGCTACCAGGAGAGTCCTCCGCGCGGGAGCCGTTTCTGGTTCGAGCTGCCGTTCGAGGCCGCGGCCGCCGCCGCGCCGCTGTCCAGCAACGCTCGGGATGGCGCAAGCGAAGAAGAGCCGTCGCCGAGCGGCAACATCATCGCGTTCACGGATCCGTTCCTGCGCCATCGTGCGCGGGTGCGCAGCATGCGCATCCTGGTCGCCGACGATCATGCGGCCAACCGCATGGTGCTGCAGCGCCTGCTGCAGAAGGCCGGCCATCGCGCGATCTGTCTCGATGGCGCGGAAGCGGTGCTCGATGCGCTTGCCGAAACCGATTTCGATGCCGTCATCGTCGATCTGCACATGCCGGGGATGAGCGGCCTGGACATGCTCAAGCACTTGCGGATCATGCAGGCCGGCCGCTCGCGCACGCCGGTCGTGGTGCTCAGCGCGGACGTCACGCCGGAGTCGATTCACCGCTGCGAACAGGCTGGCGCACATAGGTTCCTGGCCAAGCCGGTAGTGGCCTCGCGGCTGCTGGACACGCTGACGGATATCGCCACGGACGGCAGGTTGCGCCCGACCGAACCGCAATCGCGGTTTGCCAAGGAGGGTGTGCTGGATTCGTCCGTGCTCGACGAACTGGCCGGTCTGGGCATGGGCGAAGGATTCGAGCGGGAATTCATTTCCCAGTGCCTCAACGATGCCGATGGCTGCCTGGGCGGAATGCAGGTGGCGGGCGAGTCCGAGAATTGGGAGCGGTTGCGCGAACATGCGCACGCGGTAAAGGGCGTGGCGAGCAACCTGGGGCTGGTGAAGATGGCCAACCTTGGCGGCGAACTGATGCGGATGGCGGATTGGCAGATGCGCAGCGAATGGCGGCAATGCCTGGCCACGCTCAATGCCAGCCTGACCGAGGGCAGGGAAGCGCTGGACCTGCGGGCGCTGCAAAGCAGCCAGCAGGACGGCAACGAGCTGCGCTGAGGGAAAGCCCGGCATGCCGCCGGGCCCGGGCCTCCTCCGGTCTGCGTCTTCTAGGCGAGCGCGGCGACGTTGTGCGCGCGCCGCGTCTGCGCCCGCACCAATCGGTCCATCATGCGTAGCGACTTGTCGTCTAGCGCAAGCGCCGTGTCTACCCAGACTTCGGTGATGGCCATCAGTTCCTGCAACGACACCTGTTGGGAAATGCGACGTGCCGCGTTCATCGCGAGATAGGACAGCTTGCTGCGCTGCTGCAGGCGGATCAGCTCCTCGACCGCCGCCTTTCCCTCGCCCCTGGGGACCAGGATGTCGACCACGCCGAGTGCGTGCATCTGCTCGCTGCTGTAGACCGTTCCTTCCAGAATGATCTTCTCCGCCAGTTGCGGCGATACGCGCTGGCACAGGAAGGAATAGGCGCCCATGCCTGGGAACAGGCCGAACATCACCTCCGGCAAGCCCATGCCGACGCCTTCCTCCGCCACGATGGTGTGGCATGCCAACGCCATCTCCAGGCCTCCGCCCAGGGCATCGCCCTGCAGCAACGCGATGGTCCGTACGTCGCCGCCGAGGCCGGTATGCAGGGTATGCACGCCTTCCACGCAGCGCTTGGCGTAGGCGAGCAAGCTGTCCCTGTCGCGCAGGCGAATGAGCTGGGTAAACAGCTCCAGGTCTCCGCCGAGGTTGAACACGTTCGCATCCGAAGCCAATACGAAGTGCCGCAGTTGCCCGCGCTGCAGCGCGTTGCCGCCGCTCAGTGTGATCGCATCGGTAAAGCCCCACATGTCGTCGAGCAGGTCGTCCCTGAAGCACGGGCGCGAGCCGATGGCCGCGTCGTTGTGCATGAACATCCAATGCGCATTGCCATCCACGCTCGACTCGACGCGGATGGTGGGGAAGCTCGGGTTGAAGAAGCGTTTGTCAACGTTCATGGGATTTCCTCGGTGTTTTGGTTGGCGGCGAAACGGCGTGCGCAGTGGCCGGGAAGCGGCGCGCGAGCCGATGCTACACCTACGCAAACAGAGGACTGAGGGCAACGCAGACGGAGAAATTCGCGTCTGCCGGCGCGCGTGGCTGGCTGCAGCCACGCGGCTTGGCGGCAGGGGCCGCGAAGTGGAGGGCAGGGTGTGGCGTGCCTTCCCTTGCCCGGGCGGCGTGGACGCGGAGTCCACGCCAGCGGCGACCTAGGCCGCCGGTTGGCTGTCGCGCAATTCCCGCCGCAGGATCTTGCCGACGTTGGTCTTGGGCAGTTCCTTGCGGAACTCGACGATGCGCGGATGCTTGTAGCCGGTCAGGTTGGCGCGGGCGTGGGCCTTGACGTCCTCGGCGGTGAGGTTGGGGTCCTTCCTGACGATGACCACCTTGACCACTTCGCCGGACTTCTCGTCCGGCACCCCGACCGCGGCCACTTCCAGCACGCCGGGCATCATCGCGATCACGTCCTCGACCTCGTTCGGGTACACATTGAAGCCGGAGACCAGGATCATGTCCTTCTTGCGGTCGACGATGTAGAAGAAGCCCTGCGGATCCATCCGCGCCATGTCGCCGGTGTGCAGCCAGCCGTCGGCATCGATGGCGCCGGCGGTTTCCTCGGGACGGCGCCAGTAGCCCTTCATCACCTGCGGACCCTTGATGCACAGCTCGCCGACCTCGCCGGGCGCCATGGTCTGGCCCTGGTCGTCCTTGACGCAGGCGTCGGTGGACGGGATCGGCAGGCCGATGGCGCCGTTGTATTCCTTCAGCGTCAGCGGGTTGATGCAGGCGGCGGGCGAGGTCTCGGTCAGGCCGTAGGCCTCGACCAGGGTCACCCCGGTCACCTGCTTCCAGCGCTCGGCCACGGCGCGCTGCACCGCCATGCCGCCGCCCAGGGTGAACTTCAGCGTCGAGAAATCCACCTTGTCGAAGCCGGGCGTGTTGAGCAGGCCGTTGAACAGTGTGTTGACCCCGGTGAAGGCGGTGAAGCGGGTCTTCCGCAGCTCCTTGACGAAGCCGGGCATGTCGCGCGGATTGCTGATCAGGTGGTTGAGGCCGCCGAGCTTCATGAACACCAGGCCGTTTGCGGTCAGCGCGAAGATGTGGTACAGCGGCAGCGCGGTGATGATGACTTCCTTGCCTTCCTCCAGCTTGCCGGTCGCCGCGATCCAGGCGCCGGCCTGCAGCATGTTGGCGACCAGGTTGCGGTGGGTCAGCATCGCGCCCTTGGCCACCCCGGTGGTGCCGCCGGTGTACTGCAGGAAGGCGATGTCGTCCGGCTCGATGTCCAGCTGTGGCAGCGTGTGCAGGCGGCCCAGGGTCAGCGTGTCGCGGAAGCGCACCGCGTTGGGGATGTCGTAGTCGGGGACCAGCTTCTTGACGTACTTCAGCACGAAGTTGACCAGCGGGCCCTTCGGGAAGCCGAGCATGTCGCCCAGGCCGGTGGTGATGACCTGCTTGAGCTGCGTGTCGGCCAGCACTTCCTGCACGGTCTTGCCGAAGTTGTCGATCACCACGATCGCGCTGGCGCCGGAGTCGACCAACTGGTGGCGCAGTTCGCGCGGCGTGTACAGCGGATTGACGTTGACCACGGTCATGCCGGCCAGCAGCACGCCGAAGGTGGCGATCGGGTACTGCAGGCAGTTGGGCATCATCAGCGCGACGCGGTCGCCCTTCTTGAGCTGCAGCTCGCCCAGCAGGTAGGCGGCGAAGTGCCGGGCCAGTTCGCCGGCCTCGCGGTAGGTCAGGGTCTTGCCGAAGTTGCAGTAGGCCGGACGGTCGCCGAACTTGGCGACGGAGGTTTCGAAGACGGCGGCGACGGACCGATACTCGTTGACATCGATCTCGGCGGGAATGCTGGCCGGATAACTCTGCAACCACGGACGTTCCTGACTCATGTACTCCCCCCTCGTGTGGAATGCTGCCGCACGCCGACGCAACGCTGCGGCGTGGCGAGTGGCAGGATACCGTTCCGCATGGAAAAGGCGAAGCCGAGGAGGAATCCGGATGCGACAGGCATGGGCGTGGGGATGGGGATGCGCGTTGCTGCTGGCCTTGCCCGGCTGCCAGCGCGATTCGGCGGAACAGCGGCTGCGCAAGGACATCGCCGCCATGCAGGAGGCGGTGGAGGAACATCGCCTGCGCGATGCGATGGCCGCGGTGGCCGACGATTTCGCGGGCGAGGCGGGGATGGATCGTGCTGCGCTGCACAACCTGTTGCGCGCGCAATTCCTGGCCAACGCGCGGATCGGGGTGAACACCGGACCGCTGTCGATCGCGTTGCAGGGCGACGACGCCACGGTACGCTTCGACGCGGTGGTCAGCGGCGGCGATGCGCGCGTGTTGCCGGAGCGGATGCAGCGCTACGAGGTGGTCACCGGCTGGCGCGAGCAGGACGGGCGCTGGCGGCTGCGGCATGCGCAATGGAATGCAGCGCCGTAGCGAGCCGTGCGTAGCGCCAAACGGCAATCGCCCCGTTCTTGAAACGGGGCGCCTTCAATACGGTCTGTCTGGCGGGCAAAGACCCGTTGTTTCGAAACGCGGTGCCGATGAAAAGGCGGTGCGCGTGCGTGGCGGTGCGTCCCCGCGCGAGCGTGCGCGGCGCCCGTGCAGGCGCCGCGCCGCCATGGCCGATCAGGCCGCCTTGCGCGCCGCCAGCTGGCGCAGCACGTACTGCAGCAGGCCGCCGTGCTTGAAGTACTCCACTTCCTTCGGCGTCAGCAGCAGTACCTTGACCTGGAACTGCTTGACGCTGCCGTCGGCCTTCTTCGCATCGACGGTGGCGCGCTTGCTGGCGCCGTCCTGCAGCCCGGTGATGTCGAACACTTCCGAGCCGTCCAGGCCCAGCGACTGCGCGTTCTCGTTGTCCAGGAACTGCAGCGGCAGCACGCCCATGCCGACCAGGTTGGAGCGGTGGATGCGCTCGAAGCTCTCGGCGATCACCGCCTTGACCCCGAGCAGGTTGGTGCCCTTGGCCGCCCAGTCGCGCGAGGAGCCGGTGCCGTACTCCTTGCCGGCGATCACCACCAGCGGCACGCCGTCGGCCTTGTACTTCAGCGCCGCGTCGTAGATCGCCAGCTTCTGCGGCTGCGCGCCGTCGGGCCCGCGGTACAGCGTGTTGCCGCCTTCTTCGCCGCCGAACATCAGGTTCTTGATGCGGATGTTGGCGAAGGTGCCGCGCACCATCACATCGTCGTTGCCGCGGCGGCTGCCGTAGCTGTTGAAGTCGGCCGGCTGCACCCCGCGTTCCTGCAGGAAGCGGCCCGCCGGCGAGTCCTTCTTGATGTTGCCGGCCGGGGAGATGTGGTCGGTGGTGATCGAGTCGCCGAACAGGCCGAGCACGCGCGCGCCGTGCACATCGTCGATGCTTCCGACCTGCATGGTCATGCCGTCGAAGTAGGGCGGGTTCTTGATGTAGGTGGAGGCCGCGTCCCAGGCGTACAGCTCGCCGTCGGGCGAGGCGATCGCGGCCCAGCGGCTGTCGCCCTTGAACACGTCGGCATAGTTCTGCTTGAACATCTCCGGACCGACGGTGGCGGCGATGGTGTCGCCGATCTCCTTGTTGCTCGGCCAGATATCGCGCAGGTACACCGGCTGGCCGTCGCTGCCGGTGCCCAGCGGATCGTTGGTGAGGTCGATGTCGGTGGTGCCGGCGATGGCGTAGGCGACCACCAGCGGCGGCGAGGCCAGGTAGTTCATCTTCACTTCCGGGTGCACGCGGCCTTCGAAGTTGCGGTTGCCCGACAGCACCGAGGCCACCACCAGGTCGTCCCTGGCGATCGCCGCCGACACGTCGTCCGGCAGCGGGCCGGAATTGCCGATGCAGGTGGTGCAGCCGTAGCCGACCACGTAGAACCCCAGGCGCTCCAGGTCGTCCATGACCCCGGCCTTCTTCAGGTAGTCGGTGACCACCAGCGAACCTGGCCCGAGCGAGGTCTTGACCCAGGGCTGCGCCTTCAGGCCCTTGGCCACGGCATTGCGCGCCAGCAGCCCGGCGCCGAGCATCACCGCCGGATTGGAGGTGTTGGTGCAGGAGGTGATCGCGGCGATCACCACCGAGCCGTCGCGCAGCTGCCAGCCGGCGCCGCTGTCTTCGCCGGTCTCGGCCTGCGAGGCCTTGGCGCCGACCGCGGTGCCGCCGCCGCCTTCGTTCTTGAGCCGGTCCTCCTGCTTGGCGTCGCTGTGGCGCTTGTTGCGCGCTTCGGCGAAGGGCACCAGGCTGTCGCGGAAATTGCGCTGCATGTCTTCCAGCAGCACCCGGTCCTGCGGCCGCTTGGGGCCGGCCAGCGACGGCTTGACCTGGCCCATGTCCAGCTCCAGCGTGGCGCTGTAGGCGGCATGCGTGCTATCGGCGTCGTGCCACAGGCCCTGCGCCTTCGCATATGCCTCGACCAGCGCGATCTGCTCCTCGCTGCGCCCGGACAGGCGCAGGTAGGTCAGCGATTCGGCGTCGACCGGGAAGATGCCGCAGGTGGCGCCGTACTCCGGGGCCATGTTGCCGATGGTGGCGCGGTCGGCCAGCGGCAGGTGCTGCAGGCCTTCGCCGAAGAATTCGACGAACTTGCCGACCACGCCGTGCTTGCGCAGCATCTGCGTCACCGTCAGCACCAGGTCGGTGGCGGTGGCGCCTTCGGGCAGCCTGCCGGTCAGCTTGAAGCCGACCACCTGCGGGATCAGCATCGACGAGGGCTGGCCGAGCATCGCCGCTTCCGCCTCGATGCCGCCCACGCCCCAGCCGAGCACGCCGATGCCGTTGATCATGGTGGTATGGCTGTCGGTGCCGAACACCGTGTCCGGATAGGCGATCGCCTCGCCGTCGCGCTCGCCGGTCATCACCACCCGCGCCAGGTGTTCCAGGTTCACCTGGTGCACGATGCCGGTGTTCGGCGGCACCACCTTGAAGTTGTCGAACGCCTTCTGGCCCCAGCGCAGGAAACCGTAGCGCTCCTTGTTGCGCTGGAATTCGATCTTGCCGTTGAGGTCGAGCGCGTCGGCCTTGCCGAACACGTCCACCTGCACCGAATGGTCGATCACCAGTTCCGAGGGGATCAGCGGGTTGATCTGCTCCGGGCGTCCGCCGAGCTTGACCACCGCATCGCGCATCGCGGCCAGGTCGACCACGCACGGCACGCCGGTGAAGTCCTGCAGCACCACCCGCGCCGGCATGAACGCGATCTCGGTGTCGGGTTCCGCCTTGGGATCCCACTTCGCCACCGCCTCGATGTGGTCCTTGCCGACGGTGATGCCGCCGTCTTCGTGGCGCAGCAGGTTTTCCAGCAGGATCTTCAGCGAGTAGGGCAGGCGGCCGATGTCGAAGCGCTCGGCGAGCTTGGACAGGCTGTAGTAGGCGTAGCGTTTGCCGTTGACCTCGAGCGAGGCACGGGTGGAAAAGGAATCGCTCATCACGGAACTCCTATGGCGTCGCGGCTGTAGGGACTGCGGTCATTCTGACCGATTCAGTGTGTACGGATGGTGTGACCGGGACTGTATGCGGGCTTGAGTATGACGCCTGAAGTATGTAAAATTCGTGCATACCTTGCGGAGCCCGCCCATGGAAGCCACCGTCGCCGAGCGCGGTCAGATCACCTTGCCCAAGGCCGTGCGCGACGCGCTGGGGCTGAGCAAGGGCACCATCCTGAAGGTGGAACTGGACGGTGGCCGCATCATCCTGCGCAAGAGCGTGGACGATGCGATCTCGCGCGCCCGCGGCCGCTTCAAGCTCGACGGCTTCGCCAGTACCGACGAGGCGATGCGCGCGATCCGCGGCCGCGCGCCGGGCGATCCGTTCGGACCCGACCCCAAGGCATGATCGCGATCGACTCCTCGGTGCTGGTGGACCTGCTGGCCGACGGCCCGCAGGCCGATGCCGCCGAAGCCTGCCTGCGCCAGTGCCTGAGCACCGGCCCGGTGGTGGTCTGCGACATCGTCCTGGCCGAAGTCTGCGGCGCGCTGCGCGACGGCGCCGAGGCGCTGTCGGTGCTGGAGGACATGAGCATCCGCTTCAACGCGCTGGAAGCCAAGTCGGCCTTGCGCGCCGGCGAGATGCAGCGCCGTTTCCGCGCCCGCGGCGGCCAGCGCGAGCGGGTGGTGGCCGATTTCCTGATCGGCGCGCATGCGCTGCTGCAATGCGATGGCCTGATCACCCGCGACGACGGCTTTTTCCGCGACTACTTCAAGGGCCTGAAGATCATCGTGCCCAAGCCGTCCGCCTGACGCCGACCATTTGTTTACCGCTCACCCCTACCGAAATTTCCGGAGAACCCGCATGTTGGAAGCCTATCGCCACCACGTTGCAGAGCGCGCCGCGCTCGGTATCCCGCCGCTGCCGCTGAGCGCGCAGCAGACCGCCGAGGTCGTCGAGCTGCTGAAGCAGCCGCCCGCCGGCGAAGAACAGTTCCTGGTCGAGCTGCTGAGCCAGCGCGTGCCGGCCGGCGTCGACGACGCGGCCAAGGTCAAGGCCTCGTACCTGGCCGCGCTCGCCTTCGGCACCGAGCAGACCCCGCTGATCTCGCCCACCCGCGCCACCGAACTGCTCGGCACCATGCTCGGCGGCTACAACATCCATCCACTGATCGAGCTGCTGGACAATGCCGAACTCGGCGCGGTCGCCGCCGAAGGCCTGAAGCACACGCTGCTGATCTTCGATGCGTTCCACGACGTGCAGGAAAAGGCCGAGGCCGGCAACGCGCACGCCAAGGCGGTGCTGCAGAGCTGGGCGCAGGCCGAGTGGTTCACCAGCAAGCCGGAAGTGCCGCAGAGCCTGACCATCACCGTGTTCAAGGTGCCGGGCGAGACCAACACCGACGACCTGTCGCCGGCCCCGGACGCGACCACGCGCCCGGACATCCCGATGCACGCGCTGGCGATGCTGAAGAACAAGCGTGACGGCGCCGCGTTCGTGCCGGAAGAGGACGGCAAGCGCGGCCCGATCCAGGCGATCGCCGACCTCAAGGCCAAGGGCCACCTGGTCGCCTACGTCGGCGACGTGGTCGGCACCGGGTCCTCGCGCAAGTCGGCGACCAACTCGGTGCTGTGGTGGACCGGCGAAGACATTCCGTTCATTCCGAACAAGCGCTTCGGCGGCGTGTGCCTGGGTTCGAAGATCGCGCCGATCTTCTACAACACCATGGAGGACGCCGGTGCGCTGCCGATCGAGCTGGACGTGTCGCAGATGGAGCACGGCGACGTGGTCGAGCTGCGTCCGTACGACGGCAAGGCGCTGAAGAACGGGCAGGTGATCGCCGAGTTCGCGATGAAGTCGGACGTGCTGTTCGACGAAGTGCGCGCCGGCGGCCGCATCCCGCTGATCGTCGGCCGCGGCCTGACCGCCAAGGCGCGCGAGTTCCTCGGCCTGCCGGCCTCGGACCTGTTCCGCCTGCCGATGGTGCCGCCGGATACCGGCAAGGGCTTCTCGCTGGCGCAGAAGATGGTCGGCCGCGCCTGCGGTCTGGCGGAAGGCCAGGGCATGCGCCCGGGCACCTATTGCGAGCCGAAGATGACCTCGGTGGGCTCGCAGGACACCACCGGGCCGATGACCCGCGACGAGCTCAAGGACCTGGCCTGCCTGGGCTTCTCCGCCGACCTGGTGATGCAGTCGTTCTGCCACACCGCCGCGTATCCGAAGCCGGTGGACGTCAAGACCCACCACACCCTGCCGGAATTCATCTCCACCCGCGGCGGCGTGTCGCTGCGGCCGGGCGACGGCGTGATCCACAGCTGGCTCAACCGCATGCTGCTGCCCGACACCGTCGGCACCGGCGGCGACTCGCACACCCGCTTCCCGATCGGCATCTCGTTCCCGGCCGGCTCCGGCCTGGTCGCCTTCGCCGCGGCCACCGGGGTCATGCCGCTGGACATGCCCGAATCGGTGCTGGTGCGCTTCAAGGGCGAGATGCAGCCGGGCGTGACCCTGCGCGACCTGGTCAACGCGATCCCGCTGTACGCGATCAAGGACGGCCTGCTGACCGTGGCCAAGCAGGGCAAGAAGAACATCTTCTCCGGCCGCATCCTGGAGATCGAAGGCTTGCCGAACCTGAAGGTGGAGCAGGCGTTCGAGCTGTCCGACGCCTCGGCCGAGCGCTCCGCCGCCGGTTGCAGCGTGCGCCTGGACAAGGCGCCGATCATCGAATACCTGACCAGCAACATCACCCTGCTGCGCTGGATGATCGCCGAGGGCTACGCCGATGCGCGCACCCTGGGCCGCCGGATCAAGAAGATGGAGGAATGGCTGGCCGATCCGCAGCTGCTCGAGCCCGATGCCGACGCCGAGTACGCGGCGGTGATCGAGATCGACCTGGCCGACATCCACGAGCCGATCGTGGCCTGCCCGAACGATCCGGACGACGTCAAGACGCTGTCCGAGGTCGCCGGTGCGGCGATCGACGAGGTGTTCATCGGCTCGTGCATGACCAACATCGGCCACTTCCGCGCCGCGGCCAAGCTGCTGGAAGGCAAGCGCGACATCCCGACCCGGCTGTGGGTCGCGCCGCCGACCAAGATGGACGCCTCCGAGCTGACCAAGGAAGGCCACTACGGCACCTTCGGCGCGGCCGGCGCGCGCATGGAAATGCCGGGCTGCTCGCTGTGCATGGGCAACCAGGCGCAGGCGCGCGAGGGCGCCACGGTGTTCTCCACCTCCACCCGCAACTTCCCCAACCGCCTGGGCCGCAACACCAACGTGTACCTGGGCTCGGCGGAACTGGCGGCGATCTGCTCGCGCCTGGGTCGCATCCCGACCAAGGACGAGTACATGGCCGACGTGGGCGTGATCAAGACCAGCGGCGAGCAGATCTACCGCTACATGAACTTCGATCGGATCCAGGAATACCAGGACGTGGCCGAGACGGTCACCGCCTGATCCAGGCGGTCGAACGCTGCGACGAGGAGGCCCGGCGATGCCGGGCTTTTTCGTTTGCGGCGTCGCGCATCGATTGCACGGTGTCGCGAGCGCGATGGGCGCTGGACGATCGCGCGTGGGTCCGGTTCGTTGCAGCGGCCTGATGCGTTCGAGCGGCCAGGATGCTTTGCGCAGGCGCGCGCTGGCACGCTGCGGGCTGCAGCGTCGGTGCTGAGGTAGCCTGGCGCGCAAGGCGTGCCGCTTCGTTCGTCGCGACTGAAGTCGCTCCCACAGGGGGCTCGGCTCGGCGATCGGGTGGCAGTCGTGGGAAGGACTTCAGTCCCGACTGCAGGAATGCCGGCCGCTTTCGCGCCACGCTCGGCGACTCGAAAAACCGTGCCGCGCCAGCTTGGCGAGGTCGGCACGCTCGCGGCGGCACAGGACCACTCAGGCGCTCTCGACCCGGTTGCGGCCGTTCTCCTTGGCCCGGTACAGGGCCTGGTCGGCGAGGTTGGTCAGGCGCGTGCTCGACAGGCCGGCGCTCGGCCACTTGCTGGCGCAGCCGATGCTGACCGTCACCAACCGATGGCGCGCGTCCGGCGCGTGCGCCACCGCGCAGCCCAGCACCGCCTGCCGCAGCCGCTCGCCGACCGCATGCGCCGCCTCGCTGTCGCAGCCGGGCAGCAGCGCCACGAATTCCTCGCCGCCGTAGCGCGCCAGCACGCCGTCCTCGCGCAGCTGCGCGGCCATCGCCATCGCCACCACGCGCAGGCAGTCGTCGCCGGCGAGATGGCCGTAATGGTCGTTGAAGCGCTTGAATTCGTCGATGTCGATCATCAGCAGCGCCAACGGCCGCTGCTGCGCCTGCATCTGTTCCCACAGCCGCTGCTGGCTTTCGACGAAGTGGCGATGGTTGGCGATGCCGGTGACCGGGTCGCGCTGCGCCTGGTCGGCGAGGCGGCGGTTGGCCTGCTCCAGTTCCTGGGTACGCGTGCTCACCAGTTGCGCCAGCAGGTCGTGCTGACGGCGCAGCCGGTAGCCATGGAGACGCCAGCCGAGCAGCAGCGCGGCGATCAGCGTCACCGCCGCCGCACCCCAGCCCAGCGGCGACAGATACCACGGCGAGGGCTGCCGGAAGCGCAGCCGTGCCGGCGTGGTCGACCAGGCGCCGGTATCGCTGCCCGCGATGATTTCCAGGGTGCTGTCGTCCCATGGCAGCAGCGGGAAGTGCAGGCTGCGCTGCGCGCCGATGTCGGTCCACGCCGGGTCCTGCCCCGGGCGGGTCAGCCGGTAGCGGAAGCGGGTCTTCTCCGGCGCGCTGAGGTTGATCGCGGTGAAGCCCACTTCGATGTCGCGGCTGTGCGGCGGCAGGCGCAGCTGCGCTGCCAGCGGCAGGCTGCGGCCGCCGACGTCGAGCGACTGGATCCGCACCGGCGGCGCCTGCGCGCGGCGCTGGCCGAGCGCGAGCGGATCGATCTGGGCGAAGCCGGAAATCAGCGGGAACCACAGCGTGCCGGCGCTATCGCGCAGGCATGCCGGCTGTCCGCCGCCGTTGGTTTCGGCCGGCTCCAGGCCGTCGCTTTCGGAAAAGCCGATCGCGCTCAACTCCGCGCTGCCGGCGGCGGCCTTGGCCAGTTCCTCCGGCAGCAGCAGGGAAATGCCGCGGTTGCCGCTGAGCCACAGCCCGCCGCGCGCGTCGGCGACCATGCACGAGACCACGTCGTCGAACAGGCCGCTGCCGCGATCGAAACGCTGCACGCGGCCGTTGCCGATGCGGTTGAGGCCGCCGCCATAGGTGCCGATCCACAGCGTGCCGTCGGGCTGTTCGTACAGCGAGCGCACGAAGCGGCTGGACAGGCCATTGCCGGTGCTCCAGCGCTCCACCACCCGCTGCCGCCGCCAGCGCACCACGCCTTCGCCGCCGGCCAGCCACAGGCCGCCCTGCTGCGCCGGCTGGATCAGGCTGACGCTGCCGGGCAGGCCGGGGATGCGCTGCGGGGTGCCGGTCTCGCCGCCGGCGTCGACCGGGATCGCATACACGCCGTGGCCGCTGGCCACCAGCAGCTTGTGTTTGGCGGTGCGGTACAGGGCGCGGATCGGCAACTGGTCCGGCCATTGCGCGACCAGCCGCAGCGCCCGGCTGCGATAGGCGTCGCTGTCGCGGGCCGCGCGGTCGTCCTGCGCGTCGGGCGACAGATAGCCGACGCGGCCGTCGACGGTGCCGATCCACAGTCCGCCGGCCTCGTCGCGGTGCAGCGACCACACGCACTCGTTGCCGAGCGCCGCTTGCAGCGACCAGCGGCGCAGGCGTCCGCTGGGCGCATCCCAGTGCCGCAGTCCGCCGCACACGGTGCCCAGCCACAGTCCGCCGCTGCCGTCGCCGGTCAGCGGCAGGCCGGGCAGGTCCATGCCCTGCCGGGTGTCGTTGAGCAGGCCGATGCGCGAGCGTGCGATGCGCAGCAGGCCGCGCGCGTTGCTGCCCAGCCACAGGTTGCCGTCGCGGTCGTTGAGCAGGCTGCGCGCCGCCGGTAGCGCCGGGGTCGCCAACGGCCGCAGCCCGCCGCCATCGTCGTCGTCGCGGAACACCTGCCCATCGACATCGACCGCCCACAGCCGTTGCTGCGCATCGCGGGCCAGCGCCTGCGTGCCGCGGACCGGTGCCGCGGCACGCAGCCATTGCCGGCGCAGCGTGTCGTAGCGGTACAGGGCCGCGCCGGCGCCCACCCACAGCACGCTGCCTTCGCTGTGCAGCGAACTGACCCGGGTTTCCCCGGCCGGCAGCGGCACCGCTTCGCGGCGTCCCTGGCGCAGCCGCCACAGGCCTTGCCCCCCCAGATAGAGCTGCTCGTCGCCACCGAGCGCGGCGGTCGTCTCCAGCGCCTGCGGCTGCTGCTCGACGGTGCGCAGGCTGCGCGGGTCGATCCGGTAGGCGCCGGCGCTGCTCAGCACCCACACGCTGCCATCGGCCGTGGCGACGAAGCGGCGGATCAGGCAGCGGCCGCCGCACACGTCCAGTCGCAGGAAGCGGCCGTCGCGGTAGACGCTGACCCCGGCGTCCTCGCTGCCGATCCACAGCTGGCCGCGCTGGTCCTCGAGCAGTTGCAGGATGCGATCGCTGGAAGGGCCGCTGTCGGCCAGGCTGCGGTAGACGCTGAACTCGCTGCCGTCGAAGCGCGCCAGTCCGCCGAAGGTGCCCAGCCACAGAAAACCGTCGCGGTCCTGCACGATCGCGTTCACCGAATTCTGCGGCAGGCCATCGTGGGTGGAAAAGCGGCGCACGACGTCGGGATAGGCAGGCCGCAGCGTCTGCGCGGCGAGCGCAGCACTGGCGGACCACAGCAGCAGCGACAACAGGAAGCGGATCGGCATTGCCTGACGGGGGATGAAAAACGTGCTGCGGATCAAGCAATAATTGTGCCGCGATCGGCTAAGGCGGTGCAGTGCCGGGCGTTGCGGGCGGCGTGGCCGACTCCGCGTGGGCTTGGTGCGCGCCAATCCAGCGCTCCAACTGCAGCGCCGGCAACGCCGGCGCGAACAGGAACCCCTGCAGCACGTCGCAGCCGAGCTGCGACAGGAAGGCCCGCTGCGCTTCGGTTTCGACGCCCTCGGCGACCGTATGCATGCGCAGGCTCTCGCCGATGCGCAGCACCGAGGTGGTCAGCGCGCGTGCGGTCTCGCTGTGTTCCAGGTCGCGCACGAAGCTCATGTCCAGCTTGAGTTCGTTGACCGGCAGCTGGTGCAGATGGCTGAGGCTGGAATAGCCGGTGCCGAAATCGTCCAGCGACAGGCGCACGCCGCTGGCCTGCAATTGACGCAGGTTGTCCAGCACCGCCGGGGCGTTGGACAGCATGACGCTCTCGGTCATCTCCAGCGCCAGGTCGCCGGGCCCCAGCGCATGCGCGCTCAGCACCTGGGCCACGCGCGCCGGCAACTGCGCATCGGCGAAGTTGCTGGCCGACAGGTTGATCGCCACGCGCGGCACCGGCACGCCGCGCAGGCGCCAGTCGGACATCTGCCGGCAGGCCTGGCGCAGCACCCACTGGCCGAGTTCCTCGATCAGCCCGCATTCCTCGGCCATGGGCACGAAGCGCGCCGGCGAGATGTCGCCCAGATGCGGGTGCTGCCAGCGCAGCAGCGCTTCCACGCCATACAGCGCATAGGGCGGCTGGCTGTGCAGCTGCGGCTGGTAGTGCAATTGCAGCTGGTCGCGGCGCAACGCTTCGCGCAGCGCGGTCTCCAGCGCCACGCGTTCCTGCGCCATGCGGTTCATGTCGGCGCTGAAGAAGCGGAAACTGCCGCCGCCTTCGTTCTTGGCCCGGTACATGGCCAGGTCGGCGTGGCGCAGCAGCGTCTCGATGTCGCGGCCGTCGTCGGGGAACATCGCCACGCCGATGCTGGCGCCCGGGTGCAGGGTCACGTGGCCGACCACCAGCGGCTCGGCCAGCGCCAGCAACAGGCGCTCGGCGACCCCGGCGGCCTGCTCGGCGCCGCATTGCGGCAGCATCAGCACGAACTCGTCGCCGGCCTGGCGGCCGATCAGGTCGGTCGCGTTCAAGGTCTCGCCCAGGCGCCGCGCGATGTCGCGCAGCATGCCGTCGCCGGCGGCATGGCCCTGGGTCTCGTTGACGCGCTTGAAGCGGTCGATGTCGACGAACAGGATCGCCACCGGAAACGCGTGGTATTCGGCGGCGGCCAGCGCCTGCTCGGCGCGGGCGCTGAACATCACCCGGTTGGGCAGACCGGTCAGCGAGTCGTAGAACGCCAGCTGGTGCACGCGCGCCTTGGTCTGCTCGCGCTCCAGCGCCAGCGCGCACAGGTGCAGGCACAGCTCGATCAGCCGCAGGTGCCAGGCCTGCGGCTCGCATGACTCGCGGTAATACAGCGCGAAACTGCCGAGCACGCGCCCGCCGCTGGACTTGATCGGGCTGGCCACGCAACTGCCCAGGCCCAGGCGCTGCACCAGCGCGCGGTGCTCGGCGAACAGCGGATCGGTGGCGGCATCGCGCACCAGCACCTGCTTGCCGCGCCAGATCGCGGCGCCGCAGGCACCGGCGGCGGGACCCACGCGCATGGCTTCGACCGCCTCGTTGAAGACGGTCGGCAGGCTCGGCGAGGCCAGCGGGTGCAGCCGCCCGTCGCCGTCGACGCTGATGATCGAGGCCACCACCTGCGGGGCGATGCGCTCGACCTCGCTGCAGATCAGCGCGGCCACGTCGACCAGCGGCTGTTCGCGGACCAGCGCATCGAGCACGTTCTTGTGCAGGATCTCGTGCATCTTGCTCTGGGTGATGTCGGTGAACGAGAGCACGTAGTGCTGGATGCCGCCGTCCGCGTCGGCGATCGGGTTGGCCATCAGCGTGGTCCACAACGGCGTGCCGTCCTTGCGGTAGACCAGCAGGTCGGTCTGGTGGCCCACGCCGCTGACCACGCGTTCGCGGGTCAGTCGTACCGCCTGCATGTCGGTGCCGGCGCCCGGCAGCACGCTGCTCGGCAGCAGCCCGCGCACTTCCTCGGCGTCATAGCTGAACATGTGCGCGAACCCGGCATTGACGTACAGGATCGCCAACTTCGGGTCGCACACCACGATGGCGTTGTCGCTGCGGTCCAGGGCCAGCGACAGCAGCCGCATCCTGGCGTCGCGCTCGCGTTCGGCGCTGATGTCGCGCACGAACACCACATACAGCGGCGCCGGCTGCTGCGGCACCGTGGCTGCGCTGACCGATACCCAGCGTTGCACGCCGTCGTTGCCCGGCAACTGCAGTTCGTAGCCGTCGCCGGGCGTGTCGGTGCGCTGGCGCATGCACCTGGCCAGGAACGCCGCGCGCGCGTCGTCCGCCACCAGCTCGCCGAGCGAACGCCCCAGCACCTGCGACTGCGACAGGCCCCACAGCGCCTCGGCGGTCTGGTTGAAGGCGAGGATGCGCGCGTCGGCGTCGATCACCACCACGCCGTCGGGCGCCTGCTGCAGGCAACTCAGCAGGGCCTGCTCGGACTCCTGCAGCCCGCCCAGGCCGGGCGCCGCGGCCGCAGCGGCGTCGCTGGGCGCGTTCGGGGGGCGGACGCGCTGGCGTGGCATGGAATCAGCGGGCCTGGTTGGACAAGGCGATCAGGCGTTCGGCGATCCGGTCCAGCGGCAACACCTCCTGTGCCGCGCCGAGCCGGAACGCGGTGCCTGGCATGCCCCAGACCACGCTGGTGGCTTCGTCCTGGACCAGGGTGCTGGCGCCGGCCTGCAGCATTTCCAGCAGGCCGCGCGCGCCGTCGTCGCCCATGCCGGTCAGTACCGCGCCGATCGCGTTGGCGCCGGCGTTGCGCGCCACCGACTGGAACAGCACGTCCACCGCCGGCTTGTGCCGGTTGACCGGGGGGCCGTCGTCGATCTTGCAGCGCCAGCGCGCGCCGTCGCGGACCACCTGCAGGTGCTTGCCGCCGGGCGGCAGGTAGGCGTGGCCGGGCAGGATCGCTTCGCCCTCGCTGGCCTCGCGCACCGCCATCGCCGAGTGCCGGTTGAGGCGGTCGGCGAAGGCGGTGCTGAAGCCGGCCGGCAGGTGCTGGGTCATCACCACCGCCGGCGCGTCGGCCGGCATGCCTTCCAGGACCACGCGCAGCGCCTCGGTGCCGCCGGCGGACGCGCCGATCGCGATCAGCCGGTCGGTGGTGCGGAATTTCAGCGTGGACACGGCACTGGGCGTGGCCACGGCGTTGCCGGCGGGCCGCGGCGCGGCCGGGCGGTCGAGCGCGCGGACCTTGGCCTTGGCCGCGGCCTTGACCTTGCCGATGATTTCCTCGGCGTATTCCTCCAGGCCGCGCGCCACGTCGAGCTTGGGCTTGGAGATGAAATCGACCGCGCCCAGCGCCAGCGCCTGCAGCGTGGTGTCGGCACCGCGTTCGGTCAGCGAGGAGATCATCACCACCGGCGTGGGCCGCAGCCGCATCAGGTTTTCCAGGAACGCCAGGCCGTCCATGCGCGGCATTTCCACGTCCAGGGTGATCACGTCCGGATTGAGCCGCTTGATCTTCTCGCGGGCCAGGATCGGATCGGCGGCCGAGCCGACCACCTCGATGCCGGGCGCGCGCGACAGGATCTCGGTCAGCATCTGCCGCACGACTGCGGAGTCGTCGACGATCAGCACGCGGCAGGGGGGTTCTGACGTCATTCGAACAACTCCACGGCCCCGGTGACCGGCGCTTTGGCGAGGCGGGCACGCACCGCCGATTCGGCGGCGGCGACTTCGGCTTCTTCGTGCGCATGCGGCAGGCGCTGCACGACCACGCGGCCGGTGGTGGGGAAGAACCAGATCTTGCGCGGATGGATGCCGCGCAGGTCCTCGGCCACCACCGGAATCTGCTCGGCTTTCAGATAGTTCAGCACGAACTCGGCGTTGCGGGTGCCGACCGGGTTGTTGGTGAAGCCCTTGAGCACGTTGCCGCCGCCGAACACCTTGGCCTCCAGGCGGCTGCGGTTGGCGCCGCGCTTGAGCAGGTCGTTGATCAGCACTTCCATCGCATAGCTGCCGTAGCGCGCCGGTGCGCCGTCGCCGGCCTGGCCGTCGGGCAGCATGAAATGGTTCATGCCGCCGATCTTCAGCAGCGGGTCGCGGATGCAGGCGGCCACGCAGGAACCGAGGATGGTGGTCAGCGCGGTGTCGTCGTCCACCACCAGATACTGGGTCGGCAACAGCTTGGCCGCCATGGTCTGGAAGCGGGTGTCGTGGTAGCGCATCACCTGATCCGCGACCATCGTGGCGGCTCTCATGCGCGTGCCTTGGCGGCGCGGCGGTACAGCGTGCGGCCGCAGGGCTGGATCAGGTCGGCCGCATGCAGGTAGTTTTCCGAATGGCCGGTGTAGAGCATGCCTTCGTCGTCCAGATGCGGGATCAGCCGTGACAGGATGCCACGTTGGGTGGGCTTGTCGAAATAAATCATCACGTTGCGGCAGAACAGCGCCAGGTACGGGCCGCTGACGTCGTAGCGCGGCTCCAGCAGGTTCAACTGGCGGAACTCGAGCAGTTCGCGCAGCGCTGGCACCACCCGGCACTGGCCTTCGTTGGCGCCGCTGCCGCGCTGGAAGTACTTGCGCTTGAGCGCCGGGTCCAGGCTGGAGATGCGATCGACCGCGTACACGCCGCGCGAGGCGGTCGCCAGCACCTGGGTGTCCACGTCGGTGGCCAGGATCCGCACCGGCGGGGTCAGCGTGCCGAACGCCTCGCAGGCGGTGATCGCCAGCGAATACGGCTCCTCGCCGGTGGAGGCGGCGCACGACCAGATCTTCACCGGCGCCGAGGCGGCGTGCTTGTGCAGCTCCTCGCGCAGGCGCTCGAAGTGGTGCGGCTCGCGGAAGAACGAGGTCAGGTTGGTGGTCAGCGCATTGGTGAACGCCTCCCACTCGTCGCCGCCGTCGCGCTCCAGCCAGTCCAGGTAGTCGCGGAACGAGCGCAGGCCCAGCGTGCGCAGGCGCCGCGACAGGCGGCCGTAGACCATGTCGCGCTTGGCCGGGGCCAGGGCGATGCCGGCCTTCTGGTAGATCAGGTCGCAGACCCGCTTGAAATCGCGATCGCTGAATTCGAAGTCGCGATTGTCGGAACCGGGTTGGGGCAGGGAAGACGTTGGAGTGGCCATGGCTCGCAGCGGTGATCGGTCCATCGGGTTATCGGCCGGCAGCGGATGAAGTTGACGCCGGAAGCAGGAGCCGATGGCTGCGGCTGGATTAGCGCGTGGCGTAGGCCGGCGCGTCGGCGTCGGCGTGCAGCGCTTGGCGAGCGTCGAGACGGTTCAGCGCCTCCAGGTCGGGGAACAGGGCGCGGTGCGGCGGCAGTGCCTGGTGCGTGGACAGTTCGCCGGCACGCTCGCGATCGCCGGCACGCACCGCGGCGCTGATCTGGCGGTGCAGCGACAGGTAGGCGTCCAGTTCGGCCTGGACGCCGGCGAAGCGGCGGCGTTCTGCGCCACTCGGCCTGGTGGCGATGTACAGCGCCACCTGCGTGTGGGCGCCCCGCAGCGATTGCTGGATGCGCCGGTCGTAGTGGGCCACCTGCGCCGGATTGCCGGTCGCGGCGATCAGCGACAGCTGGTCCAGGCGCAATTGCGCCAGCTGCGCGCGCAGCTGGCACAAGGCCATGGCCGAGGGTGCCTGCCGGGTCTGTAGCCGCAGCGGGCGGGCGCGCGAGTCGTCGAGGCTGCGGATGCTCCGCTGCGCCACCCCGATCAGCATGGCGTAGCCGAGCACGCACAGCAGCGAGGCGGGCAGGGACGATCCCTGATCGTGATGGCGCGGGATCTCATGCTCCCGAAGCGGCCATGGCTGGCTGCATTCACATGGCGTCAACGGGATAGCGACTGTGACGCCAGCCGCTTGAGATCGCCTGCGTCCAGTTCCGGCGCAAATGGGATGCGCGCCGGATTGCGGGACTGAACGCGGCGACGCGCGCGGAACTGCGCCCGGGCCGCTTAGCTCACCGCCTCCTGTCTGGTGACCGCCTGGCGGGGCGCCGGCCTGCTTGCCCCAGGGCGCGACGGCGCGGCCGCGGGCGCGTCCGCGGCGTTGCCCGCCTGCAGCTTGAACACCGCCACCGCGGCGCTGAGCTGGCCGGCCTGTTCCTCCATCGCGCGTGCCGCGGCAGTGGCCTCCTCGACCAGGGCGGCGTTCTGCTGGGTGGCCTGGTCCATCTGGGTGACGGTGTGGTTGACCTGCTCGATGCCGGCGGACTGCTCCTGCGAGGCGGCGGAGATCTCGCCCATGATGTCGGTGACGCGCTGCACCGAGGACACGATCTCGTGCATGGTCTGGCCGGCCTGGCGCACCAGCGCCGAGCCGTTGCCGACCTGCTCGACCGAGTCGTCGATCAGGCCCTTGATCTCCTTGGCCGCGCCGGCCGAGCGCTGGGCCAGGGTACGCACTTCCGAGGCGACCACGGCGAAGCCGCGGCCTTGCTCGCCGGCACGCGCCGCTTCCACCGCGGCATTCAAGGCCAGGATATTGGTCTGGAAGGCGATGCCGTCAATGACCGAGATGATGTCGGCGATTTTCCTGGAGGAGGTCTCGATGCCGCTCATGGTGCTCACCACCTGGCCGACCACCGCGCCGCCCTGCGAGGCGACCGTGGCCGCACCCAGCGCGAGCTGGTTGGCCTGGCGGGCGTGTTCGGCGTTCTGGCGCACGGTGGAGGTCAGTTCCTCCATCGAGGCGGCGGTTTCCTCCAGGCTGGCAGCCTGCTGTTCGGTACGCCGCGACAGGTCGTCGTTGCCGGCGGCGATCTCGGTGGCGGCGGCGTTGATGCTGAGCGCGGCGGTCTGGATGCGGCCGACGATGCCGGCCAGTTGCTCGGCGGTGGCATTGGCGTCGTCGCGCATCGTGGCGAACACGCCCTGGAACTGGCCGTGCATGCGCGCGCTCAGGTCGCCGGCGGCGATGGCCTGCAGCAGCGTGGACAGCGCGTCCAGGTTGCCGTCGGCGGTGGCCATCAGCTGGTTGAGGCTGTCGACCATGGCGCGGAACTCGTACTGGAAGCGCTGCGCCTCGCCGCGCGCGCTGAAATCTCCGGCCGCGGCGGCACTGGCGAGCTGGTTGATCTCGCGATTCATCGCGCTCAGGTTGTGCTTGACCGTGTCCATGGTCTCGGTCAGCAGCGCCTTCTCGCCGGGCAGACGGTCCATCTCCTCACTGAGGTCGCCGATCGCGTAGCGGCCCATGATCTGCGCCAGGCGCTGGGTGACCGCGATATGCGAGGCGGCCAGCGCATTGCTGTCGCGGACCATGCGCCCGTAGTCGCCGGGGAAGGCGCGCTCGTCCATGCGGTGGCTGATCTGGCCGGCGTCGTGGCGTTGCGCCATTTCCAGTTGCGCGGCCAATACCGCCTTCAGCTGCTGCTGCATGTGACGCATGCTGTTCAGCAACTGCCCTGGCTCGTCCGCGGGCTGGGGGCCGATGCGGTTGTCCAGTTCGCCCTGGGCGATGGCTTCGGCAACCTGGGTGGCCTGGCGCAGCGGCCGCACCAGGCTGCGCGCGATCAGCCACGCCAGCAGGACCGCCAGGCTGGCCGACAGCAGGCCGAAGCCAAGCAGCGCACGGTTGGCCAACGCCACCTCGGCGAGGATGGTCGCCGCGCCGTTCGCGTTCTGCCGGTTCTGCAGTTCCACCGCTGCCGCGATTGCATGCGAGCGTCGGTCGATCAGGGGTTGCGCCGCGCCGCGCAGCAGTTGCTTGGCGCCTTCCAGGTCCCCGGCGCGGGACAGGTCGAGTACGCGGCTGTTGGCGGCGCGCGCCGCGTCGAGGCTCTCCCTGATCTCCCGACGGGCGGCCATGCCGGCGGCGGTGGCCGGCAGCGTCTGCAGTTCCGCCCAGAGCCTGGCGTAATGGGCGCGATTGCTCTGCAGCAGTCGGTCGATCTCAGGTTGCTGCTGCGCGCTGGCCAGCATGAAGTCGCGAATGTAGCGCTCGCCGAGCATGTTTCTTTCGCGCATCTGGTTGAGCAGCGCGGCCTTGCGGTTGTTGATCTCGATGATGATCGAAACCTGTTGCTTCACGGTACTGAACTGGTAGAGCGCCAGAGCGATGGAGCACAGCAGCAAGGCGATGAGCGCGGCAAAGGCGAATGCGAGGCGTCGCCCGACGCTGAGCGAGTGAATGAAGTTCATTGGATCCTGGGGGGGGGGGGGGAGGGGGGCACATTGATAGCGCGCGCGCGCCGGGTTTCTTGAGGGCCCGGTGCGCGATATGTGCGGTAGTTCGAAATTGGCGGGCGAAAGTCCCGGCATCGCCGCCGAGGCCTGGTAGAGGAGAGTCCGCCGCGCAGCGCGGGCATCGGCATGCGCGGCCGGTCTGCGCGGGGCGGCTGGTTGGCGGCACCGGCACTGGACCGGGCGATCGGCAACGCCGCGCGGAACGTGAATCGGCCGGCCGATCGCAACCCGATGCGTCATGCCTGGACCGAGCTGGGACGGGCCGCGCTTGCGCCGCCGGGGCGCGGCGCGATCCGCGGCGGCAGCGCAGCATGGGACCCCGCGTCGAGCGTGAACGCCGCCACCGCTGCGCTCAGCTGCACGGCCTGTTGTTCCAGCGCCCGTGCCGATGCGCCGGCTTCCTCGACCAGGACGGCGTTCTGCTGGGTGGCCTGGTCCATCTGGGTCACGGTCTGGTTGACCTGTTCGATGCCGGCGGACTGCTCCTGCGAGGCGGCGGAGATCTCGCCCATGATGTCGGTCACGCGCTGCACCGAGGACACGATCTCGCTCATGGTCTGCCCGGCCTTGCCGACCAGCGCCGAGCCTTCGGCGACGCGAGTGATCGAGTCGTCGATCAGGCGCTTGATCTCCTTGGCCGCGCCGGCCGAGCGCTGGGCCAGCGTCCGCACCTCGCTGGCGACCACGGCGAAGCCGCGGCCCTGTTCGCCGGCACGCGCCGCCTCCACCGCGGCGTTCAAGGCCAGGATATTGGTCTGGAAGGCGATGCCGTCGATGACCGAGATGATGTCGGCGATTTTCCTGGAGGAGGTCTCGATGCCGCTCATGGTGCTCACCACCTGGCCGACCACCTCGCCGCCCTGCGCGGCGACCGCCGCGGCGCCCACCGCCAACTGGTTGGCCTGGCGGGCGTGGTCGGCATTCTGCTTGACCGTGGATGTCAGTTCCTCCATCGAGGCGGCGGTTTCCTCCAGGCTGGCGGCCTGCTGCTCGGTACGCCGCGACAGGTCGTCGTTGCCGGCGGCGATCTCGGTGGTGGCGGTCGTGATGTTCTGCGCCGCGTCCTGGATGCGGCCGACGATGTCGGCCAGTCGATCGGCGGTGGTGTTGGCGTCGTCGCGCATCGTGGCGAACACACCGTGGAACTGGCCGTGCATGCGCGCACTCAGGTCGCCGGCGGCGATGGCCTGCAGCAGGGCGGACAGCTGGCCCAGGTTGCGGTCGCTGACCGCCATCATCGCGTTGAGGCCTTCCACCATCAACCTGAAATCGTGCTGGAAATGCGCCGCATCGCCGCGTGCGCTGAAGTCGCCGGCCGCGGCCGCGGCGGCCAGGCGCTTGATCTCGGTATTGATCGCCAGCAGGCTGGCCTTGGCCGCGTCCATCGATTCGTGCAGCACCGCGCGGCTGCCCGGCAGGCGCCGCGCATCGCGGCGCAGGTCGCCGTTGGCGTATTCGTTGAGCACCGCGATCGCATCGACGATGGCGTCCAGGTGCTCGAACATCATCGTGTTGATGCTTTTGCTGAGCTCGCCGTACACGCCGGGGAAGTCCTGCGGCATGCGGTGCGACATGTCCTTGTCGGCGTGCAGCACCGCCATCTTCGCCGTCTCGCTGGAGAAGCGTTCCAGCATCTGGATCATCTCGCCGGTGGCGCGCAGCATCTGCCCGGTCTCGTCGCGTCCGGGATTGTCGATGCGTACGCTGAGGTCGCCGCGGGAGACGGCGCGGATCGCCTGCAGCGTGCGCGACACCGGCACCAGCACCGAGCTGCCGATCAGCCAGTTGATGCCGAAGGTGATCAGCACCAGCACGCCGCCGGCCACGGTCATCACCGCGGTGAACAGCAGCGCCTGCGCCTGCACGTCGTCCATGTACACGCCGGTGCCGATGACCCAGTTCCAGGGCTTGAACGGCGCGTTGTAGGACACCTTCTCGACCGGCTTCTCGTTGCCGGGCTTGGGCCACAGATAGTCCACATAGCCGCCGCCGGCCGCCGCCGCTGCGGCGAACTGGAGGAAGATCGGCTTGCCGTCGGCGCTGAGTACGTTGCCGAGGTCCTTGCCGACCAGGTCGTGGCGGGTCGGATGCATCAGCATGGTCGGATGCATGTCGTGCACGTAGAAATAATCCACGCCGTCGCGGGCGCGCATCGATTCCAGCGTGGCCAGCGCGGTGCGCTGCGCCTCGGCCAGCGGCATCTGCCCGCCATCCACCTTGGCCGCATAGGCCCGGACCACGCCGATCGCCAGTTCGATCTGGCTCTTCAACGCCTGCTCGCGGGTGTTGCGGATGTCCACGTACTGCATGCGCGCGGCAATGATCGCCAGCAGGACGATGCCGCCGCCGAGCAGCAGGGTTTGCCAGACGAACTTGCGACGCAGCGGCAGATCCGACAGGCGTGCGACGAGCGACGGATACGACATTGGATGGACGCCTTCGAGCGATACTCGAAAGTCTTAACGGCGCAGCGGTCACAAAGTTGAGACAAACCTCGCACCGGCCCGGACCGGGCGGCGCGGCCGGCATCGCGCGATGCGTCCGGCAAAAAAATCCCCGGCGCGGGGCCGGGGATCGGGAAGTGCCTGAACGCGGCGACTGCCGGCGGCTCAGAACTCCTGCCAGTCCGAGTCGGCCAGGGCCGGTACGGACTTCTTGCTGCGGGTGGCCAGCGCCGGCTTGCTCGCCGCTGCGGCGGCCGGCTTCTTCGCCACCGTGCGGATCGAGTGCACCTGCGCCTGGCGCGGCACCGGCGCGCTGGCCGGCGGCTGTTCCACGCGGAAGATCGAGACCGCTTCGGTCAGCTGCCCGGCCTGTTCTTCCATCGAGCGTGCGGCAGCGGTGGCTTCTTCCACCAGCGCGGCGTTCTGCTGGGTGGTCTCGTCCATCTGGGTGACGGTCTGGTTGACCTGCTCGATACCGGACGACTGCTCCTGCGACGCGGCCGCGATCTCGCTCATGATGTCGGTAACGCGCTGCACCGAGGACACGATCTCGGTCATGGTCTGGCCGGCCTGGCGCACCAGCGCCGAGCCGTTGGCGACCTGGCCGACCGAGGCGTCGATCAGGCCCTTGATCTCCTTGGCCGCATTGGCCGAGCGCTGGGCGAGGGTACGCACTTCCGAGGCGACCACGGCGAAGCCGCGGCCCTGTTCGCCGGCGCGCGCGGCTTCCACCGCGGCGTTGAGCGCCAGGATGTTGGTCTGGAAGGCGATGCCGTCGATGACCGAGATGATGTCGGCGATCTTCTTCGAGGAGGTCTCGATGCCGCTCATGGTGGTCACCACCTGGCCGACCACGTCGCCACCTTGCGAGGCGACTGCAGCCGCACCGACCGCGAGCTGGTTGGCCTGGCGCGCATGCTCGGCGTTCTGCTTGACCGTGGAGGTCAGTTCTTCCATCGAGGCGGCGGTTTCTTCCAGGTTCGCCGCCTGCTGCTCGGTGCGGCGCGACAGGTCGTCGTTGCCGGCGGCGATCTCGCCGGCCGCGGCGTTGATGCTGGCCGCGGCGGTCTGGATGCGGCCGACGATGGCGGCGAGCTGCTCGGCGGTGGCATTGGCGTCGTCGCGCATGGTCGCGAACACGCCGTGGAACTCGCCGTGCATGCGCGCGGTGAGGTCGCCCTGCGACAACGCGGTCAGCAGCTTGGAGACTTCGCCGATGCTGTCGCCGTTGGCCTGCAGCAGGCCGTTGAGCTGCTGCGCCAGCTGCAGGAAGAAGCCCTGCTTGCCGTCGGTGACCACGCGCCTGGACAGGTCGCCGGCGGCGGCGGCCTGCACGATCTTGGCCACTTCCTCTTCGACCTGGGCCTCGACGGTGCGGTCGCGTGATTCGCAGACGAAGCCGACATGGCTGCCGTGCGCGTCGCGGATGCTGGAGACGATCTGGGCGATGCGGGCATGGCCGTAGGCCATCTCGCGTTCGGCCACGCCCTGCTTCTCGATCGCGGCCACGGTGCGGGTGTCGATCTGATTGCCGTATTCCAGCACCGACAGCGAGGAGCCGACCAGCGGCATGCTCGAGTCGAACGCCGGGGCGACCTTGTGGATCTGGTCGGCGTACTTGTCGACGATGCCCTGCATCGACGGGTTCGCGTAGACGATGGTGTAGTCCAGGTCGGCGATGAACATGCCGGTGGAGGAGTTGTCCAGCGCGGTGCGGATGCGCAGGTTCTCGGACGCCACCGCCGCGTCGCGCTCGGTGCGCTCGCGCAGATCCTGCTGCATGCGCTTGAGCGCCTGCATCAGTTCGCCGATCTCGTCCCTGCCGCTGGCGTCGATGTGCCCGTCGAGCTTGCCGGCGGCGACTTCGTTGGCGATCTTGACCGCGCCGCGCACGTTGCTGGCCAGCACGCGCCCGAACAGCCAGGCCAGGCCCAGCGCGCCGGCGACACCGATCAGCAGGCAGACCAGCAAGGTCGCCGAGGCCTTGCCGTAGGTGCTGTTGGCGGCATCCGCTGCGGCCTGCGCCTGGCGATTGTTCTCGGCGATCAGCTCGATCACGTCGGCCACGACCTTGTTGTGCAGGGTGCGGGTTTCGCCGGTGAAGGTGTCGATCGCATCGTCGTGCAGCTCCAGCTGCAGCATCTCGTCAACCGACTGGTAGGAAGCGACCACCTTTTTCCAATCGGCCGCGGTGCGCTCGTAGATCGCCCGTTCCTGCGGGGTGCCGATCAGCGGCGGATACTTGGCGATGATTTCGTCCATGCGCTTCTTCAGCGCGACCTTGCGCGTTTCCGCTTCCTTCTTGATCGCATCGCTGCTGCGGATCAGGCTCTGGTAGGCCGCGCTACGGTATTCGCCGAGGATGCCGCGCATCTCGCCGCCGGTGCGCACGCTGGGCACCACCTGGTTGGAGGCATTGTCGGCCACCTTGTTGATCGAACGCAGGCCGTTGTAGGCGACCAGCCCCTGCACCAGCATGATGGCGAGCACGAGACCGAACGCCAGCATCAGCTTCGGCATCAGCTTTAGATTCTTTATCCACTGCATGAACGCATTTCCCCTAGGTTCGACGACGGCGACGAAGCACCCAAAAAACAAAAGCGCCGCCATGCCGGAAGCGCGAGGGCTCCGGCGTGGCGACGCTCCGTCTTACTTGATCGTGGCCAGCTTCAGGCTGGACGGCGCGCTGACCTGGATCTCGGCGCGCGAGCTGTCGCGTTCGATCTTGCCGATCACGCACACGTCCTTGCCTTCCAGGGTTTCCGGCGCGAAGCCGAACTTGCCGCGGTCGGCGCCGGCGATGCGCGCGGAGAAGGTGTGGCGCGGGAACATGCCGCCCATGTACAGGAAGGTCGGCTCGCCTTCGGAGTTCTGCGCGTACTTGGCCTTCTCGACCTTGCCGCAGACCATGCCGTCCTTGCCGACGAAGCGGGCCGCCATCTCCGGCGGGATCATCTGCTGCGACTGGGCGAAGGCGCTCGGGCTGGCGGCAAGCAGCAGGACCAGCAACAGGGGAAAGCTCGGCTTCATGGGGGGAACTCCTTCAGGGGTGGGCGAATGGGTCGGCCCAGGTGCTGGATCGGGCCACCTATCAGCTATCGGCGTGGTCACGACGAACTTGACCGGCGCAAGTGATAAACAGTTCGCATTTCCGAAAGAAAAAACCCGCCAATGGACGGCGGGTCGGGAATTGCGTGCGCAACCGCGGCGCGAGCGGCTCAGGCGGCTTCGTCGACGTGCGCGTGCTGGCTCAGGTCGGCGCTGTCGAGCAGGGTCTCGATGTCCAGCAGGATCAGCATCTTGTCGTCCTGGGTGCCGATGCCGGAGATGAAGCGGGTGTCCACCGCGGCACCGAATTCGGGCGTCGGCCGGATCTGGTCCTCGTTCAACGGGATCACGTCGGAGACGCTGTCCACGACGATGCCGACCACGCGGTCCTCGACGTTGAGCACGATCATCACCGTGAAGGCGTCGTAGCGCGCTTCCTTCAGGCGCAGCTTCAGGCGCAGGTCGATCACCGGCACGATGGTGCCGCGCAGGTTGATCACGCCCTTGATGTACTCCGGGGCGTCCGGAACCCGGGTGACCGAGTCGTAGCCACGGATTTCCTGCACTTTCAGGATATCGACGCCGTAATGCTCTTCGCCGAGGGTGAAGCTGAGGAATTCGCCGCCGGTGGCACCGGAGGCAGAGGTGTTCTTGTCGTTCATCGTGTGCTCCTGGTGCGCACGGGATTGCGGAGGGATGGCGGGAATGGGGAAGCTTGGCTCATGGACTAGATCGGCGTGGTGGGGCAGAACTTTAGCGGGCCTGCAAGCGTCCGGCCGGCCTGGTGCATGCGATGCGGGCGACATGGCCTGGAGCCGCTCCCACCGGGTTTGCCGTGTGCGGTCGGGGCGCTCTTCAGGACAGCACGCCGCTCTTGCGCGCGCTGCGCTGGCGCTCGATGCGGAAGATGTAGCGCTGGATCGCCGCGTCGGCGCCGCGCGGCAGCTCGGCGAAGCGCAGCCCCACCCGCAGCGTGTCCTGGCCGTTGGCCAGCTTGTGCGGATACATGTTGCAGACCTGCAGGGTCAGCTTGATGGCGTCGGCATCGGGTAGCTGCAGCACGCAGTGCGGATAGCTCTGGCGCTGCTCCGGCAGCGGCTGGCCGGGGACCAGCGCCACCGCCAGGCCGCCGCCGCTGATGTCGATGACGCGCAGCACCAGTTCGGTGGGCGGGCTGGCGTCGTCCAGCCGCAGCATGCACATCGGCGATTCGGTGATCGGCGTTTCCAACCGGAAGTGCTCGCGGCGCTGCAGGTAGTACAGCGAATCGGGCAGCGGGGCACGGAAACCGGGAACGCCGTCGTTCTCGACCCGTTCCAGGTCGGCGATGCGGAAGCGCAGGCGCACCTTGTCCAGCTGTGCGAAGCACAACAGGTAGTCGGCCTGCTCGGCAGAGCGGTTGCAGGCCTCGTTGACGCTCAGGTCCAGCAGCAGGCTGTCCTCGTCCAGTTCCAGCAGCGCGGTCGAGAACGACTGGTCGCGGCCGCCCAGATGCGCGCTGACCTGCGAGCGTTGGTTGATCAGCGACTGCAGCAGCTGCCGGATCTGGCGCGGGTTGGTCAGCAGGAAGCGGTCGTCCTGTTCCGTCGCCTCGTGCGCGGACGGTTCGTGGGAGTCGCTGGGAATGCCTTCGGCCATGTGTGGACAATAGGAGGGTGGTTGGGGCGGGGCGGCGTATTCCACCCGTCCCACGATCCTATCGGCCGTGTCTGGCTTTTTTGTAGCCTGGATGCAAGGCGGCGACCTTGCTCCCTGCCGCGGCCGGCGCGTGCTGGTCCAGGGTGAACGAGGCGACTGCCCGCGCCAGCTCGCCGGCCTGGCTTTCCATCGAACGCGCGCTGGCGGTGGCTTCCTCGACCAGGGCAGCGTTCTGCTGGGTGGCCTCGTCCATCTGGGTGACGGTCTGGTTGACCTGCTCGATGCCGGCGGACTGCTCCTGCGAGGCGGAGGAGATCTCGCCCATGATGTCGGTGACGCGCTGCACCGAGGACACGATCTCCTGCATGGTCTGGCCGGCGCGGTCGACCAGGGCTGAGCCTGCGGTGACGCGCGCGACCGAATCGTCGATCAGGCCCTTGATCTCCTTGGCCGCGCCGGCCGAGCGTTGGGCCAGCGTCCGCACCTCGCTGGCGACCACGGCGAAACCGCGGCCCTGTTCGCCGGCGCGTGCGGCTTCCACCGCGGCATTGAGCGCCAGGATGTTGGTCTGGAAGGCGATGCCGTCGATGACCGAGATGATGTCGGCGATCTTCTTCGACGAGGTCTCGATGCCGCTCATCGTGGTCACCACCTGGCCGACCACCGCGCCGCCCTGCGAGGCGACCGCGGCGGCGCCGACCGCGAGCTGGTTGGCCTGGCGGGCGTGTTCGGCGTTCTGCTTCACGGTGGAGGTCAACTCTTCCATCGAGGCCGCGGTTTCCTCAAGGCTGGCGGCCTGCTGTTCGGTGCGGCGCGACAGGTCGTCGTTGCCGGCGGCGATCTCGCTGGCGGCGGTATTGATCGCATCCGAGGCGCCCTGGATCTGGCGCACGATCGTCGCCAACTGCTCGGCGGTGGTGTTGGCATGGTCCTTCATGTCGGCATAGACGCCCTGCAGGTCGGCGTCGATGCGGGTGGACAGGTCGCCTGCGGACAGGGCCTGAAGCATGTGCTGGATATGCCCCAGGCCCGAGGCGCTGGCTTCGAGCAAGGCATTGATCTGTTCGGCCAGTTGCAACAGAAAGCCTTGCTTGTTGTCCAGGCGCACGCGTCCGCCCAGGTCGCCGGCGACTGCGCCACGCACGATGCCGGCGATTTCCTCTTCCACGCTCACCTCGTCGGTGCGGTCGGCCCATTCGACGACGAAGCCAAGGCGGTTGCCGTCGCCGTCGATCACCGGATTGACGATCAGGCGCATGGTGTGGCCGCCGACGCGGATCTGCGCGCGGTAGGTGGTGGTCAGCTCGGCCAGCAGGCGCGCCTGGTGCTCGGGGTGGCGATGGAACACGTCGATCGTGTTGCCGATCAGGTTCTGCGCGTCGAACTGCGGCAGGTCCCGGCGCAGGTCTTCCTGCACGTCGCCGAGCATCTGCAGCAGCGGGCGGTTGACGTAGACGATGCGGCGATCGGCATCGGCGATCATCACGTTGGTGCTGACATCGTCCAGCGCGGTGCGCACGCGCAGGTTCTCCGCGGCCACCACGCGTTCGGTGCGCAGCCGTTCGCGCAGGTCGTCGCGCATGCGGCGCATGCCGAGCAGCAGCCGGCTCACGTCGTCATGGCCGTCGCCGACCTCGATATGGCTGTCCAGGCGGCCGCCGGCGATGTCGCCGACCACCTGCTCGACCACCGCCAGCGGCCGCGACACCATGCGTCGCGTCAGCACCAACACCAGCACGGCGCAGCCGACCAGCATCAGTGCGGAGAAGACCAGGATACTTTGCATCAAGCCGTGCAGCGGCGCGTCGATGGCGCTGCGCGGCTGCACGCCGAGCAGGACCCATTGCCAGGGTGCGTAGGCCTGCGCGGTGACCAGGAACGGCTCGGCCGCCGCATCTGCGGTCGCGTCGCGCTTGAGCCGCAGCGTGGCGCTGGCCTGCCTGCCCTCGAGCAAGGCCTGCAGCAAGGGCTTGTCCGCTTCCACCACCAGCGCCTCCACGTTGGCGGCCTTGGAGACCGGGTGCGCGAGCAGTTGCCCGCGCCGCGCCGGGTGCATGTCCACGGCGATGAAGTGGCCGTCTTCGCCGATGCGCGTGCTGCGCAGGCGTTCCTGCAGCGCGGCCAGGCCCTGGGTGTAGTTGCGGCCGACGAACAGCGCGCCGATCAGGTTGCCCTGCGCGTCGTGCAGCGGCTGGTAATGGGTCATGTAGTCGTTGCCGAACAGATGTGCCGGCCCGGTGTAGGGCTTGTTCTGCAGCAGCAGCGCATAGGCGGGATGCGCATGGTCCAGCACGGTGCCGACCACGCGCGCGCCGGACTGGTCGTGCAGCGAGGTCGCGACCCGGACCAGGTCGTCGCCATTGCGCGCGAACACGGTCGCCACGCCGCCGCTGGCCGCGGCGAAGTGGTCCACCGAGGCGAAATCCAGATTCAGCACATGCTGGCCGAGGCGCAGTGTCGGCGTCTGTACGTCGCCGATCTGCACCGTCTTGGCCGGCTCCAGCTGCGGCGCGCCGGCGGGCAACATGGTCGCGAACATCTGCGCCATCCGATCGGTTTCCTCGCTCAGCACCCGGTCGTACATCGCCACCGACTGCTTCATCAGCGTGGTGGCCGACTCGATTTCCTTGAGGACCTGGGCTTCATGGCTGGCGTCGGATTGGCGATAGATCAGGGTGGCCAGCAACACCAGCGCGGCGCTGACAGGGATGGTGAGCAGGGCCGACAGCTTGGTGCCGACCGACAGATGGCTGAATTTTTTCATGACGATGCCTATAGGGCCTTGGTACGCTCGTGTGAGCGGCGCGTGAAGTCGTATCGGCGTCATCCACGGAGAATTGATTGCTTGATTGGTGTTTTGTGACTCCTTCGTGGTGTGAGTGTGTATGTCCCGGGACGCGCCAAAAGACATTTAGGAAGACATTTGTAGGCGGATTGGTGCACCGCCGCACGAGGAGTACGCGCGCACTGCGATGGCATGCAATATGCGCGTTCGCGGCCGTAGTGGGTCAATGCATGGGCTTGGCCGCCGCGCCGGCTCAGAACTCGCGCAATGTCGTGCCCGTCGTCACGACGGCCAGCGTGCTGCGTGCCGCGTGCGATGCTGCGGGTTTGATCGCGACGCGACGCGGTGCCACCGCATGCGCGGAAATGGCGGACGCCGCTGCGGTGTCGGACAGCCTGAAGGCCGCGACCGCGTTGGCCAGTTGCCCGGCCTGGTCTTCCATCGCGCGTGCGGCGGCGGTGGCTTCTTCCACCAGCGCGGCGTTCTGCTGGGTGGCTTCGTCCATCTGGGTCACCGTCTGGTTGACCTGTTCGATGCCGGCGGACTGTTCCTGCGAGGCGGCGGAGATCTCGCCCATGATGCCGGTGACGCGCTGCACCGAAGACACGATTTCCTGCATGGTCTGGCCGGCCTGATCGACCAGCGCCGAGCCTGTGGCGACGCGGCTCACCGAGTCGTCGATCAGATGCTTGATCGCCTTGGCTGCGCCCGCGGAACGCTGGGCGAGGGCGCGGACTTCCGAGGCGACGACGGCGAAGCCGCGACCCTGCTCGCCGGCGCGCGCCGCTTCCACCGCGGCATTGAGCGCCAGGATGTTGGTCTGGAAGGCGATGCCGTCGATGACGCTGATGATGTCGGCGATCTTCTTCGACGAGGTCTCGATGCCGCTCATCGTGGTCACCACCTGGCCGATCACGGCGCCGCCCTGCGCGGCGACCGCGGCGGCGCCTACCGCGAGCTGGTTGGCCTGGCGGGCGTGCTCGGCGTTCTGCTTGACCGTGGAGGTCAGCTCTTCCATCGAGGCCGCGGTTTCCTCGAGACTGGCGGCCTGCTGTTCGGTGCGCCGCGACAGATCGTCGTTGCCGGTGGCGATTTCCGAGGCGGCGCTGTTGATGCTCGACGCCGCGGTCTGGATGCGGCTGACGATCGTAGCCAGTTGCTCGGCGGTGGCGTTGGCGTCGTCGCGCATGGCGGCGAACACGCCCTGGAATTGGCCGTGCATGCGCGCGGTCAGGTCGCCGGCGGCAATGGACTGCAGCAGCGCGGACAGGGATTGCAGGTTGCCGTCGGCGGTGGCCATCAGCTGGTTGAGATTGTCGACCATGGCGCGGAAGTCGTACTGGAAGCGCTCGGCATCGCCGCGCACGCTGAAGTCGCCGGCCGCGGCGGCGGAGGCGAGCTGGCCGATCTCGCGGTTCATCGCGGTCAGGTTCTGCTTGACCGTGTCCATGATCTCGTTCAGCACCGCCTTCTCGCCCGGCAGGGGTTCCAGGTCTTCGCTGAGGTCGCCGATCGCGTAGCGGCCCATCATCTGCGCCAGGCGCATCTTCACCGCGATGTGCGCGGCGACCAGCGCATTGCTGTCGCGGACCATGCGCCCGTAGTCGCCGGGGAAGGCGGCTTCGTCCATGCGGTAGCTGATCTGGCCGGCGTCGTGGCGTTGCGCCATCTCCACCTGTGCGGCCAGCACCTGCTGCAGTTGCTGTTGCATCTGCTGCATGTTGCCGAGCAGCTGGCCGCTTTCGTCATGGCTGGAAACCGCGATCGCCGTGTCCAGCTTGCCCTGCGCGATCTGCGCGGCCACGCTCGCGGCGCGGCGCACGTTGCGGGTCAGCGTCGACAGGGTATACACGCACAAGGCCACGATCAGCAGCGTCAGCAGGCTCAGACCGGCGATCGGCCGCCACATCGCGCTGCGTGCGTCCGCCAGGTGCCGGGCCGATTGGCCCTGCAAGGCCTGCAGCGACACCGCGCTCAGCGATTGCAGCGCATGGCCCCAGTCGTCGAGTGCGCGGTTCCAGCGCCGGTCGGCGTCCAGCGTGCCGCTGTCCAGTGCGCTGGACAGTTGCGCCAGTGCCTGGTCGGCCCGGCCGGCTTCGGTCGCGACTGCGGCGGCCAGCCGCGGATCGGGTCGTTCGAGCAGGCCGACCGCCTTTTCCAGTTCATGGCGCAACCGTGCATGGTCGCGCGCGATCTGTCCGATCTGCTCGCGCAGCACCGGCGCCTGCGCGCCGGCCTGGGACGGATCGGCAGCCGCATCCAGGCGTGTCAGCGCCTCGCTCGTGTCGGGTCCGTAGATCAGGCTGGCCACCACCAGGTGATAACTCTCCACATAGGGGGTGTAGACCAGCTGGCTGTCGTCGCGCAGCGCGTCCAGGGCGGTGGCGGCCCGGTCGGCGACCACGGCGCTGTCGACGCGTCCGTCCGCCAGGGCCTGGTGCAAGTGCGCCAGGGCCTTGGCGCTGCGTTCGAAGCCGGGCAGCGCGGACACGCTGCGCTGCAGGTTGGCCAGGGAGCTGTCTGCGCGCCGTGCCGCGGCGTCCGCGGCGGGGCCGGTTTCGACGCGTTCTGCCTGCAGCGCGCCGAGCAGCGCCAGCATCTCGCGCAGCGGTGTATAGCTGCGCAGTTCGTTGCGGCTGATGCCGACGCTTTCGTTGAGCTTGCCGCTGTAGAGCAGGACCGGGATCAGCAGCCCGACCAGGGCAAGGATGCCGATGATGCTCAGTTTCCTGGCGATGGCCAGATCGTGCCAGGCGCGCAGCGCTCGCTGCGGCCCGATGGAGGAGTGGGGGTGGCCGGCAGCGGCCTGGATGGACAATGGCATGGAAAGTCTCTGAACGTCGTCGGGGCAACGGGTCAGGCGGTGCGCGATTGCAGCGGCGCGACATCGCCTGCCTGCCCATACGGAGCAACCGCCGGCAGGGATGCAGGCAGTGGGCAACGCGATAGGGGATGCATCATGGCGATGACTGCTTGCGCAAACGTCTGGAAGTCGATGCCGTAGCGGCGTGCCGGCTGGGTTGTTGAAGCGCGGCCGGCATGCGAGTCAGCCGGCGATCGAGTTTGTCGCGCGGCTGTGAGCGGCGGGTTACAGCGTCGCTGCGCCATGGATTGCGGCGCGCCGTTCGATCCGAAAGACGGGGGCCGATTCAGGGCCGATGCCGCTCCTGCCGGCGATCGGCGCGATTTGCATGGGCGGCCGGTGACCGCCTCCATCGGGTGCGAGCCCCGGCGGCGGTCGCACTGCGCGTGGCCGGCGCAACGATGATCGCCATGCCGGAACCGGCATGGCGATCATCGATATTGCGTTGGCGGGGCTTAGAATTCGTGCCAGCTGGTATCGGCCGCACCAGCGCCGGCACCGACCGCACGCTTGGGTGCGGCGTTGTGCACGGCGCGGGCCGCCGCCGACTCCTGCGCCTTGACCACTGCGGCCACGGCCGGTGCACTGACCGCCTGGCGCCGGCTGGCCGGCGCCGTCGTCGCGGGAGCGTCGTCGATCTTGAACACCGCGACGGTTTCGGTGAGCTGGCGCGCCTGGTCTTCCATCGCGCGTGCCGCGGCCGTGGCTTCTTCCACCAGCGCGGCATTCTGCTGGGTGGCTTCGTCCATCTGGGTCACCGTCTGGTTGACCTGTTCGATGCCGGCGGACTGTTCCTGCGAGGCGGCGGAGATCTCGCCCATGATGTCGGTCACGCGTTGCACCGATGACACGATCTCGCTCATGGTCTGGCCGGCCTGGCGTACCAGCGCCGAACCGTTGGACACCTGGTCGACGGAGTCGTCGATCAGGTGCTTGATCTCCTTGGCCGCGCCGGCCGAGCGCTGGGCCAGCGTCCGCACCTCGCTGGCGACCACGGCGAAGCCGCGGCCCTGTTCGCCGGCGCGCGCGGCTTCCACCGCGGCGTTGAGCGCCAGGATGTTGGTCTGGAAGGCGATGCCGTCGATGACCGAGATGATGTCGGCGATCTTCTTCGACGAGGTCTCGATGCCGCTCATCGTGGTCACCACCTGGCCGACCACCGCGCCGCCCTGCGAGGCGACGGCGGCGGCGCCGACCGCGAGCTGGTTGGCCTGGCGCGCGTGCTCGGCGTTCTGCTTCACCGTGGAGGTCAGTTCCTCCATCGAGGCCGCGGTTTCCTCGAGACTGGCGGCCTGCTGTTCGGTACGCCGCGATAGATCGTCGTTGCCGGTGGCGATTTCCGAGGCGGCGCTGTTGATGCTCGACGCCGCGGTCTGGATGCGGCTGACGATCGTAGCCAGTTGCTCGGCGGTGGCGTTGGCGTCGTCGCGCATGGCGGCGAACACGCCCTGGAACTGGCCGTGCATGCGCGCGGTCAGGTCGCCGGCGGCAATGGACTGCAGCAGCGCGGACAGGGATTGCAGGTTGCCGTCGGCGGTGGCCATCAGCTGGTTGAGATTGTCGACCATGGCGCGGAAGTCGTACTGGAAGCGCTCGGCATCGCCGCGCACGCTGAAGTCGCCGGCCGCGGCGGCGGAGGCGAGCTGGCCGATCTCGCGGTTCATCGCGGTCAGGTTCTGCTTGACCGTGTCCATGGTCTCGGTCAGCATTGCTTTTTCGCCGGGCAGGCGGTCCATGTCCTCGCTGAAGTCGCCGATCGCATAGCGGCCCATGATCTGCGCCAGGCGCAGCTTCACGGCGATGTGCGAGCCGGCCAGCTCGTTGCTGTCGTGCACCATGCGGCCGTATTGCCCGGGGAATGCCTTGGCGTCCATCCGGTAGCTGATCTGGCCGGCATCATGGCGCCGCGCCATCTCGGTCTGCGCCGCGAGCACCGCCTGCAACTGGCTCTGCATCTTGTCCATGCTCATCAGCAGGCGGCCGGTTTCGTCGCGCGACTTGGTATCGATGGCATTGCCGAGGTTGCCCGAGGCGATGGCATCGGCGACCGAGATGGCCTGGCCCATGCGCTTGACCAACTGGCGGCGGATCACCAAGCCCATGCCCACTGCGACCAGCACCGCGATCAGGCTGCCGATCAGCACCGACCACTTGCCCTGCGTACGCACTTTTTCAAGTTGTTGGCTGCGCTGCACCAGCAGACCCTTTTCCTCATCGGCAAATGCGCCCAGCACCGAGCGGATCGCATGCATCGTCTTGCGGTCGCGGTCCTGTGCGAACGCGGTCAACACCTGTTGCTGGCTGTCGGAACCCTCGCGCACGGCGATGATCTTGTTCTCGATCTGCAGCAATTCCCGATACGCAGTTTGCAGCTGCGCCAGGCGCGCCTGCTGCCGCTGGTTGTCCTGGGTCAGGCGCTTGGCCTCGTCAAAGCTCTTCTCGAAGCCGGCCTGGCCGAGAGCGAATGGTTGTAGGTATTCTTTTTTACTGGATAGCAGGTAGCCGCGGGTACTGGTTTGCACGTTTAGTGCATTTGTCTGCATCAGTTCGCTGGTGGCGAGCACCTTGAATGTCTGCTTGTTCAGTTCCATCGCACTGTTCAATTTGGCCTGGCTGTTCAAGCTGATGGCACCAACGACGAGCATGATCAGCACGACCGAGCCGAAGCCGATGGCCAGCTGCGTGGAGATGGTCGGATTCTTGGATTTCATTGTCTCTACCGGGTCAGATTAAAGAATGGTCGAACTGTGAAAGTACGGGCCCGGCAGGGACATCGGTTTGCGTGGCGCCGGAGCTCAGCAGACGTGACGCACACACAGAAGAAGCGGTTGTCGCTGTGTCCAAACACCGCGGGATGCGGTTGTCGGTGCATCGGGCGGCGACGGCCGTAGCAGGTGGCAGCGAAAACTTTAGTAGTGTTTTTTAGACAAATTCTCAGATTGAGACTTTTAGCGGCATTAAGCGGGGGCGACTTTAGGCCGCGAAGCGAAAAATGTTCGGCCCAAGATGCTCATCACAAAGAATTGAGGGTGTATGGCCGTTTTTTTGCCGCACATGAGAATGATTCCCACGCCTTGCGAAGCGGCCGCCATGCGATGCCTGCCGTCGATTCGGGTCCGCGTTTCCCCTGGCGCTTTGGTCGCTGCGATGCGCTGCCGACGTAGTCGTGGATGTGGTTGCGCGTGGCGAATGTTCGCGGTGCGGACATGGAAAAGCCCGAGTCCACGACTCGGGCTTGCCGATCACGCAATGCCGGTGCAACGGCCTTGGGCAGAATTCCTGTCGACCAGCCTGCGCTGCAGCCGCGATGCGGTGCCCGGCATCGCGGCTGCAGGACTCAGAACTCGTGCCAGCTGGCGTCGCCGCCACCGCCGGCGGCGCGCTTGGGCGCATTGCGCACGGCGCGCGTCGCGGAGGCTACCTGTGCCTTGACCATCGCGGCCACCTCCGGCGCGCTGACCGTGGGGCGGCGCGTCGCCGCGGCAGCGTCGTCGAGCTTGAACACCGCCACCGCTGCGGTGAGCTGGCCGGCCTGGTCTTCCATCGCGCGTGCTGCGGCCGTGGCTTCCTCGACCAGCGCGGCGTTCTGCTGGGTGGTTTCGTCCATCTGGGTCACGGTCTGGTTGACCTGCTCGATGCCGGCGTACTGCTCCTGCGAGGCGGCGGAGATCTCGCCCATGATGTCGGTGACCCGCTGCACCGAGGACACGATCTCCTGCATGGTGCGGCCGGCCTGGTCGACCAGAGCCGAGCCTTCGCTGACGCGGGCGACCGAATCGTCGATCAGCCCCTTGATCTCCTTGGCCGCACCGGCCGAGCGCTGGGCCAGCGTCCGCACCTCGCTGGCGACCACGGCGAAACCGCGGCCCTGGTCGCCGGCACGCGCCGCCTCCACCGCGGCGTTGAGCGCCAGGATGTTGGTCTGGAAGGCGATGCCGTCGATGACGCTGATGATGTCGGCGATCTTCTTCGATGAGGCTTCGATGCCGCTCATGGTGGTGACCACCTGGCCGACCACCTCGCCGCCCTGGGTGGCGACGCCAGCGGCACCGACCGCGAGCTGGTTGGCCTGGCGGGCGTGCTCGGCGTTCTGCTTCACGGTGGAGGTCAACTCTTCCATCGAGGCCGCGGTTTCCTCCAGGCTGGCGGCCTGCTGTTCGGTGCGGCGCGACAGGTCGTCGTTGCCGGCGGCGATCTCGGTGGCCGCGGCATTGATGCTGACCGCGGCGGTCTGGATGCGGCCGACGATGCCGGTCAGCTGGTCGGCGGTGGCATTGGCATCGTCGCGCATCCGGGCGAACACGCCATGGAACTCGCCGTGCATGCGCGCGGTCAGGTCGCCGGCAGCGATGGACTGCAACAGCGCGGAGAGCTTGCCGAGGTTGCGGTCGCTGACCTCCATCATCGCGTTGAGGCCTTCCACCATGGCGCGGAAGTCGTGCTGGAAGTGCTGCGCATCGCCGCGGGCGCTGAAGTCGCCCGCGGCGGCGGCCGCGGCCAGGCGCTTGATCTCGGTGTTGATCGCCAGCAGGCTGGCCTTGGCCGCGTCCATCGATTCGTGCAGCACCGCGCGGCTGCCGGGCAGGCGCCGCGCATCGCGGCGCAGGTCGCCGTTGGCGTATTCGTTGAGCACCGCGATCGCATCGACGATGGCGTCCAGGTGCTCGAACATCATGGTGTTGATGCCCTTGCTCAAGTCGCCATACACGCCGGGGAAGTCCAGCGGCATGCGGTGGCTGATGTCCTTGTCGGCATGCAGCTCGATCATTTGCGAAGTCTCGCGGGAGAAGCGCTGCAACTGCGTTTGCATTTTCTCCATCGCGTTGAGCAGGCGGCCGGGCTCGTCGCGGGCCTGGGTGCTGACGTCGTTGTCCAGGCGGCCGTCGGCGATCGCCTCGGCGGCGCGGGTGGCGCGGTTCAGCGGCTGGGTCAGGCTGCCGGTGATCAGCCAGGCTAGCAGGCTGCTGACCAGCAGCACCGCGATGCCACCAATGGCAAGCAGCAGCTTGCCGCGATTCATTGCTTCCACCGCCGCGGCGTAGGCGGACTTGGTCTGCTGCTCCTGCAGGGTCACGTTCTCGCGAATCTTGTCCTGCCAGGCCAGCGTGGCAGGGCGGGACTTCTCGCTGAGGAACGCTTGCGCTTCGGCGTTGCGATTGGCGCCGGCCAGTGCCATCACCTGGTCGTTCAGGCTGCGAGCGGTCTCGCGGCGCCGATCGATTTCTGCCCGGATCTTCAGCCCGGCGCCCGAGGCCGGCAAGCTGTCCAGTTGCTTGCGCAGGTCGCTGTAGCGTTGCCGCTCCTGTTTGATCTTGGCGATGGCTTCGGCGTTGAGTTGCTCCGATGTCACCATTGCGTAGGTGCCTAGAGCGATCAGGATGGACGAGTTCGCGTCGAGCATGCCATTGCTGATGCGCATCTTCTCCACGTTCACTTTGACGATGCTGTCGAGTTCCTTGCGGGCACTGGACATGGCGACCAATCCGGCCGCGACCAGCAGCCCGGAGAGCAGGATCAGCAGGCCGAAGGCGCCGGCCAGGCGGCGCCCGACGTTGTAGCGTTGCAGGAACGAATTCATGGCTGACCTCTTTGGTTACCGAAGGTTGGCTGTAACGGTTCAGTTGGCAGGGTCCCGGCATAGGGACGGTGGCGAAGGAAAAACCTGGAACGGCGGGTTATGGCGGCAAGCAAATGGAGCAATGATTCGAGTGTGTTGCAGTGTGCTGAGTGAGTCAGGTGCCATTGCCTGAATGTAATAACGGCACGGATGCGTGTTGGCGCATGACACCTTCGGTGTAAGTCGATTCCCGACCTTGGGCGAATGTTTTCCCTACATTCGGGACGTCTGCCGTTGCGCAGCGTCGCTCATGCCGCGTTGGTGCACAGCGCCCAGCCGGGCCAAGCGTCCGGCTGGGCTCCCATCAGAACTCCTGCCATTCGGTCTCGGTCGCCGTATTCGCGGCGGTGCGATCGCCGGGGATCGCACGCATGGCTGGTTTGCGCGCTCCGCCCGCCAGCGGAGGCCGCTTCGTTTGCGTCTTCGCTGCAGCCATTGTGCGGCTCGGTGCTGCCGTGCCCGGCACGCTGGCGTCGAGCCTGAAGATCGCGACGGCCTCGCTGAGCTGGCCGGCCTGTTCTTCCATCGCGCGCGCCGCGGCGGTGGCTTCCTCGACCAGGGCGGCGTTCTGCTGGGTGGCCTCGTCCATCTGGGTGACGGTCTGGTTGACCTGCTCGATGCCGGCGGACTGCTCCTGCGAGGCGGAGGAGATCTCGCCCATGATGTCGGTGACGCGCTGCACCGAGGACACGATCTCCTGCATGGTCTGGCCGGCGCGATCGACCAGTACCGAGCCTTCGGCGACGCGGGTCACCGACTCGTCGATCAGGCGCTTGATCTCCTTGGCCGCGCCGGCCGAGCGTTGGGCCAGCGTCCGCACCTCGCTGGCGACCACGGCGAAACCGCGGCCCTGTTCGCCGGCGCGTGCGGCTTCCACCGCGGCATTGAGCGCCAGGATGTTGGTCTGGAAGGCGATGCCGTCGATGACCGAGATGATGTCGGCGATCTTCTTCGACGAGGTCTCGATGCCGCTCATCGTGGTGACGACCTGGCCGACCACGGCGCCGCCCTGCGCGGCGACCGCGGCGGCGCCGACCGCGAGCTGGTTGGCCTGGCGGGCGTGTTCGGCGTTCTGCTTCACGGTGGAGGTCAACTCTTCCATCGAGGCCGCGGTTTCCTCAAGGCTGGCGGCCTGCTGTTCGGTGCGGCGCGACAGGTCGTCGTTGCCGGCGGCGATCTCGCTGGCGGCGGTGTTGATGTTTCCGGCGGCCTGCTGGATGCGGCCGACGATGCTGGCGAGCGTTTCGGCGGTCGCGTTGGCGTCGTCGCGCATGGTCGCGAACACGCCGTGGAACTGGCCGTGCATGCGCGCGCTCAGGTCGCCGTCGGCCAGTGCGCTGAGCAGGCGCGATACTTCGGCGATGCTGCCCGCGTTGGCATCGAGCAACCCGTTGAGCTGCTGCGCCAGCAACAGGAAGAAGCCCTGCTTGCCGTCGCTGTCGATGCGCTTGGACAGGTCGCCGGCGGCGGCGCTGCGCACCACCTCGGCCACATCCACTTCGACCCTGGCCTCGGTGGTGCGGTCGCGCCATTCGCAGACGAAGCCGACATGGGCGCCGACCTCGTTGCGGATCGCGGAAACCTCCTGCGCGATGCAGGCATCGCGGTAACGCACCTCGCGCTGGGCGACGCCTTGGCGGTCGAGTTGCTGGTAGATCTCCGCGTCCTGCGCGTTGCCCACTTCCAGCAACGATACCGGCTGGCCGAGCAGCGGGCTGGCACGGGTGAAGGCCGGCGCGCAGGCGTGGATGTCGTCGGCGTAGGTGTGCAGCAGTTTCTGCAGCGCGCCGTTGGCGTAGACGATGGTCAGGTCGGGATCGGCGATGTACATGCCGGTCGAGGCGTTGTCCAGCGCGGTGCGGATGCGCAGGTTCTCGGCGGCGACGTTGCGCTCGCGTTCGGTTCGCTCGCGCAGTTCGCGCTGCATCCGCGCCAGTGCCGCCATCAGGCTGTGCGCGTGCCTGGCGGCGACCGGAATCGGCTGGTCCAGGCGCCCCTCGGCGATGTGCCGGGCGGCGTCCATCGCCACGCGCGGTTCGCCGCCGAGCAGGCGCGACACCGAGCGCAGGATCCAGCCGGCGGCCAGTCCCAGGCACAGGATCGCCAAGGCCACGGCGCCGGCCTGCTGCCAGGTCATGCGGCGGCTGTAGTGTTCGGCCGCGCTGCGATTGGCTTCGTTCAGCGTCGCGATGCGGTCGCTGATCGAGCCCATGCGGGTCTCGAGCTGCTCGAAACTCTCGGTGAAGGCGGCATACGCGGCGGCGGTGTCCGCCTGCCTTTCGACCAGGCTCACGACCCGGTTCGCCGCAGCGATGTAGCCCTGCAATGCAGGCGCGACGGCATCCAGCTCGCGGCGCAAGGCAGGATCCAGCGGCAGCTTGCGGTTGTCGGCCAGCGACTTGCGGAACTCCGCGGCGTGCTCGTCGAGCGAGGCGTGCGCGGCCTTGATCCCGGCCTCGTCCTGGCGCGAGGCGGCCAGCAACGCGGTGGTCACGTCGCCACGCAAGGCGTCGTGCATCATGTCCGCCTGCATGTGGTTGCGCAGCGCATCGGACGAGGTGACCTGTACGGCGACCGCGCCGAGCAATCCCTGCTGCGCGCTGTAGCCGACGCCGCCCAGCGCCAGCAGTGCCAGCACCGCCACCAGCACCAGGATCGCGAGCATGTGCATGATCTTCATCGGTATCGCCTAGTTGGGTTCAGAAACGAAAAGACAAACCCGCGCCCAGCGCGTGATCCGGCGAACGGTCGTTGAGGCCGTAGCTGTAGGCCACATCCAGTTGCACGTCGTTGCTCAGCAGCCAGGCCGAGCCGACATCGAGCAGGGCGACGCTGCCGCCGTCGTCGCTTTTCGCGATCTGCGGCAGCGCCACCTCGACGAACGAACGGCTGCGTTCGGTCCATGCCTTGCCGAGCACCACGCCGAAGATGCCGGCCGCATAGCGGTGGCCGTCCTCGTTCTCGTCCCAGATCACGCCGGGCATCACCCCGGCGGAAAGGCTGTCGCTGAGCTCCCATTCGGCGACCAGCCGCAACGAGGGCCGTGCGCCGTTGCCGCGCAGGCGGCGTGCGCCGCTGGGGAGATCCACGTGCAACAGCCACGCCAGCGAGGCGCCGCCGCCGTCGGAAGCGGCCAGGTGATGCTTGACCCCGAGCGAGACATCGGCGAAGCCGGAGATGTCGCCGTCGCCGCCGGGCGCGTCGTTGTGCTGCCAGCCGTCGGTTTCCAGGCGCAGTTCCCAGGTCGGACCGAGGCCGTAGCGGAACAGGGTGGGCGTGGCATAGCCGTTGACGCCGTCGTCGCGCTCCCAGGCGACGCTGGTCTCCACTTGCAGGCGGCGATCGCCGACCGTGAGGCTGGATTCGACGAAGTCCGGGCGATCGGTGGCGATCGGCTCCTGTTCGGCGTGCGCGAGGCTGGCGATGCCGAACAAGGTCAGGCAGCTGGCAAGAACGATAGGCTTCATTGTGTTCCCCGTGAACGGTCGACCGTGAAACGCATGCGCCTGGTCGTGGTGTCGCCGACTGGCCATGGTCCGTTTGGACCGGCTGTCGCGTCCCCCAAGACGCAGTCAGCCAAAATGTCTTACAGGCTAGCGGCCAGGTCGGATGTTTCTTTAAACATGTCCGACCGATGGCTTGCGGCTGTCCTCGAAAGGACGGCCGGTGGCGTGCGCCATGGCATGCTTGTCGCAGCCTCATCCCAACCCCTTTCTCCCAACGGGACTTCCTCCGGTCGCCGGTGGACGAGGAGCCTCGAGCGATGGCGAGGTGATGGAAACCTCGGCGACAAGCGATCCAGGCGAGCTCAGTCGCCCATTCCGGTCCGGCGCGTCCCCGCGCCAGGGCGGGAGTGCGCCGGACCGCAGCGGCTCAGAACTCGTGCCACTGCGTTTCGTTGGCGCTCGCCGGCTTGCCTGGCACCGCGCGCATCGGCACGTTGCTGCGCCTTGCCGGCGCGCGCCTGGCGTTCGCCCCTGGCGCGGCGACCGCAAGGCTGGGCTTGGCCACGGTTGCCGGCGTGGAGACGAGCGCGTTGTCGAGCTTGAACACGGCCACGGCCTCGCTGAGCTGGCCGGCCTGGTCTTCCATCGTGCGCGCCGCGGCGGTGGCTTCCTCGACCAGGGCGGCGTTCTGCTGGGTGGCCTCGTCCATCTGGGTGACGGTCTGGTTGACCTGTTCGATGCCGGCGTATTGCTCCTGCGAGGCGGCGGAGATCTCGCCCATGATGTCGGTGACCCGCTGCACCGAGGACACGATCTCGGTCATGGTCTGCCCGGCCTGGCGCACCAGCGTCGAGCCCTCGGCGACGCGGGTCACCGACTCGTCGATCAGGCTCTTGATCTCCTTGGCCGCGCCGGCCGAGCGCTGGGCCAGCGTCCGCACCTCGCTGGCGACCACGGCGAAACCGCGACCCTGTTCGCCGGCACGCGCCGCTTCCACGGCGGCATTGAGCGCCAGGATATTGGTCTGGAAGGCGATGCCGTCGATGACCGAGATGATGTCGGCGATCTTCTTCGACGAGGTCTCGATGCCGCTCATGGTGGTGACCACCTGGCCGACCACGGCGCCGCCCTGGGTGGCGACGCCAGCGGCACCGACCGCGAGCTGGTTGGCCTGGCGGGCGTGCTCGGCGTTCTGCTTCACGGTGGAGGTCAACTCTTCCATCGAGGCGGCGGTTTCCTCCAGGCTGGCGGCCTGCTGTTCTGTGCGGCGCGACAGGTCGTCGTTGCCGGCGGCGATCTCGGTGGCCGCGGCATTGATGCTGACCGCGGCGGTCTGGATGCGGCCGACGATGCCGGTCAGCTGGTCGGCGGTGGCATTGGCGTCGTCGCGCATCCGGGCGAACACGCCCTGGAACTGGCCGTGCATGCGCGCGCTCAGGTCGCCGGCGGCGATGGCCTGCAACAGCGCGGAGAGCTTGCCGAGGTTGCGGTCGCTGACCTCCATCATCGCGTTGAGGCCTTCCACCATGGCGCGGAAGTCGTGCTGGAAGTGCTGCGCATCGCCGCGGGCGCTGAAGTCGCCCGCGGCGGCGGCCGCGGCCAGGCGCTTGATCTCGGTGTTGATCGCCAGCAGGCTGGCCTTGGCCGCATCCATCGATTCGTGCAGCACCGCGCGGCTGCCGGGCAGGCGCCGCGCATCGCGGCGCAGGTCGCCGTTGGCGTATTCGTTGAGCACCGCGATCGCATCGACGATGGCGTCCAGGTGCTCGAACATCATGCTGTTGATGCCCTTGCTCAAGTCGCCATACACGCCGGGGAAGTCCAGCGGCATGCGGTGGCTCATGTCCTTGTCCGCGTGCAGTTCGATCATCAGCGCGGTTTCGCTGGAGAAGCGTCGCAACTGGGTCTGCATGCGATCCATTGCATCGAGCAGGCGGCCGGGCTCGTCGTGGGCCTGGGTGCTGACGTCGTTGTCCAGGCGCCCGTCGGCGATCGCCTCGGCAATGCGGGTGGCGCGGTTCAGCGGCTGGGTCAGGCTGCGGGTGATCAGCCAGGCCAGCAGGCTGCTGACCAGCAGCACCAGCAGGCCGCCGATGCTGAGCAGCAGCCGGCTCCGGTTCATGGCCTGCAGCGCCCTGACATGGGCGATCTCGGTCTGCTGTCGCTGCGCGGCGACGTTCTCGCGAATCGCGTCTTGCCAGGCCAGCGTGGCCGGACGCGATTTCTCGCTGAGCAACGTTTGCGCTTCGGCATAGCGATCGGCGCCGGCCAATGCCATCACCTGGTCGTTCATTCGGCGTGCCAAGTCGCGGCGACGGTCGATTTCGGCCGTCAATTTCACGCCTGCATCGGAAACCGGCAGGCTGTCGAGCTGCTTGCGCAGATCGCCATAGCGTTGCCGCTGTTGCTTGATCGCGGCGATGGCTTGTGCGTTGAGTTCGTCCGAGGTCACCATCGCATAGGTGCCCAACGCGATCAGGATGGACGAATTGGCGTCGAGCATGCCGTTGCTGATGCGCATCTTCTCGATGTTCACGTTGACGATGTCGTTCAGTTCCCTGCGGGCGTCGGACGTGGCGATGAGGCCGAAGCCGACCAGCAAGCCGGACAGCAGGATCAAGAGGCCGAAGGCCAGGGTCAGGCGGCGGCCGACGTTGTAGCGTTGCAGAAATGCATTCATGGCTGAGTTCCAGTAGGCCCGGGGGCACGGAAGATCGGCTGACGTGATGCTGTCAGGTGCGTTTGCGGCGTCCCTGCGGGAAGGCCGCTGCAGCCGCAAGACCGCGTGCCATGCCCATGGGTCCTGGGCATCGCGTCCGGGGTCTGCGGTGTAGCGGTCGTGGCGTCTGAAAAGATGGAACATCGGCGGCCAGCGTCGGTGTCCGGCCTGCTTTTCTTCGCGCCGGCGATGCTGCCGGCGTTCCTGGGGCGCATGCGGTGGGGGCGTGCGGCCTTGCTGCATCGCCGCTGCAGCCTGCGCCATCGGCGCGCGATCCCGGCGAAGCGGGTCGAGCGCAGCTGCGTGTTCGGCTACCTGATCTCTGGTGACTCTGCGGTATGCATCAGGCGCATCCGCGAGTAGGCATCATGCCCTGGGCGTTGTCGGCATTGCACCGAATCGGACGCCAACGTCGATTTTTTTACTGCACGGACCGTCTGCGCCACGGCGCGCGGGAAAGTCCGTCCAGGATGCAGCGTGTTTCCGAAGCACCGCTTCGGCCGTGATTTCCTTGGCCGACGACGCGTTGCCGCGTCGTCGGCGGTGCATCGGGCGAAGCGATCAGGCCGCTTGCGGTACCCGCAGCGAACGCACCAGCCCGCCGATGTCCACGATCAGCGCGACGCGGCCGTCGCCGAGGATGGTGGCGCCGGAGATGCCGCCGATGCGCCGGTAGTTGTTCTCGATGTTCTTGACCACCACCTGCTGCTGGCCGACCAGTTCGTCCACTTCCAGCGCGATCTTCTGGCCGTCGGCCTCGACCACCACCACCAGCGGCTCGGCCTGCTCGGTGCGGCCGTAGCCGTAGGAATCGCTGAGCGAGAGGATCGGCAGGTATTCGCCGCGGACCCGCAACACGCGGCCTTCGCCGGCCATGCTGCGGATGTCGTCGGGCTGCGGCTGCAGTGCTTCGAGTACGTAGGCCAGCGGCAGGATCAGCGTCTCGCCGGCGACCGACACGGTCATGCCGTCCAGGATCGCCAGGGTCAGCGGCAGCCGGATCAGCACGCGGGTGCCGCGGCCGGCATTGCTTTCCAGCTGCACTTCGCCGCCCAGGCCCTGGATATTGCGGCGGACCACGTCCATGCCCACGCCGCGGCCGGACAGGTCGGTGACCGCATCGGCGGTGGAGAAGCCGGGGGCGAAGATCAGGTCCCACACCTGCGCGTCGGTCGGGTTGTCCGGCACGCTCAGGCCGCGTTCGGCGGCCTTGGCCAGGATGCGGTCGCGGTTGAGGCCGGCGCCGTCGTCGCTGACTTCGATGACGATGTGCCCGCCCTGGTGCGAGGCGGCCAGGGTGATGGTGCCGGTCTCGTCCTTGCCGGCGGCGCGGCGCGCTTCCGGCATTTCCAGGCCGTGGTCGATCGAATTGCGCACCAGGTGCACCAGCGGATCGGCGATCTTCTCGATCAGGCCCTTGTCCAGCTCGGTGCCTTCGCCGATGGTGCGCAGCCGCACCTGCTTGCCGAGGCGGGTGGACAGGTCGCGGACCAGGCGCGGGAAGCGGCGGAACACCGCGTCCACCGGCAGCATGCGCACGCCGATCACCGCTTCCTGCAGGTCGCGGGTATTGCGTTCGAGCAGGTCCAGGCCGGCGAACAGGCGTTCGGCGTGGGCCGGGTCGAGATCGCCGGAGACCTGCTTGAGCATGGCCTGGGTGATGACCAGTTCGCCGACCAGGTTGATCAGCGCATCGACCTTGTCGACGCTGACCCGGATCGAGCTTTCCGCCTCGTGCGCGGCGGCGGCGTTGCCGGCCGGCGCATTGGCGGCCACGGCGGCGGCCGGCGCGGCGGTGGCGCTGGCCGGCGGCTGCGCCAGGGTGGGGGCGGGCGCGCTGGCCAGGCTCGGCGGCGGCACCGCGCGGATGTCCAGTTCGCAGTCGTCGATCACCCAGGCGAAGGTGTCTTCGATCGCGCTGCGCGGGATCTTGCCGACCAGGCCCAGGTCCCAGGCCAGATAGGCCTCGAGCGGGTCGAGGTCGCTGAAGCCGGGCAGGCGCGCGGTGCGGCAGGCGACCTGCAGCGGGCCGAGGTGTTCGAGTTCGCGGATGATGCGCAGCGGGTCGTTGCCGCTCATGAACAGCGACGGCGCCGGGGTGAAGCCGATCTGCCAGGCTTCCGGTTCGGCCGGCTGGTTGGCGGCCGGGGTCGCGGCGGGCGCGGCGGCGGCATTGCCGTTGAGGGCCTGCTGCAGGCGGTCGTGCACGGCCTTGACCGCGCCCGGATCGGCCGGGGTGCCGTGCTCGGCTTCGCGCAGCAGTGCGCGCAGCACGTCCACCGAGCCCAGGATCGCATCGATCGCGTGCGCTTCGACGTCGCGCTTGCCCGAGCGCAGCTCGTCGAGCAGCGTCTCCAGCACGTGGGTCAACCCGGCCATCGCCTCGAAGCCGAAGGTGGCGGCGCCGCCCTTGATCGAGTGCGCGGCGCGGAACACCGAGTTGATCACCTCGGGATCGCGGTTGCCTTCTTCCAGCGACAGCAATCCGGCTTCCATCGCGTCCAGCCCTTCGCGGCTTTCCTCGAAGAAGGTGGCGTGGAAACGTTGCAGGTCCATGCTCATGGGCGGGAAATCCGGAAAAAGGGTGGAGAGGAAATCAGCCCAGGACTTTCTGGACGGTGGCGATCAGCTGTTCGGGGTTGAACGGCTTGACCAGCCAGCCGGTGGCGCCGGCGGCCTTGCCTTCGGACTTCTTGTCCGCCGCCGACTCGGTGGTCAGCATCAGCATCGGTGTGAACTTGTAGTCCGGCAGCTGGCGCAGCGCGCGGATCAGCGAGATGCCGTCCATGTTCGGCATGTTGACGTCGGTGACCACCGCGTTGAAGCGCTGGCCCTGGGCGCGGCCGAGGGCGACCTGGCCGTCTTCGGCTTCCTCGACCGCGAAACCGGCCGAAGTGAGGGCAAAGGAGACCATCTGGCGCATCGACGCCGAATCGTCCACCACCAAGATACGTGCGCTCATGCGGCGTTCTCCACAGATTTCAGGTTGTCAGGGGTTGCAGGAAGGCCCAGCGATGCGCTGACCCCTAGCAGGCGTGCCGCGTCGCGGAACGTGTCGTTGCAGGCCTCGAACACGGTGCGTTTGCCGTCCTGGCGACGTGCATCGACGAATGCGCACAGCACCTGCACGGAGGCGGTATGGATGCGGCGGACCTCGCCGGCGTCCAGTCGCAACTCGTCGTCCGACGCCAGGAACGGGGTCAGCCGTTGTTTCAGGTCGGCGCTGGTCTCGATGCCGAGATCTTCGCCAAGGGTGACTGTGCTCATCATTGCTCCGCACGAATGGTTCTAGGGCAGATAACGGCCAATGCGCAGGAAGCTTTAGCGCCGCATCGGGAAAGTGCGGCAGGGTTGGCAGTTGCCGGGCGCCGCCGCCGCGGCGCCTTGCCGCCGGCATGGAGCCAGGGGGGACCAGACCGCATACGGCCACCCGCGGCGGGGCGCTTGGGCGCGCACCGCACTGTGTCGCGACGGGGCGCTCGTCGACACGCGCTGCCTCTGTTGCCTGGGTGGCCCCGCACGTGCGCAGGCACGGCGGGCCGCTGCGCAAGCGCTCAGTGCAGCAGCTGCTCGGCGTCGAGCAGGATCATCGGCTGCGGCCCCAACCGCGCCACGCCGCGGAACAGGTGGTTGGAGATGCGGCAGATGCGGGCGTTGTCCGGCGGCTCGATCTGCTGGTCGGTGAGGCTGGCCACGTCCTCGACCGCGGACACGCGCAGGCCCAGGGTCTCGCCGTTCTCTTCCAGCACCACCACCCGGGTCAGCATGTCCATCTCGATCGGCGCGGCGCCCAGGTGGATGCCCAGGTCGATCACCGGCACCACCTGGCCGCGCAGGTTCATGATCCCCAGCATCGCCGTCGGGGTGCCGCGCAGCGCCAGCAGCGGCACCGGCAGCACCACTTCCTGCACCTTCAGCAGTTCCAGCGCATAGGCCTGTTCGCCGCAGCGCAGGCGCAGCCAGCGGGTGCTGCGGTCCGGCGCGCGGCGCTGGTGCGGGGAGGCTTCGTGGGGCACGCTCGGCGCCATGAACGCCTGCAGGTTGGGCGGCAGCCGTGATCCCGCGGCCTGCGCGCGCTCGGCCTCGACGCGGCGTTCCGGCGGCACCGCCATCGGCGGGCGCTTGACCGCACGCGCGGCGGCGGCATCGTCTTCGGCGGCCAGGTCGCGCGGCGGCGCGGCGGCGCGTTGCATCTCCATCGCCGCGACCACCTCGAGATCGGCGTCGCGCTCGGCGGCGGACCGCGCCTGCTGCGACATGATGCCGGCCAGGGCCGGATCGGCGTCGGCTTCGGCCAGGACCGCGGCGGCGAGTTCCTCCGGGGTGGGGCCGGCCGGCCTGGGTGCCAGGGCCTGCTGCGACATGATGCCGGCCAGGGCCGGATCGGCGTCGGCTTCGGCCAGGACCGCGGCGGCGAGTTCCTCCGGGGTGGGGCCGGCCGGCCTGGGCGCCAGGGCCTGCTGCGACATGATCCCGGCCAGGGCCGGGTCGGCGTCGGCTTCGGCCAGGACCGCGGCGGCGAGTTCTTCCGGGGTGGGGCCGGCCGGCCTGGGCGCCAGGGCCTGCTGCGACATGATCCCGGCCAGGGCCGGGTCGGCGTCGGCTTCGGCCAGGACCGCGGCGGCGAGTTCCTCCGGGGTGGGCCCGGCCGGCCTGGGCGCCAGGGCCTGCTGCGACATGATCCCGGCCAGGGCCGGGTCGGCATCGGCTTCGGCCAGGACCGCGGCGGCGATGTCCTCAGGAGTGGGAACCACCGGCGCGGGTGCCTGGACCGCGCGCACCGGCTCCGGCGCCGCAGCGGCGCTGGCCGCGGCGAGCGTGGCCTGGCGTTCGGCGTCGCGCTCTTCGGCGATCACGTCGTGCAACAGGCCTTCCAGATAGTCGTCGATGACCCCGGGCGTGTTCATGCGGCCTGCTCCATCGGCGTGGCATCGCTGGCGATCAGCCATTCCAGCGCGCGGCGGTAGGCGGCCAGGCCGCGGCCGGGGTAGTCGCCGGGGACGCCGGCCACCGTCAACGCCTTGACGTTGCAGATCTTGGTGTCGACCGGGATCGCGTCTTCCCAGACCCGCTCGCCGTAGCTGTCCTGCATCTGCCGCAAGGTGTCGTTGCCGGCGCGGGTGCGTTTGTCGAACAGGGTCGGCAGGATCGAGGCGGGCAGGGGACGGCGGCGCGAGCGCTCGACCATGTCCAAGGTGCGGACCATGCTGGCCAGGCCGTGCAGCGCCAGCGGCTCGGCCTGGGTCGGGATGATCACCCGGTCGGCCGCGGCCAGCGCGTTGATCATCAGCAGGCCCAGGGTCGGCGGGCAATCGAGCAGGATGTAGTCGTGCTGGCCGGCATGCCGCGCCATGGCCTGCTGCAGCGCCAGGCCCAGCCCGGGCTGGTTGGCGCTGCGCCGCTCCAGCGTGGCCAGCGCGGTCTGCCCGCAGACGTAGCTGAGGCGCTCGATGGCGCTGTCGCGGGCCAGTGCGGCCAGGTCGCTCGGCGGCGTGGCGAACAGGTCCAGCACGCCGCTCGGCGGCGGGTCCTGCGGCACGTCGAAGGCGCGGGTCAGCGAGGCGTGCGGATCGAGGTCCAGCATCAGCACACGGTGGCCGAGCATGGCCAGGCCACGGCCCAGCGCCAGCGTGGTCGTGGTCTTGCCCACGCCACCCTTCTGGTTGGCAATCGCCCAGATGCGCATCAGTTCACTCCTTCAATGGCGGCAGGTACCGCGCGGGGCAGGCCGGCATTGCCGGCAGCCGCCGCGGCGGAATGTAGCGGGGTCGCCGGCGCGGCGCCGGCGGTATCGGTCAATCGGTCTTGCGGCGTCGGCGTCCCGGCCGTGGCGACGGGCGCCGTGCCGCTGCCGTTCCCGGGACCGCCGGCATCGGCCAGGATCACCAGCACCACGCGGCGGTTGGCGTTGCGGCCGGCCTGGCTGGCGTTGTCGGCGCGCGGGCGGAACTCGCCGTAGCCGATCATCGACAGCCGCGACGGTTGCAGGCCCTGGTCGGCGAACAGATGCACCACGCTGGCCGCGCGCGCCGCCGACAGTTCCCAGTTGGACGGGAACTGCACGGTGGCGATCGGGCTGTTGTCGGTATAGCCCTCCACGCGCACGCCGTTGGGCACCGGCACCAGCACCTGCGCCAGCTGCGCCAGGGTGGCGCGGGCGCTCTGGTCCAGCGACGCGGAGCCGGAGCCGAACAGGATGTCGCTGTTGATCTCCACTTCGATCCACAGTCCGGCATGGCGCACGGTGATCAGCTTCTTCTGGATCAGCGGCGCCAGCGCGGCGCCGAGCCGGTCGGCGATGCCGTCGAGCTGGCGCTGCGCGCGGCGCAGCTGCTCCTCGTCGCGCAGCGCGCTGGGCGAGCGCAGCGGCGAGGCCGAGGGCAGCCGGTTCGGGTCGGGCAGGGACAGCGCCGGGCTGGACTTGATCGGGGTCGGGCGCGCGCCGCCCTGGCCCTGCATCAGGTGCTCGCCGACCTGCACCGGCGCCATCGTCCGCGGCGCGCCGCCGAAGGCGGTGCTCATCGCATCGGCCATGACCCGGTACTTGGCCTCGTTGACCGTGGACAGCGCGTACATCACCACGAAGAAGGCCAGCAGCAACGTCATCAGGTCGGCATAGGGGATGGCCCATGCCTCGTGGTTGACGTGATCTTCGTGGGGACGCTTGCGGGCCATGGTCGTGGGGTCAATGCAAGAAGCCGGCCAGCTTCGATTCGATGTTGCGCGGGTTCTCGCCCTGGGCGATGGCGATGAGTCCTTCGATGATCATTTCGCGCTCGCCGCTGCTGTGCTTGATCACGCTCTTGAGCTTGCTGGCCATCGGCAGGAACAGCAGGTTGGCCGAGGCGATGCCGTAGATGGTGGCGGTGAACGCGGCGGCGATGCCGTGGCCGAGCTTGCTCGGGTCGGCGAGGTTCTTCATCACCGCGATCAGCCCCAGCACCGCGCCGATGATGCCCAGCGTCGGCGCATAGATGCCCATGCCTTCGAACACCTTGGCCGCGGCCAGGTCGCAGTGTTCCTGGCCGTCCAGGTCGATTTCCAGCATGTGCCGGATCGATTCCGGCTCCACCCCGTCGACCAGCATCTGCAGGCCCTTGCGCAGGAACGGGTCGTGCTGCTGCTGCGCCTGGTTCTCCAGGCCGAGCAGGCCCTGGCGGCGGGCGATGTTGCTCCACTCCACGATCTGCTGCAGCAGCGCCTGGCGATCGCTGGCCGGCGGATGCAGGATCCACTTGGCGATCTGGAACGCGCGCTTGAACACCGCCGGCGGCGTATGCACCAGGATCGCGGCGACGGTGCCGACGATCACGATCACGAACGCGGCCGGCGACCACAGCGCGGAAACGCCGGCGCCCTTGAGGATGCTGCCGCCGACCAGCGAGGCGATCGCCAACAGCAAGCCAATGAGACTGAGTTTGTCCATGCAGGAGGTATCGGCCAGTGGGCTTGGGACTTGATGGGGGTGGGCCGGGATTGGGGATTCGGGATTAGGGATTGGCAGAAGTGCGAAGGCGGACGTTGGGTCGGCCTACTTCGGGGGGAGCTTCAGGTGCGAAGCAGCGAGGTGGCGACTGCGGGCACAAGCATGCTATCCGCGCGCAACAGGCGCTGTGGGCTCTCAGCGCGAATCCCTAATCACCAGTTCCCTTGTCACCGGGTCGCGGCTGAAGCCGCTCCTGCGACGAGCGGCGCATAGCGTGGTCGGCCTGCGGGGTCCCGCTCTTGCGATTCCCCAATCCCGACTCCCCAATCCCGACTTCTCAGTTCTTCAACCCGTCCACATCCAGGATCAACGCCAGCCGGCCATCGCCGATCAGGGTCGCGCCGGCGTAGCCGGGCAGGCCGCGCAGTGCGCGTGGCAGCGGTTTGATCACCACTTCCTCGCGGCCGCGGACCTGGTCCACGACCAGGCCCATGCGCGATTCGCCGGCCTGCAGCACCACCACGGTCAGCAGCGGCAGTTCCGGCGCTTCGATGTTCAACCACTTGCGCAGGTCCACCAGCGGCAAGGTGTGCGATTGCCGGTCGAGCACGGCGCGGCCGTCGAACCAGCCCAGCGCGCGGCGCGGCGCGTGCAGCACTTCCACCACGCGCGCCAGCGGCAACGCGTAGACGGTGTCGCCGGCCTGCACCAGCAGGGTCGGCAGGATCGCCAGGGTCAGCGGCACGCGGATCAGGAAGCGGCTGCCGCGGCCCAGTTCGGACTGGATCTGGATCTGCCCGCTGAGCTCGCGGATGCGCGACTGCACCACGTCCATGCCGACGCCGCGGCCGGAGATGTCGGTGACTTCGGACTTGGTCGAGAAGCCGGGCAGGAACACCAGGTGCAGGCATTCCTCGGTGGTCAGGCGGGCGGCGGCTTCCGGATCGATCAGGCCCTTCTCGCGCGCCTTGGCGCGCAACCGCTCCGGGTCGATGCCGGCGCCGTCGTCCTGCACCTCGATGCTGACGTAGTCGCCTTCCTGCTGCGCCGACAGGCGCACGTGGCCGCCGCGCGGTTTGCCGGTGGCCTCGCGCAGCGCCGGCGCCTCGATGCCGTGGTCGATGGCGTTGCGCACCAGGTGCACCAGCGGATCGGCCAGCGCCTCGACCAGGTTGCGGTCCAGCTCGGTGTCGGCGCCGATCAGTTCCAGCTCCACTTCCTTGTTCAGGGAGCGGGCGACGTCGCGTGCCACCTTCGGGAAGCGCGAGAACACCTTGCCCACCGGCTGCATGCGGGTGCGCATCACCGCCGACTGCAGGCGCGCGGTGGCGATGTCCAGGCTGCTGACCGCGCGGTCCAGTTCTTCGTCGCGCAGGCGCACGCGCAGGGTCTTGAGCCGGTTGCGCGACAGCACCAGTTCGCCGATCAGGTTGACGATCGCGTCCAGGCGCTTGGTGTCCACGCGCACGGTGTGCTCGGGTTCGGCGGCCTTGCCGGGCGCAGCGGCCGCCTTCGGCGCGGCTGGCGCCGCCGGGACTCGGGACTGGGGACTCGGGACTCGGGAAAGCTGAGCGCCGGCGCTGGGAGCGGCACCATGCAAGTTGTCCAGCAGCGCCTCGAACTCGTCGTCGCTGATCAGGTCGGAATCGGCGGAACCGGCCGCTGCAGGCGCCGCGCTTTTGCCGGGACCCGGGACCCGGGACCCGGGTCCCGACGGCGCGGCGGTTTCTTCGCCGCTGGTGGCGAACTGCGCGATCAGCTGCTGCGGCGCGCGCGGCGGTTCGCTGCCGCTGCCGAACGCGTCGAGCATCGACTGCAGGTAGTCCAGCGACTGCTGCGCGGCGTCGAAGTGCCGCGCCTGCAGCGTGGCCTGGCCGGCGCGGGCCTGGCCCAGGGTGTCCTCGGCGGCGTGGCACAGCTCGACCATGGGCGTGATCGCCAGGAACCCGGCGCCGCCCTTGAGCGTGTGGAAGCCGCGGAACACCGCGTTGAGCTGCGCGCTGTCCTCGGGCGCCTGTTCCAGTGACACCAGCTGCTCGCCGAGCCGGTCCAGGATTTCCTGGGCCTCGATGATGAAGTCGGCAGCGATGTCGTCGGGAACGGCGCTCATGGCTAGGACCTGCTCACGCGATTGGAGTAGGCCACGTTGTCGTGTCCGGCCTCCAGGTGGTTGCGCACGGCGCAGTGGGCAAGCAATTGCTTGCCCGAGGCTGGCCGCCTGTTCAAGCCGCGCGCAGCCGCCTGCGGGCCGGACACGGCAACCCGCAGGGCCGCGCTTTGGTGCGCGCAGTGCTGCGTCATCATTCGATCGTTTATCGACATAAATTCCATCATTCTTCCTTGCCCCGCACGCACCAAAGCGCGGCGTGGCCTATTCCAATCGCGTGAGCAGGTCCTACAGCCCCAGTCCGGACAGCAGGTCGTCGGCGTCGTTCTGCGACACGCCGTGGCGGTCCAGCCCGGCCAGCGCCGGGCCGGCCAGGCTGCCGTCGGGCTTCTTGTCTTCCTTCGGCGGCAGGCCCAGCGCGCCGAAGCCTTCGTGCACGCGGCGCACGATGGTCGCCACGCGGCGGATGATCTGCCCGGTCAGGTCCTGGAAGCTCTGCGCCAGGGCCATCTCGGTGAGGTTGTGGCGGATCCTGTCGAGGATCTCGCCCTGCTCGCCGGTCAGCCCGCCAGCGCGCAGCTGGTCGGCCAGCGTGCGGCATTCCTCGGCCAGGTCCAGGGTGCGGTGGCTGGCCTGCTCGGTCATCTCCACCACGTGGTCCAGGCGCGAGCAGGCGTCGTCCAGCTCGCCGGCTTCGCTGGGAATGACCGGCAGTTCGCCGAGCGCCTGGCCCAGGTCGCGCGCGAGCCGGCTCAGGCCCTGCATCATCGGCCGCGTGCGCCAGGCGGCGAGCGTGTCGATTTCCTTGCGCCAGCCTGCTTCGTCGCCTTTTTCCAGTGCGTCCAGCGCACCTTGCAGACGTTCGATCAGGGCGCTGCGTTCGGCGGTGGCTTGCATCAGGCGGTCGCTCCCATGCGCTCGAAGATCTTGCCCAGCTTCTCCTGCAGCGTCTGCGCGGTGAACGGCTTGATGATGTAGCCGTTCACGCCCGCCTGCGCCGCCTCGATGATCTGCTCGCGCTTGGCCTCGGCGGTCACCATCAGCACCGGCAGGTGCTTGAGCTTGTCGTCGGCGCGGATGTTGCGCAGCAGGTCGATGCCGGTCATGCCGGGCATGTTCCAGTCGGTGACCACGAACTCGAACGGTGCCGAGCGCAGTGCCGCCAGCGCACTGTTGCCGTCTTCGGCCTCTGCAGTGTTGGTGAAGCCCAGATCGCCGAGCAGATTCTTGACGATGCGCCGCATCGTCGAGAAATCGTCCACGATCAAAATCCGCATGTTCTTGTTCACCGCTAACTCCCTTGGGTCTTATTCTTCGTCTTCCAGGCCGGCGTCCGCCGCTTCGAACGCTTTCAAGCGTCCGCGCAAGCGTACCGTGGCCTGGCCGTGGATCTGGCAGACGCGCGACTCGCTGACACCGAGCACCGCGCCGATTTCCTTCAAGTTCAATTCCTGTTCGTAGTACAGCGACAGCACCAGCTGCTCGCGTTCGGGCAGCTGCGCGATCGCCTTGCCCAGTTCGCGCCCGAACTCGCTGCGCTCCAGCATCTGCTGCGGATTGGGGCCGCCCTTGGCGATGGTGTCCAGTTCGCCGTGGTCCTCGACCCGCGATTCCAGGCTCAGCACCTGGCCGCGCGCGGCATCTTCCATCAATCGCAGGTATTCGGGAAGCGGCATGTCCATCGCCGCGGCCACTTCGTTGGCGGCGGCGGCGCGGCCGGTGCTCTGTTCGATCTTGCGCACCGCCGAGGCGGCGTCGCGGGCGCGGCGGTGGACCGAGCGCGGTACCCAGTCGCCGCGGCGGATCTCGTCGATCATCGAGCCGCGGATGCGGATCGAGGCGTAGGTCTCGAACGAGGCGCCCTGGTCGGCGTCGTAGCTGCGCGAGGCCTCGATCAGGCCGATCATGCCGGCCTGGATCAGGTCGTCGATCTCGACGCTGGCCGGCAGCCGCGCCGCCAGGTGGTGGGCGATGCGCCGCACCAGGTCCGAATGCTGGGCGATGTAGTCGTTGGCGCTGTTGCGCTGCACGGCGCGGTAGTGGGCGGCGGCGTTCATGCGGCGACCCCCCGCTGGATGATCCGTTCGACGAAGAACTCGACGTTGCCGCGCGGCACGGTCGGCGCCTGCCAGCGCGAGGTGCGGCGGGCGATCTCGGCGATCGCCTGCGCCGACGGGCTGGACGGGTAGGCCTTGACCACCGGCTGCTGGCGCTGCACCGCCAGGCGCAGCCAGTCGTCCTGCGGCACGCAGCCCAGGTAGTTCAGCGACACGTCGCCGAGGAACTTCTCGCACACCCGGCTCAGCTTGTCGTACAGCAGGCGGCCTTCGTTGAGGTCGCGGACCATGTTGGCGACGATCTGCACCCGGTCCACGCCGCGTTCGCGCGACAGCACCTTGATCAGCGCGTAGGCGTCGGTGATCGAGGCCGGCTCGTCGCAGACCACCACCACCGCGTCCTGCGCGGCCTGGCAGAAGGTCAGCACGCTGTCGGTGATGCCGGCGGCGGTGTCGATGATCATCACGTCCAGCTCGCGCTTGAGCTCGGAGAACACGTTGACCAGGCCCACGTGCTGGGCCGGCGGCAACTCGGCCATGTGCCGGCGACCGGAGGCGGCGGGCACCACCATCAGCCCGTTGGGCATGTCGATCAGCACCTCTTCCAGGGTGCAGCGCCCGGCGACCAGGTCGGCCAGGGTGAACTTGGGGGTCAGCCCGAGCAGCACGTCGACGTTGGCCAGGCCGAGGTCGGCGTCCAGCAGCAGGGTGCGCTTGCCCATGTCGGCCAGCGCCATGGACAGGTTGACCGAGATGTTGGTCTTGCCGACGCCGCCCTTGCCGCCGGTCACGGCGATCGTGCGCACCGGGCCGAGCGGTTCGCTGCGCGTTGCCGACAGGGGGAAGGCATTGGTCAGATTGGCGTAATCACGCGACGGCATGGTTCTGCTCCGGAGTACAGGGCTTATCGGCAGCGCGCCGCAAATCTTCAAGGCGCAATACCAGGCTGGCGGCGTTGGCGCGGTGCAGGTCGTCCGGCACGCGCTGACCATCGGTCACCCAGGTGATGGGAAGCCGGTGGTCCGCGACCACCGACAGGGCACTGCCAAACCGCCCGGTTTCATCCAGCTTGGTCAAGATCACCCCCTGCGGATCGGCGCCGGCGAACCGGCGCACCACCTCGTCCAGGTCGGAGAAATGCGCGTTGGCAGGGAGTACTAGCAAGGACCGGACCACTCGCGAGGCGCGCAGCCAGTGCAGCTGTGCGGCCAGGGCGCGGTCGCGCTGGCCCATGCCGGCGGTGTCGATCAGCACCAGCTTGTAGTCGCGCAGGCGCTCCAGCAGCTGCTGCAGGGCGGCGTCGCTGTCGGCCTCGTGCACGGCGATGCCGAGCTGGCGGCCGTAGCTGTGCAGCTGTTCGCGGCCGCCGACGCGGATGGTGTCGGTGGTGACCAGGGCCACGTCGCGGGCGGCGTGGCGCTGCAGGAAGCGCGAGGCCAGCTTGGCGATGGTGGTGGTCTTGCCGGCGCCGGTGGGGCCGATCAAGGCGATCACGCCGCCTTCCTCGATCGGGTCCAGCGGGGCGATCGGCAGGCGCTTGGACAGCAGCCCCAGCATCAGCCCGCGGCCGCGGTGCAGCTCCAGGTCGGCGGGGATCTGCATCACCACGTCGCGGGTGAGGCCGCTGTCGAAGCCGTAGTCGTCCATCAGCTCCAGCGCCTGGGCGCGCACCGGCGAGCCGCGCAGGCGTTCGTCGGTGAGCCGGTTCATCTCGCGCTCGATCATCTGCCGCATCAGCGCCAGTTCGTCGCGCAGCTGAGTCAATTGTTCGTCGTTCTGCACGCCGGGGAAGCTGGCCACCGGCGCCAGCGTCGGCGGCGCCGGGATCCCGGCGCTGGCCGCAGGCGCCGCGGCCGGCAGCGGCACCACGTTCGCGGCGCCCGGCGTAGCGGCCGGGGTCAGCGACACGGCGGCGATGTCCTCGAGCCAGGCCGGCACGTCGGCGGCGATCGCGGCGGCGCTGGCAGCGGCGGCCGGGGCGGCGAACGGGCTGGGCATCGGCACGCTGATCGGTGCGTTGCGGAACACGTCCTCGGGAATGCGGAATTCGGCGAAGGGGGCGGCTGGCTGGGCCGGGGCAGGGGCCCGCGGCGCGGCGGCTGGGCGGCTCGGCGCCGGCGCGGTGCCGGCGGGCATCGCCGAAGCGGCGATCGCGGCGGGCTGGGTCAGCGGCCGCGCCGGCGCGGCCTGCGCCACGCTCGCGCTGCTGCCGGCGGCGGCCATGGCGGCGGCCGGGGCGCGGCGTTCGCTGATCGCGGCCATCATCGCCATCGCCGGATTGGCGGCGGCCTTGGCCGCACGCGGCGCCGGATTGGCGGCCGACACCTGCAGCCGCGGTGCCGCCTCTTCCGGACGCGCCGCGTCCAGCGCCTGCTGCACCAGGGCTTCATCGTAGTTGCTGGCGGCGACGATCTCGATGCCCTCGTCGGTGCGCCGGTTGGACAGGATCACCGCATCCGGACCGTGCTCGTCGCGGACCATGCGGAACGCGGTGCGCATGTCGGGGGCTACGAAGCGTTTGATCTTCATGGGTGTACCTTCGGAGCGGGACTCGGGACGCGGGACTCGGGACTCGGCAACAGCAAGGGCTTGGAGGCCGCACCTTGCGGTGGCGTTTGGATGTGGATGTGTTTGCGAGAATTCATTTGTCTATTCCGATTCCTGACCGTTGCGCTTCCGAGTCCCGAGTCCCTAGTCCCGGGTCCCGGCTTCAACTAATCGTTCCCACCAGCTTCAGCCGCTTGTCTTCCGGTACCTCGCTGTAGGACAGCACCGACAGCGAGGGGACGCTGTGGCGGACCAACCGGGCCAGCGCGGCGCGGACCTGCGCCGGGACCAGCACCACGGCCGGTTCGTTGCGCGCTTCCTGCTTGCTGACGCATTCGGCCAGGCTCTGGTGCAGTCGCTCGGCCAGGCCGGGTTCCAGCGCGGCACCGTTGCCCTGGGTAGAGTCCTGCAAGACACGTTCCAATTGCGGGGCCAGGGTGAACACCGGCAGCTCCGCCGACATTCCGGCGATTTCCTGCACGATGAAGCGGCCCAGCGCATTGCGCACCGCCGCGGTCAACGCGCCGGGTTCCTGACTCTGCGGGGCGTGCTCGACCAGCGCCTCGACGATCTTGCGCAGCTGCCGCACCGGGATCTTCTCGATCAGCAGGTTCTGCAGCACGCGCACCACCACCGACAGCGGCAGCGCCTTGGGGGTGAGGTCCTCGACCAGCTTCGGCGCGCTCTTGGCCAGCGTGGCCAGCAACTGCTGCACCTCCTCGTGGCCGAGCAGTTCCGGGGCATGCTCGCGGATCAGGTGCGACAGGTGGGTAGCGATCACGGTGGCCGGGTCGACCACGGTGTAGCCCATGGTCTCGGCCTGGGCGCGCTGGTGCGGCTGGATCCAGATCGCGTCCAGGCCGAACGCGGGGTCCTTGCCGGCGATGCCGTCGATCTTGCCCAGCGCGCCGCCCGGGTCCAGCGCCAGTTCGCGATCGGGGTGGATGTCGGCGGTGGCCACCGGCACCCCGTGCACCAGCAGGCGATAGGCGTTGGCCGGCAGCTCCAGGTTGTCGCGGATGTGTACTGGCGGTATCAGGAAGCCGATGTCCTGGGTCAGCTTGCGGCGCACGCCCTTGATCCGCGCCATCAGTTCGCCGCCCTGGGCCTTGTCCACCAGCGGGATCAGCCGGTAGCCGACCTCCAGGCCCAGCGGATCGATCGGGCGCAGTTCGTCCCAGCCCAGTTCGGCGTTGGCCTGCGCGCCGGCGCTGGCCGCCTGCTGCGCCGGATCCGGCTTGGCTTCTTCCGGCAGCAGGCTGCGCTTCCACATCTTCCAGGCCAGCAGGCCCAGGATCAGCGCCAGCGTCAAGAAAGCGACGTTGGGCATGCCCGGGACCAGCCCGACCAGGCCCAGGATCGCCGCGGCCACCGCCAGCGCTTTGTGCTGGCCGAACACCTGGCCCATCATCGAGGCGCCCATGTCCTGCGAGCGCGAGGCGCGGGTGACCAGCATCGCCACCGCCGAGGACACCAGCAGCGCCGGCAGCTGCGCCACCAGGCCGTCGCCGATCGACAGCAGGGTGTAGGTGGACGCGGCCTGCGCCACCGGCATCCCGTGCTGCAGGACGCCGACCGCCATGCCGCCGATCAGGTTGATGAACAGGATCAGGATGCCGGCGATGGCGTCGCCGCGGATGAACTTGCTGGCGCCGTCCATCGAGCCGTAGAAGTCGGCTTCCTCGCGGACTTCCTCGCGCCGGGCCTTGGCTTCCTCGCGGGTCAGCAGGCCGGCGTTGAGGTCGGCGTCGATCGCCATCTGCTTGCCGGGCATGGCGTCGAGGATGAAGCGCGCGGTCACTTCCGACACGCGCCCGGCGCCCTTGGTGATGACCACGAAGTTGATGATGGTCAGGATCGCGAACACCACGATGCCGACCGCGTAGTTGCCGCCGATCACGAACTCGCCGAACGCCTCGATGACCTTGCCGGCGGCGCCGTGGCCGTCCTGGCCGTTGATCAGGATCACGCGGGTGGAGGCCACGTTCAGCGCCAGGCGCAGCATCGTGGTCATCAGCAGCACGATCGGGAAGATGCTGAACTCCAGCGGCCGCTTCACGTAGACCACCGCCAGCAGCACCATCAGCGAGATCGCGATGTTGAAGGTGAACAGCGCATCCAGCACCGGCGCGGCCAGCGGCACCACCACCATCGCCAGCATCGCCATCACGATCACCGGCGCGCCGAGGCCGTGCTTGATCATGTCCATCATCTTGCGCGTGTTCATTTGCGCGGCGGGCTGGCTCACGGCTTGCTCCCCGGGCCGAATTCATCGACCTCCAGCGGCGGCAACGGCGGCATCGGCCCGCTGCGCCAGGAGCGCAACTGGTAGACGTAGGAAAGGATCTGGGCCACCGCCGAATACAGTCTCACGGGAATTTCCTTGCCGAGTTGCCCTTCCCGATACAAGGCGCGTGCCAAAGGTGGCGCAGACACCACTGCGACGCGGTGCTGCTCGCCGATCTCGCGGATGCGGAAGGCCAGTTCGTCCACGCCCTTGGCGACCACGGTCGGGGCGCGCATGCGGCCGCTCTCGTATTTCAGCGCCACCGCGTAGTGGGTGGGGTTGACCACCACCACGTCGGCGCTGGGCACCGCTTCCATCATCCGCCGCTGCGACAGCTGCATCTGCATCTGTCGGATGCGGCCCTTGACCTCCGGGCTGCCCTCGCTCTCCTTCATTTCCCGGCGCACTTCGTCGCGGGTCATCTTCAGTTTGCGGGTGTAGTTCCACTTCTGGTACGGCGCGTCGATCGCGGCCAGCAGCGCCAGCGCGCCGGCGGTATACAGCAGCAGGCGCAGGGTGAAGCCCAGGCCGTCGCCGATGGCGGTTTCCAGCGGTTGCCGCATCAGGCTGCGCAGGCCGGCCACGTTGTGCCAGATGCACAGGCCGGCGGCGCCGCCGACGAAGCCCATGCGCAACATCGACTTGAACAGTTCGGCCAGGCTTTCCGGGCCGTACAGCCGGGTCAGCCCGGCCATCGGGTTGAGCCGGTCCAACTTGGGGATCAGCGCCGCCCCGGAGAAGCGCAGGCTGCCCATCAGGATCGGCGCGACGAAGCCGGCGGCCACGCAGATGCCGACCAGCGGCAGGGTCACCCACAGCAGCCCCAGCAGCAGTTCGCCGAAGTGGCCGAACAACGCGCCCGGATTGCCGTACAGGCCCGGATCCGGGCGCAGCGCGCCCTTCATCCAGGTTACCGCGCCGGCCGCCAGCGAGCCGGACATGCCCATCAGGGCGAAGATGCCGGCACTGAACACCGCCGCCGTGGCCAGCTCGCGCGAGTGCGGGATATTGCCCTGCTCGCGCGCCTCGCGCAGGCGTTTTTCGGTCGGTTGTTCGGTTTTTTCGGTGCCTTCTTCGTTTTCGGACATGACGGTGAGGCGCGCCGGGCAGGGGATTCAACCCAGCCTCCTGCAAGGACCGTACCGTGCGCTTGGGGGACGGTCGGCGGCGCGCCGCCGTCTCGGGACAGAATCCTAGTCCTGTTGCAGTTCGACCCGGTTGCGGCCCAGATGCTTGGCCCGGTACAGCGCCTCGTCGGCGCGCGCCAGCAGCTGCTGCATGCTCTCGCCCGGCCGGTACCAGGCCACGCCGATCGAGGCGGTGACCGCCAGGCGCTGCTTGCCGACCCGCAGCGGCTGCCCGGCGACCGCCATGCGCAGGTTCTGCAGCCGCTCGTCGGACGGGACCGGCAGCCCAGGCAGCACGCCCAGCAATTCCTCGCCGCCGTAGCGGCCGATCAGGTCCGAGCCGCGCAGATTGGCGTTCAGGCGCTGCGCCACCTTGATCAGCACCGCGTCGCCGATCAGGTGGCCGTGCTCGTCGTTGATGTGCTTGAAGTGGTCCAGATCGATCATCGCCACCGCCAGCGGCCGGTCCTCGCTCTGGCTGCGGCGCATCTGCGCGGCCAGCGCATCGAGGATGCCGGCGCGGTTGAGCAGGCCGGTCAGCGAGTCGTGCGAAGCCTTCACCGCCAGCGCGGCGCGGGCGATCTCCAGTTCGCGCTTGTCGTGTTCCAGTTCCTGGGTGCGCAGCGCGACCAGGTCGGCCAGTTCGCGCTGGCGCTGGCGCAGGCGGCCCTCGCGCCAATGCAGCGCGCCGATCGCCAGGCCGCCGCCGAGCAGCGCGTACAGCACCAGCATCGGCTGGCTGCGCCACCACACCGGCGCCACCGAGAACGCCACCCGCACCGGCGCCGAGGCGCTGCGCCGGTAGGCGTCGAGCAACTGAATTTCGAAGGTGTAGTCGCCCGGCGGCAGCGGCGGATGCTCGATCTCCAAGTTGGGCGTGGCGATCCAGCGCGTGTGCGCGCCGTCGAAGCGATAGCGGAACGAGACCTGGTTGCGGTCGTCGTACAGGTCCGGCGATCCGACCTCGATGTGCAGCGGCTCCTCGTTCCAGGGCAGGCGCGCGCCGGCGGCGATCGCGTGGCCGCCGCGGCTGAATTCGCTCAGCGTCAAGCGCGGGGCGCCGGCCTGGAACAGGCGTGGCGGGGTTAGGATGTGGCTGACGCCCTTGCTGGTGCCGATCCACACCGAGCCGTCGTTGTCCTCGAAGAACGCCGATTCGGAGATGTCGTCCCACAGCAGCCCTTGCGACTGGGTCAGGCGCGACCAGCGGCGCCCGTCGTAGACATCCACGCCCTGGTTGTGGCCGATCCACACCCAGCCGTTGCGGGTGCGCCGCAGCAGGTAGATCTGCAGGTCGCGCTGCTGCAGGTCGGCGCTCTGCTGCAGCTGCAGGGTGTCGCCGTCGAGCCGGCCTTGCCACACGCCCGGGTCGTAGAGCGCGGCCCAGACCTGGCCGTCTTCCTGGATCAGCAGCTTGCTGACCCACGGCTGCGCCGGCTTGCCGTCCAGCAGCAGCCGGATCGGGGTCCAGGTGTTGCCGCTCAGCCGGAACACGCCGGCCGCGCCGGCCAGCCACAGGCTGCCGTCGCGGCGCTGCTGGATGTCCGAATACTCGCCGCCGGGCAGCGCCCGCACCCGCTGCGGCAGCTCGTCCGATTGCGGCCGCGCCAGCAGGTACAGGCCATCGGCGGCGAGGATCCACATCCGGCCGCTGGCGTCCAGAAACAGACGCCGGATCGAATCGCCCAGGCGCGGGTAGGTGCGCAGCAAGCGGCCCTGGCGGTCGTGGTGGCGCAGTTCGCCCAGCGAGCCCAGGCTCCACAGCGATCCGTCCGCCGCGATCTGCAGGCTGATGACCTGCTGCCCGGCGTCCGCCAGCCAGGGGTGGAAGCGTTCGTCGGCACGGCGCTGGCGGTTGATGCCGGCTTCGTTGCCGATCAGCAGCGCACCAGCGCCGTTGCGCAGGATGCTCCAGGTCGGTGCGGTGCTCATGCCCTGCGAGACGTCCCAGTTCTCGATCCAGCCGTAGCCGTTCCAACGCACCACGCCTTCGCCATCCATCGCCATCCACAGGTCGCCGGCGTGGTCGAACAGCAGCACCACGATGCCGCCGTCGGGCAGGCCGTTGCTGCGGCCGAAGCTGCGCCAGTGGCCGCGCTCCCAGCGCGCCAGGCCCTGGCCGGTGCGGATCAGCACGCGCCCTTGCGGATCGAGCAGGATCTGCGCCTGGCCGACCACCTGGCGCAGGCCGCCGTCGGGCGGGGGGCGGGCGACGAAACGCTCGCTCCCTGCCGGCAATTGCATCACGTGGCGGTCGCCGCGCAGCCACAGCGCCCCGTCGCGATCGCGCACGACATGGCGCCAGCGATCGGGCGGCAGGCCCTGCGCCTGGCCGTAGACGGTGACCGATCCATCGGCGGCGACCCGGCACAGCTCCTGATCGCAGCCCAGCCATAGAGTGTCGGCTTCGCTCTGCGCCGCACCGAGCTTGCCGAGCTGCGGCAGCCGCGCCAGCGTCGCTGCGTCGAACAGCGGCTGCAGCTGCCAGCGCCCGTCGCTGCCGGCCACCGCGCGCAGCGCCTGCTGGCCGTTGAGCAGCACCGTGCCCCAGCGCGTGCTGGCCAGGTGCAGCTTGTTCTTGTGCAGCGGCCCGGTTTCCTGCGCGCTCAGCCGGCGCAACTGGGTGCCGTCGTCGACGTAGAGCCGGTCGAAGGTGGCCACCCACAGCCGGTGCTCGGCGTCCTCGGTCGCGGCGCTGATGAAATGGCCGCGCTGCCCTTGCAGCGGCACCTGTTCGAAGCGATGGCCATTGAAGCGATACAGCCCGCTCTCGGTACACACCCACAGGCTGCCGTTGCCGGTCTGCAGCAGGCAGGTGTCGGCCAGGCCGAGCAGGCCCTGGTCGTGGGCGTAGCGGCGCAACGGAATCGACTGCGCGCGGGCGACGTCGCCCAACGCCAGGCCCAGGCCCAGCCATGGCAGCAGGACCCGCAGGAAGGGCCGCAGCCAGTGTCGGCGCATGCGCATGCCGTGCCCCTCAGCCGCTGCAGGCGCCGCGGCAGTCATCGACGGGGGCTGGCAGGGAATCCGACATCGTGTGCGGCACCAGGCAAGAAGTGGAGAAGGACAGCGACCGTTGCTGTGCCGCATTCGCAGCGGCCGGTGGCCATGGCGCGGCGCGCGGCGCGCAGCTCGATGTCGGTTATCGGCCGCGCCGCGGCTGGGCTTGAGCCGGCGCCGTTCAGGGCGGGACGGTGGCTCCCGGGGCCGGATCCAGGTGCAATTCGATCCGGTTGCGGCCGCCATGCTTGGCCCGGTACAGCGCGTCGTCGGCGCGGCTGAGCAATTGTTGCACCGACTCGCCCGTGCGGTACCAGGCCACACCGATCGAGGCGGTGACCTCGAGCAAGCCGGCATCGGTCAGGAACGGGGTGGCGCCGATCACCCGGTGCAGGGCCAGCAACCGGTTCTGCGCCGGCGGCAGCAGGCCCGGCAGCACCGCCAGCAGTTCCTCGCCGCCATAGCGGCCGATCAGGTCGGCACCGCGCAGGTTCGCGTTCATGCGCCGCCCGACCCGCGCCAGGACTGCATCGCCGATCAGGTGGCCATGCTGGTCGTTGATCTGCTTGAAGTGGTCCAGATCGATCATCGCCACCGCCAATGCGCTGCCGTCGTGCTGGCACTGCTGGATCTGCGCGGCCAGCCCGTCGAGGATGCCGACACGGTTGAGCAGGCCGGTGAGGTCGTCGCGGACCGACTTCAGCGCCAGCGCGGCGCGTGCCTGCTCCAGTTCGCGCTTGTCGTGCTCCAGCTCCTGGGTGCGCTCGGCGACCAGGCGCGCCAGGGTGCGCTCGCGCTCCAGCAACTGTTTCACCCGCCAGCGCCAGACCATGGTCACCAGTAGCGCCGCGGCCAGCATGTACACCATCCACGCCAGCGGGCTGCGCCACCACGGCGGCATGATCGAAAATTCCAGGCGTACCAGGTTGCTGCGTGTGCGCTGGTGCTCGTCCAGCGCCTGTACTTCCAGCGTGTAGCGTCCGGGCAACAGCAGGGTGTAGCTGAGATGCGACTGCTGGGTGCTGGCCCATTGCTCCTGCAGCCCCTTGAGGCGGTAGCGGAAGCCGATGGTGTCGCTGCCGCCGACCGCGCCGGGGGCCGAGAAGGCGAACTCGATCGGCTGCTGCGACCACGGCAACTGCGCGCCGGCGGTGACCGCTTTGCCGGCGCGGGTGGCGCGCAGCAACCGCAGGCGCAGTGGCCGCGCGGCGAACAGCCGCGTCGGACCCAGGATCTGGCTGACGCCCTTGCTGTTGCCGATCCACACCGAGCCGTCGGCGTCCTCGAAGAACGCCGATTCGGAGGTGTCGTCCCACAGCAGTCCGTCGGCCTGGGTGACCCGGATCCAGCGTCCGTCCGACCACAGGTCCAGGCCCTGGCTGCTGCCGACCCACAGCCGCTGCTGGCGGTCCTGGCGCAGCACATAGGGCACGATCCGCGACAGCAGCGGGTCCTCGATCTTGCGCAGGTACAAGGTGGCGCTGCGCGACTCGAAGCGCCCGCGCCAGACGCCGACATCGTCGAACGTCAGCCAGGCCTCGTCGTTGGCGTTGATGGTGAACTTGTCCAGTTCCGCATCCGGCAGCGCGACGCCGCGCAGGCGGATCGACTGCCAGCCCTGCGCCTGGCGCAGGTACAGGCCGTTCTGGCCGACCAGCCAGAAGCGGCGGCGCGCATCGTAGCCGCCGCCGACGAACTGGTCGCGCGGCAGGTGGTGCGCCGGCTGCGCGCTGTGTTCGCCCGGCGGCAGCAGGAACAGGCCACGGGTGGTCAACAGCCACAGCGTACGGGCGTCGTCGAAGAACATCCATTTCAGCGCCGACGGCACCCTGGTTCTCTCCAGCATGCGGCCGCTGCCCCGATCCAGTTGCAGTACCCGCCCGGACGACTGGCCCAACCACAGGGTGCCGTCGGCATCGTCGACCAGTTGCACCGTCTGCCGCAGCGCCTGCCCGTCGCGGTCGGTCAGCGGGCGCATGCGTCCGCTGTCGGCGTCGAGCACGTTGGCGCCCATTTCGCTGCCGACGTACAGGCGGCCGTCGCCGCGGCTGCGCAGGATCGACCAGGTCGGCGCGGTCGCCAGCCCTTGCGGTTCTTCCCAATGCTGGATCAGCCCATAGCCCAGCCAGCGCTGCACGCCGCGGCCGCGGGTGCCCATCCACAGGCGGCCTTGGCGATCGCTGAGCATGGGGGAAATGTTGGGCGCCAGCGCGCCCAACCCCTGCGCGCGCTCGAACGCGCGCCAATGCCCGCCTTCCCAGCGCAGCAGGCCGGTGTCGCTGCGGGTCAGTACCCGGCCGGCGGCGTCCTCGACCAGATTGATGCCCACCGCCATGGTGGAAAAGCTACTGTCCGGCGGCGGCGGACGTTCGGCGAAGCCCGCCGCGCCGGCCGGCCAGGCCAGCACGTGGTGGACGCCGCGCGCCCACAGTGTGCCGGTGCGGTCGCGCAGCAGCGCCAGCCAGATGTCGTCGGGAACGCCGTCAGCGCGGCCGAGCCGGTGCAAGCGGCCTTGCGCATCCAGCCGGCATAGCTGGTGGCCGCAGCCCAGCCACAGTGCCGCGCCGATCGCGGTGACGCTGGAGATCTCGGCCAGCGGCGCGCCGTCTGCCGTGCGCAGCGGTGCGACCTGCCAGCGTCCAGCGGTGCCTGCGGCGATCCGCAGCGGCTGTTTGTCGCTGAGCGCGACGATGGCGTCGCCGAACGCCGCCAGCGATTGCCCCTGGTCGATCCGCAGGCGCCGCCCGTTGGCGCCGGGAACGGCGGCGAAGCGGCGTCCGTCGCCCACGTACAGCGCATTGGAAGCGCCCACCCACATGCGTTGCCGGCGATCCTCGGCAATCGCATAGACCAGCGGACTGCCGATGCCGGCATCGGCGCCGACCTGTTCGAAGCGTTCGCGCTCGTAGCGGTGCAGGCCCAGTTCGGTGCAGGCCCAGACCACGCCGTGCCGGTCGGCATACAGGCAATTGATGCTCAGGCCCTGCAGGCCGTCGGCCTGCGCGTAGTCGCGGAAACTGTATTCCTGCGCCAGGGCGGCGCCGACCCAGGCGCATAGCGCGAGCAGGGCGGCGAGCCGCCATGCACTGCCGCGCGACGGAGAGGGCGACGGCGGCGGGTGGCTGATCGGCACGGTGATGACTGGCGTCCCCGTAAGGCGCTGCGCGGCGGTGAGTGCTGCACTTGCAACACCGTTGGAAAGCGTATCGGCGCAGTCGCACGGGGCTTGAATCGCTCAAGACCTGCTCGCGCGCCTGCCGACGTATCTTAGGCGGTGACCTGCCGGGCGGCGTGGAAGGCGGCATCGAACAGGCGCTGCACCGGCGGGCCCATCTCACCGACCAGCACCGCCAGCAGCGCCAGGCCGATCACCACCGCTACCGGCAGGCCGAGCTGGATCGGGTTCAGCGCCGGCGCGGCCTTGGCCAGCGCACCGAACGCCAGGTTCACCGCCAGCATCGCCACCATCACCGGCAGCGCCAGGGTCACCGCGCCGCGCATCATGCCCATGAAGAAATCCGGCGCCACCGAGGCCATCGCCTGCGCATCCGGCAGCGCGTTGCCGATCGGCAGCGCCTTGTAGCTGTCCACCAGCAGCTGTACCACGGCCAGGTGGCCGTTGGCGGTGAAGAACAGCAGGCCGAAGGCCAGGTAGAACCATTGCCCGATCACCCCGGAGGTGACCCCGCGCAACGGATCGGCCATCTGCGCGAAGCCCAGGCCGGTGCTCTGCGAGACCAGTTCGCCGGCCAGCGCGCCGGCCTCGAAGATCAGCCGCAGCATGAAGCCCATGCTCGCGCCGACCGCCAGTTCGCGCGCCACGCTCAGCACCACCGCGGCATCGAAGCCGTTCCAGTCGGGCACCGGCGGCAGCAGCGGCGCCAGCGCCATCGCCAGCGTCGCCGCCAGCATCACCCGCACCCGCGCCGGCACCGCGCGGGTGCCGACCAGCGGCATCGCCATCAGCATCGCGCCGATGCGCAGCATGGTCCACAGGATCGCCCCGACCATCGCGAAGGCCTGCTGGCCGTCGATGACCATTTGCGTTGCCGAATCCATCGCCGTCGGGCTCCTGTCCCGCTAGCCGATCAGATGCGGAATGCGCTGGAACAGCATGGTGGTGTACTCGACCAGGTGCGCCAGCAGCATGCTGCCGGTGGCGAACAGCATCGCGGTCAGGGTGATGACCTTGGCGATGAAGGCGATGGTCGGTTCGTTGAGCTGGGTGGCGGCCTGGAACACGCCGATCACCACGCCCACCACCAGCATCGACAGCAGCAACGGGCCGGCCACCCACAACACGGTGATCAGGCCGCCGCGCAATTCGGTCAGGGCCAATTCGGGACTCATCGGCTCAGACTCCGTTGAAGCTGGCGGCGAGGGTGCCGACGGTCAGCACCCAGCCGTCGACCAGCACGAACAGCAGGATCTTGAACGGCGCCGAGACCAGCATCGGCGACATCATCATCATGCCCATCGACATCAGCACGCTGGCCACCACCAGGTCGATGATCACGAACGGGATGAAGATCAGGAAGCCGATCTCGAACGCGGTCTTCAGCTCCGAGGTCACGAACGAGGCCACCAGCACCGGGAACGGGATCGCGTCGGGGCCGCTGTAGGTGCCGTTGCCGGCCATGCCGGCGAAGGTCATCAGGTCGGCCTCGCGGATCTGCGCCAGCATGAACGCGCGCAGCGGCTGGGTGGTCAGGGTCCAGGCGGTCTGGAAGTCGAGCTGGCCGTTGAGGTAGGGGCTCATGCCCTGGCCCCAGGCCTTTTCCCACACCGGCATCATCACCAGCGCGGTCAGGAACAGCGCCAGGCCCATCAGCACCTGGTTGGACGGGGTCTGCCCGGTGCCCATCGCCTGGCGCAGCAGGCCTAGCACGATGGTGATGCGGGTGAACGCGGTCAGCACCAGCAGCATCGACGGCAGCAGGGTGATCGCGGTCATCAGCAGCAGGGTCTGCAGCGGCAGGCTCACCGGCTGCGCACCGACCTTGCCGACGTTCACTTCCGGCAGCGAGGGCAGGGTCGGGGCGGCGTTCTGCGCGGCCGGCGCCGTCGGCGCGGCCTGGGCCCAGCCCAGCGCCGGCAGCAGGCTCAGCGTCAGCAGGATCAGCAGCAGGCGCAGGCCGCGCGCATGACGGTTCCAACGAGGCAACATGATCATTTGTCCTTGCGCAGCTTCTGCGCCAGCAGCTGGGCGAAATCGGGGAGGTTCCTGAGCTGCCTGAGGTTCGGCAGCGACGGCGCCGGCGCTTGCGGCAGCGGCTCGGGCAGGCGATGCAAGGTGCGTACCCCGCCCGGCGACACGCCGAGCAGCAACTGCTCGCCGTTGACCTCGACCACCACCACGCGCTCCTTGGCGCCGACCGCCAGGCTGGCCACCACGCGCAGGCCATCGGCCGGGCGGAAGCCGCTGCCGGGCAGGCGCTTGAGCACCCAGGCCATGCCCAGGATCAGTCCCAGCACCAGCAGCAGCGCGAACACCGCGCCGAGCAGGCTGGGTGGCGAGGGTGCGGCGCTGCCGACGCCCGAGGCGGACCTGGCCGCCTGGGTGGCGGCCGCGAGCAACAGGCTCACCGCAGTCTCCGGATGCGTTCGCTGGGGCTGACCACGTCGGTCAGGCGCACGCCGAAGCGGTCGTTGATCGTCACTACCTCGCCGTGCGCGATCAGGGTGCCGTTGACGTACACGTCCAGCGGCTCGCCGGCGCCGCGCTCCAGTTCCACCACCGAGCCCTGGTTGAGCTGCAGCAGGTTGCGGATCGGGATGCGGTTGCGCCCGACTTCCAGCGACAGCGTCACCGGCACGTCCAGGATCATGTCCAGGTTCAGCTCGTTGCCGTCGCTGCCGGTTTCCGGCTGCAGGCTGTCGAACTGGGCCGGGACCGGCTCGGGGATTTCGTTCTGGCTCATGACGCGTCTTCCTGGAAGGCGGGGCGGCGGCGCAGCGCGCCGGGGGGTTGGGTCGATGTGATCTTCACGGCGTTCTGGCCGCGGGAAATGCCGAACTCGCCGGTGAACACCGGGATGTTCTCCACGCACAGCGGCACTTGCTTGGGCAGCTCGATCGGCAGCACGTCGCCGATCTTCAGCCGGGTCAGCTCGCGCAAGGTCATCTGCTTCTGCGCCAGCACGCTGGAAATGGTGACCTCGGCGGTGTTGAGCTGCTCGCGCAGCATGATGTTCCAGCTCTCGTCGCGGTCCACGCGGTCGCTCTGGATGCCGGCGTCGAGCAGTTCGCGGATCGGCTCCAGCATCGAGTACGGCAGGGTGATGTGGATCTCGCCGCCGCCGCCTTCCAGCTCCACGTGGAAGCGGCTGACCACCACGTATTCGCGCGGGGTGACGATGTTGGCGAAGTGCGGGTTGACCTCGGAATTGAGGTACTCGAACTCCACCTCCATCACCGGCGCCCAGGCCTCGTGCAGGTCGGCGAAGGTCTGCTTGAGCATCAGCTGGATCACCCGCATCTCGGTCGGGGTGAATTCGCGGCCTTCGATGCGCGTGGGGTAGCGGCCGTCGCCGCCGAAGAAGTTGTCGACCACGGTGAACACCAGGGTCGGCTCGAACACGATCAGGCCGGTGCCGCGCAGCGGCTTGAACTTGATCAGGTTCAGGTTGCTCGGCACGTACAACGAGTGCATGTAGTCGTTGAACTTGATCAGGTCGATGCCGCGCACCGACAGGTCGGCCGAGCGCCGGATCAGGTTGAACAGGCCGATCCGCCACAGCCGCGCGAAGCGCTCGTTGACCATTTCCAGCGTGGGCATGCGCCCGCGGATGATCCGGTCCTGGCTGGAGAAATCGTACTGGCGCGCTTCGCCGGGCGCCGGCGGCGCCGGCCCGGTGTCCACCGCGCCGGCATCGACGCCATGCAATAGCGCATCGATCTCGTCTTGGGAAAGCAGGTCGGTCATCGCGGCGGCGCCTTACTGGGTCACGAAGCTGGTGAACAGCAGGTCTTCCACGCACTTCTTGCCGGTCTCGGCGGTCATCAGCTTCTGCGCGTCGGCCAGCGCCGCGGCCTGCAGCTTCTTGCGCCCGGCGATGTCGGCGATGTCCTGCGCCTGCACCTGCGAGAACAGCATCAGCAGGTGCGCGCGGATCGCCGGCGCGTTCTCGGTGATCAGCTTCAGCTCTTCCGGGTCGCGGGTCATCAGCTGCACTTCCATCTGCAGGTAGTGCGGACCCTCGTCGGGGCTGCCGTTGAGATTGACCACGAACGCCGGGTCCATCGCGAAGTACTGCGCCGGCTTGGGCAGCTCGGCGGTCTTGGCCGCGGCCTTGCCATGGGCGGCATCGGGCTTCTTCAGGAAGAACCAGGCGCCGGCGCCGCCGCCGCCCAGCACCAGCACCGCGGCGATGACGATGATCAGCAGCTTCTTCTTCGACTTGCCGCCCTCCGGGGCCTCTTTGGCGTCCTTGGCGTCGGCGGATTTCTTCGATTTGTCGGCTGCTGCTGCCACGGATTGGCTCCTTAAGGGGGACTCTGCCCCTGAGGATGCAATCGGTGTGCCGAAACGGCGGGGTGGGCTCGCCGGATCTTTGACGGTGGCCGTGGCGGCCGATGGATGCGGCTTTTTGTGGGACGCAGTTCAGCCCGACGGGCTTGATCGGTGACGCGCGTCGGGGCTGAAGCGCCTCCCACAAGGAGCGGTTGCGGCCGGGGCCGCCGCGATGGCGCCGTTGGCTTACGCGTAGGCGTCGAGCAGGCCGCGCTGGCGCAATACCACCGACGGAATCCCGACGCTGCCCAGCAGCTCGTCGCCAGTGCCGCCGCCGGCATTGCCGGCGTTCGAGCTGCTGCCCTGGCGGGCATTCTGCGAGGCCTGCTGTTGTTGCTGACCGACATCGGCCTGGCCGAGCTGGAAGCCGTGCTGGCCGAGCATGTCGCGCAGCCGCGGCAGGCTGTTCTCCAGCGCCTGGCGCACTTCCGGCTGGGCGCTGCTGAAGCTGGCGTTGACCTGGTCGCCGTTCAGATGCAGGCGCACCTCGACCGGGCCCAGGTCGGCCGGGCTGAGCTTGATGTGTGCGTGGCCGATCTTCTGGTCCGCCAGCCAGCTCATGCGCGCGCCCAGTTCGTCGTCGAAGTTGTCGCCGTGCAGGTTCGGGGTCGGGGTCGGCGAGCCGGTGAACGGCGCGGCGGTGTCGGCGCTGCGCGCCGGCGCGTGGATCGCGGCCGTCGCCAGCAGGTTGATCGGATCGGTACCGGTGCTGGCCACCTCGCTGCCGCTGTCGGCGCTCTTGTCGGTGGCGCTCGCCAGCGCCGCCAGTGCGGCGACCGGGGCCGTGGCATCGCCGCCGCTGGCGGCCTGCGCCGCGGCCCCGGCGACCTGCGCCAGCATCCCGCCGAAGCCGCTGCCAGCGCTGGCGCCGGTGCTGGCCGCGGCGGTTGCCGGCGCGGCGGCGGTCGCGGCCGCACCGGCGGCCGCGGTGTCGGCGCCGGCCGCGGCCAGGGGAGTGTCGCCGCCGAGCAGCGCGGCCACGCCCTGGGCGGCGGCACCGGCGACGCCGATCGCCAACCCGGCCGCGCCCAGCGGACCGGCGCTCGCCGCCGGCAGCGCTGCAGCAGCCAGCGTCGGCAACAGGCTCATGCCGATGCCGGCAAGCCCCGCCGGTGGCCAGCCGGCGTCTTCCTTGCTGTCCTCGCCTTGCTTGGCGTCGGCCTTGCTGCCCTTGCCCGGCGCCTTGCTGTCCTCGCTGCTCTTTTCGCTGTCGCGTGCGGCCTGGTTGCCGGCCTGTGCGCTGCGCGCCGGCTCGCTGGCGTTGTCTTGCGAAGCGTCCGGACGCTTCGCCGCCGCGTCCTTGTCGGCGGACTTGTCGGCGGATGCCGGCGGCGCTTTGGCGCTGGACCGTGGCGCCGGCTTGGGCGCGGCGCGCGCGCTGTCGTTGCCGAGCAGCTTGTCGAAGTCCTGGCCGCCGCCGCGGTCCTGGCCCTGCGCGTCGGCGCTGCCGCCGGAGGCGCTGGCGCGGGCGTTGCCGCCCAGCGCGGAAAGTGCGTTGTTCATCGGCTGTCTCCGTTGTCGTTGTCGCTGTCGGCCGCAGCCGCGGCCACCGCCAGGCGCACCCGGCGCGCGCCGAGGTCGTCCATCTCGCGCTGGCTGCGGCGGTCGTCGACCTTGCGTTCCTGGGCGCGGTAGCTGGCCGCCAGCTGTTCCAGCACCTGCTTGTCGCGGCTGGCCAGCAATAGCCGGCTGCGCTCCATTTCCACCTTCTCGCGATTGCGGTCCACGGTCTGGCACTGCTGCTGCACGGCGCTTTCCAGGCGGTCCAGGAACGCGCGGCGGTTGGCCAGTTGCGCCAGGCTGGTCGCGGCCATCTGGCTGCTGGCGTATTCCTCGGCGTAGCGACGCAGTTCTTCCAGGCGCGACTCGTGGGTCGCCAGCGCGCGCTGGCGCTCGGCCAGGTCGCGGGCGACCTCGTCCTCGTGCTGCTGGGCGCGGCGGAGCAGGGGATCGATACGCTGCGATTGCATCATGGCTTAGTTCTCACGTTCGACCAGGCGCTTCAACGCGGCCTGGCTGTGGGGCAGATCTGCGGCCTTGGCGACATCCTGTCCGAGGAATTCCATGATTTCCGGCCAGCGCTCCAGCGCCTCGTCCACGGCTGCATCGTTGCCGCGCTGGTAGGCGCCGATGGTGATCAGGTCGCGGTTGGCCGAGTACGCCGACACCAGTCGCTTGAGCGCGCGGATGCGCAGCCGCCATGGCTCGTCGGCGATGTCCTGGACCACGCGGCTGACCGAGGATTCCACGTCGATGGCCGGATACAGGCCGCTGTCGGCGACGCGGCGCGACAGCAGGATGTGGCCGTCGAGGATGGCGCGGGCGGCGTCGGCGATCGGGTCCTGCGGATCGTCGCCTTCGGTCAGCACGGTGTAGAAGGCGGTGATCGAGCCGCGGCCCTTGGCGCCGTTGCCGGCGCGCTCGACCAGCGCCGGCAGCTTGGCGAACACCGACGGCGGGTAGCCGCGGGTGGTCGGCGGCTCGCCGACCGACAGGCCGATCTCGCGCTGCGCCTGGGCGAAGCGGGTCAGCGAGTCCATCAGCAGCAGCACGTTCAGGCCCTGGTCGCGGAACCATTCGGCGATCGCGGTGGCGCGGTAGGCGCCGTGCAGGCGCGCCAGCGGCGGGCGGTCGGCCGGCGCGGCCACGACCACCGCGCGGCGCAGGCCTTCCTCGCCCAGCGTGGTCTCGACGAAGTCGCGCACTTCGCGGCCACGTTCGCCGATCAGCCCGACCACGATCACGTCGGCGGCGGTGTAGCGGGTCATCATCCCGAGCAGGGTGGACTTGCCGACGCCGGAACCGGCGAACAGGCCCACGCGCTGGCCGCGGCCGATCGGCAGCAGCGCGTTGATCGCGCGCACGCCCACGTCCAGCGGCATGGTGATCGGCTCGCGCGCCAGCGGGTTGATCGAGATGCCGGCCATGCCGACCGAGCCTTCGGCGCGGATCGGGCCCTTGCCGTCCAGCGGCACGCCGTCCGAATCGATGACCCGGCCGAGCAGGCCTTCGCCCACTTCCACGCCGCCGCGGCGGCGCACCGGCACCACCCGCGCGTTGGGCAGCAGGCCGTGGGTTTCGGCGCTGGGCATCAGCGAGGTGCGTTCGCCGGAGAAGCCGACCACTTCGGCATCGACCCAGCCGCCGTCGACCTCGACCCTGCAGGTGGCGCCCATCGGCGCCTCGCAGCCGACCGCTTCCAGGGTCAGCCCGACCGCGCGGCGCAGGATGCCCTCGCGGATCAGGCCGCGGCCGGCGGCGGCGTCGAGCTCGAGCTGGCCCAGGCGCGCGGCCAGGCGCAGGTTGCGCGCGTCCAGCCAGTCGGCCGGATGGGTGCCGGACAGCGCGCTCACAGGCCCGCTCCGGACTTGCGCATCACCGTCTCCAGTGCCGCGCGCAGGCGCGCCTCCAGGGTGCCGTCGATGCGCACCGCTTCGGCATGCACGCGCAGGTCGCCGCGGCTCAGGGTCAGGTCCGGCACCAGCCGGGTGCCGTCGGCCATCGACGCCAGCAGCGGGGTCAGCGCGGCGATGTCGTCCGGGTGCAGGCGCACCTCGACCTCGCGGCGCGCGCCACCGACCGCATCCAGCGCTTCGCCGACCAGCTCGGCCAGCAGCGCCGGATCGGCCTCGTAGGCGCGGCCGACCAGGCTGCCGGCGATGCGCACGGCCAGCTCGCCGAGCGCGCCGACCACTTCGTTTTCCAGCCGCGCCAGCGGCCGCGAGAAATTGTCCAGGATGCCTTCGATCTGCGCGGTCAGGCGGCGGATCTCGGCCTGGCCCTGGGCCAGGCCCTCGCCGTGGCCGCGCTCGAAGCCTTCGTGCTGCGCGGCCGCCTCGATCGCCTGGATGTCTTCCAGGCTCGGCGGACGCAGGACCGGCTCTTCCGGCACGGCGTCCTCGACCTGCGGCACCGGCGCCGGGGCGGCATTGAGTTCCGGCGCGAACCAGCGCACCACGTTGCCGCTCATACCATCGCCTCCGCACCGGCGCCGCCGAGGCTGATCACGCCTTCATCGGCCAGGCGGCGCACGATGGTCAGGATCTCCTTCTGCGCGCCTTCCACATCGGCCAGGCGCACCGGGCCGCGCGCTTCCATGTCCTCGAGCAGGATTTCGGCGGCGCGCTGGGACATGTTCTTGGTGATCTTCTCGCGCACCTTGATGTCGGCGCCGCGCAGGGCCAGGCCGAGGCGGTCGCCGCTGACTTCGCGCAGCAGGGTCTGCAGCGCGCGGTCTTCCAGTTCGACCAGGTTGTCGAACACGAACATCAGGTCCTGGATGCGGGTGCTGAGCTCGGCGTCGATCTTGCCGATCGCCGCCAGCACGCCCTGGTCCTGGCCGCTGTCCATGAAGTTGAGGATGTTGGCGGCGACCTTGACCCCGCCGACGTTGGACGACTTCAGGTTCTGGTTGCCGGAGAACTGCCGCTCCATGATCTCGTTGAGTTCGTTCAGCGCGTTCGGCGGAATGCCGTCGAGGGTGGCGATGCGCATCAGCACGTCGGCGCGGGTGCGCTCGGGCAGCAGCTTCAGCGCCTCGGCGGCCTGGTCGCTGTCCAGGTGCGCCATGACGATGGCGATGATCTGCGGGTGCTCGTTGCGCACCAGGTCGGCGACCGCGCGCGGGTCCATCCACTTCAGCGTGTCCAGGCCGGTGGTGTTGCGGCCGAGCAGGATGCGGTCGATCAGGTTGCCGGCCTTGTCCGCGCCCAGCGCCTGCACCAGCACGTTGCGGATGTAGTCGTCGGCGCCCACGCCCAGCGAGGTCTTGCTGCCGAGTTCGGCGTTGAACTCGTCCATGACCTTCTCGACCTGGTCGCGCGAGATCCCGCTCATGGTCGCCATGGCGATGCCGATCTTCTGCACCTCCTTGGGGTCCATGTGCTTGAGCACCTCGGCCGCGTCGGCTTCGCCGAGCGACAGCAGCAGCACCGCGGCGCGCTGCACTCCATTGATTGCATTGGCATCAGGCTTCACTGGCGACCCATCCCTTCACGACTTGCGCGACACGCTTGGAATCCTGCTTGACCGCTTCGCGGGCCAGGCGCAGACGCTCTTCGTAGGCGTCGGGCAGGGCGATCGCGGGACGGCTGCCGCCGGCGATGCTGGCCGTGTCCTCGGCCATCGACGGCAGCAGCGGGTCGTCGTCGTCCAGCATCGACACATTGGCGTTGTGCGGCTCGGACTTGTCCTTGCCGATGTTCTTGGCCGGCGCCGGGCCGGCGATCTGGCGCAGCGCCGGGCGCAGCACGCCGAACAGCAGGGCCAGCACCACGGCCGCGCCGAGCAGCAGGCGCAAGCCGTTCATCACCCGCGGATCTTCCCACCAACCGGGCTTGTCCGCCGCTTCCGGCGCCTCGCGCACGAACGGGGCATTCATCACCGAGACGGTGTCGCCGCGCTCGGCATTGAAACCGACCGCCTGCTTGACCAGGCCTTCGATGCGGGTCAGCTCGGCGGCGCTGAGCGCCTGCTCGACCATCTTGCCCTTGGCGCCCGGCCGCGGCACATGGTCGACCAGCACCGCCACCGACACGCGCTTGATCCGGCCCGGCGGCTGCCGGGTGTGCTGCAGGGTGCGGTCCAGCTCGTAGTTGCGGGTGGCGCTCTTGGAGGTTTCGGTCGGGGTCGCGGCGGCCGCCTGCTGGGCGTTGGCCGGGGTGGCGCCCGGGGTGCCGGCGGCACCGGGCTGTCCCGGCGCGGCGGCGCCGGGCGGCGAATTGCTGGTCGCGCCGGGCACGCCCTGCGGGCCGGCCGCGGCGGTGCTGCTGTCGCTGACCTGCTCGCTGCGCAGCTTCGGCGGCTCGCCGTTGTACAGCTCGCGGGCTTCCTCGGTGACCGAGAAGTCCATGTCCACGCTGACTTCCGGATTGACCCGGCCGGGGCCGGTCATCGGCTCCAGCAGTTCGCGGATGCGCTGGTTGTAGGAGCTTTCCTGGCGCCGCACCTGCTCGAACTGGGCCGCGTTCAGGGCCGCGTCGCTGTTCGGGTCGGCGATGGTCAGCATGCGCCCGCTCTGGTCGACCACGGTGACCCGCTCCGGGGTCAGGTCGGGGATGCTGGAGGCGACCATGTTGACGATCGCATCGACCTGGTTGCGTTCCAGGGTGGTGCCGCCGCGCAGTTCCAGCACCACCGAGGCGCTGGCCACGTCGCGCTGGCGGGTGAACGCGCTGGGCTTGGGAATGGCCAGGTGCACCCGCGCCTCGCGCACCGGGCGCAGGCTGGCGATGGTGCGCGCCAGTTCGGTTTCCAGCGCGTGCTGGTAGCGCGCGTTCTCGACGAACTGGCTGACGCCGAAGCCCGGATCCTTCTCCATGACCTCGAAGCCCATGTTGCCGGTGTCGGTCAGGCCGGAGCCGGCCAGCTTCAGCCGCGCGTCGTAGAGCTTGTCTTCCGGCACGGTGATCGCGCCGGTGGTCTGGTCGAGCTTGAACGGGATCTGCGCGGTGCGCAGCAGATCGGTGGCCTCGGCCGTGCCCTTTTCGTCCAGGCCGGTGTACAGGGGCGTGTAGGCGGGCTTCTGCGACCAGAAGAACACGAACAGGCCCGCGGCCACGGCCACGGCGATCATCGCCATCAGCCCGATGCGGCGGGTGATCTGCAGGCTCTGCAGGCGATCGAACCAGGCGCCTGCCTTTTCGCCGCTGAGAGTGTCTTTGCTGAGCGCAAGAGCCATCGGTGTCTACCTTACAGCGGCATGTTCATCACGTCCTGATACGCCTGGACGAGTCGGTTGCGGACTTCCACGGTGGCGCGGAACGCCACCTGGGACTGTTGCGCGGCCATCATCACCTTGGCCAGGCCGGCATTGGGATCGCCCATTTCGAACGCCTTGGCCAGATCGCCGGCCTTCTGCTGGGTCTCGTTGACGCCGCTGATCGCGCTGCGCAGGGTCTCGCTGAAGCTCGGGGCCTGCGTGCCCTGGGTCCCGGTCAGGCCCTCGATCGCATTGCTGCGCCCGGCATCGGCCACCTGCGCAGGCGCTGCCTGGCCGACCTGGCTCTGGTAGCTGCGGATCTGCGAGAGGATGGAACTGATGGAGTCGCTCATACGGGGATGTCCATGCCGGGGCGGCTACCGGGGATGGATGCAAGCGGTGTGCCGGAATCCGGCGGGTGCCGGCCGGCTACCCGGAAGGACGGGCGAACGCCTGGCCGCATCGAACGACACGAAGCGTCGCCCTTCCCCTCATCCGCCCCTTCGGGGCAGCTTCTCCCGGGGGGAGTAGGGAGGGGCGCGCCGTGCGAGGGCAGGCGGCGGCGTCGGCTTCCCGACGCCGCCCGGTCGCGGTCTTTGCTGCCCTGGCGACGGCCGATTGACGCGCCGTGCCGGCCCGCGTCCTGGCCCGGATCAGCAGGATGCAATCCTGCTGCCGGTCCCGGCGGCCGCTGCGCTCAGTCCGGCAGCCAGGCCGCGCGCCAGGCCTGCAGGTTGGCGCCTTGCAGCATCCAGTCGCGGCGCACTGCCGCGTGCAGCGCAGCGCCGGCCGCAGCCCGGGCGGTGGCATCGGCCAGGTGCATGCGGATCGCGTTGACCCAGTCGCGGAAGCGGTTCTTGACCAGGGTCGCCGGCAACCCGTGCTGGTAGGGCGGCAGGTCGCTGGCCACCACCGGGTAGCCGCAGGCGCCGTATTCGAGCAGGCGCAGATTGCTCTTGCAGCGGTTGAACAGGTTGTCTTCCAGCGGCGCCAGCGCCAGGTCCAGGCGCAGCGCGGCCAGGGCCTGCGGGTAGCGCCCGAAGTCCACGCCCGGGTGCACTTCGGCCACATGCGGGCGCAGCCGCTCCGGGCACATGCCCATGAACACCCAGTGCACTTCGCCGGCCAGCGCCTGCACCACGTCGGCGATCAGTTCCAGGTCGCCGGTGTGGCTGGCGCCGCCGGCCCAGCCGACCCGCGGTTTGCCGCCGGCACTGGTCCTGGTCGGCGCGGGCAGCTCGCCCCACATGTGCGGATCCAGCCGGTTGTGGACCACGCGGATGTCCGCATGCAGGCCGGCCAGGGCCTCGGCCAGGGCGGGGGTGGACACCACCACCCGGTCCACCAGCGCCGCGGCGCGGCGCAGCCAGCGCAGCACGTCCTTGGGCATCTGCTCGCGATGCGCGCTCTTCAGCGGCAGGTTGGGCAGGTAGTCGTCCAGTTCGTAGACCTTGAATGCGCTGGAGAAGCGGCGCATGCGCTCCATCTTCGCCAGCTCGGCCTCGCCGACCCGGCGTTGCACCAGCACCGCATCGGGAGCCACGCGCTCCATCTCCACCGGATCGAGCAGGCGCGCGTAGTAGACGCCATCGATCTGCCCGGCCTCGGCCAGCGCCTGGAACGGCTGGATCACCCGGTAGTGGCCGCTGCCGAACGCATCGCCCGGGTGCGCCAGGATCCGCGGCAGCGGCTGCCACGACAGCGGCTGCCAGGAGAACTCGGACTCGCCCAGCTTGAAACCGCCCGGCTGCTCCAGGCCCAGGCTCGGCGAGTAGGCCGGATCGTGCGCCATGACCGGCAGCCAGCGTTGCAGCAAGGCATCGTCGGCGCTTTGCGGCCGCGGCGGCGCGGCGGGCAGCAGCAGCAGCGCTTCCGGCGTCCAGAGCGTCCATTCGCCAAGCGCGGCCGCGCGCAGGCACAGGTCCACGTCGGCCCCGCCGTCGGCGAAGCCTGCCGCATCGAACCCGGACAGCCGCGCGAACAGCTCGCGCCGCACCAGCATGCAGCGTTCGGACACCGCGCTGTAGCGGTGCGCCACCTGCAGCCGGCCCATGTAGCCGGCGTGTGCCATCGGCTCGCCGGCGAAGGCGTGGCCGGCGCCGGGCAACAGCCCGGGCAGCAGACCCGCGTGGGTGATGGTGGCGTCCGCGGACACGCCCTTGGCGCCGACGATGCCGACCTCCGGGCGCTGCGCATGGTTCATCAGTCCGTGCAGCCAGCGGCCCTGGACCACGGCGCTGTCGGCGTCCAGGAACAGCAGGTAGTCGCCCTGCGCCTGGGTCGCGGCCAGGTTGCGCGCCTCGGCCTGCGCCACGCGCTGCTCCAATGCGAACACGCGGATGCGGCCATTGCCCAGTTCGGCCACCGCCTGCAGCCAGTCGCCGACCGCCGCCGAGGTGCTGGCGTTGTCGACCAGCAGCAGTTCGTAGGCCGGGTAGGCGGTGGTCTCGAGCAGGCCGACCACCAGGCGTTGCAGGGCCGGCAGATTGTCCTGGGCGATGGTCACGATCGAGACCGGCGCCTGCTGCGCGTGGCCGTAGTCGATGCGGTGCAATCCGCCGGGCAGCGTGTCGATCCTGGCGTCGGTGTAGCCACGCGCCTGCAGGTGGCCGGCGACGGCGCGCTGGCGCGCCTCGGCGCCCGCGGCGGCGTCGGCCGGTGCCGCGATCAGCAGCGGCTCGGGCAGATGTACCAGGCTGGCGCCGGCATCGCGCTGGAACAGGCGCAGGATCAGCTCCAGTTCCAGCGCGCCGGCGTGATCGGGATCGAACCCGCCCAGCTCCTGCACCAGGGCGCGGCGGAACACCCAGTGCCGGGCGGTCGCCAGCGGATTGCCCAGCAGCAGGTCCAGATCCGGATCCGGGCGCAGCACCGGGGCCAGCGTCTGGCCGTCCAGCGCCAGCCATTCGTCGGCATACAGCGCGCTGCAGTGCGGCTGTTGCGCCAGTTCCAGAACCAACCGCAGCAGGCCGCCCGCGCAGAAACGGGTGCCGGCGCCGGCGCACAGGAACCAGTCCGCGTGGTCGAGTTCGGCCAGCGCGGCGTTGCGGTCGGCGGCCTCGTCGGCGGACGTCAGCGGCAGATGCCGGACCCGCGGATCCGGCCATGGCGTGGCCGCCGGGTCGCCCAGCACGGCCACGCTCAGCGTGGCGAAGGCGGCGCCGTCGAGCAGCAGGCTGTGCAGGCTGGCTTGCAGCGCGGCCGCGTCGGCGTTGCGCGCGTCCAGCATTACCGCCAGCCGCGCGCCGCCACCCAGTTCCGCCAGGCGCGCGTCGAACAGGGCGCGCTTGGCCGGCGGCAGCTGCCGCTGCGCCTGCCAGTCCAGCAGTGCCAGCTGCGCGCGGCCGCGCGCATACGCGGCCTGGATCGCCTGCAGCAGATCGACCGGCACGGCGTCGCCGCCGCCCAGCGGCGCCACATGGACCAGGCGCACGTCGCCATCGCCGCGATACCAGCCCATGGCGCGCACGCCGCGGCGGAAATCGTCGTGGCCCTGGTCGCCGATGCCTGGTTGGTCGCGGCCGGCCTGGCTGTACTGGTCCCGCGTCACCCGAAACCGGGTCAGTGGTCTGGCCAGCAGAGCGAGGTTGCCGCGGTGCAGGAGCTTGGCGTACAGCGCCAGGTCGCCGACCCAGTGGATCAGCTTGCCGTCCAGCATCATCAGCTGGTCGCCGATCTCCAGCAGATCCTGGCGCCGGCACAGCACGCAGCTCGGCTCGCCGATGAAGTTGATGGTGTGGTCGGCGAGGAAGGACAGCAGCTCGGGGCCGTCGAGCAACACATCGCCGGCGAACGGGAAGCTGGTGGCGTGGATGTCCGGCAGCGGCGCATCGTCGCCGTCGATGCGCTGCCGGCGCGAGGAGGCCAGCACCACGTCGGGGCCGGCCTGCATGGCCTGCACCAGCGCGGCGATGCAGTCCGGCTCCAGCACGTCGTCGTCGTGCAGGAACTTGACGTAGTCGCCCTGCGCCAGGCCGATGCCCTTGATGGTGCTGCCGAGTTCGCCCAGGCGGCTGGGGTTGTGCTGGTAGCGGATCGGGAAGCGCGCGTCGGCGCGCCTGCGTTCCACCGCCGCGGCGATGGTGCCATCGGGGTTGTCGTCGCAGATCACCATTTCCAGCGCCGGATGGGTCTGGCCCAGCACGCTGTCGAGCGTCCGCTCGAAGTAGCGGAACTTGTAGGCCGGCATGACGATGCTGACCAGGGAGTTGGGAGTCATGCAGGGTGGGCCGTGTTCAAGGGTTGGACAACTGGGACTCATAGCATTGTCGGGGATTCGGCAACCACCCGCATACAGGCATCGGCGCGAGCGTCATCTGCCACTTGAAAGATGCGTACTTTGATTGGTCGGCGTGAGGCTGCTGAGTTCAGCCAAGCCTGAAACGCGCAGAGGCGCGGATGACTGAGCCGATGCCGACCCTCAAATGAGGGCTGGTTCTCAGTAATCGGTCGATGCCAATGGTAGGTTGGATGGGCCGCGAATCGCCACTGGAGAATGACGACATCCCGGTACTATCAAATATTTGAGGCCAAGATACTCTCCGCTGTTGGAGAAGTTATGAATTTCCGAAAAATTCTTGCTTTTACAATTCTCATTATGGTGGCAGGTAAATTTTAGGATAATAAACTTCGCAATTATATATTTAAGGAGCTTCATGCCATGCCAGATGCAATCTCAGGTGCCAATATCTATGTAAAAAGCGGCACGCGCGCGCAGTTTGATACTGCTGCGACGGCTGGTGAGCTCGCTGCCAGCGAGCCATATTTCATCAGTGATGAAGGTCGGTTCGCGATGGGCACTAGCGCGAATAGCTATGTTACTTACGCCGTTGCCTTGACTCAAGATTTGTCTTTGTATGTCTCCAACATGGGCAATGATTCCAATGATGGGCTAAGCGCCGCGACGGCATTTCAGACCATCCAACATGCTGTAAATGTACTGCGAACACGTTATTCGCTATGCGGCTATACGGTATTTATCAATGTCGCAGACGGAACTTATGTAGAAAATGTTTCGATGGGCAACGTGACAGGTGGCGTCGTTCGGTTTGTAGGTGGCACGTCTGCTATTTGGCGCAATACTGCGGGATCGATCCTTACGGTGGGTGACGGTAGCAGGGTTCAGTTGTCTGGTTTCACTTTCGGTGGCGGGGGCACAGTAAACGGCATATTGATCAATAGTAGAGGGTTTTGTAGTTTCCTGGGTGGCCACGTGTTTGCAGCGATGACCGGTTCCCAAATCACCACAACTACCAATGGCGTCTGTTACGTCCCAGGCAACTACAGTATCACTGGAGGTGGCACCACCCATTATGGAGTATACGATGGTGGTCAACTGGTTCTTGGTAGCATCACCGTCACCTTGACAGGTACGCCGGCTTATACTATTTCCTTCGTTGACGCTGGCCGCGTGGGTAGCATAAATGGCGGTGACACAACATTTACGTTCTCCGGTGCGGCCACAGGCCTGCGGTATAAGGTCTATGCAAATGGGGTGATTTGGGTTAGTGGGAAAGGCCAAAATATCTTTCCAGGAAGTGTGGCTGGATCCATTTATGCCGGCGGGAGTTATTCTTGATATTAGACCTTATGAAGGCTGTTCGTTCGTGAAGACTGGGATTCTTCATTCAGACCGGCGATTGGCCAAGCTGGTGCGCTGCCAGTCCAACTTGCCGATGCCCGGATGGTCGCGCCCAGACTGACTGAACTGGACGGTGAAGACGCGGAAGTGGGTCAGGGCCTGGACTGGACAGGAACGACAGGTTGCCGCGCTGCAGGACCTTGGCGTACAGCGCCAGGTCGCCCACCCAATGGATGACCTTGCCGCTCAAGGACATCGGTTCATCGCCCAGGTCCTGGTGCCGGCACAGCACGCAGCTGTGCTCGCCGATGAAATTGATGGTGTGGTCAGCGAGGAAGGACCGCAGCTCGCGCCCATCGATCAGTACATCCTCGGAAAACGGAAAGCAGGTCGCCAGGATGTCCGGCAACGGCTCGCCTTGCTCATCAATGCGCAGCCGTGGCGAAGGACGCCATCGCAACACTGGGGTTGGCTTCCATCGCCGCCCCCAGCTCTTAGATGCATTCCGGCATCAACACATCGTCGTCGTGCAGGAACTTGATGTACTTGCCCTGGGCCAGACCGATCCTTTGACCTTGCTAGCCAGCTCGGAGGCGGTCCTCATTCTTGAAGTAGCGAATGGGAAAACCGGCCAGGGCGCGCTTGTTCTCAACGATCCTGGAAACACCGCCGTCTGCGTTGTCGTCGCAGATCACCAGCTCAAGCGCAGGGTAGGTCTGTGCCAGCACGCTGTCCATGGCCTGCTCGAAATAGGTCGCCTTGTAGGCAGGCATGACGATGCTGACCAGATCCAGTTTCACTTAGCTTCACCCGAAAATCGGCTGAGATAATCCAAATACTCCTTGCGCGTCAGCCCTGGATAGCGCTGTCTTAGGAGTTGGAATTTATTTACCAGCCGTCGAGATATTTCTCCGCCATGCTCTCTCCGGACAACGACCTCGCGGTCCAGATTCTCTACGAGTTCGGTGTAGGCTTCATGTAACTCAGTTGTAATTGAGGGGCTATTGCTTTTCTTCAGATCCGGAAATTCAAAGCAGGGTCTGTCATGGGGTGCAGTGCAAGGCATAAGGCCGACTGTGTCGAGAAAATCAAGAAATTCCTTATGCAAAGCCGGGTAAGCGTTGTTCATTTCCGAGAGGTCGAGGTTCTCGAAAACTTCACGGATGTTGCTTCGGCTGTGAATAGTGGGGTCATAAGGGATGCGGAGGTATTCACAAGTTTCCCTGGCCCTGGAGTCCGGATTGGTCACAATGGCGGGGACGCCGCTATTAATCGAGAGGATTCCGGAATGAAGTCGGGTCCCAATCGTAAGGCAATGGTCGTTGCTTTTGAAGAACGTAGCCCACTGGTTGTAATCCGAGAAAAACTCCAACCTTCCAGCCATGGCCTTGGCCAGTAGTTGGAAGGACGTGGGTATTTCGTCGAGGTTGAAAGGTTGCGCTGTGATGTTGGGAGTCGATGGTAGTGCTTTGTCAAGGTAGAGCAAGTTGATGAAATACAACTCATCCTGCAGCAGATGGGATGTCCGCGGCAGCCCGGAATTGAAGAATGTTGCCGTAGTGATGACTTTGTCCACATCCCATGGTTTTTTTTGCAGAGCCCGGGAGGGCCCGTTCTCGAAGTAGCTCGGGCAGCCAATCACTTTGACGTTCTTTATGCCGAGGCTGTTCAAGATTTCGGCGGAATAATTTCCGCGAACACCAATCAGCTTTGACTTTTCAGAGAGAAGGGAGAAATTTCGCTTTTGATTGGGACTGAGGCGCTCGGCCAAGCCGAGGTCGTAGCCGTTGAATGAGTTCGCGCAAAGGCTCACCGGCACGATCGGGATCATGATTTTTTCAAGAAAGTGCGTGATTCGCTCAACAGGAAGGCCCGAGAAGTCCTCCCGGATGTCATCCTTCATCGTCCAGACAAGATGCGAATATCTTCCGTTGATCTCTTCTGCAAGTTGATCGGAGAGCTTTGCCTCCAGTGCATTGGAAATGTGGTCAAGCTTCACCGGGCGCCCGAATAGCGCTTTCAAAAAACCATAAGCGATGTAGCCGTTTCCGATGTTCTGGCCTCTGACATTGTCTTGGGACGGCCCCATGCCTTTCAGGAAATCCGAAATTTCCAGGGATTCAGGAAGGGCCGAGTTAAAAAGGAAAATCTTGCTGGCGTCGGTCATCGCTCTATCTTCTCCAAGTCATGAATGCTCCTAGGCTTAAGAAGATTATCTATCGTAGGTATGAATGGGCGTGTCGTAGTGGGTGTCGAAATAGGTCTTAGCAGGCACGTCCTCGTCGTAGACACGCGGCCAGCCAAGTTCGCAGCTTCGGCCCACCTTGACGCCTGAGCGCACGATGGCGCCCGTACGCAGAATGCTGTTGCCGCCGATTTCGACGCCAGTGCCGATTTGAACGCCATGCTCTATCCAGCACGAGGATTTGATGCGGCATGCCGGCCCAAGGTGCGCTCCGGCATGGATGACGGTATTGTAGTCAATCCTGCAGCCGTGCCCGACGACAGCATTGGCACCCACGAACGCGTTGAGGCCGATGACCGTGTCCGCGCCGATGGTGGCGCTAGAGTGTATGAACGGCTCCAGCTTGAAGCCACGCTCCATTGCTGCCTGCATCAGTTCCATGCGCTTGAAGTTGCCGAAGTGTTCGTCGAAGGCGGCGAACATGACTCCGTCAGATGGATTCAGCCCATCCAGCACACCCAGATCGAACGCGTGATCAGCATCCTGTGGCACGTCAATCCTGATGACCGTCTCGTCCTGACGCGCCTGCTTCCAGGCGTGAAAGGCCAGATCGAGGTATTCGCTGCCGCCGATGATCCACCTAGATTTCATGTTCGGTTTCCATCAGCGTTTCGTACCAGCGTTCGACCAGGCGATTCATGGATTCGTAGTCACCCTGGGTGGGCAGTGGAGCATCTGTGTGCAATGCGGACTGCACCCGCTCCATGATTTCCACGTCTTCACCCACTACCGTCTTGCTTCCGTGCATTTGTGCCAGTAACACCTGGCCGGAAAACCCATAAGACCGCTTCTTGCGTGCGCTGAACCAATAGATTTCCAAGTCGGTCCTGTCAGGTGTGATGGGGATGTGGTGTTCCAGTGTGAAGGAATAGCCGCCGTTTGCGCTGGCGATATGCAAGTTCGGGAAAGCCAACCAGTTGAAGTAGGCGTCCTGCTTGCCCCAGCGTTCCACTTTATCGTGCCAGCCGAAGTGTCTAAGGTTGGGGATGGGTGCTTCAGCGCCGCCGAAGCTGAAGCGACGCATTTCGCGCCTCAAGGCCGCGGGCGATGTGTCTTGCAAGGTTTTCATCGACTCCTTGGCTTGTTCCTCGTTTACGTGGGGAACGAAACTGACACTCTTGGCCAGGGTCTTAGGGTGGACGAAGCGCGGGTGATTGGCATCCCGAAGGTTTTCGTAAGCGAGCTTCCAGTTGTACCGGCCATGCCATGTAGTCACCATGACCTCAGTGTCATAAGCGTTGGAACTACTTTCCAGCAAGGCGATGAAATCCGGCGAAAACTGCTCCTCGATTGACATCGGGTTAGGATCTAGGTTCACAAACAGCACGTTGCCAATGGCGTGCAGTGAGAATTCGCGCAGCTTGAGATTGTTTTTTTCACCATCGTCAATACGATAGATCGAGCCACAGTCCGGAATGTTCTTCACCCGACCTCGTTCGTCGTAACTCCATGCGTGGTAAGGGCACACCAAAGGGCGGCAACCGATAGCGCCGGCCTGGATCAGCGCACTGCGGTGGAGGCAAACGTTCTCGAACGCACGAATTTCACCGTGGAAGTTCTGGATGACCAGGGGGACGCCTGCGATCTTGCGTGTGATAAAGCAATTGTGATCCTTCAGCAGCGTTTTGAGTCCTGCGAACAACCAGACCCTACGGAAGATCTTGCGCTGCTCGCGATCAAAGATTTCCTGCGACAAGTAATACTTGGGGTGCATCCTGGAGCGCATGGATCAGTCCATCTCGATGTTCTTGTGGAATACGATCTTGGCCGGATTGCCGAACACCGTGGCACCCGCTGGCACATCCTTCAGCACGACCGCACCGGTGCCGACGACAGCGTGCTCACCTACCTTGACGCCGGGCACTAGGGTGGCACGCGGGTGCACGACTGCGAAATCGCCTATTTGTACACCGCCGCCCATGAAAACCTGCGCTCCCACATGAGCATAATTGCCAATACGAACGTCGTGTCCAATCACCGACCAAGTGAGCAGATTAGCAAAATCCCCGATCCACACATCGGGGCCGACGTGGACTTGGTTGCCGAGAAAGCAACCTGTGCCTAGACGCACGCTGCGACTGAGGTGCGCCTCGGTGCAGATCGGGATGAATACGGCCCCTTTTGCAAGCAGCGGTTGAATGTATTTACGCCGTTCCAGTGGGTCGCCTTGCGCGCAGACAAAAGCCTCGTTGCCACGCGGCACGTATGTCAAAGGGTCGCCGACGATGGGTACCCCAGTATCGAAGCCATCGAGAATGTGCTCGCGGCTGTCCAGGAACCCCGTGACTTCCCATTCCTTGCGGTGCGCGACATCACCTTGCATTTGCTCGAGAACCTCCCGGCCCCAGCCGCCCGCGCCGACGATGAGCACGGAATAGGTCACAGGACGGCCCCACCGTCCATCACCAAACTCGTCCCGGTTACCCAGCGGCTGGCGTCGGACAAGAGATAGATCGCAGCGTTCGCTACGTCCTCTGGGGTGCCTAATCCGAGCGGATGGCGTTTTCGCTGTGCTTCCAAATGGCTTGCGTCCCAGATGGGCGTCACGACTGCAGAGGGAGACATGCCATTGACCCGGATCTTGCGTTTGGCCTGCTCCATGGACAGGCAGCGGATGATGCCGAGCAGGGCTGACTTCATGGCCGAATATGGTCCTACCCCGGGCGTTCCGATATGGGCCGCAGTGGAGAGCATGAAGACGATGGAACTTTCAGGCGCGAGAGCGTTTGCCTGCAACAGCCGCTGGGTGAGCATGACAGGTGCCAGGAAATTGACCTCATAGATATCGGTCATGAGCTTCTCGGTCAATTGCCGGATGGGGCTCAAGCGCTGCCTGCCAGCGCAGTGTACCAAGCCATCTATGCTGGAAATGCCCTGCACCAGTCGTTCACGGCCTTCGGCTTTGGTCAGGTCGGCCAGCACCTGGAGGTGTCCTTGGCCTTTTAACAAGTTGTAGGTTTCCTGAAGGCGGTCTGCATCCCGTCCGGTGATGACCAAGCGCGCCCCGCGCCGCGCGCAGGAATCGGCGATTTGCCTGCCGATGCCTGATGAAGCACCTGTGACAAGGATGGTCTTGCCAGTCAGCGAAAAAGCTCGTTGCGCCGCGTTACTCATGCGTAGATGTCCATCGGTACAGAAAAACCGCCATCAAGAATGAAGTGGTTGCGCGTAATCCAGCGGCTGGCATCTGAAAGATAGAACACTGCTGCGTAAGCCACGTCTTCTGGCTCGCCCATGCCAAGTGGGGTCAATTCAAACAGACTGTCCATATTGCCGCCGCTTCCCTGCAAGCCATCCAGCAAGGGAGTGCGTACATAACCCGGTGCGATGCAGTTGGCGCGCATGCCTTGCTTGGCTACTTCCATACCCAGCGAGCGCATCATGCCCAGCAGGGCGCTTTTGCTGGCAGCGTAGGCGCTGCTAGCCAACGGGCCGATATGCGAGGCAATTGAGGCAATGAATAGCAGGGAGCCGCCCGGCGCGATCTGCTTTTTCGCCAGTAGGCCTCGAGTCAGTAGCATGGGGGCGTAGGTGTTGCTTGCAAATGTCTCGTCCAGGTGCGCATGGCCAATCATTCGAAAGGGCGTCAGCTTGGACATGCCGGCTGCGTGCGCCAAGCCGTTGATGACACCGCTCGCACCCACTACGCGGTCAATGCCTTCCTGTACCGCCAAGTCCGCCACGACTTGCGTGTGGCCTTGGCCTTCCAGTTGGTTGAATGTGGCTTGCAACCGCTCGGCGTTGCGCCCGGTGATGACGACGCGCGCTCCCATTTGTGAGCAAGTGATGGCAATTTGTCGACCAATACCCGATGAAGCGCCAGTCACTAGGACGCGCTTGCCTTCCAGGGAAAATGGATCGCGCTCGGCGCTCATGCTTCGATCAGTGCTGGAAAGACTGCGTTCTCGACGTCAACGATTGCCGTGCCCCAGGACAGGCCAATACCAAAGCCGGCAAGTAACAAGCGGTGCCTGGCCTTGACCAGCGTATCGTTCAGGCGGACGGTCATGGTGACGGGCAGGGAAGCGCCACTGGTATTGCCGAAGTCTCGCAGAGTTGACGGCACTTTCTCTGTCGGCAGCGCCAACTTCTTGCGGATGGTTTCGTTGATCATTTTGTTGGCCTGATGGAAAACGAAGAAATCAACGCTGTCCTTAGCAACGCCAGAATACTCAAGCAATCTTTCCACCGCTGGCGGCACACGCTGGGTCGAGAAACTCAATACGGCCGGACCATCCAGAATGAGTTCACCTGGCCAGTGCAGCACACCGTTTTCGTCACGTGTGGGAGCGATATGCTGGTGTCCGTAAGGCTCACGATGTCCACCCACCGGTAACATGATGGCCCGGTAGCCGCTACCGTCGCTGTTCAAGTCGAAATGCATGGGTGGCGCATTTTTGTCGAACTCCAGCGCCGTGGCGGTGCCCGCGTCGGAGAACAATGGATCCAGAAGTGTGGCGGAGCGGTCGCCGACCAGCAGAAGCGCTTTTTTGATGGTTCCCGCCGCAATCATGCTGCCAATCAGGTGCAGGCCAAAGGGATAGCCGGAGCAGCCAAGATTGACATCAAAGGCGATAGTGGTCTGCGGCAATTGCAGCCGGTGCTGCATGATGATGGCCGTGGACGGGATGGGGTAGTCGGGTGATTGCGTCACGACAATCAGTGCATCGATTTCTTCCTTGTACCATTGCAGCTCTGCAAGCAGCCTTTCCGTGGCGATGAGCGCCAGATCGGAAAACGTCTGCCAGCTTGGGCAGATGCGACGAAACTCGATGCCGATGTTACGCACCAGACGCTCGCGTTCTGAGCGCATCTTCGGCGGGCAATCGGTCAGGTTGGAAATGATCCGCTTGGGCACGCAACTCGCCATGCCCGCAAAACGGACATTGCTAAGAGTGGACAGTCCCATGGCTTTACCCCAGCAGTTTGTGAAGATCGTTTAGGGTGGCGCAGTTCTTGAGATCTTCGCCGGTAATGACCTTTCCGTAATCCACGTCGAACATGACGATTACCCCCAACGCTGAGAGCGAATCCCACTCAGGCAAGTCAGCCAGGACGGTGTCCATGGTGACCTCCACCGGATCCTGAAAGTCGGTAGCGGAGAGAAAGTCCTCGATGAATTTCTGTTGACTCATGTTGTTCCATTTCCAGGTTTGTGGAGTTGCGGGGGAAATTGCATTGGAGCCTGTCAGCTGGGATGGGCGATCAACTGCGCGATTGCCTCGACGTCGGCGGGCTCCAGGCCAGGATAGATCGGCAGGCAGAGAACCTTCTGCGCGATGTCGCGTGCGACCGGCAGGTTGTCCGGCGCAGCCGAGGGCAGGCTGCGATACATCGGCAGGTCACTGATCAATGGGTAGAAATAGCGGCGGGCCAGTACATCCTGTTCCCGAAGACGCTGGTAGAGCGCGTCACGCGATAGTGGATAGCCCGCATCCACCAGGATCGGGAAGTACGCATGGTTGGTTGCGGCCTTCTGGTCCTTGGGCAGGCAGCGGATGCCGGTGATGCCGGCCAGCAGCTGCCGATATTGCTGGTCGATCCGGCGCCGCTGTTCCAGCGCTGCGTCGATATGCTTGAGCTGCAGCAGTCCGAAGGCGGCGCTGACCTCATTCATCTTGCCATTGATCCCGGGGGCGACCACGGTGGTCTCGTCGACGATGCCGAAATTCTTCAGGTAGCCGATGCGGCGATAGGTGGTCTGGTCCGGGCAGACGATAGCGCCGCCTTCGAAGGTATTGAACACCTTGGTCGCATGGAAGCTCAAAACGCTCAAATCGCCATGGCGCAGGATCGAACCACCCTGATCGCGAACCCCAAAGGCATGGGCTGCGTCATAGATCACGCGCAGGTTGTAGATATCGGCAATGCGCTGGATGGCCGCGGTATCGCAGACGTTGCCATAGCAATGCACCGGCATGATCGCCGTGGTTTGGGGAGTAATGGCCGCTTCGATCTTGGCCGGGTCCAGGCTCAGGGTCACCGGGTCGATATCGACAAAGACCGGGCGAATGCCGCTCCAATGCAGGGAATGGGTGGTGGCAACGAAGGAGTAGGGCGTGGTGATGACTTCGCCGGCGATGCGCAGCGCTTGCAAGGCGGTGATCAGCGCCAGGGTCCCGTTGCTGAGCAGGGCAATGTGGTTGACGCCCAGGTAGTCACATAGGGCACGCTCCAAGGCCGCGTGCATGTCGCCGCCATTGGTCAGGATGCGGCTGTTCCAGATCTTCTCCAGGTACGGCACGAACTCGTCCAGGGGAGGCAGCAGCGGACTGGTGACGGGAATGGGCATGGTGGCCTGCGTGGGTACGTGTGGAGAATCCGCGGCGCGGCGCGTTGCGACGGGGCTCTTGTTCTGAAAGCAAGCCATATGCCAACAGACGTGTCCACCGCCTCCGCGTGCGCCTGCGAGAAGCGTGTGAGCGCGCGACGATCCCCATCGTTCGCGACACAGCCGCATCCGGCCAGCCGGACGCGCGTCCGCAAAGCCATGCGATGCGATGGGTGAGGGTACTTCAGTTTCGAACCGCGGTCGTTCCGTAGCGCAGCAACGCGCGGCGACGCGGCAATGAGGGACAGCGGCCGCGCGCTCAGCCGGCCAGTTCGGTCTGGTCGCGGTCGATGCCGTACTTGCGCAGTTTCTCCACCAGCGTGGTGCGCCGCAGGCCCAGCAGCTGCGCCGCATGCGCGACCACGCCCTGGGTGCGCTCCAGCGCTTCGTTGATCAGCGCCAACTCGATGTTGGCCATGTGCCCGCGCAGGTCCAGGCCGCTTTCCGGCAGCGTCGATGCGGTCTGCGCCGCCACTTCGGACGGATCGGCGAACGCCTTGGGGCCGACGTGCAGGTCGACCACGTTGGGCATGCGGCGCGGATCCGGCGTGGCGATCGGCGCCGGCGGCGCCGACACGTCGATCGAGGAGGCGAAGTCGCCGCGGTAGCGCGCCGGCAGGTCCTGCACCCGCACCAGGCCGCTGGGATGCAGTACCGCCAGGCGCTCGACCAGGTTGGTCAACTCGCGCACGTTGCCCGGCCAGTCGTAGCCGCGCAGCGCCTGCAGGGCTTCCTCGGAGAAGCGCACTTCGCCGCGCCCGGTACGCGCCAGCTGCGCGGCGATGGTGTTGACCAGCGCCGGCAGGTCGTCGCTGCGCTCGCGCAGCGCCGGCATCTCGATCGGGAACACGTTGAGCCGGTAGAACAGGTCCTCGCGGAACTGGTTGCCGGCGATGCGCTCTTCCAGGTTGCGGTGGGTGGCGGCGATCACGCGCACGTTGCAGCGGATGGTGACGTTGCCGCCGACCCGCTCGAAGCTGCGTTCCTGCAGCACGCGCAGCAGCTTGACCTGCATCGGCAGGCTCATGTCGCCGATCTCGTCCAGCAGCAGGGTGCCGCCCTCGGCCATCTCGAAACGGCCCTTGCGCGCGGACAGCGCGCCGGTGAAGGAGCCTTTCTCGTGGCCGAACAGTTCGCTTTCCAGCAGGTCCGGCGGGATCGCGCCGCAGTTGATCGCCACGAACGGGCCGTCGCGGCGCGGCGACTGCTGGTGGATCGCGCGCGCGACCACTTCCTTGCCGGTCCCGGACTCGCCCAGCACCAGCACGGTGGTGTCGAACGCGGCGACCTGGTCGATCAGCCGCCGCAGCCGCACCACCGCGGCGCTGTTGCCGGTCGGGCCGCTGTCCTGCACCGCGCCGGCCTGGTGCTCGGCGTCCAGGCGCTTGAGGCTGGCGCGGCGCAGCAGGGTTTCCAGCTGCGCGTGGCGCAGCGGCGCTTCCAGCTGCCACACGTTGGCCTCGTGCAGGCCGTGGCGCTGCGCGAATGCCTGCGCCTCGCCGTTGAGCAGCAGCACAGGCGGCGGCAGCGGACTGCGCGCGACCCAGCCGAAGAACGCGTCGGCCTGGGCCTGGTCGTCGAGTCCGCCGACCAGGATCGCCATCCACTCGCTCTGCCGGTGGCGGCCGGGGTTGACGTCGGCCACGTCGGTCACCCACCGCGGATTGAGGTCCATGAACTCGAGCAGGCTCACCGTACGTTCGGCACGGACCGCGTCGTCATCGATCACCAGGATGCGCGATTCGCTCATGCCGGTACTCCCTCTGTGCGTAAGCCCTCCAGGATCGGCATCACTTCCTGGATGTAGGACAGCTTGCTGACGAAGTTGTCGGCACCGGCGCGCATGGCGTGCTCGCGGTGCTCGGCATCGTCGAAGTGGCTGGCGATCACGATGTACGGGGCCTGGTCCTGGGTCTTGATCAGGCGCGTGGCCTGCAGGCCGCCCATTTCGGGCATGGCCAGATCCATCAGCACCACCTGCGGGCGCAGCGACTCGGAGCGTTCGATCGCCTCCAGGCCGTTGGCGGCGCTGCCGATCACTTCCATCCAGTCGAGCTTGCGGAAGTGGCGCATCGCGGCGTTGATGAAACCTTCGTGGTCGTCGACCAGAAGTACGGACAATTTGTTCATGTGTAGTGTTTCCTTAGCTCGCGCGGGCCAGCAGCGGTTTGGCGCGACGGCGTTCGCGGGCGGGGGCGATATCCAGTTGTTCACGGTACTTGGCCACGGTGCGCCTGGCCACGTTCACGCCCTGGCGCGACAACAACCCGGCGATCGCCTCGTCGGCCAGCGGCCGCCCCGACGGCTCGGATTCGATCAGGCGCCGCACCATCGCGCGCACCGCCTGTCCCGAGACCGCGGCGCCTTCCAGGCGCACGGCGAAGAAATGCTTCAGTTCGAAGGTACCACGCGGCGTCTGCAGGTACTTGCCGGTGGTGATGCGCGACACGGTGGATTCGTGCATGCCGATCGCATCGGCCACTTCCTTCAGGGTCAGCGGCGCCATCGCTTCCTCGCCCTTGACCAGGAACGCGGCCTGGCGCTCGACGATGGCGCGGGTGGTGCGCAGCAGGGTCTCGTAGCGCATCGACAGGCCGCGGGTCAGCCAGCGCGCTTCCTGCAGCATTTCGCGCAACGGCGCCGCCGCCTCGCCGGCCTCGGCCAGGGCGCGCTCGTGCATCGGATTGACGCTGACGCGGTGGGTGGTGGCCGGGTTCAGCGCCACCCGCCAGGTGCCGTCGCTGTGCCAGGCGACCACGTCGGGAATCACGTGGCCCAGGTTCTCCGGCAGCAGGCTGTCGCCGGGGCGCGGCTGCAGCGACAGGATCAGCCGCACCGCCTCGCGCACGTCGTCGGCTTCGGCGTCGAGCAGGCGCGCCAGCAGCGGGTAATCGTGGCTGGCGAGCAGATTCAGGTCGCCGGCGAGGATGCGCGCGGCCAGGTGGCGGCCGGCGACGCGGCCGGGCAGGGCGGCCAGCTGCACGCTCAGGCATTCGCGCAGGTCGCAGGCGGCCAGGCCGGCGGGGTCGCCGTGCAGCAGCCGCTGGCGGATCGCTTCCACCTGCGCGGCGGAGCGGTCGAAGCGCGCGCAGGCGAGCAGGGTCAGCGTGTCCAGCGCGCCGTCGAGGTAGCCGGCATCGTCGCTGTGCTCCAGCCAGAACGCGGCCACTTCCAGGTCGCGTTCGTCCAGTTCCATCGCCAGGCGCTGCAGCACGCGCAGCTGCGGATCGGTGGACTCGCCGGCGGCGATGCGCTGCATGCGGTCGTCTTCGCCCTCGCTCCAGCCGGCGGCGGGAACGTCCCACATCGAGGATTCGGGCAGCTCGTCGAATGCGGCGATTTCCAGCGCGGTGTCGTGATCGACGACCGGCTCGAGCACGCCCTCCGGCTCTTCCAGTTCCAGCAACGGATTGGTTTCCAGCGCGCGCCGGATTTCCATTTCCAATTGCATCCCATCCAGTTGCAGCAGCCGGATCGACTGCAGCAATTGCGGTGTCAGGTGGAGTTGCTGGCCTAGCTGGGCGGAGACGGTCGGCTTCATGCGAACTTCCTCGGTTTGGCGCCAACCCTCTGGCGCCCGTGGAATGCATAGTGCTTGCCACCCGACGGTAACAGAATCAGGAGGTTCCTGAGCGGGGTAGTCAAATTCCCGACAGTCTGTAGGGAAAATCCCTACATGGACGTAGGGGGCGCCGGTCGGTCGGCGCCGTAGCGCCAGCGCTGGCGGGCCTCGACGGTTTCACGGCGGCAGCTGACCGGTTAAGGCAAGCGCCATGCCAGTGCCGCGTGTCGGGAACCCGTTCCCGGCGGCGCTCAGGTCAGTTCGTTCTGGTGGCGCGCGGCCAGCAGGACCAGATCGTTGGCGCGGCGGCAGCCCAGCGATTCCATCATCCGCGCGCGGTGGGTTTCCACGGTCTTGACGCTGATTCCCAGGTCCGAGGCGATTTCCTTGTTGCTCTGGCCGCGGCCGATCTGGCGCAGGATCTCGCGCTGCCGCGGCGACAGCGCCGCGATGCCGACCGGGCGTTCGCGGCCGAGCATCGGCGCAATCATCTTCGAAGAGATCTGCGGGCTCAGGAACACCTGGTTGACGCTGGCCGCGCGCAGCGCCAGCTCCAGTTCCAGCGGAGCCGCATCCTTGACCACGAAGCCGGTGGCGCCGCGGTCCAGCGCATCGCGCACGTGCACCGGGTCGTCGTGCATGGACATCATCACCACGCGGGTCTTGGGCGAGGTCTGCAGCACGTCGGTCAACGCGTCCAGGCCGCTGCGCCCGGGCAGCGACAGGTCCATCAGTACCAGGTCGGGGCGGTGCAGGGTGGCCAGGTCCACCGCCTGCTGTGCGTTGCTGGCCTCGGCGATCACGTCGATGTCCGCGAACGTCTGCAACAGCCGGCTCAGGCCGGCGCGGACCAGGGTGTGATCGTCGACGATGATGACTCGCACAGTGGGAAGATCTCTCTACTCTAGTACCGCACCTTAGCCGAGCGCGCCGTCGCCGCCAACCACGCGGCGGTGCGCCGGGGTGGCCAAGGGGGGGTCAGCGCGCGCGCCGGCTATCGGCGATCTGCCGCCGGTGCAGGCGGAACAGGTGGCGCTCCAGCGCTTCTTCCAGACCCGGCGGCTGTGTCTCGAATCGTAGCCAGAGATGGAAGCCGCCGCCGCTGGCGGCTTCGGCCAGGACCTTGACCGGCAGTTCCAGGTGGTCGGGCAGCCAGTCGGAGGGTTGCAGGCGCAGCAGGCCGGCCGCACCCGGCAGGGCGCCCGAGCGCGATCCTACTTCCAATCTCAGGCCTCGGCGCGACCAGCGCACGGGGCGCAGCGGCAAGCCCTCCTCGTGCTGCCGGGCCAGACGGCCGAGCAGCACCAGCATCAGGTCGAGCTTGGCGTCCATGCGCTGCAGCTGCAGCGGCTGCTCGCTGCGCTCCTCGCCGCCGTCCTCGCTGCGCAGGTCCTCGACCTGGGCCAGGCCGCGCAGCAGGGCTTCGCCGGCGCCGAAGCGACCGATGCCATTGCCGAGCTTGAAGTCGGCCGGCAGTGCCAGTTCGCAGCTGAGGGTGTCGTGGAACAGTTCGGCTTCGGCAGGATGGTGCACGACGCCGTCGGACGCGCTGTTCATCTCAGCGATCCGGCCTGCGAATAGGCGCGCGCGGCATTGTTGGACAGGCGGTTGGCGCGCAGCCAGTCGCCGGCCTCGTCGCGCGCCTGCAGCATCTGCGCGATCACCGCTTGCTGCAGTTTCAGCAGCGAGCCGATGCCCTCGCGCGAGACGTCGCTGCCGGCCTGCAGCAGGTATTGGCGCAGGTGCTGGTCGTGTTCGGCGACCATGCGCTCGGCCAGCGCGTTGTCGTCGCCCTGCAGCACCTGCTGCAGTTGCTGCAGTTCGGCGTGCAGCGATTCGATGCTGACGGCGATCATAGCGTGGCGACCGCGGCGAGTTCGCGCTGCTGCATGGGAATGGCGTTCCACGCGGCATCGATCTCGCTGAGCAGTTCCAGCGATTCGACCAGCGCGCCGTCGTCGTTGTGCAGGTTGGCTTCGGTGAGCCGATGCATCACATAGTCGTACAGCGCCGAGAGATTGTTGGCGATTTCGCCGCCTGCCTCGTGATCCAGCGAGCCGTTGAGGTGGCCGACGATGGCGCAGGCTTCACCGATCGCCTTGCCCTTGCGCGCCTGGTCGCCTTGCGCCAGGCAGGCCTGTGCCTGGCGGATGCGCTGGCACGCGCCGGCGAACAGCAGCGCCACCAGCTTGTGCGGGTCGGCATCGGTGATGCTGGTGGACACGCTCATCTTGCGATATTGCTCGGCGTATTGGCGACTGGAACCGTGCATGGAAAACTCCCTCGGGTGGCCTGGTGCCGCGCTGCCGCGCCGGACGGCGAAGGCGCCGTGGCGACGGTACGTGCTGCCAGTCCGGAATGACTGTCGATGCTAAAGATATCGGCAGCTATCCGCTCGGACTTGAGCATCGGTAATGACTTTCATCCCGATGTCGTCGGCGCTACGAGAACTGCTTGGTGAGGCTGTCGCTGATCGTCTGCATCTGCGCGACGATGGTGTCCATCGCGGTGAACCTGGCAGTGTACTGCGTGGTCAGCGTGTCCATCCGCTTGTCCAGGTCGCTGAGCTGGTCGGTCAGGTCGCTGATGTGCTTGTTGAGCGAGGCCGTGCGCTGGGTGATGGTGCCGTTGGTGGTGTCCAGATTGCTGTTCAGCAGCGTGGTCACGCCTGCGGTGAAGCTGCCGTCGGTGCCGAACATCGCCTTGGCCGAGGACGGATCGCTGGCGACGGCGCTGTCGAACTTGGCGCTGTCGAAGCTCATCACGCCATCCTTGTCGATGGTCACGCCCATCGCCTTGAGGTCGACGACGTTGTCGCTGACCTGCTTGCGCAGCGATTGCTGCAGCCCGCGCACCATCGAGTCGCCGGTCAGCGCCGAGGCCTTCTTGTTGGTGGCGTCGTAGGCGCTGGAGGACTTCAGCAAGGTGTTGGCGGTGTTGTAGGCGGTCACGAACGCGGTGAGGTTCGCCTTCAGGCTGGTGCTGTCGTTGGTGATGCTCAGGCTGTACTTGGTGCCTTCGGCGGCCTGGGTCAGGTTCAACGTGACCCCGGGCACGAGATCGGCGATCGCATTGCTGCTGGAGGTCCGTTCGAAGCCGTCCACGCGCACCACCGCATCGGCCGCGGCCACGGTCTGGGTCAGGCCGCCGCTGCTGCCGCTGCTGTAGGTCAGCGCGCTGAGTCCGCCGTTGCCGCCGGAGCTGGTGAGGGTCAGCGCGCCCTTGGTACCGGAATCGACCGCGTTGAGCACCAGGTGGTCGCCGTCGTCGGCGCTGACCACGCTGGCGGTCACGCCGCTGCCGCCAGCGGCCTTGTTGATCGCGGCGGCGACGTCGCTGAGTTTGCTGTTCTCGGCGATGGTGACGTCCAGCGTCTTGTCGCCATAGGCGATGGTCAAGGTACCGTCGCCGACCACCGCATCGCTGGCATAGGCGGCCGAGGTCAGCTTCTGCCGTTCGGCCAGCTTCACCACTTCCACGCTGTAGTTGCCGGCAGTGGCGCTCTCGGTGACGCTGGCGGTATAGCCGGCGCCGTCGGCCACAGTGGCCTTGACCGCGCTCTTGTCGGCGCTCTTGGCGATCGCGTTCATCGCCGTCTGCAGGTTGGACAGCGCGCCCTTGATCGTGCTCAGCGCCGAGAGTTGGGCGCTGGACGCGGTACCGTCGGCATTGATCCGGTTTTCCTGCGGTGCGCGCTGGGCGGCGACCAACGATTTGACGACTGCAGTGACGTCCATTCCGGAGCCGACGGCAGACAGCGATGAAGTAGCCATGGATGGGCTTCCTTACGATGGCGGGCACGGAGGCCAGCGGTAGATAGGGGTATCGGCGGCGTACGGCGGTTCTTGAGGCCGCATGCGCCTCGGCAATGCCCCGAGGGCCATGCAAATCCTGTGCCTGCGCACCGCCAGACGCAAAAAAGCCCCTCCTTGCGGAGGGGCTTTCGGGTCGTGCCGGTGTCGAGCTGACTGTTACTGCAGCAGGCTCAGCACATTCTGCGGGACAGACTTGGCCTGCGCCAGCATCGCGGTACCGGCCTGCTGCAGGATCTGCGTGCGGGTCAGTTCTGCGGTTTCCTTGGCGTAGTCGGTGTCGCGGATGCGGCTACGCGAGGCCGACAGGTTCTCCGAGGTGGAGCTCAGGTTGGCGATGGTGGAAGTGAAGCGGTTCTGCACCGCACCCATGTCGGCGCGCGAGGAGTTGACCGCGGTCAGCGCCTTGTCGACGATTTCCAGCGCCTTCTGCGCCCCGGAGAAGGTGGAGATGTCCAGGTCCTGCAGGGTGCTGGTGGTACCGGCGGTGACCAGGGCCGAGGTGGCGATGCCGGCGTTGCTGAAGGTGATGCCGCCGGCGTTCGTGGCCGAGCCTGCGGTGAAGGAGAAGTCCGTGCCGGCCTTCAGCGACTCCAGCTTCAGCGCGCCGGTGGTGCTGTCGATCGAGGCGTAGACGCCGGTCTGGTCCAGCTTGTCGTTGATCGCGGCGGCGATCTTCTTGGAGACCTCGGTACCGGTATCGCCGATCGCGACGGAGACCGAGGCGATGCTGACACTGTTGATCGTCATGCCGGAGAAGCTGCCGCTGGCGGTCGCGGTACCGGAAGCCAGGGCGGCCGAACCGGTCTGCGTGGCGGCGAAGCCGGCCTTGCCCAGCGAATCGACGTTGGCGTCGACGATGCTGTTGATGCCGATGGTCTGGCCGGCATCGGCGCCGACCTGGAACAGCGCGCCGGAGAACGAGCCATCCAGCAGCTTGGTGCCGTTGAAGCTGGTCTGGTTGGCGACGCGGTCGATTTCCGAAGTCAGCTGCTTGACTTCCGAGTTCAGCGCCTCGCGGTCGGTGGCGGAGTTGGTGGCGTTGGCCGACTGCACCGACAGCTCGCGGATACGCTGCAGGTTGTTGCCGATTTCAACCATCGAGCCTTCGGCGGTCTGCGCCAGCGAGATGCCGTCGTTGGCATTGCGCGAGGCAACGTCCAGGCCGCGGATCTGGGTGGTGAAGCGCTCGGAGATCGCCAGACCGGCGGCGTCGTCCTTGGCGCTGTTGATGCGCAGGCCCGAGGACAGACGCTGAATCGTCGTGGCCATGCTCGCGCTGGTGCTGTTGAGATTACGCTGAGCGTTCAGCGACATTACGTTGGTGTTGATTACCTGTGCCATTTTGATATCTCCTCTAAGCGATTTATCCGGCAACCCATCGGTGCCTGGAGCCTCCGCAGGGGGGCCATCAATTGGCCGTTGCCGCTGCTGAGATAAATAACGGCGAGATGTCAACAACCTTTAGCGATTCGCTGCGGAAATTATCGCGATGCGGCGAACCGGGAGCCCGTGGCACTCGCGGCGAAGAGCTTGTTTCGGCCGAGGTTTGCCAAACTTTAGCGGGCTTGGCATGAAATTTGGCGGGATCGGCGGCGATGACGAACTCGGTATAACGGCGAAGGCCCGGAGGCGTCGCCGCGCTCCGGGCCTTCGCGTAGGGAGTGGAATCGCGATTCAGCGGATCATGTTGAACAGCGACATCGACTGCATCTGGGTGAAGATGGTCTGCGCCGACTTGAGCGCGGCCTGTTCCAGCTGGTACTGGCCGATCGCATCGGCATAGTCCAGGTCGCGCAGCGAGGACAGGGTGGTCTTCAGCGTCACTTCGTTGGATTCGCGCAGCTCGGCGGCGCTGTCGAGCGCGGCCAGCTGCGCGCCGCCGGCGGCGCGCGCATCGATCATCTTCGCCGAGGCCTGGCTGATGTCGCGCATCGACGATTGCAAGGTGTTCTGCAACGCGGCCTTGTCGGTGGCGGTGACCGGGTCGGTGTTCAGCGCATCGACCAGATTGGTGATGGTGGAGAACACGTCCTTGGTGGTGGAGGCGCCGATCTGGAAGCTGTCGCCGACCGCCGGCGCGCCGTCCAGGCGCATCTTCAGGCCGCCGAAGCTGAGCGTCTCGCCGGCGGCGTAGGTGCCGGTGGTGACCACGGTGCCGGTACTGTCGCGGACTTCATAGGTGTCGGCGGCGGTGAAGGCGACGCTGTAGCTGCTGCCGTTCCAGCCGCCAGTGCCGGAGTCGCGGCTGTAGTCCAGCAGCAGCCCGGTGCCGGTATTGGTGCTCGCCGCGTGCGCATCCACGGTGCCGTCGCCGGTGCGGATGCGCATGAAGATCTCGCTGCCGGGCAGGGCGTCGGCGACCTGGGTGTCGGCGGCCACCTCCACGCTGCGCTGGGTCTGGTCGCCGCTGTAGACCACGCTGCCGTTGATCACCGCGAACGGCGCCTTGTCGTCGGCGGCGCCGGCGAACAGGTAGCGGCCGCTGCCGTCGGTGCTGTTGGACAGGCTGAGCAGGCTGGCGTGCAGCGACTTGAGCTCGGAGGCGATCGCCTTGCGGTCGTCGGTGGTCAAGGCCGAGCTGTTCGCTTCCACGGTCAATTCGTTGACCCGCGCCATCAGGTCGCCCGCCTGCGACAGCGCGTTCTCCTGCAGGCCCAGGCGGTTCTGCACGTTGTTGGCGTTCTGGCCGAAACGCTCCAGTTCGGCCACCGCGCGGTCCAGGTTGACCGCGGTGCCGGAGGCGACCGGGTCGTCGGCGGCGGTGACCAGGCGCTGGCCGGTCGCCAGCTGCTGTTCCAGGTGCGAGATCTTGGCCTGCTTGCCCAGCATGTTGTTGACCGACTGGCTGAACATCATGCCGGTGGAGATGCGGTTGCTGCTCATCGGATCGCACCCAGAATGGACTGGAACATCGTGTCGGCGGTGGAGATCAGCTGCGAGGCGGCCTGGTAGGCCTGCTGCAGGCGCAACATGTCCGAGGCTTCCTCGTCCAGGTTGACCCCGGACACCGAGTCGCGCGCGTCCTGCGCGCTGGTGTGGATCACGTCCTGCGCGTCGGCCGAGTAGCTCGCCTGTCGCGCCGCCGAACCGATCGTGGTGGTGAGTCCGGACACCGCGCCATTGAGGGTGATGGTGCCGCCGTTGAACGCCTTGGCGTCGTCCAGGTTGGACAGGGTCAGGGCATTGCCGTTGTTGCTGGAGCCGGCGCCGGTGGGATTGACCGCGAAGGTGTCGCCGGCGACCGGCGCGCCGTCCAGGGTCATGCTCCAGCCGTTGGCGCTGATGGTCTGCCCGGCGGTGTAGGCGAACGGGCCGGCGCCGTCGATGGTGTACTGGTTGGCGTCGATGAAGGCGATGCTGGACGGCGTCAGCAGATTGGCGTTGCTGGCGTCGGTGGCGCGCACGTTGCTGACCTTGCCGGTGCCCAGGTTGTCCAGGGCGGCGCTGCCGGTGATCGGCGTGGCCGCGGCGATGCGCGACGGGTCGGTGATCGCCACCGCCAGGCCGGTGACCGCGTTGGCGGTGGGCTGCAGCAGGAACTTGTCGCCGGCGGCGGCGCTGCCGGACAGCTGCAGCGTCACCCCGTTGACCACGAACGGATCGGTGCTGCTGCCGGTGCCGGTCATGGTCACGCTGGCGCCGGTGTCGGCGCGGCTGGCGGTCCAGGTGCTGCCGTCGAACTTCAGCAGCAGGTTCTGCCCGTCGAGCTTGCTCAGGTCGCCGACGCTGGCGCTGAAGCTGGCGCTGCCGGTATTGGCGGCGTTGGCGTTGACGCTGGGCGCGGACAGCGAGAAGAAGTCGCCGCCCAGGTTGCCGTACAGGTCCACGCCGGCCTTGTGCTGCTGGTTGTAGGTGACCGCCAGGCCGGTGGCGATGCGTCCCAGTTCGGCCTTGGTCGGGTCCAATACGCTGCTGCGGAACTCGAGCAGGCCGCCGATCTGCCCGCCCAGCGAGCTGTCGCCCAGGGTGATGGTGGCGCCTTGCGCCTTCAGCGCGACCTGCAGGCGCCCGGGCTGGTAGGGGTCGGTGACCGTGGTCAGGGTGGAGGCGGTGGTGCCGACCACCAGCGCCTGGCCGCCGGAGGTATACACGTTGATCGCGCCGCCGTCCTGCTGCACTGCGCTGCCGCCGGTGTAGCCGACCAGTTGGCTGATCAACTGGTCGCGGCGGTCGAGCAGGTCCGGCGCGGCGGCGCTGGCGTCGCCGCCGATCTGGCCGTTGATCTTGGCGATCTCGGTGGCCAGGCGGTTGGCTTCCGTGGTGGCCGAGAGCAGGCCGTTGTTGACTTCGTTGCCGAGTGAATCGATCTGCCCGTTGAGCTGCTTGAAGCGGGTCACCAGCGAGGTGGCGTTGTCCAGCAGGCTCTGCCGGGTGGCGGTGGCCGAGGCGTTGGACGACAGCCCGGTGGTGGCGTCGAAGAAGTTCGACCACTGCCCGGCGATATTGGTGGCGGTGTCGGAGAACAGCCCGTCGACGCGGTCGGACAGGCTCGACAGCTGCTTCAGGCGCGCCAGTTCGCCGCTGCTGTCCAGCAGCCGCGAGGTCGCTAGCTGGTCGGCGACGCGGGAGATGTCGGTGATCTTGGTGCCGTTGCCGACGTAGTCCGAGCCGTACTGGGTTGGCGTGGTGGTCGCGAACGATACGCGCTGCCGGCTGTAGCCGTCGGTATTGATGTTGGCGACGTTGTGGCTGACGGTGGCCAAGGCCCGTTGGAAGGCGATGAGGGCGCTGGTGCCGGTGGAAAGGACGGACATGGGCGGCTACCTCAGCGCAGGGCGCTGTTGGACGGATCGGAGGTGCTGGCGAACACGCGTTCGATGCCGCTGGCGGCGGCAGTGCCGATCGCGGCGACGGCGCGGCCGATGGTCGGGCCGCCGGCGATCGCGGCGATCTTGGCCGCATAGGACGGATCGGTGGCGTAGCCGGCGCGCTGCAGGCCCTGGGCGAAGCCGCGGATATTGGTGCCGGCACTCAGCGCCTGCTGGTAGCGCGGATTGGTCTTCAGCAGGCGCACATAGTCGGCGAAGCTCTCGGCCGGCGAGGCGTAGGCGCGGAAATCGGCGGTCTGCGACTGCTTGACCCCGTCGACGTACTCGTGGGTGCCGGTGGTGACGCGCTCGCCGCTCCAGCCGCTGGCCTTGATCCCGAACAGGTTGTTGGAACTGGCGCCGTCGCCGCGGGAAATGCCGCGGCGTCCCCAGCCGGTTTCCAGCGCGGCCTGCGCGACCAGCGCCCGTGCGTCCACGCCCAGTTCCTTGGCCGCCTTCTGCGCATGCGTCCAGATCTGCGCGACGAAGCCTTCCGGGGTGCGTTCGCCGAGGCTGGCCGCAGCGGCCTTGGCGGCGGCGGTGGCACTGGCGTCGATGCCGTCGCTGGCGTCGGCCGCCGCCGTCGCCAGATCCGACCAGCGGTCGTTCGCCCCGGTCCAGGCCAGCGTGGCGCTGCCGTCGGCAGGATTGCTGCCGATCGCCTCGTGCATCGCGCTGGTCTCGCGGCCGGCGATCATGTCGAGCACGCGCGCGACCTGCTGCTGCGACGCATCTCCCGCGTCCATGCCGCCCCAGGCCGCGGCGCCGGCGCCGGCCGCGGCACCGGTATCGGCCAGCGCGGAGGCACCGGCGGCCGCGGTGTTGCCGGCAGTGCCGCCGCCCTGGCCGGACACCAGCGAGTACGCCTTGGCCGCCTGCGCGGCACCGATCGAGGTGTTGGTGGCCGGCGCGTCGGCGCTTTTGCCGCCGCCCAACTGCTTGGCGATCATCGCCGCCAGGCCCAGCCCCTTGCCCTCGGTCAGCGCCTTGGCCATCTGCTGGTCGTACATGTCGCGGAACGTCTGGTTCTCGCCCGGGAACAGGGAATCGCCGAAGCTGGCGTCGCGCATGCTCTTGACCAGCAGGTTGGCGAACTGTCCTTCCAACTGGCGCGACACCTTGTCGATCCGGGCCGGATCGTTCTGGGTGGTCGCGTTCAAGTCGATGGGGGAGGCCGAGATGCGCATGTCAGATCACCTCCAGCTCCGCGCTCAGCGCGCCGGCCTGCTTCAGTGCTTCCAGGATCGCGATCAGGTCGCCCGGCGCAGCGCCGACTTCATTGACCGCACGCACGATCTGGTCCAGCGAGGTGCCGCCCTCGAACTTGAACATGCGGCTGCCTTCGTTGGTGGCGGTGATGGTCGATTTGGGCGCGGCCACGGTCTGGCCGTTGCTCAGCGCGTTGGGCTGGCTGACCTGGGTGCCCTCGCTGATGGTGACGGTCAGCGAGCCGTGCGAGATCGCCGCCGGCCCGACCCGTACCTGCGCGCCGATGACCACGGTGCCGGTGCGGGCATTGACCACCACCTTGGCGGCCGCTGCGCCCGGCGACAGTTCCACGTTCTCGATCCGCGCCAGCAGGCCGATGCGCGCGCTCGGGTCGGTGGGCGAGCGCACCGCCACAGTGCCGCCGTCGACCGCGTGCGCACTGCCGGGGCCGAAGGTGTTCTCCAGCGCCGCGACCATCCGCGACACCGTGGTGAAGTCGTTCTGGTGCAGGTTCAGGGTGATCTCGCCGCTGCTGCCGAACACGTCCGGCAACGCGCGCTCCACCGTGGCGCCGTTGGGAATGCGGCCGACACTGGGCACGTTCACCGAGATCCGCGAGCCGTCCTTGCCCTGCGCGCCGAAGCCGCCGACGATCAGGCTGCCCTGGGCGATCGCGTAGACCTGGCCGTCGGCGCCCTTCAGCGGCGCCATCAGCAGCGAACCGCCGCGCAGCGACACCGCGTTGCCGATCGAGGACACGGTGATGTCGATCGGCTGGCCGGGCTTGGCGAACGGCGGCAGTTCGGCGTGGATCGCCACCGCGGCCACGTTCTTCAGCTGCGGATTGACGTTCGACGGCACGTTGACGCCCAACTCGCCGAGCATGTTCTTCAGGCTCTGCACGGTGAACGGCGCCTGGCTGGTGCGGTCGCCGCTGCCGTCCAGGCCCACCACCAGGCCGTAGCCGACCAGCGCGTTGCCGCGCACGCCGCCGACCTGGGCCAGGTCCTTGATGCGTTCGGCGGCGGCCGGGGCGGCCAGGCCGGCGCACAGCGCGAACGCGGCGAGCAGGCGCAAGGGCAGGGACAGAAGGTTCATGACAGGCCTCAGTACGGCGAGATGCGCGAGTTGAAGAAGCGGCTCAGCCAGCCCATCGCGTTGGATTGGGCGACGGCGCCGCGGCCGCCATAGGCGATGCGCGCATCGGCGACCTTGCTGGAGGCGATGGTGTTGTCCGGTGCGATGTCGGCGGCGCGCACGATGCCCTGCACCTGCACCAGTTCGTCGCCCTGGTTCAGGCGCAGGTTCTTCTGCCCCTGGATCACCAGGTTGCCGTTGGGCAGGCGCTGCATCACGGTCACGGTGATGCTGCCCTGCATGGTGTTGCTCTGCGCGGTGTTGCCCTTGCCGGCGAAGCTGCGGTCGCCGCTGGTGGCATTGTTCAGCACGTTGACGCCGTTGACCGTCAGCGGCGCACCGAGCAGGGTCGGCGTGGCCATGGTCACCGCGTCCTTCTTGGTGATGCTGGTGTTGGCGGTGGAGCTGGCGTTGGTGCTTTCGACCAGGGTGATGGTCAGCAGATCGCCGACGTCGCGGGCGCGCCGGTCCGAATACAGTGACAGGCCCGGGCCGGCGGCGTAGATCGCCCCGGCGCTGGGCTGCACCGGTTGCGCCACTACCGGCACGATCGGCGCCATCGGCGCATACGGGCGCACGTCGCCGGCGGCGACGCCCAGGCCGGCGCAGCCGCCGAGCAGCACGGGCAGGAGCAGGGCGGCGGTGAGGGAAAGAGAGGACGGACGCGACATGGCGGTTTCCAGAAAGGTCGGGATCAGACGTTGTTGTTCAGATAGCCGAGCATCGAATCGGTGGTGGAGATCGCCTTGGCGTTCATCTCGTAGGCGCGCTGGGTCTCGATCATGCTGACCAGCTCCTCGACCACGTTGACGTTGCTGCCTTCCAGCGAGGCCTGCACGGTGGTGCCGAGGCCATTGAGGCCGGGCGTGCCGTTCTGCGCCGGGCCGGAGGCGGCGGTTTCCGCGTACAGGTTTCCGCCCTTGGCCTGCAGGCCCGAGGGATTGATGAAATCGCTCAGCGTCAACGAGCCGATCTCCAGCGCCGCGGCGGTACCGGCGACCTGCACGCTGACCGTGCCGTCGGTGCCGATGGTCAGCGACTGCGCCCCTTCCGGGACCTGGATGCCGGGCTGCACCGCATAGCCGCTGTTGGTCACCAGTTCGCCCTGCGAATTGATCTGGAAGCTGCCGTCGCGGGTGTAGGCCGAAGTGCCGTCGGGCATCTGCACCTCGAAGAAGCCGCGGCCGTTGACCATCACGTCCAGCGCGCGCCCGGTCTGCTGCGGGTTGCCCTGCTCGAAATCCTTCGAGGTGGACACCACGCGCACGCCGGTGCCCAGCTGCAGGCCGGACGGCAGCTGCGTCTGCGCCGAAGTCGCGCCGCCAGGCTGACGCACCTGTTGGTACAGCAAGTCCTCGAAGCTGGCGCGATCGCGCTTGAAGCCGGTGGTGTTGGTGTTGGCCAGGTTGTTGGACACGACCGACATGCGCGTCTGCTGCGCATCCAGTCCGGTCTTGGCGACCCACAAAGCCTGATTCATGACCCGATTCCTCTGATGGTGGCCCCGAGATCCGCGAGGGGCAGGGGGACTGATGCATGTGCCGTGCCACAAATGCGCCGGCTTTTCGTCGGCGGCGGCGCGGCGCCCGCGCCGGGCTTAGCCGTTCAGGCGCAGCAGGGTGTTGGCCGACTGCGCGTTCTCGTCGCCGTGCTTGATCACCTTCACCTGCATTTCGAACTGGCGCTGCAGCTGGATCATCTGCACCAGCGCGCCGGCGGCGTCGACATTGCTGCCTTCCAGCGCGCCGGTGTGGACCGCGGTGCCGGTGGCCAGGGCGAAGGCCTGGGTCGGATCGTCGCTGATGTTGCGCATCAGCCCGTCGGGGCGGCGTTCCAGGCGTTCGGCCGGCGCCTGCACCACCTTCATCTTGCCGACCACGGTCATCGCCTGCGGACCTTCGCCCAGCGGGACGATCGACACCGAACCGTCGGCGCCGATCTCCAGCGACTGGTGCGGCGGGATCGCCATCGGATTGCCCTGGTCGTCGAGCACCGCGCGGCCGCTGGAAGTGACCAGCTGGCCGTTCGGGGTCAACGCCAGTTCGCCGCCGCGCGTGTACGCCTCCTTGCCGTCGCTGGCCTGCACCGCCAGCCAGTTGTCGGCGCTGAGCGAGACGTCCAGCGCATTGCCGGTCACCTGCTGCGCGCCGACATCGCGATTGAAGCCCTGGTCGATGTGCAGCGCATCGATCCGCGACGGATAGCCGGCGCCCTTGATGCGGAACGCCTCGGTATTGGCCAGCGCCGCCTTGAAACCGGCGGTATCGACGTTGGCCAGATTGTGCGACACCGTGCCCTGCGCCTGCAGCGAAGCGCGGGCGCCGGTCATGGCGACGTAGAGTGCTTTGTCCATGGACGGGAACCGGGAATGGAGAATCGGAAATGGAGGAAAGCGGAAATTCGGCGCCGGGAACCGCGTTTACGATTCTCGATTCCCCGTTCCCGATTCCCGGCGGTCATCAACGGATATTGATGATGGTCTGCGTGACCTGATCCTGGGTCGAGATCATCTGCGAGTTGGCCTGGAAGTTGCGCTGCGCGACGATCATGTTGACCAGCTGCTCGGTGAGGTCGACGGTGGAGGCTTCGAGCGCGCCGGACTGGATGCTGCCGAAGTCGGACGTCGCCGGCGCGCCGGTACGTGCGCTCCCGGACGAGGAGCTCTCGGCCCAGACGTTGTCGCCCAGCGAGCTCAGCCCCTGCGGATTGACGAAGTTGGTCATCGCCACCTGGCCCAGCGCCTTGTCGGCGTTGTTGGAGTAGCGCGCGTAGACCACGCCGCTGGCGTCGATGCTGATCGAGTTGAGCTTGCCGCTGGCGTAGCCGTCCTGGCTGGTATTGCGCAGCGCGAACGCCTCGCCGTACTGGGTCGAGCCGCTCACGTCCAGGGTCAGGTTGAGGGTGCCGGCGCCGGTGCTGGGGGTGAACGTGCTCAAGACGATCTTGCCGTCGGAGGGGCTGGTCAGGGCGCCGTTGCCGTCGAACTGCAGCGTGCTCGCGCTGCCGACCGCGGTGCCATCGACATAGTTGTGCACCTGCCACTCGTTGGCATTGGCGGTCTTGACGAAATACGAGGTCTGGGTGTGGCTGACGCCCAGCGAATCGTAGACGGTGATGCCGCCGGTGGAGTGGTTGTAGCTGTTGGCGTCGGTCGGATCGAAGGTGGTCACGGTCGGCGTGGTGGCATTGCCCGGCAGGGTGAACATCAGATTCACCGTGCTGGTCTGCTTCGGCGCGCTGTCGGTGGTCAGCAGTTGCAGATCGCTCAACGTGCCGACCGCGAAGCCGTTGCCGTTGGCCGCCGGCGGGAACACCTGCAGCTTGGCGCCCTGTGGATTGACCACGTAGCCATCGGCGTCGGTCTGGAAGTTGCCGGCGCGCGAATAGACCTTGGCGCCATTGTTGGTCAGGGTGAAGAAGCCGTCGCCGGAGATCGCCAGGTCCAGGTTGCGCCCGGTCGGGTCGACGTTGCCCTGCGAGAACTGCTGGGCGACGTTGCTGACCCGCACGCCGGCGCCGATCGCATTGCGCGCCAGGCCGTAGCCGGTGGCCGAGAACAGGTCGGCGAACTCGGCGCGCGACTCCTTGAAGCCGGTGGTGTTGACGTTGGCGATGTTGTTGGCGGTGACGTTGAGGTCGGAGTTGGCCGCTTTGATACCGGACAGCGAAGTATTGAAACCCATGATGGACTCCTGTGGATTGGCCGGCTCAGCTGACGCGGAGCACGTTGGCGAGCGGGGCGGTGCCCAGCCCGGTCAGGTCGAGGTAGATGCCGTCCGAGCCGATGGTGGCGCTCTCGACCGGGGCCTGGACGTAGGTGGACAGCGAGGTGTTGGTGCCGCTGCTGTCGGTATGCGTGGCGGTGACGCCGTAGGTGCCGGCCGGCATGCGATTGCCGGCGGTGTCGGTGCCGTCCCAACTGAAATTGACTTCGCCGGCCTTGCTGGCGCTGACGCTGATCTGCTTGACCGCGTTGCCGTTGGCATCGGTGACGGTGAGGTTGACGATGCCGGCGCTGGGCGCGGCGACCACGCCGGTGGTACCGCCTTCGCTGCCCAGCGGCATCGTCGCCGACGGCACCAGCACCTTGTGTCCGACCAACTGGGCGCCGCGCAGGATCTGGTCGGTGCTCATCGAACTGGACAGGGCGGTCACGGTCTTGTTGAGATCGCCGATGCCCTGCACGGTGGACAGTTGCGCCATCTGCGAGACCATCTGGCTGTTGTCCATCGGTTTGAGCGGGTCCTGGTGCTGCAACTGCTCGGTCATCAGCTTCAGGAAATCGGCCTGGCTCAGCGACGACGACGTGTTGGTGGTCTTGCTGGCGCTGGAGGCGGTCAATCCGAGGCTGGAATAGATGTCGCTGGAGACGGTACTCATCGGTAGTCCTAGGCCGTTAGGCGGCGGGAGGGAGGGCGCTTAGCGGCCCATGGAGATGGTGGCCAACGCCAGTTCCTTGGCGGTGTTGAGGACTTCCACGCCCGCCTGGTAATTGCGCGAGGCGGAGATCAGGTTGACCATCTGCGACACCGGGTCCACGTCCGGCGAGTAGATGTAGCCGTCGGCATCGGCGAGCGGATGGCCGGGTTCGTAGCGTTTGATCGGCGGATCCTTGCTCTGGGTGATTTCCTTGACGTTGACCGCGGTCAGGCTGCTGTCGTGCGGGTTGCGCACCGCCTGGAAGATCGGCTCGATCGGCTTGTAGGCCGCTGCGGCCGACCCGGCCACCGAATCGGCGTTGGCCAGGTTGCTGGCGATGGTGCTCAGTCGCACCGACTGCGCCTGCAGCGCGGAGCCGGCGACGTCGAAAATCGGCAGATTGCTCATGCTTATTGGCCTGTGATCGCGGTGAGCATGCTGCGCACCTTGGATTCGACGAAGCTCAGCGAGGCGCGGTATTCCAGCGCGGCGCGGCCGTAGGCGGCGCGTTCGGTGTCCGCATCGACGGTGTTGCCGTCGAGGCTGGGCTGGTTGGCCTCGCGGGTGACCTGGAACGGATTGAGCCCGGTGCTGCCGCCGACCGCGATGTGGCGGCTGTCGGTGACCTGCAGCTGGCTGCCGTCGCGCTGGCCCTGCGCGGCGCGCATCGCCGCGTCGAAATCCAGGTCCTGCGCCTTGTAGCCGGGCGTGTCGACATTGCTGAGGTTGCTGGCGATCAGCTTCATCCGTTGCTCGCGCAGCGGCAGGGCGTCGCCGTGGACACCTAGGTAGGATGAAATCAGATTGGGCATGGCGCGCTCCCGCGGTTCGTTGCAGGAGTACAGGCAAAGTCTGTGCCAGAACCGGGGTGTGCGCGCCGTGCGGCGCGGTGGGGCGGCCTTCGCCATTGCGGCGGAAGGCGTGCTGCTGGGCGCCCGGCGTCGCGCCGGGGCCGCGAAACGCTAGGCGGCCTGGGCCTCGGCGACCACCCGCAGCCGCGCCAGCACGTAATCGGCCAGTTCGTGCGGGCTGTACTTGGCGACGAAGGCGTTGGCGCCGACGCGCTCGACCATGGCGTTGTTGAACACCCCCGACAGCGAGGTGTGCAGCAGCACGTACAGGCCGGCCAGGCCGGGGTGGCGCCGGATTTCCGTCGTCAGCGTGTAGCCGTCCATCGCCGGCATCTCGATGTCGGAGATCACCATGGCGTAGCGGTCGGCCGGATTCTCGCCGCCGGCGTGGATCTGCAGGAGATGGTCCAGGGCCTGGCGGCCGTCGGACAGCAGGGTGGCGCCGACCCCTAGCTGGTCGAGCACGCTGCGGATCTGCTGCCGCGCCACGCGCGAGTCGTCCACCACCAGCACCTGCAGCTGCGCGCCGGTGAGCGCCAGCGCCGGGTCGATCAGCGCCTCGGTGCGGTTCTGGGCGATGTCGGCCAGCACGCTTTCCACGTCGATGACCTGGATCAGCTCGCCCTGGAAGCGGGTCACCGCGGTCAGGTAGCTGGATTCGGCGCCCAGTTCCGGCGGCGGATGGATGTCCTCCACCGCGATGTTGACGATGCGCTCCACGCCGCTGACCAGGAAGCCCTGCACCGAGCGGTTGAACTCGGTGACCACCAGGTAGCCGGGCGCCTTGTCGGCGTGCGTCTCGCGTTCCGGATGGCCGATCGCCAGGCCCAGGTCGAGCACCGGTACCGAACGGCCGCGCACATCGGCGACCCCGGAGAATTGCAGTGGCAGCCCCGGCACCTGGAACAGCTCCGGCCGGCGCAGCACTTCCTGCACCTTGAAGACGTTCACGCCAAAAAGCTGACGGCCGCCCAGCCGGAACAGCAGCAGGGCAAGCCGATTGTGGCCCGCCAAGCGGGTGCGCTGGTCGATTCGGTTGAGCAGGTCATGAGACATGGGGTTCATATCGGCGCACTCGCCGCGGAACTTGAGGCCGCGCTGTCGCCGCCAGGCCTGGAGTTCGGCACAGGCTTTGCATGCCAGTGGCGACACCTTCATGGAGAGACGGCCATGCGCCTGACCCTGTTAGTGGTCCTGCTGGCGGCGACGCCGGCCTGGGCCGCGGAATTCCAATCGGTGGATTCGATCCGCGCCGCGGCGCTGTCCACTCTTGGCGCCGATGCCGAAGCCGAGGCCACTCTGGACCCGTCGGTCCGCGTGCCGCTGTGCCCGGTGTCGCTGCAGGCGCAGCCGACAGGAACCACGACAGTGGAAGTGAGTTGCCCGCGCGAGGCCGGCTGGCGCCTGTTCGTGCCGGTCAAGGTGCGGCGCCTGCAGGACGTGCTGGTGCTGGGCCGTGGCCTGGCCGCTGGAGAAACCGTGGGGGCGGCCGATATGGTGATCGAGAAGCGCGACGCGGCGCGCATCGTCGGTGCGGCAATGACCGATCCGGCCGCGGCGATCGGCAGGGTGGTGCGGCGTACGTTGCCGGCCGGCACCCTGTTGTCGGCCAGTGATCTGGTCGCGCAGCGGCTGGTGCGGCGCGGCGACAATGTGGCGCTGGTGGCGCGCAACGGGGCGCTGGAAGTGCGCATGGCGGGGCGCGCGCTCAGCGACGGTGGCGAGAACGAGCGGGTGACCGTCGAAAACCTGTCGTCTCGTCGCGTCGTTCAGGGAACCGTGTCACAAAATGGCGACGTTTTTGTGACGCGCTGAGATCTGGCCTAAAGTTCGTCGGTGTAGGGCCGTTACCTACACCGAACCCGTAGCAGGATTTCGTCATGAGCCAGAAAATTGAGGGGAATTTGCCGGCCCAGGCCACCCTTCGTACTTCGACCGTCAACACCAAGGCCGCCTCCGGCGCGTCCGAGGACGGCCAGACGAGTGCGGTGGCCGCCACGGCCGCGACCGACAGTCTGCGCCTGACCGGCGAAGCGTCCGGGCTGCAAAGCCTGCAGCGCCAGCTGGCGGCGGCACCGGCGGTGGACAGCAACCGCGTCGAGTCGGTGCGCAGCGCGCTGCAGAGCGGCAGCTACAAGGTCAACCCGGACGTCATCGCCAGCCGCATGCTGCAGATGGACCAGCAGCTCAGCGCATGAACACGACCGTGACCAACCCCTTGCAGCAGCTCAGCGACGCGCTCGCCGGCGAACGGCAGGCCTTGTTGGATCACAACGTGGAAGGGCTGATGCGGGCGACCGGCGACAAGCTGGCCGCGCTGCGGGCGCTGGAGGCCGACGTGCCGGCCGGTGCCGAGGCCGAATCGCTGTTGCGCGAGCTGGCAGACGCCAACCGCGCCAACGGCGCGTTGCTGTCGCGGCGGCGGCGCGAAGTCAACTGGGCGCTGCGGCACCTGGGCCGCAGCGAGAGCGCGTCGTCCTACGATGCCAACGGCCAGTCCAGCACCTTGCGGATGAGCCGCCCGCTGGCGATCGCCTGAGAACGCCAATCGCGTCACTGCATGCCGGCCAAGTGCCGGCGTCCACGCACCTGGCGATGGCATCGGCGTATATTGAGCGTCCGCTCGTTACCCGCTGCCTTCCGTGAATTTTGCCGATCCCGATTACACCGAGACGGTGCCGTTGCCTTCGCGCAAGAGCCTGCTCGCGCTGAGCGAGCTGATCGACGAAGGACTGGTGCTGTTCCGCGCCGACGGCCGCCTGCTGCTGGCCAACAGTGCCGCACGCGGCCACCTGTGCAATGCCGAGATCTCCGACGATTGCGCCCTGGGCGAACGCCTGGCGCAGTGGCTGCCCAGCGATGCGCTGTCGCAGGCGCGCAGCACCGGCCGCTGGAGCGGCAGCTTGCCGACCGAAGAACACGTGGTGCTGGCGCATCTGTATTTCCATGCCGACGGCGACGACGGCCACTTTCTGGTGCTGATCCAGGGCATCGAAGGCCAGCAGGACTACGAACAGGAACTGCAGCAGCGCCACGCCGAGCTGCGCCAGGCCTATCTGCGCCTCAACGGCGCGCAGGAAAAACTGCTGCAGTCGGAAAAGATGGCTTCGATCGGCCAGCTCGCCGCCGGCGTCGCCCACGAGATCAACAATCCGATCGGCTATGTGCATTCCAACCTGGGCAGCCTGCAGGAATACCTGCGAAGCCTGTTCACCCTGATCGAGGCCTACGAGCGCGCCTTGCGCGCGCCCGATCCGAAGACGCTGATCCCGGAGATCGACGACATCCGCAACCGTTTCGACATCGATTTCATCAGCCGCGACCTGCCGCAGCTGATGGCCGAGTCGCGCGAAGGCATCGAGCGGGTGACGCGCATCGTGCGCGACCTGAAGGACTTCTCGTACTCAGGCCGCGAGGAATCGTGGAAGCTGGTGGACCTGCATTCCGGGCTCGAGTCCACGATCAACATCATCTGGAACGAGCTCAAGTACAAGGTCACCCTGGACCGCCACTACGGCAACCTGCCGCTGGTCGAGTGCCTGCCGTCCGAGCTCAACCAGGTGTACATGAACCTGCTGCTCAACGCCGGCCAGGCGATCGGCGAGCGCGGTACCATCGTGGTCAGCACCGGCCAGGACGGCGAGGAGGTGTGGATCGAGTTCAAGGACTCCGGCGCCGGCATTCCGGCGGACCTGCTGCAGCGCATCTTCGACCCGTTCTTCACCACCAAGCCGGTCGGCAGCGGCACCGGCCTGGGCCTGTCGATCTCCTACGGCATCATCAACAAGCACCACGGCCGCATCGACGTGAGCAGCAGCGTCGGCGAGGGCTCCACGTTCCGGATCGTGATTCCGGTGCGACAGCCGAAGTGAAGCCGGGACTCGGGACTGGGGACCCGGGACTCGCAAAAAAGCGCAGGATCGGCACCGCTTTTCGCCGTTGCTTTTGACTTTCCGGGTCCCGAGTCCCGGGTCCCCGGTCCCGGCTCAACCTCACATCTGCCCATCCCGCCGCTGTTCGTCATGCGTGCGGAACGCCTGGCGGATGTGTTCGCGCAGTTCGTCGTCGTTCCAGGGCTTGGTCAGGAAGCGGTAGATCGCGCCGCGGTTGATCGCGTCGGTGACGGTGGCCAGGTCGGTGTAGCCGGACAGCACCAGGCGGATGGTGTCGGGGTAGAGCATCTTCACCCGGCCCAGGAACTCGGTGCCGCTCATGTCGGACATGCGCTGGTCGGACAGGATCACCTGCACGTCGTTGGTGGCCAGCAGGTCGAAGGCGTCGCGCACGTTGCCGGCGGCGAGGATGCGGTAGCCGTCGCGGCGGAACAGGCGCACCAGCGAGCGCAGCACGTTTTCCTCGTCGTCGAGCAGCAGCAGGGTGCGGTCCGGGCGGGTCTCGGTGAACGACTCCGGGCGCAGGTAACGCCGGCGCAACGCCATGCCCGCGGCCTCGGCCGACATCGGCTCGCCGAACAGGTAGCCCTGGAAGATGTCGCAGTCGTTGCGGCGCAGGAAGCCCAGCTGCGCCTGCGATTCGACGCCGTTGGCGATCACCACCATGCCCAGCTGGTGGCCCATGGCGATGATGGCGCGGGCGATCGCCGCCTCGCGGTTGCCGGCCGGCGCGCTCTTGATGAAGCTGCGGTCGATCTTCAGCTTGTCCACCGGATAGCGCACCAGCGCGCTGAGGCTGGAATCGCCGGTGCCGAAGTTGTCCAGGCTCAGGCTGATGCCTTCGCGGCACAGGTTGGCCAGGGTCTCGTGGACGAAGTTGACGTTGTTGGTCAGCGCGCTTTCGTTGATCTCCAGCACCATCATCTGCGGCGGCACGCCGGCGGCCTGCAGCGCCGACATCACTTCGTTGAAGAAGGTCGGGCGCAGCAGCTGCAGGGTGGAGACGTTGACCGCGATGGTGAAGTCGTCGAAGCCCTGGTCGCGCCACAGCCGCGCCTGGCGCAGCGCGCCCTCCATCACCCAGGTGCCGATCTGCACGATCACGCCCAGCCGCTCGGCGGTACGCATGAACCGTTCCGGCACCAGGATGCCCAGCGTCGGCGACTGCCAGCGCAGCAGCGATTCCATACCGACCACGCGGCCGTCGCGGGCGCTGACCATCGGCTGGTAGCGCAGGCGCAGCTCGCCGTTGGGGATCGCATCGACGATCTGCCGCGAGATGATGCTCTCGCTGTGCGCGCTGGGCGGGCCGTCGGCCGCGTACAGGCGCACCATGTTGCCGCCTTCGCGCGCGGCCTGGTAGACCGCGTCCTCGGCGTAGTCGAGCAGCGTGGACAGCCGCGTGGAGTGTTCCGGGCACAGGCTCACGCCGATCTTGCCGGTCATGAACAAGGTGTACGGCAGCACCGACAGCGGCAGTTCGATCTGCTGCCGCACCTCTTCGGCGAAAGCCTCCGGCGGCGGCACGTCGGCGGTGCGCGGCACCGCCATGACCAGTTCGTCGCTGCCGTGGCGCCACAGCAGGCCGCGCCCGCGCAGATGCGCCTGCAGCCGCTGCGCCAGCAGCGCCAGCGCGTGGTCGCCCACTTCCGCGCTCATGTTCTCGTTGATCGAAGCGAAGTGGTCGATGTCGATGTGCAGCAGCATCACTCCCGGTCCGCCGGCCAGCGCCTCGGCGATCATGCCGGTCAACGCCGGGTGGCCTGCGCCCAGGCGCGACGGGAGTTCGTCGTCTGGCGGCACGGGGACAGCGGGATTCCACATCGTTTCAGGGTCCAGGTGGGTGCGTTGGCGTCGCCGCGGTCGTGTAGGGCAGGCACAGCGTCACCCGCGTGCCGGCACCGGGCGCGGTGTCGATCTGCAGGGTACCGCCTGCGCTCTGCGCGCGCTCGCGCATCACGATCAGGCCCAGGCCGCGCGGCCCGGTCGGATCGAACCCGTCGCCGTCGTCGACCACCTCCAGGCGCAGCTGCCGGTGCTGCTCGTCGCTCAGCGCCATGCGCACCTCGCCGGCGCAGGCGTGGCGCAGCGCGTTGGTCAGGCTCTCCTGGGCGATGCGGAAGCAGGCCTGTTCGACCTCGCCGCTGGGCCGCGCGGGCAGGGTGGCGATGTCCAGCTGCAGGCGCACCGGCGAGGCGCGGAACAGCATGCCGGCCTGCCAGCGCAGCGCCGCCTCCAGGCCGAGCGCGTCCAGTTGCGGCGGACGCAGCAGGGTGGACAGGTTGCGCAGCTTGGTGATGCTGCTGTCGGCGAGCTGCACGATCTCGTCGAGGTCTTCGCGGCGGCGCTCGGCATCGGCTTCGTCCAGCGCCGCGTGCGCGGACAGCTTCATCGCGGTGATCGCCTGGCCGATGTCGTCGTGCAGGTCGCGCGAGATCGCGCGGCGCTCGTCCTCCTGCAGCGAGAACAGCCGCCGCGCCATCGCCTGCAGTTCGCGGTTGCTCAGCGCCAGCGCGTCGCGCATGCGCTCGGGCTCGCTGAGGTCGCGCACGATCAGCAGCTTGCAGTCGCGGCCGCTGTAGCGCACCTTGCCGAACGACAGCCCGGCGTGGAACAGCGAGCCATCGCGGCGGCGCATGCGCGCGGCGGCGCCGCGCTCGCCCTTGTCGCCGGCATCGCGCATCTGCTCGCGCACCTGCTGCAGGTCGCTGGGATAGACCAGGCCCTGCAGCGGCTCGCCGAGCAGGTTCTCGCCCTCGTAGCCGAATTGCCCGGCGCAGGCGGCGTTGGCGTACAGCACGTGTTCCTGGTGCAGGATCGCCACCCCGTCGGGCAGCACCCGCACCAGTTCGCGGAACTGTTCCTCGCGTTCGTGCAGCAGGCGCCGCGAACGTTCGTGCTCGGTCACGTCCTGCAGGGTGCCGCGCACGCAGGCCGCGCCGTCGTCGTCGTTGGCCGATTCGGCGCGCAGGTGCAGCATCCGCGCCTGGCCGTCGGCGGCCAGCACCGGCAGCAGCATGTCCAGCTGCACCGGCGCGGCGCCGCACAGGTCTTCGAGCATGCGCTGGATGCGCGCCTGCGACGCCAGGTCGGCGGGCACCAGCAGTTCTTCCAGGCGATGCTGGCGCGGCTGCTCCGGCGCGCGCCGGCCGAGCATCCGGTAGACCTGGTCGGAATAGCGGCCCAGGCCGCTGGCCGGGTCCAGTTGCCAGGAGCCGAGACGGGCGATCGCCTGCGCCTCCTCCAGCCGCAGCAACGCCTGGTCGCGGCGCTGCTGCGCCTCGTGCTCGGCGCTGCGGTCGCTGATCACCACCAGCCGCGCGCTGCGGCCGCGGTAGTCCAGGCCGGTGCTGCGCGCCTCGGCCATGCGCTGGCTGCCGTCGCGCAGGCACAGCGGCTCGGCCACCACGCAGACCTTGGACGGCGTGTCGCGGATCGCCTGGATCACTTCGCTCATGCGTTCGGCGGCGCCTGCCGGCCACAGCCGGCCCAGGTCCAGCCCGATGAAGATGTCGTGCGGCCAGCCGAAAAAGGCGATCGCGGCCGGATTGACGTCCACCACCCGCAGCGTTTCCGGATCGTAGACCAGCATCGGGCTGGGATTGGCCTGGAACATCTGCCGGTAGCCGGCCTCGGACAGCGCCAGCTGCGCGTGCACCTGCACCGCGCCGCGCACCAGCGGGCGCAGCAGGCAGTACAGGGCGATGGCGGTCAACAGCAGGAACACCGCATCGTTGACCAGTTGCAGCGTGGCCAGCGTATGCGTGTCGTCTACGAATCGAACCAGCAGCAGATCGCTGCCCAGCGACCAGACCAGGCCGACCAGCAGGTAAGACAGCGCGGTTCGCCAGATCCCCCGGTCCAGCCGCTGCGCCAGACGCATGCCCGAGGACGGGGAGGTCGGGGAAGGATCGCGTTGTGGTTGCATGCCCGACAGCCTGATGCGGCGGTATTTGTCCGCCGCCATCTTACCGGCAAGCGCCCGTTGCGGCCCACCGCGGCCGGCGCCGCGGCCGGCCGGGCGCTCAATTAATGCCGCCAGGTGCCGTTATCACCTTCGTCCGCCAGCACCAGCGCGGCAGAAACGGAGCACCTCGGCGTGGATCAAGGCGTCATCGCAAGCTTGCTGCAGCATCCGCTCACCTCGGCCGTTGTCCTGTTGGACGCCGAAGGGCGGCCGCTGGCCGCGAACCGGGCCGCGCAGGCGCTGGAGCTGCCGCGTACGGTGGAGGCCTATGCCGAGCTGATGCGCGACGTGCGCGAGCGCCTGCTCAACGGCGAAAGCATGCTCGCCTGCGCGCTGCCCGGCACCGCCGGGCGGCGCCTGGACGGGTGGCTGCGGGCGGTGCGCGACGACGCCGGCGCGCTGTTGGCGTATACCCTGAGCGTGCCCGAGCCGGTCGGCAGCGACGGCGCCACGCGCTGGGAGATCGCCCTGGACAGCGCCGAACACGGCCTGTGGGACTGGGACATCCCCAGCGACAGGATCTTCCGTTCCGAGCGCTGGAAGCAGATGCTCGGCTACGAAGGCAACGCGCCGGACTACGGACTCAACGCGCTGCTGCCGTTGGTCCACAATGACGACCAGGCGCGCCTGCGCGAGGCGATCCGCGCCCATTTCGAAGGTCGCAACGCGACCTATGTGTGCGAATTCAGGCTGCGCCAGCAGGACGGCCAGTGGCGCTGGATCCTGGACCGCGGCCGCATCGTCGCCCGCACCGCCGACGGCAGCCCGCTGCGCATGGTCGGCACGCATACCGACATCCACGAACAGAAGCTGCTGGAGCAGCGCCTGCGCGACCAGCAGACCCTGCTGCGCGAGGCGCAGCGCATGACCAGCATGGGCAGCTGGTCGTGGGATCCGCTGCAGAACCGGATCTGGTGGTCGCGCGAGTTCCTGCGCGTGACCGGCCTGGCCGAGGATCAGGTGCCGAGCAGCCGCGGCTGGCTGCGCCTGCTCAGCCGCGAGTCGGCGGCGCAGGTGATCTCCACCTGGCGGCGCATGCAGCGCGACGGCAAGCAGGCCAATTTCGAGGTGGAGCTGGTACGCGGCAGCGAGGCGCCGCTGCACCTGCGGGTGTGGGCACAACCGCAGCTGGAAGCGGACGGCGCCGTCCAGCGCGTGCTCGGCCAGGTGCAGAACATCACCGAGCAGCGCCAGACCGACGCGCTGATCCGCTGGCGCACCGAACTGCTCAACCGCGTCTCCGCGCTGGGCAAGATCGGCGGCTGCGAGATCGAGGTCGGCACCCGGCGCATGCAATGGACCGAGGAGTGCTACCGCATCCACGGCCTGCGCAAGGAAAACATCGACCTGGACCAGGCGCTGGCGCTGTACACCCTGGACTCGCGCGACGCGTTCGAAACGGCGCTGGCGCGGATCGCCCACGGCGGCCTGCCCGAGCAGCTGGACCTGTGCTTCCACCGGCCTTCCGGGCACCGGGTATGGGTGCAGGTGCTGATCGAACTGGACGACCGCGACGGCCTGCCGCCGCGTTTCGTGGTGCTGTTCCGCGACATCAGCCGCGAACGCGAGGCCAGCGAGCGCATCGAACTGCTGGCCCACTACGACCTGTTGACCGGCCTGCCGAACCGGCAACTGCTGCGCGAGCAGGCGGAAGCGGCGATGCACGACGCGGTGCAGCGCGGCAGCACCCTGGCGATGCTGTTCGTCGACCTGGACGGGTTCAAGAGCATCAACGATTCCTTCGGCCACGCCACCGGCGATGCGCTGCTGAAGCTGGCGGCCACGCGCATGCACCAGCAATTGCGCACCAGCGACCTGTTCGGGCGCTTCAGCGGCGACGAGTTCCTGGTGGTGCTGCGCGACCTGGCCGAGCCGGGCGATGCCGGCCATGTGGCGCGCAAGCTGATCGCGGCGCTGGCCGAGCCGCTGCACAACGGCGAGAACGTGATCAAGATCGGCGCCAGCATCGGCATTGCCTTGATGGAGGACGGGCGCCGCGACTTCGACAGCCTGCTGCGCGCCGCCGATGCGGCGATGTACGCGGCCAAGGAATCCGGACGCAACACCTGCCACTACTACAGCCAGGACGTGCTGCTGCGCGCGCAGCGGCGCCTGGAGATCGAGCATGCGCTGCATGGCGCGCTGGACCGCGAGGAATTCTCGCTGGTGTACCAGCCGCTGGTGCACGCGGCCGGCGAACGCGCGCCGGCGGTGGAGGCGCTGCTGCGTTGGCACCGCCCCGGCCACGGCCATTGCAATCCGGCCGAGTTCATCCCCATCGCCGAGGAATGCGGCGAGATCGTGCGCCTGGGCGACTGGGTGATCAACGAGGCCTGCCGCCAGGCCGCGGCCTGGGACGCGGCGGGGTTGAGCTTCGACCGCGTGTCGGTCAACGTCTCGGCGATGCAGCTGCGCGACCGCGGCTTCGCCGAGCGGGTGATCGAGCTGTGCCAGCGCAACGGCTGGTCGCCGAAGCGGCTGGAGCTGGAGTTGACCGAATCGGCGCTGATCCGCGACACCGAGTCGCTGCGCCGCTGCTTCGAACTGTTCGAGCAGGAAGGCGTGCTGCTGGCGGTGGACGACTTCGGCACCGGCTTCTCCAACCTGCATTACCTCAACCGCTTTCCGGTGCAGCGGTTGAAGATCGACCGCAGCTTCGTGCAGGACATGCTCACCGACAGCGGCACCGCCAAGGTCACCCAGGCGATCGTGCAACTCGGCCATGCGCTGGGCATGCAGGTGGTGGCCGAGGGCGTGGAGACGGTGCAGGAAGAGGCGCTGCTGCGCGAGCAGGGCTGCGACGAGATCCAGGGCTATCTGCACTCGCGGCCGCTGCCGCCGCGCGAACTGGCGGCGTGGTTGCGCGCGCGCCAGAGCCAGGCGCCAGCGACGCTGCCGCGGCTGGTGCTTGCTGGTCAGTGAACGCGTGTTGCAGCTGCCCGCGAGACGCTGTTGCGGTGCCGCGGTTGCTGGCTATACTTCGCGCCCACCGTTCCCGGCCAGAGGCCACTTCCTTGGACAGTCATCCTAGACCGACGCTGCAGCTGTTGAGCTGACAGGACCGCCAAGGCCCGGGTTCGTCCCGGATGGGTCCCGTCCGCTCAGGACGGGATCGTTCGCCAGCGCCGCACCGGCGCTGGCAAGACACTCCCGCAGTACGCAAGCCCGATCCGCGAGGACCCCGAGCGTGACCCCTGGCGTTTCCGTATTCCGGAGCCGCCCATGCCTCTGTCGTTGTCGCTGTTGCCATGCGTTGTGTAGGCGCTGCAGGCTGTCCGTGCGTGCGCCGGAATCGGTCCGTGGCCCGCCCGCCGGTCGCGCCGACGGCAAACGGATCCGGCTGGGCGCGTGCCGCGGCGAACCCGGCGCGCCCCTGGCCCTGGCCGACGCCGGCGCGCATGCCGCGATCGATGCCGCAGCACAGCGCAGCCCGAAGGCGGCGCAGCAGCGGCTGACGCCTGGCTTACATATTCGCTTGCCACACTGAGCGATCGTCCGCGCCTGTTTCCCTCATTCCCTACCACCCGTGCGGCACCGCTGGCGCCGCCGTCCTGCCGGAACCTTCCCATGGTGCTATTCCCCCGCGAGCGCAACGCGCCCGGCACTGTCGCCGCACGCCCCGGCGTGCTGCCCAATTTCCACGATCTGGCGGTGTTCGTGTTGTTGCTGGCGCTGGGCGTGCTGCTGTTGCACGGCGCCGCCGACATGCGCGCGCCGCTGCCGGCGCCGGGCACCGAAGCGCTCTCGCTGGATCTGCGCCAGTTGCCCGAATACGGCCTGCGCACCACCTTGCGCATGTTCGCGGCGATGGCGGCCTCGCTCATGTTCACCTTCGTCGTGGCGACCCTGGCGGCCAAGAGCCGCCGCGCCGAGCGGCTGATCGTGCCGGCGCTGGACATCCTGCAGTCGGTGCCGGTGCTGGGCTTCCTGACCTTCACCGTGACCTTCTTCCTGGGCCTGTTTCCCGGCCGCCAGATCGGCGCGGAACTGGCCTCGATCTTCGCCATCTTCACCAGCCAGGCCTGGAACATGGCGTACTCGTTCTACCAGTCGCTGCGCAACGTGCCGCGCGACCTGGACGAGGTCACGCGCGGCTTCGGCCTGTCGTCGTGGCAGCGCTTCTGGCGGCTGGAAGCGCCGTATGCGACGCCGTCGCTGATCTGGAACATGATGATGTCGATGTCCGGCGGCTGGTTCTTCGTGGTCGCCTCCGAGGCGATCACGGTCGGCGACCACACCCTGGAACTGCCCGGCATCGGCTCCTACCTGGCGTTGGCGATCGCGCAGCGCAATTTCGCCGCGGTCGGCTGGGCGGTGCTGGCGATGGGCGTGCTGATCGTGCTGTACGACCAGTTGCTGTTCCGCCCCATCGTCGCCTGGTCGGACAAGTTCCGCGCCGAACTCACCGCCTCGCAGGACAAGCCGCAATCGTGGCTGTACGACCTGCTGCGGCGCACCCGCCTGGCCAAGCGCCTGGTCGCGCCGCTGGCCTGGATCTGGCAGCGCACCTTGCTGCTGCGCTGGGCGCCGCGGCGCCCGCGTCCGGCGGCGGCGCCCGCGCCGGACGCCAGCGGCAACGTCTGGGGCGACCGGCTATGGAGCGCGGCGCTGGCGATCGCGGGACTGGCCGCGGCCTGGTTCGCGTTCGATTACGGCCGCCAGCACCTGCGCCTGCACGACCTGGCCGAGGCGTTCGGCGGCGGCCTGGCCACGCTGCTGCGGGTGGTGGTGCTGATCGCGCTGGCCAGCGTGGTGTGGGTGCCGATCGGGGTGTGGATCGGACTGCGCCCGAAGGTGGCGCAGCGGGTGCAGCCGCTGGCGCAGTTCCTGGCCGCGTTCCCGGCCAACGTGCTGTTCCCGTTCGCGGTGCTGGCGATCGTCGCCACCGGCGCCAATCCGAACATCTGGCTGTCGCCGCTGATGATCCTGGGCACGCAGTGGTACATCCTGTTCAACGTGATCGCCGGCGCCAGCGCGTTTCCCACCGACCTGCGCGAGGCGGCCACGGTCTACCAGCTGCGCTCGTGGACCTGGTGGCGGCGGGTGATCCTGCCGGGCATCTTCCCGTACTACATCACCGGCGCGCTGACCGCCTCCGGCGGCTCGTGGAACGCCAGCATCGTCGCCGAACTCGCCAGCTGGGGCGACACCCAGGTGCAGGCCTACGGGCTCGGCGCCTACATCGCCCGCGCCACCGCCGCCGGCGATGGCGCGCGGGTGCTGCTCGGGGTGGCGGTGATGTCGCTGTTCGTGACCGTCTTCAACCGCGCGGTGTGGCGGCGCCTGTACGCCTTCGCCGAGCGCCGCCTGCGCTTCGACTGACCATCCTTGGAGATTCCGACCATGACCTTTTCCGCAAGCGCGCCCGAGCGCGCCCCGCTGGTCCGCGTGCACGGCGTGCGCAAGAGCTACGACAAGGGCGGGGCGACGCCGCTGGTGGTGCTGGACGATGTCGACCTGACCCTGCATTCGGGCCAGATCGTCGGCCTGCTCGGACGCTCCGGCTCCGGCAAGTCCACGCTGTTGCGCGCCATCGCCGGGTTGCTGCAGCCCAGCGCCGGCAGCATCGTGTTCCGCGATGCCACCCCGGCCCAGGCGATCGACGACATCGCGATGGTGTTCCAGAGCTTCGCGCTGTTCCCGTGGCTGACCGTGCTGCAGAACGTGGAGGTCGGCCTGGAGGCGCGCGGCGTGGCCGCCGACGAACGCCGCCGGCGGGCGCTGGCGGCGATCGACCTGATCGGCCTGGACGGTTACGAGGGCGCCTATCCGAAGGAGCTGTCCGGCGGCATGCGCCAGCGCGTCGGCCTGGCCCGCGCGCTGGTGGTGCGGCCGAAACTGCTGTTGATGGACGAGCCGTTCTCGGCGCTGGACGTGCTGACCGCCGAGACCCTGCGCACCGACCTGCTCGACCTGTGGTCGGAAGGGCGCATGCCGATCGAGTCGATCCTGATGGTCACCCACAACATCGAGGAGGCGGTGCTGATGTGCGACCGCATCGTCATCTTCGGCGCCAATCCGGGCCGGGTGATCGGCGAGATCCAGGTCACCCTGCCGCAGCCGCGCAACCGCCTGGCGCCGGCGTTCCGCGCCCTGGTCGACGACATCTACGCGCGCATGACCGCCAGCCCGCAGCGGCCGCAGGCGCGCGAAGGCGTGTTCCCCGGTAGCGGCATCGCCATGGTGCTGCCGCGGGTGTCGACCAACCTGCTGGCCGGCCTGGTCGAAGCGGTGGCGGCCGAGCCGTACCACGGCCGCGCCGACCTGCCGCCGCTGGCCGCCAGCCTGCAGCTGGAAGTGGACGAACTGTTCCCGATCGCCGAAACCCTGCAGCTGCTGCGCTTCGCCGTGTTCGAACAGGGCGACCTGCAGCTGACCCCGGCCGGCCAGCGCTTCGCCGAACTGGGCACCGATGCGCGCAAGCAGATGTTCGCCCAGCACCTGGCCACCTACGTGCCGCTGGCCGCGCACATCCGCCGCGTGCTCGACGAACGTCCGACCCACCACGCTCCGGCGCGGCGCTTCCGCGACGAACTGGAAGACCACATGTCCGAGGACTATGCGGCGGAAACCGTGCAGGCGGTGATCAGCTGGGCGCGCTACGCCGAGTACTTCGCCTACGACAAGCAGGCGGACCTGTTCTCGCTGGAGAACCCGAGCTAGCCGCTTCGCCATCGAACCGCAGTCAACGCAACGGGCCGCCGCAGGATTGGCGGCGCCCACGCATCGCGCACGGCGACGAGGCCGACGGATCAGCGGCCGTGGCGATGTCGCGATGCGCTGGCGGCGGAGTGCGGCATCCGCAGGCACGGACCGTAGCGACCGCGCACACCGGTTCAGTCGTGGTCGCAGAGCGCCGCGCAGCCCGACAGCGGCTGCGGCGTGCCGGCCGCGGCGATGGCGGTTCCGCTCAGGCCCATGTCCCAGGCCAGGCCGGCCCAGACCAGGTCGGCGATGCTGTCGCCGTGTATGGCCTGGCCACGCCCGCCGAGCATCCGCCGCAGTTCGTGCTGCGCCAGCATTTCCAGCTGCCGCAGTGCGCTACCCGGCTGGCGCCGCGCCGCGCCGGGCCTGGCGCCGCCGTCCACCCTGGCGCCCGCCGTCGGGGGCGCGTGGACGGGGAGGGCGTCGTGCGCGGTGCTCAGGTCGTCGCAGGACATGGCCTCGACTCGGGACTGGGACGGGAAGGGCATCGGCTCGGACAGGCGGGGAAGGGCAGAGACGACAAGCCCCGGACAGGGCCGGGGACTGGTCGCTTCATGGTGCGGCAGGGAACATGATGCCGGTCAGAACAGTTCGACGGTGCCGGCGCCCATGCTCTGCTGCGCCACCGGCTTGTGCGGCGGACGTTCCCACTCCACGCGCATCTCGCGCAGGCGGGTGCCGACCCGTTGCAGCGCATCGACCAGTTCGCTGTCGAACACGCCGCCGTTGCGATGCAGCAGTTCCTGCAGGGCCACGGCCTCGCGGTTGATCGCGGTCAGGCGGTCCAGGTGGGTATGCACGCCCCCCAGGGCCTGGGTCGCGATGTCCTCGAACTGCAGGGCGCGTACCGCTTCGGCGACGCTGCTGTCGATGGCGCGGCCGCATTCGGAGATCTCGCGCATGCCTTCGCCCAGCGAATTGTTGATCGCCGCCACGTTGTCCAGCATCGACGCGGCCTCGGCGCGCGCCTCGCGGGAGCGGTCCATGTCGCGCGAGGCCATGTGCGAGACCGTCTCGCGGACCTTGGCGATGGCGTCCTTGGAGCTGTGCGCCAGCTTGCGGATCTGCTCGTTGAAGGTGGTCGAGCGCTCGGACAGGTTGCGCACCTCGTCGGCGACCACCGCAAAGCCGCGGCCCGCCTCGCCGGCACGTGCCGCCTCGATCGCCGCGTTCAACGCCAGCAGATTGGTCTGGTCGGCGATCGACTTGACGTCCTCCAGCAAGGCGAAGATGCCGTCCAGGTGCTGCGACATGTCGTCGATGTAATGCACCGTGGCGCTGCTCTGGCCGCTGACCTGTTCCAGCGCCTCGACCAATTGCTCCATGCGCTGGCTGGCATGCTGGGCGAAGCGGGCCACGTCGACCCCGGCACCGCCGTCGTCGCCGGCGCGGTCCACGATGCGGGCCAGCGCCACGCTCTGCTGCCGCGACTTGCGGTTCATCGCCTCGAAGCTGCCGCCCAGGCCGCTGACCGCCTGGCGGATCAGTTCGCGGGCCCGTTCGATCTCGCTGCGCGAGCCGTCGATCTCGTTGCCGACGAAGCTGCGCAGCTCGGTCAGCAGCTGATCCTGCTCGCGCATGACCTTGGACTGCTGCGGCGAGCGCCGGCTCTGGCTATAGGCTGTCCAGGCGGCGAAGCCCAGCCAACTCAACGTCATCGTGGTGAGGATGGCCCAACGGACCGGGGCCGGCCAGTCGAAACCGGCGGCGATGGGGAACAGCAGCGTCAGGGCGAGCGGAGCAGCCAGACGGATCAGGAGGCGTGAGTACATGGACGTTCTCGGCAGATTCACGATTGCTGTATCGGCCGTACCCCCTCGGTCTTTAGGCGCGAGGTGGCGCCGATCGCATCCATGCGCCGAAACGTGCCCTGCATCGCGGCACGGCGCCAGGCCGCGCCGCCGCCGCCCGGTTCAACGCAGCGCGCGGTCCACCGCCTCGAGCATGCGCCGCTTGGCCAGCAGGAAATCCCACAGGCTGCCGCCCATCTGCCGCCACAGCACCGCCGAGCGCACCGCCGCCAGCAGCAGCGCGCGGATCTCCGCCACCACCCCGGCCTGGCCCAGGTAGTGCGGGTTGCCCTGCACCATGACCCGCGGGCGCAGGTGGCTGATGGTATCGGCATACAGCTGGCCCAGCGCGCCGATCAGCTCCGGATGCGCGCTGTCGGCGTGCTCGGCCAGCCTCGGCGCGATCCGGGCGATGCCGGCGGTGACCTTGGCGCTGGTCTCGGTGTCGCGCACGAAGCGCCGCTCCAGTTGCAGCACCGCCAGCGCCAGCCGCGGCAGCGCCTCGTCCTGGCCCTGGTTGCGGAAATAGTTGTGCAGCAGGCGCAGCCCGGGCGCGACGTCGCCGACCCGACCATAGACCGCCTCCGGCGTGTCGGCATCGGTGCGGAACACGCTGTCCAGCAGGGTCCGCACCAGCGACGCCTCGGACTGCCCGGTCTCGGCGATGCGCCGCACCTGCTGCAGGGCCTGGGCGACGCCGGCCAGCGCCAGCACGCGCGCGTCCATGGAATCGGTCATCGGGTGGTTTCCTCGTGGAGATCGGTGCGCTGCGCCAAACGGCGTTGCAGCGGGGCATCGGTGGTGGCGATCACGGCGCCGCCCAGGCACTCGTCGCCCTGGTACAGCACCAGCGACTGGCCAGGGGTCACGGCGCGCTGCGGGCGGGCGAAGCGCACCGCCAGGGTGCCGTCGTCGCCGACCTCGACCGTGCACGGCTCGTCGGCCTGGCGGTAGCGGGTCTGCGCGGTGCAGTCGAAGCGCCGCGCCGGCGCCGACCCGGCGATCCAGTGCGCGGCTTCGGACTGCAGCTGGGTGGACATCAGATGCGGGCTGTCGCGATCCTGGTCCACGTACAGCACGTTGCGCGCCACGTCCTTGCCGACCACGTACCACGGCGCTGCCGCGCGGCCGCGCACGCCGCCGATGTTCAGGCCCTCGCGCTGGCCCAGGGTGAAGTAGAACACCCCCGGGTGCTCGGCCACGACCTGGTCCTGCGGGTCGCGGATCTCGCCACGCCGGGCCGGCAGGTAGCGGCCGAGGAATTCGCGGAAGTCGCGCTCGCCGATGAAGCAGATGCCGGTGGAGTCCTTCTTGGCGTGGGTCGGCAGGCCGGCCTCGCGGGCGATGCGCCGCACCTGTTCCTTGGGCAGCTCGCCGACCGGGAACAGGGTCGCGGCCAGCTGCGCCTGGCCCAGCTGGTGCAGGAAATAGCTCTGGTCCTTGTTGCGGTCCACCCCGCGCAGCAGCCGCCAGCGGCCGTCGGCGAACGCCACCCGGGCGTAGTGGCCGGTCGCGATGCGCTCGGCGCCCAGTTCGCGCGCCGCATCCAGGAAATGCTTGAACTTGACCTCGCGGTTGCACAGCACGTCCGGGTTCGGGGTGCGCCCGGCGGCGTACTCGGCCAGGAAGTGGGCGAACACGCCTTGCCAGTATTCCTGCGAGAAATCGCGGAAGTGGAACGGCATGCCGAGCAGGCCGCACACCGCCACCGCGTCGCGGCGGTCGTCCTCGGCGCGGCACCCGGTCGCTTTCGGCGTCCTGCCTTCAGCGACACTTGCGCTGTCCTGCGCTTCGCCGCTGCCGTCGTCGGCCCAGTTCTGCATGAACAGGCCGGCCACGTCCGCGCCTTGCCGCACCAGCTGCCAGGCCGCCACCGATGAATCGACCCCGCCGGAGACGCCGACCATGATCCGCGCGCCGTTCATGCCAGCTGCCGCACCAGGTCCAGCGGATAGCGCTTGCCGGCGAGGAAATCGGCGGCCACCTGCCACACCAGCGGGCTGCGCCAGCGCGGCGCGGCGGCCTGCAGCTCGGCCGGGGTCATCCACAGCGCACGCACGATGCCGTCGTCCAACGGCCGCTGCGGGTCGTGCGCCACCGGCTCGGCGGCGAAGGCGAAGCGCAGGTAGTGGCGGCCGTTGTCGGCCTTCCACTGGTAGGCGCCGATGAACGCGGTCAGCCGCACCTGCCAGCCGGTTTCCTCCAGCGTCTCGCGCAGCGCCGCCTGCAGCAGGCTCTCGTCCGGCTCCAGGTGCCCGGCCGGCTGGTTCAGCACCAGCGCGCCGGCGATGGACTCCTCCACCTGCAGCAGGCGCCCGTCGCGCACCACCACCGTGGCCACGGTCACGTCGGGCTGCCAGGGGCCGGGGGCCAGCGCCATCAGAACGCGTCCTTGCCGGCGTTGAGTTCGGCGTCCATCGCGTCGGCGCCGCGCGCCGCCGCCTCCAGCGCCTCGCGCAGCGCGGTGTCGTCGGCATCGGCGGCGACCTTGATCACGAACACCGCGGTGCCGCCCTGGCGCACCCAGCCGCCGAGGATGTCGGCCTGTGCGTCTTCCAGCAGGCGGTTGGCGATCGCGGCAGGCAGGGTGTCGCCCTTGGCCTGGTAGGCGGGCGACCAGATCTCGCGGATCCGGTGGCTGCCGAAGCTCTCCACCGGCGAGCGCACGTAGATCAGCTGCTGGCGCTCGCGGCCCTGTTCGCGCAGGCCGAACAGCAACTGGTAGTCGCCGTCGGCATCGGCCTGGACGTCGTAGCCCATTGCCTGCAAGCGCTTGCCCAGCGCCTGGTCCGGCGCGGCGGCGGCCGGCACCGAGGCGGCCAGGAGCGCGACGAGCAGGGCGGCCGTGCGGAAATTCGTCGAATGCATGCGTTGCGCCATCAAAGAAGGGGAATTGTGCGGGCAGGATCGGCGATCGTCCAATCCTGGCCGACAGCCGCCGTATATAATCGGCGCATGCCTCGCAAGAATTCTTCAGACCACGACCACGGCGTAATGGTGGAGACCGGCAAGCCGGAAGTCGCCCGCCCGCCGATGTACCAAGTGCTGTTGCTGAACGACGACTACACCCCGATGGACTTCGTGGTGACCGTGTTGCAGCAATTTTTCTCGCTGGACCTGGAGAAGGCCACGCAGGTGATGCTGCACGTGCATACCCGCGGCCGCGGCGTCTGCGGGGTGTACACCCGCGAAGTGGCTGAATCCAAGGTGGCTCAGGTCAACGAGTTTTCGCGGATGAACCAGCATCCCCTGTTGTGCACGATGGAAAAAGCCTGATATTGGTAAGCGTCGGTCACCGGTTTGCCCGGACTAACGCGGTCTGAACACACTGATCCGATAGGGTTGTGGAAATTCGCAACTCCAGCCGCATATTGTTGGCAACAGACGTCGGAGTGAACCATGTTCAGCAAAGATCTCGAGCAAACCATCGGCCAGTGCTACAAGCGCGCCCGGGAAGCCCGTCACGAGTTCATGACGGTCGAACACCTGTTGTTGGCATTGCTCGACAACCCTTCTGCGCAGGCGGTGCTGAAGGCGTGCGGTGCCGATACCGAGCGCCTGCGCGGCGAGTTGGAACAGGCCATCGAAGCCTCGGTGTCGCGCCTGGCCGAAGACGACGGCCGCGACACGCAACCCACCCTGGGCTTCCAGCGGGTGCTGCAGCGCGCGGTCTACCACGTGCAGTCCTCGGGCAAGAAGGAAGTCACCGGCGCCAACGTGCTGGTCGCGATCTTCGGCGAAAAGGACTCGCATGCGGTGTATTTCCTGAATCAGCAGGACATCACCCGCCTGGATATCGTCAACTACCTGTCGCATGGCATTGCCAAGCTCGGCGAGGAGGGCGAAAGCCCGGCGCCGTCCGACGGCGAAGCCAAGGGCGAGGCGGCCGAGGGCGAGCCCAAGGGCGACGCGCTGGCCGAATACGCCAGCAACCTGAACGAACAGGCGCGCAACGGCCGCATCGACCCGCTGGTCGGCCGTGCCGACGAGATCGAGCGCACCATCCAGGTGCTGTGCCGGCGGCGCAAGAACAATCCGCTGTACGTGGGCGAGGCCGGCGTCGGCAAGACCGCGATCGCCGAGGGCCTGGCCAAGCGCATCGTCGAGGGCAGCGTGCCGGAGGTCTTGGCCGACGCGGTCATCTACTCGCTGGACCTGGGTGCGCTGGTCGCCGGCACCAAGTACCGCGGCGATTTCGAGAAGCGCCTGAAGGGCGTGCTCACCTCGCTGAAGAAGGTGCCCAACGCGGTGCTGTTCATCGACGAGATCCACACCATCATCGGCGCCGGCTCGGCGTCCGGCGGCACCATGGACGCCTCCAACCTGATCAAGCCGGCGCTGGCCTCTGGCGATCTGCGCTGCATCGGCTCGACCACGTTCCAGGAATACCGCGGCATCTTCGAGAAGGACCGCGCGCTGGCGCGGCGCTTCCAGAAGATCGACATCGTCGAGCCGACCGTGGGCGAGACCTTCGAGATCCTGCAGGGGCTCAAGCCCAAGTACGAGGCGCACCATGGCGTGACCTACGCCGACGATGCGCTGCAGGCGGCGGTGGACCTGTCGGTCAAGCACATCGGCGACCGCCTGCTGCCGGACAAGGCGATCGACGTGATGGACGAGGCCGGCGCGCGCCAGCGCCTGCTGCCGCAGGGCGTGCGCAAGGAACTGATCGACATCGAGGAGATCGAAACCATCGTCGCCAAGATGGCGCGGATCCCGGCCAAGCAGGTCAGCGCCACCGACAAGGACGTGCTGCAGCACCTGGAGCGCAACCTGAAGATGGTGATCTTCGGCCAGGATCCGGCGATCGAGACGCTGGCCTCGTCGATCAAGCTGGCGCGTTCGGGCTTGGCCAATCCGGAAAAGCCGATCGGCAACTTCCTGTTCGCCGGCCCCACCGGCGTCGGCAAGACCGAGGTGACCAAACAGCTGGCGCTGCAGCTGGGCATCGAGCTGGTGCGCTTCGACATGTCCGAATACATGGAGCCGCATTCGATCAGCCGCCTGATCGGTGCGCCCCCGGGCTATGTCGGCTTCGACCAGGGCGGCCTGCTGACCGAGAAGATCGTCAAGACCCCGCACTGCGTGCTGCTGCTGGACGAGGTCGAGAAGGCGCATCCGGACATCTTCAACATCCTGTTGCAGGTCATGGACCGCGGTGTGCTGACCGATACCAACGGGCGCGAGGCCAACTTCAAGAACGTGATCCTGGTGATGACCACCAATGCCGGCGCCACCCAGGCCTCGCGGCGCTCGATCGGCTTCACCAAGCAGGACCATTCCACCGACGCGATGGAAACCATCCGCCGCAGCTTCACCCCGGAATTCCGCAACCGCCTGGACGCGGTGGTGCAGTTCCAGCCGCTGGCGTTCAGCCACATCCTGCGCGTGGTCGACAAGTTCATCATCGAACTGGAGATGCTGCTGCAGGAGAAGCACGTGTCGCTGTCGGCCACCCCGACCGCGCGCGACTGGCTGGCCCAGCACGGCTTCGACCCGCTGATGGGCGCGCGGCCGATGGCGCGGGTGATCCAGGACAAGGTCAAGCGCCCGCTGGCGGACGAGCTGCTGTTCGGCAAGCTGGTCGGCGGCGGCCGCGTCACCATCGACGTGCGCGACGGCGAGCTGGTGGTGGATACCCAGGCCGAGCCGGAGCGCCTGCTGCCGGCGACCGTGGAGTGATGGCGCGCTAGAACGCCAGGCACGACGAAAGGCGGCTGCAGACCCTGCAGCCGCCTTGCGATGTCACCGATGAGAGACGAGAAGGCGGCCGATGGCCGCCTTTCTTACGACCGCTGCGGGGCGGTCACTTCATGCGGTAGGTGATACGACCCTTGGTCAGGTCGTACGGGGTCATCTCGACCTTCACCCGGTCGCCGGTCAGGATGCGGATGTAGTTCTTGCGCATGCGTCCGGAGATGTGGGCGATGATCTCGTGCCCGTTTTCCAGCTTGACCCGGAAGGTGGTATTGGGCAACGTCTCGCTGACGGTGCCTTCGAATTCGATGGAGTCGTCTTTCGACATGTAATCCTGTGCGATTTCGCGTGCGGCCAAAGGCCTTAAGAGCGGGGATTTTACTCGTCTCGGCCGCAGCATGCAAAGTTTGCGTTAATGCCGCTCAGGGCGAGGCCAGTTCCGCGGCCGCCAGCGCGCCGAAATGCGGCGTCCACGGGCCGGCCGGGGCAGGCTTGGCCACCAGCGTGGCGACCGCGTCGAGGAAGGCGGCGCGCGGCCAGCGCTGCGCGCCGAGGCTCAGCAGGTGGTCGTTCTCGACCTGGGCGTCGATCAGCGGCCAGCCCCAGCCGTGCAGGCGCCTGGCCAACGCGGCCAGCGCCACCTTGGAGCCGCCGCTGCGCGCGCTGAACATGCTTTCGCCGAAGAACATGCGTCCGCACGCCACGCCGTAGATGCCGCCGACCAGTGCCTCGCCGTCGAATACCTCCACCGAGTGCGCGTGCCCGGCGCGATGCAGGGCGACGTAGGCGGCGGTCATCTCGGCGGTGATCCAGGTGCCGTCCTGGCCGCGGCGCGGTGCCTGCGCGCAGGCGGCGATCACCTGCGCGAATGCGGTGTCGGCGCGCACCCGCCACGGCGAATGGCGCAGCGAACGGCGGAAGCGCGAGGACAGCCGCACCCCGTCGCTGCGGAACACGGTGCGTGGATCCGGGCTCCACCACAGGATCGGATCGCCGTCCGAGTACCACGGGAAGATGCCGTGCGCGTAGGCATTGAGCAGGCGCGTCGGGGTCAGGTCGCCGCCGATCGCGAGCAATCCCTCCGGTTCGCGCAGCGCGCTGGTCGCGGGCGGGAACGGGGCGGCCGGATCGGCGGCAAGCAGGGCAGGGAGACGGCGCATCGGCGCAGCGTAGCCGATCGGGCGGCGGCTCAGTCCTGGCGGAACGGCGAGTGCCGCAGCAGGGTCGCCGCATGCTGGCGCACCGCTGCGGTTTCTTCCGCGCACCAGTTGGCCAGCGGCGCGCGGAAGCCGGGGTCGGCGATCCAGTGGCGGCTGCGCACCAGCCGCGGCAGGAAGCCGCGGGCGATCTTGTGCTCGCCCTGCGCGCCGGGCTCGAAGCGGGTCAGGCCTTCGCGCAGGCAGTAGTCGATGCCCTGGTAGTAGCAGGTCTCGAAGTGCAGGCCGGGCAGGGTGTCGCCGCCCCAGTAGCGGCCGTACAAGGTGTCGCCACCGCGCAGGCACAGCGCTCCGGCCACCGGCGTTTCATCCAGAATGGCTAGGAATATCAGGAGATTACGCGGCATTTCTCGCGCAAGATGCGAGAAAAACTCCAGCGTCAGCGCCGGCGAATTGCCGTAGTCGTCGAAGGTGCGCAGGTAGAACGCGTACATCGCCTGCAGGTCGGCCGCGCTGGCTTCGTCGCCGTGCACGACGCGGAAGCCGATGCCGGCGCGCTGCACCTTGGCCCGCTCCTGGCGGATGTTCTTGCGCCGCTTGTGGTCCATCGCCGCCAGGTAGGCGTCGAACTCGGCCCAGCCGGCGTCGTTGTGCCACTGGTACTGCACGTCGCTGCGCGCCAGCCAATCGTCGCCGAACGCGGCGTCCTCGTCGGCGCTGTGGAAGTTCACGTGCGCCGAGGACAGGCCGCTGGCCTGGGTCAACGCCTGCATCGCGGCCAGCAGCGCCTGGCGTCCGGTCGTATCGCGTGCCAGCAGGCGCGGTCCGGTCACCGGCGAGTACGGCACCGCGCACAGCCATTTCGGGAAGTAGTCCTGGCCGTAGCGCGCATAGGCATGCGCCCAGGCATGGTCGAACACGAATTCGCCGTGCGAGTTGGTCTTCAGGTAGCCGGGCGCGGCGGCGACCAGCGCGTCGCCGTCCCACAGGGTCAGGTGCAGCGGATTCCAGCCCCAGTCCGGGCGCAGGCAGCCATGCCGTTCCAGGCCGGCCAGGAAGGCGTGCGCGACGAACGGGTTGCGGCCGTCGTGCAGGGCGTCCCAGTCGGCGGCGGCGACCTCGTCGAGCCGGTGCAGCCAGCGCACGCGACTCATGTCCGCGCTCGCTTGCGTGTGGCGGGCGACATCGATGGACGCGTGGGCGCCGGCTCAGGCACCCTTGTCCAGATAGCGCTCGGCATCCAGCGCGGCCATGCAGCCGAAGCCGGCCGAGGTGATCGCCTGGCGGTAGTGCTGGTCGGCGACGTCGCCGGCGGCGAACACGCCCGGCACCGAGGTCTCGGTGGCCGCGCCGCCCAGGCCGGAGCGGATCTCCAGGTAGCCGTTGTTCATCGCCAGCTGGCCGTCGAACAGCTGCGTGTTCGGGTGGTGGCCGATGGCCACGAAGAAGCCATGCGCTTCGATCTCGCGGGTGCTGCCGTCCTGGGTGGACTTGACCCGCACCCCGGTGACGCCGGCCTCGTTGCCCAGCACTTCGTCGATGGCGTGGTGCCAGACGGTCTCGATCTTGCCCGCCGCGACCTTGGCGAACAGCTTGTCCTGCATGATCTTCTCGGCGCGCAAGGTGTCGCGGCGGTGCACCAGGTAGACCTTGCGGGCGATGTTGGACAGGTACAGCGCTTCTTCCACCGCGGTGTTGCCGCCGCCGACCACGACCACGTCCTGGTCCTTGTAGAAGAAGCCGTCGCAGGTGGCGCAGGCGGACACGCCGCGGCCCTTGAACGCTTCTTCCGAGGGGATGCCCAGGTACTTGGCGGTGGCGCCGGTGGCGATGACCAGCGCGTCGCAGGTGTACTCGGCGTTGTCGCCGCTGAGCCTGAACGGGCGTTGCGACAGGTCGGCGGTGTGGATGTGGTCGAAGATCACCTCGGTGTCGAAGCGCTCGGCATGCGCCTGCATCCGCGCCATCAGGTCGGGTCCCTGCAGGCCGTGGGCGTCGCCGGGCCAGTTGTCGACCTCGGTGGTGGTCATCAGCTGGCCGCCCTGCTGCAGGCCGGTGATGACCAGCGGCTTGAGATTGGCGCGCGCGGCGTAGACCGCGGCGGTCCAGCCGGCCGGGCCCGACCCCAGGATCAGCAGGCGCGAATGCTTGGCGGAATTGGCGGCAGAAGAGCTCATGTATACTCGCGAACAGATGGAAATGGCGGCGGATTCGCGGCATTGCGCGGCTTCCGGCATAGTCGCATAGAGTGGCGGCCGGCCTGGGAGGAATCAAGCCGCGTGGCGAGAACGCTGCGGCCTGCGGCCAGCGCGCCGCCTTGCGCCCGCCGCGTGTCCATGCCGCCGCGTCGCGGCGGGGGAGAGGGCGCTGGACGATTCGGGCTTCGCCTGCCGATCCGGTGCCGACTGCTGAAATGCCGATCCGATTCGTTTATTATCAATCACTAACGGTGTATTTCTAAGGTCTGGTCATAGCGTGGCGAAGCAGGTTCCGGAACGCGGCAAATCCCAGGGCGCCAACGCAGCCGCACGCAAGCAGGCCGCCGCGGCCAATCCGCGCCGGCAGAAGCTGTGGCGCGACCTGGCGCTGATCGCGATCGCGCCGCTGCTGCTGTATCTGCTGGCCAGCCTGGCCACACATTCGAATAGCGACCCGGCATGGACCCACACGGGCAGCGTGGTTGCGCCCGTCCACAACATGGGCGGCAAGTTCGGCGCCATCGCTTCAGACGTGCTGCTACAGTTTTTCGGCTACGTCGCATTCATGTTGCCAGTGGTGCTTGGCTCGATTGCCTGGATCGCCTTGCTAGGCGAGCGTGAGGATCAATCCGAGAGCGATCTGGGCCCAGCGCTGCGACTGGTGGGCATGGTTGGCCTGCTGATTTCGGCAGCCGGCTTCTTGCACCTGCGCTTGTTCGCTGGCGAGGTGGCCGAGGCGGGTGGCATCCTCGGCAAGATCGTCAGCGGATCGCTCAGCGCTGGTTTTGGCGCACTTGGTGCCAATCTCTTTGTGATCGTGCTGCTGCTGGTATCGATCACCCTGGCCACCGGCCTGTCCTGGTTCGCGGTGATGGAGCGCATCGGCCGCGCGGTGATGACCCTGCCGACGCTGGCCCGGCGCGGCAGCCAGCAGGCCAACGAATGGCAGCAGACCCGCGCCATGCGCGAGGAACGCGAGGAAGTGCGCAAGGTCGATGCGGTGCAGCGCGCCAAGCGCGAACCGGTCAAGATCGAGCCGCCGCCGGCGCCGGTGGTGGAGAAGAGCGAGCGGGCCAAGCGCGAGCAGCAGATCCCGCTGTTCCACGGCACCGGCGGCGACCAGTCCGGCATCCCGCCGCTGGCCCTGCTCGACGATCCCAAGCCGCAGACCAAGGGCTATTCCGAGGAAACCCTGGAGACCCTGTCGCGGCAGATCGAGTTCAAGCTCAAGGACTTCCGCATCGAGGCGCAGGTGGTCGGTGCCTATCCGGGCCCGGTGATCACCCGCTTCGAGATCGAGCCGGCGCCGGGCGTCAAGGTCAGCCAGATCAGTTCGCTGGACAAGGACATCGCGCGCGGCCTGTCGGTGAAGTCGGTGCGCGTGGTCGACGTGATCCCGGGCAAGTCGGTGGTCGGCCTGGAGATCCCCAACGTCAGCCGCGAGATGATCTATCTCAGCGAGCTGCTGCGCTCCAAGGAATACGACAAGTCGGCCAGTCCGCTGACCCTGGCGCTGGGCAAGGACATCGCCGGCCGCCCGACCGTGGCCGACCTGGCGCGCATGCCGCACCTGCTGGTCGCCGGCACCACCGGCTCGGGCAAGTCGGTGGCGGTCAACGCGATGGTGCTGAGCCTGCTGTACAAGGCCTCGGCCAAGGAACTGCGGATGCTGATGATCGACCCGAAGATGCTCGAGCTGAGCGTCTACCAGGGCATCCCGCACCTGCTGGCGCCGGTGGTCACCGACATGAAGGAGGCCGCCAACGGCCTGCGCTGGTGCGTGGCGGAGATGGAACGCCGCTACAAGCTGATGAGCACGGTCGGGGTGCGCAACCTGGCCGGCTTCAACAAGAAGGTCAAGGACGCGCAGGACGCCGGGCAGCCGATGATGGACCCGCTGTTCAAGCCCAACCCGGACCTGGCCGAGGCGCCGCGGCCGCTGGACACGCTGCCGTTCATCGTCATCTTCATCGACGAATTCGCCGACATGATGATGATCGTCGGCAAGAAGGTCGAAGAACTGATCGCGCGCCTGGCGCAGAAGGCGCGCGCGGCCGGCATCCACCTGATCCTGGCCACCCAGCGCCCGTCGGTGGACGTGATCACCGGCCTGATCAAGGCCAACATCCCGACCCGCATCGCCTTCCAGGTCAGTTCCAAGATCGATTCGCGCACCATCCTCGACCAGTCCGGCGCCGAAACCCTGCTCGGCCACGGCGACATGCTGTACCTGCCGCCGGGCACGGCGATGCCCGACCGCGTGCACGGCGCCTTCGTCAGCGACGAGGAAGTGCACCGCGTGGTCGAGCACCTCAAGGCCAGCGGCCCGGCCGACTACATCGAGGGCGTGCTCGACGAAGTGCAGACCATGGGCGATGGCACCGTGGTCGGCGCCACCGGCCTGCCGGAGAGCAGCGGCGGCGGCGGGGACGAATCCGACCCGCTGTACGACGAGGCCCTGCGCATCGTCACCGAGACCCGCCGCGCGTCGATCTCCGGCGTGCAGCGGCGGCTGAAGATCGGCTACAACCGCGCCGCGCGGCTGATCGAGGCGATGGAGGCGGCCGGCGTGGTCAGCCCGCCCGAACACAACGGCGACCGCAGCGTGCTGGCGCCGCCGCCGCCGAAGTGAGGCGCGCGACGCGGCCCGCATCCCGGTTCCCGGCCATCGGAACCGCCCGGCGCAACAGCGCATGCGATGCTGGCGGCCGTTTCCGCCCGCTGCCGTTGCCGATGTCCCGAACCGCCTGCACCGTGCGCCTGTTGCTGTGCGCCGTCCTTGCCGTGGCCGGATCCGCTGCCGCCGCGCAGCCGCCAGCCGCCGCCGCGGCGGCCAGCCCGGCTGCGGCCACGCCCGAAGTCGCCAACAACTACAGCTACGTGCGCTACCGCGCCGACTACGAGGTGCGCGACGACGCCAGCAGCGTGGAGACCGATGAGGTCGAGCTGCTGCTGAAGACCAAGGCCGGCGTGGACAAGTTCAGCCAGGTGCGGCTGAGCTACAGCGAGAAGCTGGAGACGCTGGAGGTGCTGGCCGCCTATGCGATCACCCCGGACGGGCTGCGCCACGACGTGCCGGCCGACAAGATCTACACCCAGGAAAGCTATTCCAGCGCCTCGGCGGCGATGTACGCCGACCGCAAGGTCAAGGTGGTGGTGTTCCCCAACCTGATGCCGGGCACGCGGCTGGTGTACCGGGTGCGCCGCACCCAGACCGTACCGTACTTCCCCGGCTACTTCAGCCTGTGGGAGACCTTCAGCGTGTTCTCCCAGTACGACGACGCCACGGTGACCCTGGTTGCGCCGCGGCGCATGCCGATGCACCTGTCCACGCGCGGCGTGGACGGCGCCGACACGCCGAAGATCGACGGCGCGCAGGCGCGCTGGGAATGGCGCTACCAGCGCCGCGAGCCGATGAAGAGCCAGAACTGGGCGGCGGCGACCTGGGAGTTCAGCCCGACCATCATGGCCAGCAGCTTCCGCCGCTGGTCGCAGATGGGCCAGGCCTACCAGCGCAGCAGCGGCGCCGCCGCGCAGGTCACGCCCAAGGTGCGCGCCCGCGCCGAGCAGATCACTGCCGGCATCGGCGAGCGCCGCGCACAGGCCGCGGCGCTTTACGAGTGGGTGGCGCGCAACATCCGCTACGTGGCGGTGTACCTGGGCAACGGCGGGCTGGAGCCGAACAGCGCCGACAGCATCCTCGACAACCACTACGGCGACTGCAAGGACCACACCGTGGTGCTGGAGGCGCTGCTGGCGGCCAAGGGCATCGCCAGCACGCCGGTGCTGATCGGCGCCGAAGGCGGGCCGACCCTGCCCGAGGTGCCGGTGCTCGGCCGCTTCAACCACGCCATCACCTATCTGCCCGAGTTCAAGCTGTACGTGGACTCGACCAATCCCTACGCGCGCTTCGGCCAGCTGCCGGCCGGCGATCTCGGCGTGCCGGTGCTGCACACCGTCGACGGCAGCGTGGCGCGGACCCCGCCCAACGACGCGCGGGTGAACCTGTACCAGGCCGAGGCCGACTACCGCTTCGCGGCCGACGGCAGCCTGAGCGGTACGACCAGGCTGGACAGTGGCCAGATCGGCGAGATCGGCCTGCGCACCATGTTCGTGCAGCTCAATGCGCAGAACCGCACCCGCATCGAGGAATCGATCCTGGCCGCGTCCGGCTTCGACGGCAGCGGCGAACTGGCGCTGCAGGGCGCACCGCAGGATCTGAGCCGGCCGTTCGGCTACGCCTATAAATTTCACGCCAGCGATTACGTCGACTTCGGCGTGGTCGGCGGCATGACCCTGCCGCAGATGCCCGGCGCCGATTCGGTGCGCGGGGTCTATGCGACCACCTCGGCCGAGCGCAACCTGACCCCGTTCTACTGCAACGACAACGCCCGCAGCGAGACCTACCGGCTGACCTTTCCGGACAGCGTGCCGATCATCGCCATCCCCGCCGACACCCGCTTCCGCAACGCCGCCGGCGAATACGCCGCGACCTGGGTGCGCGACGGGCAGACCGTGGTCGCCACGCACACGCTGCACCGGCGCGCGGTGCACGGCCCGCAGGCGCTGTGCCAGCCGCAGGACTACGCCGCGTTCCGCGAGCTGTACCAGCAGGTGCGGCGCGGCTTCCGCGGCCAGATCCTGTACGGCGACCTCGGCCGCATGCAGACCGGGCACTGAGCGCCTCACCGTCTGATCGCCTATTCAGCTTGTTCGCGGCACACTTCCCACACTCCATCCGGAACTCCATCCGCATGCTTCGCACACTCCGCTATACCGTCCTCGCCAGCGCGCTGCTGGCCGGCAGCGCCTTCGCCGGCGCGCGCGACGACCTCAACACCTTCACCCGCGGGCTCAAGGGCCTGGACGGCCAGTTCGCGCAGAAGGTCTACGACGGCAAGGGCGCGCTGAAGGAAACCGCCAGCGGCCGCGTCGCGCTGTCGGCGCCGCGCCTGTTCCGCTGGGAATACCGCAAGCCCTATACGCAGCTGATCGTCGCCGACGGCGCCAAGGTCTGGGTCTACGATCCGGACCTGAAGCAGGCCACCGTGCGCACCCAGGGCGCCGAGGAGCAGAACAGCCCGCTGACCGCGCTGATCGACCCGGGCAAGCTGGACCGCCAGTACGACGTCAGCGAGGAAGCGGTGGCGCGCGACGGCCTGCAGTGGCTGTCGATGACGCCCAAGGTGGACACCGAGGCCAGCTTCCAGATCGCCAAGCTCGGCTTCGACGGTAACGGCCTGGCGCGGATGGAGGTGGTGGATGCGGTCGGCCAGCGCACCGAGATCAGCTTCAGCGGCTGGCAGCGCAACCCGGCCTTCGCCGCCGGCACCTTTCGCTACGTGCCGGACAAGGACGTGGACGTGGTCGGCGACCGCTGAGGCGCGAGCCGAGGCATGCTCGTCAGCATGTGAACACAGGCGGCGAGCAGCGCCACCGAACCCGTCCATCCGCCGGCGACGATCTCCACCGGCATCGCCGCCGCGGCCGGCACGACCGCCGCCCAGGTCCGGCACGCGTTGCGCCCATCGCGTTCGCCGAGCAAGCCGTAACCGTCGGTGACAGCGTCCGGTGCGTTGCGGCGGCGCTCGCAGGGCAGGGCGGCGCCGGCCCGCAACGCGCGGCCTGCACGCGCCGGCGATAGAATGCGCAGGTGGCCAAACGCAGACTCCTCGCCCCCGATACCCCCGACCTGCTGAGCGTCGATCGCGAGGCGATGCGCCCGCTGGCCGAGCGCATGCGCCCGCGCACGCTGGACGAAATGGTCGGGCAGAAACGCCTGCTGGCCCCGGCCAGCGCACTGCGCCGCGCGGTCGAGTCCGGGCGCGTGCATTCGATGATCCTGTGGGGACCGCCGGGCTGCGGCAAGACCACCCTGGCGCTGCTGCTGGCGCACTATGCCGAGGCCGAGTTCAAGGCGATCTCGGCGGTGCTGTCGGGCCTGCCGGAGGTGCGGCTGGTGCTGGCCGAGGCCGCGCAGCGCTTCGCCGACGGGCGCCGCACGGTGTTGTTCGTGGACGAGGTGCACCGTTTCAACAAGGCGCAGCAGGACGCGTTCCTGCCGCACATCGAGCGCGGCACCATCCTGTTCGTCGGCGCCACCACCGAGAACCCGTCGTTCGAGCTGAACTCGGCGCTGCTGTCGCGCTGCCGCGTGCACGTGCTGGAATCGGTGTCGCCGCAGGACATCGTCGAGGCGCTGCAGCGGGCGCTGCACGACAGCGAGCGCGGCCTGGGCGAGGACGCGATCCAGGTATCGGACGCGGCGTTGCTGGAGATCGCCAGCGCCGCCGACGGCGACGTGCGGCGCGCGCTGACCCTGCTGGAGATCGCCGCCGAGCTGGCCCAGGGCGAGGACGGCGAGATCACCCCGCAGACCCTGCTGCAGGTGCTGGCCGACCGCACCCGCCGCTTCGACAAGGGCGGCGAGCAGTTCTACGACCAGATCTCGGCGCTGCACAAGTCGGTGCGCAGCTCCAACCCGGATGCGGCGCTGTACTGGCTCACGCGCATGCTCGACGGCGGCTGCGATCCGGCCTACCTGGCGCGGCGCCTGACCCGCATGGCGATCGAGGACATCGGCCTGGCCGATCCGCGCGCCCAGCAGATGGCGCTGGAAGCCTGGGACATCTACGAGCGGCTGGGCAGCCCGGAAGGCGAACTGGCCTTCGCGCAACTGGTGCTGTACCTGGCCAGCACCGCCAAGTCCAACGCCGGCTACGCCGCCTTCAACCAGGCCAAGGCCGAAGTCCGCGAGAGCGGCACCCAGGACGTGCCGCTGCACCTGCGCAACGCGCCGACCAAGCTGATGAAGACCCTCGGCTACGGCGAGCACTACCAGTACGACCACGATGCCGAAGGCGGCATCGCCCTGGACCAGACCGGGTTTCCGGATGCGATGGGCGAGCGCGTGTACTACCGGCCGGTGGAGCGCGGCCTGGAGATCAAGCTCAAGGACAAGCTCGACCGGCTGCGCGCCGCGCGCGAGCAGGCGCGGGCGGACAAGGGCAAGCCGACGCGGTGACCGGCGGCGCGGCAGGCGACATGCCTGCGCGCCGTTTTCCCGCAGCGGCGACGCCGACGATGCGGTTGCATCGCCACGCGCCTGGATCGCCGGCCGAATCGAAGGGCAGGGCATATCGGGGCGCGGCTGGACAGGCGACTGGCCGCGTTCCATAATTCGTCTACAGGAGATGGCGTTCCTCCTTCAACCACTGCCCCCACGGCGCAGTTGATGACGCCTACAGACACCTGACCACGGTCGGGGCTGTAGGCGCATGCGTCCGCACCCCTTGCTGTCGGTCAGCCCGATCCCTTCGAGCAGACAAGACCGATGCGCACATTCCGCCGACCCGAACAACTCGAACTGTTGCCTTATCTGGGCAAGTGGCTGCTGATCGCCAGCGTGGTTGGCCTGCTTGCAGGCACCGCCTCCGCGTTCTTCCTGGTGTCCCTCGATCGCGCCACGGCCTGGCGCGAAGCGCATCGCTGGGTCATCTGGCTGCTGCCCGCAGCCGGGTTCGGCGTCGGCCTGGTCTACCACCTGTTGGGCAGGAGCGTGGATGGCGGCAACAACCTGATCATCGACGAGATCCACGACCCCAGGAAGGTCGTGCCCTTGCGCATGGTGCCGCTGGTGCTGGGCGCAACGGTGGTGTCCCATCTGTTCGGCGCATCGGTCGGCCGCGAGGGAACCGCCGTGCAGATGGGCGGGGCGCTGGCCGACCAGCTCACGCACGTGTTGCGCATGCAGCGTCAGGACCGGCGCGTCCTGTTGATGGCCGGCATCAGCGCCGGATTCGCCTCGGTGTTCGGAACGCCATTGGCCGGCGCCGTGTTCGGGCTGGAAGTGCTCGCGATCGGACGCATGCGCTACGACGCGCTGTTCCCGTGCATCGTCGCTGCGATCGTCGCCGACCAGGCGTGCCTGGCGTGGGGCGTGCATCACACGCACTATGCGGTGGGTCGGGTCGTGCCGGTCGGCGTGTCGAGCGTGCTGGCGGTGGTCGCCGCGGGGATCGTGTTCGGCCTGGTCGGCATGCTGTTCGCCACCGCCACGCACCGGCTCGGCGCGCTGGTCAGACGTTGCATCGGTTATGCGCCGCTGCGGCCGGCCGTCGGCGGCAGCGTGGTCGCCACCGCGGTGTGGGCGCTCGATGCCTACCGCTACATCGGCCTGGGCATCCCCGACATCGTGCGTTCCTTCCAGCAGCCGATGGCGCCATGGGATTTCTTCGGCAAGCTGGCGTTTACCGTGGCCTCGCTGGGCACCGGCTTCAAGGGCGGGGAAGTCACGCCGCTGTTCTACATCGGCGCGACCCTCGGCAACGCATTGGCGCCGCTGCTGCACCTGCCGTTCCCGCTGCTGGCCGGGATCGGCTTCGTCGCCGTGTTCTCCGGCGCCGCCAATACGCCGATCGCCACGACGCTGCTGGCCATGGAGCTGTTCGGCGCCGACATCGGCCCGCTGGCGGCGATCGGTTGCGTCACGGCCTACCTGTTCTCCGGCCACACCGGCATCTACCACGCCCAGCGCGTGGGCCATGGCAAGCATCGCAGCCACGGGCACGCCGTTCCAGAAGCCTTGCGCATCGCCGAACTGGCGCAGTTCCGCACGCAGCAGAACCGGCAGGACGGACAACCACCGCCGACACCGCAGGACGGCAGCGCGCCCGCAAGCGCGAGCGAGGAGGGCAACCAGTGAGCCAGGACACCCAGCGCCACATTGCCGCGCTGCGGCTCTATTTCCCGATCTCCAGCAAAGCCGGTGCCACGCGTTTGTGGCACCGCCTGACGGCGCCGGCGCTCGCCGACCATCTGCTGGCGGTCGCCAGGAAGGCAGGTATCGCGCAGGCCGTGTTGCACCAGGTCAGTCACGGCTACCTGCCCGGGCAACGGCTGTCGCATCACCACCCCGAGCTGACCGGCATGCGGCATCCGCAATGCCTGGAGTCGCTGGACACCGGGCAGCGCCTGCGCGACTTCGCGCTCGTGCATGCCGACGAGCTGCGCAAGGTGCATGCTGTGCTCTTCCTGTGCGAGTTGCCTCTTGCGCACAATGCCCCCCAGCACGCGGCGTATGCCGGCAAGGCTCCCCCTTCATGACCAGTCTCCACACGATTCTCGCGATCGGCATCGGCGCGATGCTCGGCGCCTTGCTGCGGTACGCCTTGAGCCTGAGCATGAATGCGTTCGTGCCGTACATCCCCATGGGCACGCTGGCGTCGAACCTGATCGCGGCCTACATCGTCGGCGCCGGCATCGCGTTCTTCGGCGCGATGCCGACTCTGTCGCCGGCCTGGCGCCTGTTCGTCATCACCGGCCTGGCCGGCGGATTGTCGACCTTCTCGACCTTCTCCGCCGAGCTGCTGCTGCTGTTGCGCGACGGCCGCCTGGGGTGGTCGGCCGGCATGCTGGCGCTGCACGTCGGCGGTTCGTTGCTGATGACCCTGCTGGGCATGGCCACCATTTCCCTGGCCCGCGAAACCTGAGCGAGGACGCTGCAATGAAGGGCTGTCAACTCAGCTTCTTCACCGGACAGGATCGCCAGCAGCCGCACCCCGGTCTGCGGGACCGAAGGATTCGAGGCCGATGCGGCGACTTGGTTCACGACAGCAGCGCGGCCGCCAGGCCCAGCGGCGGTGCGGCCAGCGCCAGCGGCACGATGGCGCCGGGCCGGTACGGCAGCAGGCCGTAGGTCAGCAGCGCGGCGCTGGCGCTGAGCGTGCCCAGCCACAGCACCGGGCCGATGGTCCAGCCCAGCGCTGTCACGCTGCACGCGAACGCCGCGGCCAGCAGCAGCCAGCCGCCGATGCGCAGCTGGCGCATCCGCGCCGGCGCGGCGCGCTGCGCGCCGTACAGCTCCAGCTGGTGTTTCTCCATCGCCAGGCACAGCGCGACGAAGCCGGAAAAGGCCAGGCCCAGGCCGAGCAGGTTCATGGCGTCTCCAGCGCCGCGGTCGACACGGGCTGCGCCGCCGCCCGTTCGCGTGCGCGGCGTTCGGCCGCCGACAGCGGCGGTTGCCAGCGCTGCATGCGCCGCGCCGCGGCCGCCAGCACGCAACCCAGCCCGAAGCAGACCAGGTCCACCCCGGCCAGCGCCCAATCGCCGGCCGGCACGGTCCTGCCCAGGTGCGCGTCCGTGGTCAACGCATTGAGCACCGGCAGCAGCATGAATAGCGCGGCCCCCAGGGACAGCTGCCAGGCCCACATCGCGCGTCTGGGCCAGACGAAGGCGGCCAGCAGCGCGCTCGCCCAGGCCAGGAAGAACACGGCCGCTTCCTGATCCGGGCGCTCGGCCGCATGCACCGGGATCAGCCGGTTGCCCCAGAAATAGGCGGCGAAGGCGATCGGCAGGCCGGCCACCGTGCCGATGTTCAACGCATCGACCAGGCGCAGGCCGAAACCGATCCGGCCGGCCTTGGCGTGCTTGGGCCGTTCCTTGATCGCCCACAGGATCACGCCGCTGGCCACCATCAGGCAGCCGAGCAGGCCGGAGCCGAAGAACAGCCAGCGCAGTCCGGACCCGGCGAAGTGCGCCAGGTGCAGGCCGTACAGCGTGCTGCGGGTCTGCGCGGCCGCGCCGGGGTTGCCGCTGCGCGCCAGGACCTGTCCGCTGCCGGCATCCAGCAGCAGCGACGGCGGATCGTAGGCCAGGCGCCGGCCTTCGCCCTGGCGGATCTCGATCACCGCCGCCGCATCGCCCGGGTTGTACAGCGAGAACCCGGCGATCGGCGCCTGCGCGCCCCATTCGGCGCGGGCCACGTCCAGCAGGCGCGCGATCGGCAGGCGCGCGCCCGGCTGGCCGCTGGCTTCGCGGGGATTGGCCGGCTGCGAGAACGCTTCGGCGTAGAAGGCTTCTTCGGCGTTCGGATAGGCGACCTTGATGCCCCACGGCAGGTACATCAGCATCAGCGTGACCAGCCCGGTGTAGGTGATCATCGCGTGGTAGGGCAGGGCCAGCACCGCGCTGACGTTGTGGAAGTCCAGCCACGAGCGCTGGCCCTTGGCCGGGCGGAAGGTGAAGAAGTCCTTGAAGATCTTCTTGTGGGTGATGACCCCGCTGACGATCGCCACCAGCATGAACATGGCGCAGAAGCCGACGATGTAGCGCGCCCACAGCACCGGGATGTAGTGCAGGTCGAAGTGCAGGCGATAGAAGAACTCGCCGCCGCGGGTGTCGCGCGCGCTGCTGGCCTGGCCGCTGAGCGGATCCAGCAAGGCGTCGCCGAACATCTGTCTGCGGCTCTGCCGGCTGCCGTCGGCCGGCGGTGGATTGCGCCAGAACAGTTGCGTGAACGAGGAGCGTGCGCCCGGCAGCGACACCGTCCATTGCGGCGACTGCGGCGCCTGCCGCTCCAGCAACGCGACCGCGCGCGCGGCGACGGTATCGGTGCCCAGCTGCGCGCTCGGCAGCTCCGGGCGCATCCAGCGGCTGATCTCGTCGCGGAAATAGCTGGCGGTGCCGGCCATGAAGATCAGCAGCAGCACCCAGCCGACCAGCAGCCCGGTCCAGGTGTGCAGCCAGGCCATCGACTGGCGGAATCCCTGCTTCATGGCGCGTGCTGCGGCAGCCAGGCGATGGCCAGGGCCATCGGCGCCAGCACCGCGACGATCCCCAGCCAGGCGCGGGCGGCGCTGCGCGCGGCGAACGCCCACAACGCGGTGCAGGCGCAGACCAGGATGCCCAGCATCATGCCGCTGAGCACGGCCTGCGCGCGCAGGCTTGGCCACAGCAAGGGCAGCAGCGCGGAGGTCGCCGCGGCCAGCGCATAGCCGCCGAAGATCGCCGCCAGGCTGCGCGTCAGCACGCCCAGCCAGGGCGGCAATGGACGCCGCGAGGCGGCGGGCGGGCGCGGGGCGCGTGGATCGCGCAGCGGGGCGGGCGCAACTGGATGCATGGAAGCCTGTCGGGAGAGGCACCGGCTTGGCATCGGGCTAGGCAGGAGCGTGGCGGCGATGAATCCTGCCGAACGAGTTAATGATACGCATTCCCGTATTTGCTGCGCAATGCTCCGCCAGGGCGAGCAGCGCAACGTCCGCCCGGGCGTTGGCCGGCTGATCGGCGGCCATGGTGATCGAACCTTCCTGCGGTACCTGGTGCCGTGGCCGCAGCCAGCAGACGCGGCATTCCAGGCCACGGCGCCGGCAAGCGTCTCGAGGCGAATGTGCCGGCCTCTAAGCGCCAGCGACGGCGGTAGCGGCCATTGCTGCAGGTTGCGCGGACACCGCCGCGGCAGCTGTGGGATAGGGCTGGGTTTGCAGCATCCATCGAACGCCTGGCAATCGAACGCCTGGCATGAACTGGAATCAGGCCCGGCTGCTCACTTGGCAACACAGCGTGACGGGCCGATCCATACCCGGCGCGCACTGTAATCGAGCGTGATGCGCATGGCGTGGAGCATGTCCACGCCGATGTTGAACGCGTGCCCGTTGGCGTATCCGGCATCGTCGAACACCGGCAGGTCGACGACGCGCGCCACGACGTTGCGCTGGGTCGATCCCGCAAAGCGCACTGTGCCGATCGGGCCGATGCGCGAAGGGATGGGCGTCTGGACGGCACCACGCGCGGGCGGGCCGTCGCGGAACGCGCTCGAGCCGGGATCGATCCGTGCGGCGTTGGCGAAGGTGGTGTTGATCATGGACGAGCGGGCGCCGCTGTCGAGCGTCGCCACGCCGGCCACGCCGTTGACAGTGACCGGCAATGTCAATTGCTTGCCGTTTCTGATCGAACCCGCCTCGATCAGGGTCGCGCTGCCTCCGGCGAGCCGTGCCGCCTGCATGCTGCGCGGCAGCAGCGCGACGGTCTCGCAGCCCGTGTCCATCACCGTCAGGCGCTCCATCAGCAGATCGGCGCCGACGCCGTGTCCATCACCGTCAGGCGCTCCATCAGCAGATCGGCGCCGACGATTCCCGCGATCTTCACACCGTCGGTCCGGTCGGGAAGGGTGTCCACGTCGAGATGATGGATCGCCCTGCCGTCCAGCGAGAGCGACTCTAGCCGCGTCGTCGTTTCCTCTACATCCCCGGTCGCGCCGCTGATGGTCGCGGTCTTGCCGGAGGGCAGACGCTGTTGCGACGCGAACCAGGCATAGACCGCGCTGGTGTCGGCGCCGGTGTCGAGCATGAAGTTGTAGGGGCCCTTGCCGTTGACGAACACGGGGACCAGCAGGTGCCCGGTGATGCCCGGCGTCATCGCGACCTTCGCCGTCGCGTCGCGCGGCCAGAGGCAGGTCGCGATCAACGCGGTCAACACCAGGCCGCAGACGCCGAGCTTGCTTGCCGTCGGCCTGATTGGATAGACGCGCTTGTTCGGGCTGTTCGGGGAAACCGGCATGGGGTGCTGCACAGTGCGGCTCGCTCTCTCGTTGAACGATGAAGGGTAGCGCGGGCGGCATCTGGATGCCGGGACCGTGCGACAGATCGCGCCAGCAATGGCGCGTCAGCGCGCCGCGGCGGGCGCTGCATCAGGCGCTGCGGCCATCGCCTCGGCGGCGGCGATCTTTTGCGTCACTGCCTCGCGCAGCGGCGACGCATCGGGCAGCAGGCCGAGCAGGTGCCGCCAGTGCGCCGCGGCGTTGGCGTAGCGGTGCTGCTGGAATTCGCCGATCCCCAGCATCCACAGGGCACGCTGGTTGTCCGGCTGCTGCGCGAGCACGCGCTCGAGCATGCCGTGCGCGGTGCTGCCGACGGCGAAGTCGCGCCGCCCGGCCATGTCCGCCTCGACCCAGCCGAGCATCGCCTCGCTGTTGTCCGGCTCGATCCGCAGCGCCTGCGCGTAGGCGTCGCGTGCCTCGCCGCTGCGCTTCGCCTGCACTGCCGCCGCGGCCTGGTCCAGCCATTGCTGCAGTGCCCGCTGCGCCACGCCCGGATCGGGCGCGGGTGCGGCCTGCACGGGAACGCCGGCGAGCGCGGCCGGGTCGCCGACCAGCAGGTACAGGCCGGCACTGGCCAGCGGCAGCGTCGCCGCCAGCAGCGCCGCGGCGGTCAGCCGCCGCCTGCGTGCGCCCGGATGCCGGCGCAGCAGCGGCCATAGCAAGGCGCTCAATGCGACGGCCACCATCAACGTGGCGGCGATGCAGAAGCCGGCGCTCACCATTGTTCTTCCGGCTCCTGTTGCGCAGGGACTTGCGCTGCGGCAGCCCGGCGCCGCAGCGTGGCCACGACCAGGGCCGCGCCACCGAGCAGGAACAGCAGCGGACCGAACCACAGCAGCCAGGTGTCGGGCGCCAGCGGCGGGTCGTAGAGCACGAACCGGGAATAGCGATCGACCATGTACTGCCTGATCTGCGCATCGCTGCGGCCGGCCTGCAATTGCGCGAACACCTGGTGGCGCAGGTCGCGCGCCAGCGTCGCGTTGGAGTCGGCCAGGTTCTCGTTCTGGCAGACCAGGCAGCGCAATTGCGCGGTCAGGTGCTGGAAACGCTGCTCCTGCTGCCGATCCCGGAACGGCAGCGGATCCACCGCCTGCGCCGCCGCCGGCAGCGCATGGGCGAGCAGCAGCAACAGCAGCAGTTGCCAGGGCATGGCCCATTGCCGGCTGCACCGATTGCGCGGGTCCGCTCCGCTCATCGTCGTGCTCCCTCCAGCGCGGCGATCGCCGGGCGCAGTTCATCGGCGATCACCGCAGCGGTCAGCACGCCGACATGCTTGTAGCGGATCACCCCCTGGGCGTCGATCAGGAAGGTCTCGGGGGCGCCGTAGACACCGAAGTCGATCGCGCGCTGTCCGTCCTGATCGACCACCACCAGCGCATACGGATTGCCGCGCTGCGCGAGCCAGGCGCGCGCGTCGCGCGGGTCGTCCTTGTAGGCGTAGCCGATCAGTGCGACGCCGAGGTCGTTGGCGTGCGCCAGCAGCACAGGATGCTCCTCGCCGCAGGCCAGGCACCAGCTGCCGAACACGTTGAGCAGGTACGGGCGGCCGCGCAATTCGGCGCTGCCGGCGCGTTGCGCGGGATCGTCCAGGCGCGGCAGCGAGAACGCCGGCGCCGGTTTGCCGATCAGCGGCGAGGGCACCTCGCGCGGGTCGTGCGCGCGGCTCCAGTAGATGCCGAAACCGAACAGCGCGGCCAGCAGCAGGAAACCGAGCAGGGGCAGCAGCCGGCTCATGGCGGTATCGCCGATGCGGTCGTGGCGACCGGCGCGGCAAGCTCGGCGCCGGGTGCGACCGGGTGCGGCGCACGCAGCCGGCGCGCGCAGGCGCTGACGAAACCGCCCAGCATCATCAGCAGGCCGCCCAGCCAGATCCAGCGGATGAAGGGTTTGTAGTACAGGCGCAGGGTCCAGGCGTTCTCGATGTGCTGGTCGTCCATCGGCTCGCCCAGCGCGACGTACAGATCGCGGACGACGCCGGCATCGATCGCCGCCTCGGTCTGGATCCGCTCGCTGGAATACAGGCGCTTCTGCGGATGCAGCACCGCCACCGCCGCACCGTCGCGGCTCACCGTCAGCGTGCCTTGCTCGGCCTTCCAGTTGGGGCCGTCGAGCATGCGCACGCCGTCGAAGCGGAACGCGTAGCCGCCGATCTGTTCGCTTTGCCCGGGCGCCAGGCGCACGTCGCGCTCGATCGACAGGCTGTCCGACAGCAGCACGCCGGCCACGAACACCGCCACGCCGGCATGGGCCAGCAGCATGCCGGCCAGCTCAGCGGGGAAGCGGCGGCCGCGCGGCGCGTCGCGCAGGCGTTTGCAGGCATACAGCGCGGTGCCGACGCCGATCCACACCGCGGCGGCGACGCCGGCGACCGCGCGTGCCGACCCTTCGGTCAGCACGAAGGCGAGCAGCGCGCAGGCCAGTGCGGCCAGGCCGGCGCGCGCGGCCACCGCCTGCAGCGCGCCCGCCTCGGTCCGGCCCCAGCGCAGATACGGGCCGAACGGCAGCAGCAGCACCACCGGCAGCATCAGCAGCGGGAACAGCAGGCCGAAGTAGGGCGGGCCGACCGACACCTTGCCCAGCTTCAGCGCATCGCCGAGCAGCGGGAACAGCGTGCCCAGCAGCACCATCGCCGCGGCCACGGTCAGCATCAGGTTGCCGACCAGGATCGCGGTTTCCCGCGACAGCGCCGCGAACGGCTTGCCGGCGGCCAGCCGCGGCGCGCGCAGCGCGTACAGCAGCAGCGCGCCGCCGACCGCCACGATCAGGAAGCCGAGGATGTACAGGCCGCGGCGCGGGTCGGCGGCGAAGGCGTGCACCGAGGTCAGCACGCCCGAGCGCACCAGGAAGGTGCCCAGCAAGGACAGCGAGAACGCCAGGATCGACAGCAGCAGGGTCCAGGCGCCGAGCGCGCCGCGCTTCTCGGTGACCGCCTGGGTGTGGATCAGCGCCGCGCCGACCAGCCACGGCATGAAGCTGGCGTTCTCCACCGGATCCCAGAACCACCAGCCGCCCCAGCCCAGTTCGGCATACGCCCACCAGCTGCCGGCGACGATGCCGGCGGTGAGGAAGCCCCAGGCGACGTTGGTCCACGGCCGCGCCCAGCGCACCCAGGCCTGCTGCTGTTCGCCGCCGAGCAGGGCGGCGATGGCGAAGGCGAAGGCGACCGAGAAGCCGACGTAGCCGGTGTAGAGCACCGGCGGGTGCAACACCATGCCCGGATCCTGCAGCACCGGGTTGAGTTCGTTGCCGTCCAGCGGCATCGGCGACAGCCGCGCGAACGGATTGGAGGTGAACAGCACGAACGCCAGGAAGCCGGCGGCGATCAGGCCGAGCACGCCCAGCACGCGCGCGGCGAACGCCTCCGGCAGGTGCCGGCTGCTGCGCGCCAGCAGCAGCGTCCACAGATCAAGGATGGCGATCCACAGCAGCAGCGAGCCTTCGTGCGCGCCCCATACCGCGGCCAGCCGGTAGTACCAGGGCTGCGCCAGGTTGGCGTTGGCGGCCACGTAGCGCACCGAGAAATCCAGGCGCAGCAGCGCATGGGCGAGCAGGGCGAAGGCCAGCCAGGCGAACAGCGCCTGCGCATACGCAGCGGGCCGCGCCACCGCCATCAGCGCGCCATCGCCGCGCCAGGCGCCGAGCAGCGGCAGCAGCCCCTGTGCCAGCGCCAGCAGCAGGGCCAGGATCAGCGCGAGCTGGGCCAGTTCCGCGGTCATTGCAGCCGTGCGCCCGAGCGCGGCCGGCGCAGCGCGGCGCGGCACTGCGGTGCCCGCGTCATGGCGGCGCCGACCTGGCGGGCGATGCAGAAATCGACGCGGAAACCGCTGCCGCGGTACGCCCGGCGTGGGCCTGCGCCATCGCGTCCTTGAGTTCCTGCGGCATGTAGGTCTCGTCGTGCTTGGCCAGCACCTCGGTGGCGACGAAAGCGGCGCCGTGCAGCGAACCGGTGGCGATCACCGCTTGGTTGTCGCGGAACAGGTCGGGCAGGATCCCGGTGTAGGCGACCGCGGTGGCGCCGGACTTGTCGATCACGGTGAACTCCACCCGCAGCGAATCGGCGCTGCGCCGGATCGAGCCGGCCTTGACCATGCCGCCGAGGCGGAACACGCGGTAGCCGTCGGCCTGGCCGGCCTGCACCTGGCTGGGCGTGAACAGGTAGCTGATGTTGTGCTGCAGGGCCAGCACGAACAGGCCGGTGGCGAGCGCGGCGGCGCCCAGCACCAGCAGTACGATCAGCAGGCGGCGCTTACGGGTGGGATTCATCGGCGCTACCGGGCAAGCGGGAAGAAGAGGCGCCGCGCTGGCGCCGCGCCTGTTCGCGCAGCAACTGGGCGCGCGTGTCGGCGAGCAGGCGCCGCTGCCGCCAGCGCGGCAGCAGCGTGTCCAGCAGCAGGACCAGCAGGAACAGCGCATAGGCGGTCCACACGTAGGCCGCGTAGCCGCCCATCGCCCAGAACCCGCTCATGCCGCGTGCTCCGCCGCCAGGCGCGCTTCCGGCAGCGGCGCCGGCGCGTGTGCGGCCAGGGCGAGCGCCCGCACCCAGCCCTTGCCGCGCTCCAGCGCCAGCAGGTCGGTGCGCATGCGGCCGAGCAGGCTGGCCAGGTAATAGCACTTGCTCGCCAGCACCGCGGTCAGCAGCGGCCACAGCATCGCCAGCGGCATCTTCGACGGACCCAGCACGCGCACGGTCGAGCCCTGGTGCAGGGTGTTCCACCAGACCACGGAGAAATGCACGATCGGCAGGTTGATCAGCCCGACCAGCGCCAGCAGCGCGGCGGCGCGCGCGCCCTGGCGCGGATCCTCGATCGCGCGGTACAGGCCGATCACGCCCAGGTACAGGAACAGCAGCACCAGTTCCGAGGTCAGCCGCGCGTCCCAGGTCCACCAGGCGCCCCACATCGGCTTGCCCCACAGCGAGCCGGTGCACAGGGTGATGAAGGTGAACGCCGCGCCGATCGAGGCGCAGGCCATGCACGCCACTTCGGCGAGCTTCAGCCGCCACACCAGGGCGACGAAGCCGGCCGCGCCCATCGCGGCATACACGAACAGGCTCATCCAGGCGCTGGGCACGTGGATGAAGATGATCCGGTAGGCGTCGTGTTGCTGGTAGTCCGGCGGCGCCAGCACCAGGCCGCCGTAGAACGCGACCGCGCCAAGCAGCAGCGCCGCGCCCAGCGCCCACGGGCGGATCGTGCCGGCGATGCGGTAGAACGTCGGCGGCGAGCCGAGCCGGTGCAGCCACTGCGGAATCCACTTGGCCATGGCCGCCGCGCTCAGCGCGCCGTGGTGGCGGTGCGCGGCAGCGCCTGCACCGCGGCGGCGGCATCCACCTGCAGCAGGCCGTCGCGTTGCCGGCTGGTCCGGCGCAGCAGCTCGTGCACGCTGCGCGCATCCAGCTGCGGCGCCAGCGACAGCAGCAACGCGACCACGCCGCTGACGTGGGCGGTGGCCATCGACGAGCCGGAAGTGAAATCGTAGGCGCCGTTGGGCTGGGTGGTGAGAATGTCCTCGCCGGGCGCGCTGAGCACGCCCGGCGGCGACGGGGTGGCGCTGCTGCTGCGTACCACGATCACGCCCGGGGTGCCGTCGGGAAAGCCGTCCAGGCGGCCGTCCGGCGGCATCGCCGCGACCACGATGCGGCCCTGCCGCAGCAACTGCTCGAGCAGCTTGCGCAGCAGCGGATCGGCCGGCCCGCCCAGGCTCAGGTTGATGATGCGCGTGCGGGTGTCGCCGATCGCGACCAGCGCCTTGGCCAGGGTGAAGGAATTGCAGCCGGCGCCGGCGCCGGCGCGCTGCGGGTACCAGCAGGCCTTGTACACGTCGAGCATGGCCTTGGGCGCCATGCCGACGATGCCCAGATGGTTGTTGCTGCCGGCGGCGATGATCCCGGCGACCTCGGTGCCGTGGTGGTCGCGGTTGAACGCGGCAGGATCGGCGGCGACCAGGTCGCGCACGTCGCGCAGGCGGCCCTGCAGGTCCGGATGCGCGGTGTCCACGCCGGTATCGACGATGGCCACGGTCACGCCCTGGCCCTGGCTCAGCGCCTGTGCGGCGGCGGCATTGGTGGCGACGAAGCCGCGCTGCATGTCCACGTAGGGATCGTTGTAGTGCAGCGGCGGCGTCGGCGTGGCCGGCGGCGCCGGGTCGGCATAGGTGGCGAAGTCCTGCAACGGTTGCGACAGGGCGACGCGTTCGTCCTTGGCCAGCGCCGCGAGCAGTGCGTCGCGTTGCACCCCCGGTGCCGGCTCCAGCACCACGCAGTACAGGCCGAGCGGCTTGATCGGCCAGCCGGTCACCGCGCGCAGGCCATAGCGGCGGGTCAACGCATCGAGCATGCCGGCGGCCTGGGCGCCTGCGCCGTAGTAGCTGGAGGAGGCGTAGCCGATCAGGTTGGAGCCGGCGTGGCGGCCCGGCGCGGCCATCGGATTGGCCACGGCGAGCACGATCTGGCGCTGGCTGTCCAGCGTCGGCGAGGCGTCCAGGGTCGGTGTCTTCGCGGTTGCCGCCGCCGCAGCAGCAGGTGTGGCGGCAGCGTTGCGCCGGTCATGGGCGCAAGCGCCGAGCACTAGACAGGCGAAGAGCAGGCCGGCGCGAGAAAGGCTCATGGTGCGGAAATCGGCTCCGCCAGGCGGATGCCGGGCGTCGCACGCAACTGCTGCACGCTGCGCTGCGGCTGCGCCGGCGAGCCGGCCTGGACCGGCACCACGGTGTAGGCGCCAGCGCCGTTGGGGCCGCCGACCACGCGCAGCTGCAGCTTACGCAGCAGGGCGTCCCAGTCGGCCAGGGACATGTGCGCATCCGGCACCACGCGGATCGCGTCGGCGGCCAGCGGCTGCGCGGTATCGCTGAGGGTGCGGTAGCTGGCGCTCTGGTCGCTGGCGGACAGCCTGGCCCCGAGCACGCCCAGGCCCACCGCCTGCAGCAGCGCCGCGGCGACCAGCGCCCGCGTGGTCCAGCTGGAGCGCACGCGCGCCGGCTGGCGCTGCGGCTCGGGCGCGTCGAGGCGGCCGAGCAGGCGCTGCAGCCCGGCCTCGGCGTCCACCGGCACGTCGCTGGGCAGCGACATCGCCAGGCGCAGCCGGCTCTGCTGCGCGAACTCGGCGCTGCAGAAGCTGCACTTGGCCAGGTGCGCGATCAGCCAGTCGTGCTGTTCTTCCGTGGCGCTGGACTGCAGCACCCACGGCATCAGTTCCCAGGCGTGCGAGCACTCGTTGCCCGGCTCGTTGAAGCCTGTCTTCATGACACGCTCTCCGTCAGAGGGGAAGCGCCGCCGGCCAATCCGGGCAGCACGTTGCGCAGCTTGACCCGCGCATGGAACAGCCGCGCCTTGATCGTGCCCACCGGGCACTGCATGATCGCCGCGACGTCTTCCAGCTTGTGGCCCAGGCCGTAGACCAGTTCGACCACCAGGCGCTGGTCGGCCGACAGCCGCTCCAGGCCCTTGCCCAGCCAGTCGCGCAGTTCGCGGTCCTCGTCCGGGTCGGTGGCGGCGAAGTGGTCTTCGGCGGTCACCCCGTCCTCGATCGCCTCGTCGCTGTGGTGGCGGATCGCCTTGAGCCCGCAGCGGTAGGCGATGCCCATGATCCAGGTCGAGACCTGCGAATCGCCGCGGAAGTCGCCGGCCTTCTGCCAGGCGATCCAGAAGCAGTCGTTGATCGCTTCCTCGATGATGTCCGGGCGCCGGGTCAGCCGCGACAGGAACCGGCACAACCGCCCGTGGTAGTTGCGGTACAGGGTGGCCAGCGCGTCGCGGTCGCCGCCGGCCATGCGCCGGAGCAGCACGCGGTCGGTGGCATCGCCAAGGGGATCGGTTTCGTTCATGAAGGCATGGACTCGCAACGGACGTCGGTCTGTGCCGGTTCGGCGGGCAAAAGGTTGCGTGGGACTCAGAAGGACCGCGACACGGTGATCACCCAAGGCCAGGGGGGCTTGGCATGCCAGGCGTAGCCGCCGCGCGCGCCGCTGAATTCCCGGTCGATCTCGGCCGTCCACGAGCCGGCGTTCCACAGCAGCCCGGCGTGGCCGTAGCGGTAGTGCTCGGCGCTGCCCAGGCCGTACAGGGCGGACGGCGCCTGGCTGATGCCGACGCCGGCGGACAGCGCCAGGTGCGCCGGCAAGGCCTGGTGCACGCTCAGGTCGGCCGCCTTGTACCAGCGGCCGCGGTCGCCGCTGTCGGGCAGCTGGAACGCGGCCACCGAGAAGCTCAGCAGGTCCCGGTACGACCAGCCCAGGCTGGCTTCGTTGCGATTGAGCAGTTTCTCGACCCGATTGGCGGGGTAGACGTAGTACAGCAGGCCAGCCTGCATCTGCCAGTTGTCCGACAGCGTCCAGTTGCGCGAGGCCTCGGCCGTGACCAGGCGCAGCTCCCCGGGTTTGCGCAGCAAGCTGCTGGCGGACACGCTCAGCGACCAGCCCGGTGCCGGGAGCCAATACGCGGCGCCCTGCACGGTGGATGTGGCCGGAGTCACCGCCACGCCGCGATCGACCAGCTGCGAACTCAGCCCCAGCGCACCGCCCACGCGCGCGGCGACGGCGTCGGCACCCGGCAACCACACCGCCAGCGCCAACGCGACGCTGCCCAGCGGACCCCAGCGGCTGCGCTGGCGGGGGCAGGCCTGCGCGCGCCGCTGCAACGGCGCGCGCAGGCGCCTGCACCATGCGCAACGGCGCGCGCAGGCGCAGGCCGAAGGCGCTCGGGCGTGCGCGGGGGCAGGAGCGGGGGGGGGCGCTGAGATGACGGGCAACGTCGGTCCGGGGTCAGGGGGAGGGCGCAGGCCAGGCAGGCGCGAGCGCTCGGGGCCGTCTGTATACCCGACGAACCCGTTTGCCCGCACTACCGGGCGATCGCTTTAGTGCAGGCCATTCAGGTAGGCGATCAATTCCTCGAGCTGCTTGCTGTCGTCCAGTCCGTCGTACTTCATGTTGCCGCCTGCCAGCGCCTTGCCGGACGGTTGCGCCAGGTAGCTGCGCAGCTTGTCGTCGGTCCAGATCCATTGGCTTTTCTTCATCGCCTCCGAGTAGTGGTAGTCCGGCACGCTGCCGGCACTGCGTCCGACCACGCCGAACAGGGTCGGGCCCTTCTTGTTCTTGCCCGGCGCCGCGCTATGGCATTCGGCGCATTCGGTGGCGAACACGCCGGCGCCGGGCAGGCCGCCGCCGGCATGCGCGGCCGGCGCGAGCACGGCGCCGAGCGGCAGCAGGCTGGCCATCAGGGTGCACCACAGGGGAACTGCGTTGGCTGGTTTCATGACGATCCGTACGTGGGGGAAAGGGAGGCTCAGAAGGCGAGACTCAGTGCCAGCGAGAACTGGTTCAGGTCGTGCGGGCGGGTGACCGGCAGGGCGCCGAACACGTTGCCGGTGGTGCCGTTGAACTTGCTGAAACGGAACCAGGTCGCGGACAGGCGCAGGTTGGCGATCGAGGTGAACGCATCGTCCTTGCCGAACGGCGCCCAGGACGCGCTGATCAGGTTGCTGGTGGTGTCCGGCGTGCCGTACGGGCTGTAGCGGAACGCGTCGGCCGAGCCGGTGTTGATGAAATGCGCCAGCAGCAGGCCGTAGCTCTGCTTGTAGGTGTAGCTGAGATTGATCGACTGGTCGCGGATGCTGCCGCGGCGCAGCCCGGCCACGCTGGGGTCGGCCGGGTCGATCAGTGCGCTGCCGTAGCGGCGGCGCTCGTAGATGTTGAGGTAGCCGAGCTTGAGGATGTGCTCGCGGGTGCCGAGGAACTGGTAGTTCAGGTCGTAGCCCAGGTCGGTGAAGTCGTCGCGCGGACCGCTGCTGCGCGGCAACTGGCGCCGGGTGGTCAGCGCGACCATGCCGGCGGAGAAGAACTGCTTCTTCAGGTCCTTCATGTAGCTCAGGCGCAGATAGCCGGTGTCGCTGAGCTTGCCCGGATCGCCGCCGACCGCGTAGCCGAGATCGTCCTGGGTGGAGACCGGCAGCGCGGTGTAGGTGCCGATCTCGCCGTACCAGTTGCGGTCGTAGACGCCGTAGAGGCTGGTGCCGATCACCCGGTTGGACAGCGAGGACTGGTTGAGCAGGGTGGTGGAACTGGCGTAGGCCGAGGCCGGCCCCAGGCCGGAGGCGTTGGGCAGCACGCCGATCGGGTCCTGGCTGCCGGGGTTGTTGTTGACGCTCACCCCGAGCAGCGCGTCCTTGCCGCCGAGCTTGAAGGTCTTGGCGACGAAGCGCAGGTCCACGTTGTCCAGCTTGGTGGTGAACTTGTCCTTGCCGTTATTGGTGCTGGAGACCTTGATGTAGCCGCCGACGTTGTCGCTGACCCGGCCGGCCAGGTACAGGTCGGCCTCGCTGAGCTGGTTGTTGGTCTTGCCGCGCACCGGCACGCTGCGGGTGCCGGTGAGCTGCGCCGAGGCCGGGATCTTGGTGCCGTTGCCGTCGCTGTCGGTGTAGCCGTTGAGCTTGAAGCGCATGCCATACGGGGTCAGCGCCGGGCCGTAGGCGCCGATGTGGCAGTCCGCGCAGGAGGAGCCGGTCTGCCGCGCGAACGCCGGCACCGCCGCGGCGCGCGGGCTGACCAGCAGCAACAGCGAGCCGAGCGTGGACCACAGCAGGACCTGCTCGGCGCCACGCAGCGTGCCGGCACGGAAGGAAGAAGAGGGAGACGGGGCGGTCTGCATGCGATGGGTCCTTGAGCGGGTCGGCGCGGCGGCGGACGAGGGAAGGGCGTAAAGCGCGGCTCAGCCGCGGCGCAAGCGCAGCATTCGCCGCAGCGTGTCGTCGCGGCGCACGAAGTGGTGCCACAGCGCGGCACCGATATGCAGCAGGATCAGGCCGAGCAGCGCCCACGCGGCATACACGTGCCAGGCGCCCAGCGTGTCGGCCAGATCCGGATCGGGCGCGACCAGCTCCGGCAGTGTGGCGGCGAACAGATGCACCGGCTTGCCCATGGACTGGCTCAGCGCCCAGCCCAGCACCGGCAGGGTCAGCAGCAGCGCGTACATGACCACGTGGGTGAGTCCGGCAAGCGCGCGCAGCAGCGGCGAGGCGGCATCCGCATCGTGGCGTTTGCCGAGCCGCAGGCGCAGCGCCACGCGCAGGAAGAACAGGCCGAGCACGAACAGCCCGAAATGGCGATGTCCTTCCAGCAGCCACTGGCGCACGGCGCGGCCTTCGACCTCTTCGCGCAGCAGGATCAGGCCCGCCGCCAGCACCAGGCACAGCACGGTGAGCCAGTGCAGCACCACCATCGGCCGCGGCAGCGCGGTGGCTGCGGACGTGCGCGGCGGATGCTGTGGCGTCTCGGAAAGGGAGCCGCTGTCGTCGGCCTGCGTGGAGGAAGTCATGGTGGCGTGCCCTGTCCAGGTGATAACGATGGAATGCGCGCTGCCGTTCGCGGCGTCGTGCTGCGCCACCGGCGGTCAGCGCGACGGCTGGCGCAGTGGTGGTCGCAGATGGGTGCCGGGCGCGCGGCAAAAGGTTGCGTCGGCGTGGCGACGCACGCCGGATCGGCGTTGCGTGCGGCCAGGCGCAACCTTTCCGCAGACCGGAGGCACTCAGCCTGGTAACTCCGCGTCGGAGTCCGTGTCGGGCACACTCATGGCAATCGAACGAATCCAGTTGCGTACGCACGGCGACGAGCGCGGTCTGCTCGTCGCCCTGGAACAGCAGCGCGACGTGCCTTTCGACATCCGGCGCGTGTATTACCTGTTCGCCACGAAGAACGGCGTGCACCGCGGGCAGCACGCGCACCGCCATCTCAACCAGTTGGCCGTCGCCCTGCACGGTTCGGTGTCGTTCCTGCTCGACGACGGCAGCGGGCCGCTGCAGGTGGTGCTGGACGATCCGCGGCAGGGCCTGCTGCTCGGCAACATGGTGTGGCGCGACCTGTACGATTTCAGCGACGACTGCGTGCTGATGGTGCTGGCCGACCAGGCCTACGATCCGGCCGACTACATCCTCGACTACGACGAATTCCTGCGCGAAGCGGGCGGCGTGCACAGGCAGGAGGCGTAGCGCCATGGCGAAACCGTTGGTCATCATCGGCGCGGGCGAGCTGGCACAGATCGCCTGCGAGTACTTCAGCCAAGACAGCGACTACGAAGTGCTCGCCTTCAGCGCCGAGCGCGACTACATCAGCGCGCCGACGCTGGCCGAGCGGCCGGTGGTGGCCTACGACGAACTGGAGCGGCTGTACCCGCCGGGCAAGGTCGAGGCGTTCGTGGCCATTCCCGCCAGCGGCCTCAACCGGCTGCGCACACGCTTCTATTTCGACGCCAAGCGCCGCGGCTATCGCCTGGCCAGCTACGTCAGCTCGCGCGCCTTCGTCTGGCGCAATGCGCAGCTGGGCGAGAACTGTTTCGTGTTCGAAGGCAACGTGGTGCAGCCGTTCACCCGCATCGGCGACAACTGCATCCTGTGGAGCGGCAATCACATCGGCCATCGCACGGTGATCCACGACCACGTGTTCGTCGCCTCGCACGCGGTGATTTCCGGCTATTGCGAGATCGGCCGGAGCAGTTTCGTCGGGGTCAACGCCACCCTGAGCGACGGGGTCAAGGTCGCCGCGGACAACGTGATCGGCGCCGGCGCGCTGGTCACCCGCGACACCGAACCGGGCCGGGTCTACGTCGGCGCGCCGGCACGCGCGGTGGCCGGCAAGTCCAGCTTCGACGTGACGCTCTGACGCCATGTTCGACTGGAGCAAACGCGGCCTGGCGTTCGCCACCGCACGCGACGGCGTCGGCGGCTGGATGCGGCATTCGGCGCTGACGCCGACGCCGCATCGGCTGGATGCCGAGCTGATCCGCGTCTATGCCGGCTTCCGCGACGATGCCGGGGTCAGCCGCATCGGCTATGTCGATGTGCGTGGCGACGATCCGACCCGGGCGGTGCGGGTCAGCGCCGCGCCGGTGCTGGACATCGGCCGCGACGGCTGCTTCGACGACAACGGCATGATCCTCGGCGACGTGGTCGCCGCGGCGGACGGGCTGTACATGTTCTATGTCGGCTTCCAGCGCGTGGCCAAGGCCAAGTTCCTGGCCTTCACCGGGCTGGCGGTGTCCACCGATGGCGGCGAGACGTTCCAGCGGCGCCAGGACACGCCGCTGCTGGATCGCGCGCCCGGGCGCAGCACCATCGCCGCGGTGCATGCGGCGCGCTACGAGGAAGGACGCTGGCGGCTGTGGTATGCCGTGGGCGACGACTGGGAACAGATCGACGGCACGCCGTTCCCGCGCTATCACATCCGCTGCGCCGAGACCGACGACCTGCAGGCGGTCCCGCGCCAGGATACGGTCTGCCTTCTGCCGCAGGGCAGCGAATACCGGATCGGTCGCCCGCGCGTCTATCGCCACGACGGCGGCTACCTGATGTATTTCACCCGCGGCAACCGCGACGGCGCGTACTTCCCCGGCGTGGCGCGCAGCGACGACGGCCGCCACTGGCGGCGTTGCGACGACGCCTTCGGCCTGCAACGTTCGCCCAGCGGCTGGGATGCGCGCACGCTGTGCTATCCGGCGCTGATCCGGCACCGCGACCGCCTGCTGATGTTCTACAACGGCAACGACATGGGCCGCGATGGGTTCGGCGTGGCGGTGGCGCCGCTTGCCGGCGACATGGGCGCGGGGAACGGCGATGTTTTCGGTTAGGCCGTATACCGCCGCCGATGCGCCCGCCTGGGACGCGTTGATCGCCCAGTCCAGGAACGGCAACCTGCTGCACCGGCGCGGCTACATGGAGTATCACGCCGAGCGCTTCGTCGATGCCTCGCTGCTGGTCGAGCGCGGCGGTGCGCCGGTGGCTGCGTTTCCGGCCAACATCGAGGGTGCGCGGGTGGTCAGCCATGCCGGGCTGAGCTACGCCGGATTGCTGTCCGCGCACGATCTGCGCGCGGCGGCGACGCTGGCGGTGTTCGAGCAGATCGCCGCGCACTACCGCGCCCGCGGCGTGCACGAGCTGCTGTACAAGGCGGTGCCGCACCTGTTCCATGCGTCGCCGGCGGACGAAGACCTCTATGCGCTGCATCGGCTCGGCGCGCGCCTGCAGCGCCGCGACCTGTCCTCGGCGATCGCCCTGCGCGAGCCGCTGCGCTTCGCCGCCGAGCGGCGGCGCTCGATCTGCAAGGCGCGCAAGGCCGGCCTGCGCGTGCAGCGCAACGCCGATCCGGCGCAGTTCCATGCGCTGCTGAGCCAGGTGCTGCAACGCCACGGCGCCACCCCGACCCACAGCCTGCAGGAGCTGCGCCTGTTGTGCGGGCGCTTCCCGGAACAGCTGGCGTTGTACGAAGTGCGCGACGGTCAGACGCTGCTGGCCGGCACGCTGCTGTACGACTTCGGCCGGGTGGTGCATACCCAGTACCTGGCCTGCTCCGAGCAGGGCCGGCGCCTGGATGCGCTGAGCCTGCTGCTGGCCGAGCTGATCGAAACCCGCTACGCGCAACGCGAGTACTTCAGCCTGGGCATCTCCACCGAACAGCAGGGCCGCGTCCTCAACGAGGGCCTGGTCACGCAGAAGGAGCGCTTCGGCGCGCGTGGGGTGGTCCACGATTTCTACGCCTGGGATCTGCGATGAGCGTACCGTTCCTGGATCTGCGCGCGCTCAACGCGCGCTACGCCGACGAACTGAAGGCGGCGGCGGCGCGGGTGATCGACTCGGGCTGGTACGTGCTGGGCGAGGAACTGGCGGCGTTCGAGCGCGAGTTCGCCGGCTATTGCGGCACCGCTCATGCCATCGGCGTGGGCAACGGCATGGACGCGCTGAGCCTGATCCTGCGCGGCTACCGCGAACTCGGCCGACTGCGCGAGGGCGACGAGGTGATCGTGCCGGGCAACACCTTCATCGCCAGCTTCCTGGCGATCAGCGAGAACCGGCTGCAGCCGGTGCCGGTGGAGCCGGACCCGATCAGCTTCAACCTGGATCCGGCCTGCGTGGAGCGCGCGATCGGGCCGCGCACGCGGGCGATCATGGCGGTGCACCTGTACGGGCAGCTGGCCGACATGGCGGCGCTGCGGGTGCTGGCGCGGCAGCATGGTCTGCTGTTGATCGAGGACGCCGCGCAGGCGCATGGCGCGCGCCTGCACGGGCGCCACGCCGGCAGCTTCGGCGATGCCGCCGGCTTCAGTTTCTTTCCCGGCAAGAACCTGGGCGCGCTCGGCGACGGCGGTGCGGTGGCGACCGACGATGCCGCGCTGGCGGCGCAGATCCGGATGCTGCGCAACTACGGGTCGGACATCAAGTACCGGCACCTGGTGCAAGGCGTGAATTCGCGCCTGGACGAGATGCAGGCGGCGCTGCTGCGGGTCAAGCTGAACCATCTGGATGCCGACATCGCGCGCCGCCGCGAGGTGGCGCAGCGCTATCGCGCGCGCATCGTGCATCCGCTGATCCAGCTGCCGCAGGTGGCCGACGAAGCGCGCCATGCCTGGCATCTGTTCGTGCTGCGCTGCGCCCGGCGCGACGCGCTGCAGCGCCATCTGCTGGCCAGCGGCATCCACTGCCTGGTGCACTATCCGCTGCCGCCGCACCGGCAGCCGGCCTATGCCGCACTGAGCGGATGCAGCCTGCCGCTGTGCGAGCAGTTGCACCGTGAAGTACTGAGCCTGCCGATCGGGCCGACCCTGGATGCGGATGCGGTGGAGCAGGTGATCGCCGCCTGCCTGGCGTTCGAGGCCACCGCGCCATGAACGTGCTGCGCAGCGGCGTGTACAGCGGCGCGGCCACCGCGGCCAAGCTGCTGGCCGCGCTGCTGGTGCTGAAGCTGGTGGCGGTCTACGCCGGACCGGCCGGGGTCGCGCGGCTCGGCCAGTTCACCAGCCTGATGTCGCTGCTGGCGGTGCTGGCCGGCGGCGGCATCGGCGCCGGCATCGTCAAGTACGTGGCCGAATACCGCGACGATGCGCAGCAGCTGGCGCGGTTGCTGGGCGCGGCGCTGGGTTATGCCTGCTGCGCCGCCTGCGCGATGGGCGTGCTCGCGCTGCTGTTCAGCCACCAGATCGCGCAGCGCCTGCTCGGCGATCCGCAGTACCAGAGCCTGATCTGCGTGCTGGCCGTGGCCCAGCTCGGCATCGCCCTGGTCAACTACATCCTGGCCGTGGTCAACGGTTTCATGGACGTGCGCCGGCTGGCCTTCATCCAGGTCGCCGGCTCGGTGCTCAGCGTGCTGGTGGTGCTGTGGTTGGCGCGCTGGCTGCAGCTGTACGGCGCGCTGCTGGCGCTGGTCGCCGGGCAGGTGCTGTGGCTGTGCGCCGGTGTGCCGGCGCTGCGGCGCAGCCCGTACTTCCGCCGCGACATGCTGCGCATCCGCTTCGATGTGGAAATGACCCGGCGCCTGGCCGCGTTCTCGGTGATGACGCTGACCTCGGCGCTGCTGCCGCTGCTGGTCAACATCGGCGTGCGCGACCATCTTGCCGGGAGCTTCGGCTGGCAGCAGGTCGGCTACTGGCAGGCGGTGAGCAAGGTCTCCGACGCCTATCTGCTGTTCTTCACCACGGCGATCAACGTCTACTACCTGCCCAAGCTGGCCGCGCTGCGCGACCGCGCCGGGCTGCTGCTGGAGTTGCGCAGCGCCTACCGCTATGTGTTGCCGGCGGTGATCGTCTTGGCCGCGGCGATCTACCTGTGCCGCGACTGGCTCACCCGGCTGCTGTTCGCCGCCGGCTTCGCCGCGGCCGCGCCGCTGTACGCGCCGCAGCTGGTCGGCGACGTGATCAAGATCGCCTCGTTCGTGCTGTCCTACCTGATGCTGGCCAAGGCGATGACGCGGCTGTTCGTGATCTCCGAATGCGTGTTCGCCGCCAGCTATCTGGGGCTGGTGTACCTGTTCACCGCGCGCATGGGCCTGATCGGGGCCGCCTACGCGTTCGCCGTCAACTATGCGCTGTACCTGGCGTTCAACGTCGTGGTGGTGCGGCGCTATCTGGGAGGGTGGCGCTGATGGACGAATGTGGAGTTCGCGATGACGCGCCGCTGGTGTCGGTGCTGGTGCCGGCGTACAACCACGAACGCTTCGTGCAGCGCTGCCTGGACAGCGTGCTGGAGGATCCGTATCCGAACAAGGAGATCGTGATCGTCGACGACGGCTCCAGCGACGCCACCGCCGCGCGCATCGCCGAGTGGATCGCGCTGCATGGCCACCGCGTGCCGGTGCGGTTCTGGCAGCGCGAGAACCGCGGCATCGCCGCCACGTTGAACCACCTGGTGGCGATGGCCAGCGGCGAATTCCTGCGCCTGGGCGCCAGCGACGATTACCTGCTGCCTGGCGGCCTGGCCGCGCAGGTCGCCTATCTGCGCGCCTCGCCGGGCAAGACCGCGGTGATCGGCGACGCCGTCGTGGTCGACGCGGACGGGCGCCTGCTGCACCAGAGCAGCATGCGCGACCTGCACGGCGTGGACAAACGCCTGTACCTGAGCGATGCCGGCATCCGCCGCGCGGTGATCGGCCACTGGGCGGTGAGCGGGGCGGTGACCCTGGTGCGGCGCAGTGCGCTGCAGGCGCGCCTGGCCTGGAGCGAAGAACTGCACATCGAGGACTGGGATTTCTTCCTGCGCCTGGTCGCGCGCGATGCGCTGGGCTTCATCGACATCGCCGTCTGCGCCTACCGGCTGCATGGCGCCAATGCCAGCAGGACCCGGCACCTGCCCAGCCGCCTGGCCAATCTGGCCGAATCGCGGCGGGTGGCGCTGCGCCGCGCCGCGCTGTTCGATGCGCCGTGCCGCACCCTGCTGCGCGCACAGGCGCACTACATCGCCGCCAAGATCGCGTTCCTGCGCCGCGATCCGGTGCTGCTGGGCTGCCACCTGCTGGCGCATGCGTGGCTGTCGCTGTTGGCGCGGATCCAGCCGGCAGCGCCGGCACCGCTGGCGGGGCGCGCATGAAACGCCTGTTGCTTCTGCCGTCGAGCTATTTCGGCCTGCCGCTGCTGTTCAGTTGCGCGCTGACCCTGCTCAGCTTCGATCTGCCGCCCGGCTATTCCGCCGGCATCGCCTTGCTGGCCGCCGCGGCCGCAACGACGCTGTTGCTGGATGCGCTGCACGGCATCCGCTTGCCGTCGCTGGCGGCGTTTCGCGCGCGCCGCTATGCCGGCACCCGCGAGGCCTTCGTCGCGCTGTGCCTGGCCGCGCTGGTCGGCGTGTTCTGCGTGCTGGACCTGGCGCTGTTCCCGATTCCGCTGTTCACCAACCCTTCCGCGTATGCCGACCTGACGCCGCTGCATTCGCACGTGCGGCACCTGTCCAACATGTGCTGGATCCTGCCGCCGATCGCGCTGCTGTGCGTGCGCGACAAGGCGCTGCGCAACGCGATGATCGTCGCCGGCTTCGTGTTCCCGGTGCTGGTGATCGACCGCAATCGCATCTTCACCGCCTTGTTCAGCTTCGCGCTGCTCCTGCTGCTGCGGCGCGATCCGGCGCGGCCGATGCCGTGGAAGGCCATCGTGGCGTTGCTGGTCGCCGGCGGCGCGGCGTTCTCGCTGCTCGGCACGCTGCGCTCGGGCTCGCTGGATTCGGTGACGCTGCCGTTCAGCGGCCTGTATCGCGCCGCGCCGCAGGGCATCAAGTGGCTGCTGCTGTACATCGGTGCCGGCCCGTACAACTTCGGCGCGATGCTGGCCAAGGGCTACATCAACACCAGTTTCCTGGTCAACCAGCTGGTGCCGCTGAGCGGCTCGATCGCCACCGCCGGCACCGGCATTCCGCTGGATGCGCCGAACATCAACGTCGGCACCGAGTTCTTCCCGTTCCTGTTGGCCGGCGGCGCCGGCGCCGCGCTGGCGGCGATGCTGGCGCTGTACGCGGCGCTGCTGTGGAGCGTGCGCCTGCTCGGCAGCACGGTGTCCCTGTTCAACCTGCTGGTGTTCCTGCGTATCGCCTATGCCTGCCTGATGTCGCCGTTCGCGCCGCAGGCCTTCACCTGGACCAACGCCGGCTTCATCGCGCTGTGCCTGCTCCTGCACGCCGGCAGCGCGCTGCTGCCGAACCGCCGCGCGGCGGCGGGCAGGGCGGGGCAGGCGCTGCCGCCATCCTCTTCCCCGAGACCCACCTTGCCATGAAAGAAGACGAAATCTACCTGATCGACCTGTGGCGGATCCTGCGCCGCGAGTGGCGATGGTGCGTGCTGCCGCTGCTCGCCACGCTGGCGCTGGCGTTCGCGTTCCTGCATGTGGCCACGCGCCAGTGGCAGGCCACCGCGTGGGTGCAGGTCGGCGAGTTCGGCCCGACCCCGGCCGGGCGCGATCCCAAGCTGGAGCCGTTCCAGCGCGTGATCGAGCGGATCAAGACCCGGCTGTTCCAGGACCAGGTGCTGCAGAGTCTGGGTCTGCCGTTGAAAGGGCGTGAGGCCGCGCTGTACCGCAGCAGCCTGAAACTGGATCCGGATCCCTATGCCAACCTGATCGAGCTGAGCCTGCGCGCCGATTCGGCGCAGCAGGCGCGCGCCCTGGCCACGGCGACGACGGCGCAGCTGCAGGCGCTGCATCGGCGTATCCAGGCCGTGCCGATGCAACAGGCGCGCGAACGCCTGCAGGACATCGGCGGCGAACTGGCCGCGACGCAGGCCGAGCGCACGCACCTGCTGCAACAGCAGGCCGAGGGCAAGGGCAGCGTCGAACAGCAATTGCTCGGCAACATGCTGTTGTCGGAGAAGAACGCGACCATCCGCAGCCTCAAGTCCGAGCGCGACGATCTGTTCGCCCGGCTCGGCGCGCGCTACACCTACGACACCTCCGCGCCGTGGGCGGCGTACGTGCCCGAGCGTCCCGCATTTCCCAATCCGGTGCTGGTGCTGGCAGTGGGGCTGATGCTGGGCGTCGGACTTGGCGTGTTCGCCGCGATCGTCCGCAACGCGCTGCGGCGCCGGCAGGCGGCGCACGTGCCGCAGCCCGCGCCGGCCGGCAGCGGCGCGTAACCGCCACAGCCGGCAACGCCGCTGTCTGCGATTCAACCAAACCGCCCGCCGCCCGCACTCACTGGCATACCGTGCGATCCGCGCTTGCGGCCGGCACGGCGGTTCCCGACGACGACGGCAGGCGAGTGGAGAGTGGATGTGACTGCGAATGGCAAGCCCGGCGCCGCTGCGCGCGCGATGACGATCGATCCGGCATTGTTGCTGGAGACCCAGCGCGCCTTCGATAGCGTCGCCGCCGACTACGACGGCCCGCGCGGCAACAACGAACTGATCCAGCGCATGCGCGGCACCTTGTGGGAGACGGTGGCCGCGCAACTGCCGGTCGGCGCGCGGCTGATCGACCTGGGCTGCGGTACCGGCCTGGACGCGCACGAGTTCGCGCAGCGCGGCTACCGTGTGCTGGCCACCGACTGGTCGCCGCAGATGGTGGCGCGCACGCAGCAGCGGGCCCAGGACCCGGCGCTGCAGGGGCGGCTGAGCGCGGCGCACGTCGGCATCCAGCAACTGGACCGCATCGACGGCGAGTTCGACGGCATGTATTCCAACTTCGGCCCGCTCAACTGTGCCCCGGACCTGCCCGCGGTCGCCGCCGAATGCGCGCGCCTGCTGCGCCGCGACGGGCGCCTGGTGTTCTCGGTGATCGGGCGCCTGTGTCCCTGGGAACTTGGTCATTATGCGCTGCGCGGACGCTTCCGCCGCGCCGCGGTGCGCGCCGCGCGCGGGGCCACCGCGGTGGGCATGAACGGGCACACCATCTGGACCTGGTACTACCTGCCGCGCGAGTTCTACCGCGCCTTCTCCGCGCATTTCGAACTGGACTCCTACCGCGCGCTCAGCCTGTGCCTGCCGCCGCCGTACCTGGTCGAGCACTACCGGCGCCACCCGCGCTGGGGCGAGCGGCTGGGACGGCTGGACGACCGCGTCGGCGGCTGGCCGCTGCTGCGCGACATGGGCGACCACTTCCTGATCGTGATGCGCAAGCGCTGAGCGATGCGAGCCGCTTCCGCTCCCGCCGACACCTACCTGCGCGGCGCGCGCATCGCCACCCCGGCCGGTGCGGTGCGTGGCTCGTTGACCTTGCGCGGCGGCCGCATCGCCGCCGCGCCGGCCACGGCCGCGTACCGCATCGCCTTGCATGGACATCTGGTGTTTCCCGGGCTGATCAATGCGCACGAGCACCTGCAGGTCAACGCGGTGCCGCCGCTGCCGCAGACCGCGCCGTTCGCCAACAGCTACGCCTGGATCGAGGCGTTCGCGGCGCATTTCCGCGATCCCGCGGTGGTCGCCGCGTTGCAAGTGCCCAAGGCGTTGCGCCTGCGCCACGGCGCGCTGAAGAACCTGCTCGCCGGCGTCACCTGCCTTGCCCAGCACGATCCGTGGCATGCCGAACTGGACGCGGCGGACTTCCCGGTCGCGCTGCTGCGCCAGTTCGGCTGGAGCTATGCCTTGCACGGCCCCGACTACGGTCCGCCGCTGGCGCAGAGCTTCGCCGCGACCGCCGCCGACCGCCCGTGGATGATCCACCTGGCCGAGGGCACCGATGCGCTCGCCGCCGGCGAACTGGCCGAACTCGATCGGCGCGGCTACCTGGCCGGCAACAGCGTGCTGATCCATGGCGTGGGCCTGAGCGCGGCCGACATCGAACGCGTGCTCGCCTGCGGCGCCGCGGTGGTGTGGTGCCCGTCGAGCAATCTGGCGCTGCTGGGGCGCACCCTGGATCCGCGCCGGTTGCACGCGGGCGGGCGTCTGGCGCTTGGCAGCGATTCGCGCCTGAGCGGCGCGCGCGACCTGCTCGACGAACTGCGCGTGGCCGCCGGCAACGGCGTGGATGCCGGGCAAGCGCTGGCGCTGGCGACCGTCGCGGCGGCGCGCATCCTGCGCCTGGAAGGACGCGGCAGTCTCGCGGTCGGCAGCAGCGCGGATCTGCTGATCGTCGGCGACCGCGGCGGCGATCCGGCGCATAGCCTGGTCGGGCTGGCGCGCAGCGAGCTGCGCGCGGTGGTGCGCGATGGGCGCCCGCGCATCGCCGATCCCGATTTCGCCGATTGGTTCGCTGTCTCCGGCGTGGCCGCCGTGCCGGTGACGCTGGACGGCGTGCCGAAGCTGCTGGCCGCCGATCTGGCCGACCCGGCGTTGATTGCGCTGGAACCGGGGCTGGAGCTGCAAGCGGACGCGCGTCGCCGCGCCGCGCCATCCGCCCTGCAGGCGCGCCGCGCATGAGCGCCGTTCCCATCCTGGATCCATTCGATGCCTATGCGCTGTGGGCGGCGAGCTACCCGGCGCGCGCGCACAACCCGGTGATGCAGGCCGAACAGCGCGCCATGCTGGCGCTGCTGCCGCCCACGCTGCACGGGCAGCGCGTGCTCGATGCCGGCTGCGGCAGCGGGCGTTATCTCCTGCATGCGCTCGAGCGCGGCGCCGCGCACGCCACCGGCGTGGATCTGTCGCCGCAGATGCTGCGCCGCGCCGCGCAGGAACTGGACGCGGCCGGCGGCGGCCATCGCTACAGCTTGTGCGAGGGCCGCCTGGACGCACTGCCGGTGGCCGACGCCAGCGCCGACCTGAGCCTCTGCGCCCTGGTGATCGGGCACCTGCCGCAGTTGCCGCCGGCGCTGGCGGAATTGCGCCGCGCCACCCGCCCGGGCGGTGCAGTGCTGTGCAGCGACGTGCACCCGATCGGGCATGCGCTGGGCTGGCGCCGCGACTTCAAGGCCGACGGCCAGCGCTACGCGGTGCGGCACACCCAGCATCTCTACAGCCACTGGCATGCGGCCTGCGCCGCGCTCGGGCTGGCGATCGAGGCGGTGCACGAACCGATGCTCGATCCTGCCGACATTCCCGCCGGCGCGCACTTCGATCCTGCCGCGCTGCAGGTCCCGGTGGCGCTGGTGTTGCGGCTGCGGCGGCTGCCGTGAACCCTGCCTCGCGATCTTCTTCCATGCCGTTCACAGCGAAGATGCCGATCGTCTGGGGCGGCCATGTCACCGTGCTGGGTCGTCGCTATCCCGCCGCGCAGGACCTGCGCTCGCCGCGTTGGGCCAAGCGCGGCCTCGGCGCGATGGCGGTACGGCGCCACCGCTACCGGCGCTACGACCGCCGCTGGGAACCGAACTTCGCCAATTGGCGGGTGCGCCTGCGCCGGCCGCAGGTCTCCGGAGTCTAGGCATGTCGCATCCTGGAAGGAAACCCATGCACGTGGTGCAGATCAATTTCGTTCCGGTACCGTCGGAATTGGCGCCGGCGCAGGTGTTCGCGCACTGGCCGACGCTGGCCGACATCTCCGAAGCGGTGGCCGGCACCGGCACCCGCGTGTCGGTGATCCAGGCCGCCGCCGCGTCGGAGCAACTGCTGCGCAACGGCGTGGAGTACCACTTCGCCGATCCCGGCAATGCCGGCACCAGCAGCCGCGCGCGGCGCATCGCCGGCATCGTGCACGCGCTCGGCGCCGACGTGGTCCACGTGCACGGCCTGGAGTTCGCGCGCGAGGCCTGCGCGATGGCGCGGCAATTGCCGCAGGTGCCGATCCTGCTGCAGGACCATGCCAACCGCCCGCCGCGCTGGTGGCGCCGCTCGCAGTGGCGGCAGTGGTATGCGGCCGCGGCGGGGATCGCCTTCACCTCGCTCGATCTGGCACGTGGGTTCGTGCATGCCGGACTGTTCGCGCCGTCCACCCGCCTGTTCGCGATCCCCGAATCCAGCTGCCGCTTCACCCCCGGCGATCGCGCCCAGGCGCGGCGCGACAGCGGCTTGCATGGCGAGCCGTGCGTGCTATGGGTTGGGCATCTGAGCGCCGGCAAGGATCCGTTGACCGTGCTCCAAGGCGTGGCCCGCGCCGCCGCGCGGCTGCCCGGACTGCAGCTGTTCTGCGCGTTCGGCAACGCACCGTTGCTGGAGGCGGTGCAGCACCGCGTGCAGCACGATCCGCGCCTGCGCGGGCGCGTGCATCTGCTGGGCAGGGTCGCGCATGCGCAGGTGCAGACGCTGATGCGTGCGGCCGATCTGTTCGTGTCGGGCAGCCTGGCCGAGAGCTGCGGCTACGCGGCGCTGGAAGCCTTCGCCTGCGGCACGTTGCCGGTGCTGACCGATATCCCCGCGTTCCGCGCGCTCACCGACTGCGGCCGCGTCGGCGAACTGTGGCCGTGCGGCGATGCCGGCCTGCTCGCCGAGGCGCTGGTGCATGCCGCCGCCGAACGGCCGGCGCCGGCGCTGGTCCGTGCCCATTTCGACGCCCACTTGTCGTTCGCCGCGGTGGGCCGGCGCTGGTCGCGCGCCTATGCGCAGTTGCTGGAGCAACCCGCGCGGAGCGGCGCATGAAGCTGGCGCTGGTGGTGCCCGGCGGGGTCGACCGCAGCGGCGAATACCGGGTGATCCCGGTGCTGCTGACCCTGATCGAACGCCTGGCGCGCACCCACGAAGTGCACGTCTTCGTCCTCCACCAGGAGCCTGCGCCGGCATGCTGGGACCTGCTCGGCGCGCGCATCCACAACATCGGCGACGGCCGCACCCGCCTGCGTGCGGTCGCCGCGATCCGTGCCGAGCATCGGCAGGCCCCGTTCGACCTGGTGCAATCGATCTTTTCCGGCCACTGCAGCCTGATCGCGGTGGCCGCCGCACGCCTGCTGCGGCGGCCGAGCCTGGTGCACATCGCCGGCGGCGAACTGGTCGCGCTGCACGCCATCGGCTATGGCGGGCGACGCAAATGGCAGGGACGGCTGCGCGAGGCGCTGGTGTTGCGGCTGGCGAACGCGGTGACCGCGGCCAGCGCACCGATCGTCGAGGCGCTGCAGGCGCTGGGCATCGCCGCCGAACGCGTGCCGCTGGGCGTGGACCTGCGCGCCTGGCCGCAGCGCGAGCCGCGCCGCCGCGATGGCGGCACTGCCCAGCTGTTGCACGTCGCCAGCCTCAACCGGGTCAAGGACCAGCCGACGCTGCTGCGCGCACTGGCGGCGCTGGCGCGTGCGGGGGTCGCGTTCCGCATCGACATCGTCGGCGTGGACACGCTCGACGGCGAGATGCAGCGCCTGGTCGCGCAGCTCGGGTTGTCGCAGCAGGTGCGTTTCCTCGGTTTCAAGACCCAGCGCGAACTGCGCCCGCTGGTGGAGGCCGCCGATCTGCTGGTGCTGTCGTCGCTGCACGAAGCCGGGCCGATGGTGTTGCTGGAAGCGGCAGTGGCCGGCGTGCCCACCGTCGGCACCGGGGTAGGGCACTTGTTGGAATGGGCACCGTCGGCGGCGCTGGCGGTGCCGACCGGCGACTGGGCCGGCCTGGCCGAAGCCTTGCGCCAGGTCCTGGCCGACGACGAACTGCGCCTGCGCCTGGCCTGGTCCGCGCAGTGCCGTGCGGTGCGCGAGGACGCCGAGCACACCGTGCGCAGCTTCGGCGCGATCTACCGACGGCTGTGCCGGGCGGACGCCTAGCAGAACGGTCGCAGCCGCGGCACAGGCGCAATGGCCGCGCTGCCGATGTCGCCGGCATCGGGGCGACTCCAGCATCGCAGCCGTTCCTTCCCCGAACTGCGACCACGGCGATTGCATCGCTTCGCGGTGGAATGCGATCGCCGCGTCGCCGGCGCACCGGCGGTGTGCGCGGAGATGCGCACGACGCCAGCGCTGTCGCATGACGTAGACGGATCGACGCTCGGATGCGCATCGGCTTGCGCACGATCACATCTTCGGACCTTGGCGTTTTGTGACGCACTGAGCTTGCGTTGCGATAGTGATATTGCGTTGGCTGTGGCGATTCTCGACAGAGGTCACTGCGCCTGTGTGCAACCCGATATCGGCTGCCTGTTGCCGATGAAAAAGTTGTCGCGACGGCGATTGAAAATGCAAGCGGAAACGTTGCGCATCGATCAAGAAGAACACTTGGCATCCGCGTTGGCGACGCCGGAGACTGCGCGCGGCGCGCCAAGCACCGGCGTGACAACGGACGAGGAAGCCTGTGCGGTCGACGCTGGACTCCAGCGAGGTGCGACCTGCCGGGTATCGACCGACGCGATCGCAACCCAACCCCCAGGTCTTGCCGAAGCGAGGACGCCATGCTGCAAAAGCTGCATCACGTGGGATACCGCTGCCGCGACGCTGCAGAGACAGTGGAGTTCTATACGCAGGCGATCGGACTGAAGTTCGCCGCCGCGTTGATCGACCATGCGCCGTCCAGCGGGCTGCGGCCGAGCAACAACAACATCTTCTTCGAGATGGAAGACGGCAGCTATATCTGCTTCTTCGACATCCTCGGCAGCCACGACGACGGCGCTCCCGACGACGACTGGGCGCAGCACCTGGCGCTGGAGGTGCGCGACGAAGCGCTTGCCGAGCAGATCGCCGTGCGCCTGCGCGAACGCGGTATCACGGTCGAAGGACCGGTCATCCATGACGTGGCCGGCGACCACGCCCATGCCGAACTCGCGCGTTCCTGGTACTTCCGCGATCCCAACGGGCACCGGATGGAACTGCTGGTCAAGCCTGTCATCGCCCAGACCGCGATCTGGCGCGATCTGGAGAAGAACGCCTACGCCAACCTGGCCAAATGGGTCGCGTTGAAGCGTGGCGTCGCGCGATGAGGGCGCTCGGGCCGGCGCTCGACACGCGTGTACCCCACGGTGCGGCGGATGGCTGGGTGCGGTCCGCTAACCCGATGAACTACTGGGACTACATCAAGGTCGAGCAACTGCTCGCGCTGCAGGGCGGGCTGGACGACGACGAGGCGGCGATCGGCAACGACGAGGCCTTGTTCATCGCCGTCCACCAGATCTACGAGTTGTGGTTCAAGCTGATCCTGCGCGAACTCGGCGCGACCCGGGACCTGCTGCTGGTGCTGCAGCCCAACGACGCCCGCCTGGCGACGGGCGTGCGTTCGCTGCGCAGGGCGATCGCGGTCTTCGAGCAGGCCAATCTGCACTTCGCGCTGATGGAGACCATGACCGCGCGCGACTTCCTCGAGTTCCGCGGACGTCTGGCGCCGGCCAGCGGCTTCCAGTCCGCGCAGCTGCGCGAGATCGAAGTGCTGCTCGGGCTGGAGGACGCCGACCGCATCGCGCTGGGGCAGGACGACGCCTACAAGGACGCGCTGAAGCTGCCCGACGGCGAGCCGTCGGCGGCCGCACGGCGCCTGCAGGCGCGCATCGATGCCGGCCCCAGCTTCCGGCAGAGCCTGTACGCCTGGCTCGAACGCCTTCCGATCGCCGGGAGCAACGACCCCACGGCCGCCGCACAGTTCGCGCACGACTACATCGCGGCGCTGCGCACCGAGAACGAGCGCCGCCTGCAGCAGGCGCGCGACAACGGCGCGACCGCGGCGGCGATCGAGCAACAGCGCGCGCGCTTCGCATTGGAGAACGCCAATGCCGCGGCCTTCCTGCTCGGCAACGACGATCCGCAGGCCGTTCCGCAACGGCGTGCGCAGCGGCGGGCGGTACGCGCCGCACTGATCTTCGTCGAAAGTTACCGCGAGCTGCCGGAGCTGGCGTGGTCCTGGGAACTGCTGGACAGCGTGGTCGCGCTGGAGCAATCGATGCTGATCTGGCGCCAGCGGCATGCGCGGATGGTCGAACGCTTCATCGGCCACCGTGCCGGCACCGGTGGCTCGCCGGGCGTGGCCTATCTGGACCAGACGGCGCTGCAGTATCGCGTGTTCGCCGACCTGTGGACCGTGCGCTCGCTGCTGTTGCCCAAGAACAGCGTGCCGCCGCTGCGCAGCGTGCCGCTCCACGGCGGTGCAGCGGAGCGCGGGCCATGAACGGGGATCCGATGCGGACCGGCACGCTGGGACCCGCGCAGTGCGCTACGGCCATGGCCAACCGCCCAGACCGGCGGCTGCGCTGGCGGGACACGCTTCTGCTGGCCATGCCTGACAAGGCAAACGCACGATGACCGCGCCCCATGTGGCCGTGCTTGGCGGCAGCGTCGCCGGCCTGCTCAGCGCGCTGGCGTTCGCCCGAAGCGGTGTCCGGGTCACCCTGATCGAACGCGACGCGCTCGGTGTCCCCAGCGTGTCGGACCTGCGCGACCCGGCGCGCGTGGAGCGGTGGTGGCGCAAGGGCGTGCCACATGCGCGGCATACCCACGCGCTCGCCGCGCTCGGGCGTCAGCTGCTGCGCGCGCATGCGCCGGATGTCTGGCACGCCCTGCTCGCGGCCGGCGCAGTAGAGATGCCGTTCGGGGCGCAGTTGCACGGCCAGGCGCAGGTGCCGCGCTGCGACGATGCCGACCTGGCCGGATTGTCCGTGCGCCGGTCGCTGGTGGAAGCCGTGTTGCTCCCCATCGTGTACGCGGAACCGCAGGTCTCCGTACGCCAGCGGACCGCCGTCACCGGCTTGGTGCTGGACGCGGGGGGCGCGAAAGTGCGAGGAGTGCAGACCTCCACCGGCGAGGTGCTTGCCGACCTCACCATCGACGCGCTCGGCCGCGGTTCGCCGTTCGCCAAGTGGTTGCATGCCGCTGCCGTGGAGACGCCCGCGGACAGCGTCGAGCGGTGCGGGCTGTCGTACTACACCCGCTGGTACCGGCTGCGCCAGCGGCCTTCGGTTCGGCTGGAGGCCGGCTTCTCGGCCGGCGGCCATGCGGCGGCGAGCGGATGCATCGTCTGTCCGGCCGACAACGGCTATGCGTCCGTGACCTTGATGGTGGCGCAGGACGACAAGGCGCTGCACGCCTTTGACGATCCTCGGCTGTTTGTCGCGGCGGCGCGGCAACATCCGGGCCTTGCCGCATGGCTGGAACCAGACGTGTGCGAGCCGGTGTCCGGCGTTTTGCGCTGGCCCGTTTGCGAGAACCGCTTCCGCCGTTTCGCCAGGGGCGGGCAGCCAGTGGTGCTGGGCACGGTCGCGGTCGGCGATGCATTGTGCATCACCAATCCGACCTATACCCGCGGCATGTCCCTGGCCATGCGCTACGTCTTCGCGCTCGCCGAGCTCGCGCGTGCCGAGGGACTGCAGGACCTCGTCCGTTTTGCGCATCGAGCCGACCGGCTGGCGCAGCGCCTGGTCCGGCCCTGGCACGACGACAGCGTGATGCAGGACCGGGCGCGCAACGCACTCTGGGCAGGAACGCCGCCAGCGCCGCCGACCACGGCGGAGATCACCCTGCAGCACATTGCGGCCGCGGCCGGCCACGATCCGCTGGTCTGGCATGCGCTGGCGCGGCGCACGGGCATGCTGGACCCGCCCGAGGCGATCTTCGCGCGCGCCGACGTGATGGCACGCGTGCAAGCCTTGCGCGCGCAGGGCGGACCGCCGCCCGCACGGCGCCCGACACGCGACGACCTGTTGCACCTGATCGCACGCCACGACGCGGCGCCCTGTCTGCATCCGCTTGCCTGATCCGCTTCTCGCCTGGAGTACGCCATGCAGCATCACCGCTGGGATCCGGACCCTGGTCCGGCACGTTTCCGGCATCATTTCGCGCTGGATCCCGACGTGCGCTGTATCAATCACGGCATGCTCGGTGCGTGTCCCGTCCCGGTCCTGCAACGGCAGAGCGAATGGCGCGAACGCATGGAGCGCCAGCCTGCCGCCTTCGTGTTGCGCGAGCTACCGGCGTTGCTCGACGAGGCCCGGCACGCCCTGGGCGCGACGATCGGCGCCGACGCCGAGGACCTGGCGCTGCTGCCCAATGTCACCACGGCCTTGAACGCAGTGCTGCGTTCGCTGCGGTTCGTGCCCGGCGACGAGATCCTGACCACCGACCATGCCTATCTCGCCTGCGCCAACCTGCTCGACTTCGTCGCCGAGCGAACCGGCGCGGTGATCGTCGCCGCACCCGTGCCGACGCCGCTCACCGGCCCGGAGTCGGTGCTCGACGCGGTGCTCGCGCGCGTCACCGCACGCACGCGGCTGGCGGTGCTGGACCACGTCACCAGTCCCACCGCCATCGTGTTCCCGATCGCGGCCTTGGTGCAGCGCCTGGCCGCGCTGGGCGTGGACACCCTGGTGGACGGCGCGCATGCACCGGGCATGTTGCCCCTGGACGTGACCGTCATCGGCGCCGCGTATTACGCCGGCGACTGCCACAAGTGGCTGTGCAGCCCGCGCGGCGCGGGCTTCCTGCACGTGCGTCGCGACCGCCAGCAGGGGCTGCATCCTGCAGTGATCAGCCGTGGCTACGGCGACACCACGACGCCGCGCCCGCGCCTGCACCTGGAGTTCGACTGGCTCGGCACCGCCGATCCGAGCGCGCTGCTGTGCATTCCCGCGGCGATCGCATTCCTGGCCGGGCTGTTGCCGGGCGCTCTGCCGGCGCTGCATGCGCGCAACCACGCGCTGGCCACAGCGGCCGCGGCACGCCTTGGCGCCGATCTGCCGTGGACGCGGGTGGCGCCGGACGCCATGGTCGGCAGCATGGTCGCGTTCGCCCTGCCGCCGAGCGCCGCGACAACCAGTCCGCTGGGCGCGAGCGCACTGCAGGAGCATCTGTACGCCAGGCACGGCATCGATGTGGCGGTGTGCGCATGGCCGGCGCCGGCAGGACGGGTCGTGCGCTTGTCGGCGCAGATCTACAACACGCCGGACGACTACGCCGCGCTGGGCCCGGCCCTGGCGCAGTGCCTGTCGCCATCGGCACAGCGCGGCATGCCGCAGTCGTCCGCCCTGGCGGGAGCGGCGCCATGAGCATTGCGTCGTTGCGCAACAAGCACGCGCTGATCACCGGCGGCGCCGGCGGCATCGGCATCGAACTGATCGACGTGTTCGTGCAAGCCGACTGCCGCGTGACCTTCACCCATCGCCCGGGCGACGACAGCACGCGCAGGGCATCCGCCCTGGTGCAGCGGTTCGGTGCCGAGCGCGTGGCGGCATGCGCACTCGACGTAGGCGATCGCGACAGCCATGCGCGCTTCATGCAGGCCTTGACCGCGCCGGTGGACATCGTCATCCACAATGCCGGGGTCGGCACCAAGACCGTCGAACGCGCGGCGGCCACCTACAAGGAGCAGGACGAGGCCTTCTTCCGCGTCAACACCCTGGGGCCGCTGTGGCTGACCGAGGATCTGCTGCCCGGCATGCAGGCGCGCGGGCAGGGCAAGGTGCTGTTCATGAGCTCGGTGGACGGCGGCATCACCCACTTCCCGCGCTTCCGCGCCGCCGACGGCATGAGCAAGGCGGCGGTGGCCTTCCTCGGCCGGCAACTGGCCGCGACCTGCGCGTGCAGCGGGATCGATGTCTTCACCGTCTGCCCCGGCGCGACCGACACGCCGATGTTCCAGGCCAGCACCTTGAACGCGCTCTCGGCCGACCAGCGCCAGGCGCTCGAAGCCTCGCTGCCCGGCGGCCGCCTGATCCATCCGCGCGAGATCGCCGAGCTGTGCCTGTATCTGTGCCGCGACGAGGCCCGCATCCTGCGCGGCGCCGTCATCGACGCATCGCTCGGCCTGGGCGTGTGCCCGGGCGTCATGGAATAAGGAGTCGCACATGCCCGTTGCGTCCAACAGTTTCTGGGAGCAATGGCTGACCGCCCACCGCGCCAAGCCGGAGGCCTGTCTGACCTATTCGCTGTCGCCATCGCCGCCTTTGCAGGTGTTTCTGTCCGACCTGGACCCCGCGCTGTCGCTGGATTGGTCCGGCGAGGACTACCAGGGCCTCCCGTCGCTACGCGAGCGCGTGCTCGACCAGTACGGCTACCGTGGCACCTGCAGCGCCGAGCATGTGCTGATCACCGCCGGCGCGCAGGAAGCCAATTACCTGGCCTTGACGCAACTGCTCCGCCCCGGCGACGAGTTCGTCATCGATGCGCCCGGCTGGCAGCAGCCGTTGGTGCTCGCCGACCAGATCGGCGCGGTCGCCAGGCGGGTGACGCGGTCGGAAGCGTCCGCCTGGACCCTGGACGTCGCCCAGCTCGAGGCGCTGGTCACGCCCAAGACCAGGCTGATCTTCCTGTGCAACCCGAACAATCCGACCGGACGCGTGGAAGACGCGGCAACGCTGGAGCGCATCATCGCCGCTGCCGACCGGGTCGGCGCCTACATTGTCTCCGACGAGGTCTACCGTGGGCTGGAGTGGGGGGCGCAGGAAACCCCGCGCATGGCCACGTTGTACGAGCGTGGCATCAGCACCGGCAGCGTGTCCAAGCTGCTCGGGCTGCAGGGCCTGCGCACCGGCTGGATGGTGACGCGCGACCGCACCGTGCTGCAGGCGGCAATGGTGTTGCGCGAGAACACCAGCGAGATCATGAACGTGCTGGGCGAGCGGGTCGCCGAGGTCGCATTGCGCCCGGAGCACTTCGCGCCGGCGGTCGCCCACGCGCGTGCGGTCGGCCGCGAACGCATCGCCTTGCTCGACCGTTTCGTCGCCGCGCACCCGGCGCTGAGCTGGAGCGCGCCGCGGGCGGGCTTGCTCGGGCTCGCCCGACTGCATCTTCCGATCGGCGCCGACGCGTTCTGCCGGCGGCTGCTGGCGCCGCCGTACAACACCTTCGTGATGTCCGGCGATGCCTACGCCTGCCCGCAGCATCTTCGTCTCGGCGCCGGCGGCGTGTCGCTGCCGGAACTCGAACTGGGGCTGGCGCGGTTGGCGGATCTGTTGGCGGTGGTCGCTGCCGAATGAGGCGGGCCGGGGTGCCGACGCTGGGCCGAGCCCGGCGTTCGTCCGTTCTCGAGAAGCGAACGCCGCCAGCGTCTTGGCCTTCTGGCGGGATCGCCGGCGCCGCTCATGTCCCAGCCGTCGCATATCCCTGCAGCGCGCTGCGCACCGCATACAGCGCATCCATGCGCGGCACCGGCCGCAGCAGGCGCAACAGCACGCGCCGCCGCTGCGGCAGGGCGACCCAGGATTGGCCCTGCAGCCACAGCTGGGTGCGGATCATGTCGGCGCGTTCCTGCCGGCTTTCCTGCGAAGGCTGCAGCCGCTGCCGCAGATAGCGCACGACCTCGTCGAGCGAGCGCGCCCATTCGATCCCGGGCAACGCCGGCAGCCACAGCTGCGAGCACGAGGCGCGGGTCAGGTCCAGCCGCCGCGAGACCAGCCGTAGCAGCGGCGGGCACTGCGCGCGCAACTGCGCCAGCACCGCCTTCGGAATGGCAGTAGGGTAGTAGCGCAGCATCAGTTGCAACGGCGGCAACGCCCACCACGGCGCGCCATCGGCGGCGTCGCACAGCACCCGCCAGTCCTTGCCGCTCATCCGCGTGGCCAGCAGCGAGAGATCGTGCAGGTGCATCAAGCGCAGGCTGCGGCTGCAGATGCCGCCGGCCGCGTGCAGCAGCAGATGGCTCATCAGCGCGCCATTGGACGGGTAGGGGTTCAGCCCCGGGCGGCTGTCGCGCGGGAAGATCCGCTCGCTGATATCGACCGTGGCCAGCGGCAACCGCTCCTGGATGCGCAGGTGCAGCTCGATGTTGATCGGCGTGTCGCGATGCTCGCCCAGGCTGGCGACGGAGTGTGCCTGCGCCGGGCGGAAGGTCTGGTGCTTCCACTGCGCGAACTCGGCCACGTAGCCGAGTTCCTGCAGCAACGCACCCACCTGCGCGGCATCCTCGGCATGCACCAGCAGGTCGATGTCGGCCATCGGCCGGTCGCCGGCCAGGTACAGGCCTTTGGCGTGCAGCGCCGCGCCCTTCAGCGGCACGATGGCCACGCCGGCCGCCTGCGCCAGTGCGTCGATCCGCTCGAGCAGCGCAGCAATGCGCCGATAGCGGTGCGCGACGTGTTCGCGTTGCTCGGCCAGGAACGCGCTCCAGTCGCGATCGGGCCAGACCGACAAGCGGCTCAGCAACGGCGCGATGCCGTGCGCGGCGGTCGCCGCCGCGGCCAGCTGCCATTGCAGCCGGTTCCACTGCGGCATCGGGTTGCCCGGCCGCGCCAGTTCGCGCGCCAGGGTTTCGGTCGCCAGCCGCAAACCGCCGCCGACGCGCTTCAGCGAGGGCTGTGCCGCGCGGTCGGCAACAGGATCGACGGAGGAGGCCGCATGCGCTTGTGGCGTCATGTGCGCGGTCATTGACGCTGCACCAGCGGGATGCGGCCGCCGGAGGCGCTGGCGACGGCAGGCAGCGCGGCGTCGGTCCGGTGCCGGCCTTCGCTGGCGATCAGCGCCTCCCATTGCGCATCCAGTGCCGCCCAATCCTGCGCATGGTCCTGCGGCGGCCGCGTGGCCTCGCTGCGCTGCAGGTCCACCTGTCGATGCAGCAGATCGCGCACGCGCCGGTAGAACTCCGAGTCGTAGGCGCCACGGAACATCATCGCCAGGTCGTCGCTGTCCTGCCAATGGGTCTTGCGGCCGAGCTGGTTCTTCACTTGCTGGTAGAACTTGGTGCCCGGCAGCGGATACGACACGCTGACGCCGATGTCGTCCGGACGCGCCGTCGCCACCAGCGCCCGGGTGGCGAGGATGTCGTCGAGCTGCTCGTCCAGGTAGCCGAGCTGCAGGAAGAAACCGACGCGGATGCCTTGCGCGCCCAGGCGCTGGCGCGCGGCGATCACGTCCTCCACCGCGGTGCCCTTGGTCATCTTGTCCAGGATGCGCTGGCTGCCGCTTTCCGCGCCGATCCACGCTTCCGCGCAGCCGGCGCGGGCCAGCGCGGCGGCCATGCGTTCGCTGCCGAGATCGGCGCGGGTCTGGATGGTGAACGGAATCGAGCCATCGGCCGCGGCCAGCACCGCGGCGAAGTCTTCCACCCATTCGATGTGGAAGCCGAAGATGTCGTCGGCCATCCAGATATGGTCGGGGGCGAAGGTGCGCTTGAGGTGGATCATTTCCGCGGCGACTTCCGGCGCGCTGCGGCGCTTGTAGTGGTTGCCCCAGATCGGCTTGGCGCACCAGTTGCAGCGGAACGGGCAACCACGCGAGGCGGCCATGTTCAGGCTGAAGTAGCCGTGCCGTTGCAGCCACAGGCGCCGGTAGCGTCCGATATCGACCAGGTCCCAGGCGGCCAGGCCGGACAGGCGCGGATCCGGCGGCCGCGCGCCGATCTGCGCGCGCTTGAGCTGCGGCAGTGCGGCGGTGGCGACATCGGCCACGTCCGCCACCCAGGCCGTGGCATCGATGTCGGGCGTTCGCTGCAGTCGCTCGACCAGTTCCAGCAGCGGCGCGATGCCTTCACCGATCAGCACCGCGTGCGCGCCGGCGGCGAGAAACACCTCGGGATGATCGGATGCATCGGAGCCGGCCACGATCACCCGGCTGCCGCAGGCGCGCGCCTCGGCGATCATCCGGCACGCGGCCTCGCGCATCCGGCTCAGGCACATCTTGGTCAGGAAATTGAAGTTGTCCTCGTAGAACACCACCAGGTCCGGCTGCGCCGCGCGGACCGAGGCCGGGTAGTCCTCCACGCCGTCGGCCAGCATGGCGTCGAACAGCGCCACCTCGTGCCCGTGCCGGCGCAGCAGCGTGGCCACCTGCAGCGTCGCCAGCGGCGGATACGGCTTGCCGCGCTCCCATTGCTTGGGGTCGTAGCGCAGGAAGTAGGAATGGCTGACCTGGATCTTGGGCATCGGCGAAAGGGTCTCGTTCGGCGCCGACGACGGAGGCCGCGGCGCATGCAGCAGTGGCCGCGCGCAGGTGGCCGTGCCGTAAGTGCCGCCGGCGCGGCGTTTGGTTGTGCGCGCTGCGGATGCGCGTCGCCGGTCGCGCGCCTGCGCGCATCGCACGCGCACCGGGCAACCTTTCCCGCCGCTGCGCACACTCACGCAGCATCGACCAGACGGATCCATCCCGATGCAGCGTTCGACCGTGCGCACGCAACGTTGGCAACCTGCGGCCGGCACGGCCGCACCCCGAACAGGCATCGCCAGCGATCCCTTCCACGACCGGCTGCGGCGCGAGCACGCGCTCAGCAAGCAGCTGCTGGGCGGCCGTTTCCATTTCCAGAGCAACAGCGAGGCCTTGCTGCAGCTGGTCGAAGCGGCGTTCGGTGGCGTGCCGCCGCAGCAGTTGCCCGACGCCGCCGACTTCCGCATCGAACTGAACCTGGTCGCGCGCCAGGACGCGCCGTATGTCTTCGCGCTGGAGCCGCCGCCGGTGCGGACCCATTCCGGCGCCGGCGTGCTGTGCGGGGCCATCGACGCCGACAACTACATGGTGCTGATGCCGGACCAGGGCAGGGCGCTGATCGTGGTCTCGGAGGACATGCTCGCCCATCCCTACCATGTGCGCTACGAACTGATCGAGTTCGCGGTGTTCGTGCTGGCGGCGCGCACGATGCAGCTGGTTCCGCTGCACGGCGCCTGTGTCGGCGAAGACGGGCGCGGCGTGTTGTTGCTGGGCGCCAGCGGTTCGGGCAAGTCCACGCTGGCCCTGCACAGCCTGCTGCGCGGCCTGGATTTCCTTGCCGAGGATGCGATCTTCGTCGAACCGCAGCGCATGCTCGCCACCGGCATCGGCAACTTCCTGCACCTGCGGGCGGATCTGCTGCGGCTGGTCGACGAGCGGACACGCGCCTGGATCGTCGCTGCGCCGACCATCCGCCGCCGCAGTGGCGTAGCCAAGTACGAGGTCGATATCCGCGACGGTCGCGGCTGCCTTGCGCCCACGCCGCTGCAGCTTGTCGGCGCGGTTTTCGTCTCCGCCACGGTCGCTGCGGATCCGCAGCAGCTGTTGCAGCCCATCGCCGAGCGCGAGGTGCTCGAACGCCTCTGTGCCGACCAGCCTTACGCCGCCGCGCAGCCAGGCTGGTCGCTGTTCGCGCGCCAGCTGCAGCGGCTGGGCGTCCACGAACTGCAGCGCGGTGCGCATCCGGACGCTTCGGTCGATGCCGTGCGGCAGTTGCTGCGATGAGCGCGGCGGCGCAGAGTACACGTCGGCCATGAGCGAGGCATCGCGCGCAGGCGAGGGCATCTGCGTCCTTCTGGCGGGCGCGCGCGCAGGCGACGGCAGACGCAAGCCGCAGTGCGCCGCGCAGGCGCCATTCCCGGGTCGCCCACGATGACGGCGCGCGACCACGCCGCGCCCGACACGGCACGGCATCTGCTGCGCGCCTTCGTCGCCACACTGGATCGCAGCGAACGGGTGCGCATCTGTCTCTACGTCGCGCTGTCGCTGATCGCCGCGCTGGCCGGCGCCATCGCCACGGTGGCATTGGTACCGTTGGTACAGCCCGGACATGGGGTGAGCCTCGGCGGTCGCGTGCTCGCATTGCCCACCGGCGTCCTCGCCCAGGCCGCGATCTTCGCCGTCGCCAGCGCCGGCTTCGCATGGCTGCGCTGGGCGACCGCGCGGCTGGCCGCCGGCTTGGCCAGCCGCCATGCGCTGGGCCTGCGCCGCCACGTGCACGCGCGCCTGATCGACGCGCCGCTGGCGGCGCTCGCCGACGCCAGCTCGGCGGAAATCGCCAACGTGCTCACCTACAACATCGAGATCATCGTCCAGGGCTTCAGCGCCTTGCTGCAGCTGTTGGTCGCGGCCATCACCGCGGGCGTGAGCCTGGGCATCGCCTTCCTGGTGTCGCCGGCGCTGGTCCTGGCGCTGCCGCCGCTGCTGGGACTGGCGGTGCTGGCGTTCCGCATCTCCGGCCACGAACAGGCACGGGTCAGCCGCGAGTACGTGGCCGACATGACCCGCCTGTTCTGGCTCAGCGAGGATTTCCCGCGGCGCCTGCGCCATGTGCGTTCGTTCGAACGCGAAGAGCTGGAGAAACGCGGCTACGACGCGATCTCCAGCCGGCTCGGCCATGGCTATTGGCGGCAGCAGGCACTGGTCGCCTCCGGCCGGCTGCTGCTCGAACTCAGCGCCGTCGCCGCCATCGCCACGCTCATGCTGCTGGCCGGGCTGTGGCACGGCATCGATCGCGGCGCGCTGATCACCGTGGGGCTGCTGCTGGGCCGGCTGCTGCCGTATCTGGTGTCCACCCGGCAGAGCTTCCAGCAACTGCGGTCGGCGGCACCGGCGCTGGAGCTCTGGCAGCGCCATGTCGGCCTGGGGGCAACGACGGCGCGGCCGGCAGCGCCGCGCGCGAGCGCGTCCATGCCGGGTCCGCTGCGCATTCACGGCATCGGCCTGGCCGCGCCGCTGGCCGCGGTCGCGATCGGCGAACTGACGCTGGCGCCCGGCAGCATGACCCTGATCTGCGGACCCTCCGGTGCCGGCAAGAGCAGCCTGATGGACGTGCTCGCCGGCATGGTCGAACCGCGCGTCTTCGCCGCGCAGTGCGATGGGCGGGCGCTGGATTTCGCTGGGTACCGCGCCGTGGTCCGGCACGGCGCCTATGTCGCCCAGAGCGTGCGGCCTTGGCAGCACACGCTGCGCGACTGCCTGGCCTGGGCCGAACCGGACGCAAGCGAGGCCGCGATGTGGCGGGCACTGCGCGACGTCGGCCTGGCCGCACGGCTGCACGCTGCCGCGCACGGCCTGGACACGACCTTGAACAGCGCCTCCGCCAGACTTTCCGGCGGCGAGCTGCAACGCCTGCTGCTGGCGCAGGTGATCCTCAGACAGCCGCGGATCGCCTTGCTCGACGAAGCCACCAGCGCCCTCGATGCCGGCTCGGAACAGCAGGTGCTGTCGGCGCTGCGGCAGCGCCTGCCGCACACCGCGCTGGTCGTGGTATCGCATCGGACCAGCCTGTCCAGCGTGGCGGACCGCTGCCTGCACATCGCGCGCCCGACTTCCGCGCCGATGCCGATGGCGGAGCAGCTGCACTGAGCGGAGTTCGCATCGCGCGGTCTGCGACAGCGAGCGCGCTGAAGGGCGACGCGCCGCCGGCGACGTTGCCGCCACGCGCGGAACCGACGACTGTCCATTGCCTTTGCCGCGACGCACGCCTGCCGCTCGCCGAGCCGCCGTCATCCGCCGCGCAAGGTCCGCCCCAGGCAATGACGCGAGGCCGGGGCAGGGGCGACACCTAGGCGGCCAGGAGCGGCGTTCTGAACAACACGACGACCAGCAGTGCCCGCGAGCTGTTGAAATGGATCGCTTTGGTACGGATGACCGGCGATCACCTGGCCAAAGTGCTGGCGCATGGCTATCTCCCGATCGTGTCCGAACTCGGGCGCGTCGCCTTCCCGCTGTTCGCCCTGGTGCTGGCCTAGCACCTGGCCCAGCCCGGCGCCGACCCGCTCAAGTCCGTGCGCAGGCTGCTGCTGTGGGGAATCCTGGCGCAGCCGGCGTTCGGACTTGCGTTCGGCTACTGGGTGCCGTTCAACGTGCTGCTGAGCTTCGCCCTGGTCGCGGCGGCGATCTGAAGCATCCAGCAACGGCAATGGACCTTGTTCGGCATGTGCGCGCTGGCGGCACCGCCACTGGTGGACTACCACCGGGCTGGATTGATCCTGGCGCTGGCGGTCTGGTGGCTGTTCCGTTTGCGCGCAGTGCCGCACGAGTCGCGCCAGGCCTCCACACGTCACGGCTTGCGGTCCCTGCTCCAACGCCGCCATGCGCGCATCGCCTTGCTCGTCGTGGCGTGCGCGCCGCTGTGCTGGTGGAACGGCAACGGCTCGGCCTTGCTGGCATTGCCGCTGGTGGCACTGCTGGCAAACCGCCACTTCCCCATTCCGCGAACGCGTTGGGCGTTCTACATCTACTACGTGGGGCATCTGGCCCTGCTGGCGATAGCGGCGCGCACGCTGGCCGCGCATGCCGTCTGAGGATTCGTTCGCTGCTTCGAAGTGGCTGAGCGCAAATCCCGGTGCTCGCAAATGCATCGGTGTAAGATACGCCCGAACCATGCGGCGGCGTGTCCAGCGGACTGGCGGTAAGATTGATCGCGGCCGATGAGACCGGCCAAGCCTCGCAGGCTCCACAACCGGACAGACTCATTGACTGCCAAGCGCCAGGCCGGCCCAACCGGCAATACCCGTTCAGAGTGGCTTGCCATCGAGCGAGCCGCGACAGCAGAACTGCAGCGCCGTATCTCCGAGGCGCACGCAACGATCCTTGAATTGCTTCAGCACCATGCTCAGGATTTCAGCCCGAGACAGATCGCCGGGCTGAGGCGACGATTGCGCTTGGGTCGTTGAGCGCATGTCGGCAATGCCGCTCCGGCTTATCCGAGCGCCGAGAGCACAGCATGCGACAGGCGCTCCAGGCCCTCGTGCAGCAATGCATCGGGCGTGGTCAATAACGCCTGGGCCAGGATATTGCCACGCATGTTGATCTGTGTGGAGAGCGCATCGTCTGTCCAAAATTTGCGCAATGCCACGGTCGCGGTGAGCATTGCATGGTTGTTGCCGCGGAAGGTGCCGGTGTGCTCTCCGGAAAGCCAGCTGTCGTGGATAAGCTCGTGCTTGGCCTGCGAGTGCAGATCCAGCGACATCGCCGAGCCGCCATCGCGCAGGTAGGCCACAAGTGCGTCGGTCATGTCCGGTTTAAGGCGATGCCGGGCCGGCGTCTTGACCGACCGTGACGTGCGTTTGTCTGCGGCGTAATCGGTTGGCCTGCCGCGATGTGCGGATATGTGCGCCGTATTGTGGTCATTTTTGCGCGTTAGGATCGTACGATGCAGACCCCGACATGCCTGGACGACATTCAAGCCTTGGCGCGTAGCCGGGTGCCGCGCATGTTCTATGACTATGCGGCCACCGGTAGCTGGTCGCAATCGACTGTGCAGGCCAATCGCCGCGATTTCGATGCGCTTGCGCTGCGCCAGCGCATCGGCTGCGATGTTTCGCTGCGCAGTACGGCGACACTCATGCTCGGGCGCCCGGTGGCGATGCCGGTTGCGCTGGCGCCGACCGGGCTGGCCGGCCTGATCCGCGCCGATGGCGAGATTCTCGGCGCGCGCGCGGCCGAAGCGTTCGGCGTGCCGTTCGTCTTGTCGACGATGAGCATCTGCTCGCTGGAACACGTCTGCGCGAGTGTCCGCAAGCCTTGCTGGTTCCAGCTCTATCCGTTGCGTGATCGAGGCATCGTCGCGGCGTTGATCGAGCGTGCGGCCCATGCCGGTTGCGGCGCGTTGGTGGTGACGATGGATGTGCCGTTCCTGGGCCAGCGCCACGCCGATCTTCGCAATGGGCTTAGCGTGCCACCGCGCTTGCGGCCCGGTGTGCTGCTGGATTTCCTGAGCCATCCGCGCTGGGCACTGGGAATGCTGCGTACGCGCCGCCGTTGCTTCGGCAATCTGCTCGACTACGCGCCTGATCGATGCGATCTGCAGACACTTGCGGAGTGGACCGCTCAGCAGTTCGACGCCAGCCTGGGCTGGGACGACCTGGCTTGGATCAGAAGCCGCTGGCATGGGACTCTGGTGGTGAAGGGCGTGCTCGATGCGGAAGATGCGCGGCAGGCATTGGAGGCCGGAGCCGACGCGTTGGTGGTCAGCAATCACGGAGGACGCCAACTCGATGGAGCCGTTTCGAGCCTTCGGGCCCTGCCTGCAATCGCCGAGCTCGCTGCCGGCCGCGCCGAAGTGCACATGGACAGCGGTATCCGCTGTGGTCAGGATGTGCTCAAGGCGCTGGCACTGGGGGCGTGCGGTACCTATATCGGTCGTGCTTGGCTGTATGGGCTCGGCGCGCTGGGCGAGCAGGGCGTGGCGCGGGTTTTAACCTTGATCCAGCGCGAACTGGAATTGACGATGGCCTTGTGCGGACGCACCCGGATCGCAGAGATCGATCGTTCGCTGGTGCTGGATTGATCGCGTACGGCCGAGCGCTGTCAGCTTGCAGGGTGCTCAACAACCGCGTCTCCATCCCGGAATCTCGCGGCGTGTGTGCTTGCTCTGCTTGAATGCGCCGCAACCGGGGAGTGACGGGGCGCACGGGTCTATTGCGGAAGGTTGGGCCCCAACTGGCGCATGCCATCGGCAGCATGCAGCCGATGGCGCACGAATCGCGCGAACCGCGCGATGCCTTCGGCAATCCTGTCGGTTGCCACGTTGCTGTAGGCAAGGCGCACTTGCTGACGGCAACTGCCATCGATCGCGAAGAAGCACAGCGGCATCACCAGCACGCCGTAATCGCGTGCGCAACACGCGGCTTCTTCGGCGGCCAACACGAACGGCAGCGTGACGACCAGGAAGAAGCCGCCTGCCGGGACGTTCCAGTGGATCTGCGGGGCCATCTCGCCCAGTTCGTGCGTCAGGCATTCCAGCATGCGGTCGCGATTGCGCCGGTACAGGGCGCGCGGGGCCTGGATCAATGCCGCTAGGCTGCCGCCGTGTTCGATCAGCACTCCGCCGACGATGGCCTGCGTGAGCTGGCTGGTGTTGAGCGTTCCGAAACTTTTGCGCCGTGTCAGAGCCTTGTGCAAGGCGCATGCCGCTGCCGCACTGCCCAATAGCGTCGGTGGCAACAACAGGAAGCCCACGCGCAGGCCCGGGCACAGCGTCTTGGAGTAGGTGCCCAGATAGATGACGCAACCGTGGCTGTCCAATGCGCGCATCGTGGGTACGCGCTGCGCTTCGAACGCAAACAGCCCGTAGGGATTGTCTTCCAGGATGAGGATGCCGTGCGCGGCGCACAGTGCCATGATCGCCTCGCGCTGATCGCATGGCAGCACCGTTCCAGTCGGGTTGTCGAAATCCGGCACCAGATAGAGAAGACGCGCGCGCTTCCCGGCGGCTTCCAATGACTCCAGCGTCTCGGCCAGCGCCTCGGCGTCGGCGCGGCTGCCGCGATTGAACGCGGCGACGGCAATGCCGTGGCTGTCGGCGACTCCGGTGATGCCGATATACGCTGGATTGCGTACCAGGACAACATCGTTCGGCTGTCGGCACAGTTCGGTGACGCACAAGTGCAGCGCTTCCTGGCAGCCGGCCGTGATCAGCATACGATCGGTGCTGGCCGGTACGCCTTCGTCCACGGCCAGCTGGGCCACGACCAGATCGTCAACGATGCCCTGGGTGGTTCCGTACTGCGCGATCAGATCGAGCGCAGCTGTCTGGCCGATGTGGTGACGCTGCGCCAGGTGCGTGGCAAAGCGCGGGACGGCGCGCATCCAGGCTTGTAGATCGAAGCAGCTGTCGGTCGGACGTCCTGAAACGAACGAAATGGCGTTGGGATGCCGTGAAGAAACCTCGTTGAGAAAGGTCATCACCTCCAGGCGATCGCCGCCGGCTGCTTGGGTGGAGGCGTTTGTGCCTGGCATCGCCTGGCTCCTGACGTGCGAGATGTTCGGTCAATAGGCGCCACTGCGCTCCAATTGCGCGAACAACTCGTTGACAGACGCATCTTGGAAACCTGTTTCGCCATTGCGTTCGATGAATTCGAAGCTCAGGCCGGTTGCCTCGTCGCGACTGGAAAAGATTTGCCGCAGCCCCTGACCTTCGATCACATTGGTGTCGAACGCCAGGCCGCGCCCGCGCAGTTGCCTGGCGGCGGCATGGGCATCGTCGACACCCAGGGCGATATGGGCGACGCCCACGCCGTAGTGCTCGATCAGGCGCGACACCTGCGATTGCGGTTCTGTGCCCTGGCACAGTACGAACATGAGGTCGCCATGCTGCATCTCAGCAGAGAGCATGCCGGTTGTGCTGCCGCTGATGTGGCGTCGGCCTGTCAACTCGAAACCGAGTTGGTCGCGGAACAGCGCGATCGCTGCTTCGAGATCGTCTACAGCCAGTGCGATGTGGTCGATTTTGTTGTATCGCGGTGCAGTATCGGGTTGTTGGGCAACATTGGTCATCGAACGCTCCGTATACCATCTGGAAGGACGCTGCTTTACCGACAAAAGTCCCATCTCGGCAAGCGCGTGTGCGCTGACCCCGAAGGTGAGTCCGTCTGCATCGGCGCAGGTGCGGATTTAAGGCGCATGCAGCGCTCATAACAAAGATTCAAGATAATATTGGAATAAGAAAACGCTGTGACATGCGCGCGGCCACGTGTCGAATCCGAGACCGCGGTTCAAGAATTTATCTGAATTTACATTGAATTTATGAGCATCTTCATTGGTGAATATTTGCATGGGGAATTTTCATTGACTGATTCGCACCCCTGATATTTTCGATCAATCAAATGCAAATAATTATTTTCAATAAATTTTATTGATGAAAAAACCGTTGCCGCGATTTTGTTTGTTGATATTGTAACAAAAGGGAAGCAGTGCGTGCCTAGCATGCCGTGCCCACAACCTGATTCCTGAGGGCCGGATGGGATGAATAAGTCATGCCGAGCACAGATGGAACTTTCACGTTGCGCACCGGATGTGCAGTCTGCGTCATCGTTGGATATATTGAATTCTTTTTCCACCTCGCAAGTTCACCCTGGCGAGCGTGTGCCTCGCTGGCTTGAGTGGATGGCACGCTCGATCGGTGCGGACTTCGACGACACGCCCGGGCGGCACGGGTTTTCCTTGATTGCCTCTCAGTCGGCGTTTCAGGGATCTGTCAACCAATTGCACCTGGGCGCTTTACACGTCTGCAAGGTGTCAGCCAGCGGGCACGAGCTCAAGCTGACCCGCGGCGGCAACGTCGAGCGTCGACCCCACACCCTTATCGCACTGCAGTGCAAGGGCACGAGCAGATTGGTGCACGATGGCATGCCTTTGGAGTTGCGGGCCGGCGAGATGGCGGTGCTGTCGATCCAGCGGGATTTGGGTATCGTCAATCAAGCCGGTGTCGAACAGCATTTCATCTGGTTCGAGAAGCAGCGGCATGCGACCAGGATGGTGGATGGAGTGGTCTCGCATCGGCGCTGTGGGCCGGCGCCGATGCAGCGCCTGGCATTCAGTTTCGTGGAACGCCTGTTCAATGAACCTGATCTATGCAATCCGGAGAGCGGGCAATTCTTTGCGCAAGCGATGATCAAATTGCTGGAGCTTGCTTTCAAGGAAGCCGCAGTGGCAAAGTCTCATGTAGAAACCAGTCGCCCCTCGCGCGAGATGGTGTTGCAGTTCGTAGAGCGCAATCTGCGCGACCCGGAGTTGTCACCGGATACCATCTCGCGCGCCCTCGGGTGGAGCAAACGCACGGTTTACCGCGCATTCAAAGGCGGCAACGGCGAGAGTTTGAATGGCTACCTGTGGCGACGAAGGATAGAACAGTGTGCACAGGAGCTGCGCGGCCCCAGCAATTTGAGCATCACTGGCATCGCCTATTCTTTCGGTTTCAGCAGCTGCCCGCATTTCAGTCGCCTATTCAAGCAACAAATGGGCGCGTCGCCGCTGCGGTATCGTCGGGGCGATTATTGATCCGCTGGCGCCAGTCGCGGTCGATAGCGAATAGAGCCGCCCCGGCCAGCATGCGCGTCATATCGGCAAGATCGTCCGACGCGCAATGCGTTTGCCAGAGGCGCTCGTTGCATGGCCGCCACATTGCGCATGGGCGCATTGTTCGGACCGGCATTGCACTCGTTCGGTGTGGCGGCATGCCATGTGCATCTGCGGCCGCGTTGAGGGAAATCTTGCGCGGCAGGCATTGCCGGTGAGCTGTGCCGCGCTCTCCGGCGGCCGTGCGCGTATGCGCATCGAAGAACCTCATGTGGAGTAGTCCTCGCGGTCGCTGGTCGTGATCGCGACGATGTACGCCAGCAGGCGCGATTGATTGGCAAGGTCGAGCTGGACATGCACGACCGCCTGCGCCACCTGCGGGTGGGTGCCGAGGACGGCCTCGCTCTCGCCTGGTTCGATGCGGAAGCCGCGCAGCTTCAGTTGTGCGTCGGCGCGCCCGAGGAAATCCAGGCTGCCATCTTCCCGCCAGCGGGCCAGGTCGCCCGTACGATACATGCGCTCGCCAGGTGCGGTGGCATGCGGATCCGGCACAAACCGTTCGGCGGTCGCGCCGGGGCGCCCGACGTAGCCCTGGGTCAGGCCGGCCGCGGTGCCTGTTGTCCGGTATCGCCCAGTTGGCGCAGCGCCTGCTGCAAGGGCCGGCGTGCATGACGCATGGCCGGTCGCAGCGCGGCGGCCACGCCACACATGGCTGCGGCGATCTCCGCGTGCGGCGACACGGCGAGGTAGAGCGGCAATTGCGTGGACAGCATGCCGAACATGGCGCGTTCGGCGGCGTTGTGGCGATTGTGCACGGTCATGCCCAGGGCGAGCGGCGCCTGGTGGTTGTTCAAGCGGGCCAGGCAGCTGGTTACACAGGCCACGATGCGCAGGGCGTCGTGGCGGGCGATCACCGCCGCGACGGCCTGTTCCCAGGCGTCGCGGAGCAGGTGCCGTCGAAGCTCATCACGCAGCCGATGGTGTAGCTGGGCCGGTCCGGGGCGAACAGCTGACCGAGCCAGATGTCCTGCTGGGCCGAACTGAGTGGCTGCACGGCATCGATGACAGGCGGGACGAGGTCGAAAGGGGTCATGCAATCACCGTCGTGTCCGGCGGAAGCGGCGCAGAGGGAGCGGATGCACGCGCGTTGCCGAGCATGCTGGATGTCCACCACTGCGCCAGGGTCTGGCTGTGCGGTTTGGCGAGCACGGTCATGTGGTTGCCGGGCCCGTGCCACGGATGCAGGTCGGCGGCATGGGCGGCCCAGGCCTGGCGCAGCTGCAGGCGCTCGGCGGCCTGTTGCTCGGGCTGCAGCCGGGTGTCGGCGACCAGGACCAGATGCAAGGTGCCTGGGTAGGGCCTGACGGGGATGTAGGAGGTACGGCAGCAATGCGCAAAGGTGGCCAGGCTGCCGCGTACCGCATCGGGCCGCGAGCGTGGTGGCATCAGACCATGCTCGACCATGAGTCGATGCAGGGCCCGGATCAGCGCGTCCTGGCCGAGTCGGTGCAGGGCCTGACGATCGATGCCCAAGGGGACGTGCAGACGCAGCTGCAAGGCATCGAGGAAGTAGTCCACGATGGTGTCGCGGCTGGAGTCCTGCGGGACGCGGGCGCGGTTCGGGGGGCGGGTGTCGATCAGGGTCAGGCTGGCGGCCGGGCGGCCTAGGGCATGCAGACGCAGCGCCATCTCGTACACGACCCAGCCGCCGAAGGAATGGCCAATCAGATGCAGTTGCGAGGCACCGGCGGTGACGGCGGGCAAGGCATCGAGATAGTGCTGCGCGGCCAGTTCGACCGAGCCGAACGGCGGGCGACTGCCATCGGTGCCGCGTGGTTGCATGCCGATGACGTTGCAGGCATCGCCGAGGGCGCTGCTCAGATCGACGAAGCTGGTCACGCTATCGCCCGCGCCTGGGACGCAGACGACGACTGGAGCATGCGAATGCGCCGATTGCAGCGCGAAGGCCGGTTCGTCGCGGTATCCGGAGGATTCGGGGCCGCGGGAGGCCATGGCCGTCGCAACGAGCTGGCCAAGGCGTGGCAGATGTTCGGCTTCGATCAGCGAAACGTGATTGCCGGGCACGGCAACCGGTCGCACCTGGCTCACCGGCAATAAGCGTGTCCAACCCAGCGTCACGTCGTCCGGCAACGGCTCGGAGGCATAGAACACGGTGAGCGGGCAATGCTGCGCAAGCGGCTGCACCCAATACGTGGGCCACATGCGTTCGAAAGTCGCGGTCATGCGGCCTGTGGCGATGACCTCGGCCAGGCTGGTCTGTTCCTGGGCGGCAAGAGCGTTCAGGATCATATCCTCGGACGCGTGCTTGGCCAGCTCCTGCAGCGATGCCTGCTCCGCTTTCGCGAGCAGATCGCGGAAGGCGGCATGGATGGCTTCATCGCGATACGGGCCGTGTTCCAGCATGGTCTCGACGCGCTCGAGCAGACGCCGTTTGGCGGCCTCCTCCCATGGCAACGGATCCGGTGCGCGGTCGGGGCAGTCGCAATCGAGCAGGCCCAGGAAGGCGACGGGCTGGTCGTGCATGCCGAAGTGCTGGGCGATGGCATAGGCAAGCAAGCCGCCGGAGGAGTAGCCGAGCAGGTGGTAGGGACCATGCGGTTGCACCGCCTGGATCATCTTGGCCATCTGCACGGCAAGCGCCTCCAACGTGGCCGGTAACGGATCGGGCCAGGGCAGGGCATAGACCGGGATGTCCGTATCGAGATGGGCAGCCAGTTCGAATGCATAAGCGATATCGGCAATGCCGGTCGGCACCACGAACAACGGTGGCCGTGTGCCCTGGCGGCGCACGGCCAGGGCGCGCGTGCCCCAGCGATGCGCGCCGCCAGGCAGGCAGTCGGCCTGCGTGCGCAGGGTCGGATGCGCGTACAACAGACTCGGCGTCAGCGGCAGACCGCGGCGGTGGGCGGCGGCCATCAATCGCATGGCCGACAGCGAGTGCGCGCCCAGTTCGAAGAAGTGATCGTCGCGGCCGATGCGCTGCGGGCCCAGCACGCTGGCCCAAAGTCTGGCCAGACTGCGCTCGATTTCATTGGCCGGCGGCAGACAGCCGCCACGCACGATCGCTGTGGCATCGGGTGCCGGCAGTGCGCGGCGATCGAGCTTGCCGTTGGCGCTCAACGGCAGTGCATCGATTCGCACATGGGCAGTCGGCGGCATCACCTCGGGCAGACCTGCGGCCAGCGCGTCGCGCAGTGCCAGTGGATCGGCGTGCTGGGGCTGGTCGGTGACCTGGGAGGCGACCAGATGCGGCTCGCCGGCAGCGTCCTGGCGTAGCAGCACGGTCGCCTCATGCACGCCAGCGCAGCCGCGCAAGGCGATTTCGATTTCGCCAAACTCGATACGCACGCCGCGCAGCTTGATCTGCTCGTCATTGCGACCGAGGTAGTCCAATGCGCCATCGACGCGCCAGCGCGCCAGATCGCCAGTGCGGCACATGCGCTGGCCGGGCTGGTCGGCGAACGGATCGGGCACGAAGCGTTCGGCGGTCACGGCGGGGCGGTGCAGATAGCCCTGCGCCAGCTGCGCACCGGCCAGATGCAGTTCGCCGGCCACGCCGATCGGCGTCGGCTGGCCGTGGCGGTCGAGCGCATGGAGCCGGGTATTGGCCAGCGGCCGGCCGATCGGCACGCGCTGGCCTGGAGCCGGCGCATGCTGCAACGCCAGCGCGGTGACGAACTGGGTGCTCTCGGTGGGGCCATAGGTCTGCAGCACGGTGGCCTGGCCGCCCTGCTGCAGCCAGTCGCTCAGCATGCCCTGCGTAGGTACCTGGAAGCGCAGCGCCACGGTGTTGACGAACAGCCCGATCAACGGTTCGATCTCGCTGCGCGTGCGGCCGGCGACGGCGGTGCCGATGACCAGGTCCCGCTCGCCGCTGAGCCGCGACAGCAGCAGCGCCCACGCCGCCAGCAGCACGCTGAACAGCGAACAGCGATGGGATCGGGCCAACGCCAGCAACGCCCGTGCCACGGGCTCCGGCGGAACGAACGCGATGCGACCAGACAGGTGCGCAGCACTTCGTGGCGCTGCACGATCCGGTCGAGCGCGGTGCGCAAGGCGCCTTCGTCCAGCCTGCCGTGCAGTCGCAGTCCGCCCGCCAGGTGATAGGCGGTGCCGCCACGTGGGTCGAGCCTTGCCAGAAACCACAGGCGCTGTTGTGCGAACGAGGCCGGCAACGTCTTGAGAGGTAGATCCATTGAAAGACTCGGGACGCCAGCAACGGGATTGACGAGTGGATGCGGCCGAACACGCACGCGCACAGCAGTCTGCGCGGCGCATCGAAGGCGCTCCGTGAGGCGTCTTTTTCTCCGTTACTGCAACGTCACGCTTGACTCAGCGTGACATCCACTTGCCTGAAGGGGGAAGCATGCGCGGCAAGTGGGTGTCTGGATCTGCGGGGCGGCAGGCGATGGGCCGGGTTCGCAACGAGGCGGATCATTCGTAGTAGCTGCTCCGGTCCACCAGTGCGGCGATCGGGGCGCTGGACGCGGCGGTAGTGCCGGCCAGCGCGGCAGCCATGCGTGCGAGCTGCGGCTCGGCGAACAGCAGCGACAGCGGCAGCCGGCGTCCAAGCCGGGCCTGGATGCGGGTGGCCAGTTGCACCGCCAACAACGAATGCCCGCCGAGATCGAAGAAATTGTCGTGCCGATTGACCGTGCGGACGCCAAGCAATTCGCACCAGATCTCCGCCAATACGCATTCGGTCTCGCCTTGCGCGGGATCCACCTCGGCAATCCCGCGCTGGGTGTCGTCGGGCGCGGGCAGCGCACGCACGTCCAGCTTGCCGTTCGCTGTGAGCGGCCAGGTCTGCATGCCCACGTAGGCATCGGGAAGCATGTAATCGGGCAGGGTGGCGGCCAGGTGGCGGCGCAGTTCGTTCGGGTCGTGCGTCGCACTTTCACCGGTTTGCGAGCCGATCACGTAGGCTACCAAACGGCGTTGTCCGGCCATGTCCTCGCGCACGCGCACCAGCGCCTGACGGACGTGCGGATGGGTTTGCAGCGCCACCTCGATCTCGCCGGGCTCCAGCCGGAAACCGCGAATCTTGCTCTGCGCGTCGCGTCTGCCCAGGCACTCGAGCAAACCCTCGTCGCGCCAGCGTCCCAGATCGCCGGTCCTGTACATGCGTGCTCCCGGTTGCCCGCTGAAGGGATCCGGTACGAAGTGTTCGGCGGTCAGGGCCGGTTGTCGCAGATAGCCCAGTGCCAGACCGAGACCGGCGATATGCAGTTCGCCCTGCATGCCGGCCGGCAGCGCTTGGCGGTGCCGGTCGAGCACGTACAGGCGCAGATTGCCGATCGGCTTGCCGATCGGAATGCGCCGGCCATCGGCTGGCACGTCGGTGACCGCAACGGTGGTGACGAACTGGGTGGTCTCGGTGGGGCCGTAGGTTTGCAGTAGCGTCTGTGGTGGGTTGTCGCGCAACAGCGTGGCGAGCGCCTGCGGATCGGCGATGTCGCCACCGGTGATCAGGTAGCGCAGCGTCGGCAATTCGCGCGCCAGCTCGGCCGCGTAAGCCCGCAGCACACCGGCCACCAGGATCAGCACGCTGATGGCATGCGTGCGTGCGAACTCGGCCAGCACGCACGGATCGAGCAGCACGTCCTGAGGCACCACCACCACGCTGCCGCCGCTCAGCAACGGCGCCCAGACTTCCAGGGTGCTGGAGTCGAATGCCGGATTTGAAGCGAAGGCGAAGCGATCGTCGGCCTGCCAGCGGGCGTAGTCCGGATCGCGCACCAGGTTGAGTACTGCCTGATGCGGTACCAGCACGCCCTTGGGTGTACCGCTGGAGCCGGAGGTATACATCACATAGGCGGGTGCGGCGGCAGGAAGCGGCAGCGGCGACGCTGCGAACGCGGCGGCCGGTTGCCCGACCAGCGCGATGTCCAGACAGGGCGCTGCCGTCCATGGCGGAGCTTTCCCAGCCGCGTGCACGATGGCGCTGGCCCGGCAATCGCCGGCCAGCTGGGCGTGTCTGGCTGCGGGTTGCGCCGGATCCAGCGGCACATACGCCGCGCCTGCCTTGAGGATACCCAGCTGTGCGGCCACCAGCTCCGCACTGCGCGGCAGCAGCGTGACAACGCAATCTCCACTGCGCACGCCGGCGGCGGTCAGGCGCAGGGCGATATGGTCGCTGTGCGCGTCCAGGTCGGCATACCGCAGGCAGCGGGCGCCGTCGATGACGGCAATGGCGTCCGGGGTGCTGCGGGCCTGGGCCTGGAACGCCGTGTGGATCGTCGGCGGCGGCCGCGATGCGCGGGCGGTGCCGTTCCATTGTTGCAGCGAGCGCCATCCGGACGCATCCAGCAACGCCTGCCGGTCCACCGCCAGCGCCGGCGCTTCGACCAGGGCGGCCAGCAGACGCGCATAGTTGTGGAGATACGCCTGCATGGTGCTGCGATCGAACAGCGCGGTGGCGTAGCGCAGCACCCCGCCGATCCGCGCGGGTGCGATCTGCATGTCCAGCGACAGGTCGAACTGGGCGACGCAATGATCGTTCGGGTAAGCACTCAGTTGCAGACCCGGCAGATCCAGTGCGCGTGCCGGCGTGGTGTCGGAGGAAAACATCGCCTGGCACAACGGCGTGTGCGCCAGGCTGCGGACCGGCTGTAGCGCTTCGATGATGCGTTCGAACGGCAGATCCTGATGGGCCTGTGCGGCAAGCAGCTTGGCCTGGACCTGGTCCAGCAGTTCCAGGAACGTCGGACGAGCGGACAGATCGATGCGCAACGGCAAGGTGTTGACGAAAAAGCCGATCAATGGTTCCAGCTCGCCGCGAGTGCGGCCCGCCGACGGTGTGCCGATGACCAGATCGGTCTGGCCGCTGTAGCGTGCCAGCAGCGCTGCCCAACCGGCTAGCAACAGACCGAAGATGGTGATGCCGTGTTGCGCCGCCAGTGCCTGAAGACGGAGACTCAGCGTCTCGTCCAGGACCAGTTCCACATCGTCGCCGGCAGTGTCCTGCAGCGGCGGTCGCGGCCGGTCGGTTGGCAGCTCCAGCAATGCTGGCGCATCGTGCAGATGCGCGCGCCAGAAATCCAGCTGGCGCTGCTGCAGTTGGCTGTCAATCCAGCGGTGTTGCCAGGCGGCGTAGTCGGCGTACTGGACCGGCAGCGGCGGCAGCGGATCGGGTACATCGCCGACGAAGGCCGCGTACAGTGCGCCGAGCTCCTCGATCAGCACGCCGATGGACCAGCCGTCGGAGACGATGTGATGCATGCTCAGCAGGAGCACATGCTCTTGCTCGGCCAGGCGCAGCAGCCGGCCTCTGACCAATGGCCCCTTGGCGAGGTCGAAGCCGGTGCTGGCTTCGCTGCGGGCGTGCGCGCGGGCGGCGCTCTCGGGTGCCGGGTCGCCGCTCAGGTCGATCGACTGCAAGGCCAGCCCGCACGGTGCGGCGATGATCTGGACCGGGATGTCGTCCACGTTGCCGAAGTGGGTGCGTAAGGTCTCGTGACGCGCCACGATGCGGTCCAGTGCACGGGTCAGCGCCTGGACCTGCAGGCTGCCGCTCAGGCGCAGTCCGCCGTGCATGATGTACGTCGCGCCGGTGCGCGGATCGAGCTCGTTCAAGAACCACAGGCGTTGCTGGGCGAACGACAGCCGCATCGGTTGGGTGCGCGGCACCGGCAGGATTGGCGGCAAGGCGGTGGAGCCCGCGTCGCCCAGGGCCTGGGCCAGCTCGGCCAGGCGCGGCTGGGCGAACAGCGCGGCCAAGGGCAGTTCCAGGCCGAGCGCGCTGCGGATGCGCGAGATCAGCCGCACGCCGAGCAGCGAGTGCCCGCCCAGGGCGAAGAAGCTGTCGTGGCGGCCGACGCGTTCGACGCCAAGCAGCTCGCACCACAGTGCGGCCAGCAAGGTTTCCAGCTCGCCGTCGGGCGGCGCGTAGGCCTGGACGGCGAGCGCATCGGCATCCGGCGCCGGCAGGGCGCGGCGATCGAGCTTGCCGTTGGCGGTCAACGGCAAGCCATCCAGCCATACATAGGCGCTGGGCAGCATGACCTCGGGCAGGCGCGTGGCCAGCTGCGTGCGCAAGGCCTCGGCGCTGGGGCCGGCGTCGCCGACCAGATAGGCGACCAGGCGCGGCTGGCCGGGACGGTCCTGGCGCAGCAGCACGGCGGCGTCGTGCACGCCGGGGCAGGCGCGCAGCGCGGCGGCGATCTCGCCCGGTTCGATGCGGACGCCGCGCAGCTTGACCTGGTCGTCGTTGCGGCCGAGGAAGTCCAGGGTGCCATCGGCACGCCAGCAGGCCAGGTCGCCGCTGCGGTACATGCGCTGGCCGGGCTGCCCGGCGAACGGATCGGGGACGAAGCGTTCGGCGGTCAGGGCGGGGCGGCCGAGGTAGCCGCGGGCCAGCTGCGGGCCGGCGATATGCAGGTGCCCGGCCACGCCGATCGGCGCCAGCTGACCGTGGTGATCGAGCACGTGGATGCGCAGATGGGCGATCGGCCGGCCGATCGGCACGCGGCCGCTGGGGGATGGCGCATCGTCGGCGGTGGTGGCGTGCACCACGCAGCCGACCACGGTTTCGGTGGGGCCGTATTCGTTGATCAGGCGGGTGTGCGGGGCGAGCGCTTGCCACCGCGCCAGGGTGGCTGCCGGCAGGGCTTCGCCACCGATCACCATCACCGCCGGGCTGAGCGGGCCTGGATGGTCGGCCAGTTGCTGGCCGAGCACTTCCAGGTGGGCCGGGGTGAGTTTGACCAGGCCCAGCGGGGTCGGAGCGCACAGGCGCTGGCGCAGGGCATCGAGGGTGTCGTGCTCGGGCAGCAATTCGACCTGCGCACCGCACAGCAGCGGAGCGAGCAGGCTGGTCAGGGTGGCGTCGAAGGCCAGCGAGGAGGACACCACCGCGCTGGGCTGCGGCCGATAGGTCTGCACGGCCCATTGCAGGTAATGCGCGGCACCGGCGTGGGTGAGCAGGGTGCCCTTGGGCTGTCCGCTGGAGCCGGAGGTGTAGATCACATAGGCCAGGTTGTCCGCGCCCAGGCCGGGGACCGTGGGTGCGCCGGGATCGTCCGGCGTCACGTCTGCCGCCTCCACGTCCGCGTCCAGCGTCAGCACGCTGACGCGCAGCATGGCGCGGCTGGCGGGCAGGCGCTCCTGCAGCCCGGTGCAGGTCAGCACCGCGCGCGGGCGGCTGTCGGCGAGCAGGAAGGCCAGGCGTTGGTCGGGCAGGTCCGGGTCCAGCGGCAGGTAGGCGGCGCCGGCCTTGAGCGTGGCCAACAGCGCCACGACCTGCCCGATGCCGCGCGGCAGGTACAGGGCGACGCGGTGTTCCGGTGCCACGCCCAGTGTGCGCAGGCGATGGGCCAGCCGGTTGGCGCGCGCGTCGAGCGCGGCGTAGCTGAGCTGGACATCGCCCTCCAGCAAGGCGATGGCATCGGGCGTGCGGCGCACCTGGTCTTCGAACAGGTGGTGGATGCACTGCGCCTGCGCCAGCGGCGCGGCCTCGGTGACGGTGAAGTTCTGCAACCGGGTGCGTTCGTCGGCAGGCAGCAACGGCAGTTGCGCGATGCGCGCCTGCGCGTCGGCGGCCATGCCGGCAAGTACCTGGACGAACTGGGCCAACTGGCGTTCAACGGTGCTGCGGTCGAACAGCGCGGTGGCGTAGTTCAGGCTGCCGACGATGCGATCCTCGACTTCGCCCAGGAACAGTTCCAGATCGAACTTGGCATCGCGTGCCTGGGCCTGGAAGGGCTGCAGGCGGATGCCGGGCAATGTCAGCGCGGCATCGGGGACGTTCTGCCAGGTCAGCACGACCTGGAACACCGGCTGGGCGGCCAGGCTGCGCTCGGGGTTGAGCGCTTCGATGACCTGCTCGAAGGGCAGGTCCTGATGGTCCTGCGCGGCCAGGGCGGTGCGGCGCACCTGCGCCAGCAGCTCGGCGACGCAGGGGTTGGCGCGCAGATCGATGCGCAGCGCCTGGGCATTGACGAAGAAGCCGATCAGCGCTTCGAGTTCGCTGCGGGTGCGGTTGGCGACGGGGGCGCCGATGACCACCTGGTCCTGCCCGGACAGGCGCGCCAGCAGCACCGCCCAGCCGGCCAGCACGGTCATGAACACGGTGGTGCCGTGACGCTGGCTCAGCGTGCGTAGCGCGGCGGTGAGATCGGCATCGAGCATGATCTCCACGCTGTCGCCGCGGTAGTCCTGCAGGGCCGGACGCGGGCGATCGGTTGGCAGTTCCAGCAGCGCCGGTGCATCGTGCAGATGCTCGCGCCAGAAGGCGAGCTGGCGTTGCAGCAGCGGCCCGTCGAGCCAGCGGCGCTGCCACAGGGCGTAGTCGGCGTACTGGATCGGCAGCGCTGGCAGCGGATCGGGCTGGCCTTGCGCGAAGGCGGCGTACAGGGTGCTGAGTTCGCGCACCAGCAGGCCCATCGACCAGCCATCGGTGACGATGTGGTGCATGGTCACGAGCAGGCGGTGTTGGTGCTCGGCCAGGCGCAGCAGGCGGCCGCGGATCAGCGGGCCGCGGGCCAGGTCGAAGGGCGTGCGGGCTTCCTGTTCGGCGTGGCGCTGGGCGTCGGCATGCGGGTCGGCGGCCTGGCGCAGGTCGATGCAGTCCAGCGCAAAGCCGACGTCCGCGGGCGCGATCAGCTGGGTGGCGCCATCGTCGCCGGCGACGAAGCCGGTGCGCAGCGCTTCGTGGCGGGCGACGATGCGGTCCAGCGCCCGTTGCAGCGCGGACAGGTCCAGTTCGCCATGCAGGTCCACGCCGATCGGCATCAAGTAGGCGAACCTGGCACGGTCGTCGAGTTGTTCCAGGAACCACAGGCGTTGCTGGGCGAAGGACAGCGGTAGCCGGTCGCTGCGTTCGGTCGGTACGATGGCCGGCAGCGTGCTGGTGGCGGTACCGGCCAGGACGGCCGCCAGCTCGGCTAGATGCGGCTGCGAGAACAGCGCGGCCAACGGTAGTTCCAGGCCGAGCGCACTACGGATGCGCGAGATCAGCCGCACGGCCAACAACGAGTGTCCGCCCAGGGCGAAGAAACTGTCGTGGCGGCCGACGCGTTCGACGTCGAGCAGTTCGCACCACAGCGCGGCCAGCAAGGTTTCCAGCTCGCCGTCGGGCGGCGCATAGGCCTGGACGGCGAGCGCATCGGCGTCCGGCGCCGGCAGGGCGCGGCGATCGAGCTTGCCGTTGGCGCTCAACGGCAGTGCATCGATTCGCACGTAGGCAGTCGGCAGCATCACGTCGGGCAGACCTGCGGCCAGCGCGTCGCGCAGTGCCAGCGGATCGGCCTGCCCTGGCTGTTCGGTGACCACATAGGCGACCAGGTGCGGTTCGCCGGGAGTGTCCTGGCGCAGCAGCACGGCGGCGTCATGCACGCCGTCGCAGGCACGTAGCGCGCCGGCGATCTCGCCCAGTTCGATGCGCACGCCACGCAGCTTGATCTGCTCGTCGTTGCGGCCGAGATAGTCCAGCGCGCCGTCGGTGCGCCAGCGCGCCAGATCGCCGGTACGGTACATGCGCTGGCCGGGCTGCTCGGCGAACGGATCGGGCACGAAGCGTTCGGCGGTCAGGTCGGGGCGGCCCAGATAGCCGCGCGCGAGCTGCACGCCGGCGATCTGCAGTTCGCCGGCGACGCCGATCGGAGCCAACCGGCCATGCGTATCGAGCACGTGCAGCCGGGTATTGGCGATCGGCCGGCCGATCGGCACGCCATTGGCGTCGGCGTCGGTGCATTCCCAGACGCTGACATCCACCGCCGCTTCGGTCGGGCCGTAGAGGTTGTACAGGCGGACCTGTGGCAGACGTTCGCGCACGGTGTGGGCCAGGTCCGCCGGCAGGGCTTCGCCGCTGCAGACGATGCGCTGCAGGCTGGCGCATGCGCCTTCGGGCAAGGCGTCCAGGAACACCCGCAGCATCGAGGGCACGAAGTGCACGGTGTGGATGCCGGCCTGCTCGATCAGGTCGGTCAGATAGGCCGGGTCTTTGTGGCCGCCGGGGCGGGCCAGCACCAGACAAGCGCCCACGCGCAGCGGCCAGAACAGTTCCCAAACCGAGACGTCGAAGCCGACCGGGGTTTTCTGCAACACGCGTTGCTCGGGTCGTAGCGGCAGGTGCTGCTGCATCCACTGCAGGCGGTTGTCGATGCCGGCATGGGGGGTGACCACGCCCTTGGGCTGGCCGGTGGAACCGGAGGTGTAGAGGACGTAGGCCGGATGTTGCGGGTGCAAGGCCGCAACGCTGGGGGCATGCGCGGGAGCCGAGTCCCACAACGCGGCGTCGGTGTCCAGCAGCACGCGGTGCAGGTCGTCGCGTTGCGCCAGCGGCGCGGCGGTGGCGCGATGGGCGAGCAGCACACCGGGCCGCGCATCGGCAAGCATGCCGTCCAGACGCGCGGGCGGTGCGTCGGTGTCCAGCGGCAGATAGGCGGCACCGGCCTTGAGCACGGCCAACAGCGCCACGACCAGGTCGATCCCGCGCGGCAGGCACACGGCCACACGGTCTTCGGGCGCCACGCCGAGACCGACCAGGTGATGCGCGAGCCGGTTGGCGCGCGCGTCGAGCTGGGCGTAACTGAGTTCGACGTGCTCTTCCACCAAGGCGATGGCCTGCGGCGTGCGGTGCGCCTGCGCTTCGATCTGGCGATGCAGATAGCCGGTGCCGGCAAGATCGACGGCGGTGGCAGTGAGGGGCTGCAACCGCGCGCGTTCGTCGGCGGGCAGCAGATCCAGTGCATGCAGCGCGGTATCCGGTGCCTGCTCCAATGCCTGCAGCAGCGCTTGCAGGGCCTGCAACAGCATGGCTGCCACGCGCTCGGCACCGATCTGCGGGTCCGCCTGCACCTCCACCGCGAAGCCTCCGTCGGCGGCGATGTCATCGACCGAGAGCGTCAGCGGATAGTGGGTGCGCTCTTGCATAACCACAGCCTGCAGGTCCGGCCAGTGTTGCGCCGTTTCGCCGGGCGGCTGCACCGCGCCGCCACCGGCATAACGGTAATTGAGGAGTGTGGCGAACAGCGGCGTGGGCGGAGCGATACCGCTGCAGCGCTGGGCCAGCGCGAGGGGCGCGTGTTCGTGATGGAGCAGTTGCGCGAGCTGTTGCTGGGTCTGGCTTACGGCGTTGGCGACGCCGCGACCGTCGCGTTGCAGGCGGATGGGCAGGGTATTGAGGAACATGCCCAACACACGATCGGCACCGCTGCCAGCGTGCATGCGGCCGAACAATGCGGTGCCGAAGATCACATCGTCCTGGCCGCTGGCCTGCGCAAGTACCAGGGCGCAGGCCAGATGGAACACGCTGGCCGGGCTGACATCGAGTCGGCGTGCGCGCAAGCGCAAGGCGCTGCACAGCGCTGCGGGCAGCAGCGTGTTGGCTTGCTCGATGCCGGTCCCGTTGCCGTGCGCTTTCTGCAGCCCGAACGGGATCGCTGGGGTATCGAGGTCGCCCAGCTGTTGGGTGAAAAAGGCGCGGTGTTCGTCATCGCTCACACCCAGCCGGGCCTGCGCAACGAAGTTGCGGAACGGCAGCGGCGCGGGCAGGTGGTCCTGTCGCCCGTCCAGATGTGCCTGCACTTCGGCGACCAGCATCTCCAGGGTGGTGTGGTCGATGACCAGATGATGGGTCTGCAGGCCCAGCAGCCAGCGCTGGTGCTGGCGATCTTCGACGAGATGGGCGCGGATCAGCGGTGCCTGGCCGACGTCCATGCGGTAGCTGCCGGGATCCATGCGCAGGCGCAACGCGGCCAGCACGTCCGGCTCATCGATGGCGAGTACCTGCAGCGGCAGCGGGGCGTGGCGCCAGACGACCTGCACCGGCGCGGACAGGCCTCGCCAGGCAACGCCGGTACGCAGGATGTCGTGGCGGGCGATGACCGCCTTCAGCGCGGCGACGAAGGCGTCCAGGTGTGCGCGGGTGTCGAAGGCCAGCACGCTGATGTTGAGATAGGCATCGCCCTCGGAGCTGGCCAGATGATGGAACAGCAGGCCTTCCTGCAGCGGCGCCAGCGGGTAGATGTCCTGCACGTTGGCCGCGCCGCCTTCGACGGTGGCCACGGCCGCGTCGATCTCGGCCTGGCTCAGCCGCACCAGCGGCAGCAGCTCGGGGACGATGCGGGTGCAGTCGGGCGGAAGGCGGTTGGGCGGGATGCTGACTGTGGAGGCGGAGGTGAGGGTGCTGGCCAGGCCGGCCAGCGTGGGGGAGCTGAACAATGCGCGCACTTCCAACTGCCAGCCGTGCCGGCGCAGGCGTTCGATCAACGTGATCGCCAGCAACGAATGGCCGCCGAGGGCGAAGAAGCTGTCGTGGCGGCCGACCCGCTCGATGTCGAGCAATTCGCGCCACAGGGCCGCGAGCAGGATTTCGCGCTCGCCTTGCGGGGCCAGGTAGGCCTGCGTGGCCAGGGCATCGGCGTCCGGTGCCGGCAGGGCGCGGCGATCCAGCTTGCCGCTGGCCGTTAGCGGCAGTGCTTCCAGCTGCATGTAGGCGGTGGGCAGCATGCTCTCGGGCAGGCGTGCGGCCAGTTGCGTGCGCAGGCTGTCGGCCGCGAGGTGTTCCGCATCGCCGACCACATAGGCGACCAGGCGCGGTTCGCTGGCGTTGTCCTGGCGCAACACCGCCGCAGCGTCGCGTACGCCCGCGCAATCGCGCAGAGCGCTGGCGATCTCGCCCAGTTCGATGCGCACGCCACGCAGCTTGATCTGCTCGTCGTTGCGGCCGAGATAGTCCAGCGCGCCGTCGGCGCGCCAGCGCGCCAGATCGCCGGTACGGTACATGCGCTGGCCGGGCTGCTCGGCGAACGGATCGGGCACGAAGCGTTCGGCGGTCAGGGCGGGGCGGCCCAGATAGCCGCGCGCGAGCTGCACGCCGGCGATCTGCAGTTCGCCGGCCACGCCGATCGGAGCCAACCGGCCATGCGTATCGAGCACGTGCAGCCGGGTATTGGCGATCGGCCGGCCGATCGGCACGCCATTGGCTTCGGCGTCGGTGCATTCCCAGACGCTGACATCCACCGCCGCTTCGGTCGGGCCGTAGAGGTTGTACAGGCGGACCTGTGGCAGACGTTCGCGCACGGTGTGGGCCAGGTCCGCCGGCAGGGCTTCGCCGCTGCAGACGATGCGCTGCAGGCTGGCGCATGCGCCTTCGGGCAAGGCGTCCAGGAACACCCGCAGCATCGAGGGCACGAAGTGCACGGTGTGGATGCCGGCCTGCTCGATCAGGTCGGTCAGATAGCGGGGGTCCTTGTGGCCGCCGGGGCGGGCCAGCACCAGACACGCGCCCACGCGCAGCGGCCAGAACAGTTCCCACACCGAGACGTCGAAGCCGACCGGGGTTTTCTGCAACACGCGCTGCTCGGGTCGTAGCGGCAGGTGCTGCTGCATCCACTGCAGGCGGTTGTCGATGCCGGCATGGGGGGTGACCACGCCCTTGGGCTGGCCGGTGGAACCGGAGGTGTAGAGGACGTAGGCCGGATGTTGCGGGTGCAAGGCCGCAACGCTGGGGGCATGCGCGGGAGCCGAGTCCCACAACGCGGCGTCGGTGTCCAGCAGCACGCGGTGCAGGTCGTCGCGTTGCGCCAGCGGCGCGGCGGTGGCGCGATGGGCGAGCAGCACACCGGGCCGCGCATCGGCAAGCATGCCGTCCAGACGCGCGGGCGGTGCGTCGGTGTCCAGCGGCAGATAGGCGGCACCGGCCTTGAGCACGGCCAACAGCGCCACGACCAGGTCGATCCCGCGCGGCAGGCACACGGCCACACGGTCTTCGGGCGCCACGCCGAGACCGACCAGGTGATGCGCGAGCCGGTTGGCGCGCGCGTCGAGCTGGGCGTAACTGAGTTCGACGTGCTCTTCCACCAAGGCGATGGCCTGCGGCGTGCGGTGCGCCTGCGCTTCGATCTGGCGATGCAGATAGCCGGTGCCGGCAAGATCGACGGCGGTGGCGTTGAACTTCTGCAGATGGGCACGCTCGGTGGGCGGCAGCAGCGGAAGACGCGTCAGCGTGGACGGGCCGGCGTCGACCATGCCGCGCAGCAACGTGACGAATTGCTCCAGCCGAAGGGCCATGCTGCTCCGGTCGAACAGCGCGGTGGCGTAGCTCAGGCCGCCGCCGATGCCATCCTCGGTCTCCTGTAGCGCCAGGTGCAGATCGAACTTGATCGTCGTGCCGGCCTGGGCGATGTCCTGGGTCTGCAAGTGCGGCCAGGCCAGATCCGTGGCGCGCTGTGCGTCCCAGGTCAGCATCACCTGGAACAGGGGGTGATGGCCGAGGTTGCGCGGAGGGTTGAGTGCCTCGATCACCTGTTCGAAGGGCAGGTCTTGATGTTCCTGTGCGGCCAGCGCGGTGCTGCGAACCTGGGCCAATAGCTCGGCCACTGTCGGATCGCCGCGTAGATCGACCTGCAAGGCCTGCGTGTTGGCGAACAGGCCGATCAACGGTTCCAGTTCGCTGCGCGGGCGGTTGGCGATGGGAGTGCCGATGACGACCCGCGATTGATTGCACCAGCGCGACAGCAGCGCTGCCCAGGCCGCCAGCATGGTCATGAACAGCGTCGTGCCATGCTCCAGGCTCAGGGCCCTCAACGCGTCGCTCAACGAAGCATCCAGCGCGAACTGCAGCGTGTCGCCGCGGTAGTCCTGTGCCGCGGGGCGCGGCCTGTCGGTCGGCAAGTCCAGCAGTGTCGGAGCGCCATGCAGGTGATCGACCCAGAACTGGCGCTGACGCTGCAGCGTCTCGTCGGTGATCCAGCAACGCTGCCACACCGCATAGTCGGCGTACTGGATCGGGAGTGCGGGGAGCGGATCGGCAAATCCCTGCGAGAATGCGCTGTAGAGCGTGCGCAGCTCGGCGATCAGTTGGCGCATCGACCAACCATCGCAGATCAGATGGTGCAAGGTGACGAACAGGACATGGTCTTCTACGTCCAGGCGGACCAGGCGGCCGCGCAGCAACGGTCCACGGGTCAGATCGAAGGGGATGCGCGCTTCCAGGGAGGCATGGTGCTGGATGACCTGCTCCGGATCGGTGGCATCGGTCGCTGCGATGAGCTCCAGGGAAAAACCGATCTCCGGCGAGGCGATGCGTTGTTCGGGCATGTCCCCGTCGAACCCGACATGGGTGCGCAGCGCTTCATGGCGCGCCACAAGGCGGTCCAGTGCGCTACGCAACGCCTCGCGATTCAGCGCGCCGAGCAGACGCACTGCTGTCGGCATCAGATAGGCGGCGCTGGCGCCGGCGTCGAGCTGGTCGAGAAACCATAGACGCTGCTGAGCGAAGGACAGCGGCAGCTGGCCGGTACGTGGCACCGGCACGATCGGCGGCAATGCGCTGGATGTCGCCTGCGCGACCGCCTGAGCGAATGCGCGCAGTCTTGGCTGGGCGAACAAGGTCGCCAGCGGTACCTCGCGTCCCAACGATGCGCGCACCCGCCCGCTGAGCTGTGTGGCCAGCAAGGAATGTCCGCCCAGGGCGAAGAAACTGTCGTTGCGTCCTATACGTTCGACGCCGAGCAGTTCTGCCCAGAGCACGGCCAGGCGCTGTTCCAATCCGGGGCGTGGCGCCTCATACGCCTGGGCATCCAGGGCCTGACGGTCCGGAGCGGGCAGCGCGTTGCGATCGAGTTTGCCGTTGGCGGTCAGCGGCAGGGCCTGCAGTGGCACATACGCCGCCGGGACCATGTAGTCGGGCAGGCGCAGGGCCACCTGCTGGCGCAGGCGATCGGGGCCGAGCACGGCGGCGTCGCCGACCACGTAGGCGACCAGGCGCATAGCGCCCGGACTGTCCTGGCGGGCGAGCACCACCGCGTCGCGGACGCCATCGCATGCGCGCAGCACCGCGGCGATCTCTTCGAGTTCGATGCGGAAGCCGCGCAGCTTGACCTGGTCGTCGTTGCGGCCAAGGAAGTCCAGCACGCCATCGGCGCGCCAGCGCGCCAGGTCGCCGGTCCTGTACATGCGCTGCCCGGGATGCGCGGCGAACGGGTCGGGGACGAAGCGTTCGGCGGTCAGGTCCGGGCGGCCCAGGTAGCCGCGGGCCAGCTGCGGGCCGGCGATGCAGAGCTCGCCGCGCGCGCCCAGCAGGGCCAGTTGGCCGTGCGCGTCGAGCAGGCGCATGCAGGTGCCGGCCAGTGGCCGGCCGAGCGGCACGACGCTGCCGGGTTCCTCGCCGAGCACCGGGTGCAGGCTGGCCCAGATGGTGGCCTCGGTCGGCCCGTACAGATTCCACAGCTGCCCGCCGCCGGCGCGCAGGCGCTGCGCCAGCGCCTGGCTCAGGGCCTCGCCGCCGCACAGCAGGCGCAATCCCGGCCGGCTCTGCCAGCCGGCGTCCAGCAGCATCTGCCAGAACGCCGGGGTGGCTTGCAGGACCGAGATGGCGTGCTGGTCCAAGCGTTGCTGCCAGTAGGACGGGTCATGGATGGGCTGGTCGCCGGCGATGACCACGCCGGCGCCATTGACCAAGGGGGCGAACAGTTCCAGACCGGCGATATCGAAGCAGACGGTGGTCACCGCCAGGAGCCGGTCCTCGGGCGACAACGGCAGCTGGGCATGCAGTGCGGCCAGGAAGTGCGCCAGCGCACCGTGGCAGATCACCACGCCCTTGGGCCGGCCGGTGGAGCCGGAGGTGTAGAGGACGTAGGCCGGATGGTGGGGCGACAGCGCCGGAACCGTTGGTGCCTGGGTCGGCGCATCGGTCCAGGTGGGCGTGTCGCTGTCCAGCCGGATGCGGGTCAGGCCAGCGTGCAGGGTCAGCGGCGCCGCGGTGCGCTGGTCGGCGAGCAGGACCCGGGGCCGTGCGTCGGCGAGCATGTCGTCCAGGCGCGCGGGCGGATAATCCGGATCCAGCGGCAGGTAGGCGGCGCCAGCCTTGAGCGTGGCCAGCAGGGCCACGACCAGGTCGATGCCGCGCGGCAGGCAGACGGCCACACGGTCTTCCGGCCCCACGCCCAGTCCGATCAAATGGTGGGCGAGTTGGTTGGCGCGCGTGTCGAGCGCGGCGTAGTGAAGCGTGTCCGCTTCGCATTGCAGCGCGACGTTCAGCGGCGTGCGCCGCACCTGCGCCTCGAACAGGCGGTGCACGTAAGGCGTGGCCGGTGGTGTCCGCAGGTCGTGATGCACGTCGTGCAACAGGCGTTGCCGCTCGGCCGCTGGCAGGGCGGGCAGCTGGGCGATGCGGGTCCGGTCGGCATCGAGCAGGCCGCGCAACAGGTGGACGAACTGGGCCAGATGGCGCGCGATGGTGCTGCGCTCGAACAGGCTGCAGGCATAGCCCAGGCTGCCGACGATGCAGCCATCGTGCTCGCGCAGCGACAGGTCCAGATCGAACTTGATCGTCGGCACAACGGTGTCGAGGCCTTCGGCGACCAGGCCGGGTAGCGCGATGGCGTCGAGCGGGGTGGTCTGCCAGGTGAACATCGCCTGGAAGACCGGATGATGGGCCAGGCTGCGCGGGGGGTTGAGCGCTTCGATGACCTGCTCGAAGGGCAGGTCCTGGTGCTGCTGTGCGGCCAGGGCGGTGCTGCGGACCTGGGCCAGCAGGGCGGCGACCGACGGATTGGCGCGCAGGTCGATGCGCAGGGCCTGGGTATTGGCGAACAGGCCGATCAGCGGTTCGAATTCGTCGCGGTGGCGGTTGGCGACGGGCGTGCCGATGACCACCTGGCGCTGGCCGGACAGGCGCGACAACAACACCGCCCAGGCGGCGATCAAGGTCATGAACACGGTGGTGCCGTGGCGCTGGCAGCACGCCTTCAAGGCCTCGGTCAGGTCCGCATCCAGGACCACATCCAGGGCATCGCCCCGGTAATCCTGCCGCGTGGGGCGCGGATGGTCGGTCGGCAGGTCCAGCAGCGTCGGGGCGCCGTGCAGGTGCGCGACCCAGAAATCGCGCTGGCGTTGCAGCACCTCGCCACTGATCCAGCCACGCTGCCACACGGCGATATCGGCATACTGCAATTGCAGCGGCGGCAGCGGATCGGGCTGGCCTTGCGCAAAGGCGGCATAGAGCGTGCTCAGCTCGCCTACCAGCACGCCCATCGACCAGCCATCGCAGACCAGATGGTGCAGGGTGATGAGCAGGACATGCTCGTCGTCGGCCAGGCGCAGCAGCCGGCCGCGGGCCAGCGCTCGTTCGGCCGCGAAGGGCGTGCCGGTTTCCAGGGCGATATGACGCCTCACCTGGACCTGCGGCTCGGATGCGTGGGTCAGGTCCACGCAGTCCAGGGCGAACCCGGTCTCCGGCGGCGCGATGCGCTGCGACGGCGTCTCGTCGTCCTGCGCCACGTACGTGCGCAGGATTTCGTGGCGGGCCACGATCCGATCCAGCGCCCGTTCCAGCGCAGCGGCCTGCAGGGCGCCGCGCAAGCGCAGCGCCATCGGCATCAGATAGGCCAGATCGGCGCGGGTGTCCAGGCGCCCAAGGAACCACAGCCGTTGCTGGGCGAAGGACAGCGGCAGCGGCTTGCGGCGGTCGGCCGGCACGATGGCCGGCAGGGTGCTGCTGGCGGCCTGTGCCAGCGCCTGGGCCAGCTCGGCCAGGCGCGGGTGCGCGAACAGCGTGGCCAATGGCAGTTCCAGGCCGAGCCGTGTGCGGATTCTGGCCGTGAGCTGGACCGCCAGCAGCGAGTGCCCGCCCAGGGCGAAGAAGTCGTCGTGGCGGCCGATCTCGGCGACGCCGAGCAACTCGGTCCAGAACGCTGCGAGAGTCTGTTCGAGTCCCTGGCGCGGCGGTTGGTAGGCCTGCGTGTCGAAGTCTTGGCGATCGGGCGCGGGCAGGGCACGGCGATCGAGCTTGCCGTTGGCGGTCAGCGGCAGGGCATCCAGCTGCACGTAGGCGGCCGGCACCATGTAGTCCGGCAGCGATGTCGCCAGCTGTGCAGGCAGTGCCTGGCAGACCTCGGCAGCGCCGACGACATAGGCGACCAGCCGTTTGTGGCCGCCGCTGTCGTGATCGACCACGACCACCGCATCGCGCACGCCGGTGCAGGCGCGCAGTACGGCGGCGATTTCGCCCAGTTCGATGCGGAAACCGCGGATCTTGATCTGGTCGTCGTGACGGCCGAGGAAGTCCAGGACGCCGTCATCGCGCCAACGGGCCAGGTCGCCGGTCCTGTACATGCGCTGGCCGGGCCGCTCGGCGAAGGGATCGGGGACGAAACTCGCTGCGGTGAGGTCGGGGCGGCCGAGATAGCCCAGGGCAAGCTGCGCGCCGCCGATGTGGAGCGCGCCTTCGACGCCGACCGGCGCCGGTTGCCCAAAGCGATCGAGGACGAAGAGGCGGCTATTGGCCAGCGGCCGGCCGATCGGCACCGGCCGCTGCGGATCGGGGGCGCTGTGCAGCGCCAGCGCGGTCACGAACTGGGTGGCCTCGGTCGGACCATAGGTCTGCAGCAGCACGTCCGGGCCGGGTGTCTGCAGCATCAATGCGTGGCTGCGCGGATCGGCCAGGTCGCCGCCGGTGATCAACAGGCGCAGTGTGGCCAGCCGTCCGCTCAGCATCGGCGCGTAGGCGCGCAGCACACCCGCGACCAGGATCAACACCGAGATCCGCATGTCCGCGATCCGCGCCGCCAGCGCCTGCGGATCTCGCAGAACGGGCGGCGGGACGATCACGATCGTCGCGCCATTGAGCAGGCTGCTCCACACCTCCAGGGTGGACGAGTCGAAGGCGGGATTGGAGGCGAAGGCGACCCGATCGGTGGGCAGGATCCGGGCCGCGCCGGGCTGGCATGCGAAGTTGACGATGGCGCGATGCGGAATCACCACGCCCTTGGGCATGCCGGTCGATCCGGAGGTGTACATGACATAGGCGGCGCTGTCGGGCCAGATGGTCGCCGACGCTGCGTGGGTGGGTCCGTCGGCGTCCACTCGATCCATGTCCACGCGCGCGGCGTTGCCATTGGGCACGCCGCTTGCGGAGTCGCTGATCACGAGCACCGCGCCACACTCGTCGAGGATGCGGCGCATGCGTTGGGCCGGATGTTCGATGTCCAGCGGCACATAGGCGGCGCCACATTTGAGGATTGCCAGCTCGGCGACGATCAGATCCGCAGAACGCGCCAGGGCGACGGCGACCCTGCTGCCCGGCGTCGCGCCAAGGGCACGCAGGCGATGCGCCAGCCGGTTGGCCTGGCGGTCCAGCTCGGCGTAGCTGAGCGTGCGCTGTTCGTCCACGACGGCAGAGGCATGCGGCGTCTGCCGGACCTGCTGTTCGAACAATTGGTGGACGCCGCCTTCCGCCGTCAGTACGGCATCGGTGGCGTTGAAATCCTCCAGCACCCGCACGCGCTCGCTAGCGCGCAGCCGCGTCAGCGCATGCAGTGGCCGGGTCGGCGCCAGGGCCAGGGCCTGGGCCAGCTGCTGCAGGATGTCGGCCATCGTCTGCGCCAGGGCGGCCGGATCCAGACTCTGGCCGGTCTGCACATCCACCGAGAATCCGCCGCTATCGTGGTCGTCGTTGATCGCCAGCGATAACGGATAGTGCGTGCGTTCGCGCAGGTGCAAGGTCTCGATGCCTTGCCAGATCGCCTCGCTGCGCGCTTGGTCCTCGGCCAGCACGTTGCCGCCGCCACGGTAGCGATAGTTGAACAAGGCGGCGAACAGCGGCGCCGGCGCCTGGATCCCGCTGCAGCGCTGGGCTTGGGCGAGCAATGCGTGCTCGTGATGCAGGAGCTGGGCCAGCAGGCGCTGGGTCTGCACAACCGCCTGCTCCACGCTGCTATGGTCGCGGCGCAGGCGCAGCGGCAAGGTATTGAGGAACATGCCCAGTACCCGGTCGGCGCCGGCCGAGGCGTGCAGGCGGCCGAACAGCACGGTGCCGAAGACCACGTCGTCGCGGCCGCTGGTCTGCGACAGCAGCAGCGCGAACGCCAGGTGGAACAGGCTGGCGGTACTGACCCCCAGGCGGCGCGCTTGCGCGCGCAGCGTGTCGGCCAGCGCCTCGGGTAATGCCAGATTGGCCTCCCTTAGCGTGCTTTCGACCTGGCTCACCCCGAATGGCAAGGTCGGTTCCGTCACCTCGGCCAGCATCCGGGTGAAGAAGGCGCGGTGCTCGTCTTCGCTCACCCCTAGGCAAGCTTGGGCGACGAAGTCGCGGAACGGTAGCGGCTCGGGCAAGTGGTGCTGCCGCCCTTCCAGATGCGCTTGCACTTCCTCGACCACCAGTTCCAGCGTGGTGTGGTCCATCACCAAGTGATGATATTGCAGGCCCAGCAGCCAGCATCCGCGTTCGGCGTCGTCGGCCACATGCCCGCGCAGTAACGGCGCCTGCTGCAGGTCGATGCGGCGATACTGCGTTTCCAGAAGATCCTGCAATTGCGCGGCGGTATCGCCGCCAGCGAACCGATGACGCTGCACCGGCAGGGGCGCATGCCGGCGGACGACTTGGACCGGCTCGCGCAGCCCCTGCCAGAACACGGCGGTGCGCAGGATGTCGTGGCGTGCGATGACCTGATCGAGCGCATCGATGAAGCGGTCGCGCTTGTCGCAAGCATCGAAGGCGATCACGGTGCTGCTCAGATAGATGTCATCCAGCGGCTCGGCCACGTGGTGGTACAGCAGCCCATGCTGCAACGGCGCCAGCGGATAGATGTCCTGAATGTTGCCGGCGCCGCCTTCCAGCCTTCCGACGATGCTGTCGATTTCCACCTGGGTGAGTGCGACCAGCGGCAACAGGTCGGGGGTGATGTGGGTGCAGGCGGCGGTCATCGGATTGGCGGGGACGCTGACCATGGAGGCGGTCTTGAGCGTCTCGGCCAGGCCGATCAGCGTCGGGGTGCTGAACAGGGCGCGGACTTCCAACTGCCAGCCGAGCAGGCGCAGGCGCTCGATCAGTTTGACGCCGAGCAGCGAGTGCCCGCCGAGGGCGAAGAAGCTGTCGTGGCGGCCGACCTGCTCAATGCCGAGCAGGTCGCTCCACAGCTGTGCCAGCATTTGTTCGAGCCGGCCTTGCGGCGGGACGTAGGCCGCGTTGCCCAGATCGGTCTGCTCCGGCGCCGGCAGGGCGCGGCGATCGAGCTTGCCGTTGGCGGTCAACGGCAAGCCATCCAGCCACACATAGGCGCTGGGCAGCATGACCTCGGGCAGGCGTGTGGCCAGCTGCGTGCGCAAGGCCTCGGCGCTGGGGCCGGCGTCGCCGACCAGATAGGCGACCAGGCGCGGCTGGCCAGGACGGTCCTGGCGCAGCAGCACGGCGGCGTCGTGCACGCCGGGGCAGGCGCGCAGCGCGGCGGCGATCTCGCCCGGTTCGATGCGGACGCCACGCAGCTTGACCTGGTCGTCGTTGCGGCCGAGGAAGTCCAGGGTGCCATCGGCACGCCAGCAGGCCAGGTCGCCGCTGCGGTACATGCGCTGGCCGGGCTGCTCGGCGAACGGATCGGGGACGAAGCGTTCGGCGGTCAGGGCGGGGCGGCCGAGGTAGCCGCGGGCCAGCTGCGGGCCGGCGATATGCAGGTGCCCGGCCACGCCGATCGGCGCCAGCTGACCGTGGTGATCGAGCACGTGGATGCGCAGATGGGCGATCGGCCGGCCGATCGGCACGCGGCCGCTGGGGGATGGCGCATCGTCGGCGGTGGTGGCGTGCACCACGCAGCCGACCACGGTTTCGGTGGGGCCGTATTCGTTGATCAGGCGGGTGTGCGGGGCGAGCGCTTGCCACCGCGCCAGGGTGGCTGCCGGCAGGGCTTCGCCACCGATCACCATCACCGCCGGGCTGAGCGGGCCTGGATGGTCGGCCAGTTGCTGGCCGAGCACTTCCAGGTGGGCCGGGGTGAGTTTGACCAGGCCCAGCGGGGTCGGAGCGCACAGGCGCTGGCGCAGGGCATCTAGGGTGTCGTGTTCGGGCAACAGTTCGACCCGTGCGCCGCACAGCAGCGGAGCGAGCAGGCTGGTCAGGGTGGCGTCGAAGGCCAGCGAGGAGGACACCACCGCGCTGGGCTGCGGCCGATAGGTCTGCACGGCCCATTGCAGGTAATGCGCGGCACCGGCGTGGGTGAGCAGGGTGCCCTTGGGCTGTCCGCTGGAGCCGGAGGTGTAGATCACATAGGCCAGGTTGTCCGCGCCCAGGCCGGGGACCGTGGGTGCGCCGGGATCGTCCGGCGTCACGTCTGCCTGCATGTCCGCGTCCAGCGTCAGCACGCTGACGCGCAGCATGGCGCGGCTGGCGGGCAGGCGCTCCTGCAGCTCGGTGCAGGTCAGCACCGCGCGCGGGCGGCTGTCGGCGAGCAGGAAGGCCAAGCGTTGGTCGGGCAGGTCCGGGTCCAGCGGCAGGTAGGCGGCGCCGGCCTTGAGCGTGGCCAACAGCGCCACGACCTGCCCGATGCCGCGCGGCAGGTACAGGGCGACGCGGTGTTCCGGTGCCACGCCCAGTGTGCGCAGGCGATGGGCCAACCGGTTGGCGCGCGCGTCGAGCGCGGCGTAGCTGAGCTGGACATCGCCCTCCAGCAAGGCGATGGCATCGGGCGTGTGGCGCACCTGGTCTTCGAACAGGTGGTGGATGCACTGCGCCTGCGCCAGCGGCGCGGCCTCGGTGACGGTGAAGTTCTGCAACCGGGTGCGTTCGTCGGCAGGCAGCAGATCCAGGGCGTGCAAGGCAGTGTCCGGCGCCTGATCCAGCGCCTGTACCAGCGCCTGCACGGCCTGCAGCATCAGCGCGATGACGCGTGTGGTGCCGATGCGCGGATCCACCTTCACCTCCACCGCGAAGCCTCCGCTGGCGGTGATGTCATCGATCGAGAGCGTCAGCGGATAGTTGTTGCGATCCAGTCCGGCCAGCATTTCCATGCCGTCCCAGTCGCTGGGCGGGGCCTCGCTGGGTGCCTGCACCGCGCTGCCACCGACATAGCGATAGTTGAGCAGTGCGGTGAACAGTGGGGCGGGCGCGACGATGCCGCTGCAGCGTTGCGCCAGGGCCAGCGGGGCATGTTCGTGATGGAGCAACTGGGCAAGCCGCTGCTGGGTGTGGCGCACGGCCTCGGCCACGCCGCGACCATCGCGTTGCAGGCGGATCGGCAGGGTATTGAGGAACATGCCCAGCACGCGGTCGGCGCCACTGCCGGCGTGCATGCGTCCGAACAAGGTGGTGCCGAACACCACATCGTCCTGGCCGCTGGCCTTGGCCAACACCAGCGTGCAGGCCAGGTGGAACAGGCTGGAGGGGCTGACATTGAGCCGGCGTGCGTGGCGGCGCACGTCGGCGGCCAAGCGATCGGGCAGGGGCTGCAGCGCCTGTTCGATGTCGGCGCCGGTGCCGCGCACCTCCCACAGACCGAACGGCGCGGTGGGGGTGTCCAGATCGCCCAGCTGTTGGGTGAAGAAGGCGCGGTGTTCGTCTTCGCTCACGCCCAGGCGGGCCTGGGCGACGAAGTTGCGGAACGGCAGTGGCTCGGGCAGGCCGTGCTGGCGTCCGTCCAGATGTGCCTGCACTTCCTCGATCAGCAGTTCCAGGGTGGTGTGGTCCATCATCAGGTGATGGTTGTGCAGTCCCAGCAGCCAGCGCCCATGTGCGGGATCGTCGACGACATGGGCGTGGATCAGCGGTGCCTGGCTGACGTCCAGGCGGAAGTTGCGGGGATCCATGCGCAGGCGCAACCCGGCCAGCACGTCCGGCTCGTCGATGGTGAGCACGTGCCGCGGCAGCGGAGCATGGCGCCAGACGACCTGCACCGGGGTGGCAAGACCTTGCCAGGCGAAGCCGGTGCGCAGGATGTCGTGCCGGGCGATCACCGCCTCCAGCGCGGCGACAAAGGCGTCCAGGCGCGAGCGGGTGGCGAAGGCCAGCACGCTGATGTTGAGGTAGGCATCGCCCTCGGGGCTGGCCAGATGGTGGAACAGCAGGCCTTCCTGCAGCGGTGCCAGCGGATAGATGTCCTGCACGTTGGCGGCACCACCGGCAACCGTCGCCACCACGGCGTCGATCTCGCTCTGGGTGAGCTGAACCAGCGGCAGCAATTCGGGGGTGATGCGGGTGCAGTCGGGGCGGATGCGGTTGGGCGGCGCCTCCACCGCACCGCACTGGCGCAGCGCGGCGGCCAGACCGGCCAGGGTGGCGGCGCTGAACAGGGTGCGGACCTGCAACTCCCAGCCCTGCTGGCGCAGCCGTTCGATCAGCTTGATGGCCAGCAGCGAGTGGCCGCCGAGGGCGAAGAAGCTGTCGTGGCGGCCAACCCGATCGACGCCGAGCAGCTCGCTCCACAGCGCGGCCAGCAGCAGTTCCAGCTCGCCTTGCGGTGCCACGTAGGCCTGCGCGGCGAGCGCGTCGGCATCCGGCGCCGGCAGGGCACGGCGATCGAGCTTGCCGTTGGCGGTCAGCGGCAGCGCAGCGAGCTGCACATAGGCGGCCGGCAGCATGTAGTCGGGCAGGCGCGCACCGAGCTGGGTGCGCAATGCGTCGGGGTCGAGCGCGCCATCGGCGTCGCCGACCAGATAGGCGACCAGGCGCCTGTCGCCGGGGGTGTCCTCGCGGACGAGGACCGCGGCCTGGCGCACGCCGGCGCAGCCACGCAAGGCGGCCTGGATCTCGCCCAGTTCGATGCGGAAGCCGCGCAGCTTGACCTGCGCGTCGTTGCGGCCGAGATACTCCAGGCTGCCGTCGGCGCGCCAGCGCGCCAGGTCGCCGGTCTTGTACATGCGTTCGCCGGGGTGCTCGGCGAACGGGTCGGGCACGAAGCGTTCGGCGGTCAATCCCGGACGGCCCAGATAGCCGCGCGCCAGGCCGGCACCGGCCACGTGCAGTTCGCCGGCCACGCCGATCGGCAGGCACTGGCCGTCGCCCGCCAGCACATAGGCGCGCAGGTCGGCCAGCGGCCGCCCGATCGGGCTGTGCCCGCCACGTTGCGCATCCTGCGGGGTGAGCGCATGGGCGGTCACATGCACCGTGGTCTCGGTGATGCCGTACATGTTGAGCAGGGCGGTGCGCTGGCCGTGGCGGGCGAACCAGGGCGCCAGATCGGCCGGTTGCAGCGCTTCGCCGCCGAAGATCACCAGGCGCAGGCTGTGCGGCAGGAGGCTGTCGCGCTGCGCATCGAGCAGCGCCTGGAAGGCGCTGGGGGTCTGATTGAGCACGCTGACGCGCTGCTGGCAGAGCAGGGCATGGAACGCAGCCGGATCGCGTGCGATGTGCTGGGCAACCACGACCAGGCGTCCGCCGTGGGCCAGGGCCCCCCACAGCTCCCAGACCGAGAAGTCGAAGGCGCAGGAGTGGAACAGGGTCCAGACATCGGCAGCGCCCGGAGCGACCCAGGCGTGGGTGGCATGCAGCAGGCGTACGACCTGGGCATGGGCGACGACCACGCCCTTGGGGGTGCCGGTGGAGCCGGAGGTGTAGATGACGTAGGCCGGATGCTGCGGCAGCAGGTCGGCACGCTGCGGTGCCTGGGTCGGCTGCTGCGCCCACAGCGACGCGTCATCCAGCAGCACGGTGGCGATGCCGGATTCGCCGGGCAGCGTGGCCACCAGCGCCTGGTGGGCGAGCAGCAGGCGCGGCTGCGCGTCGTCGAGCATGAAGGCCAGGCGCTGGGCCGGGTAGGCCGGGTCCAGCGGCAGGTAGGCGGCACCGGCCTTGAGCACGGCCAGCAGCGCCACCACCAGGTCGATACTGCGTTGCAGGTACAACGCCACGCGGTCTTCCGGGCCGATGCCCTGGGCGATCAGGTGATGGGCGAGCTGGTTGGCGCGGGCGTCGAGCGCGGCGTAGCTGAGCGCGACGTCGTCGTGCACCACGGCGATGGCCTGCGGCGCCTGCGCGACCTGGCGCTCGAACATGCTGTGCAGGCAGCGGTTGTCGGCGTATGTCGCCTTGCTGCGGGACAGCGCGTGCACGCTGGCGCGTTCCTTCTCCGGCAATAGGTCCAGCACACGCAGGGCGGTCTGTGGCGCCTGCTCCAGCGCCTGGACCAGCGCCTGCACGCTCTGCAGCAGCATCGCCGCGATGCGCTCGGCGCCGATTTCCTGCACGCATTGCACGTCGAGCGAGAAGCCACCTGCTTCGGTGTGGTCGTTGACCGATACCACCAGTGGATAATGGGTACGCTCCTGGCCGCCGAGCTGCTGCACGTCCTGCAAGCGGTCATCGTGGGTGGCGCCCAGGACGTTGCTGCCGCCGGCATAGCGGTAGTTGAGCAGCGCGTTGAGCAGCGGCACGGCGGGGTCGACGCCGCTGCAGCGCTGGGCCAGGGCGAGCGGGGCATGTTCGTGGTGCAGCAGCTGGGCCAGGCAGAGCTGGGTGTGGCGCACGGCGTCCAGCACGCTGCCGCGCGCAGTGCCCAGGCGGATCGGCAAGGTGTTGAGGAACATGCCGAGCACGCGGTCCGCGCCGGCGCTGGCATGCAGGCGTCCGAACAGCACGGTGGCGAACACCGCCTCGTCGCGGCCGCTGGTCCGCGCCAGCAGCAGGGCGTAAGCCAGATGGAACAGGCTGGCGGGGCTGACGCCGCAGCGGCGCGCCTGGGTGCGCAGGGCCTGGGCGAGTGGGCCGGGCAACGGCCGATGCAGTTGCTGCAGGCAGGCCGGATCGTGCACCGGTGCGAGCACCCCGAACGGGGCGGTGGGCGCATCGATGTCGGCAAGCATGGCGGTGAAGAAGGCCTGGTGCTCTTGGTCGGACACCCCCGCGCGGGCATGGGCGATAAAGTCGCGGAACGGGAGTGGCGGCGGCAACTGCTGCTGCCGACCGGCCAGATGGGCACGCACTTCCTCGATCAGCAGTTCCAGCGTGGTGTGGTCCATCACCAGGTGATGGTGTTGCAGGCCGAGCAGCCAGCCACCGGTCGTGGTGTCGTGGGCCAGATGGGCGTGGATCAGCGGCGCCTGCTGCAGGCAGAGCGCGGCGTCGGGAGCGTGCATCCGGGCCTGCAGCCGAGTCGCCGGATCGGCTCCGTCGAGGCGCTGCAGGCGCCGTGGAACAACCGCCTGGCGCCAGACCACCTGCAACGGTGCAGGCAGGCCTTGCCAGACGAAACCGGTGCGCAGGATGTCGTGGCGGGCGACGACCTGGTCGAGCGCGTCGAGGAAGGCATCGAGTTGCTCGTTCGACGGGAAGCCGAGCACGGACGAGTGCAGATAGGGATCGGCGAGCGGATCGGCCAGGTGGTGGAACAGCAGGCCTTCCTGCAACGGCGCCAGCGGATAGATGTCCTGCACGTTGGCCGCGCCGCCATCGACGCTGGCCACGACTGCATCGATCTGCGGCTGCGTCAGCGCCACCAGCGGCAGCAGGTCCGGGGTGATGCGGGGGCAATCGGGGCCGATGCGATTGGGCGGGACGAGGAGGGTAGATGCGGTCTGCAGCTTGGCCGCCAGACCGGCGAGCGTGGGCTGGGCGAACAGCGCCCGCACATCGAGTTGCCAGCCGAGCCGGCGCAGGCGTTCGATCAGTTTGACCGCCAGCAGCGAGTGCCCGCCGAGGGCGAAGAAGTCGTCGTGGCGTCCGACCCGTTCGACGCCGAGCAGCTCGCTCCACAGCGTGGCCAGCACCTGCTCGAGCTCGCCTTGCGGCGCGACATAGGCGTGCAGGTGCAGCGCCCGAGCGTCCGGCGCCGGCAACGCGGCGCGATCGAGCTTGCCGTTGGGGGTCAGCGGCAGCGCCTCCAGCGGCACGTAGGCGGCCGGCAGCATGTGCTCGGGCAGACGCGCGGCGAGTTGGGGACGCAGTGCGGCCGGCTCCAGGGCCGACGTGTCGCCGACCAGATAGGCGACCAGGCGTTTGTCGCCGGTGTCGTCGCGCGCAATGACCACTGCCTCTTGCACACCGTCGCAGCCGCGTAGAGCCGCTTCGATCTCGCCCGGCTCGATGCGGAAGCCGCGGATCTTGACCTGCGCGTCGTTGCGGCCCAGGAACTCCAGCAATCCGTCATCGCGCCAGTGCACCAGGTCGCCGGTCTTGTACATGCGCTCGCCGGGGCGCTCGGCGAACGGATCGGGCACGAAGCGTTCGGCGGTCAGGTCGGGGCGGTGCAGATAGCCCTGCGCCAGCTGCGCACCGGCCAGGTGCAGCTCGCCGGCCACGCCGATCGGCGTCGGCTGGCCATGACGGTCGAGCGCATAGAGCCGGGTATTGGCCAGCGGCCGGCCGATCGGCACGCGCTGGCCGGGAGCGGGCGCATGCTGCAACGCCAGCGCGGTGAGGAACTGGGTGCTCTCGGTGGGGCCATAGGTCTGCAGCACGGTGGCCTGGCCGCCGGCGTCGAGCACCTGCGCCAGGGCCTGCGGATCGGCGACATCGCCGCCGGTGAGCAGCAACCGCAGCGCGCCCAACTGCGGTGCGATCAGCGGCGCGTAGGCGCGCAGCACGCCGGCGACCAGGATCAGCACCGACAGGCGTTGGCGCGCCAGCAACGCGCCCAGCGCCTGCGGGTCGCGCATCGCGGCAGCTGGAACGACGACGACGGTGGCGCCATTGAGCAGACTGCCCCAGACCTCCAGCGTGGCCGAATCGAAGGCGGGGTTGGAGGCGAAGGCGACGCGGTCGTCGGCCTGCAGGCGCGCCGGCCCGTCCTGCAGGACAAGGTTGAGCACGGCGCCATGCGATACCGCCACGCCCTTGGGCCGCCCGGTGGAGCCGGAGGTGTAGATCACGTAGGCCGGGGCCGTGAGCGGCACGGAGATGGCTGCTGCGGCGGCCGTGGTCGCGTCGTCGAGATCGGCCAGGGTCAGGCACGCCACCTGCGCAGGCGCCAGTGCGCTGTCGGCGGCGTGGATCAGCACGCTGGCCTGTGCATCGGCGATCAGGGCGAGCAGGCGTTCGCTGGGATGCGCGTCGTCCAGCGGCACATACGCCGCCGCGCACTTGAGCACGGCCAGTTGCGCGACGACCAGTTCGGCCGAGCGCGGCAGGGCGATGGCCACGCGCTGGCCAGCGCGCAAGCCCAGCGCGAGCAGGCGCTGCGCCAGCCGGTTGGCCTTCGCATCGAGCGCGGCATAGCTCACGCAGTGCCGGTCTGAGGCTACCGCGATAGCGTCCGGCGTGCGCCGTGCCTGCGCCTCGAACAGCTGGTGCAACGCCTGCTCGGGCACGGCGGCGATCGCGCCGGTGCCGAAGTCGGCCAGCAGCTGTTGCCGCTGTGGCGCATCCAGCCAGGGCAGCTGCCGGACGCGGGCGTGGTCGTCGCGCGTCAGCGCATGCAGCAGCTGCTCGAAGCAGCGCCACCAGCGTTGGATCGTCGTCGCATCGAACAGCGCTGTGGCATAGCCCAGACTGCCGACGATGTGGGCGCCGTCTTCCTGCAGCGTCAGCTCCAGATCGAACTTGCTGACCGGAAATGGACTCTGCACGCTTTCCAGGCGCAGATCGGGCAACTCGAGTGCGATAGCCGGCGTGTTCTGCCAAGCGAACATCACCTGGAACAGCGGTGGGTGGCTCAGGTTGCGCGGTGGATTGAGCCGCTCGATGAGCTGCTCGAACGGAACATCCTGGTGCTGCTGCGCCGCCAATGCGGTGGCGCGGACCTGGCCCAGCAATTGGGCCACGCTGGGATCGGCACGCAGATCGATGCGCAGCGCCTGGGTGTTGACGAACAGGCCGATCAGCGGCTCCAGTTCGCTACGGGTGCGGTTGGCGGTCGGCATGCCGATCACCACCTCGTCTTGTCCGGACAGACGCGCCAGCAACGTGCCCCAGGCCGCCAGGACGGTCATGAACACGGTGGTGCCATGACGCTGGCTCAGGCGCCGCAATGCAGCGGTGAGATCGGCATCCAGCGCAAGATCGACGGTGCCGCCGGTGTAGTCCTGGAGTGCCGGGCGCGGACGGTCGGTGGGCAGTTCCAACAGCGCCGGTGCGCCCTGCAGGTGCTCGCGCCAGAAGGCGAGCTGGCGTTGCAGCAGCGGCCCGTCGAGCCAGCGGCGCTGCCACAGGGCGTAGTCCGGGTATTGGATCGACAGCGGCGGCAGCGGATCGGGCTGGCCTTGCGCAAAGGCGGCGTACAGGGCGCCGAGTTCCTGCAGCAGCACGCTGATGGACCAGCCATCGGCGACGATGTGGTGCATGGTGATCAACAGGCGATGTTCGTGCTCGGCCAGGCGCAGCAGGCGGCCGCGGATCAGCGGGCCGCGGGCCAGGTCGAAGGGGGTGCGGGTTTCCTGTTCGGCGTGGCGCTGGGCATCGGCGGCGGGGTCGGGTGACTGGCGCAGATCGATGCAGTCCAGGGTAAAACCGATCTCCGGCGGGAGTACGACCTGGGTCGGGTTGTCCTCGTGCGAGGAGAACACGCTGCGCAGCGACTGATGGCGGACCAAGAGCTGGTCCAGCGCCTTGCCCAGGGCATCGCGGTTCAGGTGGCCGGACAGACGGACTCCACCAGAGATCAGGTAGGCCAGTGCTGCACGATCGTCGAGCCTGTCCAGCAGCCACAGGCGTTGCTGGGCGAAGGACAGCGGCAGCGGTACGCTGCGGTCGGCGGCAACGATGGCGGGCAAGGTGCTGGCGGCGGCACTGCCCAGGGCCTGGGCCAGCTCGGCCAGGCGCGGCTGGGCGAACAGCGCGGCCAAGGGCAGTTCCAGGCCGAGCGCGCTGCGGATGCGCGAGATCAGCCGCACGCCGAGCAGCGAGTGCCCGCCCAGGGCGAAGAAGCTGTCGTGGCGGCCGACGCGTTCGACGCCAAGCAGCTCGCACCACAGTGCGGCCAGCAAGGTTTCCAGCTCGCCGTCGGGCGGCGCGTAGGCCTGGACGGCGAGCGCGTCGGCATCCGGCGCCGGCAGGGCGCGGCGATCGAGCTTGCCGTTGGCGGTCAACGGCAAGCCATCCAGCCACACATAGGCGCTGGGCAGCATGACCTCGGGCAGGCGCGTGGCCAGCTGCGTGCGCAAGGCCTCGGCGCTGGGGCCGGCGTCGCCGACCAGATAGGCGACCAGGCGCGGCTGGCCGGGACGGTCCTGGCGCAGCAGCACGGCGGCGTCGTGCACGCCGGGGCAGGCGCGCAGCGCGGCGGCGATCTCGCCCAATTCGATGCGGACGCCGCGCAGCTTGACCTGGTCGTCGTTGCGGCCGAGGAAGTCCAGGGTGCCATCGGCACGCCAGCAGGCCAGGTCGCCGCTGCGGTACATGCGCTGGCCGGGCTGCCCGGCGAACGGATCGGGGACGAAGCGTTCGGCGGTCAGGGCGGGGCGGCCGAGGTAGCCGCGGGCCAGCTGCGGGCCGGCGATATGCAGGTGCCCGGCCACGCCGATCGGCGCCAGCTGACCGTGGTGATCGAGCACGTGGATGCGCAGATGGGCGATCGGCCGGCCGATCGGCACGCGGCCGCTGGGGGATGGCGCATCGTCGGCGGTGGTGGCGTGCACCACGCAGCCGACCACGGTTTCGGTGGGGCCGTATTCGTTGATCAGGCGGGTGTGCGGGGCGAGCGCTTGCCACCGCGCCAGGGTGGCTGCCGGCAGGGCTTCGCCACCGATCACCATCACCGCCGGGCTGAGCGGGCCTGGATGGTCGGCCAGTTGCTGGCCGAGCACTTCCAGGTGGGCCGGGGTGAGTTTGACCAGGCCCAGCGGGGTCGGAGCGCACAGGCGCTGGCGCAGGGCATCGAGGGTGTCGTGTTCGGGCAACAGTTCGACCCGTGCGCCGCACAGCAGCGGAGCGAGCAGGCTGGTCAGGGTGGCATCGAAGGCCAGCGAGGAGGACACCACCGCGCTGGGCTGCGGCCGATAGGTCTGCACGGCCCATTGCAGGTAATGCGCGGCACCGGCGTGGGTGAGCAGGGTGCCCTTGGGCTGTCCGCTGGAGCCGGAGGTGTAGATCACATAGGCCAGGTTGTCCGCGCCCAGGCCGGGGACCGTGGGTGCGCCGGGATCGTCCGGCGTCACGTCTGCCGCCTCCATGTCCGCGTCCAGCGTCAGCACGCTGACGCGCAGCATGGCGCGGCTGGCGGGCAGGCGCTCCTGCAGCTCGGTGCAGGTCAGCACCGCGCGCGGGCGGCTGTCGGCGAGCAGGAAGGCCAGGCGTTGGTCGGGCAGGTCCGGGTCCAGCGGCAGGTAGGCGGCGCCGGCCTTGAGCGTGGCCAACAGCGCCACGACCTGCCCGATGCCGCGCGGCAGGTACAGGGCGACGCGGTGTTCCGGTGCCACGCCGAGTGTGCGCAGACGATGGGCCAACCGGTTGGCGCGCGCGTCGAGCGCGGCGTAGCTGAGCTGGACATCGCCCTCCAGCAAGGCGATGGCATCGGGCGTGCGGCGCACCTGGTCTTCGAACAGGTGGTGGATGCACTGCGCCTGCGCCTGCGCCAGCGGCGTGGCCTCGGTGACGGTGAAGTTCTGCAACCGGGTGCGTTCGTCGGCAGGCAGCAACGGCAGTTGCGCGATGCGCGCCTGCGCGTCGGCGGCCATGCCGGCGAGCACCTGGACGAACTGGGCCAACTGGCGTTCAACGGTGCTGCGGTCGAACAGCGCGGTGGCATAGCCCAGGCTGCCGACGATGCGGTCGCCGTCCTCGTGCAGCGAGAACTCCAGATCGAACTTGGCATCGCCGCAGGGCGTCGGGAAGGGCTGCAGGCGGATGCCGGGCAATGTCAGCGCGGCATCGGGGACGTTCTGCCAGGTCAGCACGACCTGGAACACCGGCTGGGCGGCCAGGCTGCGCTCGGGGTTGAGCGCTTCGATGACCTGCTCGAAGGGCAGGTCCTGATGGTCCTGCGCGGCCAGGGCGGTGTGGCGCACCTGGGCCAGCAGCTCGGCGACGCAGGGGTTGGCACGCAGATCGATGCGCAGCGCCTGGGCATTGACGAAGAAGCCGATCAGCGCTTCGAGTTCGCTGCGGGTGCGGTTGGCGACGGGGGCGCCGATGACCACCTGGTCCTGCCCGGACAGGCGCGCCAGCAGCACCGCCCAGCCGGCCAGCACGGTCATGAACACGGTGGTGCCGTGACGCTGGCTCAGCGTGCGTAGCGCGGCGGTGAGATCGGCATCGAGCATGATCTCCACGCTGTCGCCGCGGTAGTCCTGCAGGGCCGGACGCGGGCGATCGGTTGGCAGTTCCAGCAGCGCCGGTGCATCGTGCAGATGCTCGCGCCAGAAGGCGAGCTGGCGTTGCAGCAGCGGCCCGTCGAGCCAGCGGCGCTGCCACAGGGCGTAGTCGGCGTACTGGATCGGCAGCGCTGGCAGCGGGTCGGGCTGGCCTTGCACGAAGGCGGCGTACAGGACACCCAGTTCCTGCAGCAGGATGGCGATCGACCACCCGTCGGCGACGCTATGGTGCACGCTGACCAGCAGGCGATGTGCGTGCTCGGCCAGGCGCAGCAGGCGGCCGCGGATCAGCGGGCCGCGGGCCAGGTCGAAGGGTGTGCGGGCTTCCTGTTCGGCGTGGCGCTGGGCGTCGGCATGCGGGTCGGCGGCCTGGCGCAGGTCGATGCAGTCCAGCGCAAAGCCGACGTCCGCGGGCGCGATCAGCTGGGTGGCGCCGTCGTCGCCGGCGACGAAGCTGGTGCGCAGCGCTTCGTGGCGGGCGACGATCCGGTCCAGCGCCCGTTGCAGCGCGGACAGGTCCAGTTCGCCATGCAGGTCCATCCCGCCGGCCAGCAGATAGGCCTGCGCGGCACGGGTGTCGAATTGCGCCAGGAACCACAGCCGTTGCTGGGCGAAGGACAGCGGCAGCGGTACGCTGCGGTCGGCGGGCACGATGGCGGGCAAGGTGCTGGCGGCGGCACTGCCCAGGGCCTGGGCCAGCTCGGCCAGGCGCGGCTGGGCGAACAGTGCGGCCAAGGGCAGTTCCAGGCCGAGCGCGCTGCGGATGCGCGAGATCAGCCGCACGCCGAGCAGCGAGTGCCCGCCGAGGGCGAAGAAGCTGTCGTGGCGGCCCACGCGCTCGACGCCGAGCAGCTCGCACCACAGTGCGGCCAGCAAGGTTTCCAGCTCGCCGTCGGGCGGCGCGTAGGCCTGGACGGCGAGCGCATCGGCATCCGGCGCCGGCAGGGCGCGGCGATCGAGCTTGCCGTTGGCGGTCAACGGCAAGCCATCCAGCCACACATAGGCGCTGGGCAGCATGACCTCGGGCAGGCGCGTGGCCAGCTGCGTGCGCAAGGCCTCGGCGCTGGGGCCGGCGTCGCCGACCAGATAGGCGACCAGGCGCGGCTGGCCGGGACGGTCCTGGCGCAGCAGCACGGCGGCGTCGTGCACGCCGGGGCAGGCGCGCAGCGCGGCGGCGATCTCGCCCGGTTCGATGCGCACGCCACGCAGCTTGACCTGGTCGTCGTTGCGGCCGAGGAAGTCCAGGGTGCCATCGGCACGCCAGCAGGCCAGGTCGCCGCTGCGGTACATGCGCTGGCCGGGCTGCCCGGCGAACGGATCGGGGACGAAGCGTTCGGCGGTCAGGGCGGGGCGGCCGAGGTAGCCGCGGGCCAGCTGCGGGCCGGCGATATGCAGGTGCCCGGCCACGCCGATCGGCGCCAGCTGACCCTGGTGATCGAGCACGTGGATGCGCAGATGGGCGATCGGCCGGCCGATCGGCACGCGGCCGCTGGGGGATGGCGCATCGTCGGCGGTGGTGGCGTGCACCACGCAGCCGACCACGGTTTCGGTGGGGCCGTATTCGTTGATCAGGCGGGTGTGCGGGGCGAGCGCTTGCCACCGCGCCAGGGTGGCTGCCGGCAGGGCTTCGCCACCGATCACCATCACCGCCGGGCTGAGCGGGCCTGGATGGTCGGCCAGTTGCTGGCCGAGCACTTCCAGGTGGGCCGGGGTGAGTTTGACCAGGCCCAGCGGGGTCGGAGCGCACAGGCGCTGGCGCAGGGCATCGAGGGTGTCGTGTTCGGGCAACAGTTCGACCCGTGCGCCGCACAGCAGCGGAGCGAGCAGGCTGGTCAGGGTGGCGTCGAAGGCCAGCGAGGAGGACACCACCGCGCTGGGCTGCGGCCGATAGGTCTGCACGGCCCATTGCAGGTAATGCGCGGCACCGGCATGGGTGAGCAGGGTGCCCTTGGGCTGTCCGCTGGAGCCGGAGGTGTAGATCACATAGGCCAGGTTGTCCGCGCCCAGGCCGGGGACCGTCGGTGCGCCGGGATCGTCCAGCGTCACGTCCGCCTCCATGTCCGCGTCCAGCGTCAGCACGCTGACGCGCAGCATGGCGCGGCTGGCGGGCAGGCGCTCCTGCAGCCCGGTGCAGGTCAGCACCGCGCGCGGGCGGCTGTCGGCGAGCAGGAAGGCCAGGCGTTGGTCGGGCAGGTCCGGGTCCAGCGGCAGGTAGGCGGCGCCGGCCTTGAGCGTGGCCAACAGCGCCACGACCTGCCCGATGCCGCGCGGCAGGTACAGGGCGACGCGATGTTCCGGTGCCACGCCCAGTGTGCGCAGGCGATGGGCCAGCCGGTTGGCGCGCGCGTCGAGCGCGGCGTAGCTGAGCTGGACATCGCCCTCCAGCAAGGCGATGGCATCGGGCGTGCGGCGCACCTGGTCTTCGAACAGGTGGTGGATGCACTGCGCCTGCGCCAGCGGCGCGGCCTCGGTGACGGTGAAGTTCTGCAACCGGGTGCGTTCGTCGGCAGGCAGCAACGGCAGTTGCGCGATGCGCGCTTGCGCGTCGGCGGCCATGCCGGCAAGCACCTGGACGAACTGGGCCAACTGGCGTTCAACGGTGCTGCGGTCGAACAGCGCGGTGGCGTAGTTCAGGCTGCCGACGATGCGATCCTCGACTTCGCCCAGGAACAGTTCCAGATCGAACTTGGCATCGCGTGCCTGGGCCTGGAAGGGCTGCAGGCGGATGCCGGGCAACGTCAGCGCGGCATCGGGGACGTTCTGCCAGGTCAGCACGACCTGGAACACCGGCTGGGCGGCCAGGCTGCGCTCGGGGTTGAGCGCTTCGATGACCTGCTCGAAGGGCAGGTCCTGATGGTCCTGCGCGGCCAGGGCGGTGCGGCGCACCTGCGCCAGCAGCTCGGCGACGCAGGGGTTGGCGCGCAGATCGATGCGCAGCGCCTGGGCATTGACGAAGAAGCCGATCAGCGCTTCGAGTTCGCTGCGGGTGCGGTTGGCGACGGGGGCGCCGATGACCACCTGGTCCTGCCCGGACAGGCGCGCCAGCAGCACCGCCCAGCCGGCCAGCACGGTCATGAACACGGTGGTGCCGTGACGCTGGCTCAGCGTGCGTAGCGCGGCGGTGAGATCGGCATCGAGCATGATCTCCACGCTATCGCCGCGGTAGTCCTGCAGGGCCGGACGCGGGCGATCGGTCGGCAGTTCCAGCAGCGCCGGTGCGTCGTGCAGATGCTCGCGCCAGAAGGCGAGCTGGCGTTGCAGCAGCGGCCCGTCGAGCCAGCGGCGCTGCCACAGGGCGTAGTCGGCGTACTGGATCGGCAGCGCTGGCAGCGGATCGGGCTGGCCTTGCACGAAGGCGGCGTACAGGGTGCTGAGTTCGCGCACCAGCAGGCCCATGGACCAGCCATCGGTGACGATGTGGTGCATGGTCACGAGCAGGCGGTGTTGGTGCTCGGCCAGGTGCAGCAGGCGGCCGCGGATCAGCGGGCCGCGGGCCAGGTCGAAGGGCGTGCGGGCTTCCTGTTCGGCGTGGCACTGGGCGTCGGCATGCGGGTCGGCGGCCTGGCGCAGGTCGATGCAGTCCAGCGCAAAGCCGACGTCCGCGGGCGCGATCAGCTGGGTGGCGCCGTCGTCGCCGGCGACGAAGCCGGTGCGCAGCGCTTCGTGGCGGGCGACGATGCGGTCCAGCGCCCGTTGCAGCGCGGACAGGTCCAGTTCGCCATGCAGGTCCATCCCGCCGGCCAGCAGATAGGCCTGCGCGGCACGGGTGTCGAACTGCGCCAGGAACCACAGCCGTTGCTGGGCGAAGGACAGCGGCAAGACCTCGCCGTCGTTGCGCGGTTGGATCGTCTCATTTTCGACGGCCGCAGGCGCCACCTCGCTCAATAAGGCCCAGAGCCGATGTGCCTCTTCCGTGGTGAGCGTCGAGACATCCTGCGGAAATTTGCTGGAAGAGGACATGGTGGTTAGCGTTCCACTTTGGCTTTGGAGAGAAAGTTCGCGGCATCGGCAGCTTGCAATTGCGCAAGGCGCCCGCTTAGCACCAGACAGGCCATCTGTTGGAGCGTCGGCTGCGCGAACAGGCGCCGGATCGGGATATCGCAGTGCAGCGTTCGGCGAATCGCCGCGGCCAAGCGCACGGCCAGCAACGAGTGCCCCCCCAGATCCAGGAAACTGTCGTGGCGGCCGACCCGATCGATGCCGAGCAACTCGCACCACAGCGCGGCCAGCGTTTGCTCGAGCGGACCATCGGGGGCCACATACGGCCGCTGCCCGAAGGCATCGCCTTGTGGTGCCGGCAATGCATGGCGGTCCAGCTTGCCGCTGGGTGTCAGCGGCAGGGCATCCATGCGCACGTAGGCAGCCGGCAGCATGTAGTCAGGCAGACGCGCATGCAGTTGTTCGCGCACTGCCTCGGCGTCCATCCGTGCGGCCACGATGTAGGCCAGCAGACGCGGTTCGCCCAGTTCGTCCTCGCGTGCCAGCACCAGCGCATCGTCGATGCCGTCGCAGCCACGCAGCGCGGATTCGATCTCGCCCAGCTCGATGCGGAAGCCGCGCAGTTTGAGTTGGCGGTCGTTGCGGCCGAGGAAGTCCAAGGTACCGTCGGCACGCCAGCAGGCCAGATCGCCGGTCTTGTACATGCGCTGGCCGGGTTGCTCGGCGAACGGGTCGGGGACGAAGCGTTCGGCGGTCAGGTCGGGACGGCCCAGATAGCCGCGTGCCAGCGCCGCGCCGGCCAGATGCAGTTCGCCGCGCGCGCCGATCGGCAGCGGCTGAACATCGCGATCCAGCACATGCGCCCGGGTGCAGGCGAGCGGACGGCCGATGCCGGCCGGCGTATCGGCGGCCACGGATTGGGTGGTTGCCACCACGATGGCTTCGGTCGGGCCGTAGGTATCCAGCAGCGCGGTGCGCGTGCCCTGGACCCAGGTCTGGCGCATGGCCGGGGTCAGCGCTTCGCCGCCGATGATGACCTGACGCACGCAGTCCGGGATCTGCAGCGACTGCGCGCACAACTGCGCCCAGAAGCGGGTGGGCAGATCGACGACGGTGATGCCGGCCTGCGCGCACTTCGGCCAGAACCGCTCGGTGTCGAGCCACGTGTCCTCGCGCAGCACCAGGGTGGCGCCGCTGCACAGGGCGCCGAAGATTTCCTCGACCGAGGCGTCGAAGGCCAGCGTGGCAAATTGCAACAGGCGGTCCTGCGGCCCCAGCCCATAGGCGTCGATCAAGGCGTGCAGGCGCGCGACCAGGCCCTGGTGGGAGACCATCACCCCCTTGGGCCGGCCGCTGGAGCCGGAGGTGTAGATCGCATAGGCCAGCTGTTGCGGATGCAGCGGCGGCAGCAGCGGGGGGTGGTCCGGATAGGCCGCAGCGGCCGCCTGCTCTGCGGCGATGGCCAGCACCGGTGTCGCCGGATCGCCTGCCCAGCCAGCGCCGTCGGGGTCGTCGACGATCAGCAGCGTCGGGCGAGCGTCGGCCAGCACCATGGCCAGGCGCTCGAGCGGTTGGCGGGGTTCCAGCGGCAGATACGCCGCGCCGGCCTTGAGCACGGCCAGCACGGCGACCAGTTGCGCGATGCCGCGTTGCAGGCACAGCGCCACGCAGCTGTCCGGCCGTGCGCCGAGCGCGAGCCATCGGTGCGCCAACCGGTTGGCCTGCCGCTCGAGCTGGTGGTAGCTGAGCGCGGTCTGGCCGCAGACCAGGGCGATGGCGTCCGGTGTCGCCGCGGCCTGCTGCGCGAACCACTGCTGCAGGCCGCGGTGGTCGGTCGCGGCGATGTCGCCGGGAATGAACGTCTGCAACTGCTGGCGCTGGGACGGTGGCAGCAGCGCCAGCCTGGCCACACGGGCCTGGTCGTCGCCGGCCATGTCCTCGAGCAGCACGAGCAGGCTGTCGAGCTGCCGCCGGAGCGTGGCCGGGTCGAACAGCGCCGTGGCAAAGCGCAGGCTGCCGACGATGCACGGCCCGTCCAGGCGCAGGTCCAGGTCCAGGTCGTACTTGGCGTCGTGGGCCGGTCCAAGCAGGACCTGGCTGTGCAGACCCGGCAGGGCAAGGGTGCCCTGGGGCGTGTTCTGCCAGCTGAACATGACCTGGAACACGGGAGGATGGGCCAGGCTGCGCACGGGGTTGAGCGCTTCGATGAGCTGCTCGAAGGGCAGGTCCTGATGGTCCTGTGCGGCCAGCGCGGTGGCACGGACCTGGGCCAGCAGCTCGGCGACCGTCGGCTTGCCGCGCAGGTCGATGTGCAGGGCCTGGGTGTTGACGAACAGGCCGATCAACGACGCGGTTTCGGCGCGGGTACGCTGGGCGATCGGGGTGCCGATGACGATCTGGTCCTGCCCGGACAGGCGCGCCAGCAGCACGCCCCAGGCGGCGAGCAAGGTCATGAACAGCGTGGTGCCGTGACGCTGGCTCAGGGCGATCACGGCCTGGGTCAGGGCGGCGTCCAAGCGCACCGGCAGCGCGTCGCCGGCGTAGTCCTGCTCGGCCGGGCGCGGCCGGTCGGTGGGCAGCTCCAGCAGCGCCGGTGCGTCGTGCAGATGCTCGCGCCAGAAGGCGAGCTGGCGTTGCAGCAGCGGCCCGTCGAGCCAGCGGCGCTGCCACACGGCGTAGTCGGCGTACTGGAGCGGCAGCGGCGGCAGCGGATCGGCTTGGCCTTGCACGAAGGCGGTGTAGAGCGCGCCCAGCTCCCGCAGCAGCAGGGCGATGGACCACCCGTCGGCGACCAGATGGTGCAGGGTGACCAGCAGACGGTGTGCATGTTCGGCCAGGCGCAGCAGGCGGCCGCGGATCAGCGGGCCATGTTCCAGATCGAAGGCGGTGCTGGCCTCGCGTTCGGCATGATGTTGGGCGGCGGCGCAAGGATCCGCTTCCAGGCGCAGATCGATGCAGTCCAGCGCAAAGCCGACCTCGGGCGGTGCGATGACCTGCGTCGCGCCGTCGTGGCCGGCGACAAAGCGGGTGCGCAGCGCTTCGTGGCGCGCCACGATGCGATCCAGCGCCTGCCGTAATGCGGGCAGATGCAGTTCGCCGTGCAGATCGATGCCGCCGGGCATCAGGTAAGCCTGTGCGGCCCGCGCATCGAACTGGGCGAGGAACCACAGCCGTTGCTGGGCGAAGGACAGCGGCAGCGGCTTGCGGCGGTTGGCCGGCACGATGGCCGGCAGGGTGCTGCTGGCGGCCTGTGCCAGCGCCTGGGCCAGCTCGGCCAGGCGCGGATGCGCGAACAGCGTGGCCAAGGGCAGTTCCAGCCCCAGCGCGCTGCGGATGCGCGAGATCAGTTGCACGCCGAGCAGCGAATGTCCGCCCAGGGCGAAGAAGCTGTCGTGGCGGCCGACGCGTTCGATGCCCAGCAGCTCGCTCCACAGCGTGGCGAGCAGGCGCTCGCCTTCGCCCTCGGGGGCGACATAGGCCGGCACGGCCAGGGCACTTGCATCCGGTGCCGGCAGCGCCCGGCGATCCAGCTTGCCGTGAGTGGTGGTCGGGATGGCCTGCAGCAGGACATACGCGGTTGGAACCATGTAGTCGGGCAAGCCGGCGGCGAGCCGATCGCGCACCTGCTCCACGCGCAGTCCATCGCCGACCAGATAGGCGACCAGACGCTTGTCGCCGGGGCGATCCTCGCGCAGCAGCACCGCCGCGTCGCGCACGCCCGGGCAGGACCGCAATGCCGCTTCGATCTCGCCGGGCTCGATGCGGAAGCCGCGCAGCTTGACCTGATCGTCGTTGCGGCCGAGGAATTCCACGCTGCCGTCGGCACGCCAACGCGCCAGGTCGCCAGTGCGATACATGCGCTGGCCAGGATGCGTGGCGAACGGGTCGGCGAGGAAGCGCTCGGCGGTCAGCGCCGGACGGTGCAGGTAGCCGCGTGCGACCTGCACGCCGGCGATGAACAACTCGCCGATGGCGCCGATCGGCAACGGCTGGCGCTGCGCATCCAGGACATACAACGGCGTGCGCGGGAGGGCGATGCCGATCGGCGGCAGCAGCGGCCAGCGCTCGGTATCGGCCGGCAGCAGGTGGGCGGAGGCGACGTGGGTCTCGGTGGGGCCGTAGTAGTTATGCAGCCGGCAGGCCGCACGCGCGGCGAAGAAGGCGCGGATGGCCGGGGTGATGCGCAGCTGTTCGCCCGCGGTGAGCACCTGTCTGAGGGGGCAGTCCAGCGCGTCCAGGGCCGGATCGGCCAGTACCGTCTCGGCCAGCGACTGCAGGGCGATGTAGGGCATGTACAGGCGTTCGATGCGCTGGGCGCAGACGCGGCGGTACAGGGCGCGCGCGTCGCGGCGCTGCGCATCGGCGATCAGCGCCAGGCAGCCTCCGCTGCCCAGGGTGCTGAACATTTCCTGGAAGCTGGCATCGAAGCCGAGCGCGGAGAACTGCAGGGTGCGCAGCGCCTGCACTCCTGCGGCGGCGCAGTGCTGGGCTTCCCAGTGGAGCAGATTGAGCAGCGGGCCGTGGGGCATCACCACGCCCTTGGGCCGTCCGCTGGAGCCGGAGGTGTAGATGACGTAGGCGGCCTGCAGCGGCGAGCTGGTGCGCGCCGGTGGGGTGGCCGGCAAGGCCTGCCACGGCGGCTGCGGGGCGTCGGCGAACACCACGGCCAGGTCGGCGGGCAAGGCCAGCGCGTCGACGCAGGCCGGTGTGGTCAGCAGAACCGACGCCCGACAGTCCTGCAGCATGTAGGCCTGGCGCTCTGGCGGATAGGCCGGGTCCAGGGGGACATAGGCGGCGCCGGCCTTGAGCGTGGCCAGCACCGCCACGACCATGGGGATGCCGCGCGGCAGGCAGACGGCCACGCGGTCGTCGGCAGCCACGCCCAGCGCGCACAGGTGATGCGCCAGCCGGTTGGCCTGGGCATCCAGGGCGGCATAGCTGACGCTGGCGTTTTCGTCCATCAGCGCGATGGCGTCCGGGGTAGCGGCGGCCTGGCGTTCGAACGCGCTGTGGACCTGGCGGTCGCCGGGAGGGAGTCCGGGACGGTCGTTGAACGCATGGAGCACCTGCTGGCGCTGTGAGGACGTCAGCAGCGGAAGGCGCCATAAGTGCGTGTGCGGATCCCCGAGCAGGGCGGGCAGCATCTGCCGCAACGCGGCCAGGGCCTGTTCGGCCAGCGATACGGGCAGCCGGTCCGGGTTGACGTTGAACTCCAGCACGATCGGATGCTGTTTGCTGTAGCGCCGGACGAACACGCCCAGCGCGGTGTCCTCGTAGCCGGCGTGCAGCGGCAGCATGTGCCAGGCGCCGTCCGCGATGGGCGCATCGCCGAAGGCGCTGAAGTCCTCGACCGACACACTGATGTCGAACGGCCGCGGCGCTTGCTGGCCGGCCTCGCCCAATTGGCGCAGGGCATGTTGCAGCGGGCAGCGGGCGTGGCGCATCGCCGGACGCACCTCCGCGGCGATGGCGCGCATGGCGGTGGCGATGTCCGCGTGTGGCGACGCTGCGATGTAGAGCGGCAGCTGCGTGGAGAGCATGCCGAACATGTCGCGTTCGACAGGGTTGTGGCGATTGTGGATGGCCAGGCCGATCGCGATCGGCGCCTGATGGTTGCCCAGGCGGGCCAGGCAGTTGGCCAGGCAGACGATGATCAGGCTCGTGAACGAGCCTCCCAAGTGCTCGGCCCATGTGCTCAGGGCCAGGAAGACCGGGGTGTCCAGCACGCAGCTCACCTGCACGCTCGGCTGATGGCCGAGCGCAGCGGTCGCGCTGGGATACAGCGGCTCCGGTCGCGCTTGCAGGCGGGCGCGCCAGTAGTCCAGATCGCGCTGATACCGGCTTGAGCCGAGATAGGCCTGGTCGGCGTCGACCGCTTGCAGGTAGGACGGGGCCGGCGCCTGTTCGGGTTGACCGCGCAGGCGCTGGTTGTAGTCGTCGACGACCTGTCGCGACAGCATTCCCATGGAAACGCCGTCGGCGATGATGTGATGGCAGCGGTACAGGCAATAGCCACGGGTAGGCGAGACCTGCAGCCACTGGATGTCCCACAGCGGTTGGCCGTACAGCGCGAACGGTCGTGCCGTGGCCTGCCGAATATGGTCCCAGGCGCGTTGCTCGCCGTCGCTGCGGTCCGAGTAATCGTGCCAAGGCAGGGAAAACGACAGCGCCTCCAGCACGCGTTGGCTCGGCACGGGCGATCCTTCGACCAGCACCATGCGCAACGCATCGTGGCGTGCGATCACCGCTGCAACGGCCTGTTCCCAGACATCGCGGTGCAGCCTTCCCTCGAAGTGCATCACGCAGCCGATGCTGTAGCTGGGCCGGTCCGGTGCGAGCAATTGCCCGAGCCAGATGGCTTGCTGGGCCGAACCGAGCGGATGCACCGCAACGAGGACAGGAGGAGCCAGGTCGACGGCGCTCATGCGATTCCCAGTACGGTAGGTGTGTAATGCGCCGGCGCGCTGCCGCGCCAGTTGGCGGCCGGCGGCCGGGCCTGCGTCCGCCGGCTTGGTTGGGCGAGTACGGTCATGGCGTCGCCGGGCCCGTGACGCAGGCAACGTCCGCCGCATCCACGCTGTCCGCAGCGTCGCCATCGGCGACCGCGACCTGCGGCTCGATCGAGCTGGAGGTGCAGGCAGTGCCGTCGAGCGCCCGCTCGATGCGGCGCGCGAGCGTGGCGATATGCTCGGCTTCGATCAGCGTGGTGTGTTCGCCGCCGACCGGGATCCGTTCGATCTGCGCCTCCGGCAGCAGATGCTGCCAGCCATAGGCGTCGGTGGCCGGTTCGGGCTCGGTGGCCTGGAACAGATGCAGTCGGCATGCCGACTGCAGTGGCCGCACGACGAACGTCGGCCACAAGCGGTTGAAACAGGTACTGGTGACGCAGCTGCGCAGCAGGGCCGCGACCGTTGTCTGTTCGTCGGCCGCCAGCTGCGCCAGGATCGGATCGCTTTCGCAGGCGATGAGCATGTCCGGGTAGGCGCTGTCGCGGATGCGGTCCAGCAGGGCGCTCAGCGCCGCCTGTATGTCGCCGCGGTCCTGGTAAGGGCGATGGCGTTGCAATCCTTCAAGTTGGCGCAGCAAGGCCCGGCCGATCGCATCGTCGAGCGCCTCTGTTTCCGCCGGCACTGCCGGCACGTCGCAATCGAGCAGGCCCAGGAAGGCGACGGGCTGCTCGTGCATGCCGAAGTGCTGGGCGATGGCATAGGCGAGCAGGCCGCCGGAGGAATAGCCGAGCAGATGATAGGGGCCGTGCGGCTGCACCGCCTGGATCAGCTCGGCCATCCGCGTCGCCAGCGCCTCCAGCATGGCCGGTAACGGATCGGGCCAGGGCAGGGCATAGACCGGGATGTCCGTATCGAGGTATGCGGCCAGCTCGAACGCGTAGGTGATGTCGCCGACGCCGGTCGGCAGCACGAACAAGGGGGAGCGGCTACCACGACGACGGGCAGCCAGCGCCTGCTGTCCCAGCGTCTGCGCGCCTCCTGTCAGGCGCGCGGCCTGCGCGCTCAAGGTCGGGGAGTCGTACACCATCTGCACGGTCAGCTCGAAGCTGCTGCGCCTGGCGGCGGCGATCAGCCGCACCACCGACAACGAATGTCCGCCCAATTCGAAGAAGTGATCGCCGCGGCCGATACGCCGCGGCCCCAGCACGCTGGCCCAGAGCTTGGCCAGGCTGCGTTCGATGGCATTGGCCGGCGGTACGTAGTCGTCCGCCACAGGCACCGCCGCTTGCGGCAACGGCAGGGCCTGCCGATCGAGCTTGCCGTTGGCGTTGAGCGGCAGCGCGTCCAGTTGCAGGTAGGTGGTCGGGACCATGTAACCGGGCAACTGCGCGGACAGCTGCACGCGCAGGCTGTCGCCGGCGCTGGCGCTCGCATCGCCGACCCAATAGGCGACCAGGCGGACATCGCCATGGCCATCGTCGCGGGCGACGACCACGGCCTCGCGCACGCCCTCGCAGCGACGCAGCGCCGCCTGGATGTCTCCCAGTTCGATGCGGAAGCCGCGCAGCTTGATTTGATCGTCGTTGCGACCGAGGAATTCGAGCACGCCATCGGCGCGCCAGCGCGCCAGGTCGCCGGTGCGATACATGCGCTGGCCGGGCCGGTCGGCGAACGGATCGGGGACGAAGCGCTCCGCACTCAGGCCCGGTCGGTGCAGATAACCGCGCGCCACCTGGACGCCGCCGACCATCAGTTCGCCGACCACACCGACCGGTACAGGCCGTAGCCGCCGATCGAGCAGCGACAGTCGCACGTTGGCCAATGGCCGGCCCAGCGTGGGCAGCGCATCGTCGGATTGGATCGCTGCCACGGTGACGTCCACCGTGCATTCGGTCGGGCCGTAGACATTGAAGAAGGCGATATGTGCGCACTCGCTCAAGCGCTGCCACATGGCCGGCGGGATCGCCTCGCCGCCGATCAGGATCTTCTCCGGTGCGCCGGCCGGCGCATCGAGCAGGCCGCTGTCGAGCAGCAGTTGCAGCTGCGCCGGGGTGCAGTCGAGCACATCCAGGCGCGATCGCCGCATCCAGGCCAGCAGCGCCTCGCCATCCAGGCGAACCGCCTGCGGCACGATCGCCAGGCTGGCGCCGGAGAGCAATTGCACCCACATCTTGACCGACGCGTCGAACGACAGCGATGCATTGAGCGACACGCGCAGCGGCGCGGATGCGGCGTCGGCGTGCACGACCCGATGCAAGGCCTGCCATAGATTGACGACCGCGTTGTGCTGGACCATCACTCCCTTGGGACGTCCGCTGGAGCCGGAGGTGTAGATCACATAGGCCAGGTGGTGAGGGCCGAGAGCTTGCGCGGCCGGGTCGGGGTTGTGATCGGGTTGCTGCGCCCATGCGCTGCTGTCGTCCACCCAGAGCAGCGGGACCTTGCCGCGCGGCAATAGCGCGCGCAGCGCGGTGTGGCTGAGCACGCAGTGCGGTGCGCTGTCCTCGAGCATGAAGGCCAGGCGCTGTGCCGGATAGCCCGGGTCCAACGGCACGTAGGCGGCGCCGGCCTTGAGTATCGCCAACACGCCGACCATCATCTCCGGGCCGCGCTCCAGGCACAGGGCGACGCGCGTGTCGGGCCCCGCACCGAGGGCGATCAGGTGATGGGCCAGGCGGTTGGCCTGCGCATTGAGCTGGGCATAGGAGAGCGCGCGATCGCCGGACAGCACGGCGTCGGCCTGTGGACTGCGCGCCACCTGCTGTTCGAACAATTGGTGCACGCAATACGCTGGCGGCGCTGTCAACGGTGCCGGATCGGGTGCACGCGGAGCCGCGATGTCCCACTGCGGCACGACATCCAAGGCATGCAGCGGGGTTGCCGGCGCCAGGCGCAAGGCGCTGTCGAGCGCGGCCAATGCCTGCAGCATCATCCGGCCGGCACGCTGCGCCCCGACCCTGGGCATGGCCTGGACATCCAGCGAGAAGCCTCCCGCATCGCCGTGGTCGTTGACCGACAGCAACAGCGCGTAGTGGGTGCGTTCCTGCACAGACAGCGATTCGATGCCCTCCCAGGCGTGGTCGGCGCCGGAATCGGCCGCGCGGCCGTCGCCGGCATGACGGTAGTTCAGCACCGCGGTGAACAAGGGCGCCGGCGGCTGCACGCCACTGCAGCGTTGCGCCAGCGCCAATGGCGCATGCTCATGGCGTAGCAGCCTGGCAAGCCGGTGTTGCACCTCGTGGATCGCCTCGGCCACGCCCGTTCCGTCGCAGTCCAGACGCAGCGGCAAGGTGTTGAGGAACATGCCGAGCACCCGGTCGGCGCCATCGCCGGCCCACATCCGGCCGAACAGCACGGTGCCGAACACCACCGTATCGTGACCGCTGCTGCGTGCCACGATCAGGGCATAGGCCAGATGGAACAGGCTGGCGACGCTGACGCCCAGGCGAGCGGCCTGCGCGCGCAGGCCGTGGGCGAGGGTCTGACTCAGTTGCAGATGCGCGTGCTCGCTGTCGATCGACGCTTCGGCGCGTGCAGGCAGTCCGAACGGCGCGGTGGGAGCATCGATATCGGCCAGCATCTCGGTGAAGAACGCCTGGTGTTCCGATTGCCGCACGCCCAACTGCGCATGTGCGATGAAATCGCGGAACGGCAACGCCGTCGGCAAGCTGTCCTGGCGGCCGGCCAGGCAGGCCTGGATTTCTGCCATCGCCAGTTCCAGCGTGGTGTGATCCATCACCAGGTGGTGATGCTGCAGACCCAGCAGCCAGCGATCACGGCCGGCGTCGTGGACGATGTGCGCACGCAACAGCGGTGCCTGCTGCAAGGGCATCGGCGGCTGCGCCGCCAGATGCTGGCGCAGGCGTTCGACCGAACCGGTCCAATCATGCTGTTGCACCGGTAGCGGCGCATGCCGCCAGACGACCTGCAGCGGCGCGCTCAGGCGCTCCCAGACGATGGCGGTGCGCAGGATGTCGTGACGGGCGATCACCGCCTGCAGAGCGGCAAGCAAGCCGTCCAGACGGGCGCGCGTGTCGACGCATAGCAGCGTGTGCTGCAGGTAGGGATCGCGCGCGGCGTCGGCCAGGTGATGGAACAGCAGCCCCTCCTGCAGCGGCGCCAGCGGATAGATGTCCTGGACGTTGGCGGCCCCGCCATCGACGCTGGCCACCACCAGATCGATCTCGGCCTGGGTCAGCTCGGCCAGCGGCAGCAGCTCCGGGGTGATACGGCTGCAGTCCGCGCCGATGCGGTTGGGCGGGACGACCACACTGGCTGCCGTCTGCAGAGTGGCCGCCAGGCCGCACAGCGTGGGAGCGCCGAACAGGTTGCGCACGTCCACCTGCCAGCCATGCCGGCGCAGCCGTTCGATCAGCGTGACCGCCAGCAGCGAGTGCCCGCCGAGCGCGAAGAAATTGTCGTGGCGACCGACCCGTGCAATGCCGAGCAACTCGCACCACAGATTGGCCAGGGTTTGTTCCAGCAGTCCCTGCGCTGGGGCATAGGCATCGCTGGCGAGGTCGCCGCTGCCCGGCGCCGGCAGGCGTCGCCGATCGAGTTTGCCGTTGGCGGTGAGTGGCAGCGCATCGAGACAGACATACGCGGCGGGCACCATATAGGCCGGAAGCCGGGCGCTCAGCATGGCACGCAGCGACTCGGGCGTGACCGCGCTGGCGACCACATAGGCCACCAACCGCCGCTCGCCGGGGCGGGGCGCGTCGGTCAGCACGATCGCTTCGCGTACGCCTGGACAATCGCGCACCGCCGCCTCGACATCGGCCGGCTCGACCCGGAACCCGCGGATCTTGACTTGATCGTCGTTGCGGCCGAGAAAGTCGAGCGTGCCGTCGTTGCGCCAGCGTGCCAGGTCGCCGGTCCGATACATGCGCTGGCCGGGCACGGCGGCGAACGGGTCGGGGATGAAGCGCTCGGCGGTCAGCGCCGGCAGATGCAGATAGCCCTGTGCCAGCTGTGCACCGGCAAGATGCAGTTCGCCGCTGGTGCCGATCGGCGCCGGTTGGCCCTGCGCATCGAGCACGTAAGCGCAGGTGCCGGGCAGTGGCCGTCCGAGCGGCAGACGTTCGCTGCCGCGTTCGACCGCCGCGACCGGATGGATCACGCCGAAGACCGTGGTTTCGGTGGGGCCATAGCAGTGCAGCACGCGCTGCGGAGGCGCGTGTGCGAGCAGTTCGGCGATGGCCCGCGCATCGACGCGGTCGCCACCGGTCAGCAAGCAGCGCAGCCTCGGCAGCCACCCGGCGAGTGCGCGCCAGTAGCCGGGTACCAGCCCGGCGGTCAGGTGCAGGATGCTGACCTGGTTCCTGGCCAGATGCTCGGCCAGGGCGGGCGGATCGAGCAACACGGCCTGCTCGACGATGACGACGGCCGCGCCATGCAGCAAGGCGCTCCACACCTCGAAGGTGGCCGCGTCGAATGCCGGGTTGGCCAGAAACGCGACCCGGTCGTCGGGCTGGATGCGCACATGCCCACCGCCCATGGCGAAGGCGACCACCGCGGCATGCGCGACCACCACGCCCTTGGGCGTGCCGGTCGATCCGGAGGTGTAGATCACGTAGGCGGGGCTGTGCGCAGGGACCGCGATCGGCGGCGCCTGGCATTGAGCGGGGGGCGCCAGGCGGTCCAGATCCAGGCGCGGTCGCCGCAGCCCCGGCAGCGGCATGCTGCTGTGGCTGAGCACGGCACGCGCTGCGCAGTGGGCGAGGAGTTCGCTCAGGCGCTCGACGGGATGCGCCGGGTCCAGCGGCACGTAGGCCGCACCGCAGTGGAGGACGGCCAGTTCGGCGACGATCAGCGGCGCGGACCGCGGCAGCACCACCGCCACCCGGTCGCCGGGGCGCACACCGGCGGCCATGAGCTGGTGCGCCACATAGTGCGACTGGCTGAGGAGATCGGCGTAGGACAGTGTGCCGGCCTCGCTCACGATGGCCGGGGCATCGGGGGTCAACGCGGCCTGCTGCGCGAACAGGGCGTGCAGGCTCGCCTCCGGCACCTGCCGCGTTGGCGGCACGTCGCCCATCTCCAGCAGCCGGCTACGCTCCTCCGGCGGCAGCAGCGGCAGGCAGGCGACGCGCCGTGCGTCGCCTGTGGAGATCGCCTGCAGGATTTGCAGGAACCGGGCGACGTGGCGCTGGATCGTGGCGCGATCGAATAGCGCGCTGGCGTACCCGAGCGTGCCGACGATGCAGCCATCGTGTTCCTGCAGGCTCATGCTCAGATCGAACTTGATCGTCGGCAGATGCAGGTCGACTGCCTGCAGGCGCAACCCCGGCAGGCTCAGTTCTGATTGCGGCACGTTCTCCCAACTCAACATCACCTGGAACAGCGGATGGGCGCCCAGCGTGCGATCCGGGTTGAGCGTCTCGATGAGGTGCTCGAAGGGCAGATCCTGATGCGTCTGCGCCGCCAACGCGGTCTGCCGCACCTGCGCCAGCACGGTGGCCACGGTCGGATTGCGCGACAGGTCCACCCGCAATGCCTGGGTATTGACGAAGAAGCCGATCAACGGCTCCAGTTCGGCATGCGTGCGGTTGGCCACCGGGGTGCCGATCACCACATCCGACTGGCCTGACAGGCGCGACAACAGCAACGCCCAGGCGGCCAGCAAGGTCATGTACACGGTCGTGCCATGGCGCTGGCCGAGCTGCTTGAGTGCCGCGCTGTGGGTGGGATCCAGCGCGAATTGGACGATGTCGCCGGCGTAGTCCTGGCGGGCCGGGCGCGGTCGATCCGTGGGCAATTCCAACAAGGTCGGGGCTCCTTGCAGGTGCGTGCGCCAGAAGTCGCGCTGGCGCTGCAGCGTCTCGCCGCTGATCCGGCGGCGCTGCCAACTGCTGTAGTCGGCGTACTGCACCCGCAGCGGCGGCAACGGATCGTCCCGGCCCTGCAGGAATGCGCCGTACAAGGCGCCCAGCTCGCGGACGAACACGCCCATCGACCAACCGTCGGAGACGATGTGGTGCATGGTCACCAGCAGCAGGTGTTCCTGCTCGGCAAGGCGCAGCAACCGGCCGCGGAGCAACGGGCCATGCTGCAGATCGAAGCCGGTGCCGGCTTCCTGGGCCGTGTGGTCGCGTGCGGCGGCCTCCGGATCGGGCAGGTCGGCCAGGTCGATACAGTGCAGTGGAAAGCCGCTGTGCGGCATCCCGATCAGCTGCACCGGCGCGTCGTTTTCCACGCCGAAACGGGTCCGCAGCGCCTCGTGCCGGTACACGATGCGGTCCAGTGCACGGCGCAACGCCAGGCTGTCCAGCGGACCGCTCAAGCGCACGCCGCCGGGCATCAGGTAGGCGAGCTGGCTATGCGGATCGAAGCGGTCCAGAAACCACAGGCGCTGCTGGGCGAAGGACAGCGGCAGCGCCGCGCTGCGGTCCACCGCCACGATCGTGTGTGCTTCGCTGGGGTCGCTGCGGTCAAGACACAGGGCCAGCGCCTGCAAGCGGGTGTGGGTGAACACGTCGCCGATCTGCAGCTCCACGCCCAGGCTGTCGCGGACCCGCGCAATCAGTTGCACCGCCAACAGCGAATGCCCGCCCAAGTCGAAGAAATCGTCGTCCCGGTTGACCCGGTCGATCCCCAGCAATTCGCACCACAGCTGGGCCAGGGTTTGCTCGTGGCGGCCTTGCGGAGCTGCCCCGGCGGGGTCGCTGCGTTCGGCATCCGGCGCCGGCAGGGCCTGGCGATCGAGCTTGCCGTTGGCGGTGAGCGGCAGCGTGTCCACACGCACATAGCTGGCCGGCACCATGTAGTCCGGCAACCGCGTCGCCAGATGCGCACGCACGGCATCCACGGCCAGCGACGGCGTCGCCACATAGGCAACCAGGCTGCGCCCGCCGGTCCGGTCGTCGCGGACCAGCACCGCGGCGTCGTGCACGCCCGGCGCCGTCCGCAACGCTGCCTCGATTTCGCCCGGTTCGATGCGGAAGCCGCGCAGCTTGACCTGCTGGTCGTCGCGACCGACGAACAGCAGCGTGCCGTCCTCGCGCCAGCGGACCCGATCGCCGCTGCGATACATGCGCGCGCCGGCGACCGGCGCGAACGGATCTGGAACGAAACGCTCGGCGGTCAGATCCGGGCGGCCCAGGTAACCGCGTGCCAGCTGCGCTCCGGCGATATGCAGCTCGCCGTTGACGCCGATCGGCAGCGGCTGTTGCCGGCGGTCCAGCACGTGCAGGCGCACATTGGCGATCGGCCCGCCGATGTGCAGCGCTTGCCCTGGCACCACCGCACCGAAGCTGACCCCGGAGACGGTCTCGCTGGGGCCATAGGCGTTGAGCAATTGCACGCGCCCGTCTGCCAGCGTGTGCCAGCGTTCGACATGCGCAGGGTTCGGCGCTTCGCCGCCGCAGACCACTAGCCGCAACGTCGCCGGCAGCGGTGCCGCGCTGTCGGCCTGCTCGGCCATCCATGCATGCCAGTAGGCGGTCGGCAGGTTGAGCACGCTGATCCGCTGCTGCTCGATCACCCTGGCGAACTCGGCGATGGCCGGCAAGCGCTGGCCCGGCAACAGGACCAGCGTCGCGCCGCTGGCCAGGGTCGCGAAGATTTCGTCCACGGCGATATCGAAACTGGGCGAGCTGCACTGCAGCACCCGGTCGCCGCCACGCAAGCCGTAGCGCGTGGCGGCGGCCACGCAGTAATTGCGCAATCCGCAATGGTCCACCGCCACGCCCTTGGGCGTGCCGGTCGAGCCGGAGGTATAGATCACATAGGCCAGGTGCTGCGCCCGCAGCGCCGGTACAGTGGGGGCGGTGTGCGGCAGCTGCGCCCAACCCGGCTGCGGCTGGTCCAGCAGGAGCATCGGCATGCCGGCCTGCGCACCCAGCTGGGCAGCGCCCTGCGCATCGGTGAGCAGCGCACACGGTGCGCTGTCGGCGAGCATGAAACTCAGACGCTGCTGCGGGTAGGCTGGATCCAGCGGCACGTAGGCGCCGCCGGCCTTGAGGATCGCCAGCATCGCCACGATCAGTTCGGTGCTGCGGCCCAGGCACAGCGCCACCCGGCGGTCCGGGCCGACACCGAGTTCGATCAGGTACCGGGCCAGGCGATTGGCCTGGGCCTCGAGTTCGGCATAGGACAGACTGCACCCGGCATCGACCACCGCGATGGTCGACGCGGCCTGTTCGGCGTGGCGTTCGAACAGCGTATGCACCCCGGGAACGGCGGCGATCGGGGTGTCGGTCGCGTTGAAGTCCTGCAGCAGTGCCAGATCCTGCGGCCCGATCAGCGACAGCGCGGAAACCGGAACGGTGTCGGCGGCGGCCATCCGGCCGAGCAGGGTCAGCAACTGGCGGATATGGCGTTGAATGCTGGAGCGCGCGAACAAGGCCGTGGCAAACCCCAAGCTACCGACGATGCAGTCGGCGTCTTCCTGCATCGACAGTTCCAGATCGAACTGCGCGGCGCGGCCGCTGCGCTCCAGCGACTCCAGCGTCAGCCCCGGCAACGTGAGCAGGCCCTCCGGGGCGTTCTGCCAGGCGAACATGACCTGGAACACCGGATTGTGGGCGTTGCTGCGCACGGGGTTGAGCGCCTCGACCACGTGCTCGAAGGGAATGTCCTGGCATGCCTGTGCGGCCAGTGCGGTGGCGCGGGTCTGCGCCAGCAACCCGGCCACGCTCGGGTCCTGGCTCAGATCGATGCGTAAGGCCAGCGAATCGACGAATAGCCCGATCAAGGATTCGAGTTCGGCCTGATGGCGATTGGCGATCGGCGTGCCGATCACCACCTCGCGCTGGCCCGACAGGCGCGCCAGCAGCGCCGCCCAGGCCGCCAGAACGACCATGAACAAGGTCGCGCCATGCCGCCGGGCCAGTGCCTTCAGCGCGGCCGACTGGGTGGCATCCAGGTGGAAGGACAACACTTCGCCGCGGTGGTCCGGCCGCGCCGGGCGTGGGTAGTCGGTGGGCAGATCGAGCAACGCCGGAGCGCCGTGCAGGTGCTCCACCCAATACCCCAGCTGGCGTTGCAGCCGCTCGCCCGCGATCCAGCGGCGCTGCCAGAGGGCGAAGTCGGCGTACTGGATCGGCAGCGGCGGCAGCGGATCGGCCAATCCTTGCGCAAATGCGCCGTACAAGGCAGTCAGTTCGTTGACCAGCACGCCACCGGACCAGGCATCGGCGACGATATGATGCACGGTCAACAGCAGCACCTGGTCGCGCTGGCCCAGGCGAAGCAGCCGACCACGCAGCAACGGTCCCTTGGCCAGGTCGAAGGGAACCTGCGCTTCGGCTTCGGCTTGCGCGTATGCGGCCTGCAGCGGGTCGCTGTGGCCGCTCAGGTCGTGGTGGATAAGCGCAAATCCGCACTCGGCCGGCTCGATCACCTGTTGCGGCTGTCCGTCCATTGTCACGAAACGGGTCCGCAGCGCTTCGTGACGTTCGACAATACGGTCCAGCGCACGGCTCAGCGCCGACATGTCGAGCCTGCCGCGCAGCCGCAGCGCGTAGGCGAGCGAATAGGCGGTGCCGATCTGGCCATGCATGTCGATGAACCACAGACGCTGCTGCGCGAACGACAACGGCAGCGGTCCGCGGCGCGGGCTCGGCACGACCGCCGGCTGGATATCGACCGTCGCTCTGCTCAGGGCGTCGGCCAGATCGGCCAGACGCGCGTGCGCGAAGATCTCGGTCAAGCTGACGACCAAGCCAAGCCGTTGCCGCACGCGCGAAGCCAGTTGCACCGCCAGCAGCGAGTGTCCACCCAAGGCGAAGAAGTCGTCGTGGCGGCCGACCCGGTCGACGCCGAGCAGTTCGCTCCACAGCGTCGCCAGCAGCAGTTCCAGCTCGCCTTGCGGTGCCACGTAGGCCTGCGCGGCGAGCGCGTCGGCGTCCGGCGCCGGCAGGGCACGGCGATCGAGCTTGCCGTTGGCGGTCAGCGGCAGCGCAGCGAGCTGCACATAGGCGGCAGGCAGCATGTAGTCGGGCAGGCGCGCACCGAGCTGGGTGCGCAATGCGTCGGGGTCGAGCGCGCCATCGGCGTCGCCGACCAGATAGGCGACCAGGCGCCTGTCGCCGGGGGTGTCCTCGCGGACGAGGACCGCGGCCTGGCGCACGCCGGCGCAGCCACGCAAAGCAGCCTGGATCTCGCCCAGTTCGATGCGGAAGCCGCGCAGCTTGACCTGCGCGTCGTTGCGGCCGAGATACTCCAGGCTGCCGTCGGCGCGCCAGCGCGCCAGGTCGCCGGTCTTGTACATGCGTTCGCCGGGGTGCTCGGCGAACGGGTCGGGCACGAAGCGTTCGGCGGTCAATCCCGGACGGCCCAGATAGCCGCGCGCCAGGCCGGCACCGGCCACGTGCAGTTCGCCGGCCACGCCGATCGGCAGGCACTGGCCGTCGCCCGCCAGCACATAGGCGCGCAGGTCGGCCAGCGGCCGCCCGATCGGGCTGTGCCCGCCACGTTGCGCATCCTGCGGGGTGAGCGCATGGGCGGTCACATGCACCGTGGTCTCGGTGATGCCGTACATGTTGAGCAGGGCGGTGCGCTGGCCGTGGCGGGCGAACCAGGGCGCCAGATCGGCCGGTTGCAGCGCTTCGCCGCCGAAGATCACCAGGCGCAGGCTGTGCGGCAGGAGGCTGTCGCGCTGCGCATCGAGCAGCGCCTGGAAGGCGCTGGGGGTCTGATTGAGCACGCTGACGCGCTGCTGGCAGAGCAGGGCATGGAACGCAGCCGGATCGCGTGCGATGTGCTGGGCAACCACGACCAGGCGTCCGCCGTGGGCCAGGGCCCCCCACAGCTCCCAGACCGAGAAGTCGAAGGCGCAGGAGTGGAACAGGGTCCAGACATCGGCAGCGCCCGGAGCGACCCAGGCGTGGGTGGCATGCAGCAGGCGTACGACCTGGGCATGGGCGACGACCACGCCCTTGGGGGTGCCGGTGGAGCCGGAGGTGTAGATGACGTAGGCCGGATGCTGCGGCAGCAGGTCGGCACGCTGCGGTGCCTGGGTCGGCTGCTGCGCCCACAGCGACGCGTCATCCAGCAGCACGGTGGCGATGCCGGATTCGCCGGGCAGCGTGGCCACCAGCGCCTGGTGGGCGAGCAGCAGGCGCGGCTGCGCGTCGTCGAGCATGAAGGCCAGGCGCTGGGCCGGGTAGGCCGGGTCCAGCGGCAGGTAGGCGGCACCGGCCTTGAGCACGGCCAGCAGCGCCACCACCAGGTCGATACTGCGTTGCAGGTACAACGCCACGCGGTCTTCCGGGCCGATGCCCTGGGCGATCAGGTGATGGGCGAGCTGGTTGGCGCGGGCGTCGAGCGCGGCGTAGCTGAGCGCGACGTCGTCGTGCACCACGGCGATGGCCTGCGGCGCCTGCGCGACCTGCCGCTCGAACAACCCAGGCAGACAGGCATCGTCGGCGAACACGCCGCGCGCGCGCGCCAGCCTCTGCAGCCACTGCTGGCGCTCGGGCAGGCCCAGCAGCGGCAGCCGATCGACGCGGGCACTGTCGTCGGCGACCATGCCACGCAGCAGCGCGACGAATTGGTCCAGGTGGCGTTCGATGCTGCTGTGGTCGAACAGGGCAATCGGGTACTTGATGCACGCACGTAGCCCGGTCGCGGACTCCTGCATCGTCAGCATCAGATCGAACGCGCACATGTCCGAGGCGTCCGGCAACGGCTCCAGCCGCAGTCCGGGCAGGTGCAGCGATTGGTTGCCGCTGAAGCCGTCCAGACTAAACATTGTTTGGAACACTGGCGTATGGCTAAGGCTGCGACTCGGCTGCAGCGCTTCGACGACACGCTCGAACGGCAGGTCCTGGTGATCCTGCGCGTTCAAAACCACAGTGCGCACCTGCGCCAGCCATTGCGCCACGGTGGGGGTGCCGGACACTGTGAGCCGCAGTGCCAGCGTATTGATGAAACAACCGATCAGCGCTTCCAGGTCCGGATGCGTCCGTCCAGCGACCGGTGTGCCGATCGTCACATCGTCGGTCGCGCTGATCCGCGCCAGCAGCAGCGCCCAGCCGGCCAGCAAGGTGACGAACAACGAGCAGCCATGGCGCCGTACCAGCCCATTCAGCTGCTGCCGCAACTCCGGCGGCAGCAACCGCTCGACGACCGCGCCGCGGTAATCCTGCATGGCTGGTCGCGCGCGGTCGGTCGGTAGCGGCAGCAGCGACGGTGCGCTGGCCAAGCGCCCGGTCCAGAAGCGCACTTGCGCATCGAGGGTGTCGCCCTGCAACTGCTCGCTCTGCCAGATCGCATAGTCCGCATACTGGATCGGCAGTGGCGGCAACGGATCGGGCTGGCGGCGGAGGAAGGCGGTGTACAGGGCTTCCAGCTCGCGCAACAGCACGCCAATCGACCAGCCATCGCAGGCGATGTGATGGAAGGTCAGCAGCAGGACGTGCTCCTGCGCTGTCAGACGCAACAGACGACCGCGAACCGGAGCGCCCAATTCCAGGTCGAAGGGCCGCCTGGCCTCCCTGTGGGCGATGCGCGCGATCGCAGCGGCGTCCGCACCGCAAGCGCCCGCATTGTCATGGACGAGCGGGAAGCCGGTTGGCGGCTGGATGCGCTGACGGATCTGACCGTTCACCTCGACCATGCTGGTACGCAGTACCTCGTGCCGGACCACGATGCGATCCAGTGCGGCCTGCAGGGCCTGACAGTCGAGTTCGCCGATCAGGCGTACGCCGTTGGCGATGTGGTAGGTAATGGACGCCTGCGGATCCAACCTGGCGAGCAGCCACATGCGTTTTTGCACGAATGAGGCAGGAAGGGTCTTCGCAGACTTATCCATGATGGGCTTGCTCCTTGAGCAGGCGAAAACGGCACCGGAACGTTCGCCTGGCGGCACGCAGCGGAAGATGCGGCACTTGGCGATCGCGTCGGAGCAGGATCATCGACATCGGGCGTTGCACGTACCTGACCCAACTTGCGGCGTAGAGCGGTTTTTTATTCCTTCGTGCAAGTGCGCGCTTGACTGGCAGTGACTGCGGTTTGTCCTTGGAGGTCGTGTCTGCGGTAAACGCGCAATGACCTCGCTTTGCCGCCAGCCTGGCACTAGACGCCCGATGCGCCGATGCCGCGTGCGCGCCATAGTGACGCTGACAGGCAACTCATCGGCGCACACGAGCAAGCACCCCGGCAGGGCCTCGACCACGATGTCTGCATCGCTGTCGCCCCAATCGTTTGGCGATCCATCCTGGGCAACGCTGGAACCTGGATACGCATGAATTTCAATGCGAATATTGCATCGACGCACGCCCCGCCATCTAACGCGCCGCGCATTCGTGGCGTCGGTACCGCTACGCCTGGCAGCCGCTACTCGCAGCCGGACGTGCTGGACCGCTTCGACATCCAAGATCAGCGTCGGCGCCTGGTGTTTCTGAGGAATGGCATCGATTCGCGCAGCCTGGTGCTGCCGCAGTGCGACGACACCGGAGCGGCACCGCGCGAAACGCAGGCGGAATTGCTCCACAAGCACCGCGAGATCGGCCTGGAGATCGGCGAACATGCATTGACGCGCTGTCTGCAATCGGTCGGTGCGCAACTGGATCAGGTGCAGTATCTGTGCTGCGTCACCACTACCGGGTTGCTGACCCCAGGCTTCAGCTCGTTGCTGATAAAACGTCTGGGATTGCGTCAGGACTGCGTGCGCCTGGATGTGGTCGGCATGGGCTGCAACGCAGGCTTGAACGGTTTCAACGCGGTAGTCAACTGGACCAGTGCCAATGCCGGAAAACTCGCGATTTTGTTGTGCATCGAGGTGTGTTCGGCGGCCTACGTCGACGACGAAGGGATCGAGACGGCGGTGGTCAACAGCTTGTTCGGCGACGGTGCCGCGGCGCTGGCGGTGATCGCCGATAGCGCAGATGGCTGCGGCGGGCCGCGCGTGTGCAAATTCGCCAGTCAGGTGATTCCCGAGGCGCTGGATGCAATGCGCTTCGTCTGGGATCAGGCGCATGGCAAGTTCCATTTCCGTCTGCACAAGGATGTGCCATACGTGGTCGGGGCCAACGCGCCGACTGTGGTCGGCCGTCTGCTCGAGGGGACCGGCCTGCGCCGTCGCGATATCGCCCATTGGCTGGTGCACTCGGGCGGACGCAAGGTCATCGACGCGATCTCGGCCAACCTGATGCTGACCAACCACGACATGCGCCACACCATCGACGTGCTGCGCGAACACGGCAACATGTCCAGCGGTTCGTTCCTGTTCTCTTACGCACGTCTGCTCGACGAGGGACAGGTGCGCCCTGGCGACTGGGGCGTGATGATGACGATGGGGCCCGGCTCGTCGATCGAAACCGCGCTGCTGCGCTGGTAAGCCACGCCTGATTCCGATATCGACCCTGCGGATTTCTCATGAGCGCTCCATCAAGCCCCCCATTGCATCTCGTGCATCTGGAGATCGATGCCTCCAGCGCGCTGAACGACGAACAGATTCAACGGCTCACCGGTGCCTGCGATGAGGTCGAAGACGCCGCGACTCCGGCGATCCTGATCCTGCACCTGCGTGGGACGGCCAAGCTGCCTGCGACGGCGCCCTGGCCTGGAGCGGTGAGCCTGGACCTGGTGGGCCGCTGGGAAAAGGCGATGCGCCGCTTCGAACGCCTGGAGGGTCTGTCGCTGGCCTGGATCGAGAACGCCTGCTCGGCCGGCATGCTGGACCTGCTGCTGGCGGTGGACCAGCGCATCGCCGCGCCCACGGCCAGCATCTGCGTGCACAGCGGCGAAACCGCATGGCCGAGCATGGCGATGCGGCGCATGAGCACCCGCCTGGGTGTTGGCGCGGCGCGCGCGGTGTTCCTGTTCGAAACGCAACTGTGCTGCACTCGCATGGCGCAGTTGGGTGTGGTCGACCAGGTCAGCGACGATGGCCAGGGCGCAATCGCCGCATGGCTGGCGACGCTGGCCGGGGTCGACGTGCAGGTGCTGCCAAGTCGGCGGCTGTTGCTGCTCGAAGGCACCGCCCATTCCTACGAACAGGCCGTGGGCCAGCATCTGGCCGCCTGCGACGTGGAACTGCGCCGCCGCCAGACGCGCGCCTTGCAGCATGCGTCTGCCGAGTGCGGGCACGATGTTCCGGCGCAGATGATTTCGGCATGAAGCCGCTGGCGGACGACCTGGCGCAACTGCAGGCATTGGCGACCTGGGCCGAGCATGCGCTCGCCGCCTTGCCGCCACGCGCGCGGCGCGACCAGACGCAGGCCCAGCACGCCGCCGCGGTGCATGCGCGCTGCCGGGCCGTGCGCATGGATTTCATGCGGCGTCATGGCGACTGGCTGTATGCGACGCTGACCCACGACCAGACCTTGGCGCTGCGCCTGGACGAGGTCTTGCACGCCGCCGCCAGTCTCGTGCCGGGCTTGTTGCCGAGCCAGGCGCAATGGGCGCGCGAAAGCGCCTGTATCCAGTCGGAAAAGGATGGCTGGGAGATCGAACAGGGCATCGTCCTGTGGGGTCTGCTGCGTCAACCCGAGTGCGGCCGCCATCTCATCGAGAGTCAGCTGCGGCCGACCGCGCGCGCGCTCGAGCTGCTGCCGCACTTCCGCCGCGAAGCGCAGCTGCAGATCGGGCCGATCCATGTGCAGCGGCGCGATGGCGCCGCCTGGTTGACGGTCACCAACCAGACCGGCCTCAACGCCGAGGACAACGCCTTGGTCGAGGCGATGGAAGTGGCCGTCGATCTGGCCTTGCTCGACGAGCAGGTCATGGTCGGCGTGGTGCGTGGCGGCCCGATGCAGCATCCCAAATACCGCGGCCGGCGGGTGTTCTGTTCGGGCATCAACCTGCAGCATCTGCACCAGGGAAAGATTTCCTTCGTGGACTTCTTGCTGCGTCGCGAGTTTACCTATCTCAACAAGATCCGACGCGGTCTGTGCTGGCCGGGCGCCGATGTGCGCGAGCACGGCATCGAGAAACCCTGGGTCGCTGCGGTGGACGCCTTCGCCATTGGTGGCGGCCTGCAGTTGCTGCTGGTGTTCGACCATGTGGTGGCCGAGCGCCAGGCCTATTTCGTGCTGCCTGCCGCCAAAGAGGGCATCGTCCCGGGGTCGGCCAATCTGCGCCTGGGTGCGCGTGTCGGCCATCGAGTCAGCCGCGACATGATCCTGCGTGGACGCGTCATCCACGCCGAGGAGCCCGATGCCGCCGGCCTGGCCGACGAAGTCGTCGACGCCGACGGCATGGATGCGGCGATCGCCCGGGCGGTAGACCAGATGCGCAGCGAAGCGGTGGCGCCCAACCGGCGCATGCTGTGCATAGCGGAAGAATCGCCGGAGGATTTTCGTCGTTACATGACCGAATTCGTCCTGGTGCAGTCCAGCCGCATCTATGCCGACGACGTGCTTGTGCGCCTGCGGCGGCGGTGGGCCGCATGAGCGTCCAGGCCAGTGGCGCGTCGGCCGGCCTGCAGCCGCAGGCGCTGGCGATGCTGGACCCGTGCGAATTGCATCCCAGCCTCGGCGAACCGGTGCTGGGTGCGATCGATTTCCTCAACGAGGTGATCGACCGCTATCCGGACGCCATTTCGTTCGCGCCCGGCGCACCGGCGCCGACGTTGCTGGAACCGCTGGACCTGAGCGCACACCTGCAGACCTACCTCGCGTACCTGGTACGCACCGAGGGCCTGAGCGAGCCGCAGGTGCGGCGCCGCCTGTTCCAGTACGGCTCCAGCCGCGGCATCATCAATACGCTGCTGGCGCAGGCGCTGCGCCAGGATCAGGACCTGGACATCGCGCCGTCGAGCATCGTGGTCACAGTAGGCTTCCAGGAGGCGATGTTTCTGGTGCTGCGGGCGCTGTTCGCCGCGCCTGGCGACGTTTTGGCGGTGGTGCAGCCGTGCTTCGTCGGCGCGCTGGGCGCGGCACGTGCGCTAGACATCGCACTGCTTGGCATCGACGAGAGCGATGGCCGCGTCGATCTGGATCGATTGCAGCGCGCCTGCGTCGAGCTGCGCGCGCAGGGACGCCGCGTGCGTGCCCTGTACGTGGCTCCGGATATCTCCAATCCCTCCGGCAGTCTGCTCGATCGCGGTCAACGCCAGGCCTTGCTCGATGCGGCCAACGCGCACGATTTCTGGCTGCTGGAGGACAGCACCTATGGGTTCACCGTCCCGCACGAGCATGGCGTGCCGTCGCTGAAGGCGATGGATCGCACGGGCAGAGTGATCCATCTGGGCACCTTCGCCAAGATCGCCTTGCCAGGAATACGCGTGGGCTTCGTGATCGCCGATCAGCGCGTGGCCGATCGGCCGCCGCGGGTGCTGGCCGATGCCCTGGCCGCGCTGAAGAGCATGGTGACGGTGAATACCTCGCCGGTCTGCCAGGCGATCGCCGCCGGCATGCTGTTGGGCAGTGGCGGTTCGCTCGCTGCGCTGGGCGCGGGCCGCAGGGCTTTCTACCAGGGCAAGCTCGCCTGCCTGCTGGCTGCGCTACAGCGCGAACTCGGCGATCTGGCCGCCGCGCATCCGGGCTTGCGCTGGAACCGGCCCAAGGGCGGCTTTTTCGTCTGCATGCAACTCGGCGTACCGGTGGATGCGGCGTTGCTGGAGCTGTCCGCCCGCGACTACGGCGTGCTGTGGACACCGATGCGCATGTTCTACCTGGATGGCGGCGGCAGGCACAGCTTGCGCCTGTCCTGCAGCTATCTCACCGATGCGCAGATCGACGACGGGGTCGGACGCCTGCGCCGCTTCCTGTGCGACCCGCGGGTGCTCGGATGAACGACATGCCGGTGCTGTTCGAACGCGACGGCCATGTCGCCCGCATCACCTTGAACCGCCCGGCGGCGCTCAACGCGCTCGATCTCGCCAGCCATGCCGCGCTTGCCGAGGCATGGGACAGCTTCGAGAGCGACGACACGCTGTGGGTCGCCGTGCTCAGCGGCAGCGGCGAGCGCGCATTCTCGGTCGGTCAGGACCTGAAGGAGCTGGCCGCGCGGCTTGCCGACGGCGCGCCGTCGTCGTCGTTCGGCAGCCAGGGTGCGGCGGGATGGCCGCGCCTGACAGAGCGCTTCGAGCTATGCAAGCCGGTGATCGCCAGGGTCAACGGTCTGGCGTTGGGCGGCGGGTTCGAACTGGCTTTGGCCTGCGACATCATCGTCGCCTCCGACACCGCCGAGTTCGCACTACCCGAGGCGCGGCTGGGCCTGATACCCGGTGCCGGCGGCGTATTCCGCCTGACCCGCCAATTGCCGTACCGCACTGCCATGGGCTATCTGCTGAGCGGCCGGCGCATCGGCGCGGCGCGAGCGCTGACCCTGGGCCTGGTCAACGAAGTGGTACCAGCCGCGCAGCTGGATACATGCGTGGCCCGCTGGCTGTCCGACCTGCTCGCGTGCGCGCCGTTGTCGCTGCGTGCGATCAAGCAGGCGGCGGCCATGTCGGCATGCTTGCCGTTGGCCGATGCCTTCGCCACCCGTTATCCCTGGGAGGAACGACGGCGGCACAGCCAGGATAGCCGCGAAGGACCGCTGGCGTTCGTGGAAAAGCGCACGCCGCGCTGGTGCGGTCGATGAGCGTGGCAACGCCGGCGGCGAGCTGCCGCGCGCTCGCCGACCGAGCAGCCTCCGCCACGGTAGAGGCAGCGATGCCATGCTGATCCAGCGCTATCTGCGGCGGCACGCCCGTATGTTGGCCGGCATGTCGCTGCTGTCGGCGGCTAGTGCAGGCACCTCGATGCTGCTGCTGGACTATCTCAACGCAACGGCGACCAACGCGCTGCAGGCCGATGTGCGCGCTGCGCTGTTGCGCGGCGCCTTGCTGCTGGTGGCCGCGCTTCTCGTGCGCCTGCTGTCGGCACGCCTGGCGGCGCGCGTCGGCAGCGGGCTGATGGCGGACCTGCGGGCAGAATTGTCGGCGCGCTTTCTCGAGCTGCCGCTGGAACGGTTGATGCACCGTAAGCATGCCGTGTTCGGCGCGCTGATCGGCGATGTCGGACGCCTGGCGCAGATGATACAGATGGGACCGGTGCTGTTGACCAACAGCCTGCTGTCGTTGGGGGGGCTATCGTACCTGGCCTGGGTGTCGCTGCCGTTGTTCGCCGTGGTCGTGCCTTTCATCGCCCTGTCGGGCGCGCTGTTCTACGTCACCCGGCGCTTCACCGGTCCGGCCTACGACCGCATGCGCAGGGCGGAAGAAACACTCAACGCACTGCTGCGTACGCTGGTGGAGGGCAAGAAGGAACTGACCCTGTCGCCAGCGCGGGCCGGACACTTCGCCCAGGCGCAGTTGCGGCCAGCGATCGAGCGCGCGCGCCGCACCCAGTTCGACACCAGCATGCATTGGGGCATCAGCGATGCCTGCGCCGAACTGATCGGCTATGGCTGGGTACTGGCTGCGATCCTGGCCGGGCGCTACCTGTTCGAACTGCCCTCGGCCACGATTCTGCAGTTCGTCATCACCGGACTGTTCATCAGCGGCCCGCTCAATGCGCTGTTCGATCTCGGCGCCCAGGTCAGCAGCGCATCGGCGAGCGTGCGCCACCTGCGTGAAGTAGGACTCGACGATGCGCCATCCGCGCCGCCGGGCGCCGCGGCCGCAGCCGCACCGCCCGGCGTGGCGCCGACGTGGACCACGCTGTGCCTGGAACAGGTGGTCTATCGCTATGCCGGCGACAATGGCGATCACTTTCAGTTCGGCCCGGTGGACCTGACGCTGCGGCGAGGCGAAACGGTGTTCGTCACCGGCGGCAACGGCAGTGGAAAATCGACCCTGCTGCTGCTGCTCAGCGGCCTGCTGCGCCCCAGCGAGGGACGCATTCTTGTCGACGGACAGGTGCTCGGCACCAGTCTGCCGCTGGCCAGTTACCGGGCGATGTTCAGTGCGGTGTTCTTCGACTTCATGCTGTTCGAGCATGTGATCGGGGCCGACGCCGCGCAGGCCGATCCGGCGCAGGTGCATGCCTGGCTGGAGCGGGTGGACCTGGCCGCGAAGGTCGGCTTCGACCAGACCGAGGGCGTGTTCGCCAGCGTGGATCTGTCGCAGGGGCAGCGCAAACGCCTGGCCCTGGTGCAAGCCTGCCTGGACGACCGCCAGATCCTGATTTTCGACGAGCTCACTGCCGACCAGGACCAGGCGTTTCGGGAGCGGTTCTACACCGCGTTGCTGCCCGAGTTGCGCGCGCGCGGCAAGACGCTGGTACTGGTGACCCACGACCAGGGTTACCGGCATCTGGCCGACCGTGTGCTGACGCTGGACTACGGGCATCTGGTCGAGCCCGAGCCAACGCATAAAGCGCAGTGCCATATCGACATGCGCGGGCAGTCGCGGGAAGAACTGCAGGCCTCCGGCATGCTGCCGGGGACCTGACCGAAAGCACCACAGGCGCGTCGAACCTGCGGCCGGCGCCCCGCGCATCGCACGATGCGTGCAACACGCCGCCACTCATCCCCACCGGAGGACGCACAGATGTCAATCCAAGACGACGAGCAAGACCAGATCTACGTTGTGGTCATCAACCACGAAGAGCAGTACGCGTTGTGGCCGGATTACGCCGACGTGCCGAATGGCTGGACGGTGGTCTTCGGCCCGAACCCGAAGCAGGCCTGCCTGGACTATGTCAACGAACACTGGACCGACATGCGTCCGAAGAGCCTGCGCGACGCCATGGCCGCGGCGGGGCACTGAGCGCCGCGTTGCCCACCCTCCTGACGGTCGTCGGGAGGGTGGGGCGGGAAGGAAGGAATGCCAGGCAGGAAGGCGAAAGAACGCAGGCCCCGCATGTCCAGGCTCAGACCGCGGGCAGGGCCAGTTCCTTCATCGCGAACAGACGCTCGCCATCGATGCCGCGCGCGCGGCAATGGGCAAGGAACCGATCGGCCTCGCGCAAGCCCAGGTGCTCGCCGGACTGGTTGATGGCCAGCACATGATTCAACCAGGGCTCTTGGCCCATCGCATATACATAGGCACGGCGCGCCGGCCAGCTTTCGATCAACGCGATCGCCTCGTCCGCATGCGAGCCGCGATCGCGCCGGCTGCGGTCCAGCTTTGGATCGATACGCCGGGTCAATAGATGCCCATAGCCCCAGCTCAGCGGCGATCCCTCGCATTCCATGCCCAGGAACAGCGCGTCGATGGCGCCCAGTTCGGCGGCGACATGCCGGTACAGACTGGGATCCAGGTTACAGGAATCGGCCAGGCAGGCCACGCTGCATCCCTTGATGCGCACGTGATAGCCGGCCTTGCCCTGGATATCCAGATCGCTATGTTCGCCGAGGAAGGGCAACGCGGTAATCGCCCCATCGGCCAGCGCAATGCGTTCGAACTCGTGCAACTCGACGACACGCTCGAAACCAAGTGCGTGCAGCATCAGTTTCAGCGACGGGTCCTGCAGGCGCCGCCCGGCGCTATGCGGCACGACCACGGTACCGATCCGGTTGCGTAGCCGCAGCAAGATCTCAGGACGGATATGGTCGCTGTGGCCATGGGTGATCAACACATGGTCGATGCGCTCGGGCAGGTCGGCCAGGGTGTAGCGGGGCAGTTCGGTCGGATAGTCGTAGGCGACGAACGGATCGGTGAGGATGCTGATCTGATCCGATTCGATCAGCAGGCAGGCATGTCCGAGATAGCGGATCCGCACCCCCGCAGCGGGGGGACGATGACGCTGCGCCGGCGGTGCGATGTCGAACAAGGTCGCAAATCCTGCACGCTGTGCCGCGGCGATCCCGAGCCGCTCGCCCAATTCCTCGATCACAACCGGCACGCGCTCGGCACAGAACAACGCATCCAGCCGCCTGTCGTCCCAGGGCAGGGTCAGTACCGGCGTCTCGGGCGATTCCAGTACCGGCGTGCTGCGCTCGTAAGGCAGCCAGTCGCGTTCGACCAGGCCAAAGGCGAACTGTTGCAGGTCGCGCCGGTAGAAACGGCTGCGATACAACAGGCCCTCAAGCAAGCGCAGACCGGGATGATCGTTGAGGTCGTAGACCAGTTCGACCAGGCCCGCCAATTCGCCAGGGACCTGTGCGTACAGTGGTTCCAGCGACTGCCCGGTCGCCTGCTGGCGCAGCATGTCCTCCAGTGCCTGCAACGCTGCGGCCAACGCCAGCGTATCGCCTTGCACAGCCCGTGTGCGTTCGAGCAAACGGGCGATCTCGGCGGTCTTTGCGGTCGGATAGTTGATCCATGGGCCGCCCATCAGTGCCGGGTCGCGCGCCGCCTGGGCATGCTGTTCGGGTGCGCGCAGATAGGATTCCAGGATCGGTAGCTGCTGTTTTGCCACCACTAGCGCCGACTGCACCGGCGGGATCAGCATGTCCCACAGGACCCAGTGATTCAGCAGCGGGCGCGCCACGGCATTGGTGCGCAGGTAACCTCGCGTATCGGACATGAGCTGTGCCTGGGTTAGAGCGTGATCTCGCAGCGGCCGAACAGCAGTTCGGCGTGGCGTCCTTTCGCGCGCGCGGCCGCTTCCAACTGGCGCGCCTCGCGGAACTGCGGCAGATCTTCGGAATAGAGAATGCTGGTGATGTGCGTGACCCAGGGCTCGGCGCCCATGGCATAGACGTAGAGCCTTTCGGGCAGGAAGAAGTCCTGCAACGCACTGGCCAGCGCGCAGTCGCAGCCGTCCAGGCGGCGCGACTGGTCCTCGCCCCGGGTCAGCATTTTCTGCAGCAACGGGCCGTATAGCCATGTCGCCGGCGCACCGACGCATTCCATGCCCAGGAACATGCAATCGATCTTCGGGAACATCGCCTTCAGCTGCGCATAGAACTCCGCCATCGGCGGACGCGAATCTGCGAACAGCACGCACACCTTGCCGTCAAGCTCCACCGCATGCACCAGTTTGGCGCGGATATCCAGGTCGGCATGTTCGCCGTAGAACGGCGCGCCGACGATTCTTCCCTGCTGGAAACGCAGTTCCTCATAGTCGGCCAGTTCCACCACATTGGCGAAGCCGCATTGCTCCAGGCACAGTTTCAGCGAAATATCCTGCAAGTCGCCGCCACCGGCGCGTCCCACCACGACGGTGCCGACGCGATGACGGATCCGCAGCAGCGCTTCCATCACCACGTGATCCTGGTGCGGATGGGTGATCAGCAGGTAATCGATCTTGGCCGGCAGATCGTCGAAGGTGAAATGGTCGATGGCGCATTCGCCCGGATAGCTGATAAGCGGATCGATCAGGATGCTGACCCCTGCGCCTTCGATCAGCACGCAGGCATGCCCGAAGTAACGCACGCGCACGCCTTGCGGCGCCACGTGTTCGGCCAATGGCGCATCGGTCAGCAGGGCGAGGGCCTCTGCGCGCGTGGTACCGGTCGGCGCGTTGCGCAGGATCAGATCGACGAGGGCATCAGCATCAGACATGCCACCGCATAGCTGGTCCCAGAACGGATCGGCGAAGGGCACGCTCAACTCCAGCGAACCGGCTGCCGAAGGCAACTGCGGCGTGCTGAGTGCGAACGCGCGTTCCTGTTCGCTGACCGGTTCCAGCACCGCGGTCTGCAGACCGGGATCGTAGGCTTTGCTGGCGTAGAACTGGCGTTCCATGAAGCGCACGCCAGGCTGCTTGCTGACATCGTAGAATATCTCCAGCTTGTCGCGGATCAGCGGATCGATCTTGCCGTACAAACCGGCCAGGCCGGCGCCCTTGGCTTCGCTGTGCAGCAATTGGTAGAGCGCGGCGATCGCCTCGGCGTAGCGCAGCTGGGTCGCGCAACGTTGCAGGGTATGGTCGCGAAGCTTGCGGATATCGGCCACATCGCCGGTATGGTCGATGAAGGGGCCGCCACGCATGTCAGGCTCGCGCAGTGCTGCACGATGCTGTTGCGGATCCTCCAGGAACGACTCCATAATCGCCAAGTGCGAGTGCTCGGTATACAACCCGAAGGTGAGCGGCGAAATCAGATACGGATGCGCGAACCAGCCATTGATACGCGGAAGCAGGCGGACGTGTTCGGAGAGGCGGAAGCGGGTGGAAGTCATCAGGTTGCGACCATGCAGCACATAGCTGTGATGAATCGCAGTCTGTGACCCAGGTGGGACTGACGCTTGCTTGATCGTGGCGGCGACTTGCCGCAGCGCGCCAACGCGGGGCGGATCTAAAAGAGACAGCGGCCAAGCGTAGTACCGCCCCGAGAATTAACATAATATACATTATGCGAAATCAAGGGCCGTCCCAACCGGCAACCCTTGCAACAGCGTCAGCACCATGCCCGCTGTCAGTTTCTTTATGAGGCTTGGGCTGGCGGTGCCCAACATGTTGGTGCCAAGCCGCTTCCAGCGCCGCAGGGAGATCGTTCAATTTGACCAGCTGTGCCTCCAACGCGTCGGCACGCGCTTGCTGGACAGTGAGTTCCTGGCGGAGCTGAGAGGCCATTCGCGAGCTCAAGCGCATCATCATGCAGCCGCTTGGCCATTGCAGCTTCTTTTCGGACGCTCGTCAGTTGCTATTGGACCTCCTTAGTGTCCTGGCGCGCCCGATCTACTTCCGCATGTGCCCGATCTTCCGTAGCACGCACATGCTGGGTCAAATTGAATTACTCCCGGACTGGCGCCCTACCCCTGCAGTTGACGTACTCACGATAAATCCCCCTATCTATTTAGATGACCCTGATCACCCCGCAAATATCCTAATCTCCGCCACTCGGGTATCCGCCTTCGGCCAAGAGTGGCCATTCGCCGATCCTATCCATCAGCACGCACGGCGGCGAGCCGCGTTGCCAACTCTAGAGCTCGCACCGCGCAGCCTCGAACCAAGATGAAAAATTTTCAAAAGTGGCAGTGCTGGCATGTTTTGTAGACAACTCACAGCACAACAGGCGTTCGAAATAAAAGTGGATAACTGTCTACAAAAATATTCGAAATTAGGGCTACTGTCTGCCTGCAGCATCGCAAAGCCACTCACCCAATGAGATTTCTGGCTCTTTATTGAGTGACGGTGGAGTCTTGCCCGGGGTTTTTTGATAGAAAACTTACTACCTATAAGGATTCTTCAGCATGGCTAGCGATAACGTCTTCAGGAAGGTGCAGCTGCAGGTGAGCAACGCCCAGCCGGGCGAGACGATCTGGATCGAGCTGCAGAAGCAGAACGTGCCAGTCGGTTGGAGTACCGGGCCGGACTACGAGAGTTCCGGTGGCATCTATGTCTCGATGGTGGGCGGGGCGGCGCTGCCTTTGACGTCGCTCGAAATCAATCCGCAGCAGGTTCAGGTCCAGACCACCAACAGCGGCAGTGGCGGCGGCGGCGCACTGGCTTTCACCGTGACCCTGTATCTGACAGCATCACCGAGCATCCAGATATTTTCGCTGCGTTCGCGCTCCGATCAGGGCGTGCAGATTCTGGCGGCGATCGAAAGCGCGCAACCGCAGGTGGTCAATGCGACCTACACGCCGTTTTACTGGGATCCGCAGTAATCGTAACCAGCGGCGGGGAGACGATCCGGCCGGACGTTTGATATTCACGTCCGACCGGCCTGTTGGAAAAACAGGAAATTGCGATGAAATATACGATTGCGTTCACTTTTTCGACAGTGAACGATAACGACACGTTGTCCGTGCTGCTGAATATCACTGGCAACAGTGCGATTTCCCTGCTGCCGGATCAGTTGATCCAGATCCAACAAGTGCAGTCGCAAATCCCCACCCCGCCCTTGGCATCGCTGGAGGTGGGGCAGACCTCGATCTCGGTGCGGGCGACGCAGAATACTTCCGATGATCCCCAGTCCATCAAGATTATCGTACCTGTTGCGATCAGCTCGGGAGCCTCGAGCTTGACCGGCAACTTCCCGTCCACCGGGGTCTTGTTGACAGCGCAATACCAGTTCATCGACTACCAGGCGTCCGGCCACATCGCTGTGGGCGACTTCAGCATCCCTCTTCCCAATCATTAGGTAAACCCATGGAAACTGCGCCCGGAAAGGACAAAGGCGCTTCCAAAGGCGCGCCTGTCGCCTCGCCTTCGGGGCTTTCCAAGCCCGCGGTGCCGGCGATCGCGCCCAACCGTACCGCGCGCAGCGACGAAGCGGTGGTCCAGGCGATCGCCGCTGAGCGGGAAGTGTTGTCGAACGCGACCAAACAGCTGCTCGACTCGCATCTGATGGCCAACACGGCGCATGATCGCAATCAGCGGTGCTTTCGCCAGACGCAGATGTTCAAGCCGGTGACATTGACATTCGCCAGGCTTCGCGCCAACAGCAAGGCATTCTTGACGCTACAAGGCGATCAGGAGGCGATCTGGAGCGAAGGCGGCGGGGGCGAACGGCTGGTCGGGGTGTGTCTGTCGAGCCGGGTGGATCCGCTCCTGTACCTGAGCAACTTCCTGGTCAATGCCCGCGAGGTGTATGTGCAGACATACAAGGACATGCAGGAAGTGAGGATATCGCTCTATCTGCGCACCGAACAGTCCAGCGTCCGCGGCAGGGTCGACTTGCCGCCCGATGCCAGCGTCACCCTGCAATCGGCGCAGGACCGCAGCACGGTGATCGGCTTGAGTTCGTTCGCGATCGAGCTGGGTTGACCCACTTACCTGAAGGACCGTCCATGACGACGCAATCGCCTCCAGCGCCCGCGGGGTCCAGCGCGTCACTCGCGCCCACGCCCACCGCCACCGCGCCGCGCGCAGACGAGCAGGCGGGCCTGGGCACGCTGTTCCCGGTCACGCTTCTGTTCAGCAACATCGCCTCCAACAGCAACTTGAACTTCACCCTGACCACCGCCGGCGTTGCGTGGTCGCTGGGCGCGCGCTCGGGCGACAGCATCGGCTTCTCCTACAACGTCACCCCTTCCAGCGCCGACGTCGAATCCTGTATCCAGGCGATCGAATTCAGCAATTCGGTGCTGTCGATCCGGACGGGCGCGATCGGCCAGGCAGGCGATCGCGCGGACAACGCGTTCACGCTGACACTGTACCTGCTGGTCGCCCCTGGCATCGATTACCTGCAGGGGTATTGCACGCTCAACAACGAAGCGGTGGTCATGGCGGTGTTCGGCGCGCAAGGCGCGGTGCAGTGGCGTAATGGCCGCATCAGTGCGGTGCTGGCGTCGCACGGGCGCAACCACCGCCCCGTGAGTTTCACGGTCAAGGGCGCACGCCACGGCAACAAGATCGACGTGATCGTCACCGCAAAGAAAGGACTCGGCAAGGTGAGCTGGTCGCTGGGCCCTGACTTCTCCGGGTCCAGCGGCATCATCCTGGCCAGCCAGCAAGGACAGATCCCATTGACGTCGATGTCCTACGGCAGCGACACGCTTTCCTTCACCACCAGGTCGGTAACCGATTCGAGCAACGCCAGCTACAACGCCGACCAGCTGCTGGAGTTCTATTTGAACGCCTATCTCACCTGGTTGCCGGAGGAATTGGCCTACGTGTACCTGCGCACCACCTGCAACAGCAGCATCTCGGTGATCGCCCAGGTCCACAACCGGCAGCCGCAGGTGGTCAGCCAGACCGACACGGTATTCACTCTTTGAGCATGATGCCCGACCTCACGGACAGCGGCCTGATCCTGCGCTCGGTCAGCGAAGCGCTGCGCGGTCTGATCCGGCGCAATGTCACCGAGCTGCAGGCCGAATCGGCGGTGGTGTTCGATTCGCCCGGCGAGATCGAGAGCCACGACGAAACCAAGCTGTCGCTGTATCTGTATCAGACCGAAGTCAACGCCTACATGCGCAACCTGCCGGCCAGGATCACGCGCCAGGCGGCCGCGGCGCCGGCGCCGGCCGCGCTGGAGACGATCGCGGCGCCGCTGGTGGTCGACCTGACCTATCTCCTCGTGCCGTACGCACGGTCGGCCGAACTGGAACTGGTGCTGGTGGACAAGTTGATGCAGCTTTTCCACGATGTCGGCCAGCTGTCGGGGGAATGGCTGACTCCGACGCTCAAGCGAACCGGCAACGAACAGATACAGATCATCCCCGAGTTCGATTCCAGCGAGCGCTTGCGCAACATCTGGTCGGGCTTCCCGCACCGCAGCTACAAGCTGACCAAGCTCTACACGCTGTCGCCGGTGCGCATTCCATCGCGCTTCGCGACGCGCTCGGAGTTGGTGGTCCAGGCCGATGCCGACTACCGGGTGGGACCATGAGGCTCAGCGCGGTGGTGCAACTGATCGACGGCTTCAATGACGCGCCAATGGTCGGAGTGCGTCCGACATTCGTGCTCAACGGCCAGCCCTGCCATCCTCATGCCAAGGCCGACGGCTTCTATGCGTTCAGCGAGTTGGAGGACGGCGACTATCAGCTCACCCTGCAGGCACTGCCTTTTTTTCCACAGCGAGTCGATTTCAGCGTGCCGCCGCGTCTGCCTCTGGCCGAAGCGATCGTCCCGTGCAGACTCGCTCCCAGTCCACTGTATCCCTACCCTGCCGGCACCACGTTGATCCGCGGCCTGGTGCTGTCGGCATCGCAGCAGACTCCGCTCGCCGGGGTCAGCGTCGCTGCGCGCTATCAGAATTGGCAAGCCAAGCCGCGCGACGCCAGCACGCAGACCTCCGACTACGGACGTTACCTGGGCCGCTATGCCCTGGCGTTGCGCGGCAAGCTGGCGGCCAAGACCGAAGTAACACTGACCTTCAGCAAGAGCGGTCACACGACCATCGAAGTGCAGTTGGTACTGGAACCTGCGACCACCCAATACGTGGCCACCGAACTACGTTAACTGTTGAGAGAGCACGACCTTGGCGACCAACTACTATCATCCCGGCGTCTACATCGAGGAAATTCCAAGCGCCCGCACCATCCAGGGCGTTTCCACCTCGACCGCCGTGTTCGTAGGCGTGACCGAGTTCGGTTCCAGCCAGCAGCCTACGCTGATCACCAGCTGGAGCGCCTACCAGCGTCAATTCGGCGGACTGGTCTGGAACGGCATGGTGTCGTGGGCGGTCTTCGAGTTCTTCAACGAGGGCGGAACGGCGTGCTACATCGTCCGCGTCGCCGACACCAAGGGGACGGGCAAACAGGCCAACGCCGCCGCAGGCGGCATCAAGCTGAGCGCCGTCACGCCAGGCCCTTGGGCCAACGTGCTCGGTTTCACGATCAGCAACGCCAGCGGTCCGGACAGTGCGGTATCGCAGGTCTTCAATCTCAGCATCGTCGTCGACCCGGCATCGTTGAGCGCAGCGAGCGCGGCCACGGCCACGCTGCAAGCCTACATCGTGCAGAACAATCTCGCGCTGCAGCCGATCCTCGGTAAGTCCTATTACGTGCTGGAAGCCTACAACGGCTATACGGCCAGCAGCATGGGCACCGCCCTGCCCGCCGCGATCAACGCCAATTCGATGTTCGTGCGCGCGGTGGTAACCGGCAGCACGCGTCCACCCAACAGCAGCAAGGCGACGCCGCTGCAAGGCGGCGCGGCGGCGACCTGGGATTTCGAGAGCGCGACGGCCACCTTGACCAACGTTCAGGGCGCAAGCCTGCTGGCGATGCCCGATACGGTCAACGCGACCGACGCGGGCGGCCTACCCAGCATCCCGCAGCAGGCGGCCTTGATCAGCGCGGCGCTGCTGTTCTGCGAGGGCGCGTCGATGCGCAACTTGTTCTATGTCTGCGACCCACCGTTCGACCAGACCGTGGCAGGCATCAGCAGCTTCAAAGCCGGCAGCACCACCGCACCCGCGTTGAATTCCAGCTATGGGGCGATCTATTACCCCTGGGTCTGGATCTACAACCCGGTAGCCGGCGCCAACGTCCCGATACCGCCGTCGGGGCCGGTGCTGGGACGCTACGCGTTCACCGACAACAACGTGGGGGTCTGGAAGTCGCCCGCTGGCGTCGGCGACGGCGCGCTGCTGAGCGTGGTGCAGCTCAACGCGCAGATCAATGACGCCGACCAGGACACGCTCAATCCCCAGGGAATCAACGCCATTCGCAACTTCCTCCGCTACGGCAACGTGATCTGGGGAGCGCGCACGCTGGTGCCGCCGGGCAGCGACTGGACCTACCTGAGCGTGCGCCGGCTCTTCATCTACATCGAGCAGAGCCTGAAGCAAAGCCTGCAATGGGTGGTGTTCGAACCCAACGATGCGCAGACCTGGGCATCGGTCACCCGCGACGTCGGCGCATTCCTCACCGCGCTGTGGCAGGCCGGCGGACTGTTCGGCGCCACCGCGGCCGAGTCGTTCTTCGTGACCTGCGACACCTCCAACAACCCGCCCGAGACACGTGTGCAGGGGCAGATGTACATCGATGTGGGTGTCGCGCCGGTGCGTCCGGCCGAGTTCGTCATCATCCGCATGACGCAGAAGACCGCAGGCCCCGATGCCAGTGCCTGAGGGCTAGCCGTATCGTTCATGGAGCATCAGCATGGCAGCACAACTGACCAACCCCTACCGCGGCTTCCGCTTTCAGGTCGAGATTTCCGGCATCCAGATCGCGTCCTTCTCCGAGGCCACGATCCCCGACAGCACGGTCGAGACGGTCGATTACCGCGAAGGCACCGACCCGACCTACAAGCGCTCGTTCTCCGGCCTGACCACCTACGGCAAGCTGTCGCTGAAGAAAGGCATCACCGATTCGATGGATCTGTACAACTGGCACCAGCTGGTCGCCCAGAAGGGTTCCACCGCGCAAGGCGCGCAGAAGAACATCTCGCTGATCCTGCTCGATGCGGGCGGAGCGCCCAAGGCGCGCTGGAACGTCATCAACGCCTGGCCCAGCAAGTACGAAAGCACCGGGCTGAACGCCACCAGCAGCGACGTGATGGTCGAGACCTTCGAACTGACCCTGCAATACATGACGCGCGTTTCCTGAGCGGAGCACAACATGAAAGCCATCAGTACCGAGATCGAGTTCGCGTTGCCGCTTGGCTACCGCGACAGCGACGGCAATTTGCACAACAACGGGGTGATGCGCCTGGCCACCGCCGGCGACGAGATCCTGCCGTTGAAGGACCACCGGGTGCAGAGCAACCCGGCCTACCTGGCGATCATCGTGCTGTCGCGGGTGGTGGTACGGCTTGGCACCCTGGACATGGTCAACACCAAGGTCATCGAGGATCTGTTCTCCGCCGACTTCGCCTACCTGCAGGAGTTGTACAACCGCATCAACCAGGTCGATCCGGAAGACAAGGTGGTACAGCTGCCGGGGTTCGAACAAGTGGGAAAACGCGGCTCCCTGTAGTTCCCGACCATCTTTACGAAGAGATCGCGTTCATCGCGTATCACTTCCACTGGTCGTACGGGGAAATCACCGCGATGGAACATGCCGAACGTCGCCGCTGGTGCGAACGGATCAGCCGGATCAACCAGACGATGAACAGCGACGAACGGCAAAAAAGCCTTCACCTGGGAGCATGAGATGTCTATCGGTCGCAACGGCACGGGCGGCGCTACCGGACGCAGATCGGGCGTATCCGCCAATCCATTCATGGCCTACAACTTCTGCGTCGAGGTCGGCGGTATCGTCGTCGGCGGGTTCACCTCGGTGGAAGGATTGCAATCGAAGAACGAAGTGAAGACGGTGCGCCAGGGCGGGGTCAACGACACCGAATACAGGCTTCCCGGCCAGGTGACCTACACGGATCTGGTTTTGAAGTCCGGCATCACCGCGAGCGATTCGATGTGGGGCTGGTACGCAGCGGCGTTGCGCGGCGAGATCACGCGCCAGAACGGATCGATCTATCTGCTCGATCCGCTCGGCAGTCCGACCGTCAGCTGGAACTTCTACAACGCGTGGCCGATCGAATGGCAGGGGCCCAGCGTCGATGCCAGCCAGACCTTGATCGCGACGCAGAGTTTCACCCTGGCCCATGAAGGCATAAAGAGGCACTCCGCTGGAGGCACACGTTGATGCCAGCGCCGCCGCCTGCCTTTTCCGCCCACCGCGGCGCGAGGCTTCAGGCACATAGCCTCGAGGCCGCGCGCCGGTTGCCAAAGTGCCGGCACCTGGCCAGGGTCGGCGTGCGGATCGCGGCATCGGCCGCCGATGCCGCGCCGCGTCTCGACTACCTGTGGCCACAACGCAACGCAACGCCGCAATGGATGGGGCTGCACCAGGATATCCGGCGCCTGCTGAGCGCGACGCAGCGGTTGCTGCAACACCTTTGGCAGCGCACGCAGCTGCGCGAACGCCAGCGCCGATCCCGGTCTCGACCAGTGCTCGCCATCGGCTCCTTGACGAGCGGGGGACGGTACCGCGCTATCGCGTCGCAGTCGCGGGTTTTTCGCGTTGCCGCGGCGGCGACGCCTCCACGGCACGTGCGGCTCGATGCGGCCTTGCCGACCTATCGCCACACCGGAGCGGCCGCCCCGGCGTTGCCGGCAATGCGGCGATTGTCAGACCCAGCGCCGGTTACGCACCACGCGCGCACGCTGGACGCGCGGGAGACTGTCGCGGTGCGGTCTGGTCGCCACCGCCGCCCGCGGCTGATGCGCGTGGCGCGCGATCGCGACATCACGCCGACGACGTCGCACCTGACGCGCCCACCGGCCCTGCGCGTGGCAGCGGCGATGCAAGCGCCAGGCACCGGCGTGAGCGCCGCCGCGCCGCGCGACGGCAGACGCGCGAGCGGTGCGACGCCAACGCCACGGAGGGTGTTGCTGCGGAATGCGGCGAAGGACCGCGCCGCGACGGGCGCCGGCATCGCCAATCGCATGCACATGCACGCCGGCACTGCGCTGCAGCCCACGTCCAGGACCGCCACGCTCGCCTTCGCCGGCGCGCGGCCACGGCCCAGCGAGGAATCGCAAGCGCCGTCCCAAGCGCAGTTGCACATGCCGTCGCACACACTGTCGCTTCTGGCACCGCCAGCAGCACAGGGCGCCGCTGCGGCCTTGCGGACCGTGACCACGCCCGCAAGGCCTCAATCGGGAACGGCCACAGGCGTGCGCTGGATCGCGGCCGAGCCGACATCGCCTGCAGCCCCGCACCGCGCCGCCCTGCCGCGGTCGGCATCAACTACGCGGCCTCCGGTGGGCGCGCCATGGCCAGAGCAGGCAGCGCTGGGCATCAGCATGGCCGAGCGCGTGGCGCGCACGCCCGCCAGGACGCTTGCGGACCCGCTGTCGCAGACACGCGCGGCCGCCGTCCGGATCGGCCCCCGCGCGTCTCATGCGGCGCCCCCATCCACCGCGGCGCCAGCGGCCAGCGGCACGACGATCGCCATCCCAGCGGCCGCCGCATCGGTGTCGATCGACACGCCGGCACCGGCGCAGGCCTTGCAGCGCTACGCCGCGAGCGCCGCGCAGGCGCTCGCCTATCGTCGTCCGCCGACGCCTGGCGCCGCGCAGTGGGCGCACGACACCAAGCGGATCGAACACAGCGTACAGACCCAGGTTGTGCGCGAGCTGCTGCAACAGCGCCATGGCCAGTCGCTGCAGGCGGCGGTGGCGAACGCGCTGCTTTCTCCGCAGACGGTTAAGCAGCTGGTCCGGCAGGTCCAGGCCGCCCTCGCCCACTCGGATCGCGTCGAACGCTACCGCAAGGCGGTGCGCTGATGCTGGAGATGGCCAAGATCGTCGTGCAGCAGACGCGGGAAGAGATCCCGGTCATGTACAACCCCACCGAGTTGTCGCTGAACAAGACCGTGGTGCTGCAGGGCCAAGGCTCGAATATCCAGTTCCAGCGGGTCGAGGACGACGACCTGACCGTCTCGCTGTTCTTCGATACCTACGAACAGCAGGCCGATGTGAGGACCAAGACCAACCGGATTGTCGCGCTGACGCAGCCGAGCGTCGGCAACGGCGACCGGCGCGAACCGCCGGTGCTGGTATTCACCTGGGCCGGGCCGCTGTTCGTGGGCATGATCAGCAAGCTCGACCAGAAATTCACGATGTTCCTCAGTTCCGGGGTGCCGGTGCGGGCGGAACTGTCGGTCACCTTCAAATCGGTGCTGACGCCGCAGGAAGACCAGCATGCCCAGGGAAAGTTCAATTGCCGGCGGCTATGGCAGGTGCGCGAGAACGACCGGCTGTACCTGATCGCGCAGCGCACCCTGGGCGATCCCGAGCAGTGGCGCCTGATCGCCGCGGCCAACGGCATCGACGACCCGTTGAACTTCCCCACCCGTGCGGACATCGGGCGCCTGCTGGTGATCGTCGATACGCATGGGGAAAGTTTCGAGGGACTCGCCCATGTCTAGCGTGCAGACCGGGGCCTTCCGGATCCTGAAGAACCGGCAGGCCTTGCCGAGCAACGTGATTGCGGCGATCCAGAACGTACGGGTCGAAAACGAGATCAACGTACCGACGATGTTCAGCTTCACGCTCACCATCACCTCGGCGTCCGCTGCCTGGCAGGACGTCGATCTCGACGTGTTCAAGCCAGGCGACGCGATCGCGGTATTCCTCGGCATCGACGGCACAAGGCAACTGGTCAGCGGCGAGATCACCGCGATCGAACCGCATTTTTCCACGTACTCGACCGCGACGATCCGCGGCTTCGACCGCCTGTACTGGCTGAAGTTCGGCACGCGCACCCGCACCTATCTGAAATCCAACGACAACGACATCGTCGCCCAGGTGGCGCGCGCGGCCGGGCTGACCGTAAAGCTGGTCGGCCAAAACGGCGTGATCAACGATTACGTGCTGCAGAACAACGTCACCGACTACGAATTCCTGATGCAGCGCTGCGCGCAGATCAACTACGAGCTGATGATGGATCAGACCACGCTGGTGTTCCGTCCATCGGCCGAAGGCGGCAGCCCGGTGCGCACGGTCAACTATCCGCTGGACGCCACCGATCTGGAACTGAGTCTGCGCCTGCCCACACTCGGCCGAACCACGACTGTCACCGGCTACGACCTGGCCTCCAACCGGACCGTCAGCGCGGTGACCGATGCGGGAACCACCCAGGACAAGATGGGTGGCCGCCAGACCGGCTACCAGATGGCCGACGCTTTTCCGGCCTCCTCGGTGCAGTACCTGCGCCCCAACATCAGCACTCCGGAAGCGTTGCAGGCTGTGGCCAAGGCGCAGTACCAGCGCAATCTCGGCCCGTTCATCGAGGGCAGCAGCAGCATGCTCGGCGACCCCGACCTTGTCGCCGGCGTCAACGTCAAGCTGAGCGGGCTGAGCCAGCGCTTCAACGGCATCTACTACATCACCTCCAGCGTGCACAGCTACGACGTCGACAGCGGCTACCAGACCGAATTCAAACTCAGGAGAACCGGCGCATGAACCCGGATGACGCCGTCACCCTCGACAGCATGGCGTTCGGGGTCACGCTCGGCACCGTGCTCGACACGAAGGACCCGCAGGGTTGGGGGCGGGTCAAGGTGCGCTTCATCTTGATGGACGCATCGATCGAATCGGACTGGCTGCAGATCGTGAGCTTCTTCGGCGGCCCCGACTACGGCGCCTTCTTCCTGCCGCAGATCGGCGACTCGGCGCTGCTGTCCTTCGCCAACGGCGACGCCAGCCGTGCCTACGTACTCGGTTTCCTGTGGAACGGCGCGCAGCTGCCGCCCGTGGCAGCGGCGCAGCAGCAGGACCTGCGCATGATCAAGACCCGCAGCGGCAAGACCGTCCTGCTCGACGACAGCGACGAGGGCAAAGGCCGCATCGTCATCGTCGACAACAACAACAACCGTATCCAGATCGATACCGCCAGCAACACGATATCGATCAGCAGCGAAGGCGACCTCGCCATCAGCGCCAAGGGCACGCTGACCCTCAGCGGGGCGCAGGTCGCGGTGCAGAACAGCGCCGGCAGCGTCAAGGCCACCCTGACCGATACCGCCATGCAGTTGCAGGGCGGCCAGAACCTGGCGCTGTCGGCCACGATGATCGACCTGAACTGAGGAGTGCGGGATGGGCCAAGCGTCCGCCAAGCAAGGAGACGGCATCGTCAACGCTGCCGACATGCACATCGTGCTGGTCCCCAGCCCCGGCGGCCCGGTACCGACGCCGCAGCCATTCCCGTTCAACGGCAAGATCTCGTCCAACACCAGTTTGAACGTGCGCATCAACGGACGCGCGGCGGCCACCGTCGGTTCGATGGCGCAGAACGTGCCGCCGCATATTCCCAGCAGCGGCACCTTTCAGGTGCCCCCGGCCAATCTGGGGCGCATTCTCATGGGCAGCGCCACGGTCCGCATCAATGGCCGCGCCGCCGCGCGCATGGGCGATGTATGCGAAACCTGTCACGACCTTCCTCCCGGCCCCGCCCAGGCGCCGCCGCCCACGGTGCAGGTGCTCGGCCTGTGCAACGTGAAGGCTGGCTAGGGCATGGCCGCCAACAGCGATTTTCTCGGGCAAGGCTGGGCGTTTCCGGTTGCCGTGCAAGGCGGCAAGCTGCAGTTCGCCCGCGGTGCCGAGGACGTCGAGCAGGCGCTGCGGATCATCCTGCAGACCGCCCCCGGCGAACGCGTGATGCAGCCGGAGTTCGGCTGCCGGATCAACGAACTGGTGTTCTCCGCCGGCAACGCCACCGCGGTGAGTCTGGCGCAGCTGTACGTGACCCAGGCGCTGAATCGCTGGGAGCCGCGCATCCGGACCTTGCGCGTCGTCGTCACCACGACCGCCCAGCAGGCCAATTGTCTGATGATCGCCATCGACTACCTGATCCGCGACCGCAACCAGCCCGCCAATCTTGTGTACCCATTCTTCCTGAAATGAACTGAGCCCCGGGCATGAACGAACAGACCATCCGCGCAAGAATCGAAGAACTGCAAGCCAACTACCAGGCCGGGCGGACGCAACTGCAACGGCTGCAAGCGCAGCAGGACGAACTGCAGCAGACCCTGCTGCGCATCAGCGGCGCCATCCAGGCGCTGGAGGAATTGTTGCAGGAGCCGGACGCTGCCGCGCCCTCCTCCCCGCAGTCTGCGGTCCCGCTGGCGTCCTAGCCCGGCACGCGCATGACCACGCCGCCGATCCTGGATTTCCGCACCGCCGAGGCCTTCTACGGACAGGCCCTGGCGCTGGCGCAGCGCTACACGCCGCAATGGAGCGGCTACTGGCCGCCAGTGGTCGCGCAGCCGGCAGACGCGCAGGATCCGGACGCGGCGGCGCAGGCCATCAACCAGGATCCCGGCCTGGTGCTGTTGAATCTGTTCGCGCAGATGGCTGGCTACACCGCCACCATCGAGAACCAGATTCCCTATCAACGGCGGCAGGCGTTCTTCCAGTTCATGGGCATGCGGTTGCGTCCGCCGCTGCCGGCGCTGGCGCCGTTGCACTTCACGCTCAAGCCGGGACAGCCGGCGCGGCCGGTGCCCGCGCAGACCGCGGTGCTGGACGCGGACGCGCACGACATCCGATTCCAGACCAACCAGGAACTGCTGGTCGTGCCGGCCTCGCTGTGCGCCGCGATGACCCTGATCCCCGCGCAGGACCAGTACATCGACGCGATGCAGGTGCTGGGCGCGGCCGCCCTGCCGCAACCGCAACCGCAACCGCAACCGCCCAGCGTGCCGATCTTCGTCGCTGGCGACAGGCCCGACCCCACCGAGACGCCGCTGGGGCACTGGTTCATCCTCGGCGACGCGCAGTTGTTCAGACCCGATCCGGCATTGCAAAGCGTCACCGTCACGCTTTACGGAACGCAACTGCACGCGCAGTACTTCGGACAATGGTTCGACGGCGCGCTGAATCCGCTTTCGGTCCGACTGGAGGTTTCCGACGACGCGCGCCAGTTGGAGATCACCTTGCTGCAGCTGCCGCTCGCCGCGCCGCGGACGATCGACCAGCTGCTGCAGCAGATCTATGCGCAAGAGGATCCCGGCGCCGGCTTCACCGCGCCGCAGGCCACGGCCAACGATCAACTGCCCGAATCCTGGCTGTTGGTGAAGCCCGACCCGCAGGTCAAGGTGCTGGCCTCCCTGGCCGAGCAGCTGCCGGTGATCACCGGACTGCAGTGCACGTTCCGCGGCGACGGCATCCCGGCGCAGCAGGCGGCATGCAACGTGGTATTGCTGGACATCCGCAACGGCGCCTATCCGTTTGGCGAGACGCCGCAGACCAGCGATGCCTTCTACGTGCGCAACGATGCGGTGTTCGGCCGGGCCGGCGCGCGCATCACCCTGAACTTCGACCTTGTACCCGTGCAGGCGCAGTCCGAGGTGCAGCTGTACTGGCAGTTCTGGAACGGAACCGCGTGGCAGTCGTTGAACCAGAGCCTGGCGCAGATCAGCCAGCATCAGTTCGTCGATACCACCCACGCCCTGCGATACAACAACTCCGCCGGCCCCACCTGGGTCCAGTTCGAGTGCCCGCCGATGCAGGAAACCACAGTTGCCGGCGGCAAGGGGCTGTGGATCCGTGCGCTGATCGCCACAGGCGGTTACGGCGAGGCCGGCGGATTCGTCACCACCAGCGTGGCCGACACCATCGCCGGCATTCCCGACCAGGTGCTGCCAGCCGCGAACAAGGGCGGCGTCATCGCCTATCTCAACGATGTGGAAGGCATCAACTTTTCCTACCACTTCAACCAGGCCATGTTCCATCCGCCGTTCGTGCGCTCGCTGCGCATCGGCTACAGCTACGCCGCGCAACCGACGCGCTACTGGAGCTACAACGCCTTCGAGTTGAGCCGCTTTCTGTTCAGCCCGTTCAAGCCGGTGGCGGCGGAGCTGACCGGCTTCTACTTCGCGTTCGCCACCGGCAGCTTCGGCGTGGAAACGGTCGGCAGGCGCCTGAACCTGTACGTCCATCTGGAACGCGAATGCACGAGCGCGGGCACTGCGCTGCAATGGCAGTACCACGACGGCCAGGCCTGGCTGGCGCTCGCCGTCGACGACGGCACCCAGGGACTGAGCCGCTCGGGCATCGTCAGCTTCATCGTGCCGGCGGCCATGCAGGCGGCGACGCTCTATTCGCAGCAGGCGTATTGGTTCCGGGCCGACACTCCGCACGTGAAGCGCACGGTCCGTCTCCATGGCCTTTACCCCAACACCGTGATGGCCAGCGGGCTCACCGGCGTCGACGACGAGGTGCTGGGTTCCAGCAACGAGCAGCCGGGGCAGCAGTTCTCGCTGAACTACGCCCCGGTACTGCCCACGATCGATCTGCGGGTCCTGGAAACGCGGGCGATCGAGGCGCTCGCCCCCGACCCGGCGCCTGGCGTCTCGGCGGCGGCCATGCAGGCTGCCGCGCCGCTGCCGCAGCCGTGGCGGCAAGTGGACAGCTTCGCCCTGTGCGGGCCGTCCGACCGGGTGTATACGCTGGATTGCCAGAACGGCCTGGTCACCTTTGGCGATGGCCACAACGGACGGATTCCGCCGGCCGGCTACAACAACATCGTCGTGGCGCACTACGACCATACCCGCGGGATCGCCGGCAACGTCGCGCGCGATCGCCTGACCCTGTTGCGTCCGGGCATAAGCGGCATCGATACGGTGACCAACCCGACGCCGGCAAGCGGCGGCGTCGACGGCGATACCAGCGCCGACATCGCCCTGCGCAGCCCGGCTCTGGTCAAGGCCAGTGGCTACGCCGTGCAGTTGGGCGATCTCAGCGCGCTGGCCGCGCAGGCCAGCCAGCAGGTGGCGCAGGCGCGTGCGATCGAAACCGCGCAGCAGACCATCCGCATCGCCTTGCTGGCACAGAGCCAGGCCGCCGTGCCCTACACCACGCCGGCGATCCTCACCCAGGTCGCGCAGGCGGTGCGCGCGCAGTGCCTGGCGGCCCTGGCGCCGCGCATCGACACCGTCGCCCCGGATTTCGTGGCGATCGACATCGACGCGCAATTGCAGGTCGACTGCCCGCCCGACCAGCGCGGCGTGCTGCAACAGCGCCTGGTCGCGCAGGTGCTGGCGTTCCTGCAACCGGTATTCGGCGGCCCGACGCATAGCGGCTGGCGTTTCGGCCGACCGGTGCAGGCGATGACGGTCAACCGCTTCCTGCGCACGCTCCCCGAGGTGACCGCGGTGCTCGCGCTGAGCCTCAACGGGCATCTGAACGGCGATATCCGGCTACAGCCCGGACAGTTGCCGGTCGCCGGGCAAGTCTCGCTGCAGCTCTACACCGGTTGACGGCGATGAGCTTCGAACTCCCCGACCTGGACACCGTCGGCTACGAACAGATCGTCGCCGACCTGATCCGCCGCATTCCGCAGTACACCGACCAATGGACCGACTACAACGAAAGCGACCCCGGCATCACCCTGCTGCAGCTGCTGGCGTGGCTGGACGAATCGCTGCTATACCAGGCCAACCGGATTCCGCTGACGACCGAGCTGAACTTCCTGCGCTGGGTGCTGGGACTGGCGTTCAGCACCAACCAGACCGACTACAGCGCCGCCGCCGCAAAGGACTACGACTTCGACTTTCTGGCGCTGCAATCGGTGCTGGCCGGACTGGAGCAGGGCGCCCAGGCGAGCAAGGCCAGCCTGCAACGCGAGGTGCTGCTGTACCTGCAGCAACCGTATCTGGCGCTGACCGCCGACAATGTCGAACAGCTGGCGCTGCAAAGCAATCGGATGATCACCGCGCAGGACGCACAGCGGCGCAGCGGCCACGCCAGCGCGACAACGGTGATGCCGCTGTACGTGCAGCGGGCGTGCGCGCAGGCCGCCGAGCAGGCCACCTGCCTGCGCATCCTCAGCGATGCGCCCTGGCCGTATCGGTATCCGCCCTACCCGAACCAGGACAGCGCCCCGCACCGGGCGCGGCGCGTGTTGCTGCTGCAGCCACAGCCGAACCCCACCGCTGAAGAGACCTTGCGGCGCCAGGTCGGCACCTACCTGGCACCACGGGTCATCGCCGGCACCGCGGTGCGCGTACAGCCGGCGCAGCTGACCGCCATCGATCTGACGATCGCGGTGCGCTGCCGTCCGAACATGCCGATGACGGCGACGCTGGAGGCGCTGGTCGCGCAGCTGTATGGCTACCTGCTGCCCAGCGCAGGTCCCGACGCCGACGGCTGGCGCTACGACCAGGCGCCGAATCCGGAAGATCTGATGCACATGGTGTTGGCGGCGAGCGGGGTCGAATCGATCGAGTCGTTCGTCTACACCTATTTGCCGACGGTGGTGCTGGACGAGATGGCGCAACTGGGCGTCAACACCCTGCTCGCCGCACTGCCCGACGGCCGCACCGCGCTGCAGTACCGCGGTCTGCCGCAGCTGCGCTGTCTCGACATCACTGCCTGCAACGCGCCGCCATGAACCAGCCGCCATCCGCCTACCTGCGCTATCTGCCGGCCGTCTATGGTGCTGCCGATTCCAGCTTCGTCGGCGATTACCTGCGCATCTTCGAGAAATTGCTGACCGGGCTGGACGACGGCGCGCTCGACGGCCGCCGCGGCATCCAGGAGCTGCTGGCCGCCGACGTCATCGGCAATCTGTTCTATCCGCGTCTGAGCTTCCTGTTCGACCCGGCGGACCGCGACTTCATCCCGCCCATCTCCGGCCTTGGCACGCCCGAGAAAAACGCGGTTCTGGCGGATCTGGACCGCTACATCGGTGTACCGGTTCCCAGCGACCCGACCGCAGCGTTCAGCGGCAAGCCGCAGGCCGGCGCGTCCGCGCAAGATGCCGTGCAGGCCTGGCTAGACGGGCTGCTGAACTGGCTCGGCGACTGGGTCGCGCTGCTCCCCGACAACGGCTGGACGCTGGACAAGAAACGTCAGGTCATCGCCCAGATCCTAGCGCTGTATCGGCTGCGCGGCACGCCGCAAGGGCTGACCTTTCTGCTCAAACTGCTGTTGGATCTGCCGCTGCCGATCACCGGGGAAACCTACCGGCCTGCGCAAGACGGCGTGCCCGCCGGCACCACGCCGATCAGCGGCCAGGTGAGCGTCACGGTCACCAATCCTGAGCCGCCCGGCATCCGCGTCGAGGACGGGCCGGGCAAGGGCTTCGTCGTGCGCGATCGCTATCGGCGCGGCGACGCGGTGGTCTGCGGCTACTTCCCCTGGCTGTTCGAGGTGCTCATCACCCTGCCCAATGCCGCCAACCCCGATTTCATCCTGATCAGCGACAACGTGCAGCAAGTGCTGCAGTTGCAGCAGCGCCTGCAGCAACTGCTGGCGTCGGCGAAACCGGCCGCAACGCGCTACACGATCGGCATCGTGCCGAGCATGCAGCTGCCGGTCGCGGATCTGCCGCAAGCCGCCATCTGCAGCGCGGCGATGCTGGGCCAAAACACGCTGCTCGGCCTGCCGGGCCAACAGAAGCCGAGCACTTGACCGGCCTGCATCGCACCTAATCACGTACCGGGAATCCTTTCGATGAGCGCCAGCAGTCCCCTTCCCTCCGACATCGCGGTTCGCCTGAACTACCACGACGGCATGTTCCTGACCGCGCAGAACATGACGCTCGAGCAGGACTACTTCAGCAACTGGATCAGATTGCAGAACCAATACCTGTACACGCCCGGCGTGTTGAACGGCTTGTCGGTCACCTTGCAGAACAACACCCTGACGGTCGCTGCGGGCGCGGCGTTCGATGCCGGCGGCGACTTCCTGGTGTTTCCCGGCGCCAGCGGCAACGCGATCGGGGCGGCCAGCAATCTGGGCAATCGCTACGGCCTGTACCTGTGCTACCCGCCGCTGGTCAAGAGCAGCGCCGACCTGTACGACAGCGCCGCGATCCTGCAGAACGCCGCGCTGAACCTGCCGCCCGAGAACTCGGTGATCCTGGCCACCGTCGACCTCGATCCGAGCGGCAACGGCACCATCGCCAGCGTCACCGACAGCCGCGTCGCGGTGACCAGCCGCCTGCCAGCGGTGCTGTCCAGCACCGCCAGCGGCCAGCTCAGCGCCACGCCCGACCTGGATGGCGTGCGCTACGGCACGGTCACGGTGGACACCACCGCATTGCTGAAACCGGCCGACAGCGTGACCGTGCAAGTGTCCTACGCGGCGGATGCGGGTGCGGCGTCGGCGTTCACCTCGCCGCCCTTCGTCAGCGTCACCGTGCTGGGCACGTCGGCCTTGGCGGCCTCGGTCGGCGCGGTCGGACCAACCCAGTTCAGCCTCACCGTCAGCGCGTTGCAGACGCGCACCGACGGTGTGCTGCAGGTGCAGGTGAATTGGCTAGCCCTGCCCTCTGCCGCCCCGGCCGGCCCGCGGGTGCGCGCATGAACGCGACGACGATCCAGCGGCCGAATTACTTCGCCGGCGAAGCGCTGCTGACCGCGGACTTCACCTGCGAGCAGCGCTACCACATGGTCATGCAGAGCCTCAACAACCAGAGCCTGTACACCTACGGCATCGCGAGCGGGCTGGAGGTGCTGTGGAACCAGGCCAGCACCGCCAGGCAGGTCGAGGTACGCGCCGGGATGGCCCTCGACAGCCTGGGGCGCCAGATCGTCCTGCTGCAGCCGCAGGTGCTGCGCTTCGACGACGTGGACGCCAGCACCAGCTATTTCCTCACCATCAGCTACGACGAGGTCTACGACGACTACAGCGACGAGACCGGGGTGGCCGGCTACAAGCGCATCGTCGAGCAGCCCCGGCTGCGCTACGTGCGCAACCTGCAACGGCCGGGCATGGACATCGTGCTGGCGGTGGTCGGCTTCGCCAACGATGGGGCGATCAATGCGCTCACCTATCGCTCCGGCAACGTCGCCCGGCGCTACGTCGGCTCCACCCTGGGTGCGCTGACCCTGGTGACCGAAGGCGCCGGCGTGCAGGGCGGCGCGATGCGCGGCATGCCGGCCAATCTCGCCGATGCCGACGACCGCCGCCTGTATCCGCGGCTGTCCGCCCGCAAGGAGGGCAGCGCCGCGCAGGTCTATCTCGAGGTGGACGCCAGCCGCAGCCAGTTCATGGGGCTGTTGACCACGCGCGGCAACCTGGGCATCGGCACCGATCAACCGCTGGCGAATCTGCAGGTGGACGCGATCACCTTCAAGGGCCAGGGCGCGCTGTCCTCCGATGCGTTGCAGGTGACGCTGTCGCAGGACGCGCCGTCGCCGTTCTTCCAGGTCGGCGACGTGCTGATCTCCGATCCGCCGATCACCACCCAGGCCAACGGCACCACCACGATCGGGGTCGCGCAGCGGCGCACGATCGTCACCGTCGACAAGCTCAACCGCCGGGTCACCGTCGACCGGGTGTTCAACCCGGCGTTGCAGAGCATCAGCTACACCTATATCCGTTCGACGCTGGTGCGGTTCAGCCGCAACGCCGACACCGATCTGTTGAGAATCGGCACCGATGGCACGGTCGCCCTGGGCATGCCGGCCTCGGTCAACGCCGCGCTTGGCGAACACGGCCGCAGCGCGCTGATGATCACGCCCGAACGCCGGGTCGGCATCGCATTGACCAATCGCGATCCGGCGGCCGCGCTCGACGTCAACGGCCAGATCCAGGCCGACGCACTGGTGGTCGGCGGCAGCATCCGGGCCGACTCGGTCATCGCCGGCGGCGCGATCCAGGCGCAGAGCTTCGAAGGCAACGGATCGAAACTGCAAGGCCTGCCGATCCTCAGCTACTGGACGCGCGAAACGATCGGCACCCCGACCAGCAACCTGTACTACAACGAGGGCAACGTCGGCATCCGCGACAAGAATCCGATCGCCTCGCTCAGCGTGGGCGGCGGCCAGTCGTTCATCGGCCTGGGCTTGATCACCTCGTTGAGCGGCAGCGTGCTGGAAGGCTATCAGACCGCGTTCGCCGACCAGGTCACGGTGGGCGACGCCATCACCATCGGCATGCTGATCGAGCAGATCGGGATCGTCTCGCAGGTGTCCGACGACACCACCCTGATCCTGCAGCAGCAGCTGCCCATCGCAGTCTCCAATTCGGCCTACAGCTATCAGCCACCGGGTGGCGACATGCAGCCCGGCACAGGCCAGATCAGCAGCAACGGCACCACCCTGATCGGCAATGGCACCCGGTTCACCCGCGACGTGGCGGTCGGCGGCCGCATTGCCGTCGCGCGCTTCGATCCGGCGAACTCGGTCAGCCAGCAGTGCGCGGTGGCCGCGGTGGCCAGCGACACCGCGTTGACCCTGAAGAGCGCGTTCCCGGTCGATGTGACCGACTCGGCGTATGCGATCCGGGTCGGCACCGGCGCACCGACGCCGGGCCCGGGCACGATCAGCAGCCACGGTCTTCAGCTCACCGGCACCGGGACGCAGTTCTCCACCCTCAAGCCCTACGCCCGCATCGTGGTGCCAGCGACCGCCACGCTGCGGCAGACGATGCTGGTCAAATCGGTCGATAGCCAGACCAGGTTGACCCTGATCCAGTCCGACGGCAATCCGCTGCCGTCCTCCAGCCAACTGTCCGCGGCCACCTCTGCCTACGTGGTGACCCCGTCGGTGCTGGCCTACATGGCGGCGAACAGCGACAACGGCGTGCTGCCGCCTGGGGATCCGGTGCCGCCAGCGCTGATCGTGGTCACCAACAATCTCGTCGACCTGCCCAACACGGTGGCGATCAACCTGCCGCTGGAGCAGGTGCAGAGCCGCTACGCGCTGCAGGTCGACGGCGATGTGAACTTCTCCGGCGGCAGCGTCAACGTCGACGATCTGACCGTGCAGACGCTGCTGGCCACGCGCGGGATCGCCGTGTCCGGCGACGGCAGCCGGGACGAACTGCTGACGGTCGGCGAGGCCGCTGCCGCGCCGCTGCTGACGGTGACCAAAAGCAGCGTCGAGGTGGCGACGCTGCACGCCAGCGGCGACGTGCGCAGCGACACCGTGGTGAATGCGGCGACGCTGAGCGGCAATGCGTTGCAGGTGTCCGGTTCGCAGATCGCCAGCGATGGCTCGGTGCAGATCGTCGGTGCGCGGAAGGCTTACGACCAGAGCGCGCTGACAAACGACGGCACCACCTTCTCGCAGCAGGCGCATACCGACGGTTATGTGATGGCGACCATCGGCCAACCCGTCTGGCACGCGAACTACTGCGGCTCGCTGGCCGGCGAGACGTTCGACGGCGACCAACGCACCAGTTTCGTCTACGCCACCGGACTGGCCTACCTATACACCACCAGTTCCGGCAAGAAGAGCAGCACGGTCACGCGGATCCCGGTACCAGGCGCATTCACGATGCCGGTCCGCAAGGGCGAGACCTGGAAGCTCACCCGTACCTGGAACAAGGATTTCGGCGCTGCGCCGGCAGTGGAATTCTATTGGATCCCGCTCGGCTCGCCGCCCGCCGCGGACCAGCGCACGCTCGGCGCCGCCGTGTCGGTTCCTCCAGGCGGCGGCATGGCGATGCAGTTGCAGACCTTGCGCGAGGGGCTGGCAAGCGGACGCGACATCGGCACCACCGCCGGCGCACTGCTATCGGGCGTACAGCAACGGGTCGACGATCTCACCCATGTGCTGGGCGATGCGATCCACATGAGCGACGACCAGGGCCGGCAACAGTTCGTGCAGCAGCTGAGCAAGGTCGTGTGCGCACCGAACAGCCCGCCGCAACGGGCCGCCTCTGCCGAATACCAGAGCGACGTGTCTGCGCTGATCGACACCCTCGCCCGCATCCTCGGACACGGCGGCGCCTCTCCAGAACGCGAACTGCTCGCGGCCGGCGTGCATGCGCTGATCCAGATCAACGACAACGAAGACAACCGCCACGACATCGACCTGATCAAACGCAACATCGACCTGTTCATCGACAACTTGCAGCAGTCGCTGCAGCGGCAACTCGACAGCGGCCAACGCCGCCTGCTCACCCGTGCGCTGGTACGCCTTGTCGGCGACGGCTCCGCCCGCCTCGAACACTAGATCACCGCGTCCGCCTCGCTCCCATAAAGGAACCACCATGAACCAGGCTGCAGACATGGCGTTCGGAAAACGCGTCGCCTACGATCAATCCGCCCTGACCGACGGCGGCACCCATTTCAGCCAGCTTGCACAGACCGACGGACTGGTCATGGCCGTCGTCGGCCAACCCACTCTTACCGACAACTATCTGGGCACCCTGGAAGGCTCCACCATCGATGCGCAGGGCTCCACCACCAGCTTCGTCTACGCGACCGGGTTCGCCTACCGCTACCCGATCAGCAGCGGCAAAAAGGGGATGACGCAGGTGAACATTCCGGTCCCAGGCGCGTTCACCATGCCGGTCCGCCGCGGCGAGACGTGGGTGCTCGAACTGACATGGAATGCGCAGATCGGTCCGGCGCCGCGAATCGAGTTCTACTGGATTCCGACCCGCCACGCCGAGCACAGCGAGGTGCCGGTGCCGGCGCGCAGCGAGATGGCGCGGGCGATGGGCGTGTTGCGCGATGACCTGCGCTCGGGCAAGACGCAGAGCACGATGCTGGCCTCGGCGCAGCAGGCGATCGATGCCAGAGTGAAGGATCTGGCGCAGATCCTCGGGGACACCACCAACCCGGACGTGAGCGAAGAGACCCGGCAGCGGTTCGTGCGAAGCCTGCGGACGATCGTATGCTCGCCGCTGGCGAGCGAGGCGCCGACCGCCGGCTCGATCGCGGCCGCCGACATCCAGGACGTGGTCGCCGCCTTCGGTCGCCTCGTCGATCGCGCATTGACTCCCGAGCAATGCACGCTGATCGACAACGGCATCCGCGCCCTGGTGCAGATCAACGAGAACAGCGCCAATCGCGTCGATCTGCAACTGATCGACCGCAATATCGGCGTGTTCCTCGACAATGTGCAGACCGCACTGGATCTACGCTTCAGCCCCAGCCAACGGCGCCTGCTGACCCGCGCGCTGATGCGCCTGGTCGGCGATGGCAGGCAGGGCGACCACTGAACCGGTCCGCGATCCCCAAGCCATCGCCATGATCGCTGCCGTGCATGCGCACCCGCCGCTGGCCTCGCTCGCATTGCTGAGCGAGGCCGAGTGCGAGGATTGGGTGCTGCGCGTGTTGCTGCTGCGTCGGCATTGGCGCCGGCGCCACCCGCAGGTGCCGTTCTTCACCCTGGGCCTGGCCGCCTACATCGATTGCCTGCCGGGCCAGGACGATGGATATCGCGATGCGACGCAGCGCGACGCCAACAACCAGCTGCTCGGCACGCACTTCATGCCGCTGCTGCAACGCCTCGCGCAGGCGCTGTCCGCGCATTTCGATGCACCGGTGCGGCTGGCGCCGCATGCGGCCTGGCCGGGCTTCCATATCTACCTGCCGCATCCGGCGTTCGCATTGCCGCTGGCGAGCGTGCACCGCGATCTGCAACACCTGGATGTGTTTCCGGCATGCAAGCCGGAAGCGGACGACTTGTTCAGTTTCACCTTCCCGCTCAGCACCCCATTGGGCAGCGGACTGACTCTGTGGACATCGGCAGATGCGCCCGCGCGCTTCTTGGCCTATCGCAGCGGCGAGCTGGTCGTGCACCGCGGCCTGGATCAACACCAGGCGATGCTGCGCTGCGACGGCGAACTGGAACGCATCACCCTGCAGGGCCACGGCATCCGGCTTGGCCGGCACGACATCGTGTTGTATTGGTAGCCACGAGGGAGCAGAAGCCACCATGAGTACTGGACTGCAGGCGAGCGGCATGCCCGGGACGCCACCCCTGGATTCCTGTGCGTGCCGGGGACCCGGCCACAGCGGCTCCATGCCGCCCGCGCCGGGTCCGCCAGGTCCGGGCGCTGCCGGCCGCCGCCAGCGAGCGGCACCGCCCTGCGCGTGGGCCGCGCCGTCGCCGCCAGGGCGCATGGCAGCGGTCGCGGTACGTCGCCGCGCAGCTGCGGCGAGCACGCGCTGATGTTCCTGGACACGACGCGCTTCGCCTTCGTCGCCACGCTCGCCGCGCATTGGCGCACGGTGCTGGCCGAGTGCGATGCGCTGCCCGACCACGAATATGCCGACTGGCCGGAAACCGGGCTCTACAACCACGGGTGGGATGTCTATGGCCTGTACCTGGGCGGCAAGGCCTTGCTCGACAACTGCATCTTCTGCCCCGCCACCGCCGCCCTGCTGAAGGCCGTTCCCGGGTTGCGGACCGCCGGATTCTCGCGACTGGCGCCTGGCACCGTCATCGCCTCGCACGTGGGCTATAGCGACCAGGTACTGCGCCTGCACCTGGCGCTGCGCGCGCACGGCGACTGCGGCCTGCGTGTGGGCGGCCAGACCCGGCGCTGGACGCCCGGCCAGTGCCTGCTGTTCGACGACACCACCGAGCACGACGCCTGGAATCGCGGCCCACGCGAACGCATCGTGCTGCTCGTGGATTTCGAGCGCCTGCCGCAGGAACGCCACCATGCGCGACGCTGACGACCGCGCCTTCGCCGACAATGCGGCGCTGCTGGAGGCGCTGCTGGCGATCGGCGCCAGCCTGGTCGAGCGTGCCGTGCTGCTGTGGCGGCAGGCGGCGCCGCCGCTTGGCGCGGCAGGCATGGTGGCCGATCCGTTGTACGCGCTCTACGCGATGGCCGACCCGCGGCAATCGCCCGAGGCGCAGCTGCAGCAGCGCCTGGCATGGCTCGAGGAACAGCTGCGGCAGCAATGGAGCGATTTCGTTGCGCGCAGCGCGGCCAGCGTGCGCGCGCAGGTGTTCCTGCCGTGGGTGCACCTGGCGCTGCTGTTCCAGCTGGATGCGCAGGAACAGGCGCTGCTGCTGTGGGCGCTGCTGCCCGAGCTGGAGCCGCACTACGGGCATATCCTGCGCGCGCTCGCCGACGGCACCGCGGCTGCGCAAGGCGAGAACTTCGTCGCCCTGTCCGGCGCGGCGCTGGCGCTGGGCGGCGACGCCGCCGCGCGCCTGGCCCTGCAACAACGGCTGCTGGGCGAGGCGGCCCTGGTCCACTGGGAACTGGTCGAACTGGCGCCCGGCACGCGCCTGAGCACGCTGGCCGGCGGCTATGCGCCGAGCGCCGCGATCGCCGCCTACCTGCTGTCGTTGGCCGCACCGCAATTGCGCATGGAGCAGCCATTGCCGGAGATCGACACCTCGCTGACGCTGGAGCAGCATCTGCTCGACGAGGCCGTGAAGCGACAGCTCGCCAGCGTCATCGACCGCATGGCCGCCGACGACGCCCCTGCGTCCAGCTTCGTGTTGCAGTTGCAAGGCCCGGATCTTTCGATGCAGCAAAGCCTGTGCGCGGCTGCATTCCAGCGCATCGGCCTGCGCTGCGCGTTGCTCGACGGCACCTCGATTCGCCGCATCTACCACAATGGCCAGCGCCATCGCGCGGCGTTGCTGCAGGCGCTGCGCCTGCTGTGCCGCGATGCGCTGCTGTGCAATCGCGTGCTCGTGCTCGCCCACATCCAGGCGCTGGCGGCGCCTGACGACAGCGACGACCTGCTCGAGGACGTCTGCCATACGTTGTGGGACAGCCAGCGCTACGTGGTAGTGCTCAACGGCCCGGGGCGGCGCATTGCCGAACTGGCGCAGCGCTACCGCGCGCATCGGGTCATGGCGGTCACGATCCACAGCACGACCCCGGACACGCAGCTACGCCAGCGCATCTGGCAGCGCCACCTCGACGGCGCCGGCCTGGCCATCGACGCGCCGATCCTGGAGCAGCTGATCAACCAGTATCCGTTTACCGAAGAGCAGATCGCCGCTGTCCTGCGCGAGGCGCAGGATCAGGCGTTGCAGGACGACGGCGCGCACCTGCAGCCGCAACGATTGCTCGATGCCTGCCGCGAGCGCAGCAAGGGCCAGCAACTGGGAGTGGCGCAGGAAGTGAAGACGCCGTACCGATTCGACGACATCGTCTTGCCCGAGGACACCCGGCAATGGCTGCGGGAGGTGCTGCAATACGCCCAGCACCGCCACCAGGTGATCGAGGATTGGGGCTTCGAGCGCAAACAGCACAACAGCAAGAACCTGTGCGTGCTGTTCTACGGACCGTCGGGCACCGGCAAGACCATGGCTGGGTCGATCCTGGCCAACGAACTGAACCTGAGCCTTTACCGGATCGACCTGTCCAGCCTGGTCAGCAAGTACATCGGCGACACCGAAAAACGACTCGCGCAATTGTTCGACCAGGCCGAAGCGATGAACATCGTGCTGTTCTTCGACGAGGCCGAAGGATTGTTCTCCAAGCGCACCGACACCAAGGACGCGCACGACCGCTACGCCAACCTGCAGACCGGCTATCTGCTGCAACGGATAGAGACCTACCCAGGGATTGTCATCCTTTCCACCAATCTGCTGAAGAACATGGACCCGGCGTTCGTGCGCCGCTTCAAGTTCATGATCGAATATCCTTTTCCCGGACCGGAGCAGCGCCTGCAGCTGTGGCGCCACGCATTCCCGGCCGCCACACCGACCGACGACGACCTCGACTTTGCCCTGTTGGCCGAACGTGCCGCGCTGAGCGGCGGCAACATCAACAACATCGCCATTGCCGCCGCCTTCCTCGCCGCCGCGCAGACGCGGCCGGTGGGCCTGCAGCACGTGTTGCAGGCCACCCAGCGCGAGTACCACAAGCTCGGCAAGGTGTTCAGCGCCGCCGATTTCCGTTGGGACGACGATGATTAGCGCCTGCCATCCATTCCCGAGCAGGCCGCACCGCCACTGTCCGAGGCCGGGCATCGCCCGCACCTGCGCATGCCGAAACTGAGCAGCCCGCTCCCGGTCCATGCCGCCGGCCCGTCCGCGCCCGCGGCGCAGCCACTGGTTGCGCGCAATGCGGCGAGCGGCCTGGCGCCGATGGGCACGTATCGGTATACGCCGGGCACACCGGCGCCACGCAATGCCGCGGCGTTCGCAGGCGCTGCACCGCCGCGCGGTGCAGGCATCGGCCTGCCGGCGCCGCTCAAGGCCGGGGTGGAAGCGCTGTCGGGCATATGCATGGATGGCGTCACCGTGCACTACCGCTCGTCGAAACCCGCGCAGGTCGGTGCGCGGGCCTATGCACTGGGCCAGGAAATCCACCTGGGGCCAGGGCAGGAGCGGCATCTTCCGCACGAAACCTGGCACCTGGCGCAACAGGCGCTGGGCGAGGTGGCACCGACCATGCGCCTGGCAAACGGTGTCGCGGTCAATGCGAACCCCGCGCTGGAACACGAGGCCGATCGCATGGGCGATCTCGCGTTGCGCGCGGGCCGACGCCGTGTCATCGCGCCGGCAGCGCCGACGCGCCAGCCGCGTACCGCGCTACCGGCGCGCGGCGCAGTGATGCAGCGCAAGCCCGAGAACGCATTGAAGCTGCTCGACGCCAATGCCCCGGTGGTGCTGACGCTGACCCGCGCACTGGCCAATGCGCGCAGCATCACCGGCAACTTTCCGCTCATCCTCAGCAGGACCAAGACCTACAAAGCGATCAAGATCGCCCTGAACCACTGTATCGACTCTGCGGCCGAGCGCGCTACGAACAAGCGGCAGTTCCTGATCGAGTGGAACAAGGGTGTGGCGAAAAGCAAGGTCGAGTACTACACAAAGGCGGCCGCGACAGCGTCCATTCCCGAACCCAGCAACCAGGATGGGCTGGCCCAGGATCCGCGCAGCGGCCTCGACGACGCTGCCACCGAGCGCTTTCTCGACGATTGGATGAAGCAGCCGTTGCGCGGCAAGAGCTCAGGCCCGGACGGCAAGCTGTCCAAGCTGATGCCGCTGGTGCTGGCGGAACCGCAGCTGCCGGACAGCATCCGCGTGGCATTGAAGCTGTTCTTCGCGCACACCGCGAACTTCCAGCCCACCGAGGGACTCGGCCGCGACTTTCGCGCGCGCGAACACGGCCAGTACTACCGGTCGAGCCTGGATCCGGTGCGAAAGGGCAACTCGAAGCTGTTCCGCGACCATGCGCAGCGCACCGACCCTACCTCCAAGCAGGGCAGCGTCAAGGGTCAGACCTTCCAGTCGATCAACCGCCCGCTGCATACCGGGATCGCGAAGATCGGCACCATGCATTCCAATATCCACTCCATGAGCTTTCTGGCACGCAATGCCTATGCACGCTATGTCAGCGGCGCCGGCAGCCATACCGGATCGTTGGGCCTGATCCAGAACGTGTACCGCACGGTACAGGCCGGCACCGATGTCGAACTGCACCATTCCGCGAGCGGCGAGGGGCCGTTGCCCGAGTCGGAGGTGCCGGCCCTGCTCAAGCCGATCGTCGGCGAAGCACTGCTGGCAACGGACTCCAGGCAGAACTACCACGACCTGTTGCTCAGCGACAGGAGCGCACTGGTGGCGGACCTCGCCACCGCCATCGCCGCCGCCAAGTATGTGCTGCCCAACCGCGGACGCGTGGTCCCGATCCAGTCGCCCGAGCACGCCAGCCTGATACTCGAACTCGTCTATCCGGTCGGAACCAGCAAGGACCGCATGATGCAGGAAAAAGCATGGCGAGAGACCTTCATCGAGACATTCAACCAGGTCGCGCGGCAGAAGAAGGTGCAGACCCGGGTGACCCATCGCGGCAGCTTCGGCTTTCTCTATCCCAGCGTGTCCTCGGTCGGTGGCCCGGTACGGATCTGGCCGGGGCTGACGCCCCCGGCGATCTTCAAGGATCTGCTGATGTCCACCCTGCACGCCCTGGCCAACGCCGGCAAAAGTGGCTACGTGCCGCCTCGCTCCGCCGCCACAGCGAGCACCGGCTCCTCCTCCTCAGCGGCGATCGCGCTGCACCGCGAGGCGCTGAAGTCGGCGGTCCGCTATGCGCAGGACAGCATCGGCAATACGGCCTCGATCAAGGGCCCGCCACGGCTGGCCAAGTGGGTGGCGGTGCGCCTGCAACGCAATCTGGTCAAAGCCCGCTTCCTGTTGCAACGGCCCGTCCGCGGCACGGACAGCGAGCAGGAGCAGGACTACCTCAAGTCGGCGTCGGTGATCGAGAACCTGATGGAATACAGCTACCTGCTGGAGGCGATGAACGCCAATCCGGCGTCCGCCGGCGAGTTCGCCGCTGGCGACGCCTACCCGGCCTACCTGCGCAGCACCTTGCTGCCGACCGCACACGACACCAAGACCGCGACGTTCTATCTGGATAGCGGCATGCAGGCCATTGTCGGCGCCCACCTGCTCGCCAGTACCTGGACGCGAGACGGCCGCCCGCCCAGCAGCGCGCCACTGCAGACGATCGATTTGTACAGTTATTTCGAATATGCCGCGGTCGACAAGGCCAACCTGAATCTGAATGCGCTCAACCGGAGCAAGGACGGGTACATGAACTGGTGCGCCCTGGACACGCTGCTCGGCGATCGCGAGAAGCTGGCACGAGACAGCGGACAATCGACAGCGCCCTCGATCATCGCCGCAGACCTGAATCCGGTGCTGACCTCGTCCGCGGCCAAGTCCTCGCTGATCGACTATCGCAAGGTGTTCGCAAGGTTCGCCGGCAAAGATCCGGCGCACAAGAACGCGGCGACGATCCCCATCGTCGATGTGACCAATGCCTCGCTGGCCAAGGTTGCCGAGATGAAGCTGCACGAGCGATACGAGAACTACATCGTCGTGGAGAGCCTGTCCAAGCACCAGCAACTCGGCGCCGACAAGTTCACGATGGGCCGATTGAACGTCGTCGGCAGCGCACAGTTCATCGATCTGGCCCGCACCGTCATCGGCCCGATCGAGGAACAGGCGTTCCACCGGCTGCCCGCGGCCTATCGCCTGCGCATGGACCGGGTCTTCTACGGCGACTCGGCGCAAGCGCAGAAAGCCGCGGCCACCGCGCTGCTGGCAGCCGCGCCACGCTACGACGCCTTCATGGAGTCGATGGGGCGCCAGGCGCAATGGAACACCCTGGACAAACGTACCGACGGCGATGCGGACACGCTGCAGGCGCGCTACGCGGCGGCGAAAACGATGATCGCGCAGACGCTGGAGTGGTACGTCACTGCCGTCATCGGCCCGACCCCGCCGGACCTGGATATCGACCTGGGCAAGGCCTATGCGTCGCTGCCGCTATCGGACCAGAACGGTGTGCGCCGCGATCTGGAACAGCGCTTGAGTCCCCACGCCGAAACGGAAGTTCTGACGGAGAATCCGTATCTGCTGCGGGATGCCCGCGGAGCGGACATCGGCATCACCAACGCCGGCAACACCTGCTTCCTTGCCGCCGCATTGAACACCCTGGCATTCACGCCGTATCGGGAGCTGTTCGCGCCGCGTCCACACGATCCGCATGCCGTCATGCGCGCGCAGATCCATCGTATCCTGACCAACATCGTGAACGGGCAACGCATCCCCTATGCCGATGTCCTGCAGCTGCTCTCCGCGCTCGACGCCGCGCAGCTGCTCGAGGGGCCCATCGCACTGGCTGCCCCGCAACCGCTCAATGCGCAGCGCGACCCGGCCGAAGTCATGGACCACCTGCTCGACCTGTTCGGCGCCGCGCACGATCCTCGCTATCGGCTGGAGCAGCGCCATGAACGGGCAATGGCGCTCCCGGCAATCGTCGATGCCCATGCCGATGCGGCCAACTATTCCGCGTTCGACGCACAGGGACGATTCGCCGAACGCATCGTCCCGGACTGGTTGATCAAGCTGCCCATCGCCGGCGTGTCCAGCCTGGCGCAGGCGATGCACCGCTACCAACTCGCCGAGCCACTGGAGCGGCTGAGCGGCGTCAGCACGGCCGATCATCGGGTCTACCGTGGCAACGGCAGCGCCCGCACCCGGCTGGGCACGCAAACGCCCGAGGTCGTCGCGATCCAACTGGTGCGGTGGTACTACGCGAATGGGCGCGTCATCAAGGACGCGCGTCCGCTCGACATGCCCGATGCCTTCATCCTCAACGGCTGGGTCTACGCGCTGCAGACCATCATCCACCACCACGGTGCGCAGGCGGACGCGGGCCACTACACCACCAGCACCCGTGGCGGCGACGGTGCCTGGCAGTATCGCGATGACCGCAGCGTCTACGCCGACCCCAATATCGCCAACAAGAAGGACAACGGATACCTGTATAGCTACGTCAGACAGGGCGCCGCCGGCCTCGACGCCAACCTGCACCTGCTCGACCTCATGCATCCGCTGCCGCACCAGGCTCCCTCGCTCCCGCCGCACAGCGGATTCGGCTCCGCATTCGGCCCGACGTTCGGCCCGTCCCCGTCGGCCGCCGTCCAGCCATTCGGCGGCGGCGGTACCCCGTCGAACCTGAGCGGATATCTCGCATCGCTCGTCGCCCACAATCCCGACCTGACGGTCTCGATGGACGATGTCTCGATTCAGCTTCCACTGAACGACTTCGTCAACGCCATGTCCAAGGACGCGATCACCGACACGGCCAGCTTCTATAAGGCTGCCGCCCGCACGCTCACAGAACTGGCAGGAGTGAAGCGCATGCGCGACGCACTGGGCGACGACTGGACGCAAGACCGGGCCACCTGGGAAGCCATGGACGCGATGGAGCAAGACGCCCAATCGCCGCGCTCGACCGCGATGGCAAGCACTCCGCATCGCAAGATCTACTCGATCAAACGGCATAAACCCGAGGACCCCAGCCGCCAGACGCCGCCGCGGCTGTGGAACGCCAGCAGTACGCTGCGACCGCGCACGCCACCGACGATGCTGATGACATTGACGTCGTCGAGCGCGCCGCCGCAAGGCAGCATGGCGCTGCTGCCCTCCCCGTCATGGCCGCCGCTGTCCATCGGTCAGCCGCTGTCGTTCACGCTCAGCCCCACGCTGTTCCAGCTCGATCGAAACCTGCCATGGTTCTAGCCACCATGCTGCGCGGCGCAAACGCAGGTTCCATGCGCAGACCGTATCCGATGGCGACCAGCGCCGCGCCGCGCCGATCGCCGACGCCCGGAAGCGCCGCGGCCGCCAGCCCCGTACGGCAACTCAAGGCGATGGAGGGCTATCGCTATTGCGCCAGCGCGATCCAACCGCATCGACCAGAATGCGCCGATGCGGCGTCGGCGCCGGCACTGCCGGCACGATCCGGCGCGCAGCGGCTGCCCCCCGCCTTGTTGAGCGGCATCGCGCAGTTGAGCGGCATCGCCCTGGATCACGTGCGCGTGCACTACACCTCGGCCAGGCCGGCACAGCTGCACGCCCATGCCTACGCCCAGGGCAGCGATATCCACGTCGCACCCGGGCAGGCCCGGCACCTGCCGCACGAAGCCTGGCATTTGGTGCAACAGGCACAGGGACGAGTCGCCGCGACCGCGCAGCGGCGCGGAACCCCGATGAACGAGCAACCGCACCTGGAGCGCGAAGCCGATGCGATGGGACGGCGTGCGCAGCAGTTGGGGATGCGTCTCGCCGCTACCGCGAACACCGCCGTCGTGACCGGCGCCACCGGCCTGCCGCCGCCATCGATGGCGGCAAGGGCACCGGCGTCGGGCATCGTCCAGGCCAAGTTGACCATCAGCAAGGACGTGATTCAGCCAGACCAGGTCGATGCGCTTCTCGCCAGATTGCCCGGCCTGATCGTCGAGCCCACCTTGAAACAGGAATACGAAGCGTACCTGGCCAGCGACCACGCCCGCCTGGCGCAGGTGGTCGGCAAATGGGCGGACGCACCGGCGCACAGCTCCGGCGACAGCCTGGTGCCTGCGCCCACGAACGCGCTCAAGGCCAAGATGCGCAGCTACGATAGCGTCGACAGCTTCGTATTCGCGGCATTGTCCGAAGCCCAGGCCAAGCAGAAGAAATCGGACGAGAAAGCGTACGCGATGGAGATCGCCGAAGATCCTGGCATCCTGGTCGATCTCGTCGGCCTGATCCAGGACGCGATTCCCGCTGCATTGCAGCTCTATGGCAAGTCGATCGACGAGGTGGCGGCACTCAAACCGCATAACCGCCGGTCCTATCTGGAATACGTCCGTCGCGACCAGAAGACGGACATCGCCAACGTGCTGCGCAGTCCTGGCTCGCACACCTTCGGCGAACTGGTGGCGGCCATCCACGACGTACAGGAACTGCTGTACCAAGCCAAGAACGAGGAATTGCTGGCCCAGTACCCGAAAGAAGAAGAGCGCAATCGCCACAACATCCACGCGCTGCAACCGGAGCGTTACCGCGGCTCGGTGTTCCTGGGGATGTCGGCCGACACGCCCAATGGCCTGCCGCTGCTGATCCGAACGCCGGTCCAGCGCGCATGGCGCGGCAAGGATGCGACGCCGCGGCCCACCGATCCGCACGTCAGGACGGCGATGATGCTGGGCAATCCCAGCGACATGGGCCCTTCGATGACCGCTGCGCGCATGTTCGTGCTGGCCACGGCCGGCGGTGCCGACAGCGCGCGCATCCATTCGCTGGCGCTGGCGCTGTTCGCGTTCTGGAATCGGATCTACCGCCGCGATATCACCGACGTGCACCGCTATCACTTCACGATGGACATGGCGGCCAATTTCGGCGTCTCCTACAGTCCATTCACCCCGATCGATGCCGCTTCCAGGAAGAAGCAGCAGGCCTTCAACCTGCGCGAGGTCGAGTCCGAGTTCGACGATTGGGATTGAGTGCGGCGCGACCCACCTCGCGCGGCGATTTTCTCGCCGCCAGCATGCACGGGCGCGGGCATGCCCGAACGCGAACGCGCCTACCCCACGCGCTAGCAGACAGCCGGTGCTGCAAGAGCAGATGTATGCGAATACCTCGAGCGGCGCCACAACCCAAGGATGCGGCGCAGGACCGCCACGCAGGCGCTGAACGTTCCCACCCTTTCACAGCCGTCGATGGTTTCGGATGGAACCCATAAGGCGCCCCGCCCGCTACCGCGCGGGCGCCATCCACATACGGCCGCGACTGCAGGATCAGCACTTCGGCGCCGACCACGGCCCATTCGATGTCCTGGTCCACGCCGCCCAGCGCGCGCTTGGTCGCGGCCGCCACGCTGGCCAACAATGGGTGCCTGTCCCGCAAGGATGGATAAGTCGCTCGGATCGTGGCGATGCTTTTGCGCCTCCAAGGGGCGACTCCCACGATCCAACGCCGCCGCCACGAAGCCTTAACCCCCTCCCCCTATCCTACCGACGCGCCCGACGACGCCTGCCACGCTCTCACACAGATCCGCGGAGCACAGACCACGTCGCCGGACGATCACGGACATCGACATTGCAAAGGAGACTCTATGAAGAAGCTGCACGTTTTCATGTTCGCCGGATGCCTGCTCGGCCTGAGCCCGCTGGCGGCCGCCGAGGTGGTCAACCTGACCAACAGTGCGGATGGCGCCAATCGCGACGCGGGCATCGCCGCGGTGAAGAAGAAGCTGCAGGACGCCTGCACGTCGCGCAAAGGCACGCCGGATCTCGACTCGTTCGAGGTGGTGTTCGAGAAGACCAGCCAGAACCCGGATGTTCCCAAGCCTTATTACGTGGACGGGAAGCTCAAGTGCGACGTGCCATAGGCTGAGGCCGGCGTTGCGCCGGCCTTCGCCTTGGCAACACAGCACCGAAACAAGGCCCCGCTCCGGCGGGGCTTTGCTTTTGGGCTTGCCACATGGTTCGGGTGCCTGTTCCGGATGCGCGAAACGGCAACCGGCCGGGAACGGACAAGCCCCCTCCTTCGCCCCCTTCCCGCTGCTGATATAGTCCGGCCAGCTCGATGGGCACGGTGCCCGTCCACGAATCAAACGGAGTTGTCATGGGTCTGGTCCAGGCGGTGTCAGGTACAGTCGGCGGCGTTCTCGCCGATCAGTGGAAGGACTTCTACACGGTGCCGGCCGGCCTGCCGGCGACGGCGGCACTGTTCGCCGCGGTGCCGCGCGGCACCAACGCCGGGCGTGGCTCCAACACCGGTGCGTCCTCGAACATCATCAGCAACGGCTCGAAGATCGTGGTGCCCGAAGGCTATGGGCTGCTGCTGATCCAGGACGGCGCGATCACCGGCTTCGTCGCCGAGCCGGGCGGTTACGAATGGCGGTCCGACGATCCGAACTCGCAGTCGATCTTCGCCGGCGATGGCCTGGTCGCGCCGCTCATCCGGCAGAGCTGGGAGCGCTTCAAGTTCGGCGGCCAGCCGGGGTCGCAGCAGGCGGCGTTCTTCGTGTCGCTGAAGGAGCTGCCCGACAACCGCTTCGGCACGCAGTCGGAGATCTACTGGGACGACGGTTTCCTCGGCACCCAGGTCGGTGCGGTGACGCGCGGCGCGTACACGCTGAAGATCGTCGACCCGATCCTGTTCGTGAAGAACTTCGTGCCGGCCCGCTACCTGCAGCCGGACCAGGTGTTCGACTTCACCGACCTCGACAACCCCGCGGCCAACCAGCTGTTCAACGAGGTGGTGGGTTCGCTGGCGCCGGCCTTCAGCCTGTACACGAACGATACGGGCAAGGGCAACCGCATCAGCAAGCTGCAGCAGGACTCGCTCGGCTTCGCCAAGAGTCTGTCCGATGCGGTCGAGCAGGCGTACCAGTGGCGTTCCGACCGTGGCCTGGTCATCGTCAAGACCGCGATCGTGTCGATCGAGTACGACGCGAATACGCGGGAACTGCTCAAGACCGTGCAGCGCGCCGATGCGCTGGCCGGCGCGCGCGGCAATGCCAACCTGCAGGCGAGCGTGGCCCAGGGCATCCAGTCGGCCGGCGAGAACGGCGGTGCCGCGGGCCTGGTGGGGCTGGGCATGGCGACCGGCATGGTCGGCGGCGTGGGCGGTCTGCAGCAGCCGGTCGCGCCCGCCGCCGCCGCCGACGACGCGGTCGCCAAGCTGAAGAAGGCCAAGGAGATGCTGGACCTGGGCCTGATCACCCAGAGCGACTACGACGCGGCCAAGGCCAAGGCACTGGGCCTGTAAGCAGCGGGGCACGCCGCGATCATGTCCGATCCCAGAACCCCGCCGCCGCTGCCGGCGACCCCGCCGCCCTTGCCGCCCTTGCCGCCACGGCCGGCCGCACCACCGCCGTTGCCCGCGGCGGCGGTGACCGGCCCCGGCTCGCCGCAGGACGTGCCGCCCTTGCCGGGCAGCCTGCCGCTCGACCCGGCCCCCCTGCCCGCTCCGATCCGCGAGGAGCTGCAGGCCCCCGATCCGCTCGCCATCGACACCGCTGCCGACGAACTGAAGGACGGCCTCAACCGCTGCCCGAAATGCGGCGCCACCGACATCCGCCCCAAGCTCGGCACCGACCTGCTGGTCTGCCAGTACTGTCGCCACGAATGGCACGGCGCACGCGTCGAGGAGGCCTTCGGATTCGGCGAAGGCCTCGACCGGCTGCGCGGCACGGTCATCGCCTCGGGCGCGCGCGACATCGCGGCCGACGCCGCCAGCCTGATGAGCTTCAAATGCACCGGCTGCGGCGCCGAGGTCACGATCAACACCGAAAGCACGATGACCGCACGCTGCCATTGGTGCCGGCATGTGTTCGGCGTCAACGAGCAGGTGGCCAATGGCGCGGTGCCCGATGCGGTGCTGCCGTTCCACATCAAGAAGGAGGATGCGGTCGCGCGCATCCGCCAGTTCGTGGACAAGCGGCGCCTGTTCGCGCTGAAGGCGTTCAAGCAGCAGTTCACGCCCGACAACGTGATCGGCGTCTACCTGCCCTACATGATCGTCGACGGCAACGTCAGCGCCAGCGTGGCCGGCAAGGGCGAGATCCAGACGCGCAGGTATACGCGCGGCACGGAAAAGAACAAGACCACGTACTACGACGCCGATGTGTACCAGGTGCAACGGCACGTGGATTTCACCGTGGACGACCTGCCGCTGGAATCGTCTTCCGAACGCGGCAACCTGGATACCCAGTCCAACACCAACAACATCATCAACACGATCCTGCCGTTCGACACCAAGAACGCGGTGAAGTGGAACGCGTCGTATCTGGCGGGCTTCACCTCGGAAAAGCGCAACAGCGACGTCGAACAGCTGCGGCCGCGCCTGGAGGACCAGCTGCTGTCGATCGCCCGCGTCCAGGTCGCCGATTCCGTCGGCCGCTATGACCGTGGCGTGCGCTGGGAGCAGGAACGGCTCGACGTGCACGGCACGCGCTGGGTGTCGATGTACCTGCCGGTGTGGCTGTACTCGTACCATGAGCCCGGCCGCAACGGCGGCATGCTGCACTACATCGCGGTGAACGGCCGTACCGGCGAAACCATGGGCAGCGTGCCGGTGCAGCAGTGGAAGCTGTTGCTGGCCGCGCTCGCCGCCGGCACCTTCATCGAAGCCATCGCACTCTGGATCGTGGCAGGCAGCGCATGAGCAACGACAGCGGACTCTGGTTGCTGCTGGCCGGCCCGGCCGGCGCCAGCGCGTTGTACTGGGCCCTGTACCGGTACTACCGCAATACCGACAAGTCGCACGCCTTCGAGCGGGAAACGTCGGTCGAGGCCAAGCCGGTGACCGGCTCGGACAGGAAGGTCGACACCATCCTGGGCACGCGGGAAAGCCGCATCCGCGGCGACAATGTGCGCGCGTTCCGGTCGCGCGTGCAGCGCGACACCGGCTGAGGCAGCGGGCGCCGCGATCGCGTGCTCAAGCAAAGGGCGGCCGCCGCTCCCGTCACCGGGAACGACTCGGCGCCTCCTGCGCAATCGTCGCCGAAGCTCGGCGTGCGGCCTGTGGTTGAGATCCTCGCCATGGCGCTTCAGCAACCCAAGGATCGTCGCGTGCGCCCCGGAGGTGCGGCGCTGCAGTTCCTACGTCGCGGCTCGCTCGCTGGCCAGCCACTCCGAACGGGTGTTGCCGGTCGGACCGGCATGGCGCTTGGCAGTCAATGGCCTGTCCGCGGATGGAAATCCAACGCTGGCCGATCCTGACGGCCTCGGTCCGCATCTGCCCTGGCACACCGCGGCGCCTATTTTTGCCGCATCGCCCTGGCCTATCGCCGATACCCGGCCAGTTGCGGCGTTCGGCAAGCCTGCCGCCGGGCGCGGGCATCGCGACGGCATTGGGCGAGGTCCGGACACCGATTGCGACGATGCGATGGATGGTCCTCGTGCCGGCCCCGAACTGGGTGCCCTGCCCCGGCGTTGTCTGCACGCCGGGGACAAAGGCCTGGCGGCCACCAGCCGGGACGCCGCCAGCCACGCATCAGAACCGACAGCCATCCGCATCCTGGGCTCGGTAAATCGGTGTTGCCAACACAGATCGACGACAGCGCTGGGCGAAGCTCGCCCATACCGAACGCGAGGCCCACCGGCGATGGCGCTCAGGCAAGACGCATACGCACCCCCATTCCGCCATGACATGGCCAACGCGAACCATGCCGGAAAGCGTGGCATCCGCGTCGCCGAATCGGGATCGGAAGCTCTTTCTCGAGACCGCGCATGTCACGCGGATTTAAAATTGTCTACAGCCGGATACAAACCGAGAATCCGGCGGCGGAAACCCGCACTCATGAAGTTTTGGCACTTGACTATGAAAAAAAAGATTGAGAAGTTCAACGGCACGCGGCAATGAATTGAATATGGAAAAATGCGTGCAGCGCAGCATTTCGCGCGCCATTCCGGTGAACTTCTTCGCCGCACAGAAGCTGCATGGAGAGCGCTTCGCCAAGGTCTGGAAAACTCTCGATGCGGTCTTGGCCCAGTCATCCGGACGAAACGCGCCGGATGGTTGGTTGTTGGATGGTAAACCCATTAACTAAGGAAAGCTCAATGAATCGTGTCCTGAATCTGCAGCGCCTGGCCCTGGATGAAACCAACTCGCTGCTGGGCAGCAGCACCGGCAGCTCCACCAGCAATTGCTGCAACGGCGTCATCGCCTAAGCGGCAGGAAGTGGAGGGCAATGGCATTGCGCCATTGCTCTCTCTTTTTGTACGTGAAATTAGCTTTTAATTGATTTCAATGTTTCTGTTTATGGACCAGCCTCCATAAATACAAGAACAACCATATCCAGCAAAGGGACATGTGCATGTCGGGTCGAGCAAGATCGCTGCGGGAAGCCCGTCATATCGACAAGGTGTTTTTCATGGCGGCGGACAGCCGCTTCTACGAGCCTGTCTATTCCCATTATCGGCCGACGGACGAATTGAGTTCGCTGGTCAAGCGGATCCTGCGCGCCAGGGGCCTGCAATGGAGCGTCTGGCGTTCCGGCGTGTGGTCGCATGTCATGCCTTCTGCAGACGCCGCGGCGGCCCCGCTCGCCACCCAAGGCTGGAAAATCCATGTCTCCGCGAACGAGGTCAATTGCCGGGACATTCTCGCGAAGGTCGCGGATCTGGCCCTGGAGCACGGTCTCCAGTTCAAGTTCGCCAACGACATCAACACGATGAAGCTGATGACGTCCAAGCGCTGGTCGCGCGGCGGTTCTGGAAAGTTCATCACCCTCTATCCCCCGACCGACGAGGTGTTCTGTCAGTTCATCGAGTGCGCCTACGCCATCCTGAAGGATGATGTCGGGTCCTACATCCTGTCCGACAATCGCTACAGGGATTGTCGCTGCCTCTATTACCGTTACGGCGGAATCATCCCGGTCAATCGCCTCGACTACATGGGCCAGCTGATACCGATCCTGACCTCGCCCGACGGCGAAGAAGTCGTCGATCGGAGAACGCCGTACTTCGAAACGCCGCCGTGGGTGTCGGATCCTTTCCCGCGCGACGATGCCGAGCAGCCGGACATGACCCTCAACGAGGGAAGGTTCGTCATCACCAGCGCGCTGGGGTTCTCCAATACCGGCGGCGTCTACCTGGCCACCGATACCGCGAGCGGGCGCGAGGTGGTGGTCAAGGAGGCGCGGCCTTACGTCGAACTGGTCGCCAACGGCCAGGACGCGACGACGCGCCTTGCCCAGGAGGAGAAAGTCCTGCGCATGGTGAGCGATCTGGGCGTCTCCCCGCAACTCGTCACCACCTTCTGGGACTGGGAAAACTTCTACCTTGTCGAAGAGCATCTGGATGCGGTCGACATGCGCGAAGTGATGTTGATGAATACCCCGCTGCTCCGCATCCATCCAGGCAGGGAGGACAGCGAGGCGTTCTACGTCAAGTGCAAGAGCATCTTCACCAGCCTGCTGGAGGCGGTCGATCGCTTCCACCACAGGGGCTTGGTCATCGGCGATCTTTCCCCGATGAACATCCTGGTGGACAAGGCCAGCATGACCGTCCGCATCATCGACCTCGAAGCCGCGTTCCAGCCCGCGGTCGACGACGCCCTGGACATCCACACCCCGGGGTTCCGCGCCGCCGTCAAGGGCCGCAAGCAGGAAAGCAACTCTCAGGACGACATCTACGCGATCGGCGCGATCATGATGTACAGCATGTTCCCGATCGTGGCGATGGCGTACGTCCGCGACGATCTCTTCAGCAATGTCCTGCCCGCACTCGTGGCCGACATCGGTTGGTCGAATACGCCCATTCAGAAGGTCATCCGCCGGCTTTCCAGCAATACGATCAGCTGCCGCGAGGCGATCGCCTTGCTCGATGGCCCGGCGTCCTTCGAGACCCCGTACACGGCGCGGCATTCCGCCCCGATCCTGTCTCCAGGCGAGGCATGCCGCGAACTGGCGGCCTTCATCGTCAGCCACTATCGGCTGGAAGAAGTGTATGCGCTGTTCCCTGTCGATCCCTTCGCCGGCCACACCAACGCGCTGAGTCTCGGCTTTGGCGCATGCGGCATCGTCCAGGCGTTGTTGAAATGCGGCTTCGAGGTGCCTGGGCAGGCCTTGGATCGCTACCACCGGGAACTGGCAGCCGTCGCAGCGGAAACGCTGCCGCCAGGGCTGCTGACCGGGAGCGCCGGCATCGCCTGGGCCAGCTTGGCGATCGGAAGCGCCGAGATCGGCAGGCGCTTCATGGGCTATGCCAACGGCAGCGCCTTGCTGCGCCGGCACCACTCGCTCTACTACGGCATGGCCGGCGTCGGCATGGCCAACCTCGCCGCCTACCGCAACAGCGGCGAGCCGCACTACCTGGACGTCGCGATCGACCTGGCGAAAACCCTGGCCTCGACCGCGATCGAGGATGCGAAGGGGCTGCATTGGGAGGACGAAGGCGGAATCCGGATCGGATTCGGCTATGGCCAAAGCGGCGTCGCGCTGTTCTTCCTGCGCCTGTCCCAGGTACTGAACGTCGCGTCCTGGCGCGAACTGGGAGGCAAGGCGCTCGACTACGATCTTTCGTTCGGTTTCGAACTCGAGCCTGGCAGCCTCGCCTTCGCCTGCGCGCCCGAAGAAAAGAACACCTACGAACACTACATCGAGCAAGGCAGCGCCGGCGTGGCCAAGGTGGCCATCCGCTACGGCCGCTGGGACCAGCTGGGACCGATCCTCACCGACCTGCACAGGAAGTACTCCGGCTTTCCGGGCCTGATCTATGGTCTGGCCGGCTTCGTCGACGTGCTGGTCGATGCGCATCTGTACTCCGGAGACGAGCGCTACCTGGCCATGGCGGAGCGGCCCCTGCAGGGCCTGGCGGACCTGTACCTGTTCAAGGAGGACAGCGGCTACGCAACTCCCGGGGAGAACCTGTTCCGCATCTCTTGCGACTACGCCACCGGCACGGCGGGCATCATGCGAACGCTGCATCGGCGCGCGACCCTGGCAGCGGACGAGTTCTGTCTGGACGAGATCGACGACCTGCCCGCGAAGACGCGTCCGGCACTTTCCGCGACGCATCCGGAACGGCTAGAGTCGGACATGGGATTGTCCGCCGCCGCCGCGAGCCGTTGAGTCCGGAGAGGCCGATGACGTTGTCCGCCACAGTCCAGCGCAGGCGTTCGGCAGCGCAGTGTTTCCTGCTGCTTCTCGACAAGTTCCGGACCGAATATGTAGGCGTCACCCTGTGTGCCGCGCTAGTGGGCGGCGCGGAAGGCTTGCTGCATCCCCTGTTGATGAAGGCCATCTTCGACGAGGCCTCCAGCCGCGCCGATTTCGGCCGGTTTGTCTATCTGGTTCTCGGCTATCTCGCGCTGGGGCTCACCCTCAATGTCGCGATCTACTGGCTTTCCCTCTGGCAGTTGAAGCTGGACAACAAGATCGTCAGGCAGATCAGCGCCAGATTGTTGCGCGCCTACTTCGGCAAGGACTACCGCGACGTGTTGCGCGAGGGAGAAGGCTCCTACGTGGCGCGGATCCGGTCCGACGTGAAGGACGGCGTCGTCCCCATGCTCGCCCTGGTGCGGACCCTGGCGGTGAAGATCGCCACGTTCGTCGCGCTCGTCTCGGTGCTGATCTTCATCTCCTGGCAGGCGTTACTGATTCTCTCGGCCATCATCCCCATCGCCACGTTCGTGAGCATCGTGGTGGGCAAGAAGATCCGTGGCCTCACCTCCATCGAGCGGGACAAGGAAGCGGTGCTGTTGAACGCACTCACCAAGTCGGTAGGCGCATTCAAGATGGTCTGCAGTTTCGGCCTGGCGTCGAAGACGCTCGGCAATTTTTCCAGGAGCATGGACGAAGTCCTGGATTCGGGATACAGGAAGTTTCGCGTGATCCGCCTGTTGCAAGGTGCCAGCGATCTGACGATGGTCATCTCCGACGTCTGCTCCATCTTCGTCGGCGCATTGTTCGTGTTCCGCAGGCAGATGACCATCGGCTCGTTCATTGCCTTCATGAACGCCTTCTGGCGTTCCGCGACGACGCTGATCGAGATCTTCAGGCAGTGGGCGGAATTGCACAGCCATGCCGCGACGCTCGACAGGGTGGTGGCGTTCCTGGACGAGCCGCCCGCCGTGCCCTCTCACAAGACCGGGAACGCGGTCGCGGCGACGTCGATCGGCTATGCGTACGGAATCAATCCGGTGCTCTCGGATTTTTCCATGCGCCTGGAACCCGGGACCAGCGCGCTCATCGTCGGCCACAACGGATCCGGGAAGACCACCCTCGCCAACATCCTGTCCGGCTATCTGTCGCCGTCGCAGGGCGCACTTGAACTGCCGGCACGGATCAGCGCGGTGACGCTGCCGGTGCTGTTCCCCCCCATCAAGGTCAGGGATCTGGGAGCGGAGGACGACCTGCTCCGGCTGTTCGGGATATACGAGCCGGACATTCTGGATTCCTATCCCGATCAATTGTCGGCCGGACAGCAGCAGAAGTTGTCGCTCTCCCTCGCGCTGTCGCAGGACGCGGACCTGTATGTGCTGGACGAGCCGCTGGCCAACCTGGATGCGCGCAGCCGATCCGTCGCCATGGAGGAGATCCAGCGTCGCACGCGGGGCAAGATCCTGCTGATCGTCATGCACGGCGCCGAAGAGTACTTTTCAAGGTTCGATCAGGTGCATATGCTGGGAAAGGACGAGCCGCTGGCACAGCCGCAAGGTAACGCGGTCGCATGCTGATCCGAACGCGGCCCAAGGCGCCCCAAGGCGCCCATGTCCCTGTGTTGCCGCCACGCCGACCGAACGGAGAGACCGTTCCGATGGCCCGAAGGAGTGCTTGAAGGCATGCTCGCCTATTATGTGAAGATCGCTCTGCACAACATGAAGCGCAACAGGGTGCTGACCGCGCTGATGGTGCTGGCAATTGCCGTGGGCATCGGGGCGAGCATGACGACGCTGACGGTGATGCACCTGCTATCGGGAGATCCTCTGCCGGACCGCAGCAAGGACATTTACTACCCCCAGATCGACGTCAATCCGCAGTCCAAGGGCAGAGAGCCGCTCGATGTTCTCGATTATCGAACGGCGATGGACCTTTGGAACGCCAAGCAGGCCGACCAGCAGGCCTTGGTCGTCAATAGCCAGGTGAAGCTCGGCGCGCCCGCCACGCGATTGCCGCCGATGATGTTGGCCATGGCCTCCACCACCTCCGACTTCTTTCCCATGTTCAATGTCCCATTCCAATATGGGCAGGGCTGGAGCCGGAACGACGATACCGGACGCGCGCGCCTGGCGGTGATTTCCTCCAATCTGAACGAGAGGCTGTTCGGGGGACGGAACAGCGTCGGCCAAATCGTGCGGCTGGGAGGCGTCGACGTGCGGATCATCGGCGTCCTGGCGCCCTGGCGGCCGTCGCCGCTGTTCTACAAGGTGCGCGGCGGCCGGTTCGCCAATGGCGACACATCGAGCTTCTACGGGCAGCCCGACGATATTTTCGTCCCCTTCTTCACCAGCCTGGAGGTCAATGCCGGCAACTTCCAGGCCTTCACCTGTTGGGCGACGCCGGACCAACCCGGGCACCTCGAGAATTCCCCATGCGTGTGGGTGGCGCTTTGGGTTCGCCTGGACGGCGCCGACAAAGTGGCCGCCTACGATCGATTCCTGAAGAACTATGCCGCGCAACAGCAGGAACTCGGCCGTCTCAGGTACGCGGACAACACCCGCCTGCGCTCGTTGATGCAATGGCTCGATTTCAACCGCGTGGTGCCGAGCGATGTGAAGCTGCAATCCGCGCTGGCGTTCGCGTTCCTGATGATTTGCCTGACCAATGTGGTGGGCCTGCTGCTGGCCAAGTTCCTGCGGCACAGCGGAGAGACCGGGCTGCGCCGGGCGCTGGGCGCCACCCGGACATCGGTATTCATCCAGTGCCTGGTCGAATCGGCGGCCATCGGCGTCTTCGGCGGCGTGGGCGGGCTGTTGCTGACCCTGCTCGGCCTGCATCTGGTACGCCGTCAACCCGTTCCCTATGCGGACTTCGCCTACCTGGATGTCTCGATGTTCCTGCTGACGTTCGCATTGTCGGTCGCCGTCAGCTTGCTCGCGGGCACGCTGCCGGCATTGCGCGCCAGCCTGATTCAGCCCGCATCGCAACTGAAGCTGCTGTAGAAGAGGCCCCATGCAGATTCGCATCGTTCTTTCCGCGCTGCGCAAGCACCGCATCGCCACCGTCCTGATCGCGCTGGAGATTTCGCTGGCCTGCGCGGTGTTCTGCAACGCCTGCTTCCTCATCTCGCAACGGCTGCAGGCGATGCGGATCGACAGCGGCGTGGACGAGGCGGCCTTGGGCACCGTCAAGCTGTCCGGATTCGACCCGCAACTGGCCAGCGATCTCAACGCGCGCGTCGTGGCCGCCCTGCGCGGCATCTCCGCGGTGAAAACCGTCAGCGTGGTCAATGCCGTGCCATTCGGCGAACCTGGCGCGCGGGCCGGGGTCACGCTCGATCAGGAGCAGCAGCATTTCGGCGGCGTGATCGACTTCTATGTCGGCGACGCAAGCGCCATCCAGGCCTTTGGATTGCGCCTGCTGTCGGGGCGTCTTCCCGCGTCGGAGGAGTACACGCCGGTCGCACAATACGTTCCCTCCAATCCCCCGGTGCTGATCACGCAAAAGCTGGCCGAGCATCTGTGGCCAGGCCAGAACCCGATCGGGCAGCGCCTCTGGAGCATGGACACGAGCTTCAGGGTGATCGGCGTCATCGACCACCTTTCGGTCTCCCAGCCCGGCGGCGGCGAAGCCGAGGATCCGGACTGGTCGGTCTTCGTGCCTGCGATTCCCGGGCCGAGTCTGGCAGGGAAATACCTGATCCGGGGAAACCCGGAAGACATCCCCGCCATCATGCGCGATTCCCGCGATGCGGTGCTCAAGGTGGCACCCGATGCCGTCTTCGACATGGAGCAGAGCCGGAGCCTGGTGGAGTTGCGCGACAGCTACTTCAAGAGCTCGCGGGTGATGGCGGCGATGCTGTTTGGGGTCATCGTCGCCCTGCTCGGAACGACGGCATTGGGCATCGTCGGGCTTGCGAGTTTCTGGGTGACGCAGCGTCGCAAGCAGATCGGCATTCGACGCGCGCTGGGCGCCACCCGCAGCGACATCCTGCGCTACTTCCAGATCGAGAACTTCCTCATCGTCTCGCTGGGCATCGTGTTCGGCATGCTTCTCGCCTATGGCATGAGCCTGGTGCTGATGCGCGCCTACGAGTTGCCGCGGTTGCCGCTGTGGTACATGCCGATCGGTGCCGTCACTCTGTGGATCCTGGGCCAGCTTGCCGTGCTGGCGCCCGCGCTGCGTGCGTCCGGCATCTCCCCGGTAGCGGCGATCAGGGCAATCTGATTGCCGCAGCCGTAGGCACCGTCCCAGAGTCGCTCGCATTCGCGAGCAGCCGTGGCGAGGCTACCCCAGCCCAGGCCTTCGGAAGCGGCAGTACCGCCGCGCTGCCGCGCTGCGCAGACGGCGGCACAATCCGACCGCGGACGCATTCGCGCACCGATCGTGCCTACGGCGCCCGCGGCAACCGCACCCGCGCGCACAAGCCACCGCCCTCGCGGTTGCCGAATTCCAGCGCGCCGCCGTGGGCCTGGCAGATCGCCGCGGCGATGGACAGGCCCAGGCCGCTGCCGCCCGAGTGCCGGGCGCGCGAATCCTCGGCGCGCCAGAAGCGGTCGACCATCCGCGGCAGCAGTTCCGGGGTCACGCCCGGCCCGCGATCGCAGATGCAGACCAGCACGTCGCTCGAACCGGCGCTCACTTCGATCAGCAGGCGCTTGCCGACCGCGCCATAGCGCAGCGCGTTGTCGATCAGCACCGACAGCACCTGGCCGATACGGTCGCGATCGGCACTGATCGACACGCTGCCCGGCACGCGCAGCTCCACCTGCATCTGCGCGGCCTGCAACGGCTGCGCCAGCCAGGCCAGACGCTCGCGGATCAGCATGTCGAGCGGAAAGGTGTGCGGCTCCAGCATCAGCTGATTGGCGCGCGCCATCGACAGCAGATGCAGGTCGCCGACCAGGCGATTGATCTGTTCCAGTTGGCGATGGACCATCTGCAGCTGTTCGTCGCTGCACGGGAAGACCTGGTCGAGCATGCCCTGCACCCGGCCCATCGCCGCGTTCAATGGCGTGCGCAGTTCGTGCGCCAGCATCGCGCTGGAATCGCGTACCTCGCGCTCGTATTGCTGCAGTTGCGCGGTCATGCCGTTGAAGTCCATCGCGAAGCTGGCGAGCTCGTCCGGCGCGTGGGGGATCACCTTGGCACGCGCGGAAAAGTCGCCGTCGCTGATTCGCCGGGCGGCCTCCGCCACGTTGGAGAACTGCCGCGATAGCGGCCGCGAGGCGAGCAACCCGCACACCACGATGACCGGGATCGAGCCGACCACCAGCACCGCCAGCAGCAGCCAGTCGCGGCTGGCCAACCCAGGCAGGAAGTCGGCGACGTCGTAATAGCGCGCGAACAATTGCCACAAGCGCTGCTCGTTGCTGTGCGGGTCCTGGCGCAGCTCCATCATTTCCTGGCGCGCCGCCGGCGGCAGCTTGTGCAGGGTCATGATGTCCCAGATCGCGAAGCGCAGCCACATGGCGAACACGATCGCCAGCACGGTGATCACCGCCAGCGCGCTCATGCGCAGGCCCACCCATTGCCACAGCGGCGCGTGCGCCTGGCGGCGAGCGAATGGCCATGTCCATTTCATCGGAAGCGATAGCCGATCGCGCGCACCGTCACCAGCACGCCGCTGATGCGCTCGGCTTCCAGCTTCTTGCGCAGGTTGTGCACGTGGGCGTCCACCACCCGCTCCAGCGCGTCGCTTTCCGGCAGGCAGATTTCCAGCAGTTCGCTGCGCGTGTACGCCTTGAACGGCGTCTTCAGCAAGGTGGCCAGGATGTTGAATTCGGTCGGCGTCAGGTCCAGCGGCACGGCGTTGCCGTCGCCATCCTGCACCGTGGCCAGGACCGCACGGGTGTCGACCGTGAGCCGCTCGTACTTCAGCAGCTCCTCGGTGGCCCTGGCCGGCCCGGCGCGGCGCAGCACCGCGTACACCCGCGCGACCACCTCCTTGGGGCTGTAGGGCTTGACCACGTAGTCGTCGGCACCATAGCGCAGCGCGCCGAGCTTTTCCGGCTCATCGCCCATCGCGGTCACCATGATCACCGGCGTGTCGCTGCTGCGGCGGATCGTCGACAGCACTTCGGTACCGCTCAGCCTGGGCAGCATCACATCCAGCAGCACCAAGTCCGGTTTCCACTGCGCGTGCAACTGGATCGCGCGCTCGCCATCGCTGGCGATGGCGACCTCGAATCCGTCGCGGCGCAAATAGGCATCGAGGATGCTGGCGCTGTCGGTATCGTCTTCGACGACGAGGATCTTCTTCGAATTCATTGGCTTTGCGGCCCTTTTTGCCCGTCTTGATGAAATCTTGAAGATTCCTGAAAGCCGGCTTGAACTGCCCGGCCGACTCTATCACTCGAGATTGGCTACCCAACCGACTGACCCCCATGATTCTACCGTCTGCAGGCGATGGCCCGAATAGCCATCGACTCCTCGCCGTCCTCGTCGCCGCACTGCTCGGCGGCTGCTCGCTGGCGCCGGTCTACCAGCGCCCGCAGGCGGTCGTGCCGGGCACGCTGGGCGCGTCCGATGCGGCAACGGCACCGCACGCCGCCGCCGCCGCCGCGACGGTGGCCCTGACCGAGCAGGAACAGCGGTTCCTGCACGATTTTTCGCCGAACCGCGACCTGGCGCCGCTGGTGAGCCAGGCGCTGGCGCACAACCCGGATTTCCGCACCACCGTCCTGCAGGTGCAACAGGCGCGGGCGCAGTACCGGATCGACCGTTCCCAGCAGCTACCGCAAATCGGAGTGCAGGCGCAGGATACCCGGCAGAGTTACGACGATCCGCAGCGGCAGGCGCTCTATGGACAGAAGCTGGTGACCGCGGCGGTCGGTGTCGACAGCTTCGAACTGGACCTGTTCGGCAAGCTGGCGGCGCTGTCGGCCGCGGCGCAGCAGCGCTACCTGTCCAGCGCCTACGGCCAACAGGCCGCGCGCGGGGCGCTGATCGCCGAAGTGTTGCGCACCTACACGGTGGAACGCGCGGCGGCGCAGGCGCAGGACCGCTTCCAGGCCATCGCCAAGGACAGCGCGGCGTTGCTGGCCTTCGCCAACGACCAGCACGATGTCGGGCTGATCTCCAACGACGCGCTGGACCGCCAGCGCCACCAGACCGATCAGGCCCAGGTTCGCGCCTTGCAGGCGGTCAGCGACCATGCCGCCGCGCGCCGCGCCCTGCAACTGGTCGCCGGTTTCGATGCGCCGGCCGGCAGCGGCGACCTGCAGGACCTGCTGCCGGCCGACCCCGGCGCCGCCGCCCTGCGCGACCTGGACTCGGCGGTGCTGCTGCAGCGCCCCGATATCCAGCAAGCCGAGGCCGAACTGCGTGCGCGCAACGCCGATATCGGTGCCGCCCGTGCCGCGTTCTTTCCGTCGATCAAGCTGAGCACCTCGCTGGGCACCGCCAGCGACGTCCTCAGCGGCCTGTTCAAGACCGGCAGCCGCGCCTGGAGCTTCGCCCCGGAGTTGACGCTGCCGATCTTCGATTTCGGGCGCAACCGCGCCAACCTGGATATCGCGCAACTGCGCAAGCAAGCCGGCATCGCCGACTACGAAAAGGCCATCGAGTCGGCGTTTCGCGACGTCGCCGATGCGCTCGATGCCAATCCCGGCCTGCAACAGCGCGAGCAGCGCGAGCGGGCCAACAGCGAACGCGAGCAGCAGCGCATCGCACGCATGGACAAGCGTGTCGCGCAGGGCCTGCAGGACCGCACCACGCTGCTCGGCGAACGTATCGCCGCCGAGCAGGCCGCCCTGGATCACCTGCAGTCACGTCAGGACCTGATCCTCAACCGCATCGCGCTGTTCCGCGCGTTCTATGGCGTGCAGTTGCCGCACGCATCTTGATCCACCCCACTTCGAAAGAGGCTTACCATGAAAACTCTCGCGTTGCTTCCGATCCTGGCCTGCGCCCTGTCGCCTTTGGCCGCCAATGCCGCCGATGCCGATGCGTCCGGCTTCCGCCTGTTCGGTCACCAGACCGACCTCAGCATCGGCGCTGGCGCGGTGGCGGCGCCGCGCTACCTGGGTTCCAAGGACTCGCGCACGCTGTTCACCCCGGTGCTGGTGGCGCAGAGCGGCATCGTGTTCTTCGACAACGTGCGCGGCCTCGGCGTGCAGTTCCAGACCGATGGCGGCTTCTACGTCAGCCAGTCCTTCGGCTACGACCTGGGCCGGCTGGACCGCGACAGCAACTGGCGCCCGGGTTCCAAGACCCTGGCCGGCATGGGCACCGTGCCCGGCTCGGTGACCAGCCACACCATGATCGCGCAGCAGTTCACCCCGTATTTCACCCTGAACGCGGAAGCCGAGTTCGCACTGAAGGACGGCGCCAGGCGCAACGACTACCGTGCCGGCGGCAAGTTCACCCTGCTGCAGAACGACAAGGACACGGTGACCATGGACGTGGATGCGCACTGGGGCGACCGCCGCTACAACCAGGCCTACTTCGGCGTGACCGCGGCACAAAGCCTGAGCAGCGGCTATGCGGTGTCCAAGCAGGATTCGGGGCTGTATGCGTATTCGGTCGGCGCCAACTGGGATCACGCCCTGTCCAAGCACTGGAGCACCTCGCTGTCGGTCAGCGGCATGCGTTTCACCGACGACGTGGCAGACAGTCCGATCGTGAAGCGCCGCAGCTTCGCCAGCGCCATCGCCGCCGTGACCTACAACTTCTGACGGCAACCCAGAGCAGCCGCCCATGAAACCCAGTTTTGCGATCTTCTTCTCCGTCTGCATGCCGCTGGCTGCAGTGTCGTTGGCCGCATGCAGCCGCGCGGTGCCTCCGCCTGCGGAAGCGCCGCGCGCGGTGAAACTCGAGGCCGTCGGTGCCGCCGACGGTCGCGATACCAGCCGCTTCGTGGCCCAGGTCCGCCAGGAGCAGCGCGCCGAACTCGGTTTCGAGGGCGGCGGCCGCATCGCCTCGATCGAGGTGGATGTCGGCGATCACGTGCGCCAGGGTCAGATCCTGGCGCGCCTGGACCCGGAACCGAACCGGTTACGGGTGGAACAGGCCGAGGCCAGCGCCAGGATCGCCGCCGCCGACCTGCAGCAGCAGCAAACCCAGCTCGCCCAGCAGCAGGCCATGTTCGAGGACGGGGCGGCGTCGGCAACGACCCTGACCGCCGCCAAAACCGCGTTCGCAAGCGCCCAAGCGCGCTTGCGCAGCGCCCAATCCGACCTGTCGCTGGCGCGCCGCGGCCTGCGCCAGACCGATCTCCGCGCGCCGTTCGACGGCAGCGTGGTCGCCCGGTTGCAGCAGCCCAACGCCAATGTCGCCGCAGGCCAGACGGTGCTGCGGGTCGAAGGCCAGGGCCACGCCCAGGTGACGGTCGCACTGCCAGCCTCGCTGGCCACGGCATTGCGTCCTGGCCAGGCCGCGAACGGGTATCGCGCCGACGCTCCCGAGCAAGCGCTGCCGCTGCGGCTGCTCAGCGTGTCCGCACGGCTGGATGGCGGCGCCACCATGCAGGCGCTGTTCGAAAGCGCTGCCAGCGGCGTTGCCCAGTTGCGCAGCGGCGAGAACCTGCTGCTCGAACTGCCCCGCGACGACGCCCATCCGGTGAGCGTGCCGTTGAGCGCGCTGGTGCCCAGCATGGGCAACGGCAAGATGATGGTGTTCGTCTACCAGGGCGCCAATGCCACCGTGCGCCGACGCCAGATCGTCACCGGCGACGCCGAGGGCGGCCGCGTGCAGGTCCAGCAAGGACTGGCCGCTGGCGAACGCATCGTAGCGGCAGGTGCGGCCTTCCTCAGCGATGGCCAGGCTGTCGTTCCCTTCCGTCCCGATACGCGCCTGAGCGGCACTGCCTCGCCATGAACCTGACCCGCGCCACCCTCAACTCGAGCCGCTTCGCGCTGTTCTGCGCAGCGATGATCCTGATCGGCGGAATCATCACCTTCCTCGGTTTCCCCTCGCAGGAGGAACCCAGCGTCAGCGTACGCGACGCGGTGGTGGAAGCCGCGTTCCCGGGCATGTCCACCGAGCGCATGGAGAACATGATCGCGCGGCCGCTGGAAGAACACCTGCGCGAGATCACCGGCCTCAAGAAGATCGTCACCAGCGTGCGCCCGGGCAGCGTGATCGTGCAGCTGACCGCCTACGACAACGTCGCCGATCTGCCGACGCTGTGGCAGCGCGTGCGCAACAAGGCCGCAGAGGCCGGCGCGGAACTGCCGCCGGGGACGCAGGGACCGTTCGTCGACGACGACTTCGGCCGCGTCGCGATCGCCTCCATCGCGGTGACCGCGCCCGGCTTCAGCACCACCGAGATGCGCGCGCCGCTGCGGCAGATGCGCGAACTGCTGTATACCGTGCCAGGCGTGGAGCGCGTCAGCTTCCACGGGCTGCGCGAGGACCGCATCTACGTCGCCTTCGACCGCACCCGGCTGGGCGAGGCCGGCCTGACCCCCGGCGCGGTGGCGCAACAGCTGCGCACGCAGAACATGGTCGCTGCCGGCGGCCAGATCGCCGCCTCCGGCCTGGCGATGACCGTCACCACCTCCGGCGAAATCCGCACGCTGGGCGAATTGGGCAACACCCTGATCTCCGTTTCCGGCGCCGATGGCACGCGCCAGATCCCGCTGTCGCAGCTGGCGCGCATCGCGCTGATGCCGGCCGATCCGCCGGAGAGCGCCGCCATCTACCAAGGCCAACCGGCGGTGGTGGTGGCGGTGTCGATGGCGCCCGGCTACAACATCGCGCAAGTCGGCCAGGCCCTGCGGCAGAAGCTCGGCGAGACCGCGCGGATGCTGCCGGTGGGCTTTTCCCAGCACGTGGTCACCTTCCAGGCCGACGTGGTCGAGCGCGAGATGGGCAAGATGCACCACGTCATGGGCGAGACCGTGCTCATCGTGATGGCGGTGGTGATGCTGTTCCTCGGCTGGCGCACCGGCCTGATCGTCGGCGCGATCGTGCCGCTGACCATCCTCGGCACGTTGATCGTGATGCGTGCGCTGGACGTGGAGCTGCAGACCGTCTCCATCGCCGCGATCATCCTCGCGCTGGGCTTGCTGGTGGACAACGGCATCGTCATCGCCGAGGACATCGAACGCCGCCTGGCCTCCGGCGAGGAACGCCGCCAGGCCTGCGAAGCCGCCGGGCGGACCCTCGCGCTGCCGCTGCTGACCTCCTCGCTGGTCATCGTGCTCGCGTTCTCGCCGTTCTTCTTCGGCCATACCAGCACCAACGAGTTCATGCGCTCGCTGGCGATCGTGCTGGCGGTGACCCTGCTCGGCTCTTGGCTGCTCAGCATCACCGTGACTCCGCTGCTGTGCGTGTACTTCGCGCGCGCGCACGGCGCCGGGCAAGGCGAACATGGCGCCGACCACTACGATTCCAGGTTGTACCGTGGCTACCGGCGCATCATCGAGCAGTTGCTCAAGCACAAGGCGCTGTTCCTCGGTGGCATGCTGCTGTTGCTGGCGGCGGCGGCCACCATCCTCGGCTCGCTGCCCTATACCTTTCTGCCCAAATCCGATCGGCTGCAGTTCCAGATGCCGGTGACCCTGCAGCCGGGCAGCGACTCGCGCGAAACCCTGCGCACCGTGCAATCGATCAGCGCCTGGCTCGCCGATCGCAAACGCAATCCCGAGATCGTGGACAGCATCGGCTACGTGGCCGACGGCGGGCCACGGATCGTGCTGGGCTTGAATCCGCCACAGGCGGCTGCCAACATCGCCTACTTCACTGTCGGCGTTCGTCAAGGGACCGATATCGACGCTGTCATCGCCCGCGTTCGCCAGCACATCCGCCAAAGCTATCCGGCCGTTCGCGCGGAGCCGAAGCGTTTCTCGCTGGGGTCGACCGAATCCGGCGTGGCGATCTACCGGGTGGTCGGCCCGGACGAAGCGCAGTTGCGCCGCATCGCCGCCGGCATCGCCCAGGCGCTGCGGCAATTGCCCGGCACCGTGGACGTCAGCGACGACTGGGAGATCCGCATCCCCCGCTACGAGGTACGGGTCGACCAGGCCAAGGCGCGCGCTGCCGGACTCAACAGCGAGGACATCGCCCAGGCGCTGCAACTGCGCTACAGCGGCATCGATGCCTCGGTGATCCGCGACGACAGCGTCAACGTGCCCATCGTGCTGCGCGGCGCCGACGAGGAGCGCGTCCGCGCCGCCAATCTGGGCACGACCCTGCTCTATCCGCAGGCAGGCGGCGCGCCCGTGCCGCTGTCGGCGATCGCCGCCATCACCCTGTCCTCCGAGCCGTCCTCGATCCAGCGCCGCAACCTGAGCCGCGCCATCACCGTGACCGGGCACAATCCGGGCATGACCACCGACGAAGTCGTCGCCGCCCTGGCCGACAAGGTCGCCGCGTTGCGCCTGCCGCCCGGCTACCGCATCGAGATGGGCGGCGAACTGGAGGATTCCGCCGAGGCCAACCAGGCGCTGCTGCAATACATGCCACATGCGCTGGGCGCGATCCTGTTGCTGTTCATCTGGCAATTCAACTCGTTCCGCAAGCTGTTCATCGTCGTCGCCAGCATTCCGTTCGTGCTGATCGGCGCGGCCCTGGCGCTGCTGGTCACCGGCTATCCGTTCGGCTTCATGGCCACCTTCGGCCTGCTCGCGCTGGCCGGCATCATCGTCAACAACGCGGTGCTGCTGCTGGAGCGCATCGATGCCGAACTGGCCGACGGCCTTGGCCGGCACGAGGCGGTGGTCGCCGCGGCGGTCAAGCGCCTGCGCCCGATCGTGATGACCAAGCTGACCTGCATCGTCGGCCTGGTCCCGCTGATGCTGTTCGCCGGGCCGTTGTGGACGGGCATGGCGATCACCATGATCGGCGGCCTGGCGCTGGGCACGCTGGTCACGCTGGGCGTGATTCCGGTGCTGTACGACCTGCTGTTCTCGCTGCGCAACGGCCGCAGCGCGATGCAGACGGCCACGGCGTGAGCGGCCGGCGCAGCCAGCGCCTGGCCTGGCGCATGCTCGTCTTGCTGTGCCTGGCGTTGGGCGCCAGCGGCTGCGCCATGGTCACGCTGAAACCGGTCAGCGCGGCCGAGTACATCCAGGCCAAGCGCGGCGATCCGCTCAGCAGCGGCCACCTCAGCACCCCGGCGATCGAGACGCTCGCGGTGATCGGCCTGAGCGAAAGCGCATGCAGCACCCGGACCCGGCAATGCGCCGAGCAGTTGCTCCATAACGACGGTGTGGTCCAGGAGCGCAAGCTGGCCACCGTCGCCGAGCTGTGGCTGCAGGCCTCGCTGCAGTTGGCCAAGCGCCAGCCGCGCAGCGACGCGGCGCTGAGCGCCTGGCTGGAGACCGCGCGTTATGCCTATGCCTACCTGTTCTTCAGCGATCGCGCGCCCAGCGAGCGCACCTTCGAGGACCGCCAGACCCAGGTGCGCGACTACTACAACTATGCGGTGCAACAGGCGGTATCGGCATTGTTCCTGCGCTTCCAGCAGCAGGACCAGCAGGCCGACAGCGCGGCCGAACTGTCGGCCCTGCCCGGCTGGAGGATCGTGCTGGACGTGAGCCGGTTGGGCGCATTGCAGGACATGCCGATGCCGGACACGATGCTGCCGGCCAGCGGCCTGCGCTTCACCGGGCTGCGCAGCGTCTATCGGCGCGACGGGTTCGGCTCGGAGATGGTCGCCGTGCTGCCGAACGCGACGTCGCTGCGGAACGAGGCGAGCGAGTCGGACGAGACGAGCCCGGCCTACAGCGCGATGCCGACCCCGAGCCTGACCGTGCTGCTGCGTTTCGATGGCGATACGCTGGCCGAGATGCTGGCCAGCCGCGCGGTGCGGGTGGAAGCCTACGATCCGTACCTGAGCGCCCGTGCCATGCTGGGCGGCTACGAAGTGCCGCTGGCCGGCAACTTCAGCGCCGGCTATGGGGTGTGGATGGCGCGTTCGGGTTTCGCCGAGCAATCGCTGCGCACGCTGTTCGGCATGGCCCATGGCATCGACCGGCCGCACATCTTCCTGACCCAGCCCTACGATCCCAACCGCCGGGTGCTGGTGCTGCTGCACGGTCTGGCCAGCAGTCCCGAAGCCTGGGTGAACCTAGCCAACGAACTGCTGGGCGACGAACACCTGCGCGCCCGCTATCAGATCTGGTTGGTCTACTACCCGACCAACCTGCCGATCGCCTACAACCGGATGGAGATCCGCAAAGGCCTGGAGCAGGCGCTGGACCATTTCGATCCGCAACGGCGCAGCGCCTCGGCGCACGACATGGTGCTGGTCGGGCACAGCATGGGCGGCGTGCTGGCGCGGTTGATGGTGTCCTCCAGCGACGGCGACCGGCTCTGGCAACGCCTGTTCGGCAACAGCACGCTCTCCGCGCAGGCATTGCAGACGCTGCAAGGCAAGCTGTCGCCGATGCTGCATTTCGAGCCGATGCCGGAAGTCTCCGAGGCGATCTTCCTGGCCTCGCCGCACCGCGGGACCCCGCATGCGACCGGCATGCTAGGCAGCCTGGTGGGACGCCTGATCGGCCTGCCCGCGCGTGTTCTCGACCAGTTCAAGGACATCACCAGCACCGGCGTAGTCGGCAAGCTGCCGACCAGCATGGACAACCTCAACGACCACGACGACTTCGTGCAGGCTGCGGCGGAGCTGCAGATCTCGCCGAAGGTGCGCTATCACTCGATCATCGCCCGCCGCGATCCGCGCGTGCCGCTGGCGCAATCCGACGACGGCTTCGTGCCGTACTGGAGCGCGCACCTGGACGGTGCGGCGTCGGAGACCGTGATCACGTCCGGACACAGCGTGCAGGAAACCCCGCAAGCCATCCTGGAGATCCGCAAGCTGCTGCAGTGAACCCGCAGTGGCGCGCGACAACGCCGCCGACAACGCTCGCCTGCCGGCGATACGCAGGACGCAGACAAAAAAACACCCGGCAGTGCCGGGTGTCTTCTTACTTATAGATGGCGTCCCCACGGGGATTCGAACCCCGGTCGCCACCGTGAAAGGGTGATGTCCTAGGCCTCTAGACGATGGGGACGCTGATTGACGATGTCGCTTTTGCGGACAGGCCTGGTGTCCGAAAAAGTTGGTGGAGCCAGCCGGGATCGAACCGGCGACCTCTTGCATGCCATGCAAGCGCTCTCCCAGCTGAGCTATGGCCCCACGTGTACTGGCAGAAGCGGAATCTTACCCGATTCCTGTGGAATGTACAAATCCCGGACAAAAAAAGTCCGGCAGCGCCGGACTTCAGATTGCTTGCGAATAAAAATGGCGTCCCCACGGGGATTCGAACCCCGGTCGCCACCGTGAAAGGGTGATGTCCTAGGCCTCTAGACGATGGGGACGCTGATAAACGATAACGCTTTTGCGGACAGGCCTAGTGCCCGGAAAAGTTGGTGGAGCCAGCCGGGATCGAACCGGCGACCTCTTGCATGCCATGCAAGCGCTCTCCCAGCTGAGCTATGGCCCCACGTGTGCTGCGAGGAGCGGAATATTAGCGATGGCGTGCTGCGTGCGCAAGCGTTTTTTGAAGTTTTTTCAACGCCGCGGAGCGTGCGATTCGACGATCGGCTGGCGCAAGCGCCGAGCGCATGCGTCCATCGCATCGCAGCCCTTCCCTTCGATCGCCAGCAGCCAGGCAATACCGGCGCGCATGACCAGACAGCCGGTCCGGCAGCGGAGTACCGCATCGCACATCGCGCGCCAAGTAGATGTGTCACGCGAACGGCGTATCGGCGTCCCGCGAGCGTTCGCGTACGCGGCGCCGTGGGCCGAGGCACTGCGGGCAACCCGGCCTCGGTGAGAGCGGACGGATGCCCTGCTCGCCTCCCCAAGCGCAGACGACCGGCACCAATCCTTCCAGAAGCTGTCGTGTCGATGCGGTCGTCGTGGCCAGTGCCAGGGGCGCAAGCGCAGGTCTGTGCAGAGCACCCACGACCACTCGCGCAAAAAACAAACGGCAGCCGAAGCTGCCGTAGGTCCTGGTGCCGAAGGTGGGACTCGAACCCACACGCTTTTAAGGGCGGCGGATTTTGAGTCCGCTGCGTCTACCGATTCCGCCACTTCGGCGCGGCCGCGAAGTATAGCCGACCGCAACGGAGTGCGACAGGGGTAAACCCTTCATCTTCGTTGGGATCCCGATCCAACCGGGGCCATCGTGGCTGCCGCTATAATTTCCGTTCCCAAACCTTAACGAGCAAGCGATGTCGGCATTGCGGGGCCTGCGTATCCTGGTGGTCGAGAACGACGAAATGAACGCCACGCTGCTGGAGCTGCAGCTTGCCCAAGCCGGCGCCGCGGTGATCGGCCCTGCCGAGTCGGTGCGGCAGGCGCTGGCGCTGATCGAGCAGGAGCGGCCGGATCGGGCGGTGCTCGATTTCCGTCTGGCCGCCGGCGAGACCAGCGAAGCGGTCGCGCGGATGCTGACCGAGCATGCGATCCCGTATGTACTGGCCACCGGCGTGGCCGCCGAATCGCTCCCGCCCGGCTTCGCTGCCGGCGTGGTGCTGACCAAGCCCTACCTGTCGGAACAGCTGATCAAGGCGCTGGGCGATGCTCACGCGAAAATGACCGCTCGACCTTGACAATCCCCGATCGGGAGCCTGCCGTGCAGGGATCGATTCGAGGGACATCGCCATCAACGCTCATGACCGCAAACCCCCTCCTGTCTGGCTGCCTGCCAACAGCGTCGCGGGAGCGTTGCTGCGCGCCATCGACTGGTCCGGCCACGAACTGGGCCCGCTCCAGGCATGGCCGCAGAGTCTGCGTTCGGCACTGTCGATCTGCCTGAGTTCGCGCTTTCCCATGGCGATCCGCTGGGGCGCGCGGATGATCAATCTTTACAACGACGCCTACATCCCGATCCTGGGGATGCGCCACCCCTTCGCCTTCGGGCGCGCGGCAGCCGAGGTGTGGCCCGACGTGTGGCCGGCGGTTTCCGCGCAGGCCGAACAGGTGATGGCGACCGGCGAGTCGACCTGGAACGAGCACGTGCCCTTCGTGATGCTGCGCAACGGCTACAGCGAAGAGGTGTATTTCACCTTTTCCTACAGCCCCCTGTTCGACGACCACGGCGGCATCGGCGGCGTGCTGTGCGTATGCACCGAGGACACGGCGCAGATCAAGCTGGAACGCGAGCGCGATGCGTTGCTGAAGGCGCTGGACGCGCAGCGCACGCAGATGGCCGACGCGTTCGAGCAATCGCCGGCGGCGCTGGCGATCCTGCGCGGCCCGGACTATGTGGTCGAAAACGTCAATCGGCGCTACCAGCAGTTGGTCGGGCCGCGCGAGGTCGTCGGCAAATCGCTGGCCGAGGCGATCCCGGAGATCCAGCAGCAGGGTTTCATCCGCCTGCTCGACAACGTGCGTGCCAGCGGCCTGCCCTTCACCGGCGAGTCGATGACCTTCAACCTGCGCCGCACGCCGCACGAGACGGTCTCCGAGACCACGCTGGAGTGCGTGTACCAGCCGATGCGCGACGCCGAAGGCAAGGTCACCGGGGTGCTGGTGCACGGCATCGACCGCACCGAGCAGGCGCGCGCGCAGGCCCACGACAGCTTTCTGTTGATGCTCGAGGACGCGCTGCAGAACCTGGACAGCGCCGAGGCCATCTGCGAGACCGGGGCCGCGCTGCTCGGCCGGCATCTGCAGGCCAACCGCTGCGCGTACGCGATCGTCGATGCCGACGAGGACGCCTTCCAGGTGCGTGCCGACTATGTCGACGGCACCGCGCATCTGACCGGGCGCTCGCGCTTCAGCGATTTCGGCAGCGACCTGCTGGAATGCATGCGCGAGAACCGGCCATGGGTGGTGCAGGACAGCCAGACCTATTCGCCGCCGCCGCACTTCGACAATCCCGGCTACCGGCGCCTGGGCATGCGCGCGTTGCTGAGCGCGCCCCTGCACAAGGCCGGCCGCCTGGTGGCCGTGGTCGGCGTGCACCAATTGCGGCCGCGGGTGTGGACCTCGGCGGAGATCGAGCTGGTGCGGCTGGTCGCGGCGCGCTGTTGGGAATCGATGGAGCGCGCCAGTGCGCAGTCGGACCTGGCGCGCAGCGAGGCGCGCCTGCGCGAGTTGGCCGATGCGATGCCGCAGATCGTGTTCACCGCCACGCCCGACGGCGACGTCGACTACTTCAACCGGCGCTGGTACGAGTACACCGGCCTGCCGGCCGGCGAATCCGGCTACGACAGCTGGCGCAGGGTGCATACCGAGGACGGCCTGGCGCGGGCGATGCAGGCCTGGCCGGCTGCGGTGCGCAGCGGCCAGCCGTACGAGATCGAATACCCGCTGCGCCGCCATGACGGCAGCTATCGCTGGCATCTGGGCCGCGCGCTTCCGATCCGCGATGGCGACGGCCGGATCGTGCGCTGGATCGGCACCAATACCGACATCCACGACCGCCGCGTGGTCGAGCAGCGCCTGCAGGAAAGCGAACTGCGCTTCCGCAACCTGTGCGACAACGCGCCGGTGCTGATCTGGATGGCCAACGCCGATGGCGATTGCGAATACGTCAGCCGCCAGTGGTATCTGTTCACCGGACAGACCGAACAGGAAGCGATGGGCTCGGGCTGGATGGAGAAGATCCACCCCGACGATGCCGCCGCGGTCGGGCGTACGCTGGCCCGCGCCGCCGCCGATCGCCGCGACTTCACCATCGAATACCGGCTGCGCCGCCACGACGGCGAGTACCGTTGGTGCGTGGACACCGCCTCGCCGCGCTTCAGCTCGTCGGGCCAGTTCCTGGGCTTCATCGGCTCGCTGCTGGATATCGCCGAGCGCAAGCGCATCGAGAACGCCACCGCCGCCGAGCGTGCGGCGTTGGAGATGATCACCACCGGCAAGCCGCTGACGGCGGTGCTGGAAGCGATCGCGCGCGGCATCGAGGCGCAGAGCGATGTGGGCCTGCGCTGCACCATCATGCTGGTCGACGAACACCGCCAGTGCCTGCTGGAAGGCGCCGCGCCGAGCATGCCCGCCGCGTTCCGCAAGATGGCGCACCGCCTGCCGATCGGCGAGCACAGCGGTTGCTGCGGCCGCGCCGCGTTCCTGCGCAGGCAAGTCCTGTGCAGCGACGTGCGGGTGGACCCGAACTGGCGGGAGTATCTGGTCGCGGCCACCGAAGCGGACATCGTGGCCTGCTGCTCCACCCCGATCCTGGCCAGCGACGGCCAGGTACTGGGCGTGGTCGCGCTGTACCACCCGTTCGTGCACTACCCCACCGTGCACGAGCAGGACCTGGCGCGCTCGGCCTCGCACCTGGCCGGCATCATCATCGAACGCCGCGAAACCGATCAGCGCCTGCAACAGCTGCTCGCCGCCGAGCAGAGCGCGCGCGGCGAGGCCGAGCGCGCCAGCCGCATGAAGGACGAATTCCTGGCCACGCTGAGCCACGAACTGCGTACCCCGCTCAACGCGATCCTCGGCTGGTCGCGGCTGATGCAGGGCGAGGCGGTACGCGAGAAAGACCTGAGCCGGGGCCTGGAAGTGATCGAACGCAGCGCCCATGCGCAGGCGCAGATCATCGACGACCTGCTGGACATGAGCGCGATCCTGTCCGGCAAGGTGCGGCTGGAGGCCAGCGAACTGGATCTGTGCGCGCTGGTCGGCGAGGCGATCGATGCGGCGCGGCCCGGTGCCGAGAGCAAAGGTATCGACATCGCCCTGACCCCGTGCAGCGACGCCCCCGTGCTGCCCTACCTCGGCGACGCGGTGCGCCTGCAGCAGGTGCTGACCAACCTGATCGGCAATGCGATCAAGTTCACCCCCAGCGCGGGCAAGATCACGGTGACGCTCGACAACAGCACCACCCATCTGCGCGTCAGCGTCAGCGACAGCGGCGTCGGTATCGATCCGCTGTTCCTGCCGCATGTGTTCGACCGGTTTCGCCAGGCCGACGCCAGCAGCACGCGCAGCGCCGGCGGACTGGGCCTGGGCCTGGCGATCGCCAAGCAATTGACCGAAATGCACCACGGCCAGCTGTCGGTCAGCAGCGAAGGCATCGGCATGGGCGCCACCTTCACCCTGTTGCTGCCGCGCAACGATCTGCAGGGCATGGGGCCGGCGCGGCGCAACGACGGCGCGGCGATCGCCGCGGCCGCGCTGCAACGCGGCGGGGTCCGCCTGAACGGCGTGCGCGTGCTGGTCGTCGACGACGACATGGACTCGCGCGGCGTGACCCAGCGCTTCCTGCAGGAAGCCGGCGCGGTGGTCGAGGCCGCGGTCTCCGCCGACGATGCCGAGTCGCTGCTGCGCGAGCGCCCCTACGACCTGCTGGTCAGCGACGTGGGCATGCCGCGCCGCGACGGGCACAGCCTGATCCGCAGCGTGCGCGCGCGCGGCGCCGGCGCGGTCAGCCGCATTCCGGCGATCGCGCTGACCGCGTATGTGCGCGGCGAGGACCGCTCGCTGGCCCTGGAGGCCGGCTTCAACGCGCACCTGGGCAAGCCGGTGGACCCGACCAAGCTGATCGCATTGGCCGCTTCGCTGACCCAGCCGCAGGTCGCCGCCGAACCGGACCCGAACGCCGCCGCCGAGCCGGCCTGAGCCGACATCGCGCCGCGGGGTGGGATGCGTGCCGCGGCCAGGCCGGCGGCACGCCCAGGACTCAGTTGCGCTTGGCGCGGGCGAACGCGTCGGCCAGGGCGCTGTTCAGCGGCGGCGGCGCCGGCGTGCGCGGCTTGCCGTTGCCGCCACCGTTGCCGCCAGTGCCGCCGCGCGCATCGCGCTCGCGGCGCGGCGCGCCTGGCGCAGGACGCGCGCCGGCATCGCGCTCGCCGCCACGCACCGATGCCGCTGCCGGCGCATCGTCCAGGCGCCGGGTCAGCGCGATGCGCTTGCGCGCCACGTCCACTTCCAGCACCTTGACCTTGACGATGTCGCCGGCCTTGACCACGTCGCGCGGATCCTTGACGTAGCTGTCGGACAAGGCCGAGATGTGCACCAGGCCATCCTGGTGCACGCCGATGTCGACGAAGGCGCCGAACGCGGCCACGTTGCTGACCACGCCTTCCAGCACCATGCCCGGCTTGAGGTCCTTGATGTCCTCCACCCCGTCGGCGAAGCGCGCGGCCTTGAATTCCGGGCGCGGATCGCGGCCCGGCTTCTCCAGTTCCTTGAGGATGTCGCGCACGGTCGGCACGCCGAACTTCTCGTCGGTGAACTGGTCCGGCTTGAGCGCGCGCAGGAAACCGCCGTCGCCGATCAGCGCCTTGATCGGCTTGCCGGTGGCGCCGACGATGCGCTCCACCACCGGATACGCTTCCGGGTGCACCGCCGAGGCGTCCAGCGGCTCGTCGCCATCGGCGATGCGCAGGAAGCCGGCGCATTGCTCGAAGGTCTTGTCCCCGAGCCGCGGCACCTTCAGCAGATCCTTGCGGCGCTTGAACGGGCCATTGTCGTCGCGGTGGCGCACGATGTTCTCGGCCACGCTGGCCGACAGCCCGGACACGCGCGACAGCAGCGCCGCCGAGGCGGTGTTGACGTGGACGCCGACCGCGTTGACACAGTCCTCCACGCGCGCGTCCAGCGCCCGCGCTAGCCGGTACTGGTCCACGTCGTGCTGGTACTGGCCCACGCCGATCGCCTTCGGCTCGATCTTGACCAGCTCGGCCAGCGGGTCCTGCAGGCGCCGCGCGATCGACACCGCGCCGCGCAGCGACACGTCCAGCTGCGGGAACTCCCTGGCCGCGAACTCGGACGCCGAATACACCGACGCGCCGGCCTCGCTGACCACGATCTTCTCCAGCGTCAGCTGCGGGTTCTGCTTGATCAGGTCGGCGGCGAGCTTGTCGGTCTCGCGGCTGGCGGTGCCGTTGCCGATCGCGATCAGTTCCACGCCATGCTGCGTGCACAGCTGCCGCAGCGTGTGCAGCGACTGGTCCCACTGCCTGCGCGGCTCGTGCGGATAGATGGTATCGGTGGCCAGCAGCTTGCCGGTGGCGTCGACCACCGCGATCTTGCAACCGGTGCGGATACCCGGATCCAGGCCCAGGGTCACCCGCGCGCCGGCCGGCGCGGCCAGCATCAGGTCCTGCAGGTTGTCGCCGAACACCGCGATCGCCTCGGCCTCGGCCTTCTCGCGCGCCTGGTTGAACAGGTCCAGCAGCAGGTGCATGTGCAGCTTGGCGCGCCAGGTCAGGCGGCATGCGTCGAGCAGCCAGCGGTCGCCCGGGCGGCCCTGGTTGGCGATGCCGGCGCGCAGCGCGACGCGGCCCTCGGCGTACTGGTGGCCGGCCTCGGCATCGCTGCCCGGGTCCAGCTCCAGGTACACGATCTCTTCGCGGCGCGCGCGGAACAGCGCCAGCAAGCGGTGCGAGGGAATCTTGGCCAGCGCCTCGGCGTGGTCGAAGTAGTCGCGGTACTTGGCGCCTTCCTGCTCCTTGCCTTCGGCCACGCGCGCGCGGATCACGCCGACATCGGCGAGCCAGCCACGCAGTTCGCCGACCAGCGCCGCGTCCTCGCCCCAGCGCTCCATCAGGATCGCGCGCGCGCCTTCCAATGCCGCCTTGACGTCGGCCACGCCCTTGTCGGCATCGACGAAGCCGGCGGCGAAACTGTCCGGTGTCAGCGACGGATCGCCCAGCAGGCCATCGGCCAGCGGCTCCAGGCCGGCTTCGCGCGCGATCTGCGCACGCGTGCGGCGCTTGGGCTTGTACGGCAGGTACAGGTCTTCCAGCCGCGACTTGGTATCGGCGGCGACGATCTCCGCGCGCAGTTCGGCGCTGAGTTTGCCCTGTTCGTCGATGCTGGCCAGTACCGCGGCGCGGCGGTCTTCCAGCTCGCGCAGATAGGTCAGGCGGGTTTCCAGGTTGCGCAGCTGGGTGTCGTCGAGGCCGCCGGTGACTTCCTTGCGGTAGCGCGCGATGAACGGGACGCTGGCGCCTTCGTCGAGCAAGGCGATGGCCGCGCGGGCCTGCGCCGGCTGCGCGCCGATCTCGGCGGCGATGGTGTTGGCGATCTGCTGGGCGAGCTGAGTGTCGTGCATTGCGTCCGGCCGGAGCCGCCTTGCGGAAAACCGCTATTTTCGCAGCGCCCGCGCCGCCGGGGAACCCGTTGACAGCGACGCGCCGACCTGTCGGCATCGGTCCTGCCCCGATCAGCTCACGCCGGTGGGGCCGTCCAGCACGATGCGCACCTTGCGGATCAGCTCCTGGCGGTTGTAGGGCTTGGACAACACCTCGAATTCGGTGCCGCCGGCGTCGGTACGTTCCAGCGAGGTCTCGGCGTAGCCGGTGGTCAGCAGCACCTTGATCTTGGGCCGGCGCCGCCGCACTTCGCGCGCCAGCATCACCCCGTTGAGCCCGCCGGGCATGATCAGGTCCGAATACAGCAGGTCCACCTGCAAGCCGTTGTCGACCAGTTCCAGCGCTTCGCGCGCGTTGTGCACGACGTGGGTGGCGTAGCCCTGGTCCTCCAGGAACAGCCGCGCCAGCTCGGCGATGTCCGGCCGGTCCTCCACGATCAGGATCGTCTCGTTGCCCTGCCGGTCGGAGGCGCGGCGGGCGCGCGCGTCGCGCGGCGCCGGGTTCTCGACGTTGTCGTCGATCGGGAAGTACAGCCGCACCGTGGTGCCGTGACCCTCTTCCGAATACAGCCGCACCGCACCGCCGGACTGCTTGGCGAAGCCGTACACCATCGACAGGCCCAGGCCGGTGCCCTTGCCCTCTTCCTTGGTGGTGAAGAACGGATCCAGCACCCGCGCCAGCACTTCCGGCGGCATGCCGCTGCCGTTGTCGGTGACCGACACGCAGACATAGTGGCCGGGCAGCAGATTGTCGTAGGTGGTGGGCTCGTCGGCGCGGATGGAGACGTTGCGGGTCTGGATCACCAGGCGCGGCGCGGGCTGCTCGGCCATCGCATCGCGCGCGTTGATCAGGATGTTCAGCAGCGCCACTTCGGCCTGGGTCGGATCGATCCGACAGTTGCGCAGCTCCAGCGCCAGGTCCAGCGAGAAGCCGATGCCGTGGCCCAGCGTCCGCTCGGCCACGTCGCTCATGCCGGCGACCAGCGCGTTGAGGTTGAGCACGCGCCCTTCCAGTTTCTGCTTGCGCGCGAACGCCAGCAACTGCTGGGTCAGCCGCGCGGCCTGGCCGGCGGCATCGCGCGCGCGCTGCACGCTCTTGCGCAAGCGCGACGGATCCAGCGGCTCGCGCTCCACCGCATGCTCGATCAATTCCAGATAGCCGGACATGACCTGCAACAGGTTGTTGAAGTCGTGCGCGATGCCGCCGGTCAGCTGGCCCAGCGCTTCCATCTTCTGCGCCTGGCGCAATGCGTCTTCGGTATCGCGGCGACGGCTGACGTCCAGCTGCGAGCCGAAGAAATAGACCAGCTCGCCATGCTCGTTGTAGACCGGCGAGATGAACAGCGCGTTCCAGAAACTGGAACCGTCCTTGCGGTAGTTGAGAATCTCCACGGCCACTTCGTTGCGCGCGGCGATGGCGTCGCGCACGCTGTCCACGGTGTCGCGATCGGTATCGGGTCCCTGCAGGAAACGGCAGTTGTTGCCGAGCAGCTCTTCGCTGCTGTAGCCGGTCATGTCCACGAACGCGCGATTGACGAACACGATCGGATTGTCCGCCTGCCGCGGATCGGTGACGATCATCGGCATGCGCGTGGTTTCCACGGCGGCGAAGAAGATGTCGCTACGGTGCTCGGACAGATCGGCCGTGGTGCTTTCGTGGACAGTGACGCGCGGCAAATTGCTGGAGTCAGGTGCGGGCATGGTCGAGAAAAGATCGATGCGAACCGCTGCTGGCCCTGCTAGGCGGGCGACCACACCGGGGTTCGCATGCCGGCGTCAACGCGAGTAGTACTGGTGCAAGCGTTCCACCACGATCTCCTCCTGCAGCGATTCCAGCGCCATGATCCGGACCCGGCGATCGCTCAGCGCGAGAACGCGCTCGACATAGATCTCCGGCCCCTCGTCGGTTTCTTTCATCGATTTGCTGAAGCCGTAAGGCATCACGCCCTTCTGGCCATCCTTGCTGCCACCGATATACAGAACGACCGACATGACACTTCCTCTGCTGGGAATTCGTGGAACTGGCGCGCAGCCTACACAGCGCATCGTGAGGACTTTCTCCACGCAGGTTAATCGCGGCTGTTTGCCCGCACATGACTTACGCCGGCCTCACGCCGGTTTAACCGAATCTGAGCGTTAGTCGCGCACCTCCCACCGCAATCGACATGTATGGATCTCAAGAGCGGCTACCCCTTCTGGTCGATACGCAACGGCCTGATGCAGAGCTTTCCGCAGTTGCGCAGCGACCTGCGCTGCGACGTGGCGATCGTCGGCGGCGGCATCACCGCGGCCCTGATCGCCGACGAACTGATCGCGCATGGCCATGACATCGCGGTGCTGGAGCAACGCGACATCGGCTGGGGCAGCACCGCGGCCAGCACCGCGCTGCTGCAATACGAGATCGACACGCACATGCTCGACCTGGCCAGGCGCTATGGCGAAGACGCCGCCGCCCTCGCCTACGGCGCCTGCGCGCAGGCGCTGGAGCAACTGCGATCGCTGGTGCGGCCGCTGCGCGACGTCGACTTCGGCTGGAACGACAGCCTGTACTACGCCAGCCGCCGTCGCCACGTGCGCGTGCTGCAGCAGGAACTGCAGTTACGTGCGCGCCACGGCCTGGACGTGGAATGGCTGGATGCGCAGGCATTGCGTGCCGCGTACGGCGTCGAAGCGCACGGTGCGATCCTCAGCCACCAGGCCGCGCGCGTCGACCCCTACCGCCTGACCTACCGCCTGCTCGGCCGCGCGCTCAAGCGCGGCGCCGGCGTCTACGACCGCACCCGCATCGCGCATATCGCGGTGAACAGCCGCGGCGCCACGCTGCGCACCGACCAGGGCGTGCAGGTGCGTGCCGGCCACGTGGTGATGGCCGCCGGCTATGCCAGCCAGGGCTGGCTGGACCAGCGCGTGGCCAAGAACCGCAGCAGCTACGCCTTCGTCAGCGATCCGCTGGACGCCGCGCAGCTCGGCGCGCTGCAGGACACGATGGTGTGGGAAAGCGCACGCCCCTATCTGTACCTGCGCAGCACCGGCAACGGCCGCATCGTCGCCGGTGGCGAGGACGACAGCGTGGACATTCCCGCGCGCCGCGATGCACGCGTGGACAGCAAGGCGCGCACGCTGTGCCGCAAGATCGCCAAGGCGATGCCGGGGCTGGAACTGCAGCCGACCTTCGCCTGGGCCGGCACCTTCGCCGAGACCGCCGATGGCCTGCCGTTCTTCGGCCCGCACCCGCAACACGGGCCGCGCATGCAGTTCGCGATGGCCTATGGCGGCAACGGCATCACCTACAGCATGCTCGGCGCCGGCCTGCTGCGCGCGCAGATCGAGCGCCGCGCGCATCCGCTCAAGCGATTGTTCGGCTTCGGCCGGCTCGACTGAGCCTCAGCGCCGTCCCGGCCACCAGCCGCGGCCGCGCAAGGCGTAGCGGTCGGCGGCGCGTTCGAACGGGTTGCGTACGCCGACCCCGCCGCAGGCGAAGTACACCGGCAGGAACAAGGGACCGAGCAGCAGATATTGCAGCACGTGGGCGCGCTCGTGGTCGCCCAGGCGCACGTTCGGATGCTGGCAGCGGCCGGCGGCATGTTCGTAGGTGGCGCAGGCCACGTCCAGGTCGTCGGCGCTGACCAGGATCACGGTGCCGAGCGTCAACGCGCCGCGCGGTCCCCAGGGGAAGCGGTCGAACACCAGCGCCAGCTCGCGCCGGCTGATCCGCAAACGCGCGCCGAACGGCATGCCGGCTACTCCGGCGATCAGCCCGAGCAGTGTGTTGGGCGAGGTCCACAGCGCCCCCAGCGCGAAACCGACCAGGCGCAGCGCAGCCAGCGCCGGCCGCGTCAATCGGCTTCGTTGGGAATCAGCAGCCACAGGATCAGGTAGACCAGGATGCCGGGGAACGCGGCCGAGACGATCGAGCCGACCACGTAGACCACGCGCAGCAGCGTCGCGCTCCAGCCGAAGCGGTGCGCGATGCCGCCGATCACACCGGCGAGCATGCGGTCGTTGAGCGAACGCGACAGCGTTGCGGTGGGCTGGGACATGGCGGCGGCTCCTGCGGCGAAGGCGCGCTCAGTCTGGGCGCGGTGGCGCGGATGCGGCGTGACGGCGCAGCGCGGCCAGCTGCTGTGCGAACCAGTTCGCCGCGTCCTGCTCCGCCTGGCCCGGACAGGCCACCCGGTAGGCCTTGCCGCTGCTACTGCTGCGGCTGGCGCCGCGCTCGATGAATTGCTCCGCGCTGGCGGCCAGGTCGCGTTCGCGCAGGTAGTCGTACTTGCGCTGCAGATGCGCCCTGGCCTCCGCCGCCGGATACCAACTGCCGTTGCGCTGGAACCTGCACGGCGAGGCCTGCAGCGCCGCCAGCAGCGCCTGGATCTCGCGCTCGGCGGCCGGCGGCGGCGCGGCGACGGCGGCCATCGCGCAGGCACAGGCCAGGCCCAACGCGATCAGCCGCACGCCGAGCCGGCGCGAGGATGGCAGCGCATGCTGCATCAGGCGCTCATTGCCCGCCATCGCGCTCGGCCAGCCAGCGCTGCAGCGCCGCCGGCACTTCGCGCTGCGCGCGGCCGGACACGTAGATGCCGATGTGGCCGCCGCGGAAACTGAGTTCGGCATAGTCGTCGCTGCCGACCAGGCCGCGCAATGCGCGCGAGGCGTCCGGCGGCACCAGATGGTCCTGTTCGGCGTAGATGTTCAGCACCGGCATGGCGACCTTGGCCAGATCCACGGCGTGCTCGCCGATGCGCGCGCGGCCATGCACCAGCGCGTTGTCCTGGTAGAACTGCTTGACGAACTCGCGGAAGGTCTCGCCGGCCAGGTCGGGCGAATCGAAGATCCATTTCTCCATGCGCAGGAAATCTTCCAGCGCGCGCGGATCGTCGAGGATGTCCAGCAGCCCCACGTATTTCTGCAGGTTCAGCCGGAACGGCTTGAGCATCAGGTAGCTGGCGTTCATCAGGTCCGCCGGCACGTTGCCCAGCGTGTCCACGAACAGGTCCACGTCCACCTGCCGTGCCCAGTTGGACAGCATGTTGTCCGGGGTGTGGAAATCCACCGGCGTCACCATCGTCACCAGGTTGCGGACCTTGTGCGGCTGCAGCGCCGCATAGCACAGCGAGAAGGTGCCACCCTGGCAGATGCCGAGCACGTTGACCGGCGCACCGGCAGCGGCCTCGCGCAGGTGATCGACCGCGCCGTCGATGTAGCGCAGCAGATAGTCTTCCAGGGTCAGGTAGCGCTCGGAACGGTCGGGATAGCCCCAGTCCAGCACGTAGACGTCCTCGCCCAGCGCCAGCAGGCCCTTGACCAGCGAGCGGTCGGCCTGCAGGTCGACCATGTACGGACGGTTGACCAGCGCATAGACGATCAGCAGCGGCACCTTCGCGGTGGGCGGCCGCTCGCCGACGAAGCGGTACAGCACCACCTTGCCGTCGCGCCACACTTCCTGCCGCTCGGTGACGCCGTACTGCACGTCGTCCAGCCCCGGCAGCACGCGCAGCCCTTCCATGAGCTTGCGCTGCAGCTCCAGCGTTTCCTGCAGCAGGTCGTCGCTGCTGAAGCTCAACGGCCCTTTCATGCGCGGCTCCGGCGCGGCGTGGCGCCCGACTTGCCGCGTGCCGGCTTGGGCGCAGCGGGCTTGGGTTTCGTGGCGGGCTTGGGCTTCACGCCAGCTCTGGTCTTTGACTTCGCGACAGGCTTGGACTTGGCCGGCGGCTTGGGCGTGGAAGCGCCGCGCGCGCCGGACTGATTGGCAGCAGAGACCCTGGCCCTCGCGCCAGCTGGCGCCGCCTTGGACGCCGCAGCGGCCGCGGGCCTGGAACGCGACGGCGGACGCGCGACGGTCTCGCCGCTCGCGGCCCGTTCCGATGGCGCCGCCGCGGCGGCCGGCGCCGCGCCACGCTCCAGCCGGCGCAGCCGCCGCTCCAGATCGGCGATATGCCGATGCGCGGCATCCAGTTCGGTGCGGGTGGGCAGGCCCAGCTGCTCGCACAGCTGCTCGGTCTCGCGTTGCAGCAGCGCACGCAGGCGCATCTGCGCATTGGCGAAGCCGGCGTAGACCTCGCGGAATTCTTCCGACAACGCCGACGCGGCATAGGCCTCTTCGGCGGCGTCGATCCACAGGTCGAACATCGCCCGCGCATTGGTCAGCTGGCGGCCGGGATCCTCGTGCTCGCGCAATTTGGTCTCGAACACGCCGAAGGCGCGATCGATCGCGCCCTGCAGCTGGCTCATATAGGCCTGCAACTGCGCCTGGTAGTCCTGCTGCGCCTTGGCCAGGGCGCGCCAGCGCGCATGGTGGTTGCGGCCCGGACCGAAGCCCGGCATCTGCAGCCACGGCCCGCTGTCGCGCTGCCAGCCCTGCAGCCATTGCGCCGCCTGCTGCAGCCAGGGATCCACGCCGGCCTGGCCGGCGCCGCGCGCGGTGCCGAGCAGCCATTGCAGCATCTGCTCGCGCTGGCCCTGCACCTGCTGCTTCCAGGCGTCGGCCACGTCGGCACTGCTGGCATCGCGCCCGGCGAACTGCGCGGCCACCTGCTGCATCGCGCCGAACCACTCGCCGGCCTGCTGCTGCAACTGCGACACCGCGTCCTCGGCCTGCGCCCCGGTGCCGCGCGGCAACCACTGCGCCCAGGTGTCGATCGCCTCGCGCCACGACCCGTGGCCGGCACCATCGGCGGGCTGTTGCGCGGCCGCAGCGCCACTGTGGCGCAACGCATCGCTCCACGCGCCCCAGTACTGCCGCGCCAACGCTTCGAAATCGCCGGCACCGCTGCCGCCGCTAGCCTTCATCGCCACCCTCCCAGGTCAGGCGGGGATGATAGCAACCTGCCGCCGCTCAAGGCTTGGGAATGCGCAGGGTCTTGCTGATCATCAGCGAACCGGACAGCGCGAACAGCAGCACCAGCGGGTGCAGCAGCCATGGTCCCAGCCGCCATTGACCCCACCACAGCGCATCGCCGAGATGGCCCAGGTGTGCGGCGACCGCGAGCACGATCACCAGCGCCAGGCTGCTCGGGATCGGCGTGCCCTCGAAATACGGCACCTTGTCGCCGTCGCCGGCCAGTTGCTCGGCGGTGACGTTGTAGCGCGCCAGACGGCTGACCCCGCAACACACGAAGAAGCTCAGCACCAGCCAGTCCCAGCCGCCCTGCATGCCGCAGGCGTAGGCCAGCGCCGCCGGGGCGACGCCGAAGGAGATCACGTCGGCCAGCGAATCCAGTTCGCGGCCGAGCGTGGACGAGGACTTGCGCCAGCGCGCCACGCGCCCGTCCAGCGCATCGAACACGAACGCCAGCGGGATCAGCGCCATGCCGATCAGCAGGTCGCTGCGCCGGCCCTCCTGCAGGAAGCGCATCGACGCGAACACAGCACCTGTGCCGCAGAAGGCGTTGGCGAGGGTGAACCAGTCGGCCAACTGGAATTCGCGCAGCATCGAAAAGTGGCGTTTCATCGGCATGGCGTGGCGGATCCGGGGTGAGAAGGGTGCGACCGGCACAGGGTAGCGTGGCGCCACCGCACTGGCGAGGACCGCCGCCATGGCGCCGTCGCCCCGCGCTGCTACGCTGCGCACCTTCCCTCCCGACAGGTGCTTCCCATGCAGACCGTCCTGATCACCGGCGCCGCCAGCGGCATCGGCGCCGGCATCGCCCGCGAACTGGCCGCCGGCGGCCGCCACCTCGTCGTCAGCGACCTGGATGCGGACGCGGCCGCGGCGGTGGCCGCGCAGCTGCGCCAGGCCGGCGGCTCGGCCGAGGCGGTGGCGCTGGACGTGGCCAGCGAGGCCAGCATCGGCGCGGCGCTGGCGGCGCTCTCGCGGCCGGTGGACGTGCTGGTCAACAACGCCGGGCTGCAGCACGTGGCGCCACTGCAGGACTTCCCGATGGCCAGATGGAGCCTGCTGGTCGAGGTGATGCTGACCGGCGTGGCGCGCCTGACCCAGGCCGTGCTGCCGGGCATGCGCGAGCGCGGTTTCGGCCGCATCGTCAACATCGGCAGCATCCACTCGCTGGTCGCCAGCCCGTACAAGAGCGCCTACGTCGCCGCCAAGCACGGCCTGGTCGGTTTCTCCAAGGCGATCGCGCTGGAGACCGCCGAGACCGACATCACCATCAACACGCTGTGCCCCAGCTACGTGAAAACCCCGCTGGTGGACAAGCAGATCGCCGACCAGGCGCGCACCCGCGGCATTTCCGAAGCCGACGTGATCGCGCAGGTGATGCTCAAGCCGATGCCCAAGGGTGTGTTCATCGACTACGACGAATTGGCCGGCTGCGTCGCGTTCCTGGCTTCACCGGCGGCGCGCAACATCACCGCGCAGACCATCGCCATCGACGGCGGCTGGACCGCGCAGTAGCGGCGCAGCGCGTTGCGGCGACACGCGGATTGATTGGGACGGCAATCGATGCTGGCGAATTTTTCGCCAGCATGGCGACAGGCATTGCGCTGCAACGCGATCGCGGGCTTATCCACAGCGTTTGGCCTGTTCCATCCACACCCGCTGTGGAGAAGCGCCCTCGGGCCTGGTGAAATTTTCATCACCCGGCAAAATGCGGCAGCAGTTTCAGCGACTTGCCCTGCTTGCCCACAGGCTTGTGCAGGATCGATCCACAGCCGCTGTGGACAAGCCAGGCGCAGGCTCGAGCGCGCTCAGACCCGCGAATAGCGCCACGACAGCATGCGCCCGTCGCGGTACGGCATCACCCCGTGGAACGGGCGCGGATCGCCGTCGAACACCAGCGGCAGGAAGTGGCGGTCGCCCTCCCACAGCGGCAGCGTTTCCATGTCCGCCACCGGCACCCAGGCCAATGTGCCCTCGGCGTTCTCGGTGAACGGTTCGCCGCTGTAGGCGCTGATCAGGAACAGGAAGCCCAGCCAGTCCTCGCCGTGCTTGCCGAAGCCGGGCCAGCTGATCGTGCCGCGCAGTTGCAGCGCGTCGCAGTCGATGCCGGCTTCTTCGCGGATCTCGCGGCGCATGCCGTCCAGCACGTCCTCGTCCGCCTCGACCTTGCCGCCCAGGCCGTTGTACTTGCCCAGGTGGTGGTCGCCGGGCCGGGCGTTGCGATGGATCAGCAGGACCTTGGAGCGGTCGGGCGACAGCACGTAGCCCAGCGTGGCGACGATCGGGGTGTAGGGCATGCGGCAGGCGGGCGAGTCGGCGGGCGCGCAGTATGCCGCATCCGCCAGGGCCGACGATCAGCGCGCCGGCGCCGCCGCGTCTTCGACCGGGCGCTTCAGCGGCCCGGCCGGCTTCAGCGTGGCCACGCCGTGGCCGCGCTCGGCCAGGTATTCCAGCCACTTGCTGAGGAAGGTGTTCATGCGCATGCGGTGGCTGATCAGTTCCGCCGGCGGCGGATACAGCCCCATCACGTCCTGCCAGCGGCGGCCGACGTAGCAATGGGTGGTCTCGGCCTGGCGCGCGTCGCGGTACAGGCGCACGTAGGCCGACGGGTCCGGCTCGCCGGTGAGCGGGTCGCACAGATCGTAGGTGAGGCGCAGTTCCACCGTGTAGCGGTGGTGCTCGATCACGTCCAGGCGCAGGTCCAGGCCGTCGCCGATCGAGGACAGGTAGCTGCCCACGGCCAGGTCGGACGGCACGAACAGCCGGTTCAGGTGCACGAAGTTCTCGGCGTACAGGCCCATCAGCCAGCCGAATCGGCTCAGCCGGGGGATGCGTTCGCTGCGGGTCAGGGCGTGCTGCATGGAGCCGATGCTACACGTTGCAACGCCGGCGCGGCAGCATTGACGGATCGCCCGTGCCGGCCTACCTTGGAAGTCTCGGCAGCAAGGCGCGACCGCCGCGCCGATAGGCCGATTTCGCGCAGGCTGCCCGATCCGCCCCGCGGCGTTTCAGAACATCTCGCGCTGCAGCCCCAGCGTCGCCAGCACCTTGCTGGAAATCTCCTCGATCGAGGTATGCGTGGTGCTCAGGGTCGGGATCCGTTCCATCCTGAACATGGTCTCGGCCGCGGACACCTCGCGCCGGCAGGTCTCCAGGTTGGAATAGCGCGAATTCGGCCGCCGTTCCTGGCGAATCTGCTGCAGGCGGTCCGGATCGATGGTCAGCCCGAACAGCTTGCTGCGATAGGGACGCAACCGCGGCGGCAGCCGGTCCTGTTCCAGATCCTCCTCGGTCAGCGGGTAATTGGCCGCGCGCACGCCGTAGTGCAACGCCAGGTAGATGCAGGTCGGCGTCTTGCCGGCGCGCGAGACGGCGACCAGGATCAGGTCGGCCTCGTCGTAGTTGATCGCGATGCCGTCGTCGTGGGTCAGCGCGAAGTTCATCGCGTTGATGCGGCGGTGGTAGGTCTCGAAATCGACCAGGCCATGCGCCTGCCCCACCCGCGAATGCCGCGGCGCGTTCAATTCGCGCTCCAGCGGCTCGATGAACGGCGCGAACACGTCGAGCATCAAGGCCCCGCTTTCCGACAGCAGCATGCTCAGCTGCGGATCGACGCAGGAATTGACCACGATCGGCCGCACCTGATAGCGCTCGCCCGCGGCGTGGATGCGCTGCGCCGCCTCGCGCGCTTTTTCCGGATCGTCTACGAACGACATGCGGTCGGTGACGAAGCTGAAACCGCTGAACTGGGTGAGCAGGCTATGCCCAATGGTTTCAGCGGTGATACCGGTTCCATCGGAGATGTAGAACACCGGTCGGATCGTCGACATTGCCTGGATTCTCCTTGCTGAAACCCAACGGATGCCCCCGGCCGCGCTTGTGCCGACTCGGGTGCGCACTGCATGATATCGGCTTCTTCCCCCACGAACGCGGCCACTCTGCCCGCCTCGGGCGATGGCCCCACGGAGCATCGCGCTTGAACGAGAACATCCTTTGGTTGCACGAGTTGCGCCTGACCGACCTGGCCCGCGTCGGCGGCAAGAACTCCTCCCTCGGCGAAATGATCGGCAACCTGGCAGGCTTGGGAGTCTCGGTACCCGGCGGCTTCGCCACCACCGCCGAAGCGTTCAAGGCGTTCGTCGCCCACAACAATCTCTACCAGCGCATCTTCGACAAGCTGGCGACGCTGGACGTGGAAGACGTCGGCGCGCTGACCGGGGCCGGCAAGGAAATCCGCGGCTGGGTCACCGAGGCGCCGCTGCAGCCTGAGCTGGACCAGGCGATCCGCGAGGCTTACGCGCAACTGTGCGCCGAGAACGGCGGCGGCGACGTCGCGGTGGCGGTGCGCTCCTCGGCCACCGCCGAAGACCTGCCCGACGCCAGCTTCGCCGGCCAGCAGGAGACCTTCCTCAACGTGACCGGCGCCGACGACGTGCTGCACAAGGTCAAGGAAGTCTTCGCCAGCCTGTACAACGACCGCGCCATCGCCTATCGCGTGCACCACGGCTTCAAGCACGAGGACGTGTTCCTGTCGGCCGGCGTGCAGTTGATGGTGCGCTCGGGCGTCGGCGCCGCCGGCGTGCTGTTCACGCTCGACACCGAATCCGGTTTCCGCGACGTGGTGTTCGTTACCTCGAGCTTCGGCCTCGGCGAAATGGTCGTGCAGGGCGCGGTCAATCCCGACGAGTTCTACGTCTACAAGCCCACGCTCAATGCCGGCAAGCCGGCGATCCTGCGCCGTTCGCTGGGCAGCAAGCTGATCCGCATGGTGTATTCGGACGTGCCCGGCGAGCGCGTGCGCATCGAGGACACCCCCGCCGAGCTGCGCAACACCTTCTCGATCAGCGACGAGGACGTGCAGGAACTGTCCAAGCAGGCGCTGGTGATCGAGAAGCACTACCAGCGGCCGATGGACATCGAATGGGCGAAGGACGGCGTCAGCGGCAAGCTGTTCATCGTGCAGGCGCGCCCGGAGACGGTGAAGTCGCGCGGCCATGCCACCCAGATCGAGCGTTTCGCGCTGGAAAAGCGCGGCACGGTCATCGCCGAAGGCCGCGCCATCGGCCAGAAGATCGGCGCCGGCGTCGCCCGCGTGGTGCGCAGCCTGGACGACATGAGCCGGGTGCAGCCCGGCGACGTGCTGGTCGCGGACATGACCGATCCGGATTGGGAGCCGGTGATGAAGCGCGCCTCGGCGATCGTCACCAACCGCGGCGGCCGCACCTGCCACGCAGCGATCATCGCCCGCGAGCTGGGCGTGCCGGCGGTGGTCGGCACCGGCAACGCGATGGAGCTGATCGAGGACGGCCGCGAGGTGACGGTCAGCTGCGCCGAAGGCGACACCGGCTTCATCTACGCCGACCTGCTGCCGTTCGAGCGCACCACCACCGACCTGGGCAACATGCCGCCGGCGCCGCTGAAGATCATGATGAACGTGGCCAACCCGGAGCGCGCGTTCGACTTCGGCCAATTGCCCAACGCCGGCATCGGCCTGGCGCGGCTGGAGATGATCATCGCCGCGCACATCGGCGTCCACCCCAACGCGCTGCTGGAATACGCCAGGCAGGACGCGGCGACCAAAAAGAAGATCGACGAGAAGATCGCCGGCTATGCCGACCCGGTCAGCTTCTACATCAACCGCCTGGCCGAAGGCATCGCCACGCTGACCGCCTCGGTGGCGCCGAATCCGGTGATCGTGCGCCTGTCGGACTTCAAGTCCAACGAATACGCCAACCTGATCGGCGGCGCCAACTACGAGCCGCACGAAGAGAACCCGATGATCGGCTTCCGCGGCGCCAGCCGCTATGTCGACCCGAGCTTCTCGGCCGCGTTCGCGCTGGAATGCAAGGCCGTGCTCAAGGTCCGCAACGAGATGGGCCTGGACAACATGTGGGTGATGATCCCGTTCGTGCGCACCCTGGAAGAAGGCCGCAAGGTCATCGAGGTGCTGGAGAAGAACGGGCTCAAGCAGGGCGAGAACGGCCTGAAGATCATCATGATGTGCGAGCTGCCGTCCAACGCGCTGCTGGCCGACGAGTTCCTGGAGATCTTCGACGGCTTCTCGATCGGCTCCAACGACCTGACCCAGCTGACCCTGGGCCTGGACCGCGATTCCTCGATCGTGGCGCACCTGTTCGACGAGCGCAACGCGGCGGTCAAGAAGCTGCTGTCGATGGCGATCAAGGCCGCGCGCGCCAAGGGCAAGTACGTCGGCATCTGCGGACAGGGCCCGTCGGACCATCCTGACCTGGCTGAGTGGCTGATGCAGGAAGGCATCGAATCGGTGTCGCTGAATCCCGACACCGTGGTCGACACCTGGCTGCGCCTGGCCAAGCTGAAAGCCGCCGGCTGATGGGCACGGCAACGACGTGGCTGGCGGCGGTCGCGACGGCGGCCTCCGCCGCACCGGCGGCGCGGACCCAGCAGCCGTTCAACTGGAGAGACCTGGATTGGGCGCAGTACGCGCTCAACTGGGGCGTGGCGCTGATCATCCTGGTGCTGGGGATGTGGATCGCCAAGCGCCTGAGCCTGTGGCTGCACCGCGCGCTGGTCCGCGCCCGGGTGGAGACCACGCTCAGCAATTTCCTGCGCAACGTCGCCTATGCGTTGCTGCTGGTGCTGGTGTTCGTCACCGCGCTGCAGAAGATCGGCGTGCCGCCGACCTCGCTGTTCGCCGTGCTCGGCGCGGCCGGCCTGGCAGTCGGCCTGGCGCTGAAGGATTCGCTGTCCAACATCGCCTCCGGGGTGATGCTGATCGTGCTGCGGCCGATGCGCGATGGCGACCACGTGGTGGTGGCCGGACAGGAAGGCATCGTCGACGAGATCCGGATCTTCCAGACCCGCATCCGCTCCTTCGACGAGCGCATGATCACCCTGCCCAACAGCACCATCACCACCGCGCCGATCGTCAACTACAGCACCCTGCCCAACCGGCGCCTGGAGATCACGGTGGGCGTGGGCTATGGCGACGACCTGAAGAAGGCGCAGCAGTTGCTGCTGCAGATCGCCCAGGACAATCCGAACATCCTGGAGACGCCGGCGCCGTTCGTGCAGGTCACCAACCTGGGCGAGAGCACGGTGGACCTGATGCTGTTCGCCTACGCCAGGAACGGCGACTTCGGCGCGGCCAAGAGCAGCACGCTGGAGAACATCCGCAACCAGTTGCTGGAGAACGGACTCAGCATTCCCTACCCGCAGCGCGATCTGCACGTGTACCACCACGATGCCGACGGGCGTCCGATCGCCGAGCTGCTGCTGAAGGGCGTCACCGACGACGGCGAGACCAAGCAAGGGCCGCCGCTGGCGCGTTGACGCTGGCCTTGCCGCAAGGCCGCGCCGTGCAGGCGCGGCCTGCGTGTCGCGCAGCGCGACTCAGCGCGCGCCGCCGCCCTGCCCGCCCAGCGTGCCCATGAATGGGCGGTAGTAGCGCAGTTCGTCGATCGAATCGTGCACGTCGCTGAGCGCGGTATGCGAGGAGGTCTTGTTGAGTCCCGACGCCACCGCCGGCGCCCAGCGCCGCGCCAGTTCCTTCAGTGTGGACACGTCCAGGTTGCGGTAGTGGAAGAAGCGCTCCAGCCGCGGCATCTGCCGGTGCAGGAAGCGCCGGTCCTGGCAGATCGAGTTGCCGCACATCGGCGACGCGCCCGGCTTGCACCACTGCGCCAGGAAGGAAACGGTCTGCGCCTCGGCCTGGCCCAGGGTGACCTGGCTGTCGAGCACGCGCTGCCACAGTCCGGAATGGCGGTGCTGGTTGCGGTTCCATTCGTCCATCGCCTGCAGCGTCTGCAGCGGATGGGCGATGGCGAATTCCGGGCCCTCGGCCAGCACGTTGAGCTGGCTGTCGGTGACCACCGTGGCGATCTCGATGATCGAATCCTTGTCCGTGTCCAGGCCGGTCATTTCCAGGTCGATCCAGATCAGACGATCGTTGTCCACGTGCGGTTCCGCCATATCACCATCCAGTCGTTCGCGGCGGCATCGCCGGCGCGGGGGTTTCGTATCGGTCGTGCATGATACCGCGCGTGACCCGGCGGCTTCACGTCCTGCCAGCGCCGCACCGCGGCGCTCAACCGCCCAGCGGCGGCCGGCCGCGCTTGGCGCGGAAATAGTTGCTCAGGCGCAGCCCGGCCGGGGCCGCCAGCACGCCGCCGCGCACCTGCACGCGGTGGTTGTGGCGCGGATCGGCGAGCAGGTCGAACACGCTACCGCAGGCGCCGGTCTTCGGATCGGCAGCCGCGAACACCAACTGCGCCACGCGCGCATGCACCACCGCCATCGCGCACATCGCGCACGGCTCCAGGGTCACGTACAGGGTGCTGCCGAGCAGGCGATGGTTGCCGAGCCGGCGCCCGGCCTGGCGCAGCGCCACGATCTCGGCGTGCGCGCTGGGATCGTGCTCGGCGATGTTGAGGTTCCAGCCCTCGCCCAGCACCTCGTCCTGCGCCGAGACCAGCACCGCGCCGACCGGGATCTCGTCGAATTCGCGCTCGGCGCGGTCGGCCAGGGCCAGCGCATGCAGCATCCAGCGCTCGTCGCGCGCGGCGCTGTCGCTGTCGCTGTCGCCGTTCATCGCGCCGCGGCGTGCTTGCGCACGAACTCGGCGAACACCGCCAACGTGGCTTCGCTGACATGGTGCTCGATGCCCTCGGCATCGCGCCGCGCGATGTCCTCGTCGATGCCCAGCGCCAGCAGGAACTGCTCCACGGTCTGGTGCCGCTGCCGGCTGGCGGCCGCCAGCGCCTCGCCGTCGGGCGTCAGGAACACGCCGCGATACGGCCGCTGGATCACCCAGCCGCCCTTGACCAGCCGCTTGAGCATCTTCGCCACGGTCGGCTGGGCCACGCCCAGGCGCGCGGCGATGTCCACCTGCCGCGCCTCGCCGCCGTCGGCCAGCAGGTCGGAGATCAGCTCCACATAGTCCTCGATCAGCTCCAGGCGGTGCGCCTCGCGCACCTGGCGGAAGCTCTCGACCTGCACTTCGGCGTCGAGCAGCACCGCCCCCGGTGCCGTCAACTTCCCGCTTTTCTGCATCGCAACGCCCTTGTCCGGTGCCGGCGAACGCCGGCCGCTGCCTATTCTGGCCGAAATCGCGCCTATCGCAGCGATTTGATTTGCCAATGCTAAAGAGAATAGCAAGTGCTATATACTCGATCGCGCCATTCCCACGCACGTTTCCGCCATGGCCGATCCCATGCCCCTGCCCGATTCCAACGCTGCCTGGTCGCAGGCCGACGGCCCGCCGCGGCGCAGCCTCGGACGCATGAACAGCAGCGTCGCCGTGCCCAGCGGCGGGCTCGGCTGGCGCCGCTTCCTGGCCTTCCTGGGGCCGGGCTACATGGTCTCGGTGGGCTACATGGACCCGGGCAACTGGGCCACCGACATCGCCGGCGGCTCGCACTTCGGCTACCTGCTGCTGTCGGTGATCCTGCTGTCGAACCTGATGGCGATCGTGCTGCAGGGGCTGGCGGCGCGGCTGGGCATCGCCACCGGCCGCGATCTGGCGCAGGCCTGCCGCGAGCACTATTCCAGGCCGGTCAATTTCCTGCTGTGGCTGGCCTGCGAGGCGGCGATCGTGGCCTGCGACCTGGCCGAGGTGATCGGCACCGCGATCGCGCTGAAGCTGCTGTTCGGCATCCCGCTGACCCTGGGCGCGATCATCACCGCGATCGACGCGCTGCTGGTGCTGTACCTGATGCGGCGCGGCTTCCGCACGTTGGAGGCATTCGTGATCGCGCTGCTGCTGGTGATCTTCGCCTGCTTCGTGGTGCAGATCGCGATGGCCGCGCCGCCGCTGCGCGAGGTGCTGGCCGGCTTCCTCCCGCGCGCCGAAGTGGTGACCAATCCGGCCGCGCTGTACCTGGCGATCGGCATCATCGGCGCGACGGTGATGCCGCACAACCTGTACCTGCATTCGTCGATCGTGCAGACCCGCGCCTACGAGCGCAGCGACAGCGGCCGCCGCTCGGCGCTGCGCTGGGCACTGGCCGACAGCACCATCGCGCTGAGCCTGGCGCTGTTCGTCAACGCCGCGATCCTGGTGCTGGCCGCCGCGGTGTTCCATGCGCACGGCCGCACCGACGTGGAGGAGATCGAGCAGGCCTACGAACTGCTGGCGCCGATGCTCGGCGTCGGCGTGGCCTCGACCCTGTTCGCGGTGGCGCTGCTGGCCTCGGGCATCAACTCCACGGTGACCGCGACGCTGGCCGGGCAGATCGTGATGGAAGGCTTCCTGCACCTGCGCATCCCGGCCTGGGCGCGGCGCCTGCTGACCCGCGGCCTGGCGATCGTGCCGGTGGTGGTGGTGACCTGGCTGTACGGCGAGCAAGGCACCGCCAAGCTGCTGGTGCTGAGCCAGGTGCTGCTGTCGATGCAGCTGCCGTTCGCGGTGATCCCGCTGGTGCGCTTCGTCGCCGACAAACGCAAGATGGGCACGCTGGTCGCACCGCGCTGGCTGGTCTGGCTGTCGTGGATCATCGCCGCGCTGATCGTGGTGCTCAACGTGAAGCTGCTCGGCGATACCCTGCTGCACTGAGGCGGCGCAAGAACCCAGGCACCGCGCTGACGCGGCGGCCTGGGCGACTCGGCGCAGGCGCGCTGGCCGGGCCCACTATGGCTGCATTCACGAATACAGGGGCGCCGCTTCCGGTTTGTCCTGGGCGCCGGGATTGGCGCGCACCTGCTGCAACGCGGTGGCCAGTTCGTCCAGCCGGTAGGGCTTGGACAGGATCTGCACGCCCTGCGCCTCGGCCGCGGACTTTGCTGCTTCCGCGTAGCCGCTGGTGAGCAGGATCGGCAACTCCTGGCGCCGCATGCGGATCTCGTGGACCAGCTCCAGGCCGTTCATGCCGCCGGGCATCATGATGTCGGAGAACACGATGTCCACCACGCGCTCGTTGGCCAACGCACCCAGCGCCGCCGCCGCGCTGGCCACGCGGGTGACCTGGTAGCCCAGCTGGCGCAGCATTTCGCCGACCAGCGCGGCCACTTCGTCGTCGTCCTCGACCAGCAGCACGTAGCCGGCCTCGCCCTGGGCACGGCGCGCCACTTGCTGCACGTCCACCAGATGCCGCTCGTCCGGTGCCGGCGAACGGAACGAGCGCGGCAGCAGCAGATGGATCGCGGTGCCCTGCCCCAGCTCGCTGTCGATGTGGATGGAGCCGCCGGATTGCTGCACGAACCCGTGCACCTGCGCCAGGCCCAGGCCCGAGCCCTTGCCGATGTCCTTGGTGGTGTAGAACGGCTCGAATACCCGCGCTTTCACCTCCGGCGCCATGCCGGTGCCGGTGTCGACGATCGACAGGCGGATGAAATCCGGGTTGGTCTTGCTCGGGCCCGGCACGTTCTGCGCCCGTACCACGATGGTGCCGCCATTGGGCATCGCATCGCGCGCGTTGACCGCCAGGTTGAGCACCACCAGTTCCAGTTCGCCCGGATCCACTTCGATCGGCCACAGGCCATCGGCGAAATCGAAATCCACGTGCACGTCGCCGCGCAGGCTGCGGTCCAGCAGTTCGCGCATGCCGCCGATCTGCCGGGTCAGATCGACCGGCTCCGGCTTGAGCTGCTGCCGCCGCGAGAACGCCAGCAACTGCCGGGTCAGCCCGGCGCCGCGCTGCGCGGCCTTCTGCATGCCATCCATCAACCGCTTGCGCACGGCCGGATCGGCCTGGATGTCGAGCATCGCCAGCCCGCCGGAGATCACCATCAGCAGGTTGTTGAAATCGTGCGCGACGCCACCGGTCAACTGTCCGATCGCCTCGATCTTCTGCGCGTGGCGCAGGGTTTCCTCGACCCGCGCGCGCTCGTCCATCTGCGTGTGCAGCAACCGATTGGCCTGCTCCAGTTCGCGCGTGCGCGCCACCACCTGCGCCTCCAGCTTCTGCGCCGCCGAAACCTGCTCGCGCAGCAGCGAGCGCACTTCGTACTGGCGGGCGCGTGCGCGCAGCGCGGCCTTGATGGTGCTGGTCAAGGTGATGGCCTGCACCGGCCGCTCGAGCAGGGCGACATTGCGCAGCGAGGCCACCAGCCTGCGCCGCCAGGTCACCACGGACGGCTGTTCCTGATGGCTGGTCAGCACCACGAACGGCAGATCCGACCAGGTCGGCTGCGCATCGGCCCAGGCGAACAACGCGCTCGCATCCTTGCCGAACAGGCCTTCTTCGGCGATGAACACCGCAGCGGCGCCGATGTTCAGCTCGCGCACTACGCCATCCAGGTCGGCGCAGTTGCATGCCACCACACCGCCACGCCGCAGCAGTTCCACCGAAGCCCCGCCGTCGCGCCCGATCGGCGCGTAGACCAGCACCCGGTTTTCGGTTGCCTCACTGCTGCTCATGCGCCGCGGAATCCATGAAGGGCAGATCGCTTCCGCTGTAGCGCGGCGTGCCGCTGAAGATCGCGCTGAACTGCTTGATCGGCGAGCCGATGTCCAGGCCCTTGCTGCTGAGCCGGAACTCGCGGATGGTGCTCTCGTGGCTGCCACTGCGCTTCTTCACCACCGACAGCGCCCGGCGCACCATGCCGTCCACCTCGAAATAACGCAGCATCAGCACCGAATCGCTCAGGTAGCTGAGGTCCAGCGGCGTTTCCATCGGCCCGATCAGTCCGTGCTGCGCCAGGACCAGGATGGTCAGCACGCCCTTCTGGCCCAGATAGCTGAGCAGTTCGTGCATCTGCAGGATCAGGAAGCGTTCGTCCGGCATCGCATTGAGATAGCCATTGAGGCTGTCGATGACGATCACCCGCGCGCCGTCCACTTCCACGCTGCGGCGCACGTTGGCCGCGAACTGGCCCGGCGACATCTCGGCCGGATCGATCTGCTGGAAACGGATCAGTCCGGTGTGGAGTTTCTCCTCGAGCGGCAGACCCAGGGTGCGTGCGCGCGCCTCCACGGTGCCGCGCCCCTCGTCGAAGGCGAAGAACACGCTGTGTTCGCCACGCTCGGCCGCGGCGATGGCATAGGTCAGCGCCAGCGAGGACTTGCCCACGCCGGCCGCGCCCAGCAGCAGCGCGTTGGTGCCGCGCTCCAGCCCACCGCCGAGCAGCCTGTCCAGTTCGTCGTTGCCGCTGGGAGCGACTTCGTCGATGTGGTGGTGCTTGTGGTCGGCCGCGACCAGGCGCGGATAGATTTCCAGCCCGCCCTTCTCGATGGTGAAGTCGTGGAAACCGCCGCGGAACTGGATGCCGCGCATCTTGACCACGCGCAGGCGCCGGCGTTCGGCGCCGTAGTCGATGGCCAGTTGCTCCAGCAAGACCACGCCGTGGGTGATGGAGTGCAGCTGCAGGTCGTTTTCCTGCGAGGACAGGTCGTCGAGCATGATCACCGTGCACTGCCGGCTGGCGAAGAAATGTTTCAGCGCCAACACCTGGCGGCGATAGCGCAGCGGGCTCTGCGCGAGCAGGCGCAGTTCGGAAAGACTGTCCAGGACCACGCGCGTGGGGTTGAGCTGCTCGACCTTGTCGAAGATCAGCTTGGTGGTCTCGGTCAGCTCCATTTCCGCGGGATGGAACACGGTGAGTTCGCGTTCCGGATCCAGCACGATCTCCGGCGGCACCAGTTCGAACACATCGACCTGATTCATGCTCCAGCCGTGGCGGGCGGCCACCAGATGCAGTTCGCGCTGGGTCTCGGACAAGGTGATGTACAGCACCCGTTCGCCATGCCGCGCGCCTTCCAGCAGGAACTGCAGGGCGATCGTGGTCTTGCCGGTGCCTGGACGGCCTTCGTACAGATAGAGGCGATTGGGGTCGACGCCGCCGCCGAGGATGTTGTCCAACCCCGCACTGCCGGTCGAGATGCGCGGCAGGTCGTCGCCATTCACGTGATCGAGCTGCCGATGGGGCGTCATGGTCGTCCTCATGATTGCGTTTGGATGGAAGGCGCCGGTTGCCCGCCGCCCTTGCGGGCCCTGCGCAGCGGCTCGCACGAGCCCCCTTCGCCAGCACGCCTTGCCCGGATCCCACGAACGACGCATGCCAGGGCGCGCGTCAGGTTCACGAACCATAGACGCCAACCACACTACGTTCGGCAAAGTGATTTTTTTGTGTAGGTGCCGGGGGACCAGCGACCGGCTCCCACCCTGCGCGACCGCCCTGCAGGGCGCGTCGGGCCGGGTTGGGCAGCTGTAGGACGACTAAGAAGGCCGGCCATCCGACTGGCGGGCCGCGTCGCAGCCAAGATTACAGGACCGCACCAACGAAAAAGGCGCCGAAGCGCCTTTTCATTGCGGCGATACGACCGACCGCCTCACTCCCACTCGATCGTCGCCGGCGGCTTGCCGGAGATGTCGTAGACCACGCGCGAGACGCCGCGCAGTTCGTTGATGATGCGGTTGCTCACCGTACCCAGGAAGTCGTACGGCAGGTGCGCCCAGTGCGCGGTCATGAAATCGATGGTCTCCACCGCGCGCAGCGCGATCACCCATTCGTAGGCGCGCGCGTCGCCGACCACGCCCACCGACTTGACCGGCAGGAACACCGCGAACGCCTGGCTGGTGGTGTCGTACAGGTCGGCCTTGCGCAGCTCTTCGATGAAGATCGCATCGGCCTTGGCCAGCAGCTCGGCGTACTCGCGCTTCACCTCGCCGAGGATCCGCACGCCCAGGCCGGGACCGGGGAACGGATGGCGGTAGACCATGCTGCGCGGCAGGCCGAGCTCCACGCCCAGGCGCCGCACCTCGTCCTTGAACAGCTCGCGCAGCGGCTCGACCAGGCCCAGCTTCATGTGCTCGGGCAGGCCGCCGACGTTGTGGTGGCTCTTGATCACGTGCGCCTTGCCGGTCTTGCTGCCGGCCGACTCGATCACGTCCGGATAGATCGTGCCCTGCGCCAGCCACTTGGCGTTGGCCAGCTTGTTCGACTCCTCGTCGAAGATCTCCACGAACAGGTTGCCGATGATCTTGCGCTTGGCTTCCGGATCGCTCACGCCGGCCAATGCGGCGAAATAGCGGTCGGCGGCGTTGACCCGGATCACCTTGACGCCCATGTGCTCGGCGAACATCGCCATCACCTGGTCGCCTTCCTGCCAGCGCAGCAGGCCGGTATCGACGAACACGCAGGTCAGCTTGGCGCCGATCGCCTTGTGCAGCAGCGCGGCGACCACCGACGAATCCACGCCGCCGGACAGGCCCAGGATCACCTCGTCGTCGCCGACCTGGGCGCGCACCCGCGCGATCTGGTCGTCGATGATGTTGGCCGCGGTCCACAAGGTGTTGCAGCCGCAGACGTCGACCACGAAGCGGCGCAACAGGGTCTGGCCCTGCAGCGTGTGGGTGACTTCCGGATGGAACTGCACGCCGTACCAGCGCTTGGCGGCGTTGGCCATCGCCGCGACCGGGATGCGCTCGGTGACGGCGGTGACGGTGAAGCCCGGCGGCACCTTGGAGACGTGGTCGCCGTGGCTCATCCACACGTTCAGGCGCGCGGCGCCGGGATGGTCGCTGAGGCCGGAGAACAGCGCGTCGGGCGCGACCACCTCCACTTCCGCATGGCCGAACTCGCGCTGGTCGGCGGCCTCGGTGGCGCCACCCAGCTGCGCGGCCAGGGTCTGCATGCCGTAGCAGATGCCGAACACCGGCAGGCCGCTGTCGAACACTTCCTGCGGCGCGACCGGCGCGCCCGGCAGCGTGGTCGATTCGGGGCCGCCGGACAGGATGATGCCCTTGGCGCCGAAGCCGGCGATCTGCGCCGGATCGTGGTCCCAGGCCCAGATCTCGCAGTAGACCCCCAGTTCGCGGATACGGCGCGCGATCAGCTGCGTGTACTGCGCACCGAAATCGAGGATGAGGATCTTGTCGCTGTGGATGGTTGACATCGGGACTCGGGACTCGGGACTCGGGACTCGGGACTCGGGATCCCGCGATCCGGTAGCGATTGACGATGAAGAAACGGCGAGGAGGAATCGCTTCCTCCGTCGCCGTCCAACTGCTGTGCCGAGTCCCGAGTCCCGAGTCCCGAGTCCCGGCGCTCTTACCCCATACGGTAGTTCGGCGGTTCCTTGGTGATCTGCACGTCGTGCACGTGGCTCTCGCGCTGGCCGGCACCGGTGATGGTGACGAACTTCGGCTTGGTGCGCATGTCCTCTATCGTCGCGCAGCCCACGTAGCCCATCGTGGCGCGCAGGCCGCCGACCAGCTGGTGGATGATGCCGCTGAGCGGGCCGCGGTACGGCACGCGGCCTTCGATGCCTTCCGGCACCAGCTTGTCGGCGTCGGAGGCGTCCTGGAAGTAACGGTCCTTGCTGCCCTTCTCCATCGCGCCCAGGCTGCCCATGCCGCGGTAGCTCTTGTAGCTGCGGCCCTGGAACAGTTCGACCTCGCCTGGGGCTTCCTCGGTGCCGGCGAACAGGCCGCCGACCATCACCGTGGAGGCGCCGGCGACCAGCGCCTTGCCGATGTCGCCGGAATAGCGGATGCCGCCGTCGGCGATCAGCGGGATGCGGTCCTGCAGCGCCTCGGCGACCATGTCCACCGCGGTGATCTGCGGCACGCCGACACCGGCGACCACGCGGGTGGTGCAGATCGAGCCCGGGCCCACGCCGACCTTGACCGCATCGGCGCCGGCGTCCATCAGCGCCAGCGCGGCATCGCCGGTCACGATGTTGCCGCCGATCACCTGCAGCTGCGGATAGGTCTTCTTGACCCAGGCCACGCGGTCGATCACGCCCTGCGAGTGGCCGTGCGCGGTATCGACGATGACCACGTCCACGCCGGCCGCCGCCAGCAGTTCGATGCGCTGCTCGGTGTCGCCACCGACGCCGACCGCCGCGCCGACCAGCAGGCGCGTGGCCGCGTCCTTGGCGGCGTTGGGGTTGTCGGTCTTCTTCTGGATGTCCTTGACCGTGATCAGGCCGCGCAACTCGAAGCTGTCGTTGACCACCAGGATCTTCTCGATGCGGTTGCGGTGAAGCAGCTGCAGCACTTCCTCGTCGCTGGCGCCTTCGCGCACGGTGATCAGGCGATCCTTCTTGGTCATGATGTGGCGGACCGGATCGTCGAGCTTCTTCTCGAAGCGCATGTCGCGGCTGGTGACGATGCCGACCAGCTCGCTGCCGTCGACCACCGGCACGCCGGAGATGTTGCGCGCGCGGGTCAGTTTCAGCACTTCGCCGATGGTGGTTTCCGGGCCGACGGTGAACGGCTCGGTGATCACCCCGGCTTCGAACTTCTTGACCTTGGCCACTTCGGCGGCCTGTTGTTCCGGGGTCAGGTTCTTGTGGATGATGCCGATGCCGCCGAGCTGGGCCATGGCCACCGCGAGGCGGTGTTCGGTCACCGTGTCCATCGCCGCCGACAGGATCGGCAATTTCAGGCGCAGGTCGCGGGTCAGCCGGGTTTCCAGGCTGACGTCCTTCGGCAGGACGATCGAATGGGCGGGGACGAGCGAAACGTCGTCGTAGGTAAGAGCTTCAGCCTGGATGCGCAGCATCGGCGGACCCGAATGTGGGGAAGCGCGGCATTTTAACGCATTTGGGGCCGGGATTGGGGATTCGGGATTGGGGATTCGCAACGGCGAAACCCTCCGCAGCGGCGGTTACATGATCACCAGGGCTCCAATGGCCGGCCGTTCTGGATGCAACCTGGATCGGCGGTGCAGACCCTTTGCCGTTGCCTTTAACGAATCCCGAATCCCGAATCCCGGCTTTACACAGCCGAATGGCTGGTCATGCCGGCCGCATCAGCGGCCTCGATCGTGTTCTGCATCAGCGTGGCCACGGTCATCGGCCCGACCCCGCCCGGCACCGGGGTGATCCAGCTGGCGCGCTGCGCGGCCGCGTCGAAGCCGACGTCGCCGACCAGGCGGCCGTCGTCGAGACGGTTGATGCCCACGTCGATCACCACCGCGCCGGGCTTGACCCACTCGCCCGGGATCAGGCCGGGACGGCCCACCGCCACCACCAGGATGTCGGCATCGCGCACCCGCGCCTGCAGCACCTCCGGCGGGGTGAACTTGTGGCAGCAGCTGACCGTGCAGCCGGCGATCAGCAATTCCAGCGCCATCGGCCGGCCGACGTGGTTGCTGACCCCGACGATGGTGGCGTTGCGCCCGCGCACCGGCTGGTCGGTATGTCCGAGCAGGGTGACGATGCCGCGCGGGGTGCACGGGCGCAGGCCGAATTCGCGCAGCGCCAGGTGGCCGACGTTCTCCGGATGGAAACCGTCCACGTCCTTGCGCGGGTCGATGCGGTGGATCAGCCGGCTGGCGTCGGGAATGCCCGGCAGCGGCAGCTGCACCAGGATGCCTTGGACCTTGGGATCGGCATTGAGGCGGTCGATCAGCGCCAGCAGGTCTGCTTCGCCGGTACCGGCCGGCAGGTCGTGATCGAACGCCTCGATGCCGACCTTTTCCGCCGCGCGGCGCTTGTTGCGCACGTACACCGTGGACGCCGGATCGCCGCCGACCAGCACCACCGCCAGGCCCGGCCGCGGCTGCCCCGCCGCCAACCGCGCATCGACCCGCGCCTTGAGCTGGTCGAGCAGTTCGTCGGCGATGCGCCGCCCGTCGAGGATGCGGGCCGGAACGGAGGAGACGGGCGCGGAATCGGTCATCAGAGCGAGCGGGTGTAGAGTCTGGGGGACCCCATTGTCCCCGATTCCGCCATGACCGACACCACCCGCATCGAGGCCGCCGCGTTCCGGCGGCTGCTGCAGCACCTCAACCAGGACCGCAACGACGTGCAGAACATCGATCTGATGATCCTGGCCAGCTTCTGCCGCAACTGCCTGGCCGACTGGTACCGCGAGGCCGCGGCCGCCGAAGGCCAGACGCTGAGCAAGGAACAGGCCCGCGAGCGCGTCTACGGCATGCCGTTCGCCGACTGGAAGGCGCAGTTCCAGGCCGAGGCCACGCCGGAACAGCTGGCGGCCTTCGCCGACGCCCAGCGCCGGCACGGATAGATGCTGCGCCACCTTGGCATCGTCGCGGCGATCGCGATCGCCGCCTATCTGGTGGTCTGCGCCCTGCTCTACCTGGGCCAGCGCGAGCTGCTGTATTTCCCGCAGGCGACCCGCGTGGACGCGGCGCAAACCGATTTCACCCTGCAGCGCAGCCCGACGTTGCGCCTGCGCGGCTGGCAGGTCAATCCTGGCCGCGGCAAGGCGTTGCTGTACTTCGGCGGCAACGCCGAGGACCTGCGCCAGACACGCGCGCAGCTGGCGCCGCTGCTGCCCGACTACAGCGTGTACCTGCTGGCCTACCGCGGCTACGGCGCCAGCGACGGCGCGCCCAGCGAGGCGGCGCTGATCGGCGATGCGCTGGCCCTGTACGACCATGTGCGCGCCGCGCAACCGCAGGCCGAGATCGCGGTGCTCGGGCGCAGCCTGGGCAGCGGTGTCGCCAGCCAGCTGGCGGCGCGGCGGCCGCTGGCGCGGCTGGTGCTGGTCACCCCGTTCGACAGCCTGGCCACGGCCGCGCAGGCGCACTATCCGTGGGCGCCGGTGCGCTGGCTGCTGCGCGACCGCTACGACTCGGTCAGCGCGCTGCGTGCCTACCGCGGCCCGTTGCTGGTACTGCGGGCAGGACGCGATCAGGTGGTGCCGGCGTCGAGCACGCAGCGGCTGCTCGACTCCCTGGCGCAGACACCCACCGTGGTCACGATGCCGCGCGCCGGGCACGACGACATCAGCGCCGATCCGCGTTATGCGCAGGCGTTGCGGGCGTTTTTGCGCTGAGGCGTTGCAGCTCGGGGACTTGCGGTTCGCGCAGCGTTTGTGCGAGCGACTTCAGTCGCGACGGGCTTCACCGATACCGCCTACCGGGATTGACGATCCGCGGCCACCCGGAGTCGCTTCCACGACAGCCGTTTCCGAGATCCCCGACCGCGGCTAGTCGCCGCGGCGCTGGTCATCGGCCTCCGCCGCCGGCACCGCTTCGGGATTGAGCGTGCGGCTCTCGCGCCGCGGCGGAGTGAACGGCGTCGGCCTGGGCACCGCCGGGGCGATGTTGCCGTACATCAGGCCGCTGCCGGCGCGCACGTCGCCGGCGGCGATCTCCAGTTCCAGGCGCTCGGCGTCGCGGCGGCGGATCTCGCGGGCGATGCTCGCGGCCTCGTCCTCGGCCATACCCAGTTCGATCAGCGCGGCCTGGCCGAATTCCACCGCGGATTCGAAGGTCTCGCGGATCTGGTAGTCCACGCCGGCGGCGATCAGCTTCAGCGAATGCTCGCGGTCGTAGGAGCGCACCAGCAGCTTGGCGTGCGGGAATTCCTGGGTGGCCAGCTCTACGATGCGGTTGGCCGCCTCGCGGTTGTCGATGCACACCGCGATCGCGCGCACGCTGTGCGCGCCGGAGGCATGCAGCACGTCCAGGCGGGTGCCGTCGCCGTAGTAGATCTTGAAGCCGAACTCGGCCGCGCTCTGGATCATCTCGATGTCGTTGTCGATGATGGTCACGTCCACGTCGCGCGCCAGCAGCGACTGGCTGGCGACCTGGCCGAAACGGCCGAAGCCGATGATCAGCACGCTGCCGGTGAGCCCGTCGGCCGCCTCCACGCCATCCAGCGACGGCGCCTCCACCGGCGCCCAGCGCCGGTACAGCAGCACGAACAGCGGGGTCAGCGCCATCGACAGCACCACGATCGCGGTCAGGTTGGCGTTGACCTGCGCATCGATGACCCCGGCCGCGCCGGCGGCGGCGAACAGCACGAACGCGAACTCGCCGCCCTGCGCCATCAGCACGCCGCGGTCCAGCGCCTGCGCGTGGCCGCTGCCGGTGAGCCGCGCGACCAGGTAGATGCACGCGGCCTTGGCCGCCATGAACGCGAGCACGCCGCTGAGGATCAGCGTCCAGTTCGCCGCCACCACCGCCAGGTTCAGGGCCATGCCCACGCCGAGGAAGAACAGCCCGAGCAGGATGCCGCGAAACGGCTCGATGTCGGCTTCGATCTGGTGGCGGAAGGTGGATTCGGACAGCAGCACCCCGGCCAGGAACGCGCCCATCGCCATCGACAGCCCGCCGAGCTGCATCAGCAATGCCGCGCCCAGCACGACCAGCAGCGCAGCGGCGGTCATCACCTCGCGCGCCTTGGCCGCGGCCAGCAACCGGAACAGCGGGTTCAGCAGCCAGCGCCCGGCCACCAGCAGGCCGACGATCGCCGCCGCGCCGATGCCGATGCCGATCCAGCGCGACGGCGCATCGGCGGCGACCGGCACCGGTGCCATCCATGCCACCACGGCCAGCAGCGGCACGATCAGCAGGTCTTCGAACAACAGGATCGCGACGATCTTCTGTCCCGCCGGCAAGGCGATGTCGCCGCGCTCGCCGAGCAGTTGCATCACCACCGCGGTGGAGGTGAGCACGAAGCCGGATGCGGCGATGAACGCCACTGGCAAGGACAGCCCAAGCGCCAGCCCGACCCCGGTCAGCACCGTCGCGCACACCACGATCTGCGCCGTGCCCAGGCCGAAGATCTGTTTGCGCAGGCTCCACAGGTGCGAGGGCCGCATCTCCAGCCCGATCACGAACAGAAACATCACCACGCCCAGCTCGGCCACGTGCAGGATCGCCTGCGGATCGGCGAACCAGCCGAATCCGAACGGCCCGATCGCCAGGCCTGCGGCCAGATAGCCGAGCACCGAGCCCAGCCCCAGGCGGCGGAACACCGGCACCGCCACCACCGCGGCGCCGAGCAACGCCACCACCTTGATCAATTCACTGCTGTCGGCTGCACTGGTCATGCGTGGATTCTACCCACAAGGCCGGAGCGGCCCCATGCACCGGTGTGCGGATGGACATGGCGTCCCGCCGCTGTAGTGCAGTGTGGCTTGGCGCGTGTGCATTTCCACGAAGTGCATCAGTCCACCTTTTCCCAGCGGGACCATTGCCTTCCTTGTCGAGGAAACGTGCCCTGCAGGGAGGGATGAGTGCATGGGGCGCAGGCCTCGCGCATCCAGCCCCCGCGAGTCGCTTCGCGCCGGACCCTCACCCCAACCCCTCTCCCGAGGGGAGAGGGGCTTGTCGCTCGGCACTGCCTGCGCAGCGACCGATCGCAGTCGCGGGACGCGCAGTGGCGGATCAGTCCTCCACGCCGCAGAAGTGCGCGTAGTCGATATAGCCGGGAAACGCCAGCCCAGGAGCGCACACCGGGCACTGCGGGTCGGCGGCCAGGCGGGTCTCGCGGAAGCGCATCGCCAGCGCGTCGAAATACAGCAGGCGGCCGCGCAGCGGTTCGCCGATGTCCAGCAGCAGCTTCAGCACCTCGTTGGCCTGCAGCAGGCCGACGATGCCGGGCAGCACGCCGAGCACGCCGGCTTCGGCGCAACTGGGCGCGAACTCCGGCGGCGGCGGTTCCGGGAACAGGCAGCGGTAGCACGGCGCCTGTCCACGCTGGCGGCCGGCATCGAACACGCTGACCTGGCCCTCGAAACGCTGCACCGCGCCGTACACCAGCGGCTTGCCCAGCTTCACGCAGGCGTCGTTGAGCAGGTAGCGCGCCGGGAAATTGTCCGAGCCGTCGAGCACCACGTCCACGTCCTGCAGCAGGCGTTCGACATTGGCCGAGCTCACCCGTTCGCGCACCGCCTCGACCTGCACGCCGGGATTCAGCGCGGCCAGCGCCGCGGCCGCCGACGCCACCTTGGGCTGCCCCACCCGCGCCTCGGTATGCAGGATCTGCCGCTGCAGGTTGCTGCGATCGACCATGTCGTCGTCGGCGATGCGCAGCTGGCCGACCCCGGCCGCGGCCAGGTAGAAGCCGGCCGGCGAACCCAGCCCGCCGGCGCCGACCAGCAGCACGCGCGCGGCCTGCAGCCGCCGCTGGCCGTCGATGCCGACTTCGGGCAGGCGCAGGTGGCGCGAATAGCGCTCGAAGAAATCCTGCTGCTCCGGCGCCAGCGCCGGCCGCTGCAGCGGCAATCCGTCGCGCTGCCAGCGCGTGGTGCCGCCCAGCACCGAGGCGACCGCGCAATACCCTGCCTGCTGCAGGAACAGCGCCGCCTCGTGCGAGCGCTTGCCGCTCTGGCAGATCAGGATCGTCTCGGCGTCGGCCGCGCCAAGGTGCGCGGCCGGATCCTCCTGCAGCTGCGCGCGGGCCACGCCGAGCGCGCCCTCGGCCATGCCGGCGGCGCGCTCGTGCTCCTCGCGTACATCGATCAACCGCGCGCCCTGGGCGATGCGCGCGCGAGCCTGCTGCGGGGTCAGTTCTCGAATGCTCATGCGTGCATTATCGGCGCAAACCTGTGGTGCGTCCTTCGCCAAGAAACGCACGCGCGCGGCTCAGTACGGAAACACCTCGACCACATCGCCTGCATCGAAGCGGCGCGCGCCCTCGTCCAGGCGCAGCAGCACGTCGCTGTCGGCGGCGCCGCGCAGGCGGTGCGAACCGTCGGCCGGGTTCGGCTCCACCCACAGCTGTCCGTGCGCATCGCAGCGCATGCGCCCGCGCAGGAACTCCAGGCGCTCGTGGCGCTTGTCCCAGCCCGAGGCCAGCCGCGCACGCCAGTGCGGGCGCGGCTCGGCGCGCTGCTGCAGCGCGTCCAGCAGCGGCCGCCCGATCGCCATGAAGGTGGCCAGCACCGACACCGGATTGCCCGGCAGACCCAGGAACAGGGCGCGGTCCAGCTCGCCGAACAGCAGCGGCATGCCGGGGCGCATGCGCACCCTCCAGAAATGGATGCGGCCGCGCTCGGCCAGCAGCCGCGGCAGGTAGTCCTTCTCGCCGGCGGAGACGCCGCCGCAGGTCAACACCACGTCGAACGCGGAGGCCGCATCGCGCAGCATGCTGTCGATCCGCCGTGGATCGTCCGGCAGCGTCGGCCACGCGGTCGGCTCCAGGCCTAGCAGGCGCAGCTGCGCCATCAGCATGTCGCGGTTGCTGTTGTAGATCTGCCCGGGCATGAGCGGCAGGCCCGGCTCGACCAGCTCGTCGCCGGTGGCGAACACCGCCACGGTCGGTCGCGCCGCCACCGCCACCTGCGCCACGCCGAGCGCGGCGGCCAGGCCGATCCGCGACGGCGTCAACGCCACGCCCGCTTCGAGCACGCGCTCGCCGGCGCGCACGTCCTCGCCGCGCGCACGCACGTGCGCGCCGGCGACCGGCGCGGCCGGCACCTGCACCTGGCCGTCGCGCTCGACCACGTTTTCCTTGATCACCACCGTATCGGCGCCCGCCGGCAGCGGCGCGCCGGTGGTGATGCGCAGGCATTCGCCGGCGCCGATCGCCTGGCGCAGGTCCTGGCCGGCGAACTGCTCGCCAGCCAGGCGCAACACGGTCGGCGCATCCGGCTGCAGATCGGCATGGCGCAGCGCGAAGCCGTCCATCGCGCTGTTGGCGAACGGCGGCAGGTCGATCGGCGCGTGCAACGGTTCGAGCAGGATGCGGCCGTCGGCGCGCGGCAGCGCCAGGCGTTCGGCCGGCAACGGGCGCGACTGGGCGACGGCGGCGACGATGGCCAGCGCCTCGGAATAGGCAATACGGGAGGGATAGTCGTTCATGGCGCCGGCAGGATACCCGCTGCGCGCAGGTCCTGCGGCGTGTTGAGGTTGCCGAAGGTCTCCCCGGGCACGCGTGCGCGGACCATCGCCAACTGCTGCTGCAAGGCGCGCGGCGCGTAGCGACCGGCATCCAGCGCCGAAGCCAACGCAGGCCGCAGCGCGGCGACGCGGTACAGCGCCACCAGCGGCTGTACGCCGTCGTCGTCCTCGGCATAGGCGCCATCCGCATCGCCACTGGCGTCGATCAACCTGTCCAGCAGCGCAGGCGGAAGCCGGCACAGGTCCACCGGCAAGGTCAGCAGCCACGGCGTGGCGCAGGCCGCGGCCAGCGCGTCCAGGCCGGCGATCGGCCCCAGCGAGCGCTCGGCGCCAGGCGGCGCGGCGATCCGGTCGGGCAGCGCGTGCAGTCCGGCGGCGGCGTAGCGCGGCAGGTCGCGGTTGGCGCTGACCAGCACCGCCGCGACCGACGGCGCCAAGGCCTGCGCCAGGAACTGCACCAGCGCTTGCCCGTCGCGTTGCAGCCAGGCCTTGTCGCAACCGCCCAGGCGTTGCGCGCGGCCGCCGGCGAGGATGCCCAGCGTGACCTCGCGCCGCGCGTCCATCGGACTACTTGCCGCGGACGTGCTTCATCAAGCGCCGCTTCTTGGCGACCTGGCGCTCGGTCAGCACGTTCTTCTTGCCTTCGTACGGATTGGCGCCCTCGCGGAACATGAAGCGCACCGGCGTGCCGACCAGCTTGAAGCGCTTGCGGAAGAAGTTCTCCAGATAGCGCTTGTACGACTCCGGCAGCACCTTCAGGCGGGTGCCGTGGACGATGAAGGTCGGCGGATTGCTGCCGCCCGGATGCACGTAGCGCAGCTTGGAGACATGGCCGCGGATGCTCGGCGGCGGATTGGTCTCGTAGGCCACTTCCAGCGCCTGGTTGACTTCGCTGGTGCTGAATTCGCGGATCGCCGAGGCATGCGCGCTGTGGATCGCGCGGAACAGCTCGCGCAGGCCGGAACCATGCTTGGCCGAGATCCGCACCGCCTCGGCCCAGGGCACGAAGCCGAGCTTGCGCGACAGCAGCGCCTCGGCCTGCTCGCGCTGGTAGTCGGTCAGCCCGTCCCACTTGTTGACCGCCACCACCAGGGCGCGGCCGGCGTCCAGGATCGCGCCGAGCACGCTGGCGTCCTGGTCGGTGACGCCTTCGGTGGCGTCGAGCAGCAGCACCGCGACCTCGCATTGCTCGATCGCCTGCAGCGTCTTGAACACGCTGAACTTCTCCACCGCCTCCTCGACCCGGCCGCGGCGGCGCAGGCCGGCGGTGTCGATCAGCCGGTACAGGCGGTCGTCGCGCTGCAGGTCGACCGCGATCGAGTCGCGGGTGGTGCCCGGCACTTCCGAGGCGATCATCCGCTCCTCGCCGAGCAGCCGGTTGACCAGCGTCGACTTGCCGACGTTGGGGCGGCCGACGAAGGCGATGCGCATGCGCTTGGGATCGGTGTCCAGCGTCTCGCCGGCCCCCTCCTCCGGCAGGCGCGACAGCACTTCCTCGAGCAGGTCGTCGATGCCGTGGCGGTGCGCGGCGGAGACCGCGATCGCCTCGCCCAGGCCATAGCGCGCGAATTCGGCGCGCACCTGGTCCTCGTCGGTGCCGTCGATCTTGTTGATCAGCAGCAGGGTCGGCCGCGCCAGCTTGCGCAGCCAGGCCAGGATCTCGTCGTCGAGCGAGGACGAACCCTCGCGCCCGTCGACCACGAACAGCACCAGATCCGCCTCGCCGGCCGCCGAGCGCGCCTGGTCGGCGGTGGCGCCGGCCAGGCCTTCTTCCTCGCCGGAAATGCCGCCGGTGTCGACGATCACGAACGGGGTGTCCGGCTCCAGCCGGCAGACCCCGTAGTTGCGATCGCGGGTGACGCCGGGCTGGTCATGGACCAGCGCGTCGCGGCTGCGCGTGAGCGCGTTGAACAGCGTGGACTTGCCGACATTCGGCCGTCCAACCAGGGCGACCAGCGGCAGCATCGCGAATTCCTTTCCTTTATTGACCCAACCGGAACGCGGTCAGGTCGCCTTTCGTGTTCTGGACCAGCAGGATGCCATCGGCCACCACCGGCTGCGCTACCAGCGCCTTGCGTCCCACCCGCTCGCGTGCGGCGATCTCGCCGTTGTCGAGCTTCAACCAATGCAGATAGCCCTTGTAGTCGCCGACCACGGCGTAGTCGCCCTGGATCGCCACGCCGGTCAGCGAACGCCGCGCCAGCGCCGGCTGCGACCAGGTCGCCGAACCGGAGGCCTTGTCCAGCGCCCACACCGAACCGGCGTTGTCGGCCACCACCACGCTGCTGGAATTGACCGCGACACCGCCGGCGCCGCCATGATCGCGGGTCCACAGCGGACGCCCGCTCGGGCCTTCCAGCGCCACGGTCTGGTTCTTGAAACTGGTCGCGTACAGGGTGGTGCCGTCCAGCACCGGTGCGCCGTCCACGTCGGCCATGCGCTCCAGTTCGGTACGCCCTTCCGGCACGCCGATGGTCTGCTCCCACAGCACGCGGCCGTCCTGCATCGCCAGCGCCGCCAGCGTGCCGTCGTCGTTGCCGATGAACAGCACGCCCGGGCCGGCCACCACCGGCGCGTTGCCGCGCACGGTCAGGGTCGGCAGTTCCTGCACGTGGAACCAGCGCTGCTGCCCGGTGCCCGCGTCGAACGCGGTCACGTGGCCGTCGTTGCTGCGCACGAACACCAAGTTCTGCGAGACCACCGGCGCGGCGATCACTTCGTTGGGCACCCTGGCGTGCCACTTCTCGGTGCCGCTGGCGGCGTCGAGCGCGATCACTTCGCCATTCAGGCCGCCGACCACGACCAGGCCCTCGCCCACGCCAGGACCACCGGCGAAGCGCGGCAGCGGACGGTGCTTCTCCAGCCGCTTGCGCTCCTTGGCCTGCTGCTTCTCGTTGCGCAGGCGCTGCTTGTAGGCGACGCGCTCGTCCTTGGTCAGGCCCTTGCTCGACTCGCTCTCGACCTGGCTCTCCGGCTGCGCCTGGACCTGCGACAGGCGCTCCTTGCGCGCCTTCTTGGCGTCGTATTCCCACAGCGTCTTGCCGCTCTGCAGGTCCAGCGCGTAGACCGAACCGGAGGCCGCGGCCACGTACACCTTGCCGTCGGCCACGGCCGGATGCTGGCGCACGCCAATCCGCTTCTCGCCCTTGCCGGCATCGGTGGACCACAGCTTGACGATCTTCACCGACGGCTTGAAATCGACCAGCTCGGCCGGCTCGGCGGCCTTCTTGGCGGCCGCATCCTTGCCCGCGAACCAGCCCTTGACCGTGCTGCAACCGGACAGCGCCAGACCCAGCAGCGCGATGGTCGCGATGCGCTTGAACATGACTACCTTCATCAGATCGGCTCCGCAGGATTCGGCACGGTGCCGCCTGCATCCATCAACTTCGTTTCCAGCAGTCGCCGTTGCGGCGCCGCCACGTCCAGGGTGGTCAACGACTTGGCGTACGCCTCGCGTGCCGCCTCGCGCTTGCCCTGCGCGATCAGCGCATCGCCGCGGATCTCCAGGCTCTGGTTGTCGTCGGCCGCGGCCAGCAACTTCAGCGCTTCCTCGCTTTTGCCGGTCTGGATCAGCAAGCGCGCCACGCGCTGGTCGATCAGCAGCTTCAGCTCGCCCTCGGCCTTGAGCCCGCGCAGCGTCGCCAGGGCCTGGTCGTACTTGCCGTCGTCGGCCTGCGCCTTGGCCAGGCGCAGCGCGGCCAGCTCGGCGTAGATGTTGGCCGGGCCCTGCTGCAGCGCCGCCATGTCCTTGCCGGCCTTGTCCAGTTGCTTGGCCTGGATGCTCTTGAGCACGGCGTCGTAGCGGGAATTGGCCAGCGCCAGGTCGTTGGAATGCTGCTTGGTCCACCACTGCCAGCCAATGATCGCGCCGATGCCCAGGGCAATGCCGCCGATCAGGCCGGCGCCGTTTTTCCTGAGCCAAGTGCGGACGCGTTCGCTTTGTTCGTGCTCGTCGAGCAGGTCGTCGATCGCCATGCGTACTCTCGCCCCGCCGCAACGACGGGACATGGAATGTTGAGATTGAGGAACCGCGCCGCCGTCACTCGGACGCTGGCACCACGGAACCGTCAGAGGATACCGCAAAGCGGGCCACGTTCGCGCGCTTGTACGGAGTCAGATCCACGGTACTACCGGATTGCTGAACCTGGACCGCCGACGCATTGCCGAGCACGATGCGGCCCACCTGACCCGGCGCGTAGTCGCGCTTCTCGCCTGCCTTCAGCAGCGCTTTTTCCAGCGGCGTGCCGTCCGGGGCGATGATCTGCACCCAGCTGTCGCCCTGGAACGACAGGCTCAGGCCAGGCTTTTCCGCCTCGCTGGAGGCGCGCGGCAGCGGCGTCAGCGAAGCGATGTACGGCGCCGCAGGCGGCGCGGGACGATTGACCGACGCGGCGGTCGGCGCCGGGGTGCCGCCGGTGCCGACCGTCGCCGGCGGCGCGGCGTCGCCCGGAGCAGCCGGCACCACGTCCAGCGAAGCGGTGCTCGGACCATCGTCGGCGAAATGGGTGCGGGTCGCGTACCAGACCGGCACCGCCAGTCCGGCGGTGATCACCACGTAGACCATGCGCCGGGTCGCGCTCTCGAGCATGCGCCGCAGCGGCGGGGTATGCGTATGGCTGATCAGTTCCACCGGCTGCACCGGCGCGATCTGCGCGCTGGCCAGCAGCGGCTCCAGGTCCACCCCGAGCAGGCGCGCGTAGCTGCGCAGCTGACCGCGCACGAACACCGGCGCGCCGAGGCGCTGCCACTGTTCCGCTTCCAGCGCACCGATCACGTGCACCGGCATGCGCAAGCGGCCACCGACCTCGTCGATGCTCAAGCCCGCCGCTTCGCGCGCTTCGCGGAGTTGTTGCCCGCAACCTTTGGCGCCGTCGAAAGCGTTCGGATTGGAATCACTGATCACAATGCACTAGCCCCGGGAGTCGTGGTCGCGGCATCGGGAAACTCCTTGCGCAACCGCTGTTGGTAACGGCCGGCAGCAGCCATGTCGCCTAGCCCTTGTTCAATCTGAATAGCAAGTTGTAACACGGATGGCGTGGCCGGCGCAGCCGCCAGCCGCCGTTCCGAGAAGGCCCGCGCCTCGAAAAAACGCGCCTGCGCCGCTTCCTCGCGCGCCATCGCTTCCAGCGCATAGGCATTGCCCGGCTCCAGCGCCAGCGCCTTGCGCAGGTCGCGTTCGCCGCGCTCGCGCTGGCCGATCTGCACTGCGCAACCGCCGGCATTGGCCAATGCCGAGGCCGGCGTGGCGTAGCCGGGCACTTGCAGCGCGCGATCGAACCACTGCAGCGCCTCGGCGGCGGCACCGTTCGCGCACAGCCAGGCACCGTAGTTGTTCAAGGCCTCGCCGCGGTTCGGCGCCAGTTCGGCGGCCTTGCGGTAATGCTCGCCGGCAGTGGCGGCATCACCGCGGCGGCCGGCCGCCACCGCCAGCAGCGTGTGCGCCTGCACCGAGTCCGGGGCCAGCGCCAGCGCCTTGCGCGCATGCTCCTCGGCGCCGGCCAGATCGCCGCCGCTGAGCCGGTTGCCGGCCAGGCCGAGTTGCTCCTGCAACGCGTAGCGCGCCTTGACTTCGCCGCTGTCGCGGAAATCGTAGTCCGGCGCCACCTGCTCGACGTTGCGCAGCCTGCCGGACTTGGTGCCGTGCCCGGCGCATGCCGACAACGCCAGCAGCCCCGCGGCCAACGCAACGATGGCCAGAGGATGCCTAGGCCGCCGCATCCCGGTCCGCCTGGGTCTGCAACTGGCGCTGGAAGTCGGCCTGGCGCCGGGTGCGGTCCAGCACCTGCCCCTTGAGCTGGCCGCAGGCCGCGTCGATGTCGTCGCCGCGGGTGCGCCGCACCATGGTCAGCACCTGCGCATCGAGCAGGATCTTCTGGAACGCGCGGATTTCCGTCTCGCCGGAGCGCTCGTAGCGCGTGCCCGGGAACGGATTGAACGGGATCAGGTTGACCTTGCCGGCGTTCGAGGCCTGCACCGCGTTGTCGAACTGGCGCATCAGCCGCGCCAGCTGCCGCGCATGTTCGGGCTGGTCGTTGATGCCCTTCATCAGCGTGTATTCGAAGGTCACCGACTCGCGGCGCTTGTTGGCGCGCAGATAGCGCGCGCACGCGGCCATCAGTTCGGCGACCGGGTACTTCTTGTTGAGCGGCACCAGCGTCTCGCGCAGCGCGTCGTCGGCCGCATGCAGCGAGACCGCCAGCGACACGTCGCTCTCGGCGGACAGGCGATCGATCATCGGCACCAGGCCGGAGGTCGACAGCGTGACCCGCTTGTTGGCCAGGCCATAGCCCAGGTCGTCGCGCATCACGCTCATCGCGCGCACGACGTTGTCGAAATTCATCAGCGGCTCGCCCATGCCCATCATCACCACGTTGGTGAGACGGCGCTGCTGGTGCGGCACGTTGCCCAGGTGCCGCGCCGCAACCCACACCTGGCCAACGATCTCGGCGGTGGACAGGTTGCGGTTGAAGCCCTGGGTGGCGGTCGAGCAGAACGTGCAGTTCAACCCGCAGCCGACCTGGGAGGACACGCACAGCGTGCCGCGGCCCTTGTCCGGGATGTACACGGCCTCGATCGCGTTCTTGCCGTCGGTGCCCATGGCCAGCAGCCACTTGTGGGTGCCGTCGGCGGACGGCTTGTCGAACACGATGTTGGGGACGACGACCTCGGCATGCTGCTGCAGCTTGGCGCGCAGCGCCTTGCCGAGGTCGGTCATCTGGTCGAAGTCGGTGACGTAGCGGTGGTGGATCCACTTCATCACCTGGTGGGCGCGGTAGCGCGCTTCGCCGAGCGTGTCGGCGAAGAAACGCTCCAGGCCCTCGCGATCGAGGTCGAGCAGATTCTGCTTGGCTGCGGCGCCGGTCCGGAGCGGATCGGCGAGCGCCAACGGAGTGTGGACGACCTCGTTCACGATGACCTCTTAGCGCGAAACCACTTCGGTGGCGGCGAAGAAATATGCCACTTCGTTGGCGGCGTTCTCCACCGAATCGGAACCGTGCGCGGCGTTGGCGTCGATCGAGTCGGCGAAATCGGCGCGGATGGTGCCCGGTGCGGCGTCCTTCGGATTGGTGGCGCCGAGCAGGTCGCGGTGCGCGGCCACGGCGTTCTCGCCTTCCAGCGCCTGGATCATCACCGGGCCGGAGATCATGAACTCGACCAGCGCGTTGAAGAACGGACGCTCGCGGTGCACGGCGTAGAAGCCCTCGGCCTCGCGGCGCGACAGTTGCTTGTACTTGGCGGCCACGACCTTCAGGCCGGCCTTCTCGAAACGCGAATAGATCTCGCCGATGACGTTCTTGGCGACGGCATCGGGCTTGATGATGGACAGGGTGCGCTCCAGCGCCATGGGAAGTTCTCCGTTGGGCGGGCCACTAGACGGCCCGAGGTTAACATGAAAAAAACCCGCGTCAAAACGCGGGCTTAGCCAGAATTGCGATGGGCAATTCTATCCAATCGCAGCGGGCTTTGCACGGCCGCAGGCTGAATCGTGCTGCATCGCAACATGACGCCGCCGGACGCGAGGCCTAGACTCAAACAATCGTTTGATTGATTCCGGCGGCCGCATGGCAAAGCAAGCGCACTTCTCCACCAAGGACCGCATCCTCAGCGCGGCCGAGGAACTGTTCGCCCAGCATGGCTTCTCCGGCACTTCGCTGCGCCAGGTCACCAGCCAGGCCGACGTCAACATCGCCGCGGTCAACTACCACTTCGGCTCCAAGGAGAACCTGGTCAACGAGGTGTTCCGGCGGCGCATGGACGAGATGACCGCCGCACGCCTGGCGCAGCTGGAGGCCGCACAGCGCCAGCATCCGGGCCAGCTCGGGCCGGTGCTGGCGGCATTCGTGGAGCCGGCGCTGGCGATGGCCCAGGACCGCCAGAGCGGCGGCGCCTTCGTGCGCGTGATCGCCCGCGCCTACGCCGAGAAGAACGACAGCCTGCGCCAGTTCCTGTCCGACCACTACGGCCACGTGCTGCGCGAGTTCGGCAAGGCCATCGCCGCCTGCGTGCCCGGGCTGAGCAAGGAAGAACTGTACTGGCGCCTGGACTTCCTGGCCGGCGCGCTGACCTACGCCATGGCCGATTTCGGCCTGATCAAGCGCCCCGCCGGGGTCAGCGAAGGCGCGCACCGCGCCCACGCCGCGCGCGAACTGATCCGTTTCGCCGAAGCCGGCTTCCTGGCCCGCGCCGTGCCCTGATTCCGCAAGAACCGTTGCGCACGAACCCATCCCGCAAGACCCGCATCCCGCAATCGTTGACCCACAGAGGCTGATCGCTATGTCCAACCCCCTGCTAGTCCGCCGTGCCGCCGTCCTGGGCGCGGGCGTGATGGGCGCGCAAATCGCTGCGCACCTGACCAACGCCGGCGTCGACACCGTGCTGTTCGATCTTCCCGCCAAGGACGGCCATCCCGACGGCGTCGTGCTCAAGGCCATCGCCAACCTGACCAAGCTGAGCCCGGCGCCGCTGGCCAGCGCGAGCCTGGCCGAAGCCATCACCCCGGCCAACTACGACTCGGGCCTGGAGCAGCTGCGCGGCTGCGACCTGATCATCGAAGCCATCGCCGAGCGCATGGACTGGAAACAGGACCTGTACAAGAAGATCGCCCCGTTCGTGGCCGATCACGCGGTGCTGGCCTCCAACACCTCCGGCCTGGGCATCAATGCGCTGTCCGACGTGCTGCCCGAGCAGCTGCGCCACCGCTACTGCGGCGTGCACTTCTTCAACCCGCCGCGCTATATGCACCTGGCCGAGCTGATCCCGGCCAAGGGCACCGATGCGGCGGTGCTGGAAGGCCTGGAAGCGTTCCTGGTGACCACCCTGGGCAAGGGCGTGGTCTATGCCAAGGACACCCCGAACTTCATCGGCAACCGCATCGGCGTGTTCTCGATCCTGTCCACCATCCACCACACCGCGCAGTCCGGCCTGGGTTTCGACGAGGTGGACGCGCTGACCGGCCCGCTGGTGGGCCGCCCGAAGTCGGCGACCTACCGCACCTCCGACGTGGTCGGCCTGGACACCATGGCCCACGTCATCAAGACCATGGCCGACACCCTGCCCGACGATCCGTGGCACCAGTACTTCGCCTCGCCGAAGTGGCTGGACGCGCTGATCGCCAAGGGCGCGCTGGGCCAGAAGGTCGGCGCCGGCATCTTCCGCAAGGTCGGCAAGGACATCGTGGTGCTGGACCTGGAGAAGCAGGACTACCGCCCGGCCGACCGCAGCGCGGCGCCGGACGTGGTCGAGATCCTGAAGATCAGGAACCCGGCGGAGAAGTTCGCCAAGCTGCGCGAGAGCCAGCATCCGCAGGCGCAGTTCCTGTGGGCGACGTTCCGCGACCTGTTCCACTACAGCGCCTACCACCTGGCCGACATCGCCGAGACCGCACGCGACGTGGACCTGGCGATCCGCTGGGGCTACGGCTGGTCGCTGGGCCCGTTCGAGACCTGGCAGGCCGCCGGCTGGAAGCAGGTGGCGCAGTGGATCGCCGACGACATCGTGGCCGGCAAGGCCATGTCCAGCGCGCCGCTGCCGGACTGGGTGTTCGACGGCCGCGACGGCGTGCATGCCGCCGAGGGCAGCTACAGCCCCGCGCGCAACGCCAAGCTGCCGCGCTCGGCGCTGCCGGTGTACCAGCGCCAGCGCTTCCCCGATCCGCTGCTGGGCGAGACGTTCGCGCCGGGCGAGACGGTGTTCGAGAACGACGGCCTGCGCCTGTGGCACGACGGCGACGACATCGCCGTGGTCAGCTTCAAGACCAAGATGAACACCGTCTCCGACCAGGTGCTCGACGGCCTGCAGGAAGCGGTCGGCCGCGCCGAGAAGGACTTCAAGGGCCTGGTGATCTGGCAGCACAAGGAACCCTTCTCCGCCGGTGCCGACCTGGCCGGCGCGCTGGGCCTGCTGCAGGCCGGCAAGGTCGCTGCGTTCGAGGCGATGGTCGCCAACTTCCAGGCCACCAGCCAGCGCATCAAGTATTCGCTGGTGCCGGTGGTCGCGGCGGTGCGCGGCCTGGCCCTGGGCGGCGGCTGCGAATTCCAGATGCACAGCGCCAAGACCGTGGCCGCGCTGGAGAGCTACATCGGCCTGGTCGAGGCCGGCGTCGGCCTGCTGCCGGCCGGCGGCGGCCTGAAGGAGATCGCGGTGCGCGCTTCGCAGGCGGCCGGTCCGGGCGGCGACGTGTTCGCCGAGCTGAAGAAGACCTTCGAGACCGTGGCGATGGCCAAGGTCTCCACCTCGGCGGTCAACGCCAAGGAACTGGGCCTGCTGCGCGGCACCGACAAGGTCGTGTTCAACAGCTACGAGGCGCTGTACATCGCCAAGGCCGAGGCGCGCGCGCTGGCCGAGGGCGGCTACCGCCCGCCGCTGCCGGCACGCCGCATCCAGGTCGCCGGCGACGTCGGCATCGCCACCTTCAAGATGCTGCTGGTGAACATGCTGGAAGGCCGCTTAATCAGCGAATACGACTACGAGATCGCCACCCGCATCGCCACCGTGCTGTGTGGCGGCGAAATCGACCGCGGCGCGCTGGTGGACGAGGAATGGCTGCTCAAGCTCGAGCGCAAGCACTTCGTCGAACTGGCCCAGCAGGAAAAGACCCAGGCACGGATCGGTCACATGCTCAAGACGGGTAAGCCGCTTAGGAACTGAGATTCGGGATTGGGGAATCGGGAATGGAAAGGCATTCCCGGCTCCTCCTTCTCCCCCTAATTTTCCGCCGGAAATAGGAATGCCGCAGATCGCGCGAATCCGCTTTCACGATTCCCGACTCCCCATTCCCCATTCCCGGCTTTCGGAGAAAGCCAAATGAGCAAACAGATCCAGGAAGCCTACATCGTCGCCGCCACCCGTACCCCGGTCGGCAAGGCGCCCAAGGGCGTGTTCCGCAATACCCGTCCGGACGACATGCTGGCGCACGTGCTGCGCGCGGTGGTCTCGCAGGCGCCGGGCATCGACCCCTCGCGCATCGACGATGCGATCATCGGCTGCGCGATGCCCGAGGGCGAGCAAGGCATGAACGTGGCGCGCATCGGCGTGCTGCTGGCCGGGCTGCCCAATTCGGTGGCCGGGCAGACCATCAACCGCTTCTGCTCCTCCGGCATCCAGGCGGTGGCGCTGGCCGCGGACCAGATCCGCCTGGGCAACGCCGACCTGATGCTGGCCGGCGGCACCGAGTCGATGTCGATGGTGCCGATGATGGGCAACAAGGTCGCGCTGTCGCCGAGCGTGTTCGCCGACGACCACGTCGCCATCGCCTACGGCATGGGCATCACCGCCGAGAAGGTGGCCGAGGAGTGGAAGGTGTCGCGCGAGGACCAGGATGCGTTCGCGCTGGCCTCGCACCAGAAGGCCATCGCCGCGATCGCCGCCGGCGAATTCCGCGACGAGATCACCCCGTACGAGATCCTGTCGCACCAGCCCGACCTGGCCGGCAACGTCATCGCGCTGCGCAAGCGCCTGGTCGATACCGACGAAGGCCCGCGCCCGGACAGCTCGATCGAAGGCCTGGCCAAGCTGCGCCCGGTGTTCCGCAACGGCCAGTTCGGTGGCAGCGTCACCGCCGGCAACTCCTCGCAGATGAGCGACGGCGCCGGCGCGGTGCTGCTGGCCTCCGAGCAGGCGATCAAGGACTACGGCCTGACTCCCCTCGCCCGCTTCGTCAGCTTCTCGGTCGCCGGCGTGCGTCCGGAAGTGATGGGCATCGGCCCGATCGCGGCCATTCCCAAGGCGCTCAAGCAGGCCGGGCTGAGCAAGGACCAGATCGACTGGATCGAGCTCAACGAAGCCTTCGCCGCGCAGTCGCTGGCGGTGATCCGCGACAGCGGCCTGGATCCGTCCAAGGTCAACCCGCTCGGCGGCGCGATCGCGCTCGGCCATCCGCTCGGCGCCACCGGTGCGATCCGCACCGCCACGCTGGTGCACGGCCTGCGCCGCCGCCAGCAGAAGTACGGCATGGTCACCATGTGCATCGGCACCGGCATGGGCGCGGCCGGGATCATCGAAGCGCTCTGAACGGCGCGCTTCGGCAACGAAAAAGGGCAGCCCAGGCTGCCCTTTTTCTTGCATCGGCTTTTCGCTGCGGAACCTGGTCCGCCGCGCGGCGGGCCCGGCGCTGGGGGCAACGTTGCGGCGTTACTTGCCGCCGGCTTCGACGTCGGCCAGGGCGCGACGCATCATGTCCTGCGCCGGCTTGCTCAGCTTCTCGTGGTCCAGCGCGTAGCGGATGGTCGCCTCGATCAGGCCGATATGGGTACCGCAGTCGAAGCGGGTGCCCTCGAAGCGGTACGCATGCACTGGATCGCTGCCGATCAGCGCGGCAATCGCGTCGGTCAGCTGGATCTCGCCACCGGCGCCCGGCACGGTCTTTTCCAGCAGATCGAAGATCTTGGAGCTGAGCACGTAGCGGCCGACCACGGCCAGGTCGCTCGGCGCATCGGCCGGCTTGGGCTTCTCGACGATCGCGGTGATCTTGCCTTCGCTGCCATCGAACGCCTCGGTGGCGACGATGCCGTAGCTGCCGGTGCTCTCGTGGGGTACGTCCTGCACGGCGATCACGCTGGCGCCGGAGCGCTCGGCCACGTCGGCCATCTGCGTCAGCGCGCCCGGACCGCGGTTCCAGATCAGGTCGTCGGGCAGCAGCACCGCGAACGGCTCATCGCCGATGATCGGCTTGGCGCACAGCACCGCATGGCCGAGTCCGAGCGCTTCGGCCTGGGTCACGAAGATCGCGCGCACGCCGTTCGGCAGTACGTGGCGCACCAACTCCAGCTGTTCGAGCTTGCCGGCGCGCTCGAGCTTCTGCTCCAGCTCGTAGGCCTTGTCGAAGTAATCCGCAACCGCGTGCTTGTAGCGGTTGGTGACGAAGATCAGCGTGTCGCAACCGGCCTCGATCGCCTCGTCCACCGCGTACTGGATCAACGGCCGATCGATGATCGGCAGCATTTCCTTGGGCACCGTCTTGGTGGCGGGAAGGAAGCGGGTACCCAGACCTGCCACCGGAAAAACTGCCTTGCGGATTCTCTTGCTCATCAGAGCCTTCTGGCCTCGCGTGCGGGGAATGGGACGATTGTAGCGGAGCTATCCTGACCGGCTTGTTGTCGCAGCGGCGCGAATTCGGGCATGGTGCTGCGCATCACTTTCTCGATGCCGTCGCTGTCGTATTCGGCCACCGCCGCGCGCAGCTGCTGCAGACCCTGCAACACGTTCTCGCGCGAGAAACTGCGCGCGCCGGCCTCCAGGATCTTCGGATGCGAGGTGGGCCGATAGTTCTCGTCGGAATAGAACAAGGTCTCGTGCAGCTTCTCGCCGGGGCGCAGCCCGGTGTAGACGATCGCGATGTCGCGACCGGGCTGCTTGCCGGCCAGGCGGATCATCTGCTCGGCGAGCAGGCGGATCGGCACCGGCTCGCCCATGTCCAGCGTGTAGATGGCGCCGTGCGAGGCCGACGCGGCGGCCTGCACGATCAGCTGGCAGGCCTCGGGAATGGTCATGAAATAACGGGTCACCTGCGGATCGGTCACGGTGACCGGGCCGCCCTGGCGGATCTGCTCGCGGAACAGCGGCACCACGCTGCCGGCCGAATCGAGCACATTGCCAAAGCGCACGGTGACGAAGCGCGTGCCCACGGTCTGGTCGTCCAGCGACTGGCATACCATCTCCGCATAACGCTTGGAGGCGCCGAGCACGTTGACCGGATTCACCGCCTTGTCGGTGGAGATGAACACGAAGGTCGAGACCTTGGCGGCGATGCAGGCGCGGGCCACGTTCTCGGTGGCCAGCACGTTGTTGCGGACCGCCTCGCGGAACTGCCGCTCCAGCAGCGGCACCTGCTTGTAGGCCGCGGCATGGAACACCGCATCGGGCTCGGCGAGGCGCATCGCGTGGCGGGTCACGGCCGGATCGCCGCAGTCGCCGAGCACGCACTCGATCTCCAGGTCGGGGAAGGTGCGGTGCAGATCGGCATGGATGGTGATCAGCGCCAGCTCGTCGATTTCCAGCAGTACCACCTTGCGCGCGCCGTGGCGGGCACACTGCCGGCATAGTTCCGAACCGATCGAGCCGCCGGCACCGGTGACCATCACCGTGCGCCCGGACAACCAGCCCTTGATCAGCTTCCAGTCCGGCGTCACCGGCTTGCGCCCGAGCAGGTCCTCGATCGCGACCTCCTTCAGTTCGCCCGGCAGAAAGTGGCCTTCGAGCACGTCGAGCAGGCGCGGCACGGTGCGGAACGGCAACCCGGTGCTCTCGCAGATCGCCACCACCCGCTGCATGCCCGCCGCGTCCAGCGACGGGATGGCGATGACCAGCAGCTTGGCCGCGGTTTCCTTGGCGATCGCGCCGGCTTCGTCGATCCGGCCCAGGATCGGCAGGCCCTGCAGCTTGGCGCCATGCAGATGGCCGGCATCGTCGACGAAGCCGACCGGATGATAGGCGCCGGAGCGGCGCAGATCGCGCACCAGCGCCTCGGCCGCACGGCCGGCGCCGACGATCAGCACGCGCCGCGCGGTCTCGTCCGAATGCGCGATCTGGTAGTCCTTCCACGCCCGGTACAGCAGCCGCGGCGCACCGAGCAGCGCCGACAGCGCGAACGGATACACCATCAGCACCGACAGCGGAATGGAATCGAAGCGGCTGTAGGCCAGCCCCAGCACGATCGCGACCAGCCCGTAGAAACTGGCCTTGAAGATGTTCAGCAGATCCGGAACGCTGGCGAAGCGCCACAGCCCGCGATACAGGCCGACTTTCCAGAACACCAGGCCCTGCGCCGCCAGCACGATGGCGGTGTTGAGGTTCCACAACGGCAAGGGGTGCTCGCCGGGCAGCATCGTGTAGCGCGCCGCATGCAGCAGCTGCCAGCAGATCCACACGATCGCCAGATCGTGGACGACCACGGAGGCCTTGGGGAACAGCTCGGTAAATCGGTCGCGGATCGAAAGCATCAGTTATCCATGAGAGTTCAGCGCAATCCCTTGCGCAAAGTCAGCCAAAGCGCGCTCGCCGATAGGGACCAGGCAAGCGCCAACCCAACCTGCCCCTCGGTGCGCAGCGTTTCACCGAACCAGGCGATTGTAATCGCGACAATGCTGAACAGGGCATAGGCGAAGGTCACAAGCGCGTGGCTCCTGCCCGTATGTACCCAACGCTGGTAAAAATGTTGCGCATGCGGTTGCCACCAGCGTTCGCCCGCGAGCATGCGCGACAGCAGCGTGAAGCCTGCGTCGATGGCGAATGCCGACAGTGGTATCAACAGCAACCATGGTGTGAGCTCGGTCGCGACATTGCACAACGCGAACAGCGCGGCGACCAGATACCCCAGCGCCCCACTGCCGACGTCGCCGAGGAAGATGCGTGCCCGCGGATAGTTGAAGGGCAGGAAACCCGCACAGGCCACGATCAGCACCCAGCAAGGCCAGCGCAGCGGCGCGGGCAGCAAGACGGCGAAACCCAATGCCACCAGCATCGCCTGGCTGGTGGCCAGGCCATTGATGCCGTCCATGAAGTTCCAGATGTTGATCAGCGAGATCGTCGCCAGCCAGGTCAGCGCGGTCAGCCAGGGATTCTGGTGCAATCGGTAGACAAGCGCGGCCAGCAAGGTGGCGGCCAGCGCATGCACCAGCAGCCGCAGCGCGGCCGACAGCGGCCGGTGGTCGTCCCACCAGCCGACGCCGGCGACCAGCACCAGTCCGCCAGCGAACGCCGCGATCGCCATCCCCTGTTGCGGCCACAGCGCCACCGCATACGCGCACGCCGCCAGCACCGCGGCCACGATCGCCACACCGCCGCCGCGCGGCGTCGCCACCGTATGGCTGCGACGCTCGCCGGGCGCGTCCATCAGCTTGTGCTTGAGGGCATAGCGGCGCGACAGCCAGGTCCCGAGCGCGCTGAATGCTGCCAGCGCGGCGAGCAGCACCCACCCTGCCAACTGCATCTACACCACCGCGTAGTTGAGCAAGGGCTTGACCGTGCCCCACTCCTTGCAGCTCGGGCACTGCCAGTGATGGGTGCGCGCGCCGAAGCCGCAGCGCGTGCAGCGGTAGCTGGGATTGCGCACCAGCAACTGGTCGGTGATGTGCTTCAGGTCCTGCAGGGTAGCGGTGGAATCGGCGCCCTCGGCCAGGGTCAGGTCGATCAATGCCGACTCGCCGCGCACCGACGGCCGATCCTTCAGCTGCCGCCCGAGGTAGGCGCGCGCCGCGGACACGCCTTCCTGCGATTCCATCAGCCGGGTCAGCGCCAGCACCGGCGCGATGCCGCGGTAGTGCTCGGTCATTTCCGACAGGAAGGCGCGCGCGCCGCTGAGATCGTTGCCGCGGCGGCGATAGCAGTCCATCAGCGCCGGCATGATCTCCGGCAGGTAGTCCGGATCGTGCCGCGCGGCACGTTCGAAGGCGCGGATCGCGGCCTCGTCGTTGCCGTCGTCCACGTCGATGCGCCCTTCCAGAATGCCGGCGCGCACCGAGGTGGCGTCGGCCTGGTAGGCGCGCGCGATCGCCGCCCGCGCCAGCTCGGACTTGCCGGATGCGCGGTAACGGTCGGCCAGCTCGCATTCGAACTGCGCGATCAGCTTGCCCATCGGCTCGCCGGTCACGTCTTCGTAACGGGTGGCGTTGTCGATCGCCTTTTCCCAGTCGCGCTCGGCCTGGTAGATGCCGATCAGGTGCTTGAGCGCCTGCGGCGCGCGCTGGTCGATCTGCGCCAACTCGGTGAACACGGTCTCGGCCCGGTCCAGCAGGCCGGATTTCATGTAGTCCTCGCCCAGCGCCAGCAAGGCCTGGACGCGCTGCGGATCGCTGAGATCGGCACGCTGCACCAGGCCCTGGTGCAAGCGGATGGCGCGGTCGACTTCACCGCGCCGGCGGAACAGGTGGCCGAGCGCGACCTGGGTCTCGAAGGTCTCCTTGTCCAGCTCGGCGATATGCAGGAACAGCTCGATCGCCTTGTCCGGCTCTTCGTTGAGCAGGTAGTTCAGGCCGCGGAAATACGTGCTGGAAAGCCGGCTGACCTGCGTGTCGCCATGGCGCTGGCCACCGCGGCGGCCGATCACCCATCCGCTCAGCGCCGCCAGCGGCAGGAACAGGAAGAACCAGAACCACTCGGTCAGGAAGTCCATCGAAGATCAGCGTCCGTCCACAGGCGGGGTATAGGTCGGTACCGGTGCGACGACCGGCGCGGCAGCGGCGGTCGCGGCCTTGTTGGCGCGGCGCAGCTTTGCATACAGCGGGATCACCAGCGTGGCCAACACCAGTGCCGCGCCGATCACCACGCCGGCGAACAGCGAGACGATGATGGCGATGCCGGAGGTGGTGGTGATGCCGGCGAAACCGAAATTGATGACGATCTGCTGCGAATTCAGCGATCCGATGACCAGACCGGCCAGCAGGAACACCAGCAATATCAGCAGACGGGCAATTCTCATGAAGCTCTCCAGCGTCGGGAGACACTAGATTAGCCGAACAGGCCTGGGTTCCGGAAAGGTCTCCGGACTCGACGGCGCGGGTTCGGGGCCTGTCAGGGCGTGTCGGACTCGACCGGAACGACGCCGCTGACGCGTTCGCGCAATTCCTTGCCTGGCTTGAAATGCGGCACGTGCTTGCCGGGAAGTGCGACGGATTCGCCGGTCTTGGGATTGCGTCCCAGGCGCGGCGGCCGGTAATGCAGGGAAAAACTGCCGAAACCGCGGATCTCGATGCGGTCGCCGCCGGACAGCGCGCCGCCCATCATCTCCAACAGCGATTTCACCGCCAGATCGACGTCGTCCGCCTTCAGATGCGCCTGCTTGCGCGCCAGGATTTCGATCAGTTCGGACTTGGTCATTCGGATTCGTGCGGTGGGGTCGCAACCCGGCACGGCCCGGATCGACCGGGCCGTGCCAGAAACGCTGCGTGTGGCGGATTACTCGGACTTGTTGCCGTTCAACTGCGCACGCAGCAGCGCGCCCAGCTGGGTGGTGCCGCCCGACGCGGACTGGTATTCCTCCAGCACTTCGCGCATTTCGGCATCGTCCTTGGCCTTGATCGACAGCTGCAGGGTGCGGCCCTTGCGGTCCATGCCCACGAACTTGGCTTCGATCTTGTCGCCGACCTTCAGGTGCTGGGTCGCATCGTCGACGCGCTCGTTGGCGATGTCGCGCGCGGCGACGTAGCCCTCGATGCCGTCGGCCAGGTCGATGGTGGCGCCCTTGGCGTCCACTTCACGCACCACGCCCTCGACCTTCGAACCCTTCGGATTGGCCGCCATGTACTGGCCGAACGGATCCTGCTCCAGCTGCTTGACGCCCAGGCTGATGCGCTCGCGCTCCGGGTCCACCGCCAGCACCACCGCTTCCAGCGTGTCGCCCTTCTTGAAGTTGCGCACGATGTCTTCGCCGGTGGTGTTCCAGCTGATGTCCGACAGGTGCACCAGGCCGTCGATGCCGCCGTCCAGGCCGATGAAGATGCCGAAATCGGTGATCGACTTGATCTGGCCGGACACCTTGTCGTTCTTCTTGTGGGTGGCAGCGAAGGTTTCCCACGGATTGGCGGCGACCTGCTTCATGCCCAGCGAGATGCGGCGACGCTCCTCGTCCACGTCCAGGACCATGACCTCGACCTCGTCGCCGACCTGCACGACCTTGGACGGGTTGACGTTCTTGTTGGTCCAATCCATTTCCGACACGTGCACCAGGCCTTCCACGCCCGGCTCGATCTCGACGAACGCGCCGTAATCGGTGACGTTGGAGACCTTGCCGTACACGCGGCTGTTGGCCGGGTAACGACGCGCGATGTTGTCCCACGGATCCTCGCCCAGCTGCTTCAGACCCAGCGAAACGCGGTTGCGCTCGCGGTCGAACTTCAGCACGCGCACGTCCAGCTCGTCGCCGACGTTGACGACTTCGGACGGATGGCGCACGCGCTTCCAGGCCATGTCGGTGATGTGCAGCAGGCCGTCGATGCCGCCCAGGTCCACGAACGCGCCGTAGTCGGTCAGGTTCTTGACCACGCCCTTCAGGATCGCGCCTTCCTGCAGCTTGTCCATCAGCTGCTCGCGCTCTTCCGAGTGCTCGCTCTCGACCACCGCACGACGCGAGACCACCACGTTGTTGCGCTTGCGGTCCAGCTTGATGAGCTTGAACTCCAGCTCCTTGCCTTCCAGGTAGGCCGGGTCGCGCACGGGGCGCACATCGACCAGCGAACCGGGCAGGAACGCGCGGACATCCTTGATGTCCACGGTGAAACCACCCTTGACCTTGCCGCTGATGCGGCCGGTGATGGTCTCGTTCTTTTCCAACGCTTCTTCCAGCTCGTCCCACACCATCGCGCGCTTGGCCTTCTCGCGCGACAACACGGTTTCGCCGAAGCCGTTCTCGAGCGAGTCGAGGGCGACCTTGACCAGGTCGCCTTCGGCGACGTCGATCTCGCCAGCGTCGTTACGGAACTGTTCGATCGGCACGATGCCTTCGGACTTCAGGCCGGCGTTGATCACCACCACGTCGCCGCGGACTTCCACGACGACACCGGTGACGATGGAGCCCGGCTTCAGCTTGGCCAGATTGGTTTGACTGGCTTCGAACAGTTCGGCAAAAGATTCGGTCATTTGAAATTACTCTCGTGGACACACGGACAGTGCGTTTCTTCTGGAAACGGCGAACTGCCCACCTGGTTAGTCGGCCCAAACCGCAGCCGGGTGTGAAATGGGAAAAACCGCAGCGCGACATTGCGCGGCGGCGCGTGGAACAACGGTATTGCGACATTACGGGTGAAGCGCACTGCGGGTGCATCGCCTGGATGGCACCGAAGCGGCGCCCTGCTGCTGCCCTGCTCCCGGCGCGCCGCCTCAGGCGGGCAGCAATTCCAGGACCCGGCCAACCACTTGGTCGATGGCCATGCCGGTGGTGTCGAGGAGGACGGCATCGTCTGCCGGCCTCAGCGGCGCCACCGAACGTTGGGCATCGCGTGCGTCGCGGGCCATGATCTCGCGCAGCAGGTCGTCGAATATAACGGAAACTCCTTTTTCCTTCAACTGGTTATGCCGGCGCATGGCGCGCTCCTCGGCACTGGCGGTCAGGAACACCTTGTACGGGGCGTCCGGGAAAATCACCGTGCCCATGTCGCGGCCGTCGGCGACCAGCCCCGGCGGGCGCCGGAACGCGCGCTGGCGCTGCTTCAGCGCCGAGCGCACCTCCGGGATCGCGGCGATCGCCGAGGCCACCGCGCCGGTGGTCTCCAGCCGCAACTCGTCGGTGGCGTCGACCCGGTTGATCCTGACCCGCAGGCCGCCGCCGGCCACGTCCTCGAAGGTGACGTGGGTGTCGAAGGTGCAGCGCACCAGCGCCGCGGCGTCGGAAATGTCCAGGTTCGCCCAGCTGGCGGCCACGCCGACCGCCCGGTACAGCGCCCCCGAATCCAGGTAATGCCAGCCCAGCTTGCCGGCGACGATGCGGCTGACGGTGCCTTTGCCGGCCCCGGAAGGGCCATCGATGGTCAGGACGGGAGCGGGGTCGTTCATGCGGTTCCTCGGACGGGGGGCGGCGCATTGTAGCCCCGGCGCCGGCCTGGCTGGCGCAAGCAGTTGATACCATGAAGAAAACCAGGCTATAATCGCCGGCTTACTGATCCAGCGACGTGGTTTCGCCGCGCCGCATCCTTCTCTAATCCACAAGTTTACGCCGAGGTGTGCCATGAAAGTCCTGTCCTCCCTGAAGTCGGCGAAGACCCGTCACCGCGACTGCAAGGTGGTCCGCCGCCGCGGCAAGGTTTTCGTGATCTGCAAGTCGAACCCGCGTTTCAAGGCTCGCCAGCGCTGATCCGACGACGGCCCGCCCTGCGGCACCGCGCGCGCGCGGTTGCGGGTCATCGACGAAAGCCGCCTTCGGGCGGTTTTTTGTTGCCGAAATTTGCTGTAATCGCCGTTCGTTCTCTGGGGAGCACACCGTGATGAAGCACCGTCTGTCCGCACTGCCGCTGCTGGTCGTCCTGGGCCTGGCCGGGGGCGCCCACGCCGAGACCCTGCTGGTGGACCGGGTCAAACAGGAACCCGTCGCGGCGATGCCGGCGCGCGGACTGAGCATGGGCGAGGTCGAGTCGCGCTATGGCGCCCCGCAGCAGAAGCTGGAACCGCGCGGCGGACAGAAGCGGCAGTGGCCGACCATCAACCGTTGGGTGTATCCGGCCTTCACCGTGTACTTCGAGAAGCACAAGGTGGTCGACGTGGTCGCCAACAAGGCCGATGCCGACGAGGTCGGGCCCAAGCCTGCGCTTCGGTGATGCGAGTTGTATGCGAGTCCCTCGCAAGAGTTTTTATGCGAGTCCCTCGCAAGAGCCCGCACATCCATGTGCGGGGATTTAAATGAAAAGCCTGGCTTCGGCTCGGGCATGACGTGAGTATTCGCCGGAATGACTGATCGCCTTCGCCTTCCCGCGGAATGGGAGCCCCAGTCCGCCATCCTGATCGCCTGGCCGCACGCCGGCACCGACTGGGCCGAGCGCCTGGCCGAGGTCGAGGAGACCTACATCGCCCTGGTCGCGGCGATCGTGCGCTACCAGCGCGTGCTGATCTGCGTCGCCGATGCCGACCTGCAGATCTACGCCGAGGCGCGGCTGCGCTCGGCGCGGGTGGACATGCAGCGCGTGCGGTTCGTCGAGGCCGACTACGACGACACCTGGCTGCGCGATTCCGGCCCGATCACCCTGGCCCGCGCCGACGGCGGCTTCCAGCTGCTGGACTTTCGCTTCACCGGCTGGGGCGGCAAGTTCCAGGCCAGCCGCGACGACCAGCTGGTGAGCGCACTGGCGGCGCAGCGGCTGTTTGCGCACAGCGATGTGCGCAGCATCGATTTCGCGCTGGAAGGCGGCGCGATCGACAGCGACGGCGCCGGCACCCTGCTGACCACCTGGCAGTGCCTGCACGAACGCCATCCGCAGCGCTCGCGCGAATCGCTGAGCCAGGACCTGGCCGACTGGCTGGCACAGCAGCGGGTGCTGTGGCTGGACCACGGCTACCTGGAAGGCGACGACACCGACGCGCATATCGATACCCTCGCCCGCTTCGCCAGCACCGACGCGATCGTCTACCAGGCCTGCGACGACGCCGGCGATTCGCACTACGCCGAGCTGCAGGCGATGGGCGCCGAACTGGCGGCGCTGCGCACCGCCGACGGCCGCCCGTACCGCCTGTTCCCGCTGCCGTGGGCGCAGCCGGTGCTCGACCACGGCCGGCGCCTGGCCGCGTCCTACGCCAACTTCCTGATCGTCAACGGTGCGGTGCTGATGCCGGCCTATGGCGATGCCGCCGATGTACAGGCGCAGGCGGTGATGGCGCAGGCGTTCCCGCAGCATGAGATCGTGCCGATTCCGTGCCGCGCGCTGATCTGGCAGAACGGCAGCCTGCACTGCATCACCATGCAGCTGCCCGAGGGCGTGCTGGCGGCCTGAGCCGCGTTCGCTGGCCGAAGGCGTGCGGCTTTACAGAGTCGCATCGCCCTGCAGGACCGCCATGCCACGCCACCGGATGATTCCGCTCCGGTGGCGGGCGATGGCGGCAGAACGCCAGGCTTCCGCCCCTTCTGCAGCACTCGGGTAACGGACCGAATTCGGCGCCGCACGACGCTGGCGGCTCCAGCGTTGAGCCCCGCGAACGCGGCCACTCGACCCAGGCCGCATTCATCTGCCGGGAACCTGCCGCGCCGCCATCCGCGTTACCATGCGCGCTTTCGCCGACCATCCTTCCGCAATGAGCCGAAACACTCTTTCCGTCGCGCTGATCCAGGAGCGCAACCATGGCGATGCCGCGGCGAATCTGGCGGTCATCGAATCGCGCGTGGCCGAGGCCGCGGCGCAGGGCGCACAGCTGGTGCTGCTGCAGGAACTGCACAACGGCGCCTACTTCTGCCAGCACGAGTCGGTGGACGAATTCGATCTGGCCGAGCCGATTCCCGGCCCCAGCACCGAGCGCCTCGGCGCGCTGGCCAGGCGCCACGGCGTGGTGCTGGTCGCCTCGCTGTTCGAGCGCCGCGCCGCCGGCCTGTACCACAACACCGCGGTGGTGTTCGAGAAGGACGGCAGCCTGCTCGGCAAGTACCGCAAGATGCATATTCCGGACGATCCTGGCTTCTACGAGAAGTTCTACTTCACCCCGGGCGATCTCGGCTTCACCCCGATCCAGACCTCGGTCGGCCGTCTCGGCGTGCTGGTGTGCTGGGACCAGTGGTATCCGGAAGCGGCGCGGCTGATGGCGCTGGCCGGCGCCGAACTGCTGCTGTATCCGACCGCGATCGGCTGGGACCCCAGCGACACGCAGGCCGAGCAGGAACGCCAGCGCGACGCCTGGATCCTCAGCCATCGCGGCCATGCCGTGGCCAACGGCGTGCCGGTGCTCAGCTGCAACCGGGTCGGCCACGAAGCCTCGCCGCTGGCCGCCGATGGCGTGGTGGGCGCGGCCGGCATCCAGTTCTGGGGCAACAGCCACGTGCTCGGCCCGCAGGGCGAGTTCATCGCCGAAGCCGGCGCCGAACCGACCGTGCTGGTCTGCGACGTGGACCTGCAGCGCAGCGAGCACGTGCGGCGGATCTGGCCGTTCCTGCGCGACCGCCGCATCGACGCCTATGGCGATCTGCTGAAGCGCTATATCGACTGACGCGCTGCACCTGCGGCAGAGGCAAGGACCGCTGCACCCCGGCGCCGATCAGGCGCCCTCCGATGAGTGATGGAATGAACGAACTTTCCCAGGCCGGCGACGACGCCCTGTTCGCCGGCCAGCCGTACCGCATCGTCGAGCGCGATGGCGTGCGCTACACCCTGCTCGGCACCGCGCATGTGTCGCTGGCCAGCGTCGCCGCCGTGGAACGGGCGATCGACAGCGGCCGTTTCGATGCGGTCGCGGTGGAACTGGACCCGCAACGGCTGCAGGCGCTGACCGACCCGGACGCGCTGACCAAGCTGGACCTGGTGCAGGTGATCCGCAAGGGCCGGGTGGCGCTGTTCGCGGCGAACCTGGCACTGGCCGCCTACCAGCGGCGCCTGGCCGAGCAGTTGGGCATCGAACCGGGCGCCGAACTCAAGCGCGCGGTGCTGCTGGCGCGCGAGCGGCAGTTGCCGGTGTACCTGATCGACCGCGAGGTCGGGCTGACCTTCAAGCGCGCTTCCGGCCGGCTCGGCTTCTTCGGCAAGCTCAAGCTCGGCAGCGGCCTGCTCGGCGGCCTGTTCGCCTCCGACGAGGTCGGCGAGGCGGAGATCGAGAAGCTCAAGCAGGGCGACATGCTCGAAGCCAGCTTCGGCGACTTCGCCAGCGAAAGCCCGGCGCTGTACGACACCATCATCGCCGAGCGCGACCGCTACATGGCCACGCGCCTGCGCGAGGAACACGCGCAGCGGGCCGCGCCCAGCCAGACCCCGGTCGCGCCCCCGGACCCTCTCCACAGCGCACGCGCCGAGGACGTCCGCGACGTGCTGGCCGTGGTCGGTGCCGGCCATCTGGCCGGCCTGGCCAGGCACCTGCAGGACGACCAGGACGATCCGGCCACGCTGCGCAAGGCGCTGGAAGACGTGCCGACCAAGAAAAAGGTTCCGTGGATCACCCTGACCCTGACCGCGCTGGTGCTGGGCGGCGTGGCCTGGGGCTACTGGCGTGGCGGCTTCGCGCTGGGCACCGACCTGCTGCTGCAGTGGGTGCTGTTCACCGGCGGCCTGGCCGGGCTGGGCTGCCTGCTGGCCGGCGGGCATCCGCTGAGCATCGTCGCCGGCGCCATCGCCGCGCCGCTGAAGCCGTTCCGGCCCGGCGTGCCGGCCGGTGCGTTCAGCGCGCTGGTCGAGGTGCACATGCGCAAGCCGGCGTACGGCGACTTCCTGGCGCTGCGCGACGACGCGCAGAACCTGCGCGGCTGGTACCGCAACCGCGTCTCGCGGGTGGTGCTGACCTTCCTGCTGACCAACCTCGGCAGCATGCTCGGGGTGTGGCTGGCGGGATTCCGCATCTTCGGCAAGCTGGCCGGTTGAGCTAGCGCGCCGCGGCGGCAGGGCCATGCGCCCTGCCCCATCGCGTGACCACCATGTCGTTAAACACTGTGGGAAGGGCTTCAGCCCCGACGCCTTATCGGTAAGGCGTCGGGGCTGAAGCCCCTCCCACAGGTTTTTCCGCGCGATGCGGCAGGCGACGAGTGCGCCTGCCATTCCGTCGCCTTCGTCAGGACAGCTGCGGCGCCGGCACGCCGCGGCCGCCGCGGGCACGGCGCACCAGGTGCGCCACGCCGCCGCTGAGGTCGTCGAGGATGGCGTAGATGGTCGGCAGGAACAGCAGGCTGACCACGGTGGAGAACGCCAGGCCGCCGGCGATCGCGCGCGCCATCGGGTAGTAGGCCGGGCCGTCGCCGAACATCTGCGTGGTGGTCAGCGAGATCGGCACCATCGCCAGGATCGCGGTGCCCATGGTCATCATGATCGGCCGCAAGCGCTCGCGCGACCCTTCCACCAGCGCCTCGGTGCGGCCCATTCCGCGCCGGCGCAGGTTGTTGATGTGCTCGATCATCACGATGCCGTTGTTCACCACCACCCCCATCAGCACCAGGATGCCGATGAAGGCCATGATCCCGAAGTTGGTGCCGGTGATCCAGAACAGCCAGAACACGCCGAAGATCGAGAACAGCACGCCGCTCATGATCGCCGCCGGGAACAGCAGCGATTCGAACACCGCGGCCATCACCACGTAGATCATCAGCAGCGCGATCAGCAGGTTGAACAGCATCTGCTGGCCGGCCTTGTCCTCGTCCTGGCCATCGGCCCCGTCGAAGCTGTAGTGGTAGCCGGCCGGGAAGCCGACGCCCTTGAGCGTGTCCTCCATCGCCTGCTTGGCCTCGGCCGGGGTGACCTTGACCCCGAGGTTGGCGGTGATGGTCAGCGTGGTCTGGCGGTTGGTGCGCCCGATCTGGGTCGCCGCCGGCCGCGTCTGCACGTCGACCAGGCTCAGCAGCGGCACGCTGCGCCCGTCCTTGGTGCGCACATTGAAGCTGTCCAGGTCCTCGGGCGTGGTCTCCTCGGCGCCGGCGAAGCGGACCCACACCGGCACCTCGGTGTCGCCGCGGCGGAACTCGCGCAGCGAGGCGCCGCGCAGCGCCAGGCCGACGAAGCTGGCGACCTGCTCGGCATTGAAGCCGAACGCCGAGGCGCGGTCGCGATCCACCCGCACCGCCAGCTCGGTGGTGCGGTCGCCGGTGTCCACGCGCACGTCGCGCAATTCCTTGCGCCGCGCCAGCAGCGGCAGCACGTCGTCGGCGATCGCGCGCAGCGCCTGGGTGGAATCGCCGACCAGTTGCACCTGCACGCTCTGCGCGCCGCTGCCCTGCCCATTGCCGTTGCCATTGCTGCCGACGCTGTAGTCGGCCAGCGCCGAGCGCGGCAGCTCCTTGCGGATCTGCTCGATCAGCGCCTGTAGATCGTGAACCTTTTTAAGGTCCACGGTCAGCGTGGTGCTGCTGCCTTCCACTTCGCTGAACCACGAATACACCTGGGTGACGTGGTAGCGCTGGCGGCGCGCGTCGATGAAGCGTTCGAGCTTGGCGACCTCGGTGGACAGCTGCTCGCGCGTGTAGGAGCCCTTCCACTGGTAGCCGATGAAGATCTGCTCGCCGCCGTCGCCGCCGAACATGTCCTTCTTGGTCTGCAGCATCGGCAGCACGCTGAGCGCGGTGATCAGCGCGATCGCAGCCACGCTCCAGCCGCGATGGGCCAGCGACCAGCGCAGCACGCGCGCGTAGCGGCGCTGCAGGCGCGGGATCAGGCCGCGCTCGGAGCGCACCAGCGCCGGGGTGCGCATGCGCGCGGACAGCATCGGGATCAGGCTCACCGCCACCAGCCACGAGGCCAGCAGCGACACCGAGATGGTGATCGCGATCTGCGCCATGAAGATGCTGATGTTGTTGGTCTCGCCGAACAGGTTCGGCACGAACACGATGCAGTGGCACAGGGTGCCGGCCGACAGCGCGATGGCCACGTTGCGGGTGCCGACGATCGAGGCCAGCTGCGGCTGGTCCGGCATGCGCTCGCGTTCCTGGTAGATGCTCTCCACCACCACCACCGCGTTGTCCACCAGCATGCCCACCGCCAGCAGCAGGCCCATCATGGTCAGGATGTTGAGGGTGACCCCGGCGAAATACATGAAGCCCAGGGTGATGGTGAAGCAGATCGGGATCGCCAGGGTCACCATCAGCGTCGAGGGCCAGTGGCGCAGGAAGAAGAACAGCACCGTCACCGACAGCAGCAGGCCGACCCCGCCGGCCTCGGCCAGTTCGCTCAGCGACGAGGTCACCGCCTTGCCCTGGTTGTCGATGACCTTGACCTGCACGTCGCTGAGCGCCGGCTGGGTGCGGATCTGCTCCACATCGGCCAGCACCGCGCGCGACACCTCGACCAGGTTGGCGCTGCGTTCCTTGTACACGTCCAGGCCCACCGCTGGGCGCCCGTCCAGGCGCCGGCCGTAGTTCATCCGGGTCGGCTTCAGCCGGATCTCGGCGATGTCGCCCAGGCGCAGGCCCTTGTTGTCGATGACCAGGTCGCGCAGTTCCTGCAGGTCGCGCAGCTCGCCGACCGGCTGCACCCGCAGGCGCTGCCCATGGTCGTCGATCTGCCCGGCCGACAGCGAGAAATTGAGCTTGCCCAGGCGCTCGCTGAGATCGTTGAGGCTGAGGTTGTGCGCGCTGAGCCGGTCCGGCGCGATCGCGATCTCCACTTCGTTCGGCGGCGCGCCGGACACCTCCACCTTGGCCACGCCGGGAATGCGTTCCAGGCGCCGCTTGAACTCGCGGTCGAGCATGTCGTAGGCGCCGGTCAGGTCGGCCGCGCCGGCCAGGCGCACCTTCAGCACCGGCTCGTCGCTGCTGGACCACTTGAACACGTGGTAGCGCTGCAGGTCGCTGGGCAGGTCGGCGCGGATCGCATCGATGCGTTCGCGTGCGTCGGACGCGGCGATGGCGATGTCGCGGTCCCAATCGGAGAACTCGATGAAGATGTTGGCGCCGTCGGCGGTGGCGGTCGAGCGCATGCGCTTGATCCCGGTCATCGTCGCCAGCGCTTCCTCGGTCGGCCGCACCAGGTTGCGCTCGACCTCGTCGGGGGTCGAGCCGGTGTACGGCAATTGCACGAACAGGAACGGCGCGGAGATGTCCGGCAGCGCCTCCAGCGGCAGCCGGAACGCGGCGATCAGCCCGACCACCACCAGCGACACGAAGCACATGATGGTGGTGATCGGACGGCGGATGCTGAACTCGGCGACGCTCATGCCGGTTCACCCGCGCCGTCGCCTGCGCCGTGGCCAAGCCCTTCCAGGCGGCGCCGCGCGCGCTGCCCGCGCTCGGCGTAATAGCCGTCGGCGCGACGATCCAGGCGGTCGTAGACCACCGGGATCACCACCAGCGTCAGCAGCGTGGATACCAGCAGGCCGCCGATCACGGTGATCGCCATCGGCGCGCGCACTTCGGCGCCCTCGCCCGACGCCACCGCCAGCGGCAGGAAGCCGAACAGCGTGCACAGCGTGGTCATGATGATCGGCCGCAAACGCGAGCGTGCGCCCTCGATCAGCGCCTCGCGCTTGGCCACGCCCTCTTCGCGCAGCTGGTTGACCTTGTCGATCAGGATGATCGCGTTCTTGGTCACCAGCCCGACCAGCAGGATCAGGCCGATGAACACCACCACCGATACCGGCTTGCCGGTCAGCAGCAGCGCCAGCACCGCGCCGACCATCGCCAGCGGGATGGTGAACAGGATCACGAACGGGTGCAGCAGCGATTCGAACTGCGAGGCCATCACCAGGTAGACCAGGAAGATCGCCAGGCCGAACGCGAACAGCAGCGACTTGGCCGACTGCGCCAGTTCCTCGCCCTGCCCGCCGATGTGCATGCCGACGCCGGCGCCGAGCGGCGCGCGCGCGACCATGTCCTGCACCTCGCGCACCGCGCCGCCCAGGTCGATGTCGCGCAGGTTGGCCGACACGATCGCCACGCGGATCTGGTCGGCGCGGTGGATCTCGCTGGGACCGGTGGTGGCGACCACGTCGGCGACCGCGTCCAGCGTCACCGGCTTGCTGCTGCCGGGATTGACGATCAGCCGGCGGATGCTGTCGACGCTGGCGCGGTCGCTCTGCTGCGCGCGCACCAGCACGTCGATCTTGCGGTCGCGGAAGCTGTAGCGGGTGGCGACGTCGCCGCGCACCTTCTTCACCACCACGTCGGCGATCTGCCGCGTGGTCAGGCCCAGCGCACCGGCACGTTCCTGGTCGAAGCGGATCTGGATTTCCGGGAAGCCCTCTTCCACCGTCGATTTCACGTCGGCGTAGTGGCCATTGCCGCGCAACATCGCGGTCAGCTTCTGCCCGGCGTGCTGGATCGTCTCCAGGTCCTGCCCGCGCAGCTCGATTTCCAGCGGCGTGGAGAAACTGAACAACTCCGGGCGGCTGAAACCGACCTGCACGCCCGGATGCCTGCGCATCGTCGCGCGCATGCGGTCGCTCTGCTGCGCCTCGAACTGCGCGCTGCCGCCGCCGGCCATGGCGATGGTCAGCTTGCCGATGTTCTCGCCGCTTTCGGTGGGGCTGGCGTCGAGCCGGGTGCCGCTGCCGCTGACCCCGTACAGCGCCTGCACGCCGGCGTCCCTGCCGTGGGTTTCCTGCAGCTCGCGCACCAGTGCATCGGTCTGCCGCAGCGGCGTGCCGGCCGGCAGCTTCACCGTCATCTCGAAGCGGTCCTGCGCCAATTGCGGGATCAGGTCGGCGCCGAGCATCGGCACCACCGCCAGCGTCGTCGCGAACGCCAGCGCGGCCAGGCCCAGCACCTGCCACGGCCGCGCCAACGCGCCCGGCAGCAACCGTAGATAGCCGCGTTCGGCGCGCGCATACGGCGCCATCGCCAAGTCGCTGGCCTTGCGCATCACCGGCGCGATCACCGCCACGCCGCCGCGCCACAGCCGCACCACCAACCATGCTGCGCCGAAGAAACCGCCGCGCACCGCTGCGGCGGCACCGCGCCGGCCCCACGCCACCGGCTTCAGCCAGCCGCGCTGCGGCTGCCAGTGCGCCTGCTCGGGTTCGGGCGGGAACGCCAGCGGCGGGCGTCCCTTCAGCGAACTGAGCATCGGGATCAGGGTCATCGACACCGCCAGCGAGATCGCAATGGCGATCGCCACGGTCAGGGCCTGGTCGCGGAACAACTGCCCGGCCACGCCCTCGACGAACACCAGCGGCAGGAACACCGCGATCGTGGTCAGGGTCGAGGCCACCACCGCCATGCTCACCTCGCGGGTACCGGCGATCGCCGCATCGAGGATGCTCAGGCCGCGCTCGCGCGCCTTGGCGATGCTCTCCAGCACCACGATCGAATCGTCCACCACCAGCCCGGTGGCCAGCGCCAGTCCGCCCAGAGACATCACGTTCAAGCTCAGCCCGAGCTGGCCCATGAAGAAGAACGTGGCCACGATCGACACCGGCAGCGACAGACTGATCACGAACGTGCTCCAGCCGTCGCGCAGGAACAGGAAGATGATCAGGATCGCCAGCAGGCCGCCGATCACCGCGTCCTTCTTGACGTCGCCGATGGCGTGCTCGATGAAGCGCGACTGGTCTTCCAGCGTGGTCAGTTCCACGTCCGGCGGGATCTGCGTCTTGAGCTGCTCCAGGCGCTTGCGCAGCGCCGCCGCGGTGGACACGGTGTTGGCGTCGCCTTCCTTGTAGATCGCCAGTTCCACCGCTTCCTTGCCGCCCAGGCGGATGATCGCCTCGCGCTCCTTGTAGCCCTGGCGCACCTGCGCCACGTCCTTCAGCCGCACCGGCATGCCGTTGGCGATGGTGGTGGTGGTGCTGGACGAGGCGCTCTGCGCCGCCGAGGCCGCGGCCAGCGCCGCTTCCGAGCCGGTCGAGGCGGCGATCGCGTACATCTGCTGCATCGCCGCATCGGCGGCGCTGCTGCCCGCGCCCTGGGTGGTCAGCAGCAGGTTGCGGATCTCGTCCAGGTCGGCGAACTGGTTGACCGTGCGCACCAGGTAGCGCTGCGAGCCCTGTTCCAGGCGCCCGCCGGAGATGTTGATGTTCTCTTCCTTGAGCCGGGTGATGACGTTGTCGATCGGCAGGCTCAGCTGCGCCAGCCGCTGCTGGTCGATATCGACCTGGATCTCGTCCTCCAGCCCGCCGCCGACCTTGACCGCGGCCACGCCGGCCACCGGCTCCAGCTTCTTCTTCAGGTCTTCGTCGGCATAGCGGCGCAACTGGGTCAGCGCGCGCACCGCATCGGCGTCGCTGGCCGGCGTCGCCTTGCTCGCCAGCACCAGGCGCATGATCGGCTCGGTGGACGGATTGAAGCGCAGCAGCACCGGCGCCTTGGCTTCCAGCGGCAGCTCCAGCGCCTCCATCTTGTCGCGCACCTCCAGGCTGGCCTGGTCCATGTTGGTGCCCCAGGCGAACTCCAGTACCACGTCGCTCTGCCCGGTGCGCGACACCGACTTGAGCTTGCGCAGGTTCTTGACCACGCCGACCGCTTCCTCGACCGGCTCGGTCACCAGCGTCTCGATCTCCGACGGCGCCGCGCCGGTGTACTCGGTGCGCACGGTCAGGGTCGGATAGCTCAGGTCGGGCAGCAGGTTGACCTTGAGGCTGTTCAGCGCGATCACGCCGAACAGCAGCAGCGTCACCGTGGCCATCGCGATGGTGACGCGGCGGCGCGTGGCGAATTCGACCAGCCCGCCACCATGCACGCCCGGTGGCGAGTGTTCGTGCGGATCGCTGCCGTGATCGGAACCGGCGCTGCTCATCAGCGCGCTCCGACCGCGGCGCCGCCGCCGACCGCGGCGACCTCGCGCTGCGGCGCGATCACCTGCACCCGGCTGCCGTCGCGCAAGGCGACCTTGCCGGCAGTGACCACCTGGTCGCCGGGCTGCAGGCCGTCGCGGATCTCCACCCACGGGCCTTCGGCGTAACCCAGCTTGACCGGCACCCGCGTCACCTTGCCGGCATCGACCCGGAACACCGCCGGCTCGCCGTCGTCGAGCAGCGCCAGGCGCGGCACCACCAGCGCGTCGGCGCGCTGGTCGTAGTCGATGCGGATGCGCCCGAACATGCCCGGCTGCAGGGCTTCGGCACCTTCCTCGAAGGCGCACACCACGCGGAACGTGCCGCTGCCCGAATCCACCACCGGCGCGATGCGATCGACCTTGCCGAGGTACTGCTTGCCCGGCAGCGCATCGGCCAGCAGCGTCACCGGCTGCCCTGCCTTGAGCGTGGCCAGCTCGCGCTCGGGCACGTTGAGCGTGGCTTCCAGGCGCGAGTCGTCGACGATGCGGAAGATCGGCGTGTTGATCTGCACGAAGTTGCCGGTCTTGATCGAGCGCGAGGCGATGACGCCGGAGATCGGCGCGACCACCGTCGCGTAGGACAGTTCCAGCGACGCCAGCTGGTGCTGCGCGCGCACGTTGGCCAGGTCGTACTTGATCTGGTCGACATCGGCGGCGCTGACCAGTTGCTGGCCGACCAATTGCTCCGAGCGCCGGTAGTTGTTCTCCAGCTTGCGCAGCTGCGCCTCGCTCTGTGCCACCGCCAGCCGCGCGCGGTCCGGGTCCAGCCGTACCAGCGGTTGCCCTGCGCGGACCTGCTGGCCTTCCTCGGCCAGCACCGCCAGCGCCACCCCGGAGGTCTTGGCCACCACCTGCGATTCGGCGCGCGCCTCCAGCGCCGCGGTGCCGCTGTAGCTGGCCGCCACCGCGCGCCGGCTGGCCTTGGCCACCTCGACCGGGACCGCCTCGGGCGCCTTCTCGGCCTCCTTGGCCTTGGCCTGCGCATCGCCGGCCGCCGGCTTGCAGCCGCCGAGCAGCAAGGTGGAAGTGATCAACAGCGCGGCGGCGCAGCTGGCGGTGCGTCGGCGCGTGGAATATCGCGTCATCGTCGTGTCCTTGGTGGATGGCGTGAATGGTGTTGTAGGTAAGTAGATCACCTGATGACGCCCAGGTGAATGAGCCAAAGGTCATGGTGCCCGTTCCGGCGCGGCACGGAGGTTGCGGAGGCCTGTTTCGGAGCCACGAAAGGCCAGGCTATACTCGGGGCGTTCCGTGTTCCCCCACGCCGGAACTCCCAGTCCCGTCCTCCGGACCACGAAACCATGCGCACGCAGCCGCTAGCCGCTTGTTTTGCTCTGGCCGTACTCGTTTCTCTCGGGGTCACCCCGGCGGCTGCGCAGACCGCGCCGGCCCCCGCCGCCCCCGCCGCCGCCCCGGCAGCGTCCGCTCCTGTCGCCGGCAATGCCGACAACGGCAGGCTGTTGACCTATACCTGCCAGGGCTGCCACGGCGTCACCGGCTACAAGAATGCCTACCCGAGCTATCGCGTCCCCAAGATCGGCGGGCAGTCGGCGCAATACCTGACCCAGGCGCTGACCGAATACCGGCTCGGCAAGCGCAAGCACCCGACCATGCAGGCCCAGGCGGAGAGCTTCTCCGACCAGGACATCGCCGACATCGCCGCTTACCTGACCACCCTCAAGTAGCCATCCCATGCCGAAAGCCGCGCACGCCTTGCGTCCCGCCATCGTCCTGCTTGCTGCCCTGTGGTTGGGGGCATGTTCGCAATCGCAGGTGGAATCCACCAGCCAGTCCGCCGGCGACCCCGGCCACGCCAGCGGCGAACATGGGTCCGGCTCGTCCGCCGGCCTGCCGGGCGGGCGCGCCGCCGCTGGCGAGAAGCTGGCCCACGCCAAGGGCAAGGCCACCGGGCAGAGCTGCATCGACTGCCACGGCGCCGACGGCAACGCGCCGATCGACCCGAGCTATCCCAAGCTCGGCGGCCAGTACGGCGACTATGTGGCGCACGCGTTGCAGGCGTACCGCGCCGGCGATCGCCAGCATCCGCTGATGACCCCGCAGGCGACGCCGCTCAGCGACCAGGACATCGCCGACCTGGCGGCGTATTTCGGATCGCGCGCCACCCAACTGCGCGACCTGCACGGCCTGAAGTGACCGCGGTTGCCGGCGTCTGGCCGGCCGCCGATCGGCATGCATCGATAGCCCACGGCGGAAGGCGGCGCATGGCTTTGTGGCTGGCGCCGTCGTTGCCACGGCGCTGCCGCGGCCTTGCGGGATTCCTGCTGACGCATGCATTCCCGCGTCGACAAGCGTCAGCCACGACAAGCGCCAGCGGCGTTGCGATGATGATTGCACGCTGGCGAAACGCGCATGGCGGAGGGCGAGTGCTGCAGCGGAACGCTGTCGCATGCGATCGCGATCGCGCATCGGCTCTCGACTGAGCCACCGCGCCGATGCCGCTGCACAGATGCGCTGCCGGCGCCTACTTCACGCTGCCGTTGTCTTCCTGCAGGCCCGGCTTGAACGGCACCTTCGGCGGCGGTCGCGCGCCGGCGGGCTGGTCGTTGAGGTTCGCATCGGTGATGCCGCAGCCGCCGCCCACCTGCAGGATCGAGATCACGCAGGAAATGCTGCTGGTGGTGCCGGGAATCGGGATGTTGACGGCCTTGATGCCGCGCCGCACCCACTCCTCCAGCAGCGTCGCGTTCGGCAACCAGTACTTGTCGAACGAGGTCGGCGTGTAGTCGTACGGCGGACGCTTGAGCCACTGCCCGGCATTGGCGATCTGGTCGCGCGACCAGCTGTCGGTCTCGGTGCCGGGCGCGCCGCGCGGCGGCGCCTTGCCCTGCCCTGCGCCGCCGGGGACGCGCACGCTGCCATCGCCATTGAACAAGCCATCGCGCTGGCTGGCGCCGGCACCGGCGTCGCCGGTGCGGTTGCGCGCCGATGCGCCCCAGTCGTCGCCACGTCGCGGTGTCGCCCAGCCGCCGTCGTGCGCGACCGCCGCCGGACCGCTGCCCGGCGCGGACGCCTGGCTGCCGGGCGGCGCGGCGCCGCTGCCGGTCGGAGCCTGGGTTTCGGCCTTGCCCTGCGCCGCGGTGCTGGCCTGGGCCGCCGTCTGCGCCGAAGCCGCGCTGGCCGCCGGCGTGCTCGCCTCGGGCTGCACAGCAGTTGCTGCCTGCGTCGGCGCCGGCGCGGTGGCAATGGCGGGTGTCGGCAGTTCGATCTGTCGCACCTGCGGCGCCTCCGGCGTACGCAGCGTCGGTGAGGGGTCGCGCGAGCGGATCTGCGGCATCGGCACCTGCACCTGCGGCAACGGCTCGGGCACTTCGCGCTCGCGCACTTGCAGCTGCGGCTCCGGCGCGCTCGGCACCGGCACGTCGCGCGGACGGATCTGCGCCACGGTGGGAATCTCGGTGACCACTGCGACCTCACGCTCCGGCACCTGCACGCTCGGCGGCGCGATCTGGCGCAGGGTCAGCGTCGGTTCGCGCACGCTGGGCGGCGGCAGCACGAAATCGCTGCTCGGCTGCGCGGTCTCGGTGACCTGCAGCGGCTGATCCGGCGGCGGAGGCGGCGGGCTGGTCACGGCCTGCGCGGTGCTTGCCGCCGGCGTGGCGGAGGCGGCAGGCGCCGCCGCTGCGGTCTTGGGCTGCGTGGCGGCAGTCGTCGCGGCGGCCCGCCGCGCACTGGCCGTTACGGCTTGCTGCGCGGCGGCAGCGGCAGCGTCTTGCGCGGCGGCACCGCCACCGGTCTCGGCAGGCGTGCCGCGGCCGACGAATTCCACCTGCACGCGCCCGGCCTCGCTCGCATCCGGGCGCGGCGGCAACAGGCGCACGAAGGCGACCCACAGCAGGAACAGCGCGAACAGCAGATGCAAGGCCAGGCTGACCAACGCGGCGATCCGCCGCCACCAGCGCTGGTCGTACGGGGCCGGATCCCAGTCCTGCCACCACAGGCGGCGGAACGCCTGCCATGGGCTCAGTGCCGGCAGCCGCACGGTCGGCGCCGGCACCGGTTGCGGCAGCGCCGCGATCAACTCGGAGGAGACGAACGCACGCGGCTTGAGCGGCTGCGAGGCGATCCAGTGCGCCCAGCCGTACGGCAGGCCGGTGCGGCGATCGCGCAGCAGCTTGCGCGGCGAGCGCGCCAACAGCGCGGCGAGGATGTCGGCGGCGCGCGTCACCGGCGTCGGCGTAGCCGGGGAATCAGGCCGCGGAGTCGCGCGGGATGTACGGGGCGCTGCCACTGTCGTGGTCGGTGGCGTCGCGCACGGCGGTGATGCCCGGCACGCGTCCCATCAGCGTCTTTTCGATGCCCTGCTTCAGGGTCACGTCGGCCATGCCGCAGCCGTGGCAGCCGCCGCCGAAGCGCAGCAGCACCACGCCCTCGGCCGACACTTCCTGCACCGCCACGCGGCCGCCGTGCTGGGCCAGCTGCGGATTGACCTCGTTCTCGACCACCCAGCGTACCCGCTCGACCAGCGACGCGGCCTCGCCCGGCGCCTCGCCCTTGATCTTCGGCGCCTTGATCGTCAATTGCTGGCCGGTGCCCTGGGTGACGTAGTCGATCTCGGCGCCGTCCAGCCAGCCGACGCTGTCGGCGGCCACATACAAAGTGAAGCCGGCGCAGTCGATCGCCCATTCGTCGCCGGCCAGGTCCGCCGGCTCGGCGAACTCCAGCCGCGCGTCGGCGCGGGCGGTGCCGGGGTCGACCGCGCTCAGGCGCACGCCCATGCCGGGCACGGCCTCGCGTTCGAGCAGTTTGCGGAAATGGGTCTGCGCGTTGTCGGAGATCTGGATCATGCGGTTATTCTAGCGCTTCCACGTCATCCGCTCACCGCGGATCCGACCCTTGGGTGGCGCGTTCAGCCATCCCGCCGCGGAGACCCGAACAATGAACGACCTGATCCCGCTCGCACAGGCCCGTTGCGCGCCCTGCAAGGGCAGCGAATACAGGCTCACCCAGGCGCGCCTGGCCGAATTGCTGCCGCAGGTGCCCGGCTGGGAGCTGGTCGAACACGGCATGGCGATCAGCCGCACGTTCCGCTTCCCCGACTACTACCGCACCCTGGCATTCGTGAATGCGCTGGCCTGGATCGCGCACCGCGAAGACCATCACCCCGACCTGGGCGTGCACTACGACCGCGTGGTGGTGCGCTATTCCACCCACGACGTCGGCGGCCTCAGCGAAAACGACTTCATCTGCGCCGCCAAAGCCTCGGCCCTACCGGAATGACTCCCATGCCTGCCGCATCCCGCCGTTCCATCCTCGCCGCCGCCTGCCTGCCGCTCGCCGCCGTCCTGCTGCTCGGCGGCTGCGGCAAGTCCGGGCAATCGCAGACCCAGCGCGTGGCGGTCGCGCCGACCGAGGTCGCCGCGGTGCAGACCCCGCCGCCGGACTATCCGATCGAACTGGCCTGCGCCGGGCTCGGCGGCAAGGCGGTGCTGAGCGTGGTGGTCGGCGTGCAGGGCAAGCCCAGCGACGTGCAGGTGGTCGGCAGCAGCGGCCAGCCAAAGCTCGACGCTTCGGCGCAGCAGCGCGTGCGCGAGTGGATCTTCAAGCCGGCCACACGCGACGGCAAGCCGGTGGCACGGACGATCCAGGTGCCGGTGACCTTCAATCCGCCGCAACCGCGGCCGGACCGCTGCTTCGCGCTCGACGCGCAGACCCACCGCGCCAGCTGAACGCGGCCCGTAGGCCGCTTGCGCGCGCAGCGCCGACCGCGGCGCGGCGCCGCCTTCACACTCCGCCAGCCTCGCGCCCGCTTTCATCGCCGTCTCGACACAGGAGCCGCCTGGCGCATGCTGGATATTCCGTCGCACAACGTCTGGATCGCCTTGGCGGTGACCCTGGCCGCCGGCCTGGCCACCGGCCTGGGCAGTGTGCTGGTGCTGTTCACCAAGGGCCCGAACCCGCGCCTGCTCGCCTTCGGCCTGGCCTTCGCCGGCGGCGCCATGGTGTACGTGTCGTTGACCGAGATCCTCGGCAAGTCGCTCGCCGCCTTCAGCCACGCGTTCGATCCGCGCCTGGGCTACGCCTATGCCACGCTGGCGTTGCTGGCCGGCATGGCGCTGATCGTGGTGATCGACCGGCTGGTACCCAATCCGCACGAAAGCCTCAATGCCCAGGACCCGCTGTTCCGCGCCGACAACCGCGCCTACGTCAAGCGCGTCGGCCTGCTGACCGCGGTGGCGATCACCGCGCACAATTTCCCGGAAGGCCTGGCGACCTTCTTCGCCACCCTGGAAAGCCCGACCGTGGGCATGCCGCTGGCGTTCGCGATCGCCGTGCACAACATCCCCGAAGGCATCGCCATCGCGGTGCCGGTGCATTACGCCACCGGGCGCAAGTCCTACGCCTTCGCCGCCAGCCTGCTGTCGGGCCTGGCCGAGCCGATCGGCGCGATCGTCGGCTACGTGGCGCTGTCGCGCTTCCTGTCCGAGGCGATCTTCGGCTCGGTGTTCGGGGTCATCGCCGGGGTGATGGTGTTCCTGGCCCTGGACGAATTGCTGCCGGCGGCCAAGCGCTACGCCAAGGGCCACGAAACCGTGTACGGACTGGTCGCCGGCATGGCCACGCTGGCGCTGAGCCTGGTGCTGTTCCGCCTGTCCACCACGCCCTGAGCCGGCATCGGCGGCCCGGCTGAACGAACGCTGGCGCGACCGTGTTGCAGCGTTTCGCAGAAAGCTTGCAGACATGCAACACAGAGCATCCTGCGCGCAACTTCCGAACGCCACGTCGAAAAGGTGCAGCATGGATATCCGCTCCCTGCCATCCACGAAGTTGACGCTGGCGCTGGTCACCGCGGTGAGCGTGCTGGCGCTGAGTGCGTGCCAGCAGCAACCGACGTCTGCACCGGCACCGGCCGCAGCGACCGCCGCCGCGCCCGCGCCCTACGTGCCGCCCAGCGCCGATCAGTTGTACAAGCTGGTCGCGCCGATCGCGCTGTTTCCCGACAAGCTGCTCGCGCAGACCCTGGCCGCCTCGGTGTATCCGGACCAGGTCGGCGATGCCCAGGGGTGGCTGCGCAGCAACAGCGGCCTGGCCGCGACGGACCGCCTGCAGGCGGCGGCCGCGCAGCCATGGGATCCCAGCGTCAAGGCGCTGATCGCCTTTCCCGACGTGATCGAGCAGTTGGCCAGCAACGGCGACTGGACCCGCGCGCTCGGCGATGCCTATGCGCACGACCCCAACGAGGTGCTCGACGCGATCCAGGTCATGCGCGGGCGGGCGCAGGCGCAGGGCCATCTGCGCAACACGCCGCAGCAACGGGTGCAGGTGGTGCAACGCACGGTGGTGGAACCGGCCTACCAAGACGAGCGGATCCCGCCGCCGCGCCAGACCATCGTCATCGAACCGGCGCAGCCGGATGTCGTCTATGTGCCGCGTTACGATCCGGACGTGGTCTACGGCGCACCGATCGACGTGTACCGCGAGTACCGCTACCGTCCGCGCTACTACAGCGAAGGCGATCTGGTGACCGCCTGCATCATCTCCTTCGGCGTCGGCGTGCTGGTCGGCGACGCGCTGGAACACCACCACCACCACGGCCCGCTGGGCTGGCTGGAGCCGGAACCGGCCTGGCACCGCTGGGGCTGGAACAGCTGGGGCATGAACTGGAACGCCCCGCCCTCCGCTGCGCACTACGTGGTCTACCAGAACCGCGTGTACGCGCCGCGTACCACCATCATCAACAACAACATCACCAATAACATCAGCAACAACCGGATCGACGCGCGCAGTTTCGTGCACAACGACAACCGCGGCTTTCCGCAGCGGGCGGCGCTGGCGGCGATGCCTGCGGCAGCGGCGGCTGCCGCGTTGGCGCCGCATCTGGCGCAGAACCCGCGCGGCCCCGCGCCGCAGTTCGCACCGGCGGCGGCGGCGGCGGCGCGCCACCCAATCGACTATGCACAGCTGTCCACGCCGCATTTCAACGAACGGATGCTGCAGCCGGGTCGTCCGGTCGTGGCGAATGCGGCGCAGCGGCCGCCGCTACCCGGGCTGAACGGCCCGACCGCTATGGGTGCCGCACGCGATGCGCGTACGCAGCCGCCATTGGCGCAATCGCCGCACGCACCGATGCCGATGTCCTCGGCCGATCCCCGCCATGCCATGCCGGCGACCAACACTGCCGCCGCGCCGCACCGCGACATGCCGCAGGCGCCGCGCGCCAACACGCCGATGCCGATGGGGAACGTGCAGATGGCGCATGCAGCACAGCCGCGGGCGATGTCCATGCCGGCACCGCACCGCGAGGATCCGCGTGCGCAGCAGGCCCGATTCGCCCAGCCCGAGCCGGCACGGCAGGCGCCGCACCAGTTCGCCGCGCTCAATGCGCAACAGCCGGCACCCGCGCACCGGGAGGCACCGATGCGGGAGTTCCCTGAGCGCGTTCAGGCCATGCCGCGACAGGAACAGCAGCGGCCGCCGATGCAGGAGCAGCGCATGGCGCGGGTCGCACCGCCACGGCCGCAGCCGATGCACGCGGCCGAGCCGCGCCCTGCTCCTGCACGTCCGCCGCAAGCGCATTCCGAGCCGCACCACGAGCACGACCACGACAAGCACAACGGATAGACGGCACCGGCTGGGCGGCGGCCGCCAGCGCCGCCCGTCCGCGCCTGGTTCAGCCGCCCAGGCGGTTCAGCGCCTCGGCCAGTTCGTCGGCCAGCGGCGCATTCAATAGATAGGGCGTCTTGCCGCCGTCGAGAGTGAATTCCAGCGACGCGGCATGCAGGAACAGGCGCTTGAGCCCGCTCTGCTCGCGCAGGCGCTTGTTGACCGCCGGATCGCCGTACTTGTCGTCGCCGGCGACCGCATGCCCCAGGTGCTGGGCATGCACGCGGATCTGGTGGGTGCGGCCGGTCTCGATCCGCACCTCGCAATAGGAATGCCCGCCGCGCCGCTCCAGCACCCGGAAGTGGCTCAGCGACGCCTTGCCGGCCGCGTTCACCTGCACATGGCGCTCGCCGCCCTGGCGCAGGCCGATGTGCAGCGGCGCGTCCACGCTCATCACCCCGTCGGGCATGCGCCCGACCAGCAGGGTCAGGTAGCGCTTGCTGATGCCGCGGCCCTCGACCCGGTCGTCCTCGCGCATCAGCGCCTGCATCTCGGTCAGCGCCGAGCGCTTCTTGGCCACGATCAGCAGCCCGGAGGTGTCGCGGTCGAGCCGGTGCACCAGTTCCAGGGTCTGGTTCGGGCGCAGGGCGCGCAAGGTCTCGATCGCGCCGAAGCTGATCCCGCTGCCGCCATGGCTGGCCACCCCGGACGGCTTGTTCAGCGCCAGCAAGCGCGCGTCCTCATAGACGATCGCCGCCTCCAGCCGGGCCATGAACGCGTCCGGCGGCGCGGTCTTCTCGCCCTCCTCGTGCAGCTTCACCGGCGGGATGCGCACCTCGTCGCCCGCCTCCAGCTTGCGCTCGGCCTTGGTGCGGCCGCCGTTGACCCGGACCTGGCCGCTGCGCATCAGCTTGTAGATCAGGCTGCGCGGGGCGCCCTTGAGCTGGCCGAGCAGGAAATTGTCTACGCGCTGTCCGGCCCTGTCTTCCGGGACCTTGAGAATGCGCACCGCGCTGGTCGCGACGTCGCGCGGCTTGGGAGGGATCGGGGGGGAAGTCATCAGGCAGTTTATTCTGTTACACTCGGGGGGCGAGATAAGGGTTTGATTTCGTTGGAAGTTAGCTCAGGGCCAGAAGCCCGGCTTGCGACGATTCCGGCACAGTGCGCGACCACCGCCCCCGGGGCGGCCATGTTAGCGGCTCACCGGCCTACCCGGCCATCGCCGGACGCCACAAGCGTCCGCGCTGAACATGCCCCGTGCGGCGCCCAGCCTGGCTGGAGTCGCCGCCGGTCCTGAACCACCTAAAAGAAAGAAGCGCTCCCGCGGCTCGCCGTGGTGTCGTAGCGCTGGAAACCCAAGCCGCCCTCCCCGCGCCTGCGCGATGGGCGGCGAAGCGTGACCAGAAGCGAAACCCCATGGCGTTCCGCGCGGTAGCAGCGCGAGGAACGCAACAATGAAGCGAATGCTGATCAACGCCACGCAGGCGGAAGAGCTGCGTGTGGCCATCGTGGACGGCCAGACCCTGTACGACATCGACATCGAGCAGCCGTCCAAGGAACAGAAGAAGTCCAACATCTACAAGGGCCGCATCACCCGGCTCGAACCCTCGCTCGAAGCGGCCTTCGTCGAATACGGCGGCGAGCGCCACGGCTTCCTGCCGCTGAAGGAAATCTCCCGCGATTATTTCCAGGCCGGCGTCGACCACAACAAGGCGACGATCCGCGAACTGCTGCGCGAGGGCCAGGAGGTGGTGGTCCAGGTGGACAAGGAAGAACGCGGCAACAAGGGCGCCGCGCTGACCACGTTCATCTCGCTGGCCGGGCGCTACATGGTGCTGATGCCGAACTCGCCCAGCGCCGGCGGCGTCTCGCGCCGGATCGAGGGCGAGGACCGCGCCGCGCTGAAGGAAGCGCTGGACAAGCTGAACATCCCCGACGACATGGGCGTGATCATCCGCACCGCCGGCGTCGGCCGCGATGCCGAAGAGCTGCAGTGGGACCTGGACTACCTGCTGCAGGTGTGGAAGTCGATCGCCGAGGCCGCGCTGGCCAAGCCGGCGCCGTTCCTGATCTACCAGGAATCGCGGCTGATCATCCGCGCCCTGCGCGACTATCTGCGCGCCGACATCGGCGAGATCCTGGTCGATACCGTCGAGATGTACGGCGATGCCCAGGAGTTCATGCAGCAGGTGATGCCGCAGAGCCTGCGCAAGCTCAAGCACTACACCGACGACATCCCGCTGTTCAACCGCTTCCAGATCGAATCGCAGATCGAGGCCGCCTACGAGCGCAGCGTGCGCCTGCCCTCCGGCGGCTCGATCGTGGTCGACCAGACCGAGGCGCTGACCGCGGTGGACGTCAACTCCTCGCGCGCGACCAAGGGCAGCGACATCGAGGACACCGCGTTCCAGACCAACCTGGAGGCCGCCGAAGAGGTGGCGCGCCAGCTGCGCCTGCGCGACCTCGGCGGCCTGGTGGTCATCGACTTCATCGACATGGCCTCCAACAAGCACCAGCGCGAAGTCGAGAACCGCCTGCAGAACGCGCTCAAGTACGACCGCGCGCGGGTGCAGATCGGCCGCATTTCGCGCTTCGGCCTGCTCGAGATGAGCCGCCAGCGCCTGCGTCCGTCGCTGGGCGAGTCCAGCCAGATCGTGTGCCCGCGCTGCGACGGCCATGGCCGCATGCGCAGCGTCGAGTCGATGTCGCTGTCGATCATCCGCGTCGCCGAAGAGCATGCGATGAAGGAGAACACCGGACAGGTGCTGGTGCAGGCCCCGGTGGAGATCGCCAACTACCTGCTCAACGAGAAGCGCCGCGCGCTCAGCGAGATCGAGAAGCGCCACGACGCGCCGATCGTCATCGTCGCCGACGAGCAGCTGCACACCCCGCACTACGAAGTGACCCGCCTGCGCGAGAACGAGCTCGGCGAGGAAAGCGCCAAGCCCAGCTACCAGCGCAACACTCCGCGCAAGCTGCCGGTGCATGCGCTGACCAAGGCGCAGCTGAACATTCCGGCGCCGGCGGTGACCAACGTGAAGCACTCGCAGCCGGCCCCGGTGCGCGAAGTGATCGATGCACCGGAACCGGTCGCTGCGCCCGTGCAGGTCCAGGCGCCGGCGCCCGCCCCGGTCGCGGCGCCGGCCACCGGCGTGGTCGGCTGGCTGAAGCGGATCTTCGGTGCCGGCGAAAGCCCGGTGCCGGCCCCGGCCGCGAGCGAGCCGGCGCAGCGTCAGCGTGCCCATGACGGCAACCGCAACCGCAACGACCGCGGCGACCGCAACGCGCGTCGCGACGGCGGCAACCGCAACGGCGGCCAGGGCGGCAATGCCGCGCGCGGCAACGGCGGCAACGTGCGCCGCGACGAGCGCCGTCCGGGCAACGGCGGCGGCAACGCACAGGGCGGCCAGCAGAACCTGGCGTCCAAGCCGCCGCGCAACGAGCAGGCACCGCAGCAGGCCAAGCCGCAGCAGAACCCGCAGCAGCAGCCGAAGGCGCCGAAGCAGCAGCCGCCGCAGAACCCGCCGCGTCAGCCCAGGCCGCAGCAGGAGCCGGCGCAGGCCGCGCTGCAGAGCGACAAGCCGCAGCGTCAGCCGCGTCAGGACGAGGTCGCGGCCAAGCCCGTCACCGCACCTGCCGCTGCGGCGCAGGACGCCGCCACGATCGCGGCGGCCGCCGTGGCCGGTGGTGCCGTCGCGCTGAGCGGCGATGCGCCGGCCAGCGCGGTCGACACCGCGGCCTCGGCACCGGTGGCGGCGCAGCCGAACCCGGCACCGGCAGGCGTCGATGAACGCGAGAGCGCCGCGGAAACCGCGCAGGCCGTACCGGTCGGCGAGAACGGCGATGCCGACGACGCCAATGGCGAGGCCGGTGGCCGCCGCCGTCGCGGCCGTCGTGGCGGCCGTCGCCGTCGTCGCGGCAATGGCGAAGCCGGCAGCGGCAGCGAGGGCACAGCGTTCGACGACAACGACCTGGAGGCCGGCGACAGCGACAGCGACGGCGAAACCGCGCCGGCGCCGAGCCGCAGCCAGCCCGAGTTCGACTTCGACGACGATGCAGCGCCCGCCGAGGCCGCCGCGGCCAAGCCGCAGCAGGCACCGCGGCCGCCGCGGGAAAAGCGCGAGCCGCGGCCGCCGCGGCAAGAGCATCCTGCTGCCGCGCAGGCGCCGGTCGCCGAAGCTGCAACCGCAGTGCCGCAAGCCGCGGCCGACGACGCCCCGGCGCAGGCCGCGCCGGTTGCCGCAGCCGCAGCGATCGCCACGGCTCCTGCCGTTGCCGAGCCGGCACAGGCCGAGACCGCACCGGCCGAAGTGGCGCCGGTTGAAGCAGCGGCGCCGGTAACGGCAGCGCCATTGCCGCCCGCAAGCGAAGCGCCTTTCGCGCATGCCGAGCCGGTGCATGCCGCGGAACCCGCGCCGTCGTTCGTCGCCACGCCGGTAGCGTCCGACACGCCGCCGGCGACGATCGAAGCCGCACTGCAACCGACGCCGACGCCCATCGTCGAACAGCCGGCTCCGGTCGGTGTGACGAAGCCGGTAGCGGAAGCGGAAGCCGCCGCGGCACCGGTCGCAGCCGTCGAGGCGCCGCCGGTGTCCACGGTGGCCGCCGAGCCGCAGCAGCAGGAGGCGGCGCCGACGCCGCAACCGCTCGCCGAGGAAGAAGCCCCCACCAGCAAGCCGGCCTATGTGCCGGTGCAGGCCACGCTGCTGGATGCCTTCCACGAGGAGCCGACTGCCGCGGTCGAACCGACGCCGGTACACGCACCGGTCGCAGCCGCCCCGGCGTCGAACAGCATGCAAGGCAGCCACGTCGGCGATGCCGAACCGGCGGCGCCTGCCGCTGCGGCCGGCAACGGCCTGTTCGACACGACGCCTGCCCCGTCGGCAGACGCGCCGGTGGCGGTCGCCCAGCACCCGCCGCGCAGCAACAAGGCCGGCGACAGCGAAAGCGACGACGACAAGGAGCACAAGGAACGCGCCGGCTGATTTGGCGCGCGCTTCCTGCACCACAGAAAAGCGGCCTTCGGGCCGCTTTTTTGTCTGTGCGTGGACCGCGCATCTCTTCTGCCACGCGATTCTGGCGCGGTCCGGCACCCGCGCCGTTGCGGGAATCTTCGCCGCAGCGCTTCGTGGAACAGGCGCGTGTCCTGCCAGGTCTCGTACAGCGGCCTATCGTGGAAGGAACGCGCGTCTAGCTAGACAGGCGCGAAACACCGATCCGCTGCACCCTCGCGGATCGAAACGGACATGTTCGCGAGCGACCTACTCCACCGTCCTACGCCGTCGTAGCGCCTCGCAGGTCGGGATGTCGCAGCATCTGCCGGGAAGCTGCCTGGTTGTCTGGTCATGCGGTCTTTTGGTCGCCTGGTCGCCACGACACTTCTGCGGGAGCGACTTCAGTCGCGACAGGCTCTACCAGGAAGGCCCGCCAGGACTGAACTCTCCGCATGGCTGCCCCAGCGATCAGCGCCGGGCACGATGCAGCAGGCATAAAAAAAGCGACCGGTCAGGTCGCTTTCTTGCGCATCACGCGGATACGACAGGCTGGCTTACAGCGGATGCGCCGGATCCAGCAGACCGTACTGCGTCGCCAGGCGCGCCAGCGCGATGTTGTCGTGGATGCCGACCTTCTCGAACAGCCGCGCCTTGTGCGTGTTGACGGTCTTGGCGCTGAGGCTCAAACGTTTGGCGATGTCTTCCTGGCGCAGCCCGCGGGTCAACAGCAGCGCGACTTCCAGTTCGCGCGGGGACAGCGCATCGAACGGCGAACCGCCGCCTTCCAGGTTGGCCAGGGCCAGGTTCTGCGCGATGTTGGCGCCGAGATAGCGCTTGCCCATCGCCACGTCGCGCACCGCACGCAGCAGTTCCTGCGCATCGCCCGCCTTGCCCACGTAGCCGGACGCGCCGGCCTCGAGCAGGCGCTTGGGCAGCGGGCCGTCTTCCAGCACCGACACGATGATCACCTTGGTGCCGTGGTCGCCCTTGACGATGCGTTCGGTGACCTCGAGCCCGCTGACGCCGGGCATGTGCAGATCGCAGAGCACGATGTCCGGCTTGAGCTGGCGGATCTGCGGCATCGCGGCCTCGCCGCTCTCGGCCTCACCGACGATCTCGATATCGGTCTGATTCGAAAGGATCAGCTTCATGCCGGTACGGACAAGAGCGTGATCGTCGACCAAAAAAACTCTAATGGCCATCTCGTATAACCCCAACGCAGCGAACGCCGCAGAATCAGACTAGCGGCGTGAATTGTTCAGGGCAACTGCAATTTGTAGACAAAATCATCCAGCCTTCACAGCCTGCTCAGTTAGCCGTGCTGCGTTGCCATCATGATGAAAAAAACACCACGCCGAGCTTACTCAAGGCTCGGCACGCAGGGCGAGTGACCAGCCTGTTCGCTCCTCTAGGAGAGCGCGGCGGTACCTGCGTCAGGCAGGCGCAGTATCGCGGCCGGCCGGCGACAACGTTATCAGGGCAAAGCCTGATATCGGGTCGGATTTTCCTGACCTCGCTCGACGGCAAACCCCGGTGCAGACACCCCAGTCGCGCGGCACGCCGGACCGGGATTTTCCGATGCCGCGCCGCGTGTTGCGTCCATTCCCAAGCGCATGATCGCCTGGCAGCGTGGTGGCGGCCTTCGACATGCGAGGCAGGGCCGTTCAAGCTTGGCCCAGTCGCGACTGCTCAGGCCGGGCGCTACGGCACGCCATGCCAAGACACGGTGCCGAGCCTGAATCGGACGAATTTTCCGGCTACGAGCAGGGGAGTCCCGGCGCGCAGTCGTTCATGCCACCGCGCTCGCGGCACTGAGCACTGCCCTCACCCTCGCGCTCGCGGCATCGGCGTCGATCCCGACACCGAACACATGGCCACCGTCGGGGCGCACGCACCGCAGATACGCCACCGTCTGCGCATCCGCACCACGCCGCAGCGCATGCTCCTGGTGATCCACCACGTCGAGCGCGATGCCGAACGCTTCTGCGAGCGAGGACAGCGTCGCCGCGAAGAGACCGTTGCCGCACCCGGTGACGCGGATGTCGCGACCGCGATGGCGGATGCGGCCGGAGAACATCCGCTCCGGACCGGAATCCGGGTCCTGCCCGCTTTGTTCGTCGACGAGCTGATACGTGTCGGCATCGCCCAGACGGTAGGCGCGCACGAACTCGGCCCAGATGTCTTCGACCGACAGCTCCCGATTCATGCGCTCGGCGAGCGACTGCACGCGCTTGCTCAGATCGACCTGCATTGCGCGCGGAAGCCGCAGGCCCTTGTCCTGCTCGATGACCCAGGCGACGCCGCCCTTGCCGGACTGGCTGTTGACGCGGATCACCGCCTCGTAGCTCTCGCCGATGTCGGCAGGATCGATCGGCAGGTACGGCATTTCCCATACGCCATCGGCGCGGTCTTCGTGTGCGGCGAAGCCCTTCCTGATCGCGTCCTGGTGCGAGCCGGAGAATGCGGTGTGCACCAGATCGCCGGCGTAGGGGTGACGCGGATGCACCGGCAATCCGTTGCAATATTCCACCGTCTCCACCACCTTGCGGATCGACGGGAAATGCAGCCTGGGATCGATGCCCTGGGTGCACTGGCCGACGAACTACAGGATCGGGGCTATCTGGTCATCGACGGCGTGGACGGCGTGGACGGCAAGGCCCACTACGTTGCGCTCAACGCCCATGACGAGCTGGTGAACTACCCCGTCGGCGCTGTGGTGGAAGTGCGCAGTTCAACCGAGGTGCGGGCGGCAGACAAGAACATAGCCGCGCTGGCGAGCGATGGCCTGTACCGCACCGACCATCACCTGGCGATCGAACAAGGCAGACCGTGACCCGAAGGAGGTCGTGGCGGCCCATGTTCGCAGGCTGGAGGCCTTGCGCCGCGCTGGCATCGTGGAGCGCGTTGCCGAGGGACTGTCGAAGGTGCCGGACGATCTGGCCGAACGCGGCCGTCAGTACGACGCTCACCGACTTGGCGGTGTCGCGGTGGAAATGAAATCCCACCTGCCCATCGAGCGACAGACCCGAGTGATTGGCGCGACCTGGCTGGACCAGCAATTGATCGGTGGCGGCAAGGGATTGAGAAGCGGTTAGGGCAGCAGATCGCCGCCGCGCTGCATCGGAGCGGCGTTTCTTGGGAAATAAGCCGAGGGCACAGTCCATCTATTGGATAGCGAGCGACACCACCGGCAGGCTGGTTTTGTTCCGGCCACTTGATGAATCAAGTGGCCAGCGATCCATGTCAAGGCCAACAGCGAGGTTCCCGCTACATCTCCCCATGCACATATTCGCAAATCAACATTGTCAGCTGCTGCTTCAATGCCGGTGACTCGAGCAGCCGATTCAAAGCTGCGTAGTGCACAACCCCCTCAACAGCGGCAGAGAGCACCTGCGCGGCGATTCGATCGCGTTTCGCGTCGCGACGCTTCCGATACTTGAAGACAAGCGCCATGTAGCAGTCGAGATACTGAACCGCCCCGGGTTTTCCGGAGACCCCTTGGTTTGAGTCACGCCGACATGGCGGACTCATGGGAGTGGGAATAGTAGTTGGCCTCAGCCTCGGCCGGTGGGATATTCCCGATCGGCTCCAGCAATCGACGGTGGTTGAACCAGTCGACCCAGTTGAGCGTGGCCCACTCGACCTCCTCGCGCGTGCGCCAAGACGACATGCGATGGATCACCTCGGCCTTGTAGAGGCCGTTGATGGTCTCGGCCAGCGCGTTGTCGTAGGAGTCCCCCACGCTGCCTACCGAGGGCTCCAGGCCGGCTTCCACGAGCCGCTCTGTGGAGCGGATCGACACGTACTGGACGCCTCGGTCGCTGTGATGGATCAGGCGATCCGGGCCGAGCGGCTTGCGCGCGTAGAGCGCCTGTTCGAGCGCGTCGAGCACGAAGTCCGTCTGCATCGAGGACGACGCCTTCCAGCCCACGATGCGACGGGCGAAGACGTCGATGACGAAGGCGACATAGATCCATCCTTGCCACGTCGACACGTACGTGAAATCGCTGACCCACAGCGCGTTCGGCCGATCGGTCTTGAATTGCCGTTTCACATGATCCCGTGGGCACGGCGCCTTTGGGTCGCTCACCGTCGTGCGCACGGGCTTGCCTCGCATGATGCCCCGCAAGCCCTGCCGCTTCATCAACCGCTGCACGGTGCAGCGCGCCACGTCGAACTGTTCGCGTCGCAGTTGCCGCCAGACCTTGCGCACACCGTAGACCTTGAAGTTGTCGTCCCACACACGCTGGACTTGCGCCGCCAACGCCTCGTCGGTCTTCGCGCGTGCACAGCGCAACTGCGGATCGGCCCTGCTGGCCGCGTGCGCGTGGTAGGTCGATGGGGAGATCGGCAGCACTCTGCAGATCGGCTCGACCCCATGGACATCACGCTGCTCATCGATAAACTGCTTCATCGCTTGAAGGGGCGGTCGAGCTCCGCCTGCGCAAAATAGGCCGACGCCTTGCGCAGGATCTCGTTGACCTGACGCAGCTCGCGAACCTCGCGCTCAAGCGCCTTGATGCGCTCTTTCTCGGTGCTCGTCATCCCCTCGCGCTTGCCAACGTCGCGCTCGTGCTGCCTCACCCAGCCCCGTAGCGTCTCGGCCGTGCAACCCACCTTGGCCGACACCGACACCATTGCCGCCCATTGCGAGTCGTACTCGCCCTGGTGTTCCAGGACCATCTTCACCGACCGTTCCCGGATCTCCGGGGAGAACTTGCTTGCTCTGCTCATCGCTCCATCTTCTCAAGTAATGGAGCCTCCGGGATTCCCGGGGCGGTTCACTGAGATAGTCGAGCACTACGCCTTCGAAGTGTTCCACGTTAGGGATTGTAAGATTGTCAATGTCATCACCTACGTCTCGACTCAAAAGCAGCGTAAGATTCTATGCCGTTGACCCGTCGCGGGCTAAGGCACTCTGGACACTCAGCTAAAGCATCGCGGGCGAACAGTACTGAAGGTAGCTCTGAGTCACTGAGCGCCAAGCGCCTGAAGTACTGGAGAACGAGCTTGGCTTGGGCCCAGACTAAACCATCCGTATAGTCGCTAGTAGTCTTAAAAAAAATCCTGCGAGAAAGGCTTTACAACCAGATGCTTGAGCTCACAAAGAACAGTATTACGACTCGGCTCAGATTGATCTTGGCCCTAGCTTTCATTGTCGCCGCGTACTTCTTCCTCGGCCCGCTCGGCGGTGCTGTTTATGCGCCGATTGAGGCAGGCTTCGATCTTCGATTGATACAGGACAACGAGCTCGTCCTAGCACCCTATGTCCTTCTAATGCTCATCAGGTTTTTCCTCAATCTACTAGTTGCCGTCTGCGTCTGCGTGATTCTCGGACAGCGCTTGAGACAGTCGCCGCTCGCTTGGGCCGGTGCACCAAGGATGATTTTGATCGGAGCAGTGACAGGTACGACGGTGATGGCCGTGGCCATACTTCTAATTAGTGCAAGCGGGGCGGCAAGCATCACATACGCAGAGCAGTCAGCTCAGGCCGCGCTCATGCATGGCATGGGGTGGTGGATCGCGGAGTTTATCGGGGCGTCCTCGGAAGAGTTCTTCGGCCGAGTAGCTATCCTTCTGGTCGCCGAGCGATTTGTTGGCTGGCGGGGAGCTGCAATTGCGTCAGGAATAATTTTCTCTGTGATGCACCTTGACAATCCAGGCGCCAGCGAAATCTGGTTGCTACGCCTCTTCATCCAAGGGGTTCTGTTGGCCTATGCGGTCTATAGGACTGGATCAATCTGGTGGTCGGCTGGTTACCACGCCGGTTGGAATTGGGCTAGCGCACCTCTATTTGGGGCTGCTGGAAGCGGATACTTCGTTAAAGGCCATACTTTCGAGTACCTGCCCATAGGTTCTGAGTTTGTGACCGGCGGGCCCGTGGGGCCTGAGGGAAGTATCTTTGCTTTCCTTGCTGTGCTGTCGGCGTTCTTTCTTCTTCATGTCACAACTCGGAATTCCATGCGATACACCAGAGCATGGCCAAAGGGTGGTGCATCGCCATAGTGCAGTATAATGGAGTTTCCATCGCGCCAGCCGGTGTAAGGCATAGGTCGATTAGCCTGAAGTCATCGGGCACCGTAAAAGCTCCCTCATCAACTTCTGTCATCTTGGATCAGCCCATCCTCGATAATCTCCTTGGCAACTCCCTCTGCCGTTATTCGAACGATCAGATTTCACCGCCCCAAAATCAAAACAAATCGAAATAAACCAACTTAATATTATCCAACACTTATATTTCATCAAGCTTCAGTCACCCTGTTTTGACCATGTAGTTAGCTTATTTCGATCAAACAGCACACTAATCACTCTGGAAAAATGTGCGCCCGCAAAATATCAAACCATTGATTAATATATACCTTTACCCTCAAAAGCGGGCGGTACGACACACCAGGGGCAGGTGGCAAAAAGGGCCTCCCTACTAGCGCCTACAGGGCACCCCTAATAACCTCGATTCTAAAAATTTCGCACTATGCGCATCAATGACTTGCGAGCGTTTTAGTCGAGTTTTTTGGGGTTATTAGAGGTGCCCTACAGGCGTTGTGAAAAGTCTCGAAATCCCGTTGACGATTTCGGTCCCTGTCGTATCCCTACTTCCAGCTTTCAGATGGAAGCAACGCAGTGACCTCCCCCACATCGCAATTGATACGCCCAGGGTTCCATAGACGGTCATGACCCTCGTTGCGCGTAGCGCCGTTCGAACTCTACAGGGGACAGATCGTCAGTTGAACCATGGCGACGTCTGGGGTTGTAGAACATCTCGATGTAGTCGAACACCTCGGCGCGTGCGGCGTCCTTGGTGGGATAGACGCGCCTCCTGATCCGCTCACGCTTGAGCAGGCCGAACAAGCTCTCCACCGGGGCGTTGTCGTGGCAGTTTCCGCGACGACTCATGCTGCAGACCAAGCCATGGGATGTCAGGAAACTGCGCCAGTCGTCGCTGGTGTAGACCGAACCCTGGTCCGAGTGAACCAGGCAACCGGAGTCGGGTTTGCGCCGCCAGACCGCGGACAACAGCGCCTGTACGACCAACTCGGTATCGGCCCGATCGCGCATCGACCAGCCGACGACCTGCCTGGAAAACAGGTCGATCACGACCGCCAGGTACATCCAGCCTTCATGCGTGCGGATGAAGGTGACATCGCTCGCCCAAGCTGGGTCCGGCGCCGTCACGTCGAACTGCCGATCAAGCAGGTTGGTCGCTGCAGCGCTCTGGGCCCCGTCATTGAAGCGCGGTTTGCGACCATAGCCCACCTGGGCGCGCAGCCCCTCGGTGCGCATCAGCCGATGCACCCAATGGCGACTGCAACGTTCACAATTCTGAAAAGCGATTTAAAATCAATCGCCTAGGCTGGAATGGCGGAGAGAGTGGGATTCGAACCCACGGAAGGTTTGACCCTTCGCCGGTTTTCAAGACCGGTGCCTTAAACCGCTCGGCCATCTCTCCGATTGCAACCAGGCCACGTCACGGCGCACAGAACACGGACTGTTCCTGCGCTTTCGCCCAGGCCGCGCCGGACGTTGGCGGCGGCGGCGCTGCCAGGGCATCGCGATGCGCGGCGGCCGCGCATTTTCGCACGGCCGCGCCGGTTTTGCTCAGCCGGCCTCGACCGCCATCGCGCCCAGGGTCGAATGCTTGACCTTGATCCGCTCCGGGCAGCCGCTGCAGTCCAGGCGCGAGGCCTCGATCTGGCGCGGCAGGTGCTCGGCGAGGAAGTCGATGAACACGCGTACCGCCGGCAACAGGCCGCGGCGCGAGGCGAACACGGCGTGGCAGATGCCCTGCGGCAGCGACCATTCCGGCAGCACCACTTCCAGTTCGCCGTTGCGCACGGCGTCGGCGCAGACGGTTTCCGGCAGCAAGGTGATGCCGAAGCCGTCCTTGACCATCGACTGCAACAGCGGGAAATCGAAGCCGGCCACGCGCGGCTGCAGGTCGACGCGGCGCACTTCGCCGGCCGGTCCGTGCAGTTCCCAGCGCTGCCGCGCCTCGTCCTCGCTGATGCTCAAGGTCACGTGCGAGGCCAGTTCTTCCGGACTCTTGGGGCGCCCGGCGCGATCGAGATACCGGGGACTGGCGACCAGCAGTTCCTGCACCTGGCCGAAGCTGCGCATCACCAGGCTGCCGTCGTCGTCCAGGCGCGAGCGCACCCGCAGCGCGACGTCGTAGCCCTCGTTGATGATGTCCACGCGGCGGTTGCTGATGTTCAACTGCAGGCGCACTTTCGGGTACTGGTCGAGGAACATCGGCAACAGCTTGGGCAGCTGGATCTGCGCCAGCGACACCGGCACGCTGACCCGCACCAGGCCGCGCGGCTCGGCGCTGAGCCGGTCCACCACCTCGCGCGCCGCCTGCGCTTCGGCCAGCATCGTCTGCGCGTGGCGATGCACGCTCATGCCCAGATCGGTGACAGCGAAGCGGCGCGTGGAGCGCTGCAGCAGGCGTACGCCCAGATCGGTTTCCAGTTGGCTGATGCGGCGGCTCAGCCGCGACTTGGGGATGCCCAGGGCGCGCTCGGCCGCGGCAAAACCGCCGTGATCGACCACCATTGCGAAGTAGTACAGGTCGTTGAGATCGTGCATGTTCTTTCGGTATTTAGAACGATGAATGAAATCGCGTTGGGTTCATTCTACTCCTACAACGATCCGGGCTGTGCAATCAGATCCACCCGCCGTGGCGCGTCACAAGCCCCCCGCTGCCGCCCCCTGGCGCAGCGACACGGTCGCTCCCACGTCCCGACAGGACGATTGCGTCAATGCCCTGCCCTGGCCCTCTGCTTCGCACCGGCAGAGGGTCGCCAGGTCGTTCGCAGCGATTCCAACATGGGGTGGCTGCAGCGTCTTGGTTGCCGGTGCGGATGCCATCGAATACATCTGGCCCGAATGCAGGTCAGCGAAGCGCAGGGATGTCGGATCGGCCGGAACGCCTGCCCGGGCGTGGACTGTACAAACCACGGCATCCGCATGGCCGCCATGGCATGGGACACAGAGCCGTCGCGGTTTTGGGCGGCTGGCAACGACTGTGGGAGCGACTTCAGGGCACCTCTAACAACCCCAAAAACTCGGCTAAAACGCTCGCAAGTCATTGATGCGCATAGTGCGAAATTTTTAGAATCGAGGTTATCAGAGGTGCCCTGAAGTCGCTCCCACAGATGCCATCGAACAGTTTGCGTCAGGCCACTTACCGCGCCGTGAGGCGCGCGACCTATCGCTCAACCGATGCGGTCGATGCCGCCCATGTACGGACGCAGCGCGTCTGGCACGTCGATCGAGCCGTCGGCGTTCTGGTAGTTCTCCATCACCGCGATCATCGCGCGGCCGACCGCGGTACCGGAGCCGTTGAGCGTGTGCAGCAGTTCCGGCTTGCCGGTGGCGGGATTGCGCCAGCGCGCCTGCATGCGCCGCGCCTGGAAGTCGCCGCAGTTGGAGCACGAGGAGATCTCGCGGTAGGTCTGCTGCGACGGCAACCACACTTCCAGGTCGTAGGTCTTGGTCGCCGAGAAGCCCATGTCGCCGGTGCACAGCAGCACCTTGCGGTACGGCAGCCCCAGCGTCTCCAGCACCACCTCGGCGCAGCGGGTCATGCGCTCGTGTTCGGCGGCACTGTCCTCGGGCCGGCAGATGCTGACCAGTTCGACCTTCTCGAACTGGTGCTGGCGGATCATGCCGCGGGTGTCGCGGCCGCCGCTGCCGGCCTCGGAACGGAAGCACAGCGAATGCGCGGTCATGCGCAGCGGCAGGCGTTCGGCCTCGACGATCTCGTCGCGGACCAGGTTGGTCAGCGAGATCTCCGAGGTCGAGATCAGGTAGCGCTTCTGCTCGCCGAGCTGGGTGGCGAACATGTCCTCTTCGAACTTGGGCAGCTGGCCGGTGCCGTACAGGCTGTCGGCGTTGACGATCACCGGCACGTTGGTTTCCTGGTATGCGTGCGGACCGGTATGCAGGTCGAGCATGAATTGCGCCAGCGCACGGTGCAGGCGCGCGATCGGTCCGCGCAGCACGGTGAAACGCGCGCCCGACAGCTTGGCCGCGGTCTCGCCGTCCAGCCAGGCATGGCGCGCGCCCAGTTCCACATGATCCTTGACCTCGAAATCGAACGCGCGCGGCGTGCCCCAGCGCTGCACCTCGACGTTGTCGGCCTCGTCCTTGCCGGCCGGCACGTCGGCCTGCGGCAGGTTGGGGATCTCCAGCGCCAGCGTCTCCAGCTGCGCACGGATCTCGTCCAGGCGCTGCTCGGAGGCCTTCAGTTCGTCGCCGAATCCGGCGACCTCGGCCATCAGCGCAGCCACGTCCTCGCCCTTGGCCTTGGCCTGGCCGATCGCCTTGGAACGGCTGTTGCGCAGGCTCTGCAATTCCTGGGTGCGTACCTGGATGCGCTTGCGGTCGGCCTCCAGGGCTTCCACGGCGGCCACGTCCAGCGCATAGCCGCGGCTGGTGCGCAGGCGCTCGGCGAGGTCGGCGGGCTGTTGGCGGAGCAGGACGGGATCGAGCATGGGCGCGGCACGTGGATGGATCGGAGCCGCGCATTATCGCCTGTCGGCCGCGCTTTTGCCGAAACAGCGAGGCTGCGCCGCGCTGCGCACCCGATTAACCGCGGCTATGCCAGAATCCAGCGGTTCCCTACGGTGAGTCCCATGTCCACGTCGCCTCCGTCCTCCAACACCGGCATCGTGCTGCGCCTGCCGCGGCGCCTCCTCGTGATCGTCGGCATCGCGTTCTGCGCCGGGCTGCTGCTGTTCCTGGCGGTGTGGCTGGTCGGGCGCAAGGACAACGACTTCTACAAGCCGCAGCCTGCGCAGGTGCAGCAGGATGCGGCGGAGATCAAACCATTGCCCGAACCGCTGCCCGCCGGCAGCGGCGCCAGCGACATGCCGCAGGCCAAGCCGCCGGCAGCGGAGGATGCGCCGAAACTGGTCGAGACCGCGCCACCTGCCCCGCCGCCCGCTGTTGATGCGATGGCGCCGGCGCCCGGCGGCAGCGAAGGCGCTGCTGCGGGGAGCACCGCCGCCGCGCTGGCGCCGGGCGACCGCCCGGTACCGCTGGAAGGACAGCCGCCGCCGCGCTATCCGCCGGCCGCCTTGCGTCGCGGCGACAGCGGCACGGTGGTGGTGCGGGTCGAAGTGGATGCCAGCGGCAACCCCGGCGGCGTGGCCCTGGTCAAGCGCAGCGGCTCGCGCGAACTGGATCGCGCGGCGATGGAAACCGTCCGCCGCTGGCGCTTCCGTCCGGCGCAGCAGAAGGGCCAGGCGGTCGCCGGCAGCCTCGAGATCCCGTTCGATTTCAAGCCGGCTCAGTAAGCTGAACAGCGCTTGCAGGACGCATGCTGCGTTCACGGGCGGCTGACACCTCGCGAACGGCATCGGCGCAAGACTGGTCGCGTCCCTGAGACGCAGGAGCACGACCATGTCCAGACAACATGAGACGCAGGAGCTGTATCGGCGGGAACGCGATCCCGACCGTGCCCACGCCCATCGTGGTTCGCCTTGGGCCTGGGTCATCCTGATCGCGCTGGTGCTGGCGGCCAGCGGTTGGTGGATGAGCCGCGATCGCGGACTCGACGGCCCGGCCAATGCCCCGGCACCGGCGACGCCGGCCAGCGATCCGCCACGCGCGCCCTAGCGGCGCGCTGCTTGCAGTCGCCGCACCCCGGCGGCGATCGACGCAACTAACCCAGCCGCGCCCGGCAGAGCGCGGCGCTGCTCAGGCAGCAGCGACCAAGCCGAACCCGGCGCCTTGCGCCAGGCTGTCGAAGCCCGGGAACGACGTGGCCACGTTGGCGACATCGTTGATCCGCACCTCGCCCTGGGCCAGTTGCCCGGCGATCGCGAACGCCATCGCGATGCGATGATCGCCATGGCTTTCGATCACGCCGCTGCCCAGCGCGCCGCCATGGATGGTGGCGCCGTCGGGCGTTTCGTCGACGACGATGCCCAGGCTGCGCAGGCCGGTAGCCATGGCGGCCAGGCGATCGGATTCCTTGACCCGCAGCTCGGCGGCGCCGGTGACCACGGTCCGGCCCTGTGCGGCGGCCGCGGCGACGAACAGCGCCGGGAACTCGTCGATCATGTCCGGCACCACGTCTTCCGGGATCTGTGCCCCACGCAGCGGCGCGTAGCGTACCCGCAGGTCGGCCACCGGCTCGCCGCCGTGCTCGCTGTGATTGTGCTCGACGATGTCCGCCCCCATCAGCCGCAACGCGGCGAGCAGGCCGGTGCGGCGCGGATTGAGGCCGACCGCGCGCAGGGTGATGTCCGAGCCGGGGATGATGCTGGCGGCGACGATGAAGAACGCCGCCGAGGAGAAATCGGCCGGCACCGCGATGTCGGTCGCGCGCAGGCGCTGGCCGCCGCGCAGGCGCGCGTGGCCAGGCGCGAACGCGATCTCCACGCCGAACGCGGACAGCATGCGCTCGGTGTAGTCGCGGGTCGGATGCGGCTCCTGCACCGAGGTGACGCCATCGGCATACAACCCGGCCAGCAACACCGCGGACTTGACCTGGGCACTGGCCACCGGCGAAGCGAAGTCGATGCCGTGCAGCGGCTGCGCGCCGTGGATGCGCAGCGGCGGCACGCCGTTGGCATCGGTGTCGATGCGCGCGCCCATCAGCGCCAGCGGCTCGGTCACGCGGCGCATCGGCCGCTTGGACAGCGACGCGTCGCCGACCAGCACGCTGCCGAACGGCTGCGCCGCCAGCAAACCGGCGAGCAGGCGCATGCCGGTCCCGGCGTTGCCGCAATCCAGCTCGCCTTGCGGCGCCTGCAGCCCATCGACCCCGACCCCGTGCACGATCCGCTGCGACGGCGACGGCGTGTCGATCCTGACCCCGAGCCTGGCGAAGATCGCCGCGGTCGACCGCGTGTCCTCACCCTCCAGGAACCCATCGATATGCGACACCCCATCGGCCAGCGCCGCGAACATCACCGCCCGATGCGAGACCGACTTGTCGCCCGGCACATTCAACATCCCCTGCAAGGCAGAGCCCTTCGTCGCGATCCAGTACTGCTCGTTGCTCATCACCGTTCCTGAGATTGCCGTCGTCACCCGCAAGCGGGCCGCACGCTGTTGATCTTGTTGTTGCAGCCGATTCCACCGTTGCCACTGCCATTGCTGCTGTTACTGCTGCTGTTGCTGCCCTTCGCTTTTCAGGGGTCCCCATTGAGGGTCGGCGAGCGGCCTGGGCAGAACCCCGCAGGGGCGGCGCGCAGGATGCGCGTCGTTTTTCGCTGGCACATCCATGTGCCAGCGAAAAATCCCAGGTTGCTCGCGGCCCCCGCGCGCAGCGCGGGGCGACCCGACTGCGGCGGCCTTACTTTTCTTTGGCCATTCAAAGAAGCGCTCCTCAGCGGCCGCAGGCCGATCAAAGTAAGTCGCGCAACGCGCGAAAGCCTTGGCTTCCAACTCTGGCTTTGGTTTCCAGCTAAAGCCGCCTGCAAGCAAACCATCAGATCAGGGCACCGCCACCGGATACGACCCCAACACCTTGATCTGCGCCGAATGCGCCTTCAACTCCGCCAGCGCCTGCTTCATCGCCTCGTCCTCCACATGCCCGGCCAGATCGATGAAGAACCCGTACTCCCACTTCGCCTGATGCGACGGCCGCGACTCGATCCGGTTCATGCTGATCCCATGCCGCGCGAACGGACTGAGCACATCGAACAGCGCACCCGGCTTGTCGTGGATGAACACCAGCACCGACGTGCGATCGTGCCCCGACGGCGGAAAGATCTGCCGGCCGATCACCAGAAAGCGCGTGGTGTTGTCGTCGTCGTCCTCGATCGACTTCATGATCACCTTCTTCAGCGCATACACATGCGCCGCGCTCTCCCCGCCGATCGCCGCCGCATCCTCCGCATTGCGCGCGCGCCGCGCGCCCTCGGCGTTGCTCGACACCGGGATCTTCTCCACCTTCGGCAGATGCGCGCGCAGCCAGCCGGCGGTCTGCGCGAACGATTGCGGATGCGCATAGATGCGCTCGATCGCATCGAGCCGGCCGGCGCGCGACAGCAGGTACTGGTGCACGCGCAGCTCGGTCTCGCCGCAGATCTTCAGGTTCGAGGTCAGGAACATGTCCAGCGTGACCTGGATCGTGCCCTGCCCGGAATTCTCGACCGGCACCACGCCGAAATCGGCGTTGCCGCTCTCCACTTCCTGGAACACCTCCTCGATCGTCGCCATCGGCAGGCCCACCGCCGAACGGCCGAAATGCTTGAGCACCGCCTGCTGGCTGAAGGTGCCTTCCGGGCCGAGGTAGCCGATCTTCAGCGGCTCCTGCTGCGCCAGGCAGGCGGACATGATCTCGCGGAACACGTGCACCAGCACTTCGTCGCTGAGCGGGCCCTGGTTGCGGTCCACCACCATGCGCAGCACCTGCGCCTCGCGCTCGGGTCGGTAGTAGTCCACCGCCGCGGCGAGCTTGCCCTTGGCCTTGCCGACCTGGTGCGCGAACTGCGCGCGCTCGGCGATCAGCGCCTGGATGGTGCGGTCGATCTGGTCGATCTTGGCGCGCACGTCGGCCAACGCCGGCGCGGCGACCGCGGGCTTGGCGACGCCGGTCGAGGTCGGCTTGGCCGGCTTCGCGTCTGTGGCTGGGGATTTCTTCGGCTTTGCGGCCATGGATCGTGGTTCCTCGATGTTGCGGAGCGCTGCGGGCGCGATCCGGTCGCGGCTGAAGCCGCTCCTGCAGGGGGATGGCTCAGCCGTTGCGCTGCTGGAAGTCGCGCATGAACGCGACCAGCGCCTGCGCGCCGGCCACCGGCATCGCGTTGTACAGCGAGGCGCGGATGCCGCCGACCGCCTTGTGGCCCTTCAGCGCCAGCAATCCGGCCGCCTTGGACTCGGCGACGAAGCGCGCGGTGAGGGTCTCGTCCGGCAGGAAGAACGGGATGTTCATCCGCGAGCGCGCCTCGGCCACCACCTCGTTGCGGTAGAAGCCGCCGGAGCCGTCGATCGCCGCGTACACCAGCGCCGACTTGGCCTGGTTGCGGCGCGCGAACTCCTCCACCCCGCCCTCGGCCAGCATCCACTTGAACACCAGCCCGGCCAGGTACCAGTTCCAGGTCGGCGGCGTGTTGAGCATGGAATCGCGTGCGGCGTGCGAGCGGTAGTCGAAGATGTCCGCGCGCGGCTGGCCGCTGCGCTGCAACAGGTCCTTGCGGATGATGACCACCGCCACCCCGACCGGCCCCAGGTTCTTCTGTGCACCGGCGTAGATCACCGCGTACCTGGACACGTCGATCGGCTCGGCGGCGATGCTGGAACTGAAATCGGCGAACAGCGGCACCGCGCCCACGTCCGGCGCGTCGCGGAATTCGACGCCGTGGATGGTCTCGTTGGCGGTGATGTGCACGTAGGCGGCATCGGCGCTGAGCTGCCATTGCGCGCGCGGCGGGATGACGTGGAAGCCGCCGGCCTCGCTGCTGGCGGCGACGTGCACGTTGGCGTACGGAGTGACCTGCTTGATCGCGGTCTTGCCCCAGTGCCCGGTGACCACGTAGTCCACGGTCTGCCCGGGCGCGGCGAAATTCAGCGCCAGCAGCGCCTGCTGGGTGGTGGCGCCGCCGGACAGGAACAGCACTGCATAGTCGTCGGAGATGCCGATCAGGCGCCGCAGGTCGGCTTCGGCCTCGGCCGCCACCGCCATGAACTCGGCGCCGCGGTGGCTCAACTCCACGATCGAGGCGCCCACGCCGTTCCACTCCAACATCTCCGCCTGCGCCTGGCGCAGGACCGATTCCGGCAATGCAGCGGGGCCGGCACTGAAATTGAACGCGCGCGTCATGGGGCACCTATCGGACAAGACGCCTAGTATGCCGCAGCGCACCAGCTTGCGGCCCGGACAATTTAGGTTGCATTTGCATCCATCGGCCCTGCGCAAGCGTAGTCTTTGCGAAGAAGCCGCCAGCGGTCGCCCGCCCCCCAGGAGTCAGCCATGTCATTGCGCGATGCACTCAACATCCCCAGCCGCGAGATCACCGACGAGGCGGTCTACCGCGATCGGCGGCGCCTGCTGCAGGCCCTGGCGCTGGCACCGGCGCTGGGCCTGGTCGGCTGCGCCGAGGCCGAGCCGCCGGCCCCGCCGAAGACCGTGGTGACGCCGGAACAGGCGCGCAGCGGCTTTCGCACCAGCGAAGAGCTGACCTGCTACGAGGACGTGACCAGCTACAACAACTTCTACGAATTCGGCACCGACAAGACCGACCCGTCGAAGGCGGCCAAGACCCTGCGCACCACGCCTTGGTCGGTGAAGGTGTCCGGCGAATGCGACAAGCCCGGCACGCTGGCGCTGGACGACCTGCTCAAGGGCAGCAGCCCCGAAGAGCGCATCTACCGGCTGCGCTGCGTGGAGGGCTGGTCGATGGTGATCCCGTGGCTGGGCGTGCCGCTGGCCGCGGTGCTCAAGCGCTTCGCCCCGACCTCCAAGGCCAAGTACGTCGCCTTCACCACGCTGGCCGATCCGCAGCAGATGCCCGGCATCCGCTACCGCTCGATCGACTGGCCGTACAAGGAAGGCCTGCGTATCGACGAGGCGATGAACCCGCTGACCCTGCTCGCCACCGGCCTGTACGGCAAGCCGCTGCCGCAGCAGAACGGCGCGCCGCTGCGGCTGGTGGTACCGTGGAAATACGGCTTCAAGAGCATCAAGTCGATCGTCGAGATCCGCTTCGTCGAGCGCATGCCGGAGACCGCCTGGCACGAGCTGCAGGCCTCCGAGTACGGGTTCTTCTCCAACGTCAATCCGGCGGTGGACCATCCGCGCTGGAGCCAGAAGACCGAACGCCGCATCGCCGGCAAGGCCAGCAAACTGTTCGCCGAACGCATCCCGACCCGCCCGTTCAACGGCTATGCCGAGCAGGTCGCGGGGATGTATGCCGGGATGGATTTAAAGAAATGGTATTGAATGATCGGGACTCGGGACTCGGGACTCGGGACCCGGAAAAAGCAGGCGGTTTCGGCGTTGGGCGGGTGCGCTGCTTGGCCAGGGCAGTCGCGACATGGCCGTGAAGTCCGGTTCCTCTGGCTTGATCGCAGCCAAGGGCATGGTCCATGTGCTGGCGCTGGCGCCGTTGGCTTACCTGGGTTGGCAGTTCTGGCAGGTATGGCAGGCCGGCAGCGACGCGCTCGGCGCCGATCCGGTCGCCGCGATCGAGCATCGCACCGGGCTGTGGGCGTTGCGCCTGCTGTTGCTGACCCTGGCGATCACGCCGCTGCGGCAGCTGAGCGGGCAATCGGTGCTGCTGCGTTTCCGGCGCATGCTCGGGCTGTACGCGTTCTTCTACGCCTGCGTGCACCTGGGCGTGTACCTGGGCCTGGACCTGCGCGGCTACTGGGCGCAGATCTTCGAGGAGATCGTCAAGCGCCCCTACATCACCGTGGGTTTCCTGGCCTGGCTGCTGCTGATCCCGCTGGCGATCACCTCCACCCAGGGCTGGATGCGCCGGCTCAAGCGCACCTGGGGCAAGCTGCACAAGGCGATCTACGCGATCGGCGTGCTGGCGGTGCTGCATTTCTGGTGGCTGGTGAAATCGGACATCCGCGAACCGCTGCTGTACGCGGCGATCCTGGCGTTGCTGCTGGGCTGGCGCGGCTGGCGGGCGCTCAGCGCGCGCCGAACCACAGTAGCCCGCTGAGCGCGGCCGCCAGCAGCAAGGCGCTGAGCAGCAGCCACGGCCAGCGCAGCGCGGTGGCCGGGCGCGGTGCGGGCTCCGCTGCGGCAGCCAGCGGCACGCTGGCCGGATCGTGCTGCAGCGGTTCGCCGGCCGCCGCCTGCGGCACTTCCAGCACGAAGCGGTGTTGCGCGTCGAACACCAACTGGTCGCCCGGTTGCAGCCAGCAATCGCGCACCGCGTTGCCGTTGACCTGGGTCTGCGCATCGCCGAGCCCGCGCAGCAACACGCGCTCGCCATGCCGCTCCAGGCGCGCGTGGCGCTCGGCGAAGGCGGGATCGTCGATGCAGATGTCGCAGTCGCGCAGGCGGCCGATGCCGCGCACCCGGTCCAGGGTGTAGCTGCGGCCGTGGTGCTGGCCGCCGACGCCGCGCAGCACCAGCCGCGGATCGTCGCCCTCGTCTTCCGCCGCGTCGGGCAGACGCTGCAGCGGCTCGCACACGCCCTGCACCACCAGTTCCACGCCATCGGCATAGACCGCGTCGCCGGCGCGCAGCAGCGCCATGCGCCGCACCGGACGCCCGTTCACGTGGATGCCGCGGGCGCCGTTGGCCACCTGCAGCCACAGCCCGCGCCGGTCCAGGCAGAACTGCGCCAGCAGCAGCGCGCCCTGGGTGTCGTCGACCACGCGCACATGCCCGGACGCCTGCCGCACGATGCGGTGCACGCCCGCGCGCAAGGGCCGGTCGGGTTGCTGGCGGTTGCTGAAATGGACTTGCAGGTCGGGCACGGCGGGGAGCCTAGCAGGTTGCCCGCGCTTGAAGAAGCGCGCCGCACCTGGACAACACTCCGCGCATACGCACAATGCCTGATCTTTTCCGCGGGCCGCATGCCCGCACAGGAGCCAGCATGTCCAGCATCGACATCCGCCACGACCACGGCAAGACCCCCGCACAGGCACGCAAGGCGATCGAGGACGCGGCCAAGAAGCTGTCCGAACGTTTCGACCTGGAATCGCGCTGGGACGGCGATGCGCTGCTGTTCTCGCGCTCCGGCGTGGACGGGCGCATCGAACTGCTGCCCAAGCAGGTGCACGTCACCGCCGAACTGGGCTTCCTGCTGTCGGCGCTGAAGGGCACGGTGGAAAGCGAGATCCGCCGCGTGTTGGCGGAAAAGCTGGGCTGAGCGGCAAAGCCCCTCTCCCGCCGGGAGAGGGGTTGGGGTGAGGGTCCGGCGCGCAGCGTCCCGCGGAGTTTGGGTGCACGAGGCTGCGCCCGTACCCTCATCCGCCCCTGCGGGGCACCTTCTCCCGGTGGGAGAAGGGAACAGCCGTAGCGCTTTAGCCCCTCTCCCGCCGGGAGAGGGGTTGGGGTGAGGGTCCGACCCGCAGCGTCTCGCGGAGTTTGGGTGCACGAGGCTGCGCCCGTACCCTCATCCGGCCCTGCGGGCCACCTTATCCCGGTGGGAGAAGGGAACAGCCGTGGCGCTTTAGCCCCTCTCCCGCCGGGAGAGGGGTTGGGGTGAGGGTCCGACCCGCTCAGTCGAACGCGAACGGCCGCGGGTGCCCGGCGAACAGACGCCGCGACACCTCGCGCTCGGTGGTCTCGATATCGCCGATGAAGCCTTCCGCGTCGCTCAGCTTGGAGAACGCGTCGAAGCCGCGTTCCAGGAACCCCTGCAACTCCGACAACCCCGCCGCCTTGGCCGGGCCGCGCGCGAAACGCAGCAGCATGCGCACGCCCGGGGTGTGCACCGCGCTGGCCAGGCCCAGGCCGACGCTGGCGATCAGGTCGATCTGGTGCAGGCGCAGGCGGCGCAGGCCGGTGTGCCGGTAGGCCTGCGCGTACAGCTCGTCGTCCAGGCGCTTGCGGCGTGGCGCCAGCGCTTGCAACGCTGCAGCCATGCGCAGGTCCAGCGCGTGGGTCAGCACGCCCAGTTCGATGCCGTCGGCCACCGTGTCCAGCAGCGTGGCCGGCATCAGCCGCTGCATCATCGGCAGCACCTTGACGATGTCCGCATCGCGGCGGCTGAAATCGCGGTCGCCATAGACATCGGTCAGGAAGAACATCGCCGCCGGGCGCCGCTGCGGGTCCTCCAGGAAGTGTTCGAAGCTGCGCTCCAGCCGCTGCGTCTGCCAGCGCCGCAGTTCCTGCAGCCAGCGCAGCGCATTGCGCGGCTCGTGCGCCGGATCGTGCACGGCCTGATGCCACGCCAGACGGCGGCCGAGTCGTTCCAGGACGGGATTGCTGCGCGCCATGGGCGCCGATGATGCTGGTCGCCGCGCGTGACCGCAAGCATCATGCCGCTCGGCTACACTCCGGCCAACGCCCTTCGCGGACCGCGCATGCTTTCCCTCCACAGCGCCTCGCCACGCCCCCGTTCCCACGGCCGCATCGGCCTGGCCATCGCCGGCGGCGGCCCGATCGGCGGCATGTACGGACTCGGTGCGCTGCGCGCGCTGGACGAGGCGCTGGACGGACTCGACCTGACCCGGCTGGACTGCTACGTCGGCGTCAGTTCCGGCGCGTTCCTGACCGCCGGCCTGGCCAATCGCATCAGCAGCGCCGAGATCTGCCGGATCTTCGTCACCGGCAACAGCGACGATGCGCACTTCCGGCCCGAGGATTTCCTGCGCCCCAACGTCTACGAATACCTGCGCCGCGCCGCGACCCTGCCCAAGCTCGCCTACGGCTGGTGGCACGACCTGCTGACCGAGCCGCGCAAGACCCGCTGGTCGGACCTGATCACCCGCTTCGGCGGACTGGTGCCCAGCGGGCTGTTCGACAACGCCGGGGTCGAGCGCTTCATGCAGGACGTGTTCAGCCGCCGCGGCCGCAGCAACGATTTCCGCGCGCTGGACACCGACCTGTTCGTGGTCGCGGTGGACCTGGACAGCGGCCGCACCGTGCGCTTCGGCGAACCGGGCCTGGACCAGGTGCCGATCTCGCTGGCGGTGCAGGCCAGCGCCGCGCTGCCGGGGCTGTACCCGCCGGTGGAGATCGACGGCCACCACTACGTCGACGGCGCGCTGCGGCGCACGATGCATGCCTCCACCCTGCTGGAGCGCGGCATCGACCTGATGATCGGGATCAACCCGCTGGTGCCCTACGACGCCACCCACGCACCGCGCCGCAACGGCCGGATCGACCGCGCGCGGCTGCTCAGCGGTGGCCTGCCGGCGGTGCTGTCGCAGACCTTCCGCACCCTGCTGCAATCGCGCATGCAGGTCGGGCTGGAGAAGTACGCACGGCAATACCCGCGCGTGGACCAGCTGGTGTTCGAGCCCAATGCCGACAACAGCGAACTGTTCTTCACCAATCTGTTCAGCTATGCCGCGCGCCACCGCGTCTGCCAGCTGGCCTATCGCAATACGCTGGCCGACCTGCGCCGCAACGCCGAGGTGTTGGAGCCGATGCTGGCCGCGCATGGCATCGCCCTGCGCCACCAGATCCTCAACGATCGCCATCGCACCTTCCTCGACGGCGTGGACGTGCAACCGGGGCGCACCACCGAAGCCACCGCGCGCCTGCGCCGCGCGCTCGACGACGTCGACCAGGTCATCGCCCGGCGCCGCGCCACCCGCCGCACCCGGCGCACGCCGCCGCTTTCCGCCGACTGAGGCGCCGGCGCTGGTGTGATTACTCTAACCAACGCCGTGAGTCTCGAATCCAGCCACCCAACCGCCGAAGGAACCGCACCGTCATGGCCACCCTGAAGAAATCCGCACGCAAGAAGAAGTCTGCCGCCGCTGCCGACGAGGGCCTGCAGGCGCAGGCGGAAAAGCTGTCCAAGCGTCTGGGCGAATCCGCGCAGCAGGTGTGGCTGGCCGGGGTCGGCGCGTTCGGCCGTGCCCAGGCCGAAGGCGGCAAGCTGTTCGAAACCCTGGTCAAGGAAGGCCTGACCCTGGAGCAGAGCACGCGCAAGCTGGCCGGCGGCGGCGTCGATGCGGTGCGCGATGTGGTGGAGAACCGGGTCGGCCAGGCGCGCGAACGCGCCGCCGACACCTGGGACCGGTTGGAGAAGGTGTTCGAGGACCGGGTGCAGCGCGCGTTGCGCAGACTGGAAGTGCCCAGCCGCGAAGACCTCGGCACCCTGGTCGACCGCGTAGACGCTTTGAATGCCGAACTGCGCAACCTCGGCAGCGGCCGCCGTGCGCGCCCGGCGCCGGCCAAGAAGGCGCCGGCGGCCAGGAAGGCGGCAAAGACCGCCGCGCCCAAATCGCGTCCGGCCAAGCAGGCAGCGCCGGCCCGGCGCCGTGCCGGTCCGGTGGTCGCCAGCGCCACGCCGGCGCCGAAACGCGCCAGCCGCAAGCGTGCGACCGCGCCGGCGTCCGCTGAATAAGGCTTTGTTGCAAAGCAGCAGATTTTTTCCGACAATCGGGACTGGACCCGCCAGTCCATCTGAAGACCGTTTGCTCCCCTCCCCTCTCGGCTTCGGACTGGCGGGTCTTCTGCTGTCCGCCGTTCCCCGCTGTCGCCTTGCCGGCGCTGTGACACGCTGGCGATAGACTGACGTCATCGAATAGCGTTACGGCGGGTACGAGCATGTTTTCCTGGATAGCGGCAACGGTCTTGGCAGTTGGAGCATGGCTCGCTGCCACGCTCTACCTGTGGGTGGTCCGGCGCCGCGAGAACGAGACCACCGCCGGGCTGCATGCGCTGGCCGGACTGCATTGGCGCGATTTCTCGCGCATGGTGCGGCGCGCGATGCGCGAGCAGCGCGACCTGCACGACGCGGTGGCCGACGAGGACGTCTCCCAGGAACCGCAGAGCGACTTCGTGATGACCCGCGGCGATACGCGCTGGCTGCTGTCGTGCAAGCACGGCCGCGCCTACCGGATCGGCTCGGCCGCGGTCAACGAACTGGGCGCGGCGGCGCGGCTGATGGGTGCGCAGGGCGGCATCCTGGTCACCGAGGGCAAGGTGCAGCGCGACGGCATCGCCGCGGCCGACAAGCAGTCGGTGGAGATCCTCGACGGCCGCCGCATCTGGCCGATGCTCAAGCGCTACCTGCCCAGCGAACTGGAGGACGGGGTGATCGGCGCCAGCCGCCGGCGCGCGCAGCGGCACACCGCGATCGCCGCGCTGGCCGCGCTGACCCTGGGCCTGCTGGTGGGACTGGGCGGGCTGGCGCTGCAGCAGCGCAGCGCCGATGCCGCGTCGGTCGCCGCGCTCCCCGCGCCTGCCGCGTCCATGCCGGCAGCGGCGCCGGCACCAGGCACCGCGCCCGTCGCCACGGTACCGGCCACCGCCGCGCCGGTCACCGAAGAAGCGCAGCCGGCAAGCGCAGCACCGGACCCCGCCACCGAAGCCGACTATCGCCATGCGGTGTCCAAGGCCCTGGCCAGGACGCCCGGCGTGATCCGCGGCATCTGGCAGACGCAGATGACGCTGGTGATCGACCGCAGCGGCGACGACGCGCAGGTATGGCCGCGGATCTGCAAGGAAGTGGAGCGCTACCCCTCGCTGCGCACCGTGCGCATCCAGCTCAATCCGCGCCCGGACCGCGACGAGCCGGTGCGCTGGCGGCAATGCAGGACGTTTTGATTCGGGACTCGGGACTCGGGACTCGGGACTCGGGACCCGTAAAAGCGACAGCGGCTCGGCTTACCGGCCCGCTATCGGCACTCGGCGGACAATCCGCTTTTCGAGTCCCGAGTCCCGAGTCCCGGCTTCACCAATGCACGCCGCGCATCAGCGCCGCGAACGCGATCTGCTCCTGGCTGGGCTTGGCCTCGCGCAGCGCCTTGCGGTCGCCCTTGGCCGCGGCCGAATCCGGGAACAGTTCGAAGGCGGTGTTCATCACCACCTCGTAGGCCTTCGGCGCCACCGCGTTGACCAGCGCGGCGAAGATGCCCAGCCGCGTCGCCACCCGGCTCGGGCGCTCGATGATCGCCTTGACCATCAGGTCGGCGGCTTCCTCCACGCTCAGCGTCGGCACGCTGTCGTACATCTTGGTCGGCGCGATCATCGGCGTCTTCACCAGCGGCATGTTGACCGTGGTGAAGCTGATGCCCTTGCCGGACAGCTCGCCCTGCGCGCAGCGGCTCCACGCGTCCAGCGCCGCCTTGGAGGCCACGTAGGCGGAAAACCGCGGCGAATTGGCCAGCACGCCGATCGAGCTGACGTTGATGATGTGGCCCTTGCGCCGCGCGGTCATGCCCGGCAGCACGCCCATGATCAGGCGCAGGCTGCCGAAGTAGTTCAGCTGCATGGTGCGTTCGAAATCGTGGAAGCGGTCGTAGCTCAGTTCGATCGAGCGGCGGATCGAGCGGCCGGCGTTGTTGATCAGCACGTCGACGTGGCCGTGCGCCTCGAGCACGGTCTTGAGCAGCGCATCGCAGCCGGCCAGGTCGGACAGGTCGGCGGTGTAGGCGAACACCTTGCCGCCCTTGGCGTTCATCGCATCGCGTGCGGCGAACAGTTCCTGCTCGCCGCGGGCGACGATGATCGTGGTGGCGCCGGCTTCGGCGACGCGCTGCGCGGTGGCCAGGCCGATGCCCGAGGAACCGCCGGTGATCAGCACCACCTTGCCGCGCACCTTGCCTTTCAGCGTGCGGTCCACGAACAGGTCCGGATCCAGGTGCCGTTCCCAGTGGTCCCACAGGCGCCAGGCGTAGTCCTCCAGCCGCGGCACGGCGATGCCGCTGCCCTTCAGCGCGCGCTCGGTCTCGCGGCTGTCGAAGCGCGTGGGATAGGTGATGAACTTCAGCACCTCGCGCGGGATGCGGAAATCGCGCAGCAGCATGCCGGTGAAGCGGCGGATCGGCGGCAGCCCGCCGACCGCGGCACGGATCCCCGCCGGCACGAACGCGAACATCCGCGCATCCACCCGCAAGGTCATCTCCGGCGCGTGGCCGGCGCGGCAGAACACGTTGAGCACCTCGCCCACGCGCAGCGGCTCCGGGTCGGTGAGGTGGAAGGTATGGCCATCGAGCTTGGGCTTGTGCGCGATGTGGTCCATCGCATCGGCGACGAAATCCACCGGCACCAGGTTGATGCGCCCGCCCTCGATGCCCAGCATCGGCGCCCACGGCGGCAGCAGCTGGCGCAGCTTCTTGATCAGCGGGAAGAAGTAGTACGGTCCGTCGATCTTGTCGATCGCGCCCGTGCGCGAATCGCCGACCACCATGCCGGGGCGGTAGATGCGCCACTTGATCCGGGTTTCCGCGCGCACCAGCGCCTCGGCGTCGTGCTTGGTGCGCAGGTAGGGATCGTCCAGGCCTTCGGCCTCTTCGAACATGTCCTCGCGGAAGATGCCCGGATACAGCCCGGCCACCGCGATCGAGCTGGTGTGGTGGAAGATGCCGGCGCCGATCTGCGCGGCCAGTTCCAGCGCGTTGCGGGTACCGTCGAGATTGGCCACGCGCTGCGCCTCGGCCTTGGCGGTGAGGTCGTACAGCGCGGCCAGGTGGAAGAAGTGCCTGACCTTGCCGTGCAGCGCCTGCCGTTGCGCCTCGTCCAGCCCGCAGCAGTCGCTGCCGACATCGCCGTGCAGCACCACCAGGCGCTTGGCGTCCCAGCCCTGCTCGCGCACCAGCGCGTCGAACTTGCGTTGCGACTCCTTGCGGACCAGGACGTGGATGAGGCCTTTGCGCCGCATCAGGTTGGCCATCAGATAACGGCCGATGAAACCGGTGGCGCCCGTAACGAAATACGTCATGCCGAACCATCCCTCGTGCTGCGGCCGCGGCCCCTCGCCCCGTCCTGGGCGCTAACTTGCCAGAGTGCGGCAGGCAGGACAAACGCACGCCGGGGTATGGCGCATGCGCGCGGCGCGCCGCGGCGCAGCATCGATCGCCGCCGACGCGCGAGGTTTCGCCTGTCGCGCCGGACTCAGCGCGCGCCCGGCGAGAACCGCGCCACCAGGTCGTAGGTGTCGCCGAGGAACACCTGGCGCACGAAGGTCACCGCCTGCTCGCCGCGCCAGGTCTGCCGGTCGATCAGCAGGCAGGCGGTGCCGGCCGCCACCTGCAGCCGCGCCGCCTGCGCGGGGTTGGCGCCGACCGCGCTGATGCGGTGCTCGGCGCGGGTCCACGGCACGTGCTGCAGCAGCCAGCTGCCGGGCACGACCACCGCGAAATCCATCTGCAGCGCTTCCGGCACCGCCACCGGATTGATCACCCGCTCCTCCAGCGCGAACGGGCGCCCGTCGGCGTAGTGCAGGCAATGCAGCGACAGCAGCGTGCCGGCGGCGGCGACCTCGGCCTCCTGCGGCAGTGCGTCACGCGGCGCGCGCTGGCGCCGATCCAGCAGTTCGAAGCGGTAGGCATGGCCGCGCGCGGCGACCTCGACCGGAATGTCGGGAATCTCCAGCGCCACCTGTTCCATGTGCGGATGCGGCCGCGCCACGAACGAACCGGCGCGGCGCCGGCGCTCGATCATGCCGGCGTCGGCGAGCAGCGCCAGCACCTTGTTGACCGTCATCCGCGAGCAGGCGTACTGCGCCATCAGTTCGTGCTCGAACGGGATGCGGTGGCCCGGCGGCCATTCGCCGCTGCGGATGCGGCCTTCGATATCGCTGCGGATGCGGTGGTTGAGCGTCGCCGCGGGCCGGGGCTGGCTCATCGGCGGCCCTGCGCAGCGGCGTGCGGCAGACGGCGCCGGATCATGCGTCCAACAGCGCGGTCAGCGCGCGCGCATAAGCCGCAGCGACCGCATCGCGGCGATGATGGCGGCCGTCGCGCACCAGTGCGCGACCGTTGCGCCAGACCGAACGCACCGCGCCGCGCCGCGCGGCGAAGATCCAGCTATCCAGCAAGGCGTCGCCGTTGCGTGCGCACAGCGCCGGATGCGCAGGATCCAGCTCGACCAGATCGGCCGGCGCGCCCACTTGCAGGCCCTGCGCCACACCCAGCGCCTGCGCTGCGCCTTGCGCCGCGGACTGGAACAGAAAACGCCCGCTGGATGGCGCGGCGTCGCCGGCAAGCACATTGCGGCCGCGCAGCTGCAGGCGCTGGCCGTATTCGAGCAGGCGCAGTTCCTCGGCCGCATCGATCAGCACGTTGGAATCCGAGCCCACACCGAAGTGCCCGCCGGCGTCGCCGAACGCGCGCATCGGGAACAGCCCGTCGCCGAGGTTGGCTTCGGTGATCGGGCACAGGCCGACCACCGCGCCGCTGCTGGCGATGGCCTGCAGTTCGGCGGCGTCGACGTGGGTGGCATGGACCAGGCACCAGCGCGGGTCCACCGGCGCATGCGCCAGCAACCACTGCACCGGCCGCTGCCCGCTCCAGGCCAGGCAGGCCTCGACCTCGCGGGTCTGCTCGGCGATGTGGATGTGCACCGGCCCGTCGCACAGCGGCAGCAGCGCGGCCAGTTCGTCCGGGGTCACCGCGCGCAGGCTGTGCGGCGCGATGCCCAGCACCGCGTCGTCGAGGCCGCGCAGCGCGCGGCGGCTGCCGTCGAGCAGTTCGGCGTAACCGTCCACGTCGTGGATCAGCCGCCGCTGCGCCGGATTCGGCGCGGCGCCGCCGAAATCGGCATGCGCGTAGAACACCGGCAGCAGGGTCAGGCCGATGCCGATGCTCTGCGCGGCGGCGGCCAGGCGCTGCGCCATCTCGGCGCGGTCGGCGTACGGCCGGCCATCGGCGGCGTGGTGCAGGTAGTGGAATTCGCCGACGCGGGTGAAGCCAGCCTCGAGCATCTCCACGTAGGCCTGCTCGGCGATGGCCTGCATGCTGTCCGGGTCCAGCCGCTGCAGGAAGCGGTACATCAGCTCGCGCCAGCTCCAGAAACTGTCGCCGCTGCGGCCGCCGACTTCGGTCAGCCCGGCCATGCCGCGCTGGAACGCGTGGCTGTGCAGGTTGCCCAGCCCGGGCACGGCGATCGCCAGCGTGTGGTCGGCGGACGCCGCGGCCACGCCGGACTGCACCGCGGCGATGCGCCCGCCACGCACCTCGATCCGCACGTCGCGCGCCCAGCCCTCCGGCAGCAGCGCCTGCGCGCACCAGAAACCGCTCGCCGCCTCGTTCCCGCCTGCCTGTTGCTGCGCCAGGGTCTGCACTGGACACCCTCCGTCGACCACAATATTGTATATACAAAATAACCGACAAGCTCGCCCGTGACCATGCCCTGCGACACGCTCTGGCACAACGCTCACCTGATGACCCTGGACGCCGACGACGGCGGGCTGGGCCTGGTCCGCGACGGCGTGGTCGCCTGCCGCGACGGACGCATCGTCTATGCCGGCGCCGCCGCGGCGCTGCCGGAGCCGCTGGCCGCGCTGCGCAGCGTCGACTGCGGCGGGCGCTGGATCGGCCCGGGCCTGATCGACTGCCACACCCACCTGGTCTACGCCGGCAACCGCGCCGGCGAGTTCGAGCAACGCCTGCTCGGCGCCAGCTACGCCGACATCGCCCGCGCCGGCGGCGGCATCGTCGCCACCGTGCGCGCCACCCGCGCCGCCGACGAGGCCGCATTGCTCGCCGCCAGCCTGCCGCGGCTGGACGCGCTGCTCGCCGAAGGCGTGACCACGGTGGAGATCAAGTCGGGCTACGGGCTGACCCTGGACGACGAACTGCGCCTGCTGCGGGTGGCGCGGCGCCTGGGCGAACTGCGCCCGGTGGCGGTGGCGCCGACCTTCCTCGGCGCGCACGCGGTGCCCCCCGGCGCCGAGGCGCAGGCCTACATCGACGACGTCTGCGAACGGATGATCCCCGAAGTCGCCGCGCAGGGCCTGGCCGAGGCGGTGGACGTGTTCTGCGAGCACCTGGCCTTCAGCCCGGCGCAGACCGAGCAGGTGTTCCAGGCCGCGCAGCGGCATGGCCTGGCGCTGAAGATCCATGCCGAGCAGCTGTCCAACCAGGGCGGCGCGGCGCTGGCGGCGCGCTACGGCGCACGCTCGGCCGACCACGTGGAATACCTCGACGACGCCGGCGTGGCCGCGATGGCCGCGGCTGGCACCGTGGCGGTGCTGCTGCCGGGCGCGTTCTACTTCACCCGCGACACGCAGCTGCCGCCGATCGCCGCGCTGCGCGCCGCCGGCGTGCCGCGTGCGCTGGCCACCGACTGCAATCCCGGCACCTCGCCGCTGACCAGCCCGCTGCTGGCGATGAACCTGGCGGCGACGCTGTTCCGCATGAGCGTGGCCGAATGCATCGCCGGCTTCACCCGCGAAGCGGCGCGCGCGCTGGGACGCCAGGAGCAGGTCGGCCGGCTGCGCGCCGGGCTGCGCTGCGACCTGGCGATCTGGGACATCGAACAACCGGCCGAACTGGTCTACCGCATGGGCTTCAACCCGCTGCATGCGCGCATCTGGAGGGGACAATGAGCAACGCGATCGTGCTGCGCCCGGGCGCAGTGAGCCTGGCGCAGTGGCGCGCCGTGTACCGCGGCGCCGGCGTGCGCCTGGATCCGGCCTGCGCCGAGACTGTGCTGCGCAGCGCGCAGACGGTGGAGGCGATCGTCGCCAAGGGCGCGCCGGTGTACGGCATCAACACCGGCTTCGGCAAGCTGGCCAGCGTGCGCATCGAGCGCGAGGACCTGGACACCTTGCAGCGCAATATCGTGCTCTCGCATGCGGCCGGGGTCGGCGAGCCGATGCCGGTGCCGGTGGTGCGGCTGATGCTGGCGCTGAAGCTGGCCAGCCTGGCGCAGGGCGCCTCCGGCGTGCGCCCGGCCACGCTGGCGCTGCTGGAAGCGCTGCTGCGCCACGACGTGATACCGGTGGTGCCGTGCCAAGGCTCGGTCGGCGCCTCCGGCGACCTGGCGCCGCTGGCGCACCTGGCCACGGTGATGATCGGGGTCGGCGAGGCCTTCGTCGGCGGCCAGCGCCTGCCCGCCGCGCAGGCGCTGGCGCTGGCCGGGCTGCAGCCGCTGGCGCTGGGCGCGAAGGAAGGCCTGGCGCTGCTCAACGGCACCCAGTACTCCACCGCCTACGCGTTGGCCGGGCTGTTCGAGATCGAGCGCGTGTTCCATGCCGCGCTGGTCGCCGGCGCGCTGTCCACCGAAGCGGCCAAGGGCTCGGACACCCCGTTCGATCCACGCATCCACGCCTTGCGCGGCCAGCGCGGGCAGATCGCCACCGCCGCCGCGCTGCGCGCACTGATGCACGGCTCGGCGATCCGCGATTCGCACCGCGACAACGATGTGCGCGTGCAGGATCCGTACTGCCTGCGCTGCCAGCCGCAGGTGATGGGCGCGGCGCTGGACGTGATGCGCCAGGCCGCGACCACGCTGGCGATCGAGGCCAACGGCGTGTCCGACAATCCGCTGGTGTTCAGCGAATCCGGCGAGGCGCTGTCCGGCGGCAATTTCCATGCCGAGCCGGTGGCCTTCGCCGCCGACATGCTGGCGCTGGCGGTGTGCGAGATCGGCTCGATCAGCGAACGCCGCGTGGCGATGCTGGTGGATCCGGCACTGTCCGGGCTGCCGGCGTTCCTGACTCCGAAGCCCGGGCTCAACTCAGGCTTCATGATCCCGCAGGTCACCGCCGCCGCGCTGGTGTCGGAGAACAAGCAGCGCGCCTACCCGGCCAGCGTCGATTCGATCCCGACCTCGGCCAACCAGGAAGACCACGTGTCGATGGCCGCGCATGGCGCGCGGCGCCTGCTGGCGATGGCCGAGAACGCGGCCAACGTGGTCGGCATCGAACTGCTGGCCGCCGCGCAGGGCTGCGACTTCCATGCGCCGCTGACCTCCAGCGCCGCGCTGGAAGCGGCGCGCACGCTGCTGCGCGCGCAGGTGCCGACGCTGCAGGACGACCGCTATTTCCATCCGGACATGCTGGCCGCCACGGCGCTGGTGCGCGATGGCACGCTGGCGGAGGCGGTCGATGTGTCCCTGCCCGATGCAATGTCCGGATCATGACCCTGTAGCAGCGGTGCTGGGTGGCCTCGGGCCATCACCTCAACCGCGACCGGGCTTTCCCGGATATCTGCGGTCGCGGCTGAAGCCGCTCCTGCAAAAAAGCGAGGCTCTGCATGACGTCCCTCCCCGACTGGCTCACCCTGCACCGCGGCGATGCGCCACTGATCGTCAGCTTCCCGCACACCGGCACCGAGCTGCCGGACGCACTGACCGAGCGCTTCGTCTCGCCGTGGCTGGCACGCCGCGATGCGGACTGGTGGGTGCACGAGCTGTACGCATTCGCGCGCGACCTGGGTGCCACCACGCTGCGCTCGGCGGTGTCGCGCTCGGTGATCGATCTCAATCGCGATCCCAGCGGCGTCTCGCTGTACCCGGGCCAGAACACCACCGGCCTGTGCCCGCTGACCACCTTCGACAACCAGCCGCTGTACCGCGACGGCGCCGGCCCGGACGAGGCGGAAATCGCCCGCCGCCGCGACACCTGGTTCGCGCCCTACCACGCCGCGCTGGCCGCGGAGATCGCCCGCCTGCGCGCGATCCACGGCACCGTGGTGGTGTACGACGCGCATTCGATCCGCTCGCATATCCCGCACCTGTTCGAGGGCGAGCTGCCGCAGTTCAACATCGGCACGGCCGGCCCGACCGGCGCGCCCGATAGCAGTTGCGACAACGCGCTGACCGACGCGGTCGAGCAGCTGTGCGCGACGAGCGGCATGCGCCATGTGCGCAATGGCCGCTTCAAGGGTGGCTACATCACCCGCCATTACAGCGATATTCCCGGCGGCGTGCACACGCTGCAGATGGAGCTGGCCTGCCGCGGCTACATGCACGAACCCGCGTGCGTGGACGAGCGCCACTGGCCCACGCCGCTGGACCCCGACCACGCCGCACCGCTGCGCCGCACGCTGCAGCAGGTGCTCGCGTCCTGCCTCGAATTCGCCCACTCCCGGAGCGCCGCATGACCCGTCTCGACACCACCCGCACGATCCACGCGCCCACCGGCAGCACCCTCACCTGCAAGAGCTGGCTGACCGAAGCGCCGCTGCGCATGCTGATGAACAACCTGCATCCGGACGTGGCCGAACGCCCGCAGGAACTGGTGGTGTACGGCGGCATCGGCCGCGCCGCGCGCGACTGGGAATCCTTCGACGCGATCGTGGCCGCGCTCAGGCGCCTGGACGACGACCAGACCCTGCTGGTGCAATCCGGCAAGCCGGTCGGCGTGTTCCGCACCCACGCCGATGCGCCGCGCGTGCTGATCGCCAATTCCAACCTGGTGCCGCGCTGGGCCACCTGGGACCACTTCAACGAGCTCGATAAAAAGGGCCTGGCCATGTACGGGCAGATGACCGCCGGCAGTTGGATCTACATCGGCGCGCAAGGCATCGTCCAGGGCACCTACGAGACCTTCGTCGAGATGGGCCGCCAGCACTACGCCGGCAGCCTGGCCGGCAAGTGGCTGTTCACCGGCGGCCTGGGCGGCATGGGCGGCGCGCAGCCGCTGGCCGCGGTGATGGCCGGCGCCTCGTGCCTGGCGGTGGAATGTCGCAAGAGCAGCATCGAGATGCGCCTGCGCACCGGCTACCTGGACACCTGGACCGACGACCTGGACGAAGCGCTGCGCCTGATCGAGGAATCGTGCACGGCGAAGAAACCGCTGTCGGTCGGCCTGCTCGGCAATGTCGCCGACGTGCTGGACGAACTGCTGGTCCGCGGGGTCAAGCCGGACCTGTTGACCGACCAGACCTCCGCGCACGACCCGGTCAACGGCTACCTGCCGCAGGGCTGGACGGTGGAGGAATGGGACGCAAAGCGCGTGTCCGCACCGAAGGAGGTGGAAGCCGCCGCGCGCGACTCGATGGCCAACCACATCCGCGCCATGCTCGCCTTCCACGCGCTCGGCGTGCCGACCGTGGACTACGGCAACAACCTGCGGCAGATGGCACTGGAAGAAGGCGTCGAGAATGCCTTCGACTTCCCCGGCTTCGTCCCCGCCTACATCCGCCCGCTGTTCTGCCGCGGCATCGGCCCGTTCCGCTGGGCGGCGCTGTCCGGCGATCCGGAGGACATCGCCAGGACCGATGCCAAGGTCAAGGAGCTGATCCCGGACAACCCGCACCTGCACCGCTGGCTGGACATGGCCGCCGAGAAGATCAAGTTCCAGGGTCTGCCGGCGCGCATCTGCTGGGTCGGCCTGGGCGATCGCGACCGCCTGGGCCTGGCGTTCAACGAAATGGTCGCCAACGGCGAACTGAAGGCGCCGGTGGTGATCGGCCGCGACCATCTGGATTCGGGCAGCGTCGCCTCGCCCAACCGCGAGACCGAAGCCATGGCCGACGGCTCCGACGCCGTCTCCGACTGGCCGCTGCTCAACGCCCTGCTCAACACCGCCAGCGGCGCCACCTGGGTCTCGCTGCACCACGGCGGCGGCGTCGGCATGGGCTTCTCCCAGCACGCCGGCATGGTCATCGTCTGCGACGGCAGCGAGGCGGCGGCCAAGCGCATCGCGCGCGTGCTGTGGAACGACCCGGCCAGCGGGGTGATGCGGCATGCCGATGCCGGATACGCCATCGCGATCGACTGCGCCAAGGACAAGGGACTGGATCTGCCGGGCATTCCGGGCTGAGGCGAGAGCCCGGCAAGCGCCACGAGGCAGCGGAGTGCGCATCGCCCCCGCAAGGGGGTTTCATGGCGCGGCGGCTCTCATCGCAAGCATCCGTGGGCTCCCCGCACAGGAACGCGCGGCCGATCCCGACGCTGGGCTGCGCGAGCCGCTGGAGGACCGCGTCGGCCAGTTGCAACAGGTCTGACACAAAACGGCACGCCGTACACGGCAAGCGAACCCGGCGGCCGACCGACACCGGCCCACGACCCTGGCATTGCGTCGCAGGTCGCCGCTGCTGCGCCCGTATTCGCCACGGGGCGGACATCGTCGCGCCAATCCCGTACCTGTTCACATTGCGCAAATACGGGCAATAGCGCTGTGTGGCTGTCGGCCTGGAGAGGATGCCGGTCGCAGCAGTCAGGGGCGATTCAAGCTTTTCGGCCATGCCCGCGCACGCGCCGTAAGGACGCCGATCGATTGCAGGCACAAGGGTCGCGGGCGGATCGGCGGCGACTTTGCGGATGCCACGCGCCGTCACGTGCTGGCGCATCGCAGCGGGCGGCGCAATTCGCCAATCGAGCGCAACAGGCGGTTTTGAACCTTCGGCGAACTCCAGTCCGCCAAGGCCCTCCATGTCGTCCATCGGCACCGCTTCCCCCTGTTCTTCTGGTCCAAGTCTGTCCGTGGTGATCTGCACGCTGGACGAATCCGACGCCATCGCTGGCGTGCTGGGCGAACTCTCCACAACGCTGGCCGGCATCGATCACGAGATCGTGGTGGTGGACGATTCGCACGACGAGCTCACCGCGCAGGCGGTGCTCGCCTGTGCCACGCACACGCCCCAGATCCGTCTGCTGCGCCGGCGCGAAGGCCGAGGGCTGGCCTCCGCGGCGATCGCCGGATGGGATGCGGCGCATGGACAGTACCTGGCGATCATGGACGGCGATGGCCAGCACGATCCGCGCCTGATCGCGCAGATGTTCCGGCTCCTCGAGCAGGGCCGACAGGACGTCGTGGTGGCCAGCCGCTATCTGCACAGCCGCAGCTCCGGGCTGGGCCGGGTGCGGCATGCGATGAGCCGCGGTGCGGTACGCCTGACCCAATTGCTGCTCGGCGCGCGGCTGGCTGATCCGATGAGCGGCTGCTTTGCGATGACCCGCGACTGGTACACCGGCGTGCGTCCGCGCCTGTCCGGGCTCGGCTTCAAGATCCTGGTGGACGTGGTGGCTTCCGGCCGCCGCCGCCCGAACACCGCTGAAGTGCCCACGCAACTGGGCGAGCGCCGCGGCGGCGTGTCCAAGATGGATCCGCGCGTGGTGGCCGACCTGCTGACCCTGCTGCTGGAAAAGCGCACGCGCGGCCTGCTGCCGGCGCAGATGGCCTTGTTCTTCGCGGTCGGACTGGGCGGCCTGGCGGTGCATCTGACGTCGCTGTGGGCGCTGCTGCACGCCGGTTGCCCGTTCTGGGCCGGGCAACTGGTGGCGATCATGGCGGCGATGACCTGCAATTTCCTGATGAACAACATCCTCACATTCCGCCACTGCCGCCTGCGCGGCGCACGCATGCTCAGCGGCCTGCTGATGTTCTATCTGGCCTGCATGGTCGGTGCGTTGGTCAACGAAAGCATCGGCTGGGCGTTGCACGCGGCCGGCGTCAACTGGGCACTGGCCGCGGGCGCCGGCAGCGTGGCCGCCGCGTTGTGGAACTATCACGCGGCCAAGCGCACGGCGTGGTCCTCGACATTGAATCCGCCGCAAGCCGCGGCGGTGGCGGTCGTCGAGCTGCGCGTGTCGCCGCGCTGATGCACGCGCCCGTGTCCGGTTCGCCTGCGGCCCGACTGCGGCCGCCCGTCGCCAGCACGCCGCGCGTCTCGCGCCTGGCGGGGTGGTGGTCCACCGACCGGCGCATGTTCGCAGGCGTGCTGGGGCTGGCCCTGCTGCTGCGGCTGCTGGCGATGGTGCCGAGCAACTACCACCACCCCGACGAGATCTGGCAATACTTGGAACCGGCGCATCGCCTGGTGTTCGGGCACTGGGTGGTGGCGTGGGAATACCGCGACGGCATCCGCACCTGGCTGATCCCCGCCTTGCTGGCCATGCCGATGCAGCTGGGCGCCTGGCTGGCGCCCGACGGCAGCCTGACCTTGGCATTGCCGCGCCTGATGCTGGTGCTGCTGTCGCTGTCCACCGTCGCCTGCGCCACCGCCATGGGGCTGCGCCTGTCGCGGCTGCATGGCGCGATGGCCGGCGTGGTCGCCGCGATCTGGGCCGAACTGGTCTATTTCGGGCCGCGGGCGATGTCCGAACCGGTGGCGATGGCGCTGTTCTTTCCGGCCGCGCTGTTGCTCACGCGGCCGTTGGCGCAGCGCACCCGGGCCACCTACGCAGGCGCCGGGCTGCTGCTCGGTCTGTGCTTCTCGGCGCGCTTCCAGCTGGCGCCGGCGCTGTTCGTGCTCGCGGCCTGGGCCTGCGGCCTGCGCTGGCGCGCCTGGCTATGGCTGGCGGCCGGTGGCCTGCTCGGCCTGGGCGTGGATGCGGCGGTGGACATGCTGGTCGCAGGACAGCCGCCGTTGCGCTGGATCTACGCCAACTTCCACATCAACCTGGTGGAGCAGAAAAGCGCCAGCTTCGGCACCAGACCGGCGTACTGGTATCTGACCCGGATCTGCAACCAGTGGCGGCTGGCGGCGCTGGGCATCGTGCCGCTGGCCATCCTCGGCGCGCGGCGCTACCCGGTCCTGCTGGCGGTGGCGCTGGTCAACCTGTCGATGCATTCGTTGATCCCGCACAAGGAATACCGCTTCGTCCTGCTGTCCACCACGCTGCTGGTGGTGCTGGCCGCGTTCGGCACCGTCGACGCGCTGCAGCGCCGCGCCGCTGGCGACGCACTGCGCCTGCGGCGCCTGTGCGGGCAGGCGCTGCTGCTGTGGCTGCTGGCCTCGCTGCTGGTGGCCAGCACCGGGCCGGTGAAACGCTACTGGAAATCCGGGCGCCCCTTGATCGCGGCGATGCAACTGGCCGGCGCCGACCCCAAAACCTGTGGAATGGCGCTGTACCGGCCGCCGAATCCGCTGAGCGCCGCCTACGCCCTGTACGGTCGCCAGACCCCGATCTACCTGTTCGACACGCGCGACGACCACGCCGCCGCATTGCGTTACCGCAGCGCCTACGACACCGTGCTGTCGGTCGCACAGGCCCCGCCGCTGGCCCCGGAATACGCGCTGCTGGGGTGCTCCAGCAAGGCCTACTGCGTCTATCGGCGTGCCGGCGGCTGCACCGGGCAGGTGCCCGAGGAATACGCGATCAACGCGGTCCTGACCAGGCTGGGCAAATAGCCCAGGCCACGCCGCCACGCTGCCGGGCGACGCACCGCGGCCACCCGGATCGTGCGAACGGTGCGCAAATGGAACGCGGTCACGCCTTGCGACACTCGGGCTCAAGATCGTCGGCCCAGCGCCGACATGAGATGCAACGTTTCGAGGAGCCTTCATGGGCATCCTGATCTATCTGGCTCCCGCCGTCGTGCTCTGGGCGATCACCGCCACCGTTCTTGCCTGGATCTTCTTCGGCCGCTGGCGCCGCGAGCAACAGCAACAGGCGAGCGTGCAGGACAGCCTGGCCCGCCACCAGGCCGCGCTGTCGCAGATGAAGGCGCGTGCGGCCGTCAGCGCGCGCGAGCTGGAGGCGCTGCAACAGGCCTACGCCAGCCTGCGGCAGACGCTGGAACTGCAGGCGCAGGAAGCGCTACCGGCCGAGCAGGCCGTGGAGCGGCCACCGGTGCCGATCCTGGTGATGGAACGCCTGGACATCTCCGCGGAGATCGGCACGCTGCTCGCGCACGTGGCGCGGGTCGCCCGGAGCATCCGCCGTTACAGCGCCTACAGCCGCGGCCACAACGCGCCGGAGCTGAGCAGCGCGCGCTACGACCTGCATTGGCTCTCCGACTGCCTGCACAGCCTGGACCAGATCGGCCACGCCCTGGCCAGGGGCAACGTGGACACGCTGACCGCGGCCTGCACCGAATTGCTGGCGATGTACGAGCAATATCTGAAGGACGGCTCCGGCTACAACAGCCGCGACACCTTCCAGCGCCTGAGCAGCCACGTCCCGCTCGCCGACGTCACCGACGCCATCCGCTCGATCGCCGCCAAGGCCTCGCTGGCGCGGCAGGCGCAGACCCAGGCCAGCGCGGAACTGCACGCGGCACCGGTCGCCTGAGGCACCACCACCGGGCGAACGCGCGCCGTGGCGCCCGCGTTGACCGGACCGGTCGCGCGTGCTGTGATGCGTCCCGATCCGGGTGGGAGCAGCGACATGGCAGACATCAAGGCGGCCTTCGAGAAAGCGGCCAAGGACATCAAGCAGCGCGAAGAGCGTCCCGACAACGACACCTTGCTGCGCCTGTACGCGCTGTACAAACAGGGCGCCGAAGGCGACGTCGCCGGCGCCAAGCCCGGTTTCTTCGACTTCGTCGGCACCGCCAAGTACGAGGCCTGGGCCAAGCTCAAGGGCATGCCGCAGGCCGAGGCGCAGAAGAAGTACGTGGACCTGGTGAAGAAGCTGCTGGCCTGATGGCGCGCGACACCCGCCGGCGCATCCTCGACACGGCCCTGGCGATGTTCAACGCGCAGGGCGAGCCGCACGTCACCACCAACCATATCGCCGACGAGCTGGAGATCAGCCCGGGCAATCTGTACTACCACTTCCGCAACAAGGACGACATCATCGAGCACCTGTTCGCGCGCTACGAAGAGCGCATGGACGCGGCGCTGGCCTTGCCGAGCGCGCGCCTGCCCGGGCTGGAGGACATCTGGCTGCAGTTGCACCTGGTGTTCGAGTGCATCTGGGACTACCGCTTCCTGTACCGCGACCTGATCGAGATCCTCAGCCGCAGCCGGCGCCTGCGCCTGCGCTTCGCGCGCATCCTGCGCCGCGCCGACGACAGCACCCAGGCGGTGTTCCAGGGCCTGGCGCAGGCCGGGACGATGCGCGCCACCGCGCAGGAACTGGGCGGCATCGCCACCAACGTGCTGGTGGTGGCCACGTTCTGGCTCAACTACGCCGCCGCGCGCGGCGAGAAGGACGAGCAACTGGCGATCCGCCATGGCATCGTGCAGGTGATGCTGCTGATCAGTCCGTTCCTGCGCGAGGCCGAGCGCGCGCACCTGGCCACGCTGATGCAGGCCTATCTGGACTGAGCGGGGAACGCGTCCCGCCAGTGGGCGACGGCGATGCCAGCTGCCAGATGCGCCGCGCGCATCGATTCGCCAAGCGCCGCCGGCATCGGCTAGGCTTGCCGCCTTGCCCTCGCCGCCCGGAATCCGCGTGAGAACCGTCGTCGCCACCCGCTACGTGACCCCGCTGCGCGAAGGCGGCTCGCTGCCGGCGGTGGTCGAGGCCGACGACGACGGCCTGTACGTGCTGAAGTTCCGCGGCGCCGGCCAAGGTCCGAAGGCGTTGATCGCCGAACTGCTGGGCGGCGAACTGGCGCGCGCGCTGGGCCTGCCGATGCCGGAACTGGTGTTCGCGCTGCTCGACCGCGAGTTCGCGCGCACCGAACCGGATCCGGAGATCCAGGACCTGATCCGCGCCAGCGAGGGCCTGAACCTGGCCCTGAACTACCTGCCCGGCGCGATCAACTACGATCCGGCCGCCTTGCGCCCGGACCCGGCGCTGGCCTCGGCGATCGTCTGGTTCGACGCCTTCGTCACCAATGTCGACCGCACCGCGCGCAATACCAACCTGATGGTCTGGCACGGCAAGCTGATGCTGATCGACCACGGCGCAGCGCTGTATTTCCACCACGACTGGGAGCATGCCGGCAGCGCCTGCGCCTCGCCGTTCGCGCGCATCCGCGACCACGTGCTGCTGCCCTACGCCAGCGCCATCGCCCAGGCCGACGCGGACCTGGCGCCGCGGCTGACCGATGCGGTCATCGACGCGATCGTGGCGCAGATCCCGGACGCATGGCTGCAGGCCGAAGCCAGCTTCGCGAGCGTGGACGCGCATCGCCAGGCCTATGCCGATTATCTCAAGCAGCGGCTGGTACTGCGCGCGGCGTTCGTCGAGGAGGCGCTCCGTGCCCACGCTGCACACGTATGACTATGCGGTCATCCGCGTGGTGCCGCGGGTGGAGCGCGAGGAATTCGTCAACGTCGGGGTGATCGTGTCGTGCCCGACCTCCAAACTGCTGCATGCGACGATCGAACTGGCGCCGGCACGGCTGCACGCGCTGGACCCGACCCTGGACATCGAACGCCTGCGCCCCTACCTCGACGCGATCCCGGCGATCTGCCGCGGCGACGCCGATGCCGGCCCGATCGCGCTGCTGCCGCCACGCGCGCGCTTCCACTGGCTGACCGCGCGGCGCAGCTCCATCATCCAGATGTCCTCGGCGCACGTCGGCCGCACCACCCAGCCCGAGCGCGTGGTCGAGCATCTGCTCGCGCGCATGGTCAGGACGCCGCGCTAGCTCGCCAACGTCTTTTCAATCACGACGTCAGTCGCGACGAGCGCAGCGGCGGACCTTGCCGGCTCCGGTCGCAGTCGGGACTGACGTCCCTCCCGCAGGGCACCCGGCAGGCTCGCCGCAGGTTCCTGCGGGAGCGGCTTCAGCCGCGACAGAATGCAGGACGCGGCACTTGGATCGCGGTGCCCGCACCCGAAGCGCTCCCACGTCCAGCGACAGCGTCGTTCGCGGTTACTGCGAGCGTGCGCTGCGCTTGGCCGGGCGGCGCGGCGCAGCGGTCTTCCTGGTCGCGCGCTTGACGGTCCTGGTCGCCGCCGGACGTTTGCGCGGCGTGGCACGCGGCTTGGGTTGCAGGCCGAGCTTGACCAGCACCGGCTGCAGCCGCGCCTCGACCTCGGCGCTCAACGGCTGCACCTGGCCGCGCAGCGCCGCGGCGCCTTCGCGCACGCTGCTTTCGGCGCCATCGGCCAGCTGCGCCACCAGCGCCTTCAACCTGGTCGCGCCGCTGGCGGCATCGGCGGCCGCGGCCAGCGCGCGCTTGCGGGTCAGCGATACCAGGCCCAGGCCGGCCAGCCACAGGTGCCGCGGCGCCAGGGTATCGGATCGGGGGGCAGAGGTGGAACGCTTCTTCGTCGCCATCGCAGGTCTCCTTAGGATGCCGACAGCGGCATCGGTGCGACGCATGCTGGCGGCAGCGGCTTGAGCAAACACACTATCCGCAGCGCAGCTTGCCAGGCCGCCATCGCGGCGCCATGCTCGGCGCGAACTCCAGGGAGGCCAGGCATGGCAGCAAAACCGACCGCATGGGCGCCGTTTCCGCACGACGCCAAGGCCTACGCCTATCCGGGCGAGGCGTTGAAGAAAGCCTGGCCGAAGCTGCACGCCGGCGACCGCGAACCCTACCCGGACCCGGCGCGCGCGCAGGCGCTGCTCGCCGCCGCCGGCAAGGCCGGCAAGGGCCACGACGCCGACACGCTGTCGGCGGCCCTGCTCGAAGCCTGGCGCGCCTTCCACCAGGGCCGGTTCCAGCAGGCCTATACCGCCGGACAGGCGCTGGGCGTGTTCGGCGCGTCGGTCGCGGTCAAGGCGCTCGGCATCCACGCCAGCTACCTGGTCGAGGACGACAAGGAAAAACTGCAGCGCCTGCAGCAGGCCGCGACGCTGGCCGAGGCGGCGATCGGCGCATTGCCGGACGAGGCCAACAGCCACTATCGCCACGCGTTCGCGCTGGGCCGTTACAGCCAGGGGCTGAGCATCGTCAAGGCGCTCAAGCAAGGCATCGCCGGCAAGGTGCGGCAATCGCTGGAGGCCGCGCTGGAACTGGAACCCAAGCACGCCGAGGCGCACATGGCGCTGGCGCTGTACCACGCCGAGATCATCGGCAAGGTCGGCGCGATGATCGGCGGACTCACCTACGGCGCCAAGGCCGCGACCGCCGAGCAGCACATCCAGCAGGCGCTGAAGCTCACTCCGGATGCGCCGATCGCGCACGTCGAATACGCCAACGTGCTGTTGCTGCTGCACGGCGACAAGCGCGAGGACGCGGCAGCAGGCGAGTTCGAGACAGCGGCCAAGCTCAAGCCGCGCGATGCGATGGAAGCGCTGGATGCGGCGTTCGCGCGCGAGCAGTTGGAGTAGCTGGCCGCCGCAGTTCGCGTGCAGGCACACCTGTGGGAGCGACTTCAGTCGCGACAGGCACTACCGGTAGAGCCCGTCGCGACTGAAGTCGCTCCCACAACGCCATCGCTTACCGTGAATCTGCGATCGAAACGCCGCAACGGCGCACGCCGATTCGCGTTTTCCCGGGACTCGACACGATTTTGCCCTCCCTCCGTTTTGCCGCACCCGCACGCGACGCGCACCATGTGCGGCAATGTCTCTGCCACACATGGCGCACCGCACATCGCCGCACCAGCTTCGCGACGGCGGGGCGGATCCCGCACGCCGCACAACGCAGCCTTGGCGTGGGCTATGACGCCGGCAACGCATAGGCGATCACGTAGTCGCCCTTCTTGGTCTCCATGAAGTGATGGCCGCCCGCCATGATCACCAGGTACTCGCGGCCGTCGACCGCATAGAGCATCGGCGTGGCCTGGCCGCCGGCCGGCAGCTTGGCTTGCCAGACGGTCTTGCCGGTGGCCAGATCGATCGCGCGGATCATGTCGTCGGTGGTGGCGGCGATGAAGATCAGACCGCTGGCGGTGACCACCGCGCCGCCGTTGTTCGGCGTGCCGATCTCGATCGGCAAGCCGGAATGGATGCCGAACGGACCATTGCCGCGGGCGCTGCCCAGCGGGCGGTCCCACAGGGTCTTGCCGCTGGCCAGGTCGATCGCGCGGATGCCGCCGTACGGCGGTTGCTTGCACAGCAAACCGGTGAACGACAGGCGCCAGCCGGCATTGACGTCGATCGCGTACGGCGTGCCCGCCTGCGGATCGCCCGCGCCTTCGGCACCGCCGGCGTCGCCGCGCACCTGGCCGCGCGGCGCCCAGCCCAGTTGGTCGGCCTTGGCCCGCGGCACCAGCAGGTTGTAGTTCGGCATGTCGTTGTAGTTGGCCACGATCACGCCGCGCCGCGGGTCCACCGCGACGCTGCCCCAGTCCGAGCCGCCGTTGTAGCCGGGATACTCGATCGAATGGCGATCGGCCTGCGGCGGGGTGTAGATGCCCTTGTAGCTGGCGCTGCGGAACTGGATGCGGCAGACCAACTGATCGATCGGGGTGATGCCCCACATGTCGCGCTCGGTCAGGTCCGGCTTGCGCAGCGAGTGGTACAGCGAGAACGGCTGGGTCCTGGCACGGCGCTGCGGCTCGACGCCGCCGCCGGGTACCGCGCGTTCCTCGACCCCGACCAAGGGCTTGCCGCTGCGCCGATCCAGCACGTAGATTTCGCCCTGCTTGCTGGACAAGACCACCGCCGGCACCTTGGCGCCGTCGTGCGGGAAATCCACCAGCGTCGGCTGCGAGCCCAGGTCGTAGTCCCACACGTCGATATGCGTGGTCTGGAAGTTCCACACCGGCTTGCCGGTGGCGACGTCCAGCGCCACCAGCGAGGTCGCGTAGCGGTCCTCGGGCGCGGTACGCGAGCTGCTCCAGTAGTCGGCGGTGGAGTTGCCCATCGGCAGGTAGACATAGCCGAGTTGCTCGTCGCCGGCCGCCGAGGTCCACATGTTCGGCGTGCCGCGGGTCCAGCTCTGTCCCGGCGGCGGTGCCCCGTTCCATTCCGGATGGGTCATGTCCCAGGCCCAGCGCAGCTGTCCGGTCACCGCATCGAACCCCTGGATCACGCCCGACGGCTCGTAGCGCTGCTGCCCGTCCAGCACCTGATGGCCGGTGACGACCACGCCGCGGACGATGGTCGGCGGCGAGTTAATCGAGACGTAGCCCGGCGGCGTCTCGCCCATGCCGGCGGTGATGTCGACCTGGCCGTGCGCGCCGAAGTCTTCGCAGGGCTTGCCGCTGGTGGCATCGACCGCGATCAGGCGGCCGTCCAGGGTGCCCTCGATGATGCGGCTGCGGCAGGCGCGCGGCTCGCCTTCCAGCGCGACCGGGGCCACGCTGCCGTCCCGCGCCGGTGCCGGCGGCGCATTCGCCGCGTCCGGCACCTGGTAGTAGCTGACCCCGCGGCAGGCGGCGGTGTACGGAATCGCCTTGTCCGCGACCTTGGGATCGTAGCGCCAGCGCTGTTGCCCGCTGCGCGCATCCAGCGCGATCAGCTGGTTGCGCGCGGTGCACAGGTACAGGCTGTCGCCGATCTTCAGCGGCGTGGTCTCCGCGCCCCAGCGCTTGGCCGGCAGGTCGCCGGTGCGGAAGGTCCACGCGGTCTGCAATTGCGCCACGTTGCCGGGAGTGATCTGCCGCAGCGGCGTATAGCGGCTGCCGGCATTGTCGCGCCCGTAGGCGGCCCAGTCGGCATCGACCGGCGCCTCGGCAGGCTGCACGCCGGCACGCGGCGCGGTGATCGCCGCCGCCATGCCCGCGGCGTGCGCGAGCATGCCGTCGGCCTCGGTCACGCCGTACGGCACGAAGGCCAGCGCGAAGGCGACCACGAACACCAGCGCCAGTGCGCCGGCCAAGCCACGCGAGACGCCGTGCGGCACCGGGCGGTCCAGCCGCGGCAGCAGCAGCGCCAACAGCAGGCCCAGGAACACCATCAGGCCCATGCGCGGCACCCAGCGCCAATAGTCGGCACCGGATTCCCAGGCCGCCCACAGCAGCGTCAACGCGAAGGTCGCCGCGAACCACACCGCGCCGCCACGCCGGCCGCGCATCAGCAGCACGCCCGACAGCAGCAGGCCCAGCCCGCCGACCAGGTAGTACCAGGAGCCGCCCAGCGCCAGCAGCCACACGCCGCCGGCCGCAAGCACCAGGCCGATCAGCGCGCAGGCGCCGCCCAGCAGCAGCAGCGGCCAGGCGCTGCGATGCCCCGTTCGATCAAGATCGTTCATTGCCATTCCTCAGAGGAAACCGCCGCGCGGAACATCCGCCGCGGCATGGGCGCGATCGCGCCGCGCACCGTTATCCCAAGCCGGCAGTGAACGGCGTGCGTTCTATCACGGCACACGGCGGCATGTGTTTTGCTCGATACGGCTTGCATGGCCATGGGCCGCAGCCCTCGCCCGTCATCCGTCGGGACCATGGCCCCCCTTTTGGGGAGAAGGTGGCCCGCAGGGCCGGATGAGGGTGCGGGCGCAGCCTCATGCACCCAAATCCGCGAGGCGCTTTTCGCGCCGTACCCTCACCCCACCCCCTCTCCCGGGGGGAGAGGGGCTTGCTCCGCGCCTGCTCGCGAGCGTGTTCTCCATTGCGGGCGCCATCGGCGCAACCTGCGACGGGCATGCGTGCATGGAGGCGTCATCACTGCCACGCGCCCGCCGCGCCAGAAACGACGACGCCGGCAGTGCGCCGGCGTCGTCGGGTGCATGTCGCTTGCGCGATCAGCTTTCCGGCGGCAACTCGCTGGTGACCTCGACGCTGCCGTCTTCGCCCACGATCGGCTCGACCGGCTCTTCCTCGGCCAGCGATCCGTCCAGGCGCTCCACCGCCTGCAGCTTCTCGCCCTTGGACAGGCGGATCAGGGTCACGCCCTGGGTGTTGCGGCCGACGCGGGAGATTTCCGAGGCGCGGGTGCGCACCAGGGTGCCGCCATCGGAGATCAGCAACACCTCGTCCCTGGTGCTCAGCAGCACCGCGCCGACCAGCTTGCCGTTGCGCTCGCTGGTCTGGATGCCGATCACGCCCTGCGTGCCGCGGCCCTTGCGCGGGTACTCGGCCAGCGGGGTGCGCTTGCCGTAGCCGTTCTCGGTGGCGGTGAGGATGTAGGCATCGGGCTCGTCGCCGTTGCGCGCCACGGCCTCGGCCTCGAGGTCGGCCTCCGTCTCCAGCGCGGTCTCGACGTCCTCGGCATCCTCGTCCTGGCCCTCGGCCGGCTCGGCCACGATCAGGCTGACCACGTATTCGCTCCTGGCCAGCTTGATGCCGCGTACGCCGCGGCTGCTGCGGCCGGTCGGCTTGACCCCGCCGCGGCTCTTGCGGCGCGGGCTGCGCGCGTCGTCGCCGTCCTCGGCCACCTCGGCCAGCGCGGCGTCATCGTCCACGCTGTCGTCGCCTGCGCCCTCTTCGATGGCGCCGTCCTCGGCTTCGTCGTCCTTGGGCCGTTCGGAGAAGCGCACGGTCTTGCCGTTGGAGGCGAACAGCAGCACGTCGCGCTCGCCGTCGGTGAGCGCCACGCCGACCAGGGCATCGCCCTCGTCCAGGTTGATCGCGACCTTGCCGCGGCGCAGCTGGAACGCGAACTCGCTGAGCGGGGTCTTCTTGACCATGCCGTTGCGGGTGGCGAAGAACACGTAGCGGCCGTCGGCGTACTCGCGCACCGGCAGCACCGCCTGCACGCGCTCGCCGTTCTCCAGCGGGATCCAGTTGATGATCGGGCGGCCGCGCGCGTTCGGGCCGGCCTCGGGCAGCTGGTACACCGGCAGCCAGAACACCTTGCCGCTGCTGGTGAAGGTCAGCAGCGTGTCGTGGGTGTTGACCAGCCACAGCTGGTCGATGAAATCCTCTTCCTTGGTCGCCGCGGCGCTGCGGCCACGGCCGCCGCGGCGCTGCGCACGGTAGGCGCTGACCGGCTGGCGCTTGGCGTAACCGGCATGCGACAGCGTCACCACCACGTCTTCCGGCGCGATCAGGTCGAGGATGTCGAGGTCTTCCTCGCTGTGGCGGATCTCGGTGCGGCGCGCATCGCCGTATTCCTCGCGGATGCTGATGAGCTCCTCGCGGATCACCTGCAGCAGCACGTCGGGGTTTTCCAGGATCCGGATCAGCCCGGCGATCGCTTCCAGCAACTGCTTGTATTCCTCGGTCAGGCGCTCCTGCTCCAGCCCGGTCAGGCGGTGCAGGCGCATTTCCAGGATCTGCGAGGCCTGCACGTCGGTCAGCTGGTAGCCGTCGGCGAGCAGGCCGACGCCGGCCGGCAGGTCTTCCGGCTGCGAGGCATCGGCGCCGGCGGCGCCGAGCAGCGCGCCGACCAGGCCCGCGTCCCAGCGCCTGGCCAGCATGCGCTCGCGCGCCTCGGTCGGGTTGGCCGAGGTCTTGATCAGCTCGATCATCTCGTCGATGTTGGCGAGCGCGACGGTCAGGCCTTCGAGGATGTGCGCGCGGGCGCGCGCCTTGCGCAGTTCGAAGATGGTGCGGCGGGTGACCACTTCGCGGCGGTGGCGGACGAACGCCTCCAGCATCTGCTTGAGGTTCAGCAGCTGCGGGCGACCATCGACCAGCGCCACCATGTTGATGCCGAACACCGACTCCATCTGGGTCTGCTGGTACAGGTTGTTCAGCACCACATCGGCGGCTTCGCCGCGCTTGATCTCGATGTAGATGCGCATGCCGTCCTTGTCGGACTCGTCGCGCAGCTCGCTGATGCCTTCGAGCTTCTTTTCCTTGACCAGCTCGGCGATCTTCTCGATCAGCCGCGCCTTGTTGACCTGGTACGGGATCTCGTTGACCACGATCGCCTCGCGGCCGTTGTCCTGGATCTCGATCTCGGCCTTGGCGCGCATGCGCACGCGGCCGCGGCCGGTGCGGTAGCCGGCGACGATGCCGCTGGTGCCGTTGACGATGCCGGCGGTGGGGAAATCCGGGCCGGGGAGGTATTCCATCAGCCCGTCGACGTCGATCTGCGGATTGTCGATCAGCGCCAGGCAGGCGTTGATCGATTCGGTCAGGTTGTGCGGCGGGATGTTGGTCGCCATGCCCACCGCGATGCCGGCCGAGCCGTTGACCAGCAGGCTCGGGAACCGGGTCGGCATGACCGTCGGCTCCAGTTCCTTCTCGTCGTAGTTGGGCTGGAAATCGACGGTTTCCTTGTCGATGTCGGCCATCATCTCGTGGGCCAGGCGCGACATGCGCGCCTCGGTGTAGCGCATCGCCGCCGCGGAGTCGCCGTCGACCGAGCCGAAGTTGCCCTGCCCATCCACCATCAGGTAGCGCAGCGAGAACGGCTGCGCCATGCGCACCAGCGTGTCGTACACCGACTGGTCGCCGTGCGGGTGGTACTTGCCGATGACGTCGCCGACGATACGCGCCGACTTGTAGTAGGGCTTGTTGCTGTGCGCGCCCAGCTCGTTCATCGCGAACAACACGCGGCGATGCACCGGCTTGAGGCCGTCGCGCGCATCCGGGAGGGCACGCCCCACGATCACGCTCATCGCGTAATCGAGGTAGCTCTTGCGCATCTCGTCTTCCAGGTTGACCTGGATGATTTCCTTGGCGGATTCTGCCATTCGGGTTCCGTAAGTCTGGTGGCTAATCGACCAGGACGCCGGCCCGCGGCAAGCGGGCCTGCCGGCACCGAAACTCTACGGCGCGCAGCGGTCGATCGAACCGCCGGATTCTATCATGACAGGCGCGCGAATGCCCGGTTTTACCGGCCCGAACAAGCACTTGCGTGCGTTTGCGGGGCCGTGCAGGGGGTCTGCCGCGGTTGCCGCGGCTCAGCCGCCGAACGCGGCGCGCATGCGCTCGGGATCCGGCCGTTCGATCACCCCGCGTTCGGTGACGATGGCATCGATCAGCGCGGCCGGGGTCACGTCGAACACCGGGTTCCAGGCGGCGATGCCCTCGGCCACGGTACGCACCCCGCCCACCCCGAACAGCTCGCCCGGGTCACGCTGCTCGATCTCGATCTGCGCGCCGTCGGCGGTGTCCATGTCCACGGTGGACGACGGCGCCACCACCATGAACCCGATGCCGTGGTGGCGTGCGGCGATCGCCAGCTGGTAGGTGCCGATCTTGTTGGCGGTGTCGCCATTGGCGCAGATGCGGTCGGCGCCGACGATCACCCACTGCACCGCACCGGTCTTCATCAGGTGCGCCGCGGCCGAATCGGCGATCAGGGTCGCGTCGATGCCGTCCTGCTGCAGTTCCCACACGGTCAGCCGCGCGCCCTGCAACCACGGCCGGGTCTCGCCGGCGAACACCTTGGCGATGCGGCCCTGGGCCATGCCGGCGCGGATCACGCCCAGCGCGGTGCCGAAGCCGGCGGTGGCCAGCGATCCGGTGTTGCAATGGGTCAGCACGCCGCTGCCGGGCGCGATCAGGCCCGCGCCGAGCGCGCCCATGTGGCGGTTGGCGGCCAGGTCTTCCTCGGCAATGGCCTGTGCCTGGCGCGCGATCGCCTCGCGCCAGTCGGAACCTGCCGCGACCAGCGCCTTGCGCATGCGCGTCAGCGCCCAGGCCAGGTTCACCGCGGTCGGCCGCGCCGCATTGAGCCGCTGCAGCGCCGGTTCCAGCTTGGCCAGCGCCTGCGCGCCGTCGTCGGCCTGCACGTCGCGCGCGGCCAGCACCACGCCCCAGCCGGCGGCGATGCCGATCGCCGGCGCGCCGCGTACCGCCAGCGTGTGGATCGCCGCGGCGACCTGGTCGCTGTCGCTGCACTGCAGGTGCTCGACCACGAACGGCAGCTTGCGCTGGTCCAGCAGCTGCAGCGCCTCGCCGGTCCACAGGATCGGGCGGATATGGTCGTAGCGGGCGTAATCGATATCGAGGTCGGCGTTCATCCGGCTATTTTAACGGCGGGGATTGGGGATTGGGGATTGGGGATTCGCAGAAGCGGCGCGGCGGTGGCCATGAACGCCAATCGTCCGGCACAACGTCGGCAAGGAAGCGCGCTCAGTTGACGCTGAATTCCGCGCGGCAGCCCTTGTCCACCCAGATGCCGTCGCGGTCCCAGCCCCAGCTGTCGTCCTGCACGCAGGCGGTGCCGGACAGCTGCCGGCGCAGCTGCACGCTGTTGTGGATGCTGACCCCGCAGCGGCGCCGCGATCGGCCCTTGGATTCGCACAGCACCGGACGCGGGCCGGCCGGGAAGCCGGACCCGTCGCTGGCGCCGATCTCGAACTCGCCGCGGCAGCCGCGCGACACCCAGATCTCGTTGCGGCGCACGCCCCAGCTGCGCTCCTCGCGGCACGGCACCGAGGACAGCTGGCGCATCAGCCGCACCGGCGCGCCGCGCAGCATCACCGGGCAGCTCTCGACCCGGCCGTCGGATTCGCAGCGCAGCACGCGGCGCATCGCGCTGCGCGTGGGTTCGGGCGGATTGGAACGGAATTCGGCGCGGCAGCCGAGCGTCACCCACACCCCGGTGCCGTCCGAGCCCCATTCGCTGCCGCGGATACAGTCGTTGTCGGACAATTGCCGGACCAGTTCCACACCCTGCTCGGTCGGCATCGGGCAATGCACCCAACTCATGTCGCGCGATTCGCAACGCACCACCGCGGCGTCATAGCCGTCCGGCGCCTGCGCAAGCGCCTTCGCCGGACACGCCGATACCGCCAACCCCAGCCAACACCAGCCACCGAGCCCGTACGACCACTTCATGCTTGGCTCTGCCCCTATGCGTAGAACCTGAACAACGAAGACCACTCCACCGATAACGCGCATCGACCGCATGCTGGGCTGGATCAAACCATCATCGATGTCGACAAAGCAAGAAAATGCTACATGAACGCCGCGCAGTTCAGGCTCGCGCGAAATCGTAGGCGAGCACATCGCCGATCGACGCGGTGCCGCGCATCGCCATCAGCAGGCGATCCACGCCGACGGCGACGCCGGCGCAATCGGGCAGCGCCGGCAAGGCCTGCAGCAAACGCTCGTCCAGCGGCGGCAACTGCGCGCCGCGCTCGCGGCGCAGCGCGTGATCGCGCAGGAAGCGGCGGCGCTGTTCGGCCGCGTCGTTGAGTTCGTGGTAGCCGTTGGCCAGCTCGTAGCTGCCCAGGTACAGTTCGAAGCGTTCGGCCACCGGCGGTTGTTCGTCGCGGACGCGCGCCAGCGCGCACTGCGTGGCCGGCCAGTCGTGGACCACGGTGAGGCGGTCGCCCGGAAACGCCGCCTGCAGGCGATGGGTCATCAGCAGGTCGAGCCAGTCGTCGCGGGTCAGCCCTGCAGCGTCGATGCGGATGTCGCGCAACGGCTGCTGCAGCGCATCGAGCGGCGCCAGCAATGGATCGATGCCCAGCGTATCCAGGAACAGTTGCCGATAGGTGACGACCTGCAGCGTCGCCGTGCGCGCGACCAGCGCCAGCGCCTCGCGCACCAGCGCCACGGTCTCGTCCACCAGCTGCAGATGATGCCAGCCGACCCGGTACCACTCGAGCATGGTGAACTCGGGATTGTGGCGGCCGCCGGCCTCGCCGTTGCGGAACACCCGCCCGAGTTCGTAGCAGTCGCCGACGCCGGTGGCCAGCAGGCGTTTGAGCGGGTACTCGGGCGAGGTGCGCAGCCAGCGCAGCGTCGGGCCGGCATCGACATGACCGCTGAAAAGGGTCTGGAAACTGTCGATATTCGGCTCGGTGTTGCCGGCCGCCGACAGCATCGGCGTCTCCACCTCGAGCACGTCGCGCGCGGCGAAGAAGGCGCGGATGCGCGCGTTGAGCGCGGCGCGCAGGCGCAGCGCGGCGATGTCCACGGCCTCGCTCATCGCAGCGATCCGATCGGGTGCGTCGCGCCCGGAAGCCGGCTCACCCCTGCCCCTCGTGCTCGCCGAGCAAGGCCAGCAACTGCGCCTCGTCCCACACCGCCACACCCAGTTCCTGCGCCTTGTCCAGCTTGGAACCGGCCTCGGCACCGGCCACGACGAAGCTGGTCTTCTTCGACACGCTGCCGGCGACCTTCGCGCCCAGCGCTTCCAACCGCGCCTTGGCCGCATCGCGGCTGAGTTGCTGCAGGGTGCCAGTCAGCACCACGGTCTGCCCGTCCAGCGGCGCGGCGCGGCGCGCGGCCTGCGCCGGCGCGGCGTCGAGCAGGCGCCGCATCGCCGCGTCGGCGGCGCGCAACGCCTGCAGTCGCGCGTCATCGGCCAGATAGGCGGCGAGATTGGCCGCGCCCGCCGCCGACAGCCCGGCGCCGGTCCAACCGCTTTCGTTGGCGCGCAGCAGCGCATCGAGCGTGCCGTAGGTCGCGGCCAGCCGCTGCGCGCTCTTGCCGCCGAGCTTGTCCACCGGCAGCGTGGTCAGCAGGTGCGCCAGGTCGAGCCGCTCGCGCAGTTCCGCCGGCGGCCTGCCCTCGTCGGCGAAACGGATGCCCGCCTCGATCAGCGCATCGACCACTGCCGCGTTGCCGGGCTGCTCGAAGAACGTCGCGATCGAACGCGCGACCTCGCCACCGATGTCGGGCAAGGCCTGCAGCAGCACCGCCGGCGTGGTGCGCACGAAGTCCAGCGATCCCAGCCAGTGCGCGAGCGCCCTGGCGGTGGTCTCGCCCAGGTGCGGGATGCCCAGCGCGAACAGGAAACGCGGCAACGTGGTGTCACGGCTGGCGGCGATGCCGGCGACCAGGTTCTCCGCCCATTTCGTCGCCAGCTTGCCAGTGAGGTCCACGCTCAGGTGCGCACGCAGGAATTCAGCGCGCGTCCAGTCCGGCGATTCCTGCGCCAGCAACGCCTGCGCTTGCGCATCGAGCGTCAGCGCGCCCTTGCTGTCGGCCACGGCCAGTGCCAGGTCGGCCGCCGTCGCCGCGTCCAGCGCCGCCTTCATCCGCACCAGGTCTTCCACGCTCAGCGCGTACAGGTCGGCCAGCGAATGCACGAAACCGAACTCGACCAGGGCATCGGCCTGGCGATCGCCCAGGCCCTCGATGTCCATGGCCCGGCGCGAGGCGAAATGGCGCACGGCCTCCTTGCGCTGCGCCGCGCAGGCCAGGCCGCCGCTGCAGCGCCAGGCCACCGCGTCCTCTTCCTTGACCAGCTCCGAGCCGCACACCGGGCACGTGGCCGGCATCGTCCACGGCAGCGTGCCGGCCGGGCGGCGCTCTTCGATGACCCGCACCACTTCGGGAATCACGTCGCCGGCGCGGCGCACGATCACCGTGTCGCCTTCGCGCGCGTCCAGCCGCGCGATCTGGTCGGCGTTGTGCAAGGTCGCGTTGGTGACGGTGACGCCGGCGACCTGCACCGGTTCCAGCCGCGCCACCGGCGTGACCGCGCCGGTGCGGCCGATCTGCACTTCGATCGCGCGCAGCAAGGTGGACTGTTCCTGCGCCGGGAACTTGTGCGCCAGCGCCCAGCGCGGCGCGCGCGAGACGAAGCCCATCGCCGCCTGCTGGTCGTAGTCGTCGAGCTTGTAGACCACGCCGTCGATGTCGTACGGCAGCGCGTCGCGCCTGGCGCCGATGTGGCGGAAATACGCGATCAGGCCGTCGAAGCCGGTCGCCGTCGCCACTTCCGGCGCCACCGGGAAGCCATAGCGGCGCAGCAGGGCCAGGGTCTGCGAATGGGTCTCGGGCAGTTCCAGGCCGCGCACCTCGCCGACCGAATAGGCGAAGAACGCCAGCGGCCGCCGCCGGGTGACCGCAGGGTCGAGCTGGCGCAGCGAACCGGCGGCGCCGTTGCGCGGGTTGGCGAGCAGTTTCTCGTTGCGCTCCAGCGCCTTGGCGTTCCAGGCGGCGAACGCCGCGCGCGGCATGTAGATCTCGCCGCGCACCTCGAGCACCGCCGGAAACGGCGTGCCCAGGTCGCGCAGCTTCAACGGCACCGAGCGCACCTGGCGCAGGTTGGCGGTGACGTCCTCGCCGGTGCTGCCGTCGCCGCGGGTGGCGCCCTGCACGAACACGCCGTCCTCGTAGCGCAGGCTGATCGCCAGCCCGTCCAGCTTCGGCTCGACCGAGAACACCGGCGCGGCCAGGTCCAGTGCGCGCTCGATGCGCCGCTCGAAATCGGCGACCTCGGCGAAGCGGCTGCGGTCGTCGGCAGCGTCGGCCACGCCCGGCGTCTCGAACGCGTTGGCCAGCGACAGCATCGGGATCGCGTGGCGCACTTCCGGGAAGCCGCCGTCCGGCCGCGCGCCGACGGTGCGGGTCGGCGAGTCGTCGCGCGCCAGCTGCGGGTGCCCGGCTTCCAGCGCCTCCAGCTCGCGCATCAACGCGTCGTACTCGGCATCGGTGATCGTCGGATCGTCGTGCACGTAGTAGCGATCGTTGGCGTCTTCGATGCGCTGGCGCAAGTCGGCGGCGCGCTGCTGGAGATCGGGCGTGGCGGTCATGCGCGGCCGGGGACCTGGTGACGGAGAGGGAGGCGATAGTAACTGCGTGCCTGGCAAGGGGAAATGCGGGTGAGGCCGGGATTGGGGATTGGGGATTCGGAGTGGGGCTCTGAAGATGGGGGACCGGTAGCGCGGCGGACGTACCCTCACCCCAACCCCTCTCCCGGGGAAGAGGGGCTCGAGCGGAGGCTCTGAGCGCGGCGCTGCGCTTTTCCGATTCCCCATTCCCCTTTCCCGATTCCCTGTTCGCACACGATTCAGAAAACTTGCCGAGACGTTAAGGAAACATTAGGTTTGCGTTCCCCGTATTGACCTTCGCTGGAGAGTGCCCGTGTCGCTACCGGTTTCGCGCCGTTCCTTTCTTTCCCTCGCCACTTCGGGCCTGGCGGTCGGCGCGCTGGGCCTGGCGCCCGCGGCGGAGGCGGCAAAGCGCAAGGCGGCGGCCGCCGCGGTCCCCGGCGTGGCGCCGGCCGCCGGCCCGGTCTATCTGAACTACAACGAATGCCCGCTGGGCCCGGCGCCGGCCGCGCTGGACGCGGCGCAGGCGATCCTGCCGCGCGCCGGCCGCTACCTGTTCGAACTGCAGAACGACCTGATCGCGCTGTTCGCCGGCGAGCAGCAGCTGCCGCGCGACCACGTCGCGGTCTATCCCGGCTCCAGCGAGCCGCTGAACCGTGCCGCGCTCGCGTTCACCTCGGCCCGCGCCGGCGTGGTGGTGGCCGATCCGACCTTCGAAGCGGTGGCCGATGTCGCCGCCGCGCACGGTGCGCCGGTGCGGCGGGTGCCGCTGCGCGCCGACGGCGCGCACGACGTCAAGGCGATGGCCAGCGCCGACCCGAACGCCGGCCTGATCTACCTGTGCAACCCGAACAATCCGACCGGCTCGATCACCGCGCGCGCCGACATCGAATGGCTGCTGGCCAACAAGCCCGCCTCCAGCGTGCTGCTGGTCGACGAGGCCTACATCCACTACAGCGAGCAGAGTTCGGTGGTCGACCTGATCGGCCGGCGCCAGGACCTGCTGGTGCTGCGCACCTTCTCCAAGCTGTACGGCATGGCCGGGCTGCGCCTGGGCCTGGCGGTGGCCTCGCCGGGGCTGCTGACCAAGCTGGCGGCCTTCGGCGAGAACCCGGTGGCCATCACCGCGGTCGCCGCCGGCATCGCCAGCCTGCGCGACGTGCAACTGGTGCCGGCGCGGCGCGCCGAGAACGCGCGCATCCGCAACGACACCATCGCCTGGCTGCAGAGCAAGGGCTACAAGTGCCTGCCGTCGCAGGCCAACTGCTTCATGGTCGACGTCAAGCGCGACGGCAAGGCGTTCGCTGCGGCGATGGCCAGGCAGGGGGTGATGATCGGCCGCAGCTGGCCGATCTGGCCGAAGCTGGTGCGCGTCACCGTCGGCACCGAGGCGGAGATGCTGCGGTTTCGTGATGCCTTCTTGAAAGCGCGCAAATAGCGCGCGCTTCGGGATTGGGGAGTCGGGATTGGGGATTCGTAAAAGCTGGCTTCGCCGCTTACCTCATCGGCTCCCGTACCCTCATCCGCCCCTTCGGGGCACCTTCTCCCACTGGGAGAAGGGAGGGGGCAGCGGATTCGCTGTTACGAATCCCCAATCCCGACTCCCCAATCCCGGCCCCACACCTACCAGCGCGGCGCCTTGGTCAACGGCGGCGCCTGATGCTGGCGGTCGTAGGCGCGCAGTTCGTCGCGGATGTGCGCGATGCGCTGGCGGCCGAGGGCGTTGCGGCTGTCGTCCAGGACCACGCCGTCGAGCAGTTCGCCCATGCGCTGCACGGTCGGCAGCATCTTTTCCCACGCGTCGAGCGCGGTCAGCGGCGCCGGCAGGGTCAGGAAGAACGCGATCGCCGGGGTCTCCATCTCGCGGATGTGGGCCATGTCGAAACTGCCCGGTTTCATGATGCTGGCCATGCTGAAGATCGGGCCGCGTTCGGGATGGCCTTCGACCAGGCGGTGGAACACGTTCATATGGCCGAACACCAGCCCGGTCTTCTCGGCGGCGACGACGATGTCCTCGCCGCGCAGCACCTGGCCGGCGCGCGCGGCGACGTACAGCGAGACGATCTTGTCGAAGTCCTGGCTCGGCCGCTTGCCGAGTTCGGCGTTGGCCGCCTCGGCGGCGGACAGGCCCAGTTCGGGTTGGCCGAGGGCGCCGTCCTGGTCGGGCGCGGCGATCGCGTCGCCGTCGGCGGGCGCTGCGGCATCGCCGAGCGAGGGCTCGCGGCGCGGCGCGGCCGGGTCGGCCGGCTCCACGCGCCGGCCCTGGGTCGGTTTCTTCGGGCGGCCGAACAGGAAGATCGCCGCGATCAGCAACAGACCGGCGGCGAGGATGCCGATGCGCAGCATTGCCATGTCGGACATTCGGGGGTTACTCCGGCAGGGGTGCGTAGGGGGAAGACAAGGTATTTAGCATGTCACGTCAGGCCGCGCCCGCCAAACGCGCGGCTTCCTCGAGGTCCACGCTGACCAGGCGGCTGACGCCCGGCTCGCGCATGGTCACGCCGCTGAGCTGGTGCGCCGCTTCCATCGTGGCCTTGTTGTGGCTGACGAACAGGAACTGCACCTTCTCGCTCATTTCCTTGACCATCGCCGCCAAGCGGCCGACGTTGGCTTCGTCCAGCGGCGCATCGACCTCGTCGAGCAGGCAGAACGGCGCCGGGTTGAGCTGGAAGATCGCGAACACCAGCGCCACCGCGGTCATCGCCTTCTCGCCGCCGGACAGCAGCGAGATGCTGGACACGCGCTTGCCGGGCGGGCGCGCCATGATCGCCACGCCGGTGTCGAGCAGGTCTTCGCCGGTCAGTTCCAGATAGGCGTGGCCGCCGCCGAACAGGCGCGGATACAGCGCCTGCACGCCGGAATTGACGCGGTCGAAGGTGTCCTTGAAGCGGCCGCGGGTCTCGCGGTCGATCTTGCGGATCGCATCCTCCAGGGTTTCCAGCGCGGTGTTCAGGTCGACGTCCTGCGCTTCCAGGTATTCGGCGCGCTGCGCGGCCTCGCCGTACTCGCTGATCGCGGCCAGGTTGACCGGCTCCAGGCGGCGCATGCGTCCGTCGATCTGCTGCACCGCCTGCTCCCACTCGGCCGGATCGGCCTGTTCGGGCAGGCCGTTGATCACGTCCTCGAGCACGAAGCCGGCCTTGACCACGGCCGCCGACAGTTGCTCGGCGCTGAGCACCAGCGCCTGCTGGTCGAGGCGGCGCTGGGCGATCCGCTCGCGCTGCGCCAGGGCCTGTTCGTCGCGCTGCTGGCGGGTCTGTTCCAGGCCGCGCAATTCGTTGTCGATACCGTCCAGCAGCGCGCGCGCCTCGCCGAGCGCGCGGTCGGTGCGCACGCGTTCGCTGAGGGCCGCCTGGTGCTCGGCTTCCAGCGCATGCACCGGCGAATCGCCTTCGCTCAGCTGCGCGCTGAGTTCGCCCAGGCGCGAATCCAGCTGCCCGCGCTGGTTGCCCATGCGCTCCAGCGCCTGGCTCAGCGAGGCGATCTGGGTGCGTTGCGATTCCAGGGTCAGGGCCAGCGCATGCGCGGCCTCGCGCACCCGGCGCGCGGCATCGCGGGCCAGGTCGCGCGCTTCGGTGAGCTGGCGGCGCTCGCTCTCCAGGGTGTGCCGGGTGCTTTCCAGGTCGCCCATGCTGGTGACCGCGTCTTCCAGCTTGGAACGCGCCTCGCGCGCCTGCTCGCGGCTGCTGTCCAGCGTTTCCAGCAGCTGCGCGATCTCCGTCTCGATGCGCTCGATGCGGGTGCGCGCGGCGTCCACCTTGCCCTGCTGGCTCTGCAGTTGCCCGGCCAGTTCGGACACGCTGCGGTGCGCCTGGTACAGCTGGCGCTGCGCTTCCTCGCGCTGCTGCTCGGCGGCCAGCGACTGCTCGCGCAGGCTCGCCAGGCGCTGGTCCAGTTCGGCTTCGCGGTCCTGCAGCGCATCGATCTGGCCGCGCAGCGCCTGGATCTCGCGCTCGCGCAGCAACGCGCCCTGCTTGGCCGCGCCGGAGCGCGACACGCGCAGCCAGCCTTCGCCCAGGCGCGCGCCATCGCGGGTGATGACCGAGTCGCCCTCGCCCAGCTGCGGCAGCAAGGCGCGTGCGGCGGCCAGGTCCTCGGCCGCGTGCAGCCGCGACAGCAGCCGGCGGATCGCGATCGGGCCCTGCACCTTGGCGGCCAGCGAGGTCGGCGCGAAGTGGCCGGCCTCCTCGTCGCTGCCGACCAGGGCGATGCGGCCTTCGCCGAGTTCGCCCAGCGCATCGACCAGGGTCTCCGGCGCATCGACCAGCACGCCTTCGATCAATTGCCCGAGCGCGCCTTCGACCGCGTTTTCCCAGCCGCTCTCGACGCTGATGCGCTCGCCCACGCGCGCCGCCGAATCCAGCCCGCGCGCCTTCAGCCACGCCACCGCGGCGCCCTGCTCCTGGCCGAGCGCGGCCTGCTGCAGGGTTTCCAGCGACGACAGCCGGCCGCGCGCGGCCTGCGCCTGCTTGCGCACCTCGGCCAGTTCCGCCTGCGCGCCGCGCTGCTGTTCCTGCAGCGCGGTCAGCGCCTGCTTGCGCGTCTCGACCTGTTCGTTGAGCCCGTCCAGCGCGGCGCGCTGGGTCTCGTGCTGCAACTCCACCTGTTCGAACGCGGCGGCCAGCGCGTCCAGGTCCAGCCCGGCGCGTTCGGCGGCCAGCGCTGCGCGGCGGCGCTCGGCTTCCAGCGATTGCCGGTCCAGATAATCGACGCGGGTGCGCTCCACTTCGCCGGCGCGCGAGGCTTCGGCGGTGTAGCGCTGGTGCGCTTCCCAGCGCTGCTGCCAGTCGGCCAGCCTGGCCTCGGCCTCGCGCAGCGCTTCCTGCTTGTATTCGTTGTCTTCCTGCAGCTGCTCCAGCTGCGGTCCGGCGATGTCCACCGACTCGCGCAGCAGCGCCAGCTTGGCCTCGTCGCCGCTGATGTGCTGGCCGAGTTCGGCCAGCGCCAGCTGCGCTTCGTCGCGCGCCTTGTGCAGGCGCTGCGACAGGTCGCGCTGGTGCTGGATCTGCTGCTCGATGCGCGCCAGGGTGCTGCCGACCTGGTAGACCTCGGCCTGGGCCTTGCTCAGGGCGTCGGCGGCTTCCTCGCGGCGCACGCGGCCGGTTTCGATCCGCGCCTCGGCGTCGCGCTGCTCGGCGATGAACTGCTGCAGGCGCGTCTCTTCCTGGCCCAGCGCCTCGCGCAGGCCCTGCAGGCGACCGTCCAGGCCGCGGTATTCCAGCGCCTTCCACTGCGCATCCTTGACCCGGCGTTCTTCCTGCAGCGCCTGGTACTGCTCGGCCTGGCGCGCCTGACGCTTGAGGTGCTCGAGCTGCTTGCCGATCTCCTCGCGCAGGTCGCCCAGGCGTTCCAGGTTCTCGCGGGTATGGCGGATGCGGGTCTCGGTCTCCTTGCGCCGCTCCTTGTACTTGGAGATGCCGGCGGCCTCTTCCAGGTACACGCGCAGGTCTTCCGGGCGCGCCTCGATGATCTGGCTGATCATGCCCTGCTCGATGATCGAGTAGCTGCGCGGGCCCAGGCCGGTGCCCAGGAACAGGTCGGTGATGTCGCGGCGCCGGCACTTGGTGCCGTTGAGGGAGTAGCTGCTGCTGCCGTCGCGGCTGACCTGGCGCTTGACCGAGATCTCGTTGAACGCGGCGTACTCGCCGGAAATGGTGTGGTCGGAGTTGTCGAAGATCAGCTCCACCGTGGCCTGCGACACCGGCTTGCGCGCCGAGGAGCCGGAGAAGATCACGTCGGTCAGCGAGTCGCCACGCAGGCGGCTGGCCGAGCTTTCGCCCATCACCCAGCGCACCGCGTCGATGATGTTCGACTTGCCGCAGCCGTTCGGACCGACGATGCCGGTCATGTTGGTCGGCAGGTGCAGCGTGGTCGGATCGACGAAGGACTTGAAGCCGGACAGCTTGATGGTCGACAGGCGCATGGGGCAGGCAATCCATGGCAGGCGCGGCCGGCAGGCCGGCACGCGCTGCCGCTAGTGAATATCCAGGTGAAGTCCCGCTTCCAAACCCTTGATACGACTACGATCGCCGGACAGGAAACAGGCACGAACCGGTGAGTATAACGGCCTCAGCGGGTGCCGGGGCCGGAGGCCGCAAACGAAACGGGCACCTTGCGGTGCCCGTTTCGGTACAGCGATGGAAGCCGTGGATCAGGCTTCGGCTTCGACCACGACCTTGACCGTGGTCTCGACGTCGGCGTGCAGGCGCACCAGCACCTCGTACTCGCCGATGTTGCGGAACGCGCCTTCGCCCAGCACCACTTCGCCCTTTTCCAGCGGCAGGCCGGCGGAGGTGAACGCCTCGGCGATGTCGCGCGGGCCGACCGAGCCGTACAGCTTGCCTTCGGTGGACGCGTTGGCCTTGACCGTCACGCTGGCGCCTTCCAGCTTGGCCGCACGGGCCTCGGCGTCGGCGTGGATCGACTGCGCCTTGGCTTCGTACTCGGCGCGCTTGGCTTCGAACTCGGCGATGTTGGCGGCGGTGGCCGGCACGGCCTTGCCCTGCGGCACCAGGAAGTTGCGGCCGTAGCCCGGCTTGACGTCGACCTTGTCGCCGAGGCCGCCCAGGTTGGTGACTTTCTGCAGAAGAATCAGTTGCATGGTGTTGCTCCGTTATTCGTTAGCGCCGGCTTGCAGCCGACGCAACGCGTGCTGTCCGAATAGGACGGGAATGGAATTGCCGGGAGTCGGGAATGGAGAACAGGGAATGGGACAGACCCTGTTCGCCCGACGCACGTCAAATATCGTGGTTGTCCGTGTACGGGATCAGCGCCAGGAAACGCGAGCGCTTGACCGCCGTGGCCAGCTGGCGCTGGTACTTGGACTTGGTGCCGGTCACGCGGCTCGGCACGATCTTGCCGTTCTCGGTGAGGTACTGGCGCAGGGTGTTGAGATCCTTGTAGTCGATCTCTTTGACGCCCTCGGCGGTGAACTTGCAGAACTTGCGGCGACGGAAGAACTTGGACATGGCAGTGCTCCTTAGGCAGCTTCGGCGGCGTCGCCGTCGGTTTCGGTGGCGGCGGCAGGCGCATCGCCTTCCTCGTCGTCGCGGCGACGGCGCTCGCTGCGCTCGGGCTTGTCGCCCTTCTCGTCCTTGCTCTTCATGATCAGCGACTGCTCGGTGTCCGGGCCGTCGCGCTTGATCACCAGGTGGCGCAGCACGGCGTCGTTGAAGCGGAAGCTCTCGACCAGTTCGGCGAGGATGGCCTGGTCCACTTCGATGTTGAGCATGACGTAGTGCGCCTTCACCAGGTTCTGGATCGGGTACGCCAGCTGGCGGCGGCCCCAGTCTTCCAGACGGTGGATGGTGCCGCTGCCGTTCTCGACCAGCGACTTGTAGCGCTCGATCATGGCCGGGACCTGCTCGCTCTGGTCCGGATGGACCAGGAACACGATTTCGTAATGACGACTCATGTGGTTATACCTTTCGGATGTGGCCCAAGGGCCGGACAGCCCCCCGCGAGGCCCGAAACGGGTGCGGTGGGGCAAGGGCTCCCGCCACGACGGGCGCAGGAAGCAGGAAAGTATGGCAGTGCGGGGGCCGCGCCGCAAGGTGGCGGCCGTACATCCATGCCGGGCCGGCGCCGCCTGTTGCGGACGATATGGCGGTCCGGGCCGCCGCTGCCGCGCCGGCGCCGGTTTTGCGACACTGGCCGGGTGAACCACCGACCGACCGCGCCCTCAGCCATCGACGCCACGCCTGTTCCCGCACGCCTGCCTGCGCGACCGCCTGCCCTGCCCGCTGCGGCCCTGCCCCGGCGGCTGCGCCGCGCCGAACGCTGCGCCGCGCGCGCCTGGCCCTGCGGCACGTCGTCCAGGTACCCGCCGTGATCGCCCCCCCGTACGCCGACCCCGCCCTGCGCGTCGGCCAGCCGCTGCAGCTGGAGCTGCCGCCGGCAGTCGCCGTCGCCCTGCGCAGCGCCCGCCGCTACCTGCTGGACGACGGCACGCCGCTGTACGCGCTGGGGTTCGATGCCGCGCGCTTCCACGCGCAGGCCTTCGCCGCGGCGGCGATCGCCTGCCCGGACAGCGTCGCGCGCAGCGTGCGCAAGCGCCAGGCGGAGTTCCTGTTCGGGCGCCTGGCCGCCCGGCTGGCGCTGCGCGAGGCGCTCGGCCCGGCCCAGGCGCAGGCCGAGATCGCGATCGGTGCGTCGCGCGAGCCACGCTGGCCGGCCGGCGGCCTGGGCAGCATTTCCCACAGCGACGGCTGCGCGGCGGCGGTGGCGCTGCCGGCCGGCCGGGCCCATGGCATCGGCATCGACCTGGAACGGCTGCTCGCGCCGGCCGCGCGCGAGGCCGTGCTGAGCATGGCCATCGATGCGCAAGAAGCCGAGCTGCTGGCCGCCGCGGCCGATGCGCAGTGGTCACACGATGCGCTGCTGACCGCGCTGTTCTCGGCCAAGGAAAGCCTGTTCAAGGCCGCGTTCGGCGCGGTCGGCCGCTATTTCGATTTCGCCGCGGCCCGTCTGTGCGCGGTCGACCTGGAAGAACGGCGCCTGCGCCTGCGCCTCACCGAGACGCTATGCGCGCAATTCGTCGGCGCGCAGGTCTGCGAGATCGGCTTCGCGCGGCTGGACCTGGATCCGCGGCTGGTACTGACCCACTACGCGTGGTGAGCGCGGCGCCGGCGCTCAGCGCGCGGCGGCCGCCGCATGCTCGGCGTCGGTGGTGAAGCTCTCGCCGCAGCCGCATTCGGCGGTGGCGTTGGGATTGCGGAAGATGAAGGTCTCGCCCAGGCCCTGCCTGGCGAAATCGATCTCGGTGCCGTCGACCAGCGGCAGGCTGGCGGCATCGACGTAGATGCGCACCCCGTCCTGCTCGAACACCGCATCGTCCGGGTGCGCTTCGCGCGCCAGCTCGGTGACGTGGCCCCAGCCCGAGCAGCCGGTGCGTTCGACGCCGAAGCGCAGGCCCAGCGCCCCGGGGGTCTGGGCGACGAAGCGCTGCACGCGCTCGAAGGCGACGGGAGTGAGATGGATGGCCATGGCGAACGACTCCGGGAACAGCGAACGGTCATTATAGGGAGGAAGCGCGGCGGCGGATGCGCGCCGCGCCTCGCAAGCGCCGCGGTTCAGCCAGTACACTTGCCCGTTCCATATCGAGTCGCTGCGGCGAGGATTCAAGTCATGACGGTGGTAAGCGTTGAGCATGCGCTGGCCGGGAAGATCCCGGCGGGCGGCGAGGTGACGGTACGCGGCTGGGTCCGCACCCGGCGCGATTCCAAGGCGGGGCTGTCCTTCGTCAACGTCAGCGACGGCTCCTGCTTCGCGCCGATCCAGGTGGTGGCGCCGGCCGAACTGCCCAACTACGAGGCGGAAGTGAAGCGGCTGACCGCCGGCTGCGCGGTGATCGCGCGCGGGCGCCTGGTCGCCTCGCAGGGCCAGGGCCAGAGCTTCGAGATCCAGGCCGAGGCGATCGAGGTGGTGGGCTGGGTCGAGGACCCGGAAACCTATCCGATCCAGCCCAAGGCGCATTCGCTGGAATTCCTGCGCGAGGTCGCGCACCTGCGCCCGCGCACCAACCTGTTCGGCGCGGTGACCCGCATCCGCAACTGCCTGGCGCAGGCGGTGCACCGCTATTTCCACCAGAACGGCTACAACTGGATCAGCACCCCGATCATCACCACCTCCGACGCCGAAGGCGCCGGACAGATGTTCCGCGTGTCGACCCTGGACCTGGCCAACCTGCCGCGCGACGGCAAGGGCCAGGTCGACTTCGGCCGCGACTTCTTCGGCAAGGAAACCTTCCTGACCGTGTCCGGCCAGCTCAACGTCGAGGCCTACTGCCTGGCGCTGAGCAAGGTCTACACCTTCGGCCCGACCTTCCGCGCCGAGAACAGCCACACCACCCGGCACCTGGCCGAGTTCTGGATGATCGAGCCGGAAATCGCCTTCGCCGACCTGGCCGAGGACGCGCGGGTGGCCGAGGACTTCCTCAAGTACCTGTTCCGCGCGGTGCTCGAGGAGCGCGGCGACGACCTGGCGTTCATCGCCGAGCGCGTGGACAAGACCGCGATCAGCAAGCTGGAGGCGTTCGTCAACTCGCCGTTCGAGCGCATCGAGTACGGCGAGGCGATCGCGCTGCTGCAGAAATCCGGGCACACCTTCGAGTTCCCGGTGGAATGGGGCCTGGACCTGCAGACCGAGCACGAGCGCTGGCTGACCGAGCAGCACGTCGGCCGCCCGGTGGTGGTGACCAACTACCCCGAACACATCAAGGCCTTCTACATGCGCCTGAACGACGACGGCAAGACCGTGGCGGCGATGGACGTGCTGGCGCCGGGCATCGGCGAGATCATCGGCGGCAGCCAGCGCGAGGAGCGCCTGGACGTGCTGGACACGCGCATGGTGCAGTTCGGCCTGGATCCGCAGCACTACGGCTGGTACCGCGACTTCCGCCGCTACGGCACGGTGCCGCACGCCGGCTTCGGCCTGGGCTTCGAGCGCCTGGTGGTCTACATCTGCGGGCTGAGCAACATCCGCGACGCGATCCCCTACCCGCGCGCGCCGGGCAGCGCCGAGTTCTGATGCATCGCGACCAGGCCGCCCCATGATCCTGTTCTTCGCGCTGTGCTTCGTCGGCGTGGCCGTGGCCGGGGTCAGTGCGTTCCTGATCTTCTGGCCGCTGACCCTGGTGCATATCCGCGATCGGCATCCGCCGTTGGTGAACGCATTCGGCCCCGGCGCGTTTCTCAAGCCGGTGGCGTTGGGCTGGTTGCTGGCGCGGCGCTACCGTGCGCTCGGCGACCGCTCGCTGTCCGGGCTGGCGACGCCGGCCTGGCTGTCGCTGCTGACCATCTTCTTCGGCCTGGGCATGGCCGCCCTGCTCTGGCTGCTTTCCCTGGTGATTCCATGACTTCAGACGCTTCCGCCGCCGATCGGTGGTACCTGGCCAGCCTCGGCCGCATCCTGGTGTGGGCGCGCCTGCGCGTGCGCGACGCCGGCACCGCCGAGGTGCTGGACAGCGACGGCAACACGCTCAGCTACGACAGCGAGGACACCGCGCAGGCGGCATTGTTCGACGCCGAGTTCGTCGCCTTCGACGGCCTGGACGAGGACGACGCGCTGGCGCGCGGGTTCTCGCTGCACGAAGTGGCGCCGCCGCAGGCCGACAACGATGCCGCGCTGCGCGGACGCATGACCCAGACCCTGGGCACGCGCGCCTGAGCCGCCGATGCACGTCCCGCCGGCGTTCGCCGAAACCGACCTGGGCGCGCTCGACGCGCTGATCGCGCGCGATCCGTTCGTCACCCTGGTCACCGTCGCCGACGGCCTGCCCTGCGCCACGCCGCTGCCGGTGCTGTACCGGCGCGACGGCACGCGCATCGTGATCGAGGGCCATTGGGCGCGCGCCAATCCGCAATCGCGGCACCGCGGCCCGGCGCTGCTGATCGTGCACGGCCCGCAGGCCTACGTGTCGCCGGGCTGGTATCCGGACAAGGAAGCGATGGCACGGGTACCGACCTGGAACTATGCCACCGCGCACCTGCATGGCCGGTTGCAGGCCAGCGACGACGAAGCGCTGCTGGCCGACATCGTGGCCCGGCTCAGTGAACGCCACGAGCACGCGCTCGGCAGCGACTGGCGCTACGAGCCGCACAACGATGCGCACCGGCGCCAGCTGCGCGGCATCGTCGGCTTCCGTTTCGAACCGGAGCGGGTCGAACTGAAGTTCAAACTGAGCCAGAACCACCCGCCCGCGAACGTGACGGCGGTGCGCGAGGCCTTGCAGGCGCAGGCCGATCCTGGCGCGCAGGCGGTGGCCGCGCTGATGCGCGAGCGCCTGCAGCGGCGCTGACGACGCCTGCGTCCGCGCACGATCGCGGGCGCGCCGCGCGTCCCGACCAACATACGCCGGCGTGTGTCCGCGCCGCCGCCGCGCCGATGAACCGCGCCACTCCCGCAGCCGCCGCGACGCGCCCATGTGCGCGCCGGATTCTGGAATAATGCGTGGCTATGAGCAAAATCGATCAGCTACTGCACAACAACCGTGCCTGGTCCGAGCGCATCAATCGCGAGGATCCGGAATTCTTCGGTCGCCTGTCCAAGCAGCAGACCCCGGAATACCTGTGGATCGGCTGCTCCGATTCGCGGGTGCCGGCCAACCAGATCATCGACATGGCGCCGGGCGAGGTGTTCGTCCACCGCAACATCGCCAACGTGGTCGTGCATACCGACCTCAACTGCCTGTCGGTGATCCAGTTCGCGGTCGAGGTGCTGAAGGTACGGCACATCCTGGTGGTCGGCCACTACGGCTGCGGCGGCGTGCATGCCGGACTGACCCGCGCGCGCCTGGGCCTGGTCGACAACTGGATCCGCCACGTCACCGACGTCGCCGAAAAACACGAGGGCTGCCTGCAGCAGGCCGGCGACCTGACCCTGCAGCACGCGCGCCTGTGCGAACTCAACGTGCTCGAGCAGGTGGTCAACGTCAGCCGCACCTCGATCGTGCGCGATGCCTGGGCCGCCGGCCAGGAACTGACCGTGCACGGCTGGGTCTACAGCCTGCGCGACGGCCGCGTCCACGACCTGGGCATGGAATTGGAGCGGATCGAGGACCTGGCGCCGCGCTACGATGCCGCACTGGCGCGGATCTATCAGGATCGCGAGGATCGCTGATCCCGTGCCGGCGCCGACACGACTGCCCGAGGACACCGCATGCTCCCCGCCCCGCTCAACCTGCACGCCTGGATCGAAGAACACCGGCACCTGCTGAAACCGCCGGTGGGCAACAAGTGCATCTACGCCGGCGACTTCATCGTGATGGTGGTCGGCGGACCGAACGCGCGCTCGGACTTCCACTACGACGAAGGCCCGGAGTGGTTCTATCAGCTCGAAGGCGAGATGGTGCTGAAGGTCCAGGAAGACGGTGCGGTGCGCGAGATCCCGATCCGTGCCGGCGAGACCTTCCTGCTGCCGCCGAAGGTGCCGCATTCGCCGCAGCGGGGGCCCGATTCGGTGGGCCTGGTGATCGAACGCCGGCGCCTGCCGCACGAGAACGACGGCCTGCAGTGGTACTGCGAACGCTGCAACCACCTGCTGTACGCAGAGTATTTCCCGCTGCGCAACATCGAGACCGATTTCCCGCCGGTATTCGCGCGCTTCTACGCCTCCGAGGCGCTGCGCACCTGCGGCCGTTGCGGACAGCTGCACCCGGTGCCGGCGCCCGTCGCCGCGCCGTGAGCGCGCCCTCGCCGACCATCGCGCCGGGCTGCGATGCTGCATAGCCTGATCGCGCTGAAGCCGCGCGACGTTCCGCTCCGCGTCGCCCTGCGCAACACCTTCGCGGTGGTCGCCCCGCTCGCCGCGGGCGTGGCCAGCGGCCACGCCGCGCTCGGCCTGGCGATGGCCACCGGCGCGCTGAACACCATGTTCTCCGACCAGCCCGGGCCATACCGGGCGCGCATGCAGCGCATGCTGATGGCCGCGCTGGCGGCCGGCGGCGCGGCGCTGCTGGGCATGCTGATCGGCGCGCATACCGCGGCGCTGGCGCTGGCGGCGCTGCTGCTGGGCCTGGGCGGCGGCCTGCTGGTGGCGCTGGGCCCGGTCGCGGCGCGGGTCGGGCTGACCAGCATGATCCTACTGGTGGTCAGCGCCGACGTGCGCCTGCCGGCGGCGCAGAGCGTCGGCGTGGCCGCGCTGATCTTCGCCGGCGGCGTGCTGCAGATGCTGATGGCGCTGGCCGCCTGGCCGCTGCAGCGCTACCGCCCGGAGCGCTTCGCGCTGGCCGAGCTGATGCGGCAACTGGCCGGCATCGCCCGCCAGCGGCCGAGCGCGACGCTGGCGCCGCCGGCCACCGAAGCGGTACTCGAGGCGATGGTGATGCTGCACGGCGAGCATCGCTCGCGCGGGCTGGCGGTGCAGTCGTTCCGGATCATCGCCGAGCTGTGCGAACGCGCGCGGCTGGAACTGCTGACCCTGGCCGACCTGCACGCGCGCCTGGACGAGGCCTCGAGCGCGCGGCTGCCGATCGAGCGCGTGCTGGAGCGCAGCGCGGTGGTGCTGGACCAGCTCGCCTACGCCCTGGACAACGCCGAAGACCCGGCCGCGGCGGAGGCCTCGATGACCGGCTTCGACGATCTGGCCGAGGCGCTGGCGCAGGCCCAGGCGCAAGCGCAGGACACCCGCGAGCGGCGCCTGCTGCGCATCGCCGTGGCCCGCGCGCAGGGCCTGGGCGGGCAGCTGCGCGCGCTGGTGCGCAACGGCCACTGGGCCAGCAGCCGCGGCGAGATCCAGGCCGAGCTGGCCGAAGCAAGATTGCCGGCAGCGCTGCGTCCGCTGGCGCCGCTGCAGACCCTGCGCGCCAACCTCGGCTTCTCCTCGGTCGCGTTCCGGCATGCCTTGCGCTGCGGGGTGTGCCTGAGCCTGGCGGTGCTGTTCGAACGCTGGCAGGCGATCCCGCACGGCTACTGGATCCCGATGACCACCGCGATCGTGCTCAAGCCGGATTTCGGCGGCACCCTCAGCTTCGGCGCCTTGCGCGTGGCCGGCACCTTCGCCGGGCTGGTGCTGGCCACCGTGCTGGCCCACTTCACGATGGACGGCGCGGTGGTGCGGCTGCTGTTGCTGACCGTGTTCTGCCTGGGCTTCCGCCTGCTGACCCAGGTCAACTACGGCCTTGGCGTGGCCTGCCTGACCGGCATGCTGGTGCTGCTGCTGTCGTTCGAGGGCATGGCCCCGGGCGAGGCGATCGGCGAGCGCATCCAGGCCACCGTGCTCGGCAGCGCGCTGGCGCTGGTCGCCTATGCGCTGTGGCCGACCTGGGAGCGGCGGCATATCCGCGCCACCCTGGCGCAGCTGTTGCTCGCGTATCGCGACCACCTCGCCGCGCTGCTCGAAGGCCGCCTGCAGGCGCTGCCGGAGACCCGCGCCGCGTCGCGTACCGCGCGCAGCAACGTGCAGGCCTCGATCGAGCGGCTGCGCGGCGAGCCGCGGCGCAAGCGCAACCTGCGCGAACTGAAACTGGCCGAGTCGGTGCTGGCCAACGGCAACCGCCTGATCCGCGCCTCGCTGGCGCTGGAAGCGGTGCTGCGCGACAGCCCGCCGCTGCCGCCGTTGCCGGAACTGGAGCAGTTCCGGCGCCAGGCGCATGCCGCACTGACGCAACTGGCCGACAGCCTGCGCAGCGGCACCCCGCCGGCACAGGCGACCTTGCGCAACGACGAACGGCGCCTGGCCGAGGCGCTGGCCGCGCATCTACAGGAGGCCAGCGACGGCTCGGCGCTGGCCGCGCTGGCCGACACCGGCGACCGCGTCGCCGACAGCGTCGGCACCCTCACCCACCTGCTGCGCAGCGCCATGCTGCCGGCCGCCGCCACGGTCGCCGACGAAGCGCTACGCCGCGACCGGTAGACTGTGCCCTGGTCCTGTCACCCGCTGCCGATGAACGAGATCCTGACCCGCCACCACGCCACCGCGCTCGACGCCGCCGACCCGCTGCGCGAGCTGCGCCGCGAATTCCTGTTCCCGCAGCACCAGGGCGCCGACCAGGCCTACTTCGTCGGCAATTCGCTCGGCCTGCAGCCGCGCGGCGCGCGCGCCGCGGTGCAGGAGGTGCTGGACAAGTGGTCGACGCTGGCGGTGGAAGGCCACTTCACCGGCGACACCCAGTGGATGACCTATCACGAACTGCTGGCCGCGCCGCTGGCGCAGCTGGTCGGGGCGCTGCCGCACGAAGTGGTGGCGATGAACACGCTGACGGTGAATCTGCACCTGCTGATGGTCAGTTTCTACCGCCCGACCCGCGAGCGCCCGGCGATCCTGATCGAGGCCGGCGCGTTCCCGTCCGACCAGCATGCGCTGGCCTCGCAGATCCGCTTCCACGGCTTCGACCCGGCCACCGAGCTGATCGAAGTGCAGCCCGACGGCGCCGACGGCACCGTGTCGCTGGCGGCGATCGAACGCGCCATCGGCGAACACGGCCCGCGCCTGGCGCTGGTGCTGTGGCCGGGCGTGCAGTACCGCACCGGGCAGGCCTTCGACCTGGACGCGGTGGCGCGGCTGGCGCGCGCGGCCGGCGCGGCGGTCGGTTTCGATCTGGCGCATGCCGTCGGCAACATCCCCTTGACCCTGCACGACACCGCGCCCGATTTCGCGGTGTGGTGCCACTACAAGTACCTCAATGCCGGTCCCGGCGCGGTCGCCGGCGCCTTCGTGCACGAGCGCCACGGCCACGGCGACACGCCGCGCTTCGCCGGCTGGTGGGGCCACGACAAGCGCACCCGCTTCCAGATGCGGCCGGAGTTCGTCGCCGCGCCCGGCGCCGACGGCTGGCAGCTGAGCAATCCGCCGGTGCTGAGCATGGCACCGCTGCGCGCCTCGCTGGAGCTGTTCGAACGCGCCGGGCTGCCGGCGCTGCGGCGCAAGTCGCTGCAGCTCACCGGCTACCTGGAGACGCTGATCCGCGCGCGCCTGGCCGAGACCCTGCAGATCCTCACCCCGGCCGACCCGGCGCAGCGCGGCTGCCAGCTGTCGCTGCGTGTGATCGGCGGCCGCGAGCGCGGCCGTGCGCTGTTCGAGTACCTGCAATCGGTCGGCGTGCTCGGCGACTGGCGCGAGCCGGACGTGATCCGGATCAGCCCGGTGCCGCTGTACACCCGCTATCGCGACGTCTACCGCTTCGTCGAGGAAGCGGAAACCTGGGCCGGCGTCTGAGCCGCCCCCTCCTGCGCGGCCACCGCCGCGCGTCATGCCGGATTTCTCCTTGAGCGTCTCCCCCCGCAGCATCACCCTGATCGGCGCCGGCCTGGCCGGTTCCCTGCTCGCCATCCTGCTCTCGCGCCAGGGCTGGCGCGTCACCGTCTACGAGCGCCGCGGCGATCCGCGCATCCAGGACTACGAGCGCGGCCGCTCGATCAACCTGGCGCTGGCCGAGCGCGGCCTGCACGCGCTGCGCCAGGCCGGCGCCGACGCCGCGGTGATGGCCAAGGCGGTGATGATGCGCGGGCGCATGGTGCATTTCGCCGACGGCCGCCAGCAGTTGCAACGCTATGGCCGCGACGACAGCGAAGTGATCTGGTCGGTGCACCGCAACGACCTCAACATCACCCTGCTGCAGCTGGCCGAACAGGCCGGCGCGCAGATCCACTTCTACCGGCGCCTGCACACGGTGGACTTCGACGCCGGCTACGCGCGCTTCATCGACGACCGCGACGACCAGCCGCACGACATCCGCTTCCGCAGCATGATCGGCGCCGACGGCGCCGGCTCGGCGCTGCGCGCGGCGATGCAGCGCAAGTCGCCGATGGCCGAACACACCGAGTTCCTGGACCATTCGTACAAGGAACTGGAGATCCCGCCCAACCCGGACGGCAGCTTCCGCATCGAGGCCAACGCGCTGCACATCTGGCCGCGCGGGCACTACATGTGCATCGCCCTGCCCAACGACGAAGGCACCTTCACCGTCACCCTGTTCCTGCCGAACGAAGGCGAGCCCAGTTTCGCCACCACCCGCAGCGGCGCGGAAGCCCTGGCGCTGTTCGAACGCGACTTCGCCGATGCGCTGCCGCTGATGCCGCAACTGGCCGAACACTGGGAACAGCACCCGCCGGGCCTGCTCGGCACGCTGCGCCTGGAACGCTGGCACCTGGACGGGCGCGCGGTGCTGCTCGGCGATGCCGCGCATGCGATGGTGCCGTTCCACGGCCAAGGCATGAACTGCGCGTTCGAGGATTGCGTCGCCCTGGCCGCGCACCTGCAGCGCGGGCCGGACCTGGGCCGCGCCTACGCCGCATTCGAGGCCGAGCGCAAACCCAACGCCAGCGCGATCCAGCAGATGGCGCTGGAGAACTACATCGAGATGCGCGACCGCGTCGGCGATGCCGGCTTCCTGCTGCAGCGCGAGCTGGAGCAGGCGCTGCAGGCGCGTCACCCGACCCGCTTCGTGCCGCACTACACCATGGTCACCTTCCTGCGCACGGCGTACGCGCTGGCACTGGAGCGCAGCGAGATCCAGCGCCAGATCCTGGTGCAGGCCACGCAGGGCCACAGCGACCTGTCGCGGATCGACTGGGCCTGGCTGCAACGCACCGTGCACGAACGCCTGGCGCCGCTGGAGGGCGCGCATTGAGCCGATCTTGCCTTACCCTGTGCAGGAGCGGCTTCAGCCGCGACCGGCATTACCGGTAGCGCCGGTCGCGGCTGAAGCCGCTCCTGCACAAGCCGGCCTATGCGTCACGCAAGCAACAACGCAGCCGCGGCCGACGCTCCACCACCACATACCGCCGACTCCCCGATGCCCGACAGCTTTCTCTTCTACGACCTGGAAACCTTCGGTGCCGATCCGCGGCGCACGCGCATCGCCCAGTTCGCGGCGGTGCGCACCGATGCGGCGCTGAACGTGGTCGAGGAGCCGGTCAGTTTCTTCGTGCAGCCGGCCGACGACCTGCTGCCCTCGCCGATCGCCACCCTGATCACCGGCATCGCCCCGCAGCAGGCCCTGCGCGACGGGGTCAACGAGGCCGATGCGTTCGCGCGCATCGCCGAGCAGATGGCGCGGCCGCAGACCTGCACGCTGGGCTACAACTCGCTGCGCTTCGACGACGAATTCGTGCGCCACGGCCTGTTCCGCAATTTCCACGATCCGTACGAGCGCGAGTGGCGCGGCGGCAATTCGCGCTGGGACCTGCTGGACATGCTGCGGCTGATGCACGCGCTGCGCCCCGAAGGCATCGTCTGGCCGCAGCGCGAGGACGGCGCCACCTCGTTCAAGCTGGAGCAGCTGGCGCTGGCCAACGGCGTGCGCGACGGCGACGCGCACGAGGCGCTGTCCGACGTGTATGCCACCATCGGCATGGCGCGGCTGTTTCGCGAGCGCCAGCCGCGGCTGTGGGACTACGCGCTGAAACTGCGCGACAAGCGCTTCTGCGGCGGCCTGCTCGACGTGGTGGCGATGCAGCCGGTGCTGCACGTGTCGATGCGCTATCCGGCCGCGCGCCTGTGCGCGGCGCCGGTGCTGCCGCTGGCGCGGCATCCGCGCATCGACAGCCGGGTGCTGGTGTTCGACCTGGAAGGCGACATCGAGCCGCTGCTGCGCTACACGCCGGAGCAGATCGCCGATCGCCTGTACACGCCGCAGGCCGACCTGCCCGAGGGCGAGCAGCGCATCCCGCTGAAGGAAGTGCACCTGAACAAGGCGCCGGCACTGGTCGCCTGGGCGCACCTGCGCGAGCCCGACTTCGCCCGCCTGCAGCTCGATCCGGCGCAGCTCCTGGCCAAGGCCGCGCGCCTGCGCGAGGCCCGGCCGGCGCTGGCCGAGAAGGTCCGCCGCGTGTTCGGCGACGAACGCGCCGCGGCCCCGGCCGACGTCGATGCGTCGCTGTACGACGGCTTCCTGGCCGATGCCGACAAGCGCGCGATGGCGCAGGTGCGGGCGACCCCGCCGGCGCAGCTGGCGCCGCTGGAAACCGGCTTCCGCGATCCGCGCCTGCCCGAACTGCTGTTCCGCTACCGTGCGCGCAACTGGCCGCAGACCCTGTCCATCGCCGAGCAGGGCCGCTGGGACGACTACCGGCGCCGGCGCCTGGTCGACGACAGCGGCCTGTCGGAACTGAACTTCGACGGCTACTACGCACAGCTGGCCGATTTACGCCTGGCTCACCCCAACGATGCTACCAAGCAGGCTCTGCTCGACCAGCTGGCCGCCTGGGGCCAAGACCTGCAACGCACCTTATGACCAGTTATTTCAGCGACGCCAGCTTCAAGTTCCTGCGTGCCCTGGCGCGGCACAACGACAAGGCCTGGTTCAACGACAACCGGCACAAGTACGAAGAGCATGTGCGCCAGCCGTTCCTGCGCCTGATCACCGACCTGCAGCCGGACCTGGCCCAGGTCAGCGAGCATTTCCGCTCCGACCCGCGCGGGGTCGGCGGTTCGCTGTTCCGCATCCACCGCGACGCGCGCTTCTCCCACGACAAATCGCCGTACAAGACCTGGCAGGGCGCGCGCCTGTTCCACGAGCGGCGCAAGCAGGTGCCGGCGCCGTCGTTCTACCTCCACCTGCAGCCGGGCGAGAGCTTCGTCGGCGCAGGGCTGTGGCACCCGGAAGCGGACACGCAGCGCAAGGTGCGCCAGTTCATCTTCGACAACCCGGGCAGCTGGAAAGCCGCCGCGCATGCGCCGAAGCTGCGCCGCCGCTTCGATTTCGAGGCCAGCGAAGTGCTGGTGCGGCCGCCACGCGGTTTCCCGGCCGAGTTCGAGTTCATCGACGACCTCAAGCACAAGAACTGGGTGTTCTGGCGCCAGCTCGACGACGCCACCATGACCGGGCCGAAACTGCGCGCGCTGGTGGCGGCCGACCTGCAGACGCTGGGACCGTTCGTGGATTATTTGTGCGCGGCGCTGGATCTGGAATTCTAGACGTGGCAACGCGTTGTGTACCTGCAGGAGCGGCTTCAGCCACGCCAGGTTTTATCGGTAACACCTGTCGCGGCTAAAACCGCTCCTCCGAAAAGCGTGCACCCGCATCGAGGCACACGATGAAAAAATGGCTGGCCTTGCTGTTCCTCGCCCTGCTCGCGCTCGGCGGCTACGTCGTCGCCGGGCCGTACCTGGCGATCCGCGGCATCAGCCAGGCGCTGGAACAGCGCGATGCGGCGGCGCTGGAGCGCTACGTCGACTTCCCCACCCTGCGCGTGAACCTGAAGGCGCAGGTCGACGATGCGCTGCTGCGTCGCGCCGGGCCGGAGCTGCAGTCCGGCCTGTTCGGCGCTGCCCTGCTGTCGCTGGCCGGCAGCGTCAGCGGCATGGGCGTGGATGCGATGGTCACCCCGGCCGGGATCGGCGCCTTGCTGCAGGGCGATGCGCTGTGGAAGCGCGCCAGCGGCGACACCGTGGGCGGCGACACCTACGCCGCACCGCGCCCGGTGCAACCGTTGCGGCAGGCCGAACACCGCTTCGAGTCGACCTCGCGCTTCGTCGCCACCCTCCACACCGCCGACGGCACCGCGGTGCCCTGCGTCTTCACCCGCGACGGGCTGCGCTGGAAGCTCAGCAACATCCTGCTGCCCCTGTAGGAGGCTCTACGTGGCCTCGGGCCATCGGCCGCGACATCGGTGCCGGAAGAAATCGTCAGCCGCGACTGAAGTCGCTCCCACAAGGACCTGCGGCAGGCCGGCTGGCTGCACTTTGGAAGGGACTTCAGTCCCGACTGCTCGCTGCATCCGCTCCAACAAAATACCGGGACCAGGATGGTCTCCGCCTCCGCTCGTCGCGACTGAAGCCGCTGCCACAATGACGGGCGGCATGTCGCAGCGACGCATCCGCTCAGCGGCGCCAGGCGGTCGTCTCGAACACCCGCTGCAGGCGACGGAACGTCGGCCGCAACTGCCAGCGCGCCGACCACGGCAGGCGCGCCAGCGCGGCGCGCACATCCAGCGCCTGCACAGCGCCGGTCCAGGCGAACAGCACATGGTTGTCCATCTCCGGCTCGTCCATGCGCAGCACGCGGCCACCGAAGATCTTGCGCAGGTGCGCCACGTGCTGGCGGGTGTCGGTGTCGTACAGATTCACCGCCAGCACGCCGCCGGGCGTCAGCGCGGCATGGCAATCGTCGTAGAACCCGCGCGTACGCATCGCCGCGGGGATGCCGTCGGCATCGTAGGCATCGAGCAGAAGCAGGTCGTAGCGACCGCGGCGCTGCGGTAGCAGCTGCGCACCATCGCCGTGCAGCGCCTGGAAACGCGCATCGTCGGCAGGGATGTGGAAGGCGTCGCGCAGCGCCAGCACGTCGGCGTCGGCCTCGATCGCCTCGATCCGCGCCTGCGGCAGGTGCCGATGGCAGAACTTGGCCTGCGAGCCGCCGCCCAGGCCGACGATGCCGATGCAGCGCGGCTCCGGCCGCAGCAACAGCGCGCCGAGCATGCTGCGGGTATAGCCCACCTCCAGCACCTGCGGCCACCAGGTAAGCATCCGGCTCTGGGTCACCTCGCCCTTGAACTGCAGGCTGGTGTAGCGCCAGCCGCGCTCCACGTACGGCCGCCCCGGACGCGGCACAGGCGCCTGCGCGCGCCGCAGCAGCTGGCGCAGCGTGGCCCAGCGACCGCCGCGGTTGCCGCCGGACGCCGCGCTCACGGCTTGGCGATGAGGTTGGCCACGCCGTGCGGCACGTGCCCGGCGGCCACGCGTTCGCGCGCGGCGCTGTCGATGTTGTGCTGCGAGTCGTCGAAGAAGATGTCGGCGCCGAACGCCTGCAGGAACGGTCCCTTGTGGCGGCCGCCGAGGAACAGCGCCTCGTCCAGGCGCACGCCCCACTCGCGCAGCGTGCGGATCACCCGCTCGTGCGCCGGCGCCGAGCGCGCGGTGACCAGCGCGGTGCGGATCGGCGAGGCCTCGCCGGCCGGGAACGCGGACTGCAAGGCATGCAGCGCGGACAGGAAATTGCGGAACGGCCCGCCGGTCAGCGGCTCGCGCGCGTTCTCGCGCTCGTAGCGGCCGAACGCCTCCACGCCCTGCTCGCGCGAGAAGCGCTCGCCCTCGTCGCCGAAGATCACCGCATCGCCGTCGAAGGCGATGCGCAGCTGCGTGGACAGGCGCTCCGAATCGATCGCCCCCGCCGCCGCGGCCGCCTCCTGCGCATGTTCGCCCGGCGGCTTGGGCAGGATCGTCGCCGCGGCGATGCCATGGCTGAGCGCACGCCGCACCGATTCCGGATTCGCCGACAGGAACAGGTCGGTGCCGAACGGCTTGACGTAGGGCCAGGTGGCCTCGCCGGAGGTGAAGGTGGCGCGGACGATGCCCAGCCCGTAGTGCTGGATCGAATTGAAGATGCGCAGCCCGGTATCGGCGGAATTGCGCGACAGCAGGATCACCTCCACCGGCGGCGTCTCCGGCGGCGTGCCCTGGTTCAGCGCCAGCAGCTTGCGCACCACCGGGAACGCCACGCCCGGCGCCAGCACATCGTCCTCGCGCTCGCGCTGGTACGCGCTGTACGCCTCCACGCCCTGCTGCTCGAACAGGGCATGGCCCTCTTCCAGATCGAACAGGGCACGCGAGGTGATCGCGACGGTGAGCAGGCGGGGGGCGTTGTCGGACATTTGGGGGCTGGGAATGGGGAGTCGGGAATGGGGAATCGGTAAAAGCGGTTTACAGGCGCGGACGTGATACGGGGAAAACGAACAACACGGAAACCGCTGTTGCGATTCCCCATTCCCGATTCCCCATTCCCAGCCCCTAAACCATGAATTGCTCACTCAAGATCCGCTCCTCCAGATTGTGCTCCGGATCGAACAGCAGGGTGACCAGGCGGTCGCGCGATTCGCGGATGGTGACTTCGACCACGTCGCGGGTCTCGTGCGAGTCGGCGGTGACGCTGACCGGGCGCTTGTACGGATCGAGCACGCGCAGGCGCACTTCGGTGTCGGCCTTGAGGATCGCGCCACGCCAGCGCCGCGGCCGGTACGGGGCGATCGGGGTCAGCGCCAGGGTGTGCGAACCCAGCGGCAGGATCGGGCCGTGCGCCGAGGAGTTGTAGGCGGTGCTGCCGGCCGGCGTGGCCACCATCACCCCGTCGCAGATCAGTTCGTCGACCCGGGTCTGGCCGTTGAGGTCGATGCTGACGTGCGCGGCCTGGCGGGTCTGCCGCAGCAGCGACACTTCGTTGTAGGCCAGCGAGCCGGTGGTGGTGCCGGACTCGGTCTGCGCCAGCATCTCCAGCGGCCGCAGCTTGGCCGGCTCGGCCTGCGCCAGGCGCTCGGGGAGATCGTCGTCGCGGAACTGGTTCATCAGGAAACCGACCGTGCCCAGCTTCATGCCGAACACCGGCTTGCCGAGGCTGCCATGACGATGCAGGGTCTGCAGCATGAAACCGTCGCCGCCGAGCGCGCACAGCACATCGGCCTCGGCAGGCGCGCAGTCGCCATAGCGCGCGATCAACTGATCGCGCGCCTGCAGCGCAGGCGGCGCGGTGCTGGCAAGAAAACAGATACGGGGAGAAGACGGCAGGACGGAAGCATTCATGGCCCCGATCATACCCGGCGCACCGTTACCCGCGCGCTTCGCGTCCACACGGACAAGCGCGAGCCGAGAACACCCGGCTCACGCAATGCTTCTGGAGCAAAGCCCCCCTTCTGTTAAGGGGGGCGCGGCGACAGCCGCGGGGGATAGGCGAAGTGGCCGTGCGGCGCCAAAAGTTTGCTGTGCAAACTTTTGGATCAGGCCCGCAAAGCGGGCCTGATCACGGGTCACAACCCGTGCGCCGCCAGCTGGCCCAGCCGCTGCACCGCCACCGACACCGTCGGGTAGTCCAGCGCCTTCTGCGCCGACAGTTCCTGCAGCATGTTCAAGGTGAAGCGCAGGCTGCTGTCGTCGCGCTGCAGCCATTGCTGCACCTTGGCCTCGGCATTGCCGCCCGGCAACGCCAGGGCCTGCCCGGCCAGCGCGCTGTGGTGCTTGGCCAGTTCGTCGCGCAGCACGCCGCGGGCCACCGCATGCCAGCGGCCGTTGACCTCCAGCGCATCGATCTGCTCGAAGATCCACGGCAGCTGCAAGGCCTCGCCGAGGCGGAAGTGCACCTTCGACACCTCCACCGGCTTGAGCTTGCGGGTGCGCGCCATCTCGATGATGTCGAACGCCGGCTCCAGGAAGCGCAGTTCCGACAGCTGCTGCGCCAGCGCCGGCGGCAGGCCCTTGTCCTGCCATTCCTGCACCAGCGCCTCGTACAGCGGGCGCTGCGCGTCCGGCAGCACGCCGGAGGCGACGCGGATGTCGTTGAACGGCTCGTGGTAGCGCTCCACCGCCGCGGTGATGCCGGGCATCGGGCCGGGGCGGAACAGCAGCCAGCGCACGAACGCGCGCTGCAGCTTCCAGATCACTTCCAGCGCATCGATCTGCACCGACTCGGGCACCTGCCCGTCCAGCGCGTCGATCTGCGTCCACAGCGCGCGCGCGTCCAGCGTCTCGCGGCTGATCGTGTACGCCTTGGCCACCTCGCCGATGCTGCGCCCGGTGTCTTCCTGCATGCGCATCAGGAAGGTCGCGCCCATGCGGTTGATGGTGGTGTTGGTGACCGCGGTGGCGATGATCTCGCGCTTGAGCCGGTGCCGCTCCATCGCATCGGCGTACTTCTTCTGCAGCGGCTGCGGGAAGTAGCGCTGCAGCTCCTTGGACAGGTACGGGTCCTCGGGGATGTCCGATTCCAGCAGCTGCTGGAACGCGACCAGCTTGGAGTAGGACAGCAGCACCGCCAGCTCCGGCCGGGTCAGGCCCTGGCCGCGCGCCTTGCGCGCGGAGATCTCCGCGTCCGAGGGCAGGTATTCGATCTGCCGGTCGAGCAGGCCCTGCGCTTCCAGGGTGCGGATGAAGTGCTGCTTGGAACCCAGGCGCTTGACGCTCATCCGCTCCATCAGGCTCAGCGCCTGGTTCTGGCGGATGTTGTCCCACAGCACCAGCTCGGCGACCTCGTCGGTCATCGACGCCAGCAGCGTGTTGCGCGCCGCCACGGTCAGCTTCTTGGCCTGCACCACGTCGTTGAGCAGGATCTTGATGTTGACCTCGTGGTCGGAGGTGTCCACGCCGGCCGAGTTGTCGATGAAGTCGGTGTTGAGCAGCACCCCGGCCTGCGCGGCCTCGATGCGGCCGAGCTGGGTCAGGCCCAGGTTGCCGCCTTCGCCGACGATCCTGCAGCGCAGCTCGCCGCCGTTGACGCGCAGGCCGTTGTTGGCGCGGTCGCCGACATCGCCATGGGTCTCGCTGGCGGCCTTGACGTAGGTGCCGATGCCGCCGTTCCAGAACAGGTCCACCGGCGCCTTGAGGATGGCGTTCATCAGCTCGTTCGGCGAGAGCTGCTTGACGCCCGCTTCCAGGCCCAGCGCCTCGCGCACCGGCGCGCTGATCTCGATCGACTTCAGCGTGCGCGGATAGAGGCCGCCGCCGGCGCTGATCAGCCTGGCGTCGTAGTCGGCCCAGCTGGAACGCGGCAGCTTGAACAGGCGTTCGCGCTCGGCGAACGAGGCCGCCGGATCCGGCGTCGGATCCAGGAAGATGTGGCGGTGGTCGAACGCGGCCAGCAGGCGGATGTGCCGCGACAGCAGCATGCCGTTGCCGAACACGTCGCCGGACATGTCGCCGATGCCGACCACGCTGAAGTCCTCGCTCTGGCAATCGCGGCCCAGCGCGCGGAAGTGGCGCTTGACCGACTCCCAGGCGCCGCGCGCGGTGATGCCCATGCCCTTGTGGTCGTAGCCGACCGAGCCGCCGGAGGCGAACGCGTCGCCCAGCCAGAAGCCGTGGTCGATCGCCAGCCCGTTGGCGATGTCGGAGAACGTGGCGGTGCCCTTGTCCGCGGCGACCACCAGGTACGGATCGTCCTGGTCGTGGCGCACCACCTGCGGCGGCGGCACGATCCTGCCGCCGACGATGTTGTCGGTGATGTCGAGCAGGCCCTGGATGAACAGCTTGTAGCAGGCGATGCCTTCGGCCAGCACCGCGTCGCGGTCGCCACCGGCGGGCGCGCGCTTGCAGAAGAAGCCGCCCTTGGCGCCGACCGGCACGATCACCGTGTTCTTGACCATCTGCGCCTTGACCAGGCCCAGCACCTCGGTGCGGAAATCCTCGCGCCGGTCCGACCAGCGCAGGCCGCCGCGCGCCACCGCGCCGAAGCGCAGGTGCACGCCTTCCACGCGCGGGCCGTACACGAAGATCTCGCGGTACGGACGCGGCTTGGGCAGCTCCGGCACCTTGGCCGAATCGAGCTTGAAGCTGATGCAGTGGCCCGGCTGGCCGTCCTTGCCGGTCTGGTAGTAGCTGGTGCGCAGGGTCGCTTCGATCACGCCCTTGAAGCTGCGCAGGATGCGGTCCTCGTCGAGGCTGGCGACCTGGTCGAACAGCTTCAGCAGCGCGGCATTGGCCGCCTCCAGCTGCGCATCGCGGTCGCCGCGGCGCGCGTCGATCACCGGTTGCAGCGCCTTCAGCGCGCCTTCGTCGCCGGCCGCCAGCAGGTGCAGCTGCGCCGACAGCGCGGCCTGGCCGTCGGCGATCTGCGCCTTGCTCTCGCTGCCGGTGGCCGGATCGAAACGCGCTTCGAACAGTTCCACCAGCAGCCGTGCCAGCAGCGGATAGCGCGTGCAGGTCTCTTCGACATAGGCCTGTGAGAACGGCACCCCGGTCTGCAGCAGGTATTTGCAGTAGCCGCGCAGGATCGCAACCTGGCGCCAGCCCAGGCCGGCGCCGACGATCAGGCGGTTGAAACCGTCGTTCTCGGCATCGCCGCGCCAGATGCGCACGAACGCCTCGCACAGCGGCGCGTCGGCGCGCTCGACATCGATCGTGCCGGCCAGCGGCTCCACTTCGAAGTCCTGGATGTACAGCAGCGTGCCGTCCACGGTCAGCCGGTACGGGCGCTCGGAGATCACCCGCAGGCCCAGGTTCTCCATCATCGGCAGCACGTCCGACAGCGGCAGGTCGTCGCGCTGGCGGTACAGCTTCAGGCGCAGGCTGTCGGCGCCGTCGCGGCGCAGCGACTGCAGGCTCAGGTGCAGGTCGTCGGGACCGCGCAGCGCGGCCAGGCGCTCGACGTCGCGCGCGGCGATCTGCGCGGTCGATTCCTCGATGTAGCCGGCCGGCAGCGCGCGGCCGTAGCTGGCGGCCAGGCGCAGGCCGTCGCGCTCGCCGCGGCTGGCGACCAGCGCCTCGCGCAGGTCGTCCTGCCAGTTGCGCAGCAGGTGCGCCAGGCGCGCTTCCAGTTCGGTGGTATCGAATTCCAGCGCCTCGCCGGGCTTGGGCCGCACGATGAGGTGCAGCTGCGCCAGCGGCGATTCGCCCAGCACCACGCTGGAATCGATGTATTCGCCGTGCAGCGCGTCCTTCAGCAAGGCCTCGATGCGCAGGCGCACGTCGGTGTTGAAGCGCTCGCGCGGGATGTAGACCAATGCGGAAATGAAGCGGCCGTACTTGTCGCGGCGCAGGAACAGGCGGCTGCGCACCCGCTCCTGCAGGCCGAGGATGCCCATCGCGGTGCGGTACAGCTCCTCCTCGTTGGACTGGAACAGTTCCTCGCGCGGCAGCGTCTCCAGGATGTGGCGCAGCGCCTTGCCGCTATGGCTGCTCGGGGTCAGCCCGGACTTGCGCATCACGTAGTCGTGGCGCTCGCGCACCAGCGGGATCTCCCACGGCCGGCGGTTGTAGGCGCTGGAGGTGAACAGGCCGAGGAAGCGCTGCTCGGCGACGATGCGGCCCTTGGCGTCGAACTCCAGCACGCCGATGTAGTCCATGTAGCCGCTGCGGTGCACCCGCGAGCGCGCGTTGGTCTTGGTCAGGATCAGCGCTTCCTTGATCCCCGATTCGCTGAGGCCGTGCGCGGCCAGGGTGCGCACCGGACGCGACGGCGACTTGTCGTGGCCGCGCAACAGGCCCAGGCCGCTGTCCTCCAGCGGCGCCAGCACGTCTTCGCCGCCCTGCTTCTCGACCCGGTACTCGCGGTAGCCGAAGAAGGTGAAATGGTCGGCCGCGGCCCAGCGCAGGAATTCCTGCGCCTCGCGCCGGCCCTTGTCGTCCACCGGCAGGCGCCGCGTGGTCAGGTCGTCGGCCAGGGTCAGCATCTTCTCGCGCATGCCGCTCCAGTCGCGCACGATGTTGCGCACCTCGCCGAGGATGCGCTGGATCGCCGCGTCCACCCGCGGCATGTCCTCCGGCGGCTGCCGGTCGATCTCCAGCAGCATCAGCGATTCCGGCTTGCCCTCGCCGACCGTCTCCAGCTTGCCGCCCTTGTCGCGGCTCATGCGCAGCACCGGGTGGCCGAGCACGTGCACGCCGATGCCCAGCTCCGACAGCGCCATGCTCACCGAATCGACCAGGAACGGCATGTCGTCGTTGACGATCTGCAGCACCGTGCGCGAGGACTCCCAGCCATCCTCCTTCAGGCTCGGATTGAACACCCGCACGTTGACCGTGCCCGGCTTGCGCTTGCGCGCGAATTCCAGCATCGACGCCGCCAGCGCGGCCCATTCCGGCGCGCTGTGGTGGGGGAACTCGTCCTCCTCCATGCGCTTGTAGAACTGTTCGGCGAACACCTGCGCCTCGGCCTGGCGCGCGGCCGGGTAGCGCTGGCGCAACGCCGCGTACACCGGCTCCAGGCTGAAACCGGTCGCGGCCGGCGCCGCATCGATCACCTGCGCAGTGGCCGGTACCGGCGCCGCGCCGCGCTTGCCGGCGACCGGCGCGGGCTTGGCCTTCCTGGCGGACGCCGCCGCGGCGGGCCTGGACGAAGCGGGAGCGGGCTTGGACGCGGACTTGCTGGTGGCGGCGGCCGAGGACTTGCTGGAACGGGAGGCGTCTGATTTGGGTTTCATGACGGGGAGCAACAACGATGCTCGTTGGGAAAGCCAGAATTGTACCGGTGGCGCGTTCAACTACCTTGCTGCATGGCGCAAACCGGGATGGGGGATGCGGGCACACGCCAGATCGGGCAAAGTCGCGCGGGCGCCGCCGTCACGCCGGCATAACTTCCCACGGCGGAGCGTCGCCGTTGCCCTGGCCTGTCGCGATCGGCGCGGCGCTGTCAAGGCTGTTCCAATTCTAAACTGGACGGTATAGTCCACATTCAATGACCGCCTCCCCTGCCCCGTCCCGCCTGCCTCAGGCGCGCGATCAGCGCGTGTACGCCGCTGTGCGCGAACTGTTGGCCGAAGCCGGCATGCGCCTGAGCATGGACGCGGTGGCGGCGCGCGCCGGCTGCTCCAAGCAGACCCTGTACAGCCGCTACCGCAGCAAGCAGGACCTGCTGCAGCGGGTGGTGCAGGACCATATGGAACTGAGCACCACGCACCTGGCTCCGGCGCAGGGCGAACTGCGCGGCAGCCTGCTGCGCTTCGCCCGCGAGCACCTGGAGCAGCTGTCCGATCCGAGCATGCTGCAGAGCTGCCAGCTGATCGCGGCCGAAGCGCGGCATTTCCCCGAACAGGTCCGCGGCCTGTTCCGCGACAGCGCCGAAGCGCTGATGCAGCGCCTGAGCGAACGCCTGCAACTGGCGGTGGCCGCCGGCCAGCTGCGCCATGACGATCCGCACTGCATGGCCGAACTGCTGTTGAGCATGATCGTCGGGATGGATTTCGAGCGCCAACGCTTCCATACCGCCCATCGCAGCGACGCCGCCACGCAGCGCGCCTGGGCCGAATTCGCCGTCGACGGTTTCCTGCGCGCGTTCGCCGCGTCACCTGCCCCTTCCCTTTCGTTTTCGATACCAGACCGGAGTACCACCCGATGACCTCCCCGTTGCGTTCCCTCGCCCTGGCCTGCGCCGTCGTGGTGGTGTTGGCGTCCTGCAAGAAACAAGAAGAACAGCAGGCCATGCCGCCGCCGGAAGTGGGCGTGCTGGAAGCCAAGCCGCAGACGCTGCCGTTGCAGCGCGACATGGTCGGGCGCCTGTCCGCCTACCGCAGCGCCGACGTGCGCGCCCGCGTGGCCGGGGTGCTGGAAAAGCGCCTGTACACCGAAGGCACCGACGTGAAGGAAGGCCAGCCGCTGTTCCAGATCGACCCGGCGCCGCTGCGCGCCTCGCTGGCGTCGGCGCAGGGCCAGCTGGCCGCGGCCGAGGCGACCTACGCCAACGCCAAGGTCGCCGCCACCCGCGCGCGCAGCCTGGCGCCGCAGGCCTACGTGTCCAAGTCCGACCTGGACACCGCCGAGGCCACCGAACGCACCTCGGCCGCCTCGGTGCAGCAGGCGCGCGCCGCGGTGGACACCGCACGCATCAATCTGGGCTACGCCACCGTCACCGCGCCGATCGCCGGCCGCGCCGGCAAGCAGCAGGTCACCGAAGGCGCGCTGGTCGGCAGCAGCGACGTCACCTTGCTGACCACGATCGACCAGCTCGACCCGCTGTACGTGAACTTCTCGATGAGTTCGGACGAACTGGCGCAGCTGCGCCAGGCGCAGGCCCAGGGCAACGTGGCGCTGAACGACGCGGGCAAGTCGACCGTGCAGGTCAAGCTCGGCGACGGCAGCGTCTATGCCCAGCCCGGCACGCTGGACTTCTCCGACACCGCGGTCGATCCGAGCACCGGCTCGGTGACCCTGCGCGCCCTGCTGCCCAATCCGGACCGGGTGCTGCTGCCCGGCGCGTTCGTCAGCTTCGCCGCCAACCTGGGCCAGCGCAACAACGCCTACCTGATCCCGCAGGAAGCGATCCAGCGCGACGCCAAGGGCGCCTATGCGCTGGTGGTCGGCAAGGACGGCAAGGTGCTGCGCAAGGACGTGGTCACGGTCGGCCAGCAGGAAGGCAAGTGGATCGTCGGCTCGGGCCTGGCCGCCGGCGACCAGGTCATCGTCTCCGGCCTGCAGAAGGCCAAGGAAGGCGCGCCGGCCAAGGCCACCCCGTGGACCCCGGGCGCACCGGGCCAGGCCCCGGGCGGCGCCGCGCCGCAGGGCCAGGCGCCCGCTGGCGCCGCGCCGCAGGACAAGGCCGCCGGCCAACCGCAGGGCGCAGCGAGCGGCGACACGCCGGCCGCCGCGGCCGATTCCAAGCCCGAGCAGCAGTAACGGACCCCCGCCATGCCTAAGTTCTTCATCGAACACCCGGTCTTCGCCTGGGTGGTGGCGATCCTGATCTCGCTCAGCGGCGTGATCGCCATCCTCAACCTCGGCGTCGAATCCTATCCCTCGATCGCGCCGCCGCAGGTCACCGTCACCGCGACCTACCCCGGCGCCAGCGCCGACACCACCGAACGCTCGGTCACCCAGGTGATCGAGCAGCAGCTGACCGGCATCGATCACCTGCTGTATTTCAGCTCCTCGTCCTCCTCCAGCGGCACCGCCACCGTCACCCTGACCTTCGAGACCGGCACCAATGCCGACATCGCCCAGGTGCAGGTGCAGAACAAGGTGTCGCTGGCGACGCCGCGGCTGCCCTCGGAAGTGACCGCGCAGGGCGTGGTGGTGGCCAAGGCCAACGCCGGCTTCCTCAGCGTGATCGCGCTGCGCTCGGAGAACCCGTCGATCGACCGCAGCGCGCTCAACGACATCGTCGGCTCGCGCGTGCTGGAGCAGATCTCGCGCGTGCCCGGCGTCGGCAGCACCCAGCAGTTCGGCGCCGAATACGCGATGGACATCTGGCTGAACCCGGAAAAGCTGCAGGGCTATCACCTGTCCCCGAGCCAGGTGTACAACGCGATCAGCGCGCAGAACGTGCAGTTCGCGGCCGGCTCGATCGGCTCCGATCCGGCTCCGTCCGGGCAGTCGTTCACCGCCACGGTCACCGCCGAAGGCCGCTTCAGCTCGCCCGAGCAGTTCGAGAACATCATCCTGCGCGCGGACGGCAACGGCAGCGTGGTGCGGCTGAAGGACGTGGCGCGGGTCGCGTTCGGCCCGACCAGCTTCGGCTTCGACACCCAGTACAACGGCAAGCCGACCGGCGCGTTCGCGATCCAGCTGCTGCCCGGCGCCAACGCGCTGAGCGTGTCCGAGGCGGTCAAGGCCAAGATGGACGAACTGCAGCCCAGCTTCCCGCAGGGCGTGAGCTGGTTCACCCCGTACGAAAGCACCACCTTCGTGCGGATCTCGATCGAGGAAGTGGTCAAGACCCTGGCCGAGGCGATCGTGCTGGTGTTCCTGGTGATGCTGGTGTTCCTGCAGAACTTCCGCGCCACCATCATCCCCACCCTGGTGATCCCGGTGGCGCTGCTGGGCACCTTCCTGGGCATGTGGGTGATCGGCTTCACCATCAACCAGCTGACCCTGTTCGCGATGGTGCTGGCGATCGGCATCGTGGTCGACGACGCGATCGTGGTGATCGAGAACGTCGAACGCATCATGTCCGAAGAGCACCTGGCGCCGAAGGCGGCCACGCAGAAGGCGATGACCCAGATCACCGGCGCGGTGGTGGCGATCACCGTGGTGCTGGCGGCGGTGTTCATCCCCTCGGCGATGCAGCCCGGCGCGGCCGGCGCGATCTACAAGCAGTTCGCGATCACCATCGCCATGGCGATGGCGTTCTCGGCGTTCCTGGCGCTGAGCTTCACCCCGGCGCTGTGCGCGGCGTTCCTGAAGGCCAGCCACAACGAGAACCCGAACTGGGTGTACCGCACCTTCAACAAGTACTACGACAAGCTGGCGCACCGCTACGTCGGCGCGGTCGGCGGCACCATCCGCCGCGCGCCGCGCTGGATGGCGGTGTTCGCGTTGCTGGTGGTGCTGTGCGGCTTCCTGTTCACGCGCATGCCCGGCAGCTTCCTGCCCGAGGAAGACCAGGGCTTCGCGCTGGCGATCGTGCAGTTGCCGCCGGGCGCCACGGTCGGCCGCACCAACGAGGTGTTCGCGCAGATGCGCGGCGTGCTGCAGCAGCAGAAGGCCGTGGAAGGCATGCTGCAGGTGGCCGGCTTCAGCTTCCTGGGCCGCGGCGAGAACGTCGGCATGGGCTTCATCCGGCTCAAGCCGTGGGCCGACCGCGACGTCACCGCCACCGACCTGATCCAGCAGTTGAACGGCATGTTCTACGGCATCAAGGGCGCGCAGATCTTCGTGGTCAACCTGCCCACGGTGAACGGGCTGGGCCAGTTCGGCGGCTTCGACATGTGGCTGCAGGACCGCACCGGCGCCGGCGAGGAAGCGCTGACCCAGGCGCGCAACATCCTGCTGGGCAAGGCCGCCGCGCGCCAGGACGCGCTGGCCGGGGTACGCCCCAACGGCCTGGAGAACGCGCCCCAGCTGCAGCTGAGCGTGGACCGCGTGCAGGCGCAGTCGATGGGCCTGTCGGTCAGCGACATCTACCAGTCGATCCAGATGATGCTGGCGCCGGTGTACGTCAACGACTTCTTCTACGAAGGCCGCATCAAGCGCGTCAACATGCAGGCCGACGCGCCGTTCCGCACCGGTCCGGAGTCGCTGCGCAACTTCTATGTGCCCAGCAGCAGCGCCACCGACAGCGACGGCCTGCCGCAGATGATCCCGCTGAGCACGGTGGTGAAGTCGAACTGGATCTACAGCTCGCCATCGCTGAGCCGCTACAACGGCTATTCGGCGGTCAACGTGGTCGGCAACCCGGCCCCGGGCGGCAGTTCCGGCCAGGCGATGAGCGCGATGGAGGAGATCGTCAACAACGACCTGCCGCCGGGCTTCGGCTTCGACTGGAGCGGCATGTCCTACCAGGAGATCATCGCCGGCAACAGCGCCACGCTGCTGCTGGTGCTGTCGATCGTGGTGGTGTTCCTGTGCCTGGCGGCGCTGTACGAGAGCTGGTCGATCCCGGTCTCGGTACTGCTGGTGGTGCCGATCGGCGTGCTCGGCGCGATCACCTTCTCGCTGCTGCGCGGCCTGCCGAACGACATCTACTTCAAGATCGGCATGATCACGGTGATCGGCCTGGCGGCGAAGAACGCGATCCTGATCGTGGAGTTCGCGGTGGAGCAGCGCGCGGCGGGCAAGACCCTGCGCGAGGCGGCCACCGAGGCGGCGCACTTGCGCTTCCGCCCGATCCTGATGACCTCGTTCGCGTTCATCCTCGGCGTGCTGCCGATGGCGATCTCCACCGGCGCCGGCGCCAACGCGCGCCACTCGATCGGCACCGGCGTGATCGGCGGCATGGTGTTCGCCACCCTGTTCGGCGTGCTGTTCATCCCGCTGTTCTTCGTGGTGGTGCGGCGCATGCTCGGCGACAAGCTGGACGAGCCATCGAAGGAATACGCGGCACTGCAGCAGGAAGGGCAGTCGCGGAATCAGCCGGACAGGTGAGGTGTTCGGGACTCGGGACTCGGGACTCGGGACTCGGGACTCGGGACTCGAAAAGCCTAAGGGCTGAAAGCAAAAAAGCGGCCGATCTGGCCGCTTTTTTGTTGCTTCATTTTTGAACGCTCGTTGCAGTTCAGCCTTCTGACCCGGGTCCCGGGTCCCGAGTCCCGAATTCAACGCAATCCGGTCTCGTTGCGCGCGATCACCAGCCGCTGGATCTCGCTGGTGCCTTCGTAGATCTCGGTGATCTTCGCATCTCGGAAGTAGCGCTCCAGCGGCATTTCCTTCGAGTAGCCCATGCCGCCATGGATCTGCACCGCCTGGTGGGTGATCCACATCGCCGCCTCGGACGCGGTCAGCTTGGCCACCGAGGCCTCGGTGGTGAAGCGCTTGCCCTGCCCCTTCAGCCATGCCGCGCGCAGCGTCAGCAGCAGCGACGCGTCGAGCTTGCACTTCATGTCGGCGATCTTGGCCTGGGTCATCTGGAACGCGCCGATCGGCGAGCCGAACGCCTTGCGCTCCTTCACGTAGTCCAGGGTGGCCTGGTAGGCGGCGCGGGCGATGCCGATCGCCTGCGAGGCGATGCCGATGCGGCCGGCGTCGAGCACGCTCATCGCGATCTTGAAGCCCTCGCCCGGTGCGCCCAGGATCTCGTCCGGGCTCGCCACGTAGTCCTGGAACTCGATCTCGCAGGTGGCCGAGGCGCGGATGCCGAGCTTGGGCTCGGTCTTGCCGCGGTGGAAGCCGGGCTTGTCGGTGTCGACGACGAACGCGGTGATGCCGCGCGCGCCCTGCTCCGGCTCGCTCAGCGCGTACAGCACGATGTACTTGGCGACCGGGCCGGAGGTGATCCAGCTCTTCTTGCCGTTGATCACGAAGCTGCCGTCGTCCTGGCGGACGGCGCGGCAGCGCATCGCGGTGGCGTCGGAGCCGGACTGCGGCTCGGTCAGCGCGAACGCGCCGATGTGGCTGCCGTCGGCGATCGCGCGCACGTACTTGTGCTTCTGCGCCTCGTTGCCGTTCTTCAGGATGCCGGCGCAGAACAGCGAGTTGTTGACCGACACGATGGTGGAATGGGCGGCGTCGCCGGCGGCGATCTCGACCATCGCCAGCACGTAGGCGATCGGATCCATGCCGGCACCGCCGTATTCCTCCGGCACCTCGATGCCCATCAAACCGTTCTCGCCGAGCAGGCGGATGTTCTCCAGCGGGAACTCGCCGGTGCGGTCGTGATGCTCGGCGCTCGGCGCGATCCGTTCCTGGGCGATGCGCCGCGCCACGTCCTGGATCATCAATTGCTCTTCAGTAAAGCTGAAATCCACGTAGAACCCTCCCGGGCTGTCTGGTGCGCCATTGTAGCCACCCAGACCATACGCAGGCGTGTGCACGACTTGACCCGATGCGCCCGCGGGACCAGAATATCTCTATATCGCGATAGGAAGATATTATGGATCTGGAGGACTGGTCGACCCGGCTGAAGGTGTTCGCCGATGCGACCCGCGTGCGCCTGCTGGCCTTGCTGGAGCAGGAAGAACTGACCGTGGCCGAGCTGTCGGCGATCACCCGGCTGGCGCAACCGCGCGTGTCCACCCACCTGGCCAAGCTGAAGGAGGCCGGGCTGGTGCGCGACCGCCGCGCCGGCGTGTCGGCCTACTACCGCTTCGACGAGGCGCAGCTGGACCCGGCGCAGCGTGCGCTGTGGCTGGCGCTGAGCACCGGCAGCGACGATCCGCTGCTGCGCCAGGACGCCGAGCGCGTGGCCGCGGTGCTGGCCAACCGCGCCGCCGACCAGAACTGGGCCGACTCGGTGGCCGGCGACATGGAACGCCACTACTCGCCCGGGCGCACCTGGGAAGCGCTGGCGCGCACCGCGTTGCCGCTGCTGGAAACCGGCGACGTGCTCGACATCGCCTCCGGCGACGGCGTGCTGGCCGAACTGGTGGCCCCGCATGCGCGCCGCTATGTGTGCATCGACACCAGCGCGCGGGTGGTGGCCGCAGCCAGCGAACGCCTGCGCCGGCTCGGCAACGTGGAAGTGCGCGAAGGCGACATGCACGCGCTGCCGTTCGCCGACGCCAGCTTCGACCTGGTGGTGATGATGCACGCGCTGACCTACGCGGCCAAGCCGGCGCAGGCGGTGGCCGAATCGGCGCGGGTGCTGCGCCGCGGCGGACGCCTGCTGCTGTGCAGCCTCGCCCGCCACGAACACAAGGCCGCGGTGCAGGCCTACGGCCACGTCAACCTGGGCTTCTCCTCCAAGGAGCTGCGCAAGTTCGTGGACAAGGCCGGGCTGGACGTGTCCAGCCTGGAAACCGTGACCCGCGAGAAGCGGCCGCCGCATTTCGAGGTGGTGTCGTTGATTGCCATGAAGCCGGGACTCGGGACTCGGGACTCGGGACTCGGAAACAGCCAAACCCTCCATCCGAAGAAGGCCGTGCGATGACGCCTACGCCCCCCCTCCGAGTCCCGAGTCCCGAGTCCCGAGTCCCGGGCCTGCCCTGGCTCCACCCCCAGCGCACGCAGAAACTCCTGCAGGCGCTGTCCGAACGCATCCTGATCATCGACGGCGCGATGGGCACCATGATCCAGCGCCACGACCTGCAGGAAGCCGACTACCGCGGCGAGCGTTTCGCCGCCGGCTACGACGGCGCGCACGTGCACGGCCCCGGCTGCGACCATGCGCCGCAGGGCCACGATCTGAAGGGCAACAACGACCTGTTGCTGCTGTCGCGGCCGGAAGTGATCGCCGGCATCCACCGCGCCTACCTCGACGCCGGCGCCGACCTGCTGGAAACCAACACCTTCAACGCCACCTCGATCAGCCAGGCCGACTACCACCTGGAGCACCTGGTCTACGAACTCAACAAGGCCGGCGCGCGGGTCGCGCGCGACTGCTGCGACGCGGTCGAGGCGCTCACCCCGGACAAGCCGCGCTTCGTCATCGGCGTGCTCGGCCCAACCAGCCGCACCGCCTCGATCAGCCCCGACGTCAACGATCCCGGCTTCCGCAACACCAGCTTCGACGAACTGCGCGGCACCTACCGCGAAGCGGTCGAGGGCCTGATCGACGGCGGCGCCGACACGCTGATGGTGGAGACCATCTTCGACACGCTCAACGCCAAGGCGGCGCTGTACGCGATCGAGGAAGTGTTCGACGCGCGCGGCGGACGCCTGCCGGTGATGATCTCCGGCACCATCACCGATGCCTCCGGGCGCACCCTGTCCGGGCAGACCGCCGAAGCGTTCTACGCCTCTGTCGCGCACGGCCGGCCGCTGTCGGTGGGATTGAACTGCGCGCTCGGCGCCAGCGACCTGCGCCCGCACGTGGAGACGCTGGCGCGGATCGCCGACGGCTACGTCAGCGCGCATCCCAACGCCGGCCTGCCCAACGCCTTCGGCGAGTACGACGAGACCCCGGAGGAAATGGCGGCGACGCTGAAGGAGTTCGCCGAATCCGGCCTGCTGAACCTGGTCGGCGGCTGCTGCGGCACCACCCCGGCGCATATCCAGGCGATCGCCGAGGCGGTGCGCGGGCTGCGTCCGCGCACGCCGCTGGCGGCGCAGGCACAGGCGGCCTGAGATGCGCGCGCATCCGCTGCCGCTTCACGCATTCGCAGTGCACGCGCGCCGTCCGCCGTGCGCTGCGCCCGTCGGTCGCGCGCACGCGGCCACGGCAACGATCCCGAAAGGCTGAGCCCATGTCCGTCCGCATTACCCGCCTGTCCGGCCTGGAGCCGCTGCTGCTGACCCCGGACCTGCTGTTCGTCAACGTCGGCGAACGCACCAACGTCACCGGCAGCGCGCAGTTCCGCAAGCTGGTCAAGGAAGAACGCTACGAGGAGGCGGTGGAGGTGGCGCGCCAGCAGGTCGCCAGCGGCGCGCAGATCCTCGACGTCAACATGGACGAGGGCCTGATCGATTCGGAGAAGGCGATGACCCGCTTTCTCAACCTGATCATGTCCGAGCCGGACATCGCGCGCATCCCGATCATGGTCGATTCCTCCAAGTGGAGCGTGATCGAGGCCGGGCTGAAGTGCCTGCAGGGCAAGAGCGTGGTCAACTCGATCTCGCTGAAGGAAGGCGAGGCGGTGTTCGTCGAGCACGCGCGCAAGGTGCTGCGCTACGGCGCCGCCGCGGTGGTGATGGCGTTCGACGAGCAGGGCCAGGCCGACACCTGCGCGCGCAAGGTCGAGATCTGCAGCCGCGCCTACCGGATCCTGACCGAGCAGGTCGGCTTCCCGCCGGAAGACATCATCTTCGACCCCAACATCTTCGCCGTGGCCACCGGCATCGAGGAACACGACAACTACGCGGTGGACTTCATCGAGGCCACCCGCATCATCAAGCAGACCCTGCCGCATTGCCACGTGTCCGGCGGCGTGTCCAACGTGTCGTTCTCGTTCCGCGGCAACGAGACCGTGCGCCAGGCGATCCACTCGGTGTTCCTGTACCACGCCATCGCCGCGGGCATGGACATGGGCATCGTCAACGCTGGCGGCATGCCGATCTACGACGACCTGGATCCGGACCTGCGCGAGCGCGTGGAGGACGTGATCCTCAACCGCCGCCGCGACGGCACCGAGCGCCTGCTGGAGATCGCCGAGCGCTACAAGGGCAAGAAGGGCCAGAGCAGCGTCGAAGACCTGGCCTGGCGCGACAAGCCGGTACGCGCGCGGCTGGCGCACGCGCTGGTGCACGGCGTGGACGCCTACGTGGAACTGGACACCGAAGAAGCGCGGCAGCTGTCCACGCGCCCGCTGGACGTGATCGAAGGCCCGCTGATGGACGGCATGAACGTGGTCGGCGACCTGTTCGGCGCCGGCAAGATGTTCCTGCCGCAGGTGGTCAAGTCGGCGCGGGTGATGAAGAAGGCGGTGGCCTACCTGCTGCCGTACATCGAGGCGGAAAAGCTGCGCACCGGCGACACCGGCAAGTCCAACGGCAAGATCATCATGGCCACGGTCAAGGGCGACGTGCACGACATCGGCAAGAACATCGTCGGCGTGGTCCTGGCCTGCAACAACTTCGACGTGATCGACCTGGGGGTGATGGTGCCGACCCAGACCATCCTCGACCGCGCGCGCGCCGAGAACGCCGACATCATCGGCCTGTCCGGGCTGATCACCCCGTCGCTGGAGGAGATGAGCCACGTCGCCCGCGAGATGCAGCGGCAGGGCTTCTCGATGCCGCTGCTGATCGGCGGCGCCACCACCTCGCGTGCGCACACCGCGCTGAAGATCGACCCGCACTACGGCGCACCGACGGTGTGGGTCAAGGACGCCTCGCGCGCGGTCGGCGTGGCCCAGTCGCTGATCTCCAAGGACCTGCGCGCCGCATTCGTCGCCGCCAACGACGCCGACTACGCCGAGATCCGCCAGCGTCACAGGAACCGCGGCGACGCCAAGCGCCTGGTGTCGCTGGAAAAGGCGCGCGCGCAGCGCTTCGACGGCGGCTGGGACGCCTACACGCCGCCGGTGCCGAAGCAGCCGGGCCTGCACGTGTTCGACGACTATCCGCTGCCCGAACTGATCGACCTGATCGACTGGACCCCGTTCTTCCAGGCCTGGGAACTGGCCGGCAAGTTCCCGGCGATCCTCAGCGACGCGGTGGTCGGCAGCCAGGCCAGCGAGCTGTACCGCGACGCGCGCGCGATGCTCAAGCGCATCGTCGCCGAGAAGTGGCTGACCGCCAAGGCGGTATTCGGGCTGTGGCCGGCGAATGCGCTCGGGGATGATGTGGAGGTGCTGCTGGCGCGGGACTCGGGACTCGGGACTGGGGACTCGACAGAAGCATCCGCAGCGGTTTCGGCGCTCAAGACAGGCGCTTCCGAGTCCCGGCACCTCCTGCACTTCCTGCGCCAACAAGTCGACAAGCCGGTCGAACGGCCCGATTTCTGCCTGGCCGATTTCATCGCGCCCAAGGACAGCGGCAAGCAGGACTGGATCGGCGCGTTCGCGGTCACCGCCGGCATCGGCATCGAGCCGCATGTGGCGCGCTTCGAAGCCACGCACGACGACTACAACGCGATCCTGCTCAAGGCGCTGGCCGATCGCCTGGCCGAGGCCTTGGCCGAGCGCCTGCACCAGCGCGTGCGCCGCGAATTCTGGGGCTATGCCGCCGACGAGGCGCTGGACAACGAGGCGCTGATCGCCGAGAAGTACCGCGGCATCCGCCCTGCCCCCGGCTATCCGGCCTGCCCCGAGCACAGCGAGAAGAAGACCCTGTTCGCGCTGCTCGACGCCGAACGCAATGCCGGCATGGCGTTGACCGAAAGCTTCGCGATGCTGCCGACCGCGGCGGTGTCAGGCTACTACTTCAGCCATCCGCAGAGCCAGTACTTCGTGGTCGGGCGGCTGACCAAGGAACAGGTCGCCGACTACGCGCGACGCAAGGGCGTACCGCTGCTGCAGGCCGAGCGCTGGCTGGCCTCGAACCTGGACTACGATCCGGAGTGAGGGGCGTAGCAACGTTCATCTCCCTCCGGGACCTACGCACGGCTGTTCCCTTCTCCCACCGGGAGAAGGTGCCCCGCAGGGGCGGATGAGGGTACGGACGCAGCCTCGTGTACCCAAACTCCGCGAGACGCTTTCGCGCCGGACCCTCACCCCACCCCTCTCCCGACGGGAGAGGGTCTCACAGCGCTCAGCGCAGCAGCACCGACACGCCGAGGCCGCCCTGCCAATCCGACGTCGGCGCGGACAAGCCGCGCAGCACCGACAGGTCCAGTTGCACGCGCTGGGCGATCAACCAGGTCAGCCCGGTGCCGAGCGCGCGCATCTCGTCCTCGCCGCCGCCGATGCCGGCTTCGGCATAGGCGCTGAGGTCGCCCCGCGCGTAGAACGTATAGCTCGGCGACACGGTCCAGCCGTGGCCGTCGTCGCTGTCGCTGAGGTTGGCGTACAGCGCGACGTTGCGCCCGCCCTCCAGGTCCCAGCCGGCGCTGACGCCGAGATCGTAGCGGTGCCCGTCGTCGCCGTACGGCGCGCGCCCCACCGGCACCGCGGCGGTGCCGAGCACGGCCCAGGAAAACGCGTCGCGGTTGCTCGGCAGCGCCCATTTCAGGCCGACGCCGGCATCGCCGCCGCCATGCCCGCGGAAATCCTCGCCGGTGCCGCGCACGCGCTGCCAGACCTGGCTGTCGATGGCCAATTGCAGTTCCGCCTGCGCGCTCAGGCCGATCCGCAGGCGGCTGTCGGCCACGTATTCGGTGCTGCGCACGCCGCCGCTGCGGTCGTAGCTCACGTCCGACAGCGCCTGCTCCCAGGCGACGCCGCCGGCCGGCAGGGTCTGCGACGCGAAGCCGATGCCGGGGCGGTCGAACGCCGGCGCGTCGTCGGCCTGGGCGACGCGCGCGGCGCCCAGAGCGCCGAGCACCAGCGCGCAATGCAGGAACGCCGCGGCACGATGCGTTGCACATGCGCCGCGGATGCGGACCTGCACGCGCAACGACGCAACGGAACTGGCTGTGGTCATGATCCGCCTCCGCAAGAGCGAGCGCCGCCGCTCAAGGCGCCGTGCCCGATTCTGCCTGCAGCGCCTTGACGTGCGCCGTGAAGCCCGGCAACAGCAGCCGATTGCCGTAGCCGCTGAGGTGATCGGCATCGAAGAACAGCGGGTGTCCGTCGCGCATGCCGGCGCAACGCTGCGGCTCGCACAGCAGCGGCAACGGATCCCACACCGACGCATGCGGCAGCCGCGCGGCGATGCGCTGCAGGCTGTGCAGCACCGGCGCGCGATAGCGCTCCATGGTGTCGCGCTGGATCTGCGTGCCGCGCGCGCAGATCGCGTTGCCGCGGTTGAACCAGTCGGAACAGCGATACGGCGGCGCGCGCAGCAACGGCTTGGGCGCCTCGAACACGACGCGCACGCCGCGCTGCGCCAGCGGCTGCAGCAGCGCGACCGCCGCCTCCTCGCCGGCGGCGCGCACCGCCTGCGCCTGCGCGCTGTCCTGCTCGGCCATCACCGCCGCCTCGTCGAACAGTTGGGTCTGCTCGGCCAGGCGCAGCAGCCGCAGCGCGGGCAGGAACAGCACATCGCCGTCGCGCGCATGCGCGGCGACATCGGCCAGGGTGCTGCGCTCGTAGGCCTGGCACCCGGCGTGCGTCGCCTGCCAGGCCTGCAGGCCGACGATCGGGCAGCCCCCCACGCCGTACAGGCGCACCGCCACGCCGCTCTGCAGCGCGAAGCGGCGCAGCAGTTCGTTGTAGGCCAGCGCATGCGAATCGCCGGCGACGAACAACTGGGTCGGCGTGCGCGGCGTCTCCAGGCCGCGGTCGCGCAGGTCGCAATCGCCACGCTCGAACAGCTTGGCGCTGCCGACCTGCACGTCCACCCGCCCGGTCTTCAGCGTGCAATGCGGGAACTCCTTGCGCATGCCCTTGGCATACGCGTACCACTCCAGCGGATGCCGGCTCACCGTGCTCAGCGAGTAGTAGCGCTGCGTGTCCAGCAGCAGCGCATGCACGCCGGCGGCAAGCACGATCACGCCCAGCCCGGCGGCGATGGTGCGCGCCGGCGTGCGCGCCTTGCCGATGCGGCCGCTGCGCCATGGCAGCTCCACCCAGCGGTACGACGCCAGCGCCAGCCCCGCCACCAGCAGCAGCGCCAACGCTTTCGCCAGCGCCGACTCCAGGCCCACGGTCCAGCGGAACAGCACGAACACCGGCCAATGCCACAGGTACAGCGAATAGGAGACGCGGCCGATCGCCACCACCGCGCGCTGCGACAGCGCCCGCTTGATCCAGCCGGCCGGCGCGCCGTGCAGCAATCCCAGCAGGCCCAGCGTGCCCAGTACCGGCCACAGGCCGTCGGGCCACGGCGAGTACCCGGGGCGCGCACGCCACAACCCGTAGCCGACCGCCCCCAGCGCCAACGCCAACAGCGGCGAACGCCAGCTCCAGGCCGCAGCCGGCACTTGCGCAGCGCCGGCGTCGAACCGCCCGCTCAGCGCCAGCGCCTGATACAGCAGCACGCCGCTGCCCAGTTGCCAGAAGCGCGCGGTGGTCAGGTAGAACGCAGCGCCGGCGTCGCCACCGGCGCGGCTGCGCACGCACGCGTAGGCCAGCGATGCGACCGAGGCCAGCGCCACCAGCAGCGTCGACCACGCGCGGCCGCGGCCGCCGCGGTTCCAGGCCAGGAACAGCAACGGGAACAGCAGGTAGAACTGCTCCTCCACGCCCAGCGACCAGGTATGCGTGTATGGGTTGAACTCGGCCTTCGGCGAGAAATAATCGTTGCCGGTCGCGGCCAGCACCCAGTTGCTGAGGCCGACGAAGGCCATGCGCCCGGTCCTGGCGCTGGTCTCGCTCAACCACGAGTCCGGGATGAACAGGCCGCTGGCCAGCGCGGTGACCAGCAGGCAGGCCAGCAGCGCCGGCGCGATGCGGCGCATGCGCCGCGCGTAGAACTGCGCGAACACGCCCCGGCTGCCGGCCGTCGGCAAGCGTTGCAGCGAAGCGCTGACCACGAAGCCGGAGATCACGAAGAACACGTCGACGCCGGTGAAGCCGCCCGGCAGCCAGGCCGGATCCAGGTGATAGGCGATGACCGCCAGCACCGCGAGCGCGCGCAGCCCGTCGATATAGGGCAGATAACCGCCCGCCGCGTGCGCGGGCGGCGCCGTGCGCAGGCGCTGGATTCCCGCTCCTCCCGTCCCTGGGAACGCCATGCCTACCAGACCAGATCGTCGGGGATCTGGTACTTCGGATCGGCGTAGGGGTCTTCGTCGGCCGTGGCGTTCGGGTCCACCCGCAGCGCCACCGACGCCGGGAAGATCGCCTCGGCCTGATCCAGCAGCGCCGCCGTCACCAGCAGGTAGCGGCCGTTCTGCTGCAGCACGCCCAGCTCGCCGGCATTGAGCGCCTTGAGCTGCTCGGCGGTGACGTAGATGCGCTTGATCTTGCCGCCATAGGGGAAATGGCGGGCGATGTCGGCCTCGGCGTGATTCAGCGCCTGGTCCTTGAGCAGTTCGTCGAGCCTGGCCCGTGCCTCGCGGCGCAGCCGGGCCTGTTCCTGCTTGAGCCGTTCGGCCTCGATGCGCTCGTCCTTCTCGCGTTGCGCACGGATCGCATAGGCCTTGGCCAGGTCGATGTCCTCGCGCGTGCGCGGCGGCCGTGCGGCCTGCGGCCGCGCCGGCGGCTGGCCAGGCGCGCCCTGCGGACGGCCGCGGCCGTCGCCTGCCGCGTGCGGACGGCCGGCACCGGCGCCGGCGCCACGCGCACGGCCGGCGCCATCATGCGCGCGCCCGCCGCCGGGCTTGCCGGTGGCGGGCGGGCGTTCGCCACGCGCGCCCGCCGGCTTGTGGCCATGCCCCGGAGGCTGGCCGGGCCGGCCCCGCGCTGGCTGCGTGGGCGTGGCATTGCGCTCTGGGCGTTCGGGTTTCGGCACGGGCTTGAAGCCCAGGCCCAGCAGCTGGTCGCGGAGGGTATCGCTCATCGTGGCAGGATCGGATCGGTATCAATAATGCGGAGGGGGCGGTTCGTCGGCGGCATCGGCATAGAGCGTGCTGCGCACCTTGCCCAGGTCCTCGAGCAGGTGGCGCAGCAGCGTGGCGTTGCGTTGGCTTTCGGCACGTGCCTCGGCCAACGCATCGCTCACCTCCGACAGCGCCTGTTCCTGGAAGGACAGGCGCGTCTCCAGCTCGATCAACCGGTTCTCCAGCAATCGATCCTGGGTGGAGAAGTCATGCATCACTGATCGAACGCCCGCGGCCGATGCCATAGTAAGCGAGGCCGAAGGTCTCGATTTCCTGCGGATCGTAGAGATTGCGGCCGTCGAACACCACCGCGTCGCCGAGCAGTTCCTTCATCCGGGTGAAATCCGGGCTGCGGAACTGCTTCCATTCGGTGACCACGACCAGCGCATCGGCGCCTTCCAGCGCAGCGAAGGCGTCCTCGCAGAAGCTCAGGTCGTCGCGTTCGCCGAAGATGCGCTTGGCTTCCTCGGTCGCCTCCGGATCGTAGGCACGCACCGTCGCCCCGGCCTCCCACAGCTGCGCCAGCAGGCGGCGGCTGGACGCGGCGCGCATGTCGTCGGTATTGGGCTTGAACGCCAGGCCCCACACCGCGAAGGTCTTGCCGGCTACGCTGGCGCCGCCGTAATGGCGCTGGACCAGCTCGTACAGATGGCCCTTCTGCGCCTCGTTGACCGCTTCCACCGCATCCAGCAGCTTGGCCTGATGGCCGTACTGCTGCGCGGTGCGCGCCAGCGCCTGCACGTCCTTGGGGAAACACGAGCCGCCGTAACCGGCGCCCGGATAGATGAAGTGCCAGCCGATGCGCGGATCCGAGCCGATGCCCTGGCGCACCTTCTCCACGTCGGCGCCGACCCGCTCGGCGATGTTGGCGATCTCGTTCATGAAACTGATCTTGGTCGCCAGCATCGCGTTGGCCGCGTACTTGGTCAGCTCGGCCGAACGCACGTCCATCTCCACGATGCGGTCGTGGTTGCGGTTGAACGGCGCGTACAGGCGGCGCAGGCGCGCGGCGGTGCCCGGCTTGCTGCTGCCGATCACGATGCGGTCAGGACGCATGCAGTCGGCGACCGCGTCGCCTTCCTTCAGGAATTCCGGATTGGACACCACGTCGAACTCGATCGTCTCGCTGCGCTTGTCCAGCTCGGCGGCGATCGCCGCGCGCACCTTGTCGGCGGTCCCGACCGGCACCGTCGACTTGTTGACCACCACGGTCGGTCCCTGGATGTGCTGGCCGATGGTACGGGCCACCGCCAGCACGTACTGCAGATCGGCGCTACCGTCCTCGTCCGGCGGCGTGCCGACGGCGATGAACACGATATCTCCATGCGCGATGGCGCTGGCCGCATCGGTGGTGAAGAACAGCCTCCGTGCGGCGTGATTGGCCTTGACCATCGGCGAGAGGCCAGGCTCGTAGATCGGGACCACGCCCTTGTTGAGCCCATCCACTTTGGCTTGGTCGATGTCCACGCATACCACGTGATGGCCTACCTCGGCCAGACAGGTTCCGGTGACGAGCCCGACATAGCCGGTGCCGAATATCGCTACGCGCATGTAATCTCCTTTCGGTTATTGAAGGATGCCCAACAGTTCCACGTCGAAGGTGAGCATGGAATCCGGGCCGATCGGGCCGCCCGGGGTGCCCTGCGGGCCGTAGCCCAGGTTCGACGGAATCCAGAAACGGTACTTGGAGCCGACCGGCATCAACGCCACGCCCTCGCTCCAGCCCGGCACCACCTGGGTGAGCGAGAACTCGGCCGGCTGCCCGGTCTTGTACGAGCTGTCGAACACCTCGCCATCGAGCAGCTTGCCTTCGTAGTTCACCCGCACTTTGCTGGTCGGCATCGGCCGTTCGCCGCTGCCCTGGCGCAGCACCATGTACTGCAGGCCCGACGGCGTGGTGACCACGCCCTTCTGGGTCTTGTTCTGCGCCAGGAAGGCGTTGCCCTTCTCGCGGTTCTCGGTCGACGCGGCAGCCTGCTTGGAGGCGCTGTAGGCCTGCAGCGTGGCGGCCGCCTGCTCCTGGGTCATCGCGGTGTCGCCCTTGGCGAACACGGTGCGTACCGCGCCCATCAAGGTGGCCAGATCGATCTCGTTCTGGATCCGCGCCAGCGACGGGCCGACCGCACGATCGCCGAGCATCAGGCCCACGTTCTGCTTGGACACCGGCGGCGGCTGGCTGCCCGGCGCCATGCCCGGGACCGGCTGGCCGCTGCGCGCGGCCATCTGCGTGCGCAATGCGGTGTCGGTGGCCTGCGCCTGCGCATCGGACAGCAACGGCTTGCCGCCCTTGAACGCGTTCTCGATCGCGCGCTGCATGGCGTCCAGGTCGATGTCCTGGGCGATCGGCTCGAACGAACGCGCCACGTCCATGCCGATCGCGTAGCTGACCTTCTGCTTCTCGCTGCCCAGCGCCGCCGGCTTGGCCGTCGCCGGCGCCTGCGCGGACGCGCTGCCCGCCACCACCGCCATCCCCATCAACAGCGACGCCACGGCGCCGCGCATTCCCATCTTCATTCGCTACTTTCCTGGAAGTGAATTAGAGGCGCCGCCATGGCGCAGAGGCCGCATTGTCGCATGCGCGGCAACGATATCGACCCGGATTCAATGTGATCCCGGCTGCGCTTTCAGTTCGCGTTCGATGGCCGTACGCAAGGACGGATCGTCCGGCGCGATCTTGCTGGGGAACTGCGCGACCACGCGTCCGTCGCGCGCGATCAGATACTTGTGGAAGTTCCAGCCCGGCGCCACGCCGGTGGCCTGGGTCAGCTGCTTGTACAGCGGCGTCGCCTCGGCGCCGAGTACATGCACCTTCTCGAACATCGGGAACTTGACCCCGTAGGTCAGCGTGCAGAATTCCTGGATCTGCTTCTCCGATCCGGGCTCCTGCCCCTTGAAGTCGTTGGACGGGAAACCGAGCACGCTGAAGCCCTGCGCGGCGTAACGCTGCTGCAACTGCTCCAGGCCGTCGTACTGCGGGGTGAAGCCGCACTTGCTGGCGGTGTTGACCACCAGCAGCACCTTGCCGCCGTAGGTCTTGTTCAGATTCACCTTGTCCTTGCCGGCCAGCGGACGGTAGTCCAGGTCCAGCAACGAGGCGGCCCAGGCACTGCCGACGGTGCCGGCGGCGACAAGGATCGCGAGGAAAAACAAACGCTTGGATAGTTTCATCGGGGCACCGTAAGAGGAGTAAAGAAACGCGCAGGCACTAGGCCATGAGTTGGGTCGGTCACTATGTTGACATGACGTGTGACGGTGTTATAGTTAAATACAACACCACTCACCCAGAGCAGGGCAAACGATGAACCTCCAACGCATGCAGCGCAGCCTTCCGGCCATGGTCATCGTCGGCGCCCTGTTCTCGGTGAGCTGGGTCGGCGCCCAAGGCAGCCAGGGACGGTTGCCCGATTATGGCGCCAGCGAGCCGCAGGAAGACAGCCACGCCCCTCCCGCCGCGCCCGCGCCGGTGCGGCGGATGCGTGCATCGCTGTCGATGCCCTATTTCTCCTTCGCGCACACCCTGCGCCCACGGAGCTGACCATGAGCGATATCCACTGGAGCGATGGCGCTCCGATCTACCGCCAGCTGAAGGATCGCGTGATCGCGATGATGCTGGACGGGATCATCAAGCCCGGCGACGCGCTGCCCTCGGTGCGCCAGGTCGCCGCCGAATACCAGCTCAACCCGATCACCGTCTCGCGCGCCTACCAGGAACTGGCCGACGAGGCCCTGGTCGAGAAGCGCCGCGGGCTGGGCATGTTCATGACCGAGGAAGCGGCCAAGAAGCTGCGCGGCAGCGAACGCGACCGCTTTCTCAACGAAGAGTGGCCTCTGGTGCTGGAACGGATCCAGCGCCTGGGCCTGACATTGGAAGACTTGTTGCCACCGGGGAAAACACCATGACTGCCGCTGTCGCCGCATCCGAATCCGTCGTCTCCGCGCGCTCGCTGCGCAAGACCTACAACCACAAGCCGGCGCTGGCCGATGCCTCCTTCGCGATCGCGCCGGGCCGCATCGTCGGCCTGATCGGCCCCAACGGCGCCGGCAAGACCACCGCGCTGAAAGCGGTGCTCGGCCTGACCGCGGTGGAGGGCGAACTGCGCGTGCTGGGCATGGACCCGCGCAGGCAGCGCGACGACCTGATGAACGACGTGTGCTTCATCGCCGACGTGGCGGTGCTGCCGCGCTGGATGCGGGTGCGCGAGGCGATCGACTTCGTCGCCGGGGTGCATCCGCGCTTCGACCGCGCCAAGTGCGAGCGCTTCCTGGCCAATACCAAGCTCACCCCCAAGCTGCGCGTGCGCGAGATGTCCAAGGGCATGATCGTGCAGCTGCACCTGGCCCTGGTGATGGCCATCGACGCGCGCCTGCTGGTGCTGGACGAACCGACCCTGGGCCTGGACATCCTGTACCGCAAGGAGTTCTACCAGCGCCTGCTGGAGGACTACTTCGACGAACAGAAGACCATCATCATCACCACCCACCAGGTCGAGGAGATCGAGCACATCCTCACCGACGTGCTGTTCATCCGCGACGGCCGCATCGTGCTCAGCGCCGACATGGAGCACATGGCCACGCGCTACACCGAACTGCTGGTGCCGGCCGAGCGCATCGACGCGGCGCGCGCGCTGCAGCCGATCGACGAGCGCGGCCTGCCGTTCGGCAAGACCGTGTTCCTGTACGACGGCGTGCCGCAGGCGCAGCTGGCCGCACTCGGCGAAACCCGCACTCCCGGCCTGGCCGACCTGTTCGTCGCCATCATGAAGGGGACCTACGCATGAACGCACCCGCCAAGTCCATCTCTGCCCTGACCACCTTCAAGTGGCTGCTGAAGCGCGAATACTGGGAAAACCGCGGCGGTTTCCTGTGGGCGCCGGTCATCGCCGGCAGCGTGATCACCGTGCTGTACGCGCTGCTGGCGCTGATCGGCACCGTGGCCGGCCGCGGCAACGATACCAACAGCATCAACTGGGACGGCGGCCCGCAGAAGGTCAACGAGATCATCGGCGCCGTGGGCGACGGCACCATGCTGGCCGGCGTGGTCCTGGCCTGCATCGTGCTGGGGTTCGTGGTGTTCTTCTACGCGCTGGGTTCGCTGTACGACGACCGCCGCGACCGCAGCGTGCTGTTCTGGAAGTCGCTGCCGCTGTCGGACCTGAGCACGGTGCTGTCCAAGGCGGCCTGGGCGCTGCTGCTGGCGCCGATCGTGGCGATCGGCATCGGCCTGCTGATCGGCATCGCGCTGTGGGTGGTCACCGCACTGACCCTGTCGGTCAACGGCGTGCAGCAGAGCGGCGCGGTGTTCACCCATTCGCATCCGCTGCGCATCATCGGCGGGGTACTGGCCAACCTGCCGATCTACGTGATGTGGTCGCTGCCGACCATCGGCTGGCTGATGTTCTGCTCGGCCTGGGCGCGCACCAAGCCGTTCCTGTGGGCGGTGCTGATCCCGGTCCTGGGCTGCGTGATGGCGAGCATGATGGGCATCCTGCCGATGCTGCACGTGAACCACAACGCGATCTGGTACACGGTGGTCTACCGCGGCCTGCTGAGCGTGCTGCCCGGCACCTGGCTGCCGGTGCTCAGCGAGAGCGCGCCGCCGATGCAGATCGACAGCTCCCAGGACCTGGCCAACGCGATCCATCTCAGCGATGCCTGGCGCATCTTCCAGAGCGCCGACATCTGGATCGGCGCGGCGGTCGGCGTGGCCTTCATCGTCGCGGCGATCTACCTGCGCCGCTGGCGCGACGAAGCCTGATCCGCACCGCCATCCCGCCGCCCCTTTTCCGCTTCCCTCATTGCATAAGGAGTTCACGATGATGCGCAAGACCTTGCTGCTGTCCGCGCTGCTGCTGGTCCCGACCCTGGCCCTGGCCGACGAATGCAGGCATTCCGAGCCGCGCAACCTGAAACTGGATCTGGCCGGCGTCAAGAATGTGATCTTCGACGCGCAGCAGAACAACCTCAAGCTGACCGGCGCCAGCAGCGGCGCCGCGTTCGAACTGCGCGGCCGCGCCTGCGCCTCCGATGCAGACATGCTGAAGGAGCTGACCGTGCGCCAGCGCCGCGAAGGCGACACGCTGATCGTGACCCTGCAGCACGACGGCAAGATCCACGGCATCAGCTCGGGCACCCGCTACGCCTATCTCGACCTCGCCGGCAGCGTGCCCAATTCCCTGCCCGTGCAGTTGAGGCTGGGCTCCGGCGATGCCGACATCGGCGGCGTGGCCTCGCTCGACGCCACGGTCGGCTCCGGCGACCTGCACGCGCACGGCGTGCGCGGCGCGGTCAGCGCCACGGTGGGATCGGGCGACATCGACCTGCGCGACATCGGCAGCCTCAGCCTGCCCAAGCTGGGGTCGGGCGACGTCAAGGCCAGCCAGGTCGGCGGCGACGTCAAGATCGGCACCGTCGGCTCCGGCGACCTGACCGTGCACGGCGTGCGCGGCGCGGTGCAGATCGGCAGCATCGGCTCCGGCGATGCGCAGCTGCGCGACGTGACCGGCAGCGTGGCGCTGCAATCGATCGGCTCCGGCGACCTGGAGGTCAGCGGCGTCGGCGGCAACCTCACCGTGGAGAAGGTCGGCAGCGGCGACATCCACCACAGCGGCGTGCACGGCAGCGTCAACGTGCCCAAACCGCGCTGAGCCGCCGCCTTCCCTTCTCGCTTCGACCGAGGACACACCCATGCAGCATCGTTCCCTGGCGCTGGCCGGCGTCGCCCTGACTGCGCTGTTGGCCCTGGCCGCCTGCCAGCCCTCCACCCCGCAGGCCGACAAGACCGGCAGCGCGGACAGCGGCGGCAAGCACAGCCTGAGCTTCGACAACGGCGACATCACCCTGAAGGTCTCCGGGCAGCCGCCGGCGACCATCACCCGAGCCGGCGACCTGCTGATCGACGGCAAGCAGGTTGCGGCCAGCGCCGAGCAGCACGCCCTGCTGGTGGCCTACCGCGCGCAGCTCGGCGCGATCGGCACGCAGGGCCTGGAGGTCGGCAAGCAAGGCGCCGCGCTCGGGGTGAAGGCGGCCGGCGATGCGCTGGCCGGGGTCATCAGCGGCAACACCGACCACGTCGGCGAGAACATCCAAGCGCAGGCCGAGAAGCTCAAGCAGGAAGCGTTGAAGATCTGCGCGCAGGTGGCGACGTTGCGCCAGGCGCAGGACACGCTGGCGCAGCAGCTGCCGGCGTTCCGTCCCTATGCCAGCCTCAACGCCAGCGACATCGGCGACTGCGACAAATCGGTCAAGTAATTGCGCCGGACCCGGCCTAAAATGGCCGGGTCCTCCGCTGCCCCGATCGATCGATGAAGAAGCTCGCCGTTTGGTTCTCCCTGATGACGCTGTGCCTGCTGCTGGCGGCGTGCGGCGCGCGCGACGGTGCAGCCTCGTCCTCGCGTGCCGAACGCGGCAAGCCGCGCGTATCGGTGGACAGCATGACCGTGATGCTGCGCCGCGCCCCAGCCGCCAACGCCTCGATCGGCCCCGACGGCAGCCTGCGCATCGACGACATCGAACTGCCGCTGCCGCAGGCGCAGCGCACCCAGCTGCAACAATTGTTCATGCACTTGCAGATGCAGCGCCAGCGCACCCTGGAAACCGCGGCGCCGGACCCGAACATGCGCTCGGTGGCCTTTGCGACCACGCCCGAGATCAGCGCCCTGCAGAGCGCGGTGCTGCACGACATCCCGTCGCTGCAGCCGTACCAGGAAAGCTTCGGCAACCTGCAGGCGGAGCGGCGCTGAGGCCGCTGGCGCATGCGGCAGAAGCGACATCGGTCGCGACTGCGGCATGGCGATGGGTCTGTAACGCCAGACCCTGCCGGGGCTGAAGCTCTTCCTTCAGCAGGTCCCTCCAACTACGACGGACAACCACTGCAGGAGCGGTTTCAACCGCGACGGGCGCAGCGGCGAGGGTTCCGGCTTCGGATACCGTCGGGGCTGAAGCCCTCCTACGGCGCATCTAGCCGGCACTCGCGTCGCTCCCTTGTGGGAGCGACTTCAGTCGCGACGAGCGACGCCATGAAGTTGCAGGCTTTGGAATGCTGTCGGCACTGATGGCCTATCCACCCAGAACCTCTTCTGCCTCATCCTTCACGGATAGCTTCGCAAGCCCGCAGCGGCATCCCGGCTCCCCAGGCTCGCTCCCAAGCACAGCACACCAGCCGCGTGGCACGGCACCCGCCGCCCCATGCGCCCAACCTCAGCCGCCGCTGCCCCCACCGGCGTGGATGCCGCCCTTGGTCAGGGCCGCCGGGTCCAGCAGCTTGCGCAGTTCGGCCTCGCCCAGGCCGCTGTCCTCCAGTGCGATCTCCAGCACCGGACGATTCTCCTTGTAGGCGCGCTTGGCGATCGCCGCCGCCTTCTCGTAGCCGATGATCGGATTGAGCGCGGTGACCAGGATCGGATTGCGGTCCAGGGTCTCGCGGACCCGGTCCTCGCGCACCTTCAGCCCGGCGATCGCCGAATCGGCCAGCAGCCGCGACACGTTGGCCAGCAGGTTGATCGAATCCAGCAGGTTGGCCGCGATCAGCGGCAGCGCCACGTTCAACTGGAAGTTGCCGGTCTGCCCGGCCACGGTGATCGCGGTGTGGTGGCCGATGACCTGCGCGCAGACCATCACCGTGGCCTCCGGAATCACCGGATTGACCTTGCCCGGCATGATCGAGCTGCCCGGCTGCAGCGCCGGCAATTCGATCTCGCCGAGGCCGGCCAGCGGACCGGCGTTCATCCAGCGCAGGTCGTTGGCGAGCTTGATCAGCGCCACCGCCAGCGCATTGAGCTGGCCGGACAGTTCCACCGCATCGTCCTGCGCGGCCAGGCCCTCGAACTTGTTGTCGGCGCTGTCGAACTTGCTGCCGGTCAGCGCGGACAGCGCCTTGGCGACCTTGCCGCCGAAGCGCGGATCGGCGTTGATCCCGGTGCCGATCGCGGTGCCGCCCAGCGGCAGCCGGCGCAGCCGCTTGAGACTGTCCTGCAGCCGCTCCTGCGCCGAGGACAGCTGCGCCGACCACGCGCCGAACTCCTGGCCGAAGGTCAGCGGCATCGCATCCATCAGGTGCGTGCGCCCGGTCTTGACCACCTTGTCCAGTTGCCTGGCGCGCTTGTCGATGACCTTGCGCAGGTGCTTGAGCGCCGGCAGCAGCTGTTCCTGCGTGGCCAGCTGCGCGGAGACGCGGATCGCGGTCGGGACCACGTCGTTGGAACTCTGGCCGAGGTTGACGTGGTCGTTCGGATGCACCGCCGGCACGCCCGGCTTGGCCGCGCGCGTGGCCAGCGTGGCGATGACCTCGTTGGCATTCATGTTGGACGAGGTGCCCGAGCCGGTCTGGTAGATGTCGATCGGGAAGTGCGCATCGTGGGCGCCGCCGGCGACATCCAGCGCCGCCGCCTGCACCGCCTTGGCCACGGCCTTGGGCAGCAGGTCCAGGTCGGCGTTGACGCCGGCCGCCGCGGCCTTGATCAGGCCCAGCGCGCGGATGAAGCCGCGCGGCATCGGCTGCCCGGACACCGGGAAGTTCTGCACCGCACGCTGGGTCTGGGCACCCCACAGCGCCTCGGCCGGCACCTGCAATTCGCCCATGCTGTCGTGCTCGACCCTGAATTTGTCGCTCATTGCGCAATCTCCGCATCTGCATAAAAGAGGAATCCACCCGGCGCTGTCGCGTGGGAGGTCCGGGAAGGCAGGCTGGCGGAGCTGCGGCTGGCGCAGCCATTATCCGCGGCGTAGCGCCCGGCGTCAGCAGTGTGCGCCAATGGATGTTAGCGAGACCTTGAGGCACGATCGCGCAGCATCCGCGCTGGCGCACCATGCAACGGCGCCAGGGGCTAGTCGGCGATACGGAACCAGTAGCGGTAGTCGCGGCGCTGCCCACCCACCCGCACGTCGCGGATGCTGACGTCGTAGATCGCTCCTGGGCGCAGCGCCGGCACCCGGAACTGCAGGCTGTTGGGGACGCCGAAGCCCTCGTGGTCGGCGCTCAGGCCGCGCACCGCCAGTGGCGGCCCGCCGCGTTCGCTGACTTGCACCTGCGCATCGGCGTAGTCGACGTCGCGGTTGGCGAACTTGCGATTGCGGTCCAGCAGCGCGGTGAACGACAGCAGTGCGTCGGCGGCGTAGTAGCGACGGGGATAGTCGCCGATCGGCCAGGCGATGAAGTCGTCGCGGCTGCGCGCGGCCACGCCGGCGGCGGCAGGGATGAAGCGCAGCGCAGCGCCGCTGCTGACGCCGTTGCCGTCGCGGCCGGCCACCATGCCGAAGGCGACGCGCTGCAGGAACGGATCCAGCAGCCAGCGGCGGTGGCCGAGTCCGCCGGCGCTGGCGTTGTTGGTATCGGTCAGCCAGTCGACCACGATCTCATCGATCCCGGCGAAGGCCAGGTACGGCGAACTGACCCCACCGTAGATCAGGCTGCTGCGCGCGCCCTTGGCGCCGGCGGCCGAGTAGCAGCGCCAAGCCGGCGTCGGCGCGTGGCTGAGCCGGCCGTTGGCGGCGATGATCAACGCCGCCTGGGTGGCCTCGGCCTCGGCCGCCTCGTCGTAGCCCACCGCGGCGAGCCCGTGCAGCCGGCGGATATCGTTGATCAAGGCCAGCAGCTGACGCCGCTGTAGCGGCTGCAGCTCGCCGGCGCGGCACTCGGCGATCGCCGGCGGTACCCGGTACAGCGCCGCGGCCTGCGCGAGGAAGCCCGAATCCTGCGCGGTCGCCGGCAGCGTGGCGGTCATGGCGGCGGCGACAAGGCAGACGAGGATCGGGCGCATGGCGGACATGGCGGCAGTTGGGGTGGCGTCACGATAAAAGCGTACGCGCCGGTTCGCTTATGGTCGGCAGCGCGCATGCGGCGCTGCGTTCAGCCCGGCGCCGCGGGCGCGCCCGTGATCGCCACCCGACGTCGCGCCGCCGGCGGCATGGCCGGCGCGCGGCCGGCGTAGAATATGCGCCCCACCGCTGCCGCCCTGCCCCTGCCCATGTCGGATTCCGCCCTGCTCGCCCTGTCCCCGCTCGATGGCCGCTACGCCGGCAAGGTCGATGCCCTGCGGCCGATCTTCTCCGAATACGGCCTGATCAAGGCGCGGGTGAAGGTGGAGATCGAATGGCTGCTGGCGCTGGGCGCCGAACCGGGCATCGCCGAGCTGGCGCCGTTCTCGGCGGCGGCCACGCAGCGGCTGCGCACGCTGGCCGAGGATTTCAGCGTCGAGCACGCGGCACGGGTCAAGCAGATCGAGCGCACCACCAACCACGACGTCAAGGCGGTGGAGTACTTCCTCAAGGAGCAGCTCAAGGACGACGCCGAACTCGGTCCGGCGCTGGAATTCGTGCATTTCGCCTGCACCAGCGAGGACATCAACAACCTCAGCTACGGGCTGATGCTGGAGCAGGCGCGGCGCGAGGTGCTGCTGCCGACGCTGGACGGCGTGGCCGCCTCGCTGCGCGCGCTGGCGCATGCCCAGGCCGCGCAGCCGATGCTGTCGCGCACCCACGGCCAGACCGCCTCGCCGACCACGCTGGGCAAGGAGATCGCCAACGTCGTCGCGCGCCTGGAACGCCAGCGCCGGCAGATCGCCGCGGTCGAGCTGACCGGCAAGATCAACGGCGCGGTCGGCAACTACAACGCGCACGTGGCCAGCTATCCGGACGTGGACTGGCCGGCGTTCGCGCAGCGCTTCGTCGAGGGCCTGGGCCTGGTGTTCAACCCCTACACCACCCAGATCGAGCCGCACGACAACGTCGCCGAACTCGGCGATGCCACCCGCCGCGCCAACACCATCCTGATCGACCTGGCCCGCGACATCTGGGGCTACATCTCGCTGGGCTACTTCAAGCAGAAGCTCAAGGAAGGCGAGGTCGGCTCCTCGACCATGCCGCACAAGGTCAACCCGATCGACTTCGAGAACGCCGAAGGCAACTTCGGCATCGCCAATGCGCTGTTCGAGCATTTCAGCGCCAAACTGCCGATCAGCCGCTGGCAGCGCGACCTCACCGACTCCACCGTGCTGCGCGCGCTCGGCACCGCGTTCGGCCACAGCCAGGTGGCGCTGGATTCGCTGGCCAAGGGCCTGGGCAAGCTGACCGTCAATCCGGAGCGTCTGGACGGCGACCTCGACGCCGCCTGGGAAGTGCTGGCCGAAGCCGTGCAGACGGTGATGCGCCGTCACGGCCTGCCCAACCCGTACGAGCAGCTCAAGGCGCTGACCCGCGGCCAGGGCATCACCGCCGCCTCGATGCAGGCCTTCGTCGAAACCCTGGAGCTGCCCGAGGAGGCCAAGCGACGCCTGCGGGCGCTGACCCCGGGCGGCTACACCGGCCTGGCCGAGCGCCTGGCGCGCGCGATCTGAGCCAGACGCGCCGCCCCCTTCGCCGGCGCGGCAACACCGCCTTCGAACCTGGACAAGGAGATATGCGATGACGCGGAATCTGTTTCTCTGCCTGCCGTTGCTGGCGTTGGCAGCCTGCACACAGCAGCCCTCGCCCTCCGGCGGGGATGCCGCCGTTGCGGCCACACCTGCAGCGGCCGCGCCTGCCGCCGCCACGACGGCCGCGGCACCGATCGCGCCGGTGCCTGCAGTCCCCAGCATGTCGGCACAAGCGACGCGCGACGCGCAGGCCAACGGCCAGCCGGACGGCGAACGTCCGACGCTGATGGTGACCTCGACCAGCGGCACGATCGACTGCGACGGCCACAACCTGGACATCACCGGCCGCGATGCCAGGCTCGTGCTGCGCGGACAGTGCGGCATGATCGCGTTGCTGGGCGCGAACGGCACCTTGCAGATCGAGCACGCCGAAGGCGTGCGCGTGGTCGGCGACAACGCGCAGGTGGTCACGAGCAGCGACACCAAGAATGTCGAGCTGTTCGGCCGCCACGGCAACCTGCAGATGGGCCGCATCGAGACGCTGGCGGTGCCGGGCGACGAAAACCAGCTGCGCGCGGTCGCCATCGGCTCGGCGACCCTGCACGGCAGCAAGAACCAGCTCACCCAGCAAACCGGCACCGCGCAAGTCCAGGACTACGGCCGCGACAATCAGATCGCCGGCAACTGAGCGTGCCGACGCCACGCGGTCGGCCGCTCGCGGCCGGACCGCGCACCGCGCTCAGGTCCTGACGAAGATCTCCACGCGCCGGTTCAACTGCCGCCCGGCGGGATTGTCCTGGCCTTGCAACTGGTTCGGCGCCACCGGGCGCGATTCGCCGTAGCCCTTGGCGGACGCCTTCAGCGCCAGTCCGCGCACCCGCAGCGCCTCGAGCACCGCCGCGGCACGGCGTTCGGACAAGGCCTGGTTGTAGGCGTCGCCGCCTTTGCTGTCGGTATGCCCGCCCACTTCCAGGTCGCGCGCCTGCACGGTGCCGAGCGCGGTCGCCAGCGCGTCGAGCACCTTTGCGGCATCGGTACGGATCTGCGACTTGTCGAAGTCGAACAGGACCCGATCGTTCAAGGTGATCAGATAGCCGCATGGCGCGCCGGGCGGCGCGAACTTGCGCAGCGGCGGGAAGCGCCCGGCCGGCGGCACCTTGGGCAGCGGCGCCATCGCCACCTTGCGCCCGGGCGTGCCGATCATGCCGGTGCCGTCGCCGTTGTTGCGGATCATTTCGTGCTCGCCGTTCCAGGTGCCGGAACCGTCGGCATTGATGGTCACCAGGCCTTCAGGGCCGTTCCAGGTGCCGCTGCCGTCGCCATTGTTCTGGATCAGGCCGCTGCCGCCGTTCCAGGTGCCTGCGCCCCGGCCGTCCAGCGTGATCAGGCCGGCCGGGCCGTTGTAGCTGCCCGATCCATCCGCCTGCACCCGCACGATCGCGTCCTCGCCGTCGCCGACCGTGCCGTTGATGGTGCCGCTGCCGTCGGCGTTGACCTGGACCAGGCCGCCTTCGAAGTTGGCCGTGCCGCTGCCGTCGGCGTTGATCTTGAACAGGCCGTCCGCGCCGTTGCGCAGCAGATTGCCCTGCGCATCGACGCCGGTGATGCCGGCATCGTTGACCAGCACGCCATCGGTGCCGCAGCGCGCCGGCGCGATGCTGACGCCCTGCATCGGATCCAGCGCGCCCTTCATCGACGCTTCCAGCGCACGCTGCGCAGGCGTCACCCCGAGGATTTCCGGGACCACGATCAGCGGAATGGCCGGGAACTCCGGCACGTCCGCCGCAGCGGCGGGCGTGGTGGCGGGCGGGGCGGAGGCCTTGGCCGCGGCAGCTTCCGGCGCGGACGGCGTAGCCGACTTGTCCGCGGCCCCACACCCGGCCAACAACAACGACGACAGCAAGATCGGCAGTGAACGCATTCCCTTCCCTCCTGGTCCTGAGGCGCGCACTTCAGCCTGCGCGCAGGCCGCTTGTCAAACCGGCGCCGCACCGGCGGGCGAACCGCGACGGCATGGGCACGGCGCCCGCTGCGCCCGCAGGCACGCCGCCGCAGCCGCCGCCATGCGCACGGACAACACAGCCTGCGGCGGGCTGGGCGACAATGGCGGCCATCGCCGGCCTCCCTGTCGGCCTCGCCCCTGCCGGACCGCCTGCCCATGACCAAACCCGCCTCGTTCCCGATCGAAATCGACGCCACCCGGCAACAGCCGCTGGGCATGCCCGCCGCGCGCTTCCTGCGCGACTACTGGCACAAGCGCCCGCTGCTGATCCGCAACGCCTTCCCCGGCTTCGTCTCGCCGATCGAGCCGGGCGACCTGGCCGGTCTGGCCTGCGAAGAGGCCGCGCTGTCGCGGCTGATCGTGCACGACCGCGGCAACGACCGCTGGAGCGTGCGCAGCGGGCCGTTCGAGGAAAGCGCATTCCCCGGCATGCCCGACCACGACTGGACCCTGCTGGTACAGGACGTGGACAAATGGGACCCGGACATCCGCGCCCTGCTCGAGCAGTTCCGTTTCCTGCCGCGCTGGCGCGTGGACGACGTGATGGTCAGCTTCGCCGCCCCCGGCGGCTCGGTCGGCGCCCACGTGGACCACTACGACGTGTTCCTGCTGCAGGCGCACGGCCACCGCCGCTGGCAGATCGACGCCAGCGCTTCGCTGGGCCGCACGGCGCCGCCGACCGACTTCCGCGAGGACGTCGAGCTGAAGCTGCTGCGCAGCTTCAGCCCCACCCACGACTGGGTGCTCGGCCCCGGCGACATGCTGTACCTGCCGCCGCTGGTGCCGCACCACGGCGTCGCCGAAGACGCCTGCCTGACCTTCTCGGTGGGCACCCGCGCGCCGTCCTCGGCCGAGCTGATCGGCGACTACCTGGACACCCTGATCGACGGCGCCGACGAGGCGCTGCGCTACCACGACGAGGACCTGCAGGTGCCGGCCGATCCGTACGAGATCGATGCGGCGGCGATGGGCCGCGTGGTCGAGGCGCTGAACGCGTTGCGCATGAACGATCCCGACCGCCTCGGCGCCTGGTTCGGCCGCTTCATCACCACCTACCGCGCCGCCGGCGAGATCCTGCCGCCGGCCAACCCGCCGGCGCCGCAGGAAGTGGCCGCGGCGCTGGAGCAGGGCCTGGTCCTGCAGCGCCACCCGTGGGCACGGCCGGCCTGGCGCCGGGCCACGCGCGGCGCCACCCTGTTCTGCAGCGGCCTGGAGTTCGCGCTGCCGATCAAGGACGCGCGGCGCCTGGCCGCGGCCGACACCATCGACGGCGCAGGCTACGCGGCGCTGTCCGCCGCCGGCCGCGAGACCTTGCTGCAGCTGGTCGAAGCCGGCTTCTACCAGCCGCTGGACGACACCGACGACGACACCGACGACGGCGACGCGGCTGCCGGCACGCAGGACTGAACCACCCGCCATGCCCGCCGCTCCCGGCTTCCGCATCGAGGCGCTCGACCCGGTCCGCCAGGCCGGCGAACTGCGCGCGCTGCGCGAGCGGGCCGGCCTGCCGCTGCCGCCGCCACCTGCGGATGCGGCCAGCGCCGCAGTGGATGCGCTGAGCTGCCACGTGCTGGCCCGCGCCGACGACGGCCAGCCGCTCGGCAGCGCGCGGCTGAGCCCCGAGCAGTACATCGGCTGCATGGCGGTGCTGCCGGCCTGGCGCGGTCGCGGCGTCGGCAGCGCGCTGCTGGCCGCGCTGGTCGAAGAAGCGCGGCGCCGGCGCTGGCCGCGGCTGGAGCTGCAGGCGCCACCGGCCACGCTCGACTTTTACGCGCGGCACGGCTTCCTGGCGATCGGCGCGCGCAGCGCCGGCGCCGGCGGCGAACGCCAGCCGATGCGGCGCTTGCTCGGTGCCGCCGCCGCGGTGGAGGATGCGGCCACGGCGGTCGCGGCCAGCGCCGCGGTGGTCGCGCAGGCGCGGCGGCAACTGCTGATCTACAGCCGCGCGCTGGATCCGGGCCTGCTGGACAGCCCGCCGCTGCTCGAGCAGTTGCGCCGCTTCGCGGTGGCCGCGCACGACAAACAGTTGCGCGTGCTGCTGCACGACGCCGCCGCCCCGCAGCGCGCCGCCGCGCCGCTGCTGGCCCTGGCGCAGCGCCTGCCCAGCGTGTTCCGCTTCCGCGAAGTGGTGGATCCGGTCGACCGGGGCTACGCCGCGGCCTATCTGGTCGACGATGGCGGCGGCTACTACTTCCGTGCGCTGGGTCACCGTTACGACGGCGAGACCGACCTGCTCGGCGGCGGCCGCGCGCGCCAGCTGCGCGACGCGTTCGCGCGGGTCTGGGAGCGTTCACGCGACTGCACGGAGCTGCGCACGCTGGGCTGGTAGCGCCGCGCTGCCGCTGCCGATGGCGCAATGAATGAACCCGGCGTAGCCCCTGTGTATCCGAAATGCACACCCCGGCTTGCGCATGGGGGTATAATTTTTTGGCTTGATAAACGCCCGCGCAGGCCACGCGTCCGCCGGTTCCAACCGCAAGCCAACCCACAAAGCGACCCGACCCCACCATCGTGGACAATCTCCTAAAGCAGTTTGCGCAGTCATCGCAACTCGCCGGCGGCAATGCCGCCTATATCGAAGACCTGTACGAGCAGTACCTGGTCTCTCCCGACAGCATCGACCCCAAGTGGAAAACCTACTTCGACGGCTTCCAGGGCCGCGATGCCGGTGACGTTCCCCACTCGGCGGTCATCGCCCACATCGCCAGCGCCGCGCGCCAGGCCGCCAACAGCGGCACCAGCCCCGGCGGCGACGAGCGCGAGCGCCATGTCGGCCGGCTGATCACCGCCTACCGCTCGCGCGGCCACCTCGGCGCCCGGCTCGATCCGCTGGGGCTGACCCCGCCGATCAATCCGCCGGACCTGGGCCTGCCGTTCCACAGCCTGTCGGAAAGCGACCTGGGCAGCGAGTTCAGCACCGGCGGCCTCGGCGGCCAGCCGCGGATGAAGCTGCGCGACCTGCTGGCGCGGCTGAAGGCGACCTACACCGGGTCGATCGGCAGCGAATTCATGCACATCCCCGAATTCGAGCAGCGCCAGTGGATCTACCAGCGGCTGGAGAACGCCGGCGGCAACATCGCCGCCGACGCCGACAGCCGCCGCCGCACGCTGGAGCGGATCACCGCCGCCGAAGGCCTGGAGCGCTACCTGCACACCAAGTACGTCGGCCAGAAGCGCTTCTCGCTGGAAGGCGGCGATGCGCTGATCCCGATGATGGACGTGGTGGTGCGCCGCGCCGGCGCCGATGCGGTCAAGGACATCGTGGTCGGCATGGCCCACCGCGGCCGCCTCAACGTGCTGGTCAACACCCTGGGCAAGAACCCGCGCAAGCTGTTCGACGAGTTCGAAGGCAAGTTCGAGCACGCCCACGACGACCGCGCCCACACCGGCGACGTCAAGTACCACATGGGCTTCTCCGCCGACGTGGCGGTGGCCGACGGCAAGTCGGTGCACTTGGCGCTGGCGTTCAACCCCTCGCACCTGGAAATCGTCGACCCGGTCGTGGTCGGCAGCGTGCGTTCGCGCCAGGAGCGCTACGGCGACGCCGCGCGCAAGACGGTGCTGCCGGTGGTGATCCACGGCGATGCCGCGTTCGCCGGCCAGGGCGTGGTGATGGAACTGTTCCAGATGTCGCAGGCGCGCGGTTTCGCGGTCGGCGGTACCGTGCACATCGTCATCAACAACCAGATCGGCTTCACCACCAGCGCCCGCGACGACGCCCGTTCCACGCTGTACTGCACCGACGTGGCGAAGATGATCGGCGCGCCGGTGTTCCATGTGAACGGCGACGATCCGGACGCGGTGGCGTTCGTGGCCAACCTGGCCTACGACTTCCGCCAGCAGTTCAAGAAGGACGTGGTCATCGACCTGGTCTGCTACCGCCGCTGGGGCCACAACGAGGCCGACGAGCCGGCGGCGACGCAGCCGGTGATGTACCAGACCATCCGCAAGCACAAGACCACCCGCGAACTGTATGCCGCGCAGCTGGAAAGCGAGGGCGTGATCCAGTCCGGGCAGGCGCAGGCGCTGGTCGACAGCTACCGCAACAAGCTCGATTCGGGCGAGTACACCACCGAACTGGCGACCCGCAAGCCGGACGAATTCGCCATCGACTGGTCCAACTACCTGTCCGGCAAGCTCACCGACAAGGTCGACACCACGGTCAAGCGCAAGACCCTGGACCAGCTGGCCAAGATCATCACCACGATCCCCGCCGGCGTGGAGCTGCACCCGCGCGTGGCCAAGATCTACGAGGACCGGGTGAAGATGGCCGCCGGCGACCTGCCGGGCGACTGGGGCTTCGCCGAGAACCTGGCCTATGCCACCCTGCTCGGCGAGGGCCACAAGCTGCGCCTGGTCGGCCAGGACGCCGGCCGCGGCACGTTCTTCCACCGTCACGCGATCCTGCACGACCAGAAGACCGACAGCTACTATCTGCCGCTGCGCCAGCTGGTCGAGAACCCGGAAGACGCCACCGTGATCGACTCGCTGCTCAGCGAGGAAGCGGTGATGGGCTTCGAATACGGCTACTCGACCACCGATCCCAATGCGCTGTGCATCTGGGAAGCGCAGTTCGGCGATTTCGCCAACGGCGCGCAGGTGGTGATCGACCAGTTCATCGCCGCCGGCGAAGCCAAGTGGGGCCGCATCAGCGGCCTGTCGCTGTTCCTGCCGCACGGCTACGAAGGGCAAGGCCCGGAGCACAGCTCCGCGCGCCTGGAGCGCTTCCTGCAGCTGTGCGCGCTGGAGAACATGCTGGTGTGCGTGCCGACCACCCCGGCGCAGTGCTTCCACATGATCCGTCGGCAGATGCGCATGACCACGCGCAAGCCGCTGGTGGTGATGACGCCCAAGTCGCTGCTGCGCCACAAGCTGGCGGTGTCGAGCCTGGAGGAACTGGCCGACGGCGAGTTCCAGCACCTGATCCCGGATGCGAAGGCCGATCCGAAGCGGGTCAGGCGCGTCGTGGCCTGTTCGGGCAAGGTCTACTACGACCTGCTCGAGGACCAGACCAAGCGCGGCCAGGACGACGTCGCCCTCCTGCGCGTGGAGCAGCTGTATCCGTTCCCGCGCGAGCTGTTGGCCGCCGAGCTGAAGCGCTACGGCAACGCCACCGATCTGGTCTGGTGCCAGGAAGAACCGCAGAACCAGGGCGCCTGGTACCAGATCAAGCACCACCTGCAGGCCTGCCTGGCCGACGGGCAGAGCCTGCACTACGCCGGCCGCCCGCGCTCGCCGTCTCCCGCTGCCGGCCATTTCGCCGAGCATCTGGAAGAGCAGCTGAAGCTGGTCGCCGACGCGCTATTGAATCCGTTCAACGACCAAGTCGCTGAATAAACCTCCTTCCCCTTCAAAAGACCCACTAGGACGCCCTCTGCAATGGCCACCGAAGTCAAAGTTCCGGTACTGCCCGAATCCGTATCCGATGCCACCATCGCCAGCTGGCACAAGAAAGCCGGCGACGCGGTCAAGCGCGACGAGAACCTGGTGGACCTGGAGACCGACAAGGTCGTATTGGAAGTGCCCTCCCCGGTCGACGGCGTGCTGAAGGAGATCAAGTTCGAGGCCGGCGCCACCGTGACCAGCTCGCAGATCCTGGCGATCATCGAGGAAGGCGCGAGCGCCGCGGCGGCTCCGGCCGAGGCCAAGGTCGCCGACGCACCGAAGGCGGAGGCGCCGAAGGCCGCTGCCGCCGAAGCGCCGAAGGCCGCCAAGGTCGAGTCGGCCAAGGCCGCCGGCGACGTCTCCACCCTGCCCCCGGGCGCCCGTTTCTCGGCGATCACCGAAGGCGTGGATCCGGCCCAGGTCGACGGCACCGGCCGCCGCGGCGCGGTGACCAAGGAAGACATCCTCAACTACGCCAAGAACGGCGGCGCCGGCAAGGCCGCCGGGGCGCGTCCGGAAGAGCGCGTGGCGATGACCCGCGTGCGCAAGCGCATCGCCGAGCGCCTGATGCAGTCGAAGAACTCGACCGCGATGCTGACCACCTTCAACGAAGTCAACCTGGCCAAGGTCTCGGCCGCGCGCAAGGAGCTGCAGGACGAGTTCCAGAAGGCCCACGGCATCAAGCTCGGCTTCATGAGCTTCTTCGTCAAGGCCGCCGCCAACGCGCTGCAGCGCTTCCCGCTGGTCAACGCCTCGATCGACGGCGAGGACATCATCTATCACGGCTACAGCGACATCTCGATCGCGGTGTCGACCGAGAAGGGCCTGGTCACGCCGGTGCTGCGCAACGTCGAGCGGCAGTCGTTCGCCGAGATCGAGAAGGGCATCGCCGACTACGCCAAGAAGGCGCGCGACGGCAAGCTGAGCCTGGAAGAACTGCAGGGCGGCACCTTCACCGTGACCAACGGCGGCACCTTCGGCTCGCTGCTGTCGACCCCGATCATCAACCCGCCGCAGAGCGCGATCCTGGGCATGCACGCGATCAAGGAGCGTCCGATCGCCGAGAACGGCCAGGTCGTGATCACGCCGATGATGTACCTGGCGCTGTCCTACGACCACCGCATCATCGACGGCAAGGACTCGGTGCAGTTCCTGGTCGACATCAAGAACCAGCTGGAAAACCCGGGCCGGATGTTGTTCGGTCTGTAAGAGCCGGGAATCGGGAATGGAGAGCGGGGAATGGGACAAGCGCCCACGTCCCCGCCCTGTTCCCGCCTGGACCTGGATGGGAGGCGGCAGGCGCATGCGCTTTTGCGATTCCCCATTCCCTCTTCCCCATTCCCGTGTGAGCAAATGAAATGAGCGAACAATTCGACGTCGTCGTCATCGGTGCCGGTCCGGCCGGTTATCACGCTGCAATCCGCGCCGCACAGCTGGGCATGAAGGTCGCCTGCATCGATGCGGCGCTGGGCAAGGACGGCAAGCCGGCGCTGGGAGGCACCTGCCTGCGCGTGGGCTGCATCCCGTCCAAGGCGCTGCTGGATTCCTCGCGCCAGTTCTGGAACATGGGCCACCTGTTCGGCGAGCACGGCATCAGCTTCAAGGACGCCAAGATCGACGTCGAGGCGATGGTCGGGCGCAAGGACAAGATCGTCAAACAGTTCACCGGCGGCATCGCGATGCTGTTCAAGGCGAACAAGATCACCGCGTACTACGGCTTCGGCGAGCTGCAGCCGGGCAACGTGGTCAAGCTCAAGCAGCACGACGGCAGCATCGTCGAGCTCAAGGGCACCAACGTGATCCTCGCCGCCGGTTCGGATTCGATCGAACTGCCGTTCGCCAAGTTCGACGGCGCCACCATCGTCGACAACGTGGGCGCGCTGGACTTCAGTGAAGTGCCCAAGCGCCTGGCGGTGATCGGCGCCGGCGTGATCGGCCTGGAGCTGGGCAGCGTATGGAAGCGCCTCGGCGCCGAGGTCACCATCCTCGAGGCGCTGCCGGACTTCCTGGCCCTGGCCGATGCCGAAGTGGCCAAGACCGCGCTGAAGGAATTCAAGAAGCAGGGCCTGGACATCAAGCTGGGTGCCAAGGTCTCCAAGACCGAGGTCACCGGCAAGGGCAAGAAGCAGGAAGTCGTCGTCACGTATGCCGATGGCGAAGGCGAGCAGAGCCTGACCGTGGACAAGCTGCTGGTGGCCGTGGGCCGCCGCGCCGCGACCAAGGGCCTGCTGGCCGAAGGCACCGGGGTCAAGGTCAACGAGCGCGGCCAGATCGAAGTCGATGCGCATTGCCATACCGGTGTGGACGGCGTGTGGGCGATCGGCGACTGCGTGCGCGGGCCGATGCTGGCGCACAAGGGCTTCGAGGAAGGCATCGCGGTCGCCGAGCTGATCGCCGGCCTGCCCGGCCACGTCAACTTCGACACCATCCCGTGGGTCATCTACACCGAGCCGGAAATCGCCTGGGTCGGCAAGACCGAGCAGCAGCTCAAGGCCGAAGGCGTGCCCTACAAGACCGGCAGCTTCCCGTTCGCGGCGATCGGCCGTGCGGTGGCGATGGGCGAGCCGGCTGGCTTCGTCAAGGTCATCGCGCATGCCGAGACCGACCGCGTGCTCGGCCTGCACCTGCTCGGCGTCGGCGTCTCCGAGCTGGTCCACGAAGGCGTGCTGGCGATGGAGTTCAACGGCTCGGCCGACGACCTGGCGCGCATCTGCCACGCCCACCCGACCCTGTCCGAGGCGATCCACGACGCCGCGATGGCGGTGAGCAAGCGGGCGATCCACAAGGCCAATTGAGGCCGGGAATCGGGAGTCGGGATTGGGGATTCGCAAAAGCGGCGGCCCCATCCCGCATCGTTCCGGCAATGGCATAGCGCCGGGCGAAAGCCCGGCGTTGTGCTTTGCGGATAACCGCAAAATACTGAAGCAGTCGACCCACGACGCTTGTCCTGCTCCCAGCACCGTGAACGCTCACGCATGCAACACCCCGCTTTTACGAATCCCCACTCCCGAATCCCCAATCCCATGAAAAGCATCTGCGTCTACTGTGGTTCCAACGCCGGCAACAAACCCGCCTACGCCGAGCGCGCCACCGAATTGGGCACGCGCATCGCCGAACGGGGCCTGCGCCTGGTCTACGGCGGCGGCAACGTCGGGCTGATGGGCACCGTGGCCAACGCGGTGCTCGCCGCCGGCGGCCAGGTCACCGGGGTGATCCCCAAGCAGTTGGCCGACTGGGAAGTGGCGCACCGCGGCCTCACCGAACTGGAAATCGTCGGTTCGATGCACGAGCGCAAGTCGCGCATGTTCGACCTGTCCGACGGCTTCATCGCCCTGCCCGGCGGCTTCGGCACCATGGAAGAGATCTTCGAGATGCTGACCTGGCGCCAGCTCGGCATCGGCAACAAGCCGTGCGCGTTCCTGGACGTGGAAGCGTTCTACGCCCCGCTGATCGGCATGATCGACCGCATGGTCGCCGAACGCTTCCTGCACCCGGACCAGCGCGCCGACCTGTGGTACGGCAACGACATCGACACGATGCTGGCCTGGATGCACGACTACACCCCGGCGCAGGCGTCGAAATGGATCGACGAAAAGCGCCGCAACGCGCTGCGCTGAAATCCACCGCTCTTAACCAACCGCCCCCAGGGCGCGTGGCAACGCGCCCTGCATCGCCGGCAGAGGTTTCAGTCCCGGGAAGCCGCACAGTCCGCCGCATGCGGGCGATGTCTGTCGCGGCTGGAGCCGCTTGTGTCTACCGCGGGTATATCGTTGAGGTGAGAGCGGAGTGCGGCAGACCGCTCTTTGCACGAGCAAAGAAAAGTGACTCGCGCCGAAGCGCGAAAGCTTTTGCTTTTTGCTTCGCTCCAAACCCACCCAAACCAAACCAACGCACGCGCCATCAATCGTGCTGCGCAGGCCGCCCCAACAGATACCCCTGCCCGTAGTCGCAGCCCAGCTCGCGCAGCGTCTCCAATTGCCGCTCGGTCTCGATGCCCTCGCCGATGGTCTCGATGCCCAGCGTACTGGCCAACGCCAGAATGCTGCGCACCAGCGCATAACTGCCCGCACCGCTTTCGCCATGCAGGCCGGCGACGAAACTCTGATCGATCTTCAACGCCGAGATCGGAAACCGGTGCAGATACGACAGCGCCGAAAACCCCGTGCCGAAATCGTCCAGCTGCGCCAACACCCCGCGCTCGCGCAGCGCCTGCAGGATCGTCAACGTGCGCGGCGCATCGTCGAGCAGCGCCACCTCCGTGATCTCCACCCGCAGCCGCCGCGGATCCGCGCCAGCGGTATCGATCAGGCCGAACAGCCGATCGGTGAAGTCCGGCGAACGGAAATGCCGCGGCGAGACGTTGACCGAGACGTAGCCGGTGCCGCTTCGCGCCATGCGCTGGATCACCTGCGCGTACAGCAGCCAGTCCACCTGCTCGATCAGCCCGCTGTCCTCGCCCAGATCGATGAACTGGCTGGGCACCAGCAGTCCGCGGCTCTCGTGACGCCAGCGCAGCAGGGCTTCGTGGCCGACCACCTCGCCGTCGATCAGGCGCACGATCGGCTGGTAGAACGGCTCGAAGTCGCCGCTCTTGATCGCCCGCCGCAGGTCCGCCTCCAGGTCCAGGCTGCGCAGCGCGGCCTCGCGCATCGCCTCGTCGAACACCGCGCAGCGGTCCTGGGTCTGCGCCTTGGCCCGGTACATCGCCGCGTCCGCGTCGCGCAGCAGCTCCTCGCCGCTATGGTAGCGCGGGTGCCAGGCGGCGATGCCCAGGCTGCCGGACGGGAACAGCTCGCGTCCGGCCACCCACATCGGCTGGCCGAGCACGCCGAGCAGGCGCTGCGCCAACTCGCGCACGCCCTCCAGCCCCTCTTCGCAGCTGACCAGGATCGCGAACTCGTCGCCGCCCAGGCGCGCGACCACATCGTCGCTGCGCAGCGTGGAGACGATGCGCTTGGCCACCTCCACCAGCATTTCGTCGCCGGCGGCGTGGCCGATGCTGTCGTTGACCAGCTTGAACCGGTCCAGGTCCAGGAACAGCACCGCGAACGCCATGCCGTCGCCGTTGCGCGCGCGGTTGATCGCTTCGCCGAGCCGGTCGAGCAGATGCGAACGGTTCGGCAACCCGGTCAGCGCATCGTGCAGCGCCTGATGGGTCAGGCGCTGCTCGGCGCGCCAGCGTTCGGCGATCTGCGCCAGCAACTGCTGGTTGACCTCGGCCAGTTCGCGGGTGCGCTCGTCCACCCGCTGCTCCAGTTCGGCATGCGCCAGCCGCAACCGTTCCTGCGCGCGCTGCCGCGCCAGGCCGCCGCCGACGTTGTGCGCGACGAAGGTCAGCAGGCGCTGGTCGTATTCGGTGAAACGCACCTGCGTGGTGTAGCTCTGCACCACGATCGCGCCGACCACCTCGCCCTCGTCGAACAGCGGCACGCCCAGCCAGCTGTGCGAACGCGTGCCGTATTCCTGCACCTCGCCCTGCGCCACCAGCGCTTGGATCTCCGCCAGTTCCAGCAGGATCGGCCGGCGCTTGCGCATCACGTACTCGGTCAATCCCTTGCCGCGCCGCCGCAACGGCCGCAACGGGCTGTACTCGTCCACCGAATAGACGAATTCCAGCATCTTGCCGTCGTCGGACAGCAGCGCGATGTACAGGTTGCGCGCATCGATCAGCCCGCCGACGATGGCATGCACCTCGGCGTAGAACTGCTGCAGGCTCTCCGAGCGGATCGCCAGCTCGGCGATGCGGAACAAGGCCAGTTGCAGGGTCTCGGCGCGCTTGCGCTCCTGGATCTCGTCCTGCAGGTCGTGGTTGGCGCGTTGCAGCTCCTGGGTGCGCAACTGCACGCGCCGCTCCAGCTGCACCTGCGCATGGCGCCGGTCCATCGCGGTCAGCACGTGCTGGGCGACGTACGCCAGCAGTGCGCGGTCGGCATCGGTGTAGTGCATCGCACGGTCGTAGTTCTGCACCACGATCGCGCCGCACACGCGGCCCTCGCGCAGCATCGGCACGCCCAGCCAATCCTTGCTGTCCGGGCCGTGCAGGGCGTCGTACTGCACGCGCAGGCGGTCGCGCACCTGCTGCGACGGCCCGCGCACCGCCTGGCCGTGGCGCAGCAGGGCGAAGGTCATGCTGTTGGGCATGTCGCGCAGGTAGTACAGCTGTGCCGGATCGGCGACGAAGTCGTCGTGGCGGTCGGAAAAATACAGGAAACGCATGCTTTCCTGCTCTTCGTCGTATTCGACGATGTAGCAGTTCTCCGCATACATCAGCGAGTCCAGCACCGAGTGCACGTGGCGCAGCATCTGCTCCATTTCCAGGTCCGTGCCAGCCAGGTCGGCGATCTCGTACAGCGCCTGCTGCAGTTGCTTGGACTTCTCCAGGCCCTCGATGCGCGCGCGCATCCGCTCCGCTTCCAGCAGCGCCAGGCCGAACGCGGCGGCCATCTGGCACCAGGCGGAGCGCTGCGGCTCGGACAGCGGCTGTTGCAGCCGTGCAGCCACCGCCACACAGGCGCCGTCCGGCGTCTTCAGCACGTGCAGCAAGGCCTGCGCAGGCGCCGGCACGGTTTCGCCGAGACAACGCCGGACCAGCACCGGCAGCCATGCCGGCGCCCCCGGCGTGGCGCCGAACAGGCGCCCGCCGACGGCGCCGTCGCCGCACGCGATGGCCACGTCGCTACCGGGCGGCAGCAAGCCGCACAGGGCAATCGCGGTCTGCATGGAAGCGTGGCCGTCGGGGTGCTCCTGGCGGTCGATCGCGGACGGCTCAAACAACATCGACAACAACTCCTGCATGACGTCGGACCTGCCCCACGCCTCCCCCCTTGAACGCCAGCATACCTTTTACGTGAACAGGCGCACGCGCGATGACCCCATGCCCGCCGCCGGCGCGTTCACTATCTACCATGCCTGCTGCCATTGCGCCCCCATCCGCCGCCACGGCGCCCACGCCACGCTATGCGCCAGGCCGGCGAACGCTTAGGCTTGCCGCCGTGGATGCCCTGGTCGAAACGAGCGACGAAGCCCTGATGCTGGCCTATGCAGCCGGCGACGCCGGCGCGTTCGAAACCTTGTACGCGCGCCACCGCGGCCGCCTCTATCACTACCTGCTGCGCCAGCTGCGCGACGTGGCGCTGGCCGAGGAAATGTTCCAGGACGTGTGGCAACGGGTGATCGCCGCACGCCAGGGCTGGCAACCGCAGGCCGCATTCAGTACCTGGCTGCTGCGCATCGCCCACAATCGGCTCGGCGACCACTGGCGCGCCGCCAAGCACCGCCCGGCCGCGCCGGCCGATGCCGAATTGCGCACCGCCAGCGTGCCGGACCCGGATACCCCGGAGCGGCAGCTGTCCGCGTTCGAACAGCGGCGCCAGCTGCAAGTGGCGCTCGACGACTTGCCGGAGGATCAACGCGAAGTGCTGCTGCTGCGCCTGGAACAGGAACTGAGCCTGGAGGAGATCGCACAGATCACCGGCGTCGGCCGCGAGACGGTCAAGTCGCGGCTGCGCTATGCGATGGACAAACTGCGCGCGAGGCTGGGCGGATGAGCGCCGACGAGCCGCTGACGCCGGAAGAACGCGCCCTCGCCGAACGCCTGCGGCCGGTCCGGCAGGCGTTGCCGTCGGCGGCGCTGGACGCTTCGATCCTGGCCGCGGCGCGTGCCGCAGTGGCATCTGCGCCGGCCGCTTCCGCGCCGGCGCCGGCAGCTGCTTCAATTGCGAGCGCCGCCGCGCCGGCGGAGCAGGCCCGCTCCAGCGCCGCCGCGCAGCGTCGCTCGCGCTGGCCGGCCTGGACCGGGCTGGCGGCATCGTTGACCCTGGCCGTCGGCATCGCCTGGCAGCTGCGCACCCCGGCTCCGCCAGTGGCAGCGCCGGCCGCTCCACAAGCGGTCGCTCCAGACCCAGACGCTTCCGCAGCGGCCGCCGACCAAACCAGCGCAACGCAGCCGGCCGATGCCGAAGACGCCGCAGTTGCGCCTGGCGTGGCACGCAGTCCCACCGACATGCCGCCACCAGCGCCTGCGCCGAAGCAGGCACCGGCAGCGCCCGAGCTCCAATCGATGCGCGCGGCACCTGCGCCATCGGCCGCATCCGCGGACGCCCCGGCGGCGGCCGAGCCGGCGCCGATGGCCGCGCCACCGCCTCCCGCAGCGGCCATGGTCTCGCCGCCCGCACCGCCTGCGCCGCCGGCCTTGCCGGCACCGGCAAAAGCGCTGGCGCCTCCCGCGCAGGCAGCGCAGGCGCCGGCAAAGCCGGCGGCACGCACGCGCGAGGCCAATGCCATGCAGCGCGAAGACCGCCGCGCACTGCTGCAACGCCGTACAGACTTCGGCGAGCGCGACAGCAGCGACCCGGCAAGCGCACAGGCACAGGACGCGGACGCCGCGCGCGTCGAGGGAAATCTCAGCGCAGCGCCGGCAGCGGCCGCGATGCCGGCCGCACCGGCCGCGGCGGACACCATCCCGCTGGCGGCATCCGCGCGCGCCTCCGGCACCGATCCGGCGCTTGCGGCAGCGGCGGAGAGCGACGCGCGCCTGGCGCCGCGACGCTGGCTGGCGCGCATCCGCGAGCGCCGCGACGCCGGCGAGCACGCCACCGCACGTGCCAGCCTGCAACGCTTCCAACGCGAACATCCGCAAGCGCGCATCCCCGACGACCTGCGCGAGCTGCTCGACGACTGACGCGCACCGGGCCTTCGTCGCCGACGGCATGCTCGCGCGCGCCTCGTCGCCCATGCACCCGCGACCGGGTGCAGCCCGCATCCGCGGTCGCGCTCGGCGCCTCGTCTAGAATGGCGCCGATGCCCGATACGCTCCTCCACCTCGTCAGCCACAGCGTGGACATCAAGCACAGCCGCTTCCTGGCACAGGCGGCGCCGATCGCCCACGCCGGTGCGGCGCTGGCGTTCGTGCAGCGGGTCGCGGTGGCCGATGCCACCCACAACTGCTGGGCCTACCGCCACGGCGACGACTACCGCTCCAGCGACGATGGCGAACCGTCCGGGACCGCCGGCCGCCCGATCCTGGCAGCGATCGACGGCCAGGGCTTCGACCGCGTGGTGGTGGTGGTCACGCGCTGGTACGGCGGCATCAAGCTCGGCGCCGGCGGCCTGGTCCGCGCCTATGGCGGCACCGCCGCCGAGTGCCTGCGGCTGGCGCCGCGGCAGCCGTTGCTGGCCTTGAGCCTGGTCACCCTGCACTGCGGCTTCGACGATCTGGGCACTGTGCACGCGGCGCTGAGCGCCTGCGCCGCCGAAAAACTCGATGAACGCTTCGACGCCGACGGCGCCGAACTGCGCCTGCGCCTGCCCAGCGATCGCGTCGACGCCTTGAAAACACGGCTGCGCGACGCCACACGGAACAGGGTCCGCTGTTCGGAAACCTCCCCCGCATGAACGATCCGTCGGCCGACCAGGCCAAGTCGCTGCGCAAACTCGGCAGCCTGCGCACCCTGTGGCCGTTCGTGCAGCGCCAGCGCGGCCTGTTCGGCGCCTGGCTGCTGGCGCTGGCGGTGTCCTCCAGCGCGACGCTGAGCCTGCCGGTGGCGGTCCGGCAGATGATCGACCACGGTTTCAGCGACGGCAGCAGGATCAACCAGTCCTTCGCGCTGCTGTTCGCGTTGGCGGTGGTGCTGGCGATCGCCACCGCGCTGCGCTTCTACTTCGTGTCGCTGCTCGGCGAGAAGGTCGTCGCCGACCTGCGCGGACGCCTGTACGCGCACCTGATCGGCCTGCACGCCGGTTTCCACGACCGCAACCGCAGCGGCGAACTGGTGTCGCGGCTGTCGGCCGACAGCGAACTGTTGCGCGGGGTGATCGGCAGCACCATGTCGGTGGCGCTGCGCAGCACGGTGACGGTGATCGGCAGCATCGTGATGCTGTTCGTGACCAGCCCGCACCTGGCCGCCTATGCGCTGCTCGGCATCCCGCTGGCGGTGTTGCCGATCGTGCTCGGCGCGCGCCGCCTGCAGAAGATCTCGCGCGCCAGCCAGGACCGCGTCGCCGACGCCAACACGCTGGCCGCCGAAACCCTGGGCGCGGTGCGCACGGTGCAGGCGCATGCGCGCGAGCCCTACGAGCGTGGCCGCTTCGGCCAGGCGCTTGCCCTGTCGGTGGACGTGGCGCGGCGCCGGGTGCGCGCGCAGGCGCTGATCACCGCGGTGGCGATCGTCCTGGTGTTCGGCGCGATCGTGCTGGTGCTGTGGTCCGGCGCGCACGAAGTGGCGGCCGGCGAACTGAGCGCCGGCGCGCTCGGCCAGTTCGTGCTGTACGCGATGTTCGGCGGCGGCTCGGTGGCCTCGCTGGCCGAAGTCTGGAACGACCTGCAGCGCGCGGCCGGCGGCATGGGCCGCATCGCCGAGCTGTTCGCCGAACGGCCCGAAGTGGTGGCGCCGGCGCAGCCGCGTGCGCTGCCGCAGCCGCTGCGCGGCGAGGTGCGTTTCGACAACGTGGTGTTCCGCTATCCGCAGCGCGACGAGCATCCGGCGCTGGACGGCTTCGACCTGCACGTGCGGCCAGGCGAGAGCGTGGCCCTGGTCGGCCCCTCCGGCGCCGGCAAGAGCACCGTGCTGTCGCTGCTGCTGCGCTTCCACGATCCGCAGGCGGGCACGGTGCGGGTGGACGGCATCGACCTGCGCGAACTGGACCCGGCGCAGCTGCGCGAAAACGTCGGCCTGGTGCCGCAGCACCCGACCCTGTTCGCCGCCAGCGCCGCCGACAACATCCGCTACGGCCGGCTCGAGGCCAGCGACGCCGAGGTCGAGGCCGCCGCGCGCGCCGCCGAAGCCGACAGCTTCATCCGCCAGTTGCCGGACGGCTACGCCAGCGAACTGGGCGAACGCGGCGCGCGCCTGTCCGGCGGCCAGCAGCAGCGCATCGCCATCGCCCGCGCCCTGCTCAAGGACGCGCCGATCCTGCTGCTGGACGAAGCCACCAGCGCGCTCGACGCGCAGAGCGAATACGCCGTGCAACAGGCACTGGAACGGTTGATGGCCGGGCGCACCACCCTGGTGATCGCGCACCGCCTGGCGACGGTACTCAAGGCCGATCGCATCGTGGTGATGGACCACGGCCGCATCGTCGCCCAGGGCACCCATGCCGAGCTGTTGGCGCAGGGCGGCCTGTACGCGGAACTGGCACGGCTGCAGTTCATCGACTGAGCACGCCGTGCTAACACCGGCGGGACTACGGTCCCGCTGCGCCCCACGCAACGGCTGCGGCGCAAGGCGCCGGCAGCGTTTCCGGCGCAATCCGGTTCGACGAATCGCCTTCAGGAGACACGCCATGTCCTTTCGCCAGCTGCCCGCCTTCGGCCCCGACGGCGAGGCCTATCTGATCACCGAGTTCCAGGACGAAACGCAGCAGCAGCAGGCGCAGCACGACGCGCCGTCCACGCCGGCGCTGCGCTACGAACTGGCCGACGGGCGCAAGCTGATCCGCCGCGGCCAGCAGTTCACCACCACCAGCGGCGAGCTGACCCTGACCGCGGCGTGAGCGCGCACGCTGCCGCGCGGCAACGACGAGCGGCAATGCGATCTGTCCGCCTCGCGCGCTGCGCGCGACGGCCAGTGATCAATTATTGACCAAGCCTCTTGACACGCCCGCCGCACAGGGCGCGCAGACACTTATCCACATGTTTGCGCGCATTCCATCCACACTGCCTGTGGATGAAGTGCGCTAGCGTTGCGATTGCGGCAGCCGGGTATCCCCTGCCCTTGTAGGCGGCTGCAGCCGCGACCGCAGCCCCCTGGACACGGACATGCTGCGCAACGCGCTGGCCAACCGCTTTGTTGGTACTGCCTGTCGCGGCTGAAGCCGCTCTTGCAGGGTGACGGTCTGCTTCGGACTAGCGTGGCAACACCCGGCCGATCCCGCTGGCGTCGATCTCCGCTGCCGCGGCATCCAACACCGTCGCCGCGGTGGCCGGATCGAAGCCGATGCGGAAATGCAGTTCTCCGGTCGGCGTGCGCGAGGAGTGGATCGAGGCCAGGCTGACGTCGTGGCGCTCGAACACGTACAGCAAGGTGCGCAACGATCCCGCCCGGTCCTCGGGCAGATAGACGCTGAGCGTCAGCTGTTCGGTCAGGTCGGCGAGCAGATAGCCGACGCGTTCGTAGCTGTAGTTGCCGTGCGCGATCGCCGCCTCGCCCAGCGCCTGGCGATTGGCGTCGAGGAAATCGGCGCGGAACTGCGCGCGCGCCGCATCGTCGCCGCGGCCGACCTGGTCGCGCAGCCGCGACAGTTGCGCGATCAAGCCGTCGAGCACGCCGCCGACATGCGGGTTGCCGAACTGGATGTCTTCGTAGATCGCCGGGTTCAGCGCCAGGATGCGCGCGATGATCGCGGTATCCAGTTCGAACGAGGCCGAACGGTACGGCATCAGCGCCTGCAGCGGCCCCAGCGTCGGCGCCTGCTCGCGCAGCACGCCGGCCTGGGCCAGGTGGCTGGCATGCACCATCGCCTGCACCAGCGCCATCACCTGGTCGTGGTGGTCGGGCGTGCTGCGCACGCATTCGGCTTCCAGCGCCGTGCACAGCTGCTGCAGCCACGCCTGCCAACGCGACAACCGCGCTTCGCAGACCACCAGCACGCGGCCCTTCAGCGTGGGCGACTTCGGCGGCGCGGTCATCGGATGCAGGCCGGCCACCTCCGCCTGCGAGGCCAGCATCGCGGCCACCGGTTCGCGCTTGACCGAGGTCACGTCCAGCCACAGCTGATCGCGTTCGCGCCCGGCGGCGCGGCGCACGTAGTCGCCGATCAGCGCCGGCGTGCGCCGGATCGGCGCGGAGAAGATCAGCACCTGCGCGCGCTGCAGCAAGGCGTCCGGATCCAGCGACTGCGGATCGGCCGGATCGTGGCCGACCACCTGCAGCTGCATGCGCTCGCGGAAGAACCGGCTCAGCCAGCGGCCATAGGCGCCGGCGCTGCCGACGATGCCGACGACCGGGCGCAGGCTCACGCCAGGCGCTCGGCGGCGAAGCGCAGCGGCGTGGCCAGCGCCGCGGGCGCGGCGGCGAGCACGTCCAGTTCCTCATAGCCGCTGGCCAGGGTCGCTTCCAGCGCCGCATGCACGCCGGCGATGGCGCGGCCGATCGCCAGCTCGAACGCGTCGCCGCGCAGCAGGAACGCGACCAGCAGCGCCATCAGCACGTCGCCGGTGCCGGCCACGTCCACCGGCAACAGCGGCGAGCACCAGCGGTAGACCGCCTCGCGGCTCACCGCCAGGGTCACCAGCTGGCCTGCGTCGCCGCTGACGCTGTGCGCCAACACCCACTGCGGCCCGCGCGCCAGCAGCACGCGCGCCGCGGCGATGGCATCGTCCTGCGCCAGCGCCGGCAGGCCGGTCAGGCGGCCGAGTTCGAACGCGTTCGGCGTGACCAGCCACGCATGCGGCAACAGGCGTTCGGCGAACACGGTCTCCAGCCCCGGCTCGACATAGGGTCCGGTATGCGTATCGCCGATCACCGGATCCAGGCAGTAGCGCAGCGACGGGCACTGCGGCAGCGTGGCGTCGAGCCAGTCGGCGAACGCAGTGCCGTTGCCGACGCTGCCGAAATAGCCGGACACCAACATGCGCGCACGCTGCGGCAAGCCGCGCTCGCTGGCGCCGAGCAGCAGATCGGCGAACCAGTCCGACGGCAGCACCTTGCCGCGCAAGGTGTCGTAGAACGGCGCGTTGCTCAACAACGTGGTCGGGATCTCCGCCACGCGCAGGCCCAGCGCACGCATCGGCGGCATCGCTGCGCTGTTGCCGGCGTGGCCATAGACCAGTTGCGACTGCACGGAAACGACGTCGACCGGCACCGGCCCGTCGGGGCGCTGGCGACGGCCGTGGATCAGATGGCGTTCGGCGGATGCGTTCATCGCCGTAGTTTAAGGGCTGGGATTGGGGATTCGGGATCGGAAAAGGCACCCGCAGCCGCCGAATGCGCCCGCGCCTTCCTGTCCAGCACGGGAACCAACGGCCGCAGGATCCGCCGTTGCCAATCCCCAATCCCAATCCCAATCCCAACTCCCAGCAACCAAAAAGGCACGTGCCCGGCGCCAAAAATCGCGCCCCACACGTGCCTCTTCTTGCGCACGAGACCCGACAGGCACCAGGGATCGGCCGTTGCGAATCCCCAATCCCCAATCCCGAATCACGGCCTTACGACGTCATCCGGTCCCAGAACCCCTTCACCCCGTCGATGAAGGTCGCCGACTTCGGCGAATGCTTGCGCGCGTCCTCGCCGGTGAAGGTGGATTCGAACTCTTCCAGCAGCTTGCGCTGGTCGGCGGTGAGGTTGACCGGGGTTTCCACCACCACGCGGCAGTACAGGTCGCCTTCGCTGCGGCTGCGCACCGAACGCACGCCCTTACCGCGCAAGCGGAACAGCTTGCCGGTCTGGGTCTCGGCGGGAATGCGGATCTCCGCCTCGCCGCCCAGCGTGGCCACGCGCACGGTGTCGCCGAGCGCGGCCTGGGAGATGCGGATCGGCACTTCGCAGTGCAGGTCGTCGCCGTCGCGCTGGAAGATCGCATGCTCGCGCACCCGCACTTCCACATACAGATCGCCAGGCGGGGTGCCAGCCGGACCGGCCTCGCCTTCGCCGGACAGGCGGATGCGGTCGCCGTTGTCCACGCCGGGCGGAATCTTCACCGACAGCACCTTGGTTTCCTCGACGCGGCCGGCGCCGTGGCAGGTGCCGCACGGGTTCTGCACGATCTGGCCGCGGCCGGCGCAATGCGGGCAGCTCTGCTGCATCGCGAAGATGCCGCGCTGGATCCGCACCTGGCCGCGCCCCTGGCAGGTCGTGCAGATCTCGACCTTGCCGTCTTCCGAGCCGCTGCCGTGGCAGTGTTCGCATTCGCCCAGGGTCGGAATCTCGATGCGCCGCTCGATCCCGGCCACCGCCTCTTCCAGATCCAGTTCCAGCACGTAGCCGATGTCGGCGCCGCGCCGCGCCGCGCGGCCGCCACCGCCGGCGCCACCGAAGATGTTGCCGAAGATGTCGCCGAAGATATCGCCCATGTCCGGGCCGCCAGCACCGCCACCGCCGCCCATCCCGTGCTCGAACGCGGCATGGCCGTGCGCGTCGTACATGCGCCGCTTGTTGCCGTCGGAGAGGACCTCGTAGGCTTCCTTGCATTCCTTGAACGCGGCCTCGGCCGCGTGGTCGCCCGGATTGCGGTCGGGGTGGTACTTCATCGCACAGCGGCGATAGGCCTTCTTCAGCTCGTCGTCGCTGGCGGTACGGGCCACGCCCAGCACTTCGTAGTAGTCGCGTTTGCTCATTGATCGGGACTCGGGACTCGGGACTCGGGACCCGGCATGGCGGAAAGTTGATACACGGTAGCGGCTCCAGGCGATGCGGAACGCGGGGCCAGGGACCCGGGACCCGGTAGGTTTCCCCACCGAGTCCCGAGTCCCCGGTCCCGAGTCCCGGCCTTACTTCTTGTCGTCCTTGACCTCGGTGAACTCGGCGTCGACCACGTCGTCGCCGGCGGCCTGCGCACCGCCCGGGGCGGCGCCCGGCTGCTGTTCGCCGGCGGCGGCGGCCGCGTACAGCGACTGCCCGGCCTCTTCCAGCGCCTTGGTCTTGGCCTCGATCTGGCCCTTGTCGTCGCCCTTCATCGCCGTTTCCAGGTCCGCCAGGGCCGACTCGACCTTGCCGATCACGTCGCCGCCGACCTTGCTGCCGTGCTCGGTGATCGCGCTGCGGGTGGCGTGGATCAGGCCGTCGGCCTGGTTGCGCGCCTGCACCAGCTCATGGAACTTCTTGTCTTCCTCGCGGTTGGCTTCCGCGTCGGCGACCATCCGCTGGATCTCGTCGTCCGACAGGCCGGAGCCGGCCTTGATCTCGACCTTCTGTTCCTTGTTGGTCTTCTTGTCCTTGGCCGACACGTGCAGGATGCCGTTGGCGTCGATGTCGAAGGACACCTCCACCTGCGGCAGGCCGCGCGGCGCCGGCTCGATCCCGGACAGGTCGAACTTGGCCAGCGACTTGTTGTAGCGGGCCTGCTCGCGCTCGCCCTGCAGCACGTGCACGGTGACCGCGGACTGGTTGTCCTCGGCGGTGGAGAAGGTCTGCGAGGCCTTGGTCGGGATCGTGGTGTTCTTCTCGATGATCTTGGTGAACACGCCGCCCAGGGTCTCGATGCCCAGGCTCAGCGGGGTCACGTCGAGCAGCAGCACGTCCTTGACGTCGCCGGCCAGCACGCCGCCCTGGATCGCCGCGCCCAGTGCCACGGCCTCGTCGGGGTTGACGTCCTTGCGCGGCTCCTTGCCGAAGAACTCGGCCACCGCCTGCTGCACCTTCGGCATGCGGGTCTGGCCGCCGACCAGGATCACCTCGGTCACGTCGCTGGCGCGCAGGCCGGCGTCGTTGAGCGCGGTGCGGCACGGCTCGATGGTGCGCTTGACCAGGTCCTCGACCAGCGCCTCGAGCTTGGCCCGGGTCAGCTTGATGTTGAGGTGCTTGGGCCCCGACGCGTCGGCGGTGACGTACGGCAGGTTGACTTCGGTCTGCTGCGAGGACGACAGCTCGATCTTGGCGCGCTCGGCCGCATCCTTCAGGCGCTGCAGCGCCAGCGGATCCTTGCGCAGGTCGATGCCCTGGTCCTTGTTGAATTCCTCGACCAGGTAGTCGATGACGCGCTTGTCGAAGTCTTCGCCGCCGAGGAAGGTGTCGCCGTTGGTGGCCAGCACTTCGAACTGCTTCTCGCCGTCGACGTTGGCGATCTCGATGATCGACACGTCGAAGGTGCCGCCGCCCAGGTCGTACACCGCGATCTTGCGATCGCCGCCCTGGCCCTTGTCCAGGCCGTAGGCCAGCGCCGCGGCGGTCGGCTCGTTGATGATGCGCTTGACGTCCAGGCCGGCGATGCGGCCGGCGTCCTTGGTCGCCTGGCGCTGGCTGTCGTTGAAGTACGCCGGCACGGTGATGACCGCCTCGGTGACGGTCTCGCCCAGGAACGCCTCGGCGGTCTTCTTCATCTTCTCCAGCACCTGCGCGGAGATTTCCTGCGAGGCCAGCTTGCGGCCGTCGGCGGTGGCCACCCAGGCGTCGCCGTTGTCGTGCTGGACGATGCCGTACGGCACCAGACCGATGTCCTTCTGCACTTCGGCGTCGGTGAACTTGCGGCCGATCAGGCGCTTCACCGCGTAGAAGGTGTTCTTCGGGTTGGTGACCGCCTGGCGCTTGGCCGAGGCGCCCACCAGCACTTCGCCGTCCTTGGTGTAGGCGACGATCGAGGGCGTGGTGCGGTCGCCTTCGGAATTTTCGATGACGCGGGCCTTGCCGCCGTCCATGATCGCCACGCACGAGTTGGTCGTGCCCAGGTCGATGCCGATGATCTTGCCCATTGGATGACTCCTGAAAATTTCTGGTGTCCGGCCGCTGCCGGGGTCTGGTTCGGATATAGGGATGGCCGCAGGTCATTCAAGCCATCACCGCAAATTAGCGTTCTGCCGCGGTGCGCGCCCGATTCGGGCGCGCACCGCCGGCGCCACGCGTCAATCGTGCTTGGCGACCACCACCAGCGCCGGCCGCAGCAGGCGCTCGTTGAGCAGGTAGCCCTTCTGGAACACCTGGATCACGTGGCCGGGGGCGACGCCGTCGGCCTCGGCCTGGCTGATCGCCTGGTGGTGCTCCGGGTTGAACGGCTGCCCGGTCGGGTCGAGCAGGGTCAGGCCATTGTCGGCGGCGACCTTGAGCAGCTGCTTGTAGGTCAGCTCCAGGCCGTCGCGCAGCGGGCTGGGGTCGCTGCCGGCCGCGCTCAGGCCGGCGTCCAGGCTGTCGAACACCGGCAGCAGGTCGCCGAGCAGGCGCTCGTTGGCGAACTTGCGCGCCTGCTCGACATCGCGGGCGATGCGCTTGCGCTGGTTTTCCAGGTCGGCGCGCTCGCGCAGCACGTCGGCCTTGAGCAGCGCCAGCTCGGTGCGCAGCATCTCGATTTCCGCCTGCAGCGGATCGGTCGACGGCTGCTGGGCGTCGGACAGGTGTTCAGAATCGAATTCGGGGTGGTCTTGGTTCATTTCCGGTTCCCTGGCGGGAGATGCACCCGCCCTACCGGACCACCTATGTGGGCGTGTGGAGCGGATTCAAGATGCTGTGTTGCATGTTCGGGACTCGGGACCGGGGACTCGGGACCCGGGGAATGCGCGGTCTGGGGCTTGGCTGGCTGGCGGAAAGGAGGGACTGGCGCTGCCCTGTGCGGCGCTTGGCGGTCAGCGTTCGCTCGGCGGGGTCGGGTCCAGGGCCGCGCCCAGGACTTCGGCGGCGGTCTGCACCAGCGGGATCACCCGGTCGTAGTCCATGCGCTTGGGGCCGATCACCCCCAGCACTCCCAGCACCTGGCCGCCGGCCATGTACGGCGCGGTGACCAGCGACACGCTCTCCAGCGGCACCACCCCGGTCTCTTCGCCGATGAAGATGCGCACGCCCGGCGCGCGGATGGTGCGCTCCAGCAGCTGCAGGATTTCGCGCTTGCTGGCGAAGATCTCGAACAGTTCGCGCAGCCGCTCCAGGTCCGACAGGTCCTGCACGCCCATCAGCTTGGTCTGCCCGGCCAGCACCATGTCGTCGCCGGCCGGCGCCAGCGCCTGCTCGGCCAGCTCCACGCTGTGCGCCAGCAGCAGCTCCATCTCGTCGCGCGCATGGCGCAGGTCGCGCACCAGGCTGGCGCGGATGTCGGCCAGCGCGCGCCCGGCGAAATGCGCGTTCAGATAATTGGCCACCCGTTCCAGCTCGGCCGGCTCGTAGGCCTTGCGCGGTTCGATGACCCGGTTCTGCACCTCGTTGTCGGCGAACACCAGGATCGCCAGTACCCGGCGCGCGTCCAGCGGCACGAAGTCGATGTGCCGGAACGCGAACTGCTCGCGCTTGGGCGCGCTGACCACGCCGACGAAATGGGTCATCGCCGACAGCAGCTCCGAAGCGCTGCCGAGCAGCGCCTGGGTGCCGGCGGCGCTGCTCATCTCCGCGCGCAGCCGCGCCACCTCGCCCTCGCCGGGCGGGCGCATCTGCACCAGGCTGTCGACGAACACCCGGTAGCCGGTGGCGGTGGGAATGCGCCCGGCCGAGGTGTGCGGCGAGCTGAGCAGGCCGGCGTCCTCCAGGTCGGCGAGGATGTTGCGGATGGTCGCCGGACTCACGTCCAGCCCGGCATGGCGGGCCAGGGTCTGCGAGCCGACCGGTTCGCCGTCGCGGATATAGCGCGAGATCAGCGTGCGCAGCAGCTGCCGGGCACGCGGGTCGAGCGAGGAGTGGACCGGGGAGGCGCGCATGGAATCAATCCGTGAGACTGGACACTAGATAATGGCTGCATGCCGGCTTGGCAAGTGATTGGCCCACCTACCCGCGCATGCTAGCGTTGCGCGGCCCCGGATTCCGACCCTCATGCTCAGACATCTCTCGATCAAGGATTTCGCCGTCGTGCGCGGCACCGAACTGGAATTCGGCGCTGGCATGACCGTGGTGTCCGGCGAAACCGGCGCCGGCAAGTCGCTGATGGTGGACGCGCTCGGCTTCCTGTCCGGGCTGCGCGCCGACAGCGGCGTGGTCCGCCATGGCGCCGACCGCGCCGAGCTGTCGGCCGAATTCGCCGTGCCCGAGGCCGCCCCGGCGCGCGCCTGGCTGCGCGAGAACGAGCTCGACGACGACGACCAATGCCAGCTGCGCCGGGTGATCCGCGCCGACGGCGGCTCGCGCGCCTGGATCAACGGCCGCCCGGTGACCCTGTCGCAGCTGGCCGAACTGGCCGGGCACCTGGTCGAGATCCATGGCCAGCACGAACACCAGGCGCTGCTGTCGCGCGGCAGCCAGCTCGGCCTGCTCGACGCCTACGCCCGCAACGAGGCCGAACGCGCCGCGGTGCGCGCCGCCGCCGCGCGCTGGCAGGCGCTGCTGGCCGAGCGCGAGACGCTGCTGGCGCAGGGCGACGTGTCCGACCGCATCGGTTTCCTCGAACACCAGCTGGCCGAGCTGCAGCGCGAGGACCTGGAGCCGGCGGCGATCGCCGCGCTGGACGCCAACCATCGCCGCCAGGCCCATGCCGCGGCGCTGATCGGCGCCTGCGAGGGCGCCGCGCAGCGGCTCAACGGCGACGAAGCGCCGGCGGTGCTGGAACTGCTGCAGCAGACCCGCCACGAACTCGGCAAGGTCGGCGAATACGAGCCGCGCCTGGCCGAGGTCGAAGCGCTGATCGACAGCGCCACGATCCAGCTGGAAGAGGCGCTGGCGCTGGTCGACCGGGTGCGCGACGACCTCGATGCCGATCCGGCGCAGTTCGAGGACATGGAACGCAGGCTGGGCCGGCTGCACGACCTGGCGCGCAAGCACCGGGTCACCCCGGACACGCTGGGCGAGCACCGCGACGCGCTGCTGGCCGAAGTCGAGGGCCTGCGCGGGGCCGGCGAACGGCTGGACGTGCTGGATGCGGAGATCGCCCGCGCCACCCAGGCCTGGCGCGCCGCCGCCGCCGCGCTCAGCGGCACCCGCCAGCGTGGCGCGCAGGCGCTGTCGCGCGACACCACCGCGCTGATCGGCGAACTGGGCATGGGCGGCGGGCGCTTCGAGATCCAGCTCGAGCCGCACGAGGCCGAGCGCCCCGACCCGGCCGGCGCCGAGCGCGTCGAATTCCTGGTCGCGGCCAACGCCGGCCAGCCGCCGCGGGCGCTGCGCAAGGTCGCCTCCGGCGGCGAGCTGTCGCGCATCTCGCTGGCGATCGAGGTCGCCGCGCTGGGCCTGGACGCGGTACCGACCATGGTGTTCGACGAAGTGGATTCGGGCATCGGCGGTGCGGTCGCCGACATCGTCGGCAAGAAGTTGCGCGCGCTCGGCGAGCAGCGCCAGGTGCTGTGCGTGACCCACCTGCCGCAGGTCGCGGCGCAGGGCCACGCCCACTACCGGGTCAGCAAGGCGCCGGTCGAGGGCATGACCCAGAGCTCGGTCGAGCTGCTGGCGCCGCGCCAGCGCGAGGAAGAGCTGGCGCGTATGCTGGGCGGGGTCGAGGTCAGCAAGGAAGCCCGCGCGGCGGCCAAGCGCTTGCTGCAGAGCGCTGGCTGAGGGTCTGCCGCCTGGGCTCGACCGGCGGATCCACCACGGCGGCTGCAAGAAGCGGCTGGGCGGCTGGACGAGCACCCGCGGCGAACCAGCGAGAAGGCTTTCGGGCGGCGGAAAGGACCGGGTCGGGGCTGAAGCCCCTCCCACAGTGCACCCAGCGAGTCGACCGCAAGCTCCCTGTAGGAGCAGTTTCGACCACGACAAACGGAGCCAGCCAGCTCCCCGGCTTCGCAAGCAGTCGGGGACTGATGACCCGAGGCCACCCAGAGCCCCTCCCACAGTGCACCCAGCAGGCTCACCGCAGCCCACCTGTGGGAGCGACTTCAGTCGCGACGAGCGGAGTCGGCCAGCTCTCCGGCTTCGCAAGCAGTCGGGGACTGATGACCCGAGGCCACCCAGAGTCCCTCCCACAGTGCACCCAGCAGGCTCACCGCAGCCCACCTGTGGGAGCGACTTCAGTCGCGACGAGCGGAGTCGGCCAGCTCTCCGGCTTCGCAAGCAGTCGGGAACTGATGGCCCGAGGCCACCCAGAGTTCCTCCCACAGTGCACCCAGCAGGCTCACCGCAGCCCACCTGTGGGAGCGACTTCAGTCGCGACGAGCGGAATCGGCCAGCTACCCGGCTTCGCAAGCAGTCGGGGAATGATGACCGGAGGCCCCCCAGAGCCCCTCCCACAGTGCATCCAGCCGGCTTGCCGCAAGTCCCGGTGTGGGCGACCTGGCGGGCCGCCAGTACTGCGCGCCGCACCGGCGCCAAGTGCGCCACGGCGATGCCCCTGAGCGAGACGATCCGGCGCCCGGATGCGCGGCCGGGCTCAGCCCTTCTTGCCGACCGGGCGCTTGCTGCGCACGTACAGCACCAACGAGTGCTCTTCCAGCTCGTAGCCGTGATCGGCGGCGATCTTGCGCTGCAGTTCCTCGATCTCGGCGCTTTCGAACTCGATGACGTTGCCGGTGTCCACGTCCACCATGTGGTCGTGGTGGCCGCCGCGGTCCAGTTCGTACACCGCCTGGCCGCCTTCGAAATTGTGCTTGAGCACCAGGCCGGCCGCCTCGAACTGGGTCAGGACGCGGTAGACCGTGGCCAGGCCGATCTCGTCGCCGTGGTCGAGCAACTGGCGGTAGATCTCTTCGGCGGTCATGTGGTGGCGTGCCGACTTCTGCTCGAGCAGCTCCAGGATGCGCATCCGGGGATGCGTGACCTTCAGGCCGACTTTGCGCAGATCGTGGGATTCCATGGCGTCTCCGTTCATAGCTGGTTTAGCGCCAGCTGCCTTGGGATGGGTCGCGGCGGTCGTCGGGAGTGTATCATCGACCCGATTTCCCTCAGTACTGTCCCCGATGCGCAATCTCTTGCTGGTCGCTGCTGTTGCCCTGTCCACCGCTGGCTGCGGAATCATCTACAAGCAGCCTATCTACCAAGGCAACCTGATCAAGCAGGCGGCCGTCGAGCAACTCAAGGTCGGCCAAAGCAAGCAGCAGGTCAGCGCGCTGCTCGGCACTCCGTCGATCCCGGATCCGTTCCACGCCGAACGCTGGGACTACACCTCGACCGAGCGCCTGAATCGCCTGGGCACCACCGAGATCAAGAATTTCGTCGTCTATTTCGACAACGACACGGTGACCCGCTGGGAAGGCGACTATTTCCCGGGCAACGATTCGGAACTGGCCAAGAACAGCGTGCGCCAGTTCGGCCGCAATCTGGCCAAGGACAAGAAGAAGCAGCGCCGCAGCGAGTAAGCGCCGGCAACCCGCCTGGCGGCGTTAGCGCGGTTTCGCGCGCCGCCGCCGGGCGTCCTTCGGATCGGCCAGCAATGGCCTGAGCAGTTCGACCCGGTCGCCATCGTGCAGGAGTTGGGTCGGCGCGGCGACGCTGCCATGAACCGCGCAGGGCATGCCGGGCGTCGCTTCGGCCAAGGCCGCGGCGGCCAACGCATCGGCGACAGTGGCGCCCTCGGGCAGCTGCAGCGTGCGCGCGACGAAGCGCTCCGGCCAGGCCAGCACCACCTCGACCCGCACCCCGCTCATGCCTCTTCGCGGTCGGCCACGCGCACGAAGTCGTTGACCATGCGGTCGGCCAGGCTCTGGAAGCCCAGTGCCAGCGCCGGCCCCAGCAGCCGCGAGGCCGGCTCGAAGTCCAGCGTCAGGCTGACCTTGCTGGCGTGGTCGTTGAAACCCTGGAACTCCCACTGCCCCTGCAGGCGCTTGAACGGGCCGTCGCGCAGCAGCATATCGATGCGGTCGGGGCGCTGCAGCCGGTTTTCGGTGGTGAACCAGGTCCGGAACGAACCCAGGCCCAGGTCCAGCCGCGCCACCAGGTACTGGTCGCTGTGCTCGAGCACATGCGCCGCGTCGCACCAGGCGAAGCGGCGCGGATAGGCGGCGACATCATTGACCAGGTCGAACATGCGCGTTGCGGGATGTTCGACCAGGGCGCTGCGGCGGATGATAGGCATTCGGTGCGGGGAAAGTGGACCAAGACGTTCGGGAGACCCCGAATCGGAGACAATAGCAAGATGAGCAAGAAACCCGCCAAGGATAAAGCAAACGGCGCGACGGCCAACAAGACCATCGCGTTGAACAAGCGTGCGCGCCACGAATACCACCTGGAGGACCGCTACGAAGCCGGCCTGGCCCTGCAGGGCTGGGAGGTCAAGTCGATCCGCGCCGGCCGCGCCAACATCGGCGAGAGCTACGCGTTCGTGCGCCAGGGCGAGCTGTTCCTGTTCGGCGCGCAGTTCACCCCGCTGATCCAGGCCTCCACCCACGTGGTCGCCGACGACCGCCGCACCCGCAAGCTGCTGCTGCACCGGAGCGAGATCGACAAGCTGATCGGCCGCGTCGAGCGCGACGGCTACACCCTGGTGCCCACCGCGATGTACTGGAGCAAGAACAAGATCAAGCTCGAGATCGCGCTGGCCAAGGGCAAGCAGGACCACGACAAGCGCGATGCCGCCAAGGACCGCGACTGGGCCCGCGACAAGCAGCGGATCATGCGGCGTCACAATAAAAATGCGTGAAAGCCGGGAATGGGGAGTCGGGAATGGGGAATGGTGACAAGCAGGTTCCCTGCACGCCCCACTACCCGCGAAGGGTGCCGAATGCTTGCCCTTCTGCTGCGGAACAACGCACAGGCCACGATGCCGCTTTCCTATTCCCGTTTCTCCATTCCCGATTCCCGGCGGCCCATCACGTTCCGCCAAGCATCCGCATCAGGCTCGGCAACCCACGACCCTGCATATAGGGATCGCGCTGCAGGTCCAGGCACTGGTCGAGCAGCAGTTGCTTGACCCGGTCCGGGCAGCCGATGAACTCGCGGCGCACCGACAGGAACGCGGCGATCAGTCCGGACACGTGCGCGGCCGCCATGCTGGTGCCGCTCATCTCCACCATCCAGGTGCTCGGGTCGTGCGCGTCGTAACGGTGGTGCGCGGAGACGATCTTCTCGCCCGGCGCCACTAGGTCCGGCTTGTGCCGGCCATCGGCGGTCGGGCCGCGCGAAGAAAAATACGACACGCCGTAGCTGTGCGGACTGCTCTTGTGCACCGAACCCACCGCCAGCGCCTCCTCCAGGTTGGCCGGATCGCCGATGCTCAGGTCCAGGTTCAGCGGATAGGCTTCGCCGTCGTTCTGCACCAGCCAGGCCAGGCCTTCGTTGCCGGCCGCGATCACCACCACCACGCCCTGCCGCCACAGCCGGCGCAGTTCGTTGCACAGCGGGGTGAAGCCGCAGCCGTAGCTTTCCGCGTCGAAGTAGCCGCCCAGGCTCAGGTTGACCCCGTGGATCACCAGCTCGCCGGCGCGCTCGTTGATCTCGGCAACCTGCTGCACGCCCTTGATGATCCACGAATCGCGGCCGTTGCCGTCGTCGTCCAGCACCTTCAGCCCGTACAGCCGCGCCTGCGGCGCCATGCCGGCGAAACGCAGCGGCGTGGCCGGCGCTACCCCGGGCAGCGGCGCCTCGCACTGCCCGGCGATGATGCCGGCCACATGGGTGCCATGGCCGTTGCCGTCCAGCGCGGCGAAGCCGGCGCCGGCGCCGGCGTCGCGGCGCAGCTCGCGGGCGCGGCCGCGCTGGGTGCAGTCCCATTGCGCCAGCACCGTTTCGGCCAGGCCCGGCTGCTGGAAATGCGGATGTCCCGCGGCGATGCCGCTGTCCAGCACCGCCCAGCCGATGCCGCCGCCGAGCGCGCGATACGCCACCTGCGCCGCGTCGGCCTGCACGGTGCTGCGCGACTGGTAGATCAGGGCGCGCTTGCCGGCGTCGCGCCACAGCCGTTTCAGGCTCAGGGTGCGATAGCGCTCGCGCAGGCTTTCGATCTCGAACCGGGTCAGGCGCGCCGATACATAGCGCTGCAGCGTGTCCTCCAGTTCGATCGCCGCGTCCAGCGCCTCGCCGTTCAATCCGGTGGACGCCCGGGTCAGCTCGCGCAGCGCCGCGACCAGATCGCGCTTCAACTGCGCCGGCTCGCGCTCGCCCGGCAGCCGGTCCAGTTCGATCAGCACCTCGTGGCGATAGTCCGGCGCGTGCGCCTCCAGTTGGTCGGACAGATCCTTGATCAGCACCGGATGCGCGATCGGCTGATCGAAGCCCACGCCCACCGCGCGCCGCACCTCGGCGCGGACCTCGGCGATGGACAGATAGCCGGAGCCGGAATGCGGATTGCGTTGCCAATCCGGGTTGATGCGCGACCCGGCGATGTTGTGGAAGCGCCCCTGCGCATCGGCGATGTCGTCGTTCAGATCGTCGTCCAGCGCCACCGGATCGCGCCGCTCGGCGACGTTGACCCAACGCTTCACGCAGGCCGGAAACGGCAACTTCTCGGTGCCGGTCCACTGCTTGAACATGCTGCGTACCACCGGCAGGCCCAGCGGCGACCCCAGGGTCAGCAGCAGCGACACTTCGCAGCCCTCGGCCCCGAACTCGCGCAGCACGTCGTAGGCGATAAGCGAGCCCTGGCTGTGCGCAACCACCACGAACGGACCGCCGCCCGCACGCATGCGCTGCAGCAGGCTTTCGCGCATCTGCGCGCGCCGCGCCGGCACGAAGAAGAAATCGTGCACGTCCTGCAGCAGCGCGGCGGAGATCAGTTTCAGCAGCATCCGGTTCAGCACGTCGATCGGCCCCTGCGCATGCAGGCCGGCCGCCTCCGGCGCGGCGGCCTGCACTTCGTCCAGCAACTGCCACAGGCACGCGCGCTCCTCCTCGCTGCCGGCCAGCGTATCGGCCAGCTGGCGCAGGTCGGACAGCTGGGGGACCACGCCCAGTGCGCCGAGCACGCGCTGCTCGGCCTGGTTCAACGCCGGGCCGCGGTCCTGGTCCTGGCAACTGCCCGGTTCCGGCGACGGATAGCGCTCGCGGCTGACCCAGTACGCCATGCGCGTGCGCTCGCCCATCTCGCGGCCGAACAGAGCACGATCCCACTGGCAGCGCAGCACCTCGGCCGGCGGCTTGTTGCCGATGCCATGGATGTAGATGACCGTGCGCGCCTGGCCCTGTGCCAGCGAGCCTTCGCCGGTGGCCTTGGGCCGCGCTCCGCGCGTGGGCGCTGGACCATTGGCGGTGGCATGCGCGCCACGAGGAGAGGAAGGCGCGCGCGCGGCAGCGAGTTCCGGCTTGGCTGTCCTGGGCTTGGCGGCCTTGGGCACAGCGGTGCTGGGCTTGTCGCTCGCCACTGTCTTCGCCGCGGTGCGCCGCGCCGGTCCGCTCGACCGAGCGACAGTCTTTTCCGCGGTCTTCGCCGAGGCCCGCCTCGCAACGGCCTTCTTCGGCTTGGATTTCTTTGCCGCCACGTCCGCCCGTGCAGCAGGTGCCCGGCCGGACGCAGCGGACGCTTTCGCCGGTGTCGTTGCAGCGGCCGCCGCCGCGACTGCCCGTTTCCCATCGCGCCCGCCGTCGCGCGCACGCTGTTGCCTGGTTGCCATCGCGGTGCTCCATACCTGGGGGAGATCCGTCGGCGCCTACCGCCAACTGCCGCGCCGAGTGAAGCCAGCTTAAGCCGCCCCCGTCGCAAGACTTGTGACTGCCCTCCCCGATCCCTACACTGTGCCGGTCAGCGTTTTACGTTTTCCCCGGGGGTGCACTGGTTTCGACGGGGGTTGCAAAATCGCTTGGCGCATGCCGAGGGGGCCGCTTTCCTCGTAAATCCAGCAGCAAACTTATAGTTGCCAACGACGACAACTACGCACTGGCCGCTTAAGGCCTAGCCCCGAAATCGCTTGTGTCCGTGCTCGCGACGTAGGGTCATTATCACGGAATCGCCGGTGGTGGCTGCCTGTCAACCATTGGCTAAATGAAGCAGGCTGGTCCCGGGATGCGCTTCGCACATCGTGCTGTTCCGGGGCGAGATCCAACGATGAGCTAAGCATGTAGTGCCGGGGATGGAGTGCCTTCGGACGGCGGTTCGATTCCGCCCACCTCCACCATCTGAACGTTCGCAGCGGTTCGCGGACGTACGACAAGGGTCGGATTTTCCTGGGATCCAGGGCAATCCGGCCCTTTTTGTTCATGCCCTCATCGACAATACACGCTAGGCCAACGCGGCGCGGGGGCCTGTCTGCGGTCGCTTGCGGCATTGGGCAAGCCAGCGCGGAGCGATCGCGACGGCCGCCTTCGCGGCGAACAGCATTGCCCGGCACATCGGTTCGACGCGGCACGCGAGCGGAGTACAGCGCCGCCAGTCGGTACCAGGGAGCGCCGGTAGCACACGGCGCAAGTGAGGGTGGCCAGGCTCCGCCGATCGTGGGGGCAGCTGCACCGTCAAAAGAAGATGGTCCAGCCGCGGATGCCTGCACCCTTGAAGCAGCCCTGAGATTTTACCTACGGCCGCACAGCTGGTGAGACAAGGATGCGCCAGGCGCTGTTAGGACCATGTCCTCGCGGCATGTCGGAACGACGACACGCGAACAAGGCTTGCTGGACGTGCGTTGCCGATCGCGGAATCGCGGCTTGCGGCGTTCCGCCGTTCGAAGCAATGCAGCATGGCCCTGGCCATCCGCCAGCGACATACCCATCACGCCCGGCCTGTACGGTGATGCCATCGATTGCCGACCCTGGTGCGCCATGCAACTGACCCACGAACAACTGTGCATCCTGCAGGACATCCACGCCACCAAGCCCGTCACCGAAGAAGAGGCGAACTGGGCCGTGCGCGAAAACTATGCCGCGCAGGGCGAGGACGGCGACATCGCGCTCAGTCCGCACGGCATGCAGTTGATCGACAACGACGCGCCGTAAAGGCACCGCGGCGCCCCAACCGGGCGCTGGCAACGGCTGCACGGCGTGGAACGGACGCCGTCGGATGGCGTGCGCATTTCGCTATTTCCGGCGCGGCCCAAGCAGCAATGCATCGAAGCGAGGCGCGCGGTTGAAGGCGCCCTGTGCCACCTGCTCCTGACCCCGGCACGCATGCGACAGCGGCCGGGCGCGTTCCGCCCGGCCGCTGTCGGATCAGCAACGCCGCGCCGCGCCGGGAAACTGCCCCGTCAGCGCGCGACGTTCCGCAGATCAGGCCGCTTCGCGCAACAGGCCACCGATGCCGGCGATCGCGCCGCCGATCGCCTGGGTGCGGTGATCGTCGCCCATCGCCACGCCTTCGGCGCGGACGAACGCGATGTCGGTGATGCCGAAGAAGCCGAATACCGCGCGCAGGTAGGTCTCCTGGAAATCGTTCGCCGCCGCCGGGCTGCCCGGGCTGTAGATGCCGCCACGCGAGGACGCGACGATCACGCGCTTGCCGCCGGCCAGGCCTTCCGGGCCGGCCGCGCCGTAGCGGAAGGTCTTGCCGGCGACGGCGAGGCGGTCGATCCAGGCCTTCAGCGAGCTGGCGATGCCGAAGTTGTACATCGGCGCGCCGACCACCACGACGTCGGCGGCCAGGAACTGTTCCAGCACCTGGCTGTTTTCGATGGCCGCCGGGTCGGCATCGCCGGCCGGCGGCGACCAGTGGCTCAACGGCGCGGCATGCAGGTCGCGGTAGGCGACGTCCACGCCCGGATGGGCGGCAACGAACTCGGCGACGATGGCCGCGGTCAGGCCGCGCGAGACGGAATGCGCGCCGAGCGCGCTGCTGTCGATGTGCAGGAGTTTCATGAGTGGGGATCCTTGCGTTGACCGCGTAGCGGCATGAAGGAACGATACGCGCGAAACAATCGAACGATTAGCCCGCTTTAAGTAGACTGATCGTTCGCAATCAGAAACGATGAGCCCGACGATGGACGGCGTGCTGCACGACCTCAACGATCTGTACTTTTTCGCCTGCGTGGTCGAGCACGGCGGATTTTCCGCCGCCGGGCGGGCGCTGGGCCTGCCCAAGTCGCGGCTGAGCAAGCGCATCGCCCAACTCGAGGAGCGGCTCGGCGTGCGCCTGCTGCAGCGGACGACGCGGCGCTTCGTGGTCACCGAGGTCGGCACGCGCTTCTACCAGCACTGCCGCGCGGTGCTGGAAGAAGCCCGCGCCGCGCAGGAGGCGGTCGACGAACTGCGTACCGAGCCGCGCGGCGTGGTGCGGGTCAGCTGTCCGGTCTCGCTGGCCCAGAACCTGCTGGGCCCGATCCTGCCGTCCTTCCTGCTCGAACACCCCAAGGTGCAGGTGCGGCTGATCGCGACCAACCGCCGCGTGGATGTGATCGGCGAAGGCTACGACCTGGCGATCCGCGTGCGCGACAAGCTGGATACCGACGCCACCCTGGTGGTGCGCAGCATCGGCCATGCGCGCAGCATCCTGGTGGCCAGCCGCGCGTTCCTGGATGCCCATGGCCGTCCGCAGACGCTGCAGGAACTCGCCCAGTTGCCGGCCTTGTCGATGTTCGAGCACGAGGGCGCGCCGGTGTGGGAACTGCTCGACGGCGACGGCAACAGGACCGCGCTGGAGGTCACGCCGAGGCTGATCAGCGGCGATTTCTCGGTGCTCATGGCCGCGGCCATTCAGAACTGCGGCGTGGCGCTGCTGCCCGAGGAATTCTGCGCTCCCCTGCTCGGCAACGGCATGCTGGAATGGGTGCTGCCGGACTACAGCACCGCCCAGGGCCTGCTGCACTTCGTCTACCCGAGCCGCCGCGGCCTGCTGCCGGCGATCCGCAGCTTAGTGGAGTTCCTGGCCGAACGCCTGCCGCAAGCCACGTTCCACCGCGACTGCCAGCGGCTGGCGGCCGAGCAAAGCCAGGCCGCCATGCTGCACATGACGCGCAGCGCCGGCGCCGATCTCGCGGCGGCAGCGGTGCCCATGGCTCCGTGAGCGCCAAGCGCGCAAGTGCGACGCGCGCCCCGCGCCGGCGCACGCCTGCAGCCGGCACGCGGCACCACCGATCGGCCCGCAGCATCGCCCGCGGACGACAGCCGCCGCTCGACGAGCTGTCCGCCCTGCTGCAATCACACGCTCGATGCGGCGGATGGCACAGAATTTGCGAATTCGATGCGCTCCCAACGCAGCGCGATGTCCGCATGCACGTCCTTCTGCCCCAGCTTGCCATTGCCAGGCCGACCCCGCGCGGCGCGCGGAGCGTTGCGCGGCCATGAGCGCTTCGATACGCCGGCACTTCCGGCTCGGCATCATCAAGATCCTGGGGCCGACCACGGCCGTGGTGCTGCTGCTGTTCGCAAGCTACCAATTGCTGCAGGGCCAGGCATGGGTGGCCACGGCCGCCATCGTGCTGGCCGGCCAGGCGGCGCTGGCCGCCTGGCTGTCGCTGCACCGCGGCGACGGCCGCATGGACGCCCTGCTCAGCCTGAGCTGGCTGCTGGGCAGCGCGCTGGCCTGCCATGTCCTGCACGACGCCGCGGTGCCGTGGCTGTATCTGGCGATGATGAGCAACTTCGCGGTGGTCGCGCGCAGCGTCGGGCTGGCCTGCAATGCCACCTTGATCGTGATCATCCTGGTCACCCCAGGCACCTTGCTCAGCACCGAGCACACCTTCTCGCTGCTGGCCGTATCGCTGCTGATCACCGGCCTGGGCTATGTGCTGTCGCTGCACCTGGAGGGCGATCGGCAACAGCTGGAGCGGATGGCCTCGCACGATGCGCTGACCGGGCTGCCGAACCGCCGCATGCTGGAACGCAGCCTGTCGCAGCGCGTGGCCGACCTGCGCCGCAAGACGCGCCGGCATGGGCTGATCGTGATCGACATCGATCACTTCAAGGAAGTCAACGACCTCCATGGGCACGCCGCCGGCGACCGCACGCTGGCCGAGCTGGCGGCCCTGCTGCGCTTCCAGGTGCGCGCGCCGGACGAGGTGTTCCGCTTCGGCGGCGAGGAATTCGTGGTGGTGACGCGACTGCAGTCGCGCAGCGAACTGGCCACATTCACCAAGCGCCTGCAGCAGGTCATGCGCGAGGCCTTGCGCGGCCCCGGTGGCCGCGTCACCGTCTCCCTCGGCGCGGCCATGCTGTGCGGCGAGCAGCACTGGCAGGATTGGTTCTCGCGTGCGGACGCGGCGCTGTACCAGGCCAAGAACGGCGGCCGCGACACCTACGTGATCGCCGACGACCTGGCCCTGGAGTGATCCGCCGTGCTGCGCCGGCGGGCAGCACGGCCGCCGATGCCTGGGTGAGGACGGCAGGATCGGCATCGACCTGCATGGCGATGACGCCGCCATGCGCGTTCCCGCCATCTGCTGCCGCGGCACGCCGCTGCGGCGCCCTCGCCTGCCCGCGCGCTGCTCGGTCGCGATGGGCGTTTTCGCTACGGCCCAACGCGACCGAGGCCGCTCCGCCAGAGAGCGACCGCAGGCCGTAACCAGCCGGGAGAGAACGCCCAGGCGGTCAGTGCGGCGCCGCTGCCTGCGCAGGCGGCGTCGCCAACGCCACGTCCTGCGGCACCACCGCGTCCTGGCCCCAGCCGCCGAGCGCCTTGTACACCCGCACCACGCCGACGTTGACCGACGCCTCGGCATCGGCCAGGGCATCGTCGGCGGACAGCTTGGTGCGCTGCGTATCGAGCAGGGTCAGGAAGTCCTCCGAGCCCTCGCGGTAGCGCAATTGCGCCAGCGCTTCGGCGCGGCCTGCCGCTTGCGCCTGCTCGGCGACGATCGCCAGCCGCGCCTGCTGTTTGGCGTAGGAGGTCAACGCGTTCTCGGTGTCCTCCAGCGCGCTGAGCACCGCCTTCTCGTAGTCGGCGGCGGCACCGTCGGCCTGCGCCTCGCTGGCGCGCAGCCGCGCCCGCACGGTGCCGAAGTCGAACGCCGCCCAGCTGATCGACGGGGTCAGCGACCAGGCCTTGCTGCTGCCCTGCAGCAGCGAGCCGGCATCGCCGGACAGGAAGCCGACGAAGCCGCTGAGGCTGATCCGCGGGAACAGGTCGGCGGTGGCCACGCCGATCCGCGCCGTCGCCGCCGCCAGCCGGCGCTCGGCGATGCGCACGTCGGGACGCCGGCGCAGCAACTGGGTGGTATCGCCCAGCGGCAGCGCGCGCGCATAGGCCGGCGTCGCGCGCGGCGCCAGCAGCTCGTCCAGCGTGCCGGGCGGACGCCCCAGCAGCACCGCCAGGCGATGCCGGGCCTGCGCCTCGCTGACTTCCAGCAACGGGATGTCGGCCTCGATCGCCTTGAGCCGGGCGCGGCTGCTCTGCACGTCCAGCTCGCTGCCGGCGCCCAGTTGCCAGCGGGTCTCGGTCAGGCGCTGGGTGTCGCGCAGGTTGTCCAGGGTGGTGCGCGCCACCGCGATGCGCTTCTGCGCGCCGCGCAACTCGAAGTAGTTGCGCGCCACTTCCGCGGCCACGGTGACCTGCGCATCGGCCATGCCGGCCTGCTCGGCTTCCAGGTCGGCGCGCGCCGCCTCGGTGGCGCGGCGCTGGCGTCCGAACAGATCCAGTTCCCAGCCGGCATCGAAGCCCAGGCTGTAGCTCTCGGTCAGCACGCGCGCGCCGCCGGCGTCCGCATCCGGCGCCTTGCCGCGGCTGTAGTCGCCGTTGGCGGTGACGTGCGGCGCCTGGTCCAGGCGCTGTTCGGCGAAGACCGCGCGCGCCTCGTGCACGCGCGCCAGGGCGATGCGCAGGTCGAGGTTGGCGACCAGGCTCTGGTGCACCAGCTGTTCCAGCACCGGGTCGTCGAACTGCGCCCACCACGACGCCACCGGCGAGGTGGTCGCGAACACCGGTGCCGCCGCGCCCTGCAGCGTCACCGGCGCCGGTTCGGGCGCGCGGTAGTTGGGGCCGACGCTGGCGCAGGCGCTGAGCAGCGCCAACGCCAGCGCACCGATCGCGGGACGGATCACCATGGCAGCACCTGGCCCACATGGGTGTAGCTGCCGGTCGGGCCATCGGCGTCGAGCAGCGCCATCATCACGCTGCTGCGCGCGCCGTCGGCCACTTCCAGCTCGCCTTCGCCCGCGTTCATGTCGGTCTTCACGTAGCCGGGGTGGATGGTGTTGACCTTGATCGGGGTGTCGCGCAGTTCGTAGGCCAGCTGCACGGTCCACGCGTTCACCGCGCTCTTGGAGACGTTGTAGGCCGGCACCTTGAAGTCGTAGATCGGCGAGCCGGGCTGGCTGTGCAGGGCAAGCGAGCCGAGCACGCTGGACACGTTGACGATGCGCGCGGCCGGCGCGGCGCGCAGCAGCGGCAGGAACGCCTGGGTGACCGCGATCAGGCCGAACACGTTGGTGTCGAAGGTGGTGCGCCAGGTCTCCAGGGTCTGCTGCGAGACCGCCAGCTTGATGTCGTCGAGCAGGATGCCGGCGTTGTTGACCAGGATGTCGAGCCGGCCATGGCGCGCCTGCACCGCCGCCACCGCGGCGGCGATGCTGGCGGCGTCGGTGACGTCCAGGGTCAGCGCCTCCACCGGCAAGCCTTCGCCCTGCAGTTCCAGCGCGGCGGCCGTGGTGCGGGTGGAATCGCGGCCGGCCAGCAGCGTGTGCACGCCGGCCTCGGCCAGCTGGCGCACGGTGTGCAGGCCGATGCCGCGGGTGGCGCCGGTGACGAGGGCGATCTTGTGGGTCGTGTTCATGCGAATTTCCTGAAGTAAGGGGATGAAAGGATCAAGCGTGGCTCGGCGCATCGGCGTGCGCCGGCGCATGCGACACCAGCGCACGCCCGGACAGCTTGCGCAGGGCGACATAGAACACAGGGGTGAGGAACAGGCCGAACAGGGTCACGCCGAGCATGCCGGCGAACACGGTGATGCCGGTGGCCGAGCGCACTTCCGCGCCGGCGCCGTGCGAGAACACCAGCGGCACGGTGCCGGCGATGAACGCGATCGAGGTCATCACGATCGGGCGCAGCCGCAGGCGGCAGGCCTGCAGCGCCGACTCCACGATGCCCTTGCCCTGCAGCTCCAGTTCGCGGGCGAACTCGACGATCAGGATCGCGTTCTTGCACGCCAGGCCCATCAATACCACCAGGCCGACCTGCACGAACACGTTGTTGTCGCCGCCGCTCAGCCACACCCCGAACAGCGCCGACAGCAGCGTCATCGGCACGATCAGGATCACCGCCAGCGGCAACGTCCAGCTTTCGTACAGCGCGGCGAGCACCAGGAACGCCAGCATCACCGCCAGCGGGAACACCACCATCGCCGCATTGCCCTGGCTCGCCTGCTGATAGCTCAGGTCGGTCCATTCGATCTCCATGCCGTTGGGCAGCACCTGCTTGGCGATCTGGGTGAGCTTGGCCATCGCTTCGGCCGAGGACAGCATGCGCGCATCCGCCTCGCCGGCCAGGTCGGCCGCCGGATAGCCGTTGTAGCGCAGCACCGGGTCCGGGCCGTAGGTCTGCTTGACCGTCACCATCGAGCCGATCGGCACCATCTCGCCGGCGGCATTGCGGGTGCGCAGCCGGGCGATGTCCTCCACGCTCTCGCGGAATGGGGCATCGGCCTGGGCGATCACCTGCCAGGTGCGGCCGAACTGGTTGAAGTCGTTGACGTAGGTCGAACCGAGGTAGGTCTGCAGCGTATCGAACAGATCGGTCAGGGCCACGCCCTGCGCCTTGGCCTTGACCCGGTCGACCTCGGCATCCAGCTGCGGCACGTTGGCCTGGTAGGTGCCGATCGGATAGCTCATGCCCGGGGTCTGCACCACCGCGCCCTGCATGGCGTTGACCGCATTCTGCAGTGCGCCGTAGCCGAGGTTGGCGCGGTCCTCGATGAACAGCTGGTAGCCGTTGCCGTTGCCCAGGCCCAGGATCGGCGGCGGCATGAACGCGAACGCCTGGCCTTCGCCCAGCTGGGAGATGCGCTGGTTGATTTCGGCGTTGATCTCCAGCGCGCTGCGGTGGCGTTTGGCGAACGGCTTCAGGGTCAGGAACACCACGCCGGTATTGGGCGTATTGGTGAACTGCAGCGCGTTCAGTCCGGGGAACGAGATCGCGTGCTCCACGCCGTCGGTCTGCATGGCGATGGTGGTGAGCTTGCGCAGCATCGCGTCGGTGCGTTCGAGCGAGGCGCCCTCGGGCAGCTTCACGCCGGCGATCAGGTACATCTTGTCCTGGGTCGGGATGAAGCCGGCCGGCACCGCCTTGAACATCACCCCGGTGACCACCAGCAGACCGAGATAGACCACGAACACCACGCCGCGCCTGCCGAGGATCCGCGACACGCTGCCCTGGTAGCGTTCGGAGCTGCGGTTGAAGAAGCGATTGAACGGACGGAACAGCCAGCCGCCGAACAGCCGGTCCATCAGCCGCGACGCAGCGTCCTTGGGCGCGTCGTGGGAGCGCAGCAGCAGCGCGGCCAGCGCCGGCGACAGGGTCAGCGAGTTGATCGCCGAGATCACCGTGGAAATGGCGATGGTCACCGCGAACTGCTTGTAGAACTGGCCGGTCACGCCGGACAGGAACGCCATCGGCACGAACACCGCGCACAGCACCAGCGCGATCGCCACGATCGGGCCGGACACCTCGCGCATCGCCTGGTGCGCCGCGGCCAGCGGCGTCAGCCCTTCCTCGATGTTGCGCTCCACGTTCTCCACCACCACGATCGCGTCGTCCACGACGATGCCGATCGCCAGCACCAGGCCGAACAGGGTCAGCGTGTTGATCGAGAAGCCCAGCAAGTACAGCGCGGCGAAGGTACCCACCACCGACACCGGCACCGCGATCAGCGGAATGATCGAGGCGCGCCAGGTCTGCAGGAACAGGATCACCACCAGCACCACCAGCAGCACCGCTTCCAGCAAGGTATGCACCACGGCGGTGATCGAGTCGCGCACGAAGATCGTGGTGTCGTACACCGCCTCGTACTTCACGTCTGCCGGGAACTGCTTGGTGAGTTGGTCCATCGTCGCGATCACCTGATCGCGGATCTCCAGCGCATTGGCGCCCGGCGCCTGGAAGATGCCGATGCCGACCGCGTTCTTGCCGTCCAGCTGCGAGCGCAGCGTGTAGTCGCCGGCACCCAGTTCCAGGCGCGCGACGTCGCCCAGGCGCACGGTTTCGCCGTCGGCGCCGACCTTGAGCACGATGTCGCCGAACTCCTTCTCGCTGCGCAGGCGGCCCTGCGCGTTGATCAGGGTCAGGAACTTGCTGTCGGGCATCGGCTCGGCGCCGAGCTGGCCGGCCGAGACCTGCACGTTCTGCTCGCGCATCGCCGCGACCACGTCGCCGGCTGTCAGCCCGCGCGCGGCGATGCGTTCCGGATCCAGCCAGGCGCGCATCGCGTAGTCGCCGCCGCCGAACACCTGCGCATCGCCCACGCCCTGGATCCGCGCCAGCGCGTCCTTGACGTGCAGGCGCGCGTAGTTGCGCAGATACAGCGTGTCGTACTTGCCCTTCGGCGAAGTCACGTGCACGACCATCAGGAAGGTCGGCGACTTCTTCTGCGTGGTCACGCCCTGCCGGCGCACGTCCTCGGGCAGGCGCGCCTGCGCCTGCGAGACGCGGTTCTGCACCTTGACCGCGGCGTCGTCGGCGTCGGTGCCCGGGCGGAAGGTGATGGTCATCTGCAGCACGCCGTCGGAGCCGGCCACCGACTTGATGTACATCATGCCTTCCACACCGTTGATCGCCTCTTCCAATGGCGTGGCGACGGTCTCGGCGATGACCTTGGGATTGGCGCCCGGATACACCGTGCGCACGATCACCGACGGCGGTACCACTTCGGGGTATTCGCCGATGGGCAGCATCGGGATCGCGATCAGTCCCGCGGCGAAGATGACGATCGACAGCACGGCCGCGAAGATCGGCCGGTCGATGAAGAATCTGGAAAAGTCCATGGGTGGTGGTCCTGGAAACTAAGATGAAACGGATGGCCGAACAGGAATGCGGGCAAAGCGGCGGCGACGCCGGGCCACGACGGTGGCCCGGCCGGCAAGCACCGGCCGCCAGCGCGGCCGGTCTACGACGCTGTGCGCGCCTCCGGCGTCAGTCGGAGGCGACTCAGTCGAGCGCGACGGCCTTGCGTGCGGCGGCCGGCGAAGTGGTGGCCAGGGCCACGGGCTTGGCCTGCACCGGCATGCCGGGCATGAACACTTTCTGCACCCCGTCGACGATGACCCGGTCGCCGGCGTTGAGCCCGCCGAGCACGATGCGCAGGCCTTCGGCGCTGCGTCCCAGCTGCACGTCGCGGCGCTGCGCCTTGCCGTCCTTGTCGACGACGTAGACGTACTTGCGGTCCTGGTCGGTCAGCACCGACCGGTCGTCGATCAGCAGCGCGTTGAAGCGGCCGCTGCCGAGCAGGCGCACGCGGGCGAACAGGCCCGGGGTGAAGCTGCGATCGGCGTTGTCGAGCACGGCGCGCACGCGGATGGTGCCGGTGCTGCGGGTGATCTGGTTGTCGAGGAAATCGACCTTGCCGGCGTGCGGGAACCCGTCCTCGCCGACCAGGCCGACCTGCACCGGCAGCTGCCCATCGCGTTCGCTGGGCCGCTCGCCCTTGCGCGCCATCTGCGCATAGCGCAGGAAGGTGCCTTCGTCGGCATCGAAGTACACGTGGACCTTGTCCAGCGACACCAGCGTGGTCAGCACGCTGGCGCTGTCGCCGGCGCTGACCAGGTTGCCGGCGGTGACCAGGGCGCGGCCGGCGTGGCCGTCGATCGGCGCGCGGACCTGGGTCCACTCCAGATTCAGCCGCGCGGTGTCCACCGCGGCCTGCGCGGCGAGCACGTCGGCATCGGCCTGTTCGGCGGCGGCGTGGCGCTGCTCCCAGGTCTCGGTGGAGATCGCCTGCTGGTCGGACAGCTTCTTGGCGCGCGACGCCTCGCTGCCGCTGAGCCTGGACTGGGTCCGCGCCCGCGCCAGTTCGGCGTTGGCGCGGGCCAGCTCGGCGCGGTAGCTGCGCGCGTCGATGGTGAACAGCACATCGCCCTTCTTCACTTCCTGGCCTTCGACGTAGTTGACCTTGTCGATGTAGCCGGACACGCGCGGGCGCAGGTCGACGTGTTCGACCGCCTCGACGCGGCCGCTGAACTCGTCCCACTGGCTGACTTCTTTCTGCAGCGCCGGCGCGACGCCGACCGACGGCGGCGGCGGCGCGCCCTGCTGTTCGGCCTTGCCGCCGCAGGCGGCCAGGGCCGCGGCCAGCAGCGCGATCGCCAGCGGGCGCAAGGCCCGCGCTGGGGAATGGAACGACATCGGAATCGGGTTCATGGAGAAACCTCGTGAGTGGAAGGAGAAAAATGCGTTGCGGTCATCAACGAGGTGCGTGGATGCGCGTAGTGGCGTTTGTCGATGTCGACGATGGCCTTGCCGGGCACGCCGGCGTCGGCGAGCAGCGCCACCGCGGCGCGGCCCACGCTGAGCGTGGTGAACCATTCCGGGCAGTCGTCCGCGCCGGCTTCGCTGCGGCAGACCGGATGGGTCAGCGCCAGCAGCTGCACGCGCACGCCCAGCGGCTTGGCTTCTTCGTGCAGGACCTGGGCGAGCATGCGGATCGAGGCCGCGGCCACCGAGCTTTCGCCATGCCCGGCCCAGGCGCGCAACGCGCACGGGCTGCCGAGCAGGAGGTAGCGGCCGCCGCGCTCGGCCTGCGCCAGCAGCGGCAGCAGGTGCCGCGCGGCGGCCAGATGCGGCAGCAGATCGGCTTCCATGCGCCGGCGCAGCGCGGCCACCGGCTGGTCCAGCAAGCGCCCGCAGCGCAGCGGGCTGCCGAGGCTGGCGACCACCCCGGCCAGCGGCCGCGGCCGCTGCGCCACGGCCGCCGCCAGGGCAGCGGCGGTGGCATCGTTGGACACCGAACCCTGCAGCACGTCCAGCGCCGGTTCGTCGCTGTAGCGATCGCGCAAGGCGCGCAGCCGGCCACGGTCGCGCGCCACCGCCAACACCGGGCTGCCGGCTTCGAGCAAGGCGCGGACCACGCCCAGACCGATGTTGCCGGTGCCGCCGAGCACCAGCACCTCCGGGTCCAGCGTCCCGCTCACGGGACTTTTACTCCCGCAAACGGGACAATCGCGATCCGACCGAGTCGACCGCTGCCGCGTTGGCCCAGCTGCATCGAGCTGCCTGCCTGGCTGCGCGGCGGCGGGGTGAATTCGCGAAATGCCTTGAGGTAACCGGTTTCCAGCGCATCGATGGGCGTACCATCGAGTCGATTCGGGCGACGGACGCCAGCGAGAAACTGGAACAGAATGCGCAACGACATAAGAAAATGGCCTGGGTGGCGGCGAATGCTTACAAATTAGGCGTCAAAGCCGCACTTGATTAGTCCGAATTAAGGGGAATAATCGTCCCGTCACCGGTCCAATCGTCTTCACCCCCTCAGGAACCCCGCCATGACCCACGATCTGAACGACACCCTGATCTTCGTCAAGGTGGTCGAGCAAGGCAGCTTCATCGCCGCGGCCAATGCGCTCGGCCTGCCCAAGACCACCGTCAGCAGAAAGGTGCAGGATCTGGAGGCGCGCCTGGGCGCGCGCCTGCTGCACCGGACCACGCGCCGCCTCGGCCTGACCGAGGCCGGCGCGGTCTACCACGAGCATTGCCAACGCATCGCGCGCGAACTGGAGGAGGCCGAGAGCGCGGTCGGACAGCTGCAGGCCGGCCCGCGCGGCTGGCTGCGTTTCAGCGTGCCCTACTCCGCCGGCATTTCCTGGGTGGCGCCGATCCTGGGCGAATTCCACAAGCAGCATCCGGAAGTGCGGCTGGAAATGGTCATGACCAGCGACAAGGTCGATCCGATCGCCGAGGGCGTGGACGTGGCCCTGCACATGGGCGCGCTGCTGGATTCGACCATGGTCGCGCGCAAGCTGGCCACCTTCCGCACCCAGGTGTTCGCCAGCCCCAACTACATCGAGCGCCACGGCGAGCCGCTGCATCCGGACGACCTGCAGCACCACCGCACCCTGGCGCTGAGCAATGGCCGCAACGGCAACAACCGGCTCAGCTGGCCGCTGCGCAACGGCAAGCAGAGCGGCGACTTCGCGATCCAGCCGATCCTGGTCGCCAACGACTCGGCCGCGCTGATCGGCGGGCTGGTCTGCGGCGAAGGCCTGGTGCTGGCCAGCGATGCGACGATCAAACCGCTGATCGAGGCCGGCAAGGCACGCCGCGTGCTCGGCGGCTGGGTCGGCCCGGACCTGGATTTCAACGCGGTGTTCCCGGGCGGGCGCATGCTGTCGCCGAAGGTGCGCGCCTTCGTCGATTTCCTGGTCGACAAGCTCAACTTCGACGTCAACTACATGCTGGCGCAGTGCCCGGTCAAGCTGGCCGCGCAACACGCCGACAGCGGCGCCGAGTTCACCCTGTGCAGCGGCGTGGCGATGAATACCCAGAGCCTGGCGCTGCCGCAGTTGGCCGAGCTGCCGTTGCTGGAAGCGGCGGCGCCGGCGCCGGAGCTGGAGGAAGAAGCGCTGGTCTGAGCGGGCCGGCGCACACGGCCGCGGCCACTGGCTGCGGCCCTGCGCATGGCGACCTCGCGGCACGCCGGCGCGCAGGTGGCGCCACAACGCGAAACGGGCCGCATCCGCGGCCCGTTCGCATGTCCGCCTGGGTGGACGCCGCTCAGGAACGCAGCGGCACCACGCGGATCTCGACCCGACGGTTCTGCGCGCGACCGGCCTCGGTGCTGTTGTCGGCGATCGGATACTTCTTGCCCGCGCCCAGCGTCTCGATGCGCTCGCGCTGCACGCCCTGCGCGGTCAGGTACGCGGCCACCGAGGCGGCACGCTGTTCGGACAGGCGCTGGTTGACCGCGTCGCTGCCGATGCTGTCGGTGTGCCCGACCACTTCGATCATGGTCTGGTTGTATTCGCCCAGGGTCTGCGCCACGCCGTTGAGCGCCGAATAGAACTGCGGCTTCAACGTGGACTGGTTGAAGTCGAAGGTGATGCCGTCGGGCAGGTTCAGGGTGATGTTGTCGCCGTCGCGGCGCACGTCGATGCCGGTGTTGGCGGTGCGCTCGCGCAGCGCGCGCTCCTGGCGGTCCTGATAGTTGCCGATCGCCGCGCCGCTGAGCGCGCCGATGCCGGCGCCGATCATCGCGTGCTGGCGGCGCTCGGTGGCGCTGCTGCCGCTGAGCAGGCCGGCGGCCACGCCGACCGCGGTGCCGATCAGCGCGCCGCGGCCGGTGCGGTTGTTCTGCTGCTCGGTCGGATTGCCGTATTGGTCGCGCTGCACGTAGGAACCGCCGGTGGCGCAGGCGGACAACAGCAGCGCGCTGGCCAGCGCCACGGACATGCCTTGGATGACGGTGCGTTTCATCGCGCTCTCTCCCACATCTGAATTGAAGTGGGCGCAAGCATAAACAAGCGCCTGCGAGATGGGCATGAACGCCGCGCGGATCGCGCCGCGCCTGCATGTGCCCTGTTCAGGAAACCGGCAGCAGCGCGTCCGCGTCCACTGCGCGCAGCGGATGTTCCCAGCCGCCCATCAGCGCCAGGTACAGCAGCTTCTCGAATTCGGCGCCGATCCGGCGCATCACCGCATCCGGGTCGGGAATCAGCCGCGCATCGCCGATCAGGCCGAAGTGCACCCGATGGTTGTAGCTCATGATCGACACCCCGACCCCGATCGAACCGGTCTGCGGCACCCAGAACATCATCTCGCGCACGCGGCTGCCGGCCAGGTACAACGGCTGCTGCGGCCCCGGCACGTTGGTGGCCACGGTGCTCGCCTTGCGGCTGAACAGGTCCAGCGCCAGCGACTGCAGCGCCGCCGGCGCCATGCCCACCGCGGCCAGCAGCCCGAACACCACCATCGCCTGCCGCGACTGCTTGAGTTGCTGCATCGATTCGGCCACGCGCTGCACGCGCCGCACCGGATTGGCCTCGCCGACCGGCAGGTCCAGGAACACCAGCCCGAAATGGTTGCCGAGCTTGCGCGCGTGTTCCAGCGGGCGCAGGTTGACCGGCACCGTGGCGCGCAGGGTCACCCCGTCCAGCTGTTCGCCGCGCTCGAGCATGTAGTCGCGCAGGGCGCCGGCCATCGTCGCCATCAGCACGTCGTTGACCGTGCAGTCGCAGGCGCGGCCGACCGCCTTCACTTCGTCCAGGTCCAGCGGCGCGGCCCAGGCCACCCGCTTGCTGACCCCCAGGCGCCCGCGCAGCAGGGTCGGCGGATCGTCGGACAGCAGCAGCGCATTGGCCAGTTCGCGGCCGATCAGGCCGCCTTCCTTGGCCAGCATCTGCGCCAGGTTCGGGTCCTGGTACATCTCGCGGCCCTTGTCGAGCATACGCCCGCCCAGTTTCAGGTAGCGGTCGATGGCGCCGACCCGGCGCACCACTTCCTTGCCGTCGTCCTTCAGCCAGGCGCGGCCGAGCTGCGCCGATGGCTCCGGCACGCGCTGCATGTCGGTCAGCGACAGCAGCACCTGCACCAGGGCGATGCCGTCGGCGTAGCTGTGGTGGATGCGTGCGACCAGCGCCGAACCGCCCTCGTAGCGTTCGATCAGATGGAACTGCCACAGCGGCTTGGTCTTGTCCAAGGGCGTGGACGCCATCTGCCCGGCGAAGCGCTCCAGCGCCTTCTTGCCGCCGCGTCCGGGCAGGGCCGACAGGCGCACGTGCCAGTCCAGGTCGAAGTCGTCGTCGTGTTGCCAGTAGGCGCCGGTGGCGGTGTCCACCGGCTTTTGCTGGAAGCGCGGAAACGACAGGAAGCGTTTGCGCACCAACTGCTTGAACTGGGACAGCGACAGCGCCTCGTCGAGCATCAGCACGCCGGTGATCATCATCGGATTGGTCGGCCGCTCCATCCGCAACCAGGCGGTATCCACACGCGACATCGGTTCGCGCCGCGGCTTGCGGCGGGCTGTGCTGGTGGCCATGCATGCTCCTGTGCCTGGCCGGAGTGAATCATGGCGCGGCGAAGGGCGTCAATCGCGACGCCCTGCCACGCGCTGCCGCGGTTCACGCCGCAGCGCAGCACGCGCGCACCGCGTGCGCCCGGGTCAGCCGCCGCCGGTCTCGCGGTAGGCGGCCAGCGCGGCGTCGCGTCCGGCGGCCAGGTCCACGATCGGCTGCCGCGGATAGTGCGGCGCGCTGGCGGCCAGGCGCTGCGGCGACAGCCACGGCGCGAAGCGTTCGGCCACCGGCAACGCCGCCAGCTCCGGCACCCAGCGCGCGATGTAGCGGCCCTGCGGATCGAATTTCTGCGCCTGCGTCACCGGATTGAACACGCGGAAGTACGGCGCGGCGTCGGCGCCGGTCCCCGCCACCCACTGCCAGCCGAGCGTGTTGTTGGCCAGGTCGGCATCGACCAGCGTGTCCCAGAACCAGCGCGCCCCTTCGGACCAATGCACGCGCAGGTGCTTGCACAGGTAGCTGGCGACGATCATCCGCACCCGGTTGTGCATCCAGCCGGTGTGCCACAGTTCGCGCAGGCCGGCGTCGACGATCGGCACGCCGGTGCGGCCGCGCTGCCAGGCCTGCAGTTGCGCCGGATCCGGCGTGGCCCAGCGGAACCGGGCGAAGCGCGGATTGAGGTTGTGCTCGGGCGTGGCCGGAAAATGGTGCAGCAGGTGATGGGCGAAGTCGCGCCAGCCGAGCTGGCGGATGTAGCCGTCGATCGCCGCACCGGTGGCGGCGCTGCGCTGCTCTTCCAGCGCGGCGACGATCCGCCACGGCGCGATCTCGCCGAAATGCAGGTGCGGCGACAGCCGCGAGGTGCCGACCTGGTCGGGCCGGTCGCGACCGGCGATGTAGCCGCGCAGGGCGCCGTCGACGAACACCTCCAGCGCTTCGTGCGCGCCCGCTTCACCCGGTCGCCATACCTCCCAGAAACCGCGGTCCCAGCCCAGTGCAGGCGCCAGTCCGAGCTGTTCCAGCGGCAGGCTGTGCAGCGCCGACGGCGGTGGCGGCAGCGTCTTCGGCGCGGGCTGCAGCGCCGGCACCTGCCAATGGCTCAGCGCGCTGCGCCAGAACGGCGTGAACACCTTGTACGGCCCGCCCTGCTGGGTCGCCAGTTGCCAGGGTTCGAACAGCAGCGCGCCGTTGTGGCTGCGCACCTGCAGGCCCTGCTCGCGCAGTTCGCGCTTGAGCCTGGCATCGCGCGGCTGCGTGGCCGGTTCGTAGCGGCGGTTCCAGTACACCGCCACCGCGCCGCATTCGGCGATCAGCTCGCGCAGCACGGTCTCGGCCGGACCCTGGCGCAGGATCAGCCGCGATCCGCGCGATTGCAGTTGCGCGTCGAGCGCGGCCAGCGAGCGCTGCAGCCAGCTCCGCGAGGCCGCGCCGGCGGCCCAGGCGCCCTCGTCGCCGGGACTGTGCACATACACCGGCACCGGCGTGTGCCCGGCGGCCAGCGCCGCGTACAACGCGGGTTGATCGTGCAGGCGCAGGTCGCGCCGGAACCAGACGATGGCGTAGCTCATGCGCAGGACGGGCCGGAAAAAGGACGCGCAAGGATACGCGGCGCCGGTGCGCAGCCGGCGTGAGTGCGCACGGCGCCGGCGCAGGCGCGGGTGCCGGCTGGTGCGCTGGCTAGGCCGCGACCGGCGCGCCGGACTGTTCCTGGTTGCCGTAGCTGACCAGCAGCGGCTCGACGATGGCGCCGGCCGCCTGCAGATTGCGCAAGGCCAGGATCGAGGTCAGGCTCAGTTCGCTGCCATGCGCCAGCAGCATCATGCCGCGCCTGGACACCACGTCCTGCTCCAGGCGCCAGCCCGGCACCAGGTCGCAGACCCTGGCCTTGCGGATGCCGCTGCGGGTGTTGAGCTGCAGGTCGGCGAACGCGTCGACCAATCCGCGCGGCAGCGGCGGCTCGACCTTGCGCAGCTCCTGCACCGCGTGCGCCAGCGGCAGCTTGCGCGCCAACCCGCGCACCAGCAGCAGCGAGGCGCGCAGCAGGTGCGCGCCGCGGACCACGTCCGGCGAGGCGTCGGCCGGCGGCGGCAGCGCCTGGTAGCGCACGATTTCGGCCACCACCTGCATCCGCGGGATCGCCGTCAGCAGCCGGTACGCGACCAGCGGATGGCCGTCGATCAGTTTCTGTTCTTCCTCGGACAGTTCGTCGCCGGCGATCTCGCGCTGCACGATGTCGCCCGGCACGCTGACACAGCCGATGTGGCTCAGCGCCGCGGCCACTTCCACCACCCAGCGGTTCGGCCACGGCAGCTTGGCGGTGACGTGGCTGACGCAGGCCTGCAGTTGCGCCGAGCGCTGGAACGCCCACGGCGCGACCATCGCCAGCACCTCGGTGAGCATGCGCGTGGTGCCGGCCAGCGTGGTTTCCAGCAGCTCGCGTTCCAGCAGCGTGGCGCGATGCAGCGCCACCGCCTGTTCCAGTGCGGCGACCAGTTCCTCGGTCGGGCACGGCTTGCACAGGAAGCGGAAGATCGCGCCCTGGTTGATCGCGGCGATCGCCGAGGTCGCATCGGCCTGGCCGGTCAACAGCAGGCGGACGCTGTCCGGCGCGCGCGCGCGCGCCGCGGCCAGGAACGCGGCGCCGTCCATGCCCGGCATGCGCATGTCCGACACGATCGCCGCGAACGGCGGGCCGGCGGCGATCGCGGCCAGTCCGGCCTCGCCGCCGTTGGCGGTGACCACGTCGAACTGGCCGAACAGGTTGCGCTCCAGCGCCGCCAGCAGATTGGGTTCGTCGTCCACGCACAGGATGCGCGGCAGTTCCGGCTCGCTCATGACACGACCTCCGCTTCGCGAATCTGCGCGCACGCCGCCTGCCACTGCGGCAGTTGCGCGGCCACGCCCATCGCCTGCAGGTACTCCAGGTCCGGCGCCTGGCCTTGGGCCAGCGCCACCGCCACGTGGACCACGCCGATCGCGTCGAACTGGCGATGCTCGACCCGGCGCGGCGCGCGGTGATGGGCGACCGCCTCGACGATCGCCCCAGGCAGGCCCCACACGCCGAGCAGGTAGGCACCGATCTCCGCATGCGACGGGAAGCCGCGCCCGTGCGGATCGGCATCGCGGCACAGCCGCGCAACGTCCGGCAGCAGCGCGCCGACGTTGGCCAGCAGCGCCGCGGTCGTCACCACGTCCTCGGCGGCATGGCCCTTGCCGAGCACCGCCGCCAGCCGCGACGCGCGCACCGCATCGGCGCGGATCGTGTCGGCCGAATCGCCGGCGCCGCTGTGGAACACCTCGCTGGCCAGCACCAGCGTGCGCAGCAGGCCGATGCCGATCCGGTTGACCGCCTCCTTGACCTCGGCCACATGATGGCCGTTGCCGAAGAACGCGCAATTGGCCAGCTGCAGCACCTTGGCCGCCAGCGCCGGGTCGCCTTCCACCACTGCGGCCACCTGCGCCACGCCGGCCGCGTGGTCGCCGAGCAGGCGGTTGAGCCGCGCGAACATGCGCGGCGCCGACGGCAGCCCGCCGATGCGTCCGGCTACCGCCTGCACCGCCGGATCGTCCAGCAGCAGCTGCAGCGCCACGGCGCGGTCGATCGCCTCGATCAGCGCATCGCCCTGGCAGGGCTTGGCCAGGAACTGATGGGCCACGTCCAGCGAACGCAGCGCCGCCTCCTGTTCGGTATGCCCGGACAGGATGATGCGGATGCTGCGCGGGCAACTGTCGCGCACCTGGCGCAGCAGTTCGGCGCCGTCCATCATCGGCATGCGCATGTCCGAGACCACCACGTCGGCCGGTTGCGCCCGCAGCGCGACCAGCGCCTCGGCGCCGCTGCCGGCGAAGGCCACGTCCCAATCGCGGTCGGCCATGAACATGGTGCGCTCGAGGCCGGCTAGCACCTGCTTCTCGTCGTCGACGAACAGCACGCGCATCGTTCAGCCCGCCACGGCGTTCAACGGCAGCCGCACCACGAAGGTGGTGCCGCGCTGATCCGCCGACGGTTCGAAGAAGATCCGTCCCTGGTGCTTTTCCACCACCGTCGAATAGGCGATCGCCAGGCCCTGGCCGGTGCCCTTGCCGACCGGCTTGGTGGTGAAGAACGGATCGAACACCTTGGTCCGGATCGCTTCGGGAATGCCCGGGCCGTCGTCGCTGACGCACAGGTCCACGTGGCGGTCGCCGGCCCGGCGCAGGATGATGCGGATCCGGCCCTGCTCGCGCTCGCCCGGCACCAGCGTGTCGCCGATCGCATGCGCCGCGTTGACCAGCAGGTTCAGCAGCACCTGGCCGATCTCGTCGCGCAGGCACGGCACCAACGGCACGTCGGCGTCGAACTCGGTCTCGACCTCGGCCACGTACTTCCATTCGTTGCGGGCGACGGTGACGGTGGTGGCGACCAGCTCGCGCAGGTCCACCGGCTCCTTCTCGCCGGCCGAAGGATGCGAGAAGGTCTTCATCGCACTGACGATCTTGGTGATGCGGTCCAGCCCTTCCAGCGACTGCTGCAGGGCCTCGGGGGTCTGCTTGCGCAGGTACTGGAACCTGGACGAGGTCACCTGCGCGTCGAGCGCGGCCACCAGCTCCGGCGCCACGCCCTGCGCACGCGCCGCATCGACGATGCCGAAGGCCATGTCGAACACGCGGTCGAGGATCTGCTTGGCCTTGCACACGAAGGCCAGGTTGTCGCGCACGTACTGCGCCGGGGTGTTGATCTCGTGGGCGATGCCGGCGGCGAGCTGGCCGATCGACTCCATCTTCTGCGCCTGCAGCAGCGCGACCTGGGCCTTGCCGAGGTCGGCCAGGGCATGCTCCAGCTCCTGCCGCTCGCGGTTGAGTTCCTGGGTCTTCAGCGCCACCACCTTGCCCAGCGCGATGTTCTGCTGCAGCGTCGCCAACGGCGAGGCCACCGCATCGTCGCGCGCGATGACCCGCTTCTTCAGCACCGCGATCACCTTGTCGCGCGCGGCCAGTTGCCGGCGCAACTCGGCGACCAGGGCCGCATCGCCGCCATCCGCAGGCATCGCCGAGACATGCGCCCGGGCCGCTACCGTCGCTGCATCTGCAGGCATGCTCATCTCCCGATCGCCACGCCGGTAAAGGTCTGGTTGACGTGCAGGCCGTTGAACTGCTCGCCGTAGGTGGAAAACCCGAACACGCCCTGCTGCGCCATGAACGCGCCGACCTGCTGCTGCATCTGCGACTGGCCGAACTCCAGGCGGCGCAGGATGCAATCGCAGCCGATCACCAGCGCCGGATCGGGTATCGACTCGTGCACCTCGGCAAAGGCCTGTTGCAGCGTTTCCATCACGTCCACCGCCTGGCCGACCGACACCACCATGCCCTCTTCCACCGCGCAGTAGCAGGTCATCGACAGGTCCTCGTTGGCCCGCAGGATCGAACGCACGTAGGGCTCGCCGCTCAAGGTCAGCAGCAGCGGATAAGTGGAGAACACCTTCGGTTCCAGTTCCTCCAGCGGCATGCCGATCGCCTGCGCGTAGGCCAGCGCCGCCGGCTCGCCGTTGATCTCGCGGATCAGGCGCCGCTCCGGATCGGCATCGGTGACCACCAGTTCGATCTCGCTGGCGACGAAGTGCTGCAGCTTGAACACCACGAACGGATGCCGCGAATGGAACAGGGTCAGCACCGCCGCATCGGCCAGGAAACGGCCGTCGTAGTAGACCTGGGTGCGCTCGAAACGCAGGTTGTCGCCGGCCGAGCCGCCGAGCAGCGGCACGTCGCCGATCATCCGGTACAGCGCCGCGGCCAGGTATTCCTCGCAGGTGGACAGCCCGTCGACCAGCAGCAGCGAAAAGCATTGTCCGGCCTTGTCGGCCGTCGCCGCCTGCACCGTCTCGGCCACCACCGCGACCTGCGCCTGCAGGTCGCTCAGCGGCGCGATCAGCAACGGCTGCGCCTGCAGCACCCCGCCGCGCAGGCCGGCGACCAGGATGCCGTTGCTCTGGAAGCCGAGCTCGCCGATCTGGCCGGCAGCGGTGCAGCCGACCACCGGGCAGTCGAAGCCGGCCTTGATCGCCGGCCCCAGCGCGTCCAGGTCGTATTCGGCATCGCAGAACAGCAGCAGGGCGTCCAGCGGCGCGGCGCCCAGCTGCGCGCGCAACGCGGCGACCGCGGCGACGGCATCGCGGTCGGCGGTTTCCGCATGGGTGACGGTCAGCGGCATGGTGGGATCCAGGGAAGGTTCCTACCGGGTATCGACCATCACGGATTGGTGTTGAGCGCCGTCACGGCGCTCTGTGACAGACGTATCGCTGTGCCCGGATGAATACGCGTGGCGCCGGCCGGATCCACCGCAACGCAGCAATGGCGCGACCGGCGGCACGAGCGCGTGCGGCGCCTACTCGAACGCGCCCACCGAGTCGTGCGACAGGTTGTCGAAGCGGGTGTATTCGCCGAAGAACTTGAGCTTGCACGAGCCGGTCGGGCCGCCGCGATGCTTGCCGATGATGATCTCGGCCAGGCCCTTGTCCGGCGAATTTTCCTTGTTGTAGTAGTCGTCGCGGTAGATGAACACGATCATGTCCGCGTCCTGCTCGATGGCGCCGGATTCGCGCAGGTCGGCCATCACCGGGCGCTTGTCGGTGCGCGTTTCCAGCGAGCGGTTGAGCTGCGACAGCGCGATCACCGGCACGCCCAGTTCCTTGGCCAGGCCCTTGAGCGAGCGCGAGATCTCGGAGATCTCGGTGGCGCGGTTCTCGCTGTTGCCCGGCACCGACATCAGCTGCAGGTAGTCGATGACGATCAGCCCGAGGTCGTGCTCGCGCTTGAGCCGGCGCGCCTTGGAGCGCAGGATCTCCGGCGACACGCCGGGCGTGTCGTCGATGAAGATCTTGGTCTCCTTCAGCATCTTGATCGCGCCGGTGACCCGCGCCCAGTCCTCGTCCTCGAGCTGGCCGGTTCGCAGGCGCTGCGCGTTGATGCGGCCGTTGGAGGAGATCAGGCGCATCGCCAGCTGCGAGGCCGACATTTCCATCGAGAACACCGCCACCGCCTTCTTCGACTTGATCGCGGCGTACTCGGCGATGTTCAGCGCCAGCGTGGTCTTGCCCATCGCCGGACGCGCGGCGAGGATGATCAGGTCGGTCGGCTGCAGGCCGGCGGTCATCGCGTCGAAGTCGCTGTAGCCGGTCGGCAGGCCGGTGATGTTGCCGCCGTTCTCGAAGCGGCTGCGCAATTCCTCGAACGCGTCCTTCAACGCGCCGGGCATCGCCACGAAATCGCTGCGCCCGCGCGCGCCGGCCTCGGCGATCTTGAACACCGCCTTCTCGGCGCTGGCCAGCAGCTCCGCGCTCTCGCGCCCTTCCGGCTGGAAGCCGTCGTTGACGATGGTGGTGCCGACCTCGATCAGCTGCCGCAGCACCGCCTTGTCGCGCACGATCTCGGCGTAGGCGGCGATGTTGGCCGCCGACGGCGTGGTGCTGGCCAGTTCGATCAGGTAGGCGCCGTCGCCGACCATCTCCAGCTTGCCCTGCGACTCGAACCACTCGCCCAGCGTCACCGCATCGAACGGGCGGCCCTTTTCGGCCAGCTCGCGGATCGCGCGGTAGATCAGCTGGTGATCGCGGCGATAGAAATCGTTGTCGGTGAGCTGGTCGTTGACCCGGTCGTAGGCGTCGGGCGCCAGCATCAGGCCGCCGAGCACGGCCTGTTCGGCCTCGATCGAATGCGGCGGCACGCGCAACTGATCGATACGCGGCTCGCTGCGCTCGCCACGTTCGCTCTTGCGGTCGCCGCGGTAGCCGGGACGGGCGGACATGGGCTGGATCTTCTCTCTGAAGGACGCGATCGGCGGGCTGCGCCGATGGCGCGACCGGGCCGGCCATCTTAGTCAGCGGCGTGCCGCGCGGCTAGGGACAAGTCTGTGGACAACCCGTTGAGAACTGCGCGCAGGCCCCGCCACGCAAGGCGATCGGCGAAGCGCCAGAGCCTCGCCATGCTGCGTCGCAGGGGCTGCGATCGGAGCTTCGCGCCGGCTCAGGCCTGCAGTTCGTCGACCCAGGCGATGAACTTGTCGACGAAGCCCTGCAGGAACTTGCGCGTGTCCTCATTGCCGATGCTGCCGTCGGCCTCGATCAGGCCGTCCTTGAACTGCACGAACACCTCCGGCTGGCCCAGCACCGGCATGTCCAGGTAGGCCAGCACGTTGCGCAGGTGCTGCTGCGCCAGCGCGGTGCCCAGCGCGCCGATCGAGACCCCGCACAGCGCCGCCGGCTTGCCGGCGAAGGCGTTCTCGCCGTAGGGCCGCGAACCCAGGTCGATCGCGTTCTTGAGCACGCCGGGGATGGAGCGGTTGTACTCGGGGGTGACGAACAGCACCGCGTCGGCATCGCTGACCTGCGCCTTCAAGCGCTTGCCCTGCTCGGGGTAATCCTGGTCGCGATCCTGGTCGTACAGCGGCAGGTCGCCGATCTCCACGTACTCGAAGCGGGCGCGGTCGCCGGCGAGCTTCTCCAGCGCCAACGCCAGGCGCCGGTTGTGCGACGCCTTGCGCAGGCTGCCGACGAAGACGGCGATGCGGTACTGGCTCATGGGCGTAACTCCTGACCGATTTGGGGCTTGCAGCCTAGCCGCCGGCGCGGCGCGGGAAGGTGAACGCGGCCGGCCCGGCCGCCGCTCAGCGCCGCGCCTGCCAGTCCGCGCGCGACTGCCCCCACACTTCCACCTCGTGCGCCTGCAACGGTTCGGGCAGGCGATCCTGGCGCAGGTAGCGCGCGCCCAGCTTGGCCGCCACCGCCTTGGAATTGGCGTTGTCGGCGGCGATGGTGTGGATCACCTCGGTCCAGCCCAATTGCGCGAACGCCCAGTCGATCGAGGCGCGCGCCGCTTCCGGCGCATAGCCCTGGCCCCAGTACGGGCGCGCGATCCCCCAGCCCACCTCGGTCCCCGGCCAGGCATGCGGCTGCCACGGCCCGACCCGGCCGATCCACTGGCCGCTGCGCTTCTCGATCACCGAGAACATCGAAAACCCCTGCAGCTGCCAGCTGCCGACCAGCGCCGCCAGCGCGCGCCAGGCCACCGGCGGCGGCTGCACGCCGCCCAGATGGCGCATCGCCTCGGCATCGCCGGTGAAACGGCAGAAGTCCTCGAAATCCGCCGCGCTCGGCGGGCGCAGCAGCAGACGCTCGGTTTCCACCTGCAGATCGAACATGCTCATGCCCTCGCCTCCTCGTGCCTGTCTATCGCCCCGGGCGCCATGGCAGCGGCGCGCACCGGTTCAGAACGCATTGATGCCGGTCAGCTCGCGGCCGACCACCAGTTGGTGCACGGTCTCGGTGCCTTCGTAGGTGATCACCGATTCCAGGTTCAAGGCGTGGCGGATGGCGCCGTACTCGGTGGTGATGCCGGCCGCGCCGAGCAGGTCGCGGCACTCGCGGGCGATGTCCAGCGCCATGCGCACGTTGTTCCACTTCGCCAGCGACACCTGCGCCGGCTGCAGCACGCCGGCATCCTTGAGCCGGCCCAGTTGCAGCGCCAGCAGCTGCGCGCAGGCGATGCGCCGGGCCATGTCGGCCAGCTTGATCTGCGCGCTCTGCGTGGCCGCCAGCGGGCGCCCGAACAGGATGCGTTCGCCGGAATACGCCAGCGCCTCGCGCAGGCAGGCGATCGCCGCGCCGATCGCGCCCCAGCTGATACCGTAGCGGGCCTGGGTCAGGCAGCCCAGCGGGCCCTTCAGCCCGCGCACGCCGGGCAGCCGCTGCGTGTCCGCCAGGCGCACGTCGTCCAGGAACAGCGCCGAGGTCACCGAGGCGCGCAGGCTCATCTTGTGCGCGATGTCCTGCGTGGTGAAGCCGGGCGTACCGGCCTCGACCAGGAAGCCCTGCACGCCGTCCTCGGTCTGCGCCCACACGATCGCCACGTCGGCCAGGCTGCCGTTGGTGATCCACAGCTTGCTGCCGCTCAAACGCCAGCCGTCGCCGTCGCGCACCGCGCGGGTCTGCATCGCGGCCGGGTCGGAACCGCCCTGCGCCTCGGTCAGGCCGAAGCAGCCGATCGCGCTGCCGGCGGCCATCGCCGGCAACCAGCGCTGCCGCTGCGCCTGGCTGCCGTAGGCGTGGAGCGGATACATGCACAGCGAGGACTGCACGCTGACGAAGCTGCGCAGGCCGCTGTCGCCGCGTTCCAGCTCCTGGCAGATCAAGCCGTAGCAGACCGCATTGAGTCCGGCGCCGCCGTCGGCGGGCGGCAGCGTGGCGCCGAGCAGGCCCAGCTGCGCCAGCTCCGGCACCAGTTCGGCCGGAAACCGCGCCTGGTCGAAGGCCGCGCCGATGATCGGCAGCACCCTGGCGTCGACGAAGCGCGCCACCGCCTGCCGGATCGCGCGCTCCTCCTCGCTCAGCAGCGCGGCCACGTTGAACAGATCGTCGCAAGGCAGCGGCATGGCAGGACTCGGCAGGCGAAAGCCGCATTGTATCGGCGTGCCCGCGCGGCGGAAAAAGAAAAGGCCGGCACCAGGCCGGCCTTTTCCCCAAGCTGCCGCGCGTTGCTCAGCGCTGGCTGATCACGTCGCCGGCCGAGGCGGTCTGGGTGACCAGGCGCCCGTCCAGCACCGGCAGGCGGTCGCTGCTGGGCTTGTCGTCCATGCGCACGGTCTTTTCCTGGCCGTCGTAGCGGTAGGTGACCTCGTAACCCTTGACCACGTCGTCCTTGCCCAGCGCGATGCGGCTGCCCGGCTTGCTGTCCGTGCGCATGGTGCCGGTGCTGCCGTCGTCGTTGCGGTAGGTCACGTTGTAGCCGGTGATGCGCGAGGACTCGGCGGTGCTGTTCTCGGTGTGGCACTGGCGCTCGGTGCGATCGACCACACGGCCGCCGACGTGGTTGCGGTCGACCTGGTTGCCGATGAAGCCGCCGGCCACCGCGCCGGCCGCGGTGGCCGCCTTGCGGCCGTTGCCATGGCCGATCTGGTTGCCGAGCAGGCCGCCGACCACCGCACCGACCACGGTGCCGCCGACATTGCCGTCGCGCTCGGGCAGGCGCTCCTGCACCACCACGTCGTTGCAGACCTGGCGCGGGGTGGTGGTGGTGGAGGTTTCGCGCAGCGGCTCGGTGCCGATCACCTCGGCGTAGCGCTGCTCCTTCTGCGTGATCGGATCGACCCGGACCACGTCGGCGTATTCCAGCTTGCCGCCGACATCGTTGCCGGCCACCGCGTCGCCGGCCACGCTGTCGGCGGCCGGGCGCACGTCGCCGCTGCCGGCGAACTCCTGCTTGTCGCGGTTGTTCATGAAGGCTGCGGTGGCCACGCCGCCGACCAGCAATGCGCCAGCCGCGACCAGAATGGTTGTCGTATTGCTCTTCATCGTTGCTCTCCTGCGGTCTGGCCGCGTTGTCTACGATGCTGTGATTACCACGCCGAAGCTGAACCGATCCGCTCCCTATTCAGCAAAAATCCGCGGCGCGTGCTGGTGCGGCGCGCGGAAAGGCGCCATATCAAGCATGTTAGCGGTTTCATCACCCTGCCGGAGGATCGTCCATGCCTAACCCGATCGTGCTGCCATTGCTGCGCTGGGCCGGCAAATTGCGCTACCCCACGCTGTTCAAACTGACCGCCGGCCTGTTCGTGCTGAGTGTGCTGCTGCCCGACCCGCTGCCCTTCATCGACGAGATCGTGTTCGGCCTGGGCACCTTGTTGCTGGCCAACTGGAAGACCCGCACGCCTGCGCCGGCCGAGCCGCAGCCCATCGCGTCCAGCGCGCGCCGCGTGCGCCGCTGACGGCCGATGCGCCTGATCGACAGCCACTGCCACCTCGACGCCGCCGAATTCGACGGCGACCGCGCCGCGGTGATCGCGCGCGCGCAGGCCGCCGGCATCGTCGCGCAGGTGCTGCCGGCGGTGACCGCAGCGTCCTGGCCGAAGCTGCGCGAGGTCTGCGCGATGGCCGACGGCCTGTCTCCGGCCTATGGCCTGCATCCGCTGTTCCTGGACCAGCACCGGCCCGGGCATCTGCCATTGCTCGGCGAGTGGATCGAACGCGAGCGCCCCTGCGCGATCGGCGAATGCGGCCTGGACTTCTTCGTCGAGGGACTGGATGAAGCCGAACAGCAGCGGTATTTCGCTGGCCAGTTACGGCTGGCGCGCGAGTTCGACCTGCCGGTGATCGTGCACGCGCGGCGCGCGGTGGATGCGGTGATCCTGGCGATCCGCAAGGTCGGGCGCCTGCGCGGCGTGGTGCACAGTTTCGCCGGCAGCCCGGAACAGGCGCGGCAACTGCAGTCGCTGGATTTCCTGATCGGCCTGGGCGGCCCGGTCACCTACGACCGCGCGCAGCGGCTGCGGCGCCTGGCGGCCGACCTGCCGCTGCAGCAGTTGCTGCTGGAAACCGACGCCCCGGACCAGCCCGACGCGGCCATCCGCGGCCAGCGCAACGAGCCGGCGCGGCTGCGCACGGTGCTGGACACCATCGCCATGCTGCGCGGCCAGCCCGCCGCGGAGATCGCCGAACAGACCACGCGCAATGCGCAGCAGTTGTTCGGGCTGCAGACGCCGGCTGCACAGCCTGCCTGACCCCAACCCGAGGGTGCGCGGCGGGTGCCGGCACGTCGTTGGGTTGCCGTCCATGGGAACGACCGGCGGTCCCTCCGGGCCATCAGTGGGGGCGTCACTATCGGTAAAGCCCGTCGCCCCTGAAGTCGCTCCCACAGGGTTTGAACAAGCGCGAAGGCGTTGATGTCTCCAGCGCAATTCGCCTCAGACCGCATCGACTCTCGCCGCGTGGTCCGCCTGCACGGCGGCCGTCGCCACGCTCGCCTGCTCCCGCTTGGGTTTCAACAGCATCTCCAGCGCCTTGCCCGCCGCGGCGAAGGCGAACGCGCCGGTGATGTGCGTGGCCGCGCCCAGGCCGGCGCCGCAATCCAGGTTCAAGGCCGCATCCGGCCCCAGCTGCGGGCGCAGCCCGCACACGCTGCCGTCGGCCTGCGGGTAGCGCACGTTCTCCAGCGAATACACCGCCGGCACGCCGAAGTAGCGCTGCGGGTTCTTGGGGAAATTGAATTCGCTGCGCAGCTTCTTGCGGATCAGCGCCAGCATCGCGTCGTGTTCGGTGCGCGACACGTCGCGGATGCGCACCAGGGTCGGGTCGGTGCGCCCGCCGGCCGAGCCCACGGTCAGCAGCGGCAACTTGCGCCGGCGGCACCAGGCGATGGTCTCGACCTTGACCCGGAAGCTGTCGCAGGCATCGACGACCAGGTCGAAGCCGGCGCCGAGCAGTTCGGCGATGTTGGACGGGGTCAGGAAGGCCTCGATCGCGGTCGCCTCGATCGCCGGGTTGATCGCCACGCAGCGCTCGGCCATTGCCCGCGCCTTGTTGCGCCCGTACTGGCCTTCCAGCGCCGGCAGCTGGCGGTTGGTGTTGGAGACGCAGATGTCGTCGGCATCGATCAGGGTCAGATGGCCGACCGCCGACCGCGCCAGCGCCTCCACCACCCACGAGCCGACCCCGCCCATGCCCACCACCACCACCCGGCAGTGCGCCAGGCGCTCGATGGTCCCGCGCCCGTACAGCCGGTCGATGCCGGCGAAGCGCTCACGCAATTGTTCGTTCATGCGCGCAGTTTATTTCATCGGCGCCGGCACGGCGGCGCTGGCGCCACGCGATGCCGGCGGCGGCGTACTATCGCGCTTCCCTCCTGCCCGCCCGCGCCATGGCCAGCCCGCCCGCCTCCACCGCCTCCCGCTACCTGTTCGTGCTGCTCGCCGGCGTGCTGATCGGCCTGGTCGCGACCGTGATGTCGATGCGCGCGCTGCAGGCGCGGCAGGATCCGTTCCCGCGCAGCCTGATGCAGGTGATGGACAAGCAACTGGCCTTGCTGCAACGCAGCCATGCGCAGAACCGCTGCAGCGCCACCGACCTGCAGCCGCGCGTGCGCACGTTGCGCCTGCTCGGCAACGACCTGGAAACCGCGTTTCCTGGCCTCAGCGACGACAGCCGCTTCCAGCAGCACGCCGGAACGCTGCGCGCCACCCTGGATGCGGCGCAGGCCGCACTGCCCACCACCTGCGCCGCGCTCGACCAGCTCACCCATCGGATCGACGACGGTTGCCAGGCCTGCCATCGCGATTTCCGCTGACCCGCGATCGCGCTTCTGGATGAATTGCCACTGACGCTGCGCCGCACCGGCAGCGCGCGCCCATGGCGATTGGCGTTGCATTCACATGCCGACGGACAGGATGCGTGCAAACGCGGGTCTGCCGCGGTCCACCGTCTGTCGAGGAGAGCACACATGAAGATCCATCTACTGGCCACTGGCGCCGTCGCCTTTCTGGCATTGGCCGGCTGCGCCACCTCCCCCGGCTATGGCAGCCGCGGTGGCTACAGCCAGCCGTCGCGCGGCTATTCGGACAACCGCTGCGCGGACTGCGGCATCGTCACCCGCATCGATACGGTGGCCTCCGGCCGCACCGCGCCCACCGGCACCGGCGCGGTCCTGGGCGGCATCGTCGGCGCGATCGCCGGCCATGAGATCTCCGACCACACCGGCGGCAGCAAGGGCAATCAGAACGTGTCGGCCGTCGCCGGCGCCGCTGCGGGCGCCCTGGCCGGCAACCAGATCCAGAACAACGTCACCAGCGACACCTACGACGTGCATGTGCAGATGGACGATGGCCGGGTGATCGTGGTCAACCAGCGCGATCTGGCCGGGATCCGCGAGAACACCTATGTGCGCGTGGTCAACGGCCGCGTGGTGCCGCGCTAAACGCTCGCACTCGCCGCAACGCAAAAAGGCCCGCAGTGCGGGCCTTTTTGCTGGGCGTGCGGCCGGCGCTGCGCCGGCTGCGCCGGGTTCAGACCGGCTGCACCGCGTCGGCCTGCAGGCCCTTCTGGCCCTGCACCACGGTGAAGCTGACCTTCTGCCCTTCCTTCAGGCTCTTGAAGCCTTGGGTCTGGATGGCGCGGAAGTGCACGAACACGTCCTCGCCGTTCTCGCGGCTGATGAAACCGAAGCCCTTGGCGTCGTTGAACCATTTCACGGTGCCGTTTTCGCGATTGCCGTCAGTCATGGACTTACTCCTTGGAACACGTCTCAGGGGTGGGTACGCCGTGGGGTCGGCGGCTGGTTGCAAGGAGGAAGCGAGGTATAACGCTGTAGCGGACCGTTGGATCTACCGCATCGGGCCACGATTCACGGTGACCTTTGCAAACGCAGCGGCTGAAAACTTACCGCGGCCAAAATGAAATTGCAATCAGCAAAAACACCCTGTCTGTCAAGCCAAAAACCACCCCGGAGTGAGCCGCGTGGATCCTGCGTTCATCTACTACATCGTCGCCGGGCTGCTGGTGGTGCTGGGCCTGGCCGGGGTGGTGCTGCCGGCCCTGCCGGGCATGCCGCTGCTGTTCGCCGGCCTGCTGCTGGCGGCCTGGGCCGACGGTTTCCAGCGCGTGGGCTGGCTGATGCTGACGGTGCTCGGCGTGCTCACCGTGCTGTCGTTGCTGGTCGATTTCCTGGCCACCGTGTTCGGCGCCAAGCGCGTCGGCGCCAGCCGCAAGGCGCTATGGGGCTCGCTGCTGGGCAGCATCGCGGGATTGTTCTTCATGCCGATCGGCCTGTTCGTCGGCCCCTTCGTCGGCGCGCTGGCCGGCGAGTACTGGCATGGCCGGCAACTGCAGCAGGCGACCAGGGTCGGCCTCGGCACCTGGCTGGGCATCGTCCTGGGCACCGCCGCCAAGCTGGCCCTGGCGCTGGCGATGGTCGGCCTGTTCGCGGCGGCCTGGCTGTTCTGACGTGCGCTGTGGGCAGCGCGAGATGAACGTGTGATGACCCCGTTGTGGCCGCTGCTGTATTTTCGCAGCCGGCCATTCACCTCGGCAGCGCACTACCCGCCCGCGCCGCCTGTTTCCGAGAGAACCTGCATGATCCATCGCCCGGCCCGTCCCCTGTTGCTGCTGTCCTTCGCGGCGATGCCGCTGGCCCACGCCCAGGAAGTGAAGCCCACCCCTGCCTCGCCCGAAGCCTGCGTCGCGATCACCAGCGACGCCGCGCGCCTGTCCTGCTACGACCAGGCGCTGTCGCGCCGGGTCGCCGATCCGCAGGCCGCCGATGCGGCGGCGAAGATGGCCAGCCAGAACCAGAAGCAACAACTGGACGCGGCGATCCCGCAGGACGCCGGCCTGGCCGAACGTACCCGCCAGCGCGCCGCCTCGATCTTCAAGAGCGACCGCTACGACGCGACCATCGCCAATGCCGGCAAGGGCTCGCTGCTGGACAGCCGTTGGGAACTGGCCAAGGATTCCAAGCTGGGCACCTTCCAGCTGCGCGCCTACAAGCCGGTGTACCTGCTGCCGGCGTTCTGGACCAGCAAGAAGAACGAGACCCCGTCCTCGCCGAACCCGAACAACACGGTGACCACGGCCGAGTCGCTGGACAGCATCGAAGCCAAGTTCCAGCTCAGCTTCAAGACCAAGATCGTGGAGAACATCTTCGGCGACAACGGCGACCTGTGGGGCGCCTATACCCAGAGTTCGCGCTGGCAGGTCTACAACAGCGAGCAGTCGCGGCCGTTCCGCGAAACCAACTACGAGCCGGAACTGGCGCTGGTGTTCCGCAACAACTACAGCCTGTTCGGCTGGAAGGGGCGAATGACCGGGATCCAGCTTACCCACCAGTCCAACGGCCGCAGCGATCCGTTCTCGCGCAGCTGGAACCGGGCGATCCTCAACATCGGCCTGGACCGCGAGAACTGGGCGCTGGTGCTGCGCCCGTGGTACCGGATCCCGGAAAGCGACCGCCAGGACAACAACCCGGACATCGAGGACTACATGGGCCGCGGCGATGCGACCCTGACCTACAACCGCGGCGGCCACGAGATCTCGCTGATGGCGCGGCATTCGCTGCGCAGCGGCGACCGCTCGCACGGCGCGGTGCAGCTGGACTGGGGCTTTCCGATCAGCAACCTGCTGCGCGGCCACGTGCAGGTGTTCGACGGTTACGGCGAGAGCATGATCGACTACAACCACCGCGCCACCTATGTGGGCCTGGGCGTGTCGCTGCTGGAGTGGTACTGAGGCCTGACCGGCCCGAAGCCGGTATCGCGCGGCGGCCCTCGGCGGCCGTCGCGCGACACTGCCGACGCCGCGCTCAGGTCCAGTCGGTCAGGCCTTCGCGGCGGTAGGTTTCCTGGAACGCGGCACGCGCCTTCATCCGCTGCGCGTGCGCCTGCAGCGCCGGCCAGGTATCGCTGGGCCGCGGCATGTTGCGCGACCAGCGCATCATCATCGTCAGCATGAAATCGGCCGCCGACAGCTGCGCGCCGAGCAGGTACGGACCGTGCGCCTGCAGATGCTGCGCGACCTGCTCCCAGGCCGCCTCCAGCTTCTGCCGCGCCTGCGCCTTGCTCGCCTCGAGGTTGTCGGCACCGGCCGGCTCGTCCGGATAGAACCAGGCGCGGTAGGCCGGCTGCAGCGTGTTGGCGCAGAACAGCATCCAGCGGTAGTACGCGGCGCGCGCCGGGCTGCCGAGCGGCGGGGCCAGTCCGGCTTGCGGATGCAGGTCGGCCAGGTGCAGCACGATCGCCGCCGCCTCGGTCAGCGCCTGCCCGTCCAGCACCAGCGTGGGCACCACGCCAGCCGGATTGAGCTGCAGGTACTCCGGCGTTTTATGCTCGCGCCGCTCGAAATCCAGGGCGTGCAGCGTATGCGGCACGTCCAGTTCGATCAGCAGCCAGTGCACCACCAGGGCGGCGGTGCTGGGCGAGTAGTACAGGATGGCGCTCATGCAATCTCCTGGTAAGTCGCCGCAGCCGGATCACTGCGGCCGTGGCAGTCTCGCATGCCGCGCCGTGCCGGCGGCGGCGCCAGCTCAGGCCGGCTCGACCACCACCGGGATCTTGCCGATGCGCGATTGCCATTCGCGCGGGCCGGTCTTGTGCACCGACTCGCCGCTGGCATCCACCGCCACGGTGACCGGCATGTCCTTGACCTCGAACTCGTAGATCGCCTCCATGCCCAGGTCTTCGAACGCCAGCACGCGCGAGGCCTTGATCGCCTTGGACACCAGGTAGGCCGACCCGCCAACCGCCATCAGGTACACGGCCTTGTTGTCGCGGATCGCCGCGATCGCCGCGTCGCCGCGCTCGGACTTGCCGACCATGCCGAGCAGGCCGGTCTGCTCCAGCATCTGCCGGGTGAACTTGTCCATGCGCGTGGCGGTGGTCGGGCCGGCCGGGCCCACCACTTCGTCGCGCACCGGATCGACCGGGCCGACGTAGTAGATGAAGCGGTTGCTGAAATCGACCGGCAGCGTCTCGCCGCGGTTGAGCATGTCGATCATGCGCTTGTGCGCGGCGTCGCGACCGGTCAGCAGCTTGCCGTTGAGCAGCACGACCTCGCCCGGCTTGAAGCTGGCGACTTCTTCGCGGGTGATGGTATCCAGGTTGACCCGGCGCGCGTTGCTCGGGTTGTAGGTGAGCTTGGGCCAGTCTTCCAGCGACGGCGGCTCCAGCATCACCGGGCCGCTGCCGTCGAGGGTGAAATGCGCATGGCGGGTCGCCGCGCAGTTCGGGATCAGCGCCACCGGCAGGTTGGCGGCGTGGGTCGGATAGTCCTTGACCTTGATGTCCAGCACCGTGGTCAGGCCGCCCAGGCCCTGCGCGCCGATGCCCAGCGCGTTGACCTTCTCGTACAGCTCCAGGCGCAGTTCCTCGGCCCGGTTGGACGCGCCGCGCGCCTGCAGGTCGACGATGTCGATCGGCTCCATCAGCGCTTCCTTGGCCAGCAGCATCGCCTTCTCGGCGGTGCCGCCGATGCCGATGCCGAGCATGCCCGGCGGGCACCAGCCGGCGCCCATGGTCGGCACGGTCTTGAGCACCCAGTCGACGATCGAATCGGACGGGTTGAGCATCGCGAACTTGCTCTTGGCTTCCGAGCCGCCGCCCTTGGCCGCGACGATCACCTCGACGTGCTCGCCCGGCACGATCTTGGTGTTGACCACCGCCGGGGTGTTGTCCCTGGTGTTGGCGCGCTTGCCGGCCGGATCGGCCAGCACGCTGGCGCGCAGCTTGTTGTCCGGATGGTTGTAGGCGCGGCGCACGCCCTCGTTGACCATGTCCTCCACGCCCATCGTGGCGTCGTCCCAGCGCACGTTCATGCCGATTTCCAGGAACACGGTGACGATGCCGGTGTCCTGGCAGATCGGGCGGTGGCCCTCGGCGCACATGCGCGAGTTGATCAGGATCTGGGCGATGGCGTCCTTGGCGGCCGGCGACTGTTCGCGCTCGTAGGCGGCGGCCAGGTTCTTGATGTAGTCGACCGGGTGGTAGTAGCTGATGTACTGCAGCGCGTCGGCGACGGACTGGATGAGGTCTTCCTGCTTGATCGAGGTCACGGCTGGCTCTACGGCTGGCGGGGGGAAACCCGGCCATTTTAGGGCAAAGTGACCGCTTCGCCCGCTGTCACGCCGGCACGCGCTGTTCCGTCCTGGTCGCCATGAGCCCCGATCCCGCCTTCGAATCCCAACGTCCCCGGCTGTTCGGCCTGGCCTATCGCCTGCTCGGCAGCCGCAGCGACGCCGAGGACGTGCTGCAGGACGCCTGGCTGCGCTGGCAGTCCAGCGACCGGGCCGCGATCCGCGACCCGGAGGCCTGGCTGGTGACCACCACCACCCGGCTCGGGCTGGACCGGTTGCGCGCGGCGCGCAGCGCCCGCGTCCACTACACCGGCCCGTGGCTGCCCGAGCCGCTGGAGATCGCCGAGGACACCGACCCGGCCGAGCGCCACGCGCGCGCCGAGCAGGTGTCGGTGGCGTTCCTGGCGCTGCTGGAACGGCTGGGTCCGGAGGAGCGTGCCGCGTTCCTGCTGAAGGAGGCATTCGACTACGACTATGCGCAGATCGGCCAGCTGCTCGGGCATGCCGAAGCCAACTGCCGGCAGCTGGTGCATCGCGCGCGCGAACGGCTCAAGGCCGGCCGGCCGCGCTTCGCGGTGGCGCCGCAACGCCACCGGCAACTCCTGGAGCGCTTCATGCACGCCTCGCAACAGGGCGACCGCGGCGCGATCGTGGCCCTGCTCGACGCCAATGCGCGGATGCTGTCCGACGGCGGCGGCAAGGTCACCGCCACGCTGCGCCCGCTGCTCGGCGCCGAACGCATCGCCATGCTGTATTGGGCGGTGGCGCGGCGCGGCCTGGGCCTGCAGGCGCGGATCGGCACGGTCAACGGCGAACCGGCGATCCTGCGCTTCATCGGCGCGCGCCTGCACTCGGCGGTGCTGGTGGTGATCGACGGCGAGCGCATCGTCGAAGTGCTGACGCTGATGAATCCGGACAAGCTGCCGGCACTGACCGCACGGGGCTAGGGCTTGTCATCAATTGCTGAGATAGGCGATGCTTGTCGCCCCCTCCCGCATCGCCCTGCAATGAGACGTCGCTACGCCCTTCGAGACGATCAGTGGGATCGCATCCGCGATCTGCTTCCCGGCCGAGCCGGCCATGTCGGTGTGACCGCCAAGGACAATCGACTGTTCGTCGAAGCCGTGCTGTACCGCTACCGCGCCGGCATTCCCTGGCGGGACCTGCCTGAGCGCTTCGGTGATTTCCGCGTCATCCACCTACGACATACCCGCTGGAGCCGGTCAGGCGTCTGGCAACGGGTGTTCCAGGCCCTGTCAGAAGACGCGGACAACGAATACGCGATGATCGACAGCACCATCGTCCGGGCGCATCAGCACAGCGCCGGGGCAAAAGGGGGGAGCCGCAGGCCATCGGACGCAGCCGCGGCGGACTGAGCAGCAAGATCCACGCGGTGGTCGATGCGCTGGGCAATCCGGTGGCATTTCATCTGACCGCAGGCCAGGCCTCGGATCTGGAAGGTGCAGATGCCTTGTTGCCGCGATTGTCGGTCGGCGCCTTGCTCGCTGATCGAGCCTACGACGCCAGCGCACGGGTGATCGAGCCGATGCAGCGACAGGAGACGCAGATCGTCATCCCCTCCCATCCAACACGCAAGGTGCAGCGTGACTACGACCGGGTGTTGTACAGGGATCGACACCTGATCGAGAACTTCTTCGCCAGACTCAAGCAGTACCGGGCCATTGCCACCCGCTACGACAAGACAGCCTGCAACTTCCTCGGCGCGATCTACTGGATCGCCTCGGTCATTTTGCTAAATTGATGACAGGCCCTAGCCCGCGGCGCGGCCATGCCCACCCGGTGCGTCGCTGGCGGGACGCATGGCCTGCCCGCGCGACAGCCCTGGCCAGCGACGGCGCGGTGTCACGGCCACGCGCAGTCGCGCGTCCTTGCTGCGAAGACGGCCAATGCGGCCGTCATGGAGCAAGACACATGCACTTCCATCGCATCGATTACACCCGCCACGAACCGGAGGCCTTCCGCGCCCTGCTGAGCGCCAGCCAGCAGGTGCACGAAGGCGTGCTCGGCCATGACCTGGCCGAACTGGTGTGCCTGCGCGTCTCCCAGCTCAACGGCTGCAGTTACTGCATCGACATGCATGCCACGGCCCTGCGCAAGGCCGGCCTGGAACCGCGCAAGCTGGACACCGTCGCCGGCTGGCGCGAGAGCCGCTTCTTCGACGCGCGCGAACGCGCCGCGCTGGCCTGGGCGGAAGCGCTGACCACGCTGCCCGCCGGCGCGCCGGCGGACGCCTGCTACGCGGCGCTGACCGCGCATTTCGACGCGCCGGGCATCAGCGCGCTGACCATGGCCATCGCCCTGATCAATGCCTGGAACCGGCTCGGCGTGGGCCTGCAACCGGCGATGCCGTAAGCGCAGCGGCGTACCGGCATACGCCGGTACGCCGTTCCATCCCGAATCCCCAATCCCGAATCCCGGCTCCCAGCAGACATGTGTCCGCAACACGGCACCGCTAGCGTTTGCGCATCACCAGCACGGAGCGAGGCGGGCATGAGCGAGAAAATCCTGGCGGGCTGCGCGATCGAGGACGACGCGGACCTGGCGCTCGCCGAGCCGACGGCGCAGGCCGCCGCCGCCGCGCAGCGCGGCCACCGCCTGCTGATGTGCGCGCCGCAGCACTTCGCGGTGGACTACGTGATCAACCCCTGGATGGAAGGCAACATCCACGCCGCCAGCCGCGAACGCGCGCAGGCGCAATGGGACGCGCTGGTCGCCGCGGCCGAGGCGGCCGGCGCCCAGGTCGAGCGGATCGCCCCGGCCGCCGGCCTGCCGGACATGGTATTCAGCGCCAATGCCGGCCTGGTGCTCGGCGACAGCTTCGTGCCCAGCCGCTTCCGCCATGCCGAGCGGCGCGGCGAAGAGCCGCTGTTCGCCGACTGGTGCCGGCGCGCCGGCTTCCGCATCCGCGCGCTGCCCGAGGACGTGCGCTTCGAGGGCGCCGGTGATGCGCTGCTGGACCGTGGCGCACGCCGGCTGTGGATGGGCCACGGCCATCGCAGCGACCTTGCGGCCGCGCACGAACTGGCCGACCTGCTGGACATCGAGGTGATGCCGCTGCGCCTGGTCGATCCGCGTTTCTATCACCTGGACACCTGCTTCTGCCCGCTGCGCGACGGCTACCTGCTGTACTACCCGGGCGCGTTCGACGACTACGCCCAGCAAGCCATCGCCCGCCGCATCCCGCCGGCGCAGCGCATCGCGGTCGGCGAAGCCGACGCCCTCGCCTTCGCCTGCAACGCGGTGGACCTGGACCAGCGCCTGCTGCTCAACCGCGCCTCGCCGGAGCTGTGCGCGGCGTTGGCGCGGATCGGCTACCGCGTGGTGCAGACCCCGCTGGACGAATTCCTGAAGGCCGGCGGCGCGGCCAAGTGCCTGACCTTGCGCCTGGACGAGTGATGTTCCGCAGCGATCGACGGCCTGCCGGCGCTTGGCAGCCGCATGCGCGGTACCCGCAGCGCTGCCCCGCTGGTCAGCCCAGACCGTAAAGGAAATCCAGGAACTCCTTCCAGAGCCTGCCGACACCGATGCGGCCGCGCCCGCCCAGCAAGCGGAACACGGTGTAGACGACCGCAAATCCGAAGAACACCAGCGCGGCGACGATGGGGACAGCCGGCGGCAGAAAGGAGTTGATCCAGAACACGCAACCGATGATGGCCAGACAGTAGACGACGTAGCGGATGGCGAAGCCTGTCGTCATCGCGCACGTCCTCCACAGCAGTCGATCGCGGCAAGCGGCAGTTCGTCCTGCATGGAGAGCGGTCCCTGGTCCGGACTCAGAAGATAGCTGGAACACCGTCCTGGCGACAGCGGGCCGCGGCCGCCACGCCGATATCGCACAGCGGCCCGCCAGTCGCACCAGGCCCAAACACTCCCCGCGCACACCTGGCCCCGGCACAATGCGCGGATGGCCTCTTCTTCTGCTTCCCATGGCGCCGCGTCGCCCGCGCCCCGCACCGGTCCCAGCCTGCGCGAGCGCTTCGACGCGATGCGCAACCTGCCGCCGTTCCTGCGCCAGATCTGGCGCACCAGCCGCTGGCTGACCCTCACCAGCATCGGCCTGCGCGTGCTGCGCGCGTTGATCCCGGTGGCCTCGCTGTACATCGGCAAGCTGATCATCGACGAGGCGATCCACCTGGTCGGGCAATCGCCCGGCTTCACCGCGTTCGGCGAGGCGCTGGCCAGCGGGCGGCTGGAACGGCTGCTGGAACTGCTGGCGCTGGAACTGGCGTTGGCGATCGGTTCGGACCTGCTCGGGCGGCTGGTCAGCTATGCCGATACGCTGCTGTCGGAGCTGTTCAACAACGTCACCAGCGTGCAGCTGATGGAACATGCCGCGCAACTGGACCTGGAGGATTTCGAGGACCCGGAGCAGCAGGACAAGCTCGACCGCGCGCGGCGCCAGACCATGGGCCGGATGAACCTGATGAGTCAGCTGTTCGGCCAGGTGCAGGACGCGATCACCGTGGTCAGCTTCGCGATCGGCCTGGTGGTCTACGCGCCGTGGCTGATGTTGCTGCTGGCGGTGGCGCTGATCCCGGCCTTCGTCGGCGAGGCGCATTTCAACGCGCTGGGCTATTCGCTGAACTTCCAGTGGACCGCGGAGCGGCGCCAGCTCGACTATCTGCGCCAGGTCGGCGCCAGCGTCGAGACCGCCAAGGAAGTGAAGATCTTCAATCTGCACAGCTTCCTGATCGCGCGCTACCGGGCGCTGGCCGACCGCTTCTTCCAGGCCAACCGTGCGCTGGCGCGCAAGCGCATGCTGTGGGGCACGCTGCTGGCCGCGCTGGGCACGCTGGGCTACTACGCGGCCTATGGCTACATCGCCTGGCGCACGGTGCGCGGCGATTTCAGCATCGGCGACCTGACCTTCCTGGCCGGCAGCTTCCTGCGCCTGCGCCAGCTGCTGGAGGGGCTGCTGATCGGTTTTTCGCAGGTGGCCGGCCAGGCGCTGTACCTGGACGATCTGTATTCGTTCTTCCGCGTCATGCCGGAGATCCGCACCCGGCCCGGCGCGGTGCCGGTACCGCGGCCGATCGTGTGCGGCTTCGTGTTCGAGAACGTCGGCTTCCGCTACCCGGACGCCGAGCAGTGGGCGGTGCGGCACCTGGACTTCGAACTGCGCGCCGGCGAAGTGCTGGCGCTGGTCGGCGAGAACGGCGCCGGCAAGACCACCCTGGTCAAGCTGCTGGCGCGGCTGTACGACCCGGACGAGGGCCGCATCCTGCTCGACGGCCGCGACCTGCGCGACTACGACCTGGACGACCTGCGCGCCAACCTGGGGGTGATCTTCCAGGACTTCGTGCGCTACCACCTCAGCGCCGGCGAGAACATCGGCGTCGGCCGGGTCGATTCGATGGCCGATGCGGCGCGGATCCGCGCCGCCGCGCGGCGGGCGATGGCCGCCGAGCTGATCGAAGGCCTGCCGCACGGCTACGACCAACTGATCGGACGCCGCTTCAAGAGCGGCGTGGACCTGTCCGGCGGGCAATGGCAGAAGATCGCGATCGCGCGCGCCTACATGCGCGATGCGCAGGCGATGATCCTCGACGAGCCGACCGCGGCGCTGGACGCGCGCAGCGAGTTCGAGGTGTTCCAGCGCTTCAAGGAACTGTCCGACAACCGCACCGCAGTGCTGATCTCGCACCGCTTCTCCAGCGTGCGCATGGCCGACCGCATCCTGGTGCTGGCCGGCGGCCGGATCGAGGCCAGCGGCACCCATGCCGAACTGATGGCGCAGGGCGGGCGCTACGCGGAGCTGTTCGAATTGCAGGCCGCTGGGTATCGTTGAGCTTCGTCTGTCCTTTCGGATCCGCCATGCTGCGACGCCTCCTGCCCTGCCTGCTTGCCGCCGCCATGGCGTTCCCCGCTGCCGCGGCCGACCCGGTTCCTGGCCCCTCCGACTACGCCGCCGCCAAGGCGCTGGCCGACCGCGACGAAGCCGCGCTGCCCAGCGCGCTGGCCGAGCGCCTGCAGGCGCTGCAACGCGCTGCGCTGGACGAAGGCGTGGCCAGTTGCGCCACGCCGCGCCCGGACACCTCGCCGTTCGTCGTCGTGGTCCAGCTGCAGGCCGACGGCAGCGTCGGCGCGAGCTGGCGCAACGGCACCACGCCGCTGGCGCTGTGCCTGGAGCGCTTCCTGCGCCAGCGCCCGTTGCTGGCCCCGCCGCAGGCGCCGCTGTACCTGTCCTACGAACTGTCGTTCGAGAAGTGACGCACGCCGGGATGAACCATCCCAAATGAGATTCCCTCTCATTTGGGATGGCATGGGGTAGAATGGCGCCCGCTCCTTCCCCATCACGATCAACGGCATGTCCTCTGCTTTTGGCCCCGAAACGGTGCTCGACGTCCGTCACTGGACGGACGACTACTTCAGCTTCACCACCACCCGCAACGAAGGCTTCCGCTTCGACAACGGCCAGTTCGTGATGATCGGCCTGGAGACGGAGACGCGGCCGCTGCTGCGCGCCTACTCCATCGCCAGCGCCAACTGGGAAGAGCGGCTGGAGTTCTTCAGCATCAAGGTGCCCGACGGTCCGCTGACCTCGCGCCTGCAGCACATCCAGCCGGGCGATGCGGTGCTGGTCGGCAAGAAGCCCACCGGCACCCTGCTGATCAGCGACCTGCACCCGGGCCGGCACCTGTATCTGCTCGGCACCGGCACCGGCCTGGCGCCGTGGCTGTCGGTGATCAAGGATCCGGAAACCTACGAGCGCTTCGACAAGGTGATCCTGACCCACGGCGTGCGCTTCGAAAAAGACCTGGCCTACCGCGACTACTTCGAGAACGAGCTGCCGCAGCACGAGTTCCTCGGCGAGACCATTCGCGAGAAACTGCTGTACTACCCGGCGGTGACCCGCGAGGACTTCCGCAACCGCGGCCGCCTCACCGAACTGCTGGAAAGCGGGCAGATGCAGCAGACCCTGGGCCTGCCGCCGCTGGATCCGGAATACGACCGGGCGATGATCTGCGGCAGCCCGCAGATGCTGGCCGACCTGCGCCAGACCCTGGACGCGCGCGGCTTCGTCGCCTCCTCGCGGATCGGCACGCCGGGCCATTATGTGTTCGAGCGCGCGTTCGTCGAGAAGTGACGGGCCAGCGCGGAAACGGCCTACTGTAGGCAGATCCGCAAGCGGCCCCTCCCACAAAAAAGCTGATCGCATCGCGCATCAATCCTGCTCAGCCCAGCGCGCGCTCGATCTCCGCCGCCAGCGCTTCCGGCTTGTCGGTCGGCGCATAGCGCGCCAGCACCCGGCCGTCGCGGCCGACCAGGAACTTGCTGAAATTCCACTTGATCGCGGCGATGCCGAGCACTCCCGATTTCTGCTGCTTGAGCCACTGCCACAGCGGATGCGCGGCCTCGCCGTTGACCTGCACCTTGGCGAACATCGGGAAATCGACCTGGTACGTCAGCGTGCAAAAGCGCTTGATCTCGTCCGCGCTGCCGGGCTCCTGGTGGCCGAACTGGTCGCAGGGAAACCCGAGCACCACCAGCCCGCGTTCGCGGTATTGCCGCCATAGCGCCTGCAGCCCGGCGTACTGCGGGGTGAAGCCGCACTTGGAGGCGACATTGACGATCAGCAGCACCTTGCCGGTGTAGTCGGCGAGCGGCTGCGCGTGGCCCTCCAGGTCGGTGGCGGTGAAGGCATAGGCGGTGGTCGGCGTGTCCATCATTGCTCCATGCTGGCGATGCGCGCGGGCGCGGCGAACGGTGCGATGCCCAGTTCGGCGTAGACCTCGCTCGGGTAGTACGCGGTGCCCTGCTTGACCACCAGCGCGACCTTGCGCAGGTCGCCGATAGTGCGGGTCGGGTCGCCATCGACCAGGATCAGGTCGGCGCGCTTGCCCGGCGCGATCGAGCCGCGGCTGTCCAGCGTGCGCGAGTACTTGGCGCCGTTCCAGGTCGCCACCTGCAGCGCCTGCGCCGGGGTCAGCCCGGCCTGCACGTACAGTTCGATCTCGCGCTGCAGGGTGAAGCCGGGGATGGCGTCGGTGCCGGCCAGCAGCGGCACGCCGGCGCGGTACAGGCGCCCGACGAAGGCCACCATCTTCTCGTAGGAACGCTCGTACAGCGCCGCGGTGGCGTCGTCGGGAATGTCGAACTCGGCGCTGCGCAGCCCGCGCTGCACGTCCGGCGGCAGATGCTCGGCGACCGCGGCATAGGCCTGCGACAGCTCGCCCGGGCGCTGGCGGATGAAATCGAAGGTGGTCAAGGTCGAATCGATCGCGATCTGCCGCCTGGCCAGATCCTGCACGAAGGCCTGCACCGGCGCCGAGTCGAAATCCAGGTCGGCGGTGCGCTTGGCCGGCAGGTAGAAACGCTCCAGGGTGCGCGTATCGGTGTCGTGGGTGGCGTAGAAGTTCAGCAGCACCTGGTTGATGTGCTGGATCTCGTCGTAGCCCTGCTCCACCGCCTCGTGCGCGAGCATGTGCACCGGAATGTGGCCGCTGACACGCAGGCCCTTGGCGTGCGCGTAGGCGGCGGTGTCGCGCACCAGCGCCTGCGGGAACGAGTTGTAGATCTTGATGCCGACGTAGCCGTGCGCCGCATACCAGTCGACGGCGTCGTTGGCCTGCGCCTGGGTGCTGACCACGAAGCCGTTGCGCGCCGACATCGGGCTCTCGCCCTCCAGGAACCCGCAGGCGACCAGGCTCGGCATCAGCAACTGGCCATCGCGCTCTTCCTGCATCACCTGCTGCAGCGTGGCGTTGTCGTTGCCCATGTCGCGCACGGTGGTGACGCCGGCGGCCAGGTGCAGGCCGCCGTCCCAGCGGCCGACATGCCCATGCATGTCGAACAGGCCGGGCAGCAGCACCCGCCCCTGCGCATCGACCACCTGCTGCGCCTGCGCCGGCGCGCTGCCGCTGGCGACCACCGAGACGATCTTGCCGTCGCGCAGCAGCACGTCGGAGGCGGCGCCGAGCGTGGCGTGCTCGCTGTCGAACACCCGCGCGTTGCGGATCAGCGTGGTGCCGGGCAAGGGATGCGCCAGACGCCGCTGCAGATCGACCAGGGCGGTGGCTTCGGCCTGCTTCTGCGCCGCTTCCAGCGCATCGGCATCCTTCTCGTAGCCGGTCTCGATCAGCTGCATCCAACCCGGCGCGATGAACGCGAACAGGCGCGGCGCGGTGTCGGTGGTGAGCCAGGCGAAGGTGGGCGTGAAGCCGACGCCGGTCAGGGCCACCAGTTGCACCTTGCGCACGCTGTTGCCGCTGCCGACCTGCGTCTGCAGCAGCTTGCGCAGGGTCAGCGTGCCGCTGGGAATCAGCGGCAGCCTGCCGTCGGCGCGGCGGCTCAGCGCGGTCACCGCCGCCGACGTCGCCGCCGGGGTGCCGCCGATCGGCCAGTACTGTGCGCTGCCGGCCACGCGCCGCTCGCCCTGGTCGGAGGTGGTCTTCCACTGCGCGCGCTCGCCATCGCGGCTGAAGCGCTCGTCCACCGGCGCGCCGAAGGTGGAGGTGCCCTGTACCTGGTAGGTCTTGAAGGTGCCGTCGGCGGCCAGCGTGTACTGCTCCTTCAGTTCCGGGCCGCGGCCGTTGTCCTTGAACACGAAGTCCACCCGGGTGATGCCGTCGTCGCCGAGGCTGACGCTTTGCTGCCCGGCCTGCCTGCCGCCGTCCACCAGCGCCACGTAGCGCAGCGTCTGCGCCGACCATGCCGGCGCCGCCCATGCCGCGCATGCGGCCACGCACAAGCCGAAGATCGCTTTCATCGGTTACCCCCTGCGGCCGTCGGCCGTCTTCAAGCAATGGCCGTGGTCTGCATCGGTCAGGCGCTATAGGACGCCGCCGCGGCAGCGAAGGCAAGCACGGTCGCAGCATGCACCGCGCATGCCGCGCGCGCCCATGGCTTTAGTCACGGGCCGCATGCGCCGCGCTGGGGTAGCCTGCACGGTCCGACTTCATCGCTGGATACTGCTTGATGACCACCCGCCTCGCCCTCGCGCTCGCCGCCACGCTCGGACTCGCCATGCCTGCCTATGCCAACGCCGCCACGCCCGCCACCGCGCAAGCGGCCACGCAGGCCAATCCGTTCTTCGCCGAAAGTCCGCTGCCGCTGCACTACCCGCAGTTCGACCGGATCAAGGACAGCGACTTCGCCCCGGCCTTCGACGCCGGCATGGCGCAGCAGCTGAAGGAAGTGCAGGCGATCGCCGAGCAGAAGGCCAAGCCGAGCTTCGACAACACCATCGTGGCGATGGAGAAGAGCGGCCAGGTGCTGGATCGCGCCACCACGGTGTTCTTCAACCTGGTCGGCGCCGACACCAACGATGCGCGCAAGCAGCTGCAGGCCGAGTATTCGGGCAGGTTCGCCGCGCACCGCGACACCATCTCGCTCAACCCCAAGCTGTTCGCCCGCATCCAGGCGCTGTATGACGCCCGCGACCAGCTCGGCCTGGACGCGCAGGGCCTGCGCCTGGTCGAGAAGTACTACAGCGATTTCGTGCGCGACGGCGCCAAGCTCGGCGATGCCGACAAGACCAGGCTCAAGGCGATGAACGCCGAGTTGGCCAAGCTCGGCACCCGGTTCAGCCAGAACGTGCTGGCCGAAGTGAATGCCGCCGCGGTGGTGGTGGACGACGTCAAGCAGCTCGACGGCCTGTCCGACGAACAGATCGCCTCGGCGGCGGAAGCCGCCAAGGCACGCAAGCTCGACGGCAAGTACGTGATCGCGCTGCTCAACACCACCGGCCAGCCGCCGCTGACCCAGCTCAAGGACCGCGCGCTGCGGCAGAAGATCTACCAAGCCTCGGTGTCGCGCGGCAGCCACGGCGGCCAGTACGACAACACCGCGCTGGTGTCGCGGATCATGAGCCTGCGCGCCGAACGCGCCAAGCTGCTGGGCTATCCGAACCACGCCGCCTACTCGCTGGAAGACCAGACCGCCAAGACCCCCGAAGCGGTCAACGCGATGCTCGGCAAGCTGGCCCCGGCGGCGGTGGCCAACGCCAGGCGCGAGGCCGCCGACCTGCAGGCGATGATCGACAAGGAACAGAAGGCGGCCGGCAAGCCGAGCTTCAAGCTCCAGGCCTGGGACTGGGCCTACTACAGCGAGAAGGTGCGCCAGGCCAGGTACGACTTCGACGAGGCCCAGCTCAAGCCCTACCTGGAACTGAAGAACGTGCTGGAAAACGGCGTGTTCTATGCCGCCAACCAGGAATACGGGTTGACCTTCAAGCAACGCACCGACCTGCCGACCTACCGCGACGACCTGCTGGTCTACGACGTGTTCGACGCCGACGGCCAGCAGCTGGCGATCTTCATCGCCGACATGTATGCGCGCGAATCCAAGCGCGGCGGCGCGTGGATGAATTCCTACGTGTCGCAGTCGGCGCTGACCGGCTACAAGCCGGTGGTCGCCAACCACCTCAACATTCCCAAGCCGCCGGCCGGCCAGCCGACCCTGCTGACCTGGGACGAGGTCACCACCGCGTTCCACGAGTTCGGCCATGCGCTGCACGGCATGTTCTCCAACGTGCAGTATCCGTACTTCTCCGGCACCAGCGTGCCGCGCGACTTCGTCGAGTTCCCCTCGCAGGTCAACGAGATGTGGGCGGACGATCCGGCCATCCTCAAGCACTACGCCAAGCACTACCAGACCGGTGCGCCGATGCCGCAGGCCTTGCTGGACAAGGTCGTGGCCGCGGCCAAGTTCAACCAGGGCTTCGCCACCACCGAGTACCTGGGCGCGGCGATGCTCGACCAGCGCTGGCACCAGCTCGGCGCCGGCCAGGTGCCGCCGGCTGCGGGCGTGATGGACTTCGAAGCCAAGGCGCTGGCCGCCGACGGCATCGCCTATGCGCCGGTGCCGCCGCGCTACCGCACGCCCTACTTCAGCCACATCATGGGCGGCTACGCGGCCGGCTACTACGCCTACATCTGGTCCGAGGTGCTAGACGCCAACACCCAGCAGTGGTTCAAGCAGCATGGCGGGCTCAGCCGCGCCAACGGCGACCGTTTCCGCCAGACCCTGCTCTCGCGCGGCGGCAGCGTCGATGCGATGCAGCTGTTCCAGGACTTCGCCGGGCATGCGCCGAAGATCGAGCCGTTGCTGGAAAAGCGCGGCCTGACCCCGGCTGGCGGCGACGGCGCCTTGCCGCAGACGCCGGCCGGCAAGGACTGATCGGCAGCATCGCGATCAGCGAACGCCGCCCGCATCCCGGGCGGCGTTTTTCCGCTGGCGCGGCTAACCGCAGCGCGCGAGCGGCGCGTGCCGCCGCGCTGGCCTCAGCCGGCGCTGTCGATGCCGGCGAGCATCTTCTTGAGCAGGGTCTCCAGCTGCGCCTGCTCGGCCTCGTTGAGGCCGGCGGTTTCTTCGTCCAGAAAACGGCACACCGCCGGCAACATGGCTTCGATCAGCGCGATTCCCGCCGGCTGCAGGGTCATGGTGATCTTGCGCCGGTCGTCGGGGCTGGCCGAGCGCAGGATCAGGCCCTTGTCGCACAGGTTGTCGGTGAGGCGGGTGATGTTGGCCGGCTTCTCGCCTGCCGCCTCGGCCACTTCGGTCGGGGTGATGCACTGCCCGGGCGTGCCGTACAGCATCATCAGGATCTCGTACTCCGGCGGACTGATGCCGTAGGCCTTGAGCAGCACGCAGGCATTGGCATGGACGCGCTTGTACAGGTGCTTGACGAGCCTGACCAGAACGGCAGGTTCGCGCGGGAAGACGGGATAGCGCTCGCAGGTAAAAGCGACGCGCCGCTCAGTTTGATCAAAACTTCCCATGGATGGTGGAATCGCAAGTCGGGGGACTGGCTGCCAATGCTACCGACTGTCGCGTTATGTCTTTGCTTCGCATCGCTCGATGCGATGCACGGCTTTGCCTGACGTACATCTTCGCGACAGCGCACAGCAGCGACGGCGCCACGCGATCGAATGCGGAGCATGGGCCGCCCGCCACCGGCGCGACCTGCGGCCTCGCCATCCCCGCACGCCCTAGGCGGCGGCGAACAGCGCCGCGTATTCCGGCGCCACCAGGCCGCGCAGCACGCTGGCCGGGACGTCCACCGACTGCGTGCCATCCGAATACGGCCCCACCTGATACGGCGGGAACACGAAGCGCAACGCGACGATCTTGCCGTTGGCATCGACCAGCGGCTGGAACTGGCTGAAGTTCTCCGCCTGCGGCCCGGTTCCTTCGGCGATCATCTTGTCGGCGCTGCGGACCTGTTCGTCGTGGTCCTCCGGCGGCAGCTGCTCGGCATCCACGCGCTGCTGCACCGCCTGGCGCAGCTGCGTGGCGACATAGCCGGCCACCTGCGCCCAGCCCTTGGGATCGGGGATCAGCGCTTCGGCGCTGAGCATGCGTTGCTGCTGCGGCAACCATACGAAGCGCGCCACCAGCGGCTCGCCGTGGGCGCCGCCGGTATAGCGGCTGCCGTCGGCGGCCACCGCGACCAGGTCCGGCCGTTCCAGCAGCATCTCGAACTGCAGCGACAACTCGTAAGGCGCGCTGGGACGGTCGTTGCCGAGCCCGCCGACCGCTTCCATCAATTCGCCGCGCGCCGCCTGCGCGTAGCGGCCGACCGCCTCGGCCAGCCCCGGATAGCGGTTGAGCGCAGGCGGAAAGGTGATGCCGACCACGTAGCTGGGGCTGTGTTCGATCACATCCTTCAGTTCCACCGGCGCGGGCGCCGCCGGCGCTGCCGCGGCGGCGGGCGCCGCAACCGGCGCCGGCGCGGCGACCGGCGCGGCGGCGTCGCGCTTGCACCCGGCCACGGCCAAGGTCGCCGCCAACGCCAGCGCCGTCCAGCGCCATGGAATGTCCTGCCCCGCCTGTACCCTGTCGCTCACGTCCACTGCCCCTGTGTCCTGCATCTGTGTGATGCGCAATTATCGCGCCGTCGCTGCGTCGTGCGCACTCAACCGAGCAGGTCGGCGTATTCGGGATGGCGCTGCACGAACACCGCCGCATACGAACAGGCCGGCACCACCTTCAATCCCTGCGCCCGCGCATGCTCCAGCGCCGCGCTCACCAGCCGCGCGGCCAGGCCGCGGCCGCCGATCGCGGTCGGCACTCCGGTATGGGTGATGACCAGGCGCCCGTCCTGCAGCAGGTAGTCCAACTCGGCCTCGTGGCCGTCCAGCTGCAGCGCGAAGCGCTGCCGCTGCGGATCGTGTGCGATCGGGGGGAGGGACGCTGCGCTCATGGCCTGGCTCATGCGACGGAGTGCGCAGTCTGGTCGTGCGCGCGCCGCAACGATGTGAAGCCGCGCGCCGCGCTGCGTCACCTGCAGCCGACGCGCTGCGTCACTTCCGGCCAGGAGCCCGCGGGCGGTCGACCATGATGCGGCCCGGCGCAGCGCGACTGGCCTGAGCGCCTGCCCGGGCATGGGCGACACGCCCTAAAGTCCTGCCGCGCGCGGCCGCTACCGACCGCGTACCACCGTGGAAATCTGGCATGGGACTTGCGAAATCCATCACGGTGTAATCGAACAGGGGCGATGCGCATGAGCGACAACGAACAGATCCACGGCGACCACGATGCGTCGTTGCTGGAAGGGCTGTACCAACTGGTGGTCAGCGGCCATACCCAGGGCTGGGAATTCGACCAGCTCAACAGCGAGGTCTACGACCGGCTGAAGCAGACCTACGACAATGCCGGCATCGGCAGCGCGCAGGTGCAACTGCGCGGGCAGGAGCGGGCCGCCTGAGCGGCCGCACCTGATCTGCGTCCCGCACCGCCCACCGGGCGGCGGCGATCGGGCGCGGCAGCCTCGGCAGCCGCCTCCCCACGCTTTTCCGTCTCTCACCGGCCACGCTCGCCGGTCGCCGCGCGCAGCCGCTAGTCGCGGCCGAAGCGCGGCTGCGCCAGCTCGCCCAGGAAGTGCTGCAGCACCGACGGCTCCATGATCAGCAGGAACATCACCCCGAACGCGGCGCCGGCCAGGTGCGCGCTGTGGTTGATGTTGTCGCCGCCACGGCGGTCCATCCAGATGCTGTAGCCCACGTAGAACAGCGCGTAGAGGATCGCCGGGATCGGGATCGGGATGAAGAAGAAGTAGATCCCGGTCCACGGCGCCAGCAGGATGTAGGCGAACAGCACCGCCGAAACCGCGCCGGACGCGCCCAGGCTGAAGTAGTTCGGGTTCTTCTGGTTCTTCAGGTAGCTGGGCAGGATCGCCACCACCAGCGCCGCCAGGTAGAACAGCGGATAGGTCAGCAGGCTGCCGGTCAGCCGCTCCATCAACCGTTCGATCGGACCGCCGAAGAAGTACAGCGTGATCATGTTGAACAGCAGATGCGGGAAATCGGCGTGGATGAAGCCGTGCGTCACCAGCCGGTCGTACTGCTTGTGCCGGTCGATTGCCGGCGGCCACAGGATCAATCGGTCGAGCAGCTTGCGGTTGTTGAACGCCGCCCACGACACCAGCACGGTGAGGACGATCAGGATCAGGTTGACGGGGGTGACGGACGGCATGCGGGGGCCTCAGGCGGTACGGTAATGATCGACCATGCGGTAACGGCGCGCATACAGCCCGAACAACAGCGCGGCGACGCAGGCGAAGGCGGCGAAGAAGAACATCAGGAACGCGGTTTCGCTGAGCCCGGTACTGCCGATGTGCGCGGTGACGGCGTCGTTGCGCACCGCCGCGTTGGACAGCAGCACCCACAGGTTGCCGACCGTGGTGGTCAGGTTCCAGAAGCTCATCACCACGCCCTTCATCGATGGCGGCGCCTGGCTGTAGGCGAACTCCAGCCCGGTCGCCGAGACCAGCACCTCGCCGAAGGTCAGCAGCGCGTACGGCAGGATCTGCCAGGCGATGGACAGCGCGTCGCCGCCGTCCATCGCCACCTGCAGCGTGCCGACCACGATCCAGGCCAGGCCGCTGCAGGCGATGCCGGCGGTCATCCGTCGCAGCGCGGTCGGCTCGTAGCCGCCACGGCGCAGCAGCGGATACAGCACCAGGTTGTTGAACGGGATCAACAGCATCACCAGCGCCGGATTCAGCGCCTGCATCTGCGAGGCGCTGAACCAGTCGGGCATCTGCATCTGCTGGCCCTGCAGCACCCAGGTCGAGGCCTTCTGGTCGAACAGCGAGAAGAACGGGGTCGCCAGCGCGAACACCACCAGCACCCGCAGCACCGCGCGCACGCCGTCCACCGCCGCGTCCGGATGCAGCGCGCGGGCGCGCTCCAGCTGCCACCAGGTGCCGCCGCCGACGCCGGCCAGCAGCAGCACCAGCGCCAGGCACAGGCAGATCACGATGCCCAGCGCCGGCAGCAGCGCGAAGCTGGCCAGCGCCAGCAGCACCGCGACGGCGGCCAGCGCCAGGCCCGGACGCCGCTGCCCCGGCGCGCGCGCCAGCAGCGCGCTGCGCACCACCTGGGCGAAGCCGTGCGGATCCTGCGGCGGCAGCGGCACGCGCACGTAGCGGCGGCGCCCGGCCCAGAACACCAGCGTGGCCACGAACATCAGGATGCCGGGAATGCCGAACGCCCAGGCCGGGCCGAGATGCTTCAGCGCCAGCGGGATCAGCAGCGAGGCGAACAGCGAACCGAAGTTGATGATCCAGTAGAAGGCGTCGAACACCACCTTGGCCAGGTGCTTGTTGGACTGGTCGAACTGGTCGCCCATGAACGAGGCCACCAGCGGCTTGATCCCGCCCGCGCCCAGCGCGATCAGGCCGAGCCCGACGAAGAAGCCGCTGCGGCTGCCCTCGAACAGGGCCAGGCAGGCATGGCCGGCGCAATAGACCAGGCTGAACCACACGATGGTGGTGTACTTGCCGAAGAAGCGGTCGGCCAGCCAGCCGCCGAGCAGCGGGAAGAAATACACGCCGACCATGAAGCTGTGCAGGATGTGCTTGGCCTCGGCCTCGCGGCCGGGCGCGGTCATCTCCTGCAGCAGCAGCGAGGTGATCAGGAACTGCACCAGGATGTTGCGCATGCCGTAGAAGCTGAAACGCTCGCAGGCCTCGTTGCCGATGATGTACGGGATCTGCCGCGGCATCCGCGCGCCGGCCGCTGCGCTGGCCGCGCTCATCCAGGAGTCCTCGTCGATCGTTCGCTCGTCACAGGCAGCGGTCCAGGCAAAATTTTCAGAAGGTTACCCGATCGTTCCGGGCGAATCGAACCGTCCGCGATGGCCGCGCCGGCCTGCGGGTGCTTTCGCAATCGGCGCGCTGCACGCATCATGGGGGCCTATCCCGAGACGGTGCCGCAATGATCCGACCCTGGCTGGTTCCCTTCCTGCTGCCGATGCTGCTGTGCAGCATGCCATTGCTGGCCAGCGATGCGGGCCTGTCCACCGAGGCCGAACGCAGCGGCTACGCGCGCACCGGCCGCTACGCCGAGACCATCGCATTGTGCGCTGCGTTCGCGCAGCGCTATCCGCAGGCGGTGCGCTGCTTCGATTTCGGCACCACGCCCGAGGGCCGGCCGATGCAGGCGCTGGCGGTGTCCACCTCCGGCGCGCTGGACGCGGCCGCGGCGCAGGCGCGCAAGCTGCCGGTGGTGCTGATCCAGGGCGGCATCCACGCCGGCGAGATCGACGGCAAGGACGCCGGCTTCCTGGCGCTGCGCCAGCTGCTCGACGGTGAGGCCGCGCGCGGTGCGCTGGACAAGCAGGTGTGGCTGTTCGTGCCGGTGTTCAACGTCGATGGCCACGAGCGCTTCGGCGCCTGGAACCGGCCCAACCAGCGCGGCCCGGAGCAGATGGGCTGGCGCACCACCGCGCAGAACCTCAACCTCAACCGCGACTACGTCAAGGCCGATGCGCCGGAGATGCAGGCGATGCTGCGCCTGGTCGAGCAGTGGGATCCGCTGCTGTACGTGGACCTGCACGTCACCGACGGCGCGCAGTTCGAGCACGACGTGTCGGTGCAGGTGGAACCGCTGCACGCCGGCGACGCCGCGCTGCGCGGCGACGGCCTGCGCCTGCGCGACGGCGTGCTCGCCGACCTCAAGCGCCAGGGCTCGCTGCCGCTGCCCTACTACCCCTCGTTCGTGGTCAACGACGATCCGGCCTCCGGCTTCGAGGACGGCGTGGCCACGCCGCGCTTCTCGCACGGCTATTTCCAGCTGCGCAACCGCTTCGGCATGCTGGTGGAAACGCATTCGTGGAAGCCCTATCCGCAACGCGTGCGCATCACCCGCAACACCATCGTCTCGGTGCTGCAGCAGGTGGCGCGCAACGGCGGCCGCTGGCGCGCCGACGCGCTGGCCGCCGACACGCGCGCGCAGCAGCTCGGCGGCAAGACGCTGGCGCTGGACTACCGCACCACCGAACAGTCGCACCTGGTGGATTTCCGCGGCTACGCCTACACCCGCACGCTGTCGCCGGTGTCCGGCGCGCTGATGACCCGCTACGACGAGCGCACCCCACAGATCTGGCGGGTGCCGCTGCGCGATCGCATCGTGCCGAGCGTGGAAGTCGTGGCGCCGCGCGCCGGCTATCTGGTGCCGGCCGCGCAGGCGGCGCTGGTCGCCGCCAAGTTGCGCCAGCACGGCATCGCCTTCCGCACCCTGGACCGCGCCGCCACGCTGCCGGTGCAGACGTTCCGCGCCGACGACGCCAGCTTCGCCGTGCGTTCCTCCGAAGGCCACCAGCGGCTCGCGGTCAAGGGCGCCTGGCAGCCGGACACCCGCGCCATCGGCGCCGGCACGCTGTTCGTGCCGATCGCCCAGCCCAAGGCGCGGCTGCTGATGGCGCTGCTGGAACCGCAGGCGCCGGACTCGCTGCTGCAATGGGGCGAGTTCAACAGCGCCTTCGAACGCACCGAATACATGGAAGACTATGTGGCCGAGGACGTGGCGCGGCAGATGCTGGCCAGCGACCCGGCGCTGCAGGCCGAATTCGAGGGCAAACTCGAGCACGACGCCGACTTCGCCAAGGATCCGCATGCGCGGCTGGAGTTCTTCTACCGCCGCCATTCCTCATGGGACACGCAGTACCGGCTGTATCCGGTGATGCGCAGCGACGAAGCGCCGTCCTAGCGGCGCACCGCGGCTCTTCCCTCCCCCACTCCCCCCGATGCGACTTTCCCTTCTGCTGCTGGAGAGGCTTCGCGCCCCACTATGAAAACGTTTTCAGGACTCCTTTGCCTGGCGCTCGCGCTGGCCTGGCCGGCCTTCGCCGCGCCTGCGCCGGCGACCGCCCAGGACACCCCGACGCTCAGCGTGGTCACGCTGAACCTGTATCACGACAAGCTCGATTGGCCGGCCCGGCGCACCCAGATCGTGCAGACGCTGCGCGCGCTGAACCCCGACGCGATCGCGCTGGAAGAGGTGCTGCAGCACGACAAGCTCCCCAACCAGGCGCAATGGCTGGCCGAGCAGCTCGGCTATCAGTGGTACTTCACCAGCGTCGATCCGCCCGGCGCCGCGCAGCGCTACGGCAACGCGCTGCTGACCCGGCGTCCGATCCTGGCGCGCGAGCAGATCCGCCTGAACCCGCTCGACGACAGCCGCACGGCCGGGCGCCTGCGCCTGGACGTGGACGGCCACGCGGTCAATCTCTACGTCACCCACCTGCACTGGACCGAGGCCGGCGGCGCGTTGCGCGAACGCCAGCTGCAGGACCTGCTGGCCTGGGTCGACAAGACCGCCGACGGCGCGCCGTCGCTGCTCGCCGGCGACTTCAACGCCAGCGCCGACGCGCCGGAACTGGCCGCGCTGCGCAGCGGCTTCGGCGACAGCTACGGCAGCCTGCACGGCGCCAGGGACCGTCGTGCCGACAGCACCTTGAACCCGAAGTTCAACCCGCCCAGGCGCATCGACCACGTGTTCTTCCAGCGCGAGCGGTTCGAACCGGTGAGCAGCCGCATCCTGTTCCAGAAGCCCGACGCCAACGGCGTCTGGGCCTCGGACCACTTCGGCCTGGTCAGCACGTTCCGCCTGGCGCCCAGCGCCACCGCCGATGCGCAGCGCCCGTGGACCGATCGCGCGCTGGCGCCGGACCGCCGCGCCGCGTTGCTGGTGCAGGCGATGACCGAGGACGAGAAGTTCCAGATGCTGCACAGCTACTTCGGCCTGGGCAGGGACGGCGGCCCGCTGCCGCCCGGCGCGCTCGGCTCGGCCGGCTTCGTGCCGGCGATTGAACGCCTGGGCATCGCCGCGCAACAGCTGGCCGATGCCGGGGTCGGCGTGACCAACCCGGGCAACGTGCGTCCCGGCGACCACGCCACCGCCCTGCCGTCCGGCCCGGCCACCGCCGCCACCTGGAACCGCGACCTGGCCTACGCCGGCGGCGCCACGATGGGTCGCGAAGCCTGGCAGCAGGGCTTCAACGTGCTGCTGGCCGGCAGCGTCAACCTGCAGCGCGACCCGCGCAACGGCCGCAACTTCGAGTACGCCGGCGAAGATCCGCTGCTGGCCGGCACCATGGTCGGCGAATCGATCCGCGGCGTGCAGAGCCAGCGCGTGGTGTCGACGATGAAGCACTTCGCGATGAACGACCTGGAGACCGGGCGCAACACCCACAGCGCCGACATCGGCGAGCAGGCCATGCACGAATCGGACCTGCTGGCGTTCGAGCTGGCGCTGCAGATCGGCGAGCCCGGCTCGGTGATGTGTTCGTACAACCGCATCAACGGCATCTACGGCTGCGAGCACGATTACCTGCTCAACCAGGTGCTGAAGCAGGAGTGGAAGTTCCCCGGCTACGTGATGTCCGACTGGGGCGGCGTGCACAGCGGCTCCAGGGCGGCGCTGGCCGGGCTGGACCAGCAGTCGGCCGGCGAAGTGTTCGACAAGGCGGTGTACTTCGATCAGCCGCTGCGCCTGGCGGTGGCCGGCGGCACGGTGCCGCAGGCGCGCCTGGACGACATGGTGCGGCGCATCCTGCGCGCCTTCATCGCCACCGGCAGCTTCGACCATCCGCCGCAGCGCCAGCCGATCGACGATGTCGCCGGCGGCGAAGCGGTGCAGAAGGTGGTCGAGGAAGGCACGGTGCTGTTGCGCAACGAGCGCGACACGCTGCCGTTGCCGCGCACGCTGCGGCGCATCGCGGTGATCGGCGGGCATGCCGACAAGGGCGTGATCGGCGGCGGCGGCTCGTCGATGGTCGGCTTCACCGTCAACGGCGGCAACGCGGTGCCGGGGATCGCCCCGACCACCTGGCCGGGCCCGGTGATGTTGCATCCGTCCTCGCCGCTGCAGGCGCTGCGCAAGGCGCTGCCGGAGGCGCAGATCGACTACGCCAGCGGCGACGATGTGGCCGCCGCGGCCCGGCTCGCGCGCGGCGCCGAGGCGGTGATCGTGTTCGCCACGCAGTGGTCGGCCGAATCGGTGGACCTGCCCGACATCAACCTGCCCGGCAGGCAGGACGCGCTGATCGCGGCGATGGCCAAGGCCAACCCGCGCACGGTGGTGGTGCTGGAGACCAACGGCCCGGTGGCGATGCCGTGGCTGCAACAGGTGCCGGCGGTGCTGGAAGCCTGGTACCCGGGCATCCGCGGCGGCGAGGCGCTGGCGCGGCTGCTGCTGGGCGAGGTCAATCCGTCCGGGCGCCTGCCAGTGACCTGGCTGCGCGACGTGGCGCAGCTGCCGCGGCCGTCGATCCCGGGGCTGGGCTTCAAGCCGGCGCAACCGGCCGGCAGCAATGTCGACTACGCCATCGAAGGCGCCAACGTCGGCTACCGCTGGTTCGCCGCGCGCGGCCTGGAGCCGCTGTACGCGTTCGGCCACGGCCTGTCCTACACCCGCTTCGACTACGCCAACCTGCGCGTGCAGGTGGACGGCAGCACGGTGATCGCCAGCTTCGACGTGCGCAACAGCGGCGAGCGCGAAGGCGCCGACGTGCCGCAGCTGTACCTGCGCCTGCCGCAGGGCCACCACACGCCGATCCGCCTGGTCGGCTGGGACAAGCTCACGCTCAAGCCCGGCGAAACCCGCCGCGTCAGCATCGTCGCCGAGCCCAAGACCCTGGCCGACTACGACCCGGTGCAGCGCCAGTGGCGCATCGCCGCCGGCGACTACGAACTGGTGCTGGGCCGCTCGGCGACGCAGGCCGCGGCCAGCGTGCCGTTGCGTCTACCGGAAAGCGTGCTGCCGCGCTAGAAACTGCAGCGCCGCGTGTCTGCGTACACGCGGCGCTGAAGCCGCAGGTCCTAGCATCCAACGCATGACGCGCACGACCGGGACCCCACGACGACGGCATCGCCTCGGCTGGCTGCTGCTGGCCCTGGTCGCGCATGCGGGCGCGCAAGCGCTGCCCGCCGGCCTGCCGATGCCGCCGCCGCCCGTCCCCACCGCCACGCTGAGCGTGGTCAGCCTCAACCTCGAGCAGGACCGCAACGACTGGCCCGCGCGCCGCGTGCGCCTGGTCGACGCGCTGCAACGCCTGCAACCCGATGCCATCGCGCTGCAGGAAGTGCTGCAGACCGCGCAGCTGCCGAACCAGGCGCAATGGCTGGCCGCGCAGCTCGGCTACCACTGCCATTTCATCAGCGCCGATCCACCGAGCCGGCCGCAACGCCGCGGCAATGCGCTGCTGACCCGGCTGCCGGTGCTGGAGGAAGCGGAGACCCTGCTGCATCCGTTCGAGGACTACAGCGTGGCCGGCCTGGTGCGCGTGGACCTGCACGGGCGGCCGGTGAACCTGTACTTCACCCGCCTGCATGCCGAGCGCGCCGGCGGCGCCAACCGCCGCGAACAGGCCGACGACCTGATGGCGTGGATCGACGCCACCGCCGAGGGCGTGCCCTCGCTGCTGGCCGGCGGTTTCTACGCCGCCGCCGACGCACCGGAGCTGGCGCCGCTGGCCACACGCTTCGGCGACAGCGACGCGCGCCTGCGCGGCGCACGCAGCGATACGCCGCGCAACGGCCTGGATCCGCACCTGTTCGCGCTGGCCGCGCAGGCCGACCATGTGTTCTTCGAACACGGCCGCTTCCGTCCGCTGCGCAGCGCGCGGCTGCTGCCGCGCCCCCCGGGCGCCGCGCGTGGCGCCGACCCGCGCGGCCTGCTGGTGGCGCTGCAGCCGCTGGATCCGCTGCCGGCCGACGCGGTACCGCCGTTGCCGGTGCCCTGATCGCAACGCGCGACAGCGCGGCGGTGCCTACAGTTCGATGATGCCGCGCTTGACCGCGATCGCCACCGCGTGGGTGCGATCGCGCGCGCCGAGCTTGCACAGGATGTTCTTCATGTGCGCCTTGACCGTCTCCTCGGCGATCGACAGCAACGCGGCGATGGCCTTGTTGGAGTTGCCCGCGGCCACGCTCTGCAGCACCTGGATCTCGCGCGCGGACAGGCTGTCGCCGAGCAGGTGTTCGGCGATCCCCGCCGCCACTTCGGCCTGCACCTGGCGCCGGCCCTGGTGCACCGCGCGCACCGTGTCGACCAGCTCGCGGCGCAGCCCGCTCTTGAGCAGATAGCCGCTGGCGCCGGCTTCCAGCGCGCGCACCGCCTGCACGTCGCCGCGCGAGGCGGTGACCACCACGATCCGCGCCTGCGGGAATTCCTTGCGCAAGGCGAGGATCACCTCGATGCCGCCGAGGCCGGGCAACTGCAGGTCCAGCAGCACCAGGTCCGGGCGCAGCGTGCGGTAGGCCTGCAGCGCCTGCAGGCCGTCGGCGGCCTCGCCGACCAGGTGCAGGTCCGGCTGCGCGGCCAGCACCGCGGCCATGCCCTCGCGCAGCAGCGGATGGTCGTCGACGACGAGGATGCGGATCGGCATGGACGGCGCGTCGTTCACTTCAGTTGGTTCCGGGCAGCCAGTGGCGCAGGCGGCACCATAGCCGGTTTCGCGCCGGTTCGCGGTAGGCGCGGCGCGCCGGCAGGCGCAGGTTGAGCTCGGTGCCCATGCCCGGCCGCGACCACACATCCAGCCGCGCCTCGATCCGCCGCGCGCGCTCCTGCATGCCGGTCAGGCCCCAATGCCCGGCGCGGCCGCCGGCGGCCAGCACCTGCGGCTCGATGCCACGGCCGTCGTCGCGGAAACGCAGCCGCAGCGCATCGCGGCCGTAGGCGATCTCGACCTCGACGCTGCTCGCCTGCGCATGCCGGAACGCGTTGAGCAGCGCCTCGCGGCCGAGCTGGTACAGCTCGTCGGCGACCAGCGGCTGCAGCGGCAGCGGCGTGCCTTCGACCAGCACCCGCCGCTGCACCTGCGACTGCGCACCCAGTTCCTCGAGCATGTCGGCGAAGGCGGTCGGCAGCGAGGGCGTGTTCCCGGCGCTGGCGCGCAAGCCCTCGACCCGGTCGCGGCCCTGCTCCAGCGCCTGTTCGGCGCGATCGAGCGTGCTCTCCAGTTCGCGCCGCAGCGGCGCGTCGGCCGGCAGCGTGCCCAGCGCCGCATGGGTGCGCAGGATCAGGCCCTGGTAGCCCTGCAGCAAGGTGTCGTGCAGTTCGCGGGCGATGCGCTCGCGCTCCTGGTAGCGCTCCTCCAGCCGCAGCCGCAGCCGCGTGGCCAGCTGGCGCATGCGCAGCAGGTACAGCGCCGACAACGCCAGCAGCAGCGCCAGCGCGCACAGCAGCCAGAACGCCGGGGTCTGCACGAAGCGCGGCGCGATGCCGAAGCGCAGCGTGGCGCCGTGCGTGTTCCAGACCCCGTCGTTGTTGGCCGCGATCACCCGGAAGCGGTACTGCCCCGGGCGCAGGTTGGTGTAGAAGGCCTCGCGGCGCGCGCCGGCATCGCGCCAGGTCTCGTCCACGCCATCCAGGCGGAAGCGGAAGCGCATGCGTTCGGGCGAGGTCAGGCTGGTCGCGGTGTAGGCGATCTGCACCCGCGTGGTGCCCTTGGGCAGCAGCAGCGGCGCGTCCAGCGGCATCGGCCGCTCGTTGCCGGACAACGCGCGCACGAACACCTGCGGCGGCCACGGATTGCGCCACACGCGCCGGGTGTCGATCCAGGCCAGGCCCTGGCTGGTCGCCAGCCACAGCAGGCCGTCGCCGTCGCGCGCCGCGGTGCCGCTGCGGCTGGCCTGCACCGCCAGGCCGGGCAACCCGTCGGCGGCACCGTAATAGGCCGGTTGCAGCGTCGCCCCGGCAGCGACTAGCGCCGCGGCGAGTTGGCGGCGGCCGATCCGCGACACGCCGACGGCACCGTTGAGCCACAGTTCGCCGTCGTCGCTCTCGGCGATGCCGGTGATGCCGCGCAAGCCCGGCGCGCGCGACGGCGGCAACGTCGCGAAGCGTGCGCCCTGCCATTGCGCGATGCCCAGTTCGCCGGCCACCAGCAGCGCGCCGGCGCCGGCATGGATGGTATTGACCCGGCCGACCTGCACGCCGTCACGGGCCGCGAACGCGCGCACCTGCTCGCCCTGCAACTGCCGCACTTCACCGGACGCGTAGCCGAACCAGTAGCGGCCCTGCGCGTCTTCGGCGATCGCGGTGCAGGTGGCCAGCGGCAGCCGCGTCTGCCGCGCCCATTGCCCGTCGCGGTAACGGAATACGCCGTGTTCGGCGATCGCGGCCCAGGCATCGCCGGCGCGATCGGACAGGAACGCGCGCACCTGCCGCGGCGCGAACCCGGCCGGCAACGCGACCTCCTCGCGGCGTCCGCGGCGCAGGCGCACGATGGCGTCGGCGCCCAGCACCCAGCCGCTGTCGCTCAGCCGCGCGTACTCCTGCGCCAGCGGTTCGCCGCGCAGCAGCCGCTCGGCGCTGGCGCGGTCGGCGCGGAACATGCCCTGCGGATCGGAGACCAGCACGCTGCCGTCGGGCTGCGCATGCACTTCGATCTCGCCGGCCTCGGCACCGGGCTGGCCGGGCAACGCCATCACGTTGCGCTGGCGGTAGCGGTTGAGGCCGAGCGTGCTGCCGATCCAGACATTGCCTTCCTTGTCTTCCAGCACCGGTGCGGCGAAGTCCGAGGCCAGCCCGTCGCCGCGGCGGAAATGCTCCAGCCGCGGCGCGCGCGGATCCTCCAGCACCACCCGCACCACACCGCGCGCCTGGAAGTCGGACAGCCACAGGCTGCCGTCGCGGGCGAAGCCCATGCGCCGTGCCGCCAGGCTGCGCAGCGCCGGCGCGGCGAGCTGCGCCGCCGCCGGCAGCAGCGTGCCGTCGGCGTCGGCGATGACGCGGGTGCCGCCACGCCGGTCCGACAGCCAGATGCGCCCGTCCGGGCTTTCGGCCAAGACCGCGTACAGCATGGTGGCGAGGCCGGTCGGCTCGAAAAGGCGCGCGCCCGGGCGCAGCCGCAGCACGCTGTCGCCGCTGCTCACCCACAGCACGCCGCGGCGGTCGCGCAGCAGCCAGTCGGCGCGTGCGGACGGATAGCCCCAGTCGGCGCCGATCCGCTGCCAACGACGGCCGTCGAAGCGGGCCAGCCCGGCCCAGGTCGCCGCCCACAGCGTGCCCTGGCCGTCCGCTTCCAAGCGCGCCACCGGCCCGGCCGGGAAGCCCGCGGCCGGGCCATAATTCAGCAGCCGGTCGCCCTGCAGCAGGCTGGCGCCGCCGTCGAAATAGCCCAGCCACATGCGCCCGTCCGGCAGCACCGTCAGCGCGGTCACGTTCTGCGACAGCAGGCGCGCGCCGTGCGGCGGCTCGCGGCGCTCGAAGCGCTCGCCATCGAAGCGGTACAGACCGAACCCGGTGGCCATCCACAGATAGCCGTCGCTCGACTGCGCCAGCGCCCACACGTCCGCCGGCGCGCCCTGCTCCACCCGCCAGGCGGTGTTGTGCAGCGGCGTCGGCCGCAACGGCGTCGGTGTGGCCGCGGCAAGCGGCGCCGCGAAGGCCAGGCCGAGCAGCAGCACGGCGCCCGCCCAATGCCGTCTTCGCAGACTTCGCACTGCGCTCTCTCTCTCGCTCGCAAAAAAGGAAAAACCGGATTTTCGGCAGGTGCGCCGCCCCGCCAACGCCCCGATCGAGGGATGTTGCGCTGCCCCGAATACGGCTAGGCCGACGTGCTGCGCCGGTCTTAGCCTGAAGGCCATGCAACGACTTTACTCCATGTTCCCCGGCGGCAGCGCGGGACTCGGGCTATTGGCCCTGCGGCTGTTCCTGGCGCTGAGCCTGTGGCCATCCAGCGCCAGCGACGCGTGGGCATTACCGCCGCACTGGCGTTGGGCGGCGCTGGTTCTGGTGCTGCTGGCGACGGCCGGCGCGCTCACCCCGCTCGCCGCCGCGCTGGCCTGCGCAGTGCCGGCGCTGGCGCTGTGGCATGGCACGGCCACGGCCGGCAGCGCGCTGCCGGCGGCGCTGCCGGCACTGGCGCTGGCGCTGCTGGGGCCGGGTGCGTATTCGCTCGATGCACGCTGTTTCGGCCGGCGCCTGCTGGTGTTGCCGCGCGAACCGTCACAGTCCTCACAGCGGAATCCCCCGAACGGGTGAGCATCCGCTCTGCCGGAATGGGGTGGCCGCGATGCGGCGCCGGCAGCAGCATGGACAGGTCCCGGAAACGCATCCACGCGCATGCCGCAGGCGCCAGCGGAGATCCCGCGCATGCGTTTCCGGCGCTTCCCAGGAGACACGCCATGCCCCGCCCCCACGCTCCCGCCTCCCGTTCCACCGCCCCCGCCCCCCTGCCTGCCGCCAGCGCCAGCGGCAAGGGCCTGCGCCCGTGCGCACTGGCCCGCGCCCAGCACTTCATCGACCACCATCTCGCCGAGCGCATCGGCCTGGCCGACATCGCCAACGCCGCCTGCGTCAGCCGCTACCACTTCGCGCGCATGTTCCGCCTGAGCACCGGCCACAGCCCGATGCAATACCTGCTGCAGCGGCGGATCGAACGCGCCCGGCAACTGCTGTTGAGCGGACGCCATTCGGTCAGCACCGTGGCCTACGAGCTCGGCTTCTTCGACCAGAGCCACTTCGTCAACAGCTTCCGCCGCGTCACCGGCGCGACCCCGGGCTGGTATGCGCGGCACAACCGCGACAGCGCCGGCGCCGACGCGCCAGGCGCAGTGCCCGATCACGACGCCGATCGCGCGGTCGGCAGCGCCAGGCTGTGCCTGCCGGCGGCCTGAGCCCACAAAAGGAAAGGCCGGGCGAACCCGGCCTTTCGATCGACGGCGCTGCTGGCGCGATCAGGCGATCGCGGCGTGGTAGCGGCGCTCGACTTCGTTCCAGTCCACCACGTTGAAGAACGCGCCGATGTAGTCCGGACGGCGGTTCTGGTACTTCAGGTAGTAGGCGTGTTCCCACACGTCCAGGCCCAGGATCGGGGTGTTGCCCTCGAACAGCGGGCTGTCCTGGTTGGCGGTGCTTTCGACCACGATCTTCTTGTCCGGGGTGACGCTCAGCCACGCCCAGCCGCTGCCGAAACGGGTCAGCGCGGCCTTGGTGAAGGCGTCCTTGAACTTGTCGAAGCCGCCCAGTTCGCTGTCGATCGCCTTGGCGACGTCGCCGACCGGGGTGCCGCCGGCATTGGGCGCCATCACCGTCCAGAACAGCGAATGGTTGGCGTGGCCGCCGCCGTTGTTGCGCACCGGACCCTGCAGGTTCTCCGGCAGCGACTTCAGCTTGGACACCAGCGCTTCGACCGGCAGGTCGGCGTACTCGGTGCCTTCCAGCGCGGCGTTGACGTTGTTGATGTAGGTCTGGTGGTGCTTGGTGTGATGGATTTCCATCGTCTGCGCATCGATGTGCGGTTCCAGCGCGTCGTAGGCGTAGGGCAGTTTGGGGAGGGTGTAGGCCATGCGGTTCTCCTGGACGTTCGCCCGCCGGAAGGACGGGCGTTGCGTGATGAATGGTAGGGACGACCGGCGACCATACCAAGACCGGCGTTGGGGAAACATCGTCCCATCGCGCGGCGGCGGCGCCGGCCGTTGCCGCGGATCGGCGGCTACGATGCGCCTGCACCCGGTTAGTCGCATGTGAATCGCGTGCCGGCACCGCGCACGCCACGCGACCAGCCGCGCCGCAGACCGGTTAAGAGCACGAACAGCCGCACTCGCCCATACTGTGCCGCTGCCGCGCCCACACCCGTGGCGCCTCGCCGTTCTCGCTGGAGCCGCCCCCATGCGCAAGCCCGTGTTACTGATCGCCGCGATCGTGCTGCTCGCCGCCGGCCTGTGGGGCATCCGCGCAGTGCAGCAACCGCCGCATCCGCAGTTCGCGCCCGCGCTGACCAATCCCGCTCCGCTGCCTGCGCCGGCACCGCCGCCGGCCACGCCGAGCGCGGGCGCGGACGACGAGCTGCCGCCGTTCCTGCCGCCGCAGGCGCGCGACACCATCGCCCTGATCCAGCGCGGCGGCCCGTTCCCGCACCGCCAGGACGGCAGCGTGTTCGGCAACCGCGAAAACCGGCTGCCGTCACGCCCACGCGGCTACTATCGCGAATACACCGTCGACACGCCGGGGCTGGAGCACCGCGGGACGCGGCGCATCGTCACCGGCGGCGACCCGCCGGACGTCTGGTACTACAGCGACGACCACTACGCCAGTTTCCGCAGTTTCAGCATCGCCTCCGGGAGGCCGTCGCCATGAACACCTTCAATTTTTCGTTGAACCTCGCCGAGCCGGCCGCATCCGGCGTCTACCGCGTCGCCAACAGCGACCTGGACAGCATCGCCGCGCTCGGCCGCGACGCCGGCCTGCGGCTGTGCCGGATCGACCTGCAGGGCTGCAGCAGCAAGCCGATGCTGCTGATGCGGCTGGCCGCGCAACTGGATTTCCCGATCGGCTTCGGCCGCAACTGGGATGCCTTGATGGACGGCCTGCGCGACCTGTCGTGGCTGCCGGCCAAGGGCGGCTACGCGCTGCTGCTGGAAGACGCGGCCGAACTGCAGTCGGTGGCCAAGAAGGATTTCGACGTGTTGCTGGAACTGCTCGACGACGTGGCCAAGGAATGGGCGCAGGACGGCATCGCCTTCGTCGCCTTCGTCGGCCTGCTGACCGGCGACGAGGCCGAATCCGACGAGCGCGACAGCCAGGCCGATGATCTGGACGAAGACGAAGACGACGACGAAGAGGAAGCCGCTTCGCGCTGAGCGAAGCGCCAGCTGCGCAGTCGCGCGGCTGGCGCCGCTTCAATGCTGAAATCCCGCCCCGAGTGCATCCAGCACGCGGCCGCAAGACCGTTGTAGGCGGCTTCAGCCGCGACGAACGAAGCGGCGAAGCCGCCGCAACCGGACCGCGTCGGGACTGAAGTCCCTTCCCCAGTGCGCCTAGCCAACTCGGCGCGGGTTCCCTGTGGGAGCGACTTCAGTCGCGACGAGCGAAGCGGTGGACGTTCCGGCTTCGGACGCTGTCGGGACTGAAGTCCCTCCCACAGTGCACCCAGCCGGCTCGCCGCAAGCCCTCTGTGGGAGCGACTTCAGTCGCAACGAGCGAAGCGGTGGATTTTCCGGCTTCGGATGCTGTTAGGACTGAAGTCACTCCTACAGTGCCCGCGGCCAGCCAATGGCGAGCGCCTGTAAGCAGAGAACGCCGCGCCAACAAGCGCCGCTACGCGTCCAGCTCGCTCCAGCGCGCATAGGCCGCGTCCAGTTCGGCCTGCGCCTGGGTCAGCGCCTGCGTATGCGCGGTCACCGCCGCCGCATCGCGCTGGTAGAACGACGACTCCGTCATTGCCTCGGTCAATGCCGCGACCTGCTGCTCCAGCGTCTCGATCCGCGCCGGCAACTGCTCCAGCTCGCGCGCATCCTTGTAGCTGAGCTTGCGCTTGGCCGCCGGCGCAGCGGCCGCTGCCGCCACAGGCGCGGTCGCCGCCGCCGTGGCCGAGGCCTTGGCCACCGCCATTGCGCTGGCCGGCGGCGCGGCGCGCTGGCGTACCCAGTCGCTGTAGCCGCCGACGTATTCGCCGATGCGGCCGTCGCCTTCCATCACCATGGTCGAGGTCACCACGTTGTCGATGAAGTCGCGGTCGTGGCTGACCAGCAGCAAGGTGCCGGTGTAGTCGCCGAGCAGCTCTTCCAGCAGCTCCAGCGTCTCCACGTCCAGGTCGTTGGTCGGTTCGTCCATCACCAGCAGGTTCGACGGCTGCGCGAACAGCCGCGCCAGCAGCAGGCGGTTGCGCTCGCCGCCGGACAGGCGGGTGATCGGCGCGCGCGCGCGTTCCGGGGTGAACAGGAAATCCTGCAGATAGCCGTGCACGTGCTTGCGCTTGCCGTTGACCTCGATGAAGTCGCGGCCCTCGGCGACGTTCTCGATCGCGCTCCAGTCCTCGCGCAAGGTGGCGCGGTACTGGTCGAAATAGGCCACCTGCAGGTTGGTACCGGTGCGGACCTCGCCGCTGGCCGGGGTCAGTTCGCCCAGCAGCAGCTTCAGCAGCGTGGTCTTGCCGCTGCCGTTGGGACCGATCAGGCCGATGCGGTCGCCGCGCAGGATGGTGCTGGAGAACTCGCGCACCATGGTCCGCGCGCCGAAGGCGAAACTCAGCTCCTTGGCCTCGATCACCTTCTTGCCCGAGGACTCGCCCTGTGCCGCCTCCATGCGCACGTTGCCGCCGAGTTCGCGGCGCTGGGTGCGCTCGTTGCGCATCGATTCCAGGCGCCGCACGCGGCCTTCGTCGCGGGTGCGGCGCGCCTTGATGCCCTGGCGGATCCACACTTCTTCCTGGGCCAGCATCTTGTCGAAGCGCGCGTTCTCCTGCGCCTGCGCATTGAGCCGCTCCTCGCGGCGGCGCTCGTAGTTGGCCCAGTCGCCGGGCCAGCTGGTGACCTGGCCGCGGTCGATCTCGACGATGCGCGTGGCCAGCGCACGCAGGAAGCGGCGGTCGTGGGTGACGAACACCACGCTGCCGTTCCAGCCTTTCAGGAACAGTTCCAGCCAGTCGATCGCCTCGATGTCCAGGTGGTTGGTCGGCTCGTCGAGCAGCAGCAGGTCCGGCGCCGACACCAGCGCGCGCGCCAGCAGCACGCGCCGCTTCATGCCGCCGGACAGCCGCGCGAACTCGGCGTCGCCGTCCAGGTCGAGCCGGGTCAGGGTCTCGTTGACCCGCTGGTCCAGCGCCCAGCCGTTGGCGCCGTCGATCTTGGATTGCACCGCGCCCAGCGCATCGCCGTCGAACTCGGCGGCATGGCTGAGCCGGTGGAACTCGGCCAGCCAGTGGCCGAGCTCGCCCAGGCCGTCGGCGACCACGTCGAACACGCTGCCGGCGGCGCCATGCGGCACCTCCTGTTCCAGCCGCGCGATGCGCACGCCCTGCTGGACGCGGATCTCGCCGTCGTCGGGCTTGAGCTCGCCGGCGATCAGTTTCATCAAGGTCGATTTGCCGGCGCCGTTGCGGCCGATCAGGGCGATACGCTCGCCCGGCTCGATCGACAGTTCGGTCTTTTCCAGCAACAAGGGGCCGCCGACGCTGTAGTCGACGTTCTGCAGAGTGATAAGGGGCATGGGGGCATTGTACGGGACTCGGGACTCGGGACTCGGGACCAAGAACCCAGCCAACCTGGTTTGGCGCCGGGCATTCGCTTTTGATTTGCCGAGTCCCCGGTCCCGAGTCCCGAGTCCCGGCTAAAATGCACCATGAACGATTTCGCCACCCTGTCCCTCTCCCCGGCGCTGGCGCCGGGCATCGACGCGCTCGGCTACACCACGATGACCCCGGTGCAGGCGCAGAGCCTGCCGCCGATCCTGGCCGGCCGCGACGTCATCGTGCAGGCGCCCACCGGCAGCGGCAAGACCGCCGCGTTCGGCCTGGGCCTGCTGCAGAAGCTGGACCCGGCGCTGACCCGCGCGCAGGCGCTGGTGCTGTGCCCGACCCGCGAACTGGCCGACCAGGTCGGCAAGCAGCTGCGCAAGCTGGCCACCGGCATTCCCAACATGAAGCTGGTGGTGCTGACCGGCGGCATGCCGCTGGGCCCGCAGCTGGCCTCGCTGGAGGCGCACGACCCGCAGGTGGTGGTCGGCACGCCCGGGCGCATCCAGGAGCTGGCGCGCAAGCGCGCGCTGCACCTGGGCGGGGTGCGCACGCTGGTGCTGGACGAGGCCGACCGCATGCTCGACATGGGCTTCGAGGAACCGATCCGCGAGATCGCCAGCCGCTGCGACAAGCACCGCCAGAGCCTGCTGTTCTCGGCCACCTTCCCCGACGCGATCCGCAGCCTGGCGCGCGAACTGCTGAAGGAACCGGTCGAGGTCACCATCGAAGGCGCCGACAGCGCGCCGGAGATCGAGCAGCAATTCTTCGAAGTCGACCCCACCTACCGGCAGAAGGCGGTGGCCGGGCTGCTGCTGCGCTTCACCCCCGAGTCCAGCGTGGTGTTCTGCAACACCCGCAAGGAGGTCGACGAGGTGGCCGGCTCGCTGCAGCAGTTCGGCTTCTCGGCGCTGGCGCTGCACGGCGACATGGAGCAGCGCGACCGCGACGAGGTGCTGGTGCGCTTCGTCAACCGCAGCTGCAACGTGCTGGTCGCCAGCGACGTGGCCGCGCGCGGGCTGGACGTGGAGGACCTGGCGGCGGTGCTCAACTACGAACTGCCGACCGATACCGAAACCTACCGCCACCGCATCGGCCGCACCGCGCGTGCCGGCAAGCGCGGCCTGGCGCTGAGCCTGGTGGCGCCGCGCGAGCTGGCGCGCGCGCAGGCGCTGGAGGCCGAACAGGGCCAGCCGTTGCGCTGGTCGCGCGCGCCGCTGGCCACCGCGCGCCCGGCGCAGCTGCCGCAGGCGGCGATGACCACGCTGCGCATCGACGGCGGCAAGACCGACAAGCTGCGCGCCGGCGACATCCTCGGCGCGCTGACCGGCGACGCCGGCCTGTCCGCCGCGGCGATCGGCAAGATCGCCATCTACCCCACCCGCTCCTATGTCGCCGTCGCCCGCGAGCACGCCGGCCGCGCGCTGGGGCAGCTGCAGGCGGGCAAGATCAAGGGCCGCCGGTTCCGGGTCAGCAAGCTGTGAGCCTGCTGGCGCAGATATTTGCGTCGCTGGACGAGGACGAGGACGGCACCGCCTGGAGCGATGCGGCGCCGGTGCGCTGGATGCGCGAGGACTGCAGTTTCGTCCTCGAAGACGATGCCGCCGATGCGGCACAAGCCCACTTCGGCGCCGCCATCGAAGCGTTCCTGCGCATCGATGACGCGACGTTCGCCGCCGCCGCTGCGGACGTGCACGCCTTGCACGAAAAACACGGCCTACCCTCGCCGCGCATCGACGGCCCGGCGCAGGTCTGGCAGCACGTCCCGTTCGGCAGCGAGGCCCATGCCAGCCGCCATCGCGACGGCCGCGTGCGGATCAACCTGGAGTGCAGCTGCGATTGGGAACAGGAACACGGACTGCAACTGGTGTTCACGCACGACGGACGGATCTGCAAGGTCGGACCGTTCGATGGGCATCTGAGCCACGCCGACGCCTACGCCGACCGCAGCCTGGAAACGGTGGTCTATCCGCACTGATGCGGCGTCGCGCGGCGGCCACGACCACAACATCAGCAGCACCAGCATCAATGGGAAAGCTGCCGCCGATGGTCGGCAGCTCGTCGACGATCGGCCCCAAAAAAAAGCGCACCCAACTTCGGCGCGTCGACCTCGACGCGCTCAGCACATTCAGCGCAGCCGCACGATCCGCGACCACTGCCGCGGCGGATGCGCCCCGCCCACGCCGCGCCGGCTGCGGCGCAGGTGGAGCGGCAGCGCCAGCGCCGCGCCCAGCAGCAGCGCCAGCGCCAGCCAGGCGCGTAGTTGCGCCGGCGGTTCGAACAGCACTGCGTACAGCAACAGGCTCAGCGCCAGCAGCACCGGCGTGACCTTGCCAATGGCGTAGACGCAGCGGCCGATGCGCGAAGCGGCGATCGCCGCCGCACCGCCCGGCCAGATCGCCACGAGCAGTGCCGAGACCAGCTTGGCCAACGCGAACGCAGCCGCCGAGGCCAGCAAGAGCGTTTGTCCGTTCATCGTGCCACCACCCGTCGCATGCCGATCGCATGCGGGAAACGGTAAGCCGCGCAGTTCGCCGGCGAATGCGCGGCGTTGACACATTCAGCCGCGCAGCGACATCTCCCGCCGCCTGGCGGGCGCCCGGCTCGATCGCCGGTGCCGTGCCAGCCGGTCGGCATCGTCGCGCACGACGGCTATCCGCACCGGGTCGCCCTCAATACGTCAGCGTCGCCAGCAGCGGCACTTCCTCGCTCCAGCGCTCGCCGCCCTGCAGCGCCTGCAGCTCGACCAGTACCGCGGCGCCGACGATCTCCAGTTGCAGCTGCCGCGCCAGCGACAGCGCCGCGCGCAGGGTGCCGCCGGTGGCCAGCACATCGTCGACGATCAGCACCCGCGCGCCGGCCGGCAGCGCGTCGGCGTGCATCTCGATGCGGTCGCTGCCGTATTCCAGCGCGTAGTCCTGGGTCACCGTCCTGCCCGGCAGCTTGCCCGGCTTGCGGATCGGCACGAAACCGGTGCGCAGTTCGTGCGCCAGCGCCGCACCCAGGATGAAGCCGCGCGACTCGATGCCCAGCACCGCGTCCAGCGGCGTGGTGCGCCAGGGCCGCGCCATCTCGTCCAGCGCCGAGGCGAAATCCGGACCGTCGGCCAGCAGCGGGGTGATGTCCTTGAACACGATGCCCGGCTTCGGGAAATCGGCGATATCGCGGATGCGGCCGGACCAGTGGGCCGGCACGTCGCCGGGCGTGCCGCAGCAGGAAGACTCGTTCATCGGGATATCGAAGCGTGGGGAGGCACCCATTTTAAGGCGCAAGGCGGCGCCGCGCAGCGCCACCGCCTTACCCGTTCACCGCGACTCAGCCGGCCGGGGCTGCCTGGCGGTCCCCTGCCCGGCCATGCAGCAGGCCGCGCACCAGCACGAAGAACAGCGGCACCAGCAGCACCGCCAGCACGGTGCCCGAGAGCATGCCGCCGATCACGCTGACGCCGATCTCGCGGCGGCTGGCCGCGCCTGCGCCGGTGGACAGCGCCAGCGGCAGCACGCCGGCGACGAACGCCAGCGAGGTCATCACGATCGGCCGCAGGCGCAGGCGCGCGCCTTCCAGCGCCGCCTCCAGCAACGGCCGCCCGGCGCGCTGCTCGGCCTCGGCGAACTCCACGATCAGGATCGCGTTCTTCGCCGACAGGCCGATCGTGGTCAGCAGGCCGACCTGGAAATAGATGTCGTTGACGAAGCCGGCCAGGGTGGTCGCGGTGACCGTGCCGAGCACGCCCAGCGGGATCACCAGCAACACCGCCAGCGGAATCGACCAGCTCTCGTACAGCGCCGCCAGGCACAGGAAAATGAACACGATCGAGGCGGTGTACAGCCACAGCGTCTGGTTGCTCGACAGCTGCTCCTGGTAGGACAGGCCGCTCCACTGCAGGTCGAAGCCCTGCTGCTTGGCGACCAGCGCCTGCATCCGCTGCATCGCCTCGCCGGAACTGCTGCCGGCCGCGGCCCCGCCCTGGATCTGCGCCGCCGGCAGCCCGTTGAAGCGCTGCTGCAGCTGCGGCCCACGGGTCCAGTGGGTGCTGGCGAAGCTGGCGAACGGCGCCATCTGCCCGTCCTTGCCGCGCACGTACCACTGGCCGATGTCTTCCGGCAGCGAGCGATACGGCGCATCGCCCTGCACGTAGACGCGCTTGACCCGGCCGCGGTCGACGAAGTCGTTGACGTAGCTGCCGCCCCACGCAGTGGACAGGGTGGCGTTGATGTCGCTCTGCGCCAGCCCCAGGGCGCTGGCCTGGGCCTGGTCGATGTCCACCTGCAGCTGCGCCTTGTCGCCCAGCCCATTGAGCCGCACCGCGGTCAGCTGCGGATCGTCGCCGGCCTCCTGCAGCACCTGCTGCTGCGCCTTCAGCAAGGCGGGCCGGCCGGCGCCGTCGCTGTCGCGGATCCACAGCTCGAAGCCGCTGGACTGGCCCAGGCCGCGCACCGCCGGCGGCGACAGCACGCTGATCTTGGCATCGGCGGTGCCGCGGAAATACGCATTGGCGCGGTCGATGATCGCCTGCGCGGTGTTGTCGCGGTTGCGCTCGTCCCACGGCTTGAGCGCGACGAAGGCCTGGCCGGCGTTCTGCCCGGTGCCGGCGTTGTTGCGGCCGATCACCATGAACACCGCGGTGATGTTGTCCTTCTCGTGGGCCATGAAGTAATCGTTGATGCGCCGGCCCAGCGCCTCGGTCCTGGCCAGCGGCGTGCCCTCGGGCGTGGTGAACTGGATCTGCACCTGGCCCTGGTCCTCCACCGGCAGGAAACCGGTCGGCATGCGCACGTACAGCGCCGCCATCGCCAGCACGATCACCGCGTACAGCGCCATCCAGCGCCGCGGCTGCCGCAGCAGCGTGCCGAGCCGGCGCTGGTAGGCCTGCTGGCTGCGCTCCACACTGCGGTTGAACCAGCGGAAGAAGCGTCCGAGCTGGCGCTCCTTTTCCACCGGCTTGAGCAGGGTCGCGCACAGCGCCGGGGTCAGGGTCAGCGCGACCAGCGCCGACAGCGCCATCGCCGAGGCGATGGTGATCGAGAACTGCCGGTAGATGATGCCGGTGGAGCCGCCGAAGAACGCCATCGGCAGGAACACCGCGCCCAGCACCACGGTGATGCCGATCAGCGCGCCGGTGATCTCGCCCATCGATTGCTCGGTGGCCTCGCGCGGCGGCAGATGCTGCTCGTGCATGATCCGCTCGACGTTCTCCACCACCACGATCGCGTCGTCCACCAGCAGGCCGATCGCCAGCACCATCGCGAACAGGGTCAGCGTGTTGATGGTGAAGCCGGCGGCGGCGAGGATGCCGAACGTACCCAGCAGCACCACCGGCACGGTGATCGCCGGGATCAGCGTGGCGCGGCCGTTCTGCAGGAACAGGAACATCACCACCACCACCAGCACGATCGCCTCGATCAGGGTGTGCACCACGCCTTTGATCGAGATCCGCACGAACGGCGTGCTGTCGCGCGGATAGGCCACTTCCATGCCCGGCGGGAAGGTCGGCTTGAGCCGCTCGATGGTGGCGCGCACCGCGTCGGACGTGGCCACCGCGTTGGCGCCGGAGGACAGCGTCACCGAGAAGCCCGACGCCGGATGGCCGTTGAGCGTGGCGCTGTTCTGGTAGTTCTCCGCGCCGATCTCCACCCGCGCCACGTCGCCCAGGCGAACGCTGGAGCCGTCGGGCTGCGTGGCCAGGATGATGGCGCGGAACTGCTCCGGGGTCTGCAGCCGCGACTGCGCGGTCACCGTGGCGTTGAGCTGTTGGTCGGCGCCGGTGGGCAGCGCGCCGAGTTCGCCAGCGGTGACCTGGGTGTTCTGCGCCTCGATCGCGCTGCGCACGTCGCCGGGCATCAGGTTGTAGGCGTTGAGCTTGTGCGGGTCCAGCCAGATGCGCATCGCGTACTGCGCGCCGAACACGTTGATCTCGCCGACGCCGTTGATGCGGCTGATCGGGTCCTGCAGGGTGCTGATCAGGTAGTCGGAGATGTCGACGTTGTCCAGCCGGTCGGTGCTGTCGTACAGCGCCACCGCCATCAGGCTGTCGCCCTGCGACTTGGCCACGGTCACGCCCTGCTGCTGCACTTCCTGCGGCAGGCGGTTGAGCGCCTGGTTGACCGCGTTCTGCACCTGCACCTGGGCGATGTCGGGATTGGCGGCCTGGTCGAAGGTGATGCTGATCCGCGCCTGTCCGGACGAGGAACTGGTCGAGGAGAAGTACAGCAGGTGGTCGATGCCCTTGATCTGCTGCTCGATCACCTGGGTGACGCTGTCCTCCACCGTCTGCGCCGAGGCGCCGTTGTAGGTGGCGGTGACGTTGACCCCGGGCGGGGCGATGTCCGGGTACTGCTCCACCGGCAGGGTGAACACGGCGATGGCGCCGGCGGCCATGATGCAGATCGCCAGCACCCAGGCGAAGATCGGGCGGGCGATGAAGAAGCGCGCGAGCATGCCGGCTCAGCCCTGGCCGGCGGCAGCGGCGGCCGGCTTGACCGTGACCTTGGCGCCGTCGCTCAGGCCCTGCCGGCCCTCCACCACCACCCGCTCGCCGGGCTTGAGCCCGTCGCCGACCAGCCAGCGGTCGCCGACCGCGCGCAGCGTGGTGAACTGGCGCTGGCGCACGATGTTGTCGGTGCCCACCACCCAGGCCTGGGCGTCGCCGCGCGGGGTACGGTCCACCGCCGCCTGCGGCACCAGCAGCGCCTGCTGGCGGATGCCCTGGCCGACGATCGCGCGCACGTACATGCCCGGCAGCAGCTGCGCCTCGGGATTGGGGAAGCGCGCGCGCAGGGTCACGCTGCCGGTGGTTTCCTCGACATCGATGTCGGCGAACTGCAGCGTGCCCGGCAGCGGGTAGTCGCTGCCGTCGGACAGCTTCAGCCGCACTTCGGCGGTGGCCGGCTGCACCCCGCCGTCGGCGATCGCGCGGCGCAGCGCCAGGAACTGGCTGCCGGACTGGGTGATGTCCACGTTCATCGGGTCCAGCTGCTGGATCTTGGCGATCGCATCGGCCTGGCTGGCGGTGACCAGCGCGCCCGGGGTCACCCGCGCGCGGCCGATGCGCCCGCTGATCGGCGCCTCCACCGTGGCGAAGCGCAACTGCGTGCGCGCGGTGTCCAGCGCGGCGCGGTTGGCGTCGCGGCTGGCCAGCGCCTCCTTGTAGGTGGCCTGGGCGTCGTCCACGTCCTGCTGCGCGGCCAGCCGGGTCTTGCCCAGTTCGCGGTAGCGCTCGGCGCGCAGCTTGGCGGTGGCCAGCGTGGCCTCGGCGGTGGCCAGGTTGGCCTGCGCCTCGTTGGCCGCGGCCTGGTACAGGACCGGCTCGATCTGGAACAGCGGCTGCCCGGCGCGCACCAAGGCGCCCTCCTCGAACAGCCGCTTGCGCAGGATGCCGCCGACCTGCGGGCGCACTTCGGATTCCTCGGAGGCGGCGGTGCGCCCGGCCAGTTCGGCGCTGAGCGGCACGCTTTGCGGCTGCAAGGTCACCACCCCCACGGTCCTGGCCTGCGCCGGCGGCGCGGTGCGCTCGCCCTTGCAGCCGGCGAGCGTGACGAGGGCGACGGACAGCAGCAACGACAGCGTGCGGCGGGAACGCTGGACGAAAGGCGCAGGCATGCGCTTGATCCTGGAAGCTGGGGGGAGGATCATTTAATTTACTTAAAGACAAATAAATAAGCATGAAGGATCGCACAATCGCCCGCGCCTCGCCGCCTCGCGCCACCCCGGCGACGGCGGAAACGCGCGCGATTGCGCCGCCCGGGCGCCAGCGCGGGCGCCCGGCGCTGGCGCGGCCGCGGTTGCTGCACGCCGCGCGCGAACTGCTGCTGGAGCACGGCCTGGAGGTCTCGCTGGAGCAGATCGCGCTGCATGCCGGGCTCACCCGGCAGAGCCTGTACAACCATTTCTCCAGCAAGGCCGAGCTGCTGATGCAGGTGTTCGAGGCGCTGAACGAGGAACTGCAGGCGCAGCTGGAGAACATCGGCGATGCGGCCTCGCAGGACCTGCCGCGCGCGCTGCAGCAGATCGCGCTGACCGTGCAGGCGCACCTGTACGCGCCGTCCTCGCTGCGCCTGCACCGGCTGCTGGTGCAGGCCAGCGCGCAGATGCCGGACCTGCTGCAATCGATGCACCAGCGCCGCACCGGGCGCCTGCGCCAGCGCCTGAGCGACCTGCTGCAGAGGCTGGATGCGCGCGGCGACGTGCGCGTGGCCTCGCCCACGCTGGCCGCCAGCGCCTTCATCGGTGCGGCGATCGGCTACGCCTACCCCGGCGCGATGCTCAATGGGCAGGCCCCGGATCGCGACAGCCAGCAGGCGCTGGCGGCGGAAGTGGTGACCAGCTTCCTCGCCGCCTGGCGCTATCGCGCCGCTTCGTCGCGCTGACGCCCGCCCGGGCCTGACGACGCGACTGCGAAATCGCGGCGATGCCGAGTCTTCTGCACGAGGGGCTTCAGCTCCGACACGTTGCCGGCAAAGCGTCGGAGCCGAAGCCCCTGCTGCAGTGCTTGGTGTTTCGTCAGGAACTGCACGACAGCATCGAACAACCGGCGCGCTCGCGCGCCCAGTCCGGGCGCCGCGCCGCGAACGCCTCGCGTCCCGGCTGCTCGGCGTAGGGCCGGCGCATCACCTCCAGCAATTCGGCGATGCCCTCGGCATCGCCCTGCTCGGCGCGGTCGATCGCCTGCTGCGCCAGGTAGTTGCGCAGCACGTAGCGCGGGTTGGCCGCGCGCATCTTCGCCGCGCGAACGGCCTCCGGCAGCGGATCGTCGCGCAGCCGCTGCGCATAGCGCGCCAGCCAGGCCTCGAATGCAGGCGCCTGCGCGGCCAGCTTGGCCGGGTCGTAGAACGCCACGGCCAGGTCCGCCAGCATCGGCAGTTGCTCCGCGCTCAACCCGCGGAACCACAGGGTCATGTCCACCTCGCCTTGCTGCAGCAGTTGCAGCAGGTCCTGCATCAGCGCCAGGTCGGTCTCGCTGCAGGCAGACAGGCCGAGCTTGGCGGCGGTGTTGTCGCGTTCGGCCTGCGCGTATGTGTCGCGGAAACGCGCCAGCCCGGCCTGCAGCGGCGCGACGTCGGCGAACAGCGGCGCCAGCGCCTGCGCCAGCCGCGTCAGGTTCCAGTACGCGATCTGCGGCTGGGTGCCGAAACGGTAGCGGCGGCCCTGCGCGTCGGTGGTGTTCGGCGTCCAGTCCGGATCGTAGTCGTCGATCCAGCCGTACGGGCCGTAGTCGATGGTCAAGCCCAGGATCGACATGTTGTCGGTGTTCATCACTCCATGCACGAAGCCGACCCGCATCCAGTGCGCGACCATCGTCGCGGTGCGCGTGCAGACCTCGCCGAACCAGTCCGCATAGGGCGTGGCGCCACCCGCGTGCAGCGCTGGGAAATCGCGCTCGATCACGAAATCGGCCAGTTGCCGCAGCAAGGCCGTCTCGCCACGCGCGGCCGGCAGTTCGAAACTGCCGAAGCGCACGAACGACGGCGCCACCCGGCACACCACCGCGCCCGGCTCGGCGCGCGGATGGCCGTCGTAGAACATGTCGCGCACCACGCGCTCGCCGCTGGCGACCAGGCTCAGCGCGCGCGTGGTCGGCACGCCGAGGTGGTGCATGGCCTCGCTGCACAGGAATTCGCGGATCGACGAGCGCAGCACCGCGCGGCCATCGGCGCCGCGCGAATACGGCGTGCGCCCGGCGCCCTTGAGCTGCAGTTCCCAGCGCCGTCCGTCCGCGCCCAGCGCCTCGCCCAGCGCGATCGCGCGGCCATCACCGAGCTGCCCGGCCCAATGCCCGAACTGGTGGCCGCCGTAGTTCGTCGCGTACGGCCGCATGCCCGGGTAAAGCGCATTGCCGGCGAAGACCTCGGCGAACTGCGGCGCCAGCACGTCCTGCTGCGAAAACCCAAGCATGGCGGCCACCTCGCGCGAATGGGCCAGCAACTGCGGCGCGGCCACCGGGGTCGGCGCGACCTCCGACCACAGCGCGCCCACCACCTCGCGCAGGCGCGGGCCGCGCTCGGGATCGCCAGGCAGCTCGGCGGTAAAACGGTTGTCGAAGCGCAATGCAGGCATACGCGCCAGCTTACAGCCCTCTCCATCGGGAGAGGAGCTGGGGTCAGGGTGCGGCGCGAAGCGCCTCGCGGTGTTTGGATTGACGAGGCTGCGCCCGTACCCTCATCCGCCCCTGCGGGGCAGCTTCCCGAAAAGGGAGCCACGCTCCCGGCGAGAGAAGGAAATGGCGGACTCGGCCGGGCCAGCGCATCCGCAGCGACATCTTGCCCGTACTTGCCGGCAGTGCCGCCAACGCCATGCACTCGCTGCCGACACACGCATGCGGCATGCTCCCGCTCCTTTCCCTGCAGGTACCGTCCATGTCCGAACGTTCGCCGTTGCCGCCACGCTGGCCGCGCCACCTGCTGGTCGCGCTGTCCTCGCTGCTGGTCTCCGCCTGCAGCAGCGTGTTCTTCGGCGGCCTCAACGCCGGCTCGGCGCGCAACGGGCTGAGCGAGCAGCGCGGGATCGTGTTCGATGCGGCGCATGGCCTGAAGCTGGACGTCTATCGCCCGGTCGCGGCGCAGGACGCGCCGGTGGTGGTGTTCTTCCACGGCGGCACCTGGAAGACCGGCAACCGCCAGCAGTACCGCTGGGCCGGCGAGGCGCTGGCGCGGCATGGCGTGGTCGCAATCGTGCCGGACTACCGCAAATACCCGCAGGTGACCCTGGACGGCTTCATGCAAGACGCCGCCGCCGCAGTGGCCTGGAGCCAGCGACATGCCGCCGAGCACGGCGGCGACCCGCGCCGGCTGGTGCTGATGGGCCACTCCGCCGGCGCGCACATGGCCGCGCTGCTGGCCACCGACGGCCGCTGGCTGCAGGCGCAGGGCCTGTCGCCGCGGCAACTGTGCGGCCTGGTCGGCCTGGCCGGTCCCTACGACTTCCTGCCGCTGACCGACACCGACCTGATCGGCATGTTCGGCCGCGACCCGGCACAGCAGCGGCGCTCGCAGCCGGTGGCCTTCGTCGATGGCGACGAACCGCCGGCGCTGCTGCTGCACGGCGACGCCGACCGCGTGGTCGAGCCGCGCGACAGCCGCTCGCTGCAGGCGGCCCTGCACCGCGCCGGCGTGCCCGCCGCACTGAAGACCTATCCCGGCATCGGCCATCTGCGCCTGGTGCTGGCGCTGCGCAAGGACGATCCGGCGCTGCCGGTCATGGCCGACAGCATCGCCTTCGTGCGCCAGTGCGCGCCGCGCGCGCCGCAGCCGTGAACCGGCCGAGGCGGCGTGGCCTGCCTGACCGCCGCGAACAGGACGCTCAGTCGCCCTTGCCGCTGCCGAGCAGTTCGAACGGCCCGCCCTGCTGCAGCGCGCGCTGGTAGGCCGGGCGCTGCTCGATGCGCTGCACGAAGCCGGCCAGGTTCGGATAGCTCTGCAGGCTGGCGCGCGCGGCCGCGGCCTGGACCGGGAAGCTCATCTGCACGTCGGCCGCAGTGAAGCGGTCGCCGGCGAACCAGCCGCTGGCGGCCAGTTCGCGCTCCATCCAGTCCAGGTGCAGCTTCAGCTGCGGGCCGACGAAGCTGTGCATGGCCTTGTCGACGATGGCACGGGCGATCGGCCGCGCGAAGAACGGCATCTTCGCCGAACGGATGCGCCCGAACACCAGGCTCATCAGCAACGGCGGCATCGCCGAACCCTCGGCGTAGTGCATCCAGTAGCGGTAACGCAGGCGCTCGGGCGCCTCCAGCGGCTGCGGCGACGGCGACAACGCGCGCTCGGTGTCGTAGCGCTCCACCACGTAATCCAGGATCGCGCCGGATTCGGCCAGCACATGGCCGTCGTCGACCAGCACCGGCGACTTGCCCAGCGGATGGATCGCGCGCAGTTCCGGCGGCGCCAGCATGGTCTGCTTGTCGCGCTGATATTTGACCACCTGGTAGGGCAGCTCCAGTTCCTCCAGCAGCCACAGCACGCGCTGGGAACGGGACTGGTTGAGGTGGTGGACGGTGATCATGGCAACGGTTCCGAAGGCGCGGGGGCGGCCATGGTAGCCGGGCCTGCGGGGGGATCGCGACTACAGGAAACCTCCAAGCATCCCGAAAAATTCGACCGGCAGGCGCGCAAACCATTGATATGCTTGCGTGCAATTCCGGAATCCAGCTTTCCGGAAGCTCGATGGTCGCGCAGCGTCTCGGTACCGATGACGCTGGAACTGCGCCTGGCGCCGGCGCCGATGCCGCTCCAGGCCGGGGCAGGCGCCAGGCCGGGGCAGGCGGACTCAGCCGGTACGCGCACAAATAAAAACGCCGGAAGCTTGCGCTCCCGGCGTTTTGGCAACCTTGCGGTAGCTGGCGTCTAACTTAGACGGCCTGCACCTGGTCGGCCTGCATGCCCTTCTGGCCCTGAACGGCGACGAACGTCACCTTCTGGCCTTCCTGCAGCGACTTGAAGCCGGTACCCTGGATCGCGCGGAAATGCACGAACAGGTCCGGGCCGCTTTCCGGGGTGATGAAGCCGAAGCCCTTGGCATCGTTGAACCACTTCACAGTACCACCCTGACGCTCGCTCATTTACTAACTCCTGAAACATTGAATTTAAGAAAATCGCAGCCACCGGGTATCGGGGCCGAGACTGAGTTGCAGGCGTTGGTAAAGCGGAACGATGAAGCGGATCGCGAGATCAACTGCACCAGGCCACGATTCACGGTGACCCTAGCAAACACAGTGGAACCTACCATACGCGGGTCGTTCGCAAAAAGCGACAAGTTTGTGTAGACAAACCGAGATCGCCCCCAAAGATGCTGGACACAGGCCTAAAGTCCGCGGTAGCGCGGTCGATATCCCTGCCGTTCCACGCAAATTGCGCAGCCGCCCTCCCCTTGCCGGGCGTTCCACTGGATAACCTGTCGGCGCACGCAATCGTCATCCACCATGACACTGAAAGCCCTCTCCCCTGGGGAGAGGGGTTGGGGCAAGGGTGGGGCGCGACGCGCCTCGCGGAGTTCGGTCGCGTCATCACGCCGACGGCCAGGCCAAGGTCTGCGCACTGGCGAAACTGCGTGCCTGCCCGCTGAGCGGATCGTCGAACGCCAGTCCGCATGCCAACAGCTGCAGCCCACCGGCGCAGGCGCCCTCTTCCTCCGCACGCAACTGCGGATACAGCGCATCGCCCAGGATCGGCGCGCCCAGCGCGGCCATGTGCACGCGCAGCTGGTGCTTGCGCCCGGTCACCGGCGCCAGCGCGTAGCGCCACAGCGGTCCGGCGGGTGCGTCCAGCACAGCGATCCGGGTCAGGCTGTTGGCCTCGCCGTCGGCTTCGGCCATGCGGAAGAACGGCTCGCCGCGCACCAGCCGGCTCGCGCGCAGCAGCGGAAACGCCTGTCCCGGCAAGGCCGGGGCCAGCGCCTGGTAGGTCTTGGCGATGCGCCGCTCGCGGAACAGCGCCTGATAGGCGGCGCGGCTGCGCGGATCGGCCGAGAACAGCACCAACCCGGCGGTGGCGCGGTCCAGCCGGTGCAGCGGCACCAGCGCCGGATTGCCGAGCCGCGCCACCAGCCGCGCCAGCAAGGTCTCGCGCACATAGCGCCCGGACGGGGTCACCGGCAGCCCATGCGGCTTGTCGGCCACCACCAGATGCGCATCGGCATGGACGATGCGCTCCACCCCGGCGATCGGCGCCTCGTCGACGACCTCGCGGAAATAGCGCACTTCCAGCCCGACCCGGTACGGCAGCGATGCCGGCAGCGGCTGCCCGTCCAGGTCCTGCACGCGGCCGCGGGCGCAACGGTCCTGCCACTGCGCCCGCGTCACCTGCGGGAAGCGCACGCACAAGCCATCCAGCAGGGTCGGCCACGGCCCCGGCGGCAGTTGCCAACGGCTCGGGGCCGGAACGAATGCGGACGGCGGGCGGGGATCGGACATCGCCACGCATTATCATGGCCGCCCTTTGATCCCGGTAGCCGCATGGCCCTCACCGCCACCCTCCGCAAGGCCGATCTGCAGATTTCCGACATGGACCGCGGCTACTACGCGGCGCATGCGCTGACCCTGGCCCAGCACCCGTCCGAGACCGACCAGCGGCTGATGGCGCGGCTGCTGACCTTCGCCCTGTTCGCCGAGGAACGCCTGCTGTTCGGCAAGGGCCTGAGCAGCGACGATGAGCCGGACCTGTGGCGGATGGACTACACCGGCGCGATCGAACAATGGATCGAGGTCGGCCAGCCCGACGAATCGCGCATCCGCAAGGCCTGCGGCCGCGCCCGCGAGGTGCTCGTGGCCAACTACGGCGGCCGCGTCGCCGACATCTGGTGGGAGAAGAACGCCTCCGGCCTGCTCAAGCTCAAGCCGCTGCAGGTGATCGACCTGCCCGGCGACGCGGTCGCGGCGGCGGCCGAGCTGATCCAGCGCAGCATGCGTTTCGACGTGGTGATCCAGGACGGCGAAGTGCAGCTGCTCGGCGACGCCGGCAGCGTCACCTTCACCCCGACGGTGCGCAAAGCCGCGGCATGAGCGCACGCGCCGAGCCGATCCGGGTCGACGTCGCGGTCATCGGCGCCGGCGCCGCCGGGCTGATGTGCGCGCTGACCGCCGGCCGCCGCGGGCGCCGCGTGCGGGTGATCGAGCACGCCAACAAGGTCGGCAAGAAGATCCTGATGTCCGGCGGCGGGCGCTGCAACTTCACCAACACCGGCACCGGCCCGGGCAATTTCCTGTCCGCCAACCCGCACTTCTGCAAGTCGGCGCTGGCGCGCTACCGCCCGACCGACTTCATCGGGATGGTCGAACGCCACGCCATCGCCTACCACGAGAAGGAACTGGGCCAGCTGTTCTGCGACATCTCCTCCAAGCAGATCGTGCGCATGCTGGTGGACGAATGCGACGCGGCTAGCGTCACCATCCGCACGCAGTGCGCAGTGCGCGGCGTGGAACGCGGCAGCGAGGGGTTCCGCATCGACAGCGACGACGGCCCGGTGCACGCCGCCTCGCTGGTCGTGGCCAGCGGCGGGCTGTCCATTCCCAGCCTGGGCGCCAGCGGCTTCGGCTACGAACTGGCCCGCCAGTTCGGCCATGCCGTGCTGCCGACCCGTGCCGGGCTGGTGCCGCTGACCCTCAGCGGCAAGCACCAGGAACGCCTGCAGGACCTGTCCGGCCTGGCGCTGCCGGTCGAGGCCAGCTGCAACGGCGCCAGCTTCCGCAACTCCATGCTGATCACCCATCGCGGCATCAGCGGCCCGGCGATCCTGCAGATCTCCTCGTACTGGCAGCCGGGCGACGACCTGCGCCTGGACCTGCTGCCCGGGCAGGACGCGGCCGCGTGGCTGCGTGAGCACAAGCGCCTGCGCGGCGCCGCCGAGCTGCGCACGGTGCTGGGCGAGGCGCTGCCGCGCCGCTTCGCGCAGCGCCTGTGCGAAGTCTGGCTGCCGGACAAGCCGGTCCGCCAGCTCGACGAACCGCAGCTGCGCGCCGCCGCCGCCCTGCTCGGCGCCTGGCCGCTGGTGGCCAGCGGCACCGAGGGCTACCGCACCGCCGAGGTCACCCTGGGCGGGGTGGACACCGATCAGGTGTCGTCGGCGACGATGGAATCGCGCCAGGTGCCCGGCCTGCACTTCGTCGGCGAGGTGCTGGACGTGACCGGCTGGCTGGGCGGCTACAACTTCCAGTGGGCCTGGGCCTCGGGCCACGCGGCCGGCGCGGTGGCCTGACGGCCGGGATTGGGGATTGGGGATTCGCAAAAGCGGCTCCCCTCGCCTGAACGTTCATGGGTTGCCCGGGTTGGGCATAAACATCGAAGCACGCCGTTACGAATCCCCAATCCCGAATCCCCAATCCCGGCCACACATGGACGCCGCTGCAGGCATCGTGTATTAAACCCCGTCTCCGGGAGACTTCATGCAAACAGGCAAAGACACCACCCTGCGCCTGATGATCGTCGACGACAGCGGTGAAGACGCCGAAGCGATCGTCAGCAGCCTGCGCAACAGCGGCATCGCGGTGCGGCCGTCGCGGCCGCAGCACGCCGAGGAACTCGGCGCCATGCTCGCCGCGCAGCCGATCGACCTGGTGCTGAGCGCGCGCTCGCGGGCCATCCCGCTGCCGCAGGTGCTGCAGCGCGTGGGCGCCAGCGGCAAGGACATCCCGGTGATCCTGCTCGCCGACGGCATCGACGAGAACGAATGGGTCGAGGCGGTGGCCGGCGGCGCGCGCGCGATCGCGCTGCGCCAGCGCCCCGAGCACCTGCTGGCGGTGGTGCGCACGACCTGGGCCGACCTGCACGCGCGCCGCGGGCTGCGCCGGATCGAGGCGCAGATGCGCGAGACCGAGCGCCGCTGCGATGCGCTGATCGCCTCCTCGCGCGATCCGATCGCCTACATCCACGAAGGCATGCATATCCGCGCCAACGACGCCTATCTGGAGATGTTCGGCTTCGCCTCGTTCGACGACGTCGAGGGCGTGTCGCTGCTGGACATGGTCGCGCCGCAGCATGTGGACGAATTCAAGCAACTGCTGAAGTCGCTGGGCAAGGGCGAACCGCCGCCGGCGCAGTACCAGGTCGACGCGCGCACCATGGAAGGCGAGAGCTTCCCGGCGACGATGGAGTTCGCCACCGCCAGCTACGAGGGCGAGGCCTGCGTGCAGGTGGTGTTCCGCCGCCGCGAGGAATTCGATCCGGAACTGGCCCGCGAGGTCGAGGACCTGCGCCAGCGCGACCAGGTCACCGGCCTGCTCAACCGCCCGACCTTCATGCTGGCGCTGGAGAACGCGGTGGCCCAGGTCGGCCGCGGCGACGGCCACTACGGCTTCCTGCTGGTCGAACCCGACCACTACACGCGGCTGCTGGCCGACATCGGCCTGGACTCGGCCGACGCGCTGGTGGCGGCGCTGGCCCAGCACCTGAGCGCCGCGATCGACGGCGACGTGCAGGCGGCGCGCTTCGGCGAGCACAACTTCGCGCTGCTGCTGCGGGGCGACTACGCCCGCACCTCGGCGCAGGCCGAGCGCCTGCTCAATGCCTATGCGGCGCACGTGTTCAGCGTCGGCGAACGCTCGGCCACGGTCACCGTCAGCATCGGCGGCGTGCAGATCGGCGAGAAGATCGCCACCGTCGGCCAGGTCCTGGCCCGCGCCAGCGAGAACGTGCAGGCCACCATCGAACTGGGCGGCAACGCCTGCAAGATCTTCGACCCCGGCGCCGCCGACCGGGTCGAGGAAGAGCGCATCCAGCGCTGGGTGCAGCAGCTGCGCGACGCGCTGGCCGGCGACGGCTTCCTGCTGCACTACCAGCCGGTGCTGAACCTGCAGGGCGAGCCGCACGAACTGTACGAGGCCTACCTGCGCCTGGAGCGCAACGACGAGATCATCGGCCCGACCACGTTCCTCGGCATCGCCGCCGAACACGGGCTGATGGCCGAGATCGACCGCTGGGTGGTGGCGCGCGCGATCGCGGTGATCGGCGAACGCCAGCGCGCCGGCCATGCCACCAGCCTGATGGTCAAGATCAGCCCGGATGCCTTCGCCGACCTGCAGATGGTGGAGCTGATCCGCCGCGAACTGGCCGCGCACGGCGTGCCCGGCGAGCGCCTGTGGCTGCAGACGCCGGAAGCCAAGGTGTTCACCCACCTGCGCAATGCGCAGCAGTTCCTGGCGGCGGCCACCGGGCTGGGCTGCAAGGTCGGGCTGGAGCAGTTCGGCTCGGGCCTGGACTCGTTCCAGTTGCTGGCGCATTTCCAGCCCTCGTTCCTGAAACTGGATCGCGGCTTCACCCAGGACCTGGCGCAGACCCGCGAGCACCAGGAAAAGATCCGCGAGATCACCGAGCGCGCGCAGTCGGCCGGGATCCGCAGCATCGCCGAATTCGTCACCGACGCCACCTCGATGAGCCTGCTGTTCAGCGCCGGCGTCGACTACGTGCAGGGCGAGTTCGTCGGCCTGGCGGGACCGGGGATGACCTTCGATTTTGCTTGAGGGCCGGGATTTGGGATTCGGGATTTGGGATTGGGGATTCGCAACGGCAGCGGCCAGGCCGTTCCACACGATCCTGCAAATCCACACGATCCTGCAAAAAGCAACGCCAGGCAGGGTGACCTGCCTGACGTTGCCCGAGCCGACTGTCAGGTGCAGTCGGTGGCTCGAGTCCGCCGAAGCGCCATCCGAGAGCGTGACAGCCCGCTTCCTGCCTCAGCTCACCGTCGCATTGCTGTGCGAGGCGCGCAGCGTGGCGATGCGCTCGGACAGCGGCGGGTGGCTCATGAACAGCTTGCGCAGGCCCTGGCCCAGGCCACCGGCGATGCCGAACGCCTGCACCTGCGACGGCAGCGTGCTCTGTCCATGGTTGAGTTCCAGCCGCTGCAGCGCCGCGATCATCTTGTGGCGCCCGGCCAGGCCGGCGCCGCCGGCGTCGGCGCGGAACTCGCGGTAGCGCGAGAACCACATCGCGATCATCGTCGCGAACAGGCCGAACACCATCTCCAGCACCATCACGATGGCGTAGTAGGCCAGCCCGCGGCGGCCGCCGTCACGGTTGCCGGACAGATAACCGTCGACGATCCCGCCGACCACCCGCGCCAGCACGATCACGAAGGTGTTCAGCACGCCCTGCAGCAGCGCCATCGTCACCATGTCGCCATTGGCGACATGGCTGATCTCATGCGCGAGCACGGCTTCCGCTTCGTCTTCGGTCATGTTCTGCAGCAGGCCGGTGGACACCGCGACCAGCGCATTGTTGCGGTTGGCGCCGGTGGCGAAGGCGTTGATCTCCGGACCGTCGTAGACCGCGACCTCGGGCATGCCGATGCCGGCGGCCTGCGCCTGCCGCCGTACCGTCTCCAGCAGCCAGCGCTCGGTGTGGTTGCGCGGCTCGGTGATCACCTGCGCGCCGGTGGCGCGCTTGGCCATGAACTTGGACAGCAGCAGCGACACCAGCGAGCCGCCGAAGCCGAACAGCGCGGCCATCACCAACAGGCCGCCCATCTGGTTGGGATTGATCCCGAACACGGACATGACAATGCCGGCCAGCACCAGCACCGCCAGATTGGTGATGAGGAACAAGGCGATTCGATTGAACATGCAGGCGTGGACTCCGCACCAGGAAAAATGAAGGACTGGCTCGAATCTGCGGCGCGGACAGCTTGAATTCAAGCGCGTACCTGACCGACGATTCAGCTTGCCCATGCCCTCGCCTCCCTACCGCGGCCGTTTCGCGCCCTCGCCCACCGGCCCCTTGCATCTGGGCTCGCTGCTCGCCGCCTTCGGCAGCTGGCTGCTGGCGCGCCATGCCGGCGGGCAGTGGCTGCTGCGCATCGAGGACGTGGACCGGCCGCGCAGCGTGCCCGGCGCGGCCGAACGCCAACTCGCCAGCCTGCGCGCCTGCGGGCTGGAAGCCGATGCGCCGATCCTGCGCCAGAGCGAGCGCGCTGCGCTCTACCAGGCCGCCGCGCAGCGCCTGCTGCAGCGCGGCCAGGCGTTCGCCTGCAGTTGCAGCCGCAGCGAACTGGCCGCGCAGGGCGGCGTGCACCACCGTTGCGTGGCCGCGCAGGCGCGGCCGCGGCCGGCGCTGCGCCTGCGGGTGGCGCCGGGCAGCACGGTCGCGTTTCGCGACGGCGTGCGCGGCGATGTCGAACAGGACGTGCATGCCGAGGTCGGCGATTTCGTGCTGCTGCGCGCCGACGGCTGCTGGGCCTATCAGTTGGCGGTGGTGGTCGACGATGCCGCGCAAGGCATCAGCGACGTGGTCCGCGGCGCCGACCTGCTCGATTCCACGCCAAGACAGATCCTGCTGCAGCGCGCGCTGGGCCTGCCGACGCCGCACTACCTGCACCTGCCGCTGCTGCTCGGCAGCGACGGCCGCAAGCTGTCCAAGTCGCATGCCGCGCTGCCGCTGGACGACGCCGATCCGCTGCCGGCGCTGCGCCTGGCCTGGGCGACGCTGGGCCAGGAGCCGGCGGCGCTGGCCGCGGCCGGTTCGGTGGCCACGCTGTTGGCGGCGGCGCTGCGCGCATTCGAGCCGGCACGGCTGCCGGCGCAGGATCGGACCCTGGCGGATGCGACCGGTATCCCCAGCGACACCAAGGCTGACTAGAATCGGGGTTTCGGCTGCAGCGCGGCCCTCTCCTCATTTCCCTACCCGGAGCGAATCCATGACATCACGCGTTGCGCTGGTCACCGGCGGTACCGGCGGCATCGGCACCGCCATCTGCGAGCGGCTGGCCGCACAGGGCCACCGCGTGGCCAGCAACTACCGCGACGCGGCCAAGGCGCGCGCCTGGCAGCAGCGCATGCGCGAACGCGGCCACGAGATCGCCATCGTCGCCGGCGACGTCGCCTCGCCCGAGCATGCGCAGGCGCTGGTGCAGGAAGTGGAGCGGCAGCTGGGCCCGATCGAGGTGCTGATCAACAACGCCGGCATCACCCGCGACACCACCTTCCACAAGATGACCGCCGAGCAGTGGCACGAGGTCATCAACACCAACCTCAACTCGGTGTTCAACGTCACCCGCCCGGTGATCGAAGCCATGCGCAAGCAGCGCTGGGGCCGGGTCATCCAGATCAGTTCGATCAACGGCCTCAAGGGCCAGTACGGCCAGGCCAACTACGCCGCGGCCAAGGCCGGCATGCACGGCTTCACCATTTCCCTGGCGCGCGAGAACGCCGGCTACGGCATCACCGTCAACACGGTGTCGCCGGGCTACGTGGCCACCGACATGGTGATGTCGGTGCCGGAAGAGGTGCGCGCCAAGATCATCGCCGACATCCCGACCGGGCGCCTGGGCAAGCCGGAAGAGATCGCCTACGCGGTGGCCTTCCTGGTCGCCGAAGAGGCGGCGTGGATCACCGGCTCCAACCTGGACATCAATGGCGGCCACCATATGGGCTGGTAGCGGCGGGCGACTGAACCGCTCAGGCGCGCAGGCGGCACGGCCGAGGTAACGCTACCGAAAATGCTGCAGCTGGCGTTGCGCGCTTCCTACCCGTGCTGCGCGCGTGCTGCGCAGCATTTTTTTGCCGTCGGGCCCGAGTTCAGGGGCTTTTGGCGGTTGCAAGCCCTGTTGCGCTGCGCCATGCTGCGCGCCTACCGTCAAGAGCGAACGCTTCATGGCTGAGATCCGCATCATCAAGAAGTATCCCAATCGCCGCCTCTACGACACCGAGATTTCCAGTTACATCACCATCGAGGACGTCCGCCAGCTGATCATCGACGGCGAGGAATTCGAGGTACGCGACGCCAAGACCGGCGAAGACCTGAGCCGCGCAGTGCTGCTGCAGATCATCGCCGACCAGGAACAGGACGGCGAACCGATGCTGTCCACCCAGTTGCTCAGCCAGATCATCCGTTTCTACGGCGATTCGCTGCAGGGCTTCATGGGCAACTACCTGGAGCGCAGCATGCAGGTGTTCCTGGACCAGCAGCAGCAGTTCCGCCAGCAGATGGGCAACCTGCTCGGACAGACCCCGTGGACCATGATGAACCAGCTGACCGAGCGCAACATGGAGCTGTGGCAGGAGTTCCAGCGCAACCTCGGCACCGGCTTCGGCCGTCCCGCCGCGGGCGGCACCAAGCCGAGCGAGCCGCCGGCCGCCGGCGCCGCGCCGAAGTCGCGGGCGCGCTGAGGCACGCCGCACCACCTGCGCGCTCGCCCGCGGCAGGTGGGCCGACCAAATCTTTGCCGAGCTGTGTCAGCTGCTTGAACCTTGTGGGAGCGACTTCAGTCGCGACAGGCATTACCGGTAAAGCCTGTCGCGACTGAAGTCGCTCCCACAAGCGTCATGGCCCGAGCCAGAAGACGTCAGCGAGCGCACTGCAACCGGGAACCAGTGCCCGGCCACGTCTGCCATGACAGCCTGGGCGCGCCGTTCGCCGCTGCAGATGCGCTTAGGCCACCCGAAGCCGCTCCTGGATCGATTGCAGCGTAATCGTCGGTGGCCACATCCTCATCCTGCCCTGCAGCGAGGCATCGCGCCGACCACCTCCTGCCGTCACCGCACGCAGCCTCGGTCTCAAGCGTTACCGCCACCGCTCAGCGCGAGCGCGGCGCTGGCGACGTCCGGCAGCCGGCACAGATCCGCTCGACCTTGTAGCCGCGCGCACGCAGCGCTTCGACCACGCCATCGGGGCCGAGCAGGTGCAAGGCGCCGACCACCACCAGGGTATCGCCCTGGCCGTCGCGCAGGCGCTGTTCCAGCCGCGGTACCCAGGCCTGGTTGCGATCGACGTTGATACGCTGGTACAGCCGCGGATAGTCGCGCTTCATCTCCATGCCCATGTCCTGCCACAGCAGGCGCTCGTCGCCGCGGCGCCAGGCATCGTGCAGGCGCTGGGTCTGCGCCGCGCCCTGTTCGGCATCGTCCAGCGCCTCGACCAGCATCTGCTTCTGCTCCACCGGCTCCATGCCGTCGAGCATCGCGATCTGCGCCTGCGCGGTTTCCAGGCCCTCCACGGCCTTGCCGGCCTGCACCGCCATGTCCATGAAATGCCGGTCCAGGCCAGCATCGGCCTGCAGCCCCTGCGCCTTCATTTCGGCGATGCTGATGCTCAGGCCGACGAACCAGGGTTCGAATCCGCCCATCTGCTCCAGCGGCAGGCCGTGGCCGGCCGCGTAGCGACGCAGGCGTTGCCAGGTGGCCGCGTCCAGATCGTCCTGCAGGCGCTTGCCGTCCTGGCGCTGTGCCGCCTGCAGCATCTGCGCACCCAGCTGCGGCGATTCCACGTCCTGCGGCGACAGTTCGAACAGCAGCCGCGGTGACGCGGCATAGGCCGCATCCACCTCGTGCGCCAGCGGATAGTCGTCCGGCTTGAGCAGGTGGAACGAACCGAGCAGGTACAGCGCACCGCGCGGCCCGCTGACTTTCCACAGCAGCGGCGTCGGCGGCGCGGGCGTCGCGCTGGGCGTTGCCGCCGGCGGCGGCGTGCGCGCCGGCACCGGCGCGGCGGCGAACAGGGTCAGACACAACAGCAGGCTGCGCAACAGGCGCGGGATCGGCATCATCGGGGCTCTCGGTTCAGTGTGCGGCGGCGTAGGTCTGCTCGCCGGCCTCCACCGCCAGGTCCAGCCGGTTCTCCGGCGGCGGCAGCGGACAGGTCGCGAACGGGGTGAACGCGCACGGCGGGTTGTAGGCGCGATTGAAATCCAGCACCACGCTGCCGTCGGCGTTCGGCGCCGGCACGTCCAGGAAGCGCCCGGCCGGATAGCTGCCGCGGCCACTGGTGCGGTCGGCGAACACCACGAACAGCGGGCGCCCGGGTTCGCCGATCGCTTCCAGGCGGAAGCGCTTGCCGTCGCGCTCGAACTCCAGCGTGCCGGCATTGGGCGACTCGGTGGTGACGCCGATGATGTCGACGATCGGCAGGGTCTTGCCCAGCGCGTTGGGCACGAAGCGGCCGCGGATGCGCCAGGATTCGGCCAACGGCCAATAGTGCAGCCCGGCGAAGCCGAGCCGGGTCGGCGCATCGGCGTGCTTGACCCGCAGCGCATGGCGGCCGCCGCGCTCGATCAGGCTCAGCCTGCCCTTGCCGCCGTCGAACTCGATCACGCTGGGCGTGGCATCGTGGTCGCTGTACAGGCGGGTGCGCCGCAGCAACGGCTTGCCGTCCAGGCTCAGCGCCGCGCCGGGTTCGGGGGTCAGGAACACCTGGGCGCCCACCCGCGACAGCAGCGCCATCCGCGGCGGCCCGACCGCCAGGCGGATACCGCTGCCGGGGCCGCTGCCGATGTAATGCTCCTTCAGTTCCAGCCAGTGCAGACCGACCAGGCTAGTCCAGCCGTCGGCGGCCTGCAGCTCCTGCTTGCGCTGTTCGCGCCAACGTTGCGCATCGGCCAGGAATGCCTTGTCGGCGACCGCCGGCGCGGCCGGCGCCGGTGCCTGCTTGCCGCATGCGCCCACTGCGAGCAGCGCTGCCAGCAGCGCCGCCGCCCTTCCCCGCTTGCCCATCAGCGCCCCCGTAAGAACCAACGATCGATCTCGCCCAAGGTGAAACGGGCCCAGGTCGGACGCCCATGATTGCACTGCCCGGAGCGCTCGGTGGCTTCCATGTCGCGCAGCAGCGCGTTCATTTCCGGCACGGTGAGGCGCCGGTTGGCGCGTACCGCGCCGTGGCAGGCCATCGTCGACAGCAGTTCGTCGCGCGCGCCGGCCACGCGGCGGCTGTGGCCATGCTCGCGCAGGTCGGTCAGCACGTCGCGCAGCAGGGCTTCGGGTTCGGCCTGCGCCAGCAACGCCGGGATGCTGCGCACATGCAGCGACTGCGGGCCGCTGCGGGTGATCTCGAAGCCGAGCGCGGCCAGCGTTTCCGCCTCGCGCTCGGCGGTGTCGGCATCGCGCTCGCCCACCGCCAGGGTGATCGGCACCAGCAGCGGCTGCGCATGCAGGCCGATGCCGTCGTGCGCGTTCTTCAGCCGCTCGTAGCCGATGCGCTCGTGCGCGGCATGCATGTCCACCACGATCAGGCCTTCGGCGTTCTCGGCCAGGATGTAGATGCCGTGCAGCTGCGCGATCGCGTAGCCGAGCGGCGGCACGCCGCTGTCGGGCGAGGTCGGCGGCAGGCCACCGGCCGCATCCTGGGCCTGCAGCGGCATGCCCGCTGCGGCATCGGCGGTGCCTGCAGGCGCGGCGTACAGCGCGGCGTAGGCGGCCGGCGCCTCGTTGACGCGCAGGCCGAGCGGCGACTGCGCCGGGCGCCATTGCGCGCCGTAGCCCTGGCCGCCGGAGCCACCGCCGCTCGCGTTGCCGGACATCGGCTGCGCGCCGCCGGCATACGCCAGCGGCGCCGCCTGCGCGGCATCGCCGGCGGTCGGCGTGCTGCCGGCGCGGGTCTGCGCCAGCGCGTCCTGCAGCGTGCGATAGACGAAGTCGTGGATCAGCCGCGCATCGCGGAAGCGCACCTCGTGCTTGGCCGGATGCACGTTGACGTCGACCCGCGCCGGCTCCAGTTCCAGGAACAGCACATAGGCCGGCTGCCGGCCATGGAACAGCACGTCGCCGTAGGCCATCTTCACCGCATGCGCGACGCTGCGGTCGCGCACCGAGCGGCCGTTGACGTACAGGTACTGCTGGTCGGCGCTGGCGCGCGAATAGTGCGGCTGCGCGATCCAGCCGTGCAGGCGCAACCCGGCGCCGCTGTGGTCCACGCGCAGCGCCTGCCGCGCGAAGTCCTCGCCCAGGGTCTCGCCCAGCCGCGCGTCCGAATACAGGTCGCCCGGCTTGTAGCGCCGCGACGGCTTGCCGTTGTGCGACACGCGCAGTTCCACGTCCGGGCGCGCCAGCGCCAGCGAGCGCAGCCATTCCTCGATATGGCCCAGCTCGGTGCGCTCGGCGCGCAGGAACTTGCGCCGCGCCGGCACGTTGTAGAACAGCTCGCGCACCTCCACCGTGGTGCCCGGCGCCTGCGCGCGCGGCTGCACCTGCCCGACCTTGCCGCCATCGACCTGCAGCGCGGCGCCGTGCTCGTCGCCGGGGCGCCGCGAGGCCAGGGTGAAGCGGCTGACCGAGGCGATCGACGGCAGCGCTTCGCCGCGGAAGCCGAGCGTGCCGACCGACTCCAGGTCGTCGAGCGAGGCGATCTTGCTAGTCGCGTGCCGCGACACCGCCAGCGGCAATTCCTCCGGCGGAATGCCGCCGCCGTCGTCGCGGATCCGGATCAGGCGCACGCCGCCTTCTTCCAGGTCGATGTCGACGCGGCGCGCGCCGGCATCCAGCGCGTTCTCGACCAGTTCCTTGACCACCGAGGCCGGACGCTCCACCACCTCGCCCGCGGCGATCTGGTTGATCAGGATCTCGGGCAATTGGCGGATGCTCATGCGAGCCCCCGCCCGCACTGCGGCGCGCACGCGCGATGCGGGCGCGACGCGGGCGCGGCGGATTCGGAAACGGGAGAGCGGAAACGGTTACGCGACATCGGCACGGCTCACGGCGCGGACGCCGCCATCGGGATCAGCCGGCGATGATAGCCGAGCGCCTCAGCGGCTGCCGCCGGCCACGGTGCTGGCCGCTTCCGCCTCGGCCTGCGCGCGCGCGGCGAACAGCGTGCCCGGCGGCGGCTGCCGGGTGAAGAAGGTATTGACGCCGTCCAGCACCGCGCCGGCCAGGCGCCGCTGGTAGCCCGGATCGGTCAGCCGGCGCTCTTCGTCGGGATTGGAGATGAAGGCGGTCTCGACCAGCATCGCCGGCATGTCCGAGGTACGCAGCACCGCGAAGTTGGCGCGCTCCAGCTCCGGCTTGTGGTTGTTGCCGATCCGCTTGAGCCCGCCCAGCACATGTCCGGCCGCGTCTTCGGAGGCCTTCATGTGCCCGCTCTGGGCCAGGTCCAGCAACACGCTGGCCAGGGTGCTGTCGGTCTTCTGCAGGCGCACGCCACCGACCAGGTCGGCCGCGTTTTCCTTGTCCGCCAGCCAGCGCGCGCGCTGCGAGGAGGCGCCCTTGGTCGACAGCACGTAGACCGAAGAGCCGGTCGCGCTGCGGTTCTCGGCGGCGTCGGCGTGGATCGAGATGAAGATGTCGGCCTTGGCCGCACGCGCCTTCTGCGCGCGCATCGGCAGCGGGATGAACACGTCGCTGTCGCGGGTCATGTAGGCCTTCATGCCCGGCGTGGCGTTGATCTGCCGCGCCAGCTCGCGCCCGATCGCCAGGGTCACATCCTTCTCGCGCTTGCCGGTCGGGCCCATCGCGCCGGGATCCTGGCCGCCATGGCCGGGATCGATGGCCACGATCAACGGGCGCATGCCCGGCTTCATCGCCACCCTCGACGGTGCGCTCGGCATCACCGGGCGCGCCTCGGCGGCAGCAGCGGCGGCCACATCGTCGATGCTGGCCGCGTCGGGCCGGTCGGGCGTCGGCGTCGGCGCGACGACGCCTTGCTGCGCCGGCACGGCGGCGCCGACCGACGCGGATGCGGATGCGGTCGGTGCCATCGAGGTAACGGAAGTCCCTGGAGCAGCGGCCGGTGGTGCCGGCACGACGCCCGGGCGAACCGCCGCGGTCGTCGTCGGTGTCTGTCCTGGTGTCGGCGGCGGCGGCGGTGCCGCGCGTTGCACCACCGACGAGGTCAGGGCCGCCGTCGCGCGCGCCGCTTCCAGGCGCGGGTCGGGCGTCGGCTTGGGTTCAACCGCCGCCGCGGTGGGCGCCGTGGATGCCGTCGGCGCGGGCGTTGCCGCGCCATTGCCGGCATTGGCCACCGGCTTGGCCGACGACGCATCGCCCGGCCATTCGATCACCAGCACCGAACTGCCGGCCACGGTCTGCATCTGCGGCTTGAATGCCACCACCGGGCTGCTCAGGTCGAACACGATGCGCAAGGTACCTGGGACCGGATGACCGGTACGCACGGCCGTAACCACCCCGTTTCCGGCAGGCAGCTTCAGGCCCTGCGCAGCGGAGGATTCGGGCAGATCGACGACCAGCCGGTTGGGGTTGGCCAGGGTCAGCGTGGTGAAGCCGCCGCTGCCCTGCAGCCGGATCTCGGCACGCGTGCCGGTGGCGCCATTACCGAGCGAAACCGCCTGGACCTGACCCGCAAACGCCGATTGCGCCGCTAGGCACCAGCCTGCGGCGATGGCGGAACAGGCGAAAAAACGGGTCCCCAGGCGCATGGAGGCGATTCAAGCATCCCGCGCACATAAACACAAGCGGTTTTCCCTTAATAATCCATAACCTGCCTGCACTTCCTAGTGTCAGCCGGCAGAAAAACCCCGCAAGTCGTCCCGTTCGGCCATCCGCGACAACCAGGCCGCGCCGACCGCGGTGCCGGCCTGCAGCTGCACGGCGCGCCCCTCGTCGTGCAGCGCCAGGGCCACGATCAGGTCGGCAGGCGGCAGCACATCGCCGCCGCGTTCCGGCCATTCCACCAGCCACAGGGTCGCCGATGCCTCGTCCAACCCCAGGAAATCCAGCTCGCCGGCGGCACCGATGCGATACAGGTCCAGGTGCCAGGCTTCGCCGTCGGGCAACGGATAGCGCTCGACTAATGTGTAGGTCGGACTGCGGATCGCGCCCTGCACGCCCAGCGCGCGCAGCAGGGCCCGCGCCAGGGTCGACTTGCCGGCGCCGAGATCGCCGCGCAGATGCACCATCGCCTGCGCGGGACGCGTGGCGGCCAGGACCTGGCCGAGGCGCTCGGTGGCGTCGCTGTCTTGCAGATGGAGCCGCATCATCGGTTCGCTTCCGGATTAGCCAGGTGGCGCAGCGCCGGCAGCAGGTCGGACGGCAGCAGGCCGCGCTGGCCCGCGGCGGCGGCGCGATCGCCGGCGGCCGCATGCAGCAACGCACCGACGCTGGCCGCTTCGAAGGCGGCCAGGCCTTGCGCGCGCAGCGCCGCGATCACCCCGGTCAGCAGATCGCCCATGCCGCCGACCGCCATGCCCGGATTGCCGGCGGCGATGACGCGCGGGACTTGCCCCGGCGCGGCGACGATGCTGCCGGCACCTTTCAGCACCACCACGGCCTGGTAACGCTCGGCCAGTGCCGCGGCGGCGGCGAAGCGGTCGCGCTGCACTTCGGCGGTGGCGATGCCGAGCAGACGTCCGGCCTCGCCCGGATGCGGGGTCAGTACCGCGTTAGGCACCGCACGCGGCGCCTGCGCCAGCAGATTCAGCGCGTCGGCGTCGATCACCGACGGCAGGTCCACCGCCAGCGCCAGCCGCCACAAGCCCTGCGCCCATTCGTCCTGGCCCAGCCCGGGACCCAGCGCAACTACGCTCGCCTTGCGCAGCAGCGGCGCCAGCGCGGCGCCATCCTCGATCGCGTGCGTCATCGCCTCCGGACAGCGCGCCAGCAGCGGCGCGACATGCGCATCGCGGGTCGCCACGCTGACCAGGCCGGCGCCGCTGCGCAACGCCGATTCGGCCGTGAGCATGACCGCACCGCCGCTGCCGAGGTTGCCACCGATGCACAGCACGTGCCCGGAATCGCCCTTGTGGCTGTCGCGCCGGCGCGGCGCCAGGCGCGTGCCCAGCGCCGCGGCGGCCCAGGCCTGCGCCTGCGGCGTGCAGCCGTCGAACGCGGCGGCCGGCACCTCCAGCGTCGCCAATGCGGTAGCGCCGACATGGTTCAGCGCCACCCCGGTGTGCAGCCCGGCATGGGCGACGATGAACTGCACGGTCAATGTCGCCGGCAACACCGCACCGGGCACGCTGCCGTGCTCGGCATCCACGCCGCTGGGTACGTCCAATGCCAACACTGGCGCGCCGAGCCCGGCGAGCGCGCCAAGCAGCGCGGCCAGTTCGGCATCGGGCGCGCGAGTGAGGCCGATGCCGAGCAGCGCATCGACGACCACGTCGGCCTGGTCCAGCGCCGCATCGAACACCTCGATGCGGCCGCCGACGCCGATGTAGTCGGTGCAGGCGCGTTGCGCCAGCGCCGATTGCGGGCCACGCCCGGGCAGATGCAACACGCGCACGCGGCGTCCGGCGCAATGCGCCAGCCGCGCCAGCACGTAGCCATCGCCCCCATTGTTGCCGGTGCCGCAGGCCACCAGGATGCGCTGCGCCTGCGGCCAACGCTGCAGCAGCAGTTGCCAGGCGGCCTGGCCGGCGCGCTGCATCAGCGTGTAGCCGTCGCCGCCGAGCAAGGCCGTGGCCTGCGCATCGATGCGCCGCGCGGCAGCGGTGGCGTAGAGATCGAACGAGTCGGACATGCGCGGGATTCTATACTTGCGCCATGTCCAGCAGCATCGCCCCCGCCGATCCCCACACCGTTGCCGCGCGCATCCGCGCGCTGGCGCGCGAGTTCGGCTTCCAGCGCTGCGGCATCGCCGGGATCGAGCTGCAGCAGGACGAAGCGCATCTGCGCGACTGGCTGGCGCAAGGCCTGTACGGCACGATGCAATGGATGGCGCAGCATGGCGACAAGCGCGCGCGCCCGGCCGAACTGATTCCGGGCACGCTGCGGGTGATCTCGGTCGGCCTGGACTACGGACGCAACGACGACGATTCGGCCTGGGACACGCTGCACGACGGCGAGCGTGCCTACGTCGCCCGCTATGCGCTGGGCCGCGACTACCACAAGCTGATGCGCAATCGCCTGCAGAAGCTGGCCGAGCGCATCCAGGCCGAGATCGGCCCGTTCGGCCATCGCGTCTTCGTCGATTCGGCGCCAGTGCTGGAGCGCGCCCTGGCGCGCGACGCCGGCCTGGGCTGGATCGGCAAGCACACCTGCCTGATCGACCGCAACGGCGGCTCCTGGTTCTTCCTCGGCGAAATCTACGTCGACCTGCCGTTGCCGATCGATCCGCCGGCCAGCGCGCACTGCGGCACCTGCACGCGCTGCATCGACGTCTGCCCGACCCAGGCGATCGTCGCGCCTTACCGGCTGGATGCGCGCCGCTGCATCGCCTATCTCACCATCGAGCACGACGGCGCGATTCCCGAGGAACTGCGCCCGGCGATCGGCAACCGCATCTTCGGCTGCGACGACTGCCAATTGGTCTGCCCGTGGAACAAGTTCGCCAAGCGCAGCGACGAACCCGACTTCCGCGCGCGCAACGATCTCGACCGGGCCACGCTGGCGCAGCTGTTCGCCTGGGACGAGGACGAATTCCTGCGCCGCACCGAAGGCAGCGCGATCCGCCGCAGCGGCCACGAGCGCTGGCTGCGCAACCTGGCGGTGGCGCTGGGCAATGCGCCGAGCACACCGCAGGTGCTGGCCGCGCTCGGCACGCGCGCGCAGCACGCCTCGCCGTTGGTGCGCGAACACGTGCAATGGGCGCTGGCGCAGCATGCGGACCGAGCGTCTGCCGGCGAGGACGCGTTGCCGCAACCGGCCGCTCACCGCGACGTGCGAGGATAGGCGCCCCGCACGCCCACGCAGCGCCCGCATGCCCGATCGCGACGACCAGATCCTCAGCCCCAGCCAGCTCAACACGCTGGCGCGCGACCTGCTGGAAAGCGCGTTCCCGCTGGCCTGGGTGGAGGGCGAGCTGGGCAACGTCACCCGGCCCTCGTCCGGGCACCTGTACTTCACCTTGAAGGATGCGCGGGCGCAGGTGCGCTGCGCGATGTTCAAGCCCAAGAGCCAGTGGCTGAAGTTCGTCCCGCGCGAAGGCCTGCGCGTGCTCGCGCGCGGCCGGCTGACCCTGTACGAAGCGCGCGGCGACTACCAGCTGGTGCTGGATCACCTGGAGGAAGCCGGCGAGGGCGCGTTGCGCCGCGCGTTCGAGGAACTCAAGGCCAGGCTCGCCGCCGAGGGCCTGTTCGCCAGCGAGCGCAAGCGCGCCCTGCCCGCCTTCGTGCGCCGCCTGGCGGTGATCACCTCGCCCAGCGGCGCGGCGGTGCGCGACGTGCTGAGCGTGCTCGGCCGCCGCCTGCCGCTGCTGGAAGTGGACATCCTGCCGAGCCTGGTGCAGGGCGACAGCGCCGCCGCACAGCTGACCTCGCTGCTGCAGCGCGCCGATGCCAGCGGCCGCTACGACGCGATCCTGCTGACCCGCGGCGGCGGCTCGCTGGAAGACCTGTGGGCGTTCAACGACGAACGCCTGGCCCGCGCCATCGCCGCCGCGCGCACGCCGGTGGTGTCGGCGGTCGGCCACGAGACCGACGTGACCCTGGCCGACTTCGCCGCCGACCTGCGCGCGCCGACGCCGTCGGTGGCCGCGGAACTGCTCGCTCCCGACCAGCGCGACCTCGGCGCACGCCTGCGCGGCCAGCACGCGCGGCTGCTGCAGTGGCAGCAGCACCGCCTGCGCCAGGCGATGCAGCGTGCCGATCGCGCCTTGCTGCGACTGCAGGCGCAAAGCCCGCAGGCGCAACTGCAATTGCTGCGGCGCCGCCAGCAGGATGCCGCGCGCCGCCTGCTGGCGCTGTGGCGGCAGCAGCACGAACGCCGCGAGGCACGCCTGCGCCATGCCGCCGCGGTGCTGCGCACGGCGCAGCCACAGCGCCGCCTGGCGGCGCTGCGCGAGCGCCTGCTCGCGCTCGGCCGGCGCCCGCAGGCGGCGATGGCGCGGCAGCTGCAGGCCGACACGCAGCGCCTGCGCGCGCTGGCCCGCGCGCTGGAGACGGTCAGCCCGCTGGCCACGGTGACCCGCGGCTACGCGATCCTGACCCGGGTCGACGACGGCACGCTGGTGCGCTCGACCGCGCAGCTCGCGCCCGGCGACCGCCTGCGCGCGCGGCTCGCCGACGGCGAGGTGACGCTGCGTACAGAATGAGTGCGGTACATCTGTCGACCGCACCTCATTGCCAGTGCACTTCCATGCCGCACCCAGCCTCCAAAGAACAACGCATCAAGGCGGTGCTGCAAGGCATGCGTCGCGGCGAACGCAACAGGGCCGGCCGACTGGCGCACTCGACCGACCTGCTGGCCCTGATCGACAGCGCCAGCTACGGCTCCGCCGAGGACGCGCAGCGCGTGATCGACTGGCTGGCGCGCGATGCGGACACGCTGGCGCCGTTGCGCGAGACGCATCTGCGCGATGTCGGCGAGATGATCTGCATCGTCTGGAACGGTTGCGGCGGCGACCGTGACGCACTGTCGCAGTGGCTCAACGGCAGCCACCCGCAACTCGGCGGGCATACGCCGCGGCATCTGCTGCAGGAAGGCGCCAGCGCGCGGCTGCTCGATGCGGCACGCGCCTGCTTCGCCGGCTAGCGGCGATGCGCCGCTGGCGCGTGCAGACCGGCAGGCGATTCAGTCCAGCGGCGCGACCACCAGCAACGGATCCAGGTCGTAGCCCATCGCCACCGCCTTGGCCTTGATCTGTTCGAACAGCCCGCGCGGCATCCGCGGCGAACGCGACAGCACCCACAGGTACTTGCGGTCCGGCTCGCCGATCAGCACCCACTGGTAGTCCGGATCCAGCGCGATCACCCAGTAGTCGGCCCAGACCAGCGGCACCCAGGCCAGCCAATCCGGCGCGAAACGCACCTGCAGCCGCCCGGGATGACCCGCTACCCGCCGCGCCACGCCTTCGGCGGCAAGCACGTCGCCCCTGCCGGTACGGCAGGCGTTGCGCACGCCGACCAGCCCGTCGTCGCGCAGCACGTAGGCGGCGGTGATGTCGGCGACGCACTTCTTCTGGAACGACACCGGCAAATGCGCGATTTCGTGCCACTGCCCGGCGTAGCGGCCGAGATCGAACTCGGCGACCGAGGTCACCGGCTGCGCGGCCCGTGCCGGCAGCGCCAGGCACAGCAGGCATGCCAGCAGCATCGCGAGCGATGGATGATGCATGCGGACGATCCTGCAAAAGAGAGAAGACCAGCCTTATGCAGGAGCGGCACGGCGATGTAAAGCGCCGGCTTGGCGCAGCCTGCGACGAACGGCCGCATCGACCACAGCCCGGGACGCCAGGCGCGCAGACAGCGCACGCCGCTACGGCGGCAGGCCAGCGCCAGGCAAGGATCCACGCATCGCGCGCTGCGCGAGTGCAGCACGGCGACACGTGCGATGCGGCATACCGGCGACACGGCCCCAGACCACGCAGGCGCTGCTCGCCACGACGGCAATGGCGGGAAACAAGGACGCCGCCAGTGCGGCGCGCCAGCGCTCTAGGGCGACAGATCAGCCATGGCGCGGTCCTTGCCCTGGCTGCCGTTGCTGCATTCCACCGGCTCGCGCAGCACGACCTGTTTGGCGACACCGTCGCGCTGCTCCAGGTACACGTTGACCATCATGCACTCGGAGCCGACCTGCTCGATGTAGGGCGCGCCCGGATTGGGAGCGCCCTGATAGGGATCGGCACCCGGCTTGTGCTCCGCAGGCTCGGCACTGGCGACACCGGCCACCGCCAGAGCGAGCGCGCATACGCGCAGCCGCGTCAATTCCTTGTGCATTCGCCCACTCCGCGATTAATCGTGTCCCAATGATTACGACATCGGCGCGGCATAGTTGAGCGCCACATCACGGCAAACCTGAGAATTCACGCACTTGTCTACGAGCGTAAACACAGCCCGCGTCCCCGGCGATAGCACGGAGCAGCCAGCCTTCATGCGGAAGTCGGCACACAATGCGGCGCTCGCGGCGGCCCGTTGCAGCCGCTTCGCCGCAGCCCAGGCATGCCGGCGGCCGCACGCGCGGGCCATCCGCCGGCACCGCTGGCAGCGCGCCGCAGACGTTGCCGCACAAAGAAAAAGGCCTGCATTTCTGCAGGCCTTTCAGATATATGGTGGCCGAGGACGGAATCGAACCGCCGACACGGGGATTTTCAATCCCCTGCTCTACCAACTGAGCTACTCGGCCACTGCGCAACGCGGCAGGACCGGTGCGGGGACGCGCATCATAGCGATGCGCTCGGGATTGGGCAAGTGCGGCATTTCGGAATTTCCCTAGCGGCCGACACGGCCCACCCCGACTGCGCCGGACGCCCCGGGCTTCCATGCTGAATGCGTCCCCGGCACCTGGCCTATGCACGGGCACGGAGGCCGCTGGCGATGGTCATGGGCCAGGCCGCCGAGGGCACCGCGCCGCTGCAGGGCGCGGCGCACTGCCATTGGAGCGACGGCGCTGCCGGCAAAAGCACTCCGGCCCGCCGGCAGTGCAGCCTGCAGCGACACGCCCTGCTGGAGCCGTCGCCCCAATGCCGATGGCGCCGTGGTGCGGCAAGGCAAGGCGAGGCAACGTCAGGCAACGCGATGCGGCGCGGATGCATTGCGTGGCTCTGCCGGAGTACCGGAGCGGCGGGACGGCGGGATCGCGGGACGATAAGGGACCGGTGCCGACACCGAAGCCGAAGCCGTGCAACAAGACGACCCGCCATGGCCGGAACCGCGCGACCGACGCATCTGCGGCAGCCGGCAGGACGCACGCCTCCTCCCCGGCGTGGCGCTCACCGCGTCGGGCCCAGCGGCGCCGTAGTATTCTTCGCCGGTCTTCACGTCCTGGAATCCGGTCATGCGTCAGCGGCTTCGCCTCGGCTTGCTCGTGTTGTGCACTGCGCTGCTGGCCTCATGCGGCGACGGCATGGTGCGCCGCGTGTCCGACCCCGCGGCCAGCCTGCAACAGCTCACGGTCAACCTGGACGGCAGCTGGAAGGTGGAGTTGCGGCTGCAGAACTACAGCAGCATCCCGATGCGCTACGACGGCGTGCGCCTGGACCTGGGCATGGGCGGCGAAGCGGCCGGGACCCTGCAGCTCGCGCCAGGGATCTCGATCGGGCCGGAAACGGCCGATGTGGTCAGCGCCGCGCTGCGCCCGAGCTCGGCCGCGCGCATCGCCGTCGCCGACGCCCTGGCCAGCCGCCGCAGCCTCGAATACACGCTCAAGGGCAGCATCGACGCCACGCCGGAAGAGAAGAAGCAGCGCCACTTCGAGATCGACACCCGCAACATGCTCACCCCCGCGCCTGGACTGGACGGCGTCCTGCGCTAGCCGCACCCCGCCGCGCCGGCAGGCGCGGTTCCGCGACCGCTTCGAACGCCTATGACCTTGGGCGGCGATGCGGTGCCCACCGATCGCCGTGACAGCGACCATGACCGCTGCATTGGCGGACCCAGCGCTACGTGCGGCCACCCCACCCACGAACGCGGCCGCTGACGTCTCCCTACCCCATGCTTCGAGCGCATGCCTCCCGCGCACGCGTTCAGCTGCCATTACCGCCTATTTAGTACATAAATGTAATATATACATATGTACAAAATGCTCCGCCAGCCATGAGTCGCTTCGCCGCCACCGAACAGCGCCTGGACATCACCGACCGCAAGCACCCGGGCTTTCCGCGCGATGCGGCCACGGTCGTGCGCCTGGTCAAGCTGCTGCACAAGCTGATCCTGGACCAGGGCAACGACATGCTGCGCGCCTATGGCCTGAACTATTCCGAATACAACGTGCTGATGATGATCGACGCCAGCCCGGACGGGACCTTGAGCCCGTCGCAGCTGAGCGACGCGGCCAGCGAGAAGTCGGCCAACATCACCCGCCTGACCAGCCACCTGGTCGACAAGGGCCTGATCCAGCGCACCCCCAGCGCCGAGGACCGGCGCATGCTGCTGCTGCGCCTGACCGCCGAGGGCGAACGCCTGATCGCGGCGTTCATGCCCGACGTGTGCGCCCAGCTCGGCGGTTATGTCCGGCACCTGCAGCGCGCAGAGCTGGCGCAGCTGGAGCACCTGCTGAAGCAATTGCTGCGCAGCGTGGAGGGCGAGGCATGAGCGCACTCGGCGCCGACATCGCCGCCAGCGCGCCCGCCGCGGCGCCGCCGCAACGCCTGCGCACGCTGCTGGACGAGGCCCTGCGCGGCGAAGGCGAGGCCTGGCTGTTCGTGCTGCGCACGCTGCTGGCGATCTATCTGGCCGGCTGGATCGCGCTGCGCCTGGACCTGTCCTCGCCGATGACCGCGATGATCACCGTGGTGGTGGTGATGCACCGGCAGACCGGCATGGTGTTCGCGAAGGGGTTCTACCGGGTGCTGGGCACGCTGATCGGCAGCGTCGCCGCGCTGGCGATGGTGGCGCTGTTCCCACAGGAACCGGTGCTGTTCGTGCTGGTGCTGGCGATCTGGATCGGCCTGTGTACCGGCGGCGCGCTGCTGTACCGCAACTTCAAGGCGTACGCGTTCGTGCTGTCCGGCTACACCGTGGCGCTGATCGCGCTGCCGGCGGTGAACCAGCCGCAGAACGTGTTCGCGCTGGTCACCGCGCGCGTCACCGAAGTGCTGCTGGGACTGCTGGTGACCGGCGTGATCAGCGACGTGGTGTTCCCCAGCCGCTTGCGCCAGACCCTGCGCGACACGGTGCGCCGCGCCTACGACGGCTTCCTGGATTTCGTCCGCGACGCCACCGGCGGCCAGCTGTCGCGCGCGTCGATGGAACAGGCGCACCTGCGCTTCGTCCGCGACGCGGTGGAGATCGAGGACCTGCGCAGCTCGGTGGTGTTCGAGGACCCGGAGGCGCGCGTGCGCAGCGGCCGCCTGCGCCTGCTCAACCAGCGCTTCATGGCGGTGTCCACCAGCTTCCAGTCGCTGCATCACTACATCAACCGCCTGCTGCGCCAGGCCGAAGGCGATGTCGCCGAAGCGCTGATCGGCCTGTACCGGCCGCTGAAAGCCGCGTTGAGCGAACGCGGCGGCCGCGAACGCACCGTCGAGACCGCGCGCCGGCTGGCCGAATGCCGCGATGCACTGGCGCCGCGAGCCGCCGCAGTGCGCGACACCCTGCCGAGCGCGCGCCACGAAGATTTCGACACCGGCGTGTCGCTGCTGCGGCGCTTCTTCGCCGAGCTGCACGACTACGTCGCCGCAGAGGCCGCGCTGGTCGCCCCGCAGCAGTGGCGCACGCCGCAGGCCGGCGGCGACACCGCCGTGTTCCTGCGCGGCAACGACTACGCGGCCGCCGCGCTGACCGCGCTGCGCAGCGCGCTGCTGGTGGCGGCGATGTGCTGGATGTGGATCCAGGCCGGCTGGATCAGCGGCGCCACCGCGGTGTTCCAGGCGGTGGCATTGAGCGCGATCCTGTCGTCCAGCGCCAACGCGCCGGCGGCGGCACGCTCGCTGTTCAAGGGATTCGTGTTCGGCGCTGCGCTGGGCGCGGTCTGCCAGTTGCTGGTGCTGCCGCAGATGGACGGCTACGGCCTGTTCGTCGCCGGCACCGCGCCGTTCCTGCTGCTGACCCTGTACCTGGCGTCCAAGCCGGCGCTGTTCGGCTTCGCCACCGGCACCAATCTGGCCTTCGTCTCGATCCTGGCGGTGCAGCCGACGCCGAGCTTCAATGCCGTCACCACCTTCAACAGCGTGGTGCCGCTGCTGCTGGGCACGCTGGCGGTGAGCGTGGCGTTCGTGTTCGTGCCGCCGGTGATCGGCACGCGCTGGCATCGCCGGCGCCTGCTGGAACAGCTGCGCCGGCAGACCACGCTGGCCGCGCGCGCGCCGCTGCCGGGCCTGCACCTGCGCCTGGAGAGCGTCAACCGCGACCTGTTCCAGCAGATCGTCGCGCACACCCCGCACGGCAGCGACGAGCTGCGCGACCTGCTCGGCTGGGCGCTGTCGGTACACGAGACCGGGCGCACCCTGGTCGAGCTGCGCCGCGACGCGGCCGACGGCGACCTGCCGCACGCGCTGGCCACCGATGTGGACGCTGCGGTGCAGTCACTGGCCGAGCTGTACCTGGCGCCTTCGCCCGAACGGCATCGGCTAGCTCTGCAGCGCATCGACGCGGCGCTGGCGGCGAGCCGTCTCGACGGCGCGGTGCCGCTGCGCTGGAAGCGCACCCGCGAGCACCTGCATGTGCTGCGCGGCGCGCTGCTCGATGCCGACTCGGTGCTCGCCGCCCTCGCCGCCGGGCATGCGCCCGCCCCGACCCCGCCAGGAGCCGCCGATGGCGCTGCCCGCTGAAATCTCGATCGCCGGCGTGTACGTGCCCGGCCTGCTGGTGCTGGCGGTGGCGCTGCTGTTCGCCGCCTGGGCGGTGGATGCGCTCGCCGGCCGCGCCGGGCTATACCGCTACGCCTGGCATCCGCCGCTGTTCCGCCTGGCCCTGTATGTCGGCGTGTTCGCCGCGCTCGGCCTGCTTCTTTTGCCTTGAGTCCCGCCATGAAGACCCCTGCCCTGATCCGTTTCGCCCTGACCGCCGCGATCGTGCTGATCGCCGCCCTGCTCGCGCACGCGCTGTGGCGGCACTACATGCTGTCGCCATGGACCCGCGACGGCCGCGTGCGCGCCGAGGTGGTGCGCATCGCCCCGGACGTGTCCGGCCTGGTCGATGCGGTCGCGGTGGCCGACAACCAGCACGTCGAGCGCGGCGACGTCTTGTTCAGCGTCGACCGCCGGCGCTTCGAGCTGGCGCTGGCGCAGGCCCGCGCCGACCTGGCCGCGGCGCAGGCGCAGGCGCGCTCGGCCGGCGCCAGCATCTCCGCCGCGGCCGCCAGCCAGGCGGCGAGCGAGGCCGAATTCCAGATGCGCCGCGCCCAGGCCGAACGCCGCGCGCGCGCCGCGGCGGTGATCTCGGCCGAGGCCCGTTCCGATGCCGAGGCCACCGCACGCTCGGCGCAGGCCGACGTGCACCGCACCGCCGCGGTGCGCGGCCAGGCCAGCGCCGCCCAGGCGCAGGCGCTGGCGGCGGTGGCGCAGGCGCAGGCCGCGGTCGATCTGGCCGAGCTGGACCTGCAACGCACCCAGGTGCGCGCCACCGCCGACGGCTACGTCACCAACCTGGACGTGCGCGTCGGCGACTACGCCCAGGCCGGCAGCGCGCGGCTGGCGCTGGTGCGCGACGATGCGATGTGGATCTACGGCTACTTCGAGGAGACCAAGCTGCCGCGGGTGCACGTCGGCGACCGTGCCGACATCCGCCTGATGAGCGGCGGGGTGCTGCTGCACGGCAAGGTCGAAGGCATCGCCCGCGGCATCGCCGACAGCGACAACCCGACCAGCGCCTCGCTGCTCGCCGACGTCAGCCCCACCTTCAACTGGATCCGCCTGGCGCAGCGGGTGCCGGTGCGGGTGCGCATCGATCCGGCCAGCGTGCCGCGTGGCACGGTCCTGGCCGCCGGCATGACCGCGACGGTCACGGTGCATGGGGAGCCGTGATTGGGGATTCGGGATGGGGGATTCGTAAAAGCAACGGCCGGTTCCGATCTTGCACCGCGCGACGGCCGTTACGAATCCCGAATCCCCCATCCCGAATCCCCGCCCCACATCCATACGCCGTAGTATCCTGCGCACCTCGGCCGCGCCGCGGCCTCTGTTCGAGCGACCGCATGAGCACCTATCAAGCCCCGCTGACCGACCTGCGCTTCGCGCTGCACGACGTGCTGCAGGTGGAAGCGCTGTTCGCCCGCCTCGGCTATGCCGAGGCCACCACCGACGTGGTCGATGCCGTGCTGGAGGAAGCCGCGCGCTTCACCGGCAGCGTGCTGGCGCCGCTGAACCGGGTCGGCGACGAACACGGCTGCACGCTGGACGCGACCACCGGCGCGGTCACCACCGCACCGGGCTTTCGCGAGGCCTACCGGCAGTTCGCAGAAGGCGGCTGGACCGGCCTGACCGCGGCCACCGAGTTCGGCGGCCAGGGCCTGCCGCACACCCTGGGCGTGCCGCTCAACGAGATGGTCAACGCCGCCAACCTGGCCTGGGGCAACTTCCCGCTGCTTTCGCATGGCGCGGTCGAGGCGCTGAAGCAGCATGGCGAGGCCTGGCAGCAGGAGGTGTTCCTGAAGCCGCTGGTGGATGGCCGCTGGACCGGCACCATGTGCCTGACCGAGCCGCACTGCGGCACCGACCTGGGCCTGCTCAAGACCCGCGCCGAACCCAATGCCGATGGCAGTTGGTCGGTCAGCGGCACCAAGATCTTCATCACCGCCGGCGAGCACGACTTCACCGACAACATCGTGCACCTGGTGCTGGCGCGGCTGCCGGATGCGCCGGCCGGGGCCAAGGGCATCTCGCTGCTGGTGGTGCCGAAGTTCAAGGTCGCCCGCGACGGCAGCGTCGGCGCGCGCAACGCGCTGCGCTGCGGCTCGCTGGAGCACAAGATGGGCATCCACGGCTCGGCCACCTGCGTGATGAACTTCGATGGCGCCGAAGGCTATCTGGTCGGCCAGCCGCACAAGGGCCTGCAGGCCATGTTTACGATGATGAACACGGCGCGGCTGGGCGTCGGCCTGCAGGGCATCGGCCTGTCCGAGCGCGCCTACCAGAACGCCCTGCGCTATGCGCGCGAACGCCTGCAGTCGCGTTCGCTGACCGGCGCCAAGCTGCCGGACAAGCCGGCCGACCCGATCCTGGTGCATCCGGACGTGCGCCGCATGCTGCTGACGGTGAAGGCGCTGACCGAAGGCAGCCGCCTGCTGGCGCTGCACGCGGCGACCCTGATCGACATCGCCCACCATGCGCAGGATCCGGCCGAGCGCGAGCAGGCCGACGTACTGGTCAGTTTCCTGACCCCGATCTCCAAGGCCTGCCAGACCGAATGGGGCGTGGAGAACACCTATCACGCGCTGCAGTGCTTCGGCGGCCACGGCTACATCCACGAGCACGGCATGGAACAGCTGGCGCGCGACGCCCGCATCACCACGCTGTACGAAGGCACCACCGGCATCCAGGCACTGGACCTGATCGGGCGCAAGACCGCCTCCAGCCAGGGCGCGGGGCTGAAGCTGTTCCTGGCGCAGATCGAGGCCTTCCTCGCCGAGCACGCCGACAATCCGGCGGTGGCCGAGTTCGTCGGCCCGCTGCGCGAGAAGGCCGGCGAATGGGCGGCGCTGACCAGGCGCATCCTGCAGCGCGCCGCCGGCAATGCCGACGAACTGGGCGCGGCCAGCTACGACTACGTGTTCTATTCCGGCTACGTGGTGCTGGCCTACTGGTGGGCGCGCAGCGTCGCCGCCGCCGACGCCTCGGCGCAGAGCGAGGCGTTCAAGCAGTCCAAGCGCGAGACCGCGCGCTTCTACTACGCCAAGCTGCTGCCACGCACGCTGACCCATGCCGCGGTGATCGAGGCCGGTGCCGAACCGCTGATGGCGATGGCCGACGCGCACTTCTGAGCCACGCGCGCTGCGCGACCGGCGGCGCACTGCGCCGGTCGCGCGGATCCGTCCCGCTTCGATACACAAATCGTCAACAATCGGGTATAAGCTGTTTTCCCGATGGAGACAGACACAACAACGCTTGGTCTGATCGATACCGGAGCCTTCGCCGCTTCGGCCGGCGACGCGTCGTTTTCGTCGCCCCCTGCCCATCTGCCGTCGGTGCGGCTGCTGTCGCTGGATGCGCATGGCCGGGTGCTGGACTGGATCAACTGGCAATCGGCCGCCTGCCTGTATGCGCGCGGCGCGGTGGCCTGGACCCTGGGCGAGCCGTGCATGCACATCCATGGCGGCATGTCGCGCGCCAGCGGCGAGCGCAGCGTGCTGCATCTGCATCCGATCATCGCCGCGCGCGGCCATGCCCGTTCGCGCGCGCTCGATCCCACGCCCACCTTGACCAATACCGCGCTGTTCGCCCGCGACGCGCAGCTATGCCTGTACTGCGGCCAGCAGTTCAGCCGCCCGCAACTGACCCGCGACCACGTCATGCCGGTGTCCAAGGGTGGCCGCGACACCTGGGAGAACGTGGTCACCGCGTGTTTCCACTGCAACTCGCGCAAGGGCAACCGCACCCCGCAGCAGGCGTCAATGCCGCTGCTGGCGGTCCCGTACCGGCCGAGCTGGATCGAGCACCTGATCCTGTCCAACCGCAACATCCTGGCCGACCAGATGTCGTTCCTGAAGGCGCAATTGCCCAAGCGCTCCAAGCTGTCGGTCTGAACCGCACGCCGCTGCGCGCTGCGACCGATTGCCGCACCTCCCTCGCAACGCGGCCTGCGCCCGTGCGCAACTGAACGGGTTGCTTGCCCGTGCCTGGAATGGGGAGGAAAATGGACGGTCCGCTGAACCCGAATCCCGATGATCGACCCCACCCGCTATCCGCGCCTCTCGCGCATCCAGATCCCCGCCGAACTGCGCCGCTTCGAGGAGTCGGAGCTGCCGGCGATCGCGGAGGAACTGCGCGCCTACCTGATCGAGTGCGTCGGCAAGAGCGGCGGCCATTTCGGCGCCGGCCTGGGCGTGATCGAGCTCACCGTGGCCCTGCACTATCTGTACGACACGCCTGTCGATCGGCTGGTGTGGGACGTCGGCCATCAGACCTACCCGCACAAGATCCTCACCGGGCGCCGCGACCAGATCCATTCGGTCAAGCAGGCCGGCGGCGTGGCGCCGTTCCCCAAGCGCGAGGAAAGCGAATACGACACCTTCGGCGTCGGCCATTCCTCCACCTCGATCTCCGCGGCGCTGGGCATGGCCATCGCGCTGCAGCGCGCCGGCGACGAGCGCAAGGTGGTGGCGGTGATCGGCGATGGCGCGATGACCGCCGGCATGGCCTACGAGGCCCTGAACCACGCCGGCGGCATGGAGACGGAACCGAACCTGCTGGTGATCCTCAACGACAACCGCATGTCGATCTCCGAGGCGGTCGGCGGGGTCACCAAGATGCTCGGCCGGATGAGCGGCAGCAAGACGCTCAATGCGATCCGCGAGAGCGGCAAGAAGATCCTCGGCGACAAGAAGAGCAATCCGACCGCGCGTTTCGTGCGCCGCTGGGAGGAGCATTGGAAAGGCATGTTCGTGCCGTCCACGCTGTTCGAGGAGATGGGCTTCCACTACACCGGGCCGATCGACGGCCACGACCTGCCGGCGCTGATCGGCGCGCTGAAGACGCTGCAGACGCTCAAGGGTCCGCAGCTGCTGCACGTGATCACCACCAAGGGCAAGGGCTACGAACTGGCCGAGGGCGACCAGATCGGCTACCACGCGGTCGGCCCGTTCGATCCCAGCAAGGGCCTGGTGTCCAAGCCGGGCGCCAAGGCGCCGACCTATACCGACGTGTTCGGCGACTGGATCTGCGACATGGCCGCGGCCGAACCGGCGCTGCTGGCGATCACCCCGGCGATGCGCGAAGGCTCGGGCCTGGTGCGCTTCAGCAAGGAATACCCGCAGCGCTACTTCGACGTGGCGATCGCCGAGCAGCATGCGGTGACGCTGGCGGCGGGCATGGCCACGCAGGGCGCCAAGCCGGTGGTGGCGATCTACTCGACCTTCCTGCAGCGCGGCTACGACCAGCTGGTGCACGACGTGGCGGTGCAGCAGCTCGACGTGCTGTTCGCGATCGACCGCGGCGGCGTGGTCGGCCCGGACGGCGCCACCCATGCCGGCAACCTGGACCTGAGCTTCCTGCGCTGCGTGCCGCATCTGGTGGTGATGGCCCCGGCCGACGAGGCCGAGTGCCGGCAGCTGCTCAGCACCGGCCTGCAGCATGCCGGTCCGGCCGCGGTGCGCTATCCGCGCGGCACCGGCCCCGGCGTGGCGCCCGGCACGGCGCTGGACACGCTGCCGATCGGCAAGGCGCAGCTGCGCGTCCAGGGCACCACGCTGGCGCTGCTGGCGTTCGGCGCGCCCCTGGCCGCGGCCGAACAGGTCGGCCGCGAGCTGGGCCTGAGCGTGGTCAACATGCGCTTCGTCAAACCGCTGGATCGCGCGCTGCTGCTCGAGCTGGCGCGCAGCCACGACGGCTTCGTGACCATCGAGGACAACGTGGTGGCCGGCGGCGCCGGTTCCGGCGTGGCCGAACTGCTCAATGCCGAGGGCGTGCTGCGTCCGGTGCTGCACCTGGGGCTGCCCGACGCATTCCAGCACCATGCCAGCCGCGAGCAGTTGCTGGCCGAAGCCGGCATCGACGCCGCCGGCATCCGCGCGGCGATCCTGGCGCGCTGGCCGCAACTGGCCGCCGGCGCCAACGCACCGCGCACCGCCGCCGGCTGACGCCGCGGCGCGCTGGGCCACGGCGTGAACGGCAGGTGCGGCGCGGCCAGGCAGGCCATGCGCGTCGCACCTTATCCGCTCAAGGCGCGATCACCTCGTAGCCGCGTGCGCGCAGCCGCTCCAGCGGACCATCGCTTTCCTGCAGGGTCTGCATCGACAGCACCGCGAAGCTGGAGCGGTTCTGCGCCAGCGCCCGCTCCGCCGTTTCCAGCCACTTGCCCAGCGCGCGCTGGCGCACATCGCCCAGGCCCAGCTTGCGTGCGATCGCCGCCTCGCCGACCGCGTCCATGCACACCCGGTACTGGTCGTTGCCCGGCAGCTTGCCGAGCGCCTCGAGATCGCCCTCGGACCAGGCATTGGCGCGTTGCCGCATCGTGTCCAGGTCGCTTTGGATGACCTGCAGGGTCCGCGCGAAACAGCTGCTGTCGTTCAACGAGGTCGCGCGGAATTCCTGCAGCGCACGCTTGGCGTCGGGCACCTTCACTTCCACCACCACCGGCACGATCGGCACCTTGGCGCGTTTGGCCGCGCGCTCGATCACCGGCGCGGTGACGCTGGCCATGCTCAGCCCGGACTTGCGCATCGCCGCCTCGTACAGCTCCTGCGCGGCGAACACCGGCCGCCACGTTTCCACGCTGGCGTCGCGGCCCAGGTAGCGCGCCTTCAGCGGCAGCCACCGCGCATACAGCTCGGCCGGCAGCATCTGCTGCAGGGTCTTGTCGTCGGGGTTGCGCCGCGCCTTCAGCAGCGACGGCAGCAACAGCAGGCTGCGGAACACGCCCAGGTTCGAGGACAGCGACAGCGTCGGCGCGGCGATCACCTGCTGCGATTGGCCGATCACCCGCTCCACCTCGCCCGACGCCCACTGCATGCGCTTGGGCAACGGCGACACCGTGCCCAGGATCCACAGCACGTGGTCGCCGCGGCGCACCTGCCACAGTCCGGGACCGGGCTGCTGGCCGGTCACCAGCACCGCCTCCAGATCGACCACCGGCGCGGCGGCGGGCGGTGCCGGCGGTACGCCCGGATGCGCGGCGGTCAGCCCAGCGAACGCCAGCAGCAGTGCCGCACACAGGCCTCTCACCGCAGTCGCCATCGGCATCGCGCCACTCTCCAGCAATTCGGACCGGCGCCGAAGATCCGGCGCGTCGCGACGATATCAGCCCGACAGCCTGGGCAGGTACGCCGCCAGCGGATCGGTGGCGGGCAGCAACTCGAAGCGCTCCCACAGGAACCCCGGCGCCACCACGCAGCGCACCAGGCTGTAGTCGTCCAGCGGCCGCGCCGCCTGCCAGCTGCCGGCCGGAATCACCACCGAAGGCAGGCCGCCGCGGCCGCTGGCGCCCATCCGGTAGCGCTGCAGGCCGTGCTGCGGATCGAAGCTGAGCAGTTCCAGCGCGCCGCCCTCCTCCCAGTGCCAGGTCTCGTCGGCGTCGATCCGGTGCCAATCGCTGCACTCGCCGCGCACCAGCAGGAAGCGGATCGCGGTACAGGCCGGGCGCGTGGTGCCCGCGTGCTGCACCTGCAGCGCCGAGGTGTGCACGCGCGCATAACGTCCGCCTTCCGGGTGCGGCAGCAGCGAGAATTCGCGCAGCAAGGCGGCGATGCGAGTGGACGATTCTGTAGACATGGCCCAGTTTAGGGCCTGTCGCCGGGCCTGGGCTAGACCACCGGCGGCGTCCGCCGCACCGTCTGTCGGCGGGTCCCGGCCGGCCGCCGGCACGTCCTAGCCGAGGCGCCGGCCGTTGCGCAGGCACACGCCGAAGAACACCAGCAGATCCCAGCTGTAGCGCTTGAGCAGGCGCCGCGGTTCGCGCAGCAGACGATACATCCACTCCATGTGCAAGCGGCGCACCCAGGCCGGCGCACGCTGTGCCTTGCCGGACAGGAAATCCAGCAGCGCGCCGACCCCGAACAGCAAGGGCGCACGCAGCTGCGCGGCGTGGTCGAGGATCCAGGTTTCCTGCAGCGGATTGCCGAACGCCACCAGCACCACGTCGGCGCCGCTGGCGTTGATGCGCTCGGTCAGCGCGGCGCCCGCGGCCGCGAACTCGGCGTAGCCGTCGCAGGTGCCGACCACCTCCTGGCCCAAGGTCTGCCGCAAGGTCTGCGCGGCGGCCTGGGCCACGCCGGGACGCCCGCCGAGCAGGAAGAAGCGCAGCGGCCGCCGACTGTGCCGGCACAGGTACGGAATCAGGTCGGTGCCGTTGAGGTTGCCGGCGAAACGGCGGCCATGCACCAGCAGCGCGCCCAGGTCCATGCCGATGCCGTCGTTGACGATGCGCACGCCCGGCGCCCGCAGGCGCTCGCGCAGCGCCTGGCACTGCACCACGAAGTTGGTGTTGGCGAAGAACACCTGGCGTTGCTCGCCGCGCGCCTGCGCCTGGAACAGCGTGTGCGCGAACGCCGCTTCGGTGGTGCGCAGGATCCGATAGCCGCCCAGCGCCATCGCCTCCTGGGGTTCGGCGCGCGGGTCACCAGAGGTCATGGGGGAAACTGTCCAATAGACCGCGCTGCACCGCGTTCAGATCGAATGGGGCGTTGCCGCCCAGGGCCAGGCACTCCTCCACGCTGTGGCCGGCGTGCCACTGCATGCGTCCGGTGCCGTGGTAGTAGTCGTCGTACTTGAACGGGTCCTCGCCGTTGCCCCAGTCCAGGTACACCGACGGCACGCCGTAGGCTTCGGCCAGGATCAGGCCGTGCAGGGAACTGGAGACGACCAGTTCCGCGCCCAGCAATTGCCGCACGAATCCGGCCGGCTGCCGGTTCGGCAGCACCAGCTGGTCCTTGTAGCGCGCGTATTTGCCCGACGGCTCGTTGAAGTGCGGCACGATCAGGAACGGCTGCCGCACGGCCGGCGGCGCCAGCGCCTCGCGCGGAAAGAACAGCGGCATCAGCAGTCCAGGGTCGCCGTAGATTTCCGGCACCTGCAGCCCGCGTTCGCGCAGGAACGCGCGGGTCTTGGGACCGCGCACGGCGCGCACGTCGAGCGTGCGGAAGGTATGCCGGTCGGCCGGGATCTTGCCGTTAATGCCGCTGCCCCACACCGTGTCGCCGTCGCTGGCGAAATGCAGCACCGAGCCGATCGCGATCAGGCGCTTGCGCTTGTCGCGCTTGTCCAGCAGGGTCCGGTCGCGCTGCGCCAGCACGTTGGACACGATGATCTTGGACAGGTGATCGCCGACGTTGATCTCGCCGTTCTTGGGTTTCCACCAGAACAGCGCGCGGCGTTCTTCGTAGTCGATCCATTTTTGCAGTGCGGGCAATGCGAAATCCTCCTTTTGTGCGCGAACGCCGTTCGAGGGCGAACTCCGTGTCAGGCGCTCTCGCCGGCGAAAAGCCGGGTTTCCGGATAGGCCGACGGATCCAGGACACGGTCGGTGGTCTCGGACCAGCTCAGGCATTGGCGGTGGCGCACGTGCGGCGCCTGCAGCGCCTTTTCGATCGCCGCCACGATCGAGGCCTCGTCGCCCGGGGTATAGCCGAAGCGCGACTGGTAGCTGCCGACCACCGCGTTCGGACACACCGCCGGCAGGCCGAAGAAATCGTACTGCAGCAGTTTCATCGAGCTGTCGGCCAGATACACCGGCACCTGCTCCGACGCGTACGGCGCGATGCCGAAGCGCGCGTGCTTGATGTAGCCGATGGTCTCGGCGTGCTTCATTTCGCCGTACACCACCACGTTGTCGCCGTAGCCCGGCGCGCGACCCATGCCCGAGCCGATCACGTGGAAGGTGACCTGCGGGAAGGCGCGGCTGGCGGCGACGAAGAATTCCGGATCGAACAGCATCGAACCGACCGCCACCGCATGGATGCCCTCGCCGTACGGCGACGGATCGCCGAGCGCGTCCAGGTTGTGGTCCACGCCATGGCCGACGTGGAACACGTTGTGGCGGCTGGAGATCTCCTCGGCCATCGCCGGCGACACCAGCGCGATCACGTCCAGGCTCGGCGCCACGCGGTCGAATTCGCGCTCGATGTAGTCGGCGACGTTGATCGTGCTCAGGCCGTCGGAGGCACGGTAGACCTTGCGCGCGGTCGGGTTGATGCGTGCCGCCAGCTCGATGAAGGCCACCGCGATGCCGCTTTCGAACACGATCACATCCGCTTCCTGCATCCAGCGCAGCAGCGTGGCCGGCGGCTTGGCCGCATACAGCTTGAACATCAGGTCTTCCAGCGGGCGCAGCCAGCGCCGCCGCGTGTTGAACGGATGCAGCGGCGCGCGCCACAGATAGCAGTCCACGCCGTTGTGCTTGACCACGGTGTTGGCGGTGGCGTCCAGCGGCAGCCGCAGGTCGCCCTTCATCCGCGACAGCAGGCTGTAGCGCAGCGAGAAGAAACGCGTGGTGCCGCGCTTGGCCAGCTCGTCGGCGATGAAGTGGATGTTGGCGCGGCGCGGCGTGCGGTAGTCGTGCGCCGACAGCACCAGATAGCACGGCGGGCGTCCGGCAAGGGCCGCGGCCGGTGCCGCGGCGAGCGTCGCCGCTGCGGAAGAATCGCTCATGCCATCGCTCCTTTGCGGTGAGGGGTGTCGGGAAGAATCGCCTGCTCGCGGGTCATCGTTTGGCCCTGGCATCGCGCAACAGCGTGCGCATGTTGAGGATCGCCATCACGTCGCGGCGGAACGCCGGCCACAGCGCGAACACCAGCACGCAGCCCAGCGCCATCGCCGCGCCGCCCACCGCCAGCTGCTGCCACAGCGAACTGCCGCCCCACTGCTGCGCGGCGAAGTACGCCGCCACGCCGGCGGCCCCGTAGCCGAGGATCGCGCGCAGGCCATTGTTGAACAATTCCAGCGCCGGCACCTGCGGCGCCACCTTGGCGATCCAGATCACCGACAGCGGCCACATCACCAGCAGGCCCAGCGTGTAGCCGACGGTCACGCCCATCACGCCCCAGGCCGAGCCGGCGAAGATGCAGGCGATCAGCATCACCCGCCCGACCACCGAATACACCAGCTGTTCGCGCATCAGGCCATGCGCCAGGAACACCCAGTAGGTGGCGTAGGACGCGGTCTGGAAGATGCCGCCGAGGGTCAGCACCTGGAACAGCGGCACCGCCGGGCGCCATTGTTCGCCGAGCACCAGCACGATCAGCGGCAGCGCCAGCGCGCAGGCGCAGGAGAACAGCGCCACGATCAGGTGCACCATCACCGTCTGCCCGCGCAGCAGGAAGCTGCCGAAGCGCGGCGGATCGTCCTGCAGCTGCGACAGCACCGGCAGCGCCACCGAGGTGGCCGGCGCATTGATCTGGTTCAGCGGCATCATCAACAGCTGGAACGCGCGGTTGTACAGGCCCAGCGCCTCGGCGCCGATGCGGTGGCCGATGATCACCTGGCCGACGTTGCGGCTGGCGTAGCCGAGCAACTGCGCGGCCATCAGGTTCCAGCCGAAGCTCAGGAACGCGCGCATCGGCGCGTCGCGGCGGTAACCGCGCGGCAGCCAGCGCGCGCAGGCGCCGGCGATGGCCAGGTTGACCAGCGCCTGCACCACCTGCTGCCAGACCAGCGCCCAGTAGCCGTAGCCGGCCAGGGCCACGCCGACGCCGGCGATCAGGCCCATCACCTGCGCGCCGACATCGCTCAGCGACACCTGGCCGAAGCGCAGCCCGCGGCTGAGATGCGCGCGGTACTGGGTGGTCATGCCGTTGAGCAGGAAGGTCACCGCCAGCGCCTGCGAGATGCCCAGCAGCGCCGGCTCGCGATAGAAGTGCGCGATCCACGACGAGGACAGGAACACCACGATCGCCAGCACCAGGCCGATGCCGCTGTTGATCCAGAACAGGTTGTCGCGCTGCTCGCGGCTGACGTGCTTGGCCTGGATCGCGGCCGAGGACAGGCCGAAGTCGCGCAGGATCTCGGCCATGCCGACGATCGCGGTGACCATCGCCATCAGCCCGTAGTCGTAGGGCGTCAGCAAGCGCGCCAGCAGCACGATGCCGCCGAACTGCACCACCATCTTCGCCAGCTGCCCGGCCATGGTCACCGCCGCGCCGCCGGCGGCGCGCGAGCCGAGGCTGCGCTCCGGCGGCGCGGCGGGCCCCGGTGTTTCGGTCGCGCTCATGCCCCTGCCTCGCTGCGCATGCCGCGCGCATCCAGATAACTGCGGTAATGCTGCACGCCGATCGCGCTCCAGTCGCGCCGCGACAGGTCCGGCACCGCGTCGGCGGGCAGGCGCTGCGCCTGCGCCAGGGCCCCGGCCAGCTGCGCCGCGTCCAGCTCGCCCTGGTACAGCAGCACCCACTCCGGCCCGACCTCGTCGGCGATCGCCGCAGTGGCCTCGTTCCACGGCGCCAGCACCGGCCGCGCCAGCGAAAGCGCCAGCAGCAGCGTGCCGGAGTTGTGCATCTGCCGGTACGGCAACACCACCAGTTCGGCCTCGCCGACTTCGCGCGCCAAGACCTCGTCTTCCACGTACTGCAGGCGCGCGCTGATCCGCGGATCGGCGGCGCAGGCCTGTTCGACCACGGCGCGGATCTCCGAATTGACCGGATTGCCGGCGATGCGCAGGCTCAGTGCCGGATCTGGCAGGGCCTGCAGCGTCGCGACCAGGGTTTCCACGCCCTTGTACGGGCGCAGCAGGCCGAAATGCAGCAGGCGTCCGCGCACCCGCCGCGGTTGCGGCATGGCCGCGTACCAGTCGCGGTAGTGGCCGTGCAGGATGGTGTCGGTGGCCGGTGCGCGCTCGGGGGTGGTGGCGTTGATGCGGATCCAGCGCGCGGTCAGCCGATCGGTCCAGCGCAGCAGCAGGCGCTCGCGCCAGCCCTTGTCCTCGTGCGGGGCCACGTTGTGCAGGGTGCGCACCAGCGGCACGCCGCTCACCTTCAGCCGCAGCAGCAGCAGCGCCATGCACGCCTGCTTGGCCAGCGTGCCCAGGCCGGTGCGGTGCCGCAGCATGTATTCGGGCCAGTGCACGTGCAGCACGTCGTAGCGCGACAGCAGCGCCGCGCGCATCGAGAAGAAGCGCAACTGCACCTGCTGCGGCAATGCCGCGTACAGCTGGGTCAGATAGGGATTGGTGGTCGCGGTCGGCCGTTCGGTCGACAGCAGCACGGTGATCGGCGGACCGGGCACGCGCGCATCGCCGCTGCAACGCGGTTCGCCGGTCATCGCACTCCCTCCGTCTTGCCAAGTACCGCGCGGTATTCGTCCAGATAGGCGCCGACCACATGCTCCCAGTCGTAGCGCTGCGCATAGGCCATGGCCGCCTGCCGCTGCGCGGGGAACGTCGCGTCGGTGGCGGCCGCGTAGGCCTGCACGGCAGCGGCGGCGCGCTGCGGATCGGCCGGATCCAGCAGCACGCCTTGCGCCGATTCGCGCACCAGGCGTGCGAACGGCGGGATGTCGCTCAGCACCGGCAGCAGGCCGGCGCTCATCGCCTCGACCGCGGCCAGGCCGAAGCCTTCGTGCCGCGACAGGCACACGAAGTACTGCGCGCTGCCGAGCAGTTGCGCCAGTTCCTCCTGCGAGGGCGCCACGCGCAGTTGCACGCGGCCCTGCAGGCCGCGCTCGGCGATCGCCTGCAGCAGATCGGCGTGGCTGAAGTCGTATTCGCGCCCGGCCACTATCAGTTGCCAGGCCGGATCCTGCGCCGCCAGCGCGCGCAGCAGGTCCAGCGTCTCCAGCAGGCCCTTGTTGACCGACCAGCGCCCGAAATAGATCAGGGTGCGCCCTGGCGTGGCGCTGCCCTGCCCGGCGAACTTGCCCACGTCCACGCCGTTCTCGATCACCCGCAGCCGCTGCGGCGCGACCACCGCGGAGAACACCTCGCCATCGTTCTCGCTGGTCGCCACGACCCGCGCATAGGCCCAGGCCGAGGCCCGGGTCAGCGTCTTGAACCACAGCATCTTCAGGCGCGAGGCGTAGGTGGTATGGAAGAACCCGCCATGGGTGGAGACGATCATCGGCGTGCCGTGCAGCACGCGGGTCAAGGCCAGGAAGTCGTAGAAGAAATCGATGCCGTGCACGTGCACCAGATCGGCGCCGCGCAGCGCGGCCAGCACCTTCGGCGCCAGCGGATAGCGCGAGGAGCCGCGGAACGGCACGCGCACGATCGGCACGCCCTGGTAGGCATCGCGCTGCGCGAGCCGCTCCTGCGGCCGGGTGAAGACCCGGTCCAGGGTCACCACCTCGACCTGGTCGCGGCCCTGTTGCAGATGCCGCCGCGCGATGTTCAGTACGACCTCCTCCATGCCGCCCACCGACGGATGGAACTGGCGCACCACATGTACCACCTTCATCGAGCGCTCCCGCGGGACCACATGCAGCATTGCGATAGCGCCATCAGCTCGCCTCCTGTGTTGCCGGCTCGCGCCGCAGCCCGATCATCCACGGCGCCACGCGCACGATCACCGCACGCATCGGCACGCTGGCGAGCACCGCGAACACGCTCACCGATACCGCCCAGGCCGGCCCCCACGCATCGCCGCGGACCAGGCCGGTGCGGCTGGCCACGCCGGCCATGACCGAGAACAGCAGCGTATGCGTGCACAGGATCAGCAAGGTGTTGCGCCCGATCCACTGCAGCCACGCCCAGTCCTGCACCAGCCGCGCCGCGCACAGCGCCATCGCGCTGCCGAGCAGGCTGGCGGCGAGGAAACCGAGCGGCGAATGGCCGAATTTCATCATGTTCACGTCCACCCGGCCGTTGTTCCAGGCGATCGCGAACCACGCCGCGCCGAGCAGCAGCGCGGCCAGCGCGTTGCCCGCGCGGCTGCTCGGCAGCTGGCCGCTGCGCTTGGCCGCGGCCGCGCCGATCGCGAAGAAGCACAACGACACCGGTAGTACATCCAGCGCAAACGGAAGCCGGTAATCCTGGGTCGGAAACCAGATCGCCCAGGCCCAGGCCAGCAACAGCGACAGCACCGCCAGCAGCTCCAGCGACAGGTGCCGGCGCAGGTACAGATAGGTCAACGTGGTCACGAACAGCGCCGGCAGGAACCACAGCGCCGGCATCACGTAGAGCTTGGGTCCGATGCCGCTGACCAGGCCCAGCAGCGGCTCCCACCACGGCCGGTCGCCCCACAGCTGCGCCTTGGAACCGATGTTGCGGGTCAGCATCCAGTAGACGTACCCGACCACGAAGAACGCCAGGTACGGCAGCAGCAGGCTGCGCGCCAGTTTGGTCCAGGTCGCCATGCCCAGCGGGCGCTTGCCGAACGCTTCGCCGACCCAGCCGGACAACACGAAGAACATCGGCACATGGAAGCTGTAGGCGAGGATCACATAGGCATGCGGGATGCCCTTGGCGTGGCCGAACACCACCAGCAGGATCGCCAGCGCCTTGGCCGCATCGATGCGCGCATCGCGCGTGCCGCGTACGCCGGTCGTGGTCGGCTGCTCGGCCAACACCGTCTGCACGGTCTGCGTGGGGACGCTCATGTCGCCACCGCCGCTTGCCGCGTCGGGCCGCTGGCCGGCGGCAGCGCATCCGGCGCGGACTGCCGCGGCACCATCTGCCACAGGCAGCCGCACACGAACCACCACAGCGCCGCGGTCTTGATCGAGAAATAGCCGTTGGACACCAGCAGGCTCAACGCGAACGCGAAGATCAGCAGGTTCTTGAATAGTTGGCCCTCGATCGTGCGCATCAGCATCGCGAACGAATAGGCGAGCAGGAACGCCAGCACCAGCACCACCGACTGCGAGGAGATGAAGTAGGCGATGCCGCTGTCGAAATACTTGTACGGCGTGTCGAAATCCAGGCCCAGCCACGATTCGGCGGTCATGTTGCGGATCGAATACACGGTGAAGAACACCCGCCCCAGGGTGGTGTCCTCGTAGCTCTGGATGCCCGATGCCCACACCATCAGCCATGCGCCCAGCAACACGCCGAAGAAGATCAGGAAACCCAGGCGCTGGTCCATGCGCAGCAGCAGCGGCGTCAGCGCCACCATCATCACGCAGGTGCCGGCCGCCAGGCGCCCGTCCGAGGCCACGATCAAAAAGCCGATCATCGCCACCGACGCGGCGATGCCCACCGGCCGCATCCAGCGCCAGAAGGTCAGCAGGATCGCGGTGAAGAAGATGATGAAGTTGCCCATCGTCACCGGCTCGATGAACACCGAGGAGGCGCGCGGCAGATTGGAAGACGGCAGGAAGTTGCGCGCGCCCGGCCGGGTCGCGCTGACGAACAGGTTGCTGTCCTGGTTCCAGAAGCTGGACGCGCTGGCGCCGCGCGCATTGACGAAGTAGCTCTTCGGGTTGACCACGTCGCCGTAGACCTTGGGCAGGGCCAGTTCGAATGCCGCCACCAGCGACACGATCAGCGCCATGCGCAGGAAAAGTTTCGGCAACGAACCGGTATAGGCCGCGCCCAGCGCCAGGAAGGCGAACGGGATCAGCGCGTCGCGGAAGAACTTGGGATCGATCGACCAGACCAGGAACAGCCGCACCAGCATCAGCAGCGCCAGCAGGCCGATGCCGGTGAACACCATCGCCGTGCGCTTGCGGTCCAGCGACCACAGGCCGATCAGGAAGCAGGCGCCGTAGATCGCCAGTTCCACGACATAGGTCATCGCCGGGCTGACCCGGAACACCTTGGCGTTCACCACCGCGAGCAGGAAGTTGTAGCCGATGGCGAACAGCAGCACCAGCTCGATCAACAGGTTGTGGCGCTGCTCGCGCAGCGTCATCGCAGGTGCGTTGAGGGCGGTATTCAGCACGCGACACCCCTCTCGGCGGCGCGCCCGGCGGCGCGCGGCGACAACCGCCGCCGCACAACGGCGGCGCCAGGCCCGATGCGGAAGACATTGCAGCCAATGGCCTCGATGGCGCTGCGGCATGCGCCCCAGCCGCCGCCGTCCCCGCCACCGGCGGCGACGACGGGGCGGCGCCGGCAGTGGGGACGGTCGGCGCGATAACGGTACATCGGTCGCATCAGTAGGCGGTCTTCTGCCCGAGCACCTTCACTGCGGTGAGCACGATGATCCGCGTATCCAGCCACAGCGACCAACGCCGGATGTAATCCAGGTCGTATTGGATGCGCTTCTTCATCGTGCGCAGCTCAGGCGTCTCGCCGCGGAACCCGTTGACCTGGGCCCAGCCGGTGATGCCCGGCTTGACGTAGTGCCGCTGCATGTAATGGTTGATCAGCTTCTCGTAGTGGGTGTTGTGCTGGGCCGCATGCGGCCGCGGCCCCACCACCGACATGCTGCCGCCGAGCACGTTGAACAGCTGTGGCAGCTCGTCCAGGCTGCTGCGGCGCAGGAACGCGCCGAACGGGGTGACCCGGCTGTCGCCGCGCTTGGCCTGCACCACCACGTCGCTGGGCTCCTGCTGCACGCGCATCGAGCGGAACTTGTACATGTAGAACTCGCGCCCGCCCAGGCCATGGCGGCGCTGGCGGAAGAACACCGGACCGGGCGAACTCAGCTTCACGCCCAGCGCGATCGCCAGCATCACCGGCCACAGCAATGCCAGCGCGGCCAACGCCACCACCTTGTCCTGCAGCGCCTTGGCGACCACGAAGTAGGTATTGCGATCCACCCCGCCCTGGCGCAGGTTGATCACCGGCACGTTGCCGATCTGGTCGCCGGACTGGTTGAGCATGCCGAAGTCGAACAGATCCGGGATCAGCCTGACCTGGATCGGATAGCGGTCCATCTGCTGCAGCAACTGCTTGATGTGGTCGCGCTCGCCCAGCGGCAGCGAGATCCACACCTGCTCGACCTCGTTGTTGTTGAGGTAGTCGATCAGCGACTCCGGCGTGCCCGCCCCCAGGCACTGCAGCTTCTTCGGATGGTCGGCCACCGACAGGTCGTAGTCGCTGCTGAAGTAGCCGACCAGTTGCATGCCCACCCACGGATTGCGGCTCAGGTAGTTGTGGATCTTGACCACCGGATGGCGCAGGCCGACCACGACCACGCGCTGCACGTCCACGCCTTCCGAACGCAGGTGGTTGAGCACGCCGCGCACCATGGTGCGCGAGACCAGCAGCGTGGCCAGGCTGGTGGCGAACCACAGGCCGATCCACAGCCGCGAGACCTGCTGGCCGAACTGCACCACGAAGGCATGCACCGCGAACAGCGCGAACACGCCGCCGCAAGCCAGGCTCAGCACCATCATCTCGCGCATCAGGCCGCGGCCGCGCCAGCTGCGGTACAGCGGGAACAGCGCGAAACAGATCACCGCATACAGCAGGGTGGTGCCGATCGCGACCCGGTAGGACGCCTCCGGCATCCAGCTGCCGAACAGCAGGCGGTGGGTCGCCAGCGCGCCGGCGACGATGACCGTCAGATCCGATACGCGTAGCAGGATATCCGCCGCTGCTGCGTACTTGGACAGCAGGCGGGGGGACGAAGTTGTATAGGTGGCGCTACTCAGGTCTGCCAAAAGCATGGTCGGGATTCCCATCCAAACTCGGTCGGTGGCATGCGGGGGAACATGCGACGTATGCGAGCCTCGATCTCATCTGCCAGTGGACCGCTGCGGTGCCTTCCTCACCGACCCCAGGTCCACGGCAGCCCGTGTTACTTCAACAGCAAGACGACTTCATACAACTGCTCAGGAAAATAATGGGCCACCTCCTTCCTTAGCTGAACCACGTATCACCTCGCTGAAAATTTCGCGTACAAAAAATGACGCTGTGCGCGTGTCGTCGCATCCGCCGCGAACGCGGTCATGCCGCATCGCGCCGCACTGCGCGCCATGCGCGTCATGCCGCCGCCGCATTGGCTTCGCGCAGGAAATAACGGATCAAGGCGATGGCGATCGCCGAGAACAGGCCGAACACGAACGCCAGCGCCAGGTTCAGCAAGGTCTTCGGCGAATTCGGCTTGCCGGGCACATCGGCGCGGTCGACGATCGACACATTGTTGGTGCCCACGTTGCCGGCCACACCGATCTCCTTGTAGCGCTGCAGCAGCGCGTCGTAGAGCTGGCGGTTGGTGTCGGCTTCGCGCCTGAGCATGTTGTAGCGGATGCTGCGGGTCTGCAGATCCAGTTCGTCGTTCTTGAGGCTGGAGATGCGTTCGGACAACAGGGTCTCCTGCTGCCGCGCCGCTTCGTAATCGTTCTTCAGCGCGCCGCGGATGTTGGCGATCTCGTTGCCGATCTGGCGCTTGATCTCGGCGATCTGGTTGCGCAGGCGCTGCATCTCCGGATAGCCGGGCTGGAAGGTGGCCAGCTTTTGCTGGTAATCCGCCTCCAGCTTGACCTGTTCGGTGCGCAGGCTCTGGATGAGCGGGCTGCTGACCACCTGCGGCAGGCCCATGCCATCGCCGACGCCGGCCTGGCGCCAGGCCGACTCGGCCTTGATCCGCGCATCCTGGGCCGCGGCCAGGCGCACGTTCAACTCGCTCATGTTCTGTGTCGGCAGCGACGGCTTGTCGTCGCCCAGCGACACGATCTGCTCCTTGCTGGAGTAATCGACCGCGTTCTTCTCCGACTCTTCCACCTTGTCGCGCAGCTGCTCCAGCCGCTCGGACAGGTATTTGGCGGCGAACGAGGACGCCTGCAGGCGCCGCTCCTGGGTCGAGGCGATGAACATCTGCGCATAGGTATTGGACACGCGCGCGGCCAGCACCCGATCCGGCGAATCGAAGTTGATCTTTACCAGCCGCGAATCGCGCACCGGCTCGATCGTCAACGCATCCAGCACCGGGCCGACCAGCGCGTTCTCGGCAGTGGCGGCACGCGCCTGCGGCGACGGCGCGCGGCCGTCGCCATTGCCCTGCAGCTTCTCCAGCGCCTCGTCGACCAGCGGCTTGAAGGTCGGATCCTGGGTCAGCCGCGCCTCGCGGATCACCGCCCGCGCCAGCGAGCGGCTGCCCAACAGTTCGTACTGGGTCTGGTAGAAGTCGCGATCCTGCGGCGATTCCACCGGCATCAGGTTCGCCACGTTGGTGACGTTCAAGGCCTCGCGTTCGATCTGCAGCACGCTGGTGGCGCGGTACTTGGACGTCATCAACAACGTGACCAGCAGCGCCAGCAACACCACCGCCGTGGTGATGCCGACGATCAGCCAGCGCTGCCGGTACAGGGCGTTCCAGTAGTCCAGCAGGCTGATGTCGGCAGGGCTCAGCGGCGCCGAGGAGGAACGGGTGTGCATGCTCGAGGAACTCATCGGTATGCCCGCCAGACCATGACGAACGGGGTCAGCTGCACCACGGTGCGCAGCAAGACGAGCGCATCGGAGCGGTACACCACCACGATGTCGCCGCCGTAGATTTCAGGATCCGGCGAGATGCCCTTCTGGATATCGCGCAGATCGAAACGGGCCAGCATCTTCTGCCCGCCGACGTTGCGGAACACCACCACGTTGCCGCGGCTTGCCACATCGCTGACGCCCTTGCCCAGCGACAGCGCCTGCTGCAGGGTCAGCGCCGGACCGACGATGGGGTAGATGCCCGGCTCGCCCACCGCACCGGTCACGGTGACCCGGTTGCCGGTGAACTCGTCGACCAGCACCGACACCTGCGGGTTCTGCAGATAGCCGTTGCGGTAGCGTTCGGTGATGTCCTTCTGCAAGGCGTTGACGCTGAGCCCGGCCGCCTTGATGTCGCCGACCAGCGGCAGCGAGATGCGGCCCTCGTTGTCGACCCGCACCTGGCGTTCCAGATCGTCCACCTGAAACACCTTGACCGTCAGCAGATCGCCGGGGCTGAGAAGGTACTCCGGCTGTCCCATGGAGGCGGCCAGCGGATCGCCTGGCGGCAATTCCGTCGGCAGCTTCGGTCCGGCGCTACTGCACCCGGACAGGAAGAGCAGACAGGAAAGGGCCAGGCACAATGCCCAGTTGAACGTACCGGAGAGTTTACCCATGCTTGATGCAGACGCCCTCTGTCGAGTGGTTTTGGGAACGCCGCACTCTTCTATCCGGCCAGCGCTCCATCACCGGTCGGGCAAGACGATTGCAGTGTCATTTCCTGCCTGGGGCGACCGCCCAAGCCAACAGCGAAGCCTCGTGTTGCAGTGCACTATGGCACAGCTACCCGTCCTGACCAAGACATCCTGCGGCATTTTTTTGACGCTATACCGCGTGGATTCAAGTACATGTCCGAATATTCAGCATGACGAACGAAGCTGCGTCGCAAAATACACGACGTTAACGTGACGCATGTAAAGGCGCTGACGGCCCTTCTCCGCAGTTCGCTGCCGGATTTCCGTCCCCGCCGTTTCCGGCTCTTTCCTGCCCGCCGCACAGGCATCTCGCTAGCATGGGCGCGTTTGTCTACACCCTCGTCCGAACCGGTCCGGCCACCGATCCGCGCCGGGACGGACCCACCAGGGCGGGTGCATCGGCACCCAGCTGCGGGGCAATGACTCCGGCGACTTCCCGCCAGCCGGGCGCCTGAGGCCGCGGCGACGCAATTGCCGCCGGGCAGTTCCCCAGGCAGCCCGAACGCCGCAAAACGAAAAAGGCCCATGTCGCTGACATGGGCCTTCGAAGATGGTCGGGGTAGCCGGATTCGAACCGACGACCACTAGTCCCCCAGACTAGTGCGCTACCAGGCTGCGCTATACCCCGGTAAAAACTCCGCCGTTGCGGCGGTCCCGCCTCGCGGCGAGCTGGCGATTATAGCGGGATTGGCGCGGCCATTCCTAGCCGGTCGCGCGGTTGCCGCTCAGCGCCGCAGCAACTGCAGCACTTCTTCCAGTTCCTGCCGCACCTGCTTGATGATCTGGTTGCTCAGCGCCGACTCCTGCCGCGCGCCCTCGCCTTCCAGGCGCAAGCGCGCGCCGCCGATCGTATAGCCCTGTTCGTACAGCAGGCTGCGGATCTGCCGCACCATCAGCACGTCGTGGCGCTGGTAGTAGCGGCGGTTGCCGCGGCGCTTGACCGGTTCAAGGCTGGGAAATTCGGTCTCCCAATAGCGCAGCACGTGCGGTTTGACGTCGCACAGCTCGCTGACCTCACCGATGGTGAAGTAGCGCTTGGCCGGAATCGGCGGAAGTTCGCGGTTACTGCCCGGGTCCAGCATAAGCCTCCACTCGCTCCTTGAGCTTCTGTCCGGGGCGGAAGGTCACCACCGTCCGCGCCGAGATCGGAATTTCTTCGCCGGTCTTGGGATTGCGACCGGGCCGTTGGTTCTTGCGGCGCAGATCGAAGTTGCCGAAACCGGACAGCTTCACCTGCCGTCCCTGCTCCAGCGCATCGCGCAGCACATCGAAGAAAGCATCGACGAATTCCTTGGCCTCGCGCTTGTTCAGCCCGACTTCGTCGAACAACCGTTCGGCCATTTCCGCTTTGGTCAACGCCATTGCCCTGCTATCCCCTACGTCTCAGCCGCGAATCCGCGCATCGTGTTCGCGCGCCAGCGCCGCCACTGCATCGGCGACCACGGCATCCACATCGCGATCCGTCAGAGTGCGCGAGTTGTCCTGCAAAATCAAGCCCATAGCGAGACTCTTGAAACCCGCCTCGACCCCCGGCCCGACGTAGCGATCGAACAGCACCACCTCGCGCAGCAGCGGCCCGACCGCAGCGCGCACGCTGCCGGCCAGCGCCGACCAGGCCACCGCCTCCGGCACCAGGAAGGCCAGGTCGCGGCGTACCGACGGGAACCGCGACAGCTCGGCGGCATGCGGCAGCGCGCGCGCCGCCAGCGGCGCCAGATCCAGCTCGAAGCCGAGCACCTCCACGTCGATCTGCATCGCCTGCAACAGGCGCGGATGCAACTGGCCGATCCAGCCGATCCGCGCGCCATCGCGGTACACGTCGGCGGCACGGGTCGGATGCGCGAATGGCAGTGCCGACGGACGGTAGTCCAGGCGCGCACCGGCAGCGCTGGCCAGCGCGTCCAGGTCGCCCTTGAGGTCGTAGAAGTCGACCTTGCGTGCCGGCAGGCCCCACTGCAGCGCATCGGCATCGCCGCATACCGCCGCCGCCACGCGCTGCGTCTCCGCCGGCGCAGAGCCGGCCGTCGCCGCGGCCTCGAACACCTTGCCCAGCTCGAACAGGCGCACCCGCCCGGCCTGGCGGGCGACGTTGCGGCCCAGCGCCGCGACCAGCCCCGGCAACAGCGACGGACGCATCACCGCCAGTTCGGCGCTGAGCGGATTGGCCAGCGCCACGCGTCCGGCATCCAGGCCCCACTGGTCGAGCAGGGCCGCCTCGACGAAGGCGTAGTTGATGGTTTCCAGCATGTCGCGCGCGACCAGCTGGCGGCGCACGCTCAATTCGTCCAGCTGCGTCTCGCTGCCCATGGCGATGCGCGAGGCGCCGCCCGGCAGCGTGGTCGGCAAGCGGTCGTAGCCGTGGATGCGCGCCAGCTCCTCGATCAGGTCTTCTTCCAGCGCGATATCGAAGCGGCGGCTCGGCGCGGTGACCTGCCAGCCATTGCCGGTTGCGACGACCTCCATGCCCAGCGCGCGCAGGATGCGCTCGACGTCGGCGTCGACGATCTCGATGCCGAGCACGCGCACGATGCGGGTGCGGCGCAGCGCGATCGGCGCCGGGGTCGGCAGGTGCTCGCGCAGCTCGGCCTCGACCACCGGGCCGGCGCGGCCGCCGGCCAGTTCCAGCACCAGCCGCGTCGCCAGTTCCAGCGCCGGCCGCGGCAGCGCCGGATCCACGCCGCGCTCGAACCGGTGGCCGGCATCGGTATGCAGGCCAAGCTTGCGGCCGCGGCCCATGATCGCCGCCGGCGCGAAGTGCGCGGCCTCCAGGAACACATGCCGGGTCGCGTCGGTGACGCGGGTGTCGTGGCCGCCCATCAAGCCGGCCAGGGCGACCACGCGGTCGCCGTCGGTGACGGCCAGGAAGCCGTCGTCGAGCGTCGCGTCGCGGCCGTCGAGCAGTTTCAGCGTCTCGCCGGCACGCGCACGGCGCACCCCGACTGGGCCGTGCAGCGTCTCCAGGTCGAAGGCATGCATCGGCTGGCCCAGTTCCAGCATCACGTACTGGGTGATATCGACCAGCAGCGACACCGGGCGCACGCCGCTGCGGCGCAGGCGTTCGGCCATCCACAGCGGCGTCTTCGCCGCCGGGTCGAGATCCTCGACGACGCGGCCGCAGTAGCGCGGCGCATCGCCGCCCGCCTGCAGGCGCACCTCGAGGCGGCGCTCGCTGGCGACCGCGACCGGCTCGGCCGCGAACGGCAGCACTTCGCTGGCGCAGGCCGCGGCCACGTCGTAGGCGATGCCGCGCACGCCGAAGCAATCGGCGCGGTTCGGGGTCAGCTTGATCTCGATGCTGGCGTCGGGCAACCCGAGGTAGTCGCTCAGCGCCTGGCCGATCGGCGCGTCATCGGGCAGCTCCAACAGGCCCGACGCATCGCTGTCCAGGCCCAGCTCCTTGGCCGAGCACAGCATGCCGTTGGACTCCACGCCGCGCAGCCTGGCCGCCTTGATCGCGATGCCGCCGACCTGGGCGCCGACCAGCGCCAGCGGCGCGACCAGCCCGGCGCGCGCGTTCGGCGCGCCGCAGACGATCTGCAGCAAGTCGCCCTGCCCGGCATCGACCTGGCACACCTGCAGCCGATCGGCTTCCGGATGCCGCGCCGCTTCGACGATGCGCGCCACCACCACCTGCTGCAGCGATTCGCCGAGCGGCGTGACCTCTTCGACCTCCAGACCGATGGCGGTCAGGGTCGCAGCCAGTTCATCGCGCGTGGCCTGGGTGGGGACGTGGCTGCGCAGCCAGTTTTCAGAGAATTTCATTGTTTTTCCGGGACTCGGGACTCGGGACCCGGGACTGGGATGCCAGAACGCGCGGACAAGTGGAGCGCTGACGCTTCCACGAGTCCCGAGTCCCGAGTCCCGAGTCCCGAACAGAACTCAAGCAAACTGACGCAAGAACCGCACATCGTTCTCGAAGAACGCGCGCAGGTCGTTGACGCCGTAGCGCAGCATCGCGAAGCGCTCCACGCCCATGCCGAAGGCGAAGCCGGTGTAGCGCTCCGGATCGATGCCGACGCTGCGCAGCACGTTCGGATGCACCATGCCGCAGCCGAGCACTTCCAGCCAGCGGGTGCTGCCGTCGGGCTGCTGCCAGGCGATGTCCACTTCCGCGCCGGGTTCGACGAACGGGAAATAGCTGGGGCGGAAACGCATCTCGAAATCGCGCTCGAAGAACGCGCGCACGAACTCGGACAGGGTGCCCTTGAGGTCGGCGAAGGTGGAATGCTCGTCGACCAGCAGGCCTTCGACCTGGTGGAACATCGGCGAATGGGTCTGGTCGCTGTCGCTGCGGTAGACCTTGCCGGCGGCGATCATGCGCAGCGGCGGCGCGCCACCACGGTCGACAAGCCGGCCCATGTAGCGCACCTGCACGCCGGAGGTATGCGTGCGCAACAGGCGCCCGTCGCCGAAGTAGAAGGTGTCGTGCATCGCCCGCGCCGGATGGTGCGGGGGAAAGTTCAGCGCCTCGAAGTTGTGCCAGTCGTCCTCGATCTCCGGGCCGTCGGACAGCTCGTAGCCCAGCCGCGCGAAGATCTCGGTGATGCGCTCCAGCGTGCGCGTGACCGGGTGCAAGCCGCCGCGCTCGCCGCGCCGGCCCGGCAGGGTCACGTCGATGCGCTCGGCGGCCAGGCGCGCATCCAGCGCCGCGCCTTCCAGCAAAGCGCGGCGTTCGGCCAGCGCCGCGGAGACCGCATCGCGCGCCTGGTTGATCGCCTCGCCGGCCAGCTTGCGCTGCTCCGGCGGCAACGCGCCGAGTTGCTTCAGTTGCGCGGTGATGCTGCCGCTCTTGCCCAGCAGCGCGACGCGCAACTGCTCCAGCGCTTCGGGACTGGCCGCCGCGGCGATGTCCGCCAGCGCCTGCCCGCTCAGGGATTGGATCTCACTCATTGCACTCGCGCCTCACTTCAGCCGACCACCCGACCCGGATCCCGTGCCCGGGAGACATCCCGCGACAGGATCGATCCCGCGATCGGGATGCCCAAAACGCAAAAAGGGGAAGGACTCGCGCCCTTCCCCTGCATGTCTGCGATGGCGCCTCGTTGAAAACCCGCACATGGATGTGCGGGCTCCTGCGAGGGACTCGCACTTATGCCGCCAGCGCGCCCTTTGCCTTCTCCGCCAAGGCGGCAAAGCCCTGCGCGTCGTGCACGGCGATATCCGCCAGCACCTTGCGATCCAGGGTGATGCCAGCCTTGAGCAGGCCGTTCATGAAACGGCTGTAGCTCAGGCCATTGATGCGGGCCGCCGCATTGATGCGGGTGATCCACAGCGAACGGAACACGCGCTTCTTCTGCTTGCGGCCAATGTAGGCGTACTGCTGCGCCTTGATCACCGCCTGCTTGGCGACGCGGAAGACCTTGCGACGGGCGTTGTAGTAGCCCTTGGCCAGGTTCAGAACTTTCTTGTGACGACGGCGTGCCTGGACGCCACGTTTTACTCGAGCCATGGTTCAGTCCTCAGAGGTAAGGCAGCATACGGTCAAGACGGCCAGCGTCCTCGGCACGAACATGGTTCGTCTGCCGCAGGTTGCGCTTCCGCTTGGTCGCTTTCTTGGTGAGGATATGGCTACGGTTGGCGTGGCCGCACTTGTATTTGCCGGAGGCGGTCTTGCGGAAGCGCTTGGCCGCCGCCCGGTTGGTCTTGATCTTGGGCATTGCAATGTCCTTGATGGTGTTTTGTCACTGGTCAGGGCGGTGGCTGCGCCACGCTTTCCGTCCGTGCCCGTACCGGCTTGTAAGCCCTTGATCCTCAAAGAATCAGGGCGGGTCCTATTGCCGCGTTGACGGCAAACCCGATGTACTGGGCCGCGCATTATGCCAGGGCTTGGAATGCCTTGCAAATCATGCAGTTCGATCCGGGCGCCGGGACTCGGGACTCGGGACTCGGGACTCGGGACTCTGGACTCGGGACTCGGGACTCTGGACTCGGGACTCGGGACTCGGGACTCGAAAAGGCTGCACACCCCACGAGCACGCCGCAAGCGCGACGGGGCGCTGCGGTCGGGAAACGCAAAGGGCGCCGACAGGCGCCCGGGGTGGCCCCGCGCTCCCGCACATGGGCGGGGCGCGATCCTGACCTGCGATCAGCGCTTCTTCGGCGCGATCATCATCACCATCTGCCGGCCTTCCAGGCGCGGACGCGATTCGATGACGATGTCTTCGCCAAGGTCGGCCTCGATCCGCGACGCCATTTCGCGCCCGAGTTCCTGGTGGCTCATTTCGCGGCCACGGAAACGGATGTTGACCTTGACCTTGTCGCCCTCTTCGAGGAAGCGACGCATGTTGCGCAGCTTGATCTGGTAATCGCCCTCGTCCGTGACCGGACGGAACTTGATTTCCTTGATCTCGACCTGCTTGGTCTTCTTCTTCGCTTCGTTCGCCTTCTTCTGCTGCTCGAACTTGAACTTGCCGAAGTCCATGATCTTGCAGACCGGCGGATCGGCCTGCGGCTGGATCTCGACCAGGTCGAGTCCGTCCTCTTCGGCCAGCGCCAGCGCTTCGTCGCGGGTCAACACGCCGACCATCTCGCCGTCCTTGCCGATCACGCGAACGCGCGGGACACGGATCTCTTGGTTCTTGCGGTTCTGTTTGTTGTCAGGGGTACTGATGTTGCAATCTCCCAGGGGAATCGGACCGACGCGGACGGAGGCTCCGCCCGCATCGGGGTTGTCTTACGCCAGTTGCTCGGCGCGCAGCCGTTCGGCGAAGGCGGCAACCGACATGGTTCCCAGATCCTCCCCCGATCGCGTGCGGACTGCAATGGCGCCGTTTTCCTTCTCGCGGTCGCCCGCCACCAGCAGGTACGGCACCCGCTGCAGCGTGTGTTCGCGAATCTTATAGCCGATTTTTTCGTTCCGCAAATCGGCCTCGATGCGGAAGCCTTGATTTGCAAGGAGTTTCCGCACGCTGTCTACATAGTCGGCCTGGGCATCGGTGATGTTCATCACCATTGCCTGCACCGGCGACAGCCAGGCCGGGAACGCGCCGGCATGGTGCTCGATCAGGATGCCGATGAACCGCTCCATCGAGCCGACGATGGCCCGGTGCAGCATGACCGGGTGCTGCTTCTGGCTGTTCTCGTCCACGTACTCGGCGCCGAGGCGGCCGGGCATCATGAAGTCGACCTGCATCGTGCCCAGCTGCCAGGTGCGGCCGATCGCGTCCTTCAGGTGGTACTCGATCTTGGGGCCATAGAACGCGCCCTCGCCCGGCAGTTCCTGCCATTCCACGCCGCAGGCGCCGAGCGCGGCGCGCAGCGCGGCCTCGGCCTTGTCCCAGGTCGCGTCGTCGCCCAGGCGCTTTTCCGGGCGCAGCGCGATCTTGATCTGGATGTCGTCGAACCCGAAGTCCGCATACACCTTCAGCGCCTGCTGGTGGAACGCGGTGACCTCGGCCTCGATCTGCTGCTCGGTGCAGAAGATGTGGCCGTCGTCCTGGGTGAAGCCGCGCACGCGCAGGATGCCGTGCAGCGCGCCGGACGGCTCGTTGCGGTGACAGGCGCCGAACTCGCCGTAGCGGATCGGCAGGTCGCGGTAGCTGTGCAGGCCCTGGTTGAACACCTGTACGTGGCCGGGACAGTTCATCGGCTTGACCGCGTAGGTGCGCTTCTCCGACTCGGTGAAGAACATGTTGTCCTGGTAGTTGTCCCAGTGGCCGGACTTCTGCCACAGCGACACGTCCAGGATCTGCGGGCAGCGCACCTCGCCGTAGCCGCTGTCGCGGTACACGCGGCGCATGTACTGCTCGACCACCTGCCAGATCGACCAGCCCTTCGGATGCCAGAACACCAGGCCCGGGCCCTCTTCCTGCAGATGGAACAGGCCCTGCTGCTTGCCGATCTTGCGATGGTCGCGCTTGTCCGCTTCCTCCATGCGCAGGATGTAGGCGTCCAGCTGCTTCTTGTCGGCCCAGGCGGTGCCGTAGATGCGCTGCAGCTGCTCGTTCTTGGCATCGCCGCGCCAATAGGCGCCGGAGATGCGGGTCAGCTTGAACGCCTTGAGGAAGCGCGTGTTGGGCACGTGCGGGCCGCGGCACATGTCCACGTATTCCTGGTGGTAGTACAGGCCCATCGCGGTGACATCGTCGGCCATGTCCTCGATCAGGCGCAGCTTGTAGTCCTCGCCGCGCTGGCGGAACAGTTCGATCACCTCGGCGCGCGGGGTGACCTTCTTGACCACGTCGTAATCCTGCGCGATCAGCTCCTGCATGCGCTGCTCGATCGCCGCCATGTCCTCGGGGGTGAACGGGCGCTCGCTGTAGATGTCGTAGTAGAAGCCCTCGGCGATGACCGGGCCGATCACCATCTTGACCGCGGGATACAGCTGCTTGACCGCATGGCCGACCAGGTGCGCGCAGGAGTGGCGGATGATCTCCACGCCCTCGGCGTCCTTGGCGGTGATCAGGCGCAGGCTGGCGTCGTGCTCGATGAGGTCGCAGGCGTCGACCAGGCGGCCGTCGACCTGGCCAGCGATGGTCGCCTTGGCCAGGCCCGGGCCGATGGACAGGGCCACGTCCATGGGACTGACGGGGTGTTCGAATTCGCGGCGGCTGCCGTCGGGGAGCGTGATCGTGATCATGGGATTCGGCAAGAAGGGGAGCGAGACGGGTCGGGCGTTTCCCGCGGCGCGCCGGAAGCCGGCGGCGCAAGGCGCGGGATACAAAGAAGGCGCCACAAGGGCGCCTGCTCGGACAGCCTTGGACGGGGGGTCATGCTGGGGCGATGGTAGTGCTCATGTCGCACGCTCGGCCGGCGTTGCCGCGGGCCACCCGTAGTTCCACATTGAAGACAGACCAAATGGTAACGCATTTGGGTGGTGTGTGGAGTTGAAGGGCGCGGGACTCGGGACTCGGGACCGGGGACTCGGAAAGGCGCTTGGCTGGCGTTGGTGGTGTGCGTGGCAACCGACGGTCAAGGCCTGCAGCGCGGTGGCAACGAAGCTGCACGGGCTGTGCTCTTCCGGCCCCCGAGTCCCGAGTCCCGCGCCACGCTGCGCCGCAGCAAGTGCTATCCCGTACGCCATGGCATGCTTCGGTCTGTTTTTCCCTGCACTGCGAGCGCCCGTCATCAAAGGCAAGGCCACATCGCTCGATATCGCCTATCTGGCGGGCGTCTCGCAGCCCACCGTGTCGCGCGCACTGCGCGGCAGCCCGGCGGTCAACGAGCAGACCCGGCGCAAGATCCTGGCGATCGCCAACGAACTGAATTACAAGGTCGACAAGCACGCCTCCAGCTTGCGCCTGCGCAATGCCGGCACGCTGGCGCTGCTGTTCTTCGAAGACCCGACCACCGACGACTCGCTGATCAACCCGTTCTTCCACTCGATGCTGGGCTCGATCACCCGCGCCTGCGCGCGCCACGGCTACGACCTGCTGGTGTCGTTCCAGCAGCTGTCGGACAACTGGCGCGCCGATTACGGCGACAGCCAGAAGGCCGACGGCCTGATCCTGCTCGGCTACGGCGACTATCTGCAGGCGCAGCAGCGGCTGCAGCATCTGGTCGACCAGGGCACCCACTTCGTGCGCTGGGGCGCGGTGCTGCCCGGGCAGCCGGGGGTGTCGATCGGCAGCGACAACTTCCAGGGCGGCCACGACATCACCGCGCATCTGCTGCAACAGGGCTGCCGGCGCATCGCCTTCCTCGGCGACGCCTCGCACCACTACCCCGAGTTCCTCGAGCGCTACCGCGGCCATGCCCAGGCGCTGCGCACGGCCGGATCGGACATCGTTCCCGGCCTGCAGCTGGACGCGATCACCACCGAACAATCGGGCTACGAGGCGGCGCAGGCGCTGCTGCGCGGCGGCGAACGCTTCGACGCGGTGTTCGCCGCCAGCGACCTGATCGCGATCGGCGCGCTGAAGGCATTGCGCGAACACGGCCTGCGCGTGCCCGAGGACGTGGCCCTGGCCGGCTTCGACGACATCCCGATCGCCGCCTGTGTGGCGCCGGCGCTGTCGACCGTGCAACAGGACACCAAGCTGGCCGGCGCGGTGCTGGTGGAGACCCTGCTGGCGCAGATCGCCGGGCAGCCGGTCGCCAGCCGCACCCTGCCGGTGACGCTGGCGTTGCGTGGCTCCTCGCTGCGCAGCTGAGCGCTTACCGGCCCGCGGACGCGGCCGGAGACGCAATGTCCTCCGCGCAGACAGGCAAGCGCACCGGCCGCGTTTTCCTTACCAAAGCAGAATGATTATCATCCGCGCGTCAGCGTCGCGGACTGCCGCGACTGCACGCCGCCGCCAGGAATGCCGATGCCCCCTGCCCGTCCCCACCCGACCTCACCGCTCGCGCCAGCCGCCGCCGCATGCCGCAGGCAGGCGCGGTCGGCACCGTGGATCGGTGCCCGATGAGCGCGACCATTGCCGGGATCGCCTTGGCCGCCGTGTGCGCGGCGCTGTCGGCGCTGGCCCTGTACGCCGGCTCGCCGAACTGCCGCCTGGCGCCGCTGCGGCGCCTGCGCCGGTTCGGCAACGGGCTTGGCCTGGCGCTGGCGATCGCCTCGCTGGCGGCCTGGATCGCGCAGTTGGGCGTCGGCGCCGGGCTGTGCGCGATGCTGGCCAGCTGGATGCTGGCGCTGATGCTGGTCCCGACCGTCGGCGCCCTGCGCGGCGACGCAGGCGACGCGGCGCGGAGCCGGCCGCGATGATGTGGAGCCGCGGCCTGGCCGGGTTGATTCCCGGCTTCTTCCTGGCCAGCGCGCTGACCGGCCTGGTCTGCTGGCTGCCGCCTGGGCCGTGGCAGCAGGCGCTGGTCCCCGCGCTGATCGCATTCGTGCCGCTGTGGGTGGGCGTGGCGATCGGCGCCTATTGCTGCGCCAGCGGGCGCCGTGCCTGGAGTTGGTTGAGCGCGCTGGCAGTGGCCGGCTTCGCCCTGCTGTGGGCGCTGAAGGCCCTGGGCTGGGCGCAATGAGGACATCCGCATGAAACTGCAAGCCGCCACGCTGCGCACCTTCACCGCCCTGCACACCTGGATGGGCCTGGTCGCCGGCTTCGCCCTGTTCGTGGCCTTCTATGCCGGCGCGATCACCGTGTTCCACCACGACCTGCCGCGCTGGCAGTCGCAGCAGGTGGTGCCGGTGCAGAGCCTGGACGATGCGCAGCACCTGCTCGATGCCACCCTGGCGCGGCATCCGCAAGCCAAGCCGATGCTCGGCATGCTGTTCCCCAGCAGCGAGTTTCCCAAGGCGCTGGTCTACTGGCCCGACGCCCAGGGCGAGTGGCAGATGGCCACGCTGGACGACCTGGAGGGCGGCCCGACCCTGCCGCAGGCCGGACTGGCCACCCTGGTCAACGAACTGCACTACACGCTGGGCCTGCCGGTGGCGGGCATCTATCTGATGGGCATCGTCAGCCTGCTGTATGCGGTGGCGATCGTGTCCGGGGTGATCATCCATCTGCCGAAGCTGCTCAAGGACCTGTTCGCGCTGCGCCCGGGCCGCAACCTCAAGCAGTTCTGGCTGGACGCGCACAACGTGATCGGCGTGCTGAGCCTGCCGCTGCACCTGATGTTCGCAGTGACCGGCGCGGTGCTGTGCCTGTCGCTGGTACTGATGGCGGCGCTGAACCCGCTGGTCTTCGACGGCAAGGTGGCCGAGGCGATGCCGGTGGCGATGGACACCGCGCCGGTGCGCAGCGCCAGCGGCACGCCCGCACCCGTGGGCACGCTGGCCGACTGGAACGCGCGCGCCGTCGCCGAGGCGCGGCGGCAGGGATTGCATGAATTCGAGCCGGTGTACATGAAGCTGCAGCACGCCGGCGACCGCAACGCCACCGTGGAGATCAGCGGCGAATCGCCCGGCACCTTGGGGCCGACCGGCACGGTGGCGCTGGACGCGGCCAGCGGCAAGGTGATCGCCACCCAGCTGCCCGGCCGCCGCGACGCCAACCACGCCACGCTGACCTCGGCCTACGCGCTGCATTTCGGCGAGTACGGCAATGCGCTGATTCCGTGGCTGTATTTCCTGCTCGGCATCGGCGGCGCGTTCCTGTTCTACTCGGGCAACCTGCTGTGGATCGAATCGCGGCGCAAACGCCGCCAGGCGCAGCAAGGCCGCGCGCAGATCAACATGGCGCGGGCCACGGTCGGGGTGTGCATCGGCCTGTGCGTGGCGATCTCGGCGGCGTTCGTCGCGGTGCAGGTGCTGGAACGCGCAGCGCCGGACGCGGTGGATGCCGGCATGCGCTGGACCTGCTTCGGCAGCTGGGCGCTGTGCGCGCTGTGGGCGGCGCTGCGCGCGCCGGCGCAGGCCGCGCGCGAGCTGCTGTGGACCGCCGCCGCGGTGACCGCGGCGATCCCGCTGGCGCACGGCTTGGCCAGCGGCTGGTGGATGTGGACCAGCGCGGCGGCCGGGCAATGGCCGCTGTTCTGGGTCGACGGCATGGCCCTGGCGATGGCGGTGGGCTTCGCCGCGCTGGCACGCGCGACCGCGCGCCGCGCACGCCATGGCGAACCGAACAGCGTGTGGGCCGAGCCGCAGCCGGCGGCGGCGTAACCGCCCGTTTTCCTGTGGAGCGGCTTCAGCCGCGACGAACGGCGCAGTCCAGCTATTCCGCTTCGGACGCCATCGGGACTGAAGTCCCTCCTACAGTGCACTCCGCCGGCTCGCCGTAGACTCCTGTGGGAGCGACTTCAGGGCACCTCTAATAACCTCGATTCTAAAAATTTCGCACTATGCGCATCAATGACTTGCGAGCGTTTTAGTCGAGTTTTTTGGGGTTATTAGAGGTGCCGTTCAGTCGCGAGGCTTTAGCGCTAAAGCCTCGCGGCTATGGCCTTCTACAAGAATAAGCATCGAGGGATACGCTATTGCGGCGGCTCCACGCCGTCCTTGGCGGCCATCAGCCAATCCAGCCGCGCGCGCAGATCCGAGCGAACGATCGGCGCATCGGACAGGAACACGCGCACGCCGTGCGCCGGCACCTCGGCACGCAAGCTGTCCGCGACCTCGACCGCACTGCCGTCGAAACCGTCGCGCCAGGTGCCCGGCTGCAGGTAACGCCGCACTTCCAGCGTGCGCGGCGCGTCGCTCTTGTTCAGCAGCACCAGCGCGGTCTGGGTGCCGCCGGCATGCTGGAACACGCGATAGAACACCGCCTCGTCGCCGGACAGGCGCAGGTCGAGCTGCAGCCCGCGCTGCAGCGCCGGCGTGCGTTGCCGCAGCAGCGCGATGCGTTGCAACGGCGCGAAGATCGGACTCTGCGGCGCCGCGTCCACCCGCGCCTGGCCGAAATAGTTGCGGTTGCCGGCGTGCTCGGCGCGGCCGCGCATGAAGCCGGTTTCCGAGCCGTAGTAGATCACCGGGATGCCGCGCGCGGTGAACAGCCAGTTGTGCGCATCGATGAAGCCGGCGTCGCTGGCGTCCAGCCGCGCCATGTCGTGGTTGTCGTAGAAGGTCATCAGCTCGTACGGATTGGCGTACGGACCGCGCTCCAGGTACAGCGGCGCCTGCAATTGCTCGAAGCCGCCGCGCGCATGCCCGAACACCGTGGACAGCGCCTGCTTCAGCGGGAAATCCAGCACGCTGACCCCGGCGTTGCGCGCCCAGGTGTGCCCGGCGATCTTGCGCGCGTCGTAGTCGAAGGCCTCGCCGAACATGAACATGCCCGGCCGCTGCGCGCGGATGCGGCGCACGAACTCGTGCCAGAAGCTGTCCGGCATCCAGCCGATGGTGTCGATGCGGAACGCGTCCGCGCCCTGCCCCAGCCATTGCGAATAGGCGCCGACCAGATACGCCATCACCGCCGGATTGCGCTCGTTGAAGTCCGACAGCTCGGCCAGGCCGCCGCCGGTGTTGTAGAACGCATGCAGCGGGTTGTGCGCCGGATCCAGCCTGGCCGGCGGCAGGTTCTGGTGGTCGGCGACGAGCTTGCCGTCGCGATCGAACACCTGGCCGAACATCGGCTGCCGCTTCGGCATCGTATAGGCTGGCGAGCCGTGGTTGCCGACGATGTCCAGCACCACCTTCAGCCCTTGCGCATGCATCGCCTGGGTGAAGCCGGCGAAATCCAGGCCCGGGCTGGGCAGGTGTTCGTCCAGCTTGTAGAAATTGACGCCCCAGTATCCGTGATAGCCGGTCTTGCCGCGATCGCTCAGGTTGCTGCCCCAGCTGATCGGCTTGCCGCCGGTGAACGCTTCGTCCGGATTGTCGACGATCGGGGTGATCCATACCGCGCCGAAGCCCAGCCCGCGGAGATAGCCGGCGTTGTCGACCACGCCCTTGAAGTCGCCGCCCAGGTAGCCGATGTTGTCGCTCTCGCCCGGCGGCGCCGGCAGCGGGATGTCGAAGGTGCGGTGCGCGCCGCCCTGGTCGCGGTGATCGTTGCCGGGATCGCCGTTGACGAAACGGTCGGTGACCACGAAATACACCGCCTCGCTGGCGAACGGCTCCAGGGTGCCGTAGTACTCCGCCGCTGCCTGCGCACGCGCCGGTGGCGCAATGGCACCCAGCAAGGCCAGCGCCAGCAGCGACATCCGATACGTCATTGCCTTGCTCCGTGTTCGGCGGGAACCCGCAGCACGCACAGCGCCGCCAGCAGCAGGCTGGCACCGCCGATGCCCAGCGCGTACAGCGGCCGGCCGCCGAGCCAGTGCGTGAGCACGAAACCCAGCACGCTGACCGCGACCAGCTGCGGGATCACGATGAAGAAATTGAAGATGCCCATGTACACCCCCATCTTCGCCGCCGGCACGCTGTCGGACAGCAAGGCATACGGCAGCGACAGGATCGAGGCCCAGGCGAAGCCGACACCGAGCATCGACAGCAGCAGCCACTGCGGATCGCGGATCCACAGGAACGACAGCAGCCCGGCCGCCCCCAGGCACAGGTTGAGCAGATGGCTGACGCGCAGGCCGAATGCGCGCACCAGCAGCGGAATGGCGATCGCGGCGAGCGCGGCGAAGCCGTTGTACGCACCGAACAGCACGCCCACCCAGTTGGCGCCGTCGTTGTACGCCGCCGAGGCAGTGTCGGTGGCGCCGTAGTGCGTCTGCGTCACCGCCGCTGTGGTGTAGATCCACATCGCGAACAGCGCGAACCAGGAGAAGAACTGCACCCAGGCCAGGCGTCGCATCGCCTGCGGCATCGCCTGCACGTCGCGCATGATCGCCGCCAGCATGTGGTGCGGCCTCAGTCGCGGCGCCAGCCATTGCAACAGTCCATAGCCGGCGACCAGGCCGGCCAGCACGTACAGCATGCGGTCGCCGCGGCTCCAGAAGATCGCCGCCGCGCCGGCAAGGCCCAGCAGCAGCCAGATCGCCGCGGCGGCATCCGAACGCGGCATGGCTGTCGCGTGTTCGGCGGCGTGCGACGGCGGCGCGTCGTCGAACTCCTGCAGCGTTTCGGGCGGATACTCGCGCGTGCGCAGCACGGTCCAGCCAATGGACAGGAACAGCACCGCGCCGCCGAGGTAGAACGCGTAGCGCACCGTCGCCGGCACGTGACCGGGCGCGGCGGTATTGCTCACGCCCCACTGCGCCAACAGCCAAGGCAGCATGCTCGCCACCACCGCGCCGACGCCGATGAAGAAGCTCTGCATCGCATAGCCGCTGGCGCGCTGGCGTTGCGGCAACTGGTCGCCGACGAAGGCGCGGAACGGCTCCATGGAGATGTTGATCGACGCATCCAGGATCCACAGCGTGCCGGCCGCCACCCACAGCGCCGGCGAGTTCGGCATCACCAGCAGCGCCAGCGTGGTGAACAGCGCGCCGACCATGAAATACGGTCGGCGCCGGCCGAAGCGGTTCCAGGTGCGGTCGGACAGATAGCCGACGATCGGCTGCACGATCAGCCCGGTCAGCGGCGCGGCGATCCACAGCCCCGGCACCTGCTCCATGTCCGCGCCCAGGGTCTGGAAGATGCGGCTGGCATTGGCGTTCTGCAGCGCAAAACCGAACTGGATACCAAGGAAGCCGAAGCACATGTTCCAGATCTGCCAGAACGACAGCGCCGGCTTGGCGCGCGCGACGGCGCTCATCGGCGCACCTGCACGGTGCCGGCCGGCGCGATCAGCAGCGCGGCGACATCGGCCGCATTGACCACGCCGTCGGCGCCGCCTTGGCCGCCGGTGTAGCGCGCGAAGTGCTGCAGCGCGCTCATGTTCGCCGCAGGCGCCAGGCGGATGCGGCAAGCCTGCCCGGCCTTCAGCGCGAACACCGCGGCAGTGGACTCCTGTTCGCCGACGCTGTGCGGCATCACTACCGGCATGCGCTGCGGCGCGGCATCGCCGCACTGCAGCTGCAGCTGCTTCACCGCGGCGGTGACGCCGGTGTTGATCGGGCCGTGCGCGTTGACGTAGCGCAGGCTCAGCCGGTACTCGCCATCGCGTGGCGCAGTCCAGCGCCAGTCGTCGCGCCCGCTCAGGCGGATCGCGTCGCCGATGCAGACCGTGGGGCTGTGCAGCGACTCCCAGTGCGCATCGCGGCGGGTCAGGCTCAGGCACTGCACGGATTCGCGCAACGGCAGGCGCACGCCATCGGCAGCGCCTGGCTGGCGCTGTCCATCGACGTACAGCACCGTGTCGGCGGCGGCGGCCACGCGCCAGCCCTGCGCATCGCGCTCGACACGCGGCGCTCGCGGCGCGAGCGGGGCGAACGCATCGGCGGCCGCGAGCAGCGGCACCGGCATGCTCGCCGTGTCGCGCGCGACCAATTGCACGGTGGTCACGCCGTCCTGGGTGCGCGTGCCGCCGGCCACCAGCAGGTCGCCATGCAACTGTGCAGGCCGCCGCAGCACGACGCGCCGCTCGCGCAGCTGCAGCGCGATCTGGTCGCGCTCGCCGAACAGCATCGGCACCAGGCTCACCGGCAGCTTGGGCACCACGCTGCCGTCGTCTTCGACGCCGAACACGCCTTCGATCACCATCGCCAGGTAGCCGGCCACCGACCATAGCTGCCGCGGCGAATTGACCACCGGCCCGCTGAGCGGACCGTCGTCCACATGCGCGGCCTGGCTCAGGAATTCGTAGTTCTCCATGTTCGAGCCGGCCAGCGCGGCGCCGCGCAGCAGCGAACGCACTTCGAAGGCGATGCGCGCGCTGTCGTCGGTATGCCGTGCCGCGCGCAGCGCATACGCACTGACGAACGGCCAGATCGCGCGGTTGTGGTAGATCGGCACGGCCTGCTGCTGCGGCCACACCACCGGGCTGCCCGCCTCGACCGCCGGATAGCGCGCCAGGGCCTGGCGTGCGCGTTCGCGCGGCAGCACGTCGGCCAGCACCGCCAGCGACAGGCCCAGCAGGTCGTAGCTTTCGTAGGCCACCGGATGCGCGGCGCTGCCGAGATAGCTGACGTAGGTGCCACGGTCCTCGCGCCAGAAGCGCTGCGCGATCGCCTGCTGCAGCGCATCCGCCCAACCGGCATAGCGCGCCGCCGCCGCAGTGTCGCCCTGCTCGCGCGCCAGCCGCTCGCCCAGGCGCAACGCCTGGTAATGCAGCACATTGGTGGACAGCGCGAACGACTCGGCGATGAAGCGCACGTCGTCGCGGGTCCAGGCCGGATAGGTCTGCTCGCGCCAGTCCAGGAACGAGGTCTCGCCGCGGTACAGGCCGATCCGCGGATCGAACGCGAATTCACGGTCCTGCGCCAGGGTCGCGTCGAGCGCGGCACGGGTGTCGGCGGCGAACTGCGCATCGTCGAGCAGATGCCGCGCGGCCAGGAACCAGACCACGCGGTCGCTGCTCACCGGCCAGCTGCCGCCGGAACCGGTGTCCTGGGCCACGAACAAGCCCGGCAGCGCATCGGTGCCGCGCATCGGCGACAGCTTGAAGCGCAGCGAGCGCCGCGTGCGCTGCGGGTCCAGCCGCGCCAGCGCCAGATCGGCGGCATAACTGACGTCACGGGTCCATACGTAGGGCCAGCGTTCGCCGGTCTGGTAGCAGTCGCACGGCAGCGGCTTGCCGTGGTCGAAGGCGGGATCGCGGATCGCGTCGACCTGGTCGTCGTGCAATTCCTGCTGCGCCAGCGCGAACAGCGCATCGAACAGCGGGCTGGCGGTTTCGCTGCGCAACGGCTGTGCCGCCAGCGTGCGCGTCCCCTGCGCCGAGCTCAGCACGAAGCCGCCGTCGGCGGTGGCCGCGGCCTGCGCGGTCCGGCCGCGCCATTGCAACGACGTCTGCCACGCAGACGCCGACACCGCAGCACCCAAGGTGGCGGCCAAGCAGATCATCTTCAGCATCGAAGCGGCGGACCGGCTCGCGCCCGTCGGCCTCCCTCCCTCTTTGCCTGCATTGTGGGTTCGCCGCACCGGCATGCCGGCACCGCGTTCGCGGCCTCTTCGAGAAGCGCTGCGGACATGGTAGACGCGCCGCAGCGCCCCGCGCGCATCTGCATACGTATTCATCGCCTTGGCCGCAGCGGCGCCTCGCTATAGTCGCCGCACCTGCAACGGCCGCCTTGGGAGGGGATATGCCGCAGCTTCACGCCATCTCACGCGCGCGCAAGGCGCCACGCCGGTCGCTGCTGCTCGCCGCCGCGCTGCTGTGCATCGCACCACTGCTGCGCGCGGAACCCAAGACCGTGGCCAGCGTGGACTCGCCGGGCAAGGTGCTGCAGGTCGTGCTGCAACTGGACGACGGCAAACCGAGCTACCGCGTGCAGCGCCTGGGCGACACCGTGATCGGCGAATCCAGACTGGGCTTCCAGTTGCGCGACGGACGCCTGGACCGCGATCTGGCGGTGCTGGCGCAGGCCACGCGCAGTGTGGACGAGACCTGGGAACAACCATGGGGCGAACGCCGCTACGTGCGCAACCACTACAACGAACTGCGCGTGGAGCTGGGCGAGCGCGGCGGCCAGCGGCGCCGCTTCGCGATGCTGTTCCGGGTCTACGACGACGGCCTGGGCTTCCGCTACAGCTTCCCGCAGCAACCCGGCATGCGCGAAGCGATCATCGACGAGGAACTGACCGAGTTCGCCATCGCGCCGGAAGCCACCGCCTGGTGGATCCCGGCCGGGGAGCCGATCCACTACGAATACCTGTACCGGCAGACGCCGCTGAACCAGGTCGCGCTGGCGCATACGCCGATCACGATGCGCAGCCGCGACGGACTGCACATCGCCCTGCACGAGGCCGCCCTGGTCGACTACGCCGGAATGTGGCTGCGCCGGGGCGACGACCAGCGCCTGCACGCGCAGCTGTCGCCGTCGGCGCAAGGCTGGAAAGTCAGACGCAGCCTGCCGTTCGACACGCCGTGGCGCACCGTGCAGATCGCCGACCACGCCGGCGGCCTGGTCGATTCCAATCTGATCCTCAACCTCAACGAACCCAATGCGCTGGGCGACGTGAGCTGGGTGCATCCGGCCAAGTACGTGGGCGTGTGGTGGTCGATGCATTTGAACCAGGAAACCTGGGCGACCGGGCCGAAGCACGGCGCGACCACCGCCAACACCCGCCGCTACATCGATTTCGCCGCCGCGCACGGCTTTCGTGGCGTGCTGGTGGAAGGCTGGAATCCCGGCTGGAACGGCGAATGGTTCGGCAACGGCGGCGGCTTCGACTTCACCCGGCCCACCCCGGATTTCGACCTCGAAGCGCTCAGCGCCTACGCCGCCAAGCGCGGCGTGCACCTGATCGGCCATCACGAGACCGGCTGCGCGGTGCAGCACTACGAAGACCAGCTCGATGCCGCCCTGGACCTGTACGCACGCCTGGGCGTGGACACCTTCAAGACCGGCTACGTCTGCGACGACGGCCAGGTGGACCGGCGCAATCCGGCCGGAGGGCCGCTGTGGCGCGAATGGCACGACGGCCAGTTCATGGCGCAGCATCACCTGAAGGTGGTGCGCGAAGCCGCGGCGCGGCACGTGTCGGTCAACGCGCACGAGCCGATCAAGGACACCGGCCTGCGCCGCACCTATCCCAACTGGCTGTCGCGCGAAGGCGCGCGCGGCATGGAATACAACGCCTGGGGCCGGCCGCCGAACCCGCCCGAACACGAGGTCAACCTGGTCTTCACCCGCATGCTGGCCGGGCCGATGGACTACACGCCCGGCATCCTCAGCCTGAAAGGCCGCGACGGCCAGCCGATCCCGAGCACGCTGGCGCGGCAGCTGGCGCTGTATGTGGCGATCTACAGCCCGATCCAGATGGCCGCCGACCTGCCCGAGCACTACCTGCAGCATCGCGACGCGTTCCGCTTCATCGAGGACGTGGCGGTGGACTGGGACGACAGCCGCGTCCTCGACGGCGAAGTCGGCGACTACGTGACGGTGGTGCGCAAGGACCGCCATAGCCGCGACTGGTACCTGGGCAGCATCACCGACGAACACGGCCGGGTGCTGCCGGTGTCGCTGTCGTTCCTGGAGCCGGGCGTGCGCTACCGCGCCGAAATCTACCGCGATGGCGACGCCGCCGACTACCGGCACAATCCGTTCGATTTCGTCCGCGAGCAGCGCGAGGTCGGCAGCACCGATTCTCTGCAACTGAAGCTGGCGCCGGGCGGCGGCCAGGCGATCCGTTTCACGCCGGTGGAGGCTGCGGCTGGCGCCGGCGGCGCTTCGGCAACGCGTCGCTAGCGTATTTTCGATCGGGTGCGCTGTCGCTCGATGGGGCAACTCGTGGGAGCGGCTCCGGGTGGCCCCGGGCCGTCAGCTGCGACAGGCTTCAAGGCAATGGCACCGCGTATTCGCTGCGTGCGGACGTCCAGCATCGCCACCACACCACATCTGCATGCAGTGCAGCGCTCGCGCTGCATACCGGCGCTCCCGCACTGCTCGCATGCGACATCGCCACCGTGGAATCGATTCCAATGCGATGAAACCCAGTGAATACGTATGCAGGCCGCGTTCGCAGCGGATTGCCGTGTCTACCATACGTCGCAGTCGCGTCACCGAAGCATCGGCGGCGCGATCCCTACATCCGGCCTGTTTTCCGGATCAGAAAATTTGCACGACAACATTGCCTGGGAGGGGAAAATGTTGAACCACAAGCGCAATGCGCTGACGCTGGCGTTGGCCATCGCCATGACGCCGATGCTGGCCGCCGCACAGTCCGAGACGCCGTCCGCCACCGTAGCCAGTGATGGTCAGGTCACCGATCTGGACAAGGTCGAAGTGACCGGCATCCGCCGCGGCATCGAGAGCGCGATCGCGATCAAGAAGGATGCCACCTCCATCGTCGAAGCGATCTCGGCCGAGGACATCGGCAAGCTGCCCGACGTCAGCATCGCCGAATCGCTCGCGCGCCTGCCCGGCCTGGCCGCACAGCGCGTGGCCGGGCGTGCCCAGGTGATCAGCGTGCGCGGCCTGTCGCCGGATTTCTCCACCACCCTGTTGAACGGCCGCGAGGTGGTCAGCACCGGCGACAACCGCAGCGTCGAGTTCGACCAGTACCCGTCCGAGCTGGTCAGCGGTGTCACCGTCTACAAGACGCCCGATGCCGGCCTGGTCGGCCAGGGACTATCGGGCACCGTGGACATGCAGACCGCGCGCCCGCTCAGCTTCGGCGAGCGGGTGATCGCGATCGGCGGGCGCTACCAGCGCAATTCGCTGGGCAAGGCCGCCGATACCGATCCTTACGGCAATCGCTTCAGCGCCAGCTACATCGACCAGTTCGCCGACCGTACCATCGGCCTGGCGATCGGCTACGCGCATACCGACACGCCGATCCAGGAGAACCAGGTCGGCCTGTACGAACCGTGGAGCACGCAGAACACCGACAGCGGCGCACGTCCGGGCGTGGCTGCCGGCACCTATTTCTCCGACGGCATCAAGGCGCTGCGCCGCACCGGCGACGCCAAGCGCGACGGCGTGATGGCGACCCTGCAGTACCGCCCCTCCAACGCCTGGACCAGCACCCTCGACGCCTTCCACACCGAGGCCGAGCAGATCGACACCGCCAACCAGTTCGAGCTCAACCTCAGCAACTACAACGGCGGCTACACCCCGGGTCTGGCCATCGCCGGCACCCAGGTCAACGGCAACGGCACCTTCACCGGCGGTACCGCCAGCGGCGTGTATCCGCTGGTGCGCGGCATGTACAACAAGCGCGAGGACAAGATCGACGCGTTCGGCTGGAACAACGAGATCAACGCCGGCGCAGTGCGGATCATCGCCGACGTGAACTACTCCAAGGCCACGCGCAAGGAGCTCAACCTCGAGAACAACCTGCAGTTGACGCCGATGCCGCAGCTGGACACGGTCGGCCTGGCCTATCGCAACAACGGCTTCTCGCAGATCTCGCCCGAACTGGACTATTCCAACCCGGATGCGCTGTACATCACCAATACCATCTACGGCTCCGGCTACGGCAAGGCGCCGCGCGTGGAAGACGTGCTGAAGGGCGCGCGCCTGCAGGCCAGCTTCCCGATGCCCGAAACGCTGCGCTGGTTCTCCGATCTGGACGTGGGCGTGAACTACGCCAACCGCGAAAAGGAAAAGCACCAGCCCGAAGGCAACATCACCCTGGGCGCGCAAGGCGACACCACCATCGCCTCCGACCTGCAGTACGCGCCGGTGAACCTGGACTTCGCCGGCATCGGCTACATCCCCGCCTGGAACGTGCCGGGGGCGGTCTCGCGCTACATGGTGTTCGATCCCAGCGAGGACGCATCCTACCTGGTCTCCAAGGCCTGGACCGTGCAGGAGAAGATCACCACCGCCTGGATGCGCGCCAACCTCGACACCGAATGGGGCGCGGTGGGCGTGCGCGGCAACGTCGGCGTGCAGCTGCAGCACGCCGACCAGTCGTCGCAGGCGAACTACTGGGATGCCTCGCAACCGGCCGGCAGCGAAGTGCGGCCGATCGATGAAGGCAAGACCTACAACGACTGGCTGCCGAGCTTGAATCTGGCCTTCCAGTTCCCGCACGAGCAGACCCTGCGCTTGGCGCTGGCCAAGCAGGTCGCGCGGCCGCGCGTGGACCAGTTGCGCGCCTCGCTGGAATTCGGCGTGGACAACGCCACCGGCAAGCCCGGCGCCAGCGGCGGCAACCCGACGCTCGATCCGTGGCGCGCCAACGCCCTGGACATCTCCTACGAGAAGTACTTCGGCGCCAAGGCCTATGTCGCGGCCGCGTTCTTCTACAAGGACCTGAAGAGCTACATCTACACCCAGACCCGCGACGACTACGACTTCTCCGCCCTGGTCGCCGGCTACGTGCCGCCGCCGGGCTCGGCGCCGGTGCAGACCACCGGCACCTTCAGCGCCCCGTTCAACGGCAAGGGCGGCACCCTTCGCGGCCTGGAACTGACCGCCTCGCTGCCACTGGACATGCTGTTCGCCCCGTTGGAAGGCTTCGGCATCCAGGCCAGCGCCACCTTCAACGACAGCGACGTCAAGATCCGCGACCCGGAAAGCGCATCCAGCGTGGGCGACGGCGAGATCAGCCTGCCGGGCCTGTCCAAGCGCGTCTACAACCTCACCGCCTACTACGAGCGCAACGGTTTCGAAGCACGCGTCAGCCAGCGCCGGCGCTCGGACTTCATCGGCGAGATCGGCAACTTCAACGGCAACCGCACCCTGCGCTACGTGGTCGGCGAGAACATCACCGACGCGCAGATCAGCTACACCTTCGGCGACCTCAGCAGCCTGAAAGGCCTGAGCCTGCTGCTGCAGGCGAGCAACCTGAGCAACTCGCCGTACCGCACCTATGCCGAGACCAAGGATCGCCCGCTGGAATACATCGAGTGGGGCCGCACATACGTGCTCGGCGTGAACTACAAGTTCTAGGCCACCCCTGCGTGCCTGCAGCAAGCCCGTCGGCGTGATGCCGGCGGGCTTTTTTGTTCTTCTCCGCCACTGAAGGAAGAGCATGCGACCGACGGTAGGAGTTGTCGTCGTCCAGCCGGCCGACAGGGACCATGTGGCTTCAGCCAGGTGGCTGGGCGGGTAGAGCGTGCCGACCTGGCGGTATTGGCTGCGAGGCTTGGGTACGATAGTTCTGGAGAAGAAAGCTGGAAGCACCGCGCATTGCGCAGCGAGCTGGAACCGCTGAAGGCTTCGTCGGCCGACCGGAGCCGTACCTGCTGGACATCCTGGCCCACTGCCATTGGCTGCTGGACACCAACTCGGTCGAGGACATCAACAACACGATCAAGGTCATCAAAGCATGGCCTGCGGATACCGCGTTGAGGCCTGCTTATGTCTGAAGATCAGGACTGCATTGCCTGCCGCCCCCAGGGGTGGGGGCACTGCCAACGGCAGGGCTAAGCGCCATGCCTTTCAATGTCTTTGGCCAGACCCAATAAAAATCAACTGGTCACAGCTGCGGCGCGCCGGCGCAATTCGCTACGCCCTGTTGCATCCTCCAACACGATCAGCAGGAAATCAGACGGTTACAAAACCGGGGCATCAAAGACGTTGAAAGGCATGGGACTAAGCGCCGGCCAGGCACATCATTGCGTGACCTGGCAGTTGCAGACGCAATCCGCCCTCGTCGGCCTGCCCGGCGTCGATGCCCGGCACCTCCAGCGCCTGCCAGTTCCCTTCGGGTAGCGAAACTTCCACGGCCTGCGCAGAGAGATTGAACGCCAGCAGCAGCGTCTGCTGCGCATGCCGGCGCTGGAACATCAACACCGGCTCCGCGGTCTCGACGAACACGATATCGCCTTCGCGCAACGCGACATGCTGCTTGCGCCAGGCCTGGAACTGCTGAAACGCAATCAGGACCGAATGCGGATCGGCCAGCTGCGCCGCCACCGACTGCGCGCGATGCGCCGGCGCCACCGGCAACCAAGGCGTCGCGCTGCTGAAACCGGCCTGTTCGCCGCCATCCCACGGCATCGGCGTACGGCATCCGTCGCGGCCCTTGAAGCTCGGCCAGAATGCGATGCCATACGGATCCTGCAAGGCCTCGAACGGCACCTCGGCCTCACCAAGCCCCAATTCCTCGCCTTGGTAGATGCAGACCGAACCGCGCAGCGAACACAGCATCGCGGTCAGCAGGGGCGCGAACGCCGGCGTTTCCGCCCCACCGCCCCAACGCGTCACCGCACGCTGCACATCGTGGTTGGAAATCGCCCAGCACGGCCAGCCTTCGGTCATCACCACTTCCAGGCGCGACACCGTCTCGCGGATGTACGCCGCACTGAAATCGTCGGTCAGCAACTCGAAGCTGTAGCCCATGTGCAGATGCCCGGCCCGCGTGTACTCGGCGGTGGTGGCGAGCGAGTCCTCCGACGAGATCTCGCCCAGGCTCACCGTCCCGGGATAGCGATCGAGCAGACTGCGCAGCTTCCGCAGGAACGGCAGGTTCTCCGCCTGCGTATTGTTGTAGTAGTGGTACTGGAACGCATACGGATTGTCGGGACTGAAGCCACGCCCCACCCGCTTCTCAAGGGGTTTTGGCGGATTGTCCCGCAGCAAGGGATCGTGGAAGCAGAAATTGATCGCATCCAGGCGGAACCCATCCACCCCGCGCGCGAGCCAGAACGCGACATTGTCCAGCGTCGCCTGCTGCACCTCGGGATTGTGGAAGTTCAGATCCGGCTGCGACGACAAGAAGTTATGCAGATAGTACTGGCCGCGACGCGGCTCCCACTGCCAGGCGACGCCGCCGAAGATCGACATCCAGTTGTTCGGCGGCGTCCCGTCCTCTCGCGCATCCGCCCACACGTACCAATCGGCCTTGGGGTTGTCGCGGCTCCGCCGGCTTTCCTTGAACCACGCATGCTCCACCGACGTGTGGCTGAGCACCTGATCGATCATCACCTTCAAGCCCAGCGCATGCGCCTTGGCCAGCAAGCGATCGAAGTCGTCCATCGTGCCGAACAGCGGATCGACCTCGCGATAGTCGGCGATGTCGTAGCCGAAATCGGCCATCGGCGACTTGAAGAACGGCGAGATCCAGATCGCGTCCACGCCAAGCGCCGCGATGTAGTCCAGCTTCTGCACGATACCGGGTAGATCGCCGATGCCATCGCCGTTCGCATCGAGAAAACTACGCGGATAGATCTGATAGATGACGGCACCGCGCCACCATGGAGCCTGAGTCATGCAACGCCCCCCTTCGGGCAGAGATCGCGTGCGTCATGGGCACGCGGAAAGCTGCTTTAGGGTAACGTCGATGCGCGAATCGAACAGGCGCTTGCATACGTATTCAGCGCAAACGGCCCATGCCTTGGGAGATTACAAGCGGGCAACTGTGGGATCGCCACCACCTGCAGCGTCGCTCACGCGCCTTGCCAGGCGCGTGGACCTAGACGGTGTTCGTCATCGCAATCCGCACATGAACAGGTTCTTATCGGTCCCGCGTAAGTACCATCCGAGCCGCCAGTCACGGTCTTGACGATCGCGCTGCTCAGCCCGTTGGTCAGCCGCCAATACAGGCCGCTCATCAAACCGTCGCCCTCTGTCGCCCCCGGCCTGGCCGCAGACACCATGCCCATCGCCACACCGACAATCAGCGACGCACGCAGCGACGTCACCACCAATTCCATCGCCGATTGTCGCGACTGGCCGGTGGCCACCTGGTAACCCTTGAACAACACCCACAGCGTCAGCGCGCTCATCGCCGTCACCGTCACCCACCACGACATGCGGATCAATAGCGAACAGCAGGAAGAACAGGACTATACGAATCGGTGGTCGTGGATCAAGATCAGCTGCAACCGCGTCTGCGCACCTGGAGAACCAATGGCGCTCAAGGCGCCGTTGATCCGCTTATAGCGCAGAGCACCTAACGCGTCATCGCCGCTGGCGCTCTCGCTTCGCCCTGCTGCGTCTGCGACTGCCTTTGCACTTCCTCAGCCATCTGCCGCGTGCTCTCCTGCATCGGCTGCACCTGCGCCTGCTCGCGATCGACGTACACGCGATGCATCGCCGGATCGTTCAGTTCACCCTGGACAGCGATCAAGCCACGACCGTCTTTGCTCGGCAGGACATGATCGATCCGATCAAGACCGCTGACCTTGGCCTCGAACGCCATCTGCCCGGCCGCCTGCTCCAAGGCCTGGCGATTGGCGAAACCGCCGCGCTCGCCAAGCTTTTCCAGTTCGCGTACCGAACCCGAGTACAAGGCATGCTGCGGATGGCTGGGGTCGGACAGTAATGGCGCGGCGGCAGCCGAATGAGGCGTTGCGGCTTGCTGCGTCGGCGCATGCTGCGCCACTGCCTGATCCAGCGCGGCGCGGGTATTGCGGCCGACCACGCCATCCACTCCCAGGCCATGCTCGCGCTGGAACTGTTCCACGGCGTAGCGGGTGTTCGGACCGAAGTCGCCATCTGGATGCAGAGGTTTGCCATCACGGCCAGTGAGGCCCAATTGCGCTAGCTGGCCCTGCATCTGCTTGACGGCTTCGCCGTGCTCGCCTTTTTCAAGTTTGCCATCGGCCATCGGCTCGGCACGCGGGGAATGCGATGGTGCCGACAATTGTTGCGAGGGCTGGGAGTTGATCTGTCGCCAAGCATCGCTCGGCGACAGACCGCTCTCGATTCCTTTAAAATAAGACTCACGCATCGCATTTAGCGCCTGCGCTGTCTCCGCATTAGTGATGGAGGAATGATTCGCCCCACCAGCTTTGTGGTAATAGCTTTTCCCTGTATCAGGGTCAGCGATACTTGCCCACTCCTGTGATAACGCCTTTTGAGCATCATGAAGTGTTGCACCAGTTTGGCCAGTTATGTATTCCCTTATGGCAGGCCGTTTCTGCGACATAAGATAGTCGGAGAAAATTTGATCTTGTACGTCGGGCGTCATCGCCTTGGAACTTTCGATACCCAGCAAATCCACAGCATCTTTCATTGTGCCGGGTATCACCTGGTATCTACCCACCGCAAATAATCGTTGCTCATCACCTCTTGGCAGTGCCTGAGCATCCATCACCTGACCAACTGTCATTGCAGAGAAATCTATAGGACCATCACTTCCACGGACGCGTTCGCGCCCATCATCGCCGAGATAAGTACCACGATTGTAAGCGTCATATCCTGTACGCCCAGACTCGCCACGCTGGATTAGATCAGCTAACGGACTGCTCATAAAGCCTCCTTATGAATTAACACCAATCGCTATTTTACAGACTTAACTTCCCATGAAGTAACTTGAAGCCGCGAGTCCTTCCCTGTCACTAGTACATCTTCAATTTCGCCATAAGTCGCAACTGCCAGCAATTTGCCACCATCAGCGTCAGTAAACTCCATAAGGCAATATCCATCCCCACTGCATTCACTCAACTCAGGGGCCAATTCGCAAGCTTCACAGCGCTTGGGGTTGGATGAGCAAACTTTCTCAAAAGCAGCGCCGACCACCCCCTGCTTGCACGAAAGATGGGCTTTAGGAACCCAGCCATTAGTCAGGGCAAGCCTTCTTAAATCTCCGTAAGACATGCCTTTTTTAAAGCCATCAGAAACGGAGGTCGAATCTTTTTTTTCTTTGGAGACCTTTCCTGACTCATCTACGGCAACAGAAACCTTCTCTTTTGAATCAACAACTGATGATTCAACGCGAGAAGTGCATGCAGATGAGGAAAAAAATAAAAACATCAGAAGAATATTACGCAGCATGCATTCACCACATCCAAGGACTTAAGAACGATCAACAATTAAAATCAGCACCAGCTATTTCGCCGCTCAATATCTTTTAAAGAAAGGATCTGTACAGTCAGAAAATTCAACGGCACATTGCGCCCCCCCCCTTTTCTGGCAATCCGCGATTGCGGCTTTCCCGGCAGTAGGCTCATCCTTTGCCTTACCAATAGAAATTCCAATTTTACTTGATGAGCCCGCAACAGCCACACATTGATTAAAATAAGTTGAATCAACATTACAATCAGACACACCTGTGGCACGACATCTATCAACAGCGTCCTGCACCGCTTCATCCTTGGTAAATTTCCCCTTAGATGTCCATGCTCCATGCCCTTGATTAGAACTAACTAAAGCCCCCCAAGTTTTAATCCACTCTCCTGTAGGGCGCGGAGGCGCGGATCCTTCATCGTCTGGCAGACACTGCGCGCTTCCAGTCTGAGTCCCAACCGCGCATCTGGTTTGCCCACTCACGCCAAAGGAAAAAAAACACGCCGCAATAGCAATAAAAATGTAATATATATTTTTATTCATAAAAATTAACCATTATTTCCATGCACACCACGGCTTCCAGGTAGAGCAACTTGGTTCTGACCATCTGCTCCTCTATTTGTACTTCCATAGTTACTCACTACCTGGGTAGCTGCATGATCTGTAGTAGTTTGTCCTACTCTACCCGGCGCCTGCGGCGTATAAGGCTGCCCCGTTGCTGGATCCTTACCTACCTGGCCAAGCTGCGAATACGCATTGAATTGCCCCAGCGTGCCTTGGAAGAATGCCGCTGCCATAGGCGGCGCGGTGAGAATCAGTGTGCTCAACACCAACCCGACCCCTCCCTGCTGCAATGCCATCGCGCTCACACCCTCTCCTGTGCCGTTCGTTGCCGCCCACTTCGCAATGAAACCCGCCGCCACGGCGGTCGTCACTTTAGTCGCCAGGCCTACCGTGAAACTCAACACCGACAACGAGAACATCGTCCCGATCCCGTACAGCAGCCACTTCTGGAACAGCGACTTCGTGACATCGAATAGCAGACACAGGATGAACAACGGCCCAAAACCGATGAACAGCGCGATCGCCAGCTTGTTCAGCAACAGCAGCGATCCCCCCACCACGCCTGGGCCGGCAATGCCAATCCCCGTGAACATGCGCGCACGATCCTTCTCCTTATCGCGCTCCGCGTCGCCGGCGGTATTGATCTGGTCGATGATCGTCATCCCGACCTGCATCAGCGCCAGGTTCTTGTCGATCTCAGCATAGGGGCTGTCCGAGCTCCCAGTCACCGTCTTGACGATGGCCCCGCTCAAACCATCCGTCGCTTTCCAATAGAGGCTATTTTTGTCTCCGTCCGGTTTGGCCGCAGACACCATGCCCATGGCCACACCGACAATCAGCGACGAACGCAGCGCGGTCACCACCAGTTCCATCGCCGATTCCCGCGACTGGCCGGTTGCAACTTTGTACCCCTTGAACAACACCCACAGCGTCAGCGCGCTCATCGCCGTCACCGTCACCCACCACGACATGCGGATCAGCAGCGACCATTGGAAATAGTCGATCTCGTCGCGCAGGAAGTTATTGATGAGCGTGAAAAACGCATAGTTGCCAAAATTATCTAACAGATTCATGACTGCTCCATAACCCGGCACGCTCGTCGCTGAGCGTTATTCCTGCGAACCGATCCGCTTCAAACGGGACCGGCACAATGCGAACTAATCGTCAATACCCAGTCGCTCGAACCCATCGGGCTTGGACGACTTGGCTGTTTGCAACGCTCCCGCCATAACGGTGCCGCCGATCACCTTGCTCGCGATATCTCCCAGACCGGTCCAACCAGGAAACAAACCACCTCCCCCCGTACCCTCCGCCGACGGCGGTGTCTGGCCGGTCATCGCTGCCCGGGCGCCTGCCGACTGAATCTCGCTCAGGAACGCCAGGCGCTTTTCGTAGGCGAACATGGCTGACTCGGTCTGCTGGCGGTCGATGTCCATCAATGTCTTCAGGGCGATCAGCTTGTTGGTATTGTCTTCGAGTTTGCCGATCTCTTCAGGCTTGATGTTCTGGCGCTCCTTCTCGATCGCGCGCAGGCGCTCCAGTCGCTTAGCCGTGATGTCGTACATCGCCACCATGTAGTTGTACTGCGAGTTGCGCGTGCGCTGGATAAGTTCGCAGGTCTTCTGCTGCTCGGTTGATACAGACGTGCCCGATGTCGTGCTCGCACAGGTGGAAACGCCTTCGTTGTCCTCCCTCTTCACAAGCTTTTCCTTCGGCTTTTCGACTTCTTCGCCGCTCGCGTTGTCTTTGTCTTTAGCGCCAACGAGGTTCGCCTTGCGGATTTCGTCAAGCTTGTCCTTCAGCTTGTCCGTATTCTTTTCATTTTCTTCGATCTGCTTATTGTCGATCACCTCCCACTGCGCAAGCGCAGTAACGGGCGCCAGCGCGCCCAGCGCGACTACGGCAACGATGATGCGGAACCGATTGAAAGATTTCATAGCCCTGTCCATAAATAACTCAACACTGAACTTGTAGAAATACACAGCCATTCACGACCGATGCGCGCGCAGTCAGGCAACTGCCGCAGCGCCCCGATTATCGGAAGACGACGATTTCGCGGATGCCGATTTTCCGGAACCCTTGCGCTTGGCATAAAACTCGCTCAGCCACTGCTCGGGCGTCAGATCATCGGGCGCCACGCCATGCTCCTTTGCTTTTCGCTCGAGCACCTGATGCATGATTTCGATGTTGTCGGTGGACGCCGAGATGACGGCCAGCGCATCGTCCATGCCGCGCAGATTGAGCTGGCACACCGACGAGCCGTGGCCCTGCTTGACCAGGAAGCAGCGCGAGCGCTCGTCGAGGTTGACCACCACCTGATACTCGGCTTCCGTGAGCTTGAGACCTTCCATGTAGTCTTCCTTGCTCGCGTTGGGGTTGGGCAACAGGATCATGGTGGCGGTCTGCTCGACCAACGCCGCCGAGATATCGCTGGCCAGCGCGTCTTCCGGACTCTGCGTGGCGAAGATGCCGAGGCCGTTCTGCTTACGGATGGTCTTCTGCTTGTTCTTGGCGAATTCCTTGAGGCCGCCCTTGCCGTCCAGGATCTTCCAGAACTCGTCCATCACGTAGATCAGCGGGCGTCCGTCGATCAAGGCCTCGAGCCGGTGCAGCAGATAGTTGATGACCGGCACCCGCACTTCCGGGTTGTCGATGACGTCGGTGTAGTCGAAGCCGATGATGCTGGCCTTTTCCAGGTCGATGGTGTCGACTGGATTGTCGAACACCCAGCCGTGCGAGTTGCCCGCGGTCCACTTGCGCATGCGCGCATACAGGCCGTCGTCGCCCATGTTGGGCAGGCTCTTGCGGAAGTTGGTCATGCTGCGCAAGTGCATCGGCGTATCCAGCATGCCTTCGACGCCGCGGAAGATGTCCTCTTCCTCGCGCGAGGTGTACTCGAGCTTGCCGGCCAGGACCTTGATCAGGTCGGCCAGGAACTGCACGTTGGCCTCGCTGCGCTCGCACTGGAACGGATTGAAACCGGTAGGGCGGCCGTTTTCCAGGGCCAGATAGTTGCCGCCGCAGGCGCGCACGAAGATCTCCGCGCCACGATCCTTGTCGAAAAAGAAGATGGTCGGGATCGGATCGAATTTCTGCACCTGGCTGAGCAGGAAATTGATCAACGCGGTCTTACCGGTACCGGACTTGCCGATCACCATGGTGTTGGCGATGGCCTTTTCGCCCAGCGAATTCTCCGCCGGATGCGTGGCATGGAAATTGAAATAGTAAGGCTGGCCGTTGGTCGTCTGCAGCGTGGTGACGCACTCGCCCCAGGGATTGTTGTCGCGCTTGCCCTGGGCGAAGTTGTGCAACGGGGACAGGCCAAGGAAATTCAGCGAACTGACGTTGGCCAGGCGCGTGCGGTACTTCCAGTTGCCCGGAAGCTGCGCATAGAAGGACGACGCGATGGCCAGGTCTTCCTTGGTGGAGACGAACCCGGCATTGGACAGCTCCGCGCGGGTGGTCGCGATCTGTTGCGATAGCTTCTCCTGGGTGTCGGCGTAGACGGCGATGGTGAAGTGGTATTCGCCCAACACGAAGTTGCCGGACGACAGCTGATCCATCGCCAGGTCCAGTTCGTGGATCTGGCTCACGGCCTTGTCGCCCGACGAGATCATCATGCCCTTGGTCCGGTCCAGCACTTTCAGCGCATCGTGGCGCCCCATCGGGCTGAAGGAATGGGTCACTACATACTCGAAATCTAGATACTTCAGACCATTCAGGATGCCGGGATAGGTTCCGTCGGTGTATTCCTTGATGTTCAGGATGGCGCCGAAGTGATTGACGCCTTCGGGCGTCTTGATCACGTAGTCGCCGGTCTTGTTGGCGAACATGTGCTTGCTGACCGGCAGGTATGCGGGGACCGGCGCCTGCAGCACAGGTACCGGCTCGTCGATGCGGTTGATGAGGAAGCCGAAGAATTCGAGCGCCTCGGAGAACACGATGCCATTGCTGGCTTCGTACATGCTCAGCCGGTAGGGCGAATAGTCCTTCAACACGGCCTCGACGTTGCCGGCCAACTCCATGAGCTTGGTGATCGCCTGGTCCTGCTCGTTTTGCAGCTGGGGGATATTGGACGACTTGTCCATCAGCCGCTTTCCCGTCACTACGGGGCGATAGATCATGGTCAGATACAACTCGTTCTGCATGATCTTCTGCGACGAAAGCGTGCCGTAGTACTCGTCCGACAGCGCCTGGTTGAAAGCCTGGCGGAACTTGCCGGTGGACTTGATGCGGCGGCGGCGGCGAATGTCGTGCACCCAGAAGGCCAGGTTGGCGAAGTCCGGCGCGCGCAGTGTCTGCAGCATGCGGTTGAACGTGTTGTGGCGGTGTTCGATCTCCCACTCCTCGCGACCGACGAACGGCAGTCCCCCCAGATGCCAGGTCAACATGAAGTCTCCCCCCGTCGTCTTGAGCACCGAAGGCGCTACATGCGTGGAGATGGAGATGAACTCGCTGATCGACGTATCTGGAATGAACATGGCGGGATGACTCTGAATGCATTTCGTCTTGCTAAGGCCCGACTCGGCTGAGGCGGGAACAGTCGAACAATTGCAGGTGTACGCACACACCGATGGCCGTGGTGCGGAAACCGAACAACCCCATGCACGAAACCGTTCGTGCATGGGGTCGAGGCACACTGCCAAGTCGGGTTACGGCTTGGTGCCTGGAACATTTCTCCTGTACTCATTGGGAGAAAATACCCACATGCCGGAGTAGCGCTGCAGGTTGCGCACGCGCATCCTGAGCATCCATCGCAACCCAAGCATCCTGAATATCATCTCGTCGCGCTTGGTCATCTGCTGCATGACGAAGACGATCACCGGAATGAGCAGCAGCAGCCACATATTGGAATAGATACCCATCAGGAAGCCGCCGCCCGCGCCGATGAAGAACGGGATGTAAGGCACCCCGAAAAACATCGCGGGCCGGGTGCAACCGCGGAAAAGCACGTTCTTATGCATAGTGCAGGACGTGCTGGATCATCTGAATCGCTGCGGTGGCCTTGCACTCCGTCTGACCGGTATCGCCGATCAGCATCTTGGCCAACTGACCAGCCGCGCCGATCAGCACGCCACCCAGCAGCACAGGCGCCACTTCGGAAACGCGCTTGTGCGCGAACGCGATCTGGTAGCCGGCGAAGACGACCGCAATCGTCACTACCACCACCGACGCCATGTTCAGGATGTTGTTGGTCTTGCCAAGGAAGTTACAAACCTTGGTGTCGGCGCCGGCATATTCCTGCGCCATCGCAAAGCTGGACGCCAGCAAGGCCACGGTGAATACCGCCGCCTGCAAAGCCGCCGTACCGATGACCTTGGCGTTCGACTTCAACTGATTGTTCTTGAACATAGTAAGTATCTCCTTCACTGGAAAACAGGGGGGTGATCAAAAAGCCATTTGCATGGCCGCGCTACTGCATCTGGCTAGAATACGAAGGCCCCGTCGCCTGACGTCGGCGGCGGCGTATTTGTGCCAGGAACGGCCGCTCCCGCCACGGCCCGAGGCGGGTGTGCGGCAACGTGCGAAGCTGGGGGCGCTCCGCCACCTGCAGGAACCGCCACTCCTTTGCCGGCGCCTGTAGGTCGTATTACATAGAGATCGGGATCTGCAGCTGTCACCGGTGCCGACGCGACCGCCATTGCGCCAGCCGTCTGCTGCGCCGGCGCCGCGACGGCAGCCTGGGGGGGCATCGATGGCTGGCTCTGCGCGGCGAGCCCGCTGGCGAGTTGATCGGCCGCCGCGTCGATGCGCCGCGACACGATCGAATCGACTTCGCGCACCGCTGCAGCCTTCACCGAGTCGGTGACCACGCGGCGCGTGCCCCCCGCCGGGATCACCGGGATCGCGCCAGCGGTGGAGACGGCGAGCGCCCTGCCCTGATTGATCGACGCGTAGACCTTCTGCACGTAACCGTGCCGGTACCCGGTCTCGAAGTTGCCGGAGTAGTAGCAACTGAACGACTTGCCCCAGTTGCCGCCGGAGCGGCTGTAGCACTCGGCCAGGATCCTGGAGGCCGCCTGCAGGTTCGGGCAGGTCTTGAAGGCCTTCTCGTAGGAATCGAGCCCGTACTTCACCAGGTTGTAGCGGTTGACCTGGCCCAGGCCAAGCGAGAAGTTGTAGCCCTTCTCTTCGAGCATGCGCGCGGTGGCAACGGCCTCGGAGATGTTCTGCGGCTGCCGCACCAGGCGACCGCCGACCACACCGATCGCAAAAGGATTGTGCGACGACTCGACGCGCACGACGTGCTGCATCACTTCGGCAGGAACCGCCATTTCGGGACAACTCAATAGTTCCATGCCTGGCAACATGCCGCGCTTACTCCTGTGTCCATCGACCATGCCGGCGAATGGCTGGCAAGTCGCAGATGACGCAAACAATCGTGTTCGAAGGAAAAATCAAAGTCAATACGACGAGGTATGGAAACTCACCTTAATGAACATATTCATTGCCCCCCATGGAGCGTGCGCTCCGGATCGAAATCGATGCCGGTGATATAGCGACGGCCGGCATGCGACTTGATATGCACCACGATGTCGATGGTCATCATCAGCAGACGCTTGATGACAGAGAACTCAAGACCCGAACCTTCGGACGAAGCCTTCACCATCAACGCCAACTGATCCCAGGTCTGGCCGATGCTGCCAGCGTGGCAGCTGGTGATGGAGCCGGGATGACCAGAGGCGCAGTTACGGATGAAGTAGAACGATTCGTCGCCGCGCAGCTCGGCCAGGATGATGCGATCGGGCTTCATGCGCAGGCAAGCCTCCATGCAGCTCTTTGCCGTCACGTTACTCGTGCTTTGTCCGCCTTTCGAATAGAGCAAATGCACGGAATTGGGTTGGCTGATGAAGAGCTCCCTGGCATCCTCGATCGTGACCAAACGTTCCTCGTTGGGAATATGGTTCACCAACGACTTCATGAACGTGGTCTTGCCGCTACCGGTGGCGCCGGCAACGACGACGTTCTTCTTGAACAGTACGGCCTTCTTGAAGAACTCGGCGTAGTTCCGTTCGCGCCGGAGCTCGAGCAACTCGCGATCCTGATCGCTGACGCCCGCTTTCTGCTCCAGGATCTCCTCGAAGAATCCGTCCTCCTTGTACTGCTCCAGCGTCTTGGTGTGCTTGGACGGCAAACGGATCGTGATCGACACCTTGCCGGCGTCGCAGGCGGGCGGAATCACGAACTGCGCGCGCTGCCCGGTCGGGAAGGTCAGCGACACCACAGGATCGGTATCGGTGATGCGCTGGCCGGTATTGCTTTCGTTGACCACGGCAGTGCAGAACTGGCGGGCTCGATCGAACGTCAACGACGGGATTTCCATCTTCTGCCAGCCGCGCAGCGTCTCCAGATACAACTCGCCGGGACGGTTGATGCAGATTTCCGTCACTTCCGGCGAATTCAGGTAATCCAGGATACCCAGCACCGAGTACTGGTAATCCAGGAAGTCCGTGGAAATCTGCGCGGTGGGAGAGTCGTCGAGGGTCACGATGCTGTCTCTACGCGGTCAATGGGGCAACACGGCGGTGAAATCGACGTCTTTCGCCACATAGACATTGACTATGGTGCCTTGATTGATGGTCACGGTGGCAGGGCGGCGGCGCTCCAGCGCCTGCTCCGACAAGCGCTGGATGGCTTGCGCCGTGTTGCTCTCGAACGGCTGCTCGGTCACAACGCCCGAGTTGATGCCCACCGTGGTCGTAGAGGGACCGTTCTTGGCCGCGGCCCATTTGAATGCATCGCTGAGCATGCTGATCATCAATGCCGAGGAAATCCGGCTCGCCCAATGCGCGCTGTACTGACCAGGGTGACCAGCGCTGCCAAGGTTGTCGATACCTGGCCCCATTAGCGTCACGTCGATGCCGGTCGGCGTGGTGATACGGTCCCAGACGACCTGCATCCGCGGGCCGGTCGGTTCCAACGAACCGTACTGACCGAGGATCTTCGAGCCCTTCGGCAACAGCAAGCGCCTGCCGTTGATGGAGTAGACCGGCTCGGTGATGATGCAGGAGGTGAAACCCGGGAAATCAGTGATGATCCGCGTTTCGAGGACGCAGCGAATGTAGGTGCCGCGCACCAGCAGGCCATCTGGATTTGCGATGGGCTTAGCGGAGGTCTCCTGCTCCTGTGGCGCGCCCTGCTGCTGGCCCGCCAACATGCCACCCAACCCCTGCTGCCCTCCGCCGGCAGGCTCCTGCATTCCCGCCATGCGCCGCTCAAGCAGCGACGGGCCACGGTCCTGACGCTCTGGTGCCGCCTGCATCTCATTGTCGGTCGGCATCGGCGGCAAGGGCGGCAGGCTCGGCTGCTGCTCAAGCGCCACCGGTTCGGCTGGCTGTGTCGGCAACGGCGCAGCCGTCTGCGGCAACGCAGGCGCGACGACCGCCTCCTGCTTCGGCTTCGGCGGCGGCTCGCTGGGTCCGCTACTGCTTACCAGCCAGAAGATCGCCAGGATCAGCAGCAACGCAATGCCGGCCAGGAAGAGAAGCGCCTTCCTGTTGAGCTTTTGAACGTCGCTGGAGCGCAGCACCGGCTCGTTGGCATCGAGATCAGGCTCGGCAGCTTGGCGCTGGCGAGCGAAATAGGGATTTTCCGTGCCCGCGTCGCCTGCTTGCGCAGATCGCGACTGCCCCTGATCGCGGCCGTTATTTTCTTCAGACGGAGGTATGTTCGAGTTCACTTTTGCTTATTCCTACGCAAGCCGACAACATTCTTGCCGTGGCGGACAACCAGGAAAGGATAGGTCCCATGCACGATCAGCGTATTGCCCTCGACCGTGGTATTGACCAGGAAGTCCTCGTCATTTTCCTTCTCGCGACCGAACACGGCCGGGAAATTACCCGTCGGAAAGCGTGTCAGATCCATCTTGATATAGGTGAACTTGCCATCGTCGTAGACGCTGCTTGGCACCATCCATGTCTGCTTCGAGCGCGTCGAATAGTCATAGTCAAAATAATAATGGCGATCCTTGGAAAGACGGGTATCGAGCTGGGACTCGTCCTTCACCTCCTCGCTGGCCGCCGCGAAGCTGGTGTCCTTGGGATAGGTAAAGGTCACCTTGTATTGCACGCCGGCCTGCTTCGCCTGCTCCAGCCGCTGCCAATCGGTGGCGACCACTTTCAATTCCAGGATATAGGAATGGGTGGCCGTCCGAATCATCATGTTGGTGTCGACGTCGACGTTCTTCGGCTTCAGGTAGAAGACGTTTTCGCGCCGGCTCAATTCCCAGCCACTGGTAAAACCAGTGCTATAGTCGAGAATCTTTTCGTTCGGGCTCAGCTCGACCTGCGTCGTAATTCCAAGGCCGGTCCGCACCTGATAGATCTTGTCGGGTTCGTACTCGTACTGCTGAACCACCTGCGCCGAGGCAAGCGGCGCGAACAAGGCCAATGCCAGCGTCGCGGCACACGCCGATCCGGTTTTCGTCATGAAACTCATCGAACGTTCGCTCCATTGCCATTGTTCTGAGGTGCAGCGTTGGGCAGCGGTGGCGCGGTAGCGGGCTGCGTCCCTGGATAGACAGGCGCAGCCGCAGGTGCCTGCTGCATGGGCATTGCCCCATTGGTCCCGGGCGCCGCCGGCTGCGTCATCGGCTGGCCTGGCACAATCGGTTGGCCCGGCACTTGCTGCGCGGGCACCTGCCCGGGCGCCGCTTGCTGGACGGTCGCGGCAGCTGGCATCTGCTGGATCGCGCCAGGCGGTGGCGCAGGAATCGCCGCATAGTCGTTGTCGACGCGGTAATCGGTGACCTGGAAACCCAGTGGATTCTGTACGCGGAGATCGTCCTTCATGACAAGGTCGCCGTTATAGCGGAAGCCCATGATCGCGAACTTGTTGTCCAGCAGCGTAGTCTGCCCAGTTTTCTTATCGTAGATGCTGCGCTGGAAGCGGACATTCGCGCCGTCATAAGGCTTGGCACCGCCGCCCAGCAGGCTGATGCTCAGGATATTCACCCGGATGGAGCGGATCTTGCCATAGACGAAGTAAGGTGCCGAAGGATTGGTCGGCGCATGCAAGGCCTGGTACTCGGCGCCTACCGCAGTGTCTGACGGCGCCATCGAGAACACCGTGCTCCAATCGTTGAGACTCATCATCTCGTAGTCGTAGGACTCGCGGGCGGTGATGAAACGGGCCACGTTGCTTCGGGCCAGGGCTTCGCTCGCGGTAATGCTGCGGACATCGCCGGGATTTTTCAGGACCGAGACCGTCGAGGTTCCCGTATACGCGTCGGCCATCACGATGTACGGCACCTTCTCCTTCAACGGCAGCATGTAGTAATAGCCGCCGCCCAGCAGCAGGCACATGATGATCGCGCCGAACGCGACCCACCACGCACGGCGCTCGCTGCGCCGGGCCAGATCAGCGATGCTGATTTCGTAGTTGACAGCCTTTGCAACCGCTTTGTTGACGCTTTCGCTCTCAACTGGTTTTTTACCGAACATCAGACTTCACCAGGTTACGTAATGTGGCTGCGCAGGCGCACGGATGGCCTGCGGAAGTAACGTCACTTCGTGCTGCCGTTGCCGGCCGGTGCGGACGCGCCCCCGCTCAGCGAGGAAGCCGGCTGCACGAGAATGCGGTTGCCTGCGGCGGACACAGTGACCCCTTCCTGCGCATAGACCACGCTGAGCTCGGCGACCGCCTGCTGGATGCTGGTGGTGTTGATCTTGGCTACCGGCGCATAGAGCGTGTAGTCGGACTGGATGCTGTAGGTCAGCTCCATGTTCGAGTCCTTGGCCCAGCGCTCGAGCATCGTCTTCAGAGTGCCGTCCATGGGCACCGCCTGGTACACGTACGAGGAGTACAGCGGGATCTCCATCGTCGACTCGGAGAACCGGTTGACCGGCTTCCACCTGCCGCGGAAATCAGGCGCCGGCCTGGTGGCACAGGCGCTCAGCAGCGCAACGGCGCTCAGAGTGGCGATCAGCCGAAACATATGCGTTCTTTTCACGCGAGCCTCTAAATTGCGGAAACGTTTTTTGATGGACGGCCGGCAAACGGCCGACGGTCTGAGAACTGCAGGTTTCGCCACAGGGACGGCACGGCGCGATGCACAGTCGGCGCAAGAGCCTGATGACAGAGTCGGGGATCGCGTAGATCCGGCGCACGCACGCGCTCCTGCAGACGAAGGACGTCCGAGGACAGGCTTTCAGCGCCGAGAAAAACGGAATTTGACAGAAAACTTTCCATGTCACCCTCGCGTGCGTCCTGGGAACCCACGCCCCTGTTCCTATTGCCAATTGCCCCGCACCAGCATCGCGAGAATGTGCCGCAGGGCCATGCTCACGTCAAGCATTTGGCAAAAAAGCGTTCAATTCGACCGAATTGCCAAAACTTTTGCACAATACATCACACTAAGTCACAAAGAAAGCGTCGGTACATTGACCTTCGGCTTCAGCCTCGCGGTGAAGTAGCGGTCCTTGTAGTACTTGATCTTGTCGCACTTCACCGGATGCGGGATGCCCTCGTACAGGAACACCTCGTGATCGTTCCCCATCGCCTTCAGTTCCTGCGGCAGCATCAGCGCCCTCCTCTCTTCCGACACGCTGCGGGTCACGTCCTTGCCGCGCGTCACGTTCTGCTTGCGGAAGGTGGTGTAGCCGAGCATCTCCGAGTAGTCATTTGCATCCTGCTGCTCGCGCGGAGCATAGAGGATCTGCAGTGCATGGTTCGTGATGATGGTGCGCGACACGTCCTTGCCGTAGGTCGCGTCCAGCTGCGCCATGCTCTGGATGATCGGCAGAAGACGGACATTGTAGCCAGCCATGTATGACACCGCCGAGGCGATGATGTCGACCTTGCCGATCGCGGTGAACTCGTCCATCAGCAGCAGGCATTGGTACTTCAACGCCGGGTTGCTCTTGGGCAGTTCCTTGGTGTTGAGGTTGATGATCTGGCTGAAGAACAGGTTGATGATCAGGCGGCTCTCGGCCAGCTTGTTGGGCTGGATGCCGATGTAGATGGTCATCTTCTTCTTGCGCAGGTCGGTCAGCAGGAAATCGTTGTCGCTGGTGGCCGCGTCGAGCACCGGGTTGATCCAGGCGTTGAGCGGTTCCTTCAACGTTCCCAGGATCGAGGCGAAGGTCTCCTCGGCCTGCGACAGCATGTTGGAGAACGCCGACTTGGCGTTGCTGCTGAGGAAGCGCCGTTCCGACAGCGACTTCAGGTATTTCTTCAGGTCGCTGCCGTCGCCCGAGGACAGACGGTAGATCGCCCCCAGCGTCGGGGTGCCCAGGCCGCCCGGGAAACCGATGTTGCGCTCGTCGTCCCAGTTCTCGAACAGGTACAGCGCGAACGCCATGAACGCGTTGCGCGCCTGGCTGACCCAGAATTTCTGGTCGTCCGATCCATCCGGATACAGCATCGCGGCGATGCTCATCAGATCCGAGACGCGGAACGCCGGGTCGTCGGACACGTAGCTGAGCGGATTCCAGCGATGGGTGCGCCGGTCTTCGGCGAACGGGTTGAACAGGAACACCTCCTGTCCCTGGCTGGCGCGCCAGCCGCTGGTGAGATCGAAGTTTTCCTGCTTGATGTCCAGGACCACCACCGATTCCTGGTATTCGAGCAGGTTCGGGATCACCACGCCGACGCCCTTGCCCGAACGGGTGGGCGCGGCCAGGATGACGAACTGCTGCCCGCTCAGGCGCACCAGCTTGCCGCGGAACTTGCCCACCACGATGCCGTTGCCGCTGCGCTTGAACAGGCCGTGCTTGGCCAGATCGCCGGCACCGGCAAAACGGGCGTCGCCATGCAAGGCCTGCTTGCGCGGCTTGAACATCAGCACCAGCGTCAGCAGGCACAGCAACCCGGGCAGACCGAAGCCCAGGTAGCCGGCCCACTTGATCTTGCCGACGTAGGGCGCGACCTGTGGCAAGCCGATGGCGTGCACGTAGTCGTAATAGGTACTCAGCCCGATCGGCTGCGTGGGCAGCTTGAGAAAAACTCGCAGCACCATGTAACCGGACAGGAAGTAGCCGGCAACGGCAGTGAGTGCGACGACGACCACAGCCGCAACGATCTTACGATTCGACAAGCCCCTATCCTCCCTGATGCACCTTGGCGGCTATTCTAGCTGCGGCGCCTGGTACTCGGCTTGCTCTTCGACGGCTTTTTTTCGGCGCTGACGCCGCCGCCGTCCTGCTCGACCAGGGTATCCATCCAGACCCGCGCCTCGTCCCAGGACATGTCGTGCGAGTCCAGCCGCGCGCCACCCTCGGTAGTCACCGTATAGCCCACCACGTTGCCGGGGCTGTATTCCGGTTCGCGCGTCAACGCCACCAGCTGATAGCGTCCTTTGACTTGAATCGTATGATGATATTCCATCATGCGTACGGCCTCCTCGCCTGATCGTCGGCCTGGATGCTAAAGCAAGCCGGGCGCCAGAGCCACCCGTCGCCGCTGAGCGACCGCCCTGCTCCGCTCCGGACGACAGGCAACAAAAAAGCCGGCGGGCGCCGGCTTGTTGTGTTCCACGAATGCACCGTGTGCATGTCGTGGTGGGCGGTACAGGGTTCGAACCTGTGACCCCTACCATGTCAAGGTAGTGCTCTACCGCTGAGCTAACCGCCCATCGCTGCTGCGGACATACCGCTGCAGGGGCGCGAATCTTAGCCCACCTTGCGGCCAAGAACAATAGCCGCGAGGACGAGGCCAGCCGCCGCGCGGCTAGCTGACCAGGCTGGCGTCGCGCAGCTTCTTGATCTGGTCGCGCACCCGCGCCGCGTCCTCGAACTCCAGGTCGCGCGCGTGCTGGTACATCTTCTGTTCCAGCGCCTTGAGCCGGGACGCGACCTCCGCGGGCTCCAGCATGCGGTAGTCGGCCGGCTCCTCCGCCACCCGGCGGCCCTTGCCCTTGCCGGACCTGGCCTCGACCGCGCCATCGGCGCGCGCGCCCTCCAGGATGTCGACGATCGGCCGCGCCACCGACTTCGGGGTGATGCCGTGCTCGAGGTTGTACTCCACCTGCTTCTCGCGGCGGCGGCCGGTCTCGTCGATCGCCGCCTGCATCGAGCGGGTCATCCGGTCCGCGTACAGGATCGCCTTGCCGCGCAGGTTGCGCGCGGCGCGGCCGATGGTCTGGATCAGCGAACCGGTGGAACGCAGGAAGCCCTCCTTGTCCGCATCCAGGATCGCCACCAGCGACACCTCGGGCATGTCCAGGCCCTCGCGCAGCAGGTTGATCCCGACCAGCACGTCGAACTTGCCCAGGCGCAGGTCGCGGATGATCTCCACGCGCTCGACCGTGTCGATGTCCGAGTGCAGGTAGCGCACCTTGACCCCGTGTTCGCTCAGGTATTCGGTGAGGTTCTCGGACATGCGCTTGGTCAGCGTGGTGACCAGCACGCGATCGCCCAACGCCACGCGCAGCCCGATCTCCGACAGCAGGTCGTCGACCTGGGTGCCGACCGGGCGGATCTCCACCTCCGGATCGATCAGCCCGGTCGGGCGCACCACCAGCTCGGTGATCTCGCCGGCCGACTCGCGCAGCTCGTACGGGCCCGGCGTGGCCGACACGTAGATGCTGCGCGGCGAACGCGCCTCCCATTCCTCGAAGCGCAGCGGCCGGTTGTCCAACGCCGACGGCAGGCGGAACCCGAACTCCACCAGCGTCTCCTTGCGCGAGCGGTCGCCCTTGTACATCGCGCCGATCTGCGGGACGGTGACGTGCGACTCGTCGACGACCAGCAGCGCATCGGCCGGCAGGTAGTCGAACAGGGTCGGCGGCGGCTCGCCCGGCGCCTTGCCGGTGAGGTGCCGCGAGTAGTTCTCGATGCCGTTGCAGTAGCCGACCTCGGCCATCATCTCCAGGTCGAACTGGGTGCGCTGCGCCAGCCGCTGCGCCTCGACCAGCTTGTTCTGCGCATACAGCTGCTCCAGCCGCTCCTTCAGCTCGATCTTGATCGTGTCCACGGCGCTGAGCGTGCGCTCGCGGGTGGTGGCGTAGTGGGTCTTCGGATAGACCGTGTAACGCTGCAGCTTGCGCAGGGTCTCGCCGGTCAGCGGATCGAACAGGGTCAGCTGCTCGACGTCGCCGTCGAACAGCTCGATGCGCAGCGCCTCGCTGTCCGACTCGGCGGGAAACACGTCGATGACTTCGCCGCGCACGCGGAACGTGCCGCGGTGCAGCTCGTATTCGTTGCGGGTGTACTGCAGGTCGGTCAGGTGCTTGATCAGCTGGCGCTGCTCGATGTGCTCGCCGATCGACAGGATCAGGCGCAGCGACAGGTAGTCCTCCGGCGCGCCCAGGCCGTAGATCGCCGACACCGTGGCCACCACCAGCGCGTCGCGGCGCGACAGCAGCGTCTTGGTCGCGGCCAGGCGCATCTGCTCGATGTGCTCGTTGATCGAACTGTCCTTCTCGATGAAGGTGTCCGACGACGGCACATAAGCCTCGGGCTGGTAGTAGTCGTAGTAGCTGACGAAGTACTCGACCGCGTTGTTCGGGAAGAACGCCTTGAACTCGCCGTACAGCTGCGCCGCCAGGGTCTTGTTCGGCGCCATCACCAGGGTCGGCTTCTGGATCGCCTGGACCACGTTGGCGATGGTGTAGGTCTTGCCCGAACCGGTCACCCCGAGCAGGGTCTGCTTGGCCAGGCCGGCCTCGAAGCCGGCCACCAGCTTCTCGATCGCCTGCGGCTGGTCGCCGGCCGGCGAGTATGGCGATACGAGTTGGAAACGGTCGGACATAGACGGGCCTCGAGGTGAATTTGGGTAGAGCGAGCCTCGGCTGACGCACCGCCGGGAGGATTCCTTACATGGGAACGGTGAACCCTCTCATTCAAGCCCCCATGTCAGGGGATCGAGACTGACAGCCCTCCCCATCGAAGGATGGCTTCCATGAGGAAATCCAGCGCTCAAGGCTACACATTGCTGCAGTTGGCAGTCGTGATGGCGACGATCTGCGTACTGACCGCGATCGGCATACCGGCCTTCCAGGACCTCGTCATGCGCCAGCGCCTGGCCGTCACCAGCTATCGGCTCAGTTCCCAACTCGCCCTGGCGCGCAGCAGCGCCATCAGCTCCGGCGTGCCGGTCAGCGTATGCCCATCCAGTGGCGGCGGGAAATGCCGCGAGGACAATGACTGGAGCCACGGCTGGATGGTCTACCGCGACCTGGACCGCCAGTCGCAACCGACCGACCCCGACAGCATTCTCGGCCAGGAAACCGCACCGGCGGCGGCCTCCATGACCGTCATTTCGAACAGTGGCAGGCGCGCCGTTCGCTTTCTTCCGGATGGCCGCAGCGCGGGCAGCAACCTCAGCATCAGGATCTGCGGGAAGGGACGCCTGCTGGCAGAGGTGGTCGTGAACAACGCCGGCCGGCCCCGCTTGGCCAAGGCGGCCACAAGTCAGGCCTGCCCACCGAAAAGCTGAAAAAGCAAAGGCCGCGATCGCTCGCGGCCTTTGCAAATTTGGCGCCCGAAGTTGGACTCGAACCAACGACCCCCTGATTAACAGTCAAGTGCTCTAACCGGCTGAGCTATTCGGGCGGGGAGGCGCATTGTATAGAGGCCTCGGGAGCATGGCAAGAGGGTTCCCCAAGCTCATCTTCCACGCCAGCACAAGGCTGGCAACCGGATCACCAGCATTCAGTCTCGAGCGCACCGGTCGACGTCGTCCGCGCGCCCTTCTGGTCCAGCCCGAGGGTGCCGCATTTGGTGTCTTTCGCCAACTGCCTTCCTTTCGGAGTCGCGGTGAGCTTGAAAGCGCTTGCGCTTGGCGTGCCTTCGAAACCGAGGGTATAGAACTGCGACAGGTCCGCATCGCATGTAGGCGCGGTTGCACCGACGTAGGTCATGTTGGTCGTATAGAAACGCTCCAGCAACTGCGCCCCCTGCTGCAGGCAGACAGCAGCGGCGGAACGCCGCGATTTCACGACATAGGACTCGTAGCTGGCGAACGCAATGGCCGCCAGGATGCCCACGATCAGCACCACGATCATGATCTCGATGAGGGTGAAGCCGCGCTGCCGCGAGGGGGGGGCGAGAAGTGAGCGCATCAATCGTTCCTCAGGAGTTCACGCCAGGACACGCGCTTCATGCTGAGCGCGCTGCTATTGGTGCCGATCCCGATCGTGCTGGCGTTGTCCAGACCGATCTGCATCTGATTGCCGATGAAGATCGGGCTGTTCGGGCTGCTGTCCAGCCCGATGCCGGACGCAGGCTTGCCATTCAAGGTGTCTCCGGTGCTGGAGCCGCCGCTGCCGTCCAGGTCGAAGAACGACTGCGGCATGCGCCCACCTGTAAACGGATTGATCGCCATCACGAAGCCCTTGCCACTGGGACTGCAGACATCGCCCGAATCTGGTATCCGCGTAGTGCCGATCAACGCGGTCCCCTGGAAGAAATTCGAGACCACCATGCGCTCGCCCTCTGCCGTTCCGGAGGGGGGTACCAAGTCCATGTACCATCCATCCACGCCGGGACTCGGCTGATCTTCGATCACGCGCACGGTATACCCGTTCACGACGCCCTGCTGCTCGATATCCACCTTGTTCAACGTGGAGCGATCCGAAGCGATCGCGTCACCGCGGTCGATCAAGCCATACCAAGTCTGCACGTCCTTGTTGGAAAGATCTCCATCGGACAGGTACTTGCCGGTACCGAAGAACACCCAGGTCAAACCCGTCGATGGATCCTTCGCCGCGGTGGGCGCGGCCGTGATCGGCTGGGTCTTGGCCCCGTACTGCGCAGTGAACAAGCGCGTCGCCGTACCGGACGCGCCGGTCATGTCGAAACGCCACAGGTTGCCTTTCAAATCGCCGGCATAGATACGATCGACGATGTAATCGTTGTTCGAGGACCAGGCCAGCACCGAGGACAGGCCATTGTCGCCTGTAGCGCTGGTCGAGATGCTGCTGGAGACGCCGCTCAGAAGGTTGACCAACACCAAATCGGCCGAATCTCCGCTGCTGTTGGGGCCATTGCCGACCATTGCATACCACTGACCATTGCCAAGCTGCCCGATGATCGGCTTGCCCAGATTGTTCCCCAGCGTAGCAAGGTCGGTAGAGGTCTTGTCCCACAACAAGGAAATGTTGTCGGGATCGGTGACGTCCAACGCAAACATGCCCTTGCCGCCACGTCCCATGGTTCCAACCAGAATGGACCGCCAGCTCGCAGACGCCGTATCGTAGATGTCGGAAACGGTAAGTTCTCCATCCACGTAGTAGCGATGCTCATAGTCGGGACTGGTGTAGTTAAGCAGCCCGGTCATCGCCGCCTTCGGTACGAAAGCGAACTTTTCTGCGCCGGAGCTGGCGTTGAAACCGTGCAACATGCCGTCATTGGCGCCCACATAGATCATCGGCGTACGCGTCGCCTTGGCAGCGGCGAATGACGCGTAGGCGCTGGCACCCGAAAAGGTGGCGGTGGTGTAAAGCCTTGCATTCGGCGAGCCCACATAGACCGGTTGCGAATTGACGATGTCGCCCATCAGCCCGGTACGTGTGCGCAGAGTACCGCCGCTGGATTTTTCGTTCGTGCGATCGCCACGCAGGTAATCAATCTGCTGCTGTGTAGCGGAGGACAGCGGCGTACCGGTCAGATTGCCATAGGCAAAATTCGTGAGCGTAGTGGCATCGCTGGCGAACTTGATGATTCGCGTGTTCCATGCCGGAAACTGGCCACTGGCGCTCCATGCCTGGGTAAGCGCACCTGTGGTCTGATTGACATCGTACGCAACCAGATCGCCACGCCAGGTGCCGCTGTAGAAGACGGACTGGTAAGTACGAGCACCCGACTCGAGCTTGGTGGTGTTGCTGGCCAACGACGCGGCGGAACCCTTCATTTCCTCAAGGATGCGCTCGAATGCCTTGCGCAAGCTAGCCACCATCTTTGCCGCATCGGCAGCGATGTAGTAGTTGTCCGGCTGCTTATAGGACGTATCGTTTTTGACATAAGACGTGCCGTTCCACCACGTGGAATCCGGCAAGGCATCTACATTGGTGTCCGGATCATACCCTTCCGGCACCTGGAAACCACCGTATTTCGCCGTCAGCCAATACTGGTTGGTGCTGGGTGACTTGTAGTCGCCGTATTCCACCACGTCCACCCAATGGGTAGAGAGCGTCTGCTTGCCGGCAAACCCATCGCTGGCAGTATCAGGGCGCATGTCCTTGGTGTGCGCGTCGTAGGCAAGCGCCGCGATGTAGGCCGAATTGCCGTTGCCATTGAACGAACTCGCCGACGCCTTGCTCGCGGCATTGGCTGCCGTCTGTCCTTCCTTGCGCCAGATCTGGGTCATCCGGTTGATGACGCTTACCGACTTGTCGCTGGTCACCTCGGCTGGCTGGGTCGGCTCGCCGCCCAGATTGCCGGTGTTGCCGGGAAGGTTCTTGTCGTAATGCGTATTGGTGTCGCCGATGCCGAGAATGACGTTGACTTGGCATCGGTAGGAGATCGGGTCGTTCCAATTGGTGATCACCGGAAATCCGTCGGCCTGCTGGTACTTGACCAGCGAGGTGCCGCTGAGCGCGGAATAGGACGCGATATTTCCCTGATGCTTGAAGTAGCGGATCGCCGCGTAATAGAGCTCGCTCACGTCATCATAGGACTTGACATTCTTGCCCGTATTGAGCTGGCCGAATTTGTTCAGATAGTTGATGACGCCGCTATTGGCGATGGGATCGCCGCTGCCGATGACGGCAGTGGTCGCGGCGGCATCGGCGGCATCGGGATTCTGATAAATGATCCCCGTCTGCGGATCCCATTCGCGCGCCGTATTGGCGAGCTTGCCCTGGTCTGGGTTGTAGCTATAGGGTCCGACGAACTTCTGCTGGGCGCGCAAGATGCCGGTATCGGCGCCCGTACCTTGCTGGATGTCGACATTCTTGTAGCCGAAAATGCTGTAACGAATCCGCGTCGAATACTCCTGAATCAAGCCTTCCGGTTTGTATCCTCCATTCGGATAGGCGACGCAGTTGTCTTCCAAGAAGCCGGCAACGCACACCTTGACGCGAACCGAAACTTCAAAGGTCAGCGTGGTATCCAAAACGCACCCCTTGTTGTTCTTGGCGGTACAAGCGGTCCCGTCCGAATTGAGATAGCTGCCATTTAAGCTATGAACGGAAGGGTCGTACGCCACTACCGCATCTTTCGTGGTTCCATAGCCGAAGCGCATCTTGTTGCCGAGTCCATCGATACGCATGTTCAGGTTCTGCCACGTCGCCGACATGCCGCCTTTGATCAGCGTTGCATTGTTGGTGATCACGCGCCGCGGGAAATTCTGGGTGCTGGCCCGATCCGCCACCGCCTTCTCGAGGATCGTTTGGGTCTCCGTGTCGCTTACGCGATAGCCGCCGGTCAAGGCCGAACGGAACGGATCGATGGTCTGGGTCGCCGCCCAGTTGAGGAAATTGCCCGACCAGGCGCCCTGCGTCCCGGCGCAGGAATAATTCGTCGGACTGCTGCCGAGACTGCTGACCGGGTAGAAATAGCGATCTGTCTCGGTGGTGCTGTAGTGGTACTTGTAGCACTTTTTCGAATCGAAGTAACCGACGAACGGGGAGGTCGCCGAATACGTGTCCGACAGATTCGCCTTGCTGATGACGGTGGGAAACTCGACCGAGGGCACGATCGCAAGATTTCCCGGGACCGTGCTGCCCACGTACAGCGGCGACTGCGATACGTCGACTTCCGCGCCCGCGCCACCGATGGTCCCGATCAGGAGACCTGCCGCCACGGCGAGGAACGAGTCCCTGCGCGTCGCCTTGTTTGCTCGACTGGTCATGGTGGAAGTCCTTACTTGACGGTGACGTTGGTTTGCAGGACGACGATCGCGCGCCCGCCTGCGGCGGTCGGGTTGGCGCTGCGCGCGATGACGCGATAGTAATGTTCGAGCGAGGTACCGCCGGTGCCGCCATACTGGTTCTGGTTGATGCTCGACCCCAGGCCAAGTTGATCCTCGCTGGTGCGCTGGCCCAGGTACTGGATGTAGTACTGCGACGGGCCTGCCTGCGCCTCTTGGACAACGGTAGAGTCGACCCAGCATTCCTGGGCACCCAATGCGCATCCGTTCACGTTGCCGGTGTAGGTATTGCTGGGCACCGCAGGGCACGCGATGGTGCCGGATGAGCAGTTGAAGCCCACCGTATTGCCCTTCCCTGCGGCATCCTTGATGACCGTCTCGGCGTCGCGAAGCGCGCCTTCCGCCGCCTGGAAGGCCAAGCTGCGGTCGTACATGTTGGACGACATGCGCTCTTCCAGCAGCGTGCTGCGCAGCACGGCCAGGCCCAGCAGGGTCATGACCAGCAGCAGCATCAACACGATGATCAGGGAGATACCGGATTGCCGGTGCATAGGCGAATGCATGCTCACGAATTCCTGTTCCTGATGCTCACGATCGTGGTGACATCGCGGGCCAGCGGCGCATTGTTGCTGCCCGTGGCATCTGTGGAATTGACCGTCATGGTGATCTTGACCGCCACCACGTTGGTCCAGTTCATGGCCGCGCTGCCATCCTCATAGGCGCTGGCGCCGGTCAACAAATACTTGAACTGCAGATTCGAGACACCTTCGGTGATCTCGTTGGCGGTGACCGTACCGCCCGGCCCCAGCACGGACTGGTACAACGAGGTGCCACCGCGCTTGTTGTCGGCCAAATACCAACGCACCGCGCGCAGCTCGGTCAGCAGGGAGTTCATCTCGTAGGCATAGCTGTTGGAACCGGCAACGCAGACTCCGGGCAGGCGCCCCAACCGGTTGCATGCGTTCAGCGCGCCGCTCGCGTAGGTGACACTGGTCCCGGAAACGCCATCGGCCTGCAGTACCGCCAATTGCTGCCGGTCGCACAGCAGCATCACCGCATTGGCATGCAGATCGGGCGCGGCAGCATCCAGGGTCAGGGTCTGAGTCGCGGCATTGTGCGCGACGACCGTGGTGCCGCCGGCGCTGGCGGACAGGATCTGAATCGCATCGGTGCCGCTCTTGGAGGTGTCACCGGGCGGACTGCTGTTTTCGAAACCCTGCAGCGGCTGCGCCCAGTTCTTCCACCACGTCTCGGTAGGATTGGCCAATACGTTGGCCACGGGCAGCCCGGAATCGCAGGGATTGCCGCCCGCCTCGCGGATGTCACGGGCCATCATTTCGAAGGCGATGCGAGCCGACTCCTGGATCCGGCTCAGGCTTTCGGTGGCCGCATAGGTCTTGCGATTGGACAGGAAGATGCCGACCGCCGCGCCGACCACCAGCAGGCCGAGCAACATCGAGATCATCAGTTCGACCAGATTGAAGCCGGACTGGCGCGATGAGCGAGCATGAAGAAGGCGCGTCTTCATAGCTGCGTCACCGTTGTGATCTTCTGCGTCGCGCTGCCGGCGTGGGAATCGCCAACGTCCGCGGCGCGGCTGTCGTCCCATTGAATGATGATCTTGCAATCGCCATCGGTGCAATCGATCGAGCCACATGTCGTTTCCGGGTCGCCACCAACGGCGCTTTTCAGGCCATTGAGCCACGCGGCCTGGTCCACCGCGATCAGGCTGCCGCCGGTCGGCGCGGTACAGACCATGCCGGCGGTGTTGTAGCCGCCGATCAGGGCGGCGTCGCGGTTGGCGCGCATCGCATCCAGGATGGTGTAGGTCTGCATCACGATCTGGCTGCGCTGCATCGCACTCTGGTTGTTGCGCAACGCGGTGGTCTGCATCGCAGCGACACCGAGCATGCCGATCCCGAGTATCAGCACGGAGATCATCACCTCGATGAGGGTGACGCCGGCCATGTTCCTGCCGCTGTGGAACCGTTTCATAGCGCCTCTGCTTTTCAAGGAGCGGTCTGGACCGAACACTGACCGCCGTTCGAACTGCGCAAGATGGAAACCCTACTGCCCCCGCTCATGGACACCGTGCGCACGTTGTCGGAGGGACTGGTGACAGGCATGCAGACGACGATCATTTCATCGGTGTTGAGCGATGCACCGTTGCTGTCGCGGGCGATGCCGTCCGCGCCGAACGTGATCTTGTCGCCCGACGCATCCAGCGCCGGACTGGACACCGACAGGCCCGTGCGCAGCGTCGTTGTCCGCAGCACGGTGCCGTCGCGCGTCACCGTCAGCAGATGGGTCCAGTCGCCGCCACTGGCGCAGGTGCTGCCATCGTCGCTGCGGCACAGACTGACTCCGCCATTCAGGCGCACCGCCTCCGAACGGGACGCCTGCAAGGCGGCGACTAGCTCATTGGCGGTGCTGGTCAGTCGGTTGCTGCGGATCAGCATGGTGAAGCTGGGAAACGCCAGCGCCATGATGATCGCCAGCACGGCGACCGTGACCATCAGCTCTACCATCGTGAACCCGCGCTGCCCCGATCCTGCAAGGCCGCGCTGCTCAGAAACGCACATATCGTCTCCCCAAATTTCCCCAGACGAACGCTAACGGGAGCAGCGCCGCCGCGCCAGCCATTGCCGACGGATGGCGGATATCGGGGGCTGGACGGATCGTGCGGACCGGCGCCGTTGCCGGCATGATGCGCGTCTGCCCTCCTCCGCCCCGCCCTCGATGCCCTCCCCCGCGTACTCGAACGATCAGTTGCAGGTGCTCAAGCAGCCGTCCACCCTGATCTGGATCGTCATGGCCGGCGAATGCATCGCCGCCATCCTGGCGCTGACTCCGAGCCAGGGTCCGACCGGAAACCGCTGGGTCTACTTCGGCCTGGCCTCGCTCGGTATCCAATGGGTGGCATTGCTGACCCTGGCCAGCCTGCTGATGCTGCGCCACGTCCTGGCCGGAAGAGGCATCCTGCTGATCACTGCCGCGACGCTTGGCCTGATGCAGTTGCTGACCTGGTTGATCAGTTGGGTGATCCTGTCTGCGTTCGGCGACTACTGGCAGCTGTCGACCGCGGCATGGCTGACGCTCTCGCTGCAGCTGTCCGGCATCGCGCTGCTGATCGGCCTGCTCGGCATGGCCGCACTGAACAACCATATCCGCATCAAGCAATTGGTCGAACGCGCCAAGCAGGCGGAAATCGACGCGCTCACCGCGCGCGTGCAGCCGCACTTCCTGTTCAATACGCTCAATACCGCGGTGATGCTGGTGCATCGCCAACCGCAGCAAGTCGAACAGTTGCTGATGGATCTATCCGATCTGTTCCGTGCCGCGCTGGCAGCGCCGGATCTGGTCAGCCTCGACGACGAAATCGACCTGGCGAAACGCTACCTCGACATCGAGGCCATTCGTTTCGGACCGCGCCTGCGCGTGCACTGGGAACTGCCGTCGCCGCTGCCGCAGGCCAGGGTTCCGCGGCTTTCGCTGCAACCCCTGGTCGAGAACGCAGTGCATCACGGCATCGAATGCTCGCCCGATGGCGGCGAAATCCGCATCGCCATCGGCGAAGCCCACAACTGGCTGAAGATCGCCGTCAGCAATACGCTGCCCCCGGCCGGTCCCGCCCCGCACCTGGGTCGGGGCCACCGGGTTGGATTGTCGGCATTGCGCACGCGCCTGGAAAGCATGCAGGGCGGCGTGCTGAGCACCGACCTGGAGGATGACGCCTTGTTCGTGGCGACGATCCGGATCGAGCTCAGGCCATGACCCGATAACAAGGCCGGTACTCGCCGGAAATCTTCATCCGGCGCTGTTCGACGAAGGCGCGCAGCAGTTCGTCCAGGGCCTGCATCATGTCCGCGTCGCCGTGGATCTCGAACGGGCCGTACTGCTCGATGCGGCGCATGCCGTCTTCCTTGACGTTGCCGGCGACGATGCCCGAGAAGGCGCGGCGCAGGTCCGCCGCCAGCGCGTGCGGCGGGCGTCCGTGATGCAGGTCGAGCGCGGCCATGGCCTCGTGGGTGGGCACGAACGGACGCTGGTATTCCAGCGGGATGTCCACCGACCAGTTGAAGTAGAACGCGTCCTTCTGCTCCTTGCGGTGCATGCGCACCCGCTGGATGCCGTCGGCCATCTTGCGCGCCACCGCGACCGGGTCGCCAACCACGATCTGGTAGCGCGAGGTGGCCGCCTCGCCCAGGGTCAGGCGCAGGAAGCGGTCGATCTGCTCGAAGTACGGCGCGGCGATGGTCGGCCCGGTCAGGATCAGCGGGAACGGCAGGCCGCGGTTCTCCTCGCGCAGCAGGATGCCGAGCAGGTACAGGATCTCCTCGGCGGTACCGACCCCGCCGGGGAACACGATGATGCCGTGGCCGATGCGGACGAAGGCCTCCAGGCGCTTCTCGATGTCCGGCATGATCACCAGGTGGTTGACGATCGGGTTCGGCGACTCGGCGGCGATGATGCCCGGCTCGGTGATGCCGATGTAGCGGTTGTCGTGCTTGCGCTGCTTGGCATGGGCGATGGTGGCGCCCTTCATCGGTCCCTTCATCGCGCCCGGGCCGCAGCCGGTGCAGATGTCCAGCCCGCGCAGGCCCAGCTCGTAGCCGACCTGCTTGGTGTACAGATACTCGTCGCGCGAGATCGAATGCCCGCCCCAGCACACCACCAGGTTGGGATCGGCCGGCTGCAGGATGCGCGCATTGCGCAGCTGCCCGAACACGGCGCTGGTGATGCCTTCGCTGGAGTCGAGGTCGGCGGCGGAATCCGGGCCGAGCTCGATGGCCATGTAGGCCAGGTCGCGGACCACGGCGAACAGCAGTTCGGCCACGCCGTTGATGATCTCCCCGTCGACGAACGCCATCGCCGGCGCGTTGAGCAGATCGATGCGCACGCCGCGGTCGCGCTGGGCGACCTGGATGTCGAAATCGGGATACAGGTCGCGCGCGGCGCGCGGATCGTCGGAGGCGCTGCCGCTGGTCAGCACCGCCAGGGCGCAGCGCCGCAGCAGTTCGTGCAGGCCGCCGCTGGACGCATCGCGCAGGCGCGCCACTTCGGCGCGCGAAAGGATGTCCAGGCCGCCGCGCGGGTAGATCCGCGCGTCCACTACCGGCAGCGCCCGCGCCGCCGTATTGCTCGTCGTCATATCGGAATTCTTGTCGTTGTCGTCAACGGCGACTTTAGCGTCAGCCCCCGCAAAAGAAAACGGCCGGGTTGCCCCGGCCGCTCTGTGTAACACCTGCGCAGAGGTTTAGAACGTATAGCGCAGCGTCAGCAACAGCGACCAGCGCTGCGACGGGTTCTGCGTTTCGTTGATGGCCAGATCGGTCGGCGCATAGGTGCCGTTGCGGTTGTACAGGCTGGTACTGGAGATGTCGTAGATGTACTTGCCGTCGGCCGTCACCCCGGCCACGTTGGCCAGGTTGCGCACCAGCGGGAAGTCGGCACGGTGCTCCACGCCCCAATCCTTGTTGAGCATGTTCAGCACATTGAACATGTCCAGGCGGATCTCGCCCTTGTGGCCCTTGGCGAAGCCGGGGATTTCCTGGCTGAAGGACATGTCCAGCTGGTTGACCCACGGCGCACGCGAGGAATTGCGCTCGGCAACCTCGCCCTTGTAGCGCGCCAGCTCCGGATGCTTGCCGATGTACTCCCAGAACGACGAGGACAGCTGCTGCGAGGTCGCATTGGCCCAGACCACATCGCCCGGACCGGACGGCACGTAAGCCAGCGAACGGCCGGACAGGCCCAGACCCTGCGCATCGTTGCCGAACACCCAGCTGTACGGCGCGCCGCTGTGGCCGTCGTAGAACGCCGAGACACGGGTCGCATAGTCGCCGAAGAACTTATGCTCCCAGCTCAGCTGCGCGATGATGCGGTTGGGGATGGAGTAATTGGAAATGCCCTCTGCATCGTCCGATGGGTTGTACCAGGCGCGGTTCTGGTAGCTGCTGTAGGCGACGCTGGAGGTACCCGGGTTCACCTCAGTGGCGCGGCTGTAGGTGTAGGCCAGCATCGCGCTCCAGGTGCCGTCGAAGGGCTTCTTCAATGACACAGTGAAGTTGTCCGACTTGCCCTTGTCCGTGTTGGTCAGGTAGATGACGTTACTGAACGAGGGATTCTTGTTCCAGTTCGCGGTGTTGGCGCTACCCGGCGCCTGGTTCGGGAAGCGCGCATAGGTGTAGCGGCCATCCGGAAGGGTACCGGTCGGCGTGCCCATGTTCAGATCCTGGTACAGGATGCCCTTGTCCACGTCCAGGTGCTGGTATTCGGCGGTGAACACCAGGTCCTGCCACGGCAGCTGATGGTCCAGACCCAGGGTGTACTTGTACACGGCCGGGAGCTTGAAGTTGGGGTCGACCACGTTCATGGTCATGCTGGAACTGCCCAGGCCCGGCGGGGTGACCGTACCACCCGGAACGTTCTGGCCGAACGGATCGGCACTGAACGCCGGATCGGTCGCGGTCTTGCGGCGGTTGACGTCGTAGGTGGTGACCGCGACGCCGTTGTTGGAATAGGGGTTGCCCACCCACACTGCCGGCGTGTTGGAGATGAACAGACCGGCGCCGCCGCGCAGTTGAGTCGGACGCTCGGTGCCCAGGTCATAGTTGAACGAGAAGCGCGGCTGCAGGACGCTATTGCCGTCGATGGTGCCGGCGTTGGAGAAACCGAAGCCACCCACCGCGGCGTTGGCGTTGGCCGAGTTCGCGCGCAAACCGCACGCGCCGAAGTTGCCGGTGACGCCCGCATCCGCGGCGAAACACGGATTGTAGGTCGGCGCCGGGTTCACCTTGGGCATGTCGTAGCGCAGGCCGTACTGGATCGACAGGCGATCGGTCGCCTGCCAGGTGTCCTGCAGGAACAGGCCGTACTGCTTCATCTTGAAGATGGCGGCGACGTTGTCCAGGGTATAGCCGGCTGCCGGCTGCGACAGGCGGTAACGGCGATAGGTGCCGTTGGCGAAGTCGGCGATCGAGTTGAATTCGTAGGTGCCGTTGTAACGCTGCAGGAACAGGTTGTAGACCTCGTCCTGCTGGTAGTCCACGCCGGCCTTGACCACATGGTCACCAAGGAACCAGCTACCGGCGAAATACGCGTTCCAGCTCTTGACGCTGAGCACGTTGGCCTGGCTCGAATAGTCGGTGCCGAGCAGCACGCTGGTGCCGGTATCGGCGCCGCTGGTGCGCACGGTGACTTCGGGCTGGTAACCGCCGACCAGCGGCGCACGGTCCTGCTCGAACTTGCTGTAGCCCACCGACGCTTCGGTGGAGAACTTCTCGCTCCAGTCGTCGTAGAAGCTCAGCGCGTAGCTGGTGTTGGTCTTGTTCAACACGTACCAGTTGCTCGACAGCTTCAGCTGGGTGGCGCTGCTGGCAGTGATGATCGGCTCGTCTTCTTCGGTACGGCTGAAACGCAGGCTGGCGCGGTGGTAGTCGCTGATGTTCCAGTCGAACTTGGCCAGGTAGCGCTTGCTCTCGATGTCGGTGCTGGCCGAACCGTCGTCGCCCGGCGAAAGTCCGAGGTTCTGCGCCGTGGAGGTGATCTGCTGGAGTTGCGCCGTGGTCAGGCCGGTCACCTTGTTGGTGGCGCTGGAATCGGAGGTGCCCCAGATCGAGCCCGGAGACTCCTTCTTGCTCTCCTCGTAGGAGGCGAAGAAGAACAGCTTGTCCTTGAGGATCGGACCGCCCAGGGTCGCGCCCTTGGTCGTGTCCCTGGTGTAGCCGGTCCACTTGGCATCGGTCTCGCCCTTGCCGATCATGTCGTCGGCGTTCTGGTAGACGTAATAAGCCGAGCCATGGAAATCGTTGGTGCCGCTCTTGGTGACGGCATTGACCCACGCGCCCACGCCACGGCGGGTGGCGACGTCGAAGTTGGCGGTGGAGATGTTGTAGCTCTCGATCGCATCCTGCGAGATCGGCGTGCCCTTTGTCGGCAGACCATTGTCGTTCAGGCCAAAGGGATCGCCCGCGCTGATGGTGTCGACGGTGATGCTGTTGTAGCGATTGTTCTGGCCCATCGCCGAGAACGCGCCGCGATCGCGGTCGGTGACCACGACGCGAGGATCGGAACGCACCACGTTCTGGATCGAGCGATCCGGCATCGGCGTCCGATCGAGATCACCGCGCGACAAATTGGTGGAAATACCCTTGTTGTCCGAAGTGAATGCCTCAGCGCCGCGCGAGGCGGTGACCTGCATCGATTCCAGCGTGGCGACGTCGCCGGTCAGCTGCGCATTGACGCTGGCGACCTGATCCAGGCCCAGATAGATGCCTTCCTGGGTCTGAGTGCCATCGCCCGACTTGGTGATGGTGACGTTGTAGGGACCACCGACGCGCAGGCCGCGCGCGTTGTAGCGGCCGCTCGCATCGGTGCTGGCACGACTGACCGTTCCGGATTCGACATGGGTAATGGTCACCTCGGCGCCCACGACGGGCTGGCCATTATGGGTGACCAGACCACCGATACCGGCGGAGGTGCTCTGGGCGAACACGGGGGCGGCGGCAAGCGCAGCTACGAGGCCAAGGGTGAGCTTGGACATCCGGAGACGGCGGGGTTGGGTCATTGCAATAGCCTCGATGGAAGTTGACGAAATGCGCATAGCTAGCCGTCCTGGTAGGCGCACGGCAGCGGAATGAGGTTCGTGCCCCCTTGCTGGATCCCCCGCAAGGGTTAACGCGAGTTTAACACCATAGGGCCGATTTGTTGCCAAAACGTGACAAAATGGCACAAACGGACATCACACGACATGGATCGCAGTTTTTGTGCCGGTTCCGGACACCGCATGGCGAATGCGTACACGCCGTTCGGCCTGCGCCGCAAGCGTCAGCGGCGTGGCCTGGATGGGAATGCAACTGGAATTGGCGGCGCGAACGCCTCGATCGCACTGATCGGCTCACGTTGAGGGCAGACACGGCATCTCGCGATGCCCTCCAGACCTGCCGGGCCATGGGTAGCCGCAGCAAGCGCATCTCCCGCCTCTGCGGCACGGGGTGGCGGACGCACCCTCGCCTGTCCGGACTCCACGCCGCGGCCACTGCTCGCTCGTTCGCGCCCCTGCCCGTGGCCCAGCAAGCGCCCGACTGCCCCGGAAAGCGGCTCGCCGAGGTCCTCGGCCCATCTTGTCCCGATGGCGAGAGTCGCACACTGCGCAGCTCCGCCACAGGACTGGCGGCGGTCTGCCGACATTGCAGGCACGCAAACGCAAACGGCCGGGGTCAGGCCCCGGCCGTTTGCGCTGCTTGTCGTTTTCCAGCCCCGATGCGGGGCTCGGGCTTGCTTCAGAACGAGGCGCCGAAGGTCACCGCGAACGCGCGCGGCTCCAGCACGGAGTAGTACGGGGTGCCGGTGGACACCACGTCCGGGTACTCGCTGGCGCCGGAGGCCGCCAACACCTGGGTGGTATTGGCCCAGGTGACCGCCTGCTTGTCGGTCAGGTTGTACAGATTGAGCTTGATCGACGGCTTCTTCAGCCAGCCCCAGTCGGCGAAGGCATAGCCGGCGTCGGCGCCGAAGGTGGTGTAGCCGCCGACCCGCTCGGTGTTCATGTAGTCGCCGTAACGCGAGCCGGAGTAACGGCCCTTCAGCGCGACCCAGAAATCGCCGATGGTGTAGCTCAGGCGCAGGTTGGCCAGGTTCTTCGGCGTATTGGCCAGCTGCTTGCCGTCGACCGCATAGTCGTAGGTGCCCTTGGAGGTCCCCACCGCCAGGGTGTCGCTCAGGATCTTGGCCTGGGTGTAGGTGTAGGAGCCGTAGAGCTTCAGGTTGTCGGTGATGTTGTAGCTGGCTTCGCTGTTGAAGCCGCGCATGCGCACCTTGCCGATCGAGATGTAGGTGGTCAGCGCCGTGGTCTGGTCGTAGCTGGACATCTGCTTGTTGCTGTAGTTGCTCTGGTACAGCATGGTCGACAGCGAGAAGCGGTCGCCGTAGTAGCGCCAGCCCAGGTCGTTGGTCCAGGCCGATTCGGGCTCCGGAATCTCCTTGGCGGCCGACAGATTCAGCGAGATCGAATTGGTCGCCGGCACGCGGAAGGTCTTGGCCACGCCGTAGTAGAACTGGTTGCGGCTGTCGGGCGCGTACTTGATGCCGAACGCCGGCAGCAGCTTGCTGTAGCTGTTGTCGAAGTCCACGCCGATCTCCTTGGCGGTATCCGGCCACTGGTAGTTGTGGCCCTTGCGCGTGGCGTGGATCCAGGACACGCCGTAGTTGACCGCCCAGTCGTCGGCCGGGGTCCAGTTGTCCTGGACGAAGTACTTCTGCACGTCGGTGACCGTGTAGGTGCGGTAGCTCTGCTGCACCTTGCCGTCGGCGTAGGTCAGGAAGCAGTCGTCGCTGTCGGCCCAGACATCGCAGGCCTCGCCGGTGGTCTGGTCGGTCTTGAGGATGCTGTTGTTCTGGCTCTTGCGCGAACGGTCGTACCACAGGCCGTAGACCAGGTTGTGGTCCATGCCGATGTCCTGGAAGAACTTGGCGACCACGCCCGGACGCACCGTGCTGGAATAGGAATAGGTGTAGTCGACGTCGCGGCTGCCGCTCACGCTCTTGGAGTAGCCGTAGACGTTGCTGCTGCTGGTGGTCGAATACACCGACGCGGCGCTGGAGCCGCCGCCCTTGCCCCACCACAGGTACGGCACCACCGAAAGACGCAGGTTGTCGCTGAAGGTGAACTCGCCGTCAAGGCTGACCAGCAGGCTCTTGTAGGGATTGCGCCGCAGCTTCCAGTAGTACTGGTCGCTGGAGGTGGTGCCGCCGCCCCAGGTGTCGTTGTAGTCGTACTCGTAGTCGCTGGCCAGCTGGGTCTTGCTGGCGGTGTTGTAAGAATAGTTGGACTGGCGGTTGTACTGGAACGAGGCGCTGATCGAGTTGCCCGGGCTGATGTCCCACACGCTCTTGCCGTCGATCTTGTTGACCGACATGTCGCCATTGCCCTTCCACTTGTCGGCGCTGTTGGTCGAGAACGACACCCACGAGCGCAGCGGACCGGTATCGCCGGTGTTGACCCGCACAAAGGTGCGCCGGTAGTCGTTGCTGCCGAAGCTCTGGTTGAAGTCCACGCCGAACGCGTGGCCGGGATCGATCGTGGACCAGGCGATCTGGCCGCCAGTGGCGCCCATCTCCGGCTGGTCCACGTTCGGCGTGCCCTGGGTGACGGTGATGTCGTTGTAGTTCTCGGCATCGCCGTATTCGGTGGCGTAGACCGAGTAGCTGCCGCTGTCGGTCACCGGCGCGCCGTTGACGGTGACGCCGATCGCCGAGGAGTCGAAGCCGCGCAGGCTGTAGTTGCCGTTGTTCAGGCCGGTCACGTCGCTGGTGGCGGCGTCCACGCCCGGGATCGCATCGATCATCTGGGTGAAGTTGCTGCCGCCGGACGCCTGCGCGATGGCCTCGCGGGTCACCGTGGAAATCGCCTTGCTGGCGGTCTGCACGGTCATGTTGCCGCCGCCGAGCACGTAGCCGCTCTTGTCGGCATTGACGTTGACCTTGTCCAGCTGCTGCACGCGCTTGGTCTCGTAGGCAGCGGTGGTATTGGAAGTACTGGAGGCGGTGACCCGCTCGGCAGTGTCGGTGCCGGCGTCCTGCGCCAATGCCGGATGGGCCGAAAGCGCGGTCGCCAGCGCCAGGGAAAGAGTGGAGATACGGTGTGCGGAGCGGGACTTCATCGGGCAAGTGCCTCTGTGGCTAACGTGGGAGCGGCAGAGAGCGATGGGGCAAACCTGCTATGGACACGGCGCACGAGCCCCCACCGCTTCGGAGGGCACTACGGTAGGCGGGCTATTTCGCCCGCGTATGCCTCGGGCGTTTACAAAAACTTAATATGCCACCACATACCGACACGCGATGGCACAAAAAAGCGCCGCAAATGTCATCGAATTGCCGCAAACGCTCGGGATGTCGCAGCGTTGGCGCGTAGCGACAGGCGCGGCACGGGCGCGATCGCCCGCTCAGCCGGCGACCGGCAGCTTCAGATAGGCGCTGAGGCCGTCGAGGAACATCTGCACCGAGATCGCCACCAGCAGCATGCCCATCAGCCGCTCGACCGCGATCAGCACGCGCATGCCGAGCAGCTTATACAGCAGCGTGCCGGAGAACAGCAGCGCCGAGGTGCCGATCCAGGCCAGGATCAGTGCCAGGCTCCATTCGCCCAGACGGGTGGGTTCGTTGCTGCCCATCAGCATCACCGCGGCCATGCCCGAGGGCCCGGCCACCAGCGGGATCGCCAGCGGCACGATGAACGGCTCGCCGTCGGGAATCTCGCCCATCAGCCCTTCCGGACGCGGAAAGATCATGCGGATGCCGATCAGGAACAGCACGATGCCGCCGGCGATCGCCACCGATTCCTGGCGCAGATGCATCACTTCCAGCGCGTACTTGCCGCCCCACAGGAACGCCATCAGCACGCCGAGCGCGATCAGCAGTTCGCGCGCCAGCACCACGCGCTGGCGCTTGGCCGGCAGCGGCTTGAGCACGCTCAGGAACACCGGGATGTTGCCCAGCGGGTCGAGGATCAGGAACAGCAGCAGCGCTGCCGACAGAATGGTCATGCCAGGGGATTCCAGATCGCGCCGCGGTGCGCGGCGCCGGCGGGCGACAGCAGTTCCACGCAGGCGGCGGCGTAGTGCGCCGGATCGACCGCGTCGAAGTCTTCCTGGTGGGTGTAGGCGCGCGCGCGCAGCGCGCTGCGCATCGGCCCGGGTTGCAATCCGGCCACGCGCACCGTCGAGGCGGCCAGTTCGCCGTGCAGGCTCGTCAGCAGGCCGCGGCGGCCGTGCTGGGCCGCGCCGTAGCCGCCCCAGTAGGCCTGGCCGACGCGCGCCGGGTCGTCGAGCGCGAACACGATCGCCGCGTCCGGCGCCTGCTTCAGCAGCGGCAGGCAGGCCTGGGTCAGCCAGCCCGGGGCGGTCAGGTTGACGTGGATGGCGCGCGCGAACTGCGCCGGATCGGCGTGCTCGAATGGGGTCAGGCCGACGAAATCGGCGGCGCAGTGCAGCACCCCGTCCAGGCGCCCAAGCTCGGCCCGCACCCGCTCGGCCAGCGTCGCGTAGTCTTCCGGCGTGGCGCCGAGCAGGTCCAGCGGATACAGCAGCGGCTGTGCGCCGATCTCGGCGATGGCGTCGTAGACCCGGTTCAAGCGCGCCGGCTTGTGCCCGAGCAGCACCACCGTGGCGCCGGCCTGGGCGCAGGCCAGCGCCGCGGCGCTGCCCAGCCCGCCGGCGGCGCCGCACACCAGCACCACGCGCTGCGCCAGCGCGCCCGCTTGCGGCGTCGGCTCCGCTGTCACGGCTGGTAGGCCTCGGCCACGATGCGCTGCAACTCGCCGGATTCGAACAGTTCCATGGTGATGTCGCAGCCGCCGATCAGTTCGCCGTGGATGAACAGCTGCGGGAACGTCGGCCAGTTCGAATAGCGCGGCAGATTGGCGCGGATCTCCGGTTCGTCTAGCACGTTGACGGTGTGCAGCCGGTCGGCGCCGGCGGCCAACAGGGCCTGCAGCGCGCGGCTGGAAAAACCGCACATCGGGTACTGCGGCGTGCCCTTCATGAACAACACGATGGGGTGGTGTTCGACGTCGGCCTGGATGCGCTCCATCACCTGCATGGGGGATTTCTCCTGCTGGGGCGAAAAAACGGACCTCGGCGGTCGGCTAGACTTTCGCGTAGCCGCATAGTGTAAGCCCTGCGCACGGCAGTACCGACACGCGCCCCCGAAACCGCTCCCGAGGATCCATGGCCATCGAACTCGCTCCCCTGCCGTACGACCGCGCGGCGCTGGCGCCGCACCTGTCCGCCGAGACCCTGGACCAGCACCACGGCCACTACCAGCGCGCGCTGGTCGAACGCCTCAATGCGCAGATCGCCGGCAGCGAATTCGCCGACCTGCCGTTGCAGGACCTGGTGCGCCGTACCCAGGGCCGCCTGTTCCAGCACGCGGCCGAGGTCTGGAACCACGAGTTCTACTGGCGCGGACTGCGCCCGCGCGGCGGCGGCGAACCCGGCGGCGAGCTGGCCGAGCGCATCGCCAGGAGCTTCGGCGACGTCGCCCGCTTCAAGGCCGAGTTCGCACGCGTGGCGCTGGCCGTGTTCGGCTCGGGCTGGGTCTGGCTGGTGCAGCGCCCGGACGCCACGCTGGCCCTGCTCGCCACCGTCAACGCCGGCTCGCCGCTGACCGGCGAGGACCTCCCGCTGCTGGCCTGCGACCTGTGGGAGCACGCCTACTACATCGATTACCGCGGCGACCGTGCGCGCTATCTGGACGCGTTCTGGAAGCTGGTGAACTGGGAGTTCGTGGCGGCGAATATGCGGTGAGGCCGGGATTGGGGATTCGGGATTGGGGATGACCGGCCTGCGGCCGTTTTAACGCGCTTCGGGATTGGGATGACCGGTCTGGCTGACGCGTAGGCGCTGGCACTTTTTCAAGCCACGCCCAGGCATGGCCTGGGCGCGACCTCCCCACGGCCGGCTCAGCCCTGCGCGCGCAGCGTCTCGATCACCGGCGCGACCTGGTCGCCGCGCTGCAACTGCGCGCCGACCGTGTGCAGCGCCTGCGCCAAGGCCGCCGGCGTGTGCTCGCGCAGCGTGGCGTGGCCGACCTTGCGGCCCTCGCGCGCTTCCTTGCCGTAGTCGTGCCAATGTCCGCCGGGCTGCGCCAGCACCGGCGCGGCGGCGGGCATCTGCCCGATCCAGTTGAGCATGCAGGCATGGCCGAGCATGCGCGTGGACCCCAGCGGCAGGCCCAGCACCGCACGCAGGTGGTTCTCGAACTGCGAGGTCTCCGCGCCTTCGATGGTCCAGTGGCCGGAGTTGTGCACGCGCGGCGCCATCTCGTTGGCGAGCAGTTCGCCGTCGCGGCAGAACAGCTCCAGCGCGAACACGCCCACGTACTGCAGGCGCTCGGCCAGCGCCTGCGCATGGGCGATGGCGGCCCGCTCCAGCGCGGCATCGGCCTGCGCCGGGGCCAGGCTGGCCGACAACACCCCCTGCACATGCCAGTTCTCGGTCAGCGGCCAGGTGCGAAACTCGCCGTCGCGGCCGCGCACCGCGACCACGCTGATCTCGCGCTGGAACGGCACGAAGGCCTCCACGATCAGGCCCACGCTGGCCGCCTGCGCGCCCAGCGCGGCCCACGCCGCATCGGCGTCGGCCGCGGACTTGATCCGGAACTGGCCCTTGCCGTCGTAGCCCAGGCGCCGGGTCTTGAGAATGCACGGGGTGCCGACCTGCGCCAGCGCCGCGTCCAGTTCCTCACGGCTGCCGATCGCGGCGAAATCGGGCACCGGGATGCCCAGTTCGCGGAACAGGGTCTTCTCGGCCAGCCGGTCCTGCGCCACCGCCAGCGCGTGCGGGTTCGGGAACACCGGCACCTGCCCGGCCAGCCATTCGGCGCTGGCCGCCGGCACGTTCTCGAAATCGAAGGTGGCCACGTCGACCCTGGCCGCGAACGCGGCCAGCGCCGCCTCGTCGCGGTAGTCGCCGACCTGCAGCGGCGCGACCTGCCCGGCGCAGGCGTCGGCCACCGTATCCAGCATCACGAAGCGCAGGCCCAGCGGGGCGCCGGCCACGGCCATCATCCGCGCCAACTGGCCGCCGCCCAGGATTCCGACGGTGGTGGTCATTGGCGCGGGTCGTCCTTGGCCATCACCTCGTCGGTCTGGCGCTGGCGGAAGTCGCCCAGCGCGGCGGCGATGTCGGCGTGTTCGGCGGCGAGCATCGCCGCGGCGAACAGCGCGGCATTGGCCGCACCGGCGTTGCCGATCGCGAACGTGGCCACCGGGATGCCGGCCGGCATCTGCACGATCGACAGCAGCGAATCCAGGCCGTTCAGCGCCTTGGACTGCACCGGCACGCCGAGTACCGGCACCGCGGTCTTGGCCGCGAGCATGCCCGGCAGGTGCGCCGCGCCGCCGGCGCCGGCCACGATCGCGCGCAGGCCGCGGGTGGAGGCCGCTTCGGCATAGGCGAACAGCACGTCCGGGGTGCGGTGCGCGGACACCACCTTCACTTCATAGGGCACGCCCAGCGCATCGAGTTTCTGCGCCGCATGCTGCATGGTCTCCCAGTCGGAGCGGGAACCCATCACGATGCCGACGAGCGGCGCGGTTTGCTTGGAGGTCATGGCCGTCCCCTGCCTTAAAGACGTATTCTAGCCGTCTTCCACGCAAGACGAAGACCGGATGGATCGCAAACTGCTCGACCTGCTGTGCTCGCCCGACACCCGCCAACCGCTGGCCCTGCTGGATGCGCGCGGGCTGGAGGCGCTGAACCGCGCCATCGCCGCCGGCGGCGTGCAGCGCGCCGACGGCAGCCCGCAGGCGCAAGCGCTGCGCGAGGCGCTGATCACCCGCGACCGCAAGCAGCTGTTCCGCGTCGACGACGGCATCCCGGTGCTGTTGGCCGAAGAAGCGATCGGCACCGCCCAGCTCGCCGACTTCCCCGGCAAATGAGCGGCGCCGCGGCGCCGCTGCAGCCGCCGGCGCAGGCAGCGATCGACGCCGACGTGGCGCGCGCGCTGGCCGAGGACATCGGCAGCGGCGACGTCACCGCCGCGCTGCTGCCCGATCGCGCCGACAGCGCCTATTTGCTGTGCAAGCAGGACGCGGTGATCGCCGGCCGCCCCTGGTTCGACGCCTGCCACCGCGCGCTCGACCCGCAGGTGCGGATCGACTGGCGCATCGCCGAGGGCGAGCGCGTGGCCGCCGGCACCGTGCTGGCGCTGCTGCACGGACGCAGCCGCGCACTGGTCAGCGCCGAACGCGCCTCGCTGAACTTCCTGCAGACCCTGTCCGCGACCGCGACCGCCACCGCCGCCTACTTGGCCGCGGTCAACGGCACCGGCGCGCGCATCCTCGACACGCGCAAGACCCTGCCCGGCCTGCGCCTGGCGCAGAAGTACGCGGTGCGTTGCGGCGGCGGCAGCAACCACCGCTTCGGCCTGTACGACACGGTGATGCTGAAGGAAAACCACATCCACGCCGCCGGTTCGCTGAGCGCGGCGGTGCAGGCCGCGCGCGCGCAATGGCCGGACCTGCCGCTGGTGGTCGAGGTGGAGACGCTGGCGCAACTGCGCGAAGCCCTGACGGTGGGCTGCGACCGCATCCTGATCGACGATTTCGATGCGGCGCAGCGCCGCGAAGCGGTGGCGATCGCCGCGGCCGCGCCGTTCCACCGCGCGATCCCGCTGGAAGTGTCCGGCGGCGTCGACCTGGACGGCGTGCGCGCGATCGCCGCCGACGGCGTGGACTGCATCTCCATCGGCGCGCTGACCAAGCACGTGCGGGCCGTGGACCTGTCGCTGAAGCTGGGCCCGCCGCCGCACTGACTTCACGGCCGCGGCCGCGCCGCTCTGCGACGCTGCGCGCATCCCCCTGTTCACCGAGTTCGCCGATGCCCCGCCCCTGGTTCGCGTTGTTGTGTGCCGCCGCCCTGTTTCCCGCCGGCCGCGCGGCCGCCGCGGAGGTGTGCGACCTGCCGCCGCGCTTCGGCCTGACGCCCGCCGCCGTCGCCATCGTGCGCACCGCCTGCAACGAGCACCGGCTGTGGTGGCGGCCGTTCATCGACACTGACGGCCGGCTCGCCGGCCTGCGCGTGACCGAGGCCGAACGCAGCTATCTCGCCGATCACGGCATCGAGGCCTGGCAGCGCGTGGCCGCCTATTGGCGCGACAGCGGCACGCTGGGCGCAATGGGCGGCAGCGACGGCGCCGCCAGCTGCCAGCAGCTGGACGGCTCGCGCTACCGGCAGGCGGACTGCCGCGCGTTCATCGTCGACAACCCGTGGTCGGCGGCGTTCGTGTCCTGGGTGATGGTGCGCGCCGGCGTCGGCGGCTTCCACACCTCGGTGCGGCACATCGACTACATCCGCGCCGCCTACCAGGCCGGCGCCGACGGCCTGCCCTACCGCTATGCCGACCCGCAGCAGGACAAGCCCGCGCCGGGCGACCTGCTGTGCTTCCTGCGCGGGCGCAAGCAACCGCTGGGCGCGGCCGGCCTGCGCGAGGCGCTGGCGCGCGGCGGCGCGCTGCCGTGGGAATCGCATTGCGACATCGTGATCGCGGCCAACGTCGGCGGCGACCACACCCTGTACCTGATCGGCGGCAACGTGCTCAACGCGGTGACCATGCGCAAGCTGCCGCTGGACCGCGCCGGCCGCCTGCAGCTGGAAGCGCCGCTGGCGCAGGACCAGGTCGGCGACGACGGCGCCGGCCTGGAATGCACGCCCGGCCACGAGGAGCTGTGCGACTTCAATCGCCAGGACTGGGCGGCGCTGCTGCAGCTGCAAGCGCAGGCGCAGGTGCAGCCGCCGGTGACGCCGGGCGTCGTTCCCGCCGTGGATCCGGCCGCGCCGCCAGCCGCCGCGCCGATGGTGCCACCGCCGGCATCCGGCACTGCGCCAGCCGCACCGGCCGTACCGACCGCACCGTCCGCCGCATCGGCGACACCGGGGGCACAACCGTCAGCGACCGAACCGCTGCCGGAACGCTAGCGTTTTGTCGAATGCTTGCGGCCTTCAGGATCCGTACCGGCTCGCCTCGATCCATCGGTCGCAGCGGGCTTTGTCGGTGAGGCCCGTCGCGACTGAAGGGCACCTCTAATAACCTCGATTCTAAAAATTTGGCACTATGCGCATCAATGACTTGCGAGCGTTTTAGTCGAGTTTTTTCGGGTTATTAGAGGTGCCCTGAAGTCGCTCCCACAAGAGACCTTGAGTCGCGCTCGCAATCGGCGCTCCTTCGAATCCCAGCCCCGGCCCCGGCTTCGAGTCCCGAGTCCCGAGTCCCGAGTCCCGAGTCCCCAACCAAGCATTGCCGCTCCACCCCGCGTCTCGCTACAGTGATGCCCATGCCAAGCCTGATCCTATGGATGATTGTCGGCGCCGCGGTGTTCGCGTTCTGGAACGCCTCGCGCGCGGCCGCCGAACGTGCCGAGACGCTCGGCCGCAATGCCTGCAAGGCCGCCGACGTGCAGTGGCTGGACCAGAGCGTGCACGGCACCGGGCTGCGCCTGCGGCGCCTGCCCAACGGCTGGCTCGGCTTCGAGCGCAGCTTCCGCTTCGACTATTCCTACGACGGCGTCGATCGCCACAGCGGCCGCCTGGTGTTGCTCGGCGACCAGCTGGTCGCCTTCACCGGCCCTTCGGTGGCCACGGTGACGGCGCTGCACGAAGGCCGCACGCCGCCCGAGTGAGGCGCCGCGGCATGCGGTGAAGGCGCGCAGCACTGCGAAAGAGAGCGGCACTGCAGCGCTGACCGTTTGCGCAGCGACGCATTCGGTCGCACATGACGGCTCCAGGCCGCGCAATGGCGCTCCACAGGGCGCAGGGAGAGCTTCGCAGCGCTCATGCGAAGCAGATCGCAGCGGACTGCGGCCGCGACACGGATCGCGGCGCGCACCGTGCCGGCACGGTGCGCGCCAACGCAGCCAGCCGGCGCTGGCCTTACTTCACCACGCGCAGATGCGGGCGCTTGCCGCCGGCGCCATCGTCCGAGCCGCTGGGGCGCGGCGGCGGGGTGTCGTCGCCCGGCGGCTCGGTGGCGCCGTGGATGTCGTCCGGCAGCGCCATGCCCTGCCCGGTCTCGCGCGCGTACACCGCCAGCACCGCGGCCATCGGCACCTGCACCGGATAGCTGACGCCGCCGAAACGGGCGGTGAAGCTGACCCCGTCGTTGTCGATCTGCAACCGCACCACCGCGCGCTCGGCGATGTTGAGCACCACCCGGCCGTCCTTGACCGCGCTCGGCGGCACCTGCACGTGGGGCAGGCCGGCATCGACCAGGATGTGCGGCGTCATGCCGTTGTCGTTGATCCACTCCACCAGCGCCCGCAACAGATACGGGCGATGGCTGGTCATGCGGGAAATATCGTCGGTCATGCGCCAATTCTACGCGCCGGCACGCAATGGCGCCGGCGCAACGCGGGAAAAACCGGATGCGCCACGCGCGGCCGGAACATCAGGCCGGCAGGTCGCGCAGCTTCTTTTCCTGATCCGTCAGGCTGCGGATGAAACCGGGATTGCGGAAGATGCGGTTGCCGTAGTCCTCGATCGCCTTGCCGTCCTTGGGCAGCGGAATGTCCAGCGCCTGCAGGCGCCAGATGATCGGCGCCATCGCGCAATCGGCCAGGCTCATTTCCGGATTGAGGAAGAACTTGCTGGCCTTGAACAACGGCACCGACGCGGTCAACAGCTCCTTGAGCCGCTTGCGTCCGGCTTCGGCCTGGGCCTTGTTGCCGAGCTGGATCGCCTGCACCTGCGGCACCCAGTCGTGCTCGATGCGCAGCATGGCCAGGCGCAGGCGCGCGCGCGACAGCGGATCGACGGGCATCAACGGCGGATGCGGGTAGCGCTCGTCCAGGTACTCGCTGACCACGGAGGCGGCGTACAGCACCAGCTCGCGCTCCACCAGGGTCGGCACCGAGTGGTAGGGATTCAGATCGATCAGGTCCTCCGGAGGATTCTGCGGATCCACCGCCACGAAATCGTAGGTCACGCCCTTTGCGGCGAGCACCAGACGGACGCGGTGGCACAGCACATCATCCGTGGAAGAAAACAACGTCAAGGTATTTCGCATACGCACACTCGCCGCCATTCAAGGCTCTCCGACGACCGGAATCCGCCGGCCGCATCGATGCCGCCAACACCCTGCTGACGGTCATCACGGCCCCTGAGTGTGCAACCCTCGCTCGCAAAAGCCAATAGGATGAACAGGGGATCGGGTCAGCAACGATGCAGACAACGCGTCGGCACCGCGGCCGACGCTAATGCACGTCCTTCCAGTATTCCTTCTTCAGCAGATAGGCGAGGAAGGTCAGCAGCGCCAGGAACAGCACCACCCACACGCCCAGGCTCTGCCGCTTCAGCGCCGCCGGTTCGCCGGCGTATTCGAGGAAATTGCTGATGTCGCGGACCGTCTGGTCGAACTGCGCCGGGGTCTGCCTGCCGGGCGAGGCCAACTGCAGCCGCTCCACCGGCTTGTCCACGCCGGGTTGCTCGGCCTTGCCGTAGATCGGCTGCTGCAGGCCCTGCAGCTCCCACAGCGGATTGGGCATCGAGGCGTTGGCGAACAGCTTGTTGTTCCAGCCCAACGGGCGCGACTGGTCCAGATAGAACGACTTGAGGTAGGTATAGACCCAGTCGGTGCCGCGCACGCGCGCGATCAGGCTCAGGTCCGGCGGCGCCTTGCCGAACCACTTGGTCGCCGCATCGTGCGGCATCGCCGCCTCGATGTGCTCGCCGACCTTGGCGCCGGTGAAGTTGAGGTTGGCCATCACCTCGTCCTCGCTCAGGCCCAGGTCCTCGGCCATGCGCGAGTAGCGCAGGTACTTCAGCGAGTGGCAGCCGGAGCAGTAGTTCATGAACAGCTTGGCGCCGCGCTGCAGCGAGGCGCGGTCGCCGAGGTCGTTGCCGGCCTGCTGGGTGGCGACGCCCTCGGCGGCCAGCGCCGAGGCGGACAACAGCAGCGCGGAGGCGAAGCAGGCCAGGACGGACATCAGGCGCTTGCTCATAGGGAGCCCTCCGCCATCGCAGCGGACAAGGAGCCGAGCACCTGCCGGCCCCAGAACACGATCTGCCGCAACGGCAGCAGGCAGCTCATGGCAGACAACAACGAAACGCTCGCGGGGCAGGCCAGCACGGCAATCACGGGCTTAGTCATGGGTGGTCACCCGCTCCGGCACCGGCTTGGTCCGGTCCAGCGTGGTCCAGACCGGCATGGTCAGGAAGAATCCGAAGTACAGCACGGTCAGCACGCGCCCGATGATGGTCTCGCTGGCATCGGTACCGGGACCGGACCCGATCACCCCGAGCCAGACGAAGCACACCGCCAGCACGCCCAGCATCACCCGCGAGATCCAGCCGCGGTAGCGGATCGACTTGACCTTGGCGCGGTCCAGCCACGGCACCAGGAACAGGATCGCGATCGCCGAGAACATCACCAGCACGCCGCCGAGCTTGTTCGGCACCACCCGCAGCATCGCGTAGTACGGCGTGTAGTACCACACCGGCTTGATGTGCTCGGGCGTGACCAGGCGGTTGGCCTCGGTGAAGTTGTCGTGCTCCAGGAACAGGCCGCCGAACGCGGGCACGAAGAAGATGATGAAGGCGCCGATCAGCAGCAGGAAGCCGACCCCGACCAGGTCCTTGACCGTGTAGTACGGGTGGAACGGAATGCCGTCGGCCGGCTTGTTCGGATCCCAGCGGTTGCCCTTGGGCCCCTTCTTGATCTCCACGCCGTCGGGATTGTTGGAGCCGACCTCGTGCAGCGCGCCCAGGTGCAGCACCACCAGCAACAGCAGCACCAGCGGCAGCGCGATCACGTGCAGCGCGAAGAAGCGGTTGAGGGTGGCGTCGGACGGCAGGTAGTCGCCCATGATCCACTCGGTCAGGCCGTTGCCGATCACCGGGATCGCGCCGAACAGCGAGATGATCACCTTGGCGCCCCAGAACGACATCTGCCCCCACGGCAGCACGTAGCCCATGAAGGCCTCGGCCATCAGCACCAGGTAGATCAGCATGCCCAGGATCCACACCAGCTCGCGCGGCTTCTTGTAGCTGCCGTAGAGCAGCCCGCGGAACATGTGCAGGTACACCACGATGAAGAACAGCGAGGCGCCGGTGGAGTGCATGTAGCGGATCAGCCAGCCCCACTCCACGTCGCGCATGATGTACTCGACCGAGTTGAACGCCTCGGCCGCGCTGGTCTTGTAGTGCATCGTCAGGAAGATGCCGGTGACGATCTGGTTGACCAGCACCACCATCGCCAGCGAACCGAAGTAGTACCAGAGGTTGAAGTTCTTCGGCGCGTAGTACTCGCTGACGTGCTTGCGGTAGAACGGCATCAGCCCCGGCGCGCGTTCGTTGACCCAGTCGAACACGTTGCCCGCGGTGCGGGTAAGGAGATTGTCAGCCATGGCTTACGCGGCCCCCTTCGCGGACGAACTCGGATCGACGCCGATGATCAGCGTGTTGTCGTCCTGGTAGTGATGCGGGGGCACCAGCAGGTTGATCGGTGCCGGCACGCCCTGGAACACGCGGCCGGCCATGTCGAAGCGCGACTTGTGGCAGGGGCAGAAATAGCCGCCCTTCCATTCCGGGTCGTAGGGTTCGGGGCGGATCTCGGCGACCATCTCAGGCGAGCAACCAAGGTGCGTGCACAGCCCGACCAGCACCGAGATGTCCGGTTTGATCGAGCGGCCTTCGCCCTTGATGTAGGCCGGCTGCTGGTCGGTGACCTCGGACTTGGGGTCCTTGAGCCGCCCATCCAGCGTCGGCAGCGCATCCAGGATCGCCTTGGAGCGCTTGACGATCCAGATCGGCTGACCGCGCCACTCCAGGATCAGGCGCTGGCCTTCCTGCAACGCGCTGATGTCGGCGGTGACCGGCGCGCCGGCCAGTTTGGCCTTGGCGCTGGGGTTCCAGGACTTGATGAAAGGAACCGCGACGAAACCCGCACCCACCGCGCCCACCACCGCCGTGGTGGCGGTGAGAAAGCGGCGGCGTCCTGCATTCACAGAATCGTTGACCCCATCGTTGGCCATCCGGCACTCCGATTTTTGATTGGGTAGCGTGAGGCTGCCAGCGGCTCGGTGGGGGTCGAGCCGCATAAAATCCACTGCAGTGTAGCGGAACCCTTAACGCGCAGACAATGCATCGGCACGACGGCGACGAGAATGCCTCAATGCGCCGTCGCCAGCACGCCGCGGTAGCGGTCGGCAAGCACGCCGACGCGCTGCACGTAGCGCTGGGTCTCGCTGTACGGCGGCACGCCGCCGTGTTTGTCTACCGCGCCCTCGCCGGCGTTGTAGCCGGCGGCGGCCAGGCTGAGGTTGCCGTTGAAGCGCTTCAGCAGCCAGGCCAGGTACTGCACGCCGCCGCGGATGTTCTGCGACGCATCGAACGAATCGCTGACCCCGAAGCGGCGCGCGGTCGGCGGCATCAGCTGCATCAGGCCCTGCGCGCCGGCACGGCTCAGCGCCATCGGGTTGTACGCCGACTCGGCATGGATGATCGCGCGCACCACCGCTTCGTCGACCCCGTACTCGCGCGCGGCGGCGGCGATCTCGCTCTGGTAGGCGGTGGTGTTCAGCCGCACCGTACCGAAATTCAGGCCGGGATTGGCGCAGGCGTAGCAGGTCTCGATGAAGCTGTAGCGGATGGTGCGCACCGCACCGAGGCTGGCGACCTGGGTCGGCCGCGCGCTGGTGTAGTGGCGCACGCCGTCCTTCATATAGGAATAGACCTGACCGCTGACCACCCGCCGCGGCGCGGCGCCGCCAGCGGCCGGCACGGGTGCCACGCTCTTCGGCGCCACGCTGGCGGCGACCGGCGCCGCGACCGGGGTGCTGATGATGGTGGCCGGGGCGCCGGACTGCGGCGCGGCCAGCGCGATGACACCACGGCTGGGCGCACGCTCGGCGGAGACTGCGGCAGCCGCGGGCGCGGGGCGTGCGGAGCGGCGGTCGGGCACATAACGGCCGACCACGCTGCAGCTGGCGCCGGCCACGCGCTTGCTGACGTAACTGGGCACGCCGTCGCCACCGATGCACTTGTACAGGGTGCCGGCACTGGCCGGCAGTGCCGACAGCGTTGCGATTGCCAGCCCCAGAAGCCCCAGCATCCCCTTCATGGCGGCGAGTGTCCCAACTTCGCCGGCGCTTGCCAAGTGCGCGGCAGCCGCAGCGGGACCGGCCGCCCGTTTCGCAGCGCGCCGCGCGTCGCGCCCGCCCGGGGCGATCGGCCGGCTCAATCGGACGTAGCCGGCAACTGCGCCAGCAGCTCGCCCAGTGCGGCACGCAGCCCGGCCGTCACCGCGGCATCGGCCTGCAGCGACACGAACGGCACGCCCAGGGTCAGCAGTTGCGCCGCCAGCCACGGCAACGCGTCGGCCAGCATGGTCAACCGGCAGTAGCCGTCCTCCTCGGCCTCCAGGGTTCCGCACCAGGACGGAATGCGCGTGCCGAGTTCGGCGACGCTGCCGCGCAGGCGCACGCTGAGCCCGAACTGCAGCGGCAGCGGACTGTGCCGGATCGCGTCGCGGACCATCGCGGCCGGATCGCGCGGCGGCAGGCGCAGCGCGATCGCCTCGCCCGCCTGCAATGGCGGTTGCATGCGTTCGACCCGGAACGTCCGCCAGTCGGCGCGATCGCGGTCCCAGCCCAGCAGATACCAGCGGCGCCCATGATTGACCAGGCGCAACGGCTCGATCAGGCGCTGGCTGCCGCGTCCGGCGTGGTCGCAATAGCCGAAGCCGAGCAGGCGCCGGTCGCGACAGGCGCTGGCGATGCCGATCAGCAGCTGGGTGTCCGGCAGCGTGGGATCCTGGCCCAGCGACACGGTGACCGCCTGCAGCGCCCCGGCGCGCTGCCGGACCCGCGCCGGCAGCAGCGGGTCGAGCTTGGCCAGCACCCGCAGCGCGGTGTCCTCCAGGCCGCCCATGCTGGCGGCGGCCGCGTGCAGCGCCACCGCGACCGTCACCGCCTCGTCGTCCTCGAACAGCAGCGGCAGCATCTGCGCACCGGCGGCCAGCCGGTAGCCGCCGCCGACCCCGGACGAGGCCTGCACCGCATAGCCCAGCGCGCGCAGGCGCTCGATGTCGCGGCGCAGGCTGCGCCGGTCCACGCCAAGACGTTCGGCCAGCTCGGCGCCGGCCCAGACCCGGCGGGTCTGCAGCAAGCCGATCAGGCGCAGGGTGCGGGAGGCGGGGGAAGCCATGGCGCACGGTATTGCGGACAGGATCCGTCCGCAATAGCGCCTAGCATGGACGCTCGATCACCGAGGAGAGCCGCCATGCCCATCGCCGACCGCCATGTGACCCTGTACCACAACCCCAAATCCCGCTCCAAAGGCGTGCTGATCCTGCTCGAGGAACTGGGCGCCGACTACGCGCTGGAACGCATCGACTTCGCCAGCGGCGCGCAGCTGGCGCCGGAATACCTGGCGATCAACCCGATGGGCAAGGTGCCGGCGATCGACCACGCCGGCGCGGTGGTGACCGAACAGGTGGCGATCTACCAATACCTGGCCGATCTGTACCCGGAGGCCGCGCTGGCCCCGGCGATGGGCGATCCGCGCCGCGGCCCCTACCTGCGCTGGCTGGCGTTCTACGGCTCGGCGTTCGAGCCGGCCATCATCGACCGCGCGCTCAAGCGCGAGGCGCCGCCGCGGGCGATGTCGCCGTACGCGGACTGCGACACGGTGATGGGCGTGGTCGACGACCAGCTGGCGCGCGGCGACTACCTGCTCGGCGACCGCTGCACCGCGGCCGATGTGCTGTGGGGCAGCGCGCTGGGCTGGATGATCGGCTTCGGCCTGGTCGATCCGCCGGCACCGACCCGCGCCTACGTCGAACGCATGGCGGCGCGGCCGGCGATGCAGCGCGCGCAGGCGATCGACGCGGCCGCCGAGGCCTGAGCCGCCTGCGCGGCGCGGCCGGCCCAGGTAGACTAGCCGGCTCTCCTCAGCCACCCGCCTGGATTAAGCGCCATGACCGGGAACGCCCTGCATCCCCTGCCCTCCGCCGGCACCCCGGCCGCTGCCGCGCCCGCGGTACGCGGCAAGCTGTACATCAAGACCCACGGTTGCCAGATGAACGAGTACGACTCGGCCAAGATGGCCGACGTGCTCGCCGCCGCCGAGGGCCTGGAACTGACCGACAACCCCGAAGAAGCCGACGTGGTGCTGGTCAACACCTGCTCGATCCGCGAGAAGGCGCAGGAGAAGGTGTTCAGCCAGCTCGGCCGCTGGAAGGCCCTGAAGGCCGGCGGCAAGCCGGTGATCATCGGCGTCGGCGGCTGCGTGGCGTCGCAGGAGGGCGAGGCGATCGTCAAGCGCGCGCCCTACGTGGACCTGGTGTTCGGCCCGCAGACCCTGCACCGGCTGCCGGAACTGATCCGCGCGCGGCGCGAATCGGGCAAGTCGCAGGTGGACATCAGCTTCCCCGAGGTCGAGAAGTTCGACCGCCTGCCGGAGCCGCGCGCCGAGGGCCCGTCGGCGTTCGTGTCGATCATGGAGGGCTGCTCCAAGTACTGCTCGTTCTGCGTGGTGCCCTACACCCGCGGCGAGGAGATCAGCCGGCCGTTCGAGGACGTGCTGGTGGAAGTGGCGCAGCTGGCCGCGCAGGGCGTGCGCGAGATCAACCTGCTCGGCCAGAACGTCAACGCCTACCGCGGGCCCTACGCCGACGCCGAGGCCGGCGAGGAGCCGCAGTACGCCGACCTGGGCCTGCTGATCCGCAGCATCGCGCAGATCGAGGGCATCGGCCGCATCCGCTTCACCACCTCGCATCCGCTGGAGTTCAGCGATTCGCTGGTGGACGCCTACCGCGACGTGCCGCAGCTGGCCAACTACCTGCACCTGCCGGTGCAGGCCGGCAGCGACCGCATCCTCAGCGCGATGAAGCGCGGCTACACCGCGCTGGAGTTCAAGCAGAAGATCCGCAAGCTGCGCGCGGTGCGCCCGGACATCTCGATCAGCTCGGACTTCATCGTCGGCTTCCCCGGCGAGACCGACGCCGACTTCGACAAGACCATGAAGCTGATCGAGGACGTGGGCTTCGACCAGAGCTTCTCCTTCATCTACTCGCGCCGCCCGGGCACGCCCGCCGCCGACCTGGAAGACGACACCCCCGACGCGGTCAAGCACGCGCGGCTGGCGCGGCTGCAGGCGCACATCAACGCGCATTCGCTGCAACTCTCGCGCGCCATGGTCGGCAGCGTGCAGACCGTGCTGGTCGAAGGCCCGTCGAAGAAGAACCCGGCCGAGCTGACCGGCAAGACCGAGAACATGCGCTCGGTGAATTTCCCCGGCCACCCGCGCCTGGTCGGCCAGTTCGTCGAGGTCACCATCACCGAGGCGCTGAGCAATTCGCTGCGCGGTCGCCTGCACCTGGCCGCCGACGACGCCGCGGCCTGAGCGGCGGCGGGCCGCGGCCTAGTCGAGCACGCTCAGGAACCGCTCCCCGCGCGCGCCGATCTGCACGGCACGCGAATCCGGCACGCGCCGGGCCAGGCCGGTGTCCAGCAGCCGCGCCAGCAAGGCGCTGCCCAACGCGCCGGCGACGTGGTCGCGGCGCTCGCTCCAGTCCGGGCACGGCCGGCACAGCGGACGCCGCGACGCGCGCAGCGCGGCCACGTCGATGCCGACCGTCGCACACCAGGCCGTCCCCGCCGCGCTCAAGGCCATGCCGTCGGCGCACAGCAGGTAGCCACGCGCTTCCATCTGCTGGCGCCAGCGGATCGCCAGCGCACCGGCCAGATGGTCGTAGCACACCCGCGCCCGGCGCAAGCCGGGATCCGCCGGGCCGACCGTCCGCAGCGGTACCGGCGCCAGCCCCATCATCGCCTCGACCGCAGCAGCGACATGCGCGCCGGCCAGGCGGAAATAGCGGTGCCGGCCCTGCCGCACCACCTCGAGCAAGCCGGCTTCGAGCAGTTGCGCCAGATGCCGGCTGGCGGTCGATGGCGCCACGGCGCCGTCCAGCGCCAGTTCGCTGGCGGTGCGCGCCTGTCCGCCCATCAACGCCGCCAGCATGCGGCTGCGCGCCGGATCGCCGAGCAGGAAGCCGGCGCGTGCAAGCAGAGTGTCTTCGCTCATGCTTCGAGTCTAGACGAAGCGAGACGCCGCGCCGGCGCCTACGGTGGCCACTCCCACACGAGGCAGGCCGATGACCGACACGCTGCACCACTACGCTTCGCAGTTGCACTGGACCGGCAATCGCGGCAGCGGCACCGGCGACTACCGCGGCTACGGCCGCGACTACGCGCTGCACGTTGCCGGCAAGCCGCCGCTCGCAGGCAGTGCCGATCCGCTGTTCCGCGGCGACCCTGCGCTGCACAACCCGGAAGACCTGTTCGTCGGCGCCCTCGCCGCCTGCCACATGCTGACCTACCTGGCCTTGTGCGCGCATGCCGGCATCCGCGTCCTCGCCTACGACGACCAGGCGCAGGGCTGGCTGCAGCTTCGCCCCGGCCACGGCGGACGCTTTCGCGAGGTGGCGCTGGCACCGCGGGTGACCATCGCCGCCGACAGCGACGCCGCCCGCGCGCAGGCGCTGCATGTGCAGGCCCACGCGCAATGCTTCATCGCCAACAGTTGCGCCGTCGCGGTGCGCTGCGACGCGACCATCGTGCACGCCGCGGCAATGCCGGAGGCGCAGCGATGAAGGACGTGGAGATCCATCTCGACAATCGCCCCGGCGCGCTGTCGGCAATGGCCCAGGCGCTTGGCGCGGCCGGCATCAGCATCGAAGGCGGCGGGGTATGGCGGGTGGACGGACACGCGGTCGCGCACTTCCTGTTCGACGCCGCCGCGCCGGTCCGCGTGGTGCTGCAGGCGCACGGCATCCGCGTCGCCGCCGAGCACCCCGTGGTGCTGCTGCGCCTGGATCAGGAAACGCCAGGACAACTGGGCCTGCTGACCGGCCTGCTCGCCGCCGCCGGCATCGACATCGCCGTGCAGTACAGCGATCACCACCGGCAACTGGTCCTGGTCGTGGACGACCCTCCCGGCGCACGCGCGATCGCGGAGGCGTGGATGCAGGCGCGCACGCGCAGCAGCCGCCACGGCGGGGACGCGCGATAGCGACGGGCGCGAGCGAGCGCCGAGCGAGCGCCTCGGGGCCAACGCCGCGGAGCGAGCGCCGGGCCCCTGCGATCTTTTCGCCATCGCGGCCCGGGGCCTTGCTCGGCAAGGCATCGCAGCGTTTGTCCACAGGCTTGCGGACAATCGATCCACATCTGCTATGGACAACATCGCCATCGCCGCCACGGCGCGCGCCGGCGACGCCCGCAGGCGCAGACGGACCGTGTGCAGATGCCGTCGCCGCGCGCCCTGCACTGGCCCGGCTACGCGCTGCGCGCTACCCTTTGCACCCCTCGTTTTCGACGCCGCCACCGGCGGCCTGCGCCCGCCATGACCACCCCTGCGCAACGCGACTTCACCCTGGATCCCGCCGATACCGAACGCCTGGCCAACCTGGCCGGCCCGTTCGATGCGCACTTGCGGCAGATCGAACTGCGCCTGGGCGTGGAGATCTCCAACCGCGGCAACGTGTACCGGGTGACCGGGCCGGAGCAGGCGGTGGCGGCGGCCGAACGGCTGCTGCAGGCGCTGTATGTCGAGGCCGATCACGTCACCTTCGACGACCAGGAAATCCACCTGCGGCTCAACCAGTCCAACGTCGACCAGGTGGCGCAGCGCGCGTACCAGCCGCAGGAAGTGGCGATCAAGGTCAAGCGCGGCACCGTGCGCGGCCGCGGCGCCAACCAGGCCAAGTACCTGCACCAGATCGCCAGCCACGACATCAACTTCGGCATCGGCCCGGCCGGCACCGGCAAGACCTTCCTGGCCGTGGCCAGCGCGGTCGAGGCGCTGAACGAATCGCGGGTGCAGCGGCTGATCCTGGTGCGCCCGGCGGTGGAAGCCGGCGAGAAGCTGGGCTTCCTGCCCGGCGACCTCAGCCAGAAGGTCGATCCCTACCTGCGCCCGCTGTACGATGCGCTGTACGAGATGCTCGGCGTGGAAAAAGTGGTCAAGCTGCTGGAGAAGAACGTCATCGAGATCGCGCCGCTGGCGTACATGCGCGGGCGCACCCTCAACGACGCCTACGTGATCCTGGACGAGGCGCAGAACACCACCATCGAGCAGATGAAGATGTTCCTGACCCGGCTCGGCTTCGGCAGCACCGCCGTGGTCACCGGCGACCTGACCCAGATCGACCTGCCCAAGCACGTCAAGTCCGGCCTGCGCGATGCGATCGAGGTGCTGCACGAAGTCGAAGGCGTCAGCTTCACCTTCTTCGAGGCGCGCGACGTGGTGCGCCATCCGCTGGTGGCGCGCATCGTCACCGCCTACGAAAAGCGCGACCTCACCGACAAGGCGACCGGCCCGGCCGCGTGATCCGCATGCGCTTCGACTGCCATGGCTCGGTCAAGGACGCAGGCATCGGCCGTCAGGCCGGCGCGGCCGACGTGGTCGCGATCGCCTACGCCGCCGACGACTGGACGTCGCGGTGACGCGCCGCACGCGCGATACTGTCGGCTCCTGTCCGCTCTGAAATGCCGGTATCGCCATGACCAAAGGTCCGGTCCACCTCGACGTCGGCGTCAGCTACGCCCTGCCCCGCGCCGGATTGCCGGCGGCGGCGAGCTTCCGCAAGTGGGTGGCGGCGGCGTTGAAGGGCCGCATCCGCGAAGCCGACCTGGCGATCCGCCTGGTCGACGACAAGGAAGGCCGCTCGCTCAACCACCACTACCGCGGCAAGGACTACGCCACCAACGTGCTCAGCTTCCCGGCCGAGCTGCCCGAAGGCCTGCCCAAGGGCGTCAAGCTGCCGCTGCTCGGCGACCTGGTGATCTGCGCGCCGGTGGTGGCGCGCGAGGCCGCCGAACAGGGCAAGCCGCTCAACGCCCATTACGCGCACCTGACCGTGCACGGCGTGCTGCACCTGCTCGGCTGGGACCACGAGGACGACAAGGAGGCCGACGCGATGGAGCAACTGGAACGCGAGATCCTGGCCGACCTGGGCGTGGGCGACCCTTACGCCGGGGAACGCTGAAGCCCGGCAATGGCTGGTCAAGCGCTGGCGCGGGCGCTAACGTGGCCGCGCGGCCGCTGCGCCGCACCGCCCTCCTTCCCGGTCCGAGGTCCAGCGCGTTGATCCGTCCATCGTTGCTGTTGTTCGCGCTCGCGGCCGCGCTGCCCGCTGCTGCCGCCCCCGCTGCTGCCCCCGCCCCTGCTGCCGCCATCGACCTGCCGGCGCTGCTCGAATGCCGCCAGCGCGTGGCCGATTTCGCCGCGCTGGGGCCGCTGCTGGCCGATCCGCTGAAAGCCGTCGCGCAGGGCTGGCGGCCGCTGCCGCAGTCCAACCTGTTCATGCGCGAATACGAACTGGTGCGGCCGATCCAGGTGTTCGGCCACAGCACCACGCGCATCGCCTTCGCCGGCGCCAGCGTGATGGCGATCCTGGACCTGCCCGATCCGCGCCCCTTGGCCAGGCAACTGCAGCTGGAAGCGGCAGTGGACACGCCGGACAAGGCGATGTTCGGCCGCGAGGTGGTCAGCCGCGACGTGACCGATCCCAAGACCGGCGCGCCGATGATCGAATCGATCATCCTCGGCCTGTCCACGGTGAAGTCGCACCCCGGCCAGACCCTGGCCGGTTGCAGCTACAGCCTGGACCTGCCGGAGGACCCGGACGCGCCGCCGGCGCCGGACCCGCTGCACACACCCGCCAGCGGCGGCTGAACCCGTGCCCGCGCGCGCCGCCGCGGCCGCCGCCGGCGTCGCGGCTGTGTCCCATTGGCCCTGCTAGACTTGCGCACATCGCCCGGCAGACCGGGTGCCGTATCCACAGAACATGTCAGAAGACGACTCTAGTAGCTCCCCTCCGGAAACCCACGAAAAACGCCGCGGCTGGCTGGAACGCCTGAGCTCGGTTTTCTCCGGCGACCCGCACACCCGCGACGACCTGGTCGAGGTGCTGCGCGACGCCCAGCACGACGGGCTGATCGCCGCCGACACCCTGCGCATGATGGAAGGCGCGCTGTCGGTGTCCGAACTCACCGTCGGCGATGTGATGGTCTCGCGCTCGCAGATGGTGTCGCTGTCGGCGGAATCGCGCTTTCTCGACCTGATGAAGCAGGTGGTCGAATCCGGCCATTCGCGCTTCCCGGTGCATGGCGAGAACAAGGACGACATCCTCGGCATCCTGCTGGCCAAGGACCTGCTGCGCGGCGTGGTCGCCGACCACGGTCCGGGCACGGTGCGCGAGCTGCTGCGCCCGGCGGTGCTGATCCCCGAGTCGAAGAAGCTCAACGTGCTGCTCAAGGAGTTCCGGCTCTCGCGCAACCACATGGCGATCGTGGTCGACGAGTACGGCGGCGTCGCCGGCCTGGTCACCATCGAGGACGTGCTGGAGCAGATCGTCGGCGAGATCGACGACGAGCACGACGATGCCGAGGACGAAGCCTCGCTGATCGCCGCGCAGGCCGACGGCCAGTACGTGGTCGACGCGCTGACCCCGATCGAGGATTTCAACGAACGCTTCGGCGCCGACTTCTCCGACGACGACTACGACACCGTCGGCGGCCTGGTCACCGAGGCCATCGGCCACCTGCCGGAAACCGGCGAGGAACTGACCCTGGGGCGCTTCGCGTTCCGCGTGGCGCGCGCCGACGCGCGCCGGGTGCAGGCCTTCCACGTCACCATCCTGCCGCCCGACCCGCAGGACGACGCTTGATCGCCCGCCCGCTGTCGCGCTGGCCGGCACGCGGCTGGCCGCAATGGCTGCTGGGCACGCTGCTGGCCTGCTGCGCGGCGCTGGCGTTCGCGCAGGCCGGCAGCGCGGACCCGGCCGCGCCGCCCGCGCTGGCACCCGCCGCCACCGCAACACCCGTTGCCGGCCCGTCCAGCGACGACGCGTCCGCACCGGCACCGCGCATCGGCGTGGCCACGATGCAGCCGGGCGAGGTGTTCTTCGAACGCTTCGGCCACGATGCGATCGTGGTGGTGGATCCGCGCAGCGGCCAGGCCACCTCGTACAACTTCGGCTTCTTCGATCCCAGCGAGCCCGACTTCGTCAGCCGCTTCGCCGCCGGCGACATGATGTATTACCTGGTCGCGCTGCCGCTGCAGGAGGACCTGGCGCAGTACCGCGACGCCGGCCGCGGCGTGGAAATCCAGTGGCTGGACATGGAACCGGCGCAGGCCCGCGCGCTGCAACAGGCGCTGGCCTGGCGCGCGCGGCCGGAAAACGCGCGCTACCGCTACGACTACTACACCGCCAACTGCGCCACGATGGTCCGCGACGCGCTGGACCGTGCGCTGGGCGGCACGCTGCATGCGCAGCTGTCGGGGCGTTCGCGCGGCAACACCTATCGCAGCGAATCGGTACGCCTGGCCTCGCCGGCGCCCTGGATGTGGCTGGGCTTCGACCTGGGCCTGGGCCCGTTCGCCGACAAGCCGCTGTCGCGCTGGGAAGAGGCGTTCGTGCCGATGCGCCTGGCCGAGAGCCTGGGCGAGGTACGCAACGGCGCCGGGCGCCCGCTGGTGCAGTCGCGCCAGCGGGTGCTGCCGCAGCGGCTGCCGCCGGAACCGCAGGAACAGGCGCGGCACTGGTGGCCGTGGCTGCTGGCCGGGCTGCTGGTCGCCGTCGGCGTGGTCGCGCTGGCGCGGCGGCCGCGCTGGCTGGCGGCGCTGGCGCTGCCGTTCTGGCTGCTGTGCGCGCTCGGCGGCGGCGTGCTGCTGTACCTGTGGGGCTGCAGCGACCACCGCGCGGCCTGGGCCAATCGCAACCTGCTGCTGCTCGACCCGCTGTGCCTGCTGCTGGTCGGCGGCGCCATCGCGCAGCTGCGCGGCCGCCAGCCCGGGCGCTGGTTCGGCGCGCTGCTGTGGCTGGTGGTCGCACTGGCCGGCGCCGCGCTGCTGATCCATTGGCTGTCGATGCTGCAGCCGCAATTCAACCTGCAGTGGATCGCCCTGCTGCTGCCGGTGCACGCCGCGCTGGCCTGGGCCTTCACGCGGCGCCGCTTGCAGCGCTGATCCTGCCCCCACACCATTGCTGCCCATGGCCTCCGTCCCCGCCAATCCCGCCTGCGTCATCAACTGCGTGCACTACGACGGCCACGGCCGCCGCCACGACATCGCCCTGGAGCAGATCAGCGACGTGCTGGCCGCGCCCGACGGCTTCGTCTGGGTCGGCATGTACGAACCCGCCGACCAAGTGCTGCAGCAGCTGCAGGACGAATTCCAGTTGCACGACCTGGCGATCGAGGACACGCGCAAGGCGCACCAGCGGCCCAAGGTCGAGGCCTATGGCAACTCGCTGTTCCTGGCCGTGCACACCGCGCAGGTGATCGACGAGCGCATCGTCTACGGCGAGACCCACGCCTTCCTCGGCGCGCGCTTCCTGCTGACCGTGCGCCACGGCGCCTCGCTGCCGTACGCGCCGGTGCGCGAACGCCTGGAGCGCGAGGCGGCGCTGATGCAGCTCGGCCCGTCCTACGCGCTGTACGCGGTGCTGGACTACATCGTCGACAACTACCAGCCGATCCTGGACGAATTCCGGCAGAGCCTGGAGCGGCTGGAAAAGGACATCTTCGCCGAGGCCTACCGGCGCGACACCGCGATCCGCCTGTACGAACTCAAGCGTGAGCTCAACCAGATGCGCCTGGGCGTGGCGCCGCTGCAGGACGTGCTCGCCCATCTCAAGCGCAACCCCGGCCCGCTGATTCCCGACGAGGTGCGGCTGTACGTGCGCGACGTGCTCGACCACGCGGTGCGCACCAACGAGGCGATCGACACCCTGCGCGAGATGCTCGGCACCGCGCTGAGCGTGAACCTGTCGCTGGTGACCCTGGCCCAGGGCGAGACGGTCAAGCGCCTCGGCGCCTGGGCCGCGCTGCTCGCGGCCCCGACCCTGATCACCAGCTGGTACGGCATGAACTTCAAGCAGATGCCGGAACTGGAATGGCCCTGGGCCTACCCGCTGATGATCGGCGGCGTCGGCGTCGTCTGCCTGGGGCTGTATCTGGCGTTCAAGCGGGCGCGGTGGCTGTGAGCCGGGATTGGGGATTGGAGATTGGGGATTCGCAACGGCGGAACTCCACGCCGTAGCCAGTTCGAGGCAAGCCACGCGTTGAAGCAACAGCTGCGCCGCTTGGCGTCAGGCATCGGGATCCGCTGTTGCGAATCCCCAATCCCGACTCCCCAATCCCGGCTTCAACCCACATACACCGACTTGATGTTCATGAACTCATGAATCCCATGCTCGGCCAGTTCGCGGCCGAAGCCGGAGCGCTTGATGCCGCCGAACGGCAGGCGCACGTCGCTCTTGACGATGGCGTTGACGAAGGCCGCGCCGCACTGCAGCTGGCGGGCGACGCGCTCGCCGCGGGCGCGGTCGGCGCTCCACACGCTGCCGCCCAGGCCGAAGCTGGTGTCGTTGGCCACGCGCACCGCCTCGGCCTCGTCGGCCACGCGCAGGATCGCGGCGACCGGGCCGAACAGTTCCTCGTCGTAGGCGGGCATGCCCGGCACCACATGGTCCAGGATCGAGGCCGGATAGCCGGCGTGGGTGCCGGTGTCCGGGGCGCCGCCGAGCAGCGACGTGGCGCCCCTGGCGATGCTGGCCTGCACCTGCTTGTGCAGTTCGTCGCGCAGGTCCTGCCGCGCCATCGGCGCCAGCGTGGTCGCCTCGTCCTGCGGATCGCCGAGGCGGCGCTCGGCCGCGGCGGCGACGAAGCGGCGCACGAACTCGTCGGCGATGGCCGCGACCACCACGAAACGCTTGGCCGCGATGCAGGTCTGTCCGGCGTTGTCGAAACGCGACTTCACCGCCGCGGCCACGGTGATGTCCAGATCCGCGTCGTCCAGCACCACGAAGGCGTCGCTGCCGCCGAGTTCCATCACGCACTTCTTCAATTGATCGCCGGCGTTGGCGGCGATGGAACGGCCGGCGCGCTCGCTGCCGGTCAGCGTCACCGCGGCGATGCGCGCATCGCGCAGCACCTCGGCGGCCTGGTCGTTGTCGATATGCAGCACGTCGAACACGCCATCCGGCACGCCGGCGGCGGCGAGTGCGGCATGGATCGCGTCGGCGCAGCGCGGCACGTTGCTGGCGTGCTTGAGCAGCGCCACGTTGCCGGCCATCAGCGCCGGCGCCAGGAAGCGGAACACCTGCCAGATCGGGAAGTTCCACGGCATCACCGCCAGCACGCAGCCCAGCGGCTCGTAGCGCACGTAGCTGCGCTGCGCGTCGGTGGCCACCGGCAGCTCGCGCAGATAGTCGGCGGCGTGCTCGGCGTAGTAGTCGCAGGCGTCGGCGCACTTGTCGATCTCGGCCAGCGCCTCCTTGCGCAGCTTGCCCATCTCCGCGGTCATCACCCGCTGGATCTCCTCGCGGCGCGCGCGCAACTGCACGCCGACCTGCCGCAACAGCGCGCCGCGCTGTTCCAGCGGCGTTTCCGCCCATGCGCGGAATGCCTGTGCGGACGCGGCCAGGCGCCGCTCGACGGCGGCGGCATCCATCAGCTCCAGGCGGTATTCGACCTGGCCGGTGGCGGGATTGACGGTGTCGTAGGGCATCGCGACGGACTCCTGGAAAAAGTCCGCCCAGCCTAGCGCCGCGATGGTTGCGGCGGCGTGGCGACAGCGCCGCTGCGATGGACCACAGCGTTCTGCGGCGGCTGAGGCCTTTGTAGGACTCTTGTGGGAGCGACTTCAGGGCACCTCTAATAACCTCGATTCTAAAAATTTCGCATTTTGCGCATCAATGACTTGCGAGCGTTTTAGTCGAGTTTTTTGGGGTTATTAGAGGTGCCCTTCAGTCGCGACGGCGTTACCGGGAAGGCCTGTCGCGACTGACGTCGCTCCCACAACAAGCAGCCCACCGCACCCTGTTCGAAGACCCGTCAGCCGCCCTGCTGCAGCGCCAGCTGGATGTCGCGCTGGCGGCGCTTCTCGCTGCGCGCCATCAGCCACCAGCCGACGAAGGCGGCGATCGACACCGCCAGCACCATCAGCGTGGCCAGTGCGTTGATCTTCGGCTTCAGTCCCATCCGCACCGAGGAGAACACGGTCATCGGCAGCGTGGTCGAGTTGGGCCCGGCGACGAAGTTGGCGATCACCACGTCGTCCAGCGACAGGGTGAACGCCAGCAGCCAGCCGGACACCAGCGCCGGGGCGATGATCGGCAAGGTGATCAGGAAGAACACCTTGAGCCGGTTCGCGCCCAGGTCCATCGCCGCTTCTTCCAGCGAGCGGTCCAGCTCCTGCAGACGCGAGGACACCACCACGGTGACGAAGGACAGGGTGAAGGTGACATGCGCGGCCCAGATCGCGGTGACCCCCTTGGGTGGGATGCCGATCAGCCCGCCCATCGACACCAGCATCATCATGATCGACAGGCCGATGATCACCTCCGGCATCACCAGCGGCGCGGTCACCAGCGCGCCGAACAGGCTCTTGCTGGGAAAACGGCGGAAGCGGGTCATCACCATCGCCGCCAGGGTGCCGATCACCATCGACGCGGTGGCGGTCCAGAACGCGACCTTCAGGCTGATCCACGCCGCCTGCAGGATCTGCCGGTCGCGCAGCAGTTCGCCGTACCACTTGGTGGAGAAGCCGGCCCACACCGTGGCCAGCTTGGAGGCATTGAACGAATACACCATCAACAGCAGGATCGGCAGGTACAGGAAGGCGAAGCCGCCGGTCAGCACCGTCCAGCGCAGCACGCGCCCGCCGCGCAGCGCGCTCATGCCTGGCCGCCTTCGAGCTGGCGTTGCTGGTAGCGGTTGAAGATCAGGATCGGCAGCATCAACAGCGCCAGCATCGCGATCGCCACCGCCGAGGCCGCCGGCCAGTCGCGGTTGTTGAAGAACTCGCCCCACAGCACCCGGCCGATCATCAGCGTATCCGGCCCGCCGAGCATTTCCGGGATCACGAACTCGCCCACCGCCGGGATCATCACCAGCATGCAGCCGGCGACGATGCCCGGGCGCGACATCGGCAAGGTGATGGTCGCGAACGCCTTCCACGGCCGCGCGCCGAGGTCGTAGGCGGCCTCGAGCAGGCGGTGATCCTGCTTCACCAGGGTCGCGTACAGCGGCAGCACCATGAACGGCAGATAGCAGTAGACGATGCCGATGTAGGCGGCGAGCGGCGTGTACAGGATGCGCAGCGGCTGTTCGATCAGCCCCAGCGCCAGCAGCGCGCGGTTGAGCACGCCGTTGCTGTCGAGGATGCCGATCCAGGCGTAGACGCGGATCAGGAACGAGGTCCACGACGGCAGCACCACCAGCATCATCGCGATGTTGCGCGAGGACGGCGACATGCGCGCGATCACGTAGGCCATCGGATAACCGATCAGCAAGGTCAACAGGGTGGAGATCCCGGCGATCTTGATCGAGCCCCAGTAGGCTTCGATGTACTGGTTGTCGCGCACCAGCGCCAGGTAGTTCTGCAGGGTGAACTTCAGCGTCAGCACCCCATCCTTGTAGTCCAGCAGGTCGCTGTACGGCGGGCTGCTGATCGCCTGTTCGGCGAAGGAGATGCGCAGCACGATCAGGAACGGGATCGCGAAGAACAACAGCAACCACAGGTACGGTGCGGCGATCACCAACCAGCGCGCGCCGGGCAGGCGCCGCTTGCGCAGGCGCTGCAGCAACGTGCGCGGCGACGCCGCGGGTTGCGCGGCAGGTGCGGCGGCAGCGGCGGGCGCGCTCATGCGGTCAGCACCACGCCGTCGTTGTCGCCCCACCACACCCACACCGCATCGCCCCAGGTCAGGTTGTCGCTGGCCCAGCGCTGCCGGTTGGCGAAGTTGGCCATCAGCTTGAAGCCGCTGGGCAGGCGCACGTGGTAGACCGAATGGCTGCCGAAATAGGCGATGTCCTCGATCGTGCCCTGCGCCTTGTTGTGCGCCTGCGCCGGCGCGTCCTTGCCGATGCCCAGCTTCTCCGGGCGCACCGCGAACGAGACCGGCTGCCCGGTGATGCCGGTGATGCCGTGGCCGACGTAGATGCTGTCGGGAAACGCGGCGGTGCGCAGGGTCACGTAGTCCGGCAGGTCCTCATCGATGACCGCGTCGATCAGGTTCACCGAGCCGATGAACTCGGCGGCGAAGCGGTTGGCCGGCTGCTCGTAGATCTCGTCCGGGGTGCCGACCTGCTGGATCCAGCCGGCATCCATCAGCGCGATGCGGGTGGCCATGGTCATCGCCTCCTCCTGGTCGTGGGTGACCATCACGCAGGTCACCCCGGAGGTTTCGATGATGCCGACCAGCTCCAGCTGCATCTGCGAGCGCAGCTTCTTGTCCAGCGCGCCCATCGGTTCATCCAGCAGCAGCAGTTTCGGCCCCTTGGCCAGCGAACGCGCCAGCGCCACGCGCTGCTGCTGTCCGCCGGACAGCTGGTGCGGCTTGCGCTTGCCGAGCTTGCCCAGCTGCACCAGTTCCAGCATCTCGCCGACGCGCTTGGCGACGGCCGCGCGCGACAGGCCGTCCTGCTTGAGCCCAAACGCGATGTTCTGCTCCACCGTCATGTGCGGGAACAGCGCGTAGGACTGGAACATCATGTTGAGCGGGCGCTCGTACGGCGGCAGGCCGTCCAGCGGCTGCCCGTCGAGCACGATGCGGCCGCGGCTGGGTTGCTCGAATCCGCCCAGGCAGCGCAGCAACGTGGACTTGCCGCTGCCCGAGCCGCCGAGCAGCGCGAAGATCTCGCCCTTGCGGATGTCCAGGTCGACATCGTCGAGCGCGACGAAGCCGTCGAACTCCTTGCGCAAGCCGGCGATGGACAAATAGCCGCTGCCCTTGGCCAGCGGCGCCGCTGCAGCCGCAATCGCGGCCGGCGGAAGGTCGGATCTCGCTTCGCTCAACGCCATCTGTTGCTCCCCGTGGAAGACGCCGCTGCGCAGGTTCGCCGATGCTGCCGGGAACTGCGGCCGACCTCAGTGTAGCCGCGGCTGCCGCATCGGCGATACCGCGGCACGGGCGTTTATTGCGGTTGCGCTGCCGATGGCGGCGGCGCCCAGCCCAGGCCCAGGCTCTTCTGCAGCGCCACGTAGCGCAGCAGCACCTGGGTCCGCGCCTGCACCGCGCTGTCCTGCGCCGAGGCCTGCTGGCGCTGCACGTCGAGCGCGTCGATCAGCGACGAGGCGCCGGCGGCGTAACGCTGTTGCAACAGCGCCGCGGAACGGTCCGCCGACGCTTCGGCCTTGGCCGCGGCCAGCGCCTGCTGGCGCGCAGCGCCGAACCGCGCCAGCGCGCTGTTGGCGTCCTGCAGCGCCGCCAGCACGGTGCCTTCGTAGGCGGCCAGGCGCGCTTCGTTGCCGGCGCGCGCCTGCGCGACCTTGGCCCTGGTCGCGCCGAAATCGAAGATCGACCAGCGCAGGAACGGCGCCACCACGCTGTTGACCGCGTCGCTGCCCAAGCCGCCCGGCGTGGTCGCGGCCATGCCGATATTGCCGAGCAGGGTGACCTGCGGGAAGTATGCGCTCAGCGCCTGCCCGATCTGCGCCGAGGAGGACGCCAGCTGGCGCTCGGCGCGGCGCACGTCGGGGCGGCGGCGGATCAACGATCCCGCATCGTCCACCGGCACCACCGCCGGCAAGGTCGGCAACGGCCGATCCGCGGCCAGCGCGGCGTCGAGCGCGCCCGGCTCGCGGCCGATCATCAGCGCCAGCTGGTCCAGCGCCTCCTTCGCCTGCGCCTGCAGGTCCGGCAACACCGCCTCTTGCTGCTGCAGCTGCGCCTGCGCGCGCTCCACCTGCAGGTCGGCATCGGCGCCGCGCTCGCGGCGCTGCCGGGTCAGTTGCAGGGTCTGCCGCGCCGCCTCGAGGTTGCGCTGGGCGATGGCGATGCGCTCGCGGGTGCCGCGATAGCCCAGATAGGCCTGGCCCACTTCGGCGGCGAGTTGCACCTGGGTATCGGCCAGTTCGGCCTCGTCGGCCTGTGCGTCGGCCAGTGCGCCTTCGCTGGCGCGGCGGCGGCGGCCGAAGAAATCCAGCTCCCAGCTGGCATCGAAGCCGACGCTGTACAGCTGCGCATGCGGATCGATGGACAGTTGCTGGCCGCTGCCGGCGGCGACGCTGCCCAGGCCGTCGGCCAGCGCGTCCGGCGCCCTGGCGTTGAGATAGGCGGCATTGGCGCCGACGCTGGGCAACTGCTCGGCATGGCGCTGCTGCACCAGCGCGCGCGAGGCGCGCAGCTTGGCCTGCGCGGCGCGCAGGTTCGGGCTGTTCTGCAGCGCCTGTTCGACCAGCGCGTTCAACTGCGGGTCCTGCAACGCCTCCCACCAGCGCTGCGGCGGCGGCGCCGGCACCACCCCGGCCGCCGCGGCGACCGCGTCGGCGCGATGCAGCTGCGGCTGTGCCTGCGCCGCCTCGGCCACCGGCGGCGGCTTCACGTAGTTCGGGCCGAGCACGCAGGCCGACAGCAGCAGCGGCAGCGCGGCGGGGACGAGCACACGGGAAAAACGCTGAGCCATGGAATCCTCAATGCATCGCAAGCGGAGCGCCGCCCTTGGGCAGCGGTTTGAGCAGCAGCCCCAGCGGAATCGTGCACACCACGATCACCCCGAAGATCCAGAACAGGTCGTTGTAGGTCATCACCAGCGCCTGCTGCTGCACCATGCGCGCCAGCTGTGCCACCGACTGCATCGCCGCACCGGCGCCGGAAGCGGACTGCAGCTGCGCGGCCAGGCCGTGCAGGTAATCCTGTGCCAGCGGCGAATTGGCACTGGTGCCGCTGCCGATCATCTGTGTGTGGAACACCATGCGCCGCTCCTGGAAGGTGGAGATCAGCGCCAGCCCGATCGAGCCGCCCATGTTGCGCGCGGCGTTGAACAACCCGGAGGCGTCGCCGGCCAGCTCCGGCGGCACCGACGAGATGGCGGCCTGGTTCAGCGACATCATCGCCAGCGCCAGGCCGCAGCCCTGCAGCAGCTGGCCGATCACGAAATGCATGCCCACCGAATCGGCGCTGAGGTTCATGTTGACGAAGCAGGCCACGGCGAAACAGCTCAGCCCGCCGATCACCAGGATGCGCACGTCCACGCGCATCAGCATCTTCGGCATCAACGGCATCAGCAGCACCGTCGGCACGCCGGACAGCAGCACCACGTAGCCGGACTGCTCGGTGTTGTAGCCGGAGATCGTGGCCAGGAACTGCGGGATCATGTACATGACCCCGAACAGGATCATGCCCACCGCCATCACCATCACGAACACCGCGCCGAAACTGCGCTGCAGCAGGATCGACAGGCGGATCACCGGCTGCCGGCTGAAAAACTGCGAGGCGACCAGGGCGACGAAGCCGACCAGCGAGAGCAGGCTCAGCAGCACGATCTCCGAGGACTCGAACCAGCGCTCGCGCTGGCCTTCCTCCAGCACCACGGTCAGCGCGCCGAGCCCGGCGGTCAGCCCGAAGATGCCGAGCCAGTCGGCGTCGAGCAACCCGCGCAGGTTCATGCGTTCGTGCGGCAGGCCGAGCAGCAGCAGCGCCACCAGCCCGGCGCAGATCGGCACGTTGATGAAGAACGCGTAGTGCCAGCTGACGTTCTCGGTCAGCCAGCCGCCGAGCAGTGGGCCGATCACCGGCCCCAGGATCACGGTCATGCCGAACAGCGCAGTGCCCATGGTCTGCTGCGCCGGCGGCAGCCGCGTGGCGACGATGGTCAGCGCGGTGGGGATCAGCGCGCCGCCGGCGAAACCCTGGCCGACGCGGCCCAGGATCATCATGGTCAGGCTGTTGGACAGCCCGCACACCACCGAGAAGAACGTGAACAGCAGCGCGCAGATCAGCAGGAAATTGCGCAGCCCCAGGGTGCGCACGAACCAGCCGGTCAGCGGGATCATCACGATCTCGGCGACCAGGTAGGCGGTGGAGATCCAGGTGCCCTCGGTGCCGCTGGCGCCGACCTCGCCCTGGATGGTCGGCAACGCCGCGTTGACGATGGAGATGTCCAGCGTCGCCATGAACGAGCCGATGGTGCCGGCGGCCACCGCCAGCCACGCGCCGGCATCGGCCTTGCGCTGCGCGCCGGCGCCCGCCGCCGGGGCAGCGGCGGCCTCGCTCACGGCCGGCCCTCGCCCTGCTTGCTTTCCTGCTGCACGCGGTCCTTGACGTCCTTGGCCGCGCGCGTGTCCACCGTGACCGTCACCGACATGCCCGGCACCAGCACCTTGCGCGCCTCCGCGCCAGCCTTCAGGCGGATCCGCACCGGCACCCGCTGCACCACCTTGGTGAAGTTGCCGGTGGCGTTCTCCGGCGGCAGCAGCGCGAACTGCGAGCCGGTGCCCGGCGCGATGCTCTCGACCACGCCGTCCAGCTCGACCCCCGACAGCGCATCGACCTCGATCCGCGCCGGCTGTCCGGGCCGCATCAGCCCGACCTGGGTTTCCTTGAAGTTGGCGCTCAGGTACAGCGCATCGACCGGCACCACGCTCATCAGCCGCGTGCCGGCGGCGACGAACTGGCCGACCTGCACGGTCTTGTCGCCGATGCGGCCGTCGATGCGCGCGGTCAGCCGCGTGTCCTCCATCGCCACCTGCGCCTGGTCGGCATCGGCCTGCGCCTGCTGCAGCCCGGCGCGGGCCTGGTCGAGCTGCGCGCTGGCGCCCTGCACCTGGCTCTCGGCAGCGACCACCTGGGCCTTGGCCGCGTCGTACTGGGCCTGCGCGCGATCGCGGTCGTGGACGATGCTCTCGTAGTGCTCGTGGGTATCGGCGCCGGACGCGGCCAGCGGCGCGAAGCGCTTGGCCTCGCCCTGGGCGAAGCGCAGGCTGGCCGCGGCCGCAGTCACCTGGGTGCGCGCCTGCAGCAGCGTGGCGCGTTGCGCCTGCAGGCCGGCCTCGGCAGCGGCGATATCGGCATGGCGCACCGCGACCACCGCCTGCGCCTGCTGCTGGGTGGCGCGATAGGTACGCTCGTCGATCTGCAGCAGCGGCTGCCCGGCCTTGACCGTCTGGTTGTCGCCGACGTACACGGCAGTCACGTAGCCGTTGACCCGCGGCGCCACCGCCACCGCATCGGCCTGCAGGTAGGCGTTGTTGGTTTCCTGCAGGTAGCGGCCAGTGGTCAGGTAATAGATCAGCCACACGATCAAGCCGATCGCAACCGCCAGGCCGATCAGCAGCAAGGTCCATTTCACCTTGGGATTCTTCAACGGCGACGGCGTGTCGGGCTGCCTGGCGTCGTCCTGGGCGGGCACGGCACGCGCATCGTCCGAAGCCGCCTGCGGTTGCGTCTGCGTGGGATCTGGGTCGTGGGTGCTCAAGTCGCAGGTTCCTGGGGGAATTGGAGGACCATCCTCGCCGGCGCGCCTGACGGTGCAGGGGCAGCGACGCGCTGCCGGGCGGCGCGCTCACCAGACGGTAGCGTACGGCAGACTGTACAAGTGTCTGTACCGGCGAGTCGAGATCGCGTGAGTGCGACTGGCGGTGGCGTTCAGGCGCCCTGCAAGCGGCTCCTCGTCACGATCCTCGCCCGCTGCAACGATGGCCAATGGGGTGTGGCCAGGCGCATCGCGTGCAGGATGCTGTTCAGGCCTTCCGCTTGCGCCGTACCTGTTGTGGTCAAGTTTTGGTGGACACGTGGATAGGGGATTTCAGGTGGTGGCTTTCTCGTAGTCGGCTGGAGATCGATAGCCGAGGGTGGAGTGCAGGCGGTGGGTGTTGTAGAAGCCGACGATGTAGTGGGTGATGTCGGCGATGGCCTCGTTGGGGTTGGTGTAGCGACGCTGCCAGACGCGCTCCATTTTCAGGCTCAGGAAGAACCGCTCCATCACCGCGTTGTCCCAGCAGTTGCCCTTGCGGCTCATGCTGGCCACCAGCTTGTGCTTGGTCAGCAGGTCGCGGTGGGCCTGGCTGGCGTACTGGCTGCCGCGGTCGCTATGCACGATCAGCCCCGGCTTGGGCTGGCGCAGGGCAATGGCCATCTGCAAGGCGGTACAGACCAGCTCGGCCGGCATGGTCGGCGCCATCGCCCAGCCCACCACCTTGCGCGAGTACAGGTCCAGCACCGCGGCCAGGTACAGCCAGCCGCGCTCGGTGCGGATGTAGGTGATATCGGCCACCCAGGCCTGGTCGAGGGCGTCCGGGTTGAAGCGCCGATCCAGATGGTTGTCCGCCACCGGCATCTCGTGTCGGCTGTCGGTGGTATGGACGAACTTGCGCCTCCAGCGCGCCTTCAGTCCCTGCTGCTTCATCAGGCGGCGGACTCGATGGCGACCGGCGGGCAGGCCCTGGGCCTTCAGGCTCGCGCTCAGCCGGCGGCTGCCGTAGTTGCCGCCGCTGGCCTGGAAGGCCGCCTGCAACGGCGCAGCGAGCGTGCAGGACCTCGGTGCTGCGCGCCGCCGACGGGCCGCATACAGCCCCGAGCGGCTCACGCCCAGCAGCTGGCACAGCCGGGCGGTTGCGGCCTTCTCCTGCCACTGATCGATCATCTGCTGGATCATTTCAGTTCCCGGGCGAAGAAGGCCGATGCTTTTTTTAACAAGCTGTTGTCCTCACGCAGTCGCTGGTTCTCCCGTTCCAACTCACGGATGCGTTGCTGCTCGGGGGTCAGGGGCCGACCTTGCCCAGGCTGGCCGGCATGCTCGGCCTCGTATTGGGCCAGCCAGCGACGCACGGCGCTATCGACCAAGTCCAGATCGCGGCACACCTGACCCACGCTCAGGCCTTGGTCGCGGATCATTTGCACCACCTGCAGCTTGAAGGCGGTATCGAAATTTCTACGGATACGGGGCGTCATGTCGTTCAAAGTCCTCGCTGGGCATGATCATCCCCTATCGAGGTGTCCACGAGAATTAGACCAGGACAACCCTCACCCCTACCCCTCTCCCGACGGGAGAGGGGCTAAGGCACAGCACCGGCTGTTCCTTCTCCCACCGGGAGAAGGTGGCCCGCAGGGCCGGATGAGGGTAAGGGCGCAGCCTCGTACGCCCCAATTCAGCGAGACGCTTCGCGCCGTATCCTCACCCCAACCCCTCTCCCGACGGGAGAGGGGAATCACCTGCTGCGTCTCCGCTCAGCGCCCGGTCTTCAGCTCGGTCCACAGCCGCGTGTACTGGCGGTCCACCTCCGGCGGCATCACCGCCAGCGCGAACAGCTTGGCCTGCACCTGCGCCGGCGGGTAGATGGTGCGGTCGCCGCTGATCGCCGCATCGATCAGCGGCAGCGACTTGGGCACCGCGTTCGGATAGCTGACGAAGTTGGTGTTGGCCGCGGCCACTTCCGGGGTCAGCAGGTAATTGATGAACTGGTAGGCCTGCTCCGGATGCCTGGCGTCCTTGGGGATCGCCAGCATGTCGAAGAACTGCAGCGCGCCTTCCTTCGGGATCGAGTAGGCGATGTGCACGCCGTTCTTGGCCTCCTCGGCGCGGTCGCGCGCCTGCAGGATGTCGCCCGACCAGCCCACCACCAGGCAGGTGCTGCCCTTGGCCAGCGCGTCGATGTACTGCGAGGAGTGGAAGTTCTGGATGTAGGGGCGGATTTCCTTGAGCTTGGCCGCGGCCTTTTCGATCACCTTCGGGTCGGTGCTGTTCGGGTCCTCGCCTAGGTAGTGCAGCACCGTCGGCACGATCTCCGAGGCGGTGTCGAGGAAGGTCACCCCGCAGTCCTTGAGCTTGGCCAGGTTCTCCGGCTTGAACACCAGGTCCCAGCTGTCGACCACGTCGGTGCTGCCGAACGCGGCCTGGATCTTGTCCACGTTGTAGCCGATGCCGGTGGTGCCCCACAGGTACGGCACCGCGTAGGTGTTGCCCGGATCCTGCTGCGCGATGCGCTGCATCATCGCCGGGTCCAGATTGACCAGGTTGGGGATCTTGCTCTTGTCCAGCGGCAGGAACACCCCGGCCTGGATCTGCCGGCCGAGGAAACTCAGCGACGGCACCACCACGTCGTAGCCGCTGCCGCCGGCCAGCAGCTTGGCTTCCAGCACCTCGTTGCTGTCGAACACGTCGTAGGTGACATGGATGCCGCTATGCCGCTCGAAGCCGGGCAAGGTGCCTTCGGCGATGTAGTCCGACCAGTTGTAGACGTTCAACTGCCTGGCATCGCCGCCGTCCGCCGCGGCGTCCTGCCGGCCCGATCCGCCGCAGCCCGCCAGGCACAGCACCGCCACCATCCCCGCTATCGCTCGCCGCTTCATCGTCGTCTCCCATGCCGCCCGTTGCGGGCAGCGGTTGGCGGGACGCCGCGCTGGCGCGGATCCCGGTGGCCCTCCCCTTTGGCGACCGCGCCTTGCGCGGCCGTACTGCGTGCAGGCGCCGCGCCGAAGCGCGGCGCCATGGACCACGGACGCGACCGGCTCAGCGGCCGGTCTTGATCTCCGTCCACAGGCGGGTATACAGCTTGTCCACCTCGGGCGGGTTGATCGAATAGGTGAACATTTTCGCCGCCACCTCCGGCGGCGGGTAGATGGTCGGGTCGTTGCGGATCGCCGCATCCACCAGCGGCGTCGCCTTGGGCACCGGATTGGCGTAGTGGATGAAGTTGGAGTTGGCCGCGGCCACCTCCGGCGTCAGCAGGTAGTTGATGAACTTGTAGGCGTTCTCCGGATGCTTGGCATCCTTCGGGATCGCCAGCATGTCGAACCACTGCGGCGCGCCTTCCTTGGGGATCGAATAGGCCACTTTCACGCCGTTCTTGGCTTCCTCGGCGCGGTCGCGCGCCTGGATGATGTCGCCGGACCAGCCCACCGCCAGGCAGGTGCTGCCGTTGGCCAGCGAGGTCACGTACTGCGAGGAGTGGAAGTTCTGCACGTACGGGCGGATGCTCTTGATCAGCGCGGCGGCCTTCTCGATCTTGGCGCTGTCGGTGGTGTGCGGATCCTCGCCCTGGTAGTGCAGCGCGATCGGGATCAGGTCCGACGGCGTATCGAGGATGGTGACGCCGCAGTCCTTGAGCTTGGCGATGTTCTCCGGCTTGAACACCAGGTCCCAGCTGTTGGCGATGTCGGTGCTGCCGAACGCGGCCTTGACCTTGTCCACGTTGTAGCCGATGCCGGTGGTGCCGACCATGTACGGCACGCCGTACTTGTTGCCCGGATCCTGCTGCGCGATGCGCCGCATGATCTCCGGATCCAGGTTGGCCAGGTTCGGGATCTTGCTCTTGTCCAGCGGCAGGAACACCCCGGCCTGGATCTGCCGGCCGAAGAAGTTCAGCGTCGGCACCACCACGTCGTAGCCGCTGCCGCCGGCCAGCAACTTGGTCTCGACCATCTCGTCGCTGTCGAACACGTCGTAGGTGACCTTGACCCCGCTGGCCTTCTCGAACGCGGGCACGGTGTTCTCGGCGATGTAGTCCGAATAGTTGTAGACGTTGAGGACCTGGTCCTCGCCCGCCGCGGGCTTGCCGCCTTCGCCGCCGCCGGAACCGCCACAGGAGGCGAGCAGCGCCGCAGAGAGGGAAAGGGTGAGCAGTCGCAGCTTCATTGCAGGTCTCCGCAGGTCCATGGGGAAGATCGGAAGATACACGCCGCGGCGTCGCGCGGCCGCCTCAAGACACCCATCCAGACTAACCAGCGCCGGCCTATTTGCCCAGCGTCTGGGCGGTGTCCTCCAGCGCCAGCCAGGCCTTGTCGAACAGCTCGTCGACCTGGGCGCGGCTGAGGATCAGCGGCGGCGACAGCAGCATCGCATCGTTGGTCGCGCGCAGGATCAGGCCGCGGCGCAGCGCATGGTCGCGGCACAGCGCGCCGACCTTGCCGCGGTCGGGGAAATAGTGCCGGCGCGGCTTGTCCGGGACAAGTTCCAGCGCGCCGATCATGCCGACGATGCGCGCCTCGCCGACCAGCCGATGCTCGCCCAGCTCGGCCCAGCGCTGCGCCAGGTACGGCGCGATCTCGCGGCGCGCGCGTTCGACGATGCCCTCGTCCTGCAGCAGGCGCAGGTTCTCCAGCGCCACCGCCGCGCACACCGGATGCCCCGAATAGGTGCAACCGTGCGCCAGCTCGCCGCCCTGCTCCTTCAGCACCGTGGCCACGCGCTTGCCGAACATCGCCGCGCCGAGCGGGATGTAGCCGGAGGTGATGCCCTTGGCGATGGTCATCACGTCCGGCTGGAACCCGAAGTGCTGCGCGCCGAACCATTCGCCGGTGCGGCCGAAGCCGCAGATCACTTCGTCGGCGACCAGCAGCACGTCGTAGCGGCGGCAGATGCGCTCGATCTCCGGCCAGTAGCTGCGCGGCGGGATGTACACGCCGATCGCGCCCATGATCGGTTCGCCGATGAACGCGGCCACGCGCTGCGGCCCCAGTTCCAGGATTTTGTCCTCGAGCCGGCGCGCGGCCAGCAGGCCGTATTCCTCCGGATCCAGGTCGCCGCCGTCGCCGAACGGGTATGGCGGGTCGATATGGTGGATGTCGGGAATGGGCAGTCCGCCCTGGCGGTGCATGCCCTTCATCCCGCCGAGGCTGGCGCCGGCCATGGTGGTGCCGTGGTAGCCGTCGTGGCGGCCGATGAAGATGCTCTTCTGCGGCTGGTCCTGCACGGCCCAGAAGTGCCGCACCAGGCGCAGGATGGTGTCGTTGGCCTCGGAGCCGGAGTTGGTGAAGAAGGCATGGTCGAGGTCGCCGGTGGTGAGTTCGGCGAGTTTGGCGGCGAGGCGGATGGTCGGCTCGGTGGTGCACTGGAAGAAGCTGTTGTAGTACGCCAGCTGTTCCATCTGCCGCGCGGCGGCCTGGCCGAGTTCCTTGCGCCCATAGCCGACGTTGACGCACCACAGCCCGGCGAAGGCGTCGAGCAGCTGGTTGCCGTCGGCGTCCCAGACGTAGGCGCCGTCGCCGCGGGTCAGGATGCGCGTGCCTTTCTGGGCCAGCGCGGCGTTGTCGTTGAACGGGTGCAGGTGATGCGCCGCATCCAGATCCTGCAGGGCCCGCGTTTCTATCCGATCCATGTCGACTCCATGCTCTGGTGCTGTGTCTGGTGGTGCTGTGCTGTTGCTGTGTTCCTGCTGCCGCTCTTGCTGTTGCCTTCGCCTTGGCTGTCGCTGTCGCTTTGCCCTTCGCTGCTGCTGCGGCTATTGCTTCCGCCTTTGCCCTTCGCTGTTGCTGCGGCTGTTGCTGCGGCTGCGGCTGTTGCTGTTGCTGCGGCTGTTGCTGTTGCTTTCGCCTTTGACTTACCGGGTTCCCTTCCGAAGCGGCGGCCATGGCGGGGAAAAACCCGAAGGGCGGCGCACATGGATGTGCGCCGTTCGCGGCAGGGGCAGGATGCCCCTTCCGCGAATCCCCGTCATGGACGCGGACCTGGAGCGCGCAGCGCGGAGGGCGCGAGGCAGGGCGCGCTTTCTTTTGGTTACTTTTCTTTGCGCGAGCAAAGAAAAGTGACTCGCCGTAAGGCGAAAGCTTTGCTCCTGCTGCTCCGTTGCTACTGCTTAAGCCCTACAAGCAAAGCAAGAGCAAAAGCTTTCGCGCTTGGGCGCGAGTCACTTTTCTTTGCTTGTGCAAAGAAAAGTAACCAAAAGAAAGCACACCCCGCAGCGCGCCCTCCGCGCTTCGCGCTCCGGGTCCGCAGGCCCAACGGGCATTTTTCGATGGCACATCCATGTGCCAGCGAAAAACGTCGCGCATCCTGCGCGCCGCCCTTCGGGTATTCGCCCGCCGGGCCTGCCGCGCTGAGGGGGCCCGGTAGATCAAAAGCAAAGCAACAACAACAACAACAACAACAACAACAACAGCTTGCGATTGCAACCTTCTCGATGCGCCATCACAAGCAAGAGCACACTCACACGTTCAACAACAAGAACTCACGTTCCCACGAACTGATCACCCGGAAGAACGTCTCGTACTCCTTGCGCTTGACCGAAATGTACGCGCGCACGAAACGCGGCCCCAGCATCTCCTGCAGCGGCGTACACCGCTCCAACTCGTCCAGCGCCTCGCCCAGCGAGCGCGGCAACTGGTAGCCCATCTCCTTGCCGTTGCCGCTGATCGGCTCGGTCGGCTCCAGCTTCTCGCGGATGCCCAGCAACCCGCAGGCCAGCGTCGCCGCCATCGCCAGGTACGGATTGGCGTCGGAGCCGGCGAAGCGGCTCTCCACCCGCATGTTCTCGATCGTGTCGATCGGCACCCGCAGCCCGCAGGTGCGGTTGTCGAAACCCCACAGCACATTGCTCGGCGACACCTCGCCGAACATCAGCCGGCGGTAGGAATTGACGTTCGGCGCCAGCAGCGCCATCGCCATCGGCACGTACTTCTGCAACCCCGCCAGGTAGTGCGCGAAGGTGCGGCTGTACTCGCCGGCGCGGCGCCCGCTGAACACGTTCTTGCCGTGCTTGTCGACCAGGCTCTGGTGGATGTGCATCGCGCTGCCCGGCTCGTTCTCCATCGGCTTGGCCAGGAACGTGGCGTAGACGCCGTGGCGCATCGCCGCCTCGCGCATCGTGCGCTTGAACAGGAATACCTGGTCGGCGCGCGACAGCGCATCGGAATGGGTGAAGTTGACCTCCAGCTGCGCCGCGCCGGATTCGTGGATCAAGGTGTCCACGTCCAGTTCCATCGCGTCGCAATAGTCGTACATCAGGTCCAGGATCGGGTCGAATTCGTTGACCGCGTCGATCGAGTACGACTGCCGCGCCGTCTCCGGCCGCCCCGAGCGGCCGGCCGGCGGCAGCAGCGGGAAGTCCGGATCGGTGTTCTTCTGCACCAGGAAGAATTCCAGTTCCGGGGCGACCACCGGTTTCAGGCCGAGCTCCGCATAGGCCTGCAGCACGCCGCGCAGGACGTTGCGCGGCGCCAGGTCGTGCGGCTGGCCGTCCTTGGTGTAGCAGTCGTGGATCACCTGCGCGGTCGGGTCGGTGGCCCACGGCACCATCCGCACCGTATCCGGGTCCGGGCGCAGCTGCATGTCCGAGTCCGACGGCGAGGTCAGGTCGTAGTAGTCGTCGGGATACTCGCCGGTGACGGTGGTGGCGAAGATGCCCTCGGGCAGGCGCGTGCCGTAGTCGTGGGAGAACTTGGCCGCGGGAATGATCTTGCCGCGTGCGTTGCCGGTGATGTCCGGCACCAGGCACTCGACCTCGGTGATGTGGCGATCCTTCAGCCAACGGCGCAGCGAGCTTTCCTGCTGTTCGGGGGTGTTCTTGCGGGAGCGCGGTCGGCTGGCCATGGGGGAATTCGATTCAGTGCGTGCGGCGAGCCGCGTAGTGGCGACAGGCATCGCCGAAGGATTGGAAGATGCCCAGGTAGAACGGGTCGTCGAGGACGCGCCATTCCGGATGCCACTGTACGCCCAGCAGGAAGCCGGGACCGATACCGCGGAACGCCTCGATCAATCCGTCCGGCGCGCGTGCCTCCACGATCAGGTCGCCGCCGAGCCGGGCCACGCCCTGCCCGTGCAGCGAGTTGACCCGCACCCGCTCCCTGCCGGCGATGTCCGCCAGCCAGCCGCCTTCGCTCAGGGTCACCTCGTGCACCGGCGCGTACTGCAGGTCCAGCGCGGCCTGGGTGTCCTCGCGATGATCCGACAGCCCGGGCACCGCGTGCACCTTCTGGTGCAGGGTGCCGCCCAGGGCCACGTTGACTTCCTGGAAGCCGCGGCAGATCGCCAGGATCGGCAGGCCGAGCGCGATCGCCTGCGGGATCAGGTCCAGCGTGTTGGCGTCGCGCGCCGGATCGTGCGGATTGCCGAGCCAGCTGGGTTCGTCGCCGTAATGATGCGGTTCGATGTTGCTGACCGCGCCGGTCAGCAACAGGCCGTCCAGCCGCACCAGCCAGTCGCGCGGCGCGACCGGCGGCTGCAGCGACGGCAGCAGCACCGGCGTCACCCCGGCGCCGTCGACCGCGGCACGCAGGTACTTTTCTCCAGCGACCAGGAACGGATGCTGGCCGATGAGCTTGCGATCGGTCGACAGGCCGACCAGGGGCGATACAGCCATGCGAAGAGCTCGTGTGGCGTCGCCGCAAGTTACCCCGGGCGTTTTATTTTTACAACACGCCACAGCGGCGCATGGCGGTGGGCGCGGGCGCACGGCCACTGCCCGTATCCGGCGCAGCGCGCTTTATTACAGGATCGCGATGGCCGGCACGCAGACGCGGCACCCGGCGCATCCCACGCTGCCGGCGCCTCGACCTGTTGAGTATTCTTGACGCGAACCCCGCTCTGCTAAGCTCGTCGCACTCCCGCAGGCCGCCACCATGACCCGCACCCACGACGCTCCGCCCCTGCCCCCGGACGCCGCCCGGGCCCTGCAGCGCATCCCCGGCTGCGAACAGATCGACCTGCTGCTGCCGGACGGCAACGGCCTGCTGCGCGGCAAGCGCATCGCCCGCGACGCGCTGGAAAAGGTCTATCGCGACGGCGTATGCCTGCCGATGTCGCTGATCGCCACCGACATCACCGGCAACACGGTCGAGGAGACCGGCCTGGGCTACGCCATCGGCGACGAGGACCGGCTGTGCTTCCCGGTCCCCGGCACGCTGCAGCCGGTGCCGTGGGCGCCGGTGCCGTCGGCGCAGTTGCTGCTGGCGATGCGCGACGGCGCCGGTGACCCGCTGGACATCGCCCCGCGCGAAGTGCTGGCGCGGGTGCTGGCGCGGCTGCGCGCGCGCGGGCTGACCCCGGTGATCGCGGTGGAACTGGAGTTCTACCTGTTCGATCCGCGCGCCGATGCCGATGGCCGCCCGCAACCGCCGCTGCAGGCGCACACCGGGCTGCGCAACGACAGCACCCAGGTCTACTACATGCAGGAACTGGACGACCAGCGCGGCTTCACCGACGCGGTCGCGCAGGCCTGCCGCGCGCAGGGCATCCCCGCCGATACCGCGGTCGCCGAGTACGCGCCCGGCCAGTTCGAGATCAACCTCAAGCACCGCGGCGACGCGCTCGCCGCCTGCGACGACGCGCTGATGCTCAAGCGCGCGATCAAGGCGATCGCGCAGCAGCAGGGCCTGCTCGCCAGCTTCATGGCCAAGCCGTTCGCCGCGCAGTCCGGCAGCGGCCTGCACCTGCACGTGAGCCTGCTCGACGAGGCCGGCGACAACGTCTTCGCCGGCACCCCGCAGGCGCCGGCCGACGCATTGCGCCATGCCATCGGCGGGCTGCAGCGCAGCGCCGACGACTGCCTGCTGCTGTTCGCCCCGCACGCCAACAGCTACCGCCGCTTCGTGCCCAATGCGTTCGTGCCGCTCAACGACAGCTGGGGCTTCAACAACCGCACCGTGGCGATGCGGGTGCCGTACAGCGATCCGGCCAATACCCGCATCGAGCACCGCATCGCCGGCGCCGACGCCAATCCGTATCTGGTCGCCGCGGCGGTGCTGGCCGGCATCGGGCACGGCCTGCAGCAGGGTTTCGACCCAGGCCCGCCGGTGCAGGGCAACGCTTACGAACAGACGCAGATCCGCCATCCTGACTGGCGCGGCGCGATCGCCGGATTCCTCGCCAGCGACTTCGTCGCCGAGCAATTCGGTAGCCGCTTCCGCCACGTCTACGGCCAGCAGAAACGCCGCGAGATGCTGGATTTCCATGCGCAGGTGAGCGATCTGGATTACCGGTGGTACCTGCGGACGGTGTGAGTGGAGCCGGGACTGGGGACTCGGGACTCGGGACTCGGAAAGCAAAAGCCAAGCATCCGGAGGCCGACCCCATGTTTCCCCTCTACAGCAGCTCGCCGCCATGACCCGCTTCTCCCCGAGTCCCCAGTCCCCAGTCCCCAGTCCCGACACCTCCTGGTACACCGCCAGCGCCGCCCCCTTCCCGCCGCAGCCGCCGTTGCGCGGCCAGGTACGGGCCGACGTGTGCATCCTCGGCGCCGGCTATACCGGGTTGAGCGCGGCGCTGGCGCTGGCCGAGGCCGGTTACCAGGTCGCGATCGTGGAAGCGCAGCGGGTCGGCTGGGGCGCGTCCGGGCGCAACGGCGGCCAGGCCATCGTCGGCTACGGCTGCGAGCAGCACAAGCTGGAGGCGTTGCTCGGCAGCGCCGAGGCGCGGCTGCTGTTCGATTTCTCGCGCGACGGCATGCAGCTGCTGCGCAACCGCATCCAGCGCCACGCCATCGCCTGCGACTGGCGCGACGGCCATGCGCATGTGGCGATCAAGCCGCGCCAGGTGCGCGCGCTGCAGGCCGGCATCGTCGAGATGGCGCAGCGCTACGACTACCCGCTGCAGTGGTGGGACCGCGAGCAATTGCACGCACAACTGCGCAGCGAGCGCTACCTGGGCGCGATGTACGACCCGGCCAGCGGCCACCTGCACCCGCTCGAGTACGCACACGGGCTGGCGCGTGCGGCGCTGGCCGCCGGCGTGCGCATCTACGAACAGTCGCCGGTGACCGCGCTGGTGCGCGGCGCGCGGCCGATCCTGCGCAGCGCGCACGGCGCGGTGCAGGCCGATTTCGCGGTGCTGGCCGGCAATGCCTGGCTGCGCGGCATCGCGCCGGAACTGGAATCGCGGATCATGCCGGTCGGCACCTACATCGGGGCCAGCGCGCCGCTGGGCGCGGCGCTGGCGCGCGAGCTGATCGGCAACGACATGGCGGTGGCCGACGTGAACTGGGCGCTGGACTATTTCCGCCTCAGCCGCGACCACCGCCTGCTGTTCGGCGGCCGCGCCAGCTACTCCTCGCTGCCGCCGCCGGGCCTGCGCGGGGTCATGACCCGGCGCATGCGCCGGGTGTTCCCGCAGCTGCGCGCGGTCGAGCTGGACTACGTGTGGGGCGGCTACGTCGACATCACCCGCAACCGCGCCCCGCACTGGGGCCGGCTGACCCCCAACGTCTATTTCGCGCAGGGTTTTTCCGGCCACGGCGTGGCCGCCACCGGCCTGGCCGGCGATGCCATCGCCGCGGCCATCGCCGGGCAGGCGCAGCGCCTGGACCTGTTCGCGAAAATCCCGCACGCGCCGTTTCCCGGCGGGCGCCTGCTGCGCACGCCGCTGCTGGTGGCGGCGATGTCCTGGTACAAGCTGCGCGACGCGCTGTGGTGAACGCGCCGCGCCGACGGCATGCGCGCGCCGCCGGACGGTCTAAAGTTGCCCGCGGCACGGCCGCTAACTGAGGTCTACTCCCCAAGGGCGCATTGCGCGGCTCGCATGCTGCAACCGTTGCCGGCCTATCCGATTGCCAGCGAAAGCGGGGCTGCCCAGCAGCGCATCCTGCTGGTGGAGAATTCGCGCACGTTCACCGGGCTGCTGCGCGAGGCGATCGAGCAGCGGGTGGAACTGCCGGTCACCGTGGTCTCGACCCTGGCCGAAGCGGCGCGCGCACTGGACGACGGCGGTTCCTGGTTCCTGGCCCTGACCGGGCTGGTGCTGGCCGACGGCGACCGCGACACGGTGGTGGATTTCTTCGTCGCCCGCGGCCTGCCCACGGTGGTGGTCAGCGGGGTCTACGACGAAAGCCTGCGCAAGCGCGTGCTGACCCAGCAGATCATCGACTTCGTGCTGAAGAACGCGCCCGGCAGCATCGACTACCTGGCCTGGCTGGTGCAGCGGCTGGCGCGCAACCGCAGCATCGCCGCGCTGGTGGTGGACGATTCGCCGTCGGCGCGCGCGTATGCGGCGAGCCTGCTGGCGATGTACGGCTACCAGGTGGTGGAAGCCGCCGACGGCGCCGCCGGACTGAAGGCGGTGGAGGCCAATCCGGCGATCCGCCTGGCCGTGGTCGACCAGGAAATGCCGGGCATGGAAGGGGTGGAGTTCACCCGCCGGCTGCGCGCGATCCGCGCCCGCGACAAGCTGGCGGTGATCGGCCTGTCCGGCAACAGCGATCCGTCGCTGGTGCCGCGCTTCCTCAAGAACGGCGCCAACGACTTCCTGCGCAAACCTTTTTCGCGCGAGGAATTCTTCTGCCGCGTGTCGCAGAACGTGGACCAGCTGGAACTGATCGGCACGCTGCAGGACCTGGCCACGCGCGATTTCCTCACCGGCCTGCCCAACCGCCGGCACTTCCTGGAACAGAGCCAGCGCCTGCTGCCGCAATGGCTGGCGCACAGCGACACGGTCAGCGTGGCGATGCTCGACATCGACCATTTCAAGCACATCAACGACAGCTGGGGCCACGAAGCCGGCGACGACGCGCTGCGCGCGGTGGCGACGACGGTGGCTGCGCATGCGCGCCCGCAGGATCTGGTGGCGCGCTTCGGCGGCGAGGAATTCTGCATGCTGGTGCCGGGCCTGGATGCCGCGGCGGCCAGCGCCTATTTCGAGACCCTGCGCCAGCGCATCGACGCACTGCAGGTGCAGGTGGGCGAGCAGACGCTGCGCATCACCATCAGCATCGGCGTGTGCACCAGCGACGCACGGCGCGCTGCGCTGCACCCGCTCTTGGCCGAGGCCGACAAGCACCTGTACCTGGCCAAGGCCGGCGGCCGCAACCGGGTCGAGCACGCCGCCTGAGCGCAGCGTGCGCTGGCCTCAGCGGCGCCTGGCGCCGATCACCAGCAGCGCCAGCAGGCTCAACGCCGCTCCGGCACTGAGGTAGTAGCCGACCCATGGCAGGCCGTAGTGCTTGGCCAGCCAGCTGGCCACGTACGGCGCCGGTGCCGCACCGATGATGCCGGCCAGGTTGAACGACATCGAGGCACCGGTGTAACGCACCTGCACCGGATACAGTTCGGCCAGCAAGGTGCCGCAGGGCCCGTAGGTCAGGCCCATGAAGAACGAACCCAGCGACAGGAACGCCAGCAGCTGCCATGGATGCGCAGCGCCGAACAGCGGCGCGAAGCCCAGCCCGAACAGGACGATGACGAGGCCGGCCACGATCATCGTGCGATGCGTGCCGTAGCGGTCGCCGTAATGCGCCGATATCGGAATGCCGGCGGCGAAGAACAGGATGCCGACCATCTGCAGCAGCAGGAACTGCTCGCGGCCGTAGCCGAGTACCGCGGTGCCGTAACCCAGCGCGAACACCGTCATCAGATAGAACAGCATGAAGGTCGCGAACACGCCGAAGGTGCCGAGCAGCAGCGCACCGGCATGCCGCGACAGCACCGTCCACATCGGCAACGCCACCCGCTCCTTGCGTTGCAGCGCCCTCTGGAAATCCGGGGTTTCGTGGATGCGCAGGCGCACCCACAGCCCGGTCACCACCAGCAGCGCACTGGCCACGAACGGGATGCGCCAGCCCCAGCGCATGAACTGCGTATCGTCGAGCACCGCACCGAGCAGCAGGAAGATCCCGGAGGACAGCAGGAAGCCCAGTGGCGCGCCCAGTTGCGGGAACATGCCGTACCAGGCGCGCTTGCCCGGCGGCGCGTTCTCGGTGGCCAGCAACACCGCCCCGCCCCATTCGCCGCCCAGGCCAAGGCCCTGGCCGAAGCGGCACAGCGCCAGCAGCGCCGGCGCCCACATGCCGATGCTGGCGTAGCTGGGCAACAGCCCGATCACCACCGTGGACAGGCCCATGGTCAGCAGCGCGGCCACCAGCGTCGCCTTGCGCCCGATGCGGTCGCCGAAATGGCCGAACAGCGCCGAGCCGACCGGCCGCGCCACGAACGCCACCGCGAACGTGGCCAGCGACTGCAGCCGCGCCGCGTCGGCGTCGCCGGTCGGGAAGAACAGTTTCGGGAACACCAGCACCGCGGCGGTGGCGTAGATGTAGAAATCGAAGAACTCGATGGTGGTGCCGATCAGGCTGGCCAGCAGCACGCGGCGCGGCGAATTGACGGGCGAAGCGGGAAGCGCGGCAGCGGTCATGGAGGCGGCATCGACGGGAAACCGCCCGATTCTGGCAGATCGGCCGCGGCGCCGCAGCGCCACGCCGCTTGGCGCTCAGCGCGGCAGTTGCGCGCGGCCGGCGGCGGTCAGCACCGCCACCTCGCGCTCGCCGCGCGTCTCCACCCGGATCCAGCCCGGCCCCGCGCGCCCGTCCAGGGTGGCCTCGCCCAGCCAGGCCAGGGTGCGCAGCAGCACGCTCATGCGCACGCCCAGGCGCTTGCACAAGCGCGCCAGCGCGACGCCCTCCGGCTCCGGCGCCAGCGCCTCCAGCAGCGCCCGGGTCAGCGCCGGATCAGCGGACAAGCGCCACGCCGATGTCGCGCGGCGCCGCGTCGGCGGCATCGGCCAGGTGCGGCGTCACCACCACCGGGATCGACTTGGAGGTCGGCGTGCGCGCCTCGTCGGCGAAGCTGGACAGCGGCACCAGGCCGTTGGTCTCCGGGTAGTAGGCGGCCAGGCAGCCGCGCGGGATGTTGTACTCCACCAGCAGGAAACGCTTGGCATGGCGCTGCACGCCGTCTTCGCCGAGGCTTTCCAGGTCCACCCAGGCGCCGGCCTGCAGGCCCAGATCGGCGATGTCGGCAGCGTTGATGAACAGCACCCGGCGCTCGCCGAACACGCCGCGGTAGCGGTCGTCCAGGCCATAGATGGTGGTGTTGTACTGGTCGTGCGAGCGCGTCGTGGCCAGGGTGAACACCGGTTGCGCGGGGCGCTGGCGGCGCGCGCGGTGGATCGGGTTGTCGGTGGGCACCGCGTGCACCTTGAACACCGCGCGGCCTTCCGGGGTGTCCCACACCCGGTCGCGCGCGGTATTGGACAGGCGGAAGCCGCCGGGCACGCGTACCCGCGCGTTGAAGTCGGCGAAATCCTCGAACACCTGCGCGATCAGGTCGCGGATGCGGTCGTAGTCGGCGGCCAGCCAGCGCCAGCGGATCGCGCTGCGCGCGCCGAGCGTGGCTTCGGCCAGGCGCGCGACGATCGCCGGTTCCGACAGCAGCTCCGGCGACGCCGGCGGATTGATCCCCGCCGACAGGTGCACCATGCTCATCGAGTCCTCGACGCTGACGCTCTGCGGTCCGGCCTCCTGGATGTCGATCTCGGTGCGCCCCAGGCACGGCAGGATCAGCGCGTCGCGGCCGTGCACCAGGTGGCTGCGGTTGAGCTTGGTGGTCACGTGTACGGTGAGGTCGCAGCGGCGCAGCGCGCGATGCGTGGCCTCGGTGTCGGGGGTGGCGGTGGCGAAGTTGCCGCCCATGCCGAAGAAGGTCCTGGCGCGGCCGTCGCGCATCGCCTCGATCGCGCCGACGGTGTCGAAACCGGATGCGCGCGGCGGATCGAACCCGAACACCTGCTGCAACCGGTCCAGGAACGCGGCCGGCGGCTTCTCGTAGATCATCATCGTGCGGTCGCCCTGCACGTTGCTGTGCCCGCGCACCGGGCAGGCGCCGGCGCCGGGGCGGCCCAGATGGCCGCGCAGCAGCAGCAGGTTGGCGATCATGTGGATCGTGGCCACCGAGTGCTTGTGCTGGGTGATGCCCATGCCCCAACAGGCGATCAGCCGTTCGGATTTCAGGTAGATCTCGCCGGCATGGCGCAGCTCGGCCTCGCTCAGCCCGGATTCCTCGACGATGGTCGCCCACGGTTCGGCGATCACGTCCGCGGCGAAGGCGTCGAAGTTGGCGGTGTGCTGGGTGATGAACTGCAGGTCGAGCAGGCGCGGTTGCGCCGCGCGCGCGGCCTCGGCATCGCGCTCCAGCACGTGCTTGATGATGCCCTTGACCGCGGCCAGGTCGCCGCCGATCTTCAACTGGAAGTAGTCCGACGAAATCCGCGTCGAACCGTTGTGCAGCATCTGCAGCTTGTCCTGCGGATCGGCGAACTTCTCCAGGCCGCGCTCGCGCAGCGGATTGAACGACACGATCGCCGCGCCGCGCCTGGCCGCCTGGCGCAGCTCGCCGAGCATGCGCGGATGGTTGGTGCCCGGGTTCTGGCCGAAGATGAAGATGGCATCGGCCAGTTCGAAATCGTGCAACGACACCGTGCCCTTGCCCACGCCGATCTGCGACTTGAGCGCGGTGCCCGACGGCTCGTGGCACATGTTGGAGCAGTCGGGGAAGTTGTTGGTGCCGAACTCGCGCACGAACAGCTGGTACAGGAACGCGGCCTCGTTGCTGGTGCGCCCGGAGGTGTAGAAGATCGCCTCGTCCGGCGAGGCCAGGCCGTTGAGGTGCGTGGCGATCAGCGCGAACGCGGCGTCCCAGCCCACCGGCACGTAGTGGTCGCTGGCGCTGTCGTAACGCAGCGGATGGGTCAGCCGGCCCTGCCCTTCCAGCCAGTAGTCGCTGTACCTGGCCAGCTGCGCGACGCTGTGCTGCGCGAACAGTTCCGGCGTGGCGCGGCGCGCGGTGGCTTCGGCGGCCACCGCCTTGGCGCCGTTCTCGCAGAACTCGAAGGTCGAGGTGTGGTCGCGGTCGGGCCAGGCGCAGCCGGGACAGTCGAAGCCGTCGGGCTGGTTGGCGTGCAGCAGGGTCTTGGCCCCCTGCACCGCCACGTCCTGTTGCAGCAGGTGGGTGGCGACGGCGCGCAGCGCGCCCCAGCCGCCGGCAGGCTGCGTGTACGGTTGAATGGTTTTCTTGCTCATGCGGGCTCTCCGGCGTGCTCGGCCTGGTGCAGGCGCTGCGGATGGCTGTAGACGACGTAATCGTGGTCGCGGGCGAAACCGATCAGGGTCAGGCCGGCGCTGTCGGCCAGCGCGATCGCCAGTGCGGTGGGTGCGGAAATGGCGGCCAGCAGCGGGATGCCGGCCTGTGCGGCCTTCATCGCCATCTCGTAGCTGGCGCGGCTGGTGACCACGGCGAAGCCGCTGGCCGGATCGACGCCGGCGGTGGCCAGCGCGCCGATCAGCTTGTCCAGCGCGTTGTGCCGGCCGACGTCCTCGCGCGCCAGCTGCACGCCTCCATCGGCGTCGGCCCATCCGGCGGCGTGGGTGGCGCCGGTGATCGCGTTGAGCGGTTGCTGCTGGCGCAGCTCGCGCAAGGCCCGCGCCAGCGCCGCCGGCGCGATCGCGGTACCGGCCGGCAACGGCCGCGGCGCGCGCAGCACCGCCTCGATCGATTCGCTGCCGCACACCCCGCAGCCGCTGCGGCCCTGCAGGTTGCGGCGCCGCGCCTGCAGGGCCGCGGCATGCGCGGGCGGGATCTGCAGTTGCAGCGAGACCCCTTCCAGGAAGGTGTCCACGCTGGCGATGCGCAGCTGCGCCGGATCCTCGACGATGCCTTCGCTGAGCGAGAAGCCCAGCGCGAAATCGTGCAGGTCTTCGGGGGTGGCCATCATCACCACGAACGGCTCGCCGTTGTAGGCGAACGCCACCGGCACCTCGGCCGCCACCAGATCCTGGGTGAGCGCGGTGCGCCCGTCGCGATGGCGGTGCACGCCGCGCGCGACGGCGCCGGGCCGGGAAGACGCACGCGAGTACATGGTGACGCCTCCCTCCCGCGAATTCAGTGGAACAGCACGAACGCCTTCTGCAAGGTGACCCAGATGCCCCACAGCATCGGCACCCCGACCGCCAGCCAGGCCAGCGCCACCAGCAGCGGGTTGCCGCCGTGGCCGACCTGCGCCAGCTGCGCCGCGTCCAACGCCGCGCCGCCGTTGCTGCCGACCTTCTCGTGCGCCAGCTGCTTCTCCGCGGCCAGCTCCTGTGCGGTCATGAAGTGCCTGGCCGCCACTGGCCGCACCAGCAGATTGCAGATCAGGCCCAGCACCAGCATCCCGGCCAGGATGTACATGGTGGTGTTGTACACCTGTGACGGCGGCACGCCCAGGCCCAGCTGGTATTCGCGCATGTAGCCGACCACCACCGGGCCGAGGATGCCGGCGGTGGCCCAGGCGGTCAGCAGGCGGCCATGGATCGCGCCGACCATCTGCGTGCCGAACAGGTCGGCCAGGTAGGCCGGGATGGTGGCGAAGCCGCCGCCGTACATCGACAGGATCACGCAGAAGATGCCGACGAACAGCGCGCTGCCGCCGACCTTGCCGGCCCACGGCGCCGCCGCGTACAGGGCGATGCCGAGCACGAAGAACACGCTGTAGGTGTGCTTGCGGCCGAGCTTGTCGGACATGCTGGCCCAGAAGAAGCGCCCGCCGATGTTGAACAGGCTGAGCAGGCCGGTGAAGCCGGCGGCGATGGCGGCGATGGCCGCCAGCTGCGCGGTGTCCAGGCTGCCGAAGCCGGCGTCCACGCCGATCAGGCGTCCGCCGAACACTTCCTGCAGCATCGGCGAGGCCATGCCGATCACGCCGATGCCGGCCGACACGTTCAGGCACAGCACGCCCCACAGCAGCCAGAACTGCGGGATGCCCCAGACCTTCTTCACGTGCACGTGGTGGGCGGTGATCATCGCGTTGGCGCTGGCCGCTGGGGCGGTCCAGCCGGCCGGGGTCCAGCCGCTCGGCGGCACCCGGTAGCCGAACGCGCCGGCCATCATGAACACGAAATACAGCGCGGCCATGACCAGGAAGGTCTCCTTCACCCCGACCGAGTCGGGGCCGGCGAAGTGGCGCATCAGCGCATCGGCCAGCGGGCTGCCGATCATCGCGCCGCCGCCGAAGCCCATGATCGCCATGCCGGTGGCCATGCCGCGGCGGTCCGGGAACCACTTGATCAGGGTCGACACCGGCGAGATGTAGCCCAGCCCCAGGCCGATGCCGCCGATCACGCCCGAGCCCAGCCACAGCATCCAGATCTGGTGCAGATGGATGCCCAGCGCCGAGATCACCAGCCCGCCGCACCAGCACAGCGCCGAGACCACGCCGGCCTTGCGCGGCCCGGCGCGTTCCAGCCAGCCGCCCCACAACGCCGCCGAACAGCCCAGCAGCACGAAGAACAGCGTGTACATCCACTGCAGTTCGCTGATCTTCCAGTCGCAGCTGGCCGACACGATGCGCGCCAGGAAGCCCATGTCCGCCGGGCACGCCACCGCTTCGGTGATCCCCAGCGCCTTGGACAAGGGCAGCCAGAACACGCTGAAGCCGTAGGCCATGCCGATGCACAGATGGATCGCCAGCGCGGCCGGCGGCACCAGCCAGCGGTTGAAACCCGGCCCGGCGACGATACGTTCCTTCGCCAACAGGCCAGCGTGGGCGGCGCTGGCCGCGCTGCTCGAGTCGCTCATTCGATTCCCCCTCAAGTGCATCGGCGTCTTTATGTGATGGAGCGCATATTGCCTATCACGGCACGGCCGATTCGACGGCACGACCGACGCATCGGCGCGCCGCGAGCGTAGTACGAAAGCGCGATGGCGCCGAGCGGCGGATGGTCTAATAATCGGCTGTAGAAAGCCTATTGCGAGCCGCAACCCGCGTGTACAAGGTGACCATCCAGCCGCAGTGGGAGCTGCATACCGAGGACGGGCAGCGGCTGCCGCCGCGGCTGGCGGAACTGCTGCTGGCGATCCGCGACACCGGCTCGCTGGCCGCGGCCTGCCGCCAGACCGGGCTGTCCTACCGCTATGCCTGGGGCACCCTGCGCGAGGCGCGGCGCCTGTTCGGGCAGCCGCTGCTGCGCGCCACCCGCGGCCGCGGCGCGCAGCTGGCGCCGATTGGCGAACGCCTGGTGTGGGCCGAGCAGCGCATCGCCGCGCGCCTGGCGCCGACCCTGGAAAGCCTGGCCAGCGAACTGGAGACCGAACTGGAACGCGTGTTCCGGCAGGAAGCGGCGCCGCTGCGCCTGCACGCCTCGCATGGCTTCGGGGTGGAGACGCTGCGCCGCTGCATGGTCCTGGCCGGCGCGCCGCTGGAACTGAAATACCGCAGCCCGGACGATGCCCTGGCCGCGCTGCGCAACGACGCCTGCGACCTGGCCAGCCTGCACCTGCCGATCGGCGAACTGGAGAACGAACTGCTCGCGCACTACCGCGACCGGCTCGATCCGCACGGCGATTGCGTGCTGCACCTGGCCACGCGCACCCAGGGCCTGGTGCTGGCGCCCGGCAATCCCAAGCATATCCATGCCCTGCCCGACCTGTTGCGCGCCGACGTGCGTTTCATCCATCGCCAACCCGGCTCGGGCACGCGCCTGCTGCTGGAATGCCTGCTGGCGCAGCAGGGCCTGCCGCTGAGCGCCCTGCATGGCGCCGACATGGAGGAACTGACCCATGCCGCGGTCGCCGCCTACGTCGCCAGCGGCCTGGCCGATGCCGGGTTCGGCCTGGAACCGCCGGCGCGGCGCTACGGCCTGGACTTCATCCCGCTCGCCAGCGAGCGCTATTTCCTGCTGTGCCGCCGCGAGGCGCTGGACAGCGGCCGCCTGGCGCCGATCGTGGACCTGCTGCGCAGCGACACGTTCCAACACGAACTCGGCCTGCTGCCCGGCTACGACGCGCATGACTGCGGGCGGGTGCAGGGGGTGGCGGAAGCCTTTGCCGGGCTGGTGTGATTCCGGATTCGGGATTGCGAAGCAGGCGGCGGGCGCCTGCTAGGCTGTTCGGCGCTTCTTGTGGGAGGGACCTCAGTCCCGACGCTCTTGGCGGCCACGCCTGCTCGGCACCAGGACGCTGCGGCAGATCCGCGCAGGAAACGACGTCGCGCAGCGGCGCGCTGGCGGCGCCATCCGGCCGTTCACGTGCCGCGTCGGTTAGGCTTTGCACCCCTCAACATCCGAAACGCTCCCATGCCAATGCCGATGTCGCTCCGCGTCGCCGCAGCTGTCGGCCTCCTGCTGCTCGCCATGCACGGCGCCCGCGCCGCCGACCTGCCGGCCGACGTGCTGCGCCAGCTGCCGGCCGGCTACCTGCCGCTGGAACAGCTGCGCACCGACCTGGACGGAGACGGCCGCGCCGACTACCTGGTGGCGCTGCAGCAACGCGGCGAAGCCGAGCGCGAACCGGCGCCGGCACGGCCGCTGCTGATCTTCGTGCAGCAGGCCGACGGCCATTACCGGCTGGCCGCGCGCAACGACCACGTGGTGCTCAAGCGCGACGAGGGCGGCCAGTGCGACCCGTTCACCGACAGCGACGATCCGTTCGCGGCCAAGGGCCGCTACTTCACCGTGCAGAACGGCGTCTCCTGCGGCCAGCACTGGACCGACTTCATCACCTTCCGCTACGTGCCCGAGCGCAAGACCTGGCTGTTCCACAAGCGCATCCAGCAGAGCTGGCAGCTGAATTCGGATCCGGCGCCGGACGCCGATGCGCTGAAGAAGACCACGGACAAGGTGGACGCCGCCGATCCCAAACATCCGCTCGCCTTTGCCGAGTACGTGCCGGACTGAGCCCGCACGCGACCGCCACGCGTGCCCCTGCCCGCGCTCTTTCGCTACCGGCCCGGGGCGCAGCGACGGCGCGGCGGCGACCGGCATCGTGCCCGATCGAGGCGCTCGCGTGCGGCGGCCGCTGCCGTGTCCGAATCCGGCCAGCGCGGCGCCGCGGCGGCGCGCACGCTATGCGCCCGATCTTCTCTTGGAGCGCATATGTCCAGCTTCGTCTGCGTCGGCCTGCCCGCCGCACCGTTCGCACCGCTGTTCGACCTCGACGATGCGCAGTTGCACGCGCACGGCGCGCGCCGCGTCCGCGCCGACCAGACCCCGGGCTTCCCATGCCGGATCAGCCTGGAAGACGCGCAGCCCGGCGAGGACCTGTTGCTGCTGCACTACCTGCACCAGCCGGCCGACACGCCGTACCGCGCCGCCGGGCCGATCTACGTGCGCCGCCACGTGCAGACCGCGACGGCAGCACCGGGCCAGGTGCCCGACGCGATCCGCAGGCGCCTGATCTCGCTGCGCGGCTACGATGCGGCCGACATGATGGTCGCCGCCGACGTGCATGCCGGCGAAACGATCGCAGCCGCGATCGTGCAAGCCTTCGCCGATCCGCACCTGCGTTATCTGCATCTGCACAATGCGCGACAGGGCTGTTTCGCCTGCCGCGTGGAGCGGGTTTGAACTCGGGACTCGGGACTCGGGACTCGGGACGGCAGGATGCTGTCCCGGTGCAAATCGCTATCAAGCGATTCGATGAAAAAAAGCGTCGATTTTTTTGAAGAAAAAGCGTTTTTTCTTACTACTGAAGCACAGCGTTTTTTCTGTGGGAGGGGCTTCAGCCCCGGCGCCTTATCGGTAAAAGCGTCGGGGCTGAAGCCCCTCCCACAGAAAAAAGCGAGGATGCAGCGCATTCGCGACCATCTCCCGAGTCCCCAGTCCCGAGTCCCGAGTCCCGAACTACCCAACCAGATTGATCCAGGTCGCCTTCATCTCGGTGTACTTGTCGAACGCATGCAGCGACTTGTCGCGGCCGTTGCCCGATTGCTTGTAGCCGCCGAACGGCGCGGTCATGTCGCCGCCGTCCCAGTAGTTCACCCAGACGCTGCCGGCGCGCAGCTTGCGCGCCACCCGGTGCGCGCGGCCGATGTCGCGGGTCCACACGCCCGCGGCCAGGCCGTAGTCGCTGTCGTTGGCCATGCGCAGCGCGTGCGCCTCGTCGTCGAAGGCGATCACCGACAGCACCGGGCCGAAGATCTCCTCGCGCGCGATGGTGTGCTCGTGGCCGACCTCGTCGAAGATGGTCGGCTCCACGTAACAGCCGCCGGCGACCACCTCCACGCGCTTGCCGCCGAGCAGCAGCCGCGCGCCTTCCTCGTTGCCGCGCGCGATGTAGTCGAGCACGCGGTGGGTCTGCGCCTCGTCCACCAGCGCACCCATCGCCGCATCGTCGTCGAACGGGTGCCGCGGCTGCAGCGTGCGCCCGGCGGCGACCACACGGGCCACGAACTCGTCCTTGATCGAGCGCTCCACCAGCAAGCGCGAGGCCGCGGTGCAGACCTCGCCCTGGTTGTAGAAGATCGCGCCGGCCGCGGCCTGCGCCGCCTGCTCCAGGTCCGGCGCGTCGGCGAACACCAGGTTCGGGCTCTTGCCGCCGCATTCCATGTAGGCGCGTTTCATGTTCGACAGCCCGGCGCATTGCAACAGGCGCTTGCCGACCGCGGTGGACCCGGTGAACACCAGGCCATCCACGTCCATGTGCAGCGCCAGCGGCTCGCCGGCGCCCTTGCCGAACCCTGGCACCACGTTGAACACGCCATCGGGGATGCCGGCCTCGGCCACCAGCTCGGCCAGGCGCAGCACGCTCAGCGGCGATTTCTCCGAGGGCTTGAGCACCACCGAGTTGCCCGCCGCCAGCGCCGGGGCGATCTTCCACGCGGCCATCAGCAGCGGGAAATTCCAAGGCACGATCGCGCCGACCACGCCCAGCGGCTCGCGGGTGATCAGGCCCAGCTCGTCCTGCCCGGTCGGCGCCACTTCGCCGTAGAGCTTGTCCAGCGCCTCGCCGGTCCAGGCCAGGCAGCGCACCGTGGCCGCCACGTCCACGCTGCGCGCGTCGCGCACCGGCTTGCCCATGTCCAGCGCTTCCAGCAGCGCCAGCTCGTCGGCATGCTGTTCGACCAGCTGCGCCAGTTTCAGCAGGGTCTTCTTGCGCTGCGCCGGCCTGGCCTGCGACCAGTGCCCGGCATCGAAACTGCGCCGCGCCGCGGCGACCGCACGTTCGATGTCCTCGGCCTCGCCCTCGGCGACCCGGCCGAGCACGCGGCCGTCGATCGGGCTGATGCAGTCGAAGGTCTTGCCGCTGGCCGCAGCGACGTAGCGTCCGTCGATGAAGGCCTGGGTACGCAGCTGCAGCGCGTCGGCCATCGCCTGCCAGGCATCGCGGGTGCGGGGTGCGGTCATCGGAAGCTCCGGGTCGGGAGGAAGGAACGGATCGGCGGGTCGTACGGTCGTGGCGAGCCGCAAGCGCGCGCCGCGGCGCAGGCGGCGCTCAGAACGTGGCCGGGGTGTTGGCGCTGACGATCACCACCGCCTCGCTGCCGACATTGCGGAACCGGTGCGGCACCCGGCTCTCGAAATAGTACCCCTCGCCGGCGCGCAGCACGCGCACCTGCGTGCCGACGGTGATCTCCACTTCGCCCGCCACCACCACGCCGCCTTCCTCGCCCTCGTGCACCAGCATCGCGGTGCCGGTGTCGCTGCCCGGCGGCATCACCTCGCGCAGGATGCACATCTGCCGCTGCGGACGGTGTTGCCCGACCAGGTAGTAGTGGATGCCGTCGCTGCCCACGTCGGGCAGTTCGTCGGCGGCATAGAACGGCGCATCGGCCGGCCCGATGTCCAGGTCCTGGGTGAAGAAATCGGCCAGCGAGATCGGGATGCCGTCCAGCACCTTCTTCAGCGAGCTCACCGAAGGGCTGACCTTGTTCTGCTCGATCAGCGAGATGGTGCTGTTGGTCACGCCCACCCGCTTGGCCAGCTCGCGCTGGCTCAGTCCGTGGGCGGTACGAACCCGATGCAGGCGGGCGCCGATATCCATCGCGTGATCAGGAAGGCCTTGGCGGTGTTGCCGGATACTTTACACAGCCGGCCCTCGCGGTCAATTTGCCGGTCGCCACGCGATGCGGCCGGCATGCGCGCCTGCACGGGCCTGTCGTGGCGCCGTTTCGTGCGTTCCGGCGCTGTGCAGCCGGCGGCGGCACGGCGGAGAGGCGCCGGCGCCGCGGCGGAGGCCCGCCCGCCACCACGCGCCCGGTTGGTGTAAAGTTTTTTCAACACTTCTCTCGCGTGGAGCCTGTGATGAGCACCGAGTCGCCCCCCTCCTCCCAGGCGCTGGCCGATCGCTACGCCGCCCAGGCCACGCAGGCGCCGGACGGCATGGACGCGTTCTGGATGCCGTTCACCGCCAACCGCCAGTTCAAGGCGCGGCCGCGGCTGCTGGCCTCGGCCGAGGGCATGTACTACCGCAGCGTGGACGGCCGCCAGATCCTCGACGGCACTGCCGGGCTGTGGTGCTGCAATGCGGGACACGCACGGCCACGCATCGTCGAGGCGGTGTCCAGGCAGATCGCCACGCTGGATTTCGCGCCGACCTTCCAGATGGGCTCGCCGCTGCCGTTCGTGCTCGCCGAACGCCTGGTCGCACTGGCCCCGCCCGGCCTGGACCACGTGTTCTACACCAACTCCGGCTCCGAGTCGGTGGACACCGCGATGAAGATCGCGCTGGCCTACCACCGCGCCCGCGGCGAGGGCCAGCGCACCCGCTTCCTCGGCCGCGAGAAGGGCTACCACGGCGTCGGTTTCGGCGGCATCTCGGTCGGCGGGCTGCCCAACAACCGCAAGTGGTTCGGCCCGCTGCTGCCCGGCGTGGACCACCTGCGGCATACCCTGGACATCGAGCGCAACGCCTTCTCGCAGGGGCTGCCGGCGCACGGCGTGGAGCTGGCCGAAGATCTGGAGCGGCTGGTCGCGTTGCACGACGCCTCGACCATCGCCGCGGTGATCATCGAGCCGATCTCCGGCTCGGCCGGCGTGGTGCTGCCGCCGCACGGCTATCTGCAGCGCATCCGCGAGTTGTGCGACAAGCACGGCATCGTGCTGATCTTCGACGAGGTGATCACCGGCTTCGGCCGCGTCGGCAAGGCCTTCGCCGCGCAGCGCTTCGGCGTGACCCCGGACCTGATGACGACCGCCAAGGGCCTGACCAACGGCTGCGTGCCGATGGGCGCGGTGTTCGTCTCGCACGCCGTCCACGATGCGTTCGCGCACGGCCCGGCCGGCGCCATCGACCTGTTCCACGGCTACACCTATTCCGGCCATCCGCTGGCCTGCGCCGCGGCGCTGGCGACGCTGGACACCTATGCGGAAGAGAAGCTGTTCGACAAGGCGATCGAACTGGGCGGCTACTGGCAGCAGGCGATCCATGCGCTGAAGGGCCTGCCGCACGTCGTCGACATCCGCAATTTCGGCCTGATCGGCGCGATCGAACTGGCGCCGCGTAAGGATGCGCCCGGCGCGCGCGCCTACGAGATCTTCGAACGCTGCTTCCACGACGCCGGCCTGCTGATCCGCGTCACCGGCGACACCATCGCGCTGTCGCCGCCGCTGATCGTGGAGCGCGAACACATCGACCGGATCTTCGCGGTGCTCGCCGACATAATCCGCAGCACGCCCTGACCCCCGCCCACCCAACCCGCTCCGCGCTCCCCACGCGCGCCACATGCCTGGAGAACCGCTCATGCTGGTCGGCGTCCCGAAAGAGATCAAGAACCACGAGTACCGGATCGGGCTGACCCCGGCCGGGGTCCGCGAACTGGTGCTGCACGGCCACCAGGTGCTGGTGCAGCGCGACGGCGGCCAAGCCATCGGCCTGACCGATGCGGACTACGCACGCGCCGGCGCGCGCCTGGCCGACGACGCGGCCAGCGTGTTCGCGCAGGCCGACATGATCGTCAAGGTCAAGGAGCCGCAGCCGGAGGAATGCGCGCTGCTGCGTCCCGGGCAACTGCTGTTCACCTACCTGCACCTGGCGCCCGATCCGGCGCAGGCCAATGCGCTGCTGCGCTCCGGCTGCACCGCGATCGCCTACGAGACCGTCACCGACGGCCACGGCGGCTTGCCGCTGCTGGCGCCGATGAGCGAGGTCGCCGGGCGCATGGCGATCCAGGCCGGCGCGCATGCGCTGGAGAAGGCGCAAGGCGGCTCCGGCGTGCTGCTCGGCGGCGTGCCCGGGGTCAAGCCGGCGGAAGTGCTGGTGATCGGCGGCGGCGTGGTCGGCGTCAACGCCGCGCGCATGGCGATGGGCCTGCATGCGCGGGTGACGGTGCTGGACCGCTCGCTGGAACGGCTCAAGTACCTCGACGAGCTGTACGGCCACCAGCTGACCACGCTGTATTCCACCCGCGACGCGATCGAGCAATGCCTGCCGCACACCGACCTGGTGATCGGCGCGGTGCTGATCCCCGGCGCCGCCGCGCCCAAGCTGGTGTCGCGCGCGCAGCTGGCGCTGCTGCGGCCGGGCTCGGTGCTGGTGGACGTGGCGATCGACCAGGGCGGCTGCTTCGAGACCAGCCACGCCACCACCCACCAGCAGCCGACCTACACGGTCGACGGCATCGTCCACTACTGCGTGGCCAACATGCCCGGCGGCGTGGCGCGCACCTCCACCTTCGCCCTGACCAACGCCACCTTGCCGTTCGTGCTGCAGCTGGCCGAACACGGCCTGCAGGCGCTGCGCGACGACCAGGACCTGCGCAACGGCCTCAACGTGCACGCCGGCAAGCTCACCCACCGTGCGGTGGCGCAGGCGCTGGGCCAGGATTTCGTGCGGCCGCTGGATGCGCTGGGCTGAGCCTTTCCTTCGAGGATTGCCGACGATGAACGAGTCCCTGTCCCACTACATCGGCGGCCGCCGCGTCGATTTCCGCAGCGGCGACTATGCCGAGGTGTTCGACCCGGCCAGCGGCGCGGTGGCGCGGCGCGTGCCGCTGGGCGGCGCGCATGCGGTCGAGATGGCGGTGGCCGCCGCCGCGCAGGCGTTCCCGGCCTGGGCGGCGACTCCGCCGCTGCAGCGCGCGCGGGTGATGTTCCGCTTCCGCGAACTGCTGGAACGGCATGCCGACACGCTGGCCCGCTGCATCAGCGCCGAGCACGGCAAGGTGGTCTCCGATGCGCGCGGCGAGGTCACCCGCGGCATCGAGGTGGTGGAATTCGCCTGCGGCATCCCGCACCTGCTCAAGGGCGAGCACTCGGTCGATGTCGGCCGCGGCGTGGATTCGTGGAGCGAGTACGCGCCACTGGGCGTGGTCGCCGGCGTCACCCCGTTCAACTTCCCGGCGATGGTGCCGCTGTGGATGCTGCCGGTGGCGCTGGCCTGCGGCAACAGCTTCGTGCTCAAGCCGTCCGAGCGCGATCCGTCGGCGTCGCTGTTGCTGGCCGACTGGCTGCACGAAGCCGGCCTGCCGGACGGCGTGTTCAACGTGGTGCACGGCGCCAAGCCGGCGGTGGACGCGCTGCTCGCACACCCGCAGGTGCAGGCGCTGAGCTTCGTCGGCTCCACCCCGGTCGCCGCCGACCTGTATGCGCGCGGCAGCGCGCTGGGCAAGCGCGTGCAGGCGCTGGGCGGGGCCAAGAACCACCTGGTGGTGCTGCCCGACGCCGACCTGGACGACGTGGTATCCGCCCTGCTCGGCGCCGGCTACGGTTCGGCCGGCGAACGCTGCATGGCGATCTCGGTGGCGGTGTGCGTGGGCGATACGGTGGCCGATGCGCTGGTCGCCAGGCTGGCGCCGCGCGTGGCCGCGCTGCGCCTGGGCGCCGGCGCCGACGAGCCGGACATGGGCCCGCTGATCAGCGCCGCACACCGCGAGCGCGTGCGCGGCTACATCGACAGCGGCGTGGCCGACGGCGCCACGCTGCTGGTCGACGGCCGCGCCGCGCCAATGCCGGCCGCGGCCGCTGGCTTCTTCCTCGGCGGCAGCCTGTTCGACCACGTGCGTGCCGACATGCGCATCTACCGCGAAGAGATCTTCGGCCCGGTGCTGTGCGTGGTCCGCGTGGCCGACGCCGAGGCCGCGCTGCACTTGGTCGACGCGCACGAATACGGCAACGGCACGGCGGTGTTCACCCGCGACGGCGGCGCCGCGCGCGCCTTCGCCCGGCGCGTGCAGGCCGGCATGGTCGGGATCAACGTGCCGATCCCGGTGCCGATGGCGTTCCACGGCTTCGGCGGCTGGAAGCGCTCGCTGTTCGGCCCGCTGCACGTGCACGGCCCCGACGGCGTGCGCTTCTACACCCGGCTCAAGACCGTGACCGCACGCTGGCCGGCGGCGGCGCGCGACGCCGAGTTCGCGATGCCGACGATGAAATGAGGCGCAGCCTGGCCAAGGAATTACGCGCCGCGCACTCGGCGACACGCCGCGATTACCATGGTGCCGCAGGAGCATCGCCGACCGATGGATGAAGAGCGATCCATCGCCTATGTCGAAAAAGCGGATGGCGATGCGATCCGCGTCAGAGCGCCCAACCATGGGCTGCATGCCGCATTGGCCGCACTCGGATTCGCTGCGGCAGCGCAGCCCGACGCGTGGCTGCTGCAGGTGGCGGACGACGCGCACAAGGCGGCCGCGTTCGCAGCGCTGCGTGCGTTGGGAGTGGCCTTCGCCGACGGCAGGGAATGGTGCCCGGCGGAGGTGTTCGCCCACCTGCGCGACAGCGGCCTGCTGAGCGGAACCTTCCTGAGGATCGCCTGGAGCGGCCCGGGCCGGCAGCGGCTGGCCTGGGCCTGATCCGTGGCACTTATCGCCACCGACGCCCGGTGCTAGCCTTGCGCCAGCGCCGGCCAGGCCCCTGCGGTGGCCGACCTTCAGCGGTATCACCGACAGGAGCAACAGCATGATCAAGGTCAGCGTGATGTACCCGTACACGCCAGGCGCCCGTTTCGACCACGACTACTACCGCGACACGCACATGCCGCTGCTGCAGGCGCGCATGGGCGATGCCTGCAAGGGCTACACCGTGGACAAGGGCCTGTCCGGCGGCGCCCCCGGCAGCGATCCGACCTATGTCGGCATGTGCCACATCTTCAGCGACTCGGTGGACGCGTTCCAGGCCGGTTTCGGCCCGCATGCCGACGAGATCCTCGGCGACATCAAGAACTACACCGACCTGACCCCGGTGATGCAGATCAGCGAGGTGGTGGTCGGCTGAGGCGCGCGGCGCGCGCCACGGGACTCGGGACTCGGGACTCGAACAGCAAAGCACACTAAGCGCGTCGTCTACGCGCGCCGCGCTTTTCCGAGTCCCGAGTCCCGAGTCCCGAGTCCCGAGTCCCGTTCTTCTACAATGCCGTCCCCGCCGCAACGCAACGCCCTGCCCCGATGAACATCGTTGTCAAAGAAGACCTCAAGGCCTACATCGATCCGCTCACCGCCGACGAATACGCGGCGCTGGAGCGCAGCCTGCTCGCCGAAGGCTGCCGCGATGCGCTGGTGCTGTGGGGCGAGATCCTGGTCGACGGCCACAACCGCTACGGCATCTGCCAGAAACACGGGCTGCCGTTCCAGACCGTGCAGAACACCCGCTTCCAGTCGCTGCAGGACGTGCACCTGTGGATGATCGACCAGCACCTGGGCCGGCGCAGCGTGTCCGATTTCCAGCGCGGCGTGCTGGCGCTGCGCAAGCGCGAGATCCTGGCCCAACGCCGCAGCCGCGCCGCCGAGGCGTCCACGGCGGCCGCCGATGGCGCCGCAGCCGAGGCGCAGGACGATGCCGCGCCCTGGGCCGATGCGCCGGCCGGCGCAGACGGCGCGCGCAGCGAGGCGATGCCGGCGCCGTTGAGCCGCGCCGAGCTGGCCCGCGCCGCGCGGCTCAGCAACAGCCAGGTGGTGCAGATCGAGAAGATCCAGAAGCAGGCCACCGCCGAAGTGGTGGAAGCGGTGAAGTCCGGCGCGATCTCGATCAACGCCGCCGCGGCGGTGGCCAGCCTGCCCGAGGACGAACAGCGCGCCGCGGCCATGGCCGGCAAGGACGAACTCAAGCAGGCGGCCAAGCGCGCCCGCGAATCCAAACGCAAGCCGCGCGACACGGCGGCCACCGAACGGGATGGCGATGGCGACGCAGCGCAGGGCGACAGCGAACTGGCCGCACTGCGCCAGCGCGTGGCCGAGCTGGACGCCGAGAACCGGGCGCTGCGCGAGGAAGTGGCGGCCCTGCGCGCGCGGCTGCAGGGCTGATCCGGGCGCTGAAGCTCGCGCGATCCGGCGCGGTGCGCAGGCCGCGGGCCGACCCGCCTCAGGCGTGCTGGGCAAGCGACAGGGTGTTGCCGTCCGGATCGCGGAACCAGGCCACCCTGTCGCCGTTCGGCGCGGTCCAGATGCCTTGCGCGTCCTGGCTGTCGGCGAAGAACGGGTAGCGGATGAACGCAACGCCCCTGGCCGCAAGCGCGGCCACATCGGCACCGATATCGGCGCTCTCCCAACCGAACACGGTGTAGTCGGCGGCGACGCGCGCCGGCGGCTTGACGATGCGCAGGTTGATCGGACCGGCCGCGAATTTCAGGGCGAAGCCGTCGAAGCCCTGGCAGCGCAGGCCCAGGATGCCCTCGTAGAAGGCGCGCGCGCGGTCGATGTCGTCGACGGCGATGAAACCGGCAGGGGTGTGATCGGCGAGCATGGCGCGCGTCCGGCAAGTGGCCCGAAGGCGAACCTAGCATGCCGTCCAGCACCCGGCCATGCCCCGCGACGGCGCCGTGCCGGAGCGGCGCGCCTGGCCGTCCGGCGCGCTGGGTGTGCCGGCGTTGGACGTTCGCGCGCACGCCGGTGACGGCCGCTCCGATGAAACCGTCCTAACCGCGCGCTGCGTAAACTGGCTCACATGAGCACGTCTCCCGGACCGACCATGCCGCCCGATCCGCGCCGCGCGCAGCTGCGGCGCATGAAACTGCTGGCGGCACTGTTGCTGCTGGCGATGCTGGCCGGCTTCCTGCTCAGCCACGTCATGGGCATGCACGGCGCCTGGGCCTGGATCGGCGCGTTCTGCGAGGCGGCCACGGTCGGCGCGCTGGCCGACTGGTTCGCGGTGGTGGCGCTGTTCCGCCATCCGCTGGGGCTGCCGATTCCGCACACCGCGATCATCCCGCACGGCAAGGCGCGCATCGCCGACAGCCTGGCCGTGTTCGTGCGCGACCATTTCCTGGAACCGGCTGCGCTGCTGGCCAAGCTCAGCGCGTTCGATCCGGCCAAGCGGCTGGGCCAGTGGCTGGCCGAACCGGCGCAGGCCGGCAAGCTGGCCGAACTGGCACGCGGCTGGGCGCTGCAGGCACTGGACCTGCTCGACGAGGCCGCGGTGCGGCGCCGCATCCATGGCTTCGTGGTGGCGCGCCTGCGCGAATGGAACGCCGCCGCGACCGCCGGCGAGATCCTCGGCCTGCTCACCGCCGATGGCCGCCACCAGGCCCTGCTCGACGAAGCACTGACCCGGCTCGGCCGGCACCTGGACGATGCGGCGGTGAAGCAGCGCGTGTCGGCGATGATCGTCAAGTACGCGCGCCGCGAATGGCCCAAGCTGGTCGGCACCGTGGAATGGGTCAAGCCGGTGGAAGGCATCGCCGACACCCTGGCCGAACGCCTGGCGCACGCGCTGCTGGACGAACTGCAGGACGTGCTGTCGCAGCCGCAGCATCCGCTGCGCCAGGACTACGAGCGCTGGCTCGGCGGCTACGTGCAACGCCTGCGCGGCGACCCGGCCACCGCCGACAAGCTGCAGGCGATGAAGCAGCGGCTGATCGAACATCCCGGCGTGCAGGACTACGTGCAGGGCCTGTGGGACCAGATCCACGCCAGCCTGCGCGAGGACCTGTCGCGCAGCGACGGTGTGCTGGTGCAGCATTTGCAGCGCTCGCTGGGCGCGCTCGGGCAATCGTTGTCCCAGGACAGCGCGCTGCGCGAGGCGCTCAACCAGCACCTGCTGGGCGGCGCGGAGAAGCTGACCCAGCGCCTGCGCAGCGGCGTCACCGACCACATCGCGCAGACCGTGAAAGGCTGGGACGAACGCCATCTGGTGGAGCAACTGGAATTGAGCGTCGGCCGCGACCTGCAGTACATCCGTTTCAACGGCACCCTGGTCGGCGGCCTGATCGGGGTCGCGCTGCACGCAGCCGTCACGCTGATTCCATGAAGGTCGTAGACGGACGCTCCCGCAATGCACCGCGGGACTGGTGCGGCCGCAACGATCGCGCTAGCGTGGCATACACGGTCGGGGCAGGACCGTCGCTTCAATCGTGAAAGCCATCCCGTACGGACCGGAGGGACGCCGATGCATGCGCATCGCCAGCGTTCGCCAAAGGAAAGGGGCGCATGTCGAAGAACCGCTGGACACCCGCTGCCGGCCCTGCACGGTCGGCGCTCGGCGCCGCGCTGGCGGTGCTGCTGCTCGGGTTGCTGGCGGCGGCGCTGATCGCCCGCGGCCTGCACGAGCGCAACCGCCAACAAGCCCGCGACCGCTTCCAGCAACTGACCACCCACGTCACCGGCGAACTGCAGCAGCGCCTGAATGTCTACGAGCACGGCCTGCGCGGCGCGCGCGGCGCGGTGATCGCCGCCGGCGGCGACCATATCTCGCGCGAGCGCTTCGACCGCTACAGCGCCTCGCGCGAGTACCGGCGCGAATTCCCCGGGGTGCGCGGCTTCGGCTATATCCAGCGCGTGGCGCCGGCCGACGAAGCTGCGTTCCTGCAGCAGGCGCGCAGCGACGGCGCACCGTCGCTGCGGATCAGTCGACTGACGCCGCACGACGGCGAGCGCTTCGTGATCCTGTATATCCAGCCGCTGCGGCTCAACAATCCCGCGCAAGGCTTCGACATCGCCTCCGAGCCTGCGCGACGCGCGGCGGCGATCGCCGCGGCGCGCTCGGGCAAGCCGACCATCACCGCGCCGATCCGTCTGGTGCAGAGTCCCGGCGTCGGCAACAGCGGTTTCCTGCTGCTGTTGCCGGTCTACCGCGAAGGCCTGCCGCTGCAGACGCCCGAGCAGCGTTGGCAGGCCACCACCGGCTGGGCCTATGCGCCGTTGAATATCGCCGAGGTGTTGGTGTCCTCGCCCAACCACGCCCACGAATTGCTGCTGACCCTGGCCGATAGCGAGAACGCCACGCAACCGTTCTATCGGGACGCCGACTCCGCCGCGCAGACGCCGCCGGCGGAACTGCACGCCGAGCGCAGCCTGCCGGTGTACGGCCGCCACTGGTTGCTCAGCGCGCAGGCGACGCCGGGCTTCGTGCGCTCGCTCAACCAGACTTCGCCGCTGCTGGTCGGCGGCCTGATCGGCGGCATCTCCGTGCTGCTCGCCGCGCTGCTGTACCTGTACCTGACCGGCCGCCACCGCCGCGACCTGATCCTGCGCGAGCAGAGCCAGCTGGCCGCGCTGGTCGGCGGCTCCAGCGAAGCGATCGTGGCCGAGGACCCGGATGGCCGCATCACCCACTGGAATCCGGCCGCCGAGCGCATCTTCGGTTACGCCCCGGCGCAGGCCATCGGCCAGCCATTGCAGGACCTGCTCGGCACGCAGGTGCGCGACGCCGCCGGCAACGGCACCCAGCTGCGGGAACTGCGCCATCGCGATGGCCATCGCGTCAGCGTGCTGGCCAGCGCCTCGCCGATCCTGGACAACGACGGCGACATGCTCGGCCACTCGCACCTGCTGCACGACGTGTCCGAACGGGTGCGTGCCGAAGCGCGCGTGCTGGAGCTCAATGCCACCCTGGAACAGCAGGTGGCGCAGCGCACCAGCGAACTGGTCACCTACTCGGCGCTGCAGCGCGCGATCCTGGCCAACGCCGGCTACGCGATCGTGGCCACCGACCCGGACGGCACCATCACCCTGTTCAACCCCGCCGCCGAAACCATGCTCGGCTACCCCGCGCACGAGATGATCGGGCGCAAGGCCACCGGCCTGTTCCTGGATCCGGCGCAGCTGGCCAGCCGCGCCGAGCGCATGGCCGCGCAATCGGGCATGGCGGTGGCGCCGGCGTTCGAGTCGGTGGCCGCGCTGTCCACGCTGGGGCGCAGCGATACCCGCGAATGGACCTACGTCGGCAAGGACGGCCGCCCGTTCCCGGTACTGCTGACGCTGAGCACGCTGCGCGACGACAACGACCAGGTGATCGGCTACCTCGGCATCGCGGTGGACCTGACCGAGCAGAAGCGCCACGAGCGCGAACTGCGCCTGGCGATCGACGCGGCGGAAACCGCCAACCAGTCCAAGAGCGATTTCCTGGCCAACATGAGCCACGAGATCCGCACGCCGATGAATGCGATCCTGGGCATGCTGTACCTGCTGCAGCACAGCGAGCTGCCGCAGGCGGCCAAGGACATGATCCAGAAGAGCGACGCGTCGGCACGCGCGCTGCTGGAGATCATCAACGACATCCTCGACTTCTCCAAGATCGAATCCGGGCGCATCGACCTGGAATCGGAACCGTTCGACCTGAACCAGCTGCTGGAGAACATCGCCGCGCTGATGACCTCGGCGATCAGCGCCAGGCCGGTGGAGATGATCGTCGAACCGCTGCCGCCCGGCTGCCGCTGGCTGCGCGGCGATGCGCTGCGCCTGAACCAGGTGCTGATCAACCTGGTCGGCAACGCCATCAAGTTCACCGAACAGGGCGAAGTGGCGCTGTCGGTGCGCAAGTTCCCCAGCGCCGAGCCCGGCAAGATCAAGCTGTTCTTCTCGGTGCGCGACACCGGCATCGGCATCGCGCGCGAGAAGCAGAGCGTGATTTTTTCCCCGTTCCTGCAGGCCGACACCTCCACCAGCCGCCGCTACGGCGGCAGCGGCCTGGGCCTGACCATCAGCCGGCGCCTGGTGGAACTGATGGGCGGCCAGCTCGAAGTGCAGAGCACGCCGGGCCGCGGCAGCGATTTCTATTTCGCGATCAGCTTCGCGGTGCTGCCGGCGCCGGCCGCCGAGGTCGAGCCTCCGGAAGCGCGGCGGGTGCTGATCGCCGACGACCACGACCTGGTGCGCAGCAACCTCAGCAGCATCGCCAGCGGCTTCGGCTGGCAGGTGGAAGCGGTGGCCAACGGTACCGACGCCATCGCCGCGGCCGGCCCGGATCGCGACGGCTTCGACGTGATCCTGCTCGACTGGCGCATGCCCGACCTGGACGGACTGCACGTGGCGCAGCGCATCCGCGCGCAATCGGCGCCGGACCGGCAGCCGATCATCGTCATGGTCACCGCCTACGAGCGCCGCCTGCTGGAAGAGCAGCACTACGCGCCCAGCGACGTGGACGCGGTGATGACCAAGCCGGTCACCGCCTCGGCGTTGTACCGCACCATCGCCACGCTGCTGGCGCGGCGCCGCGGCGACGGCCCGTCGCCCTTGCTCAGCGGCGACGGCACGCCGCGCCTGGCCGGCGCGCGGCTGCTGGTGGTGGACGACAGCGAGATCAATTGCGAGGTCGCCCAGCGCATCCTCGAAGGCGAAGGCGCGCTGGTGGAACTGGCCCACGACGGCGAACAGGCGCTGCAGCGGCTGCGGCGCGATCCCAGCCGCTTCCAGCTGGTGCTGATGGACGTGCAGATGCCGACCCTGGACGGCTACGAGGCCACCCGCCTGCTGCGCGAGGACCCGCGCCTGGCCGGCCTGCCGGTGCTCGCGCTGACCGCCGGCGCCTACCGCCAGCAACAGGAGCTGGCGCTGTCCAGCGGCATGAACGGCTTCATCGCCAAACCGTTCCAGGTCGAGGAACTGATCGCGATCATCCGCCAGTTCCTGTCGCTGCGCCTGCCGCTGCCGCTGGAGCCGCTGCCGACCTTCGCCGGAGAGGTCTGGCCCGACGCCGATCCGCAGTTGCTCGACGCCGCGCAGGCGCAGCGCCTGTGGAACGAGCGCGTGCCCTATCAGCGCTACCTGCTGAAACTGCTGCAGCACAACCCCGATCCGGCGGCGACGCTGCAGACCTTGTTGGATGCGCAGGCGCCGGCGGCGGCGATCTCCTACGTGCACAAGCTGCGCGGCTCGGCCGGCTCGCTGGCGCTGCCGGCGCTGGTCGCGGCCAGCGCCGCGCTGGAGGAACGGCTCGGCGACGCGCCGGGCCAGGCCGAGGCCGCGATCGCGGCCCTGGGCACGGCCATGAGCGCGACCGCCGCGGCGATCCAGCGTTTCGTCGCCGAGGCCGAGGCGGCCACTGCGGCGGTGCCGCCGCTCGCCCCCGGTTCGGACGCCGGCACCGCGTCCGCGCTACCGCTGCAGCAGCAACTGCAACAGCTGCTGCTGGCCCTGGACAGCGACGACCCGGACCGCGTCGAGCGGGTGCTGCAAGGGCTGGCGCCCTCGCTGCCGGCGGCCAGAGCCACTGAGCTGAAGCAGTTGGTGGAGAGTTTTTCCTTCCGCGAGGCCGAAGCTCAAGTCAGGCGCTGGCAGGCCGATGCATCCCCATAGCATTTGCCGCGCCGGCCCTGGAGGCCGCCGCGGCTGAACCCGACGAGGAACCACGATGGTCCGGCCCCCCATCCTGTGCGTGGACGACGAAGCCAGCAACCTGGCGCTGATCCGGCAGATCCTGCGCGAGGACTACGCGCTGACCTTCGCCAAGAACGGCGCCGAAGCGTTGCACGCCGTGGTCAAGCACCGCCCGGCGCTGATCCTGCTCGACGTCGACCTGCCCGACCTGGACGGCTACACCATCGCCCGCACCCTGAAGCAGGACCCGCGTACCGCGGCGATCCCGATCATCTTCGTCACCGGCAAGGACAAGGACGCCGACGAGAGCATCGGCTTCGAGGCCGGCGGCGTGGACTACATCACCAAGCCGTATTCGCCGAGCATCCTGCGCGCGCGGGTGCGCACCCACCTGTCGCTGGTCAGTGCCGCCAGCCTGGCCAGCAGCCACCGCGACGCGATCCAGATGCTGGGCATGGCCGGCCACTACAGCGACTCGGACACCGGCACCCACATCTGGCGCATGGCGGCCTATGCGCGCGCACTGGCGATCGCCGCCGGCTGGTCGGGCGAGGACGCCAACCTGCTCGAGCAGGCCGCGCCGATGCACGACACCGGCAAGATCGGCATCCCCGACGCGATCCTGAAGAAGCCCGGGCCGCTGGATGCGGACGAATGGGCGGTGATGAAGCGGCATCCGCAGATCGGCCACGACATCCTCAGCCGCAGCAGCGCGCCGCTGTTCCGGCTCGCCGCCGAGGTCGCCCTGTACCACCACGAGCACTGGGACGGCAGCGGCTATCCGGCCGGCCTGGCCGGCGAGCGGATTCCCGAGTCGGCGCGGATCGTGGCCCTGGCCGACGTGTTCGATGCGCTGACCACGCAGCGTCCGTACAAAGACGCATGGCCGCTGGACAAGGTGATGGCGATGTTCCAGAAGCAGGCCGGGGCTCAGTTCGAGCCGCGCCTGGTGAGCCTGTTCACCGAAATCCTGCCGCAGATCCTGCAGATCCAGGACTACTGGAGCGAACGCGAGCCGGGCGAGGACGTGCCGCATCGCGCCAGCGCGCCTGCCTCGGCGCGGCATGGCGACGGCTGAGCCGCACAAACCCCGCTTACGGCCAATAGCGGCTGGATCAAGCTGCTCCGACGGGTGTCAGCAGACCGGGCTCAGCGCCGCTGCAGGCGCCAGGCGCGATGGATGCGCGGATTGCGCTCGAAATCCGGCGCGATGGTCTGTGCGGTGATCTCCTCGCACGCCGCGAAGTCGGCCAGCGCCTCCTCGTCCAGCTTGAAGCGGCGGAAATTGTTGGAGAAGTACAGCACGCCCTCCGGCATCAGCCGCGCCACCGCCGCGCGCAGCAGCCGCACGTGCTCGCGCTGCAGATCGAAATCCTCGGCGCGCGCGGAGTTGGAGAAGGTCGGCGGATCGCAGAAGATCACGTCGTAGCGGTTCTTCTCCGCCTCCAGCCAGGTCAGCGCGTCGGCCTGCACCAGCCGGTGCTGGGCGCCGCCCTTGCCGTTGAAGCCCAGGTTGTCCGCGCACCACTGCAGGTAGGTGCCGGACAGGTCCACGCTGGTGGTGGAATCGGCGCCGGCCACCGCGGCCTGCACGCTGGCCACGCCGGTGTAGCAGAACAGGTTGAGGAAGCGCTTGCCGCGCGCCTGCTGCGCCATCGCCCCGCGCAGCGGGCGGTGGTCCAGGAACAGGCCGGTGTCCAGATAATCGAACAGGTTCACCCGCAGCAGCGCGTCGTGTTCGCGCACCACCAGGAACTCGCCGCGCTGCTCGAAGCGCCCGTACTTGCTGCCGCCCTTGCCGCGCTCGCGCGACTTCAGCGCCACCCGCTCGGCCGGCACCGCGAACACCTCGCGCGCCGCGGCCAGCAGTTCGTTGCGGCGGCGGCGCACGTCGGCATCGGGAATCTCTTCCGGCGCGGCGTATTCCTGCACGTGCAGGTAGGTGCGCGCCTGGCCGCCGTCTTCCTGGTACACGTCGATCGCCGCCGCGTATTCGGGCAGGTCGGCGTCGTAGGCGCGGAAGCAGCCTACCTGTTCGCGCGCGCGCCAGCCCTTGAACTTGCGCAGGTTCTTGCGCAACCGGTTGGCGACCATCTGCGCGCCGTCGCTGAGCGCGCGCGGCGCCTCGGCCGGCTCGCGCGGCGCCACCGCGATCGGGTCGCAGACGATCAGCGGGCATTCCAGCGCGCCATTGAACATCTGGTATTTCTTCGCCGCGCGCAGGCCGGTGGCATAGGCCAGGTCGGCATTGCCGCACAGCAGGCTGGCGCGCCATTGCGGCACCGCGCGCTTGAGCGCCTCGCCCAGGCGCCGGTACAGCGCGGTATCGGCGGCCAGGCGCTCGTCGTAGGGCGGATTGCACACCACCGTGCCCAGCGCCTGCGCCGGCGCGCGCAGGTCGGCGACATCGCGCACCTCGAACACGATCGCCGCGGCGACCCCGGCCGCCTGCGCGTTCTCGCGCGCGGCGCGGATCGCATGCGGATCGATGTCGCTGCCATGGAGCACCGGCCGCAGCGCGGCGCGGCCGGCGGCCTCGCGCTGCCGCGCCTCGGCCAGCAGGGCGCGCCAGGCCTCCTGGTCGAAGCCCAGCCAGCGGCTGGGCGCGGCGCTGAATTGCAGCGGTCCGGCGTCGCCACGGCGCGCGGCCGCCAGATCGCCGCGCAGCAGGCCGGGGGCCACGTCGGCGGCCATCAGCGCGCCTTCGATCAGCAGCGTGCCGCTGCCGCACATCGGATCCAGCAGACCGCCGCCCTGCGCGTACAGCTGCGGCCATTGCCCACGCAGCAGCACCGCCGCGGCCAGGTTCTCCTTCAGCGGCGCGGCGTTCTGCACCTGGCGCCAGCCGCGCCGGTGCAGCGAGCCGCCGCCCAGGTCCACCGACAGCGTGGCGCGGCCCTTGCGCAGCGACAGGTTCAGGCGCAGGTCCGGATCCTCCACGTCCACCGACGGCCGCTCCAGGCCTTCGCCGCGCAACGTGTCCACCACCGCGTCCTTGACCCGCTGCGCGGCGTAGCGCGCATGGGTGATCGCGGTGCCGGACACGTGCGCATCCACCGCCAGGGTGTGCTGCGAAGTCAGGTGCTCGCGCCACGGCAAGGCGGCCACGCCGGCATACAGCGCGGTCTCGTCCGGGCAGTCGAACTCGTCCAGCGGCCACAGCACGCGGCTGGCCAGGCGCGACCACAGCACCGCGCGCTGCGCATCGCGCAGCGTGCCTTCGCTGTTGACCCCGGACACGGTGGCGGTGGCCTTGGCGACGCCGAGCGCGAGCAGCTCGTCGACGAGCAGGTATTCCAGGCCCTTGGCGCAGGAGACGAAGAATTTCACGGGAATGCGGACCACACGAGGAAGGAGGAATGCGCGGGCGGGCGCCAGGCCCACCCCGCACGGATCGCGGCAGCGCGGCCCACGGCGGGCGGGCGGCGGCAACGGACGGGAAGACGCGAATGGTCGGCCATCGCGCCCGCCATTACCAGCCCGGGGCGCGATCCGCGCCCGGCGGCCGGCGCCCACGGCGCGCGGCGCGCGCTCACCACGGCGCCAGCCGCCAACCGTCGGGATCGGCCTGCAGGCGCGTGTCCAGGCGCAGGCCGTCGAGGAAGGCGGCATCGTGCGACACCACCAGCAGCGCGCCCGGATACTGCAGCAGCACCTGCCGCAGCGCCTCGCGCGCATCCAGGTCCAGGTGGTTGTCCGGCTCGTCGAGCAGCAGCAACTGCGCCGGCGGATCGCGGTAGAACGCGCAGGCCAGCGCCGCCTTCAGGCGCTCGCCGCCGCTGAGCCGGCCGCTGGGCGTGCCGATGCGCTGCGCGTCCAGGCCGAGCAAGGCCAGCCGCGTGCGCAGGTCGGCGACGTCGGCAACGGCATTGGTCGCCTGCACCTGCGCCAGGACCGGCTGTGCCGGATCGAGCAGTTGCAGCGCCTGGTCCAGGTAGGCGCTCGGCACATGCACCTCGCAGCCCCCGGCCAGCGGCGCGAGCTGGCCGTCGAGCACCCGCAGCAGGGTCGATTTGCCGCTGCCGTTCGGCCCGACCACGCCGATCCGCTGGCGGCCGCCGACGCACAGGTCCAGCGCGGCGCGCCCGGGCGGCGCGTACGGCAGCCGCAGGCCGTGCAGCTCGGCGACCCGGCGCCCTGCCGACGCCGCAGGCGTCGGCGCGAACAGCGCGATCGGCGCCGTGGCATCGACCGCGCGCGCGGCCTCGCGCACCTGTGCGGACAGCTGCGCGTGCGCGGCCGCCAACTGCTGCCGCTGCCTGCCGGTGCTGTGTTCGCTGCGCTGCTTCTGCCGGCCGAGCAGGATCCGCGCCTGGTTGGCGTCCTGCGCCTGGCGGCGGCCATGCGCGCTGCGCCGCTGCTGGCGCGCCTGCTGCTCGCGCAGCGCATCGCCCTGGCGCCGGCGTTCGTGTTTGCAGCGTTCCAGCGCGGCCAGCGCCTGGTGTTGCTGCTGCGCCTTGCACTGCGCGTAGAACGCGTAATCGCCGCCGTAGTCGCGCAAGCCCAGCGACGACAGTTCCACGATGCGCTGCATGTCCTGCAGCAGCGCGCGATCGTGGCTGACCACCAGCAACCCGTGCGGCCAACGCCGCAGTTGCTGCTGCAGTTGCCGGCGCTGCGCACGATCGAGATGGTTGCTCGGTTCGTCCAGGATCAGCACATCGGCGTCGGACAGCCAGGCGCCGAGCAGCGCCACGCGCATCGCCTCGCCGCCGCTGAGCATGGCCGCCGGCCGCTCCGGCGCCAGCTGGCCGAGCCCGTGCAGTTCCAGTTCGGCGCGCAGGCGCTGGGCGATGTCCCAGCGCTCGCCGAGCGCATCGAAATCGGCCGCATCGGTGCTGCCGGCCTCGATCCGCGCCAGCGCGTCCAGCGCCGGGCGCACCCCGGCCAGCGCCGCCACCGTGGCGTCGGCGGCGCACACGATCTGCGGCGGCAGGTAATGGATGCGGCCATGCCGGCGGCAGTGCCCGCCGCTCGGCGCCAGCTGGCCGGCGAGCATTCGCGCGAACACGCTCTTGCCGACGCCATTGCGGCCGACCAGGCCGGTGCGCCGCGCATCGAGCACGAAATCGAGATCGGAGAACAGGGGCCTGCCGTCGGCCAGGACATACGACGCGCTTTCCAGCGCGAGCAAGGGATGCGTCATGGGAACTCCACAGATGCCGGTCACGCCCGCCGCAGTCGGCAGGAACGGACAAGGCCGTCGAAGACGGCGGCATCAATGGCGCATCGGCGGAATCCTCGGCTCGCGGATCTGAAGCGCGATGGTAACCCGCGTGTCCGCGGCCCGGCAAAGGCGCGGCGGCGGCGCTCAGCCGCCGGCCAGGAACGCGTCGTGGTAGTCGGCTTCCGCCACCGGCGGCAGGCGGTCGCCGAAACCGATCGCCTGGAAGGACCCGGCCGGCACCCCGGGCAACACCAGTCCCGGTTCCGGCGCGAAGCCGAAACGCGCGTAGAACGCAGGCTCGCCGAGCACCACGCAGCCGGCCGCGCCCAGCGCCTGCAGCTGCGCCAGCGCCTCGCGCACCAGCCGCGTGCCCAGCCCCTGGCGCTGGTGGCCCGGCCCCACCGACAGCGGCCCCAGCGCGTACCAGCCGCGGCTGCCATCGGAGAGCTGCAGCGGCGACACCGCCACATGGCCGACGATGTAGCCGTCGTGCTCGACCACCAGCGACAGGGTCAGCGCGCCGTCCGCGCGCAGCCGTTCGATGATCTGCTGCTCGTCGTGGCGGCTGTGCGCGACGCGGAAGAACGCGACCAGGGTCAGCGCCTCGATCGCGGCGTGGTCGGCCTGGGTCTCGGCGCGGATGTTCAGTTCCATCGGTGGCTCCGGTTGATGCGGCCTGCTGCGCGCGACACGCCGCTCACAGCGTTTCCAGCAATTCGGCGAACGCGCGCGCCGAGGTCTCGACGTGGTCGCCCAGGCGGTGCAGGTCGTCGACCAGCAGCAGCCGCGCCGCGCGCGCCTGCGCCCAGGCGATCACCTCGGCCGCGGGGATCAGTTCGTCGTGCCAGGCGTGCACGATCGAGATCGGCACCGGCGCCGCATCCAGCGCCGGCATCCAGCCCATCCGCGTCGGCGGCACCATCAGGAACAGGCCGCGCACCGGCACCTGCAGCGACACCTGCGCGGCGATGTAGGCGCCCAGGCTGGAGCCGGCCAGCACCACCGGCCCGCGCTGCGCGGCGGCCTGCGCCAACCCGAGCAGGCGCTGCAGCCGCGCCGGCACGTCGCCGAGCTGGCTGACCTCGCGGCGCGCGTCCAGGTCGGTGAAGTCCGGGCGCTCGTGACTCCAGCCCAGGCGCTGCGCGACCTCGGCCAATGCCGCGACCTTGATCGCGTCCGGGCCGCTCTCGAAGCCGTGCGCAAGGATGCAGTGGCCGCGGCTCACAGCGCCACCACCGCATCGCCGAGCCGCAGCGTGCCGCCGTGCACGATCCGCGCGCACAGGCCGCCATGGCCGCGCATCGCGTTGTAGCCGCCCGGGCCCAGCGCGTCCTCCATGCGCGAGCACGGATCGCATGGCGCGATGCCTTCCAGCTCGACCTCGCCGATGCGGAAACGGCGCCCTTTCAGTGCGATCAGCGGGATGCCGGAGACGACCAGGTTGCGCCGCAGCGTCGCCGGCGCCACCTGCGCATGGCCGGCCAATGCGGCGATCGCCGGCAGGTGCTCGGCCTGGATCAGGGTCAGCCCGCGCATGCCGTTGCGGCCGGCGTAGCGGTCGCCGAACAGGCCGCCATCGGCGTGCGCCACCGCCTGCGCCACTTCGAGCATCGGCACGTCGCGCGCCGGGCGCAGGCCTATCCAGTCCACGCGTCCGGCGCGCGGCAACGTGGCGAGCAGCGTCGCCAGCGGGCTATCGGGATTCAGAGTCATCGGCGAATGCTAGCATCCGTGCATGTCGCAGACCCCGCCGTTGCCGATCCACGATGCGCCCCTGCCCTACGTCGAACGGCTGCAGGCGCGCACCCTGGACGCGATCGATCTGGCGGTGATCCATTGCACCGAACTGCCCGACCTGGCCAGCGCGCGCGCCTACGGCGAACGCGTGCTGTATCCGTCCGGCACCGGCAACAGCGGCCACTTCTACATCGACCGCGACGGCAGCGTGTACCGCTACGTGCCGCTGCAGCGGGTGGCGCACCACGTGCGCGGCTACAACCCGCGCTCGCTGGGCATCGAACTGGTCAACCGCGGCCGCTATCCGCATTGGCTGGATTCGCGCCACCAGGCGCTGGACGAAGCGTATCCGCCGGCGCAGATCCAGGCGCTGATCGCGCTGCTGCACCAGTTGCAGGCGCAGTTGCCGCAGCTGCGCCACATCGCCGGCCACGACGCGCTTGACCGCAGCAGCGAAACCGCCAGCGACGATCCGGCGCGGCAGGTGCAGCGCAAGCTCGATCCCGGCCCGCTGTTTCCGTGGGCGCAGGTGCTGGAGGCGGTTGCGCTGGTGCCGTATGCGCCTTCGGCGGATGGGCTTGCCGACCGCTGACACCGCCCCCTGCAGGAGCGGCTGCAGCCGCGACAGGCACCCTGATGGCCTGTGTCGCGGCTGAAGCCGCTCCCACGCAGACAGCCGCCTCGCCGCCCACTCCTGCCCCAGCGCCGCAGGCTCAGCGCGGACCGACGTAGTTCTTCTCGCCCGCGGTCACCGCCAGTTCCAGGCGATTGCCGACCGGCGCCAACGGGCACACCACGTGGACGGTGAACGCGCACGGCGGGTTCTGCGCCAGGTTGAAGTCCAGCACGATGCGCTCGCCCTGCGCCGGCTCCACGAACAGATAGCGCGCGCCGCCATAGCTCTCGCGGCCGCTGGTGCGGTCGGTGAACGGGAAGAACAGCCGCTTGCCGTCGTCGTCGCGCAGCGCCTGCAAGCGGTAGCGGCGGCCGTCCAGGGTGAACTCGGCGCTGCCCGCCAGCGCCAACGGCTGCGGCGTGCCGATCGAGGTGAGCAGGACGATCGCGCGCGGCAGCGGGGCCGGATGCCAGTCGGCGACCACGCGCCAGCGCGGATCGATCGGGAAATAGTCGATGCCGCGGAAGCTGTCGCGCGCGGCGGCATGCGGATCGCGGAAGCGCCAACCGAACAGGTTGCCGGTACGCACCACGTAGAACTCCTGCTCGCCCAGCGCCAGCCGCGTCTGGTTGCCGTGCGCCGCATCGGTGCCGAGGCGGCCGGCGCGGAACGGTTGCCCGCGCAGCGTCGGCGCGGCGTCTTCGGCAGCTTCGAACACCACGCCGGCATCGGCATCGACGCGCAGGCGGCCCAGGTGCGCGGGGCCGGCCGGCAGCTGCACGTCGTTGCCTGCGGCGCTGCCGACCTGGTGCACGCCGCTGCGCAGCCGGCCGGAACCGGTATAGCTGAGCCAGCCGCCCGGCGCGCGCAATCGCGCCACGCGCTGCGCGCGGCGCTGTTCCACCGCCATCCGGTAGTGCGCCTCGGACTGCGAACGCGGCGAGGCATCGGCGCCTGCGCCACGCGGCCGCTCGCCGCAGGCGGCCAGGCTCAACGCCGCCGTCAGCATCCACATCCCACGCCAGCGCATCGCCTCAGCCCCTGTACTTGCCACTCATGCCTCCTCCACGCCACGCCGACGCGCCATGGCGCGCCTGCCGCAGCGGCTAGCCGCTGGCGCGCGGCCGCGCCGGGTCGGCGATCCAGCCGCTCCACGACCCGGCATAGACGCGCGCGCCGTGCAGGCCGGCCGTTTCCAGCGCCAGCAGCAGATGGCAGGCGGTCACGCCGGAACCGCACATCAGCACCACCTCGCGCGGATCGCGCCCGTGCAGCAGCGGCTCCAGTTCCGCGCGCAGTTCCTGCGGCGGACGCAGGCGCCCATCGCGCAGGTTCTGGCCCAGCGGGCGGTTGATCGCGCCAGGCACGTGCCCGGCGAGCGGATCGATCGGTTCGACCTCGCCGCGGAAGCGCTCGCCGGCACGCGCGTCCAGCAGCCAGCCCGGCGCCTCGTGCAGGCGCGCGGCGATTTCCTCGGCATCGGCGATACGGCGGGTATCGAACGAGTGCGGATACGGCGGCTGCGGCGCGGGCGTTGCGGCGGCATCGGTTTCCGGCAGGCCGAGCCGGCGCCAGTCGGCCAGGCCGCCGTCGAGCACGGCGACGCGGCGATGCCCGAGCAGGCCCAGCATCCACCACAGCCGCGCCGCGGCCATGCTGCCGTCGCCGGCGTCGTAGACCACCACCTGGGTGTGCGGCGCGATGCCCCAGCGCCCCAGCGTCTGCGCGAACGCAGCGGCCTCGGGCAAGGGATGCCGGCCCAGGCCGGGACGGCCGAGGTCGGACAGATCCGTGTTGAGATCGGCGTACACCGCAGCGGGCAGATGCGACTGCGTGTAGGCCTGGCGCGCGAGCTGCGCGGCCTGCGGATCGGCAAGCGCGGCGGCGGCGAAACGCGCATCCACGAGGCGCAGGTCGGGATGACCGAGCGCGGCGGCCAGCGCCGGCGCATCGACCAGGTGCTTCCACTCGGGGAAGGGTTCGCTCATGCGCTTTGCTCCAGTCGTCGACGCAGGTTGAGCAGGATCGCCGCGGTCGCGCCCCAGATCCGCTGCCCCGGCCAGCCGTATTCCAGCACCACCCGCGGCCGTCCGCGGTAATCGGTCTCGATGCTGCGAAGATTGTCGGGCGCCATCAGGTAGGCCAGCGGCACGTCGAACACGTCCGCCACTTCGTCGGGATGCGGCTGCGGCACGAACGCCGGATCGATCGCGGCCACCACCGGCATCACCCGGAAACCGCTGATGGTCACGAACGGATCGAGATAGCCCAGCGCTTCCACCTGCGTGGCGGACAGCGCGATTTCTTCCTCGCTCTCGCGGATCGCCGCGGCCACCGCGTCGGCGTCGTCGGCTTCGATGCGGCCGCCGGGAAAACTGACCTGGCCGCCGTGGTGGCGCAGGCTGTCGGTGCGCCGGGTCAACAGCACGTGGGTGCCGTCGGCGCGCGGCAACAATCCGACCAGCACCGCCGCTTCGGCCAGCGGGCCGTCGGGCAGCAGATCGTGCAATTCGCGGTGGTTCCAGCCCGGGCCTGCGGGCGGCAGCCGCAACGGATGCAGCGCGCGCAACAGCGGCGCACGTTCGGCCAGGCGCTGGCCCGGCGTCGGCGACCAGCCGCGTGCCGGCAGCACCTCCTGCATATAGCGCTGGCGCTCGGCGTCGCTCATGCCACGCCAGCGCGCGATCTCGTCACCGCTGCGCAGGCAGCCCGCGCAGTAGCCCTGCGCGTCGAGCGTGCACAGACCGATGCAGGGCGTGAGCAACGCATGGGGGACGGGATCCATCGGATTCGACACCTGCTCAGACTAGCGCGATTCGCCGGCAGCAGCACTTTCCCCGCCGCAAAAAAAATTGCGCCGGCGTTGCCGCCGGCGCAATCGTCATGCACTGGACAGCGCGCTTACTTGACGCTGACCAGCTTGATCTCGAACTGCACCGCCACGTTCGGCGGGAACGGCGTGCGCGGGTCGGCGCCATAGGCCTTGTCCGGCGGCAGGGTCACTTCCCACTTGGAACCGGCCGGCATCTGCAGCAGCGTGTCGCGCATGGCCTGCATCTCCACTTCGCTGACCTTGATCGACGGGATCTGCTGCGCCGGACGCGCCTGCGCCGGGCGCTGGCCGAACGGGTACGGACCGGCCACTTCCAGCTGCACGGTGCTGGCCTGGGTCGGCTTGGCACCCTTGCCGGCTTCGATCACGCGGTACTGCACGCCGCTGGGCAGCGTCTGCACGCCGGCCTTGGCCTTGTTCTGGGCGATGAACTGGTCGCTCTTGGTCTTGTTCTCGGCAGCGGCCTTCTCGTAGTCGGCCTTGGCCTGCTGGGCACGGGCCTGCTCGCGCTTCTGGAACGCTTCCACGGCCGGCTTCAGCTGGTCGGCGGCGACCGCCGGCTGCTTCTTGGCGTAGGCATCCTGCAAGCCCTTCACCACCGCATTGATATCGAGCTGCTCGCCGCGGCCGGACAGTTCGGCAAGGTTGTTGCCGTAGTCGTAACCGAAGTAATAGCTCAGCTTGCCCTTCTCGGACGAGGTGTCCTGGGCGAACGCATTGCCGCTCAGGGCTAGGGCCGCCACGGCGACCGCAATAGAACGCAACTTCATCAAACAATTCTCCAGGGTGGTGGCACAGAGCGGCCTGTGCCGCCTGAGTTGACGCGTTAGGATAGCCGCCGCGGCGCGTAACCGCCACCGACGACGCAACTCTGACAAAGAAGCGTCGCCGGAGTTCCCTTCACTCTTTTTTTACATCTCCAGGAATGGCCATGTCCGGCACGCCGGTCGTCACCGCTACCCAGGATGCGATCCGCATCGTCACCGTGAACCGCGCCGACAAGCTCAACGCATTGAATCGGCAAACATTACAGGCCCTGGACGCGGCTTTCGCCGAGGCCGAGGCCGACCCCGGCATCCGCGTCGTGGTGCTGACCGGCGCCGGCGAGAAGGCGTTCGTGGCCGGCGCCGACATCGCCGAAATGAACGAACTCACACCGGTTCAGGGCCGCGATTTCTCGCAACTGGGCCAGCGCCTGATGCGCCGGATCGAGCGCCTGTCCAAGCCGGTGCTGGCGATGGTCAACGGGTTCGCGCTCGGCGGCGGGCTGGAACTGGCCATGGCCTGCCACCTGCGCGTGGCCGCCGACGACGCCCGGCTCGGCCAGCCGGAGATCAACCTCGGGCTGATCCCCGGCTTCGGCGGCACCCAGCGCCTGGTGCGCCTGGCCGGCCGCGCCGCGGCGCTGGAACTGTGCCTGCTCGGCACGCCGATCGATGCGGCGCGCGCGCTGCAGCTGGGCCTGGTCAACCGCGTGGTGCCGGCGGCCGAACTGCGCGAAGCCACGTTGCAGCTGGCGCAGCAACTGGCCGGCGCCGCGCCGCTGGCCTTGCGCGGCATCCTCGACGCGATCCAGGTCGGCGCCGAATCGGCGATCGAGCAAGGCCTCGAGTACGAGACCGCGCAGTTCGGCCTGTTGTTCTCCAGCGAGGACATGCGCGAAGGCACCCGCGCGTTCCTGGAGCGGCGCCCGCCGCTGTTCCGCAATCGCTGAGCGGCGCGCCCCGATGCCCGACCTGCCCTGCCCCGCATCGCCGCTGCAACTGCTGCTCTGGGTGCTCGACGACGATCTCGACGCGGCGATCGATGCCGGCCTGATGGACTACGTCGGCACCGCCGACGACGACCTGCTCGATCCGGCGTATCCGCAGCTGCGCACGCAGCTGCTGGCGGCGCAACAGCGCCTGCGCGAGGCATGGGCCGCGCGCGAACGCTACCGTGCGCGCAGCGCACGCCTGGCACGCCGCGCCGCCGCGCGCGAAGCCCGGCGCGCGCCGCCGGCGAGCGTCGCCGCCGTTGCTCCGTCGCTGCCGCCGGCCGCGGCGGCGATCCTGGCGCGGGCCAAGGCCAAAGCGGCCGCGCGGGGTCCGCAATGAGCGCCGTCGCCAGGGCGCCGCGGCGCGGCCCCACCTTGAGCAAGGCCGAGATCCACGAACTGTTCTCGCGCCTGTCCGAACTCAATCCCACGCCGACCACCGAGCTGGACTACAGCACGCCGTTCGAGCTGCTGATCGCGGTGATCCTGTCGGCGCAGGCCACCGATGTCGGGGTCAACAAGGCCACGCGCCGCCTGTATCCGGTGGCGAACACGCCGGCGGCGATCCTGGCGCTGGGCGAGGATGGCCTGAAGCGCTACATCTCCACCATCGGCCTGTTCAACGCGAAAGCCAAGAACGTGATCGCCACCTGCCGCATCCTGGTCGAGCAACACGGCGGCGAGGTGCCGCGCGACCGCGCCGCGCTGGAAGCCTTGCCCGGGGTCGGCCGCAAGACCGCCAACGTGGTGCTCAACACCGCCTTCGGCGAGCCGACCATCGCCGTGGACACGCATATCTTCCGCGTCGCCAACCGCACCGGCCTGGCCCCGGGCAAGGACGTGCGCGCGGTCGAGGACGGCCTGCTCAAGCGGGTGCCGGCGCAGTTCATGCACGACGCGCACCACTGGCTGATCCTGCACGGCCGCTACGTGTGCAAGGCGCGCAAGCCGGACTGCCCGCACTGCGCGATCCGCGACCTGTGCCGGTTCAAGGACAAGACGCCGGGCTGAGGCTGTTCGAACGACAGCCATCGCAGCGCCGGTCAGATGCACTGCAGGTGCGGCTTCAGCCGCGACCGCGTCGGGAGCCGGAACTCCCACAGCGTCTCTCGTCGCGACGGAAGTCGCTCCCACAAGGGTTTGCGCAGCGCAATCGAGTTGCGAGCCCTCTTGTGGGAGGGACTTCAGTCCCGACTGCATGCCAGTTCGGAACAGCCACCGCTTCGCCCGTCGCGACCGAAGCCACTCCCGCACGATGCCCGCGGATGCGCAACAGAACGACGCGGCCCGCTACGCCGCGCGCTGCCCTTCCACGCGCCGGTCCAGTTCCTTCCAGTCCACCACCAGCGCGCAGCCGCGGGCGGCGGCGTTGCGGCTCCAGTCGCGCAGCAGTTCCAGGCAGGCATGGTCGACGTGATGCAGCCGCGCCAGGTCCAGATGCAGCTCGGTGTTGGGCGGCAGCCGTTCGAGGGTGCGCGCCATCGTCGGCACGCGCAGGAAGGTGGCCGACCCCTCCAGCGACAGGCGCAGCTTGCCGGCACCGGCCCCTGCCGCGGCGCTGCCGTCGGCGTCCTCGTGCGCATGCACGTCGACCTTCAGCCGCGACTGCTGCAACGCCAGCCGCAGCAGCGACAAGGCGAAGCCGATCAGCACGCCGGTGAGCAGGTCGGTGGCGACGATGGCGAAGGTGGTGGCCAGGTAGATCGCCGCGGTGCCGCGCCCGTAGGCGGCCAGGTCGCGCACCTGCTCCAGCTTGACCATCTTCAGCCCGGTATAGACCAGGATGCCGGCCAGGCACGCCACCGGGGTCGTCCGCAGCAGCCACGGCAGCAGCAGCGCGAACACCAGCAGCCAGCCGGCGTGCAGGATGGTGGATAGGCGCGTGGCGGCGCCGGCCTGCACGTTGGCCGCACTGCGCACGATCACCCCGGTCATCGGCAACGCGCCGAGGAAGCCGCACAGCATGTTGCCCACGCCCTGTGCGGCGAGTTCGCGGTCGTACCGGGTGCGCGGGCCGTCGTGCATGCGGTCCACCGCCGCCGCCGACAACAAGGTCTCGGCGCTGGCGATGAAGGCGAAGGTGAAGGCCGACAGCAGCAGCGTCGCGTCGAACACGCCGAGCAGCTGCGCCAGGGTCGGGGTCTGGATCGCCGAGAACAGGTTGGCCGGCACGTCGACCTTGCGCACGTCCACGCCCTGCACCTGCACCAGCGCGGTCACCGTCACCACCGCCAGCAACGCGCCGGGCACGAAGCGCAGCCGCTGCGGACGCAGCCGTTCCCAGGCCAGCATGATCGCGAGGGTGCCCAGGCCGACCGCCAGCGCGGCACGGCCCACGCCGGCATCCACCGCCTGCCACAGCACCGCCGGCAACGCGGCGAAGTTCTCCAGCCCGCGCGCCTTCGGCGCCGCATCCATCAGCACGTGCGATTGCGAGGCGACGATCAGGATGCCGATGCCCGAGAGCATGCCGGCGACCACCGCCGGCGAGGTCATGCGGAACCACACCCCGGCCCGGCACAGTCCGGCGATCAACTGGATCGCCCCGGCCAGCAGGATCACCGGCCCCAGCGCGGCCACGCCATGCTGGCGCACCAGTTCGAACACCAGTACGGCCAGGCCGGCGGCCGGGCCGCTGACCTGCAGCGGCGAGCCGGCGATCAGCCCGACCACCAGGCCGCCGACGATGCCGGTGATCAGTCCGGCGGCCGGCGGCATGCCCGAAGCGATGGCGATGCCCATGCACAGCGGCAGCGCGACCAGGAACACCACCACCGAGGCCAGCAGGTCGCGGCCGAACGCGCCGTTGCGCAGGTAGCCGGCGAGCGCGGAGGCGCCGGCGCGGGAGGGTTCTGTCATGGTTCGCATGGTCGACTCCTTCAGACCGCGACGTTGCGCAGCACCGGCGCCAGGCGCGGGCGCGGGGTGGCTTCGGGAGGACGCTTGCCCTGTTCCGGCAGCAGCGGCACGAAGCGGCCCTGCTCGGCGTCGAAGGCGCGGATCTCGCCGTGGGCGATGTCGTAGATCCAGCCATGCAGGCGCAGCGCGCCACGGGCCAGCCGCGCCGCCACCACCGGCTGCGTGCGCAGGTGGTCCAGCTGCGCCACCACGTTCTCCTCGGTCAGGCAGTGCAAGGCGTCCTCGGGGTCCCCGGCGTGGTCGTGCTGCGCGGCGACCTGGCGCGCGCTGTCGGTGTGCTTGAGCCAGGCGGCCACGTTCGGCACGCCTTGCAGCGAATCGGGATCGAGCACCGCCTTCATCGCGCCGCAGTCGGTGTGGCCGCAGACCACGATGTGTTTCACCTGCAGCACCGCCACCGCATATTCGATCGCCGCGACCACGCCGCTGACGTGCTGCGAGTACGGCGGCACCACGTTGCCGATATTGCGGTAGACGAACAGTTCGCCGGGCTGCGCGGCGAACATCAGCTCCGGCATCACCCGCGAATCGGCGCAGGTGATGAACAGCGTGTGCGGAGTCTGGCCGCCGGCCAGTTGCCGGAACAGGCCGCGCTGGCGCGGATAGACCTCTTTGCGGAAATGGCGGAAACCATCGAGCAGACTTTCCATGGGGGATATCTCCAGGCACAGGGGAGAGAACGCCGCACCGCAGTCGGTGCAACGCCAGATGGACGCAAGTTGCGGGCATCGCCACCAGGCGATGCGGGACTCAGGCGGCGGCTGGAGGACGCAGTGCGGGTCGCCGATAGCATCGGCAGGCGAGCGCCGGCTCCGCGTGCAGCGGGCAGGCGGCGGTGGCCATCGCCCGCTGCGCGGACAGCGGCGCGACAGCCCGTTCTTCGGCCGAATCAAGATCGGCGGCCAGCGGCATCGCTGCCGGCGACGGGTCCGCTGCCGCAGGGCCGCAGGCGCCTGCGCACGGCGCTGGGTGTGCCGCTGTCGGCACGATCGACACCACGCCGATCGAAGACAGCAGCACCACCGCGAACAACAACAGCATGGGCAGGCGCGCAAGCATGCCCCGACAGTAGAAACCCGTACCGGCGATGGCAAGTGCTGCGCCGCACAATTCGCCGTATCGTCCACAGCTGTCCGCTCGAACCGTGAAGCGCTCCGCGGACGCATCACGCCGCGGACAACGCAGCGGCGACGCCGCAAACAAAGAAGGCGACGCATGTGCGTCGCCTTCCGGTACAAGCTGGGTGACGCTGCGAATCAGAACGACAGGTCGCCCCAGACGCCGAATTCCTTGGTTTCCACGTCGGTCTTCTTGCTGGTGTTGTCCTGGTGGGTGTACTTGTACACCGTGGCCAGCTTCAGGTTCTTCAACACCGGGAACTCCACGCCCAGGTTCCAGTACTTGTCGGCCAGGGTCGGATCGAGGGTCTTGCTCAGGTCGGTCTTGTCGTAACGCGCGAAGGCATTGATGCCGTTGTCGCTGAGCGCGACGCTGCCCCACACCGACCAACCGCTGCTCTTGTCGGTGGCCACGGTCAGCACGTTGTTGAGGTTCTTGGCCTGGAAGTATTCGCCGCCCAGGCGGAAGTTCGAATCCGCATAGGCCACCATCGCATCGGCGCGGGTGTAGCTGTGCTCGGCATCGAGGATATCGGTTTCCTTGCCCAGCTTGCCCGAGTAGGCGCCCACCGCGATGGCCAGGTTCTGCATCGGCATGTAGGCGACGCGGCCTTCCACGTCCATGCCCTTGCCGCGCGTCGGGTTCTTGTAGCCGGCGCCGTTGACCGCCGACACCGCATAGTTGACCTGCGAGCCGAGGTCGCCGAACGCATGCAGGCCCCAGTCGGAGGAATTGGCGTACTTCAGGCGGTCGGTCAAGGTGTTCTCGACATAGCGGTAGCCGTAGTACTTCTCGACGAACGGCACCCACGGCATGTCGGCGGCACCGATGCGCAGCGCGAACGCGTCGTCGAACTTGCCCTGCACATAAGCCTTCTTGACGAACAGTTCGGTGCTGGAAATCGCCGAGCTGTACTGGAAGTCGGTGGTCAGGTTGGCCGACCAGATCTCGTTGAAGGAATGGTCGACGGTCAGGTAGAAGCGCTTGACGTCCATCCCGGTGCCGCTGGCGGCGGTCTTGTTGCCGCCGCTGGTCTTGTCGATATTGGTCAGGTCGAAGAACATGCGACCGCCGATCTTGTTGTCGTTGACCAGCTTGGCGAGCTTGTCGACCTTGGCGGTGCTGGCCTGCGCGGCCTCGCTGGCCTGGGCCTGCACCACGTTCACTTCGGACTGCGCATCGGACTGGGCCTGCAACGACTGCGACTGCGCCTGCAACTGCTGGACCTGGGTCTGCAGTGCTTCGATCTGCGCTTGCAACTGCTGAAGCTGGGCGGCGGACACCGCCGGAGGGTTGGTCTTCGCGGCGGCGAAAGCCTGCGGCGCCGACACGAGGCCGAGGCTGGCAATGATCGCCGAGGCGAGCAGATGGGAACGCATTTAACTATCTCCAAGTGGGTGGTGGGCAGGGGGTGATCCGCACGGTCTGGAAAGCGACGGCCATGACCATTTGTGAAGATTCCGTCAAATACATGACAATTTTGAGTCGCCCCCGTGGCGAAATTGCTGCAACCGAGCCCTGGCGCACTGTCACTGGACTGACATGCAATTTTCTTCAGACGTTCATGAAAAAGTCTTGCAATGGCGCCGTTGCCGGCCGGGGTGCCGGCATACCACCCCTCTAGGAGTTCTTCCGATGCGTTCCCTCAAGCTCCGACTGCTGGCTGCTGCCGCGGTCGCGTCTTTCTCGCTGGCGGCGCAAGCCACCGATGTCACCGGTGCCGGCTCCAGCTTTGTCTATCCGGTGCTGTCGAAGTGGTCGGCAGCCTATGCCGAAAAGAGCGGCAACCACGTCAACTACCAGTCCATCGGCTCCGGCGGCGGCATCGCACAGATCCAGGCGGCCACGGTCGATTTCGGCGCCTCCGACAAGCCGCTGACCGGCCCGGAACTGGACAAGTTCGGCCTGGGCCAGTTCCCGGTCGTGATCGGCGGCATCGTGCCGGTGTTCAACGTGCCGGGCGTGGCGCCGGGCGCGATGAAGCTGGACGGCCCGGTGCTGGCCAACATCTTCCTGGGCAAGATCACCAAGTGGAACGACGCGGCGATCGCCGGCCTCAACCCGGGCCTGACCCTGCCGGACCTGAAGATCACCATCGTGCACCGCTCCGACGGTTCGGGTACCAGCTTCAACTTCACCAACTACCTGTCCAAGGTCAGCCCGGAGTGGAAGAGCAAGGTCGGCGAAGGCACCGCGGTGCAGTGGCCGGCCGGCATCGGCGGCAAGGGCAACGAAGGCGTGGCGGCGTACGTCAAGCAGATCCGCGGCGGCATCGGCTATGTCGAATACGCCTACGCCCTGCAGAACAAGCTCAGCTACGCCGGCATGAAGAACGCCGCCGGGCGCTTCGTGATGCCGGACGACAAGGCCTTCTCGGCCGCCGCCGCCACCGCGGACTGGAAGTCGGCCAAGGACTTCAACCTGATCATGACCAACGCCCCGGGCCAGGACGCGTGGCCGATCACCGCCACCACCTGGGCGATCATGTACAAGAAGGCCAAGAAGCCGGCCTCGTCGAAGGCGGCCCTGGACTTCTTCAAGTGGTCGTTCGAGCAGGGCCAGGCGCAGGCCAAGTCGCTGGACTACGTCCCGCTGCCGGAGCCGCTGGTCAAGCAGATCGAAGCCTACTGGGCGCAGAACATGAAGTAAGCCTGCGCCATCCGGGTCGCCGGGCATGACAGCGCCCGACGACCATGGCGCAATGCGACGCGGACCCCAGGGTCCGCGTCTTTTTTTGTCCGCTCCCCTGCGCGGGTCGCGTGCCGCGAGCGACCTGCCGGCGCGAGCCGGCGCGATCCCGGAACCGGCGCAGATCGATCCGCAGCAGCCACCCCGCCGCGCCCGACACCGCCGCACGGCGGGCACAAGTGGCTGATCCGCTTGACTATTTGATAACCACAGCGCAAGTCACGCGCCTGTAACAAAAATATCATTTCATAGCATACATCCGCCGGACCCCGGCTACCTTCGCTACGGAGTGACCCCATGAAATTGCAGCCGGCACGCTTTGCCGTTCTGTCCCTGGCCCTGGCCTTCGCCATCACTGCCTGCCAGCCGGGCAATGGCGACAAGCCGCAGGGTGCCGCCGATGCGGCAGGTGGTGCGCCCGCAGCCGCTGCGGCCGACGGCGCCAAGACCGCCGCGGAAATCTCCGGCGCCGGCGCATCCTTCATCTATCCGCTGGTGTCCAAGTGGTCGGCCGACTACCACACCGCCACCGGCAACAAGATCAACTACCAGTCGATCGGCTCCGGCGGCGGCATCGCCCAGATCAAGGCCGGCACCGTCGACTTCGGTTCTTCCGACAAGCCGCTGGACAGCGCCGAGCTGGCCGCCGCCGGCCTCGGCCAGTTCCCCTCGGCGATCGGGGGGGTCGTGCCGGTGATCAACCTGGACGGCATGGAAGCGGGCAAGCTGAAGCTGACCGGCAGCGTGCTGGCGGACATCTTCCTCGGCAAGGTCACCGCCTGGAACGATCCGGCGATCGTCGCGCTGAACCCCGGCACCACCCTGCCCAGCACCAAGATCAACCTGGTGCACCGCTCCGACGGTTCGGGCACCAGCTTCAACTTCACCAACTACCTGTCCAAGGTCAGCCCGGACTGGAAGAGCAAGGTCGGCGAAGGCACCTCGGTGCAGTGGCCGGGCGGCGTCGGCGGCAAGGGCAACGAAGGCGTGGCCTCGTACGTGCAGCAGATCAAGGGCTCGATCGGCTACGTCGAGCTGGCCTACGCGCTGCAGAACAAGATGCCGTACGCCTCGCTGCAGAACGCCGCCGGCAACTGGGTGCAGCCCAACGCCGACAGCTTCGCCGCGGCCGCCGCGTCGGCCGACTGGGCCAACGCCAAGGACTTCAACCTGGTCATCACCAACGCCGCCGGCGCGCAGGCGTGGCCGATCACCGCCACCAACTTCATGCTGATGCACAAGCAGCCCAAGGATGCCGCGCGCAGCAAGGCGACCCTGGCGTTCTTCAAGTGGGCGTTCGAGAAGGGCCAGCCGCAGGCCAACGAACTGCACTACGTGCCGCTGCCGCCGGAGCTGGTGCAGCAGATCGAAGCCTACTGGGCCAAAGAGTTCAAGTAAGCGCTACCCCGCTTCCGCCCTCGCCGGCGGAAGCATGTGCGCGGCGGCGGGACGCGCCGCGCATGTGCATCGCGCTCGGCGCTGCGGCAGGCAGCGCCGGTCGCCGCATCGGTACCACGTATTCCGGACTTTCGGGTTCCCGCCTGCGCGGGAGCGACGCAGCCACCCACCGCGCGCGGCCATCGCCGCCGCGGCAACGACCGGATCGCGCCACCGCGCGCTCCGGCACACACCGAGCCCATGAACGCCACTGTCATTCCCGAAGCGATATCGGCGCCCAGCGGACGCGACCTGCGCGACGCCCGTGCCGACCGTCTGTTCCGCTGGACGCTCACCGCTACCGTCGTGTTCGTCCTCATCGCCCTGGCCAGCGCGGCGCTGTCGATGCTGTGGGGCGGCCGCCATGCCCTGCAGATGCAGGGCCTGAGCTTCTTCTACTCCAGCGAATGGAATCCGGTCGAGAACAAGTACGGCGCGCTGGCGCCGATCTACGGCACCCTGGTCACCGCATTGATCGCGATGCTGATCGCGGTCCCGGTGAGCTACGGCATCGCGTTCTTCCTGACCGAAGTGTCGCCGCGCTGGCTGCGCGGCCCGATCGGCACCGCGATCGAGCTGCTGGCCGGCATCCCGTCGATCATCTACGGCATGTGGGGCCTGTTCGTGCTGGTGCCGGTGATGACCGAATACGGCACGCCGTGGCTCAACGACCACATCGGCACGCTGCCGGTGATCGGGCCGATGTTCCAGGGCCCGCCGCTGGGCATCGGCCTGCTCACCGCCGGCTTCGTGCTGGCGATCATGGTGATCCCGTTCATCTCCTCGGTGATGCGCGAGGTGTTCCTGACCGTGCCGACGCGGCTGAAGGAATCGGCCTACGCGCTGGGCTCGACCAAATGGGAAGTGAGCTGGGACATCGTGCTGCCCTACACCCGCTCGGCGGTGATCGGCGGCATCTTCCTGGGCCTGGGCCGCGCGCTCGGCGAGACCATGGCGGTGGCGTTCGTGGTCGGCAACACGGTGCGGCTGTCGCCGTCGCTGCTGGAACCGGGCACCACCATCGCCGCGCTGATCGCCAACGACTTCGGCGAGGCCACGGAAACCTACCGCTCGGCGCTGCTGCTGCTGGGCTTCGTGCTGTTCATCGTCACCTTCGTGGTGCTGGCGATCGCCCGCCTGATGCTGCAGCAACTGTCGCGCCGGGAGGGCAACTGATGGCCGCCGACATCGCCGACCGCCTGTACAACCGCCGCCGCGTGGTCAACGTGTTCGCGCTGCTGCTGTCCTGCCTCACCGCGCTGTTCGGGCTGGCGTTCCTGGGCTGGATCCTGTGGACCCTGCTGTCCAAGGGCATCGCCGGCATCGATATCCACCTGTTCACCCGCATGACCCCGCCGCCGGGCGAAGAAGGCGGCCTGGCCAATGCGTTCTTCGGCAGCGCGGTGATGTGCGGCCTGGCACTGCTGATCGGCACCCCGCTGGGCGTGGCCGCCGGCACCTGGCTGGCCGAATACGGCAATGCGCGCAAGACCGGCCAGGTGGTGCGTTTCGTCAACGACATCCTGCTGTCGGCGCCGTCGATCGTGCTCGGCCTGTTCGTCTACACGCTGTACGTGATGCAGACCGGCGGACGCTTCTCGGCGATGGCCGGCGCGCTGTCGCTGGCCTTCATCGTGCTGCCGGTGGTGGTGCGCACCACCGACGAGATGCTGCGCCTGGTGCCCTCGCAGATGCGCGAAGCGGCGCTGTCGCTGGGCATCCCGCAGTGGAAGGTGACGGTGCAGGTGCTGTACCGCAGCGCCTCGGCCGGCATCGTCACCGGCGTGCTGCTGGCGCTGGCGCGCATCAGCGGCGAGACCGCGCCGTTGCTGTTCACCGCATTCGGCAACCAGTACTGGAACAACAACGTCATGCAGCCGATGGCGAGTGTGCCGGTGGTGATGAACTCCTTCGCCGGCAGCCCCTACCCGAGCTGGCAGCAGCTGGCCTGGTCCGGCGCGCTGGTGCTCACCGTGTTCGTGCTGCTGGTCAGCCTCGGCGCGCGCGGCCTGCTGCGCCGCTACAAGACGTCCAACGATTGATTTCCCTATGGAACCGGCCATGAACGATCAGCACAACACCGCACCGATGCACCGCATCGCCATGCCCGCCGGACACACCGCGCTGGCGCCATCGCCGGTCAAGGTGGCCGCACGCGGCCTGGACTTCTACTACGACAAGTACCACGCGCTGAAGGGCATCAACATCGAGGTGCCGGAAAAGCGCGTCACCGCGCTGATCGGCCCGTCCGGTTGCGGCAAGTCGACCCTGCTGCGCATCTTCAACCGCATCTATGCGCTGTATCCGAAGCTGGAGGCGCGCGGCGAGGTGCTGCTGGACGGCGAGAACATCCTGTCGCCGAAGTACCCGATGAACCGCCTGCGCAGCAAGGTCGGCATGGTGTTCCAGAAGCCGGTGCCGTTCCCGATGACCATCTTCGAGAACGTCGCCTACGGCATCCGCCACCACGAGAAGCTGTCCAAGGCGGACATGACCGATCGCGTCGAGCAGGCGCTGCGCCAGGGCGCGCTGTGGGACGAGGTCAAGGACAAGCTCGGGCAGAGCGCGCTGGGCCTGTCCGGCGGCCAGCAGCAGCGCCTGTGCATCGCCCGCGCCGTCGCCCTGCGCCCGGACGTGCTGCTGCTCGACGAGCCGACCTCGGCGCTGGACCCCATTTCCACCAGCCGCATCGAGCAGCTGGTGGAGGAGTTGAAGAACGACTACACCATCGTCATCGTCACCCACAACATGCAGCAGGCCGCGCGCGTGTCCGACTACACCGCCTTCATGTACCTGGGCGACCTGATCGAGCACGATCGTACCGAGATGATCTTCTCGCAGCCCAGCAAGCAGCAGACCGAAGACTACATCACCGGCCGCTTCGGCTGAGACGCCCGACGCCAGCCCCGCGACGCCAGGATGGCCGCGGCGACACTAACGAATCCAACGGACCTACGACATGAACACCCCGCCGAACGAGCACATCGTGAAGAGCTACGACGAAGAACAGCACCGCATCGCCGCCGAGATCGTGCGCATGGGCGAGACCGCGGTGGCGCAGCTGGAAGCGGCGCTGGACGTGGTCGAGCGCCGCGACGACAACGCCGCGCTGCGCATCGTCGTCAACGACGAGGCGATCGACGCGCTCGAGCATGCGATCAGCAGCGACGTGATGCGGCTGGCGCTGCGTGGACCGATGGCGCGCGACCTGCGCGAGATCCTCGCCGGCCTGCGCATCCCGGCCGACATCGAGCGCATCGGCGACTACGCGGCGAACGTGGCCAAGCGCTCGATCGCGCTGAACACCTCGCCGCCGATGCCACAGACGCTGGGCCTGCGCCAGCTCGGCAAGCTCGCCGCCGAGCAGGTCCGCGAGGCGCTGCGCGCCTACCAGAACAACGACGCCGACGCCGCGCTGCGGGTCCGCCAGGGCGATGCGCTGCTGGACGCGCAGTACACCGCCCTGTTCCGCGAACTGCTGACCTACATGATGGAAGATCCGCGCAACATCACCCCGTGCACGCATCTGCTGTTCATGGCCAAGAACCTGGAGCGGATCGGCGACCACGCCACCAATATCGCCGAGAACGTGTGGTTCCTGGTGCATGGCGACCAGCCGTTGCCGCCGCGCGACAAGCGCGACGAAACCAGCAGCACCTCGGGCATCTGAGTCCGGATTCACGCGGCCTCGACGCGGTCGATACGTGGCGACACATATCGACACGTGCAAATGATTGAATCTCCTGGAAATTTTATCGCCTATTCATCGGCTGGCGCCTAGCGTGTCGGTACGCGTGGAGCCGTTCTCCACCGACCACCCAGGAGACACCATGAAGCGCATCATCGGTTCGGTCCTCGCCCTGTCCTTGCTGGCCTCCGGCGGCGCATTCGCCGCCGGCCAGGACGACCACGATCGCGACCGCGATCCGCAGCAGGTGCGCAAGGACCATCAGGACGACAAGGGCCGCAAGGACCAGCACGGCGATCGCGGTCCGCAACAGGCGCGCAACGACGGCCGCCGCGACGATCATGGCGACGACCGCCACGACAACGGCCGCCACGAAGGTCCGCGCCACTACAAGCGCGGCGAACGCCTGGCCTCCGATCATCGCGGCGACCGCGTGCCCGACTACCGCAAGCGCGGCCTGAAGGCGCCGCCGCGTGGCCACGAGTGGCGCCGGGTCGACAACCAGTACGTGCTGATCGCCGTCGCCACCGGCGTCATCAGCAGCGTCATCGCCAACAGCCGCTGAGGCGGCGGCGCACACCAGGCCCCGCTTCGGCGGGGCCTTTTCGTTGGCGGACGGCGCAGCGCCGCATGCGGCGCACGGCGCCAGCGGGTACGCTTGGCGGACACGGCCAGCGTGGCGACGCCGGCACCACGTTCGCCTGCCAGGAGAGTCCGCATGTCCATTCCCTCGCGTCCGTCCACTGCCCTCGCCGGCGCCGTCCTGCTCGGCGGCCTGGGCCTGTCCGCCTCCGCGCTGGCGATGACCGACCTGGCCCAGGGCTATGCGCTCGGCGCCCAGGCCGCGGCGCCGCCCAGCGCCGACAAGGCAGCGACCACGGTGCCGGCGCAGCCCAAAACCAATGCCAAGTCCACGGATGCCGCCGGCGCCGACAAGGCCGCCGAGGGCGCATGCGGTGCGCATGCGCAGGACGCCGCTACGGCCAAGCCGGACAAGGCCGCCGCCGCCGCGGCCCAGCACGACGACAAGGCGATGGCCGAGGGCAAGTGCGGCGAAGGCAAGTGCGGTGGCGGCGGCTGATTCCGCGCCGCGCCTGCTGCCCGCGGCGAGCGCCGGACTCGGCCTGCGCCGCGGTCTGCTGCCCGAGCTGCTGCAGGCGCCGCCGGCCGCGTTCGATTTTCTCGAGTGCGCGCCGGACAACTGGATCGGCATCGGCGGCCGCCTGGGCGCGATGCTGGATACGCTGGCCGCGCGCCATCCGCTGAGCTGCCATGGCCTGTCGCTGTCGCTCGGCGGCATGGCGCCGCTGGACGCGGACCTGCTGCGGCAGACCCGGCGGTTCCTGGATCGGCACCGCGTCGCGCTGTACAGCGAACACCTGAGCTACAGCGCCGACGACGGCCAGCTCTACGAACTGCTGCCGCTGCCGTTCACCGACGAGGCGGTACGCCACGCCGGCGCACGCATCGCCCAGGCGCAGGATGCGCTGGGCCGGCGCATCGCGGTGGAGAACGTGTCCTACTACGCCGCGCCCGGCCAGGCGTTGAGCGAAGCCGAGTTCGTCGCCGCGGTGCTGGCCGAAGCCGACTGCGACCTGCTGCTCGACGTCAACAACGTCTGCGTCAACGCCGCCAACCATGGCTACGACGCCCGCGCCTTCCTCGCCGCGATGCCCAGCGCACGTATCGCCTCGTACCACATCGCCGGGCATCGCGACGACGCCGCCAGCGCGCTGAAGATCGACACCCACGGCGCGGCGGTGGACGCCGATGTCTGGCAATTGCTCGACGCCGCCTACCGCCTGCACGGGGTGCGCCCGACCCTGCTGGAGCGCGACAGCCACTTCCCGCCGCTGTCCGAACTGCTGTACGAGGTGCAGCGCATCCGCGACGCGCAGGCGCAGGCCGTGTCGGCGCAAGCAGCGCAGATGGCGCAGGTGGCGCATGGCTGATTCCCTGCACGCGCAGCAGTTCGCGCTGGCCCTGCACCTGCGCGATCCGCAGCGGCACGCGCCGCCGGCGGACATCGAGCCGCGGCGGCTGGCGGTGTACCGCGCGCTGTTCTTCGACAACCTCGCGCAATTGCTCGCCTCGCATTTCCCGGTGCTGCGCGCCACCCTTGGCGAGGACGCATGGCAGGCACTGCTGCGCGCGTTCTGCGTCGAGCACCGCGCACCCACGCCATTGTTCCCGCGCATCGGCGGCGAGTTCGTCCGCTTCCTGCAGCAACGCGGCGAGGATGCGCAACGGCCGTGGCTGGCGGAGCTGGCGCACTACGAGACGGTCGAGCTGGAGGTACAGATCGACGATGTGCCGCTGCCGCCGCACGATCCGCACGGCGACCTGCTCGACGGCATTGCGCAGCTGTCGCCCTGGCTGCGCCTGCTGCGCTATCGCTGGCCGGTGCAGCGCATCGGCCCAGGCTGGCAGCCGCAGGAGGCGCCGGCGCAGCCGACCTTCCTGCTGGCGCGGCGCGATGCCGACGGCCAGGCCCGCTTCGCCGAACTGGCGCCGCTGGCCCACGAACTGGTGGAACGGCTGCGCGCCGGCGAGCACAGCGGGCGCGCGCTGCTGCTGCGCCTGGCCGCCGAGCACGGCCAGGACCCGGCCGCGCTGCTGCACGACGGCGCCGCGCTGCTCGAGCGCCTGCGCCAGCAGGGCAGCGTGCTCGGCACCCGCGTGCCGGCCTGAGGCGCGCAACGCGACAACCAAGCACGGTGGCATTTCGGTCCACCGGTCCTGCCACTGTGGGAGCGACTTCAGTCGCGACGGGCCTTACCGGGAACGCCCGTCGCGACTGAAGTCGCTCCCACACCACTCCGTCGACGGCGCTCCCTCGATCCGGACGTCGCGTCACCGATCCGCAGAACTTCGTCGCGCCCCGTGGCGCGGCGCCTGTGTCGAAGGCGCGCGCCTGACTCGATCCGTCTTCGCCAGGCCCGCGCGCCCCATCGCGGCCGAGGTTTAGCCGCGCTCTGCTACCCTGCACGCATGAACGACCACGTCGAAAGCCCGTCCCAGCCCCTCGCCGCCACCCCGATGTCGCGGCGTTTCCGCGGCTATCTGCCGGTGGTGGTGGACGTGGAGACCGGCGGCTTCGACTGGAACCGGCACGCGCTGCTGGAGATCGCCGCGGTGCCGATCGAGATGGACGACGCCGGCCAGCTGTACCCCGGCGCCACCGCCAGCGCGCATGTGGTGCCGGCGCCCGGCACCGCCATCGACCCGAAGTCGCTGGAAGTCACCGGCATCATCCTCGACCACCCGTTCCGCTTCGCCAAGCCCGAGCGCGAGGCGCTGGACCACGTGTTCGCGCCGGTGCGCGCGGCGGTGAAGAAGTACGGCTGCCAGCGCGCGATCCTGGTCGGCCACAACGCCCACTTCGACCTGAACTTCCTCAACGCCACCGTGGCCCGCTGCGGCCACAAGCGCAACCCGTTCCACCCCTTCAGCGTGTTCGACACCGTGACCCTGGCCGGCATCGCCTACGGCCAGACCGTGCTGGCGCGCGCCGTACAGGCGGCCGGCTTCGACTGGAACGCCGCCGACGCGCACAGCGCGGTCTACGACACCGAGCAGACCGCGCGCCTGTTCTGCAAGATCGCCAATGCGTGGCCGGCGCCGCAGCTCGGCTAGGGCGTTTCGCACGCTGCCGGGTATCGTCCGGCAGCGCCTAACGCCATCGACACCTGGCAAGACGGTGAACGCTTGCTCTGCCGGGCGCTCGCCCTCCGCGCCGGCGTGCGCCGCTGCAACGGCCGACGCGTGAGACAGGCGCTCCTCCAGCTCAAGGCATCCGGATAATCTGAGCAACCGCCACCACGCCTCTGCGCGGCTTCGTTGTCGCGTCGCGGTTTCTGGCCACATGGAACACAAACGCCGATGAACCCTGGAATCGCAAAGACATTCCGTGCGGGAACACACTTGCTCGTGGTTGTCGGCATCGCAGCATCGCTTTTCTCAACGCTTGGGGGTGCTTCTCTGGCTCGAGAAAGGGAACCATGGCTTCCTGCTTGGCGTCCTCGCTTCCAGCGCCGGGCTATTGTTCGTCTTGAGCACGATTCGGCTCGAAATCAGCCGAAACCTGCTGAAACGCCGAAGCCTTTTTGGCGTTGACATCATTCAATTCAAAGACGTGGTCAGCGCCTACATTTCAGTGGAATATTCCTCCAAGGCACCGCAAGGATCAGCGAGCTTCTGGATACAACCGCGCAATGCCGCGCCGCTCAAAATCAACTTGCGCCTGTACCCGGTTCAAGCAGCAGCGATGCTTTTTTTCATACTGGAAGCGCAGGGAATCGATATCGACGTCCCTGACACCTGGTCCGCCAGGCGCATGCAACAGCAAATTCGCGCAGCCCAGGCCAAGGCCAAGGCCAGGATGGCCTGACGGCTCCTGAGGCGCACGCGGATCGCCAGGGAGAGCGCAGCGGCACACCGCCCCCATCCTCACCCCACGCACACCCGGTCCCGCCCGCCGCTCTTCGCCCGATACAACGCCACGTCCGCGCGCTGCAGCAGCTGGCTCGGCGTCTCCTCCCCGCTCAGCGCGACCAGCCCGGCGCTGAAGGTCACCCGCAGCGCCGGGGCATCGGCCCACTGCAGGCGCGCGTGGAACAGGTCGCGCAGGCGCGCGGCCATGCGCTCGGCGTCGGCCAGCGGGGTGTCGCCGAGCAGCACCGCGAATTCCTCGCCGCCCAGCCGCGCCGGCAGGTCGGAGGTGCGGCAGGCCTCGGCGAGCAGGTGCCCGACCTCGCGCAGTACCGCGTCGCCGGTGGCGTGCGAGTAGCCGTCGTTGATCTGCTTGAAGCGGTCGATGTCGATCACCAGCAGGCACAACGGCGTGCCGCTGCGCTGCGCGCGGCGCACGTCGCGCAGCAGCACTTCGTCGAAATGGCGGCGGTTCGGCAGCCCGGTCAGCGCGTCCTCGTTGGCCTGGCGCTCGAACGCGTCGGCCTGGTCCTGCAGTTCGGCCAGCAACTGGTTCTTGTCGGCGTCGGCGCGCAGCAGCCGCTCGGTCTGCAGTTGCAGCGCGCCGGTGCGCTGCTTGACCAGCCGCTCCAGGCGCAGATTGCGCCGCTGGTAGCGGGCGATCAGGTAGCGGTACACCGCCACCAGCCCGAGCAGCAGCGCCAGCACGGCAGCGGCCTGCACGCTGCGGCGCTGCCACCACAGCGGGGCGACGCTGAACCGCCACACCGCCTCGCGCGCGCTCCAGGCGCCGTCCGGATGCGCCGCGGCCACACGCAAGGTGTAGTCGCCCGGCGGCAGGCCGATGAACTCGACGCTGCGCTGCTGGCCGCGTTCCACCCAATTCTTGTCCAGGCCGTCGAGCCGGGTGCGGTAGCGGATGCGCTCGGGCAACAGATAGCTGAGCCCGACGTAGGACACCGCGATGCGCCTGGCGCCGGGCAGCCGCGACTGGCGCCGCCACGCGAACGGCCGCCCATCCAGCAACACGTTCTCGATCGCCGCCGGCGGCGGCAGGCGTTCGCGGAACCGCTGCAAGCGCCGCGGATCGACCGTGCTGATGCCGCCGGCGGTGACCAGCCACACGCTGCCGTCGCCACGCACGAGTTCCGATGGGCCGGAGCTGCCGTTGCCCTGGGCATTGGCCATGCCGTCGATCTCGTTGTAGCGGGTCACCTGCAGCTTGCCGACGCGGCCATCGGCCACCGCGTCGAGCGCGTCGGCGCTGGTCCGCAGCACGCCGCGGTTGCTGCTGATCCAGACGTTGCCGAGGCGGTCGCGGACCAGCTGGAACACGGTGTCCACCGGCATGCCCTGCTCCAGGCCGACACGCGCCAGTTGGCCGTCGCGGTAGCGGTGCAAGCCACGGTCGGTGGAGATCCACATGTCGCGGCCCAGCGCCTGGAAGCCGAACACGCTGCGCGCGCCGCCCAGCGGTTCCAGCGGCAGCCGCTGCACGCGGCCGTCACGCAGCACCGAGGCGCCTTCGACCGAGCCGATCCACAGCGCGCCGTCGATGCTGGCCAGCGCGGTGATCAGGCCCTGCGGCAGGCCCGGCACGTCGGCGACGCGCGCCTGTTCGCCATCGATGCGCACCAGCCCGCGCTGGGTGCCGATCCATACCGTGCCGGCGCCGTCCACGCTGATCGCGCGCACGTGGCCGCTGGGCAGGCCATCGGCCTTGTCGTAATGGCGGCGCACGCGGCCGTCGCGCAGCCGGTACACGCCGTCGGCATAGGTGCCGACCCACAGGTCGCCATCCGCGCCGCGCGCCAGGCTCAGCACCGACGGCGCGCTGCCGTCGGCGTTGCGCAGCCCGGACGGCGCGATCGTGCCGTCCGCCGCCATCCGGTCCAGGCCGGCGGCGCTGCCGATCCACAGCGCGCCGCCGGGCGCTTCCAGCAGCGCGCGCACATAGTCGCCGCTGAGGCCGTCGCGGCGCGTGTAGCTGGTGAACAGGGTTTCGCGCAGCCGGAACAGGCCGCCGTTGGCGCCGATCCAGACGCTGCCCTCGGCGTCCTCGAGCAGGCTCACGATGCGCCCGTCGGGCAGTATGTCGCCCGGCGCCATGTGCTCGATGCCGTGCCGGCCGATGCGCAGCAGGCCCTGGTTCTCGGTGCCCAGCCACAGCGCGCCGTCGCGGTCGCGCAGCATCGCGGTGAAGTGGCCGTAGCCCGGCAGGCGGTGCACCAGCTCGGCGCGCTCGCCCTGCAGCCGGTACACGTTCTCGCCGGCGACCAGCCACAGCGTGCCGTCCGCATCGCGGTACGGCCAGGCCAGGCCGGGCGGCAGCCCGAAGGCGTCCGGCGCACGCCGCAGCACGCCCTGCGCATCGCGGTACAGCAGACCGTCGAGGCTGCCGATCCAGACCCGGCCGCGGTCGTCGACCGCGATCCGCGGGAAGCTGTTGGCCAGCGGCAGGCCGGGCGGTGCCGGCTGGTAGTCGAAGCGGCCGTCCGGCCACAGGCAGCCCAGGCCGTTGCCTTCGAACAGCAGCCACAACCGTCCCTGGCGGTCCTCGGTCATGGCGTGGATCAGCGCGCGCGGCCAGCCCGGCGGCTGCCGCCAGAAGCGCCAGTCGCCGGCGCGGTCGTAGCGGCCCAGGTTGCCGCGCGAGTCGCTGAGCCACAGCGCGCCGTCGTGGCCTACGTATAGCGCGCCGACGCCGTTGTCGGGCAGGCCGGGATGGGTGCTGCGGTCGATCACCGCGAAGTCCAGTCCGTTGTAGCGCACCAGCCCTTCCCAGGTGGCGAACCACAGACGCCCGTCCGCGGTCTGCGCCAGGCCGCGCAGCGAGTTGTGCGGCAAGCCGTTGCGCGAGGTCCAGGCATCCACCGCGTAGTCGCGCAGCGGCGGCGGCCCGGTATCGGCCATGTCGTCCGCCGCCGCGGTACCTGCTCCGAACAACAGAACAAGCAGCGCCAGCAGGACCGATCGCCACGCATGCGCGGCGCGGCGGACGGCCGTCGCATGCTCCGACGCCGCCGCCCTCACCGGGTCGATCCGGCCTGGAAAGCGCTAGCGCGTGCTATCGATCCCCGCGCAGGTCGCAGGATGCTTGCGCGTACACGAGGCAAGCCAGGGCGTGGATGTCGGTGGGCGCAAGCGCGGCCCTGCGGGTCGGTCCTGCTCGGCAATGGACGAGATGCCCCGGGGCGCGGCGGCCGGCCAGAATCGGCGAGACGGGGCAGATGCTGGCTCATTACCGGAACGCAACACGGGAAGAGCGCACATGGTAGGCAAAAATCCGCCGCCGCGGGTGGACACGCGGCGGCAGGCGCAGGACGCGTGCCGCGCTCAGCTCCGGCGCAGCGGCGCCGCCCACTGCACGCAGGCTTCCAGCCCGCCCCCGGCCAGGTTGCGCAGGCGCAGCGTGGCGCCGTCCTTCTCGGCCAGCGCACGGGCGATGGTCAGGCCCAGGCCGGCGCCGCCGGTCTCGCGCGAGCGCGACGTCTCCAGGCGCACGAACGGGGCGAACACCGTCTCCAGCTCGTCCTCGGCGATGCCCGGGCCGCAGTCGCGCACGTACACGCCGAGCGCGCCGTCGGCATGGCGTTCGGCCGCCACCCGCACCGACCCGCCGTACTTCAGCGCGTTGTCGACGAGATTGGAGAACAGCCGGTGCATCGCCAGCGGGCGCAGCGGCAGCACCGCGCCGCAACCGCGCTCGAACACCGCGTCGGCGCCGGCTTCGGCGGCATCCTCGACCACGCTCTGCAGCAGCGAATCCAGGTCCAGCGCGGCGCGCTGCTCGGCGGTTTCGGCGCTGCGCGCCAGTTCCAGGCCTTCGCGGATCAGCGCCTGCATCGCCGCCAGGTCGCCGATCAGGCGCTCGCGCAGGGCGTCGTCCTGCACGTTCTCCAGGCGCAGCCGCAGCCGCGTGGACGGGGTCTGCAGGTCGTGGGTGATCGCCGCCAGCATCTGCGTGCGTTCGCCCAGGTGCCGCTGCAGGCGCTGCTGCATCGCATTGAAGGCCTGCGCGGCGCGGCGCACTTCCAGCGGCCCGCGCACCTGCAGCGGCGGGCGCTGCAGGTCCTGGCCGAGGTCGGCGGCGGCATCGGCCAGCCGCTGCAGCGGCGTGCTGGCGATGCGCGCGACCACATAGGCCAGCAGCGCGATGGCCAGCGCCAGCAGCGACAGGAACAGCGGGTCCACCGCCAGCGCGGTCTGCCGCGCGATCGGCTGGGTCTGCAGGCCCAGCCGCAGCGGCGTGCCGTCGTCCAGGCGCAAGGCGATCAGCCGGCAGGTCGGCGGTTCCAGCGAGGCGTCCTGGCGGTCGAAGTCGCGGCGCTGCGGCGGCGGCAGGAAATCCGGACGCTGTGGCATGCAGGCGGGCATGTCCAGGCGCGACACCTGCGCCGGCGCGAGTGCGCCGCCGCGCGCGCCGAGCACCGCGGCGAACACCGGGTCCGGCGTCTGCGCGCGCGCCGTGGCCGGCAGGATGCGGATGCCTGGCCCGCCCAGCGACAGCAGCCGCGCGCGCAATTCCGGGCCGGCGCTCTGCAACAGCTCGACGAAGCTCTGCAGGCGGTCGGCGGCGCGCTCCATGTTCTGCCGGTCGAATTCCTGGCGGCGCTTGGCATTGGCCAGCAGCGTGGCGAAGCTGGCCGCGCAGGCCATGCCCAGCAGCAGGATCAGGAACAGGCGCCCGGCCATCGAGGCGAAGAACCGGCGCAGCCGCTTCATTCCAGCGCCACCGCCGCGGCCAGCACATAGCCTTCGTTGCGCACTGTCTTGATCAGGCCGTCGCCGCCGCTGTCGCCCAGCTTCTGCCGCAGCCGGCTGATCTGCAGGTCGATCGCGCGGTCCTGCGCCTCGTACTGGCGGCCGCTGCTCAGCGCCACCAGCTGTTCGCGCGACAGCACCTTGTTGGCATGGCCGACGAACACCCGCAGCAGGCGGAATTCGGCACCGGACAGCACCACCACCCTGCTGCCCGGATCGACCAGGTGGCGTTGTTCCAGATCGAACAGCCAGCCGCCGAAGCGCGCGCGGCGGATCGCCAGCGGCTCCAGGTTGGCCGGCAGCGCCTCGGTCCGGCGCAGCACGTTGCGGATCCGCGCCAGCAGTTCGCGCGGTTCGAACGGTTTGGCCAGGTAGTCGTCGGCGCCCATCTCCAGGCCGAGCACGCGGTCGATCGGCTCGCTGCGCGCGGTCAGCATGATCACCGGCGTGCTCGACCTGGCGCGCAGGTCGCGGCACAGGGTCAGTCCGTCCTCGCGCGGCAGGTTCAGGTCGAGCACGATCAGGTCCACGTGTTCGCGCTCCAGCACCTGGCGCATCTGCGCGCCGTCGCTGGCGGTGCTGACCTGATAGCCGGCGCGGCCCAGCTGTTCGGCCAGGAGGGTGCGGATGTCGACGTCGTCGTCGACCACCAGCAGGCGATGCATCGTCGGTTCTTCCTTCATGCGGCGATGATCCATCCTAGCCGATCGGCGCGCGCGCCCGGTCCGTGTCGCCGCGTATCGCCAGCCTGGCCGGAAACACTGCGATACCGGCCACGCTGAACCCGATACACGCCGACACAGAGCGTGCGTTGAGGCCGGGCGGGCGCGGCCGCCATGCTGCTGTCGACGCCGCAGCACGCGGCCAGGCCACAGGTCCCGCCTCCGTGAAATCCGCGCTTCCCAAGACACGACGCAACCGCATCGTGCTGCTGATCCTTGCGCTGCTGCTCGCCGCGAGCGCGGCCTGGTGGCTGCGGCCGCCGCCGGCACCGACCCTGGCCACCTCGCCGGTGGTCCGCGGCGACATCGAGCAGACCGTCGAGGCCACCGGCACGATCAAGCCCTCGCAGCTGGTCAGCGTCGGCGCGCAGGCATCCGGCCGCATCGAGTCGCTGAAGGTCAAGCTCGGCGACAACGTCAAGGCCGGCGACCTGATCGCCGAGATCGATTCGCGCACCCAGCTCAACACGCTCAGGAGCGCGCAGGCGGCGCTGCAGAACGCGCGCGCCACGCGCCAGGTGCAGGTCGCCAACCTGCGCCAGTACGAACTGGCGTTCAAGCGCCAGCAGCAGATGCTGGCCGCCGAGGCCACCTCCCAGGCCGACTACGACAGCGCGCGCGCCACGCTGGAAGGCACCCGCGCGCAGATCGCCGCGCTCGACGCCACCATCGCCGAGCAGCAGACCACGGTGGACAGCGCGCAGACCACCCTGGGCTACACCAAGATCACCGCGCCGATCGACGGCACCGTGGTCGCGGTGGTGTCCAAGCAGGGGCAGACCGTCAACGCCAACCAGAGCACGCCGACCATCGTCATGCTCGGCAACCTCAACACCATGACCGTGTACGCGGAGATCTCCGAAGCCGACGTGGTCAAGACCAAGGAAGGCCAGCCGGTGTATTTCAGCATCCTCGGCAATCCGGACAAGCGCTACACCAGCACCCTGCGCGACATCGCCCCGGCGCCCGAATCGGTGACCAGCGAGGACAGCACGTCCACGACCACGTCCTCTTCGTCCACCTCCACCTCCAGTTCGGCGATCTACTACTACGGCCTGTTCGACGTGGACAATGCCAGCCGCGAACTGCGCACCTACATGACCGCGCAGGTCAGCATCGTGCTCGGCAAGGCCAGCAAGGTGCTGAGCATTCCCTCGGCGGCACTGGGCGACAAGCGCGGCGACGGCCGCTACACGGTGCAGGTGGTCGGCGCCGACGGACGCCCGCAGCCGCGCATCGTGAGCATCGGCCTCAACAACAACGCGCTGGCCGAAGTGAAGAGCGGCCTGCGCGAGGGCGAGCAGGTGGTGGTCGGCGAGGCTACCGCCGCGACCAAGCAGGCGGCCAGCGAGAAGAACAGCCAGCGCCGCGGCGGCCCCGGCGGCGGCCCGCCGCCGATGGGCATGTGAGGCCCCGACCATGAGCGAAGCACTGCTGCAACTGCGCGACCTGCGCCGCGAATTCCCGGCCGGCGACGAGACCCTGGTCGTGCTGCGCGACGTCAACCTGGACATCGCCGCCGGCGAGATGTTGGCCATCGTCGGCCAGTCCGGCTCCGGCAAGTCCACCCTGATGAACATCCTCGGCTGCCTGGACCGGCCCAGCGCCGGCAGCTACCGCGTGGCCGGCCGCGCCACCGGCGCGATGCAGCCGGACGAGCTGGCGCAGCTGCGCCGCGAGCACTTCGGCTTCATCTTCCAGCGCTACCACCTGCTCGGCGACCTCGACGCCAGCGGCAACATCGAAGTGCCCGCGGTGTATGCCGGCATGCCTGCGGCGGCGCGCAGCGCGCGCTCGGCCGAGCTGCTGCGCCGGCTCGGGCTCAGCGACCGCGCCGGGCATACCCCGGGCAAGCTCTCCGGCGGCCAGCAGCAGCGCGTCTCGATCGCGCGCGCGCTGATGAACGGCGGCCAGGTGATCCTGGCCGACGAACCCACCGGCGCACTGGACACGCGTTCGGGCGAGGAAGTGATGGCGATCCTCGGCGAGCTGCATGCCGAAGGCCACACCATCATCATCGTCACCCACGACATGTCGGTGGCGCAGCACGCGCAGCGCATCATCGAGATCCGCGACGGCGCGATCATCGCCGACCGCGCCAACCCGGCGATCGACCCGCGCCGCGCCGCGCGCCGCCTGGAACCGGCCGCCACCGGCGGCAGCCGCTTCCAGGCGCTGCGCGACCGGTTCACCGAAGCGTTCCGGATGGCGCTGCTGGCGATGAACGCGCATCGCCTGCGCACCTTCCTGACCATGCTCGGGATCATCATCGGCATCGCCTCGGTGGTGTCGGTGGTGGCGCTGGGCAACGGCTCGCAGCAGCAGATCCTGTCCAACATCTCCGCACTCGGCACCAACACCATCGAGGTCTATCCGGGCAGCGGCTTCGGCGACATGCGCTCGGGCCGGGTGCAGACGCTCAAGGCGCGCGACGCCACCGCGCTGGCGCAGCAGAGTTACGTGGACAGCGCCACGCCCAATGTCTCCACCTCGGTCACCGCGCGCTACGGCAACCAGTCGGCCACCGCCCAGGTCAGCGGCGTCGGCGAGCAGTATTTCCGGGTCAAGGGCTTGAAGCTGGCCGAAGGCGCGTTCTTCGGCGCCGAGGCGGTGTCGCGCATCGAGCAGGTGGCGGTGATCGACCAGAACACCCGCACGCAGTTCTTCGGCAGCTCTCCGCGCAGCCCGATCGGCCAGGTGATCCTGCTCGGCAACGTGCCGGTACGCGTGGTCGGCGTGGCGCAGAAGCAGACCACCGGCTTCGGCAGCAGTTCCACGCTGAGCATCTGGGTGCCCTACACCACCGCGATGTCGCGCATGCTCGGCCAGAGCTACGTGTCCAGCATCACCGTGCGCGTGTCCGACGCCACACCGATGGATGCGGCCGAACAGGCGCTGACGCGGCTGCTGAAACTGCGCCACGGCAGCGAGGATTTCTTCCTCAGCAACAGCGCCGAGATCCGCGAGACCATCGAGAAGACCACGCAGACGCTGACCCTGATGATCGGCGCGATCGCCGCCATCGCGCTGGTGGTCGGCGGCATCGGGGTGATGAACATCATGCTGGTGTCGGTGACCGAACGCACCCGCGAAATCGGCGTGCGCATGGCGGTCGGCGCGCGGCAGAGCGACATCATGCAGCAGTTCCTGATCGAGGCGGTGCTGGTGTGCCTGCTCGGCGGCCTGCTCGGGGTCGGCCTGGCGCTGGCGCTGGGCCGGGTGTTCGCCGTGGCCGGCGGCAGCTTCAGCATGATCTTCTCGACCGGCTCGATCGTCGCCGCCTTCGCCTGCTCCAGCCTGATCGGCGTGGTGTTCGGCTTCCTGCCCGCGCGCAACGCCGCGCAACTCGATCCCGTGGAGGCCTTGGCCCGCGAATGAACATGCTCTCTTCGTTACGCCCGGCGCTGTTGCCGCTGGCCCTGCTCGCCACGTTGTCCGGCTGCGTCAGCACCGGCCAGTACCGCGCCGCGCCGATCGCCGTGCCGCAGCAGTACGCCGCCGGTGCCGATACTGCCGGCGACGCGCGCCAGCCGCTGGCGCGCCAGGCCACCTACCCCGCCCACGACATCGCCGCCGACGCCTGGTGGCAAGGCTTCGGCGATCCGCGCCTGGACCGCCTGGTGGCGCATGCGTTGGCGGTCAACGCCGACCTGGCCACGGCCGGATTGCGCCTGCGCCAGGCGCGGCTGCAGGCCGGCCTGAGCGAGACCGAGCGGTGGCCCAGCGCCAGCGGCAGCGTCAGTGCCTCCGGCAGCCGCGCCACCGACCATCACGACGACGTCGCCCGCAGCAATGCCGCCAGCGTGTCGCTGAGCTGGGAGATCGACCTGTGGGGCAAGCTGCGCGCGCAGCGCGATGCCGACCGCTGGGAAGCCGAGGCTACCGACGAGGACCGCGAGAACACCGCGCTGGCCCTGGTCGGCGAGGTCTGCGACCAATACTGGCAACTCGGCTATCTCAACCAGAGCATCGCCGCCGGCGAGGAGAATCTCGCGCGCCTGGCCAAGACCCTGCAACTGGTGCAGGTACAGTTCCAGGCTGGCGAGGTGTCGCGGCTGGAAGTGCGCGAGGCCGAGCAGAACCTGGAAAGCCAGCGCACCGAGCAGAGCAAGCTGCTGCAACAGCGCGTGGAAGCCCGCAACAAGCTGACCGTGCTGCTGGACGGCCAGGCGTGGCCGCAAGCCGAGGAACCGCAGAATCTGGACGCATTCGCGCGCCCGGTACTGGCGCCGGGCCTGCCGGCGGAACTGTTGGCGCGCCGCCCGGACCTGCGCGCGGCCGAGCTGCGGCTGCGCAGCGCGCTGGCCGACATCAAGGTCACCGCGACCAGCTACTACCCGGCGCTGAGCCTGACCGGCTCGCTCGACGGCAGCAGCGCCACGCTGACGAACGTACTGAAGAATCCGCTGGCCACGCTCGGCGCCGGGCTGACCCTGCCGTTCCTCAACCTGCGCCAGGCCCAGCTCAACACCCGCATCACCGGCACCAGCTACGAGATCGCCGCCAGCACCTTCCGCACCACGCTGTACACCGCCCTGGGCGACGTCGACAACGCCTTGTCGGCGCGCACCCAGCTGGAGACGCAGGTGGCCTCGGCGCAGAAGTCCTTCGCTGCCGCACGCGACGTGGAGCGCATGTACGAAGTGCGCTACCGCAGCGGCGCCGCCGACCTGCGCACCTGGCTGGACGCGCAGCAGACCCGGCGCAGCGCGGAACTGACCCTGGCCCAGGCCAGGCTCGACCAGCTCAACAACGACGTCACCCTGTACCAGGCGCTGGGCGGCAGCGGGGCGACGGCATCCGCTACCGGCGCAACGTCGGCGGTGGCGGTGACAGCGATCGACCAGCGCTGAAGCGGAACATCGCCGCGACCGGCGCCAGGCGGCTGCGGAGCCATGGGCCAGACCGAAGAACGGCGCGCACGGGCCGGTCGGGGCTGAAGCCCCCAACAGTGGACCCAGCCGGCTCGCCGCACTCCGGCTTCAAGTGGCCTCGGGTCGTCAACGACGACGAACGCAGCCCGGAACCTTCCGCCACCGTGCAGTCGGGGCCGAAGCCCTTCCCACAGTGCACCCGGCCGGCTCGCCCGATACATGCGAGCGCGGCCCGTGCAGGAGCGGCTTCAGCCGCGACAAACGAAGTGGTGGACCTTCCACCTTCGGAGGCGGTCAGGGTTCGAAGCGCTTCCACAACGCACTCATCCAAGCATCCGGAGCCCACCGGGGGAGCGACTTCAGTCGCGACGAACGCAGCGGCGGGCATGACGGCTTCGGCCCCTCACCCCATGCGCTGCCGAACCGCCTCGAACAGGGTCACGCCGGTCGCCACCGACACGTTGAGGCTCTCGATGTCGCCCGGCATCGGGATCTTGACCAGGCCGTCGCAGTGCTCGCGGGTCAGCCGGCGCAGGCCGTCGGATTCGCCGCCCAGCACCAGCGCCACGTTGCCGCGCAGGTCCTGCGCGTACAGCGAGGTCTCGGCCTCGCCGACCAGGCCGTAGATCCACACGCCCTGCTTCTGCAGGTCGCGCAGGCAGCGTGCCAGGTTGGTCACCGCCACGATCGGAATGCGGTCGGCGGCGCCGGCCGAGGTCTTGCGCACGGTGGCGTTGACCGGCGCCGACTTGTCCTTCGGAATCACCACCGCAGTGGCACCGGCCGCCGCCGCGCTGCGCAGGCAGGCGCCGAGGTTGTGCGGATCCTGCACCCCGTCGAGCACCAGCAGCAGCGCGCGGCCTTCGGCGGCGGCGACCAGGCCTTCCAGTTCGTTCTCGCCCCAGGTGCGCGCCGCCGCATAGCGCGCGGCCACGCCCTGGTGGCGCACCGAGCCGCCGACGCCGTCCAGCGCCTGGGTATTCACCCGCCGCACCTCGATGCCCTTGCGCCGCGCGTTCTCCTCGATCTCCACCAGCCGCGGGTTCTTGCTGCCCGCCTCGATCAGCACTTCGCGCACGTTGTCGGCATCGTTCTCGATCGACGAGGCCACGGCGTTGACGCCGACGATCCACTGGTTCTGCTTGCTCATGAGGCGGGGACTGCGAGGAAGGAAAGCGGGAATGGTAGGCGTTGCCGGCGCTCGCGTCACATTGCCCGCACCGCATGACCGCGCCGGCCGGGCATCCGCTTCATGCACAGCAGGGCGACAGGACCCGACGCAGCCGCCGCCGCGCAGCAGTGCCGGACAGGCGGCGCGCATGGCAATCCCGCGCGCCCGGCAAGAACGACGGACGCCTGCAGCGGCCGCGGCGACACGCCCGAACGCCCATGCGGCGCTCGCTGCGCGGTGCGCACAGGCCTGCGGAGACGGCCTCGGCGAGCGGGTCCTGGCCCCGCGTTCGGCGCGGCCCGGCGGCCCCGCTCAGGCCGGCCAGCGCCCGGTGTCGTGATCCGGATGCTGGTGCGACACCAACTGCGCCAGGAACGGCGCGTTCTCCAGATCGTCCTCGGTAGTGCGCACAGGCAAGCGGTGCAAGCCGTCCACGAACGGCAGCTTGGCTTCCAGCCCGTACTGGATCCGCGGCGGCAACGCCGCCGGCTGGTCGAACGCACCGGCGGCCACGGCGATGCCGTCCGGCGCTTCGTAGGTCAGCGGCGTGCCGCAGTCGGCGCAAAAACCGCGCCGCACCAGGTTGGAGGACTGGAAATGCTTCGGCGCCCCACGCGTCCACACCAGCTCCGCGCCGCGTGTGGACACCAGCGGCGCGTAGTAGGCGCCGAACGCCTTCTGGCACATCCGGCAATGGCAGATCGAAGCGTCGTCGAGCCGGCCGCGCACCCGGAAGCGCACCGCGCCGCACTGGCAACCGCCGCTGTAGTCGTCGTGCTGCATGTCTGCTCTCCGCTGCGAACCGCATCGCGCAGGCAGCGCCCCATGCGCTGCGCGCAAGGGGCGAACGATCGCGGCGGCCGGCCACAAGCGGCCCGCCGCGACGCTGCGCCGTCAGTACTTCTTTTTCTTGCGCTTGGCCGGCTGCTGCTGGCCGCGTTCCGGCGGCGGCATGTCGGTCATCGGCTCGCCTTCCACCACCAGGCGGAAATCGATCTTGCGCTCTTCCATGCTGGCCTTGAGCACCAGGATGCGGACCCGGTCGCCGAGCCGGAACTGCATGCCGCGGCGCTCGCCGGACAGGGTCTTGCGCACCGCGTCGAACTGGTAATAGTCCTGCGGCAACTGGGTCACGTGGATCAGGCCGTTGACCTTGGACTGGTCCAGCTCCACGAACAGGCCGAAGCTGGTGACGCCGCTGACCACGCCGTCGAACTGGCCGCCGACGTGCTTTTCCATCCACGCCGCGCGGTAGCGCTCGTCGACCTCGCGCTCGGCCTCGTCGGCACGGCGCTCGCGCTCGGAGCACTGCAGCGCCAGCGCCGCCATCTCGCGCGGCGAATACAGGTACTTGTCCGGCGCGCCGCGGGTCAGCGCGTACTTGATCGCGCGGTGCACCAGCAGGTCCGGATAACGGCGGATCGGCGAGGTGAAGTGCGCGTACGCCTCCAGCGCCAGGCCGAAGTGGCCGGCGTTGTCCGGCGAGTACACCGCCATGCTCTGGCTGCGCAGCAGCACCGACTCCAGCAAGGCCGCGTCGGGGCGCTCGCGCACCTTCTTCAGCAGCTTGGTGTAGTCGCCCGGCACCACCTTGTTCCATGGCGGCAGGCTCAGCTTGAATTCCTTGAGGAACTCGAGCAGGTCGGCGTACTTGGACTCCGGCGGCCGCTCGTGCACGCGGTACGGCGCCGGGATGCGCGCCTCCAGCAGGTGCCGCGCCGCGGCCACGTTGGCGGCGATCATGCATTCCTCGATCAGCTTGTGCGCATCGTTGCGCACCAGCATCCCGGCCTGGGTCACCTCGCCGGTGTTGTCGAGCACGAAGCGCACTTCCGAGGTCTCGAACTCGATCGCGCCGCGGCGCGCACGCGCCTTGGCCAGCACGTGGAACAGCTGGTACAGGCGCTCGATCTGCGGCAGCACCGCGGCCACGTCCTTGCGCACCTGCTCGTCCTTTTCGCCCACCGCCTGCCACACCTGATCGTAGGTGAGCCGCGCGTGCGAATTCATCACCGCCTCGTAGAAGCGCGCGCCGGCCACCTCGCCCTGGCGGTCGATCTGCATGTCGCACACGAAGCACATGCGGTCGACCTTGGGATTGAGCGAGCAGATGCCGTTGGACAGCGTCTCCGGCAGCATCGGCACCACGAAGCCGGGGAAATACACCGAGGTCGCGCGGCGGATCGCCTCCACGTCCAGCGGCGTGCCCGGGCGCACGTAGTGCGACACGTCGGCGATGGCGACCACCAGGCGGAAGCCTTCGGCGTTCGGCTCGCAGAACACCGCGTCGTCGAAATCCTTGGCGTCGGCGCCGTCGATGGTCACCAGCGGGGTCTGCCGCAGGTCCACGCGGCCCTTGATCGCCGCCGGCTCCACCGTCAGCGGCACCGCGGCGGCTTCGTCGAGCACCGCCTGCGGGAATTCGTACGGCAGCTCGCGGCCGTGGATCGCGGTTTCCACCACCAGCGAGGGGGTCAGCTTGTCGCCGAGCACCGCGATGATCTTGCCGATCGGCGGGCGCCGCCCGTCCGGGGTGGAGGTGAGCTCGCACACCACCAGCTGGCCGTCGCGCGCCTCGCCCATCGCATCGGTCGGGATCTGGATGTTGCGCTGGATGCGCTTGTCGTCCGGCACCACGTAGGCGATGCCGCCCTCCATGCTGAAGCGGCCGATCAACCGGCTCAGGCCGCGCTCGAGCACGCGCGCGATGCTGCCTTCGCGGCGGCCGCGGCGGTCGATGCCGGTGACGTTGGCCAGCGCGCGGTCGCCATGCAGCACCTTGCGCATCTCGTAGGGCGGCAGGAACAGGTCGTCGCCGCCCTCGTCCGGACGCAGGAAGCCGAAGCCGTCGGGATTGGCGATCACCACGCCGGGGATCAGGTTGGTCTGCTGCACCGGCGCGTAGCCGCCGCGGCGGTTCTGCACCAGCTGCGCCTCGCGCAGCATCGCGCCCAGGCGCTTGCTCAACGCCTCCATGCGCGAAGGCTCGGTCAGGCCGAGTTGGCCGGCCAATTCTTCCAGGGTCTGCGGGCCATCGCAGCGGTCCAGCAGTTGCAGGATCGCCTCGCGGCTGGCGATCGGCTCGGCGTAGCGCTCGGCCTCGCGGGCGGCGAACGGATCGGCCACCGCGGCCGGCGGCTTCTTTCGCGAGGAGGGTGCGGACACGGGCTCGGGCGGATGCAGCGGCTGCAACGGCGGCTTGGGACTGCGCCGCAGGAAACTGGGGAGGCTGGGCATCCACGACGGCATCTTGGATTTCTTCGGCGGCGGCGCCGCCGCCGGGGTGCCGGCCTTGCTGGCGGGCGTGTCGTGGGATGCGGGCTTGCCGGGCTTGCCGGACTTGGTTTTTCGATTGGTCATCCTCCCATGGTACTCGCTGGGCCGTCAACGCAGGCAAACCGGCGGGCGCGATGGTGGCCGGCCACTTCCAGAAACGACGAGGCCCGCGTCAGCGGGCCGGTCGTTGCGGGAGTTCAGCGCTCCCGCGTGTTGCATGTGGTGCCCAGAAGAGGACTCGAACCTCCACGAAGTTGCCCCCGCTAGCACCTGAAGCTAGTGCGTCTACCAATTCCGCCATCTGGGCGATGGAGGCCGCGAATTCTGCGGACAGCGCGCGCCCTTGTCAATGCCGGCGCGCGATGCGGCGTCCGGATGGCCCGACTGCAACGCGAGGCGACGCGCCTGCGCGACCGTCATGCACGGCATCGCGGCGCCGGATCGCGAGCGGGCCCAATCCTGGCGGCATCACCCGCGCAGGCACGGCGCATTCGGCAAAAAACCGCATCTTTCATGCGGATTCGGACACGACGCGAAAGCTGCGCGAGGGCGAGCGGACCTGCTTCGAACAAGCGCTGTGACACAGCCGGGAGAACGCGATTTTGTCGGTTGACCGCGCAGCGCAAAGGACTAACGTGCGTGCGGCGAACCCCCTCCCCCACGCTCCGGAGCTCCGCATGAAGTCCCTGCCCCTCTCGCTGATCGCCGCCTCGCTGCTCGCCTTCGCCCACCCTGCCGGCGCCGCCGCGCCCCTCAACTCGCTCGCCGAGATCGAACGCGCGCTGGACACCGGCGCCTCGGTCGCGGTCGCGGTCGACCTGAGCCAATGCACGCCCAGTGCCGGCGGCGCCACCACGACCCAGACCCGCGGCGGCCTGCGCATCGGCGCATATCGGGTGATCGCCGACGGCACCCTGTCCTTCGCCGACGAGCACCTCACCGTGGGCCGCGACGGCAAGCCGATCCAGCAGTTCCTGCGTTACCAGGTGCATCCGGACAGCAGCATCGACTTCAGCATGGCGGTGTTCGCCCTGCCCGGCTACCAGCAGACCGGCACCACGCTCGGCTACCGCTGCGCGATCAACCAGGGCCTGCGCTTCACCGCCAGCTGAGGCGTCGGTGGGCGATGCGCGCGCCGCTTGACAGCGGCGCGCGCAACCGACAATATCGTCGGCCTGTATCGCCCAGGTGGCGGAATTGGTAGACGCACTAGCTTCAGGTGCTAGCGGGGGCAACTTCGTGGAGGTTCGAGTCCTCTCCTGGGCACCAGATACAGCAGGAAGTAAAAGAAAAACCCGCTTCGGCGGGATTTTTTTTGCCCGGTGTTTGCGGGACGGGGCTTGCTCCCGATGGTCTTACGGGCAATGCCGCGCCCACAGACCTCCTGCAATTCTCCAATTCTCGCTGCTGCGGCCCCTCGACGACCAGCGCTGCGACCAGCGATCGACGCTGCCTGGGTGCCGCAAGCCACTGCCTCGGCGCGCTTGACAGCATCCGGCGGCGCCAGCAGAATTTCGCGCCTGAATTGCCCAGGTGGCGGAATTGGTAGACGCACTAGTTTCAGGTACTAGCGGGTAAAACCGTGGAGGTTCGAGTCCTCTCCTGGGCACCACATCCGGCTCTACGGACTTCCCGAGGAAGTCCGCAGGGCTACTGGAAAACCCGCGAAAGCGGGTTGTTTCGTTTCTGGCGGCAGCCACGGCGCAGGCAGGCAGCGAAGGCCGCCGCCGGGCGCGGCCAGTCGCGAGCGCAGCGAAACATCGAAGACGACGCGGCACTCGCCTCGCCCCATCCCGCGCACGACGCCATGCCCGGCCCGTCAGGCTGGCCGATGCGGCGCGCCTGTCCCGGCTGGCGCGATGACGCGCCGGCCGAACACGCGCGCCCTTCGGCTTCTAGCGCAATGGAACCGAAGGCAGGCCGATCGCGTCGCTGCGCGGCTTGTCGCCACCACCGGGCCCGCGCCCGGCATCGGCGGCGACATCGATGCCAGCACCGGACCCATCGTCCTGCGCCGGCGCGAGCATTCGCAGCGGCTGGTCCTGGTAGCGGAACTCCAGTGCGTCCTGCAATCGGCGGAGTTTCGCCACGGTGCTGCACACCCCCTCGGCCTTGGCTTCGATCGCCTCGCCTTGCGCATCGAGCCTGGCATCCAATGCACCGTCCATCCTGGCGGCGCGTGCGTCTATTGCATCCGCGCGGCCGGTGGCGATCTGCCACAGCATGTGCCGCGCGATGCTGCCCTTGAACGCCTCGGCTTCGACTTCGACGTACTTGCCGAAGTTGCCGCCGAACGCATCCTGCTCCCAGCGCCCCTTGCCGAGCGTGCCATCGACGTAAGCGTTCGCGCGCTTGCGCAGCCGCTCGATCTTGCGCGCGTTGAGCCAACTGCCGGTCAGCACCTCGACGACCCCGCCGAGCGCGTCGTAGCTGAGATCGACCGCAGCATGCGCGATCTCGGCAACCTGCGGCATCAGCACGCGAATGTCCCTCTCCATTTCCTGCAGCCGTTGCGCATCGCCGGCGCTGATCTGCTGCAACGTGTGGTCGACGCTCAGTGCGCCGCCGTGGAAGAAGATCTCGCGTGGCGACCCGCCGGTGCGGTACAGCCAGATACCGCCGCTGTCGGCAAGCACGTTGAACGGCGTGCCCAGACCGCACTGTCGCGAGGACAGCTGCGGACGATGGCCGTGCTTGCCGACTTCGCCGGCAGCTTCGGCCTGCGCAGGCGCACCGAAAGCAGACAGCAGCAACAGGAGAAACGGCCAGGACCTGCGCATCGATGAAGTCGCCTCGGGGAATCGATGCAGGCTCGCCGCAAGCGCTGCGCGCGGTCATGTGGCGAAAGTCACTGCACGGCGGCGGTGCGACACCCGTGCCGCGGAAGGACCGCGCAGAGCATGGCTTCTTGCGCGCGCCATACCTGTCAGGCGCTGCACCACGCAGCGCCGGCTGGCGACCCGGCACACCCAACACGACCTAATCGGGAACCTGATGACACGCACTAGCGATCCGGCCGGCGGAACGCGCCGATGTCCACGCGCACGCCGTCCACCCACACCGCCACCATGTACGCCCGGTAGCCCGGGTTGTGGCGCTCGGCCGCGCGCGCGGCCAGATACGCGTTGGCGGCGTGGACCAGCACGCACAGCGCCGGCTCCAGCTGCGCCACGCGCCGCAGCTTCACTTCGTAGGTGGCCATGCCCCATCCTCCGCCGCGTCTGCGGCTGCGCGCCGCGCGCGCGCGGCGGCCTGGCCCGCCTGGCGAAACGCCATGGGGCGCCGCTGCGCTGTCGCTGCAACGGCAATGGAAAATAGGCGAAATACCATGCATTCCTCGGTCGTCCGTGTCCGGCGTGCGTGCGCTCACGCGTCAGCGCGGCCCGCACCGCCAAAGTATCGGATTCCCGAACATCTAGAGTCAAGCATGGCTGTACGACAAGGTTACGGATGCTCCATATCTTGGTAGGCCCCGTAACTGCAAGGCCCACCGCGATGAAAAGCTTCGGCGACCGGTTGCGCGAAGCCAGGAAAGCCGCCGGGCTCACCCAGGAACAATTGGGCTTCGCGCTGGGCGTGACCAAGTCGTCGGTGTCGGCATGGGAGAACGATCGCGAGACCCCGAGCTTTCGCCTGTTGCCGAACCTGCGCGGCGTACTCAAGCGCTCGCTGGACGAACTGATCTGCGGCCACGGCCAGAGCGGCGCGCGCGTGCACGACCTGCCGGCCGACTACGCGCTGCAGGCGCACGACCCGCACGAGCAGGCGCTGCTGACCCGCTACCGCAACCTGCCCGCACGGCGCCGCGAAGCGGTGCTGGAGCTGCTCAAGCCGGACAAGGGCTGAGCGCACCGCGGCATGCGCCGGCGGGCATCCCCTGCAGGAGCGGCTTCAGCCGCGACAGCCACCTTCGGCAAGTTCCTGTCGCGGCTGAAGCCGCTCATACAGGTGCTGCAGTGGCCCGGCAGTAACCGCGGCAGCGCGTTTCAACCGCCGACGCCGATCTCGCGCAGCGCTTCGCCCCAGATCCGGTAGCCCTCCTCGCTGGGATGGGTGCTGTCGGGCATCAGCGCCTGCGGCAGGCTGCCGTCGGGCTGCAGGAAGCGTGCGCCGATGTCCAGCCAGCGCACCGCCGGATCGTGGCCGAAACGCGCGGCCAGCAGGCGGTTGGTCTGCGCGATCGGGGCGCGCAGCGGCGCGTCGGCGGCGAAGCCGCGCGGCAGGATGCCCATCAGCACGATCCTGCTGCGCGGCAGCCGCTGGCGCACCTCGGCGACCACCGCGGCCACGCCATCGGCCGCTTCCTGCGGCGTGCTGGCCCGCGCGTTCTCGGTGCCGGTGAGGTTGTTGGTGCCGATGTTGATCACCACCCAGCGCGGCGCCAACCCGTCCACTTCGCCCTGCCGCAGCCGCCACAGCACGTTCTGGGTGCGATCCCAGCCGAAGCCCAGGTTCAGCACCCTGGACGCGCCGAAGGTGCGCTGCCAGGCCTGCGCGCCGCCGACCCGGGTGGCCTGCGGCGGCCCGGCCCAGAAGTGGGTGATGGAATCGCCGATCATCACCACCTCGGGCTGCACCCGGCGCGCCGCCTCCAGCGCCGCGTGGTGGCGCGCGTACCAGTCATAGGAATCCTGCTCCAGCCACGGCACCGGGATGATCGCGGTATTGGCCTGCGTCATCGCCGCCAAGGGCAGCCGCGGCGGTTCGCCGAGCAGGCGCGCCAGGGTCGGCTCGATCGCCTCGGCCATGCGCCGCTGGCCGCGCGTGTCCGGGTGCAGGGCATCGCCTGGCGGATGCAGCCGCGGATCGTAGAACAGGCTCTGGTCGAGCGCGCCGTGCTCGAGGAAGATCGCGCCGATATCGAGGTAGGCCACCCGCGGATTGTCGCCGTAGCGCACCGCCAGGGCGCGGTTGACCTCGGCGTCGCGCGCGCGCTTCTGCGCCGATCCGGCGCTGGGCAGCAGGCCGAGCAGCAGGATGCGCGTGGCCGGCAGGCGCTGCTCCAGGGTCGCCACCACCGCGTCGATGCCGAGCACGGTGTCGGCGGCGCTCTGCCGCTCGTGGCCGGTGTTGTTGGTGCCGATCAGCAGCATCGCGACCTTGGGCCGCAGGCCGTCCACTTCGCCGTGCTGCAGCCGCCACAGCACGTGCTCGGTGGCATCGCCGCTGAAACCCAGGTTCAGCGCGCCGCGGCGGCCGTAGAAGGTCTGCCAGGTCGGCTGGAAATCCTCGTCCGGCGCATTGGCCTTGTCGTAGTTGTGGGTGATCGAGTCGCCGATCAGCAGCAGCGGCGTGTCCGCATGCGCGCGCGCCTGCGCCAGCACCTGCTGGTGGCGCTGCGCCCACCAGGCTTCGTGCAGGCGGTCGGTCGGGGTGATCGCCGCCACGTTCGGCTCGGCCTGCGCGCCGCCGACGCCGAGGGCGCCGAGGCACAGCAGCAGCGCTGCACACTGCCGGGCGCGTGCAGCGCCGCGGCGCGGCCGCGAGGAATCCGAGCGGGACCACAAGGCGCGCAGAAAACGCTGCATGTCCGAACCTGCCGATGCTTGCGAGGGAGCGGCATTCTGGTCCGCCGCTCGCCGCGGCGGCAAGCGCGCCTGCCGCCGCCGCACAAACGCAACCCCGCGCGCGGCGGGGTTTCGTCGTTGCCGGCGCGGCGGACTCAGTGACCGCCCGCCGCGGCCGCTCCGCCGCCGCCCGCGAACGGCGGCTTGGCCAGCCACAGGAAGAAGATGATGCCCAGGAACGTCCAGCCCAGCAGGTAGAAGATGTCGTTGAAGCCCATCTGCGAGGCCTGGTGGTTGATGGTGTTGTTGAGGAACGCGGCCCCGTTCTGCAGATCGCCCTGCCCCATCGCCTGCACCTGTTCCTGCATCCCCGGCGTATACGTGGAGATGTGCTCGGTGAGGTGGGCGTGGTGCAGTTGCGTGCGCTTGGCCCACAGGTAGGTGGTCAGCGAGGCGGCGAAGCTGCCGCCCAGCGTGCGCAGGAACGTGGCCAGGCCGGAACCGGCCGCGATCTCGCGCCCGTCCAGGTCCGACAGCAGGATCTGCAGCACCGGCATGAAGAACAGCGCCACGCCCACGCCCATCAGCAACTGCACCCCGGCCACGTGGGCGAAATCGACCTGCAGACTGAAGTCCGAACGCATGAAGCTGGTGGTGGCCATGAAGATGAAGGCGATGCTGGCCAGCATGCGCAGGTCGAAGCGCGAGGCGTACTTGCCGACGAACGGCGTCATCAGTACCGGCAGGATGCCGATCGGCGCGGTGGCCAGGCCGGCCCAGATCGCGGTGTAGCCCATGTCGCGCTGCAGCCACTGCGGGATCAGCAGCGAGACGCTGAAGAACGCGGCGTAGGCCACGATCAGCGCCATGGTGCCGGCGCGGAAGTTGCGGTGGCGGAACAGGCGCAGGTTGACGATCGGATCCTTGTCGGTCAGTTCCCAGATCAGGAACACCGCCAGCGCCACCGCCGAGATCGCGGCCAGTACCACGATCTTGTCCGAGCTGAACCAGTCCTCGTCGTTGCCCAGGTCCAGCACCAGCTGCAGGCAGCCGACGCCGATGACCAGCGTGATCAGGCCGACGTAGTCCATGCGCGGGCGCTCGGTCGGTTCCGGACGGCCGCGCAGCTGCGAGCCGACCACGATCGCGGCGATGATGCCCAGCGGCACGTTGATCAGGAAGATCCATTCCCAGCTGTAGTTGTCGGTGATCCAGCCGCCCAGGATCGGGCCGGCGATCGGCGCGACCACGGTGATCATCGCCAGCAGCGCCAGCGCCTGCCCGCGTTTCTCGCGCGGGTAGATCGACACCAGCAGGCTCTGCGTGATCGGGTACATCGGCCCGCACACGAAGCCCTGGATCGCGCGCGACACCACCAGCATGCCCATGCTCTGCGCCAGGCCGCACAGCAGCGAGGCAATGGTGAAGGACAGCGTGGCCCACACGAACAGCTTGGTCTCGCCGAAGCGCCGGCTCAAAAAGCCGGTCAGCGGCAGCGCGATCGCATTGCTGACCGCGAACGAGGTGATGACCCAGGTCGCCTGCTGCGAACTGGCGCCGAGGTTGCCGGCGATGGTCGGCAACGAGACGTTGGCGATGGTGGTATCGAGCACCTGCATGAACGAGGCCATCGCCAGGCCCACCGTGCACAACGCCACGCTGGGCGGGCGGAACGCGGCGGCCGGTGCGCCCGGAGCGCCGGGCGCGGCAGGAGTGGCAGCTTGGTTGGACATGGCCGGACTCAGTTCGCCTTGGCGGCGTCGGGCAGGTTGGCGTGGATGATCTGCGCGATGGCCTCGTCGGCCTGGCCCAGCTGCTGCGCATAGACGTCGGTATCCAGCAGCGTGCCGGTGGCGAACTTGCTCGGCAGCACGCCGCCGCCCTGCTGGTGCAGGTTCACGTCCACCTTCATCGACAGGCCGATGCGCAGCGGATTCTGCGCCAGCTGCTTGGGATCGATGGCGATGCGCACCGGCACGCGCTGCACGATCTTGATCCAGTTGCCGCTGGCGTTCTGCGCCGGCAGCAGCGAGAACGCGCTACCGGTGCCCAGGCCCAGGCTCTGCACCGTGCCCTGGTAGCGCACCGCGCCGCCGTACAGGTCCGACTCCAGTTCCACCGGCTGGCCCAGGCGCATGTGCTTGAGCTGGGTTTCCTTGAAGTTGGCGTCCACCCACACCTGCTCCAGCGGCACCACCGCCATCAGCGCGGTGCCGGGCTGCACGCGCTGGCCGACCTGCACCGAGCGCCGCGCGACGTAGCCGGACACCGGCGCGACGATCGCGCTGCGGGCATTGTTGAGGAACGCCTGGCGCACCTGCGCGGCGGCGGCCTGCACGTCGGGCTGGTGGGCCACGCCGTTGTCGTCGATCAGCGCGCGGTTGCGCTCCACCGTCTCGCGCGAACCGCTGACCGCGGCCTCGGCGGCGGCCAGCTGGTCGCGCGCATGCGCCAGTTCCTCGGCGGAGATCGCGCCGGTGGCGACCAGGCTGCTGCGGCGGGCGACGTCGGCGCGGGCGCGCTGCAGGGTCACCTGCTGCGACGACAGCTCGGCCTGCGCGCCTTGCACGCTGCGGAACAGGCCGCGCACCTGGCGCACGGTGCGCGCCAGATTGGCCTCGGCCTGCTGCAGCGCGACCTGGGTGTCGGCCGGATCGAGCTTGACCAGCAACTGGCCGCGCTCCACGCGCATGCCGTCGTCGGCGCCGATGCTGACCACGGTACCGGCCACCATCGGCGTGATCTGCACCAGGTTGCCCTGCACGTAGGCGTCGTCGGTGTCTTCGTGCCAGCGGCCGGAGACGAAGTACCAGATCGCCAGCGCGATCAGCACCAGCACCACCAGCACGGCCAGGCCGCGCAGCAGCATGCCGCGCCGGCTCGGGGCGGGAGCGGAGGAATCGGGAGTCGTTGTCTGATTCATTGCAGCGGTCTCAGGAATGCGTGGAAGCGGAGGAGGTCGACGGCGCGTCGGCGGCGGAGGTGGCGTCGTAGCCGCCGCCCAGCGCCTGGTTCAGGCGCACCGACACCAGGATCTGGTTGGACTGCAGCGAGGCCAGGCGCTGCTGCGCCTCGAGCAACTGCTGCTGCACGCTCAGCACGTCCAGGTAGTTGCCGATGCCGGCGCGGTAGCGCTGCTGCGCCAGGTCGAAGGCGGCCTGCGCGGTGCCCACCGCCTGCGCCTGCTGTTGCGCCTGCTGCGCCAGCGAACGCGCCGCGCTGACCTGATCGGCGACCTCGCGCAGCGCCGCCACCAGCGCCTGGTTGTAAGTGGCCACCGCCAGGTCGTATTGCGCATCGCGCTCGGCCAGCTGGCTGCGCAGGCGGCCGCTGTCGAACAACGGCAGGCTCAGGCTCGGCGCGAACACGCCGAGCAGGGCGTCGCCCTTGAACAGGTCGGCGGGATTGGTCGCGGCGACGCCGCCGAGCGCGAGCAGGTTGATGCTCGGATAGAACTGCGCCTTGGCCGCGCCAATGCTCTGCGACGCCGCCTCGACCCGCCAGCGCGCGGCGACCACGTCCGGGCGGCGCCCTAGCAGATCGCTGGGCAGCACCGACGGCAATTGCACCGCCACCGGATCGAGCGGCCGCGGGCGCTCGATCTCAAGCCCGCGATCCGGGCCGCGGCCGAGCAGCGCCGCCAGCGCGGTACGCGCCTCGTCGATCTGCTGCTGCGCCGCCTGCTGCTGCTGGCGCGCGGCCGGCACCCGCGCCTCGGCCTGGCGCAGCTGCAGGTTGCTGTCGATGCCGGCGCCGACCCGCTGCCGCACCAGCTTCAGGCTGTTGTCCGAGCGCGCCAGCTCTTCGCCGGCCAGGTCGTACAGGCGCCAGGCGTAGCCGAGCTGCGCATAGGCGCGGGCCACGCCGGCCGACAGGTCCAGGCGCGCGGCCTGCGCATCGACCTGCGCCGCATGCGCCTGGTCCACCGCCGCTTCCCAGGCCGCGCGCTTGCCGCCCCACAGGTCGAAGCCGTAGCTGAAGTCCAGCAGCGCCTGCTCGTTGTGGATGTACTTGCCGCCGATCTCGTCGCCGGCCAGTCCCTTGGGCAGTTGCAGGCCGGTATAGCCGGCCGACAGCGACAGCTTGGCGCCGCGGTCGGCATTGGCCGCGCCGGCCTGCGCCTGCGCCAGGCGCAGCCGCGCGTCGGCCGCCTCCAGGTTCGGCGTGCCCTGCAGCGCCTCGGCGATCAGCGCGTCGAGCTGCGGGTCGCCCAGCGCCTTCCACCAGTCCTGCTGCGGCCAGGCGGCCGGCGCCAGCTGGTCGGCGGCCAGGGTCTTGCCGGCCTGCAATTGCCGGTCGGCATCGAGCCGGCGGCCCTGCGGTTCCAGGCCACGGCTGCTGGCGCAGGCGGCCAGCGCCAGGGTGAGTGCCGCGGCCGCGAACGGGCGCAGGCGATGGGACGAAGCGGAGAGGTTCATAAGCGGAATCATGGCGAATTGAGGGAGTCGCGGACGCGGGTCAACAGCGATGTGAGGTGTTCGCGCTCGTCGGCCGAGAGGTCGCGCAGCGCGCTGGCGATGGCCTCGTCGCCGCGCTGCCTGAGCTGCTGCCACAGCGCGCGGCCCTCGTCGGTGAGCACGATCTGCAGCGCGCGGCGGTCCTGCGCATGCGCTTCACGGCGTACCCAGCCCAGGTCCTGGAACTTGTCCAGCAGGCGGGTGACCGCGCTGGGGTTCTGGTCGATGGCCTGGGCCAACTCGTTGGCGGTGCAGGGCGACATGTATGCCAGCGCCTTCATGCCGATGTAGTGGCTGAAGCCCAGGCCGAGCTGGAGTTCGGTCATGGAGGCGTCCAGGCGGCGCATCAGCCCGTCGCGCACCTGCCGCAGCAGCAGGCCGAACGAGGGCGGACCAGGGAGGGAGGGAGCGCAGTTCATGGGCGCCAATTATTTTCATTTAGAAATATATGTCAAGAAAATATCCCATAAATAAGTAAATACTGCGTTGCAGCAGTGCAACGCTGGCGCGCCGCCACTCTAGCGGCGCCGGAGCCTGGCTCAGTATTACAATCGGGACAATGGATATCGAAATCCGGCCATCCGTGCCTCTCCCCCCGCCGCACCATGGCGCAACCGCCGACCTGTACGATCCGCGCATCGCCGAATGGTTCGACCAGGCCGAAGGTCCGCCGCTGCTGGCGTTCCTGGCGCAGACCCCGCTCGCGCTGGAACACGAGGTGGACTGGCACCGTCATGTCCGCGGGCAGATGATCTGCGTGGAAGAGGGGTTGCTCGGCACCCGCACCGAGCATGGCCACTGGACGCTGCCGCCCGGTTGCGCCGGCTGGATGCCGCCGCAGGAACTGCATACGGTGCAGATCTCCGGGCCGCTGCGTATCCATGTGCTGCTGGTCCACCCGGCGGCCTGCGCGGACCTGGCCGATCGTCCGTGCGTGATCGGCATGAACGGCCTGCTGCGCGAACTGCTGCTGCGGGTGGCCGCGTGGGGCATGCCGCAGACCCTGGATGCGGACCAGCAGCGGATCTGCGCGGTGCTGCTGGACGAATTGCGCCAGGCGCCGATCGAACGCCTGCACCTGCCGATTCCCAGCGACCGGCGCCTGCTGCGCATCGCCGCGCAATTGCTCGCCACCCCTGCCGATGGCCGCTCGCTGGCGCAGTGGGCGCACTGGGCCGGGCTGTCGCCGCGCAGCCTGAGCCGGCATTTCCGCGAGGAAACCGGGCTCAGCTTCGCCGGCTGGCGGCAGCAGGCGCGGCTGGCCGAGGCGCTGCGGCAGCTGAACGACGGCGCCAGCGTCGCCGACACCGCGCATCGGCTCGGCTACAGCAGCCCCAGCGCCTTCGTCACCGCCTTCCGCGCCCATTTCGGCAGTCCGCCGGCGCGTTATCTGGCCGCGGCCGGTCGCGCCGGCGCGACGCGCGGCTTGGCATCGCCGGCCGCATCCGGATAATCGACCGGCTGACCTGCGGCGCCCGCCGCCGCGTTCCCCTATAGGTATTTCCTGCGCATGACCGACCTCGCCCGCCCCGCCTTCCATGGTTTCGAACAGCTGCCGCTGCGCGAATACGCCGAACGCGCCTACCTCGACTACTCCATGTACGTGGTGCTGGACCGCGCCCTGCCGTTCCTCGGCGACGGCCTGAAACCGGTGCAGCGGCGCATCATCTACGCGATGAGCGAGCTGGGCCTGAACGCGACGGCCAAGCCGAAGAAGTCCGCGCGCACCGTCGGCGACGTGATCGGCAAATACCACCCGCATGGCGACAGCGCCTGCTACGAGGCGCTGGTGCTGATGGCGCAGCCGTTCTCCTACCGCTACCCGCTGATCGAGGGCCAGGGCAACTTCGGCTCCACCGACGACCCGAAGTCGTTCGCGGCGATGCGCTACACCGAATCCAAGCTGACCCCGATCGCCGAAGTGCTGCTCGGCGAGCTCGGCCAGGGCACGGTGGACTGGTCGCCGAACTTCGACGGCACCATGGACGAGCCGACCTGGATGCCGGCGCGGCTGCCACACCTGCTGCTCAACGGTACCACCGGCATCGCCGTGGGCATGGCCACCGACGTGCCGCCGCACAACCTCAACGAGATCGTCAGCGCGCTGATCCGCCTGCTCGACGATCCCGACGCCAGCGTCGCCGACCTGTGCGAACACGTGCGCGGCCCGGACTACCCGACCACCGCCGAGATCATCACCCCGGCCGCCGACCTGCGCGCGATCTACGAGACCGGCCACGGCAGCGTGCGCGCGCGCGCCACGTTCCAGAAGGAACACGCCAACATCGTGGTCACCGCGCTGCCCTACCAGGTGTCGCCGTCGAAGGTGATCGAGCAGATCGCGCAGCAGATGCGCGTCAAGAAGCTGCCGTGGCTGGAAGACATCCGCGACGAGTCCGACCACGCCAACCCGGTGCGGGTGGTGCTGGTGCCGCGCTCCAACCGGGTCGACGCCGAGCAGCTGATGGGCCACCTGTTCGCCACCACCGACCTGGAGCGCAGCTACCGGGTCAACCTCAACGTGATCGGCCTGGACGGCCGCCCGCAGGTCAAGAACCTCAAGACCTTGCTGGAGGAGTGGCTGCGCTTCCGCAGCGACACCGTGGTGCGCCGGCTCAACCATCGGCTGGAGAAGGTCGAGCGGCGCCTGCACCTGTTGGACGGCCTGCTGGTCGCGTTCCTCAACCTGGACGAAGTGATCCGCATCATCCGCAGCGAGGACGAGCCCAAGCCGGCGCTGATCGCGCGCTTCGCGCTCAGCGAGGAACAGGCCGACTACATCCTGGAAACCCGCCTGCGCCAGCTGGCGCGGCTGGAAGAGATGAAGATCCGCGGCGAGCAAAACGCGCTGGCCAAGGAGCGCGAACAGCTGCAGGCGGTGCTGGCCAGCAAGACCAAGCTGAAGAAGATGATCAAGGACGAGCTGGTCGCCGACGCCAAGAAGTTCGGCGACGCGCGGCGCTCGCCGCTGGTGCAGCGCGGCGCGGCGCAGGCGATCGACGAGACCGAACTGGTGCCGAGCGAGCCGATGACCATCGTGATGTCGGAGAAGGGCTGGATCCGCGCGGCCAAGGGCCACGACGTGGACCCGGCCGGCCTGTCCTACCGCGACGGCGACAGCCTGCTGGCCGCGGTGCGCGGGCGCAGCACGCAGCAGGTGGCGTTCCTGGATTCGGAAGGCCGCGCCTACTCCACCCTGGCGCATTCGCTGCCGTCGGCGCGCGGCAACGGCGAGCCGCTGACCGGGCGTTTCTCGCCGGCCTCCGGCGCGTCGTTCCAGGCCATGGCCAGCGGCGACAACGACAGCCGGCTGGTGCTGGCGTCCTCGCACGGCTACGGCTTCGTCACCCGCTTCGAGAACCTGACCAGCCGCAACAAGGCCGGCAAGGCGATGCTCAACCTGACCCCGAACGCCAAGGTGCTGCCGCCGGCGTCGGTGAGCAATCTGCAAACCGACCGCATCGTCGCGGTGACCAGTGCCGGCCACCTGCTGGCGTTCCCGATCGCCGACCTGCCCGAGCTGGACAAGGGCAAGGGCAACAAGATCATCGACATCCCCAAGGCCAAGCTCGGCACCGAGCGGGTGGTGGCGATCGCCGCGGTCGCGCCGGGCAACACGCTGCTGGTGAAGAGCGGCCAGCGCACCATGTCGCTGTCGTTCAAGGACCTGGACGCCTACCTCGGCGTGCGCGCCAGCCGCGGCGGACTGCTGCCGCGCGGGTGGCAGAAGGTGGACGACCTGGCGGTGGAGTGAGGTGGGGCCGGGACTCGGGACTCGGGACTCGGGACTCGGGACTGGGGACTGGGGACTCGCAACAGCAAACAGCAAATCGGCCCTTTCGGGCCGATTTTTTTGCCTCGCCATACATCGGCAATCAGCGGTAGGCTCTCCCGAGTCCCGAGTCCCGAGTCCCGAGTCCCGCCAGTTACTCCCCCACCCCACTGCCGCCGATCTTCGAGGTCTGGTACAGCGCCATGCCCAGCCGCTTGATCAGGCCCAGTTGCTGTTCCAGCCACCAGGCGTGGTCTTCTTCGGTGTCCTGCAGCTGCTTGAGCAGGATGTCGCGGCTGACGTAGTCGCCGTGCTCCTCGCACAGCTTCATGCCGGCGGCCAGGTTCGCGCGCACTTCATATTCGACCTGCAGGTCTTTTTCCAGCATCTCCTCGACCGTGCGCCCGGGCTCGAACGCATGCGGGCGCATGTCCGGGTCGCCTTCCAGGAACAGGATGCGCCGCAGCAGCGCGTCGGCGTGCTCGGTCTCCTCTTCCATCTCGTGGTTGATGCGCGCGTACAGCGCCTGCAGGCCCTGATCCTCGTAGCGCCGCGAGTGGATGAAATATTGATCGCGCGCAGCGAGTTCGCCGCGCAGCAGGTCCTTGAGGCATTGCACAACTTCAGGATGTCCCTTCATGGGGCAGGCTCCGTAGCGTCTAAGGCCGCCATAGTGCCCGAGCCGCGCGGGCCGCGTTCCAATCGGAATCATTAGCATCCCGATTCCATCGGGGGCGTACGCGACCACCTTCGCGATCGAAGCTGACCCTGGCCCAACCGGGCGCGACTGCGGGCGACTGTTGCATCAGAGCGACACGCAGTCGCGTCTAGAATCCAGGATCGCCCGGCGGAGATGGATGGATGCGCAGCAAGTGGAGACGCGGAGCGTTGTGGCTGGCGATGCTGGCGATCGGCCTGCTGCTGGCGACATGGCTGCTGCTGCGCGGCAGCCTGGCCACGCTCGACGGCCAGGGGGATCTGGACGGGCTGGCGGCGCCGGTGCGGATCCAGCGCGACGCGCAGGGCACGGTCACCATCGACGCCGGCAACGAGGCCGATGCGATGCGTGCGCTCGGCTACGTGCATGCGCAGGAACGCTACTTCCAGATGGACCTGATGCGCCGCGCCGCGGCCGGCGAACTGTCGGACCTGGTCGGCAACGCCACGCTCGGGGTGGACAGGCAACGCCGCATGCACCGCCTGCGCGCGCACGCCGCCGCGCAACTGGCCAGTTTCGGCGGCAGCCATGCCGCGGCGCTGCAGGCCTACAGCGCCGGCGTCAACCGCGGCCTGCATGCGCTGCGGGTGCGGCCGTGGCCCTACCTGCTGCTGGTCAAGGCGCCGTGCGACTGGCAACCGGTGGACTCGGTACTGGCCGGCGACGCGATGTATTTCGATCTGCAAGGCCGCCAACTCGGCCGCGAGCTGTCGCTGTACCGCCTGCAACAGCACTTGCCGGCGCCGCTGTTCGCGCTGCTGCGCCACGACGGCAGCAGTTGGGACGCGCCGCTGGATGCGCAGGCGCGCGGCGACGCCACGCTGCCCGACGCCAGCCAGGTCGATCTGCGCAGCCTGCCCGACGCCCCGCGCGATGCCGACACCGCGGACCATGCCGCACCGGGCAGCAACAACTGGGCGATTGCCGGCAGCCGCAGCGCCGACGGCCGCGCCATCGTCGCCAACGACATGCATCTGCAGCTGGGCGCGCCCAGCCTGTGGTTCCGGGTGCGCCTGCGCTACGCCGACGCGCAGGCGCCGGGCGGCCGCGTGGACGTCACCGGCTTTTCGCTGCCGGGCCTGCCGGCGGTGATCGTCGGCAGCAACGGCCACGTCGCCTGGGGCTTCACCAACAGCTACGCCGACACCAGCGACTGGTACCGGTTGACGCCGTGCGCGGCCACGCCGCAGCCCGGCTGCACCGCGGTCGTTCATCACCGCGAAAGGATCAAGGTGGCCGGCGGCCTGGACGTCGCGCTGGACGTGGAAGACACCGTCTATGGCCCGATCCTGCAGCACGAGCCGGACGGCACCGCGCTGGCGCAACGCTGGGTGGCGCAACTGCCCGGCGCGCTGAACCTGGGCCTGGCCGACCTGGCCCGCGCCGATTCCCTCGCCAGCGCCTTCGCCAGCGCCTTCGCCAGCGCGCAGCACATCGCCACCCCGGCGCAGAACCTGGTGCTGGCCGACAGTGCCGGGCACATCGGCTGGCGCGTGCTCGGCGCGCTGCCGCTGCGCGGACCCAATTGCCGCAGCGACGCGCTGGTCCATGACGTCAGCGCGGCGGTGCCGGCAGCGCAGCGCTGCGCGCCCTGGCCGGTCTCCACTGCGCATTCGCCGCAGCGGATCGATCCGGCCGACGGACAACTGTGGACCGCCAATGCGCGCGTCGTCGGCGGCGATGAGTTGGCCGTGCTCGGCGATGGCGGCTATGCGCTGGGCGCGCGCGCGCAGCAGATCCGCAACGACCTGCGCCTGCATCCGCAACTGGACGAGCGCCAATTGCTGGCGATCCAGCTCGACGACCGCGCGCTGCTGCTGCAACGCTGGTGGACGCTGCTGCAGCAACGCGACGGCGGTGCCGCGACGCCAGCGCTGCATGCGCTGGCGCAGGCCAGCCAGCACTGGGAAGGCCGCGCCAGCACCGACTCGGTGAGTTACCGGCTGGTGCGCGCCTGGCGCCTGGCGCTGCTGACCCGGATCCGCGACGGCCTGATCGCCCCGGCGCGCGCAGAACTCGGCGCCGATGACGCCATGCCGCCGCTGCCGCAGCTGGAAGCGGTGGCCTGGCCGATGCTGCAGCAGCAACCGCCGCACTTGCTGCCGCGCCGCTACGGCAGCTGGCAGGCCTTGCTGGAGGACGCCGCCGCCGAGGTCCGCGACCAACCCAACCAGCACGCGCCGTTGCCGCAGCGCCGTTGGGGCGAACAGAACACCGCCGCGATCTGCCATCCGCTGGCGCGCTCGCTGCCGGAAGGGTTGCGGCGCTGGCTGTGCATGCCGACCGAGGCCTTGCCCGGCGACAACGACATGCCGCGGGTGCAGCGTCCGGACTTCGGCGCCTCCGAGCGCATGGTGGTCGCGCCCGGCCACGAGGCCGACGGCATCGCGCACATGCCCGGCGGCCAGAGCGAGCATCCGCTGTCGCCGTTCTGGGGCGCCGGCCACGACGACTGGGTGCAGGGCCGCGCCTCGCCGTTCCTGCCCGGTCCGGCCCGCTACACGCTGACATTACGGCCACCTGCGCGACAATGAGGCCCTTGTCGCGCTGATGCGCACCACGCGATCCGACCTGCCGCCGCGGCCAGCGCGTGGCGCCTGCGGTCCTCCCCCTCCCTCCCCCAAGCGGAGCCTGTATCCGATGAATGCCCATCCCCTGCTCGCCCTGTTGTTGCCGCTCGCCGCCTGCCTGTCGAGCGGCTGCGCCACGGCCGCCGCGCCCGCGGCCGCCGCCACCGACTGCAGCGTGCGCGCCGAGCCGGGCGACGACCTGCAGGCCGCGGTGGACCGCGTGCCCAACGACGGCAAGCCGGCCACGGTGTGCCTGACCGCCGGCGACTTCCACGTGACCAAGCTGCTGTCGATCCAGCGCGACGGCCTGCGCCTGCGCGGCCAGGGCGATGCCACCGTGCTGCGCATGCAGGATGGCGTGCAGCAGCCGGTCATCGTGGTCGGCGACTACCAGAACGAGCGCCCGCAGCGACCGATCCGCGACGTGAGCATCGAGCAACTGCAGATCGTCGGCGGCAGCGCGGACAAGGAGTTCATGCCCGAGCGCCCGTACCTGAGCAACAGCCTGGTGGTGGTGCGCGCCGGCCAGAACATCCGCCTGTCCGGGCTGCGCGTGAGCAAGTGCCGCAGCGCCTGCCTGCTCAGCGAGTACGACAGCCGCGACCTGCTGATCGAGCGCAACGACGTGTCCGGCGCGATCTGGGACGGCGTGTCGTTCAACCGCACTTCCAAGGTCAGGCTGATCGACAACTACATCCACGACAACGTCGCCGCCGGCATCACCACCGAGCATCTGGAAGACAGCGAGATCCGCAACAACCGCCTGGAGCGCAACGGCAGCCAGGGCGTGTACCTGGCCGATGCGCGGCGCAACCTGTTCGTCGGCAACCAGTTCACCGGCAACAAGGGCTCAGGCATCTACCTGGCCTGCTCGATCCGCCAGCGCACTCCGGAGATCCTGTGCTGGGACAACAGCATGAGCCAGGACAACACCTTCGAGAACAACACCTTCCAGGGCAATCCCTACACCTACACGATCGGCGTGGACCGCGCCGCCAACTGCAGCGGCGCGGACTTCCGCCAGAACCTGTGGCGCAAGAACAACCAGGCCGACGCCTCCGGCGTGGACATCCAGCCGGAGCGCTACGGGCGCTGCATGCGTTTCGAGTAGGCGCTGCGTGGTAACGCCACGGACGTGCGCGGCAACGTGCGGCAGGGATCGCTTCACCTATCCGAACAGGGACACTTGTGGGAGCGACTTCAGTCGCGACGGGCACTACCGGTAACGCCCGTCGCGACTGAAGTCGCTCCCACAACGTGGTCGCTATCGTGACGTTGGTCGCGGTCGTCAGTGCCACGGCCCAATGCGTTGCGTGCCGCCGGCAGACCGCCAGCGGCACGCGCCTGTCACGCCCCCAGCGCCTGTTCGTGGACCCCGGCCACCGCGCGGCCGGACGGATCGGCCATCGTCGCGAAGCTCGCATCCCAGGCGATCGCCGCCGGCGAGGAGCAGGCGATCGACTTGCCGCCGGGCACGGTCTCGGCCGCGGCCGGCGTGGGGAACGCGCGCTCGAACAGCGTGCGGTAGTAATAGGCTTCCTTGGTCTGCGGCGGGTTGGCCGGGAAGCGCTTGTCGGCCGCGGCCAGTTCGCGGTCGCTGACCTGCGCCTGCGCATGCGCCTTGAGCCCGTCGATCCAGCCGTAGCCGACGCCGTCGCTGAACTGCTCCTTCTGCCGCCACAGGATCGACTCGGGCAGGTAGCCTTCGAAGGCCTCGCGCAGCACGCCTTTTTCCATGCGGATCGCGCCGCTGCTGGTCTTGTCGATCATCTTGTACTGCGCGTCCATGCGCATCGCCACGTCCAGGAACTCCACGTCCAGGAACGGCACCCGCGGCTCCACGCCCCAGGCCATCATCGACTTGTTGGCGCGCAGGCAGTCGTAGTTGTAGAGCGCGTCGAGCTTGCGGATCAGCTCCTCGTGGAATTCGCGCGCGTTCGGCGCCTTGTGGAAGTACAGGTAGCCGCCGAAGATCTCGTCGCTGCCCTCGCCGGACAGCACCATCTTCACCCCCATCGCCTTGATCCGCCGCGCCAGCAGGAACATCGGCGTGGACGCGCGGATGGTGGTGACGTCGTAGGTCTCGATGTGCCGGATCACTTCCGGCAACGCGTCCAGGCCTTCCTCGAAGGTGTATTCGAAGCCGTGGTGCACGGTGCCCAGCGCCTCGGCGGCGATCGCCGCGGCGGCCAGGTCGGGCGAGCCCTTCAGGCCGATCGCGAACGAATGCAGGCGTGGCCACCAGGCCTCGGCCTCGTCGTTGTCCTCGATGCGCTTGCGCGCGAAGCGCGCCGCCACCGCCGCGACCAGCGAGGAATCCAGCCCGCCGGACAGCAGCACGCCGTACGGCACGTCGGTCATCAGCTGGCGGTGCACGGCGCGCTCGAACGCCTCGCGCAGTTCCTGCTTGCCGACCTGTACGCCCTGCACGGCGTCGTAGTCGCGCCACGGCTTGCGGTAATACTGCTGCAGTTCGCCGCTGGCGCTGTCGTAGTAATGGCCCGGCGGGAACTGGGCGACGTCGGCGCAGCTGTCGGCCAGCGACTTCATCTCCGAGGCCACGCGCAGCCGGCCCTGGGTGTCGTGGCCCCAGTACAGCGGGCACACGCCCATCGGATCGCGCGCGATCAGCACGCGTCCGGCGGCCTTGTCCCACAGCGCGAAGGCGAAGATGCCGTTGAGCCGGTTGAGCAGCGCGGCCGGCGTCTGCTCGCGGTACAGCGCGTTGATCACCTCGCAATCCGACCCGGTCTGGAACGCGTACGGCTGGGTCAGCTGCTTCTTCAGTTCGCGGTGGTTGTAGATCTCGCCGTTGACCGCCAGCGCCAGCTGGCCGTCTGCGGACAGCAACGGCTGCGAGCCGCCGGCCGGATCGACGATGGCCAGGCGCTCATGCACCAGGATCGCACCGTCGTCGACATACACGCCGCTCCAGTCCGGACCGCGATGGCGCTGCCGCTGCGAGCAGTCCAGCGCCTGCCGGCGCAGCGCCTGCAGGTCGTCGCCCGGTTGCAGGCCGAAGATGCCGAAGATCGAACACATGGAAAAGCTCCTGGATGGTGTGTGGGGGTCTGGAGCGGTTGCCGGCCGGCACCGCGATGCAGCGAAAATCTCACAAAAAAAAACCCGCATCGGCCGATGCGGGTTTTCTGGAGACTGGGCGTGGTGTTTCGGTAGCGCCTAGTCGCAGACCCGCATCGGCCGCGCACGATTATTCGCCAGCGCATTATTGCGGCCGTTGGCGTGGATCGGGCGGAAGGCGGACAGCGAGGTCATGCGGCGAACGTAACCCGGCCGGCGCAACGGCGCAACTGTTACGACAGCAACCGTTCGATCAGGCGCAGGTACAGCGCCGGCAGCGCCTCCAGGTCGGCGACGCGCACGTGCTCGTCCACCTGGTGGATGCTGGCGTTGACCGGGCCGACCTCGATGCATTGCGCGCCCAGCGAGGCGATGAAGCGCGCATCGGAGGTGCCGCCGCCGGTGCTCTCTTCCGGCGCCGCGCCGGCGACCTCGCCCAGCACCTCGCGCGCGATGCTGCGCAGGCGCCCTTCCGGGGTGTAGAACGGCTCGCCGCTGCGATGCCAGCGCAGCGTGCAGTCCAGGCCGTGGCGGTCGAGCAGCGCGGCGATCTCCGCTTCCAGCCGCGGCGCGTCCCAGTGCGGGTTGTAGCGCAGGTTGAAGGCCACCTGCAGGTCGCCGGGGATCACGTTGTTGGCGCCGGTACCGGCATGCACGTTGGAGATCTGCAGGCTGGTCGGCGGGAAGCTCTCGTAGCCGTCGTCCCAATGCCGCGCGACCAGCTCCGCCAGCGCCGGCGCGGCGAGGTGGATCGGGTTGCGCGCCTTGTGCGGATACGCCACGTGCCCCTGCACGCCCTGCACCGCGAGCGTGGCCGACAGGCTGCCGCGGCGGCCGACGCGCAACAGGTCGCCGAGCCGCTCGCTGGACGAAGGCTCGCCGGTGATGCACCAGTCGATGCGCTCGCCGCGCGCGCGGAAGGTCTCGGCGACCTTGCGCACGCCGTCCAGCGCGTCGCCCTCCTCGTCGGAGGTCAGCAGCAGCGCCAGCGTGCCGGGGTGCTGCGGCTGCGCGGCGACGAACTGCTCGGCGGCGACCACGAACGCGGCCACCCCGCTCTTCATGTCGGCCGCGCCGCGGCCGTACAGCACGCCGTCGCGGATCTGCGGCACGAACGGATCGCTGGCCCAGGCTTCGCGCGGCCCGGGCGGCACCACGTCGGTATGGCCGAGCAGCGCCAGCACCGGCGCGCCGCTGCCGTGCGTGGCCCACAGGTTGTCGACCTGGCCGAAGCGCAGCCGCTCGATGGCGAAGCCGGCGCGCGCCAGCCGCTGCGCGATCAGGTCCTGGCAGCCGGCATCGTCGGGGGTCAGCGACGGGCGGGCGATCAGGTCACAGGTGAGGTCGACGACGTCGGACATGGCGGGGAATCACGGTAGGAGCGGCTTCGGCCGCGACAGGAACGGAGGGTGCCAGGCATGCCGGCAACTGCGCTTGATCCGGGTTTCGGTGAAGTCCGAAGCAGTACGGTCGCAGCCGATGGCCCGAGGCCACCCGGGGCCGCTCCGACAGGAAGCGAGGAGCCGCGCCACCGGCTCAGCCTACGCCGAAGCGCTGCTTGAAGCCGTTGTCCGAGAAGCCCTGGCTGAGTTGCCCGTCGTCGGTCACGACCACCGGCCGGCGGATCAATTGCGGATATTCGCGCAGCAGCAGCTTCCATTCGGCCTCGGACCCCGGCGTCTTCCTGTTGTCCGGCAGCTGCCGCCAGGTGGTCGAGGACTTGTTGACCAGCGCATCGAAACCGCCGGCCTTGCCGGCCCATGCGAGCAGGGTCTCCGGACTCGGCTTGTGTTCGCGGTAATCGACGAACGCATGGGCCACGCCGAAGCGGTCCAGCCATTTCGTCGCCTTCTTGCAGGTATCGCAGTTCTTCAGTCCGTACAGCGTCGTCATCGGAAGTGTCCCATCAAGCGAATAAAGCCCCTCTCCCTCCGGGAGAGGGGTTGGGGTGAGGGTCCGGCGCGAAGCGTCTCGCGGAGTTTGGATGCGCGAGGCTGCGCTCGTACCCTCATCCGGCGCTGCGCGCCACCTTCCCCCGGAGGGGGAAGGAAATGCTCAATCGGCCAGGCCGCGCAGCAGGTCGTTGACGCTGGTCTTGCTGCGGGTCCTGGCATCGACCTGCTTGACGATCACCGCGCAGTACAGCGAGTGCGAGCCGTCCTTGGACGGCAGCTGGCCGGACACCACTACGCTGTACGGCGGCACGTAGCCGTAGGAGACCTCGCCGGTGGCGCGGTTGTAGATGCGCGTGCTCTGGCCGATGAACACGCCCATGCCGATCACGCTGTGGTGGCCGACCACCACGCCCTCCACCACTTCCGAACGCGCGCCGACGAAGCAGTGGTCCTCGATGATGGTCGGGCCGGCCTGCAGCGGTTCGAGCACGCCGCCGATGCCGGCGCCGCCGGACAGGTGGCAATGCTTGCCGATCTGCGCGCACGACCCGACCGTGGCCCAGGTATCGACCATGGTGCCCTCGCCCACGTGCGCCCCGATGTTGGTGAAGCTCGGCATCAGCACCACGTCCTTGCCGAAATAGCTGCCGCGGCGGGCGATCGCGCCCGGCACCACGCGCACGCCGGCCTTGCGGAAGTCGGCCTCGTGATAGCCGGCGAAGCGCGATTCGACCTTGTCCCAGAACGGCGCCGGCTGCGCCTCGACCACGGCCATCTCATTGACCCGGAAATACAGCAGCACCGCCTTCTTCAGCCACTCGTTGACCTTCCAGCCGCCGTGCCCGTCCGGCTCGGCGACGCGGAACTCGCCCGCTTCCAGGCCATCGATGACGCGGTTGACCACCGGCTTGGTCGAGCCCTCGATCTCGTCCAGGGTCAGTGCGGCGCGGCGCTCGAAGGCACTGTCGATGGTGAACTTCAGCTCGTCGGCGCCGGGGCCGGCGGCCGGCTTGGCGCGCACCGGCTTGGCCGGCGATTTCGGCGCGGCCACCGGCTTGGCGGCAGCGCTGGTGACGGCGGTCTTCCTGACCTCGGTCTTCTTCGCAGCGGTCTTGCTGGCGGCAGCGGTCTTGGCGGCAGGCTTCTTGCCGGCGGCAGGCTTCTTGGTGGCCATTAGCGGGATTCTCCAGGCGGGGTATCGGGGTCCAGACAGGCCTGCAGTGCGGCGTGCAGCGCCTGGCGGGAGGCGTCGGGCAACGGCAGGTTGTGCTCGTCGGTGATCTGGAACACGTCCTCGGCGCGCTCGCCGAAGGTGGCGATGCGCGCGTCGTGCACGCGCAGCTGCTGGCGGCGCAGCACCTGCGCCACGTTCGACAGCAGCCCGGGCCGGTCCGGCGCGACCAGGCTCAGGCGGGTGCGGCGGCCGTCCACGCTCTCGCGGAATTCGATGCGCGGCGCGAAGCGGAAATGGCGCAGCTGCCGCGGCACCACGCGCCGCGCCGGGCGCAGCCGGGTCAGGTCGCCGGCCAGCGCCTCGCGCAGCGCCGCTTCCAGCTGCGCGGTGTCGCCGCTGGCGAAGGCATCGGCCGGCATCACCTCGAAGGTATCGAAGATCGCCGCGTGCGGCGCGTCGAGCACGCGGGCGCGGTGGATGCCGTAGCCGAGCCGGTCCAGGGTCATCACGATGGCGGCGAACAGGCCGTCGCGGTCCGGCGAATACACGAACACTTCCAGCGCGTCGTCGTCGGGGGTGACCGGGCGCACCTTGACCAGGGTGCCGCCCAGTTCCACTTCCATCAGCGAACTGGCCTGCCAGGCCAGTTGCTCGGGGCGGAAGCGCAGGAAGCTCTCGTCCGGCATGCCGGCGAACTGGCGGTCGATGACGGCGTCGTCGTGTCCCTGGAGATGCATCAGCGCGCGGGTGGCCTCGCGCGCTTCCTGCACCCGTTCGGCGACCGGCAGCGGATGCTCCAGGCCTTCGCGCAGCGCGCGCCGCGCGGCGAAATACAGGTCGGCCAGCAACCGGTCCTTCCACGCGTTCCACAGCTTGGGGCTGGTGCCGGCGATGTCGGCGCAGGTCAGCAGATACAGGTAATCCAGGCGCTCGCGGTCGCCGACCAGGGTGGCGAAGCGGTGGATCACGTCCGCATCGGAGATGTCCTGCTTCTGCGCGGTCACCGACATGCGCAGGTGCTGCTCGACCAGCCACACCACCAGTTCGGTATCGGCCGCGCTGAGTCCGTGGCCGGCGCAGAACGCGCGCGCATCCACCGCGCCGAGTTCGGAATGGTCGCCGCCGCGGCCCTTGGCGATGTCGTGGAACAGCCCGGCCAGCAGCAGCAGCTCCGGCTTGCGCAGCCGCGGCCACACCTCGTGCGCGATCGAGAAACGGTCGTCGGCGCGGGCGCTGGCGAACACCGCGATGTTCTTCAGCACCATCAGCGTGTGCTGGTCCACCGTGTACACATGGAACAGGTCGAACTGCATGCGCCCGGAGACCTGCGCGAACGCCGGGATCCATTGCCCGAGCACGCCCAGCCGCGCCATCCGGGTCAGCGTCTGCACCGCGCGCGGGCCGCGCAGCAGCGCCAGGAACCGCTCGCGCGCCAGCGCGCTGGCGCTGTCGTAGGCGGGCAACTGCGGCAGCGCCTCGGCCAGCGCGCGCGCGGTCAGCGAATGCAGGCCGCGCACCTCGCCATGCGCGGCCCAGATCGCGAACAGCCCGAACACCTGCACCGGATCGGCCTGCGGCCAGGTCTCGGCATCGGCGGCCAGGTAACCGCGGCGCAGCGAGAAGCCGGCGCCCAGCGGCTGCGGCTGCGCCTCGCCGTCGAACTGTTCCTCGAAGCGCTGCAGCAGGCGGTCGCTGATGCGCCGGATCATCGCCGCACTGCGATAGAAGCGCTGCATCATCTTCTCCACGCCCAGGCTCTCCGGGTCGTCGACATAGCCCAGGCGCTGCGCCAACGCCTTCTGGTAGTCGAAACGCAGCCGCTCCTCCGGGCGCCCGGCGACCAGATGCAGGCCGAAGCGCAGCCGTGCCAGCGCCTTGCGTTCGCGCGCCAGCGCATCGGCCTCGTCGTGGCCGACGTGGCCCAGCCCGACCAGCGCTTCCAGATCGCGCACGCCGAACGCGCGCAGCGCCATCCAGCCCAGCGTGTGCAGGTCGCGCAGGCCGCCCGGGCCGTCCTTGATGTCTGGCTCCAGGTTGTCGGCGGTGTCGCCGAAACGCTGGTGGCGGGTCTGCAGTTCCTCGCGCTTGGCCAGGAAGAACGCGCGCGGCGTCCACACCTTCTGCGGCGCGATCGCCGCGGCCAGCGCCGCCCGCGCGGCGGCATCGGCGAGCAGCGGGCGCGCCTCGATCAGCGCGGTCAGCACGGTCTGGTCGGCGCAGGCGGTGGTGCATTGCGCGGCCGAACGCACCGCATGGCTCACCGGCACGCCGGCGTGCCAGAGCAGCGCGAACAGCCGCGCCAGCGCCTGCTCGTGCGCGCGCTGGCGCTCGGGTTCGCCGAGCACCAGCAGGTCGATGTCCGAGCGCGGGAACAACTCGCCGCGGCCGTAGCCGCCGACCGCAAAAAGCGCCAGTCCGGCGTCGCGCGGCAGGCAGCGGTTCCAGGCATGCTTGATCAGCTGGTCCAGCGCGCGCGCGCGCAGCGCCAGCAGGCGGTCGATGTCCTCGCCCTGGTCGAAGCGCTTGCACAGCCGCGCGTCGGCCTGGACCAGCAGTTGCCGGGCCGCAGCGGCCCAATCGGCATCGTCGGCCGCCGCGTCGGGCATGCCGGCATCGGTGCCGGCCGGCAGCAGGCTCACGGCTCGCCGAGGCCGCCGGGCGACAGGGTCAGCACTTCCACGCCGTCTTCGGTGACCGCGATCATGTGCTCCCACTGCGCCGACAGCTTGCGGTCCTTGGTCACCACGGTCCAGCCGTCCGGCAGCACGCGGGTGAAGCGCGAGCCTTCGTTGATCATCGGCTCGATGGTGAAGGTCATGCCCGGCGTCAGCACCAGGCCTTCGCCGGGACGGCCGTAATGCAGCACCTGCGGCTCGTCGTGGTAGACCTTGCCGATGCCGTGGCCGCAGTACTCGCGCACCACGCTGAAACGCTCGCCTTCGGCGTATTGCTGGATCGCGTGGCCGACGTCGCCGAGCGTGGCGCCCGGCCGCACCGCGCGGATGCCGCGCCACATCGCCTCGTAGGTGGCTTCGACCAGGCGCCGCGCCATCACCGACGGCGTGCCGACGTAGTACATGCGGCTGGTGTCGCCATGCCAGCCGTCCTTGATCACGGTGACGTCGATATTGACGATGTCGCCGTCCTTCAGGACCTTGCTGTCGCTGGGGATGCCGTGGCAGATCACGTTGTTCACCGAGCTGCATACCGTCTTCGGGTAGCCGCGGTAACCGACGTTGGCCGGCACCGCCTGCTGCACGTTGACGATGTGGTCGTGGCAGATGCGGTCCAGCTCGGCGGTGGTCACGCCGGGCTTCACATGTGGCCCGATAATGTCGAGCACCTCGGCGGCCAGGCGGCCGGCGATGCGCATCTTCTCGATGTCCTGGGGAGTTTTCAGATTGACGGTCATACCCGCCATTATCGCTCATTCGCGGCTTTCCTGAACGCGCCCGTGCGTACTGCCGGTTTTTCGGCACCGGGCTGCCGCCCTCCCGTATTCACAAACTTAAACCCGCGAAATCGGGGTTGTCATCAAAACCGAAAACTAGATGCACATCCAGAAATATGTGCACTGGCCCACACTTTGCATTGGTTTCGGCACCGACGGACTCCGTCATTCCGAAGAGCCTCACCCCATGCAAGCTTTCCATCGTGCACTCGCCACCATTGCGCTGCTGGCCGCCGGGACCGGCATCGCTTCCGCCCAGACCGACTCGCGCACCTTCAACGTCAAGATCCAGATCACCAGCGTCTGCGACATCCAGACCGCCCCGACCGACGTCGATTTCGGCAGCGTCAACTCCACCCAGACCTCGATCAACAGCACCGGCACCTTGAACGTGCGCTGCACCTCGGGCACCCCGTACAACATCGCGCTCAACGCCGGCAGCGGCTCCGGCGCGACGGTGACCTCGCGCACCATGGGCAGCGCCGATGCCGGCAATACCGCACGCGTGCCGTACGCCCTGTACCGCAACTCGGCGCGCACCCAGAACTGGGGGTCGACCATCGGCAGCGACACCCAGGCCGGCACCGGCAATGGTGCGGTACAACCGCTCGTCGTCTACGGCCAGGTCGCCAGCACCAATTACCCTGCCGGCTCGTACAGCGACGTCGTCACCGCCACCGTCACCTGGTAACCGGAGCGTTCCCATGTCCTTGCGCCGCCCCCTTCCATTCCGCATGCCGATCGCTGCCGCCCTGTGGCTGGCGGCGATCCTGGCGGCCCAGGCCGCCAGCCTGCAGGTCGCACCGACCTCGGTGCAGTTGACCGCGGAACAGTCGGCGCAGGGCCTGTGGCTGAGCAACAGCGGCGACACGCCGCTGCAGGCGCAGGTGCGGGTGTTCCGCTGGCGCCAGCAGGACGGCGAGGACCTGCTCGACCCCAGCGACAGGATCGCGATCAGCCCGCCGATGCTGGAACTGGCGCCGCACTCGCGGCAACTGGTGCGCATCATCCGCCTGGACGATGCGCCCAGGACCACCGAGGAGACCTATCGGGTCCTGGTCGACGAACTGCCCTCGGCGGACGCCACGGCCAGCGCGTCCGGGCTGCAGTTCGTGCTGCGCTACTCGGTGCCCATCTTCGTCAAGCCGGCCGCCGCCGCGGCCCCCGCGCTGCAGGCACGGCTGATCCGCGACGCCGCCGCGCCGGCGCTGGAGGTCGTCAACCAGGGCAGCGAACACGCGCAGCTGGTGGACCTGCATTTCGTCGCCAGCGACGGCACCCGTGCCGCGATCGCCGACGGCCTGGCCGGCTACGTGCTGCCTGGCCAACACAAGCGCTGGCCGCTTCCTCCTGCGCTGGTGCGTGCCGACGGCACGTTCAAGGCCACGATCAACGGTGAGCCCCTTGCTCAATCGCTCGCGCTGGAAGCACAGGCTCCTTGAGCTGCTGCTGGCGCTGTGGGCAAGCGCCGCTCAGCTCGCCGTCGCCCAGCCCGGCGACCCGCCCCCGGAGCAGGAAACGCTGTACCTGGAGGTCACCGTGAACGAGACCCGCAAGCCCGGACTGTTCCGCTTCCAGCGCGAAGGCGCACGCATGCTCGCCGATGCGGCCACGCTGCGTCAGCTGGGCCTGCGCATCGACGCCGCCGACGCCGCCGACGCCGCCGCGACGATCGCCCTGGAGAGCCTGGACGGGGTGCGCTACCGCTACGACGCCGGCCTGCAGCAACTGGCGATCGATGCGCCGGTGGCGCTGCTCGACGTGCCGCTGACCCGCATCGACGCGCAGGCCAGCGGCCCGGCGCTGCCGGCCACCAGTTCGCCCGGCGCCCTGCTCGACTACGACGTGTATGCCAGTCGCCAGGGCAGCGCCAGCAACCTCACCACCAGCGGCGAAATCCGTGCGTTCGGCCTGGGCAGCGGCCTGCTCGGCCAGGCCATGGTCCGGCAATCCTTCGTCGCCCGCCTGTACCGCGAGCCGCAGCGCGACTGGCGCAGCCAGGCGATCCGGCTGGACACGCAGTGGCAATGGTCGCTGCCCGACCGCATGACCAGCGTGGTGCTCGGCGACACGCTGAGCAGCAGCACCAGCTGGAGCCGCACGCTGCGCCTGGGCGGCGTGCGCGTGGGCCGCGATTTCGGCCTGCAGCCGTATCGCGTGACCACGCCGCTGCCGGAATTCCTCGGCGAAGTGACGGTGCCTTCGAGCGTAGACCTGTACGTCAACGGCATCCGCCAGTACGGCTCGGAGTTGCCGGCCGGGCCGTTCCAGCTGTCGGCGGCGCCCGGCGTGGACGGCGCCGGCAACGCGCAACTGGTGATCACCGACGCCTACGGCCGCAGCCGCTCGGTCGAATTCCCGTTCTATGCCACCCAGGACCTGCTGGCCGAAGGCCTGGACGACTGGTCGCTGGCGCTGGGCCGGGTCCGCGAGGGCTACGGCAGCGACGCCTTCGCCTACGCCGGCGACACCGTCGGCAGCGCCAGCTGGCGCCGCGGCCTCAGCGCCGGCTTCACCGCCGAGGCCCACGCCGAGGCCGGCGCCGGAGTCCGCAACGCCGGCGCCGGCGGCATCTGGCTGCTGCCGCGGGCCGGGGTGGTCGGCGCATCGCTGGCGCATAGCCAGGGCAACGGCCTGAGCGGTCGCCAGTACGCGCTCAGCTACCGCTGGAACAACGGCCGCTTCAACGTCTCGATGGACACCCAGCGCGCGCAGCGCGGCTATCGCGACGTGGCCTCGCAGTACGGCGCGCCGCCGCCGCGGATCAGCGAACGCGCGCTGGCCGGAGTCAGTTGGGAACGGCTGGGCAACGTGTCGATGAGCTATGTGCGCCTGTCCTACCCCGACAGCGACGACGTGCGCTATGCCAGCCTGTTCTGGACCCGCGTACTGCCGTGGCAGTCCTCGCTGAACCTGAGCGTCAACCAGAATCTGGACCAGGCCAGCGATCGCAGCGTGTACCTGGGCTGGTCGATCGCGCTCGGCGGCGCGCGCCAGGCCAGCGTCGCGCTGCAGCGGGTCGGCGAGCGCCTCAGCGTCGCCGCCGACCTCAGCCGCTCGGCTCCCGCCGACGGCGGCAGCGGCTGGCGGCTGCAGGCGCGCAGCGGCCAGGACAGCGCCGGCGGCCTGGCCGAGGCCACCTGGCGGCGCGACACCGCACGCTATGCCGCGGGCCTGGCCAGCTACGGCGGCCAGGCCTACGGTTATGCCGAAGCCTCCGGCGGCCTGGCCTGGATCGGCGGCGGCTGGTTCCCCAGCCGCGATCTCGACCAGGCCTTCGCCCTGGTCTCCACCGGCGGCATCGCCGACGTGCCGGTGCTGCTGGAAAACCGCCCGATCGGGGTCACCGACGCCCGCGGCTTGCTGCTGATCACCCCGCTGATGGGCTGGCAGCACAACCAGGTGTCGATCGACCCGATGCAACTGCCGCCGCAGATGCGGCCGGAGCGGGTCGACCAGATCGTGGTGCCGCGCGACCGCACCGGGGTGGTGGTGGACTTCCCGATCCGCAGCAGCGACGGCGTCCTGGTGCAATTGCACGATGCGCGCGACGCCCCGCTGCCGGTCGGCAGCCGGGTGCGCGGTCCGGGCATCGCCGCGGTGGTCGGCTACGACGGCGAGGCCTACCTGGAAGGGCTGAAGCCCGGCCGCAACGAACTGGAGGTGGAGATGGCCGCAGCCAGCTGCAGGGTCACGATCGACTACACGCCGCAACGGCGCCCGACCCGCCTGGGACCGCTGCGCTGCAGCGCAGGGCCGGCGCCGTGACCCGCGGCGCATGGCAGTGCGGCGCCCTGCTGGCCCTGGCCGCGGCGCTGGCGCCGCTGCGCGCCGACGCCACCACCACCTGCACGGCGGTGGCCACCGCGCTGGATTTCGGCAACGTCTCCACCAGCGCTGCGACCGACAGCAGCGCGCAGATCACGGTCACCTGCCAGACCGGCGCGCTCAGCATCCTGGGCACGATCTACGTGCGCATGTGCCTGAACATCGGCGAGGGCGCGCAGGGCGGCGGCCTGGGCATCGCGCCGCGGCGCATGCTCAACCCGCTCAGCGACAGCCTCGGCTTCCAGCTGTACCGCGACAGCGCCCGCAGCCTGATCTGGGGCAGCGCGCTGAACGCTTCCACGCCGCTGCAGGTGGACCTGACCTATTCGTCGCTGCTGACCGGCGGCAGCGGCAGCGCCAGCTACACCGTCTATGGGCGCGTGCCGCTGCAGAGCGGCATCGCCACCGGCCTGTACCAGAACAGCTTCAGCGGGGTGTACACCAACCTGCAGTACCGCTACGACGAGCCGCTGATCGGCACCCCCGCGATCCTGCCCACCTCCTGTACCACCGGCGGCAAGGGCGGCGGCACCGCGGTGCAGTTCCCGTTCGTGAGCTCGGCCAACGCGGCCCCGCTGTGCACCATCGCCAGCATCGCCGACCTGGACTTCGGCAGCCACGCCGGCCTGGTCGATACCGCCCTGAACTACACCACCGCCCTGAGCATGAACTGCGTCCGGCGCACCGCCTGGCAGGTCAGCCTGGACAACGGCCAGAACGCCAGCGGCAACATCCGGCGCATGCGCAACGCCGCCGGCCAGTACCTGCGCTACGAGCTGTACCGCGACGCGGCGCGCAGCCAGCGCTGGGGCAGCACCCTCAACAGCGACACCCAGACCGGCACCGGCACCGGCAGCACCCAGTCGCTGACCCTGTACGGCCAGGTGCCGGCCGCGCAGACCCCGACCCCGGGCAGCTACAGCGACGTGGTCAAGGTCACGGTGACCTACTGAGGGCTAAACGCGGGCGCGGAGGCGATAAAGTTGCTGCACGGCACGCCGTTATCTGTCGCATCCTCCCGGGAATACCACCATGACCGCCAGCCCGTTCATGCAATCGCTGCTGCTCGCCGGCCTGTGCGCCGTCTGCGCCAGCGCGGCGGCGCAGAATCCAGGCGCGAACGAGAGCACGGCGTTCCGGGTCGGCATCCGCCTGCTGGGCAGCTGCGAGATCGACACCGCCAGCCACAGCCAGCCGGGCGCGGCCGCCGCGCAGGTGGCCTGTAGCCGCCCTCTGCCCTACCAGGTCAGCATCGACGGCGCCGCCGCACCCAACGCCGGTGCGCTGGCGCTGAGCCTGAGTCTGGGCGACGGCCTGCAGCACCGGGATGCGCGCTACGCCACGGTCGCGTTCTAGGTGGGCGGCCGCCACCGCGTAAGCATCGCCGGCCTGCTGCTGGCGCTGCTGCCGGGCCTGGCCGCGGCCGCCGGCGTGCGCATCAGCCCGACCATCGTGCAGATCCCGCCCGGCACGCAGACCGCCGAAATCTGGGTGAGCAATCGCCAGGACCGGCCCTGGCAGGCGCAGGCCAAGCTGTACCGCTGGCACCAGGTCGACGGCATGGAGCGGTTGCAGGCGACCGACGACGTCCAGGTCAGCCCGCGCCTGATCGACATCCCCGCCCAGGGGCGGCAGCTGCTGCGGGTGGTGCGCACCGGGCCGGCCGCGACCGACGGCGAGATCGCCTACCGCCTGGTGCTGGAAGAGCGCCCGGCAGCGGACGCCGCCCCCGCCGACCCACGCCTGCTGCTGCGCTATTCCACCCCGGTGTTCCTGTCCCCGCCCGGTGCCGCGCCGACCGCCGTACTCAGCGCCAGCCTGGTCGCCGGCGCCTACGGCCACGAACTGCAGGTACGCAACCGCGGCGGGGCGCACGCGCGCCTGAGCGACCTCAGCTTCATCGGTGCCGATGGCCGCCAGCTGACCCTGTTCCACAACCTGGCCGGCTACGTGCTGGCCGGGGAACTCAAGCGCTGGCCGTTGCCGGCCGAGGTCGGCAGCGCGCGCGGCGGCCATTTCGCCGCCCGGCTCGACAGCCAGGCCGAGCTGCAGCCCCTGCTGGCCGAATGACCCGGCCGGCGCGCATTTGCGCGCAAGGCCGCGGCCCGCTATAGTTCCGCCGCTTCGTTGCGCCCGCCCGGGCCAGCGAACCGTCCACGCCGGACGCACCGGCGAATCCACACCTGCTGCCATCGCCCGTGCCGGGGTGCTCCGCGAGGAGTTCGGTCACGTAAGGCCGCAGGGAGGCCCAACCCCGGAACCGTCGTGCACGCCCCGCAACGGCCTGCATGTCCATGCGCGGACTTCACCCAAACCGCCTGCGCACGGCCGGTTCCCCATCAGGAGTCACTGCAATGCCCCAAGTCACCATGCGTCAGATGCTGGAAGCCGGCGTCCACTTCGGCCACCAGACCCGCTACTGGAACCCCAAGATGGCGCCGTACATCTTCGGCGCGCGCGGCAAGATCCACATCATCAACCTCGAGAAGACGGTTCCGCTGTTCAACGACGCGATGAACTTCATCTCCAGCGTCGCGCAGAAGCGCGGCACCATCCTGTTCCTGGGCACCAAGCGCAGCGCCCGCGACTCGGTGAAGGAAGAAGCCGAGCGTTGCGGCCAGCCGTTCATGACCCAGCGCTGGCTGGGCGGCACGCTGACCAACTTCCGCACCGTCAAGCAGTCGGTGGCGCGCCTGAAGGAACTGGAAGCGGCCGAAACCGACGGCACCTTCGACAAGCTGGTCAAGCACGAAGTGCTGACCCTGCGCCGCGAGCGCGAGAAGCTGCTGGCCTCGCTGGGCGGCATCAAGGAAATGAACCGCCTGCCCGACGCGCTGTTCGTCATCGACATCGGCCATGAAGACATCGCCATCAAGGAAGCCAAGAAGCTCGGCATCCCGGTGATCGCGGTGGTCGACACCAACTACAACCCGGAACTGGTGGACTACGCCATCCCGGGCAACGACGACGCCATCCGTGCCGTGCAGCTGTACGCCCGCGCTGCCGCCGACGCCGTGCTGGAAGGCAAGGCCGCCGCGCCGAACGCCGCCAGCGTGCGCGAGGAAGAGTTCAGCGAAGCCGGCGACGACAAGGGCCGCGGCCCGCGCAGGAACGGCAAGAAGGCCGAAGAAGCCGCTCCCGCCGCCGAGTAACCGGCGCGCCATGCGATTGCGCGAGCATGCGCAGTCGCCACCCGGCGCGCGCTGCGCGCCCGGGTCCGCGGGCGCCGCAAGCGCCCGTTTCCCAGATTCCCGGCCGGCCGCAAGCCGGCCCTTTCCCACCTTTTGTGAGGTCACCCCGTGGAAATCACCGCTTCCCTGGTCAAGGAACTGCGCGAGCGCACCGGCGCCGGCATGATGGAATGCAAGAAGGCGCTCACCGAGAACGCCGGCCATATCGACAACGCCGCCGAGTGGCTGCGCAAGTCGGGCCTGGCCAAGGCCGACAAGAAGGCCGACCGCGTCGCCGCCGAAGGCCGCATCGCGATGGCCCAGGACGGCGGCAAGGCCGTGCTGGTCGAGATCAACTCCGAGACCGACTTCGTCGCCAAGGACAACAACTTCCTGGCCTTCACCGAAGCCGTGGCCCAGGCCGCGCTGAGCTCCGGCGCCGCCGACGCCGAGGCGCTGAAGAGCGCCAAGCTGCCCGGCGGCGAGACCGTCGAGGAAGCCCGCGCCGCGGTCATCGCCAAGGTCGGCGAGAACGTGCAGGTGCGCCGCCTGGCGCGCATCGACAGCGCCAACAACGTCGCCGCCTACGTGCACGGCGGCCGCATCGGCGTGCTGGTCGAGGTCAAGGGCGGCGACATCGAGCTGGCCCGCGGCATCGCCATGCACATCGCGGCGATGAACCCGCCGCACGTGAAGGCGTCCGACGTCCCGGCCGACTTCGTCGCCAAGGAAAAGGAGATCGAGCTGGCCAAGATGTCGGAAAAGGACAAGGCCAAGCCGGCCGACATCCTGGAGAAGATCATCAGCGGCAAGATCGCCAAGATCGTCAACGAAGTCACCCTGTATGGCCAGCCCTACGTGCTGAACACCGACCAGAGCGTGGAGCAGGCGGTCAAGGCCGCCGGCGCCGACGTGGTCGGCTTCCAGCGCCTGGCCGTGGGCGAAGGCATCGAGAAGGTGGTGGAAGACTACGCCGCCGAAGTGATGAAGCAGGCCGGCCTGGCCTGAGTCCGACCCATCCGCAGAAAAAAGCCGCGCTTGTCGCGGCTTTTTTTTTGCCGGTGGTACGCTCTGGGCACGGCGGGAGACACCGCTACCCTGATCACACTTTCCGCGGAACCGCATGCGCCCTGAACTCGAAGCCATCCTGGCTCATTCCCGCAACCTGCCCTCGCCGCCCGGCATTGCGCTGCGCATCATCGACCTGGCCCAGGATCCGGACGTGGATCTGGCCACCACCGCCGACACCATCGCGATGGACATGGCGCTGAGCGCGCGCATGCTGCGCATCGCCAATTCGCCGCTGTACGCCAGCCGGCGCCGCACCGAAAACCTCGGCCAGGCGCTAACCATGCTCGGGCTCAACGCCGCGCTGAGCCTGGCGCTGGGCTTTTCGATGGTGCAGAGCCTGCGCGACGGTGCCGGCGCCAGCGACCTGCAGGAACGGATCTGGCGGCGCAGCGTGCTGTCGGCGCTGGCCAGCCGCCTGCTCGGCCAGGCCATGGGCCTGCGCAAGCAGGAGGAACTGATGCTGGCCGGGCTGCTGCAGGACATGGGCACGTTGGCCCTGCTGCACATCTGCCACGACGACTACGCGCCGCTGCTGCGCGATGCCGGCGGCAGCGGCAGCGAGACGCTGGTCGCGATGGAGCGCGAGCGGCTCGGTTGCGACCACGCCGAAGTCGGCGCCTGGCTGGCGCACAAGTGGAAGCTGCCCGATTACCTGCAGCGCAGCATCGGCCACAGCGCCGGCACCGAGCTGGCGCCGGACACGTTCGGCAAGTGCGTGCTGCTGTCCGGCAGCGTCGCCGACATCTGGCTGAGCAGCGACATCGATGCCGCGCGCGGCCTGGCGATGGAGCGCGCGTATCGCGAACTGCAGCTGGACAGCCGCCGCTTCGACGAAGTGATCGCGGGCATGGCCGAAGCCCTGCCGGTCATCGGCCCGATCTTCGATGTGCGCATCGCGCAGCCGGAGCGGATCGACGCGATCATCAGCCATGCCCGCGAACTGATGGTGCTGCGCAACCTGCGCCAGATCCAGGAAGCCACCCACGCGCGGCATCTGGCCGACGAATCGGAGCAGCGCGCGCGCCGCCTGACCGAGCAGGCCAGCCGCGACGCGCTGACCGGGGTGTACAACCGGCAACAGCTGGACGTCCTGCTCAACCAGCAGTTCGACCTGGCCAGCCGCCACGACTGGCCGCTGTCGATCGCCTTCATCGACCTGGACGACTTCAAGAAGATCAACGACACCCATGGCCACCTGATCGGCGACCAGGTGCTGCGCGCGTTCGCGCAGGCCCTGCAGCCGCTGCTGCGCAGCAGCGACACCGTGGCGCGCTTCGGCGGCGAGGAATTCCTGGTGCTGCTGCCCAACACCAGCGAGGAAGCCGCGCTGAGCGTGATCCAGCGCATCCTCAGCGACATCGCGCAGCGGCCGATGGTGGAACTGAACAGCGGGCCGCTGTACATCAGCTTCTCCGCCGGCGTCGCCACCCAGGGCGGGCGCGAGCGCTTCGGCACCGCACAGGAGCTGCTGCAGGCCGCCGACGACATGCTCTACAGCTCCAAGCACGGCGGCCGCAACCGCGTCACCGCGCGCTCGTTCCGCGACACCCTGGCCTGAACCGCGCCACTGCGCCGGCGCGCGGTTGCGCGGGATTCCGCGCCGCGCCTGGGCTAGAATCGCGTGGTTTGCCCGTCCCCCACGAGGTCACCATGTCCCAGCTCGCCTATCGCCGCATCCTGTTGAAACTTTCCGGCGAAGCGCTGATGGGGGACGGGGACTACGGCATCGACCCCAAGGTCATCAACCGCCTCGCCCATGAAGTGATCGAGGCGCAGCAGGCCGGCGCGGAAGTGGCGCTGGTGATCGGCGGCGGCAACATCTTCCGCGGCGCCGGCCTGGCCGCCGGCGGCATGGACCGGGTCACCGGCGACCACATGGGCATGCTGGCCACCGTCATCAACGCGCTGGCGATGCAGGACGCGCTGGAAAAGCTCGGCGCCAAGGTGCGGGTGATGAGCGCGATCAAGATCAACGACGTGTGCGAGGACTTCATCCGCCGCCGCGCGATCCGCCACCTGGAGAAGGGCCGCATCGCGATCTTCGCCGCCGGCACCGGCAATCCGTTCTTCACCACCGACTCCGGCGCGGCGCTGCGCGCGATCGAGATCGGCGCGGACCTGCTGCTGAAGGCGACCAAGGTCGATGGCGTGTACGACAAGGACCCGAAGAAGCATGCCGACGCGGTGCGCTTCGACAGCCTGACCTACGACGAAGTGATCGCGCGCAACCTGGAAGTGATGGACACCGCCGCCTTCGCCCTGGCCCGCGACAGCGACCTGCCGCTGCGCATCTTCAACATGGGCCAGCCCGGCGAACTGCTGAAGATCCTGCACGGCGCGGAGATCGGCACGCTGGTCAAGGGGCGTAGCTGAAGAATCGGGACCCGGGACCCGGGACTCGGGACCCGAAGAACGGAAGTCGGTAAAGCTTCAGTTCGTCGCGCTGCGCTTTTCCGAGTCCCGAGTCCCGGGTCCCGGCAGTTACCCGCTATAATCGTCCGATTCAGATTCAGCACGGACACCGGCGATGCTCAACGAAATCAAACAAGACGCACAGACCCGCATGGCCAAGAGCATCGATGCGCTGCGGCATACGCTCATCAAGGTGCGTACCGGCCGCGCCTCGACTGCCCTGGTCGAGCACCTGAAGGTCAATTACTACGGTTCGGAAATGCCGCTGAGCCAGGTCGCCAGCGTCGCCGTGACCGATGCCCGCTCGCTGACCATCAGCCCGTGGGAAAAGCAGATGGTCAGCGCGGTGGAGAAGGCGATCCTGGCCTCGGACCTGGGCCTGACCCCGAACACCTCCGGCACCACCATCCGCCTCAACCTGCCCGCGCTGACCGAAGAGCGCCGCCGCGAGCTGTCCAAGGTCGTGCATGGCGAAGGCGAGGACAGCAAGGTCGCGATCCGCAACATCCGTCGCGATGCCAACCAGCAGATCAAGGATCTGCTGAAGGACAAGCAGGTCACCGAGGACGAGGCGCGCGCCGCCGAAGACGACATCCAGAAACTGACCGACAAGGCGATCAAGGACGTCGACGACGTGGTCAAGGGCAAGGAACAGGAACTGATGGCGGTCTGAGCCTGCGCCGTTCGGCCATGTCTTCCGACCCCCACTCCATGTCCCTGCCCCGCCACATCGCCATCATCATGGATGGCAACGGCCGCTGGGCGCAGCGCCGCCGCCGGCCGCGCGTGATCGGCCACCGCGCCGGCGCGCGCGCGGTCAACCGCACCATCGACTTCTGCCTGGAGCGCGGCATCCCCGCGCTGACCCTGTTCGCCTTCTCCAGCGAGAACTGGGGCCGTCCGCAGGACGAGGTGGACGCGCTGATGAAGCTGTTCCTGCACGCGCTGGACCGCGAGGTCGAGGAACTGCAGCGGCGCGGCGTGCGCGTGCGCTTCATCGGCGACCGCTCGCGCTTCGCCGCGTCGCTGCGCGAGCGCATGGCCCAGGCCGAAGCCGGCACCCGGCACAACCAGGCCCTGCACCTGTCGATCGCGGCCAGCTACGGCGGCCGCCAGGACATCGCCCAGGCCGCGCGGGCGCTGGCCGAGGAGGTCGCGGCCGGACGCCTGCGCCCCGAGCAGATCGACGAGGACCTGCTGTCGGCGCAGATGGCGCTGGCCGACCTGCCGCCGCCGGACCTGTTCATCCGCACCGGCGGCGACGTGCGCATCAGCAATTTCCTGCTGTGGCAGCTGGCCTACACCGAGCTGTGGTTCACCGAGACCCTGTGGCCCGAGTTCGGCGCCGAGGTGCTGCAACAAGCCCTGGACGACTACGCCAGCCGCGAGCGGCGTTTCGGCCTGACCAGCGCGCAAGTCGCCCCGGCGACGGAGAACACACCCGCATGACCCGTACCCGTGTCATCGCCGCGCTGATCATGGCCCCACTGGCCATTTGCGCCATCCTGCTGCTGCCGACGCAATGGCTGGCCGCCCTGGCCGCGCTGATCTTCCTGATCGGCCTGTGGGAGTGGCTGAAGCTGGCGGAGGTCGACGACACCTTGCCGCGCACCATCCTGCTGGTGCTCAACCTGCTGCTGATGGTGCTGCTGGTGTGGGCCTCGGCCGGCTCGCTGGTGCTGTTCCAGCTGACCACCCTGGTCGGCGTCGGCTGGTGGTGCGTGGCGCTGCTGTGGCTGCGCTTCTTCCAGTTCGGCTCCGACCACGCCACCTACGCGCGGGTGTTCAAGCTGGCCGCCGGCACCCTGGCGATCGTCCCGGCCTGGGCCGCACTGGGCCTGATCCATGCCAGCGAGCCGAACGGCCACCGCTGGCTGCTGACCGCGCTGGTCACGGTATGGGCCGCCGATTCCGGCGCCTATTTCGCCGGGCGCCGGTTCGGCAAGCACAAGCTGGCGCCGCGGATCAGCCCCAACAAGACCGTCGAAGGCCTGCTCGGTGGACTGCTGGCCGGCCTGGTCTGCGCCGCCGGCTTCGGCTGGCTGGCCGGGGTCACCCTGCCGCAGCTGCCCGGCCTGCTGATCGTGGCCGCGGTCAGCGTGCTGGCCTCGGTGGTCGGCGACCTGTTCGAAAGCCTGCTCAAGCGCCACGTCGGCGCCAAGGACTCGGGCAACGTGATCCCCGGCCATGGCGGCGTGCTGGACCGCATCGACGGCGTGCTGGCGGCGCTGCCGATCTTCGCGCTGGGCAAGGACATCTTCGGGTTCTAGCATGACCGACGCCGTCCGCCACATCGCCGTGCTCGGCGCCACCGGCTCGATCGGCGCCTCCGCGCTGGACGTGATCGCGCGCCACCCGCAGCGGCTGCGCGCCAGCGTGCTGGCCGCCGGCGGCAACGTCGCCGGGCTGCTGGCGCTGTGCGCCGCGCACCGGCCGGCGCACGCGGTGATCGCCGACCCGGCGCTGTACCCGGCGCTGCGCGACGGGCTGCGCGCTGCCGGGCTGCGCACCCAGGCGCATGCCGGCGCCGCCGCGCTGGAGCAGCTGGTGACCAGCGACGCCTGCGACAGCGTGGTCGCCGCCATCGTCGGCGCCGCCGGCCTGGGCTCGACCCTGGCCGCGGCCCGCGCCGGCAAGCGCCTGCTGCTGGCCAACAAGGAATCGCTGGTGCTGGCCGGCGAGCTGGTCACCGCTGCCGCCGCCGCGGCCGGCGCCGAGATCATCCCGATCGACAGCGAACACAGCGCGATCTTCCAGTGCCTGCGCTCGCGCCAGGCCGGCGCGGAGGTGCGGCGGGTCCTGCTGACCGCGTCCGGCGGACCGTTCCGCGGCTGGGACCGCGCCCGCCTGCAGGGCGTGACCCCGGCGCAGGCGGTGGCGCATCCGAAGTGGTCGATGGGCCCGAAGATCTCGGTCGACTCGGCCACCTTGATGAACAAGGGCCTGGAAGTGATCGAGGCGCACCATCTGTTCGCGCTGCCGCCGTCGCGCATCGAGGTGCTGGTGCACCCGCAGAGCCTGGTGCACTCGCTGGTGGAGTTCATCGACGGTTCCACCTTGGCGCAGATGGGTTTGCCGGACATGCGCACCACCCTGGCGGTGGGCCTGGGCTGGCCGCAGCGGATCGAATCCGGGGTCGCCGGACTGGACCTGCTGGCCCATGGCCGCCTGGAGTTCGAACCGGCGGACCTGGACGCCTTCCCCTGCCTGGGCCTGGCCTGGCGCGCGCTGCAGGCCGGCGGCAGCGCCCCGGCGATCCTGAACGCGGCCAACGAGGTGGCTGTTTCAGCTTTTCTTCAGGGCCGTATCGGTTTCCTATCAATTCCTGCGCTGGTCGAGAACGCCCTGACCGTGCTGCCCGCGGGCGCGGCCGACTCCCTGGACGCGCTGCTGGCGGCGGACGCGCAATCGCGCAAGATCACCGAACTCGCCATTGCCCGCCAGCCTGCCCATGTCTGACACGCACGCCCCTATGAGCCACGCGCATGGGTGATTTCATCGGGTCCGTCTGGTGGATGATCGTCAGCCTGGGCGTGCTGGTGACCTTCCACGAGTTCGGCCACTTCTGGGTCGCCCGCCGCTGCGGGGTCAAGGTGCTGCGCTTCTCGGTGGGCTTCGGCAAGCCGCTGTGGTCGTACCACGACCGCCATGGCACCGAGTTCGCGATCGCCGCGATCCCGCTGGGCGGCTACGTGAAGATGCTCGACGAACGCGAGGGCGAGGTCGCCCCGGGCGAGCGCGGGCAGGCCTTCAACAACAAGAACGTGTGGCAGCGCATCGCCATCGTCGCCGCCGGCCCGATCGCCAATCTGGTGCTGTGCGTGGCGCTGCTGTGGGCGATGTTCGTGATCGGCAAGCAGGATTACGCGGCGGTGGTCGGCCACGCCGAGGGCCTGGCGCTGCAGGCCGGGCTGCAGCCGGGCGAACGCATCGTGCGCATCGGCAAGCGCGAGGTCTCCAGCTGGAGCGATGCCAGCATGCAGCTGACCGTGGCGGCGATGGACGCCGCGGACGTGCGCATCCAGACCGAGGACGTGCAGGACGGCGCCAGCCGCGTGCATACGCTGCGCCTGTCGCAGCTGCCTGCCGGCTTCGACGAGCAGCAGGTGCCGCGCCTGGCCGGCCTGACCTGGCGCTTCAGCCTGCAGCCGGCGCTCGTCTCCGAGGTGACCCCGGGTTCGGCCGCCGACGGCGTGCTGCGCCCCGGCGACCTGATCCTGGCGGTGGATGGCGCCTCGGTCGCCGGCGCCGACCAAGTCGCGCCGCAGGTCCAGGCACTGGCCAGGAGCGGCGGCAGCGGCCTGGTCGAGGTCGAGCGCAACGGCGAACGGCTGGCCCTGGAGGTGCGCCTCACGCCCAGCAAGGATCCGCGGCTGAAGGGCCTGTCGCTGGGCGTGAAGGTTGGCCAGCAGGACCGTCCGCCGCCGGCGTTCGACGCCAAACTGCAGTACGGCCCGCTGGCGGCGATCCCGGTCGCGTTCCGCGAGACCGGCAAGCTGGCCGGGGATACCCTGGGGCTGATCCGGCGCATGCTGACCGGCCAGGCCTCGATCAAGAACGTGTCCGGGCCGATCACCATCGCCAAGGTGGCCAACGTCTCGGCCCAGCAGGGGCCGGACTGGTTCCTGTATTTCCTGGCGCTGCTGTCGCTGAGCCTGGCGATCATGAACCTGCTGCCGATTCCAATCTTGGACGGCGGGCACTTGCTGTATTACCTTATTGAGTTGGTCAAGGGCAGCCCGCTGAGCGAGCGTGCCATGGCTGCGGGGCAGTTCGTCGGTCTGACGATGCTGGCCGGGCTGATGGGGTTGGCGTTCTACAACGACATCTTCGGCCAGGTCCTGCGATGAACCCGATGCTGATCCACCCGACCCCGCTGTCGTCGTCTTACGCCGGCGCCCATGCAACAACGATATCGACCTCTACCGGACGTGACATGACGCGATTTCCCACTCGCCGCCTGCTAGCCCTCGCCCTTGCCGCCAGCCTCAGCCTGCCGGTTCTGGCCCAGGCGACGGAGCCCTTCACCGCCAGCGACATCCGCGTCGACGGGCTGCAACGCATCTCCTCCGGCACCGTGTTCACCTACCTTCCGGTGGAACGCGGCGACACGGTCGACGACGCCAAGGTCGGCGAAGCGATCCGCGCGCTGTACCGCACCGGCTTCTTCGAGGACGTGCAGGTCGATCGCCAGGGCAACATCCTGGTGGTCACGGTCAAGGAACGTCCGGCGATCAACAAGCTGACCGTCACCGGCAACAAGGACATCAAGAGCGAAGAGCTGCTCAAGGGCCTGTCCGACATCGGCCTGACCGAGGGCGGCACCTTCGACCGGCTGAGCCTGGACCGGGTGACCCAGGAACTGACCCGCCAGTACAACAACCGCGGCAAGTACAACGTCCAGATCACCCCGACGGTGAGCCCGCTGGACCGCAACCGGGTCGACGTGGCGATCGCGATCAAGGAAGGCAAGGCCGCCAAGATCCAGCACGTCAACCTGATCGGCACCGAGAAGTTCGCCACCGACGACATCCTGGAGAACTGGGAGTCGCGCGAGCACAACTGGCTGTCGTGGTACCGCCGCGACGACCAGTACTCCAAGGAAAAGCTGTCCGGCGACCTGGAGAAGCTCAACTCCTGGTACCTGGACCGCGGCTACGTCGATTTCAGCGTCGATTCCACCCAGGTGGCGATCAGCCCCGACAAGCGCGACATGTACCTGACCGCCGGCATCACCGAAGGCGAGCAGTACAAGATCTCCGACATCAAGGTCACCGGCGACACCGTGCTGCCGCAGGAAGAGGTCGAGAAGCTGGTGATCCCGAAAGCCGGCGACACCTTCTCGCGCGCGCTGCTGGAATTCAGCTCCGACGCGATCACCAACACCCTCAGCAACATCGGCTACGCCTTCGCCAAGGTCAACCCGATCCCCACCACCGACCGCGAGAAGCGCACCGTCGCGATCAACCTGCAGGTGGTGCCGGGTCCGCGCGTGTCGGTCCGCCGCATCGTGTTCAAGGGCAACACCCGCACCTCCGACGAAGTGCTGCGCCGAGAGATGCGCCAGTTCGAGAACAGCTGGTACTCGCAGGCCGCGATCGACCGCTCCAAGATCCGCCTGCAGCGCCTGGGCTACTTCGAGTCGGTGGACGTGGAAACGCCGCCGGTACCGGGCAGCAACGACAAGGTCGACGTGGTCTACAGCGTCAAGGAAACCACCTCGGGCAGCTTCACCTTCGGCCTGGGCTATTCGCAGACCTACGGCGTGACCACCTCGATCCAGCTGTCGCAGAACAACTTCCTGGGCGGCGGCAATCGCGTCTCGGTGGACGCCTCGCGCAGCAGCTACCAGGAGCGCTACGCGTTCTCCTACACCAACCCGTTCTTCACCGACGACGGCGTGTCGCTGGGCTACAACATCTCCTACCGCAAGCTGGACTACTCCGACTTCGGCACCGCCCAGTACAACAGCAAGAACGGCGCGGCGCAGATGATCTTCGGCGTGCCGATCACCGAGAACGACACCGTGTCGGTGATGTTCGGCATCGACAGCAACCAGATCACCACCTACGCCGGCTACACCCCGCAGGCGATCATCAACTACATCGACGCGATCGGACAGAAGACCTTCCACGCCTGGCGCAGCGAACTGGGCTGGGCGCGCGACACCCGCAACGACTACTTCATGCCCACCCGCGGCATGTACCAGCGCGTGGGCCTGGAAGCCACCCTGCCCGGCTCCACCGTCGAGTACTGGAAGCTGAACTACCAGATCTCCAAGTACTGGCCGATCATTCCTTCCATCGTGCTCAACACCCGCGCCGAATTCGGCTACGGCGACAGCTACGGCAGCGACGTCAGCCGCACCATCACCAACGCCGACGGCACCACCCGCACGGTCACCGCCTCGGGCCTGCCGTTCTACGAGAACTTCTACGCCGGCGGCACCAACTCGGTGCGCGGCTTCGAGGACAACACCCTCGGTCCGCGTTCGGAAGCCACTGCCTCGTATACACGCGGCCAGCCGCTGGGCGGCTCGTTCAAGACCGTGGGTTCGGCCGAACTGTATTTCCCCAAGCTGTTCGACAGCCCGTCGGCACGCGTCTCCGCGTTCGTCGACGTCGGCAACGTGTTCAACGGCGTGGACAACTACAAGACCAACGAACTGCGTGCCTCCACCGGCGTGGCGCTGCTGTGGCGCGCGCCGGTCGGCCCGATCTCGATCAGCTACGCGTTCCCGTTGAAGAAGGAAGACAACGACGAGATCGAGCGTCTGCAGTTCACCTTTGGTGGGCAGTTCTAAAGAACTGCCCACCCGCCGCCAGGGCGTTGTCCTGGCGGCCCCAGGCTCCCGCGTAGCGGGAACCTGGGCCCCGGGGGCTTGGCTCGCCAAATCCCCGCGCCTGTCGGCGCGCCCCCTTTAACTAAAGGGGGCTTTGCTCCAGCTGGCTGATCGCAACCTGATCGAAGCATGGACGTTTCTCTATTTGATTGATCGCGATCTAGCCGAAGCAGGGGTTTTTCCAGGGTTGGCTGACCGCAGCCATGGCGGCCCGCATGCATTGGCCGCCTCTTGCCCATGGCACCTGCCCGCAGGGGCAGCATGACCGTGCCGGTGGCACACGGTAGAATCCCGGCGTGAATACTCCTTCCTATACCGCACACGAGATCGCCGGGCGCTTCGGCCTGCAGCTGCATGGCGATGGCGGCGTGGCCGTGCATGGCGTCGCCACGCTGGCGCATGCCGGCCCCGGCCAGCTCAGTTTCCTGGCCAATCCGCGCTATCGCGCGCAGCTGGCTGACAGCGCCGCGGCGGTGGTGGTGCTGCGCGCCGACGATGCCGAGGCGGCGCGCGGTACCGCGCTGATCGCGCGCGATCCGTACGTCGCCTTCGCCAAGATCGCCGCGCTGTTCGACGTGGCGCCGGCGCGTCCGCCCGGCATCCATCCCAGCGCCAGCATCGACCCCAGCGCGCAGATCGCCGCCGGCGCGCACATCGGCGCCTTCGTCAGCATCGGCGCGCGCAGCGTGGTCGGCGACGGCTGCGTGATCGGCCCGGGCTGCGTGATCGGCGACGACTGCCGGGTCGGCGACGGCTGCGAACTGATCGCCCGCGTCACCCTGGTCACCCGCGTGCGGCTGGGCAAGCGCGTGCGCATCCATCCCGGCGCGGTGCTCGGCGCCGATGGCTTCGGCCTGGCGATGGACGCCGGCCACTGGATCAAGGTGCCGCAGCTCGGCGGCGTGGTGATCGGCGACGATTGCGAGATCGGCGCCAACGCCTGCGTCGATCGCGGCGCGCTGGAAGACACCACGCTCGAGGAAGACGTGCGCCTGGACAACCTGGTGCAGGTCGCGCACAACGTGCACATCGGCGCGCACAGCGCGATCGCCGGCTGCACCGGCATCGCCGGCAGCGCCAGGATCGGCCGCTATTGCATGCTCGGCGGCGCGGTCGGCGTGGTCGGCCACCTGGAAATCTGCGACAAGGTGGTGATCACCGGCAAGTCGGTGGTGCGCAACTCCATCCATGAGCCGGGCGAGTATTCGTCCGGCACCCCGTTGACCGACAACCGCACGTGGCGCAAGAACGCCGCGCGCTTCAAGCAGCTCGATGCCCTGGCCCGTCGCATCCTGTCTGTCAGCAAGGAGAAGCAATGAGCCACGACCAGACCCTGCCGGACATCCAGCAGATCCAGAAGTTGATCCCGCACCGCTACCCGTTCCTGCTGGTGGACAAGGTGATTTCGCTCGACTTCGAGAACCGCAAGATCGTCGCGCACAAGAACGTGAGCGTGAACGAGCCGTTCTTCCAGGGCCATTTCCCCGGCCAGCCGATCATGCCCGGCGTGCTGATCATCGAGGCGCTGGCCCAGGCCGGCGGCGTGCTGACCCAGCTCGCGCTGGGCCGCGATGCGCAGTCCAAGCTGTTCTACATGGTCAAGGTCGACAAGGCCCGCTTCAGCAGCCAGGTCGTGCCCGGCGACGTGCTGGAGCTGCACGTGGAGATCAAGCGGGTGATCCGCAACATGGCCGTGTACTACGGCGAAGCCAAGGTGGACGGCAAGGTCGTCGCCTGCGCCGAGGTGCTGTGCGCCGGCACCCGCGAATGATCCAGGCAGGAGACCTGCAATGAGCGACAACGCCCCTCTCATCCATCCCACCGCGGTGATCGATCCGTCGGCGACGCTGGCGGCGGATGTGCGCGTCGGCGCCTTCACCCTGATCGGCGCCGAGGTCGAGATCGGCGAAGGCAGCGTGATCGGCCCGCATTGCAGCATCGTCGGCCCGACCCGGATCGGCCGCGGCAACCATCTGGTCGGCCACGTCGCGCTCGGCGGCGATCCGCAGGACAAGAAGTTCGCCGGCGAACGCACCGAACTGGTGGTCGGCGACCGCAACGTGATCCGCGAGTTCGTCACCGTCAGCCGCGGCACCGGCAACGGCGGCGGCATCACCCGCGTCGGCAGCGACAACTGGTTCCTGGCCTATACCCACGTCGCCCACGACTGCGTGGTCGGCGACCATTGCGTGTTTTCCAACAACACCACCCTGGCCGGGCATGTCGAAGTCGGCGACCACGTGATCATCAGCGGCTTCGCCGGCGCGCACCAGTTCTGCCGCATCGGCGATCACGCCTTCCTCGGCATGGGCGCGCTGATCAACGGCGACGTGCCGCCGTTCACCATGGTCGGCGGCAACTCGCTGGGACGCCCGCGCGGCATCAACAGCGAAGGTCTCAAGCGCCGCGGCTTCGACACCGAGCGCCTGGCCGCGATCAAGCGCGCCTACCGCGCGCTGTACGTGGCCGGCCTGCCGCTGGCCGAGGCCAAGCAGCAGCTGGCGGTGCTGGCCGAAAGCAGCGAGGACGTGCGCGCGATGCTGGAATTCATCGAAGCCAGCGAGCGGCCGTTGTTGCGATGAACATCGGGACTCGGGACTCGGGACTCGGGACCCGGAACAGCACCCGTCCGGAGCGGATTCAAGGCGGCACTGCGCCTTTCGAGTCCCGAGTCCCGAGTCCCGAGTCCCGCACTCCGAGTCCCGAGTCCCAAGTCCCGAGTCCCGGCGCAGCCAAGCTGCGCATCGCCCTGGTCGCCGGCGAGGCCTCCGGCGACCAGCTGGGCGCCGGGCTGATCGAGGCGCTGCGCGCGCGCTATCCGCAGGCCGAATTCGCCGGCATCGGCGGCGATGCGATGCGCAACGCCGGCTGCCAGACCTGGTTCGATGCCAGCGAACTGGCGGTGATGGGGCTGATGGAGGTGCTGCGGCACCTGCCGCGGCTGCTGAAACTGCGCCGCGAGCTGCGCCAGCGCCTGCTGGACTGGCGCCCGGACGTGTTCGTCGGCATCGACGCGCCCGACTTCAACCTCGGCGTGGAGCGCTGGCTCAAGCAGCGCGGCATCCGCACCGTGCACTACGTGAGCCCGTCGGTGTGGGCCTGGCGCGAACGGCGCGCGGCCAAGATCGGCGCCAGCGCCGACCGGGTGCTGTGCCTGTTCCCGATGGAACCGCCGATCTACGCCAGGCACGGCGTGGATGCGCGCTTCGTCGGCCACCCGATGGCCGACGCGATCGCCCTGCACGAGGACCGCGATGCGGCGCGCGCCGAACTCGGCCTGCCGGCCGGCGCGACCGTGCTGGCGGTGCTGCCGGGCAGCCGCCTGGGCGAGATCGGCCGGCTCGGCGATACCTTCTTCGCCGCCGCCTGGCAGGTGCTGCAGCAGACGCCAGGCGCGCATGTGCTGGTGCCGGCCGCCAATCCCGCATGCAAGGCCTTGCTGGCCGAGCAGCTGTCGCGCTCGGCCTTGCCGGTGGTGTATTCGCACCTGCTCGACGGCCAGGCCCGTACCGCGCTGCTCGCCGCCGACGTGGTGCTGCTCGCCTCCGGCACCGCCACGCTGGAGGCGATGCTGGTGAAGCGGCCGATGGTGGTCGGCTACAAGGTTGCGCCGCTGACCTACCGCATCGTCAAGGCGCTGGGCCTGCTGAAGGTGGACCGCTACGCGCTGCCCAACATCCTCGCCGGCCACGATCTGGCGCCGGAACTGATGCAGGACGCCTGCACCCCGGAGGCGCTCGCCGCCGCACTGCTGCACTGGCTGCGCGACCCGCAGGCGGTGGCCGCGCTGCAGCCCGAGTACGCGCGCCTGCACCAGTTGCTGCGCCAGGACGCCTCGGCGCGTGCGGCCGATGCGGTAGCGGAATTGCTGGAGCAGCGGGACTCGGGACTCGGGACTCGGGACTCGGAAGAAGCAACAGCATGAAGCATCCCGATCGCACGTCCCCGCAGCACCCCCTGCTTTCCGAGTCCCGAGTCCCGGGTCCCGAGTCCCGGCTCTACGCCGGCGTCGACGAAGCCGGGCGCGGGCCGCTGGCCGGGCCGGTGGCGGTGGCCGCGGTGGTGTTCGATCCGGCGCGCCCCCGCATCAACGGCCTGGACGATTCCAAGCAGTTGACCGCCGCGCGCCGCGAGACGCTGTACGCACGCATCGTCGAGCGTGCGCTGGCCTGGCAGGTGGTGCTGATCGAGGCCGGGGAGATCGACCGGCTGAACATCTACCAGGCCACCATGCTGGGCATGCGCCGCGCGGTCGAGGGCGTGGCGCACGTGGCCGGTTTCGCGCGCATCGACGGCAACCGCGTGCCCAAGGGCCTGCCCTGCGCCGCCGAGGCGCTGGTCGGCGGCGACGGCCTGGACCGCGCGATCATGGCCGCCTCGATCGTGGCCAAGGTCACCCGCGACCGCCTCATGCAGCGCCTGCACGAACAGCATCCGCACTACGGCTTCGACCTGCACAAGGGCTACCCCACCCCGGCGCACCTGGCCGCCCTGGCCGCGCACGGTCCGTGCCCGCAGCATCGGCGCAGCTTCGCGCCGGTGCGGCGTGCGTTGCTGGGGCGGGACCCGGGACTCGGGACCCGGGACCCGGAACAGCCGCAGAGCGCATAGCTTCCGGCCTGCAACAGCGCGCACAGGGTCCGCACGCGGCGGACCACCGGGTCCCGAGTCCCCGGTCCCGAGTCCCGAGACTGTCAAGCCTTGCCCGTCCCCGCCCCCGCCGCTACCCTGCCCGGGCATCGTTCTGGTTCCGCATGTCCACTTCCCGCTTCGCCCATCTGCACGTCCACACCGAGTTCTCGCTGGCGGATTCGACCATCCGCGTGCCCGAGAAACCGGATCAGGCCGACCCGAAGAAAGCCAAACAGGCCAACCTGCTCAGTCGCGCGGTCGAACTGGAGTTGCCCGCGCTCGCGGTCACCGACCTGAACAACCTGTTCGCGCTGGTCAAGTTCTACAAGGCCGCCGAAGGCGTGGGCATCAAGCCGATCGCCGGCGCCGACCTGCTGATCGCCGACAGCGCCGCGGAGACGCCGTGGCGGCTCACCGTGCTGTGCCGCAACCGCGACGGCTACCTGAGCCTGTCGCGGCTGCTGACCCGTGCCTGGCTGGAAGGCCACCGCAACGAAGGCGGCGTGGCGATCCGCCCGGAATGGCTGCAGGCCGGCAGCGACAACCTGTTCGCGCTGGCCGGGCGCGACAGCCTGGCCGGACGCCTGGCCAGCGAAGGCCGCCACGACCTGGCCGAGCAGCAACTGGCCGACTGGCAACGCATCTTCGGCGACGGCCTGCACCTGGAACTGACCCGCACCGGCCGCGACGGCGAGGAGGCGTTCAACCAGTTCGCGCTGCATGCCGCCGGCACCCGCGGCTTGCCGGTGGTGGCCAGCAACGACGTGCGTTTCCTGTACGCCAGCGATTTCGCCGCGCACGAGGCGCGCGTGTGCATTTCCTCCGGCCGCGTGCTCGACGACCCCAAGCGCCCGCGCGACTACAGCGACCAGCAATACCTGAAGTCGTCCGAGGAAATGGCCGCGCTGTTCGCCGACATTCCCGACGCCATCGACAACACGCTGGCGCTGGCGCAGCGCTGCAACATCGAGATGCAGCTGGGCACCTACTTCCTGCCCGCCTACCCGGTGCCCGACAACGAGACGCTGGACAGCTGGATCCGCAGCCAGTCGCGCGACGGCCTGGCCGCGCGCCTGGAGAAGAACCCGCTGGCGCCGGGCAAGACCCGCCAGGACTACGTCGACCGGCTCGAGTTCGAGCTGGACACGATCATCAAGATGGGCTTCCCCGGCTACTTCCTGATCGTGGCCGACTTCATCCAGTGGGGCAAGAACCAGGGCATCCCGATCGGCCCGGGCCGCGGCTCCGGCGCCGGCTCGCTGGTGGCGTGGGCGCTGCAGATCACCGACCTGGACCCGCTGCCGTACAACCTGCTGTTCGAGCGCTTCCTCAATCCCGAACGCGTGTCGATGCCCGACTTCGACATCGACTTCTGCATGGACCGCCGCGACGAGGTCATCGACTACGTGGCGCGCAAGTACGGGCGCGACCGGGTCAGCCAGATCATCACCTACGGCACCATGGCGGCCAAGGCGGTGGTGCGCGACTGCGGCCGCGTGCTCGGCTTCCCGTACGGCCTGGTCGACGGCGTGGCCAAGCTGATCCCCAACATCCTCGGCATCACGCTGAAGGACGCGATGGGCGAAGGCAAGGACAGCGAGATGGCCTCGCCGGAGCTGATCCAGCGCTACCAGAGCGAGGACGACGTCCGCGACCTGATGGACCTGGCGCGGCAGCTGGAGGACCTGACCCGCAACGCCGGCAAGCACGCCGGCGGCGTGGTGATCGCGCCGACGCCGCTGTCCGACTTCTGCCCGCTGTTCGCCGAACACGACGTCGACAACCTGGGCAGGAACCCGGTCACCCAGTTCGACAAGGACGACGTCGAGCAGGTCGGCCTGGTCAAGTTCGACTTCCTCGGCCTGCGCACGCTGACCATCATCGACTGGGCGGTGAAGGCGATCAACGTGCGCCATGCGCGCGCCGGCATCCCGCCGGTGGACATCACCGCGATCCCGCTCGACGACGCGCCCACCTACAAGGGCATCTTCGCCTCGGGCAACACCGGCGCGGTGTTCCAGTTCGAATCCTCGGGCATGCGCCGGCTGCTCAAGGACGCCAAGCCCGACCGCTTCGAAGACCTGATCGCGCTGGTGTCACTGTACCGCCCCGGCCCGATGGACCTGATCCCGGACTTCAACGCGCGCAAGCACGGCCAGCAGGAGATCATCTACCCCGATCCGCGCACCGAAGCGATCCTGAAGGACACCTACGGCATCATGGTGTACCAGGAGCAGGTGATGCAGATGGCGCAGATCGTCGGCGCCTACTCGCTGGGCGGCGCCGACCTGCTGCGCCGCGCGATGGGCAAGAAGGTGCCGGCCGAGATGGCCAAGCACCGCGAGATCTTCCGCGAGGGTGCGGCCAAGGGCGGCGTCGGCGAGGCCAAGGCCGACGAAATCTTCGACCTGATGGAGAAGTTCGCCGGCTACGGCTTCAACAAGTCGCACGCCGCCGCCTACGCGCTGGTCAGCTACCAGACCGCATGGCTGAAGCGGCACTACCCGGCCGAGTTCATGGCCGCGACGCTGTCCTCGGACATGGACAACACCGACAAGGTGGTCGGCTTCCTCGACGAGGTGCGCAACCTCGGCCTGACCGTGCTGCCGCCGCGGCTCAACGCCTCGGCGTACATGTTCGAAGCGGCCACGCCGGACACCATCCAGTACGGCCTGGGCGCGATCAAGGGCGTGGGCCGCGGCGCCTGCGAGGCGATCGTGGCCGAGCGCGAGCGCGGCGGCGAATACGCCTCGCTGCTGGATTTCTGCACGCGCGTGGAATCGGCCAAGCTCAACAAGCGCACCCTGGAAGCGCTGATCAACGCCGGCGCGATGGACGGGCTGGGCAGCAACCGCGCCACGCTGATGCTGCAGCTGCCGGAGGTGATGAAGGCCACCGAGCAGATGGCGCGCGAGCGCGCCTCCGGGCAGAACTCGCTGTTCGGCGGCGCCGACACCAGCGCCCCGGCGCTGCACCTGGACCTGTCGGAAAGCAAGGAATGGCCGCTGGGCCAGCTGCTGACCGGCGAGCGCGAGACGCTGGGCTTCTACCTCAGCGGCCACCCGTTCGATCCGTACCGCGAGGAAGTGCGCGAGCTGGTCGGCTGCGACCTGGGCGCGCTGGAGAAGATCTGCGCGCAATCCGGCGGCGGGCGCGGCGGCGGCGGCGACGGCGAGAAACGCGCCTGGCGCCCGGAAACCAGCGCGATCCTCGCCGGCCAGGTGGTCGGCGTGCGCCGCAAGGGCGACAGCCAGGTGTTCGTGCAGCTCGAGGACGGCCGCGGCCGGGTCGAGTGCAGCGCGTTCACCGACGCCATCGCCGAGTTCGGCCACCTGCTCACCCGCGACCGCATCCTGATCGTCAAGGGCGGCGTGCGCGAGGACGAATTCAACGGCGGCTATGCGATGCGCATCCGCCAGTGCTGGGACTACGAACAGATCTGCACCCACCACGCGCAGCGCCTGTCGCTGCGCCTGGACCTGCGCCAGCGCAGCACCTGGCCGCGCATCGACGCACTGCTGGCGCGCCACCGCCCCGGCAAGACGCCGCTGCGCCTGGACCTGCTGCTGCAGTCCGAACACGGCGCCGTGGCCGGCATGCTCGACCTCAACGGCAGCCACGCGGTGCGCGTGGACCCGCAACTGCTGGACACCCTGCGCGCCGATCCGGGCGTGCGTGCGGTGAAGGTCAAGTACAGCCCGCCGTGGGCGTGAGAAGCCGGGAGTGGGGAGTCGGGAATGGAGAATGGGAAAAGCAGGATCTGCGCTCACCGCCCTGACTGCAGCTGTGCCGCCTTGTCGATTCCCCATTCCCCACTCCCCATTCCCGGCCCCAACCGCACGGCCCCGTACGGGTGACCGACATCGGTTCGGCTAAACTGCGCCCCTTACGTTCACGACGGCCTCCAATGAATCCGAACTACCTCGACTTCGAGCAACCCATCGCCGATCTGGAAGCCAAGATCCAGGAACTGCGCAGCGCCAGCACCGCCCCGGCGGTCAACGTCGACACCGAGGTGCGCGCGCTGCAGGACAAGCTGCGGGTGCGCACCGCGCAGATCTTCCGCGACCTGTCGTCGTGGCAGATCTCGCAGCTGGCGCGGCATCCGCAGCGTCCGTACACGCTGGACTACATCAACGTGTTCTGCGACGAGTTCCAGGAACTGGCCGGCGACCGCGCGTTCGCCGACGACAAGGCGATCGTCGGCGGCCTGGGCCGCATCGACGGGCGCCCGGTGGTCATCATCGGCCACCAGAAGGGCCGCGACACCAAGACCAAGGTCGCGCGCAACTTCGGCATGCCGCGTCCGGAGGGCTACCGCAAGGCGCTGCGGCTGATGAAGCTGGCCGAGCGCTTCAAGCTGCCGCTGCTGACCTTCATCGACACCCCTGGCGCCTATCCCGGCATCGGCGCGGAGGAGCGCGGCCAGAGCGAGGCGATCGCGCGCAACCTGCTGGAGATGGCCGAGCTCAAAGTGCCGGTGATCTGCACCGTGATCGGCGAAGGCGGCTCCGGCGGCGCGCTGGCGATCGGCGTCGGCGACCGCACCCTGATGCTGGAGTACGGCACCTATTCGGTGATCTCGCCGGAAGGCTGCGCCTCGATCCTGTGGAAGGACGCGGCCAAGGCCAAGGACGCGGCCGAGCAACTGGGCCTGACCGCCAAGCGCCTGTCCGCGCTGGGCCTGGTCGACAAGGTCGTGCGCGAGCCGATCGGCGGCGCGCACCGCAACCCCACGCAGATGGCCAGGCGCCTGAAGGCGGTGCTGCTCAACGAGCTGGACGCGCTGGAAAAACTGCCGCTCGAGCAGTTGCTGCAGAAGCGCTACGAGCGCCTGCGCGGCTACGGGGCGTACGAAGCGGCCTGATCGCGACACAAGGAAGCGTTGTCCATGAATCCCATCGTCCTGCTGTCGCTGGCCTTGCAGCTGGCCTGCTGCGTGCACGTGGTGCGCAGCGGCCGCCCGCTGTACTGGATCTTCATCCTGCTGATCTTTTCGTATCTGGGGATCCTGATCTACGTGATCGCCGAACTGCTGCCGGAATGGCGCAACGATCCGCGCGCGCGCCGCCACCTGCGCAAGGTCGGCGCCACCCTCGATCCGAACCGCGACAAGCGCACCGCCGGCAACCGCCTGGAACTGGCCGACACCGTGGACAACCGCCGGCAACTGGCCGAGGTGCACCTGGGCAATGGCGAGTACGCACAGGCCGCCGAGGTGTTCGAGAGCGGCTTGCGCGGCATCCACCGCGACGACCCCGGACTGCTGCTGGGACTGGCCAAGGCGCAGTTCGGCCTGGACCAGCCGGCCGCGGTGAAAGCCACGCTGGACCGGCTGATCGCCGCCAACCCGCAGTTCCGCTCGCACGACGGCCACCTGCTCTACGCGCGTGCCACCGAGGCGCTGGGCGACACCGACGCGGCGCTGGAAGAATACGCCGCGCTCGCCGACGACTACCCCGGCGAAGAAGCGCGCGTGCGTTACGCGCAACTGTTGCAACGCGCGGGCCAGCCGCAGCGCGCGCGCGAAGTGTTCAACGAAGTGCTGAAGCGCTCCAGCCTGGCCCCGCGCTACTACCAGCGCGACCAACGCCAGTGGATCGACCTGGCCCGCAGCGAACTAAAACAACTAGACAGCCGCAGCACCTAGTTGCTTGAGCAAGCCCGGAAAGGATCGGCGACCAGGATTTTCCAATCCCCAATCCCCAATCCCCAATCCCAAATCCCAAATCCCGGCTCAGAACGGCTTCGCCAACACCAACCAGATCACCACCAGCAGCGCCAGCACCGGCAGTTCGTTGAACAGGCGCAGCGCGCGCGAGGACGGCAGCGTGCGCGCCTGGCCCACGCCCTTGAGCCAGCGCCCGCTGAAGATGTAGTAGCCGAGCATCAGCGCCACCAGGCCCAGCTTGGCGTGCAGCCAGCCGCTGTGCCCGGGCGCGACCATGGTCGGGAAGTCGGGCAGCACCTTGTAGCCCAGCCACAGCGTCAGCCCCAGCAGCAGCGCCAGGCCGAACATCATGTGGCCGAAGCGGTACAGGCGCCGCCCCATCAGCACCAGCCGTGCCTGCACCTCCGCCTGCCCTGCGCTCTCGGCGATGTTGACCAGGATCCGCGGCAGGTAGAACACCGCCGCCATCCATGCGACCACGAACAGCAGGTGCAGGGACTTGATCCACAGATAGAGTTGCATGCGCTGGCTCCGGGTCGCTGGCGTAGGATGTCACGCCATTTTCGCCGATTCGCCTCGCGCCCGCACGGACCCACGACCCCGCATGGACAAACAGTACGACGCCGACTATTTCCAGCGCTGGTATCGCCGCGACGATATCGGCGGCAACGCGCGCCTGGCGCGCAAGGTCGCCCTCGCCGTCGCCCAGGCCGAGTACTACCTGGAACGGCCGATCCGCAGCGTGCTCGACATCGGCTGCGGCGAAGGCGCCTGGCGCGCGCCGCTGCTGAAGCTGCGGCCGAAACTGCGCTATCTGGGCTTCGACAGCAGCGAGTACGCGGTGGCGCGCTACGGCCGCCACCGCAATCTGCGCCCGGCGCGGTTCGGCGATTTCGCCTGGCTGCGGCCGTGCGCGCCGGTGGACTTGCTGGTGTGCTCGGACGTGCTGCACTACGTCCCCAACCGCGAATTGCGCCAGGGCCTGCCGGGCCTGGCCGAGCTGTGCGGCGGGGTCGCGTTCCTGGAGACCTTCGCCGTGGAGGACGCCTTCGACGGCGACCATGCCGGCTTCCAGCCGCGTCCGGCGCGCTGGTACCGGCGCCAGTTTGGTGCGCTCGGACTGCGCCCGGTCGGCAGTCATTGCTGGCTGTCGCCAGCGCTGGCGGGGGATGCGGCGGCGCTGGAAACGATTGGTCTGGTGCCCCATTAAGGTGCAACCACCCCGGATAGGATATGCTGCACGGCAGCATACGCTCAGGATGGAAACACCGGCATGCTCTACCAGTGGCACGAACTGACCCGCAACCTGCTCGCCCCCTGGGTCCACCAGGCCGCGGCCAACGCCAAGATCTTCTCCGACGCCAATAGCCTGTGGGCCACGCTCCCGGGCGCCGAGCGCCTGGCCGCCAGCAACGAACTGCTGCACCGGCTCGGCAAGGACTACGAGAAGCCGGCCTGGGCGCTGGACCATGTCGAGGTCGACGGCCACCCGCTGCCGATCGTCGAGCAGGAAGTGCTGCGCAAGCCGTTCTGCCGCCTGCTGCGCTTCAAGCGCTTCAGCGACGACGCCAAGGTCGTGGCCGGGCTCAAGCAGCAGCCTGCCGTGCTGGTGGTGGCGCCGCTGTCCGGGCACCACGCCACCCTGCTGCGCGATACCGTGCGCACCCTGCTGCGCGACCACAAGGTCTACGTCACCGACTGGATCGACGCGCGCATGGTGCCGCAGAGCGACGGCGACTTCGGCCTGGACGACTACGTCAACTACGTGCAGGACTTCATCCGCCACATCGGCGCCGACAAGCTGCACGTGATCAGCGTGTGCCAGCCGACCGTGCCGGTGCTGGCCGCGGTGTCGCTGATGGCCGGACGCGGCGAAGCCACGCCGCGCTCGCTGGTGATGATGGGCGGGCCGATCGACGCGCGCCGCAGCCCGACCCAGGTCAACAACCTGGCCACGCGCAATCCGCTGTCCTGGTTCGAGCACAACGTCATCCACACCGTGCCGCAGACGTATCCCGGGCACGGCCGCGCGGTGTATCCGGGCTTCCTGCAGCACACCGGGTTCCTGGCGATGAACCCCAGCCGGCACTTCATGTCGCACTGGGATTTCTACGCCAACCTGGTCAAGGGCGACCTGCAGGACGCCGAGGCGCACCGCCGTTTCTACGACGAGTACAACGCGGTGCTGGACATGCCCGCGACCTACTACCTGGACACGATCCGGGTGGTGTTCCAGGAGTTCCTGCTGCCGCGCGGGGAATGGGTGATCGGCGGCGAGCGGGTGGATCCGGCGGCGATCCGCGACACCGCCCTGCTCAGCATCGAAGGCGAACTGGACGACATCTCCGGCCTGGGCCAGACCGCCGCCGCGCAGGACCTGTGCACCGGCATCGCCGCGCAGCGCCGCCAGCATCTGGAAGTGGAAGGCGCCGGCCACTACGGCATCTTCAGCGGCCGCCGCTGGCGCGACATCGTCTATCCGCAGGTGCGCGCGTTCATCGCCGCCAACGCGACCACCACGGCGCAGGCGCCGAGCGGCAACGTCACCCCGCTCAAGCGCCGCGGCAGCCGCAAGGCCGGCTGAGCGGCGTACCGCGGCCGGCAGCTGCCGGCCGCGGCGACACGGTCATTGCGCCGCGCTGTGCACCAACAGGTGCTTGGCCAGCATGCCGTGCAACTTGCCGACGGCGCGCGCCAGGTGCAGCGTGGCGAACAGCAGCACGATGCCCAGCGCACTCCACAGCGGCAGCAGCCACGGCGCGCTTTCGGTGACGTTCCAGTCGACGAACATCGCGTTGAACTGGTGCGGGAGGAAAAATCCCAGCGGTGCCGCCGCGAACGCCAATCCGGTACTCAGCAGGGTGATGAACACACTGAAGTAGAAGATCCCCAGCGGCAGCATCAACAGGAAATACAGCATCGTGGTCCAGGTCCGCGCGTCGGTGAACATCTGTGCGATGCGTCGCAACCATGGCTGCTCCGGTGCGCTGTACAGTGGGCGCCGCGGCATGCGCTCGCCCAGCAAGACCTCGACGATACGCCCTTCCACCAGCGACAGCAGCCGCACCGAACCGAAGAACAGCACCAGCAACGGCACGCCGATGATCAGCACCAGCATGCCCAGCGAGACGCTGACCCCGGCGACCACCCAGGTGAAGTAGAAGATGCCGGTGACCAGCGCCAGCAGCATGTAGAACAACGCACCGTAGGCGCGCGGATCGGCGGCCACGCCGAAGAAGCGGCCGAGCAGCGACTTGCGCCTGGGTGGCGCCGGCGGCTTCAGCGCGCGGTTCACCGTGACCTCGGTGTCGCGATAGATCGCGGCCACCTCCTCCGGCGCGCCGTAGCTGCCGGCGACCTCGGCGATGACCTCGGCCTCGCTCTTGCCGGCCTGCTCGGCCAGCTCGGCGCGCAGGTATTCCTCCGCGTCGTACAGCGCATCCTGGACCAGCGCCGGGTCGGCGCCGGCCAGCGCCGTGCGCAATTGCGCCAGATAGTCGGGAATGGTGGCCGGCAACGGCCGCGCCTGGCGTTGTTCGCTGCTCATTCTGAAATCCCCTTCAGGACGGAATCGACGGAATCGCGGGTGGCGCGCCACGCCGCTGCCCACTGCTGCAAGGTGGCGTGGCCGGGGTCGGTAATGCGGTAGTAGCGCCGTGGCGGCCCGGCCACCGACGGTTCGACATGGCTGGACAGCAGGCCGGCCGCTTCCAGATTGCGCAACACCGGATACAGCGCGCTCTGCTTGCCGCTGAGCACGCCCTCGCCCACTTTTTCCAGGCGCTTGGCGATCAGGTAGCCGTACAGGGGTTCCTTGGCCTCGGCCAGCACCGCCAGCAGCGCGAGCGATACCGTGCCCGCGCTCAGCTCCTTCTGGAACTTCTTCAGCTGTGCATCCGGCTCGACCATGACCGCTCCCCAACTAGGTTGGAATGCATACTAGTGTTGAGTCAGGTATAGCGAATGTGCCCATAGTCATGGTGCCGCGGGTGATGCCCGGTCGCAGCGGCCGCTGGCGAGCGGCGTCCCTGCCGCATCGCGCGACGCATCGGTCTACACGGCGGAGCGGCCGAAGGCCTTCCAGGCGGCGCAGCCTAGGGCGCGACCTGGGCCATGAGGGCCAGCGGCCGTCCTTCGGAGTCCTTGAAGAACGCCATCCACTCTTCCGTCCCGCCGCCATGGCGATGGACCATGTGCGGGACGTTGATGAACGCGACGCCGCGCGACGCCAGCCGTTCGTATGCGCCCAGGATGTCGTCGACGCGGAAGTAGAGGATGGAATCGGCCGTGGACGCGGCGGCCTGCTGGGTCAACAGCAGTCGCGTGCCGGCGCAGTCGAAGAACGCCATCGGGCCGAAGGTGTAAAGATGCGGCAGCCCAAGCACCTCGCCCTACCAGCGCGCCGCCGCGTCGATGTCGTCGACGGACCTGCAGATCTGACCGATTTTTCCGAGCGATCGCGCTTCCACCGTCGTTGTCTCCTTGCCGCTGTCCAGGGCGCTTGCGCGCGGTGCACGAAACCATTGTCCAAGCGCCTTGCGATCGGGCAGGCCGAGCTTGGCCAGGATATTGGCCATGTGGAACTTGACCGCGTCCAGGCTGACGCCTTTTCCCGCCGCAATCCGGCGGTTGCTGAGGCCATGCTGCACCGCATGCGCGAGGCGCCACTCGGCCGGCGTGAGGACGTCGTCGTGCGCCGGCCGTCCCCTTGGTCGCTTCTTGGCCATGGCTGATGGTCGCCTCCCGCCACCGGATTTTCCCTACCCGCTCCGCGTGCTGCCGCCGCCGGCGGGCGACCGCTGCCCAGCCGACGCCGGCCACCGGCTCGGCGCCATTGGCAGCGCCGCAGGCATGGGTAAGAATCGACCACCTCCCACCAGGCCGACGCCATGCCCTTGCGCCCCACCCTGCTCGCCCTCGCGCTGTCGCTGTCTGCCGGCGCCGCGCTGGCGGCGCCGCCGACGGCCACGCCGTACCGCAGTCCGCAGCAGATCCTGGACGCCTCCAAGCCCAGCGACTGGCGCACGCTGGACCCGGCCAACACGCTGTACCTGGAGCTGGACAGCGGCCGCGTGGTCATCGAGCTGGCGCCGGCGTTCGCGCCGCAGCACGTCGGCAATATCCGCACCCTGGCCCACGAGCACTTCTGGGACGGCCTGAGCATCTACCGCTCGCAGGACAATTTCGTGGTGCAGTTCGGCGATCCCGACGGCGAGGAGCCGGACAAGGCCAAGTCGCTGGGCTCGGCCAAGCGGCACCTGCCTGCCGAGTTCCAGCGCGACGCCAAGGGCCTGGCATTCCAGGCGCTGCCCGACCGCGACGGCTGGGCACCGCAGGTGGGCTTCGTCGACGGCTTCCCGGCCGCGCGCGACCCCAAGGACGGCAAGGCGTGGCTGGCGCACTGCTACGGCACCCTCGGCGCCGGCCGCAACAACGACGAGGACAGCAGCATCGGTGCCGAACTGTACGTGGTCACCGGGCAATCGCCGCGGCAGCTGGACCGCAACATCACCGTGGTCGGGCGCGTGGTCAAGGGCATGGAGCTGCTCAGCGTGATGCCGCGCGGACCGGACCCGATGGGCTTCTACGCCAAGCCCGAACAGCGCACCCCGATCCGCGCGATCGAGCTCGCCAGCGACCTGCCCGAGGCCGAACGCACTCCGCTGCAGCTGCTGCGCACCGACACGCAGACCTTCCGCGACGTGGCCGAAGCGCGGCGCAACCGCAAGGACGCGTTCTACAAGCGCCCGGCCGGGCACATCGACCTGTGCAACGTGCCGCTGCCGGTGCGCACGCCGCCGCAGTAGTTCGCCATCGCGCTCGCCGGCGGGCCGCACCATGCATCGTGCCGGTGCGGCGCCAACGGCCTACGCCGGCGCTGTGCCGCGGCGCTCGGGTTCGCGCGCGTGCAGGAAGCGGGTGAACAGCTCGCGTGGCTGTTCCACCCCGCAGTCGCTCAGCAGCATGGCGATGTTGCCGCGGTGATAGGCGCCGTGCGCCAGCACGTGAAACAGCATTTCCTCGCGCGTCATCGTGCCGGCATCGCCGTCGGTGAAGCGGAATGCGCGCGACTGTTGCAATGCGGTCGCATCGAGCTGGACGACGTAGCCGGCATACCACCGGTCGGATTCGGCGACGGCCGCGTGCAATGCCTCCAGCGCCGGCGTCTCCGGCGTGTTGCTGGCCGTGAACGCATGCGTGCCGCCGTCCAGGTGCGCGGCGAAGATCCGGTCCACGACGTAGGTGTGGTTCAACAGCCGGATCGCGCGCTGCCGTGGCGCCGGATACGCGGCCGCGTCGATCTGCGCCAGCGCCTGCAGCAGTTCGGCGTTGGCCCAGGCCTTGTAGGCGAATTGCGATGCGAGCAGGGAAGCGGTCATCGGCAAGTCCCTCAACGCGCGCGCTGGCTGAAGGCGACGCTGCCCAGGATCAGCGCGCCGGCCAGCAGCATGCTCCAGGTCAACGGCTCGCCGAGGATCGACCAGGACAGCAGCGCGCCGAACACCGGGACCAGGTAGGTCACCGTGGACGCGCGCGCCGGGCCGATGCGCTGGATCAGCCGGTAGTACATCAGGAAGGCGAGGCCGGTGCAGACCACGCCCAGCGCGCCGGCGCAGGCCCAGGCCACCGCCGGCACCGGCGCGGCCGGCCAATGCGTCCATGCCAGCGGCGCCAGCAGCACTGCGCTGCAGCCCAGCGTGGAGGCGGCCGACGCCGCCGGCGGCAGGTCGCTCATATGGCGCTTCACCAGGCTGTAGCCGATGCCGTACAGCAGCGAGGCGGTGGCGCCGGCGAACGCCGCCGGCCCCACGCTCAGCCCGGCCGACTTGCCGGTGGCCAGGACCACGATGCCGACGAAGCCGATCAGCAGCGCCACCGCGCGGCGCACGCCGATCTTCTCGCCGAAGAACAGGAACGCAATCAGCGCGGTGAACAGCACGGTCATCGCGTTGCAGATCGCGCCGATCGCCGCCGGCGCATGCTGCGCGCCCCAGGCGAACAGCAGGAACGGCAACGCCGAGTTGAGCAGCCCGATCGCCGCCAGCGTCGGCCAGCGCCGCAGCGGAAAGCGCGCACGCGCCATCCATAGGAACGGCAGCAGCACCGTCGCCCCCAGCGCCAGGCGCAGTTCCACCAGCGCATAGGCGCCGAACTGCGGCGCCGCCACGCGCATGAACAGGAACGAGCAGCCCCAGACGATGCCCAGGAACAGCAGCTCCAGGGGCGTGCGCCAGTCGCGCACCGCGGGTACCGGAAGGACGTCGGCTGGATCGCCGGACGCGGGATGGGCTGCATTCACCGTGTTGTCTCCTGGATTCATCTTGTGTCCGCTGCCGTCGATCGTGCCGTCGCCGCGGACGCGGCTGCCACCTGCCACCGGGCAACAGGCAACGCGCGCGAACAGCGGCGGAAGCGGGGTCGCGCACCAACGCGGCCCGTACCGGCCCCGCATCTTGCGCATGGCTGCCAGGATCGCGCTCCGCCGCAACGCCCACAAGCGCGTAGTATCGTCGCGAGCCACAAATCTGCCGCGTGTCTAGCCATGCAACTGCGCCCTGCCCTGCTGCCCGCGCTCGGCGTGTTCGCCGCCGCGGCGCGCCACCAGAACTTCGCCCATGCCGCGGAGGAACTGCACCTCACCGCCAGCGCGGTCAGCCACCACGTGCGCAAGCTGGAAGCGCTGCTCGGCGCGACGCTGTTCCAGCGCCACGCGCGTGGGGTCAAGCTGACCGCCGAGGGCCGGCAACTGGCCGATGCGGCCAGCGCGGCGCTGGCCGACATCGCCGCGGTGGCCGGCAACCTGCACCCGCAGGCCGATACCGCGCCGCTGCGCATCACCACGCTGCGCTCGCTGTCCTACTGCTGGCTGCTGCCGCGGCTGCCGCGCTTCTGCCAGGCGCATCCGCACGTGCGCCTGGACATCCAGACCGACGCGGCGTTCTCGCGCTTCGAGGACGGCGGCCCCGAGTTGGGCATCCGCTACGGCCAGGGTGCGTGGCCGGGACTGACCTCGCACCACCTGATGGACGACGCACTGTTCCCGGTGGCCTCGCCGGCGCTGCCGCAACTGGCCACGCTGCGCCGCCCCGAGCAGATCGCGCAGCTGCCGCTGCTCACCGACATGTCGCCGCAGGGCTGGCGCGACTGGTTCCGCGCCGCCGCGGTGCGCGGCGTGGAGCTGCCGCCGATGCACACCTTCAACGACAGCACCGATGCGATGCGCGCGGCGGTGTACGGCGTCGGCGCCGTGCTGGCGCGCAAGCACATCGCCCAGCCCTACCTGCAGCGCTACGAACTGGTGCGGCTGCCCGGCCCGGCGCTGAAGGCGCGTTATTCCTACTACATCGTGCATCCCGGCCACCGCCTGCCCAGCCCGGCGGCCAGCCAGTTCATCGACTGGCTCAAGCGCGAGGCGCTGGACGAACGCACGCCCATGCCGGCGCTGCCGGCGGAACTGCTCGGGTTGCCGCCGAGGGCGGGTTAGCCGCTCGCGCCTGGCCGCCCGCTCCTGCAAAACGCCACCGCCCGAAATCGGGACCGTTCGCACTGGGCGCTTGACACACCGACATCGATGCGTCATTAATTAGCTAATTCGTTAATTATCTAATCCCTGATGTCCATCGACCGCGTCTTCGAAGCCCTCGCCTCCCGCCCGCGCCGCGAGATCCTGGCCTACCTGTCGGCGCAGGAACTCACCGCCGGGCAGATCGGGCAGCGCTTCGCGATGAGCGCGCCGGCGATCTCGCGGCACCTGTCGGTGCTGGAAGCGGCCGGGCTGGTGTCGAGCGAGCGCCGCGGCCAGTTCGTGGTGTACCGGCTGACCCCCGACAACCTGGTCAATACGCTCAGCGGCTTCGCCTTCGAGGTCTGCCCCAGCGCCGGCCCGCTCAAGCGCGAAGCGCGCAAGCTGGCGAAGAAGAACGCCTGACCCGTCCCTCCCCGGCCAAAAGGAACCCGCCGATGTCCACCGCCCCGCTCCGCGAAACCGCTGCCGCACAGGCAGGTTTTCCCTCCGTGCGCCTGGCCTCGTACAGCGGCGGACTGCCGGTGGAAGTGACCCTGATCGCGCAGCTCGGCGCCGGCGCCGGTGATCCGCTGATCGCCCAGGCCTGCGTGCGCCAGCGCGCGCACCCCAGCTTCCACGATGCGCTGGACGAACCGTCGGCACGGCTGGCCGACACCGATTTTGCCAATGGCGAATCGACCGCGCTGTTCTCCTTCGCGGTCGGCGCGAACGGGCATCCCTTCCATCGCCACGCCGGGCACCGCATGTTCACCGCGATCACCGGCAGCGGCGGCGCGCAGCTGCGCTTCTGCACCGCATCGATGGCGCAGCTCGAGCAGGACCCGCAGCATTTCCTGGCCGCATTGCGCCACGTCGACCTGCCGGCCGACTGCCTGTTCACCGTGCGCTTCGGCGGCGGCACCTGGCACCAGTTCGCGCCGCTGCGCGCGAACGCAGCGCACCCGGCGTTCTTCGCGCTGTCCTGCCACAGCGACGAGGCCGGCGGCGACCTGAGCGCGGACGTGCGCGCACGGGTCATGGCCGGCACCGCCGACATCGCCACGCTGACCGAATTGCTGCCGGAGGCGGTGCGCGCACTGCTGGCGTCGCCGCCGGCGCAGGCGCTGCAGGTGCCGACCGTGCGCCTGTCGCTGTCCGCCTCGCCCGGCAGCCGGCGCCTGGCCTGGTGCGCGGACCTGCGCGCGCGCAGCGGGCGCCTGCGCCAGGCGCTGGGCAGGTGGCGGCATCCGCCCGGCTTCGTCGCGCTGGCGCCGCGCCTGGCAGCGGTGCGCGCGCGGCCGCAGCCGGTGCCCGGCTCGCTGCTGTGGGACGAACTGCAGGCGCACGACCACCAGGACAGCGTGCGCCTGCGGCTCGAGGCGCATCAGCTGCGCCAGCGCGGCGCGCACGCGCTGATGGTGGCGCTGCTGGAAGGTTTCCTGCAGCGTCGGCCGCTCGGCGTGACCTGGCTGATGCGGATCCGCAACACGCTGGTCGCGCCGCTGCGGCTGCGCACCTCGCCGCTCGGGTGTCCGGTGTCCTCGCTGCTGTCGCCGCAGCGCGAGCGCCTGTTCGCCGGCCGCTTCCCGGTGCTGGGCCAAGCGCACGCCGCGCACGACCGGCGCGCGCAGGTGCTGCTCGGCGCCGACGACCGGCACCTGGCGTTCCGCAGCTGCGTGGGCGTGGACGTCGCCGAGGACGGCAGCGTCGAACTGAGCCTGGACACGCGCGTGGCCTGCCGCAACTGGTTCGGCCGCCTGTACATGGCGCTGATCGCGCGCGGCCATCGCCACTACATCGCCCCGGCGATGCTGCGCGCGGCGGCCGAGGCGCTGCTGGCGCCGGTGTACGCCGAGACCACGGTGGATCACGCCGTTCTCGGCAGCGCCGCGTCGCAACCGCGCTGAGCCGTCATCACTTGGTCTTAGCCGGTGCCTGCCTAGCCTTGCCTTCCCCCGACTCAGAGGAAGACGCATGCCCCTGCTCCGTATCCGCATCACCGGCAGTGAAGACGACGCCCGCGCCATCATCAACCTGCTCGGCAGCCTGGAAGGCATCGAGCACGTCGAGGAAATCGACGATCTGATGAGCCATATGGACGACGACGATTCCAGCTCCGCCGGCCTGCCCGACGACCAGGGTCCGGGCACCCACGAAGTCGAGATCGAATCCGGCAACCTCGCCACCGCGCAGAAGGTGCGCGAAGCGGTGGAGGCGTTGGCCTTCGACCTGGAAGTGATCGTGGAATTCGAGCAGGACGAAGGCTAGCGCCTTCTCTCTATCCGCTGCCGAAGCACTGCAGGAGCGGTTTCAGCTGCGACAGGTCTCAATGACAAAGCCCGTCGCAGCTGAAGCCGCTCCCACAAGTGACAGCATCGAGAGCGCCGGTTTCCTAGACGCGCCTGCGTCGCCGACGCAGCCAGGCGACCAGCCACCACAGCACCACGCCGAGCAGCACGAACGGGGTCAGCGCCGCGATCGCACGGATCGCCCAGGCGGTGGCGGAGGCGAAGATCGCGCCCGTGTCGGCGAAGGCTGCGCCGATCTCGCTGCGGCTGCGCTCGCCATCGAACGCGGCGAACTGCAGGGTCAAGCGCTGCGTCTGGATGCGCCGGCGCTGCTGCGCCGCCTCCTGGCTGGCGGCCAGCAATTGCGTATCGAGTTCGGCCAGCTTCGCCGACAGGCTGATCATGTCGGCGACGCTGAGGTCGCGGCGCTGCTGGAATTCCTGCAGGCGGCGCTGTTCGGCCTGCAGGCGCTGCTGCAACGCGGCGTTGTCCTGCACCGCCTGCGCCAGGTCCTCGGCATGGGTGCTGCGGCTGCCGATCTCGCCGCCATTGCCGGCCTGCGCGATCATCGGCTCCACCCCGGCGGGCACGATGCGCACGCTCAGTGCGGCCCGCGGATAATCACCGCCGCTTTGCTGCAGCGACAGCACGTTGCAGGCGCCGAAGCGTCCGTTGAGGCAGCTGTCCTGGGCCTGCTTGAGCCGCGCCTGGATCTGCGCCGCCGGCAGTTGCACCTTCACCTCGTGCTCGTAGGCCAGCATCGCCGCGCGGCCATCGATGGTCGGTGCAGCGGCCGGCGCGGCGGCGGGCGCCACGGCCGCGCCTTCGGCGCTGTGCCTGGAGCAGGCGGCGAGCGCCAGCATCAGCAGCAAGGGCGCACAGACGATGCGGATGTTGCTTGTTGTGGGAGCGACTTCAGTCGCGACGGGCTGTACCGGGAAGGCCCGTCGCGACTGAAGTCGCTCCCACACCATGGTAGGTAGCCACCAGTACCACGAGCGCGCCGTCACAGGCTGGCTCCGTCGACGGTATGCACCTGCAGCGCGCCCAGGTCCAGCTGCGGCAGGCAGCGCACGTTGACCGCCACCGTCGCCTCGCCGGTCTTGGGATGGGCGCCTTCGCTGAACGGCGCGATGCCGCAGTCCGGGCAATGGTGATGGTCGATGTGCTGGCGATTGAACCGATACGTGCCCAAGGCCTGCGGCGCGCTGCGCAGCGTCAGCACCGCGCGCGCGCCGAACCACAGCAATCCGCCGCGGCGGCGGCACAACGAACAGTTGACCTCGGCGATCGGCGCCTCGATTTCCAATTCGAATGCGCTACCCCCGCAATGGCAGCTGCCCGTATCGTTCATCCCTGCACTCCCGTCCAAGAAGAAGCGCCAGAGTAATCGAACGGCAGGTGCGCGCGCCGCCGCGGCCGCCTATGCTTGCGGATCGACTCGCCACAGGAAACCCGATGCGCAAGCACCTGCTCGCTGCCGCCCTGCTCGCCGCCCTCGCCGGCTGCCAGAAGCCCGCCGACGCGCCGACGACGGCGTCCGCCGCCACGCCCGGCGCCGCTGCCGACGCCGCCGATCCGGCCGCCGACGCCAGCTTCGCTGCGCTGTCCAAGCGTGCCGTGGACACCTGGATGCAGCTGTCCCCGGTCGGCGCCACCCAGACCGGCGATCACCGCTACGACAGCGAGCTGGACGATCTCAGCGCCGCCGGCCGGCAGAAGAGCCTGGAGGCGAGCAAGCAGCTGCTGGCGGACCTGGACAAGCTGCAGGTGACCAAGCTCTCGCGCGAGAACCAGGTGGATGCGGCGATCCTGCGCAACCAGTTGCAGTCGGACATCTGGAGCAGCGAGGTGGCGCAGAGCTGGGCCTGGGATCCGCAGGTCTACAACGGCCTGGCCGGCGGCGCGATCTACGGGCTGATGGCGCGCGAATTCGCGCCGCTGCCGCAGCGGCTGAAGTCGGCCACCGCGCGCATGGAGAAGATCCCGGCGCTGTTCGCGCAGGCGCGCGCGAACCTGGACCCGGCGCGGGTGCCGCTGATCAACGCGCAGACCGTGGCCAAGCAGAACCAGGGCATCCTCAGCATCGTCGACACCTTCATCGTCCCGCACGTCAAGGAACTGCCCGACGCCGACGCGCAGCGCCTGCAGGCGGCGATCGACGGGCTGAAGCAGGCGGTGGCCGAGCAGCAGACCTGGCTGGACAAGACCCTGGTGCCCAACGCCAAGGGCGACTTCCGCATCGGTGCGGAAAACTACGACCAGAAGCTGAAATTCGCGCTCAACTCCTCGCTGTCGCGCGCCGAGATCAAGCAACGCGCCGACGCCGAACTCAAGCGCGTGCGCGAGGAGATGTACGGCATCGCCCGCACCGTGCTGAAGGACCGCCCGAACGCGCCGGCGCTGGTCGATGCGCCCAGCGACGCGCAGCAGCAGGCCGCGATCGAGGCGGCGCTGGAACTGGCCTACGCGCAGCACCCGGCGCGCGACAAGGTGGTCGAGGACGCCAAGGCCTCGCTGGCCTCCTCCACCGAATTCGTCCGCGCCAAGGACCTGCTGACCCTGCCCGACGCGCCGGTGGACATCATCCTGATGCCCGAGTTCCAGCGCGGCGTGGCGGTGGCGTACTGCGACTCGCCCGGCCCGCTGGACAAGAACCTGAAGACCTTCTACGCGGTGTCGCCGATTCCCGACGACTGGAGCGCGCAGCAGGCCGAGTCGTTCCTGCGCGAATACAACGGCCGCATGATCCACCTGCTGAGCATCCACGAAGGCGTGCCCGGCCATTACGTGGAAGGCTGGCACTCGGCCAAGTTCCCCTCCACGCTGCGCGGCGTGCTGCGCTCGGGCGTGTTCGCCGAGGGTTGGGCCGTGTACACCGAGCGGATGATGCAGGAGCAGGGTTACCTGGACAACGATCCGCTGTTCCACCTGGTGCAACTGAAGTTCTACCTGCGCAGCATCGCCAACGCGCTGCTCGACCAGGGCGTGCACGTGGACAACTGGAGCAAGGAACAGGCGATGCGGCTGATGGTGCACGACACCTTCCAGCAGCAGAGCGAAGCCGAAGGCAAGTGGGTGCGCGCGCAGCTGACCTCGGCGCAGTTGCCGACCTACTTCGTCGGCGTGCAGGAACACCTGGACCTGCGCAAGGCGATGCAGGCCAAGCTCGGCGACACCTTCGACCTGAAGGCCTACCACGACCAGGTGCTGTCCTACGGCGCGCCGCCGGTGCGCTTCGTGCGCGAGCTGATGCTGGACGAGCCGATCCAGTGAGGGGCCGGGAGTGGGGATTCGGGAGTGGGGATTCGTAAAAACGCTATCTCTCACCTGATTCCTTCACGTGATCCAACTGGAGAAAAGCCCCCCTTGAGTCAAGGGGGGCGCGCCGACAGGCGCGGGGATCTGGAAGGTGATGAGCCGGGGCCCGCGGTTTGCGCAGCGAACCGTGGGGGCGACAGCGCGCATGCGATGGCGCGACGCTGGCGCCGCACTCATCGTTTTGTGTCGTTGCGTATCGCCGCGGCGCTCCAGCCAAGCCACGGCAAGCCGAGCCGGCGCGGACGTATCGTTGCCGCACGCTCTGTATCGCAATGCATCGTGCCGAACATGCGACGACACGCATGCCGCGCACGTCCCTCCTAGCATCGGCAACGTCATCCTGCTTGCCGAGGCTCATCGTGAAATCGCCTGTCACCCTGCTGCTCCCCGCGTTGCTGTTGGCGGTCGCCTGCGCGAACGCCGCCGACGGTAGCACCCCCGCGCAGTCCCCTGCCGCCAGCGCCTGCACGCCGCCGGGTCCGCCACCGGACGCTGATGGCGCTGCACCGCCGGGCCCGCCGCCGGGGTCCGGCGACGCACCGCCATGCCCGCCACCGGACGGCATGCCGCCACCGCAGGGCAGGCACGGCGCCAGCGCCAAGGGCGGCGCAAGGCCGCCCGGCCCGCCACCGGGTGGCGCGCGCGCCTACACCCTGCGCGGCGCCTACACGGTCGACGCCGCCGTACCGGCACCCGAACGTGCGCGCCACTATCCGGCCGATGCCGCCGACGTGTCGTCGATCTGGGTCAGGCAACGCGGCGTGCTGCAGTTGCTCGACGCGCAGATCGACAAGCATGGCGACTCCTCGTCGCACGAGAACAGCAGCTTCTACGGCCTCAATGCCGCAGTGCTGGTCACCGCGGACGGGCAACTGCGCATGCACGGCGGACAGATCGTGGCCAACGGCATCGGCGCCAACGCGGTGTCTGTGGCCGATGCCGCCAGCCAGGCCACGCTGGAGCAGGTGCGGATCACCGCGCACGGCGTCGGCGCGCATGGCGTGGACGCGACCCGCGGCGGTCACCTGCAACTGCGCCAGGTGCAGATCGAAACCTTCGACGAAAGCGCGGCGGCGGTGGCCACCGATCGCGGTGGCGGCACCATCCAGGTCGAGGGGGGGCGCCTGCTCAGCCATGGCTACCGCTCCCCGGGACTGTATTCCACCGGTGACATCCGCATTCGCGGCGTGCAGGTCCAGGCAACGGGCGCGGAAGCGGCGGTCATCGAAGGTTCCAACCGGATCGAGGTGATCGACAGCGATCTGCGGGCCGCACGCGAGCGCGGCGCGATGCTGTACCAGAGCTTTTCCGGCGACGCGCATGGCCAGCTCAGCGTGTATGTGCAGCACGGCGGCAGTTTCCATGCGCAGCAGGGACCGCTGTTCTACGTGACCAACACGCAAGGCCAGATCGTGCTGGAGAACGTCGCCCTGACTGCCGATTCCGGCGTGCTGATCAAGGCGGCGGCGGGGCAATGGGGGACGCCCGGTCGCAATGGCGGCCAGGCGCTGGTCCAGGCCAATCGGCAGACCTTGCCCGGCGACGTGGTCGCCGCCGATGGCGGCAGCGTCAGCCTGGAGCTGACCACGCAAAGCACGCTGCATGGCCGCAGCGAGGGCGCGTCGCTGTCGCTGGACGCCAGCAGCCGCTGGATCGTCACCGGCGATTCGCGCGTGGCCGGACTGACCCTGGCCGGCACGACGCCGCAGGAGAAACTGGCGCATATCGACAGCCAGGGCCACGAGATCCGTTACGACCCGCGGCAGCCCGGAAACCGCTGGCTCGGCGGCAAACGCTGGGAGCTGCCGGGCGGCGGCCATCTTTCGCCGCAAGGCTGAGCCGCCGCCCGCGAAAACGCGCAGCAGCGCCAGGATCGGCATGCCGGTGGCTCAAGCACCTGCGTGCCGGCCTGCGACCGGCGGCGCCGCCCCTCGCCAAGGCTTGCCGCGCCGGACCGCTCGCGCATCGCCGCAGCGGCACGCCATGGCCGAGCGCGCACGCTCGGCCATGGCGCAGGCAGCTCAGGCGTCGACCGCGACGAAACCTCCGGTCTGCCGCGCCCACAGCCGTGCGTACAGGCCGCCGCGCGCGACCAGTTCGGCGTGGGTGCCGGTTTCGACGATCGCGCCCTGGTCCATCACCACCAGCCGGTCCATCCGCGCGATGGTCGAGAGCCGGTGCGCGATCGCGATCACCGTCTTGCCCGCCATCAGCTCGTCCAGGCTGTCCTGGATCGCCGCCTCCACTTCCGAATCCAGCGCCGAGGTGGCTTCGTCCAGCACCAGGATCGGCGCGTCCTTCAGCAGCACCCGGGCGATGGCGATGCGCTGGCGCTGGCCGCCGGACAGCTTGACCCCGCGTTCGCCGACATGCGCGTCGTAGCCGCTGCGGCCTTCGCCGTCGCGCAGCGCGTCGATGAAGCCGTCGGCGCGCGCCTTGCGCACCGCCGCGTGCAGTTGCGCCTGGCTGGCATCGGGGCGGCCGTACAGCAGGTTGTCGCGGATCGAGCGGTGCAGCAGCGAGGTGTCCTGGGTGACCAGGCCGATCTGCCCGCGCAGGCTCTCCTGGGTCACCATGGCGATGTCCTGGCCGTCGATCAGAATGCGCCCGCTCTCCAGGTCGTACAGCCGCAGCAACACGTTGACCAGGGTCGATTTGCCGGCGCCGGACGGCCCCACCAGGCCGATCTTCTCGCCCGCGCGCACCTGCAGGTCGAGCCCGGCGATGACCCCGCCGCGCTTGCCGTAGTGGAAATGGATGTGCTCGAAACGCACCTCGCCGCGGCTCACCTGCAGCGCCTGCGCATCGGCGCGATCCTGCACCTGGATCGGCTGGGCCACGCTCTCCATGCCGTCCTGCACCGTGCCGATGTCCTCGAAGATGCCGTTGACCACCCACATGATCCAGCCGGACATGTTGTGGATGCGGATCACCAGTCCGGTGGCCAGGGTGATCGCGCCGACGCTGATCCGCCCCTGGCTCCACAGCCACATGGCCAGCGCGCAGGTGCCGACGATCAGGAAGCCGTTCAACGCCGCGATCGACAGGTCCATGGCGGTGGTCATGCGGGTCTGCCCGCGGTGCTTGACCGCCAGTTCCTGGATCGACTCGCGCACGTAGGCCTCTTCGCGCCGGGCATGCGCGAACAGTTTCAGCGTGGCGATGTTGGTGTAGCCGTCGACGATGCGGCCCATCGCCTTGGAGCGCGCCTCCGAGGCGATCCACGCGCGCCGCTGCATGCGCGGCACGAAGTACGCCATCAGCGCCACGTAGGCGACCAGCCAGCCGATCAGCGGCAGCATCAAGCGCATGTCGGCCTGCGCGAACAGGTACAGCGCGGTGCCGGTGTAGACCAGGATGTACCACAGCGCATCGACCATCTGCACCGCCGATTCACGCAGCGAGGTGCCGGTCTGCATGACCCGGTTGGCGATGCGCCCGGCGAAATCGTTCTGGAAGAAATTCAGGCTCTGCCGCACCACGTAGTTGTGCATCAGCCAGCGCGTGCGATTGCTCAGCCCGGGCATGATCGCCTGGTTGACCAGCAGGTTGTGCAGCCCGGTCAGCAGCGGCCGCGCGACCAGGGTGATGGCGGCCATCCACAGCAGTTCGTCGCGGTGGCGCGCGAAGAAATCCGGCCCCGGCGCTTCGGCGACCAGGTCGACGATGCGGGCGAGGAAATCGAACATCGCCACCTCGACCAGCGCCAGCAGCAGCCCGGCCACCAGGGTGGCGGCGAACACCGGCCACACCGGGCGCAGGTAGAACGCATAGAAGCGCCAGACCCCGCGCGGCGGAGTGCGCGGGTCGATGGCGGGGAACACGGGAATCAGCGACTCGAACCAGCGGAACATTGCAGACCATCCTCTTGCAAGACGCGCAGCGTAGCCGATGCCGGTGTTCTCGCCGTGTGTGCTTGCGCCGGGCGGCGCGGCGTGCGCACGCGTTCCGGCCTCAGGCGAACGGCCCGAAGCCGCTGCGGTACACCGATGGCGCCACGCCCACGTTGCGCCGGAACGCGGCCCGGAACGCCTCCAGCGTCTCGAAGCCGCAGGCCGCGGCCACCCGCTCCAGATCCAGCCGTCCGTCCTCCAGCAAGGCTTTCGCCGCGCGTACCCGCTCCTGCTGCAGCCAGTGCGCCGGGGTGGTGCCGATCGCCGCCTTGAAGCGGCGATAGAAGTTGCGCTCGCTCATCGCCGCGGCCCGGGCCAGGTCCGCAGCGCCGATGCCGGCATGCAGTTGCTGCCGCGCCCAGTCGAACACGCCGTCGAACGGATGGCGGCGCGGCGCGACGACCGGGCTGGCGACGAACTGGCGTTGCCCGCCCTCGCGGTGCGGCAGCATCACCAGGCGCTGCGCCACGCGGTTGGCCACGGCGGTGCCGAAGTCGCTGCGGATCAGGTGCAGGCCGGCATCGATGCCGGCGGCGCTGCCGGCCGAGGTCACGATGCGGCCGTCTTCCACGTACAGCGCATCGCAGACCAGGGTGCTGGCCGGGAAGCGGTCACGGAACTGCTGCGCGTAACGCCAATGCGTGGTCGCCCTGCGCCCGTCGAGCAGCCCGCAATGGCCGAGCAGGAACGCGCCCGAGCAGATCGACAGCAGCCGCGCGCCGCGGGCGTGCGCAGCGCACAGGGCGGCCTTCAACGCGGCAGCCGGCAACACCGCCGGCCCGCTCCAGCCCGGCACCACGATGGTGTGCGCCTTGCGCAGCAGTTCCAGTCCGCCGTCGGCGGCGACCCGCAGCCCGCCGATGCCGCTGTGCACCTTGCGCGCGGTCATCGCCACGCCGAAGCGGTACCACGGCACGTCCAGTTCCGGCCGCGGCAGGCCGAACAGCTCGGCGGCGATGCCGAACTCGAACAGGCACAGGTTCGGATAGGCCAGCGCGACCACGTAGGGCGGCTTTTTGGTCATGGCAGAAAACGACCGATGTTCGTCAACCCTGCCAGTGTAGCCGCCGTGGCGCCGGCGGCACACTGGCCGCTCCCATCCCGAGGACACGCCCATGCCCAACCCCGTGCTGCAGACACCTGCCGCCTCCAGCGCCGAGGCGCTGCGCCATTTCGCCGCCAAGCGGTCGCTGGAAACCGATTGCTGGGATGTGCACGAAGCGGTGTCCGCCGCCGATGCTGGCTTCGTCCTGCTCGATGTCCGTTCCCCGGCGCTGTACGCACAGGGCCACCTGCCGGGCGCGATCAACCTGCCGCACGCCAAGCTCGTCCCGGGCAAGCTGTCCGCCTATCCGGCCGACACCCTGTTCGTGGTGTATTGCGCCGGCCCGCATTGCAATGGCGCCGACAAGGCGGCGCTGCGCCTGGCCACGCTGCAACGCCCGGTGAAGCTGATGATCGGCGGCATCACCGGCTGGCTGGACGAAGGCTTCGCGCTGGTGCGCGGCGCCACCGGCGCGGACCCCGCATGATCCGCCGCGCCGGCGCCGACGACAGTGCGGCACTGGTCACCCTGTGCGCGGCGCATGCCCGCTTCGAACGCGCGCCGGCAGGCACGGCACCCGATGCGGACGGTTTGCGCGCCGGGCTGTCGGGTGCATCGCCCGCGGTGTTCGCCTGGGTCGCCGAAGAGGCCGCGGTCGCGATCGGCTACGCCAGCGGGCATGCCGGCTTCTGCACCTGGCGCGGACGCCGCATGTTCCATCTCGACTGCCTGTCTCTGCGCGAGCAGTGGCGCGGAAAGGACTCGGCCGAGCGTTGCTGGATGCCGTCGTCGGCCACGCCTGCGAGCACGGTGCCGAGCGTGTGGAATGGCTGACGCCGTGCTGGAACGCGCCGGCCATCGGTTTCTACCGGCGGCTCGGTGCGACGGACGAGCCGAAACAGCGTTTCAGGCTCGCGATCCAGGCACGGCGTTAAGCCGCCTCTGTCTGCGTGCGGCCAGGCAGCCGTTCCCCATCGACCTGCCGATCTGCGTCCATTCCCGACTCGGCGACGCCGCGCAGCGAAACGCGGACAGCGGCATCGCCGCCGCGCTCATTCCGCGCCATGGCAGCACACGCACAGCTTGTTCCCGTCCAGGTCGCGGAAGTACGCGCCGTAATAGTCCGGATGATAGTGCGGGCGCAGCCCGGGCGCGCCTTCGCAGCGCGCGCCCTGGGCCAGCGCCAGCGCATGGCAGCGCTCCACCTGCGTCCGGTTCGCCGCCTGCAATGCGAGCATCTGCCCGTTGCCGGGGGTCGCCGGCCGGCCATCGAAGGCACGGCCGATCAGCAGCAGCGGCCGCGGCGCATCCGGCGGCGTCCAGCCGGCCCAGCCGCGCACGTCGTCGCGAAATTTCAGCTGCTGCCCCAGCGCCTGCAACAGCGGCGCGTAGAACGCGAACGCGGCCGGAAAGTCGTTCACCCCGAGGTGCACATGCGAGAGCATCGGCATCGCCTCGCTCACGACGCGGCGGCCACCGGGGTCAGCAGCAGATCCTGGAAGTCGAAGCTGAAATCGGTCAGCGGCGAAATCGCCTCCATGCGCACTTCGCGCACCTTGCCGTCCGGCGTCAGCGCGAAATTGACGAAGGCATCGGCATTGAGCGAACGGTCGCGCCAGCGCACGATGAAGGTGTCGTGCTGCCAGTGCTCCAGCGTGCCGACCAGTTGCGCGGTCTTGCTGAAGCGCAGTTCCAACTGCTTGCCGCGCTGCACGATCGCCACCTCGCCGTACCACGGATCGCGATAAGTCCCTGCGTAACCGGCCAGCGGCAACGATGGCTTGGAGGTGGCGTCGCGCGCGGCCTGGTGCTTGTGCCAGTCCTCGTCGGCCTTCGCGTCGGCCTTGGCCACCGCGGCGGCATAGGCGGCGGTCCAGTCGGTCGCCGGCGCGCCCAGGTAGGCGTCGAGCACCTGCAGGGTGAGCGCGTTGAACGCGGCGCCCACTTCCTGATTGGTCAGCACGATCACGCCCAGTTTCTGCTCCGGCAGCAGGGTCAGCCGCGACACCATGCCCGGCCAGCCGCCGGTGTGCCAGACCAGCTTGTGCCCGCGATAGTCGCTCAGGCTCCAGCCCTCGCCGTAGCCGGCGAAGTTCGGCTTGGCCGGCAGCAGTTGCGGCACGCTCGGCTCGGCGATGGCGATCGGGGTGATCACCTGCCACATCTCCTGCTGCCGCTGCGCACTGAACAAACGCCGCTCCTGGCCATCGGCCGACGGCAGGCGGCCGCCGTCGAGCTGCACCTGCATCCACTTGGCCATGTCGTGCACGCTGGCATAGATGCCGCCGGCGCCGGAATTGTTCGACCAGGTCAGCGGCGGCACCGGACGCAGCTCGCGGAAATCGAACCTGGCATGGCCGACCGCGGCGCGATCGCCCGGCTGCAGGTAGTCGCTGTTGATGCGCGTGCCGCTCATGCCCACCGGCACGAAGATGCGCTGGCGCACGAACTCGGCGTAGGACTGCCCGGAGACCTGCTCGATCACCTTCTGCGCCACCGCGTAGAGGATGTTGTCGTAGGCATAGCGGTCGCGGAAGCTGCCCTTCAGCGGCACCTGCGCCAGGCGCCGCACCACGTCCTCGTTGCTGTAGCTGGTCGCCGGCCAGAACAGCAGGTCGCCGGCGCCCAGGCTCAGCCCGCTGCGGTGGCTGAGCAGGTCGCGCACGCGCATCTCGCGGGTCACGTAGGGATCGGCCATCTGGAACCACGGCAGGTGTTCGATGACCCGGTCGTCGAGTTTCAGCTTGCCCTCGTCGGCCAGGATCGACAGCGCCGCGGCGGTGAACGCCTTGGTGTTGGAGGCGATCGCGAACAGGGTCTGCGCGTCCACCGGCTCGGGCTTGCCCAGTTCGCGCACGCCGTAGCCGCGCTCCAGCACCACCTGCCCGTCCTTGACGATGGCGATGGCGATGCCGGGCACGTCGAACTGCTTGCGCACGCGCTCGACCCGCGCATCCAGGTCCTGCAGCGCAGGCGGCAATGCGGCGTTGGCGTTGGCGTTGGCGTTGGCGTCGACCGCGGCCGGCGCTTGCGCCTGCGCGGTGGCGGCCATCGCCAGCAGCAGGCAGCCCATCGACAGAGTCTTCAAATCGGTATCTCCAGCAAGGAAGGGAAAAGGCGCAGGCGCGCTCACGCCGGCAGCAGCGCCTGCGCGGCGACCAGCACGCCGTTGCGATCGGCATACAGCCAGTGCCCGGGCACGAACGCCACGCCGGCGAAGTGCAGCGGCACATCGACCTCGCCAAGGCCGCGTTTTTCGGTCTTGCGCGGGCATGCGGCCAGCGCCTGCACGCCCAGCGGCAGCGCCGCCAACGCCTCCACGTCGCGCACGCCGCCGTGGATCAGCAGCCCGGCCCAGCCGTGCCGCACCGCGTTCCCGGCGATCTGGTCGCCAAGCAGCGCGCAGCGCAGCGAGCCCTGCCCATCGACGACGATGACGCGGCCGGCACCGGGCGTGGCCGCCAGTTCGCGCACCCGCGAGTTGTCCTCGAAACAGCGCACGGTGACGATCGGCCCGCAGAACGCGGCGTGGCCGCCGTAGCTGCGGAACAGCGGCTCGGCGACCTGCACCTCGGGATGGTCGTCGCACAGATCGGGCGTGGTCCAGGTCATGGTCGGTCGGGCAGCGGGCGTTGCCTGGATGGTAGCGCGATGCCCGCAGCGGCGGCAGCGGCCATTGCATGCAAGCGTGCCGCCGCGGCCGTTGCGCGCGCCATGCACGCGGCATCGGCGCGGGCTGCGGCACAATTCGCCTCCCCGTCCGCGCCGACAACCATGCCATGAACGATCTCTTCGACTCCGCCCCGGCCGCGCCGGACGGCATCCGCGTCGGCATCGGCGGCTGGACCTATGCGCCGTGGCGCGGCGGCATGTTCTACCCGCAGGGGCTGGTGCAACGCCGCGAGCTGGAATACGCCAGCCGCCAGGTCAGCAGCATCGAGATCAACGGCACCTACTACGGCATGCAGAAGCCGGACACCTATGCGCGCTGGCGCGACGAGACACCGGCGGATTTCCTGTTCTCGGCCAAGGCGCCCAAGCGCATCACCGGCCTGCGCAAGCTGGCCGCGGCCGGCGCGCAGATCGAGGATTTCGTCGGCGGCATCGCCACGCTCGGCGACAAGCTCGGCCCGCTGGTCTGGCAGTTCGAGCACGGCCGCACGCTCGCGCTCGACGAGCTCGCCGCGTTCCTGGAGCTGCTGCCGCAGCAGGCCGGCGGCCGCCGCCTGCGGCATGTGCTGGAAGTGCGCGACCCGGCCTGCGTCGGACCGCAGTTGCTGGACCTGGTGCGCCGCCACGGCGTGGCCACGGTGTTCACCGATTCGCCCGACTTCCCCTCCTTCGCCGACCTCAGCGCCGACTTCGTCTACGCGCGGCTGATGCGCAGCCGCGCCGCGCTGGCCCACGGCTATGCGCCCGAGGAACTGCGCGCCTGGGCCGAACAGGCGCAGGCCTGGCGTCGCGGCCAGGACCCGGACACGCTGCCGCATGCCGCCATGCCGGCCGCCAAGGCCAGGCCGCGCGAGGTCTTCCTCTATTTCATCAGCGCCGCCAAGGAGCGCAATCCGGCCGCGGCGACGGCGCTGCTGGCCGAGCTCGGCAAGCGCTGAGCAGCGCCGCGACACGGCGGTGCTGCCGGCGCAGGACGCAGCCTGGCTGAACTGTCTACAGACAGCGGACGCGACGCTGCAACGGATGCCCCATGTCTGCGGTACAAACGGGTCCGCAATCGCCCCCGGATACCGAACCGATGCAGATCAAGCGCGCCCTCGAACGCCTGCCAGGCGGCATGATGCTGGTCCCGCTGTTCCTGGGCGCCGCCTGCCACGGCGCGTGGCCGCAGGCGGGCGAATTCTTCGGCTCTTTCACCCAGGGCCTGATCGGCGGCACCGTGCCGATCCTGGCGGTGTGGTTCTTCTGCATGGGCGCGTCGATCCGCTTGCGCGCCAGCGGCCGGGTGCTGCGCCAGTCCGGCGTGCTGATGCTGACCAAGATCGCCGTCGCCTGGCTGGTGGCGGTGGCCGCCTCGCACCTGCTGCCGCCGGACGGCATCGGCGAGGGCTATCTGAAAGGCCTCTCGGTGCTGGCACTGGTCGCGGCGATGGACATGACCAATGGCGGGCTGTTCGCGTCGATCATGCAGCAGTACGGCGAACCCGGCGAGGCCGGCGCGGTGATATTGATGTCGCTGGAATCCGGACCGCTGGTGACCATGATCATCCTCGGCAGCGCCGGCATCGCCGGATTCGAACCGCGCCTGTTCGTCGGCGCGGTGTTGCCGCTGCTGGCCGGCTTCGCGCTGGGCAATCTGGATCCGCAACTGCGCGCGTTGTTCGGCGGCGCGGTGCCGGCGCTGATTCCGTTCTTCGCCTTCGCCCTGGGCAATACCCTGGACCTGCACGTGATCGCCAGCGCCGGCCTGCCCGGCGTGCTGCTCGGCCTGGCGGTCGTCGTCGTCACCGGAATCCCGTTGCTGCTCGCCGACCGGCTGTTGGGCGGCGGTACCGGCAGCGCCGGCATCGCCGCCTCCAGCACCGCTGGCGCGGCGGTGGCGACGCCCGCGCTGATCGCGACGATGGCGCCGCAATTCCGCGCCAGCGCGCCGGCCGCCACCGCCCTGGTGGCGGCCTCGGTGATCGTGACCTCGCTGCTGGTGCCGATCCTCACCGCACTGCATGCACGGATGGTCGCCAAGCCGGCAACGCAGCGCGAATAGGACGGATCGCGCGCGCCACCCATCGCGGTGGCGCACCGGTTTACGCGACAATGGCCGCATGCCCCTGCACCCCACGACCAAAGCCCAGCTGCAAATCCACTTCTGCGTGCTGCTGTGGGGAATCACCGCGATCCTCGGCAAGCTGATCACCCTGCCGGCCTTGCCGCTGGTGTGGTGGCGGATGCTGATGGTGGTGGCGGCGCTGGCGCTGCTGCCGCGGGTGTGGCGCGGGCTGGCCGCGCTGACCCCGAAGCTGGCGCTCGGTTACGCCGTGGTCGGCGCGTTGGTCGGCCTGCACTGGTTGACCTTCTATGGCGCGATCAAGCTGGCCAATGCCTCGGTGGCGGCGACCTGCATCGCGCTGGCGCCGGTGTTCACCGCGGTGATCGAACCGTGGGTGGCCAAGCGTCCGTTCCGCCCCAGCGAACTGGTGTTCGGCCTGGCGGTGCTGCCGGGCGTGGCGCTGGTGGTCGGCGGCGTGCCCGACGGAATGCGCGCCGGGGTGGCGGTCGGCGCGGTGTCGGCGCTGTTCGTCGCCGCGTTCGGCTCGCTCAACAAACGCCTGGTCGACCATGCCGACCCGTTGACCGTGACCGCCCTGGAACTGGGCGCCGGCACCCTGACCCTGACCTTGCTGGCGCCGCTGCTGCCGTTCGTGCTGCCGGCGCTGAGCGGCCCGTTGCTGGTGCTGCCGAGCCTGCACGACACCTTGCTGCTGCTGGCCCTGGCGTTGCTGTGCACGCTGCTGCCGTTCGCGCTGGCGCTGGTCGCGCTGCGCCGCCTCAGCGCGTACGCAGTGCAACTGGTGACCAACCTGGAGCCGGTCTACGCGATCGTGTTCGCGATCCTGCTGCTGGACGAGCAGAAGCAACTCACCGCACTGTTCTACCTGGGCGTGGCGGTGATCCTGGGCGCGGTGTTCCTGCATCCGTTGCTGACCCGCACCAGGCCGCTGCGGCACCCGGAACTGCTGGCCACGTCCGAAGCGAAGAACGCGCTGGAGTGAACCCGACGCCGGCGCGGTTCACTGCGCCAGCGAGACGCAATCGCGGCCGGCGCGCTTGGCCCGGTACAGCGCCAGGTCGGCGCGCTTGAGCAATTGATCGGCGTTTTCGCCCGGCTGCTGGGTGGCCACGCCGAAGCTGGCGGTCAACGGCACGCCGAGCTGCAGCAGAGAGACTTCCTGGCGCAGCGTCTCGCATTCGTGCATGGCCTGGCGCGCGTCCAGCCCCGGCAGCAGGATCGCGAACTCCTCGCCGCCGTAGCGCGCGACCAGGCTGCCCGGCGGCACCTGCGCGCGCAGCATGTCGGCCAGCGCCAGCAGCACCGCGTCGCCCTTGTCGTGGCCGTGCAGATCGTTGATGTGCTTGAAATAGTCCAGGTCCAGCAAGGCCAGGCTGAGCGGCACGGCGCCGAACTGCGCCGTCTCCGCGTTGACCATCAACGCGGTGGCGAAGGCGCGGCGGTTGAACAGCCCGGTCAACGGATCGGTGCGCGATTGCTCGAGCAGGTCGGCGTTGAGCGATTCCAGCGAAGCCTGGTATCGGGCCAGTTGCTGCTCGTAGCGTTCGCGTTCGCGCAGTTGCAGCGCCAGCGCGTGGCTGGTGCGGCGCAGCTCGATCAATTGCATCACCTGCCGCGACAGCGCCTGCAGCGCCACCACCTGCTCCGGTTCGAGCGTGCGCGGACGGTGGTCGAGCACGCACAGCGCACCCACCGCCAGCCCCTCGCGGTTCAACAGCGGCGCACCTGCATAGAAGCGGACGCCGACCTCGGTGACCAGCGGATTGAACGCGAACCGCGGGTCCGCAGCCGCGTCCGTGACCACCAGCACGTCCTGCGGGGCGAGAATGGTGTGGCCGCAGAACGAGGCGTCGCGCGAGGTGCTGAGCAGGGTGACGTTGCGCTGCGACTTCAGCCACTGCCGCTCCTCGTCGACCAGCGAGATCAGCGCCGAGGGCGTGTCGCACAGGCTGGCGGCGATGCCGACCAGGTCGTCGTAGGACGCCTCCGGCTCGGTGTCCAGGATCTGCAGCGCATGCAGCGCGTGCAGGCGGTCGGCTTCGTTGTCGGGCTTGCGTGGCTTGATCACGGGAGCGGGCGGCAGGGCAGCGGGATGCGCCGCGGAGTATCGCCACTTTCGGCACAAATGCCAGTGAAAAGCCGCGCCGCGGCCGACCTCACCAGTCCTGGCGCTGCGGCAGCAGGCCGCGCAGCTCCTGCTCGGTGAGGTTGCGCCACTGGCCCGGCTTCAGCGCGCCGAGCTTGATGTTGTCGATGCGCACGCGGCGCAGTTGGGTGACGCGGTAGTCGAACGCGGCGGCCATCAGCCGGATCTGCCGGTTCAGGCCCTGCTCGAGCACGACGCGGAAGCCGAACTTGGCGATCCGCGCGGTGCGGCACGGCAGCGTGGTCTCGTTGTGCACGCGCACCCCGCGCGCCATGCCGCGCAGGAACTCGTCGCTGACCGGCTTGTTCACCGCCACCAGGTATTCCTTCTGGTGGCGGTTCTCGGCGCGCAGGATCTCGTTGACGATGTCGCCGTTGCTGGTCATCAGGATCAGGCCTTCGGACTCCTTGTCCAGGCGCCCGATCGGGAAGATGCGCTGCTCGTGGCCGACGAAATCGACGATGTTGCCCTTGACCTCGCTCTCGGTGGTGCAGGTCACCCCGACCGGCTTGTTCAGCGCGATGTAGACGTGGCGGCGGCCGGATTTCTGCTTGGCGCGCGCGCGCAGCGGCTGGCCGTCGACCTGCACCTCGTCGCCCTCGCCCACCACTGCACCGACCCCGCCGGGCCGGCCGTTGACGGTGACGCGGCGCGCGGCGATCAGCCGGTCGGCCTCGCGGCGCGAACAGTAGCCGGTCTCGGCGATGTGCTTGTTGAGGCGGACGGACATGGGCTGGGAATGGGGAATGGGGAATCGGGAGTGGCAAGAGCGGGCTGCTGCCATCTGGGGCAATGGCTAGCTCCGGGAAGGAAGGGGGGTGCGGCAGCGGGGACGCCCCATTCCCGATTCCCTACTCCCTATTCCCGGCTCTTCAGCGCTTCGGCGGCCCCTTGCGCGGCGGGCGCTCGCCGGCCTTGTCGGCCAGGCGGGTGGCCGCGCCGGCCGGGCGCGGACCGGCCGCGTTCGGGCGGCCGCCGGGCTTGCCCGCGGCACGCGCGAACTTCGGCTTGAACGGCGCGCTGGCGCCGGCATCGTCGCCGTCGAGCTTGCGCATCTGCAGTTGCTGGCCGGAGACCCAGACCTTCTTCAGGTGGGTCAGCAGCTCGCGCGGCATGTCCGCCGGCAGGTCCAGCACCGAATGGTCGTCGTGGATGTCGATGCGGCCGATGTACTTGCTCTCCAGGCCGGCCTCGTTGGCGATGGCGCCGACGATGTTGGCCGGCTTGACCCCATGCTGGTGGCCGACCTCGATGCGGTAGGTCTCCATGCCCACCTCCGGCTCGCCGCGCGGCGCCTTCGGCGCCTTGTCGCGGCGCGGCGCCTCGAAGCTGCCGACGTCGCGCTGGTAGTCGAAGTCGGGGCCGTGCCCGGCCGGCGCGGGGCGCGGCGCACGCGGCGCGCGCTCGCCCTCGTCGCGGCGCGGCGGGCGCGCCTCGCGATCGAACTTCGGCTCGAACCTGGGACGCTCCGTGCGTTCGCCGCGGTCGGCGCGCTCGCGGCGCTCGGCGCCGGGCCGCTCGAAGCGCTCGCCCTGCGGCGGACGCGCGCGCTCCGGCGCCAGCAACAGCGGCGTGTCGCCCTGCAGCAGGCGCGCCAGCGCCGCGGCGACCTCGACCATCGGCACGTTCTTCTCGGTCTCGAAGCGCTGCAGCAGCTCGCGGTACATGTCGATGCCGCCGCCGGCGATGGTCTCGCTGATCTTCTCCATGAAGCGGGTCACGCGCTGGTCGTTGACCGCGTCCACGCTCGGCAGCTGCATCTCCTCGATCGGCTGCCGGGTGGCGCGCTCGATCGCGCGCAGCATGCCCTTCTCGCGCGGGCTGACGAACAGGATCGCCTCGCCGCTGCGGCCGGCGCGGCCGGTGCGGCCGATGCGGTGCACGTAGCTTTCGGTGTCGTACGGGATGTCGTAGTTCAGCACGTGGCTGATCCGCTCCACGTCCAGGCCGCGCGCGGCCACGTCGGTGGCGACCAGGATGTCGAGCTTGCCGTCCTTGAGCTGCTGGATCACCCGCTCGCGCTGCGACTGCTGGATGTCGCCGTTGATCGCCGCGGCGGCCAGGCCGCGCGCCTGCAGCTTCTGCGCCAGCTCGTCGGTGGCGGCCTTGGTGCGCGCGAACACGATCATCGCGTCGAACGGCTCCACTTCCAGGATCCGGGTCAGCGCGTCGAGCTTGTGCAACCCGCTGACCGCCCAGTAACGCTGGCGGATGTTCGCCGACGTGGTGGTCTTGGAGGCGATGATGACTTCGGCCGGATCGTTCAGATAGGTCTGCGCGATGCGCTTGATCGCGGTCGGCATGGTCGCCGAGAACAGCGCCACCTGGCGCGAGGCCGGCAGCTTCTTCAGCACCGCCTCGACGTCGTCGATGAAGCCCATGCGCAGCATCTCGTCGGCCTCGTCCAGCACCAGCGTCTTCAGCTCCGACAGGTCCAGGGTGCCGCGCTCGAGGTGGTCGATGACCCGGCCCGGGGTGCCCACCACCACGTGCACGCCGCGCTTGAGCGCCGACAGCTGCTGCACGTAGGGCTGGCCGCCGTACACCGGCAGCACCTGGAAGCCGGGGATCGCGCCGGCGTAGCGGTGGAACGCCTCGGCGACCTGGATCGCCAGCTCGCGGGTCGGCGCCAGCACCAGCGCCTGCGGCTTGCGCTGGTTGAAGTCCAGCCGCGACAGGATCGGCAGCGCGAACGCGGCGGTCTTGCCGGTGCCGGTCTGGGCCTGGCCGAGCAGGTCGCGGCCGGTCAGCAGCGCGGGAATGGTGGCGGCCTGGATCGGCGACGGCGACTCGTAGCCGACATCGGCGACGGCCTTCATCACAGCAGGCGAGAGGCCGAGATCTGCGAACAGCAGCGGCGCGGGGGTATCTTGGGACATGGGAGACTCCGGAGGCGCCGCAGAGAACCGGCAGGCGCAAAGAAGCACATTGTGCGCCTTGGCGGGCCGCATGTCGAAACCACGTGAACGAAACCGTTCAGGCGTGAGAAACCCCGGCCTGCCGCGAACCACCTTGCAGCCCCTTCCGCGACCCGCCCGATGCCCGACGCTCCCACCCCTGCCGCCCCACCCCCAGCCGACTTCGCCACGCTGTTCCAGGCGCACCGCGGCATCGCCGCGAAAGTGGCCGGCAGCTATTGCCGGGATCCGGACGACCGTGCCGACCTGATCCAGGAGATCGCCGCGCAGGCCTGGCGGGCCTTCCCCCGCTACGACCGGCAGCGGCCGTTCTCCACCTGGCTGTACCGGATCGCGCTGAACGTGGCGATCGGCGACCTGCGCGGGCGCAGCCGCGCGCACCGGCAGACCCTGCCGCTGCAGGACCTGGACATCGCCGACCCGCACCCCGCCGATCCGGAGCGCGAACGCCAGGTGCAGGCGCTGTACCGCTTCATCGCCCAGCTGCCGCCGCTGGAGCGGGCGCTGGCGCTGCTGTACCTGGACGACCGCCCGCAGCGCGAGATCGCCGAGATCCTGGGCATCGGCGAAAGCAACGTCTCCACCAGGATCGGCCGCCTCAAGCAACGCCTCCACGACGAACTCTGAATCCCCCACAGGAACCGACCCATGCATCCCGACGAACTGAAACAAGCCTGGCACGCGCTGGACCAGCGCCTGCAACGCCACGACCGCCTGCAAGCGCAGCTGCTGCAGCAGCACCACCTGCAGCGCGTGCAGCGCAGCCTGCGCCCGTTGCTGTGGGGCCAGCTCCTGCAGCTGCCGTTCGGCCTGTGCTGCATCGCCCTGGCCGGCCTGCTGTGGAGCCGCGGCGGTGCGTTGCCGGCGTACCTGATCGCCGCCGGCGTGGCGGTGCATGCCTATGGCGTGGTCACCGTGGCGCTGGCCGGCATCGTCCTGGGCCGGCTGCTGCACATCGACTACAGCGCGCCGGTGCTGGAGATCCAGCGGCGGATCGCGCGCGCCCGCCGCTGGTACGTCGGCAGCGGCGTGGTCTGCGGGCTGTCGTGGTGGCTGCTGTGGGTGCCGGTGCTGATGGTGCTGGCCGCGCTCGCCGGCATCGATCTGCTGGCAAGGGCGCAGGCCGTGGTATGGATCGGACTCGGCGTGGGCGTGGCGGGCATCGCGGCCAGCGCCTGGCTCTATCGCTGGTCGCGCCATCCCGGGCGAGCATGGCTGACGCGGATCGTCGACGACGGCCTGGGCGGAGCGAGCCTGCGCAAGGCCGGCCGTCTGCTCGACGAAGTGGAGCGCTTCCGGCGCGACTGAGCGCGAGCGCGCATGCGTCGCGGTGGAGGCGACGCGGTTCAGCGTGGCGCGAAGTCCGAGCGTTTCGTGCGCGAATGACCGACAATGGGCGCCGATTTCCGAACAGCGTCCCCCAATGCAGACCATCGATCTCCAGTTAGAAAGCGATTACGTCGAACTCAAGCACTTGTTGAAGCTGACCGGCGTGTGCGACAGCGGCGGCGCGGCCAAGACCGTGATCAGCGAAGGCCAGGTGCGCGTGGACGGCGAAGTCGAAGTGCGCAAGGCCTGCAAGATCCGCGCGGGCCAGGTGGTCGCGCTGGACGACGTGCAGATCCGGGTGATCGGCAAGGTATGAGCGTAGACGGCACGCCCTGCGCGCCGCTTGCCCGGCGGCACGACGCGGCCGCCGCGCCATGCTGATCAGCATCGGCATGCGCAACATCGCGCCGTCGGCGGACGATCCGCTGCACGACGTGTACGAAGTGCTGATCGATCCGGCCGCAGCGCGGCCGCTGTGCCTGGCGCAGTCCATCCATGGCGGGCATGCCGACCGTGGCGGCGCGGTCTTCCTGGGGCTGGACGAACTGGATGCCTGGGCCGGCGACTGGCGCCTGCACCTGCGCCACGCCGACTGCGCCTGGGCCATCGCGCCGATCGAAGCGGCGCAGCGCGGCGGCGATGCGCAAGCCGTCCTCGCCCAGCTCATCGCCGAAGCGGACGCACGCCGCCCCGCCCGCACGCCGCAGCGCTAGGCGCTTTCTTGCATCTGTCCCAGGCAACGATGTTTCTGTGGGAGCGACTTCAGGGCACCTCTAATAACCCCAAAAAACTCGACTAAAACGCTCGCAAGTCATTGATGCGCATAGTGCGAAATTTTTAGAATCGAGGTTGTTAGAGATGCCCTTCAGTCGCGACGGGCTCTCCCGCTAACGCCGGTCGCGACTGAAGCCGCTCCCACAATCACTTCGCCAAGCGAATAGAACAGCCGACACCGCGTGCCGATCCACAGGCCATGCCACCAATGCCAGCTGGCGCCGGCGTTTTTTGTATGAGCGGCTTCAGCCGCGACCGGAGCTGCCCTGGTAACGCCCGGTCGCGGCTGAAGCCGCTCCCACGGGGGGGGATGTAGGCAGGCGAAGAAGCGGTGCGCGGTGGCACTGGCCTGGCAGCTCGGCTGTCGCGGTGATTCGCCGAGCGACAGGATATGTCTACACATCCCGCGCGCGTCCGCGCCTCAGCGCGCACCCACCGCACCGCGCTGGGTCAGGTGCGCGGCGATCGCGCGCTTGAACGGCGCCACCCGGTCGGCCACGCGCAGCGCCGCGTTGCGCAGCGCGCGCGCCGGCAGGCGGTCGTCGGTGTACAGCGCGGCGATCGCGTTGGTCGCCTCGTACAGCGGGCGCGTGGCCAGGCGGTGGCCGCGCTCGTAGCCGGCCAGCAGCGCCGGCGCGGCGATGTCGCGGCCCTGCGCCGCCGCCGCGTGCAGCGCGCGCGCCAGCCGCGCCTGGCTCTGCAGGCCGAAATTGAAACCGTGTGCGGTCACCGGGTGCATGCCCACCGCGGCATCGCCGATCAGTGCGTAGCGCTTGCCGACGAAACGTCGCGCGTACACCGCGACCAGCGGATACACCTGCGGCCGCACGATCGGCGTCATCGCGCCGAGCCGGTGCTCGAAGCGGGCGCTGATCTCGGCGCCCAGCGCGGCCTCATCCATGTCCAGCAGCGCCTGCGCGCGATCCGGCGCCAGGGTCAGCACCGCCGAGGCCTGGTTGCCGTGCAGCGGCAGCAGCGCCAGGGTCTGGCCGTAGCCGAACCACTCCCAGGCGGTGTGATGGTGCGGGCGTTCGTGGCTGACCCGGCACACCAGCATGCTGCGGCCGAAATCGCGCATCTGCGCACCGATGCCGAGCATGCGCCGGGTCGTCGAGAAACGGCTGTCGGCCGCCACCACCAGGCGCGCGGTCAGCGCCTGGCCATTGGACAGGCGCAGCTGCGCCTGGCTGTCGTCGCTGCGCAGCGCCTGCACCGAGACGCCGTCGAGCAGGGTCAAGCCCGACTGCGCCTGCACCGCGGCGAACGCGGCGCGGCGGATCAGGTGGTTGGGCACCAGCCAGCCCAGGTCGCCGCGGCGGTCCTGGCTGGCGGCGAAGGTCAGCGCGAATGGCGAGGAGCCGTTCATCACCCGCGCATCGCGCAGCGGCGCGATCGCGTCCGGATCGATCCGCGACCACAGGTCCAGTTGCTCGAGCAAGCTGCGCGAGGCGTGGGTCAGCGCGATCTCGCGGCCATCGAAGGCGGCCTCGGCCAGGGCCGCGCGCGGCTGCGGCTCGATCAGCGCCAGCGACAGGCCGCTACCGGCCAGCGACCGGGCGAAACACAGGCCCGCGGGGCCGGCACCGACAATGGCGATATCCACATGCATCGCTGCGCTCCTGTCCAAGACGCAGCCAGCATAAACCCGCCGCGGCGCGCGGCATTGATCTGGATCAGCGCTGCGGCAAACGGTCGCAGCATCGCGCCTTTCGGGCGCCCGCTGCGGCAATGCTACGCGCGCAGCCTCAGACCAGCGCCCACACCATCTGCAGGAGCGACCACAGCGACACCACCCACACCAGGCTGCGCAGGTAGGGCACGCCCGCCGCGTACAACGGCACATAGGCCAGCCGCGCCCAGAAATACAGCTGCGCCGCCAGCGCGGTATGCGCGCTGCCCTTGCCCATCGCCACCACCGCCAGCGCCGCGGCGGCGAAGAACGGGAAGGTCTCCAGGAAGTTGCGCAGCGCGCGGTCCAGGCGCCCGGCCACGCCGCCGGGCGGCGGCAACGACGCGTCGCGCGCACCGGCATTCCACTTCAGGCCGCGCTGCGCGGTGACGAACGCCGCGGCCAGCAGCAGTTGCACGATCCCGAGCAGGATCGCCCAGGCCAGCATGCGGATTTCGATACTCATCGACACCTCGGACAGTTGCGAAAATCAGGGAGCGACGCGCGTGCGCGTCAGTTCGGCGGGCCGACGTGGTAGCCGACCAGGCGCCAGGTCTTGTCCTCGTCCAGGCGCAGCGAGACCAGCTCGCGCACCGGTTGCGGCGCATTGGCGAACCGGCTGGGGAAACTGATGTTGACGTAGACCCCGGGCGGCACCTGCGAGCCCGCCGCGTACTGCACCCGCGCCACGCTGGCCACGCCGCGGCCGAGCAGCGCGCCGAGCCGGGCGCGGCTGGCATCGACCTGGCGCACGAACACATCGCGCGCGACGGCCTTCTTGGCCACCGCGGATGCGCCATCCCACAGCTCGCCGCTGCGTCCGGCGTCGACCAGCTGCGCGGCGCGCAGGCCGGCCTGCGCCATCTGCGCATCCTGCTTGGACAGCGGTCCCGGCGCGGCAGGATCGGCACGCTTGGCCGCGGCGGGTTTGGCGGCGGCGGGCTTGGGCGCCGCTGGCTCGGCCGGCGCGGACTGCGCGGGGACGCTCTGCGTCGGTGCGGTCTGCGCCGCCGCAGCGAACACGGCAGCGCCCAGCAACGCGGGGAACAGGCGAGGTGACAACGGCATGGGCATCGCTCAGGCAGCGCGGTGACGGCGGGGGCCGCAGTCTACGCCGGCCACGCGCGCCTGCGCAGCGACGCTCATGGCTCCTCGCCCGGCGCGGTCGCGGTCACCGGCACCGCATAGCGCTGCCGGTGCCAGGCATGCCAGCTGACGCCCAAGGCCCACGCGGTGCCGCCCAGCAGGCCGGCCAGGCTCAGCAGCGAGGCGATGCGCGCCAGGGTCTGCGCATGCGTGCCGCTGGCGAAGCGCAGTAGCAGTTCGGCGACCAGGAAGCCGCCCAGCACCAGCAACGCCGGCGGCAGGTAGAGCCGCACCATCAGCCTGGTTCCGATCGCCATGTGCCCGCTCCCGAAGTGGATGGCGCGGACGCTAGCGCCGCCGCGGTGCCTGGGACGTGAACGCCGGAAACCAGGCCCAGCAGGCATTCAGGCGCCGGGCGAGGCCAGCGGCAGCGTGGCCACGTCGATTTCCGACAGCGGGCTCTCCGCCGGGCAGGCCTGGTCGGGGAAGCCGAAACGCTGCTTCAGCGCCTGGCCGCAGGCGGTCAGCGTCTCCAGGTCCACGCCCTTGGCCTTGCACTCGTGGTCGAAGGCGATCAGGAATGCGTCCTTGCGCCGCACGAAATCGTCGCCGCACTTGCGCAGCTGCTTGATCCGCTCCAGGTCGTCCTGCACCGCGTTGGTCCCGTCCAGCCCGTACTGCTTGAGTTCGTCGTTGCTGAGCAGGCGCAGGCTGCGATTGGGCACGGTCATCATCAGGTCGGCCACCGCCACCGCCACGCCGTTGCGCTCCAGGTAGTCCTTGACGTTGCCGTAGACCTCCTGCAGTTCGCGGTTGAGTTCGGCGCGCGAGGTCGCGGTGGAGCTGATCCGCATCATGCGGTGGATGCCGACCTTGCCGGAGATCAGCCGATTGTCGCCGGCGGCGAGCACGAACACGCAGGCGCTGTGGCAGATCGAGCCCTCGCGCACCCAGATGGTCCAGCCGGATTCGCCGATCGCATCGCCGGCGCGGATCGCCGCCTCGACCTGGCCGCCGCTGGAATCCAGGTCCAGCACGCGCTTGCCGATGCCGGCGCGCTTGGCGACCTCGGCCAGGCGCCGCACCATCGCGGCGAAGCCGGCGTTGATCTTGCCTTCGTAGCGCACCCGCAGCAGGCCGCGCTCGCGGCACGGCGCCAACGCCGCCTCGACCGTCGGCCGGTCCAGCCCGGCCAGCGCCTCGCCGTCGCCGGCCTCGGCCGCGTAGTCGGTATCGCAGCTGACGAAGGCCTCGCCGTTCTCCAGCGCGGCCGCGTCCCACAGGTCGGTATCGGCGTCATTGGCCGGTTTCGGCCTGGCGGCAGGTGGCGGCGCGGACGGCGGCGGCGCCCCCACCGAGACCATGTGCTCGCCGTCGCCGGGCGGGCTGTCGGCCACGGTCTTGCCGGTGGACGGCGCGCCCTGCTGGCACGACAACAGGCCAACGCAGCACAACGACAGCCACCAGGTTTTGGACGGAAGAAGCAAGCAGGGCATCCGCGAAGTGAAGAGACGACGCTTTGGAACGTGCGCGTCGCTAGTCTAGTGCCGATACGCAGTCAGTTCCCAACTGCATCTAAACCGCCGGCATCCCGCGACAGCGGCGTCTGTGCGGACCACGCCGGGGCCGATGCATCCATGTCCGAAAACGGCCAGTCCGGCGCATCGGCGCGGACTAGACTGGCCGCATGCCGCACACCACGCCCGACGACCACGACCTCTACGACCGCGCCCGCCAGTCCCGCGATGCGCGCTTCGACGGGGTGTTCTTCACCGCCGTGCGCAGCACCGGCATCTACTGCCGGCCGGTGTGCCCGGCGCCCCCGCCCAAGCGCAGCAACGTGCGCTACTACCCCAGCGCCGCCGCCGCCGCCGCGGCCGGCTACCGTCCGTGCCTGCGCTGCCGGCCGGAACTGTCGCCGGAAGCGCAGCAGCACCTGGGCGAGGAATCGGTGCAGCGTGCGCTGGCGCTGATCGCCGAGGGCGCGCTGCAGGACGCCAGCGTCGAACGGCTCGCCGCCGACGTCGGGCTCAGCGCGCGCCAGTTGCAGCGCGTGTTCGTCGCCCAGCTCGGCGCCACCCCGGCCGCGGTGCATGCGACGCGGCGCCTGCTGCTGGCCAAGCAATTGCTGACCGAGACCGCGCTGCCGATCACCCAGGTGGCGCTGGCAGCCGGTTTCAACAGCCTGAGGCGCTTCAACACCGCGTTCCTGGAGGGCTGCGGCATGCCGCCGTCGGCGATCCGCAAACAGCGCGCCGCGGTGCCCGGCGGCGACCTGCTGCTGCGCCTGGGCTACCGCCCGCCGCTGGATTTCGCAGCCATGCTGGCGTTCCTGCGCAAGCGCGCGATCCCCGGCATCGAGCGCATCGGCGAGGCCAGCTACGAGCGCGTGCTGGGCCCGCTCGACGCCTCCACCAGGATCCGCGTCGAGGCCGATCCGCAGCGCCACGAATTGCGCCTGCAGATCGCCGCGGCCGATCCGCGCGCGATTCCCGACATCGTGCGGCGGGTGCGCCGCATCTTCGACCTGGATGCCGACCTGCGCGCCGTGCACGCCACGCTCGGCACCGAGCCGCTGCTGGCGCGCGCGATCGCGCGGCGCCCGGGACTGCGCGTGCCCGGCGGCTGGGACGGCTTCGAAGTGGCGGTGCGCGCGGTGCTCGGCCAGCAGGTCAGCGTGGCCGGCGCGGCGACCCTGGCCGCGCGCCTGGTCGAGCGCCACGGCGCGCAGCGGCCCGGCCAGCCGTCCGGCCTGGACCGCGCGTTCCCGGCGCCGCAGGACCTGCTGGACGCGCCGCTGGAGGCGATCGGCCTGCCGCGCTCGCGCGCCGCCACGATCCGCGCGCTGGCCGCGGCGGTGGTGGACGGACGCCTGCCGTTCCGCGCCGGCCAGCGCCTGTCCGACTTCGTCGCACGCGCCACCGCCCTGCCCGGCATCGGCGCCTGGACCGCGCACTACATCGCGCTGCGTGCGCTCGGTCAGCCCGATGCGTTCCCGGCCGGCGACCTGGTCCTGCAACGCATGCTCGGCGCCGACGGCGCGCGCCTGAGCGAACGCGCCACCGACGCCCGCGCGCAGGCCTGGCGGCCATGGCGCGCCTATGCCGTGCTGCACCTGTGGCATCTGGCCGGCGATCCACCCGAGGAGACTCCCGATGATTGAGCAACGCCTGTACTACGACGCCTTCGCCACCCCGATCGGCGAGCTGACCGTGGCCGTCGGCGACGACGGCGTGCGCCACATCCTGTTCCCGGAGAACCGCTACGACGCGCGCGGCCGTGCCGACTGGATCCGCGACGCGGCACCGGTGCGCGCAGCGCGCGAGCAGTTGCTGGCGTATTTCGCCGGCGAACGCAGCCGCTTCGACCTGCCGCTGGCGCCGCGCGGCACCGCCTTCCAGTGCCGCGTGTGGCAGGCGCTGGCGCAGATTCCGTTCGGCGCGACCTGGAGCTACGCGCAGCTGGCGCGGCATATCGAGCAGCCACGCGCGGTACGCGCGGTCGGCGCCGCCAACGGCCGCAATCCGCTGCCGATCGTGCTGCCCTGCCACCGGGTGATCGGCGCCAACGGCACCCTGACCGGCTTCGGCGGCGGCCTGCCGACCAAGGCCGCGCTGCTGGCGTTGGAGCGGCGCGAGGTGGAGCGGTGCAGTGAAAAATGACAGGCCCACGACGCCACCACCAGTAATGGCCGGCTAGCGACAACTCTTTCGAACGAGAGTGCCCACATACATTCGTATCAAACGCTAGAAAGATCGCGCTTGACTCAAAACGCATGCGCGATCATGCTCAACACAGCAAGCAAGCTATCTTTATCACTAGCTAGCCCGTCGCTCCCAACTGTCAGCAAGCATCAAAATAGCCTGACAGTTCCACCTCGTAGACCCGAGATGGAACGGAATTCTTAACATCATTAATTGCGCCCCTCACAAACGACACAAAGCAACCGTTCCAATCAGCTGATTGGCCGCATTTGCGCATCTAAAATTTAGACAAGGAAGCAGAATGGGAAAGATGAAATACATGACATGTGCATTGCTAGCCTGCGGTGCAGCTCTCGGCATCAGCGCCTGGTTCTATAGTGAAAACCGCAACAGCTCAGGCATGACACCCCGACATCAAGACAGCACCACTGATAAAGACGCGCAAGCATTGGGGCAAGCAACTGGGTCCGCGCCGAACCCACAGAAACGGAAGACCCACCATCTCCTTCAGGAAGCCGACCGAGTTACAGTCCCCAAGGGCAATGCAGCCGCTGTAGTGCAGCAATTGCTACCGCTTGCTGACAAGGGCGACGCCAGGGCCGCCCTGACCATCTACGAAAAGCTTTCTCCATGCATTAGCCTTGCCAGCATGAGCGTCAATGAATCGCAATTACTTGCATACAAGGAAGCAGGCATTGATGAGCGAGCAGTATTCGAGTCGCTTAGACAGCGCCGCTTCGATTGCGAAGGAAGCAAGGATATCCTCGCACAGCGTGGGCGGCAACTTGCGCAAGCAGCTGCAGCAGGACTGCCCGAAGCACAGTTGCTTTATGCAACCGACTCGGAAGCCATTATTGGCAACCGCGAAGAAGCGCTGAAGAATCCAGAAAAGGTCATTGAGTACAAATCCAGAAGCCTCTCCTATTTAAACAGTCTTGTTGCCGCTGGCAGCGTTGATGCAATGATCGCCTTATCCGGCATGTACAGCGGCAGCAGCCTAATGAGCGAAGACCCACTTCGAGCTTACGCCTATAAACGCGCAGCGCAACTTGCCATGCCCGAGATATTCAGCCACAAAGAAGTTGCGATATTGAAAGATCGGCTTAATCCTGAAGCTTCAGAAAAAGCCGAAGCAATGGCCCATAATATTTACTCAAGTTGCTGCAAAAACTAAATTAGGGATAGCGACTCAATGGATATGAAGATTGGATAGGCAGCAGTCATCACGACACTAGCCATGGCCGGCATAGCCTTCGCGGGTGATGACATTCACGACGTACCCGGCGTCTACGGCCCCTATCACTGCCCAACATGCACGATACAAACTCCAGGACCCGATGTAGGAACCGCCGCTTTTCTGCAAAGCATTGACGGCAGCCTGTCGCAGCAAACTTATTTTCGCAGGATGACAGGAGATCGATTCATCATCTGCAACGCATCCTATTGCGCAAATTATACTCGGACAGACAGCAACCTCTTCCTGGGAAGCGACCCCACCCCACAGACCAGCCATGGTGGAGGTAATGGAGGAGGTAACGGCCAACAGCCATCGACGCCTGAACTGCCTCCGGGCAGTCCGCCCTGGGAGCGTTGTGCATTCGGAACTTCAACTGTGCTGGTGCCACCGGGAGGATGCGACTTTTAGCTTGCCTGTACTACTGCTCAGCACTTTCCCGGCGAATGCCGGGAAAGTGTGGACCGATCGGCCAGTCATTGCTTCGGCCACATGCCAAAAATAGCGTTTGATCTTCGGCAAGCCAATCTACCAAGCAACACCAGAGCTCTACCCATATCTTCGTCAAGTCACCATGCGCGCTCTATCATGCGCCGATGACTTCCATCGCCCTACGACTGGCAAGCGCCTGCGCGGCGCTGCTGCTCGGCGCTTGCGCCTCCGCCCCCTCTTCTCCCACTACCAAGACCACCGCAACGCAGGCAGCGTCCAGCCAGGCGCAGCGACCGTTGCTGCTGATCTCGATCGACGCGCTGCGCGCGGACATGCTCGATCGCGGCATTGCGCCGAACCTGAGCCTGCTGGCGCGCGAGGGCATGCGTGCGCGATGGATGACGCCGTCGTATCCGTCGCTGACCTTCCCCAACCACTACACCCTGGTCACCGGGCTGCGTCCGGACCACCACGACATCGTCCACAACAGCATGAACGACCCGCTGCTGGGCACTTTCCGGGTCAGCGATCGCGACGCGGTCGGCGACGGCCGCTGGCGGGACGGCGAACCGATCTGGGTCGGCGCCGAGAAGGCCGGCCTGCCCGCGGCGAGCTGGACCTGGCCGGGCGGCAAAGCGGCGATCCAGGGGGTGCGCCCGAGCCGCCGCCAGACCTTTGACAAAGACGTCGCGCCGAACGCGCGGGTCGACCAGGTGATGGGCTGGCTGGACGATCGCAGCGCGCCGCATCCGCAGCTGCTGACCCTGTATTTCGAGCAGCTCGACGAGGCCGGCCACGACTTCGGCCCGCAATCGGCGCAGTACGCGCGCGCGAACAGGTCGACGCGGCGATCGGCCGCCTGCTTGACGGGCTGGCCCGGCGCGGGCAACTGGATCGCACCAACCTGATCGTGGTCTCCGACCACGGCATGGCGACGGTGCCGGCGCAGCAGGTGGTCATTGTCGAGGACATGGTGTCGATGCAAGAGGCCGAGGTGGTCAGCTACGGCCAGTCGGTCGGCATCGTGCCGCGTTCCGGCCAGGAGGCCAGGGTCGAAGCCAACTGCTCGGCGCGCATCCGCAGTACGACTGCTAGCGCAAGGCCGAGCTTCCGGCGCGCTGGCACTACGGCAGCAATCCGCGCGTCCCGCCGATCTTGTGCCAGATGCACGAAGGCTGGGATGCTCTGCCGGCCGATCGGGCCGCGGAGACACCGCAAACCGGCCTGCGCGGCTCGCACGGCTACGATCCGGCACTGCCGTCGATGCACGCGCGGTGTTCATTGCGCGCGGCCCGGCGTTCCGCCAGGGCGCCACGCTGGCGCCGTTCGACAATGTCGATGTGTATCCGCTGCTGACCCGGCTGCTGGGAATTCCCGCCGCGCCCAACGACGGCGATCCGCAGGCACTGCTGCCGGCATTGCGCTGAGCGCCGCATCGTCGCACCACGCCGTGCCTTGAAGCGTCGCTAGCCGGGCGCAGCATTGCCCGACTGCGGCGCCTCGCCATCGGTTGCCGCATCGCCGCCTACCGCGGCGGCGCCGCGATCGCGCTGCGGCCATGCCGCCGCCCGCCGGTGAAGCGTGTCGCGGCCGATGGCCCGAGTCGCTCCCAGGCCACAGTGCCGACTGCAAATTCTGCGCCGCGGCCGCCTGCGTTCGGCGTAGCGACGTGCCCGGCGATGCAGCGCCGCACACTGCGCCGGGCATGAATGTGTGGACGAGGCGACAGGCCCAAGCGATGGCGCGCATGCGACAATCAGCGCATGCAGTCGCCCGATCCCGTGCCGCCGCCGCGCATGCGCCATCGCCTGCGCCCTTTGCTTTCGCACGAGAGCTGGAAACAGCGCGCGGTGCTGTGGGGCGGCGCGGTGGCGGTGGCGCTGGTCGCGATCGTGTTCGCCAAGGCCAGCGACGCGGCCTTCCACCTGTTCCAGCGCATCGTGGCGCACTCGCCGTGGTGGGCGCTGCTGCTCACCCCCAGCGTGTTCGCGCTGCTCGCCTGGCTGACCAACGGCGTGTTGCGCCCTACCCGCGGCAGCGGCATCCCGCAGGTCATCGCCGCGCTGGAACGGCCCGACGACGCCTTCCGGCAGAGCAACCTGTCGCTGCGCGTGTCCGCCGGCAAGCTGCTGCTGACCACGCTGGCCTTGCTCGGCGGCGCCTCGGTCGGGCGCGAAGGCCCGACCGTGCACGTCGGCGCCAGCCTGATGTACGTGCTCGGGCGCTGGTTCGGTTTCCGCGATCCGCGCCAGGCCTCGCATTTCCTGCTCGCCGGCGGCGCCGCCGGCATCGCCGCGGCGTTCAACACGCCGCTGGCCGGGGTGGTGTTCGCGATCGAGGAACTGAGCGGCCGTTTCGAACACCATTTCTCGGGCACCTTGCTGACCGCGGTGATCGTCGGCGGCGTGATCTCGCTGGGCCTGCTCGGCAACTACACCTATTTCGGCAAGGTGTCCGCGGCGCTGCCGCTGGGCCGGGCGTGGCTGGCGATCGTGCTGTGCGGGGTGGTCGCCGGCCTGCTCGGCGGCGCGTTCAGCCGCATGGTGCTGGCCACCGTCGCCGGCAAGCCGCGCTGGCTGGGCGCGCTGCGCGCCCGCCATCCGGTCCTGCTGGCCGCGGCCTGCGGCCTGGCGCTGGTCGCGCTGGGCCTGATCTTCGGCAACGGCGCGTTCGGCACCGGCTACGAGCAGGCGCGCAGCCTGGTGCAGGGCCACGCCAGCGTCGGCCACGAGTTCGGGCTGATGAAGCTGCTCGCCAACCTGGTGTCGTACGTGGCCGGCATCCCCGGCGGCCTGTTCTCGCCGGCGCTGGCGGTCGGTGCCGGCGTCGGCCACAACCTGGCGGTGCTGATGCCGGACGTGGATCCGCGCACCTTCGTGCTGCTCGGCATGTGCGCCTATCTGACCGGCGTCACCCAGGCGCCATTGACCTCGGCGGTGATCTCGCTGGAACTGACCGACAGCAGCGACATGCTGCTGCCGATCCTGGCCACGGTGCTGATCGCGCGCGGCGCCTCGGCGCTGGTGTGCCGCACGCCGATCTATCGCGGCCTGGCCGAACAGTTGCTGACGGTGCCTCCCGTCGCCGAACCAGAACCCGAGCCGACGCCGCTGACCACCGACCTGGCCGGCGACAGCGGCGAGGACGATCCGCCGCGCTGAGCGCCGACTCCGCGAGTCGCTTCGCGCCGGACCCTCACCCCAACCCCTCTCTCCCACGGGGACTTCCTTCGGTCGCCGGGGGGAGAGGGGCTTGAGCTGCACCCTGGGGGCTGCGGGGCTGCCGCGTTTTTTTCGAGGCAAAAAAAAACGCGGCGCAAGCGCCGCGTTCTTCCGTACTGCTGGAGCCGAGGCTCAGCCGGCCTTGGCGACCGTCTTCTTGGCCACGGCCTTCTTCGCCGCCGGGGCCTTGACCACCGACTTCTTGGCGACCGGCGACGCGGCGCCCACGGCCACCTTGCTCACGCTGTGCGAGCGCGAATTGCCATAGCTGGCGTTGTAGCGCTTGCCCTTGGCGGTCTTGCGGTCACCCTTACCCATGCTCATCGACTCCTGAATGTGTGTGCGAAAATCCCCGCGCGGTGCACGGGTTTGGCGAGGCCAACGCGGTCAGCGCCCTCGCGCAAGGGCGGCAAGCCTATCACGTGCGCTCAGTGGGCGCAGCTGGCGTCGTGCACGTGGCCGTGGTTGAGCCGCAGGTTGAGCAGGTGCGCGAGCCCGACCAAGGTGCCACCGAAGGTCATGATCGCCGCGTGCGGCGCCACCGCATGGTGCAGCGCCGGCACCAGGATGCCGGTCCACAGCGACAGCAGGCCCAGCAGCAGCAGGCCCAGCGCCTGCCAGGCGCGGTGCCGGCGGTAGCCGAGGACCAGGCTGAACAAGCCCAGGCAGGTCACGAACAGCACCAGCGTGCGTTCCACGCCATCGCCCAGCCACACCGACAGGCCCAGCGAGGGCAATACGGCCAATGCCAGCGGCAGCAGCGCGCAATGCACCGCGCACAGCAGCGAACCGGTGGCGCCGAGGCGGTCGAGCAACGCGCGCAGATCGGAGGTGGGCGACATGACTTCCAGCACAGTGGTGATTTCGTTATAGAATAATATAACATTACCCGGCCGGCGACCAGGGGGTCGCCACGCCCCCCATGCCATGCCTGCCGCCGCCTGCGCGCGGCGAATGCGAGCGCCCGCGCTCGCCTGGCGGCGCCTTTTCCCTCCTATTCGGTATGCCTATGTCCTCCTCCCGCTTCCGCTCGCTCCGTCGCACCGCCCTGTCCCTGGCGCTGGGCACCCTGCTCAGCCCAGCCCTGGCCCTGGCCGCCGCTGCGCCCGCCGCGGACGACGCCACGCCGCCGGCCAGCGACAGCCGCCATGCCGATGGCCGCAAGCAGGACCGCCACGTGAAGGACCTGGACGCGGTGGTGGTCACCGCCAGCCCGCTGCGCGACGCCGCCGGCGACCTGAGCCAACCGGTGGAAGTGCTGGCCGGCGAGCGCCTGGACGAGAACCGCGGCGCCAGCATCGGCGAGACCGTGGCCAGCCTGCCCGGCGTGCAGAGCTCCAACTTCGGCCCCGGCGTGGGCCGGCCGATCATCCGCGGCCTGGACGGCCCGCGCGTGGCGGTGCTCAGCGATGGCCTGTCCACCCAGGACGTGTCAACCGTCAGCCAGGACCATTCGCCGGCGGTGGAGTCGTTCCTGGCCGACCAGATCGAAGTGCTGAAGGGCCCGTCCACGCTGCTGTACGGCTCCGGCGCGATCGGCGGCGTGGTCAACGTGGTCGACGGGCGCATCGCCGAGACCCCGGTGGACGGCGTGCACGGCCGCGCCGAAGTGCGCTTCGACGGCGGCGACAAGGACGGCAACACCGACATGTTCCGGGTCGATGCCGGCAACGGCAGCGGCCTGTCGATCCATGCCGACGGCGTGTACCGCAACCAGAACGACTACGACACGCCCAAGGGGCGCCAGGCCAATTCCTTCCTCGACACCAAGACCGGCTCGGTCGGCGCCTCGCTGGCCGGCGACTGGGGCTTCGTCGGCGTGTCGGCGTCGCGCTACCGCGACAACTACGGCAATCCGGGCGAACCCGGCGACCTGGCCGCCGGCGAGCGCGGCGTGTCGCTGCGCCTGCACCAGGACCGCTACGAGCTCAAGGGCGGGCTGACCGATCCGTGGGGCGACGGCAGCGCGCTGCGCTACAGCTTCGGCCATACCGCCTATACCCACACCGAGTTCGAGGGCGAGGACGTGGGCACGGTGTTCGACAAGCGCGCCAACGAAGGCCGCGTCGAAGCCTCCTTCACCTTCGGTGGCGGCTGGCAGACCGCGTTCGGCGTGCAGGGCAGCGATTCCACCTTCCAGGCGATCGGCGAAGAGGCGTTCGTGCCGAAGACCGACACCCGCGCCATCGGCGTGTTCGCCCTGGCCCGCAACACCTGGGACCGCGTCAGCGCCGAAGTCGGCGCGCGCGTGGACAAGGTCAAGTACGAGACCGACACCGGCGTGGACCGCGACTTCACCCCGAAGAGCGTCTCGCTCAGCGGCGGCTTCCGCTTCAACGAACAGTGGCGCCTGACCGCCAACCTCGACCATGCCGAGCGCGCGCCGGCCGAGGAAGAGCTGTTCGCCGACGGCCCGCATATCGCCACCCTCGCCTACGAGATCGGCAATGCCGAGCTCAAGCCGGAGAAGGCCAACCAGGCCGAGCTGGGACTGAACTTCAGGAACGCCTGGGTGGATGCCAAGGTGGCGGCGTACTACAACCGCTACGACGACTTCATCTACATCGTCGACACCGGCGCGCAGTGGTTCCACGAGGAAGACAACGACTTCCTGCCGATCCGCCAGTGGACCCAGGCCGACGCGATCTTCCATGGCTTCGAGGGCGAGGCCACCTTCCACCTGGCCGACAACGACAGCGGCGCCTGGGACCTGCGCGTGTTCGGCGACACCGTGCGCGCGCGGCTGAAGGACGGCGGCAACCTGCCGCGCATCGCCCCGGCACGCTACGGCGCGCAGTTGCGCTGGGACGCGAGCAACTGGCGCGCGTCGCTCGGCGCGACCCGCTACCAGAAGCAGGACAAGGTGGCGGTCAACGAGCCCCCGACCGACGGCTACACCATGGTCGATGCGCACCTGGCCTACCACGTCGATGCAGGCGCCACCGCGTGGGAAGTGTTCCTGGACGGCAACAACCTGACCGACCAGGACGCGCGCGTGCACACCTCGTTCCTGAAGGACGACGTGATGCTGCCCGGCCGCAACGCGGCGTTCGGCGTGCGCCTGTTCTTCTGACGCGGCTCCCCTCCCACGCGTCGGTGGAGGCCGCCTTCGGGCGGCCTCTTTTTTTGCGTCCATCGTGACGGCGCGGACGCAGGAGGCAGCGGCGATCGAAACGCGAGCCGGCATTCCCCGATCCGCGGCGCCAGTGCGAGCTCCACTCAGCCTCGACCGCGTCGCGGTGCGCATCCATCGCGTCCGCCGCGCGCGGAGCGGCCGGACGCCATCGGCTACCATACGTGGACGGTGCGCCTTGCGCCACGCACTCTCGAGCCGCTGCAGGTAATGCCTATCCACTCGCCATTCGATCGGAGGCCGCGCAGCGATGCGGGCCAGGCGTTCTGGCACGACCCGGCCATGCCGTTCGTGGACAGCCGCCGCGCCTGCGATAGCCGCGCCTGCTACAGGCCGCACCACCATCCGACCTTTTCCATCGGCGCAGTCGATCGCGGCAGCAGCGTCTTCACCGGTGCCGCCGCCGGCCCGCTGCGATTGCGCCCCGGCACGGTGGTGTGGGTGCCGGCCGCGCGCGTGCATGCCTGCAACCCGGCGCGTGGCGCGACCTGGAGCTATCAGATGCTGCATCTGGATGCCGACTGGCTGCGCCGCGTCCGCCAGGAGGACACCGACTCCGCGTTGCTGGAAGCCGAGCCGGTGCGCATCACCACCGACCCCGCGCGCTACGCCCGTTTCTGCCGGCTCAACGCGCTGCTGTTCTCCGACGCCGACCGCTGCGACAAGGAAGCGGAACTGATCGAATTCATCGGCGACTGCGACATCGCGCACGGCTTGCGCATCGACGCCCCGAGCGCGCCAACCCGCCTGCTCGAACGGCTGCGGCCGGCACTGGAATGCCTGCGCGCGACGCCTGCCGCCGGCATGGCATTGGGCGCATTGGCGCACCTGGCCGGCATGAGCCGCTATCAGCTGATCCGCGCCTTCCGGACCGTCACCGGCCTGACACCGCACGCCTGGCAACTGAACCAGCGCATCAACCTCGGCAGACACCTGATCCGGGACGGGGCCGGCATCGCCGACGTGGCCCAGCGCCTTGGCTTCGCCGACCAGGCGCATTTCCAGCGGGTATTCAAGGCGCATGTGGGCGTCAGTCCAGGCCGCTTCCGCGCCTAGCGCGGCGACTGCAATTTCCTTCAATACAGCAAGCGCGGCGACCGCCAGAGTACGAGAAAGCCCAAGTACGTACGCCCTGCATGCCGCAATTCCTGATGATCGCCGTGGTGCATTTCCTTGCATTGCTCTCGCCCGGCCCGGATTTCTTCCTGATCGCGCGAACTTCGCTGGCGGCCGGTTGGCGCGTCGCCAGCGGCGCGTGCGTGGGCATTGCATTGGGCAACGGAGTGTTCATCGTCGGCGCGTTCGTCGGCACCGCCGCGCTACGACCGGACAGCGCCGCGTTCATCGCCCTGCAACTGGCCGGCTGCATCTATCTGCTCTATCTCGGCGTGTTGTTCGTGCGCCACGCCGGTGGCAACCCACTCCACGTCCCGCTGGGCGGCCGCACCACCGCGGCGGCACAGCCGCGCAGCGCCTGGTGCCGGGCCGCCGCCACGGGCTTGCTCTCGGGCGTCCTCAATCCCAAGAATGCGCTGTTCTACGCGAGCCTGGCGGCGATGCTGAGCGACGCGCACGCCAGTACGTGCTCCAAGACGCTCTACGGCGCCTGGATGTTCGGCGTCGTACTGCTGTGGGACTTGCTGATCGCCGGCCTGATCGGCAACCAGGCGGTGCTGCGCCGCTTCGCACGCGCGCTGCCCTGGCTGGAGCGCGGTTCCGGCGTGATGCTGATCGTGCTTGCACTGGGCGTCGCCACGACGCTGTTGCTTCGTTGACCAAGCCTCGGCGCCCTGACGCGCATCGCGGCCTGCGCGCGTGCCCACGCAACGCGACAGGCAAGCGATGCATCTGCCGCACCGCACAATGGCCAGGATCGGCTTGCGCGTTACAAAGGGCCTGCGCGACGCGCTCCGCATCGCGCCGTCCGGCTGGCCATCCCCGATCGCGCGCAGCGCACGCGGCCCTGCCACCGGCGCACCGTTCCGAATGAAGAAGGGAGAGATTCTTCATGAAACCTGCCGTGTCCTCCCGCTTGCTGCCGCTGTCCGTCGACGCCGCCCTGCTGGCGCCGACCGCGCTGGCGCAGACCACCGCCGCACCCGATACGCCCGCCGCCCAATCCGACGCCACCACCCTGGATACCGTGGTGGTCAGCGGCACCGCGCGCTTCAAGGGCCTGCGCAAGCGCGATGCCAGCTTCTCGATCACCACCGCCACGCCCGAACAGATCCAGCAGGCGGTGCCGCAGAGCAGCGCCGACCTGCTGAAGATCGTGCCCGGGGTGTGGGCCGAGCCCAGCGGCGGCGGCACCGGCGCCAACATCTTCGTGCGCGGCATGCCGTCGGAAGGCGATGCGCCGTTCGTCACCTTCCAGCTCGACGGCTCGCCGCTGTTCCCGCCGCCGACGCTGTCGTTCCTGGAAAACTCCACGCTGTCGCGCACCGACGACACCATCGAGCGCATGGAGGTGCTGCGCGGCGGCTCCAGCCCGATCTTCTCCAACGGCCAGGCCGGCATCACCGCCAACTTCATCCAGAAGCAGGGCCAGGACGAGCCGGCGGGCAGCGTGCGCCTCACCGGCGCAGCGACAATCTGCGCCGCATCGACCTGTTCGACAGCGGGCCGATGGGCAACGGCTGGTACTAAAGCATCGGCGGCTTCTTCCGCGAGACCGACGGCGTGCGCGACCCGCAGTTCTCCGCCGACAAGGGCGGCCAGTTCAGCGCCACCCTGAGCAAGCGCTGGGACAGCGGCGAGCTGACCTTCTACGCGCGCCACACCGACGACGACAACGCCTTCTACACCGCGATCCCGCTGCTGTCGCGCAACAACGGCAGCGACCTGTCCAGCTTCCCCGGGCTCGACGCGCAGACCGGCACCCTGCTGAGCAACGACTTCCGCAATGTCAGCCTGCCGGTCGGCCCGAATGGCCAGACCGTGCAGCGCGACCTGGCCGACGGCCGCGGGGTCGACATCGACGTGTTCGGCGGCGAACTGAACTGGCAACTCGGCGACTGGACCCTCGCCGACCGTTTCAGCGTGATGGGCGGCACCGCGCCGACCTATGCATTGTTCACCGGCGCTGCGCCGCAGCGCCTGGGCGACTTCATCGCCGGCTACGGCAGCACCGGCAGCGCCACCTACACCAACGGCGGCGGCGCGGTCGATCCGAACCAGCAGGTGCTGGAAGCCGGCTGGTGGTCGGTGGACAAGCGCCTGAACTCCTTCACCAACGACCTGCGCCTGAGCCGCGAGCTGTTCGCCGGCAATACGCTCACCATCGGCAGCTACTACGCCAAGTATTCCTCCAACGACACCTGGTACCTGGGCAACAGCATGCTGCTGACCGCGCAGAACCACGCGCGGCGCATCGACGTCAGCCTGGACGACGGCCGCCAGCCGACCCGCGACGGCTTCACCAGCACCGCCTTCTTCGCCCTGCGCGCGCACTACGACGGCGAGAACACCGCGGTATTCGTCGCCGACGAATGGGAACTGGACCAACGCCTGCGCCTGGACCTGGGCGTGCGCTACGAGCGCCAGCGCGTCACCGGCACCGTGCACGACACCGCCACGGTGGACCTGGACGGCAACCCGGCCACGCTGTACGACAACGCCACCTCGGTCTCGCTGCCGAGCGCGCGCCGCATCGACCAGGACGACGATGCGCTGGCGTGGACCGCCGGCCTGAACTTCAGGCTCGACGACCACAACAGTCTGTTCGCGCGGGTCAATTCCGGGGTCAAGTTCCCCGGCTTCGACAACCTGCGCGACGGGCAGACCAAGGTGCAGGACATCGACCAGTACGAACTGGGAGTGAAGTCCGCTGCGGCCGCCTACGACCTGTACCTGACCGCGTTCTACAACACCTTCAAGAACTCGCCGTTCCAGGCGTTCCTGGCCAACGGCAGCAACGTCACCACGGTCGGCGATTCGCGCGCCTACGGCCTGGAGGTGGAAGGCGCGATCCGTCCGTTCGGCGGCTTCGAGCTGGCCGGCACCGGCGTGTGGCTGGACGCCAAGTACCGCAACTACCGCGAGTACACCGGCAACCAGGTGATGCGCCAGCCCAGGCGCCAGTTCCGGCTGACCCCGAGCGACTACTGGATGCTGCCGTTCGGCGACCTGCGCGTGTTCGCCACCTACTCCTCCATTGGCGAGCGCTACGCGGACCTGGCCAACAGCCAGCGCCTGCCGTCCTACGACATGCTCGACGTCGGCGCCAGCCTGCATGCCGGCGAACACTGGGAAGTCACCGCCAGCGGCAGCACGTGACGAACGAGCTGGGCCTGACCGAAGGCAACGTGCGCGTGCCTGGCGCCGCCACCGGCGGCGTGTTCATGGGCCGCCCGATCGCCGGCCGCCAGTACCAGGTGTCGGTGGCGTACCGCTGGTAGCGCCCGCGCATTGCCAGCGCCGAAATTTGCGATCGGCGCGCTGTTGCAGGAGCGGCTTCAGCCGCGACAGCCCCTATCCGTAGCGCCTGTCGCGGCTGAAGCCTCCTACAAAAGCAAACTGCCGCGCCCTTGCAAAAATCCCGAATCCCGAATCCCGGCGACATCACCACACCGCCACCCTCCCTTCGCAGTCTCTTCGCGACGCCGCTGCAATGCTCGGCATGGGCGTCTCAGCACGCCCGTGCGCCGGTGCCGCGATGGCGGCACCGCTACCCAGGTCGAACCGCCCATCCCTTGCTGCGCCGACGCAGCGATGCGGCGGTCCCCCAGGCAGGAGAGACCGATGCAGCACGATCCCCACCCTTCCCAGGCCGCATCAGGTGCCGCCGCCCCGCACGATGCCGGGCTGAGCGACGACGAGGCCGCGCTGGCGCGCCGGCTCGGCATCAACGGCCTGTCGCGGCGCGAATTCCTGGCCCTGCTGTCGGCCGCGGGCCTGAGCAGCGCGGGCGGGCAGATCGTGTTCAGCGACGCCGCCTTCGCCGCGCCGGTCCCCGGTGCGGCCACCCTGCAGAACGCGATGCCGGTGGTGCTGCAGGTCAACGGCCAGCGCCGCGCGCTGAAGCTGGACCCGCGCACCACGCTGCTCGACGCGCTGCGCGAACACCTGGCGCTGACCGGCACCAAGAAGGGCTGCGACCACGGGCAATGCGGCGCCTGCACGGTGATCGTCGACGGCGAGCGGCGCCTGTCCTGCCTGACCCTGGCGGCGCAGGCCGAGGACGCGCAGATCACCACCATCGAAGGCCTGGCCGACGGCGAACGGCTGCATCCGATGCAGGCCGCGTTCGTGCAGCACGACGGTTTCCAGTGCGGCTATTGCACGCCGGGGCAGATCTGCTCGGCGGTGGCCCTGCTCAACGAGATCAAGCGCGGCGACGCCAGCCATGTCAGCGCCGACGTCAGCCAGCCGGTCACCGAACTCAGCGACGCGGAAGTGCGCGAACGCATGAGCGGCAACCTCTGCCGCTGCGGCGCCTATCCGAAGATCGTCGCCGCGATCCAGGACGTGCACAGCGGCGGCGCGCCGCGGCCGCTGACCTGGCGCTACGTCGACCAGTCCGAACTGACCGCGCTGAAGATGGCGAAGGAGGTGGCCGATGACGCCGTTTAAATACCAGCGCGCCAGCTCCGCGCAGGACGCGGTGCGCCGCGTCGCCGCCAACCCGAACGCGCGCTTCCTCGGCGGCGGCACCAACCTGCTCGACCTGATGAAGGAAGGGGTGAGCGGCGCCGACGAGCTCGTCGACCTGACCCGGCTCAAGGGCCTGGCCGAGATCGCCGAAACCGCCGACGGCGGCCTGCACCTGGGCGCGCTGGCCAACAACACTTACACCGCGAACCATCCGCTGCTGCGCCAGCGCTATCCGCTGCTGAGCCAGGCGATCCTGGCCGGGGCGACGATGCAGTTGCGCAACATGGCGACCAACGGCGGCAACCTGCTGCAGCGCACGCGCTGCGGCTATTTCTACGACACCGCCCTGCCCTGCAACAAGCGCAGCCCCGGCAGCGGCTGCGGCGCGCGCGAGGGACTCAACCGTACCCACGCGATCTTCGGCCACAGCGACCACTGCGTGGCGGTGCATCCGTCGGACATGTGCGTGGCGCTGGCCGCGCTGGACGCCACGGTGCAGGTGCGCACGCCGGCCGGTGCGCGCCGCGAGATCCCGTTCGCCGCGTTCCACCTGCTGCCCGATGCGCGCGCCGACCTGGACAACCAGCTGGCGCACGGCGAACTGATCGAAGCGATCGTGCTGCCGGCGCAGCGCTTCGCCGCGCACAGCCACTACCTGAAGGTACGCGACCGCGCCAGCTACGCGTTCGCCCTGGTCTCGGTGGCCGCGGCGCTGGCCCTGGAGCCGGACGGGCGCATCCGCGAGGCGCGCATCGCCATGGGCGGGGTGGCGCACAAGCCATGGCGCGCGCACGCCGCCGAACGCGCGCTGGTCGGGCAGCGCGTCGGCGAAGCCGCCTTCGCCGCCGCCGCACAGGCGGAGATGGCCGCCGCGCGCCCGCTGGCGCACAACGCCTACAAGGTGCCGATGGGCACCCACGCGATGATCCGCGCCCTGCACCGCGCCAGCGGCAGCGATGCCGCCTGAGCACCGAACCGGAGAACCCGCAATGAACTACATCGGCAAGGAAATGCGCCGCGTCGACGGCTACGCCAAGGTCACCGGCAAGGCGCGCTATGCGGCGGAATTCCAGATCCCGCACCTGACCCACGGCTACATCCTCACCAGCACCATCGCCAAGGGCCGCATCCTGCGCATCGACACCGCTGCCGCCGAAGCCGCGCCGGGGGTGATCCAGGTGCTGACCCATCTGAACGCGGTCAAGCCGGTGTCCGATGCGGTCAAGAAGAAGGGCAAGGACCTGTCGTTCCGCGCGCTGGTCGACGACCGCATCCATTTCAGCGCGCAACCGATCGCGGTGGTGGTGGCCGCCACCTTCGAACAGGCGCGGCAGGCCTCGCGGCTGATCCAGGTGGAGTACGCGGCGGAAACGGCGAGCACCGATGTCGCAGCGCTGCTCGGCCAGGCGCACGACCCGACCCCGGACAAATCGCCGAAACCGCGCGGCAATCCGGCCGCCGCGCTCGCCGCCGCCCCGGTCAAGGTGGAAGCCGCGTACACGATGCCGATCGAGCACCACAACCCGATGGAGCCGCACGGCGGCATCGGCTACTGGATCGGCGACACGCTGACCGTGATCAACAAGAGCCAGAACGTGCACCAGGACCGCGAGCAGCTGGCCGGCTACTTCGGCATCCCGCTGCAGCAGGTCAACGTGGTGTCGCTGTTCGTCGGCGGCGCGTTCGGCTCGTGCCTGCGTCCGAACTACTACACCTTCCTGCTCGGCGCGGTGTCCAAGGCGGTCGGGCGCCCGGTCAAGATCGTCTACACCCGCCGGCAGATGTTCAGCGGCCACGGCTACCGCCCCTACTACCGGGTGGAACTGGGGCTGGGCGCCGACGCCGCCGGCAAGCTGCAGGCGATCCGCTACCGGCACGTGCTCAACACCTCGCGCATCGAGGCGTTCAACGAGAACTTGTTTCGCAACGCGCGTTCGCTGTACGCCTGCCCCAACGTCGAGGACCGCTTCGAGGTGGTGGAAACCGACCTGCCGACGCCGCAGGCGATGCGCGCGCCCGGCACCATCAGCCAGATGTTCGGCATCGAGTGCGCGATGGACGAACTGGCCTATGCGCTGAAGATGGATCCGCTGCAGCTGCGCCTGGCCAACTACGCCGAGACCGATCCGGAAACCGGCAAGCCGTTCTCGAGCAAGGCGTTGCGCGAATGCTATTCGCTCGCTGCCGAGACCTTCGGCTGGAGCAAGCGCACGCCCGAGCCGCGCTCGATGCGCGACGGCCGCCTGCTGGTCGGCTGGGGCATGGCCACCGGCACCTGGGCGGCGATGCAGATGCCGGCGCTGGCGCGGGTGGTGCTCAAGGCCGATGGCAGCGCCCAGGTCGGCAGCGCCACCGCCGACATCGGCCCCGGCACCTACACGGTGATGACCCTGATCGCCGCCGAGTACCTGGGCCTGGACGCCAAGCGCGTGCAGTTCGAACTCGGCGACACGCGCCTGCCGAAGGCGCCGTCGCAGGGCGGCTCGTGGACCACCGCCAGCGTCGGCAGCGCGATCCACGGCGCGGCGCGCGAGATCCGCGGCAAGCTGCTGGAACTGGCCAGGCAGGACGGGCAAGCCGCGTTCGCCGGGCTGGACGTGGACCAGGTGGAACTGGCCGATGGCCGCCTGCAGCCGATCGGCACAGCCGACGCCGGCCTGGACGTGGCCAGGCTGATGCGCCAGCACGGCTTGCAGCAACTGGAGGTGGTGCACGAATCCAAACCCTCGGCCGAGCGCAAGCACTACGCCACCGCCGCGCACGGCGCGCAGTTCATCGAGGTCAAGGTCGATCCGGACACCGGCATGGTGCAGGTGACCCGGGTCATCGAGGCCAGCGCCTGCGGCAAGATCATGAATCCGCTGACCTCGCACAGCCAGGAGATCGGCGGCGTGGTGATGGGCATCGGCATGGCGCTGAGCGAAGGCACCGAGGTCGACCATCGCTACGGGCGCATGCTCAACGCCTCGCTGGCCGACTACCACGTGCCGGTCAATGCCGACGTGCACCTGATCGAGACCATGTTCGTCGAGGAGGACGACACCATCGTCAACCCGCTCGGGGTCAAGGGCATGGGCGAGCTGGGCATGGTCGGCATTCCCGCCGCGATCGCCAATGCCGTGTTCCATGCCACCGGCAAGCGCATCCGCGAACTGCCGATCACCCCGGACAAGCTGATCGGCTGAGCAAGCAAGCGCACGCCGCGGCGTTCGCTCGGCTTTGCGTCAAGACCCGTTGGCGCCTTCGCAACGGCTCGCGCGCCCTCGGCAGGAACGGCTTCAGCCGCGACCGGGCGCCACCGGGAAAACGTCGCGGCTGATGGCCCCACCCGCGGCCGCGCCTGCACGATGTCGATCGACCGCAACGTCGCGCACAGAGCCGTGGGCGCTACGGATCCAGCCAGCCGCGCTCCACCGCAGCGGTCACGTCCTGCGGCGTGTCCAGGTCCAGTGCCAGCGCCGGGGCGACGATGCAGCCGAGGCTGTCCGGCGCCATCGCATCGAACAGCGCGCGCAGGCCCTGCTCGCCGCCCAGCGGCAGCTCGCGCCAGCAGGCCTGCGCCACCACCGCCGGCATGCCGCGCACGCCGGCGTAGGCGCTGACCGCGCAGCCGGAGGCAGCGCGCTGCGCCGCCGCCAGCAGATCCTGCAGGTGCGCCGCCTCCAGTGCCGGCTGGTCGCAGCCGAGCACCAGGCTGTGGGTGATGGAGGCATCCCCCTGCAGCGCCGCGCGCAGACAGGCCAGGCTGCCGCCCATGCCGGTCGGCCAGTCGCGATTGACCACGATCTCCACCGGCAGCTCGTCCAGTGCCCGGCGCAGCGCCTCGGCCTGTGCCCCCAGTACCACCACGCAACGTGCCGGTGCCGACGCCAGCGCCAGTCGTGCCGCGCGTCGCAACAAGGGCTCGCCGTCGCGGGTGAGCGCCTGCTTGGCGTGGCCGAGGCGGCGGCTGGCGCCGGCGCCGAGGACCAAGGCGGCATGCGTGCGCTTCATCGCCCCGCCCCACGCGCGGCGCCGTCCGCGCGCAACGCCAGTGCGGCCGGCGCGGCCTCGCCGGCGCGCAAGCGGGTCACGCTGCAACGGCTCGGTTCCGGGATGGCGCTGGCCTGCTGTACGTCGCGGATGCCCTGCAATTGCGCGGCGATGCTCAGCGCGATCGCCTCCGCGCCGCTGCCGCCGAGGCGCAGCCCGATCGGCGAATGCAGCCGCGGCAGCAGTTGCGCGTGTTGCTGCGGGCGCAACAGGCGGAACAGGTCCTCGCGCCGGCGCACGGGCCCCAGCAGGCCCACGAACGGGATCGCGCTCGCGGCAAGCGCATCCAACGCTTCCCGGTCCAGTTCGAAGTGATGGTGCATCACCAATGCCGCGTCGCTATCGGCGCACTCGTCAAGCGCGCGGGTCGGCGTGCACGCCAAGGCCAGGTCGGCCAACGCGGCCTGCGCCACCCAGCGCGGACGCTGTTCCACCAGCGTGGTCATCCAGCCCAGTTGCCGCAGCAGCGGCAGCAGCACGGCGGTTTCCGGGCCGGCGCCGAACACGCTGACCCGCGGCGGCGGCGGCACCTGCAGCTGCCCGCGGCAGGCCGCCGCGCCATGCCAGGCCTGGCACGGCACGCGCCACTGCCGGGTTTCGCCAGCGACCGCGGCAACGATGCCGCCATCGGCGTCCAGCGCCAGGCGCAACGCGCCGCGGCGCTGCAGCCACGCCTGTGCCAGGCGTTCGAAGCCGGGCAAGGCGAGCACCGGCAGCAAGGCCAGATGCAGGCGACCGCGACAGCCCACCGCCGAACCGGACAGCAGGTCCGCGTCGTCGCGCGTGTCGATCTCCATCCACGCCAGGGCGCCCGCCGCGGACGCGGCCGCGGCGCAATGCGCGATCTCCGGTTCCAGGCAACCGCCGCTGAGCCAGCCCTGCTGCGCGCCGTCGGCGCCGAACAGCGCGACCGCGCCGGCACGCGCATAGGTGGAGCCTTCGGTGGCGGTCACCAGCGCCAGCACCGCAGGCGCGCGCTGCCGGCAGGCAACGATGGCATCGTGGAAACAGTGTCTGGCAGCGGACATGCGGCGGCACGGGCTGGGTGGAAAGCACAGCCTAAGCAGCGGCCTGTGGTGACGAGGTGACTTGGCCACGTTGCCACGTTCGCGCGCGGCACTGCGTCGGCTCGCGGCGCTGCGCCGCGCGCGCCATGCCGCCAGGCAATCGAGCAGGATTATGCAATCGGCGCCGCGCTCCCGGCACGCATCATCTGCATCGACACCGCCTCCCCCCAGGACTCCCTTGGACACTCACGCCACGGACACCGACATCGCCGATCCTCTGCGGCGGCGCCTGCTGCTCGGCGCCGCCGCGTTGACCGCCCTGCCGCTGGCGGGCATCGCCGCACCGGTCCGCACCCGCCCTTCCCCTACGCCTGCGGCCAGTCCGCAGCCCCATCAGGACACCACCATGCCCAGCATCACCACGCAAGACGGAACCGAACTCTTCTACAAGGACTGGGGCACCGGCCAGCCCATCGTGTTCCACCACGGCTGGCCGCTCAGCGCCGACGACTGGGACGCGCAGATGCTGTTCTTCCTCGCCCAGGGCTATCGCGTCATCGCCCACGACCGCCGCGGCCATGGCCGCTCCACGCAGACCGCGACCGGCAACGACATGGACACCTACGCCGCCGACGTGGCCGCGCTGGCCAAGCATCTGGACCTGAAGCACGCGATCCACGTCGGCCATTCCACCGGCGGCGGCGAAGTGGCGCGCTATGTCGCCAGGCACGGCGCCGGCCGCGTGGCCAAGGCGGTGCTGATCGGCGCGGTGCCGCCGATCATGCTCAAGACCGCGAACAACCCGGGCGGCCTGCCGATGGAGGTGTTCGACGGCTTCCGCGCGCAGCTCGCCGCCAACCGCGCGCAGTTCTACCAGGACGTGCCGGTGCCGTTCTACGGCTACAACCGCGACGGCGCCAAGGTCTCGCAGGGGATCAAGGACAACTGGTGGCGGCAGGGCATGATGGGCGGCGCCAAGGCCCACTACGACTGCATCCAGGCGTTCTCGGAAACCGACTTCACCGACGACCTGAAGCAGATCGACGTCCCGGTGCTGATCCTGCACGGCGACGACGACCAGATCGTGCCGATCGCCGACTCGGCGCTGCTGTCGGCCAAGCTGGTCAAGCACGCCACGCTGAAGGTCTACAAGGGCTACCCGCACGGCATGTGCACCACCCACCCGGACGAGATCAACCAGGATCTGCTGGCCTTCTTCAAGGCCTGATCCGCGCGCCGGCGCACGCACGCAACGCGTGTGCGCCGGCCAGTTGCACGGCACGCAGCGCCTTGTGCCGCTGCGCGCCGGGCGCCCCCGCCGAGGCGGGCGACTCCCAGGCGTCACTGCAGATGAAAACGCTCGAAACGCTGCAGCGCCGCGTCGATCGCGGCCTTCAGCGCGGGCCGCTGCGGCACCAGCCAGGTCCATTTCTGGATCAGCAGCCTGCCGGCCTGGCGCTCCATCTTCAGATCCAGGGCGGCGACGATGCGGTCGCCGACCAGCACCGGCAGCGCGAAGTAGCCGAGCACCCGCTGCGGCGCCGGCACATAGGCCTCGAAGCGGTGTTCGTAGCCGAAGAACTGCTGCAGCCGCTTGCGCTGGATCAGCAGCGGATCGAACGGCGACAACAGCTGCGCGATGGCCTCGTCCGGCAGCGGCGGCGCGTGTTCCAGCAGCGCCGGTTCGGCCCATAGCGCGGCCTGCTCCTGGCCCTGCAGATGCACCGGGACCAGGCGCTTGGCGGCGACCGCGGCGGCGAGCAGCGCGCGCACCGCGGGCTTGGCGCCGGCATTGCCGTAGCAGATCGAGTCCACGCCGACCAGGCCCTGCGCGCGCAGCGCGCGCTGCAGCAGATAGCGCGCGTACTGCGCATCGCTGGCCGGGCGCGGGCGCCGGCTCCAGCCGAAATGGCGCGCGGCCAGCTCGTAGGTCTTGAGCATGCCGCTGCGCTGGCTGACCACCAGGTCGCCGCTGAAGAAGCCGTAGCGCAATGCCGCGCGCGAAGGCTTGCGGCTGCCCCATGGATGGGTCTTCTCGACCAGCACGTCGTCGTCGATGTCGCGGATCGACAACGGCCCGTCGCTGCGGATGCGCCGCAGCAGCCTGGCGTAATCGGCCGGATCGATCTTGCCGGCCGCGTCCGCCTGGGCGCGGTAGCGCGCCATCTGCGCCACGTACATGCGGTAGTCGGCGATCGGCACGTAGGCCAGCGCATGCGTCCAGTACTCGAACACCGACTTGTCCTGCGCCTGCGCCTGCTCCAGATCCTGCTTGCGATAGGCGGGAATGCGGCTGTACAGCACGTGGTGGTGGCTGCGCCCGATCACATGGATGGTGTCGATCTGCACATAGCCCAGGTGCGCGGTGGCCTGCCGCACCGCCTCGGGACCCGCGCCGAACGGCGCCGGGATGCTCAGCCGCTGCGCCTCCAGCCACAGCGCACGCGCCCGCGCGGCGGCGATCGCGACAGAGGCGGTGCGTGGGTTCGGCATCGGGACGGCACTCCGGCAAGCGCAAGGCGCGGCAGAGCATAGCAATGCCGGCGATCCGCGAGCGTGCGCGCAAGCGTCCGCGTGCGTCGCTACGCCTGGGCGAAGCGTTGCATCGCTGCAGCTGCGCGCGAGCCGCAGCATCCGCCTGCATGGCGTCGACCGGCCAGGACATGCCCCGCCCGCGCCGCCCGCGAACGGGGACGGCACGCCGCCCTGCCGGTCGGTCCGGCGCTTGCCAATTGTATGCATATGCACGTACTTTGCCGGGCATGGACGACACCGCTCCCTGCCGCTGCACCTGTTTCCTGCTGCGCCGCGCCGCGCGGCGTACCTCGCAGGTCTACGACCGCGAACTGAGCGCGGTGGGGCTGAGCCTGAACGAGTACTCGATCCTGCGCCGCGCCGGCACCGCGCAACAGCTCGGTGCGCTGGCCGAGCGGCTGGGCATGGACCGCAGCACGCTGTCGCGCAATCTCAAGCCGATGCAGGCGGCTGGCTGGATCGAGCAGCGCCGCGGCGACGATGCGCGGCAGAAGCTGGTGGTGGTCAGCGCCGCCGGCCGGCGCCTGCTCAAACGCGCGCTGCCGCACTGGGAGCGCGCGCAGGCGCGGATCGACGCGCTGGCCGGCAACGCCGCCATCGACGCCCTGCACCGCCAGCTGCGGCAGCTGGAACGCGCGCTGTGCGCCGAGCGCGGGGACGCTGCCGCATGAGCGTCGCGGCGCCGCACGCCCAGGCCGGCCGCCACTGGGGCCTGCTGATCGTCGCCTCGGCGACGCTGATGCTGACCATGGGCGCGCGCCAGACCACCGGCCTGTTCGTCGAGCCGATCCACCGCAGCAGCGGCGTCGGCATCGCCGCGATCAGCTTCGCGCTGGCGGTCGGCCAGTTCGTGTGGGGCGCGGTGCAGCCGCTGTTCGGCGCCATCGCCGACCAGCGCGGTCCGCTGCCGGTGCTGTGGCTGGGCGGCGTATTGCTGGCGCTGGGCCTGGCCCTGGCGCCGTGGCTGCCGACCGAATGGGGCCTGATCGTCAGCCTGGGCCTGCTCGCCGCGGCCGGTGCCGGTGCCGGCAGCTTCTCGGTGCTGATCGGCGCCACCGCGCATCGCCTGGCGCCGGAACAGCGCTCGTTCGCCGCCGGGCTGATCAACGCCGGCGGCTCGCTCGGCCAGTTCCTGTTCGCGCCGCTGGTGCAATGGATGATCGGCGCCGCCGGCTGGGCGATGGCCATGACCGGCATGGCGGCGCTGTCGCTGCTGACCCTGCCGCTGGCCTGGCCGCTGCGCCGCAAGGGCCAGGCGCAGGGTGCGACCGCGGCGGACGGCGGGCTGCGCGCGCAGTTGCGCGTCGCCCTGCGCGACCGCAGCTATTGGTGCCTGCACCTGGGCTTTTTCACCTGCGGCGTGCACATCGCCTTCCTGGTCACCCACCTGCCCGGCGAGATCGCGTTGTGCGGGCTGGCGCCCAGCGTGTCGGCCATCGCCATCGCGCTGATCGGCCTGTGCAACGTCGCCGGCAGCCTGATCGCCGGCAAGCTCGGCGAGCGCGTGCGCATGAAGTGGCTGCTGCTGGCGCTGTACGCCAGCCGCGCGCTGCTGATCGCCCTGTACCTGCTCGCGCCGCCGACGCCGCTGACGTTCTACCTGTTCGCCGCCGCGCTCGGCTGCACCTGGCTGGCGACGGTCCCGCCCACCGCCGGGCTGATCGGCAAACTGTTCGGGCCGCGCTACCTGGGCACGCTGTTCGGCCTGACCCTGCTGTCGCACCAGATCGGCGGCTTCTTCGGCGCCTGGCTCGGCGGCGTGGCGCTGGAGCGCTTCGGCAACTACCAGTGGATGTGGTACGCCGACATGGCCCTGGCCGTGGCCGCGGCGCTGGTCAATCTGCCGATCCGGGAACCGCGGCCGCTGGCGGCGGTGCGGCCCGCCTAGGCTTGGCGGCGAGGCGCCGGCGCGCCGCCGCAGCCGGGTCCGCCTCCGCGCGATAGCCGCGCACGAACAACGCAACCGCGCTTTCCACGCAAGTCGCGCCCGGCCGCTGCGACGCGAACGGCTCGCCGGTCAGCAATCCGCGCAATGCCGGCGCGCTGGCGATCAACCCGAAGAACTGCGCGGACGCCTGCGCCACGTCGGCGATCGTCAGCGTGCCTTGCCGGATCTCGGCGCGCAGGCACTGCTGCATGGCGCGATCGTAGCGCTCGAAACACAGGTCCCAATACGTGTCGGCACGCTGCGGCGACACCTGCGTGGACAGCGCGAGCATGCGCTGGACAGCCTGCAGCAGCGGCGCGGCCGTCATCTCCATCAGGTCGTGCGCCACCGCCGTCAGCCGCCGCTGCAGCGGCTCGCGGGTGGCGAGCAGCGCATCCCAGCGGTCCGGCATCTCGCCCACCATCGCTTCCACGGTGACGCGGAACAACGCGTCCTTGTTGGCGAAATGCGCATAGACGGTGGCCTTGGACACGTCCGCGCAGGCGGCGATGGCGTCCATGTTGGTGTGGTCGAAGCCGTTGCGGGAAAACAGTTGCCGGGCGGCGCGCAGGATCGCGGCACGCTTCTCGCGCGCCGCGCCGTGCTTGCGCCGCCGCGCCGGCACCGGCGCGGCCGTCTGCCGCGGCATCGCTAGCGTTCCACCGCTGCCGTCGCATCCGCGGACGTGGCCATCTCCACCCAGCCGCCGCCCAGCGCCTTGTAGAAGGTCACCAGGTTGGTGAAGCGCGACAGCCGCGTGTTGATCAGGGTCTGCTCGGCGCCGTACAGCGTGCGCTGCGCGTCCAGCGCGCCGAGGTAGCTGTCCACGCCGCGCTCGAAGCGCGCCTGCGACAGCCGGTAGCTGTCGGCGGACGCGTCCACCAGCGCCTGTTGCGCCTGCAGCTGGCGGCCCAGCGTGCTGCGCTCGGCGAGCGCGTCGGAGACCTCGCGGAACGCGGTCTGGATCGCCTTTTCGTAGTTGGCCACGTCGATGTCGCGCTGCACCTTGGCGACGTCGAGATTGGCGCGGTTGCGGCCGCCGTCGAAGATCGGCAACGAGATGCTGGGCGCGAAGCTCCAGCTGCCGGAGCCGCTCTTGAACAGGCCCGACAGGCCGGCGCTGGCGCTGCCCGCCGAGGCGGTCAGGCTGATGCTCGGATAGAACGCGGCACGCGCCGCACCGATGTTCGCATTTGCCGCCTGCAGGGTGCGCTCGGCTTCCAGGATGTCCGGGCGGCGCTGCAGCAGTTCCGACGGCAATCCCGCCGGAATGCTGGCCAGGATGTTGGCGTCGGCGCTGGCGCTGTCCGGCAGCGCGGTCGGCAGCAGTTCGGCCGGCACCTCGGTGCCGGCCAGCAGCCGCAACGCATTGCGGTCCTGTGCCACCTGCGCGGTGTAGCGCTCCACGTCCACGCGTGCGCTTTCCACAGTGGTCTGCGCCTGGCGCAGGGTCAGCGCCGAGGCCGCGCCGAGCTCGAAACTGCGCTGCTGCAGCCGGTAGCTTTCGCTCTGGCTGGTCAGCGTGTCCTGCGCCAGGCGCAGCAGGTCCTGGTCGGCGGCCAGCGTGAGATAGGCCGTGGCCACCTGTGCGACCAGGCTGATGTGGGTGCCGCGCTGCGCCTCGGTGGTGGACAGGAACTGCTGCAGCGCCTGTTCCTTGAGGCTGCGCACGCGGCCGAACAGATCCAGTTCGTAGGCGCTGATGCCGAGCGTGGCGCTGTAGCTGTGCGCGACCAGCGGTTGCCCGGTGCCGGACAGGTCGCCCGGCGTGCGCGAGCCGCTGCCGCTGCCGCCCAGGTCCACGCCCGGCGCCAGGTCGGCGCGTTGCACGCGGTATTGCGCCCAGGCCTGGTCGATGTTGAGCGCGGCCACGCGCAGGTCGCGGTTGTTGTCCAGCGCCAGCTCGATCACCTGCTGCAGCCTGGGATCGGTGAACACCGCACGCCAGCCGATGTCGGCGACGGGAACGCTCTGCGCATCGGCCGGTGCGCCGGCGCCGTCGAACTGCGCCGGCACCGGCGCCGCCGGGCGCTCATAGGCCGGCATCAGGCTGCAGCCGGCGAGCGACACGGACACGGCCAGCGCCAGCGCCAGCGCCAGCGCCAACGGGGTCAGGATCGAACGGGACATCTCAGGCTCCTCCCGCGACACGCGCGGCGGACGGGTCATCGGGGCTGCCGGCGCGGCGCTTGAACAGCCCGCACACCAGCACGAAGAACAGCGGCACGAAGAAGATCGCCAGGATCGTGCCCGACAGCATGCCGCCGATCACCGCGGTACCCAGCGCATGCTGCGCGCCGGCACCGGCGCCGCGGCCCAGGACCAGCGGCACCACGCCGAGGATGAACGCCAGCGAGGTCATCAGGATCGGCCGCAGGCGCATCCGCGCCGCCTCCAGCGCCGACTGCACCAGGCTCTTGCCGCTGTCGTGCAGTTCGCGGGCGAACTCCACGATCAGGATCGCGTTCTTGCTGGCCAGGCCGATCGTGGTCAACAGGCCCACCTGGAAGTACACGTCGTTCATCTTCCAGGTCAGCACCGCGCCGAGCAGCGCGCCGAACACGCCCAGCGGCACCACCAGGATCACCGCGAACGGGATCGCCCAGCTTTCGTACAGCGCCGCCAGGCACAGGAACACGATCAGGATCGACAGCCCGTAAAGAATGCCGGTCTGGCCACTGGATGCCTTTTCCTGCCGCGACAGCCCGGTCCACTCGTAGCCGATGCCCGGCGGCAGCTTGGCCACCGCGGCCTCGACGATGGCCAGCGCCTGGCCGCTGGAGGCGGTGCCCGGCTTGGCCATGCCCAGGATCTCCACCGACGGCACGCCGTTGTAGCGCTCCAGGCGCGGCGAGCCACTGGTCCAGCTGGCATTGGCGAAGGAGCTGAACGCGACCATGGTGCCGGCGCTGTTGCGCACGTACCAGCGGTCGATGTCGCTCGGCAGCATCCGGTAGACGGCATCGGACTGCAGCATCACCTTCTTGACCCGGCCCTTGTCGATGAAGTCGTTGACGTAGGTGCTGCCCCAGGCGCTGGAGAAGGTGCCGTTGATGTCGTCGATCGACAGACCCAGCGTCTCGGCCTTGTGCGAATCGATGTCCAGCTTGAACTCGGGCGTGTCTTCCTGTCCGTTCGGACGCACCGCGACCAGGCGCGAGTCCTGCGACAGCGCGCCCAGCAACTGGTTGCGCGCCTGCATCAGCGCATCGTGGCCGAGGTTGGCGCGATCCTGCAGCATCAGGTCGAAGCCGGTCGCATTGCCCAGTTCCGAGACCGCCGGCGGCGCGAACGCGAACACCTTGGCGTCGCGAATGCCGGCAAAGAACTTGCTCGCCTTCGCCGCCACTTCGGTCACGCTCTGTCCCTTGCCGGTACGCTCGTCCCAGGGGCGAAGTTTCACGAACGCCAACCCGGTATTCTGGCCGGTGCCGGCGAAGCTGAAGCCGGACACCGTGAAGATGCTGCCGACCGAGTCCTTCTGATCGACCAGGAAATGCTGTTCGACCTGGTGGATCACCGCGTCGGTGCGCGCTGCGCTGGCGCCCGGCGGCAACTGGATCAAGGCGAACAGCGTGCCCTGGTCCTCGTCCGGCAGGAAGCCGACCGGCAGCTTCATGAAGCCGACCACCACCAGCGCCAGCAGCACCGCGTAGGCGACCATGTAGCGCCAGCCCTTGCCCAGCATGTGCCGCACGACGCCCTGATAGCGGCCGTTGCTGCGCTCGAAGACACGGTTGAACCAGCCGAAGAAACCGGTCGTGGCCATGCCGTGCTGCTTGGCCGGCTTGAGCAGGGTCGCGCACAGCGCCGGGGTCAGCACCATCGCCACCAGCACCGACAGGGTCATCGCAGAGACGATGGTGATCGAGAACTGGCGGTAGATCACGCCGGTGGAACCGCCGAAGAACGCCATCGGCACGAACACCGCCGCCAGCACCAGGGCCACACCGACCAGCGCGCCGGTGATCTGCGCCATCGACTTGCGCGTGGCCTCCTTCGGCGGCAGGTGCTCTTCGCTCATCACCCGTTCGACGTTCTCCACCACCACGATGGCGTCGTCCACCAGCAGGCCGATCGCCAGCACCATCGCGAACAGGGTCAGCGTGTTGATGGTGAAACCGAACGCGGCCAGGACGCCGAAGGTGCCCAGCAGCACCACCGGCACGGCGATGGTCGGGATCAGCGTGGCGCGGAAGTTCTGCAGGAACAGGTACATCACCAGGAACACCAGCACCACCGCCTCGATCAGGGTGCGGATCACCTCTTCGATCGAGATGCGCACGAACGGCGTGGTGTCGTAGGGCTTTTGCACCTTCATGCCGGGCGGGAAGAACTTCTCCTGCTCGGCCAGGCTGGCGTCGATCGCCTTGACCGTGTCCAGCGCATTGGCGCCGGTGGCGAGCTTGATCGCCAGGCCGGCGGCGGCCTTGCCGTTGTAGCGGCCGGCGGCGTTGTAGCTCTCGCTGCCCAGTTCGATCCGGGCCACGTCGCGCAACCGCACCTGCGACCCGTCGGACTGGGTGCGCAGCAGGATGTCCTCGAACTCGGCTGCGGTCTTCAGCCGCGTCTGCGCGGTGATGGTGGCGTTGAGCTGCTGGTTGGGCGCGGCCGGCAGCGCGCCGAGCTGGCCGGCCGAGACCTGCGCGTTCTGCGCCTGCACCGCGGTCTTCACGTCCAGCGGGGTCAGGTTGAAATTGCTCAGCTTGTTCGGGTCAAGCCAGATCCGCATCGCGTACTGCGAGCCGAACAACGTGGTGTCGCCGACGCCTTCGACACGGCTGATCGCCTCCTGCACGTTGGCGGCCACGTAGTCGGACAGGTCCGAGGCGTTCATGCTGCCGTCTTCCGAGGTGAAGGCCAGCACGTTGACGAAGTTGGTCGCCGACTTGGTCACGGTCACGCCCTGCTGCTGCACTTCCTGCGGCAGCAACGGCGTGGCCAGCGACAGCTTGTTCTGCACCTGCACCTGCGCGGTGTCCGGGTCGGTGCCGTTGTCGAAGGTCAGGGTGATGGTGACCTGGCCGCTGGACTCGCTGGTGGAGGCCATGTAGCTCAGGTGGTCCAGGCCCTTCATCTTCTGCTCGATGACCTGGGTGACGGTGTCCTCGAGGGTCTTGGCCGAGGCGCCGGGATAGTTGGCGGTGATCGCCACGGCGGGCGGGGCGATGCTCGGGTATTGCGCGATGGGCAAGGTGGCGACGGAGAGGATGCCGGCCAGCATCACGATGATGGCCAGCACCCAGGCGAAGATCGGGCGGTCGATGAAGAAGCGTGCCATGACGGTCCAGGCCCTCAGTTCGCCGCGCGCGGCGTGGCCGCGGCGGCAGCGGGCGCGGCAGGAGCCGCCGCCGCAGGAGCGGCGGTCGCAAGCTTCGGCTGCCACGGCACGGTCTTGACCGTCGCCCCGGGTTGCGCCCGCGACTGGCCATCGACCACCAGCTTGTCGCCGGGCTTGAGCCCGCTGCGCACCAGCCACTGATCGCCGACCGCGCGATCGGTCTCCAGCATCCGCAACTGCAGCTTGTGGTCGGCGCCGACCACGTACGCGGTCGGCTTGCCCGCGCCGTTGCGCGACACCGCCTGCTGCGGCACCAGGATCGCCTGGTCCTTGGTCCCTTCCTGCAGCACCGCACGCACGTACATGCCGGGCAGCAGATCCGCATGCGGATTGGGGAACACCGCACGCACCGTGATCGACCCGGTGCTCTGGTCGACGGTGACGTCGGAGAACTCCAGCCGTCCCTGCAGCGGATACGGGCTGCCGTCTTCCATCAGCAGCGACACCTTGGCCGCAGTGGTATCGGCCTTTTCCAGTTCGCCGGCGGCCAGCGCGTGCTTGAGCCGCAGCAGCGAGGCGCTGGGCTGGGTGACGTCGACATAGATCGGGTCCAGCTGCTGGATCGTGGCCAGCGCGGTGGACTGGCTGGCGGTGACCAGCGCGCCGGCGGTCACGCTGGACTTGCCGATGCGCCCGGAAATCGGCGCATCCACCCGCGCATAGGCCAGGTTGATGCGCGCGCTTTCCACGTTGGCCTTGGCCGCGGCGACGTCGGCCTCGGCCTGGCCGAGCGCGGCGTCGGCATCGTCGTTGTCCTGCTTGCTGATCGCCGACACCTTGACCAGTTCGCGGTAACGCTCGGCCTTCAGCCGCGCGGTGCGCAGCGTGGCCTGGGCCTTGCCGAGCGCGGCGACGTAGCTGTCGTAGGTGGCACGGTAGGTGGCCGGATCGATCTGGTACAGCGTCTCGCCGGCCTTGACCTCGCCGCCTTCGCGGAACTTGCGGGACTGAATGATGCCGTTCACCTGCGGCCGCACATCGGCGATCAGGTACGGCAGCGTGCGCCCCGGCAATTCGGTGGTCAACGCGACCGGGCGGGGGGCGACGGTGATCACGCCCATCTCCGGCGTGCCTTCCTGCGGCGGCGGGCCGCCCGGAGGCGAACCGCACGCGCTCAGCAGCGAGGTGGCCGCCACGGCCAGGGCCAGCGATAGACGAGAGGACAGGACAGGGCGCACGAGGGGATCTCCGGTTGGGGACGCGGGCAAGCGGGGAGGAATGGTAAACGGTACGGTTTGGTATACTATTCCCGCGATTTGGCGCCGTCAATCATTTCTGCCCTCCAGGTATACTTAAGCGCCCTTCCCGAGGGCAGAACGATGCGTGTCCGGACCGAAGCCAAACGCGAGGCGATCGTCGAGGCCGCCGCGGAGGTGTTCCTGGAGGCTGGCTTCGAGGGCGCCTCGATGACCCAGATCGCCACGCGCGCCGGCAGCTCCAAACGCACCCTGTACGGCTATTTCCCGTCCAAGGAGGAGCTGTTCGTGGCGGTGGCGCACAGCGTCGCCGAGCGCTTCATGGACCCGATCCTGGCCGCGCTGATGCAGACCCGGGACGACCTGCCGACCGCGTTGCAGCGCCTGGGCGAAGACGCCCTGGCGTTCCTGTGCTCGGAACAGTCGGTGCAGGTCTGGCAGACCATCATCGGCGTCTCCGGCCGCTCGGACATCGGCCTGCTGTTCTTCGAGCGCGGCCCCGACGACGGCATGAGCCGCCTCGGCACGTTCCTGCAGGAACAGATGCGGCAGGGCCGCCTGCGCCACGCCGACCCGACCACCGCCGCCCGCCACCTGGCCGGGCTGCTGGAAGCCGAAACGCTGATGCCCTGCCTGTTCGGCGCGCTGAAAAACCCCTCGCCGCAGTACCTGCGCGAGGCCACGCAGCGCGCGCTGCTGGTGTTCTTCGGCGGTTATGGGACCGCCGCCCTGGGTTAGCGACGTTCCCCTTCCGCCCCAGGCATCGCAAGTAGCCAGGCCATGGGACGGAAGGCCTGCATTCGCCGGCGCCGCGCGCGTGCGGCCAGCAACGCCGCTGTTCCAGCGCGCAATGGCATTGAAGCGCGCGCCTGCTACATGCGCTGTGCAGCGTCGGCGCCATGGCCATTGTTAAAGATTCTCTTGAGATTCGGTGCCAGGCCAAACCCCGCCCAACACAATACTTCGACCTATCTGCCCTGCCGTGCGAGGCATCCGATGAGCGTCGTTCCCGCGCTACCCGCAATGCCCAGTCTCGATGTGCTTTCCCCGCTGCTGCAGATCAAGCCGGCCAATGCGGGCGCGGTGGACATCGCGGCCGATGGCGACGCATCGGCACAGGGCTTCTCTTCGCTGTTCCAGCATGCGCTGCAGCGCGTCGATGCACAGCAGCGCGACGCCGCGCGCCAGGCCGACGCGGTGGACAGCGGCGACAGCGACGACCTGATTGGCGCGATGCTCAGCAGTCAGCAGGCGGGACTGTCGTTCTCGATGCTGACCCAGGTGCGCAACAAGGTGATGGCAGGACTCGACGACCTGCTGAAGATGAACATCTGACCAGGCCCGGATCGTGATCGTCAAGCTCAAGCAGGCGGCTGCACGCTGGGTGCCGGCGCTGGCGAAGCTGCCCGCCGCCGCGGTGTCGCCGCGTGCACTGCCGCTGGTGGTGCTGGCCCTGGCGCTGACCGGCGCGGTGATGATGTACCTGCAGCATGACGACGCGCGCTACAAGCCGTTGTACGGCGTGCAGGAGAAGATCCTGACCGCCGATGCGATGGCGGCGCTGGACGCCGGCGGCATCGCCTATCGGCTGCATCCGGATACCGGGCAGATCCTCGTACCCGAATCGAAACTGGGCACGGCGCGCATGCTGCTGGCGGCCAAGGGCGTGGTCGGCAAGACTCCGCCCGGGCTGGAAGTGGTCGACCACGACGATCCGCTCGGGGTCAGCCAGTTCGTGCAGGACGTGCGCTTCCGCCGCGGCCTGGAAGGCGAACTGGCGCAGAGCATCCAGAGCCTGGAGGCGGTGAGCAGCGCGCGCGTGCACCTGGCGGTGGCAAAGTCGTCCTCGTTCATCCTCAGCGACGGCGACAAGAGCTCGGCGTCGGTGGTGCTGGGGCTCAAGCCGGGGCGCCACCTTGACCGGCAGCAGGTGGCCGCGATCATCGCGCTGGTCGCGGGCAGCGTCGCCAACCTCACCTCCGAGCGCGTCTCGGTGATCGACCAGAGCGGCAACCTGCTCTCGGCGATGGTCGATCCCACGGCGCCGATCGGCAGCGACCAGAGCGAGGCGGCCGGGCGCATCCGCGAGCAGACCTTGCACAACATCCGTGACCTGCTGGCGCCCTCGCTCGGCGACGGCAACTTCCGCGCCTCGGTGGCGGTGGAAATGGACCAGGACCGGGTCGAGGAGACCCACGAGCAGTTCGGCGACGCACCGCACGTGACCCAGGAAGCGACCCGCGAGGAAAACGACAGCGGCACCATGCCACTGGGCGTGCCCGGCTCGCTGTCCAATCGTGCCGTGCCCACCGCCACCAACCAGCAAGCCGGCGCGGCGGGCGGCGGTGCCAATGGCGGCAGCAACGGCCCGGGTTCCAAACGCAACGCGCTCACCCGCCAATATGCCTACGACCGCAACGTGGTGCAGATCAAGCGCAACCCGCAGCGGATCAAGCGCCTGAACGTGGCCGTGGTGCTCAACAACGCTGCGGCGCCGGCGCTGGCCGGCGCCAAGAGCGGACAGCCCTGGCAGCCGGCGCAGCTGGCCAACATCGAGAACATCCTGCGCAGCGGCATCGGCATCGACGCCAAGCGCAACGACACCCTGGTGGTATCGGCGCTGCGCTTCCAGCCCAACGCCAACCCGTTGCCGCCGCCATGGTGGCGCGACCCGGAAAACCTGGTGCTGGCCCTGCCCTACCTGGGCTATGCGCTGCTGGCGATCCTGGGGTTCTTCCTGGTGCTGCGGCCGCTGCTGAAGATGCTGCGGCAATGGGTCGAAGCCACCACACAGGCCGGCGGGCCCCTGCTGGCCGCCAGTGGCGCGGAGCCCGTGTCGCTGCTGCCGGTCGCCGCCCCGGCACAGCCCAAGGTGCTGGCGATCAGCGAGACCCTGCTGCCGCCGGTGGGCTCGGAAGTGGACGTGCTGATCGACCATCTCAAGATCCTGGCCACGCAGGCACCGGAGCGCGTCGCCGAAGTCATCCGGCCCTGGATCCAGAAGAATGGATAACATCTCCACCGTCGGCACTCCCGGCAATGAACTGATGGCCCCCAAGCAGCTGGCGCTGTCGCCGCTGGAACGGGCCGCGATCACCCTGCTGAGCATGGGCGAGGACGCGGCCGCGGCCGTACTGCGCTGCCTGTCGCGCGAGGAACTGCTCGAGGTGACGCGGGCGATGTCGACCATCCATGGCGTCAAGGTCGATGCGGTCCAGCAGACGCTGCAGGAATTCTTCGACGCCTACCGCGCGCAGAGCAGCGTCAACGGCGCCTCGCGCAGCTATCTGCAGCGCTCGCTGGACATGGCGCTGGGCGCCGCGGTCGCCAATAGCGTGCTCAACAGCCTGTACGGCGACGTGATCGGACCGAAGATGTCGCGCCTGCAATGGGCACAGCCGCAATGGTTGGCCGGGCGCCTGGCGCGCGAGCACGTACGCATGCAGGCGATCTTCCTGGCCTTCCTCAAGCCCGAACAGGCCAGCCAGGTGATCGCGGCGCTGCCCGAATCGCAGCGCGAGTTGATCATGCTCAACATCGCCCGACTCAAGGAGATCGACCACGAACTGCTGCTGGATCTGGAAGCGGTGGTCGACAGTTGCCTGGAAGACATGGGCAACCAGAGCGCCTCGGTGGAGGGGGTGCGCCAGGCCGCGGAAATCCTCAACCGCCTGCCTGGCAACCGCGCGCAGCTGATCGAACTGCTGCGCGAGCAGGATCCGTCGGCCACGGCGAAGATCGAGGATCACGTGTACTCGATCGACCTGCTCGCGCACCAGAGCCCGGCCACGATCAACGCGATCTTCGAGGCCGTGCCGTTCGACAGCTGGGGAATCGCGCTCAAGGGCGCCGATGCGCAACTGCGCGAGGTGCTGTCGCAATCGATGCCGCGGCGCCAGGTGCAGGCCTTCGAGGAGATGCTGCGGCGCACCGGGCCGCTGCCGATGAGCCGTATCGACAAGGCCCGCCGCGAGATCATGGAACAGGTGCGTGACCTGGCCGAGGCCGGCGACATCGAGCTGCAGCTGTTCAATGAGGACGTGGTGCCGTGAGCCGTGCCTACCGCGCGTTCGCGTTCCCTTCATTGGCGCGGCTGCGCGCGGCCGAGGAGGCCGAGAACATGGCCGGGTTGCTGGACACGCCACTGGATAGCGCGCAGGAACTGCAGCGGATGGAAGACGCGCGCCGCGAGGGCCACGAGGCCGGCGTGGCGCAGGGCTACCGCGACGGCCTGGCCGCCGGCGGCGAACGCGCGCAGACGCTGGTCGCGGACGGCTTGCAGGCGTTGTCGGCGCCGTTGGAAGCACTGATCGCCGGCCTGCACACGCTGCAACAGCAGCAGCGCGACGCGCTGCGCCAAGAACTGGCGCCGCTGGTGGAACAGGTCGCCCGCAAGGTGGTGCGCGCCGAGCTGGAACTGCATCCAGAGCGCCTGCTTGCCTTCGTCGACGAGGCCCTCGCCGCCTTGCCCAGCGACGACGAACACGTCGAGGTGCGGCTGCATCCGGACGAATACCGCCGCATCAGCAACGTCGCGGCCGAGCAGGCCGCACGCTGGCAGCTGCGGCCGGACGAGCGCCTGGCCAAGGGCGAATGCCGGATCAAGGCCGGCCCGCGCGAACTGGATGCAGGCTGCGACCAGCGCCTGGCCGCGTGCATGGAGCAACTCCATGCCCTGCTCGAGCCCGGCCAGACGCAGGCAGGAGCGGAGTCGGCATGAACGCGGCGCGGCTGCGGCTCACGCTCGACGACGTCCCGGTCGCGCGCCCGGTGGGGCGCCTGGTCGGCGTATCCGGGCTGCTGCTGGAAGCCACCGGGTATGCATTCGAGACCGGCCAGCGCGTGCGCATCGAGCAGGCCGCAGGCGGCTGGCTGGCCGCGCGCGTGGTCGGCTTCCGCGACCACGCCTGCTTCCTGATGCCGTTCCGCAAACCGGCGGGCCTGGCGGCCGGCGCGCGCGTTGTCGCCGAGCAGGACGACAACGCGCTGTCGATCGGACCGGACTGGCGCGGGCGGGTGATCGACGGACTCGGCGAACCGATCGACGGCCTCGGACCGTTGCTCGGCAGCGCGCCGCTGGCGCCGCGCCCGGCACGGGTCAACCCGCTGAAGAAGCAGCCGGTGCGTGGCGTACTAGACGTCGGCGTGCGCGCGATCAACGGCGCACTTACGCTCGGCCGCGGCCAGCGGGTTGGCCTGTTCGCCGGCAGCGGGGTCGGCAAGAGCGTGCTGCTGGGCATGATCACCCGCCAGACCACCGCCTCGACCGTGGTGGTCGGGCTGATCGGCGAACGCGGTCGCGAAGTGCGCGAGTTCATCGAACGCGCACTCGGTCCACAAGGGCTGCGCAAGGCGGTGGTGGTGGTGGCGCCCGCCGACGACTCGCCGCTGATGCGGCTGATGGCCACAGAACTGTGCCATGCCATCGCCGCGCATTACCGCGACGCCGGCGAACACGTGCTGCTGCTGGTCGATTCGCTCACCCGCTACGCGATGGCACAGCGTGAAGTGGCGCTGGCCCTGGGCGAGCCACCGGCCACGCGCGGCTATCCGCCATCGGTGTTCGGCCTGCTGCCGCAGCTGGTGGAGACCGCCGGCAACGGCGAAGGCCAGGGCAGCATGAGCGCGATCTACACGGTGCTGGCCGAGGGCGACGACGAGCAGGATCCGGTGGTGGACACCGCACGCGCGATCCTGGACGGGCACATCATGCTGTCCCGCGACCTGGCCGCACAAGGCCATTACCCCTCCATCGACGTGCTGCGCTCGGTCAGCCGCTGCATGGACCTGGTGGTGGACGAGCCGCAACTGGCCCGCGTCCGCGCGCTCAAGGACCTGATGGCGCGCTATGCCCGGGTCCGCGACCTGATTCCGCTGGGAGGCTACGTCGCCGGCGCCGACGCGGCGACCGACCGCGCCGTGAACCTGCATGCGCGCATCGATGCCTGGCTGCGCCAGGACATGCACGACACCGCCTGTTTTGACCATGCCTGCAACCAACTTGCGGAGATCCTGCAATGAACCTGGAGCACACAGTCGCCACCCTGGACATGCTCGCGCAACTGCGCGCGCGCGAGCTGGACGCCGCGGGCGAGGAATTGCGCAAGCTGCATGCCATCGCCGAACGCATGCGGCACAATCTGCAGCGCATGCGCGACATGCTGGGCGAACTGGGGCGCAACGACGGCGGCAGCGCGGCGCTTGCCAGCAACAGCGCGCACTACAAGCTGTCGCTGCTGGACATGATCACCGTGCACAGCCGCGACCTGCGCGGCCAGGAAGCAAGGATCCAGGCCAGCCGTGACGTCTTCGACCTTGCCAGCCTGCAGTACGAGCGGATCACGCGCGCGCTGCACGACAAGCGCGGCCTGCTGCGCCAACTGCGCCACGCGCAGGACCAGAAACGGCAAGACCAGCTCGCGCTGCAATCCTGGGTGCACGCCCGGCATGCGCGCCCCACCTACTGACTCGATACGGACGCCCCGATGGAAATCTCAGACGCGAGCTATCCCACCACCATGGCCAAGATGTATGCCACCCGCTCCACCCAGGGCCTAGACGCCTTGCTGGCCAACAAGCAGGACCAGGCCAAGAAGACCAGTGACGCCTTGAGCACTCTGCGCGATGCGCTGCAGACCTTTCAGGATTCGCTCATGACGCTGGCCAGCGACGGCAAGACCGTGCTCGCCTACACAGCGACCTCCTCCGACTCCAGCGCCGCCACCGCCAGCGCCACCGGCAACGCCACGGCCGGCAGTTATGCGTTCTACGTCGAGCAGCTGGCACGCAACGACCAGCTGACCAGCCTGGCGATTCCGGCCGACGTCGCCGCCGCCGGCGCCGGGAGCTTGTCGATCAAGCTCGCCGACGGCAGCATCGTCAACGTCGACCTGAGCGGCGCCGACGCCAGCGGCGACGGCAGCCTGAGCGCAGCGGAACTGGCACGCGCCATCAACCAGGCCAGCGGCGGCAAGGTCAACGCCTCGACGATGACGATCAATGGCGAACAGCGCCTGGTCATCAACTCCGCGGTCGATGGCGCCGATGGCAAGCTCAGCCTGGATACCAGCGCAGTGGCCGACGCCAACCTGGCCAGCGCCCTGTCCGGGGCGAACGAAACCGCGATCGCCGCCAATGCGGTGTTCCACATCGGCGGCAAGGACGGAACCCGCGTGGAGCAGGGTTCCAACACCTTCGCCGGCATCGACGGGCTGAAGGTGACCTTCCTCAGCGCTGCGGCGACGTTCAGCATCGACGTGGCCCGCGACGACACCGCCACCATCAAGAACGTGCAGGACTTCGTCGACGCCAACAACAAGCTCAGCAGCGCGCTGGACGACCTGACCCGGGTCGGCGATCCGGCCAAGGGCGATGCCGGCGGCGTATTGGCCAACGATGCGGGCATCGCGGCGCTCAGGCAGCGCCTGAACACCCTGCTTCACCTGACGCAGAACGGCCAGAGCCTGCCCACCCTGGGCATCACCAGCGCGCGCGACGGCCAGCTGGTGCTGGACAGCAGTCGCCTGACGGCAATGCTGAAGACCGATCCGGGCGCCATTGGCCGCGTCCTCGGCGACGGTACCAGCGGCATCACCGGTGCGCTCAACACCTACCTGCCGATCTGGCTGGAAGCCTCCCACGGCCTGCTCAAGTCGCGCGACGACTCGGCGCAGAAAGTTCAGGAAGAATTGAACAAGAACCAGAAAGAGCTTTCGGACAAGTACGATCAGTTCTACCAGCGCTATCTCGCCCAATTCACCAACGTGCAAACCCTCAGCAGCAAGATGGAATACACGATGGCCCTGCTCGACTCGATGACCTCCAAAGATTGAATCCAGCATGGACTCCTTCGGATATGGCCAGTACCAGTCGGTCGAACTCAATACCCAGATCGTCAGCGCCTCGCCCGTGCAACTGGTGCTGGTGCTGACCAACGGGCTGCTCGACGAGTTTTCGCGCTTGCGTGCACACATCGGCGCGGCGCGCTTCGAAGCCAAGGGCGCCAGCATCAACAAGTGCATCGACCTGCTGACGGCGCTGTCCAGTTCGCTGGATGTGGACCAGGGCGGCCAGCCGGTCGCCGATCTCGCCCGGCTCTACGAGTACATGATGCTGCGCCTGAACGAAGCCGGCATTGCCATGGACAGCGGGATGGTTGACGAGGTGGAGTCCCTGGTGCTGGTCCTGCGCCAGGGCTGGCAGGCGCTGGAGGCATGCAACGGATGAGCAGCAGGTCGCCCGCCGACGTGCTCCTGCTCTCCGTCGAGCGCCTGCGCGTGGCGGTACAGGCGCAGCACTGGCAGGCCTCGATCGAAGCATGCGAGCAGGTGCGTGTCGTGCTGGAACGGATCGTGGGCGGTTCGCGGCCGGAGGCATTCCACGCCACCGCGCGGCAGGCCATGGCCACCTTGCGCGAAATCCACCTGCTGGTGGGCCGGGAGATGGTGCGGCTGCCGCAGGAAATCGCACGCCTGGAAAACTACCGCACGGCCTTGAGCGCCTACGCACACCACGATCTGCCACTGGACGACGCACCATGATCACCCTGCTTCACGCCCACGCCGCCGTCGCCCAGGCCGTGCCCAGGCCGGCGCAGGCCGATCGCCTCGCTGCGCCCGGCGAACCGGCCGCGCAGGAGCGCTTCAGTGCCACCCTTGAAAACCTGCACGCGCAGGCAGCCGCGGCCGATGCCGGGGGAACCACGCAACCGGGCGAGCCCGACTCCGCCGCGCCGCAGCCGCCAGCGGACGTGTCCGCCCCCCCGCTGGCGGCCGATGCCGCCGCCGCACCGGGCGTGGCGCTTGCCGCGCTGCTGCAGAAACAACTGCTCGCCGCGCCAGATACCGCCGCCAGCGCGCCGCCAGTGGCGCCGCTGGCGACGAGCGCGGACAAGCATCCACAAGCAGCCTCAGCGGCCGGCGAGGCCGCCAACGACGCAGGCGATCCGGACGATGCCGCCGATCCAGCCCGGCATGCCACCACGTTGGCGATGCTCGCGGCCGTGTTCGCCCCGGCACCGGCAATGAGCACACCGCCGGCCGCCCAGGCCGCGCCGGCCGCTTCCGCCCGCAGCCAGACCGCACTGCTGGCAGACCGCATCGCCGCTGCCGCGAATGCCGTATCGCTGGACAACCCGCAGCGCGGACAGGCCGCCGCTGATCACAGCGCCGGGGCCGCGCCCGTGCAGGCGCGCGCCATCGCTGTCGGCGCGGCCTTCGCTGCCGCGCAGCAGCAGTCCATGAATGCGAGCGCGGCAGCGGCCACACCGGCGCCGGACCCACTGCACGCCATGCCGGTGCCGCCGGTCATGCCCGCCGACACGCCAGGCGCCGGCGCCATTGCCAGCGCTGCCGTTGCCGCGACCGCAGGCGCAGCCAACCAACGTAGCGACGGCGCCAACAGGCTGCTCGACCTGCTCGGCCAACGCCTGCAGTTCCAGAACAGCCAGGGCGTGCAGCAGGCCCTGGTCCGACTGGAGCCGTACATGGCCGGCAGCATCAGGGTGGAAATCCGGCACGACGCCGGTACGCTGCAGATCCACCTCAGCGCCAGCCGCGAGGACGTGGTGCGGCAGCTGCAATCGGCCGGCGAAAGCCTGCGCCAGGAACTGACCAACCGGCAATTCACCGACGTCAGCGTGCAGGTCGGCCAGCACCGTGACGACGGCCGCCATGGCCGGCAGGCGCGTGACGGACAGCAGCAACACGCCGCCCCCCCGCCGCCCGGCCGCGCACTGGGCGCGGACGCAGGCGACACCCAGTACGCCGACATCAGCATGGCGCTGGGCCGCCTGGCCGATGCGCACACCGTGACCCGATGATGAAAATGCTCTCCATCTCCGTTGCTGCCCTGATCGCACTCTCCCTGGCCGCCGGCGGATACGCCTGGTACACCGGCAGCTGGCCGTTCACCCACCCGCATTCCAAGGTCAGATCGCGCCCGCGTCCGCCGGGAGACCATTACGTCACCATGGACAAGCTGATCGTCATGACCCACGACAGCGCGCCGGACGCTCCCTCGCAATACCTCGCCATGGACCTGGTGTTCGCGGTCGAGGACGAATCGCACGCCACGCGCACCAAGGCGCAGCTACCGCTGCTGCGCAGCATCGCGTTGCGCACGCTGGCCGGCTACAACGCCAAGCAGATCCGACAGATGCGGATCGACGACATCTCGCTGCTGCTGCGGCAGCAGTACCTGCACACCTATGGCTCGGAACAGGACATGCCGTTCACCAAGATCATGATCGCCAGGATGATGATCGAATGAACCTGCATCACGTCGAGTACACGCAACTGCAATGCGTCGGCGAAATCGCCGATCCGCTGGTGGAGCGCGACTGGATGATCCAGTACGTGCCTCTGGTCAAGCGCGTGGTCGGCAACCTGGCGGCGCATGCCGGCACGGTGATGGAGCGCGACGACATGCAGCAGATCGGGCTGATGGGCCTGCTCGAAGCGCTGCGTCGCTACGGCACGCCGGATGCCGAATTCGTCGGCTATGCGGCAATGCGCATCCGCGGCGCCATCCTCGACGAGCTGCGGCGCCAGGACTGGCGCACGCGCAGCGCGCGCAATGGCGCGCACCGCCTGCACAGCGCCGAGCGCACGCTGCGCCAGCAGCTGGGGCGCGACCCGGAGCGCGCCGAGGTGTGCCAGGCGCTGAACATCAGCAGCGACGAGTACGACCGCGCACAACTGCACGACAACGCGGAGAAGTTCGCCAGCTTCGATGCGCTGCTGGCCAATGGCCTGGATATCGGCAGCCAGCAGGCCGGGCCGGAGCTTCATGCGATCAACCAGGCCAGCCTGGCGCAGGCGCTGCTGGCCCTGGACGAGCGCGAACAGAAGGTCGTCCAGCTCTACTATGAATTCGACCTGGGCCTGGCCGAGATCGCGCAGGTCCTCGACCTCACCACCTCGCGCATCTGCCAGATCAACAAGCGCGCACTGGCGAAGATGCGCGCGGCATTGGAATGACGCCCCGCGACGGCACCTCGCACGGCGCCCCCCCATCAGGCCACCAGGCCATCAGGAACAGACCATGCAACAGCTAGTGGGAATCGGCATCGTACTGTGCTGCGTGTTTGGCGGCTTCCTGATGATGGGCGGCAGTCCCGGCCTGATCTGGCAACCGGTCGAGCTGGTGATCATCGTCGGCGCCGCGCTGGGCGCGCTGGTGGTCGGCAACCCGCGGCACGTGCTGCTGGAACTGCTGAGCCAGCTGCGCAAGGTATTCGTCTTCAGCAAGCGCGGTACCGAGACCGAGAACGAGCGTCACCTGATGCTGCTGCTGTACGAACTGTTGCAGCTCGGCCGCGACCTCAAGGCGCTGGACGTACACGTGGAATCGCCCGAGCAGAGCCCGATCTTCCAGCGCTATCCGCTGGTGCTGCAGTCGCCGCGGCTGGTACCCTTCATCGTCGACAACTTCAGGCTGATGGCGCTCGGGCGGATCACCGCGCACGAACTGGAGGGCGTGCTCGAGCAGGAACTGGAGTCGATCTACGGCGATCTGGTGCAGCCGTCCAAGTCGTTGCGCAAGATCGGCGATGCCATGCCCGGCTTTGGCATCGTGGCCGCGGTCCTGGGCGTGGTGATGGCGATGAGCAGCGTGGCGCAGGGCGCCAGTTCCGGCGAGATCGCCGAACGCGTGGCGGCCGCGATGATCGGCACGTTCATGGGTATTTTCCTGTGCTACGGCGTGCTCGACCCGCTCAGCAACCTGATCTCACAGGCGGTCAAGAACGAGGTCGCCGAACTGGAGTGCATCAAGGTGGCGCTGGTGGCCTATGCCGCCGGCAAGCCGCCGCTGCTGGCGCTGGATGCCGGGCGCCGGCTGATGCCGCTGAACATCAAGCCCAGCTTCGCCCAGCTGGAAACCTGGATCACCCGCCTCGACGGCGCCGCCGCGTGAGCGCCGCCCCCCCTCCCGCCGGCGCCGCCCAGACCGGCAGGCTCAAGGACCACGAGACCATCGTCAAGCGCGCGCGCGGCAAGGAGCACGACGACGACCACTCGGGCACCTGGAAGGTGGCCTTCGCCGACTTCTGCCTGGCGCTGATGTGCCTGTTCCTGGTGCTGTGGCTGCTGAACGCAAAACAGCAGGAAGCCAGCCTTGCGCATGGCGAGCACAGTCTCCTGGACGGCGGCAGCGGCATCCTGGAAGCGGACCGCAGCCATATCGACGACATGCACGCGCCGACCAGCGTCGAGCGCCACTTCTACGACGGCAAGGACGACCTGAGCAAGCTCGCCACGCGCCTGCGCAAGGCCAGCGAGCAGGCCGGACTGCAGGACAACCTGGGCTTCGAGGTTTCCGACGCGGGCTTGCGCGTGCTGCTGCACGACACCGACCGGCGCGGTGTGTTCCAGCTCGGCAGCGCCATCCCCGAGGCGCGCTTTCGCGATCTGATCCGGCAGCTGGGCCGCCTGTTCGCCGGGGTCGGCAACCCGATCCTGGTGGTCGGCCATACCGACGCGCGCCCCTACCGCAGCGCGAACGGACAGGGGCATTCGAACTGGCGCCTGTCCAGCGAACGCGCGTTGGCCGCCCGCGACCTGATGATCGACGGCGGCATGCCCTCGCTGTCGGTGCTGCAGACCGCGGGGATGGCCGACAACGCGCCACTGTTTCCGGACGACCCCAACGCGGCAGCGAACCGCCGCATCGAGTTCATTGTGCTCAGCGCGCAGCGCGCGGCCACCATGCGCCAGATGTACGGCGCCCCGCAGCACGCCACCCAGTTGATCGACGGCGCCGATGCCGTCGGCCAGCTACCGGGGTTCGGCCCGCCACATGCGGAGGCGGCCGTGCCGAACTGACGATTTAAACGATCGCCGTTGCCGGTCGTCTATCCTCTGGACGCGCTCCTGCACAGGATGCGCTCCCCGTTCCGTCCGCCCCAAGGTACTGCCATGCACATCAACTTCCCTGCTACCGGCACGCCCACTGCCACCGGCATCCCTGCCACGGGCAGCGCTGCGCCTGCGGCCAAGGCCAGCGACGCCACACCTGCCGCGCAGGCGTCCAGCGTCACCATGTCCGGTGCCGATGCCAGCACCATCAGCGCCGCCGAGGCGGCACTGAAGGCCAGCACCGAGACCAGTGGCCGCATCGATGAGATCCGCCAGGCCATCGCCTCCGGCCTGATCCGCTTTGACGCCGAGGCGCTGGCGGCAAACATCCTGCGTTACCACGGCAAGCAGGACTGATCAAATGCTGCAGGCATCGGTACTGGCACGGGTGATCGGCGAGCTTGACCAGGAGGTGCTGCTGTATCGCAAGCTGGCCGACCTGCTGGAGCAACAGTACCGGGCAGCGGCGACGGCCGACGATCGCTCGCTCAAGCAGCTTTGCGAGGCCCTCACCATGCAGTTGGAGGCGATTGAGGCGCGCCACCGCGCGCGCAATCCCAGCCTGCTCGGCCTCATCGCCCTGCTCGCCCGCCAGGGCGAGGACACCGCGCCAACAGCCCCCACCCTGCAGGCCCGCTGCCGGGAACTCAAGCAGCTGGCGCTGACCTGCAAGTCGCTATGCATGCGCAATGGCGAACGACTGGCCGCACACTACGACAGCCTGCACCAGGCCCTGCACGGCGAGCGCCATACCTATGCTCCGACTTGAATCGGCGATGCCGGCCACGGTCGCCACGCCCTCCACCCCGGCGACCGCCGGCGGTGCGAGCGGTGGCTTCGGCGCGACCTATGCACGCCTGCATGCGGACATCGACGACAGCGTGCGCAACGGTTTCGCGCCTGCTGCTACCGTGCAGGCGACCATGCTGCCGGCGGGTGTGCTCGGCCCGGCGCTGGCACCGCCCGCATCCGGCTCGGCCGACGCCGCGCAGCGCCACGACTTCCTGACGCGCATCGCGCCATGGGCCGATCAGGCCGCCGCGCAGCTGGGTATCTCCAGCGATCTGGTCGCCGCGCACGCGGCACTGGAATCGGGCTGGGGCCTGCATCCACCGTCCAACGGCCAGGTCAGCGGCCACAACCTGTTCGGCCTCAAGGCGGGCGCAGACTGGCGTGGCGCCAGCACCGACACGGCCACCCACGAATTCCTGGGCGGGGCGATGCAGCAGATGGTGCAGCGCTTCCGCGCCTATGGCGACGAAGCCAGCGCCTTCCTCGACTACGCCAGGCTGCTGCAGGCACCGCGCTACGCCGGCACACGCAACCTCGGCGACGACGCTGACGCCTTTGCCCGCGCACTCGTGCATGGCGGCTATGCCACTGATCCCCACTACGCGCAGAAGCTGCTGCAGGTGGTCGATACGGTCCGCGGCATGCGCCAGCGCTGACCTCGCCGCGGCGGCGCCTCTGCGCCGGTTGCAATACCGTCCTCGACATGCCCGATGGCGCGACCAGACGCCATCGCACCCGGCACGCCCTGCACCATGCGCGGCATCGCCGTCATCGGCATTGCACACAGCGCAGAAGACGACGCAGCTCACGGAACGCAAAAGCTCCGCGCAGAACATTTAACTGCAGACCGATCGCGGTCGTCTTGAAGGGATGTGGGCGTCGCGCTCACGCCTTACCACTATCCCGATCGTCTCCAAGGACACCCAGATCATGTTGAGCCTACACACCAATACCGCATCGCTGAACATCCGCAATGCGCTGTCCATCAACCAGGTCGATCTGAACAGCTCGATGACGCGCCTTGGTACCGGCTACCGCATCACCTCCACCGCCGACGACGCAGCCGGACTGCAGATCGCCAACCGGCTGGCGGCCCAGACCAGCGGCATGGCCGTGGCCGCGCAGAACACCCAGAACGGCATCTCGCTGATCCAGACCGGCGACGGCGCATTCGCCGAGTTCACCAAGATCATGCAGCGCATGGGCGACCTGGCCACCCAGTCGGCCGACGGCTCGACCACCAGCAAGGACCGCACCGCGCTGCAGTCCGAATACACCTCGCTGCTGAGCGAGCTCAACAACATCTTCAACAACACCAGCTTCGGCGGCGACAAGCTGTTCGCCACCGGCGGCACGCTGGCCTCCGCGGTCACCTTCCAGATCGGTGCGACCAGTGCCGAAACGCTGTCGATGGACGTGTCCACCAACCTGACCAGCCTGAGCGGCCTGATCACCACCGGCGGCGACCTGGCCGCAACCGACGCGATCAGTACCCAGAGCAACGCCAACGCCATGATCGACAAGATCACCAGCGCGCTGGACAGCGTCGGTGCGGTGCGCTCGGCGCTGGGCGCCTCGGAGAACCGCCTGACCCACGTGGCCAACAACCTCAACAACATGCGCACCAATACCAATGATGCGCAGGGCCGCATCATGGACGTGGACTACGCGTCGGAAACGGCCAACATGACCCAGAAGAAGATCCTGATGCAGGCCAGCACCTCGATGCTGAAGCAGTCCTCGGAAATGACCCAGATGGTGCTTTCGCTGCTGCAGTAACCGCCCGACCGGGACGGACGCCAAGCGTCCGTCCCGCTGCGCCAGTCAACCGGCTCCAACGCGTGCCGCGGTCCTGCTGCGTCTTTGAATTGCATTGAGAATCGCCTCGGCGGCGGACTGCATTGACCACAATGCAGTCCCCCTTGCCATGTAAGGCGACACCCCGCTTATGGCCGCAGCACGCCTACGATCAGGCTCGCTTCCGCGCCCGGTCGTAACACTGGACCCGTGCATGCTCGGACGTCCATACCACCTGCTCGGCGATTTCCAGCGACGGCTGGCGCAACAGTTCGCCCGCCTGCTGGAACGCCGGTTCAACCAACGCTGCGCTGCCAGCTTCGCCATCGGTGCCAGCACCATCGGCGCATTCACCGCCGCCAGCGACGACGGCACCTGGCACGGCTACCGCGACGCCACCGGCAGCATCATCGTGCAAATCGATCGATCGCTGCTGCTGGCCATGCTCGGCTACCACTACGGCGACAGCGGCGACATCGCGGCAATGCTGAGCAGTGCCGAGACCGAGACCGAACGCCGCTTTGCCGGCGGGATCAACCAGCAATTGCTGGATGCCTTCGCGCTGTGCGGCGGCGCCAGTTCCGGCTGCTTCGTCGCCAGCCGCACGCTGCCGCATGGCGACTATCGCGTCGTCAGCATCGCGGTACGCGAGGAGCGTCTGGGACTGGACGGATACATTCGCCTGGCGCTGGACGACGCCTGGCTGGCGCACCTGTTCAGCGCGGTCCTGCCGGCGCGCACGGCGGCGCCGGCACAACCGCCACCGCCATTGCGCGAGCGCTTGCCGATCCGCATCCACGCACAGATCGCCAGCCTCGAACTGTCCTTCGAGGCACTGACCCGGCTGTGCGCCGGCGACATCCTGCCGATCCCGAACGCGACCAGCGCCGACCTCATGGTCGGCGACTTGCACATGTACCGCGCACGCGTCGCCGACAAGCACGGCGTGCTGTGCCTGACTTCCTTCGAGCCTGCCGAGTAACCCGATGACCAGCCAAGACCTCGATGCAAATGCCCTGCTGAATGCCATCGGCAACGCATCCGCCGACAGCGACCCCTCCCCGTCCAGCTCACGCCGCGAACCGCTGCACCTGCTGCGGCGCATTCCGGTGCGGCTCACCCTGGAGGTCGGCTCGGCCACGCTGGCCCTGTCGGAACTGATGAGCCTGGAGCACGGCTCGGTGATCGAGCTGGACCGGCCGGCAGGCGAGCCCTTGCTGATCAAGGTCAACGGCACCCAGATCGGTCAGGCCGAAGTGGTGGCCGCCGGCGACAACTATGCGTTGAAGATCGTCGAACTGGACGATCTCGGCTCGCTGACCCCATGAGCGCACGCCACGATCGCCGCCGCGTCCGCGCCTGCGGGCGGATGGCGCTGGCGCTGCTGGCGGCGGCCTTGCCGCTGACCGCGCTGGCCGCCGACCCGCTGCCGCTGCTGTCCGGCTCGCTCGAGCAGGGCTTCACCGTCAAGACCCAGATCCTGGTGCTGATGACCCTGCTGGGGCTGCTGCCCACGCTGGTGATGAGCATGACCAGCTTCCTGCGCTACGTGATCGTCCTGTCGCTGCTCAAGCAGGCGCTGGGCCTGCAGCAGGGCCTGCCGCAACGCGTGGTCACCGGTGTGGCGCTGGTGCTGACGTTGCTGGTGATGCGCCCGGTCGGGCAGCAGGTGTGGGACACCGCGCTGGTGCCGTGGGACCAGGACCAGATCACCGCGCAGGAAGCGCTGCGCCGCGGCGACGCGCCGATCTCGCGCTTCATGCTGGCGCAGACCGACAAGGCCACACTGGCCAACATCGCGCGCATCTCCGGCAGTTCGCCGAGCCTGCCACCGATGCAGCAGCCATTCGTGGTCAAACTGGCGGCATATGTGCTGAGCGAGTTGAAGACCTCGTTCCAGATCGGCTGCATGCTGTTCATCCCGTTCCTGGTGATCGACATCATCGTCGCCTCGGTGCTGATGTCCATGGGCATGATGATGCTCTCGCCGCTGGTGATCTCGCTGCCGTTGAAGCTGCTGCTGTTCGTGTTGGTGGACGGCTGGTCGCTGACCGTGAACACGCTGATCAGCAGCGTGCAGGGTTACTGAACATGACCCCGGACATGGTCGCCGAGCTGGCGGTGCAGGCACTGCGCATGATCGTGCTGGTGGTGCTGGTCCTGGTGGTGCCGAGCCTGGTGGTGGGCGTGGCGGTGAGCCTGTTCCAGGCCGCGACCCAGATCAACGAACAGACCATGAGCTTCCTGCCGCGGCTGCTGGTGACGCTGCTGGTGATCGGCCTGGCCGGACACTGGATCGCCGCGCAGCTGATGCAGTACACCGTCCAGGTGTTCCAGCACGCGGCGCAGCTCGCGGGCTGAAGCGGCCATGGAAGCGCTCCTACACCAGTTGCAGGCGTTCTACCTGACGCTGCTGTGGCCTTTCATCCGCATCGCCGCAGCACTGGCCAGCGCGCCGGCGCTGGGCGAGATGATGGTGCCCCTGCGCGCGCGCCTGCTACTGGCGCTGATTCTCGCCATGGCGGTGCAGCCGACGCTGCCGGCGTTGCCTCAGATCGCGCCGGTATCGCTGCATGGGCTGGTGACCGTCGCCGAGCAGGTGCTGATCGGCGCCATGCTCGGCATGGTCTTCCATCTGGTACTGGCTGCGCTGCAGCTGGCCGGGAGCCTGGTGGCGGCACAGATGGGGCTGTCGATGGCGACGCTGAACGACCCGGCCAACGGCAGCTCCAGCGATGCGATGAACGCACTGATGTATCTGATCTTCATGCTCCTGTTCTTCACCCTGGATGGGCACCTGGTGCTGACCCAGGTGCTGGCGCGCAGCTTCCAGGTGTGGCCGGTGGGCGGCGCCGGGCTCGGCACGTCGGCGTTGCAGCAGCTGGTGCTGGCGGTGGGCTGGATCTTCGCCGCGGCGCTGATGCTGGCGCTGCCGTTCGTATTCGCCACCATGCTGGTGCAGATCGGCAGCGGTTTCCTCAATCGCGCCGCCCCCAGCCTGAACCTGTACTCGCTGGGCTACTCGCTGATCGTGGTGGTCGGTCTGATGCTGGTGACCCTGCTGGTGCCGACCCTGCCGGAGCACTTCGTGCGCATGAACGCACATGTGCTGGACCTGCTGGACCTGCTTGCCGCCTCGTCCGGAGCCACACCATGAGCCAGGCGCAGACCGGCGAGAAGACCGAGAAGGCCTCGCCGCAGAAGCTGCGCAAGGCGCGCGAACAGGGCCAGGCCACGCGCTCGCGCGACATCGGCACCGCGGTCGGCCTGCTGGTCAGCCTCAAGCTGGTCGTGTGGCTGCTACCGCGCTGGATGGTCGATTTCCGCCAGTTGTTCATCCTGGCCCTGCCCGGCGGCGGCCTCGACAGCATCGGCGATGCCGCCTCTCAGCTGTTCCCGGCGATGCTGCTGCTGACGGTGAAGATGTTGCTGCCGTTGCTGGCGCTGCCTACCTGCATTGCGCTGGCCTCGCTGTTCCCCGGCGGCTGGCTGTGGGCGCCGCAAATGGCGCTGCCGCGCATGCAGCGCCTGCAGCCGCTGGAGAACCTCAAGCGCATGGTGACGCCCAAGCACTACGCGCAGACCGCCACGCTGGTGTTCAAGTCGCTGCTGCTGGGCGCGGTACTGGCGTGGCTGTTGCGCCACGACCTGGCCGCCTACATGCGCCTGCAGGGCGCACCGCTCGCCGACGCGCTGCGCGGCGGTGCACGGCTGCTGCTGGACGGCGTGGCGTGGCTGTGCGCGGTGTTCGTACTGTTCGCGCTGGTCGACGCACCGGTGCAGCGGCTGCTGTTCCTGCGCGAGCAGCGCATGAGCCGGCACGACGTGAAGGAAGAGCACAAGACCAGCGAGGGCCGGCCCGAGGTCAAACAACGCATCCGCCAGCTGCGCCGGTTGATGCTGCGCAATGGCATCCGCAAGGCGGTGCCTGGCGCCAACGTGGTCGTGGTCAATCCCAGCCACTACGCGGTGGCGCTCAAGTACAACGAACGCCAGGCGATGGCGCCGTTCGTGGTGGCCAAGGGGGTGGACGAGGCGGCGCTGTTCATCCGCCGCGTTGCCGAGGAACACGGCGTGGAAGTGCTGTCGCTGCCGCCGCTGGCGCGAGCCGTGTACCACACCAGCCAGGTCAACCAGCAGATCCCGGCCGCGCTGTACGACGCCGTGGCCCAGGCGCTGATCTACGTGCTGCAGATCAAGGCGTTCCGTGCCGGCCATCGCCGCGCACAGCCGCAGCTGCCCACCGCCCTCGATATCCCCGCCGAACTGCTCAAGACCGAACCGGCATGAATCCGCTGACCACCCTCGCCTCCCACTTCCGGCGCCTGCGCCTGGCGGTTCCGCTCGTGCTGCTGGCATTGCTGGCGATGTTGATCCTGCCGCTGCCGCCACTGGTGCTGGACACCCTGTTCGTGTTCAACATCGCCCTGGCGATCGTGGTGATCCTGGTCGGCGTGTCGGTGAAGCGGCCGCTGGAGTTCTCCGCGCTGCCGACGGTGATCCTCGGCGCCACGCTGATGCGGCTCACCCTCAACGTGGCCTCCACGCGCGCGGTGCTGCTGCACGGCCACGAGGGCACCGATGCCGCCGGCCGGGTGATCGAATCGTTCGGCCACGTGGTGATCGGCGGCAATTTCGTGGTCGGCCTGGTGGTGTTCGTCATCCTGATGATCATCAATTTCATGGTGGTGACCAAGGGTGCCGAGCGCATCTCCGAAGTCTCCGCGCGCTTCACCCTCGATGCGCTGCCCGGCAAGCAGATGGCGATCGACGCCGATCTCAACGCCGGCCTGATCTCGCAGGAGCAGGCGCAGCGGCGACGCGCCGAGGTCGCCTCCGAGGCGGACTTCTACGGCGCCATGGACGGTGCCTCCAAGTTCGTGCGCGGCGACGCCATCGCCGGCATCCTGGTGCTGCTGATCAACATGGTCGGCGGCCTGCTGATCGGCGTGGCCGTCAACGACATGAGCGCTGGCGAGGCGTTCCGCCAGTATGGCCTGCTGACCATCGGCGACGGCTTGGTCGCGCAGATCCCGGCCTTGCTGCTGTCGGCGGCGTCGGCGATCATCGTGACCCGCATCAGCGCCAGCGGCGAGATCGAACAGCAACTCGGCCGGCAATTGCTTGCCTCCCCGCCGGTGCTGTACGGCGCCGCCGGCCTGCTGTTCCTGCTCGCCCTGCTGCCGGGCATGCCGGCCGTGTTGTTCCTCGGCTTCGCCGGGCTGCTGGGCTTCATCGGCAGGCGCCTGCACAGGCTGCAACCCGAGGCACGGCAAGACGGCGACGTGCGCGAGGCCGAGGCGGCGCTGCTCGCTCCGCCGCCCAAGGCCCTGGACTGGAGCGCGATCCCGTATGTGGAAACGCTGTCGGTGGGACTGGGCTACAAGCTGGTGGAGTTGATCGACCAGGCCCATGGCGCGCCATTGAGCAAGCGCATCCGCGGCATGCGCCAGAACCTGTCGGAGGGACTGGGCTTCCTGGTCCCGGCGATCCAGGCACGCAGCGACCTGTCGCAGTCGCCGGCACAGTACGCCATCCTGCTCGGCGGCACGGTGATCGCGCAGGCGCAGCTGCACGCCGGCAAGCTGATGGCGATCCCGTCCTCCAACCTGTACGGCGAACTCGATGGCATGCCCGACATCGATCCGGCCTACGGGATGAAGGTCACCTGGATCGATCCGGAGCACAAGGCACGCGCGCTTGGCCTGGGCTACCAGGTGGTGGATACGGCCACGGTGATCGCCACTCACTTGTCCAAGGTGGTGCGCGACAACCTGCAGGAACTGTTCACCTACGAAGCGGTTGGCGCGATGCAGGAACGCCTGGCAGCACTCGCGCCAGCGCTGGGCGAAGCACTGGGCAAGGCGCTGACGCCCGGGCAGCTGCGTCGCGTGTTCGTGTCGTTGCTGATCGAAGGCGTATCGCTGAAGGATATCCAGGCCATCGCCTCGGCCCTGGTCGAGGCTGCCGAATCCACCAAGGACCCGATCCTGCTGGCCGCCGAGGTGCGCTGCGCGTTACGGCGGCAGATCGTCACCGAGATCGTCGGGCACAAGCGCCAGATCCAGGGATTCGGGCTGGGCAACGAACTTGAGGGCCTGCTGCTGGGTGCACTGGGCAATGCCGAGAGCGCCGGCACGCGACTGCCGTTGGACAACTATCCGATCGACCCGAACGTGCTGACCCAGTTGCAGCTGAACATGCCGGCTACGCGCGAGCAGATGAAGCAGCAAGGCCTGCCGCCAGTGCTGCTGGTGGTGCCGCGGCTGCGCCCGATCCTTGCGCGCTACGCACGCCTGTTCGCGCCGGGCCTGTGGGTGCTGTCGTACAACGAGATTCCAGACGGACGCGAGGTCAGCCTGATCGGCACGCTGGGCTGAGCAGGCGCAGGACGTTCGCCGCGCGCCATGGACGAGCCCACGCAATGCCATGCGTCAACATGCACGCCAAGGCCGCACTACAGACGCCGCATGCAATTCCATACACCGTCGTACGTACCGCTGATGCCACGAAAAGGCGTCGTGCCGCATATCACTCATCGAATGTGGTGTGCATTGGGTTTCCGGCCAATGCCTCGTGTGCGCATCACAGAATGATGGTTTAGAACTAAAGAAACCTGGTGGTTTGACGATCGCTAGTAAGTGAGCCCAATTGAGGCCTGGCGTAGACATTTGCGAAAAGTGTCTACGAACGACTAATCCCTCCCCATCAGTTCTCTAACGGAGTACCACATGCGCGTCGCTATCCTTGAGGACACGGTCAGCCAGGCCCTGGCCCTGGCCAACTGGCTGGACAAGGCCGGCTATCCCAACGTCGTCAGACATGACGGCAACAGCTTCGTCAAGCTATTGGAGATGGAACGGGTCGATATGCTGCTGCTGGACTGGGAAGTCCCAGGCCGCAACGGCATCGAGGTCCTGCGCTGGGTGCGCGAGCAGCACGCCTGTAAGCTGCCGGTGATCATGCTGTCCAACCACGAAGGCGAGGACAGCATCGTGCACGGGCTGGAAAATGGCGCGGACGACTATCTGGTCAAGCCGACCGGAGAGCGCGAACTGATCGCCCGGGTGCGCGCGCAGGAGCGCAAGTACTACCCGGAAAGCCTGCGCGGCGAATGGGTGGTGAGCGGCAACTACACGCTCAATGTCAGCGCCCGTAGCGTGAAGCTGTGCAACAACGGCGTCTCGCGGGTGGTGCACCTGCCGGCGCGCGAATTCACCCTGGCCCTGCATCTGTTCCGCAACGTGGGACGCATCGTCAGCAAGAACGAACTGATCCAGACGATCTGGGGCAAGGTCGATTCCAAGTACGATGCCACCCTGGCCACCTACATCAGCAAGTTGCGCAACAGCCTGGAACTGCGTGCCAAGAACGGCATGGTCGTCTCCACCGTCTACAACCACGGCTACCGGCTCGAAGTGCTGCCCAACGCGCGACGCCGGGTCGGCAGCGAGTCGCAACCGGTGACCTGCACGCCGGGCACGATGCGATGGTCATAAGCTGGTAAACACGTGATAGCGACCAGAATCGGGCTGTTCCTGCTGGGGAGTGGCATAGGCTGGTATTGCGCGCATTCCGTCTACCGCTGGCGGATGCTGCGCTTCCTGCGCGTGGACAAGCGCCAACTGCAGTTGCTGGACAAGATTCCGATCCCGATGCTGGTGACCAGCACCAAGGGCCGGATCCTGTGGGACAACTGCCGCGCCGGACAGCCAGCGAGCAGGGCGGCTGCCGCGCAGCTGCCCGCGGTGGCACTGAACATGCTGGCCTCGCGCAGCTGCGACAATCAGTTCGGCAGCGAACAGATCAGCATCGACGGACACCTGTGGCTGCTGCTGAGCCTGCCGTTCCTGGGCCCGGACAGCCTGTTCAGCGACAGGCTGCAGCGGCTGTTGTGCCTGATCGACCTGGAAAAGGGACGGGTGGCCGACGCCAAGGCCACGCTGCAGCACATCGCCCACGATGTGCGCGCCCCGTTGGTGTCGATACTGACCCTGATCGAGCAACGCGGCGCCGCACTCGGCGATGCCAGCGCCTCCGGTGCGCAGCGCAAGGACCTGGAATTCCTGGGCGAACTGCGCCGCCAGGCCGAATACTCGCTGCGCATCTCGCGCGATTTCCTGCAGTTGAGCCGTGCCGAACAGATCAGCCAGGCCTCGTTTTCCCTGTTCAGCCTGGAGGACATCGTGATCGAGGCGATCGACTACATGTGGCTCAATGCCAACCAGAAGTCGATCCAGCTGGCCGAGCCGCAATGCACCCTGACCGACACCCGCGTGCGCGGCAACGTGGCCACGCTGATTCGTGCGATCGTCAACATCCTCGACAACGCGATCAAGTACTCGCCGTCGGGGACCACCGTGCAGACCCATCTGCTGCTGCACCACGACGGACGGTTGCTGCTGCGATTGGTCGACCAGGGCGAAGGCATCGCCCCCGACGACCTGCCGCTGGTGTTCGATTCGATGTTCCAGTCCGCCAGGCACCGCGGACAGCAACAGGGCGTCGGCCTGGGACTGTCGTTCGTCAAGCGCGTGGTCGAACACCACGGCGGCGAAGTGGTGATCGACAGCCGGCCCGGCCAGGGCACCGAGCTACGGCTGCTGCTGCCACGCGCGTGACTGCGGCCGCGGCCTCATTCGCCCAGCACCTGCCCTACCTTGCGCCGGTTCATGCCGCGCATGCAGGCGCCTGCGGTGGCCAGGCGCAGAAAGCCGCTGTTGCGCTCAAGCACGGTGACGAACCCACCCAGCAGCCGGTGCATCGCCTCCACGGCGGGAAAGCCGGCGTCAGCGTGGAGGGTGCGCGCACTGTCGGCGAGCAGGCTCGACACCTGCAGCCGGGTCTGCTCGAGCAGGATCAGCGCCGCGCCGGCCTGGCGGAACGCCTGCTGCCGATCGGGCCGGGTGTCGACCTGCCACGCATGCGGCACGATCGCCCCGGGCAGGGCCTGTACCCGCGCCTGCACCGGCCAGCCGCCAGGAAACCGCCAACCCTCGCCGTGGATCAGCAGGCTGTCGCGCAATGCCGGCCAGGCCCTCTCGGCGATCGACAGGATCGGCTCGCCCGCGTCCAGCTGCACACGGATACCAGCCGGGGCCAGCGCGTCCTGCAGCCGCTGCCAGCGCCGCTCGACGGCCTCGCCTGCCACCAGCGACAGGGTGCGCGAGGCGCGTCCCAGGCCGCGCGGATAGAACACCAGCCGCTCCGCATCCGGCAATCTCAGCGCCGCGCTGTCCAGGCCATGGATGCGGAAGCGTTGCCGTGCGTCGCCGGCCGGGCAGTACACCAGGTCGGCATCCAGCGTGCCGCCGCTGGCGACCTCGCGCTGTTCCCATTGTCCACGCACCAGCGCCAGGCTCTCGCTGACCAGCGCGGATGCCTGCTCGCCGACCGAGGTATCGATGCGCAAGCGCCGCGCCAGCTCGCGCAAGCGCAGCCGCAATTGCTCCAGGTAGGCCAGCGCGCGTTGCGCGCCGGTCACCTGCTGGTTGAGCTGCGACTGGTACGAGGCGAACGCGCTGTCCCAACCGCGTTCGGCGTCGGCATCGGCCACCTGCGTCCACGACACCGCCGGCCGGTCGCCCGCTGCCGACGCCGCCGTCACCGTGGTGGAGGTCGGCAGGCCCTGACGCTCGATGCCCAGCGGCAACAGGCGCACGCTCATCGCCCACTCACAGCAAGTCGAACGGGTTCAACTGCATGATCTTGCCGTAGACCTTGTAGGTCGCCTCGATGGCGACCTTCTGTTGCGTCATCTGGTCGTAGACTTCGGCCATGTCGAAGCCGTCAGCCTGCCTGGAGGCTTCCTGGTTGCTGACCTGCATCGCCGCGTGCCGGTTGTCGAGTTCACCGAGCATCTTGAGCACGCTGCCGATGCGGCTGACGACGCCGGCGTTGGTGTCCACCGCCTGGTTCAGCGCGGCCTCGGCAGCACTGATCTGCGCGCGCACGGCCGGATCGTTGATGCGGGCGCCTGGGATCTGCAGCGCCTGCACCGCCACGTCCATCTTGTTGAGTACCTCGGCCAGGTCCTGCACGTTGGAGTTGGCCGAGTGGGTCAGGTCGTTGCCGATCACCACCTGCTGGGTCTCGCTGTTGCCGGCATAGCTGTAGCGCGATCCGGGCGCCGCGCTGGGGTTGTACGCGATCGGCGCGGTCGTGGTCAGGGTGCCGGAGAACATGTAGTTCCCCGCCGAGTCGGTGCTGTTTGCCGAGGCCAGCATCTGATCCATGGTCGCGCGCAGCGGAGTGGCCATCGACAGCAGGTCGGCGCTGGTGTTGGAGCCGTTCAGCGCCCACAACATGGCGTCGTGCGCCGAGGCGATGCCCTGGCCGATGTCGCGCAGCCTGAGCTCGTCCTGGCGCATGCGCACCTGCAACTGGCCGATGTTCTCGCGGTACTGGTCGAGCATCGTCGAATCGCGCGCGAGCATACGCAGGCGCACGCTGGCCACGGCATCGTCCGACGGCAGCAGCACGCGCCTTTCGCTGGATGTCTGCGCCAGGCTGTTGGCCAGCGCGATGTTGTCGTTGGCCAGGCTCAGCCTGACCGTGGCACTGAAGAATCCATTGGCAACACGCATCGCGACCCGCTCCTCAGAAGGCGTCCAGGGTGACCTTGATGATCTCGTTGGCAACCGAGATCACTTTCATGTTGGCTTGGTAGGACTGCAGCAACTCCGAGACGCTCACCACCTCCTCCTCGCTGCTGACCCCGCTGACGGAGCTCAGGTTCGCCTCCGCCTGCTGCCGCTGGATGGACGCGGTGCTCAGCGCGGCCTTGTTGGCGGCGCTTTCCGAACCCAGCTTGCCAACCATCAGGGTATAAGCATCGGTGATGGATACCTCGCCAAGCCCGGGCATGGTCAGCTTGTTCTTGCTCAGGGCGATGACCGAGGCCAGGTTGTCACTGTTGCCCGGCGTGTCCGCGGCGGCGGAAGCACCCAGCGCGGCGGGCGTCAGCGCCGCGTTGACGGCGACCCTGCCGCTGTCGGCATCGACCGTGAACATCGCCAGGCCAGGCGCGCCATTGCTGCCAAAGCCGGCAGTGAGCCGCTCGTTGACCCGGTTGGCCAGCTCGGTGATCAGCGTCTTTGCATCGTTCATCTTCTCCGCCACCACCTTGGCGTAGTCATCCAGCCCGCCGATCTGGCCGCCGATGCTGCCGCTGGCCAACGGATACGATGCGCCATCCAGGGACACATTGAGCGACAACGCGCCGCCGGCGTCGCTGCTGGCCAGCAGCTTGGCGCTGCGGCCGCCGAGGACCAGCGGCACGCCGTTGCGCAGGCTGACGCTGAGCGTGCCATCGGGCTGCGTCCCGACCTGCACATCGATCAGTTTGGCGATGCCGCCGAGCGCCAGGTCGCGCTGATCCATCAGTTCGGAGGTCGCCGACTTGGTCGCGGCCGCCTCGCTGATGCGCGTGTTGAGGTCGGCCACGGTGGCCGCAAGCGCGCCCACCTGCTCGGACATCGCCACGGCCTGCTGAGCAACGGTGTCCAGCTGATTCTTGAGCGCATCGCGCAGCGAATTGAAGCGCGTGCCCATGCTCTGCGCGGCGGTGATCACCTGTTGCCGCAGCGGCACCGAGGTCGGGTCGGTACTGACTTCGTTGAGCGCGGCGAAAAAGGCGTCCACGCCCTCGCCGGCACTGCCCCCGGTGCTTCCCATCGTCGATTCCAGCTCGTGGAAGTAGGGATCGGACGCCGCGTACTCGCCCTCGCTGGACAGCGCCGACCACAGCTGGCGGCTGCGGTAGGCGTCGCCGTAGCGCACGAGCGAGGCCACCTCCACGCCGCCGCGTGAATCGGCCACCAGCGACACGCCTTGTCGCGAGTAGCCCTCGGTCTTCATGTTGGCGGTATTGCGCGCCGACATGTTCAGGCCGAGCTGGGCGGCCTGGATGCCCGACAGGCCGATGGAGAGCATGCTCATGGCTGGATTCCGGATGGGTCGAATGAAGACGGGGACGCCACGGCGGCTTGCGCCGCAGGTGTGGCATTGCGGGTGGTCGTGGCTGCGCCGCTGCGCATCTGCGCGATCAGGCAGTCGGCAATGCCGAAGGCGTGCCGGCTGGACATGCTGTCGGCCACCAGCCAGTCGGCATGCTCGAGCACGGCCGCATTGCCGGCGCTGGCACCCGGTTCGTTGCCGTCGCCGAACGCCTCGGCGGCCTGGCGCATCTGCTTGAACATCTGCGCGATGAACAGGCTCTCGAACTGCTCGGCCGCCTTGACCAGCGCGGCTTGTGCGGCGGTGGCATCAGTGACCGCCGCGCGCGGCGCCGACACGGCGGCGCCGGGCAAAGGCAGGGACGACGAAATCGACATGGGCCGCATCAGATCACCACCAGCTTGCCGGTCAGCGCGCCGGCCTCGTCCATCGCCTGCAGGATGGCCATCATGTCGTCAGGCGTGGCGCCGATGCTGTTGATCGTGTCCACGATCGCCTGCAGGCTGGCGCCAGCGGGCCAACGGAAGGTGTGCGGCACCGCCTGCTCGACGTTCACCTGCGACTGCGGCACCGTGGCGGTCTGGCCGCCGCCGAAGGCATTGGGCTGGCTCACCGCCGGGCTCTCGCCGATCATCACCCGCAGTGCGCCATGCGAGATCACGACCGGCTTGACCTTGACGTCCTGGCTGATCACCACAGTGCCGGTGCGCGAATTGAACACCACCCGCGGCTCGCCGTTGCCGGAGTCCACGTCCAGCGCGTTGATCCGGGCGACGAAGGCCACGCGCTGGCGCGGTTCGGGCGGCGCGGTCACTTCCACCGCGGTGGCATCCAGCGAATACGCGGCGCCCTCGCCCAGAGTACGGTTGAGCGCGTTGGTGATGTTGGTGGCGGTGCGGAAGTCGGGGCGCTTCAGGTTGAGGCGGATGGTCGGCGCCGTCGAGAAATCCGACGGGATCACCTCTTCGATCGTGGCACCGTTGGGAATGCGTCCGGCGGTGGGCGTGTTGATGGTGACGCTGGAACCGCTACGGCCTTGCGCGCTGAGCCCGGGCACCACCAGGTTGCCCTGCGCCAGCGCATAGACTTTGCCGTCGGCGCCGGCCAGTGGCGCCAGCAGCAGGGTACCGCCGCGCAGGCTCTTGGCGTCGCCGATCGAGGACACCACCACGTCGATGGTCTGCCCCTTGCGGTAGCCGGGCGGGAACACCGCGCTGATCATCACAGCGGCGGTGTTGCGGGCGCGCAGCTGGACTCCGTCCGGCGTGCGTACGCCGTACTGGTCGAGCATGTTGCGCAGCGACTGGCTGGTATAGCGGGCCTGAGTGCCGTCGCCGCTACCGCTGAGGCCGACCACGATGCCGTAGCCGGTGAGCTGGTTCTCGCGGATACCCTCCACATCGACCAGGGTTTCCAGTTGCTGCGCCGGCGCGGCCGCGGCCAGCCATAGCAGCGGCAGCAGGCACGCCGCCAGGCGGCGCGGGGACAAGCGGCTACGGAGCGTCATGCGCATCTCAGAACGGCATAAGCGGATGGTTGAAGAAGCGCGTCAGCCAGCCGCCGCGGTTGGCGTTGGCGATCTCGCCGCGGCCGGAGTAGCGGATGCGGGCGTCGGCCACGCGCTGCGAGGACACCCGGTTGCTTGCGTCCAGGTCAGAGCTGCGCACGTAGCCGCTGAGCCGCACCGTCTCCACGTTCTGGTTCAACATCAGGCTCTTTTCGCCGCCGATCTGCAGCAGGCCGTTGGGCAGCACCTTCTGGACGATCACGGTGAGCGCGCCGGCCATCGAGTTGTTCTGGCTGGTGGTGCCGGTGCCGGCGTTGTCGCGCTTGATGCCCAGGTCGGTACCCAGGGTCAGCGCCGCGCCGAGCACCTTGCCGTCCGGCATCGCGATCTGCGAATCCTTGCTGATCGCGGTCTTGTTGCTGTTGCTGGCCTGGGTGGCCTCCTCCAGGTCCACGGTGAGCACGTCGCCGACGCGGTAGGCGCGGTTGTCGGCGGTCAGCGCACGGCCCATGCCGGGCACGAACACGCCACCGGAGCTGCCCTGCTGCGGCTCCAGCACCAACGGCGGCATGTCGTCGCCGGCCGGCATCGGCAGCTCGCCAGTGAAGGTGGCGCAGCTGCCCAGGACGGCGGCAAGCAGCAGCGCGGCCAGGGTGTGCAGGCGCGGCATCAGCGTGCGGCCTGCGCCAGCTGCTGCATCATGTTGTCGGCCGCGGTCAGCACCTTGGTGTTCATTTCATAGGTGCGCTGGGCGGCGATCATGTCGACCATTTCCTCCACCGCCTGCACGTTGGAGCTCTCCAGCGCGTACTGCTTGATCGTGCCCATGCCATCCAGGCCGGGCTGGCCTTCGACCGGCACGCCGCTGGCCACGGTCTCGCGGTACAGGTTGTCGCCGATCGCCAGCAGGCTGCCGGGATTGACGAAACTGGCCAGTTGCAGCTGACCGAGCTGCACCGGCGTCGCCGAATCAGGCGTCACCGCGCTGACCATGCCGTTCTCGCCGATGCTGACCGATTTGGCATTGCCGGGAATGGTGATGCCCGCGGTCAGCCTCAGCCCCTGCGCGGTGACCAGGGCGCCGTCCTTGTCCGGGCGCAGCTGGCCATCGCGGGTGTAGCCGATCTCGCCGTCGGGCAGTTCGACCTGGAAGAAGCCGTTGCCTTCGATCGCCAGGTCCAGCTGGTTGGCCGAGGCCTGCCGGCTGCCAGGCGTGAACACCTTCTGCGTGCCGGCCAGGCGGGTACCGTTGCCGATCTGCACGCCGCCGGCAAGCGTGGCGTCGTTCAACTGCGCGCCCGGTTGCTGCTCCACGCGATAGAACAGATCCTGGAACATGGCGCGATCGCGCTTGAACCCAACCGTGTTGACGTTGGCGAGGTTGTTGGCGATGGTCTGCAGGCGCGTGTCCTGCGCCTGCAGGCCGGTCTTGCTGATCCACAAGGTCTGGTTCATGTCGTCGCTCGGGGTGCTTGGAATCGGTGGGGGGCGCTCAACCGCGGATCAGACGGTTGCCGGAATCGGCCATCTCGTCGGCGCTGCGGAACATCCGCATCTGCATCTCGAAGGTGCGGCTGAGCTGCATGGTCTGCATCATCTCCTCGATGGCCGAGACGTTGCTGTCCTCCAGGTGGCCGGACACCACGCGCACGCCATCCTCGCGCCCATAGGCGATGCCGGCACGCGAGCCGAGCAGGCCGTCCGCGCGCTTGAACAGATCGGCCGGCTCCGGCGCTACCAGGGTCAGGCGATCGACCACCTGCATCTCGCTGGTGCCCGGCGCCTGCACCGAGACGCTGCCGTCAGCGCCGATGTCCAGCGCCGCGTACTGCGGCAGCACCACCGGGCCACCATCGCCAAGCACCGGATGGCCATTGAGGGTCATCGCGCCCTGGTCGTCGAGGGCGAAGTTGCCGGCGCGCGAATACGCGATGCCATCCTCGGTCTGCACCGTGAAGTAGCCGTTGCCCTGGATCGCCATGTCCAGCGGCCGCCCGGTTTCGCTCAGATGCGCGCTGGTCTGATCCACCACGGTGTCGGTCACCGCCGCCTGCAGCCGCGCATCGTAGCCGTAGCCTTCGATCTGCAGCGGTTCGGCCACGCTCAGGTCGGCGCGGAACCCCGGGGTCTGTGCATTGGCCAGGTTGTTGGCACGTACCGCCAACGCCTTCTGGCTGTAGTCGGCGCCGCTGACCGCGGTGTAGAGGAAGGCATCCATGGCTTAGATCGCCTGCATCAGCGTCTTGATCATTTCGTTTTCGCTGGACAGCACCTTGGAATTGGCCTGGTAGTTCTGCTGGGTGCTCATCAGGTTGACCAGTTCGTTGGCCATGTTGACGTTCGAGCTTTCCAGCGACTGCGTCTTCAGCGCGCCCAACAGGCCGCTGCCGGCCACGCCGTACACCGCAGCGCCGGTGGCGGCATTGGGTTGCCAGGCATTGCCGTCCACGGCCGACAAGGCCTCTTCGGCCGGGAAACTGGCCAGCGCCAGCTGCCCGGCGCTGACCTTCTGGCCGTTGCTGTATCCCAGCTGGATGCTGCCGTCGCCGTCGAGGGTGACGTTGGTCAGCGACCCCGGTGCGTTGCCGTCGGCGGCGTTGGTGGTGGTGCTGAACTTGCCGCCGGCGAACACGGTGCCGGTGTAGTTGATCGCCAGCACCATTGGCGCCGCGCCGGTCGGGGTACCCAGCGCGACGCTGACTGGCGCCGCCGGGACGGTCAGCTGGCCGCTGGTGTCGAACTGCAGGCTGCCGGTGGCCGCATTCAAGGTGCCATCGGTGGCGTAATGGACGTCGACTTGGTTGCCGTTGCCGCGTACGAAGTACTGGCTCAGGGTGTGCTCGCGCCCAAGCGAATCGTAGACACTGGTGACCTGCACCGCGTTGTAGGACGTGGGATCGGCCATGTCGAAAGTGGCGGTGGCCGGCGCGCTCCAGTCCGCAGACATGGTCCCGGCGTAGCTGAGGCTGGCGCTGGCCTTGGCCAGCATGCCGCCGCTGGGCACGCTCAGATCGCCGAGCGCACCGTTGCTGGTGGCACTGTAGCCGCGCAGGTGGCGGCCGCTGGCATCGACCAGGAAGCCGTTGGCGTCGACACTGAACTGGCCTGTGCGCGTGTACATCACGCTGCCGTCGCTATCGGCGACGACGAAGAAACCGCGCCCGTCCACCGCCGCGTCGAGCCCGCGCCCGGTCGGGACGATGTTGCCCTTCTGGTCGATGGTCTGGCTGACCGAGTTGACGTAGGTGCCAGCACCCTTGCCGTCGGCATAGGAGGAGGCGAAGCTGGCGCTACCGGACTTGAAGCCGTAGGTGGCACTGTTGGCAATGTTGTTGCTGATCTGGGTCAGCGCGCTGCTCACCGCGTTCAGGCCGCTCAGGGCGATGTTGAAGGACATGGTAGGTCAGGCTCCGGACTGGGTGTTGGAAGAGGACGCGCCATCGCCGCGCCCCAGGAAGCGGACGATGCCCGCGGTGGGAACCTCGCCGATGCCAGCCACGTCGAGCAGCACCGCGCCGGCCGTGTCCATGCGCACCGACTGCAAGCGGCCATGGATCTCCACGTCCGGCGTGTCACCGGCGCTGGTCTGCGCCTTCAGCGCATAGCGGCCGGCTGGCAGGCCGAGCTGGCCGGGATCGAGCGTGAATTCCACCATGCCGGCCTGTTGCGGGCCGAGCGCGAGGCGGTGCTCCACGCCATCGCTGCCGGTCAGTACGACACCGGCATCGGTGACTGCCCTGTCCAGGGTGAAACCGCCACCGACCGGCGCGCCAGCGAGCGTGACCGTGTTGGCGGCGACGGCGACCTGCGCGCCGACCTGGCCGCCGAAACCGACGCTCAGCAGGCTCTGCTGCAACGCGTTGGAGGCGCTGGCCGCGCTGCTCATGCTCTCCATGCTCTGCACCTGGGTCATCGCCGCGAACTGCTGCACGAAATCCTTGCTCTCCATCGGCGCAAGCGGATCCTGGTGCTGGATTTGCGCGACCAGCAACTGCATGAACAGATCGGAGTTGCTGCTGCCATTGGTTGCGATCGCGTCGCTGCCGGCGAGCGCGGACAGCGTCGCGGCCGTGCCCTGTATCGATGCGCTCATGCGCCTTCTCCCATTTTCAGAATCTGCTGCTGCATGCCGTTGATGCGGGTCATCACTTCCACGTTGGTCGCATAGGAGCGCGTGGCCGACAGCATGTCGGCCATTTCCTCGACAGGATTGACGTTGGAATAGAAGACCATCCCGTTGCTGTCGGCCAGCGGGTTGCCGGGTTCATAGCGCTGCTCCAGCGGATCCTGGCTGGGCAGTACGTCCAGCACCTGGACGCGTGCGCCGACACCGTCGAGGATCGCGGCAAACACCGGCTTGCGCGCGTGATAGGCATGCTCGGCGGTGCCGGCGGTGCCGGCATTGGCCAGGTTGCTGGCGATGGTGTTCATGCGCACGGTCTGCGCGGACATCGCCGACCCGGCGATCTCGGTGATCTGCTTGAATCCCATGGCGGTCAGGCCTCGCCCTTGATCGCGGCAGCCAGTCCGCGCAGGCGCATGTTCACGAAGGTCAGGCTGGTCTGGAAATCCACCGCATTCTGCGCGAAGCGCGCCTGCTCGGCGCCGAGCTCCACCGTGTTGCCGTCCATAGCGGTGCGCCCGGGAACCCGGTAAAGCGTCTTGTCGTCGTCGAACTGCGGCAACGGCGCTTCGGACGCGTCGCCCAACCTCTGCTGCAGGCGCGCCTGGAAGTCGAGGTCGCGCGCCTGGTAGCCTGGCGTGCTGTCGTTGGCCAGATTGGCAGCCAATACCTGCGCCCGTTCGCTGCGCAAGGCCAGCGCGTCCGGATGCACGCCCAACGCCTGCTTGAGATCCAAGCCCATAGATGCCGTTCCTGTAAGTCGCCATCCCGCCTGGCGGGTGGACGAGATAGTAGAAGGTGGGCACCGCAACAACTGAAATCTAAAAACTCTTTGAGCGATTGCGGCAGGTGCGTGGGCAGATAATTTTGCGCATGCCGACGCAGCCCCGCTCTCTCGTGCGCCCCGCCACCTGTACCGCGCTCGTGCTCGTTGCCCTGTGGCTGGCCGCGCCAGCCGCGGCATGGGCAGATGCACCGCAGAACCAGGTGGCCGACGCGGCCCGCGACTGGCTGCGCGTGCGGGTCGCTCAACAGGGCATCCAGGCGACACGGCTGGACGTGGACGTCATCCCGCCCGCCAGGCGCCCTGCGCCCTGCCCGCAGCGATGGCGGATCGAGATCCTCAAGGCGATGCCCGGCCGCGTGCTGCTCGGTGCCGAATGCCCGGCCGGCAAGGGTGGGCAATCGCGCTACACGGTGCGCACCGCGATCCGCGCGAAGGTGCTGGTGGCGCGCAGCGGCATCGCTGGCGGACGCGTGCTCGAGGCGAGCATGCTCGACACCGCCGAGCAGGACATCAGCCTGTCGCCCGATGCCCTGACCGATCCTGCGCAAGCGGTCGGCCACACCCTGCTACGCCCGCTCGGCGCCGGCAAGCTGCTGCTAAGCCGGTTCCTGGCCAGCGACCATGGCGTGCACCGCGGCCAGCAGGTGCGCATCGTCGCCGGCGCAGCGGGCTTTCAGATCAGCATCGCCGGCACCGCGCTGGCAGATGCCGGCCTCGGCGAGGCCGTCATCGTGCGCAACCAGAGCACCGGCAAGACCCTCGCCGCACGGGTCAGTGGCGACGGCGTCGTCGCGCCGGCCATGCAAACGCGATGACGGCCGCGGACCGCGGCCGCGACGGCGGGCCTGCAACGGCGCGTTGGTCACCGCGGCGGCGACGTGCACCACAACCGCGGCGCTGACCGTCCCCGGCGCCGGCGACGCCGCCCCCATCCGCCTACGCCCCACGCGCACCGATCGACGGTCGCACCGGGCAACACCTTGAACAATGCCGCGCATGGTCTACCGCTATTTCGTCAATGTCGGCACCCTCCAAGCCAAGGACAAGACCGGCTGGATCGGCTGCTGGTACATCTACGACCGGACCGCCAGCGATCCGCTGCACCCCTTGCTGAGCGGGCGCAGCATGCACGCCTGGCGCGATGCGAAAAGCTCGCTGGTCGCCGCCTATGAGGAAGCACTGCTGCACATCAATGCGTTGACCGCCGCCGCGCGCGGCCAGTAGCACCGGCACCGCGGGCGCGCCACGACGCCCTGCCGTGGCCAGGTCACACGGCTACGGACGCGATCCTCAGCCCGCGCAGCGCGCGCACAGCCCGTGCACTTCCAGGGTCTGCGCCTGCGGCTGGAAGCCCAGCGCCTTGGCGCGCTGTTCCAGTTGCGCGACCACGTCGCGGTCCTCCAGCTCGACCGCGCTGTGGCAGCGGTCGCAGATCAGGAACGGCACCGAGTGCTGCGCGCTGCTGGGATGGTGGCAGGCGACGAAGGCGTTGACCGACTCGAGCTTGTGCACGAAGCCGTTGGCCATCAGGAAATCCAGCGCGCGGTACACGGTGGGCGGCGCGTCGGCGCCCACGCTCTTGCCCTCGCGCACCCATTCCAGCAGGTCGTAGGCCTTCACCGGGCGCCCCGCCTCGGCGATCAGGCGCAGCACGTTGGCGCGGATCGGGGTCAGCCGCAGCCCGCGTTCGCGGCTCACCCGCTCCACCACCTTGACGAAGTCGTCGGCGTCGTGGACGTGGTGGTGCGGCTCGGTGCAGGCGGTCTTCTTGCTGGACATGGCGGTTCTCCGGGGAATCAGCTTCCCGCTGGGATCTTGATGAGCGCGGCGTCGATGCGTTTCAAGGCCTGTTCGCGCCCGGCCAGGTACACCGTGTAGGAGATGTCCGGGCTGACCTGGGTGCCGGTGATGGCCACGCGCAGCGGCTGCGCCACCTTGCCCATGCCGATCTCCAGCGCGGCGGCCGCGTCGTGCAGCGCGGCGGACACGCCGTCCACGCTCCATTCGTCCAGTGCGGCCAGCAGCTCGCGCGCCTTGCCCAGCGCCAGCTCGGCGCCCGGCTTCAGGTGCTTGGCCACCGCGGCCTCGTCGTAGGTCTCCAGCGGCCGGTACCAGACCACCGCCTTCTCGGCCATGTCCTTCAGCGTCTGCACGCGCTCGCGCAGCGCCAGCACCACGTCGGCGGCGGCCGGGCCGGCGGCCGGGTCGATGCCGAGCTTGGCCAGCTGGTGCTCCAGCTGCGGCGCGATCGTGGCCGGGTCGTCGGTCTTCAGGTAATGCTGGTTGACCCAGCCGAGCTTGGCCATGTCCAGCCGCGCCGCCTTGGAGTTGACGTCCTTGACGTCGAACAGGTCGATCAGCTCCTGGCGGCCGAACAGTTCCTGGTCGCCGTGCGACCAGCCCAGCCGCGCCAGGTAGTTGATCAGCGCGTGCGGCAGGTAGCCGGCGTCCCTGTACTGCATCACGTCGGCCGCGCCGGTGCGCTTGGACAGCTTGGCGCCCTGCTCGTCCAGGATCATCGGCATGTGCGCGAACTTCGGCACCGGCGCGCCCAGCGCTTGGTAGATGTTGATCTGGCGCGGGGTGTTGTTGATGTGGTCGTCGCCGCGGATGACCTCGGTGATGCCCATGTCCCAGTCGTCCACCACCACCGCGAAGTTGTAGGTGGGGTAGCCGTCGGGGCGGAAGATCACCATGTCGTCGAGCTCGCTGTTGGCGATCTCGATGCGGCCCTTGATCAGGTCGTCGAACACCACGCTGCCGCCGACCGGGTTCTTGAAGCGGATCACCCGGTTCGGATCGTCGCGGTACGGCAGGCCCTGCTCGCGCGCGGCGCCGTTGTAGCGCGGCTTTTCCTGCCTGGCCATGGCCGCCTCGCGCATTGCGTCGAGTTCCTCGCGGGTCTCGTAGGCGTAGTAGGCCTTGCCGGCGGCGAGCAGCTGTTCGGCCACTTCCTGGTAGCGGGCAATGCGCCGGGTCTGGTAGACCGGGCCCTCGTCGTAGTCCAGGCCGAGCCAGTCCATCGCTTCGAGGATGGCGTCGATCGCCGCCTGGGTGCTGCGCTCGCGGTCGGTGTCCTCGATGCGCAGCACGAACTGGCCGCCGCGGTGGCGCGCCTCCAGCCAGCAGTACAGCGCGGTGCGCGCGCCGCCGATGTGCAGGTAACCGGTGGGACTGGGGGCGAAACGGGTGCGGCAGGCCATGGAACGCTCGGAGCAAACGGGAATCGGGCGATTTTACCCCGCCGTGCCCGACGGTGCCCGGAGGCGGTGCGGCGCAGGCTGCAACAGTGCCTGGATGCGTTCCAGCCATTGTGGGAGCGACTTCGGTCGCGACTGAAGTCGCTCCCACAAATGCGCTAGCGCAGCAGTTCGTCGCCGGCCACCCACTGCCACGCGTCGGTGAAGGCGGCGCCGGACCGGTTGGCATGGACCAGCGCGCCGGGCGCGAATTGCAGGCGCACGGCGTGCGGCAGCAGGGTCTTGGGCATCGGCACTACGTCGGCAGCGAAGGGAACCGACAGCAAAACGCATCGCCCGTCCGGATCGCGTGTGCTGCGGCAGCGGCGCGGCTCGTCTCCGCGGTGGGCGCTCGGGCGCAGATCGGCGCGCGGCGGCGCAGTGCCGGCCGACGGCCGGCAAGACCCAATCGCGCCTGGCCGGGACGGCTAGCGCGCCTGGGCGAAGCCGGTCAGCTGCGCGCGTGCGATGGCCGGGGCCAGCTGGCCGCGCCAATCGCGGTCGTTGGCGACCTGGGCGCGGCCGCGGCTGGCCTCGAACGCGGCGAAGTCCAGGTCGGCCAGCGCCCAGACCTGCTCGCCCCGGGTCTGCGCGACGATGCCGTCGGCCGGGAAACCGGCATCCATCGGTGCGTAGATCGCCGCCTCGCCGGTGTTCACGTCCAGCGCCGGACTCCATTCGGCCAGCCCGGCGGTCACCGACTGGGCGACGAAGATGCGGTTCTCCAGCGCGCGCGCCAGGCAGCCGATGCGCACGCGGGTGGCGCCGGCCTCGGTGTCGGTGCAGCTGGGCACCACCAGCAGGCGCGCGCCGGCCTCGTACTGGGCGCGCACCGGCAGCGGAAACTCGCTGTCGTAGCAGACCGCCACGCCGGCGCGCACGCCGTCGGCGGCGAACACCTTCAGCGCGTCGCCGCCGTCGATCAGGCCGGTGGCCTTCTCGAAGCCGGTCAGCTGCAGCTTGTCCTGCCAGCCGTGGCGGCCGTCGGGCGCAAACCAGTAGGCGCGGTTGCGGTAGCGGCCCTCGCCGCTGGCCAGCAGGAAGCTGCCGGCGACCAGGTGCAGGCGATGCCGCTGCGCCAGCTGCGTGAACAGCGCCAGGTACTGCGGGTGCAGCGCCTGGATCGCCGCCAGCGAGGCCGGCAGGTCCTCGGACACGGCGCTGGCGAAGGTCGCGGCCAGTTCCAGCGACAGGTATTCGGGCAGCACCGCCAGCTGCGCGCCGGCCTGCGCGGCCTGGCCGATCAGGGCCGCCTGCTTGTCGGCGAAGGCGGCGAAATCGACCGGCGCGCCGATCGGGTACTTGGCGACGGCGATCTTCATGCGGCAGGCTCCAGCGGGCGGGTCCAGAAACTCAGGGTGTGCAGGATCTCGCCACGCTCCAGCTCGTCCCAGGCCAGTTGCATGCGCAGCGACGGCTGCCGCACGTAGCCGCGCTTGTGCCAGAACGCGTCGTTGCCGCGGTAGCCGGGCGGACGCCGCGGATCGTCGGGACTGCGGTCCACCGCGCAGAACGCGGTCAGGGCGAAGCGGCCGAGCGCGCGCGCATGCGCTTCGCGGTGGTCGAAGAAGGCGTGGCCGACGCCGCGGCCGCGATACGCGGGCAACAGCACCGATTCGCCGAAATAGAACACGTCGTCCACCGCGATGGCGCTGCCGGCGAACGCCGCGGCGAATGCCTCGGCATCGTCGCCGAGCGGCAGCCCGGTGGAGGCGCCGACCACGCGCTCGCCGTCGCGCGCCAGCACGAACACGCTGTCCGGCGAGGCGGCGTAGGCGGACAGATAGTCGCGTTCGTAGTCCAGGTCGCCGGCGTACAGGTACGGCCAGTCGCGGAACACGGCGATGCGCAGCCGCGCGACATCGTCCAGGAACGGGGCGATCTGCGCGCCGCGCAGGCGCTGGATGGGAAGCGGAGAGTCCATCCGTGAACTCTACCGCAGGCGTTTCCGTGGCGCTGCCGGCTTGGCGATGCCCTGGTCGATTCACTCCTGTCGCCATCCCTGGCGCTGGGCGTCCCTGCCCGGTCCTGCGTCCTGCCGCGGCCTCCATGGCCGCGATGGCGTCGCGCGATCGCGATTGCCCGTGCCATCCATGGCGCCTTCCCTGGCGCCGGGCCTCCTGCCCGCTGCTGCGTCCTGCGGCGGCGTCCTTGGCCGCGATTGCCGCGCACGATCGCGCCTTCCTGCTCGATCCATCCATGCCGCCGTCCCTGGCGTCGTGCTTCCTGTCCGTTGCTGCGTCCCGTCGCGGCGTCCATGGCCGCTACGCCGTCGCGATCGCGCTTGCCTGTGCCTCCGCTCGCCAGCCCGACCACGACCGACGATCGCGATGCCGGGAACGAGGGCGGCACGCGAAGCCGCGCTTGGCCCGCATCGGTGATCGCTTCACCGCCACCAGCGGCACAGCAGCGCCGCCTGCGCCGGCAGCACCAGCAGCCGCGCGCGTCCCTGCGCTTCCCAGGTCACGAAGCCGGGGCCATGGCTGGCCTGCGCGGCCTGCCCGGCGGCCTGCGCCCAGGCCGAATCGCGGCGCAGCGCGCGCCAGGCGCAATAGCGCCAGGGTTCGGCCTCGCCGGGCAAGGCGGCGCGGGCCTGCAGCGCGGCCGCCAGGAACCCAAGACCGTGCGTGGCCAGCGCGTCGCGGCTGCGTTCGCTCAGCCGCAGCCACAGGGCGCCGCCGCGGTCGGCGGCGGTGACCAGCGCCGCCTGCGCGCTGCGCGCCAGCGCCGCGCCGGCATTGCCGCGGTGCAGGCCGCGGGTGTCCAACGCGTCCGGCAACAGGGCCTGGACGCGGCGATGCAGATGGATATGTGCCGACATGGCGGAGTCCTGGTCGCGTGCCGGCTCAGCGCAAGGCCGCGCCGAGTTCGTACCAGTCGATCCTGCGGGTGATCCACATGATCGCGGCGAGGATGCCGAACAGCAGCAGCGAGCCCATCAGCAAGGCGTTGTCTTCCGACGCCAGCAGTCCGTACAGCGCGCCGTACAGCACGGTGAGCATGCTGGCGAAGCCGGCGGCGCGAGCGCGGCTGCGCAACACGCCGGACAGGTAGAAGAACTGCAGGCCGATGCAGGCCAGCGCCGAGATCAGGTAGGCCTGCCAGAACGGGATGTGCTCGGACAGGCTGAGCAGCAGCAGGAAGAAGATCGCCAGCGCCAGGCCGACCAGCAGGTATTGCAGCGGATGGATCGGCAGGCGCTTGATCAGTTCGAACAGGGCGAAGGCGACGAAGGTCAGCACCACGAACAGGATGCCGTACTTGCTGGCGCGATCGGCCTGGGTGTAGACGTCGACCGGATCGACCAGGTCCACGCGCAGCGCATCGATCTCGCCGCCGGAGAACAGCTGCGCCTGCGCGCCGGTGGCCAGCGACGACAGCGCCCAGCTGGCCTGGAAGCCCTGCTCGGTGATGCGGCGCTCGTTGGGCAGGAAGCGGCCGCCGAACAGCGGATGCGGCCACGGCGAGGTGAGCGCGATCTGGTTGTCGTCGCCGACCGGCACGATCGACAGGCCCTGGGTGCCGTCGAGCACGAATTCCATTTCCACGCTGTGCAGGTCGGTGAGCCGGCCCTGGCGCGCATCGCTCAGCGCCGGCAGCAGCGCATGCACGCCCTTGGACTGGCCGGCGAGCGCCAGCGACCCCGGCTGCAGCGCCAGCGCCTTGCCGTCGGTGCGCAGGTTGGGCGTGCCGACCAGCCCGCGCACGTCCTGGATGCCGACCACCAGATACGGCTGGCCGTAGCTGCGGCCCTCGACCGCTTCGTAGTCGAGATCGTCGAACTGCGCCTTGAGCCGCGCATGCCAGCTGTACACCTGCACCTTGAACAGGCCGATGCTGCGTTGCGAAGGCTTGAGTTCGCCGTCGATCGCCAGGTGCCGCGGCGTCTGCAGGTCGTAGCCGGTTTCGGTTTCGCGCTTGATGCTGCGCTTGCCGTCGGCATCGACCACCGCGACATCGCGCACCTGGGTCCACGGGATCACCCGCAGCGGGCCGAGCAGGCGCTGCTCGCCGGCCTTGCTTTGCGATACGCGCTCCACTGCCTGGTCGCGGTAGCGCTGGCGGTCTTGCACGGTGCCGCGGATCATCATCAAAGGAATCAGCAGCAACAGGATCAATCCGCCGATGGTGGCGAATCGCAGGACGAGCTTGAGGGATTTCATCGACGGTCCTCGGTGATGGAGGACGCCAGGGTGCCGCGCCTGCGTGTGCGGGGTTTGAGGCGAATTTGAAGCGAGTGTGAAGTGGCTGGAGAACGTGTGGCAGGCAGGATCGCAACGTCCATCAGGCAAGGCGCTCGCGTTGCCAGCGATGGACGGGCGAACGTTCGGCGGACAGGGTCGGGGCTGAAGCCCCTCCCACAGTGCACCCAGCCAGTTGGCCGCAAGCCCCTTGTGGGAGCGACTTCAGTCGCGACGAGCGAAGCCTCGGGCTTTCCCGATCAAGAACGCCGTCGGACCCGATGGCCTGTGCCCGACCCGGAACCGATCCCGCAGTGGATCCAGGCGCCGCTCAGGCCGCCGGCAGCGACAGCCGCGCCACCGCGCCGCCGCTCTGGCGATTGCGCAGGCTGGCTTCGCCGCCATGCAATCGCGCCACTTCGCGCACGAACGACAGGCCCAGGCCGGAACTGCGCTGCCCGGTCGCCGGCCGCGCCAGCGAATAGAAGCGCTCGAATACCCGCTCCAATGCGTAATCGGGAACCCCTGGGCCCGCGTCCTCCACCAGCAGCGCGATGCGCGCCTCGGTCTCGCGCCCGACGCGCAGGACCACGACACCGCCACCCGGCGAGAACGCGATCGCATTGTCGAGCAGGTTGTGCAGGGCCTGGCGCAGCAGATACGGATCCCCGGCCAGCGCAAGTTCCGCCTCCGGCGCCTGCACCTGCAGTTGCACGCCACTGGCACGCAGCTGCGGCGCCAGGGCCTCCTGCAGCTGCGTGAACAGCGGCGCCAGCGCGATGCGCTCGCGCCGCTGCAGCCAGCCGTGCTGCTCCACCTCGGCCAGCGCCAGCAGCTTGTCGATGGTTTCGGTGAGGCGCTGCTGCTGCTCGGCGATGTTGCGCACGAAGCGTTGCCGCTCCGCGTCCGGCAGCGGTTCCTGCAGCAGTTCGGCGGCGCCGCGGATCGCCGCCAGCGGGCTCTTCATCTCGTGGGTCAGCGACTGCACGTACTGCTCGACATAGGCCTTGCCCTCGAGCTTGCGCCGCATCGTCTCCAGCGCGCGGCCCAGATCGCCGATCTCGTCGCGGCGCGGCGGCGGCGGCGGTACCGGCTCGCCGGCGCTGACCGCCTGCGCGTAGCGGTTGAGCCGGCCGATGCCGCGCAACAGGCCCCAGGTCATCAGCAGCCCGATCAGCGCGGAGATGCCGATCAGCCAGGCGCCGCGCAGCAGGATGCTGCGCTGGCTGGCGACGATGAACGGCTCGATGCTGCGGTTGGGCTGCGACAGGGTCAGCACGCCGATCAGGCGCCGGCCCTCATCCGGGTCGTAGATCGGCGCGGCCACGTGCATCACCGTGTGGTTGGGGTCGCCGTCGCCCTCTGCGCTGGAGCGCGCGCCGTATTCGCCGCGCAAGGTGCGGTAGACGTCGTTCCAGCGCGAGTTGTCGCGGCCCAGGTCCTGGCCGCGCGAATCGAACACCACAACGCCGGCCGCATCGGTGATGGTGACGCGGTAGTCGACGCTGCGCTTGGGAAAGCGCCACACCATCGCGCGCGGATTGCGCCGCTGCGCCGCGCCCAGGTCGCGGGCGAAGGCGCCGCTGCCGATGCGCCCGGCCTTCAGGTCGGTGGCGGCCATCTGCGCCAGCACGTTGGCCGCGTCCACCAGGGTCGATTCCATCGCCTGGCGCACGCCGGGCTTGACCTCGTTGACGAACACCCGCATCACGAAGAACGCGGCGACGCCGACGATCAGGAAGAAGCCCAGGAACAGCTTCAGCCCCAGCCGCATCTCACGGCTCCAGCGCGTAGCCGATACCGCGATGGGTGCGGATCGGGTCGTGCGCGGCGCCGGCCGCGCGCAGCTTGGCGCGCAGGGTCTTGATGTGGGTGTCCACGGTGCGGTCGGCGCTGTCGGCGCTGGCGTCCCAGCCGCGGTCCATCAGCTGCGCGCGGCTGAGGATGGCGCCGGGCCGCTGCAGCAGCGCGGCCAGCAGGGCGTATTCGTAGCGGGTCAGGTCCAGGGCGGCATCGCCGTAGTGGATGCGGCGGCCGTCGCGGTCGATCGCGAACGCGCCGTGCCGCTGCCAGCCCGGCGCCGCGTCCGCGCCCGCGCTCGCCGCGACCGCCGGCCGCCGCAGCCGTGCCCGCACCCGCGCCACCAGTTCGCGCGGCGAGAAGGGTTTTGCCATGTAGTCGTCGGCCCCCAGTTCCAGGCCGAGCACGCGGTCGATCTCGTCGTTGCGCGCGGTCAGGAAGATCACCGGCACCTGGCTGAAGCTGCGCAGTTCGCGGCATACCTCGAAGCCGCCCAGATCGGGCAGGCCGATGTCGAGCACCACCACGTCGATGCCGCCGGCGCGCGCCTGCGCCAGCGCCTCGCGCCCGAGCAGGCAGTGCCGCACCTGGTAGCCCTCGCTGCGCAAGGCGTACAGCACGGTATCGGCGATGGCGGATTCGTCCTCGACGACGAGGACACAGGGGGCGGCGGGCGCGGACATGGCGCGCAGCATAGCCGCAACCCCCGCCCGCCCGTACACTGCCGCGATGAACTATCGCCACGCCTACCACGCCGGCAACCATGCCGACGCGCTCAAGCACACCGTGCTGCTTGCGCTGATCGATGCGCTCAAGCGCAAGGACAGTCCGTTCTTCGTGCTCGACACCCATGCCGGGCGCGGCCGCTACCTGTTCGCCGCCAGCGAGGCGCGCAAGACCGGCGAGGCCGCGGCCGGGGTGCTGAAACTGATGGGCCAGCCGACCCTGCCCGAAGTGCTGGAGCGCTACCTGCGCGCGGTGCAGGCCGACAACCCCGTGGGCGCGCTGCTCGCCTACCCGGGTTCCCCGCTGCTGGTCGCCCAGGCGATGCGCGAACAGGACCGGCTCGCGGCCTGCGAACTGCAGCCGGAGGAAGCGGCCGAACTGAAGGCGCTGTTCGCCAACGACCGCCGCGTGCAGGTGCACGCCGGCGACGGCTATGCGGCGATCAAGGCGTTCGTGCCGCCCAAGGCCGGCGCGGCCAGGATCGGCCGCGGCCTGGTGCTGATCGATCCGCCCTACGAATCGCAGGACGCCGAATATCCGCTGATCGCCGCGGCGCTGCGCGAGACCCTGACCCGCTGGCCGCAGGCGATGTGCGCGGTGTGGTATCCGATCAAGCAGCGCCGCAGCCTGCAGCCGTTCTTCCGCAAGGCCGCGGCGATGCCGGCCAAGTCGGTGCTGCTGGCCGAACTGCAGGTGCGCCCCGACGATTCGCCGCTGCGGCTCAACGGCAGCGGCATGCTGCTGCTCAATCCGCCATGGCAGTTCGAGCAGGCCCTGGCGAGCGCGTTGCCGGCGCTGAAGACGCACCTGGGCGAAGCGGGCGCATCGACGCGCCTGGAGTGGCTCAAGCGCGAGGAGTGACCCGGCGCGCGCGGCGCCGGGTCAATAGCAATCCCAGTTGTAGGCGACCCGGCTGAAATCGCCGCGCTGCAGGTCGGCCGGATCGATGAAGAAGTTGGCGATGCCGCTGTCGCCCCACATCATCGCCTCGTCGCTGTCCAGCTGCAGCAGCAGGACCTGCGCATCGCGCGGCTTGCGCGGATCCTCCTGGGTGAACTCGGGATAGCCGCCGAGCTTGTGCCCGCCGCGATTCAACGCCTCGTACAGCGCCTCGTCCACGTCGTCCTGCGCCAGCGCGTGGCGGCCGGCATAGGCCGCGGCGACCTCGTCCAACGGCCGGCCCAGCGCCTGTGCGAAGTGCACGTCGCTGCTGCCGATGGTTTCCTCGCCCACGCTGAACTGCATCGCGCGCGGATGCGCCGGGTCGAACGGCAGCGTGTCGGCGGCCGGCAACGGCACCTCGGCCTGCCGCGCCGACGCGTCGGGCCGCGGCCAATACACCACGCGGAAATTGCGTTGCGCGCTCAATGCGGCCAGGTCGGTGGCGCCGTCGAGGTTGGCGCCATAGAAATCGTCGCTGCCGATGAAGAACTGCAGCATGCCGTGCGTGGGATAGCCAGGCAGCGGCGGCATCGTCGCCAGGTCGACCTGCGCCAGCAGCGCCAGCGGCTGGCCATGGGCGTCTTGCGGGTATGCCTTGTCCGCGGTCCAGTACGGGCGGCCGCCGACCTTGCTGGCCAGACGATCGTCCTGCGCCATCGGCTGCAGGCGCAGCTGCGCCACCGGCCTGCGCGTGGCGTCCAGGCGTTGCCGGTACGGCGCCAGCACCGCATCGGTCTGCACCGGCACCTTCGCCGCGGGCGCGGCGCTGGACGATGGCGCGACCGGCGGCGGCCCCTGCATCGTGCGCTTGAGCCACCAGAAGCCGCCCAGCATCAGCCCGCCCAGCACCGCGACCAGCGCCAGGGTGATCACGGTGGACAGCAGCACCGCGTTCGAGGTCTTCATTGCGTTGTCGCCCACGATGGACCGGGCGCCACTGTAGCAATGCCGCTCAGTTGCCGGAAGCGACCGCGGCGGCGCCCGCCTCCGGCTCGAAGAAGCTCCAGCGCACCGCCGGGAACTGCTGCTTCAGGCCGCGCTCGATGCGGGTGATGTCGGCGAGCAGCGCCGCCGCGTCGTGCTTCTGGCGCAGCGTCGCCTGCACCGACACCATCACGTCCTCGCCGAGCTGCACCGCGATCAGGTGGATCACCCGCTCGATCTCCGGCTGCCCCTGGAAGAACGCATGCAGTTGCCGCTGCAGGGCCGGGTCCACGCTCTGCCCGATCAGCATCGCCTTGATCTCGATCGCCACCAGCACCGCGACCACGATCAGCAACGCGCCGATGGCGATGGTGCCCAGCGCGTCCCATAGCGGATTGCCGGTCAGCACCGTCAGCAGCACCGCGGCCAGCGCCAGCGCCAGGCCGAGCAGCGCCGCCATGTCCTCGCCGAAGATCACGATCAGCTCGGCCTGGCGGCTCTCGCGGAACCAGATCCACAGCGACCGCTCGCCGCGCACCTTGGCGATCTCCTGCAGGCAGGTGCGCAGCGACACGCCCTCGGCGAGCAGCGCGAACCCCAGCACGCCCACCGCCCAGCCCCAGCTGCTCAGCGGCTCGGGTTGCAGCAGCTTGTGCACGCCTTCGTACACCGAGAACATGCCGCCGATGCAGAACAGCATCACCGCCACCAGGAACGACCAGAAGTAGATCGCGCGGCCGTAGCCCAGCGGATATTCGGCGCTGGCCGGGCGCTTGGCCTGGCGCATGCCCAGCAGCAACAGCAGCTGGTTGCCGCAGTCGGCCAGCGAGTGCACGGTCTCGGCCAGCATCGCGCCCGAGCCGGTGGCCAGCGCCGCCGCGCCCTTGGCCAGGGCGATGGCCAGGTTGGCGCCGAGCGCGAAGAAAATGGCGCGCCGCGAATCGCCGCTGCCGGACATGGCCTCTCCTTGTCGAAAATCCCCGCACAGGGTAGGCAAACGCGGTGAGCGCAGCGTTCACGGGCGCGGCCCCGGGTAATGCGAGAATCCAGGCTTCGTCGAGGATCATCCGGCCATGGCTACCCGCAACCGCATGCCTCCGTGGCATGAAAACTTCACCTTGCCCAGCGGCCGCGAGCTGCTGATCCGGCCGATCCGGCCGGAAGACGGTGCGCCGCTGCAAGGCGCCTTCAGCCTGCTCGGGCCGACCGAGATCCGCGAGCGCTTCCTGCATTCGGTGCAGGAACTGACCGAGGACATGGCGCAGCGCCTGACCCATCCCAATCCAAAGACCGAACTGACCCTGGTCGCGGCCGAACCGTTGCCGCCGGGCGAAGCGGTGGTCGGCGCGGTGGCGCGCGCGGCGATCACGCCCGGCACCCGCGAGGCCGAATACGCGATCCTGGTCAGCAGCTTCGTCGCCGGCCAGGGCCTGGGCCGGCAGCTGATGCGCAAGCTGGTCAAGTGGGCGCGGCGCAAGTACCTGGACCGGCTGTACGGCGACGTGCTCGAAAGCAACCTGCCGATGCTGCAGCTGGCCGAATCGCTGGGCTTCCAGCCGATGCCGCACCCGGACACGCCGGGACTGGTGCGCGTGGTGCTGGAACTGGGCAACTGAAAGCCCGGGACCGGGGACTCGGGACCGGGGACCCGGAAGAGCAGGAGCCAAAGCCGCATATGGCGCTCTTGCTTTTCCGGGTCCCCAGTCCCGAGTCCCCGGTCCCGAGCTTGCTAAACTAGTCGGTCCATGGCGCCTCTTTCCTTCCCCGTTCCGCCGCTGCCCAAATCCGGCCAGCTCCGCGCCTTCTGGCGCGCCCCTGCGTCCTCGACCGCACTGGCCTGGCATATCGCCTGCGCCGCCGCGGCGCATCGCGGGCCGCTGCTGGTGGTCGCGCGCGACAACCAGAGCGCGCACCAGATCGAAGCCGACCTGCATACGCTGCTGGCCGGCGACCAGCAGCTGCCGGTGGTGCCGTTCCCGGATTGGGAAACCCTGCCCTACGACCAGTTCAGCCCGCACCCGGACATCATCAGCCAGCGCCTGTCGGCGCTGCACCGGCTGCCGACGCTGCAGCAAGGCATCGTGGTGGTGCCGGTGCAGACGCTGATGCAGCGCGTGGCGCCGTTGCGCTACATCGTCGGCGGCAGCTTCGACCTGCGCGTGGGCCAGCGCCTGGACCTGGAGGCGGAAAAGCGCCGCCTGGAGAGCGCCGGCTACCGCAACGTGCCGCAGGTGATGGACCCGGGCGATTTCGCGGTGCGCGGCGGCCTGCTCGACGTGTACCCGATGGGCGCGGAGACCCCGTTGCGGGTCGAACTGCTGGACGAGGACATCGACTCGATCCGCGCCTTCGACCCGGAATCGCAGCGCTCGCTGGACCACGTGCAGGCGGTGAAGATGCTGCCCGGCCGCGAAGTGCCGATGGACGATGCCAGCGTCGAGCGGGTGCTGGCCACGCTGCGCGAACGCTTCGACGTGGACACGCGGCGCAGCGCGCTGTACCAGGACCTGAAGGCGCGGCTGGCGCCGTCGGGCATCGAGTACTACCTGCCGCTGTTCTTCCAGGAACCGCGCAGCGCCGGCGCGCCGGCGCGCGATGCCACCGCCACCCTGTTCGACTACCTGGGCGAGACGGCGCTGCCGCTGCTCGCGCCGGGCGTGGGCGCCGCCGCCGACGCGTTCTGGGCGCAGACCCAGAACCGCTACGAGCAGCGCCGCCACGACGTGGAGCGCCCGCTGCTGGCGCCCGAGGAGCTGTACCAGGCGCCGGACACGCTGCGCGAAAAGCTCAACGGCCTGCCGCGCATCGAGGTGTGGGCCGCCGATCACCCGCGCATCGGCGACGCGCAGTCGCTGGGCGACCAGCCGCTGCCGCCGCTGCCGGTGGCGGCCAAGGACGCGGCGCCGGCCGAAGCGCTGAAGAGCTTCCTCGGCAGCTACGCGGGCCGCGTGCTGATCGCCGCCGACTCGCCGGGCCGCCGCGAAGCGCTGCTGGAAGTGCTGGCCGCGGCGGACCTGAAACCCGAGGTGATCCCCAATTTCGCCGCATTCCTCCCTTCTCCCACCGCGAGAAGGTGGCGCGAAGCGCCGGATGAGGGTACGCCGCCCGCGCGGTCCTCGTCGAAGCAGGCCGCTGCCTCGTCCGCATCCTCCACAGCCGCGCGGAAGCAGACCGCGAGCGGGCGTACCCTCACCCCAACCCCTCTCTCCCACGGGGACTCCCTTCGGTCGCCGCAGGGAGAGGGGCTCGGCGGCTCCGGTGGACTCGATGTTGCGCCGGCAGCATTCGCCATCGCGGTGGCGCCGCTGGACGACGGCTTCGCGCTCGACGATCCGCGCATCGCGGTGCTCACCGAACGCCAGCTGTTCCCCGAACGCGCCGGCCAGCCGCGGCGCACGCGCCGCGCCGGCCGCGAGCCGGAAGCGATCATCCGCGACCTCGGCGAGCTGACCGAAGGCGCACCGATCGTGCACGAGGACCACGGCGTCGGCCGCTACCGCGGGCTGATCGTGCTCGATGCCGGCGGCATGCCCGGCGAGTTCCTGGAGATCGAATACGCCAAGGGCGACCGCCTGTACGTGCCGGTCGCGCAGCTGCACCTGATCAGCCGCTATTCCGGCGCCTCGGCCGAGACCGCGCCGCTGCATTCGCTGGGCGGCGAGCAGTGGAGCAAGGCCAAGCGCCGCGCCGCCGAGAAGGTGCGCGACGTGGCCGCCGAACTGCTGGAGATCCAGGCGCGGCGCCGCGCCCGCGCCGGCCTGGCGCTGCAGGTGGACCGGGCCATGTACGAACCGTTCGCCGCCGGTTTCCCGTTCGAGGAGACCGGCGACCAGCTGGCCGCGATCGAGGCCACCCTGCGCGACCTGGGCAGCAGCCAGCCGATGGACCGCGTGGTCTGCGGCGACGTGGGCTTCGGCAAGACCGAGGTCGCGGTGCGCGCCGCGTTCGCCGCGGCCAGCGCCGGCAAGCAGGTGGCGGTGCTGGTGCCGACCACGCTGCTGGCCGAACAGCACTACCGCAACTTCCGCGACCGCTTCGCCGACTGGCCGCTGCGGGTGGAGGTGCTGTCGCGCTTCAAGAGCGCCAAGGAGATCAAGGCCGAGCTGGAGAAGGTCGCCGACGGCGGCATCGACGTCATCATCGGCACCCACCGGCTGCTGCAGCCGGACGTCAAGTTCAAGGACCTGGGCCTGGTCGTGGTCGACGAGGAACAGCGCTTCGGCGTGCGCCAGAAGGAAGCGCTGAAGGCGCTGCGCGCCAACGTGCACCTGCTCACGCTCACCGCCACGCCGATCCCGCGCACGCTGAACATGGCCATGGCCGGGCTGCGCGACCTGTCGATCATCGCCACCCCGCCGCCGAACCGGCTGGCGGTACAGACCTTCGTCACCGCCTGGGACAACGCGCTGCTGCGCGAGGCGTTCCAGCGCGAGCTGGCGCGCGGTGGCCAGCTGTACTTCCTGCACAACGACGTGGAAAGCATCGGCCGCATGCAGCGCGAGCTCAGCGAGCTGGTGCCCGAAGCGCGCATCGGCATCGCCCACGGGCAGATGCCCGAGCGCGAGCTGGAGCGGGTGATGCTGGATTTCCAGAAGCAGCGCTTCAACGTGCTGCTGTCGACCACGATCATCGAATCGGGCATCGACATCCCCAACGCCAACACCATCGTCATCAACCGCGCCGACCGTTTCGGCCTGGCCCAGCTGCACCAGCTGCGCGGCCGCGTCGGCCGTTCGCACCACCGCGCCTACGCCTACCTGCTGGTGCCGGACCGGCGCAGCATCACCGGCGATGCGCAGAAGCGGCTGGACGCGATCGCCTCGATGGACGAACTCGGCGCCGGCTTCACCCTGGCCACCCACGACCTGGAGATCCGCGGCGCCGGCGAACTGCTCGGCGAGGACCAGAGCGGGCAGATGGCCGAGGTCGGTTTCAGCCTGTACACCGAACTGCTGGAACGCGCGGTGCGCAGCATCCGCCAGGGCAAGCTGCCGGACCTGGACGCCGGCGAGGAAGCGCGCGGCGCCGAGGTGGAACTGCACGTGCCGGCGCTGATCCCGGACGACTACCTGCCCGACGTGCACACCCGCCTGACCCTGTACAAGCGCGTCTCCAGCGCCCGCGACAGCGAGCAGCTGCGCGAACTGCAGGTGGAGATGATCGACCGCTTCGGCCTGCTGCCGGATCCGGTCAAGCACCTGTTCGCGATCGCCGAGCTCAAGCTGCAGGCCAATACGCTGGGCATCCGCAAGCTGGAACTGGGCGAGAACGGCGGCCGCATCGTGTTCGAGGCCAAGCCCCACGTCGATCCGATGACCATCATCCAGATGATCCAGAAGCAGCCCAGGCTGTACGCGATGGACGGCCCGGACAAGCTGAAGGTGAAGCTGCCGCTGCCGGAAGCGGCGGACCGCTTCAACGCCGCGCGCGGCCTGCTGGCGGCGCTGTCGCCGCGCTGACCTCCAGGCCCTGAGCCGCGCGCAGGACGCCTGCGCCAAAGGTTGCGTGCCCTCCAGCCGGTCGCGCACCGAGGCTGCGCACAATGCGAACGTTCCCCAAACGGCCGGTTTTTCCCGGCCGTTTCCTGTTGTGGTAGCGCTACCGCAGCGTTGGCACGGCGCATGCATCCGTTGCGTGGTGGCGGACGGCGCTCGTCCACAACTGGAATGGGTGACCGCTCACCATCCTGAACCGCTCAGCCGTGTCAAGGATTTGCGAGACAAATGCGTCTTTCGGCCTAAATATTCCGAAAAGGCGCCGATATCTGCTTACAGCAAGCCCGACCGGCGTGTCCGCACCCGCGCCGCGGCCCGGGATTGCGACGTTCCACTTGCTCGAATCGGAGACATGCCATGCGCTCGAAACTCCCGGACTCCCCGCCCCCGCCGCTGCAACTGAGCCTGGACGGCGACCTGACCATCCGCCGCGCCGGCGAACTGAAGCCCTTGCTGCTGCCGGCGCTGGAACACCCCGGCGGCCTGCAGCTGCAGCTGCAGGCGGTCACCGAGATCGACGCCACCGGCATCCAGCTGCTGCTCGCCACCCAGGCCGCGCTGCGCGCACTGGGCCGGCCGTTCCAGCTCGACGGCTGCAGCGCGCCGGTCAACGACGCGCTCGACCTGCTCGGCCTGCGCGACACGCTCGCGCCCGGCGCCAGCGACACCTTCCACTGACCGGCGCCGGCTCATGAATCTCGCTCAACTGCTGCAGACCTTCATCGCCGAGAGCCGCGACCTGCTCGAGGACATGGAACGCAACCTGCTGGAAGCCGAACGCGGCGAAGCCGGCCCGGACGCGGTCAATGCCATCTTCCGCGCCGCGCACACCATCAAGGGCTCCGGCGGCCTGTTCGACCTGGCGCAACTGGTCGGCTTCACCCATGTCGTGGAGAGCGTGCTGGACCTGGTGCGCGAGAACGCGGTGGCGCTGGACTCGGAGCTGATCCAGCTGATGCTGGCCTGCTGCGACCACATCCACGCGCTGGTGGAAGCGGCGGCCGGCGCCGAAGCCGACGAAGCGGTGCTCGCCGCCGAGGGCGAGCCGCTGCTGGCGCGCCTGCAGACCTATCTGCAGCCGAGCGCCGCGCCGGCCGCCGCCGCAGTCGTGGCCACCACCGCGGCGCAGACCGGCTACTGGCGGATCTCGCTGCAGCTGTTCCCCGATGCGCTGCGCTTCGGCAACTCGCCGCTGCACCTGATCCGCTGCCTGCGCAGCCTGGGCACGCTGGAGGCGGTCCGCACCCGCCACGAGCGCGTGCCGGCGCTGCCGGAGCTGGACCCGGAAGCCTGCTACCTGGGCTTCGACATCCTGCTGCGCTCGGACGCGCAGCAATCGGCGATCGAGGACATCTTCGAATTCGTCCGCGACGACTGCGAGCTGCAGGTGCTGGCGGTGGATCCGCACGGCGATGCCGCCAATCTGGAGCTGCCGCTGCTGGTCGCCGAGGCCGGCGGCCACGGCCACGCCGACGACTTCGCCAACTTCGGCAGCCCGGAGCCGGCGGCGGTGCCGGCCGCGCCCGCAGCCGCGGCTCCTTCCGCGCCGGCGCCGCCGGCCAAGGCCGCCGCGGCCGCACGCAGCGAGGGCGGCTCGATCCGCGTCGATGCCGACAAGCTCGACCGCATGATCGACCTGGTCGGCGAACTGATCATCGCCGTCGCCAGCACCGGCGCCAACGCGCAGCGCACCGGCGACGCGCAACTGCTCGAATCCACCTCGATCCTGGCCGGGCTGGTCGAGGACGTGCGCGAGAGCGCGCTGCAGCTGCGCATGGTCAAGATCGGCGGCACCTTCAGCCGCTTCCACCGCGTGGTCCACGACGTGGCGCGCGAACTGGGCAAGGACATCGTGCTGGTGGTCAACGGCGAGGACACCGAGCTGGACAAGTCGGTGGTGGAGAAGATCGCCGATCCGTTGACCCACCTGGTGCGCAACGCGATGGACCACGGCATCGAGCCGGCCGAACTGCGCCAGGCGCGCGGCAAGCCGGTGCGCGGCACGGTCCGGCTCAACGCGTTCCACGATTCGGGCAGCGTGGTCATCCAGATCAGCGACGACGGCGGCGGCCTGAACCGCGACAGGATCCTGGCCAAGGCGCTGGAGCGCGGCCTGATCGAGCCCGGCCGCAGCCTGTCCGACCGCGAGGTGTTCGCGCTGATCTTCGAGCCGGGCTTCTCCACCGCCGAGAAGGTCACCAACCTGTCCGGCCGCGGCGTCGGCATGGACGTGGTCAAGCGCAACATCGCCGCGCTGCGCGGCAGCGTGGACATCAGCAGCCAGCAGGACGTGGGCACCACCATCTCGGTGCGGCTGCCGCTGACCCTGGCGATCATCAACGGCTTCCAGGTCGGCGTGGGCAAGTCGGTGTTCGTGGTGCCGCTGGACGTGGTCGAGGAATGCGTGGAGTTCGCGCCGAACTACCAGAGCGACTACATCGACCTGCGCGGCGGGGTGCTGCCGTACGTGCGCCTGCGTTCGCTGTTCGGCATCGCCGGCGCGCCGCCGCCGCGCGAGAGCATCGTGGTGATCCGCCAGGGCGCGCAGCGCTTCGGCCTGGTGGTGGACACGCTGCTGGGCGAATGGCAGACCGTGATCAAGCCGCTGGCCAAGGTGTTCGCCGGGGTCAAGGGCATCAGCGGGTCGAGCATCCTCGGCAGCGGCGGTGTCGCGCTGATCCTGGACGTGCCCTCGCTGCTGTCGCAAGTCGAACCCTCCACCGATTCGCTGGCGGCCTGACGCCGCCCCGCGGGTGCGCTTGCGCACCCACGCCATTCATAGACGCTAGCCAGGAACCGCTGCCATGTCTCATCGCTCACGGATCGCGACCACCTTGTTGACCACGACGGCCATCGCCGTCGCCCTGCCCGCCGCTGCCGCCGCCGTTGCCCTGCTGCTGCCCCTCTCGCAAGGTGCCGCGCTGGCCCTGGTCGCGGCCGCGACGCTGGCCGGCGCCGGCGTGCTGGGCTGGGCCGCGCTCGCCGCGGCGCGCACGCTGAACCTGGCCACCGCCGGGCTGGACGCGCTGGTGCGCGGCGAGCTGGAGCGGATCGCACCGGCCGCGGGCGCAGCCGACAACGAGGTGGCGCAGCTGCTGCGCACGGCGCAGGCCGATCTGCGCCAGTTGCATGCCGACGTCGGCCACATGGCCAGCGCGCACGCGGCAGGCGACTGCGACGTGCTGCTGGACGCGGCACGCTGGGCGGGCGCGCACCGCGCCCTCGCCGACGGCATCAACCGGATGGTCGGCGCGCACATGAGCGCGAACAGGCAGGCGATCGACTGCGTGGCCGAATTCGGCCGCGGCAACTTCGCTGCGCCGCTGGCCGCGTTCCCGGGCAAGAAGGCCTTCATCAACGACACCATCGAGCAGGTGCGCCGCAACTTGACCGGTCTGAATGCGCAAATGCGGCGCATGTCCGACCAGCACGAGGCCGGCGACATCGACGCGGTCATCGACAGCGCGCAGTTCCAGGGCGACTTCCGTGGCATGGCCGACGGCATCAACCGCATGGTCGGCGAGCACATCGCGGTCAAGAAACTGGCGATGGGCGTGGTGGCCGAGTTCGGCCGCGGCAACTTCGACGCGCCGCTGGCGCCGTTGCCCGGCAAGAAGGCCTTCATCAACGACACCGTCGAGCATGTGCGCGGCAACTTCAAGCAGCTGATCGCCGAGATCAACCGCATGTCCGCCGAGCACGACAAGGGCGATATCGACGTGGTCATCGACACCGCCAAATTCGAAGGCGACTTCCACGCGATGGGCGACGGCATCAACCGGATGGTCGCCGCGCACATCGCGGTCAAGAAGCTGGCGATGGGCGTGGTCGCCGAGTTCGGCCACGGCAACTTCGACGCGCCGCTGGCGCCGTTGCCCGGCAAGAAGGCCTTCATCAACGACACCATCGAGCATGTGCGCGGCAACTTCAAGCACCTGATCGCCGAAATCAACCGCATGTCCGCCGAGCACGACAAGGGCGATATCGACGTGGTCATCGACACCGCCAAGTTCGAAGGCGACTTCGGCGCGATGGGCAGCGGCATCAACCAGATGGTGGCCGCGCACATCGCGGTCAAGAAACTGGCGATGGGCGTGGTCGCCGAGTTCGGCCGCGGCAATTTCGACGCGCCGCTGGCGCAGCTACCCGGCAAGAAGGCCTTCATCAACGACACCATCGAGCAGGCGCGCGGCAACCTGCGCAGCGTCGCCGACGTGATCAAGGTGATGGGCGCGGTCGCCGACGGCGACCTCAGCCGCCAGGTGCAGGGCCACTACGAAGGCGCGTTCGCCGACATGCAGCGCTACGTCAATGCCACCATCGACAAGCTCACCGGCATCGTCAACGAGGTCAACGGCAATGCCGCGACCCTGGCCAGCGCCTCCGAGCAGTTGTCGGCCACCGCGCAGTCGCTGAGCCAGGCGGCCAGCGAGCAGGCGGCCGGCGTGGAGGAGACCAGCGCGTCGCTGGAGCAGATGACCGCCTCGATCTCGCAGAATTCGGACAACGCCAAGGTCACCGACGGCATGGCCGCCAAGGCCTCGCGCGAAGCCGCCGAGAGCGGCGAGGCGGTGCGCGCCACGGTCGCGGCGATGAAGGAGATCGCCAGGAAGATCAGCATCATCGACGACATCGCCTACCAGACCAACCTGCTCGCGCTCAACGCCGCGATCGAGGCCGCGCGCGCCGGCGAACACGGCAAGGGCTTCGCCGTGGTCGCCGCGGAGGTGCGCAAGCTGGCCGAGCGCAGCCAGGTCGCCGCGCACGAGATCGGCGAGGTGGCCGGATCCAGCGTGGAGCTGGCGGAAAGCGCCGGGCGCCTGCTCGACGGAATGGTGCCGTCGATCCGCCGCACCTCCGACCTGGTGCAGGAGATCAGCGCCGCCTCCGAGGAACAGACCTCCGGGGTGGGCCAGATCAACTGCGCGGTGGTCCAGCTCAACCAGACCACGCAGCAATCGGCCGCCAACGCTGAAGAATTGGCCGCCACGGCCGAAGAAGTAAACAGTCAGGCCGAACAACTGCAGGTGCTCATGGGCTTTTTCAGGACCGGCGCCACCAAGGCGGCGTCCGCCCCTGCTCTGCTGGCGCGGCGCGCGCCGGTCGCTGTCCCGAGCGGAGCACGGTCGCGCGCATTCGCGCCGGTCGCGGCCGCGCGCATCGACGAAGCCGCTTTCGAAACGTTCTGAGTCCAACCGTCATCCGTCCCGCACCGGTCGCACCACGCACGGCGCTCGCCACTCCACCACGTACAGGTACGCCGGCATGTCCAACGCGATCTCGCTCTCTTCCAAGCTATGGACTGGCTTCGCCGTTGCCGTCCTGTTGCCGTTGGCAGCGAGCGCAACCGGTTTCGCGCTGGCGCTGCCACCCGGGCAGACGCTCGCGCTCGGCCTCGCCGCGGCGGCGGTCGGCGCCGCGGTGCTGGGTTACGCGGTGCATGCGGCCAGCCGCTCGTTGCGGATCGGCACCGCCACCCTGGCGCGCTTCGCCCGCGGCGATTTCGAGGTGGTGATGCCGACCATGCGCAACGACCAGGCCTGCGAGATCCTGCTGGCGCTGCGCCAGGTGCAGGGCAGCGTGCGCCAGGTCGGCGCCGAGATCGAACGCATGTCGCGCGAACACGACGCCGGCGACATCGATGCGACCATCGACAGCCAGCGCTTCGATGCCGACTTCCGCACCATGGCCGAAGGCATCAACCGCATGGTCGGCGGCCATATCGCGGTCAAGAAGAAGGCCATGGCCTGCATTGCCGAATTCGGCCGCGGCAACTTCGACGCGCCGCTGGAAAGCTTCCCCGGCAAGAAGGCGTTCATCAACGAGACCATCGAACAGGTGCGCGCCCACCTGCGCGCGCTGATCCGCGACACCAGCCTGCTGGCCGAGGCGGCCGGCGCCGGCCGCCTCGACGTGCGCGCGGAGGCCGGCCTGCACCACGGCGATTTCCGCCGCATCGTCGACGGCATCAACCAGACCCTGGACGCGGTGATCGGCCCGCTGAACGAAGCGCGGCAGGTGCTCAGGGCGATCGAGGACGGCGACCTGACCCGCACCGCCAACATCGCTTGCCAGGGCCAGCTGAAGGAACTGTGCGACAGCATCAACGGCACCGTCGCGCGCCTGGCGCAGGTGGTCGGCGAGGTCAACATCAACGCCGAGGCGCTGGCCAGCGCTTCGGAAGAAGTCAGCGCCACCGCGCAGTCGCTGAGCCAGGCCGCCAGCGAGCAGGCCGCGGGCGTGGAGGAGACCAGCGCATCGCTGGAACAGATGAGCGCCTCGATCGCGCAGAACACCGAGAACGCCAAGATCACCGACGGCATGGCCGCCAAGGCCGCGCGCGAAGCCATCGAGGGCGGCGAAGCGGTGCGCTCCACGGTCGCGGCGATGAAGCAGATCGCGCACAAGATCGGCATCATCGACGACATCGCCTACCAGACCAACCTGCTCGCGCTCAACGCCGCGATCGAGGCGGCGCGCGCCGGCGAGCACGGCAAGGGCTTCGCCGTGGTCGCCGCGGAAGTGCGCAAGCTGGCCGAGCGCAGCCAGGTCGCCGCGCAGGAGATCGGCGACGTCGCCACCTCCAGCGTCGAGCTGGCCGAGAACGCCGGCAAGCTGCTCGACCAGATGGTGCCCTCGATCAAGCGCACCTCCGACCTGGTGCAGGAGATCACCGCCGCTTCCGAGGAACAGACCTCCGGCGTCGGCCAGATCAATGCGGCGGTCGGCCAGCTCAACCAGACCACCCAGCAGGCCGCATCCAACTCCGAGGAGTTGGCCGCCACCGCCGAGGAAATGAGCAACCAGGCCGAGCAGCTGCAGCAGCTGATGAGCTTCTTCCGCACCAACCAGACCGCGGCGCCGCGGCGGCCGGTCGCGGTGCCGCGCGCCGGCAGGAAGACGGCGCCGGCGCGGGCACGCACCTTCAGCTACGGCGAGGGCGGGCTGGCGCTGGTGTCGCCGCCGGACGAGGCCCACTTCGACAGCTTCTGAAACGGCCGCGGCGCCCTGACTGCAGTCCCCCGAACAACCACCGCCCGCGTTCCGGACGGCTCTTACATTTCATCCTCAAGAGATCACTCCCGTGTTCGCCAACATGAAAATAGGTACAAGAATCGGCCTCGGCTTCGCCCTGGTCTTGCTGTTGATGCTCGGCATGGGCCTGTTCGCCACGAACAAACTGGCCCAGGTCAACCAGTCCTCGACCGATATGGCCCAGAACTGGATGCCCAGCATCCGCTACATCCAGCAGATGAACACCAACACCTCCGACCTGCGCGTGGCCGAGCTGCAGCATGTGATCAGCGAAGACCCGAAGGAAATGGCCAAGTTCGATCAGGAGATGGAGAAGATCCTGGAGGAGTACGCGAGCAATCGCGACCACTACGTCAAGCTGATCTCCTCGCCCGAGGAAAAGGCCGACTACGACGAGTTCGCGCACAAGTTCGGCGAATACCTGGCGCTGCACAAGCAGGTGCTGCAGCTGTCGCGCGATCTGAAGACCAGCGAAGCAATGGCACTGCTGAACGGTCAACAGCAGACCCTGTTCGACGCCTCCTCGGCGATCCTGGACAAGCTGGTCGACCTCAACGTCAAGGGCGGCGAAGCCTCCAGCGCGCAGGGCGATGCGCTGTACGCCAGCGCGCGCAGCTGGATCATCGCGGTGATCGCGCTGTGCGTGCTGCTCGGCGCGGGCATCTCGGTGTTCATCGTGCGCGGGCTGATGCGCCTGCTCGGCGGCGAGCCGGCCTACGTGGCCGAGATCGCCAACAAGGTGGCGCAGGGCGACCTGGCGCTGGACGTCAAGGTCCGCGCCAACGACGGCGGCAGCGCGCTGTATGCGATGCGCAGCATGGTCGAGCGGCTGAAGCTGGTCATCGACGGCCAGCGCCGCGCGGTCCAGGCCGCCAACCGCGGCGACTTCTCCGAGCGGATCGCCCTGGACGGGCTGGACGGCTTCCAGCGCGAGATGGGCCAGGGCCTGAACGATCTGGTGCAGACCACCGGCGACAGCATCCAGGACGTGGTGCGGGTCATGGGCGCGATGGCCGAAGGCGACCTGACCCGGAGCATCGAAAAGAATTACGACGGCGCCTATGCGGAAATGAAGAACTACGTCAACGACACCATCGCGCGCCTGTCGCAGGTGGTCGGCGAGGTCAACGGCAATGCCGAGGCGCTGGCCAGCGCCTCGGAGGAAGTCAGCGCCACCGCGCAGTCGCTGAGCCAGGCCGCCAGCGAGCAGGCCGCGGGCGTGGAAGAGACCAGCGCCGCGATCGAGCAGATGACCGCCTCGATCGGGCAGAACACCGAGAACGCCAAGGTCACCGACGGCATGGCCAGCAAGGCCTCCAGCCAGGCCATGGACGGCGGCGAGTCGGTCCGCGCCACGGTGCAGGCGATGAAGCAGATCGCGCACAAGATCGGCATCATCGACGACATCGCCTACCAGACCAACCTGCTCGCGCTCAACGCCGCGATCGAGGCGGCGCGCGCCGGCGAACACGGCAAGGGCTTCGCCGTGGTCGCCGCGGAAGTGCGCAAGCTGGCCGAGCGCGCCCAGGTCGCCGCGCAGGAGATCGGCGACGTCGCCAGCTCCAGCGTCGAACTGGCCGAGAACGCCGGCAAGCTGCTCGACCAGATGGTGCCGTCGATCAAGCGCACCTCCGACCTGGTGCAGGAAATCACCGCCGCCTCCGAGGAACAGGCCTCGGGCGTCAACCAGATCAACACCGCGATCGGCCAGCTCAACCAGACCACCCAGCAGGCGGCGTCCAATTCCGAAGAACTGGCCGCCACCGCCGAGGAGATGAGCGGCCAGGCCGAGCAGCTGCAGCAGCTGATGAGCTTCTTCAAGCTCGACACCGTGCGACCGCCGGCGCGCCGCGCCGCGCCGGCGGCCGCGCGCAGGCCGGCGCAGCCTGCGCGCGCTCCGGCACGCAAGCCGTCCGTGCGGGTCGCCGAAAGCCAGCTCGCGATGGCCGGCGATGCGCCGGACGAAGCCAATTTCGAAACCTTCTGAGGACCGGCCATGACCGCTCACGCATCGCCCGCGCCGTCCGGCGGCACCGATCTCGCTCCCGACCAGTTCCTGACCTTCCTGCTCGGCAAAGAAATGTTCGGGGTCGGCATCCTCGGCATCAAGGAAATCATCGAATACCGCACGCCGACCGACGTGCCGATGATGCCGCCGGCCTTGCGCGGGGTGATCAACCTGCGCGGCGCGGTGGTGCCGGTGGTGGACCTGCAGCAACGCTTCGGCCGCGCCGCCAGCGAGGTCACCAAGCGCACCTGCATCGTCATCGTCGAAGTCGCCAACGGCAACGAACGCCAGGTGCTGGGATTGCTGGTGGACGCGGTCAGCGAAGTGCTGGAGATCGCCGCCGCCGACATCGCGCCGGCCCCGGCGTTCGGCGCCGGCATCCGCCGCGACTTCATCCACGGCATGGGCAAGGTCGGCGAGCGCTTCGTGATCCTGCTCGATGCCGATGCGGCGCTGTCCACCCAGGAGTTCGTCGCCATGGCCGGCATCGAGCCGGGTGTCGAGGAAGGCATGGCCGCCTGAGTTCCCCGCGCGGCGTGGCGCCTGGCGCCACGCCCAGCCCTTGCTCACCGACGGAATCCGCATGCCGCTCGTCCACGAAATCGCCACGCTCAACCAGTTCGGCACGGTCCTGGTCGTCGACGACAGCCATGTCCAGCGCGAACATGCGCTGGCGCTGTGCCTGCGGCTGGGTGCGGTGGCGGTGGAAGGCGTGGCGGACGGCCATGCGGCGCTGGCGCGGGTAAGCCAGGGACCGCCACCGGGGCTGTTGATCGTGGACCTGGAAATGCCCGGCATGGACGGCGTGCAGTTGCTCGACGCGCTGGCCCGCTGCAACGTGCGCGTACCGATCGTGGTCGCCTCGCAACGCGGCGCGGCGCTGATCGATTCGGTGCTGCAGGTCGGTCGCGCCAGCGGCCTGCGGGTGCTGGCCGGCCTGGAAAAACCGCTGCGTGCGACCGAGCTCGATGCGGCGTTGCAGGCGCACCCGCAGCCGACGCCGGCCGCGCGCCACGACGCCAGCGCCGGCGACACCACCGATGCGGCGATGCTGCACGAGGCGCTGCGCCGCGGCGACATCGAAGTGGCCTACCAGCCCAAGGTGGACATGCGCAGTGGCCAGGTCAGCGGCGTGGAAGCGCTGGCGCGCTGGCGGCATCCGCAGAACGGGCAGATCGCGCCGGACCGTTTCATCGCCCTGGCCGAACGCGAAGGCCTGATCCACGCGCTGACCGCCAGCGTCGCCGACCAGGCGATGGCGCGGCTGGCGACCTGGAAGCAATCCGGCTTCCGCCTGACCCTGGCGATCAACCTGTCGCCGTGCCTGCTGCAGGAGCCGGGACTGCTCGACGAACTGCATAGCCAACTGCGCCGCCACGGGCTGGTGCCGGCCGACGTGATCCTGGAGATCACCGAAAGCTCGCTGGTCGAAGCCAGCGCGCTGGGCATACTGGCGCGGCTGCGGCTGCAGGGCTTCGGCCTGTCGCTGGACGACTACGGCACCGGCTTCTCCTCGCTGCAACAGCTGACCCGCATCCCGTTCACCGAACTGAAAATCGACCGCATCTTCGTGCACGACGCACACCGCAGCCGCAATCTGCGCACCGTGCTGGAATCGGCGCTGGGCATGGCCCAGCGGCTGGGCCTGAGTACCGTCGCCGAAGGCATCGAAACGGTCGAGGACTGGCAATTGCTGCAGGAACTGGGCTGCGACCTGGGCCAGGGCTACCTGCTGGCGCGGCCGATGGGCGGCGGCGCCCTGACTACCTGGCTGCTCGAGCACCAGGCGCGGCTGCAGGAACACGGCCCCACCTCGGCGCAAGCGCCGCACCACTGACTCCCGGACCATCATGACCAGCACCGACACCATCACCGAGCAGGAATTCGGCAAGTTCCAGCGCTTCATCTTCGACGCCGCCGGCATCACCATTTCCCCGGCCAAGAAGGCGATGCTGTGCGGGCGCCTGGGCAAGCGCCTGAAGGCGCACTCGCTGCAGACCTACACCCAGTACCTGAAGCTGCTGGAGAGCCGCGAAGGCAGCGGCGAGGTGCAGACCGCGATCGACCTGCTGACCACCAACGAAACCTATTTCTTCCGCGAGCCCAAGCACTTCGACCTGCTGCGCAAGCTGGCGAGCGAGTACAAGGGCAACGCGCCGTTCCGCATCTGGAGCGCGGCCAGCTCCACCGGCGAGGAGGCCTACAGCATGGCGATGGTGCTGGACGACACCCTGCAGGGCCGCCCCTACGAAGTGGTCGGCACCGACATCAGCACCCGCGTGCTGACCAAGGCGCGCAGCGGCCACTATCCGCTGCAGCGCATCGAGCACATGCCGCCGGCGCTGCTCAAGCGCTACTGCCTGAAGGGCCGCGGCGAATACGAAGGCAGCCTGCTGATCGACCGCAAGCTGCGCGACAACGTGCGCTTCCTGCACGCAAACCTCAACGCCACGCTGCCCAATCTCGGCCAGTTCGACGTGATCTTCCTGCGCAACGTGATGATCTACTTCAACGGCCAGACCAAGCGCGAAGTGGTCGCGCGGGTCCTGTCCACGCTCAAGCGCGGCGGCATCTTCTGCATCGGCCACTCGGAAAGCCTCAACGACGTCAACAACGAGGTCGTGCAGGTGGCGCCGTCGGTGTACCGCAAGCCATGAACACCGCTGCCGCTTCTCAAAGGAACGACCGATGACGACGACGATCAAGGCCATGGTGGTCGACGATTCGGCGGTAGTGCGCCAGGTGCTGGTGGCGGTGCTCAACGAGGCGCCCGGCATCGAGGTGATCGCCGCGGCCGCCGATCCGCTGCTGGCGATGGACAAGATGCGCCAGCAATGGCCGGACGTGATCGTGCTGGACGTGGAAATGCCGAAGATGGACGGCATCACCTTCCTGCGCAAGATCATGAGCGAGCGCCCCACCCCGGTGGTGATCTGCTCCACGCTCACCGAAAAGGGCGCGCGGGTGACCATGGACGCGCTGGCCGCCGGCGCGGTGGCGGTGGTGACCAAGCCCAAGCTCGGCCTGAAGCAGTTCCTCACCGACTCGGCCGAGGAACTGGTGGCCACGGTGCGCACCGCCGCGCGCGCCAACGTCAAGCGCCTGGCCGCACGCAGCGCCGCGCCGCCGGTGGAAGCGGAGGTCAAGCACACCGCCGACGTGATCCTGCCGGCGCAGGGCGGCCGCCCGCTGGCGCAGACCACCGAACGGGTGATCGCGATCGGCACCTCCACCGGCGGTACCCAGGCGCTGGAGGAGGTGCTGACCGCGCTGCCGCGGGTCAGCCCCGGCATCGTCATCGTCCAGCACATGCCGGAGAAGTTCACCGCCGCGTTCGCCGCGCGCCTGGACAGCCTGTGCCAGATCGCGGTGAAGGAAGCGGCCAACAACGACCGCGTGGTCCCGGGCCGCGCGCTGATCGCGCCGGGCGGCAAGCACATGCTGCTGCGCCGCAGCGGCGCGCAATACTTCGTGGAGGTGGTGGACGGGCCGCCGGTGAACCGGCACCGGCCCTCGGTGGACGTGCTGTTCCGCTCCGCCGCGCGCGCCGCCGGCGGCAATGCGCTGGGCATCATCATGACCGGCATGGGCGACGACGGCGCGGTCGGCCTGCTGGAGATGCGCCAGGCCGGCGCGCGCACCGTGGCCCAGGACGAGCAGAGCAGCATCGTGTTCGGCATGCCCAAGGAAGCGATCAAACGCGGCGGCGCGGAGAAGATCCTGCCGCTGGGGTCGATGGCGCGCGAGATCGTGCAGCAGCTGACCTGACGCGGTTTCGGATCAGGATGCGGTTACTTGTGGGAGCGACTTCAGTCGCGACAGGCGTTACCGGGAAAGCCTGTCGCGACTGAAGTCGCTCCCACAATGATTCCTAGCCTGCGCCGCTACAGCTGCGACTCCAGCGGCAACCAGCCGATCACCCGCGCGGCGGCGCGCCGCCACACGCCCGCTTCCGGCTCGTGCGTCCAGGTCCGCGGCGGCCGCGCCGCGCCATCCTGCCAACGCAGTTCCCCGTCCTGCAGCGCCAGCCGGTAGCTGACCGGCGCCGACACCTTGGCCCGGTACAGCCGCTGCAGTTCGGCCGCCACGGCGCGATCGCGGAACAGCAGGCCCATCTCGGTGTTGAGATTCATCGAGCGCGGATCGAGATTGAACGAGCCGATGAAGCCTTCGCGTCCATCGACCACGAACGCCTTGGTATGCAGGCTGGCGCCGCTGGAGCCGAACAGGCTGCCGCCCGGGTCGCCTTGCGGCTTGAGCTCGAACAGCGCCACGCCCTGCCGCAGCAACGGCACCCGGTAGCCGGCATAGCCGCCGTGCACCGCGACCACGTCGTTGGCCGCCAGCGAATTGGTCAGCACGCCGACCGCCACGCCACGCTGGCGCAGCTGGCCGATCCAGCGCAGGCCGTCCTCGCCCGGCACGAAGTACGGCGAGATCAGCGCCAGTTCGCGTTGCGCGCGCGCCATCTCGCCGACCAGCCGCGGCGTCATCCAGTCCGCGCCCGGCGGCGCGCCTTCGGCCTTCTCCGGCGGGTCGGACACGATCGAGGCGTCGGCGCTCCAGTGCAGTGGGCGCTCGCCCTCGACCAGGTTGCGCACGCTGGGCGCCTGCCGCAGGCGCTGCACGTAGGGATGCGCGCGCGCCGAGCCCAGGCCGGCATCGATGCTGGCGCGCAGCCTGGGCAGCGCCTCCGGCCCGGCCTGCACCAGCGCGCTCAGCGGCACCGCGCTGCGGCTGTTCCAGTAGGCGTCGAAGATCTGCGCGGCCTGCGCCACCGCCGGCCCGACCACCGCCACATCGGTGTCCATGAAGTTGGTGTCGCGCGCCGCATCGAAGTATTCGTCGCCGACGTTGCGCCCGCCCACCACCGCCATGCGCCCGTCGGCGATCCAGGCCTTGTTGTGCATGCGCCGGTTGACGCTGAAGAACCGCAGCACCAGCTCCACCCCGCGCATCAGCGTGCCTTCGCGCGCGCGGGTCGGGTTGAACAGCCGCACCTCGATCAGCCGGTGGCGGTCCAGCGCGGCCAACACCGAATTGCTGCCGTGCACGTTCATGTCGTCCAGCAGCAGGCGCACGCGCACGCCGCGATCGGCGGCGCGCAACAGCTCGTTGTAGAGCAGGTTGCCGGTGAAATCCGCATGCCAGATGTAGTACTGCAGGTCCAGGCTGCGCCCGGCCGCGCGCGCCGCCGCCGCGCGCACCGCGAACGCCTCGACGTTGTCGGGCAGGATCACCATGCCGCTGTGCCCGGGATGCGCCGCGGCGAGTGGCGCCACCGCACGGTCGATCGGCGTGTCCAGCGCGGTCGCCGGCAACGCATGGCTGGCCGGGCCTTGCGCACGGTCGGCGAAGCGGCCGTAGCCGTACAGCGCCGCCAGCGAGGCCAGCACCAATGCCGCCAGGGCGATGCCGCTCCATTTCAACGCCTTCTTCATTTGCGGGCTTCCCATGACATCGGCGCAGTGTAGGCAATGCGCTGTGCAGGCCCCGCGCGATCGCGCTCACCCCGAGTTGATGTGCTCCTTGCAGTACAACCGCCGATACGCGGTCGGGGTCATGCCCAGGCGTTGGCGGAAGATGCGGCGGAAGTAGCCGCCGTCGCTGAAGCCGGCGCGCTGCGCGACCTCGTCGACGCTGCAGGTGTTCACCAGCAGCAATTTCTCGGCGAAGGCGATGCGTTGCCGATGGATCGCCTCGGTCAGCGTGGTGCCGAACGCGCGGCGGTAGATGCGCCCCAGGTAGTCCGGGTTGCAATGCAGCTGCGCGGCCAACGCGGACGCGGTGAGCGCGGTGTGGAACTGGGTGCCGATCAGCTGCTTGGCGCGGTAGGCCAGCGCCACGCCGGCGCGGTCGGAGTCGTGCGGATCGGGCCAGGCGCCGGCCACGCATTGCAGCATCGACAGCACGATCGGCTCCAGCATCGGCAGCGTGCGCCGCTCCTCCTGCTCGCCGAGGAACCAGCGGAACAGGCCGACGAACCGCTCCGGGTCGCGGATCGCGGTGCGCTGCGGCATCGACAGCAGCGTGGCGCCGGCCGCGTCCGCCGCCGCCGGCTCCAGTTCGAAATGCACCCAGTAGAAGCGCAACTCGTCGGAGAAGCGGCCCAGGCCGGCGTGTTCGCGCCCCGGCCACAGGATCAGGGTCTCGCCGGGGCCGATATGGAAGTCGTTGTCCTGCTCGCGGATCGACAGGGTGCCGCGCTCGACGAAGATCAGCTCGTAGGACTGGATCACCCGCGTCGGATGCGCACCGACCCCGCGGGAAATGAACAGGCCGCCGTTCTGGACCCGGATCGGATAGGCCACTGCGAGTTCGAGCATGTCGGAAGTGTCTCCCTGTCGCGAATGGCTCGCTGCACTGCAGCAAAGATACACGGTATCGCCGCGTGCGCTACCGAGGCCGCGCAGGTCGGAATCGTACCGTTTTTATACCGCACCGGCTCTTGTCCCGATCCGGGCGGCGTGCGACTTTGAGCGGGCGCCGGACCCCGCGCCCGCCAGGAACCGTCCCGTTGAATGCGACCGCCGTTGGCCCCGTTGCCGCAGGCGCCGACCAGGCCGCCGCCACGCAGCGACTCTCGCGCCTTGAGAAGTTCGGCTACGGCCTGGGCGATGCCGGCGGCACCATCGTCACCTGCCTGATCGCCAACTTCCTGACCTTCTTCTACACCGACGTGTTCGGCCTGACCCCGGCCCTGGTCGGTACCCTGTTCACCGTGCTGCGCATCGCCGATGCGGTGTCCGATCCGCTGATGGGCCTGCTCGCCGACCGCACCCGCAGCCGCTGGGGCCGTTTCCGCGGCTGGCAGCTGTGGATCGCCTTGCCGATCGGCATCGCCTGCGTGCTGACCTTCAGCAGCCCGCAGCTGAGCCATACGGCCAAGGTCGCCTATGCCTTCGCCAGCTATTTCCTGCTGTCGCTGTGCTACACCGCGATCAACGTGCCGTACTGCGCACTGATCAACAGCATGACCGGCGACCACCGCGAAGTGGTGTCGGCGCAGTCGTGGCGCTTCGTGCTGTGCGGCGTCGCCGGCTTCCTGGTCTCGGTCGGGCTGCCGTGGCTGGTGCGGGTGCTCGGCGATGGCGATGCCGCGCACGGCTATCAGCTCGGCGTGGGCCTGCTCAGCGCGCTGGCGGTGGCGATGTTCCTGTGCTGCTTCTTCGCCGTGCGCGAGCGCGTGCCGGTCAGCCTGCTGGGCGAGGCCGGCATCGGCCAGCACCTGCGCGGGCTGCTGCGCAACGACCAGATGCGGCTGGTGCTGCTGATGTCGTTCCTGCTGATCAACGTGTTCAACATCCGCGGCGGCGGCTATCTGTATTTCATCAACTACGTGCTCGGCGGCGGCGCCGGCTACACCTCGCTGTTCTTCGCGATGGTGGCGCTGGCCACGGTGCTCGGCGCGCTCGTGGTCAACGCGCTGTGCCGCCGCTTCGATCCGCTGGCCCTGTACCTGCACACCAATCTGGCGCTGGCCGCGCTGGGCGTGCTGCAGTGGTGCATGCCCACCGGGCCGGCGCAGCAGACGCTGTGGCTGGGGCTGATCTTCGTCAACTGCCTGGTGCTGGGCTTCGCGCTGCCGCTGCACTTCTCGATCATGGCCTTCGCCGACGACTACGGCGCGTGGAAGAACCGCATCCGTTCCTCCGGCATCAACTTCGCCTTCAACCTGTTCTGCATCAAGCTGGCCTGGGCCTCGAGCGCGGTGGTGATCAGCTACCTGTTCGTGCGCGTGGGCTACCGCGCCGGCGCCGAGCACCAGACCGACGCCTCGCTGCAGGCGATCACCCTGCTGGAAACGCTGATTCCCGCCGCGCTGCACCTGCTGCTGGCCGCGGTGATCTACCGCTGCCGCCTGCGCCGGCCGCTGCTGGCCGAGATCGGTGCCGATCTGGCCGCGCGCCCGGTGCACTGACCGCCCCCCTCCTCCTCCCCACAGGATCGCCGCCTCCATGCCGCACTCGCTCGCCCCGCCGCCCGAACTCCCGCTCGACCGCCTGCGCATCGCCGACCCGTTCTGGCAGCGCTACCAGCGCCTGGTGCAGGAGGTGGTGCTGCCCTACCAGTGGGACGCGCTCAACGACAACGTCGCCGATGCCGAGCCCAGCCACGCGATCGAGAACTTCCGCATCGCCGCCGGGCGCAGCGACGGCGCGTTCTACGGCATGGTGTTCCAGGACAGCGACGTGGCCAAGTGGCTGGAAGCGGTGGCCTACCTGCTCGCGCAGCATCCCGATCCGGCGCTGGAGCGCGATGCCGACGCCACCATCGAACTGATCGGCGCCGCGCAGCAGCCCGACGGCTACCTCAACACCTATTTCACGGTGAAGGCGCCGGAGCAGCGCTGGAGCAACCTGGCCGAATGCCACGAGCTGTACTGCGCCGGACACATGATCGAGGCCGGCGTCGCCTACCACCAGGCCACCGGCAAGCGCGCGCTGCTGGACATCGTGTGCCGGCTCGCCGACCACATCGACGCCACCTTCGGTCCCGGCCCGCAGCAACTGCACGGCTATCCCGGGCATCCGGAGATCGAACTGGCGCTGATGCGCCTGTACGAAGCCACCGGCGAGCCGCGCTACCTGGCGCTGACCCGCTACTTCGTCGAGCAGCGCGGCACCGCGCCGCACTACTACGACGAAGAATACGAAAAGCGCGGGCGCAGCTTCTTCTGGGGCGGGCACGGGCCGGCGTGGATGATCGAGGACAAGGCGTACAGCCAGGCGCACGTGCCGGTCGCGCTGCAGACCACCGCGGTCGGCCACGCGGTGCGCTTCGTGTACCTGTACGCCGGCGTGGCGCACCTGGCGCGGCACAGCGGCGACGCCGAACTGCGCGCGACCTGCGAACGGCTGTGGGAGAACACCACGCAGCGGCAGCTGTACCTCACCGGCGCGATCGGCGCGCAGAGCTACGGCGAAGCCTTCAGCGTCGACTACGACCTGCCCAACGACACCGCCTACAACGAGAGCTGCGCCTCGATCGGGCTGATGATGTTCGCCAACCGCATGCTGCAGCTGGCGCCGGACAGCCGCTATGCCGATGTGATGGAGCGGGCGCTGTACAACACCGTGCTGGCCGGCATGGCGCTGGACGGGCGCCACTTCTTCTACGTCAATCCGCTGGAAGTGCATCCGCCCACCGTGCACGGCAACCACGGCTTCGACCACGTCAAGCCGGTGCGCCAGCGCTGGTTCGGCTGCGCCTGCTGTCCGCCGAACATCGCCCGCGTGCTGACCTCGCTCGGGCACTACATCTACACCCGCCGCGACGACACGCTCTACGTGAATCTGTACGTCGGCAGCGACGCCGCGTTCGACGTGGACGGGCAGACCTTGACCCTGCGCCAGCGTGGCGAGTACCCGTGGCAGGAACAGGTGGAACTGAGCGTGGACTGCGAGGCTCCGGTCGAGGCCGCGCTGGCGCTACGCCTGCCGGACTGGTGCCGCGCGCCGCAACTGCATCTCAATGGCGAAGCGGTGGCGATCGAGGCGCATCTGCAGCACGGCTACTGCGTGCTGCGACGGCGCTGGCAGCGCGGCGACACCCTGCACCTGCGCCTGCCGATGCCGCCGATGCGGGTCAGCGGCCATCCGCGCGTGCGCCATCTGGCCGGCAAGGTCGCGCTGCAGCGCGGGCCGCTGGTGTACTGCCTGGAGCAGGCCGACAACGGCGCGCAGCTGCATCAGCTGCGCCTGCCCGCCAGCGCGGCGATCCGCACCGAACCCGGCAGCGGCACCCTGGCCGGCCAGGTGCTGCTGCAGGCCGAGGGCGAACGCCTGCACGGTCACGACGACGCGCAGGCCGAGAGCTTGCCGCTATACCGCTACGACGCGCCGCCGCCGTCGCGGCAGGCGCAGACCCTGACCTTCGTCCCCTACTTCGCCTGGGCCAACCGTGGCGAAGGCGAGATGCGGGTGTGGGTGGACGCGAGCGGCGACGACTGAAGCCGCGCGCCGCCGCGCCGCGCGCTCACAGATCGGCGAGGATCTGCTGGCGCCGGCGCTCGTATTCCGCCTGGTCGACCAGGCCCTGCGCGCGCAACGCCTCGAGCGCGCGCAGCCGCATCTCTACCGATGCCGCAGGCGGCAGCGGTGGCGGCGCAGCGGCGCGACGCGACGCTTGCGCACGCCGGTCGGCGCGCATCGCCAGCCACACGGCCACGAACACCAGCACCGGCAGCGCCAGCAGGACCAACATGATCACGAAGTGCCAGATACTGAAATCGAACATCCCATCCTCCTTGATGCGGCACCTAGCGCCTGCTTATTACTTCGCCTTGCCCTGGTTGGCCACCGCCTCGGCCGCCTTCTTCGCCGCTTCCGGATCGCCGAGATAGCGGTAGGACTGCACCTTCAACTCGTCGTCCAGCTCGAACAGCAACGGAATGCCGGTGGGGATGTTGAGTTCCAGGATTTCTTCGCGCGAGACGCCGTTCAAATACTTATACAGCGCGCGCAACGAGTTGCCGTGCGCGGTGACCAGCACGGTCTGTCCGGCCTTCAGCTGCGGCGCGATCGCGTCGTGCCAGTACGGCAGCACGCGCTCGAGCGTGGTCGCCAGCGACTCGGTGGCCGGCAACGCGTTGCGGTCGAGCGTGGCGTAGCGGCGGTCGTGCAGCGGATGGCCCGGATCGTCGGCCTCCATCGGCGGCGGCGGGATGTCGTAGGAACGGCGCCAGATCTTGACCTGCTCCTCGCCGTGCCTGGCCGCGGTCTCGGCCTTGTCCAGGCCCTGCAGGCCGCCGTAGTGGCGTTCGTTGAGGCGCCAGCTCTTGTGCACCGGCAGCCAGTCCTGGTCCAGTTCCTTCAGCGCGCCCTGCAGGGTGTGGATGGCGCGCTTGAGCACCGAGGTGTGCGCCACGTCGAACTGCAGCCCCTCCTCGCGCAGCAGGCGACCGGCGGCGGCGGCTTCCTGGCGGCCTTGCTCGGTGAGATCCACGTCCACCCAGCCGGTGAAGCGGTTATCCAGGTTCCACTGGCTCTGGCCATGGCGCAACAGTACGAGTTTGCGGGTCACTGCGACGGTCTCCGTTGGGGGATGCGTGGGTCGTGCGGCCCTGGATTGTAGCGGGATGTGACGGCTGGGAATGGGGAAATGGGAATGGGGAATGGGAAACGGCTTGGCGTTCCAGCGCGCCTTGCCGTCTGGCGATCTGTCGCGGCTGGAGCAGCTCCTACAAGGGCGCGCCGGACCGCGCTACGCCGGAACGCAAGCGGATCGGCGCTGACGACCGTCCCCCTCTCGTCGAGACCGCGACCTCTCGTCGCCAGACATCGATCAGGAGCATGCCTCGACGATTCCCCATTCCCGTTTCCCCATTCCCAGCTCCTCCACGCCACGGCCACGAATGCGGCGCGATCATTCGCAAATGGATACTTCTTCGCACAAGGTCTTCGGCGACTGGGACGGCAGCATCGTGCAGGCGCGGGCGTTGCAGGCCACGCTGGCCAAGCAGGTGCGGCTGCACGACGAAGTGCCGGACCCGCCGCGCTGGCTAGCCGGGTTCGACGTCGGCTTCGAGGACGAAGGCCGCATCACCCGCGCCGCCGCGGTGCTGCTCGACGCCGACACGCTGCAACCGCAGCAGGCCGAAATCGCCCGTGTGCCGACCTCGATGCCCTACGTGCCGGGACTGCTGAGCTTTCGCGAACTGCCGGCGCTGCTGGCCGCGCTGGCCCTGCTGCGGCAGCGTCCGGACCTGGTGTTCGTCGACGGCCAGGGCATCGCCCATCCACGCCGGCTCGGCATCGCCGCGCACTTCGGCGTGGTCACCGGCCTGCCCAGCATCGGCGTGGCGAAAAGCCTGCTGGCCGGACGCTTCGAGGAACCCGGGCCGCAGGCCGGCGACCGCAGCCCCATCGTGCACCGCGGCGAGACCATCGGCTGGGCGCTGCGCAGCAAGCCGCGCTGCAATCCGTTGATCGTCTCGCCCGGCCACCGCGTCGCGGTGGACAGCGCGCTGCACTGGACCCAGCGCTGCCTGCGCGGCTACCGGCTGCCCGAACCGACCCGCCTGGCCGACCGGCTGGCCTCGCGCCGCGGCGAGGTGGCGGTGCCGAGCGGCGCTGGCGATCGCTTGTTCTGATGTCGGCCGCGTCCTGCATGGAAGCGTCCATCGCAGCGTACAGGCTGCGGTGGACGCGGCAACGCGGGTGCCGATCCGCCATGCGGCGCACCGGCGGCGGCGAAGTGGCGCATGGCCAGCCGCATGCTTCGGCGATGGCTTACAGATTGCCGATCTGGATACCGTTGGGGTAGATCCGGATGAACATGCCCTTCGGACGTGGACGCGGAAAGAACATAAAGTTGGCGCCGGGCAGGCCGGTTCCCTCGGCGCAGTTGGCCGACGCCATGGCGATCACCTGATAGCGCGTATACGTGCGCAGCGTCGGACCCGGGATCCGCTTGGCGTTGTTGAAGGCATAACATCCACTGCCTTGCCCGCCCGACACCAGCAGCGCTCTGGCATTCCAGTCGTTGATGACAAGGGTGGGCACGTTCATCAGCGGAACACCTTGTGCGTATGCCGACGTGGCAGCGAGCGATGCCAGCGACATCAGGATCGGCAGCAGGAATTTGACGGTATTGCCAGGTTTTTTGCACCAACGGTTCATCGGAATGCTCTCCGCTTCAAAAGGGGGGAATGGATGCAGCGAACGCGCCGCGACGCTGCGGCACGGCCGGCGCCAGCCGTGCCGCAGCGCTCAAGTATTCCCATTCGCGGCCAACGATTTCATCCAAAGTGACAAAATTGCAGACAAAAAGAGCGCGCGTTTTTGCACTATGCGATTCTGCTCGCCAGGCATTCCCGCAATGCATACGGTTTGCGCGTCGCAGCCACCGCGGCACCGCGCAGGCGCGCGCCGCCGGCGTGCGCGGCATCGCCTCCCCTGCAATGCAGGCCCACCAGGACGCCATCGCCCGGGACAGTCCGTCTTGCCGCGATGCCGTCGCCTCGACGGCCGCGCATGCGATGCTTGCGCATTCGTTCTCCATGTCCACGAGGCTGCGCATGCCCACCCTGATCGCTCCCCGCGTCCACGACATCGGCGGCTTCGAAGTGCGCCGCGCGGTGCCCAGCCTGCAGGCGCGCAGCGTCGGCCCGTTCGTGTTCATCGACCACATGGGCCCGGCGCTCTTCGAACCCGGCCGCGGCGTGGACGTGCGCCCGCATCCGCACATCGGCCTGGCCACGGTGACCTTCCTGTGGTCCGGCGAGATCGGCCACCGCGACACGCTCGGCTCGGACCAGGTGATCCGCGCCGGCGACGTCAACTGGATGACCGCCGGCCGCGGCATCGCCCATTCCGAACGCACGCCTTCCTCGCTGCGCGCGCAGCCGCATCCGCTGCACGGCATGCAGACCTGGGTGGCGCTGCCGAAATCGGCCGAGGAAACCGCGCCGGCGTTCTACCACCACGCCGCCGCCAGCCTGCCGCAGCAGCGCCGCGACGGGGTGTGGCTGCGGGTGATCGCCGGCCGCGCCTACGGCGAGGAATCGCCGGTCAAGGTGTTCGCCGACACGCTGAACGTGGCGCTGGACCTGGACGCGGATGCGGAGATCGACCTGGACACCGGCCACGTGCAGCGCTCGCTGTACGTGCTGGAAGGCGAGGCGCAGCTGGACGGCGTGGACATCCCCGCGCGCTACCTGGTGTTGCCCGAACCCGGCGCGCGCGGCCGCCTGCGCGCCAAGACCCCGCTGAAGGCGATGCTGATGGGCGGCGAGCCGCTGGACGGGCCGCGCCACCTGTGGTGGAACTTCGTGTCCAGCTCCACCGAGCGCATCGAGCAGGCCAAGCAGGACTGGCGCGACGGCCGCTTCGGGCTGATTCCCGGCGACGACCAGGAATTCATCCCGCTGCCCGAGCCGGGCAAGTAAGGCCGGCCGGCGACGCGGCCGTCCGTGGCCTGGCGGCGAGGCGCCGCCGGCCCGGCCGCGCTTCGATCCGCATTCCAATTGTCAAGCGCCGCCCGCTGGGCTATGGTTCGGACGGCGGCGGGAGTTGCAGCCGCACACCGGGACACGCATTGCGTAGGGGTATGCACTGCACGCGAATCCCGCAATGGACCGAGGGTGACGTGCCGTGCCGGCCTGCGTCGGCGTGCGCTGAAGATCGATGCCGTCGCAGTGCGGCGGTACATGGGGACATCGCGAATGAGGGTTGCACACTGGCTCACCGGCCTGTCGGTCCTGCCTGCCGTGCTGGCGGCGGCCACCGCCATGGCGCAGCAGGCGCAGAACTGCCCGCAACTGCCGCCGCAGGCCAACCTGCAATGGAACGAGCGCAGCGACAAGGGCTTCATCGTGTGCCGGGCAACGACCGCCGACGGCCGCCAGGTGCTGGGCATGATGCTGACCTCGCGCGATCCGAACATCCCGCTGGCGCGCAACCTGCGCGAAGAGAAAGGCAGCATCGCCGGCGAAAGCGTGCACTGGTACCGGCCGGATCTGGGCGGGGTCGATGCGCCGGGCCTGGCCTCGCGCCGGGTCACCGTGGTCGAGCTGAGCAAGGACCACTACGCGCAGGTCTGGATCGACGCCGGCGACGTGCAGGAACTGCAATCGCTGCAGTCGCTGGTGCAGGGCCTGGACATGCGTCCGACCAGCGTGGCGCTGGATCGCTGTGGCTGGCGGGCTTTCAGCGCACGGACCTTGTGGGAGCGACTTCAGGGCACCTCTAATAACCCCAAAAACTCGACCAAAGCACTCGCAAGTCATTGATGCGCATAGCGCGGAATTTTTGGAATCGAGGTTATTAGAGGTGCCCTTCAGTCGCAACGGGCTTTACCGGGAAGGCCCGTCGCGACTGAAGTCGCTCCCACATTGTGCTGCCCGCCACAGCTCAGAAAAACGCTAGAACCGCCCCTCCTGGAAATCCACGAAGGCCTGCATCAGCTCTTCGCGCGTGTTCATCACGAACGGCCCGTGCCGCGCCACCGGCTCGCGCAGCGGCCGGCCGGCGACCAGGATCAGCCGCGCGCCCGCCGCTCCCGCCCGCAGCTGCAGCAGGTCGCCGCCGCCGAGCACGGCCAGGGTCTGCGCCGGCAGCTCGCGCGCGGTCTCGCCCTCGCCCAGCGTCGCGGCGCCCTCGTAGGCGTAGGCGAATGCAGTGTGCCCGGCCGGCAACAGGTAGTCCCAGCGCGCGCCGGCAGCGAGCGCGATGTCCAGATACAGCGGATCGGTGGCCGGCTGCGCGATCGGCCCGTGCACGTCGCCGAGCTGGCCGGCGATCACCTTGACCGTCACTCCCGGCGCCGGCTGCGCCAGCGGGATGCGCTCGGGCGCGAACTCCTGGTAGCGCGGCGCGGTCATCTTGTCGCGCGCCGGCAGGTTCACCCACAGCTGGAAGCCGCGCATGCGCCCGGACTCCTGCTCCGGCATCTCCGAATGCACCAGGCCGCGGCCGGCGGTCATCCACTGCACGCTGCCCGGGGTCAGCAGGCCTTCGTTGCCGTGGTTGTCCTTGTGCCGCATGCGCCCGTCGAGCATGTAGGTGACGGTCTCGAAGCCGCGGTGCGGATGGCTGGGAAAACCGCCGATGTAGTCCTCGGCGCGGTCGGTGCCGAATTCGTCGAGCAGCAGGAACGGGTCCAGCTCGGGCAGTTCGCCGCCGCCGATGACGCGGGTCAGCCTGACCCCGTCGCCGTCGGCGGTGGCGCGGCCACGGATCGTGCGCGCGATGTGCGCGGGGACGGCGGTCGTGGTGTCGGTCATGGCGGGCGCTCTCCTGGTGAAGCCCCCAACATGGGTGTGCCCGCGGCGACGGCCAATCGCGATCGGCGCAACCCATCGTTCCATCGCAGGGGCGCCGGCCAGCCTCGCGCCTGGTGCACCGACTGCGCCGGGAGTGTCGGCGTGGCGCGTTCTGGCGCGTTCCGGCGCGATGCGGGTGCCGATGTCGGTGCGCGTGCCGGCCATAACCGCTCTTGTGGGAGGGACTTCAGTCCCGACTGCAGCCAAGCACGCCGATCCCGCAGCCGCACTCTTGCACCCGATGCTCCGCGCGATGCCTAGCGATCAGGCAAAGTCCGTCTCGACCCACCGCCTTCCCCATCGCCACGGCCTGGCATGCGTCCCCGCGCCCCGCGCGATCGTCGAATACGGCGCCGACTACGACCAAAGTACTAGGGCCATCGCCTGTCCCGGCATTGACCCCCCCAGGCCATCGGGGCGACCCTTGCGGGAATCTTGTGGGGGAGCGATCTGCATGAAAGGGTTTTCCAAACTGGCCTGGGCCGCGCTCGCGGTGCTGGCGGCGTTCTGCCTGGGCACCATCGCCCTGCGCCGCGGCGAACACATCAACGCGCTGTGGATCGTGGTCGCCGCGGTCTCGATCTACCTGATCGCCTATCGCTTCTACAGCCTGTTCATCGCCACCAAGGTGATGCAGCTGGACCCGACCCGGGCCACCCCGGCGGTGCTCAACAACGACGGCCTGGACTACGTGCCGACCAACAAGCACGTGCTGTTCGGCCACCACTTCGCCGCCATCGCCGGCGCCGGGCCGCTGGTCGGCCCGGTGCTCGCCGCGCAGATGGGCTACCTGCCCGGGCTGCTGTGGCTGGTGGTCGGCGTGGTGTTCGCCGGCGCGGTGCAGGACTTCGTGGTGCTGTTCCTGTCCAGCCGCCGCAACGGCCGCTCGCTCGGCGACCTGGTGCGCGAGGAGATGGGCCAGGTGCCCGGCACCATCGCCCTGTTCGGCGCGTTCCTGATCATGATCATCATCCTGGCGGTGCTGGCGATGGTGGTGGTCAAGGCGCTGGCGGAGAGTCCGTGGGGCATGTTCACGGTGATCGCGACGATGCCGATCGCGATCATGATGGGCGTGTACATGCGCTACATCCGCCCCGGCAAGATCGGCGAGATCTCGGTGGTGGGGCTGATCCTGCTGCTGGCCGCGATCTGGTTCGGCGGCAAGGTCGCCGCCGATCCGACCTGGGGCCCGGCCTTCACCTTCACCGACGTGCAGATCACCTGGATGCTGATCGGCTACGGCTTCGTCGCCTCGGTGCTGCCGGTGTGGCTGCTGCTGGCGCCGCGCGACTACCTGTCCACCTTCCTCAAGATCGGCACCATCATCGCCCTGGCCATCGGCATCCTGGTGGTCATGCCCGACCTGAAGATGCCGGCGCTGACCCAGTACGCGCACAACGGCATGGGCCCGGTGTGGACCGGCGGCATCTTCCCGTTCCTGTTCATCACCATCGCCTGCGGCGCGGTGTCCGGCTTCCATGCGCTGATCGCCTCCGGCACCACCCCCAAGCTGCTCGCCAGCGAAGGCCACATGCGCTACATCGGCTACGGCGGCATGCTGATGGAATCGTTCGTCGCGGTGATGGCGCTGGTCGCCGCCTCGATCATCGAGCCGGGCGTGTATTTCGCGATGAACGCGCCGGCCTCGATGGTGGGCAGCGATATCGTCGCGGTCGCGGCCAAGGTCAGCGAATGGGGCTTCGCCATCACCCCCGACGTGCTCGAAGCCACCGCCCGCGACATCGGCGAGACCACCATCCTGGCCCGCGCCGGCGGCGCGCCGACCCTGGCGGTGGGCATCGCGCAGATCCTGCACCAGCTGTTGCCGGGCGAGGACATGATGGCGTTCTGGTACCACTTCGCGATCCTGTTCGAGGCGCTGTTCATCCTCACCGCGGTCGATGCCGGCACCCGCGCCGGGCGCTTCATGCTGCAGGACCTGCTCGGCAACTTCGTGCCGGCGCTGAAGCGGACCGAATCGTGGGGCGCCAACATCGTCGCCACCGGCGGCTGCGTGGCGCTGTGGGGTTACCTGCTCTATACCGGGGTCAAGGATCCGTACGGCGGCATCCGCACGCTGTGGCCGCTGTTCGGCATCTCCAACCAGATGCTCGCCGGCATCGCGCTGATGCTGGGCACGGTGGTGCTGTTCAAGATGAAGCGCGACCGCTACGCCTGGGTCACCCTCGTGCCGGCGCTGTGGCTGCTGATCTGCACCACCTACGCCGGGCTGATCAAGATCTTCGACCCCAACCCGGCGCAGGGCTTCCTGGCGCAGGCGCACAAGTTCCAGGACGCGATCGCCAGCGGCACCGTCACCGCGCCGGCCAAGACGGTGGCGCAGATGCAGCAGATCGTCACCAACGCCTACGTCAACACCGGGCTGACCGCGCTGTTCCTGTTCGTGGTGTTCTCGATCCTGATCTACGCGGTCAGGACCATCCTCGCCGCGCGCCGCGACCCGCAGCGCAGCGACAAGGAAACCGCGTACGTGGCGCTGCAGCCGCACCAGATGGCGGACCTGTGATGCGCAACGACCTGGTTCCGGTCGGGCAGTACCAGGCGCACCGCCGGCTGTGGCGGCGCCTGGTGCAGACCGCGCGGCTGTGCTGCGGCATTCCCGACTACGACAACTACGTGCGGCACGTGCTGGAGAAACATCCCGACCGGCAACCGATGGACTACAAGACCTTCTTCCGCGAGCGCCAGGAAGCGCGCTATGGCGGCAAGAGCGGGTTTCGGTGCTGTTGAGTGAGATGCCGGGATTTGTGATTCGAGATTCGGGATTGGTGACAGCGGGAGTCCGGTGTCTGCGGGCATCGCGGCTTCGGACGCACGCGATGCCGCTTCGGTGCGTGAACATGCGCTACCACTTACGTTGAACACGCACCGCTACGCAGGCAGGAGTCGACTTCAGTCGCGACAGGCAGCACGGAGCAGCGGCGCACTACGAATGAGGAGAAGCGGTCCGCGGCCACTCTCGCCATCCACCACGCTCCACGGCGAAACGCCGGCGAGCGGCGCAGCCAGGGCATGTCGTCACCACCCGGCAGCACGTTCGTCGCGACTGAAGGGCACCTCTAATAACCTCGATTCCAAAAATTTCGCACTATGCGCATCAATGACTTGCGAGCGTTTTAGTCGAGTTTTTTGGGGTTATTAGAGGTGCCCTGAAGTCGCTCCCACAAGGACCTGCGGCCAGCTGGCTGGGTGCACTGTGGGAGGGACTGCAGTCCCGACTGCTTCCTGCTCGAAGCTACGCCGCCGCCGCGCGCACCAGTTCGGCGTAGACCTGCGGCAACTGCCGCATGTGCTCCATCACCGCCGCCACGCCGAGGTGACGCAGCGTTTCGGCATGCCCCGGCGGGATATGCGCCGCGCCGGTGAACCCGATCACGGTCATGCCCGCGGCCAGCGCCGCGCTGGCGCCGGTGGCGCTGTCCTCGATCACCAGGCAGCGCGGCGGCGCCACGCCCAGGGTGCGCGCGGCCAGCAGGTAGACGTCCGGCGCCGGCTTCGGCCGCGCCACCATGTCGGCGCTGAAGAGGTTGCCGTTCACCCGCTCGCTCAGCCCGGCACGCGCCACCGACGCCACCACGCTGTGACGCTGGCTGTTGGAGGCGACCGCCAGCGGCAGCGGCAGCGCCAGCAAGGCCTCGCGCACGCCGTCGATCGGCTGCACTTCGGCGGCGATCAACGCTTCCGAACGCTGCCGGATTTCCTCGAACAGGCCCGCCGGCAGGGTCACCGCGAAATGCCGTTGCACCCGCTCCACGATCTCGTGCGCGGTCTGGCCGAAGCTGCCGGCAAGGTAGGCCTCCAGCTCGGCTCGCGGCACATAGGCGCCCAGCGCATCGAACATGACCCGGTCGGCCAGCACTTCGCTGTCGACGAGCACCCCGTCGCAGTCGCTGATCAACAGGTCGAAGGGTGTGGCCGTCATCGCAGGCTCCTCGGCGAAACCCGCATTATGCCCAGCTGCGCATGTACGCCGCCTGCGCGCGCACGCGCACGCGCCAGCCGTGGCGGGCATGGGCTCGTGCCAGGCAACAGCGCACGTGTGGCGCCTTGCGCAAGCAGGCCGCCGAGGCGCCCCCCGGCGCAAACATTAGGTTCGAGTTAAGCGGCGCCCTCCGGTGCCCAACCGCGCACCCGTTCTGCCTGCGCGGTCACAAAACCTTACCGAAACATCGCCAGGCAGCTGCTAGCATCGGCCAAGGTGGCAAGGATCGTCGCCACCGGCAACAGGAACGCGAACAGGAAAAGGAGCCCTCCATGCGCAAGCAGTTCCCCGTCCTGATCGCGCTTGCGACCTCGATGTCCATCTCGGTCTCATGCGCCGCCCCGCCCGGCGCCAAGGAGCACTCTGCCATGTCAGCCACGCTGCAGGATCACTCGGTCGCGTTCCGCGATCCCCACCTCGCCGACATCGCCGCCGCCGTCGCGCGCGGCGACGCGGCGCGCATCGCCGCACTGGCGCCCGGCGTGGATCTGTCCGCGCACGGCGACCAGAACGTCACCCTGCTCGAATACGCGATCTGGAACGAACAGCCGCGCGCGCTCAGTGCCTTGCTGGACGCTGGCGCGAATCCGGCCGAACCGGGCATGGACCAGGAAACCGTGGTGCACATGGCCGCGATGGCCAAGGACCCGCACTACCTGAAGATCCTGCTGCAGCATGGCGCGCCGGTGGATCCGGTCAGCGCGCGCGGCAACTGGACGCCGCTGTTCCGCGCGTTGCAGAGCAAGCGCGACGCGCAGATCCAGCTGCTGCTGCAGGCCGGCGCCGATCCGCACCGGGTCGATGCCAGCGGCAATTCGCTGCTGCACCTGGCCGCGCAGAGCAGCGCCGGCAACCCGTGGGTGCTGAAACTGCTGCAGGCCGGGGTCGATCCGGGCCTGCGCAATGCGCAACAGAAGACCTTCCAGGCGTATTTCTTCACCACGCCTGAGCGCCTGCTCAACAGCGCCGCGCAGCAGACCCGCGCCGCGGTACGCGACTGGTTGAGCGCCCACGACATCCCCCTGGAAGCGACCCGCTGAGGCGGCTGTTCGCAACACTCGCAAGGAACCGCGCATGAGCCAGAACGACCTTTCCGATAGCGCCGCGTCCGCCCCGTTCGCCGAGGCCGTGCGCGGCCAGCAGCCGCAGCCGGTGGACACGCAACTTCCTGCCCTGCTGCAGGATCTGTACACCACCGCCGCCCAGCGCCGCGCCGGCGGCGCGGAAAGCTTCGCTGCGCTGCCCGACGGCTGGACCCGCCTGGACGACGGCGCGGTGCAGCGCGCCGGCATCGATCCGGGCATGCTGCACGATGCCAAGAGCGGCTTCGATGCCGCGTTCTACCGCAACGACCAGGGCAACGTGGTGCTGGCGTTCTGCGGCACCGACGAAGGCAAGGACTGGAAGCACAACATCGGCCAGGGCCTGGGCTTCGCCGACGCGCAGTACGCCTCGGCGATCCAGCTCGGCAGCCAGGCCAGGCAGGCGTTCGGCCAGGACCTGATGATCTCCGGGCATTCGCTCGGCGGCGGTTTGGCCGCGGCCTCGGCGATGGTCAACGACGTGCCGGCGGTCACCTACAACGCCGCCGGGGTCAACGACCGCACCCTGGAGCGCGAAGGCCTGGACGCGTCCGCGGCCAAGGACTACGCCGCCGATGGATTGATCCGCGGCTACCACGTCAAGAACGAACTGCTGACCCACCTGCAGGAAGACAGCATCCCGCTGAAATGGGCGATGCCCGACGCCGCCGGCCACCAGATCCAGTTGCCGGACCCGGATCCGCTGTCGTTCGGCCAGCGCCTGGTGCCGGGGATGATGCTCAAGCATCGGCTGGACCTGCACGGCATCGACTCGGTGATCAAGGCGCAGGAACTGGACGCGCAGAGCCACGCGCAGCCCCAGGAACGCAGCATGTCCACCGGCAGCCGCCTGTTCAACGATGCGGTGGTGCAGTTGGACGGGCAGCGCGAGCGTCTGGGTTTGCGCGACGATGCGGCGTTCCTCAACACCGCCGCCAGCGTCGCCGCGCAGGCCGGCCACGATGGCCTGAAACGGATCGACCAACTGGTCCCCAGCCGCGACGGCGACCGCCTGTTCGCGGTGCAGGGCCGCGCCGACGACCCGGCGCACCTGCGCAGCCAGGTGCAGACCGCGGCGGCGGCCAACGAACCGGCGCAGGCCAACGTCGGCCAGTTGCAGCAGCAGAACCTGCAGGCGACCCTGCCGCAGCAGGAAGAGCAGCAGCGGCGCGTGGCGCTGCAGCCGTAGGCGCCTCGGTCATGGCGCAGGCCGGCCAGCCTGCGCCCTTCGCGTCCATGCCGATTCCACTTCCCCAGACCAGGGTGCTCGCTGTGGGAGCGACTTCAGTCGCTCCCACATTCTTCTTCAGGCACATCGCTGAGCCTGTGTTCAGCCCGCGCCCGCCATCGCGCGCAAGGTGATCCCGACCAGATACGCCAGGTAGGTGCCGGTGGCGTAGCCCATCGTGCCCAGCAGCACGCCGACCGGCGCCAGCGCCGGATGGAACGCGGCCGCCACCACCGGCGCCGAGGCCGGGCCGCCGACGTTGCTCTGCGAGCCGATCGCGAAATAGAAGAACGGCACCCGCAGCAGCTTGCCCAGCGCCAGCAGCAGCACGACGTGCACGCACAGCCAGATCAGCCCGAGCAGGAAGATCCACGGGCGGTCGAACAGCGCCAGCAGGTCCATCTGCATGCCGATGCAGGCGATCAGGAAATACAGCAGCAGCGAGCCGATGCGCGAGGCGCCGGCGCCTTCCAGGGTGCGTGCGCGGGTGAAACTCAGCAGCAGGCCGAGGGTGGTGGACAGCACCACCACCCACACGAACGGCGAGCCGAGGCTGAACTGCCTGGCCCAGCCGACGTGGGCGTCGAACCACGCCGCGGTCGGCGCCGCGATCGCATGCGCCAGGCCGACCGCGCCGAAGGCGAGGCCGACGATCAGCATCAGGTCGGTCAGGCTGGCGACGCGCTCGTGCTGGGCCTGGAACTGCGCGATGCGCTGCTTGAGATCGTCGATGCCGCTGGTGTCGGCGCCGCTGCGTGCGTCGATCGCCGCCGCGCGCGGGGCAAGGAAGATCAGCAGCGCCATCCACACGTAGCCGACGCCGACATCGACCACCGCGAACTGGCCGAAGGTGGTGGCATCGACGTCGAACACCTCGCGCATCGCCAGCATGTTGGCGCCGCCGCCGATCCAGCTGCCGGCCAGCGCGGCCATGCCGGCCCAGGTATCGCCGGCCACCGTGGCCGGGTGCAGCCACTTCATCAGCTGGAACGCGACCACCGCGCCGAGCATGATGCTGAAGGAGGCACCCAGGTACATCGCCACCAGCTTCGGGCCCAGGCGCAGGATGCCCTTCAGGTCGATGGTGAGGGTCAGCAGCACCAGCGCCGCCGGCAGCAGCACGTCGCGCGCGACCGGGTCGTAGAGGCGGTTGTGCTGCCCGTCGATCAGGCCGACGGTGTTGTAGATGCCGGGAATCAGGTAGCACAGCAGCAGCGCCGGCACCACGCCATAGAAGCGCTTCCAGAACCCGCGCGGCCGCGCCGCGGTCCAGAACACCGCGCCGAGCGTGGCGGCGATCAGGCCGAAGATGACGATGTCGTTGTGGATCATTGGGGAGTCGGGACTCGGGACGGGGGACTCGGGACTCGTAAAAGCAAAGCCGGATGGTGCGGACTCGAGCACCGCGCCGTCGATCGACACAACGGACGGAGTGACTCACTCACGAGTGAGACCCGTCCCGAGTCCCGAGTCCCGAGTCCCGAGTCCCGAGTCCCGAGTCCCGAGTCCCGAGTCCCGAGTCCCGAGTCCCGAGTCCCGAGTCCCGAGTCCCGAGTCCCGAGTCCCGAGTCCCGAATCCCCAATCCCGGCCTCACTGCCCGATATGCTGCTTCAACCACCCATTGACCGTGTCGTGCCACAGGATGCTGTTCTGCGGCTTCAACACCCAGTGGTTCTCGTCCGGGAAGTACAGGAACTTGGAGGCGATGCCCTTGCGCTGCAGCGCGCTGAACGCGGCCAGGCCCTGCTCCACCGGGATGCGGAAATCCTGCTGGCCGTGGATCACCAGCATCGGCACCTTCCACTTGTCCACGTGCAGCACCGGGTTGAACTTCTCGTAGCCGGCCGGGTTCTGCCACGGCGTGCCGCCGTTCTCCCACTCGCTGAACCACAGTTCCTCGGTGGCGTAGCCCATCATGCGGTTGTCGAACACGCCGTCGTGGTCGACCAGGCACTTCCACGGCTGGTTCCAGTTGCCGGCCATCCAGTACACCATGTAGCCGCCGTAGCTGGCGCCGAGCGCGCAGGCCTTGTCGCCATCGAGGAACTTGTACTGCTGCTGTGCCGCGGCCCAGCCCTTCTGCAGGTCTTCCAGCGGGCGGTCGCCCCAGTGCTGGCTGATCGCGTCGGTGAACGCCTGGCCGTAGCCGGTGGAGCCGTGGAAATCGATCATCACCACGGCGTAGCCCTGGCCCGCGTAGGTCTGCGGATTCCAGCGGTTGCTCCAGCCGTTGCCGAAGCTGCCCTGCGGGCCGCCGTGGATCAGGAACGCGACCGGATAGGTCTTGCCCGGCTGGTAGTTGTACGGCTTGACCACGTAACCGTGCACGGTCTCGTCGTTCCAGCCCTTGAACTGGAACTGCTCGTAGTCGCCGAAGGCCACGTCCGGGAGCTGGTCGCCGGCGCTGGCGGTGATCGCGCGCGGATGCTGGCCGTCGGCAGCGGCGACGAACACCTGGTCGCCGCTCTTGAGGCTGTTGAGGGTGTAGGCCAGGGTGCTGCCGGCGAGCGTCGGCGCGCCGACGTGGCCGTCGGCGACCACGGTCGCGACCTTGCCGCTGGCGACATTCACCGCGAACAACGGGTGCTGGCCGAGGTCGTCGGCGGTGGTGTAGACGGTGGCGCCGTCGGCCGAGGGCACGATCTCGCCGGCCGAGCGGTCCCACTGCGGCGCGATCTCGCGGGTCTTGCCGCTGGCCAGGTCCATCGCCATCAGGCCGAAGCGGTCGGCCTCGAAACCGGGACGCTTCATCGCGCGGTAGTACAGGGTCTTGCCGTCGGCGGAGAACACCGGGCCGGCGTCCCAGGCCGGGTTGGCCGCGGTCAGGTTGACCGGCGCGGCCTTGCCCGCCGCGTCCAGCCGGTACAGGTCGAAGTTGGTCGACCACGGCTCCTCGCGCCCGGCCACGCGCACGCTGGCCACCAGCGACTGCCCGTCCGGCGCCCAGGTGTAGTCCTCGCTGCCGCCGAACGGCTTGGACGGAATGTCGCCGGCCAGGGTGACGCTGATCGCCGAGGCGCCGACCACCGGCTTGGCCTTGGCGTCGCCGGGCAGCGGCGCGACGAACAGGCTGTTGCGGCGGCCATCGTTCCAGGTGTCCCAGTGGCGCACGAACAACTGGTCGAACACCACGCCGCTGGCCTTGGCGTTCTTCTTCGCGTCCAGCCGCTTCTGCGTGCAACCCAGGTCCGAGCCGCAGTCCTGGAACACGCCGGCGCTGAAGGCGACGCGGTCGCCCTGCGGCGCGACGTGGTAGCTGTCCACGTCCAGCGCGAAGTCGGTGAGCTGGCGCGGCGCGCCGCCGGCCAGCGGCAGCGCGTACAGCTGCTGGCGGCCGGACTTGGCGCTGAGGAAGTACACGGTCTTGCCGTCGGCCGACAGCTCCGGCGAATTGACGTTCCAGCCGTTCGGGGTCAGTTGCTTCGGCGGCGCCGCATCGCGGGTACGCAGATTGCGCAGCCACAGTCCGGTGCTGGCCTTGTCGCTGGCCTTGTCCACCTGCCGCTTGGCGAAGATCACCGTGCCGCCGTCGGGCGTCAACAACGGCGAGGACACCCGGTCCAGCGCCACCATGTCGCGGACATCGAAACCGCGGGTCGCCGCCAGCGCAGGCAGCGCGGTCAGCAGGCACAGGGGCAGCAAGGCGTAGCGCAAGGTCATCGGGCGTCTCCGGAACACGGCAAAACGTCGATGGTAGGCGCGCGGGCGGGCGCGGTGCAAAGGCATGAAGTCATGGAGGGGCCGGGATTGGGGATTGGGGATTCGGGATTGGGGATTGGCAGGAGCGCGGCGCCGCTGTCTTTCCGTGCAGGGCTGCTGCGGCAGCGGATTGGAGGCGGTGCTGGCGTCGTACCGCAGCGGCTGTGTGCGGCCGCGACGGATGCGGCTTTATTTGTGCGCAAGCCGGCAAACACATGGAGGGGCCGGGATTGGGGATTCGGGATTGGGGATTCGCAGGAGTGCGGCGCCGCTGTCTTTCCGTGCAGGGCTGCTGCGGCAGCGGATTGGAGGCGGTGCTGGCGTCGTACCGCAGCGGCTGTGTGCGGCCGCGACCGACGCAGCTTTTTTTGCGCGCAAGCCGGCAAACAAACGCATCGCACGCCACGTGCCGCCGCCATAAAAAAACGAAGCCCGGCGCGTGGCCGGGCTTCGTGCATTGCTGGGCTGCGTGTGCGCGTGCTTACGCGGACGGCGGCGCCGTCGGTTCGCCCTTGTAGCCGGTGCGGTACAGCAGCCAGCCGACGAAGGCGAGCAGGACCAGGCCGTACCACTGATTCAGATGGAACGCTTCCGGCAGCGCCAGCACGTCGGCGTGGCCGGAGACCACGATCGGCACCGCGATGGCGATGCCCATCAGCGCTTCGCCGGTGATCAGGCCGGCGGCGAACAGCGTGCCCGGACGGTGCACACGGTCGCGGCCTTCCTCGTCGTCGGCGCGGATCCTGTGGAAGCGCTCGACCAGATGGGTGATCAGCCCGCCGAGGAAGATCGGCACCATCAGTTCCAGCGGCAGGTAGATGCCGATCGCCGCGGCCAGCACCGGCACGCGGAAACGCTTGCCGCTGCGCTTGAGCCATTCGTCCAGGGCGATGATCGCCGCACCGACGCCGGCGCCGATGGCGATCATCGTCCACGGCAGTTCGCCGCCGAACAGGCCCTTGGCCACCGACGCCATCAGCGTCGCCTGCGGCGCCGCCAGCGAGTTCGGATGCTCCGGCGTCGCCGCGCCGATGCCGTAGGCCTGGGCCAGCAGGTTCAGCACCGGCGCCATGATCAGCGCGCAGGAGAATGCGCCGATGGCCAGCATCAACTGCTGCTTCCACGGCGTGGCGCCGACCAGGTAACCGGCCTTCAGATCCTGCAGGTTGTCGCCGCCTACCGCTGCAGCGCAGCACACCACTGCGCCGATCATGATCGCGGCGACCGCGCCGATCGGCGAGTCGCGCCCGAGCAGCAGCACCAGCACCGCCGAGGCGAACAGGATGGTGGAGATGGTGATGCCCGACACCGGATTGTTCGACGAGCCGATCAGCCCGGCCAGGTAGCCGGACACCGACACGAACAGGAAGCCGGCGACGATCATGATCAAGGTCATCGGGATGCTGACGTGCCACTGGCCGACGATCGCCTGGTACAGGCCCAGCAGCGGCAGCGTGCACAGCAGCAAGGCGACCAGCATCCACTTCATCGGCAGGTCGCGGTCGGTCTCGGCCACCACCGTGCCGGCGGTGCTCTTGCGCGCGGCGGCGAAGCCGCTCCTGACCCCGGACAGCAGCGACTTGCGCAGCGAGAACAGCGTCCATACGCCGCCGATCAGCATCGCGCCCACGCCCAGGTAGCGCACCTTGGCCGCCCAGATGGCGAACGCGGCCTCGGCCGCCGGCGCGCTGGCCAGGCTCTGCGCCAGCGCCGGGTCCGAGCCCATGAAGAACTGCTGGTACAGCGGAATGGCGATGTGCCAGGACAGGATCGAGCCGGACAGCACCACGATGCCGACGTTGAGCCCGACGATATAGCCGACGCCGAGCAGTGCCGGCGACAGGTTGGTGCCGACGTAGCCGACCAGCTTGCTGCTGCCCAGGTAGGTGGCCTGCGCCCAGGTATCCGGAATCACTTTCAGGCCGCTGGCCGCGGCCAGCTTGACCAGTCCGCCGATGCTCGCCGACAGCGCCAGGATCTTCAGCCCGGGCCCGGGATTCTCGCCGGCCTTGAGCACTTCGGCCGCGGCCTTGCCCTCGGGGAACGGCAGCGGATCCTCGACGATCATCGAGCGCCGCAGCGGCACCGAGAACAGCACCCCGAGCAGGCCGCCCATGCCGGCGATGCCGAGCACCCACCAGTACTTGAAGTCCGGCCAGTAGCCCATGATCACCAGCGCCGGGATGGTGAAGATCACCCCGGCCGCGATCGACGAACCGGCCGAGGCGCCGGTCTGTACGATGTTGTTCTCCAGGATGCTGCCGCCGCCGAGCAGGCGCAGCACGCCCATCGACACCACCGCCGCCGGGATCGCGGTGGCGATGGTCAGGCCGGCGAACAGCCCCAGGTAGGCGTTGGCGGCCGACAGCACGACGGCCAGCACGATCGCCAGCACGACCGCGCGGAAGGTGAGCTGACGCGGCGCAGCAGCGTTGTTCATGGTTACCCCTGAAACGACAAAAACGTTTTCCACGCTAGCGTCTGGGGCTGGGCAAGTCCAGCATCCCGGCGCCCAGCTTGTGGCACATGCCTGGGAGGCGGGGATTTGGGATTAGGGGATTGGGGATTCGCAACTGCAGCGGCACCCCGGCGGCCGATGGTCGGCCCCTCTCCCACCGGGAGAGGGGTTGGGGTGAGGGTACGGGGCGAAGCCTCGCACTGTTTCGATCCCACGAGGCTGCGCGCGCACCCTCATCCGCCCCTGCGGGGCACCTTCCCCAGAAAAGGGGGCCATGGTCCCGATGGGAGAAGGAACCGCCTCCCGAATAACGCCACGCTGCGGCGACTCAGCCAAGCCCCGCCGGCACGCCTATACTCCGCCGCTGCCCTTCCCGCCCCAGGCCAGCCGTGTCCGCCACCGCCCTCCCCGCCCGCGACGCGCGCGACGATTTCCTCGGCCATCCCAAGGGCGTGTACGTCTGCTTCTTCACCGAGATGTGGGAGCGCTTCTCCTTCTACGGGATGAAGGCGCTGTTGCTGCTGTACCTGACCAAGTACCACCTGTTCGGCGACAAGGCCGGACTCGACCTGCTCGGCGCCTATGGCGGCCTGGTGTACTGCGTGCCGGTGATCGGCGGCCTGCTCGCCGACCGCTGGCTGGGCATGCGCAAGGCGGTGGTGTTCGGCGGCATCCTGCTGGTGCTCGGCCACGTCGGCATGGCCTTCGAAGGCCACGCCGCCACGCGGGTCGATGGCGAAATCGTACGCGACACCGCGTCGCTGGGCGTGACCTACCTGTCGCTGGCGCTGATCATCATGGGCGTGGGCTTCCTCAAGCCCAACATTTCCACCATCGTCGGCAAGCTGTATGCCCAGGACGATCCGCGCCGCGACTCCGGCTTCTCGCTGTTCTACGCCGGCATCAACCTCGGCGCGCTGTTCGCCTCGCTGGTGTGCGGCTTCCTCGGCGAAGCCTACGGCTGGCGCTACGGTTTCGGCGCGGCCGGGATCGGCATGCTGCTCGGCCTGGGCATGTTCCTGTGGGGCCAGAAATACCTGCACGGCCATGCCGAGCCGGCGCAACCGGCGCTGCTGCGCCAGCGCGTGGCCGGGTTGCCGCGCGAATGGGCGATCTATCTGGTGGCGGTGCTCGGCGTGCTGCCGGTGGCCTGGCTGATGTGGGCCGCGGCCAACGGCGCCTTCAGCCTGGGCGGCGAGATCTCGCTGGCCTTGCTGCTGATGCTGGTGGTGCTCGGCGGCGTGCTGCTGTGGTTCGCCTGGTTCACCGGCACCCGATGCACGCCGGTACAGCGCCAGCAGATGATCGCGCTGATGGTGCTGATCGCGATGGCGCTGGTGTACTTCACCCTGTACGAGCAGACCTATGGCTCCTGGGTCACCTTCACCGACCGGCTGATGACCAAGGACATCGTGCCGTCGCTGGTGATCCGCGCTGGCACGCCGCTGCCGTGGTCGATCGCTTCGTTGCTGCTGGCGCCGCTGGGCTTCGTCGCCGCGGCATCGCTGTCCGACCGCACCCCGACCTCGGCCGCGCCGCGCCTGCTGTTCGTCGCGGTCAGCGTGCTGATGCTGCTGCTCCTGGTCCGCGACTGCCTGGTGCTGCCGCAGACCGCCGGTTCGCTGACCTACCTGGGCGCGCTGTTCCTGGTACTGCTGGCGCCGCTGTTCGCCGCGCTGTGGGCATGGCTGGAACGGCGCGGCCTGGAGCCGTCCAAGCCGGCCAAGTCGGCGATGGGCCTGCTGCTGGCCGGCCTGTCGTTCGTGCCGCTGGCGCTGGCCGCGCAGCAGGTCGGCGCCAGCGGGCAGATGGCCAGCGTGTGGTGGCTGGTGCTGGCCTACCTGGTGCTGGAAGCCGGCGAGATGTGCCTGTCGCCGGTCGGCCTGTCGGCGGTGACCCAGCTCGCGGTGCCGCGCGTGGTCAGCCTGATGATGGGCACCTGGTTCCTGGCCACCGCCTTCTCCGAAGCGCTGGCCGCGCTGTTCGGCAAGCTGGCCGCGATCGACGTACCGGAAGGCGAAGCGCTGAACGTCGCCGACGCCGCCGCCAAGTACGCGCACCTGTTCTGGCTGATGCTGTGGATCGGCCTGGGCTGCGCGGTGCTGGCCTTTCTCGCCGCGCCGTTGTTGCGGCGGATGATGCACGGGGTGCGCTGAGCATCCGGCCCCATCGCCGCTACGCGTGGGGCGCGGCCCGACCGGGCGTCGGGCCGCGGGTTGGCCTTCGTGGCGTGCGAGCGCTGATGCGCGGCCGCGCACCGGCTCCGTGGGACTAGCGCGCAGGCGCAGCCTGCGCACCGCCAAGCGAGCGGCTCAGGAACGCCAGCAGCCTGGTGTAGAACTCACGGCGGTGTTCCTCTGTATAGAAACCGTGGCCCTCGGTGGGGACGTACAGCGTCTGCACCGGCACCCCGGCCTTCTTCAGCGCCGCTTCCATCTTTTTCGAATGCTGGATGGGTGCGCGCTCGTCTTCGCCGCCGGCAGCGAGGAACACCGGCACCTTGATCTTGTCGGCGAGATTGACCGGCGACACCACGGCCAGTTCGTCGCTCGATCCGACCCATTCGCGCAAAAACGTCCTGCCGGAGTCGCGCTGCTGGGTATCGCCTCTGACGTACAGCATCGGCAGATCGTAGACGCCGACATAACCGGCCGCGCAGCGGTACAGCGTCGGTTCCTTGGCCACCCCCATCAGCGACGCATAGGCACCGTAACTGGCACCGTACATGCAGATGCGTGCGGGATCGGCGATGCCCTGGGCGATCGCCCAACGCGTGGCGTCGGTCACGTCGTCCTGCATCGCACCGCCCCATTCCCCGCCGCCGGCGTACAGGAAGTCACGACCGTAATTGGAGGAGCCGCGGTAGTTGACCTGCAGCACCGCGTAACCGGCGCTGGCCAGAATCTGCGCATCCTGGTCGAACATGCCGTTGTCGAACTCGCCGAATGGGCCTCCATGCGGCATCACCACCATGGGCAGCTTGCCGGACGCAGCCGCCGCAGGCAGGGTCACGAAGCCGTGCAACGGCAGACCGTCGCGCGCCTGCAATGCGATCGGCCGCACCTCGGCCAGCTTGGCGGGCTGCAACGCGGCACGGCTGGCGAATGCGAAATCCGCCTTCTTCGCCACGGTGTCGAACAGGTAGAACTCTCCCGGATTGCGCCCGGATTGCACCTGCACCAGGTTGAGCCGGCCATCGCGGGTGCTGGAGGTCACGTACACCGCCTGCCCCGGGAACGCCGCCTCCAGCGAGCGCTGGGTCTTGGCCTCGGGCGAGGCCGGGTCGAAGAACAGGCTGCGCGGCTTGTCGGCCAACACCTCGATACCTACCGGGATCCGGGTGCCGTGGCGGTATATGACCCGGTACGGATCGGCCAGGGCATCGCGCGACACCACCTTGCGTTCGTTGCTGTCCACGTTCCAGGCCACGATCGCGTCGCTGCCCTTGTCCTGCTGGACCCGCAGATACGCGGTGCGCCCATCTTCGGAAAAGCCGATCGGCCATTCGGCGTGATGGCTGAGGTTCTGGTCGTTGAGCAGGCGCCAGTCGCCGCCCTGCGCGTCGCGGTAGAACAGCTTGCTCACTCGGTCCGCATCGGCGCCCCAGGCAAAACGCACCTTGCCTTGCTCGTCGCTGTAGAAATCGGCCCCGCGCACCTTCGGCGACCCCGTCAGCAGATGACGGCGACCGCTGTAAACGTCGAGGACTTCGGTGCGGCTGTACGGATCCTGGGTGACGCTGAACGGTCGCGCCTTGATGATGACGTTGTGGTCGTCGCCGGGCAGCGGGCCGACCCACTCCGCGATGACCTTCTCCACCTTCTTGGTCTGGATCAGCGTGCCCGGCCCATTGCCAGTGACGCGCTGACCCACCAACAGCTCCGCCGCACCGCCGTCTGCGTTGATCGCGAACAGTTCCCCAGTCCCCCACGGCTGATCCCGCTCACCCATCTTCTGCGCCATGCTGAACAGCACGCGCGTATCGTTGACCCACTCGAAATCGGAGACATGGGTATTCTTCTCCATCGAGAAACTGCCGACGATCTTGTTGTCGGAGCGGCGCATCATCGCCAGCGCGGTGCGGTCCGCCAGCGGCACGGTGGCCGCGTAATACTCGCCGGTCGGCGACAGCTTCAGCTCGCCGACCTGTTCCTTCATCAGGAACGGCCCCAGATCCACCTGCGCTTGCGCGCTTCCCATTCCCACTCCCATCCCCAGCAAACAGCACAACGCGACTGCCCCCAGTCTCCCGCTCATCCTGATCCCCCGTATCCGTGTTGGTTTGGCTTGCGCAGCGGAGTGTAATACAGCACATACGCGGTGGACGCGGCCACGCTGCCCGCGTCCGGTGCAAGACATCGGTGCCGGCGAAAACCCGACACCTGCCCCGCCAGCATCAGGCTTCCGGCCGTATCGATCAGGCCGTCGCGCACAGGACGCGGCGACCAACCGAGCACCCGCGTCGCCTTGGCCATGTCGCAGTCGCGGCAGTGGCACAGCTCCGGCGCGAGGCGCTGCAGGCCGGTGTCGAACAGCCGGTTCAGACACACGCTCAGCCCGGACGCCACACGCGTGGGCATGCGCTCGCGGCGTTGTGCAGCACGAACGCACAGCCGGCAATCGCGCGGTCCCGGCCGGCGTCGCAGCGGACATCGGCGGCGACAATCTCCAGTCGGTCGGCGGCGCTGGCGTGCAGCGCGATCGCGCCGCGAATCTCCGCTTCCCAGCGCGGATCGACCACCGCCGCACACACGCGGTAACCGTCGCGCAACAGTGCGACGACGATCCAGCGCCCCAGATAGCCGAAGCCATCGGTCGGCAGCACGCGATCCTGCTGCCGACCGCGCATCCTGGTTGCCTCCCGGCAGAGCACGGCCATGGCTAGAACGCGCGGCTGAGGCTGCCGGACACCGCCGGCTCGCGCTGCTGATCGAATTCGCGGGTGCGCCGATACTGCGCCAGCGTCGCCCGCCAACGGCCGCGCATCGGCGCTGCACCGGCCGCGAGGCGCCCACCCAGGGGCGCGGATCGATTCGCTGCCCGGACTGCCCTTGCAGCGTCAGTTCTTGCCCCATCCAATGCGCGTCGATGCCGACGAACAGATGCCATGCCCACGGCCGCGGCCCATCCGGCCGCGGCCATCGCGCTGTGCTCGCCGGCCGGGCGCAACGGATTGCGGCCGAATCGTCCGGCAAGCGCTTGCCCCGTCGCCATTCGCATCCGGCGTTGGCGTAGCGGGCGAAATTGCCGACGCCGGCGCCGGCATGGCCGCAGGCGCCGAGCAGGCGATTGTTGCTGGCGTTAGACCTCCACCGCGTAGCTGACCGAACCGGACAAGGCGCCTTGCTTGCCGCGGATCGACTGCACCACGTGGTACGCGCTGCGGCCGGTTGCTGGCCGACGCATCGTCGGCCCATAATAAAACCATACCGTACTGTTTATTATTTGAAGAGATTTTCCCTGCTGTCCAGAAAAATGTACAGTTGGGTTCACTTTAGGAGGCGCAATGAAGGTTCGAACCGAGGCCCGACGCGAAGCCATCGTCGAGGCCGCGACGAAACTGTTCCAGGAACTGGGCTACGAGCGCGCCTCGATGAACGAACTGGCGAAACGGCTGGGCGGCTCCAAGGCCACCCTGTACGGCTATTTCGCGTCCAAGGAAGACCTGTTCAGCGCCGTGGTCCGCGCCGCCGCGACCGCGCATCTGTCCGACGCGATCCGGCGCCTGCAGGCGCCCCTCGCCGGCGAGACCGACCTGCACTCGATGCTGCTGCACTTCGGCGAATGCATGCTGCAGGTGGTCAGCAACGATGCGCTCGCCATCGCGGTCTACCGCATGGTGGTGGCCGAAGCGGGCCGCTCCGAGGTCGGCCAGCTGTTCTACCAGGCCGGTCCCAGCGAATCGGTGGTGGCGGTGGCCGCGGTGCTGGAAGCGGCGATGGCGCGCGGCGAACTGGGCAGGAGCGACCCGACCATCGCCGCCCTGCATTTCCTGGCGCTGCTCACCGCGGAAGTGGAAGTGCGCATCTACCAGCGCGATCCGCCACCGCTGCCGCCCTCGGCCGTGCGCAAGATGGTGGAACGCGCGGTCGAGCTGTTCCTGCTCGGCGCCGCGCCGCGGCAGGCAGCCAGTGCCGCGGCGCATGCGCCAGGCAAATCCACGGCGCGCAAGCGCGTGCGCGCCTGAGCGCAGACCCGACCGAATCGGGAAAGAGGTCCTCCGCTGCAGCGCGGACAGCGGAGTCGCACGGGCGCGAACGTGACTGCGATTGGGCTTGCCCCGCGTCCACATGTGAGCAGTCGCCGAATACTCTCTGGACTGCACCGCGTCGTTCGGCGTGGTCCAGCCAGGCACGGCCCCCATCAGGCACGGTCCCTATATTGCGCGAACGCAACGCCCGCATGCTGCAGTCGAATGCGCGATGGTTGCACTGCAGACTTTCCATCCATTGCCACGACTGCCGCATGGACGCCTGATCCGGACGCGACACCGGTCCGCGCCAACGCAGGACGGCCCTGCGTGCACCGCCGCTACCGCTCAACCGGGCCAACGAAACGAAGAAGGCCCGCCAAAGCGGGCCCTCCTGTCGAACGGTGTGCGTACCGCATGCCGCGGAATATTCTCAGAACGGAATATCGTCGTCCGCGAAATCGTCCATCGGTGCGGACTGCGGCGGGGCCGGCTGCTGGCGGCGCGGCGCGTAGTCCTGCCCGCCGCCGCCCTGGTTCGGGCGCTCCTGGCGCGGCGGTGCCGAACGCTGCGGACGATCGCCGCCCATGCCGGCACCACCGCCGCCGCCTTCGCGACCGCCCAGCATCTGCATCTCGTCGGCGACGATGTCGGTGGAATACTTCTCCACGCCGTCCTGGCCGGTGTACTTGTCGTAGCGGATCGAGCCCTCGACGTAGACCGAGCTGCCCTTGCGCAGGTACTCGCCGGCGATCTCGCCGAGCTTGCCGAAGAACACCACGCGGTGCCACTCGGTACGCTCCTGCTGGTTGCCGTCCTTGTCCTTGCGCACGCTGGTGGTGGCCAGGCTGATGCGGGTGATCGCCATGCCGGCCTGGGTGTACTTGGTGTCGGGATCGTTGCCGAGGTTGCCGACGAGGATGACTTTGTTGATGCCGCGGGCCATGGAATTCTTCCGTTCGGGGGGTGGTGAACCCGCTCGGGCGCGGGCATGTCGGATAGGGTTGCCCGTTCGGGAACGGGCATAGACAGTGAATTATACCGGGCTGGCGGCGGATATCAGCCCGACCCCGGTTCAGGCGTAGGACTTGCCCGCACCGGGGGGCCTATAATCCCTGCATTCCTCCTAGTCCGACCGCATGAGCCTCGCCGAAGACCTCCGCCCCGCCCTGGGGCTGCCTCAGATCCAGGCGCTGGCCGCGCCCGACATGAGCGCCGCCGATGCCCTGATCCGCCGCCGTCTGGCGTCGGACGTGGTGCTGATCAACCAGATCGCCGAGCACATCGTCTCCGCCGGCGGCAAGCGCCTGCGGCCGATGCTGGTGATGCTGGCCGGGCGCGCCTGCGGCGGCGGCGGGCCGATGCACCACCAGCTGGCGGTGATCGTCGAGTTCATCCACACCTCGACCCTGCTGCACGACGACGTGGTCGACGAATCGGACCTGCGCCGCGGCCGCAGTACCGCCAACGCGCTGTGGGGTAACGCGCCCAGCGTCCTGGTCGGCGACTTCCTGTACTCGCGCAGCTTCCAGCTGATGGTCGAACTGGACAGCATGCAGGTGATGCGGCTGCTCGCCGACACCACCAACCGCATCGCCGAGGGCGAAGTGCTGCAGCTGCTGCACGTGCACAACCCGGATACCGACGAGGCCGCCTACCTGCGCGTGATCGAGCGCAAGACCGCGGTGCTGTTCGCCGCCGGCACCCGGCTCGGGGCGATGGCCTCGGGCGCGTCCGAAGAGGTGCAGCAGCGCCTGTACGACTACGGCATGCACCTGGGCTATGCGTTCCAGATCGCCGACGACGTGCTCGACTACACCGCCGATGCCACCGACCTGGGCAAGAACCTGGGCGACGACCTGGCCGAAGGCAAGGCCACCCTGCCGCTGATCCACGCGATGGCGCACGCCGACGACGCCACCCGCCAGCGCCTGCGCCATATCGTCGAACAAGGCGATGCCGACGCGATGCCGGAAGTGCTGGCGGCGATCCAGGCCAGCGGCGGGCTCGACTACAGCCGGCGCCGCGCCGCCGAATACGCCGCCGCCGCCGAACGCGCGCTGGACGGCCTGCCGGAAAGCGAGGCGGTGGCCGCGCTGCGCGGATTGGCGCGTTACGCGGTGGAACGCAGGCATTGATCCGGCGCGCTGCGCGCGCCGGACGGGATTGGGGATTGGGGATTGGGGATTCGCAGAAGCGGCGATGCGGCTTCTGCGAATCCCCATGGTTCTGAAACGCTTGCTCCGCAGTCGAACTTAAGCGCTGATCCGACGCGCGCGCGTGCCCTGACAGGGTTGGGATTCGTAAAGCGCAGACCTGCCGCTTTTGCGAATCCCGAATCCCTAATCCCATCGCTCATCAAAGAAATCGTGCAGCATGCGATAGGCACGCTTGGCCGCGCGCGGATTGTATTGGCAGCCCGGCGGGCTGTTGGCGTCGGCCTCGGCGAAGCAATGCACCGCGCCGCTGAAGTTGACGAACTGCCAGTCGGCGCCGGCGCCGTTCATTTCCTGCTCGAAGGCGGCGATGTCGTCGCGGCTCACGCTCTTGTCGTCGGCGCCGTTGAGCACCAGCAGCGGCGTCTTGGCGCTGCCTGCGGCGGCCGGCGACGGCGTGGCCAGGCCGCCGTGCAGGCTGACCACGCCCGCCAGCGGCGCACCGGCGCGGACCAGTTCCAGCACCGTGGTGCCGCCGAAGCAGAAGCCGACCGCGCCGATCCGCGAGGCGTCCAGCGGCGCCTTGCCGGCCTGCGCCTTCAGCACCTCGACCGCCTTCGATGCACGCGCGCGCAGCGTCGCCGGATCCTTCTTCAGCGCACCGGCGAACTGCCCGGCCTCGGCATCGTTGGCCGGACGCTTGCCCTTGCCGTAGACGTCGGCCAGCAGCACCACGTAATCGTCGCCGGCGAGCTGCTTGGCCTTTTCGATCGCCGACGCGTTGACCCCGCGCCAGTTCGGCACCATCACCAGGCCCGGGCGCTTGTCGTTGTCTTCATCGTCGTAGACCAGCACGCCGCTGAAGCTGTCCTTGCCGACCTTCCATTCCACCGGCTTGGCCTGCATCGCGGCCAGCGCCGGCAACGGCAGCGCCAGGGCCAGCAGGCCGATCCACCGCATCGAACGAGTGCGCATCGCCTCTCTCCCATCGGAACCAGCCGGCAGTCTAAGCGCAGCGGCGGTCATGCGGCGTGCGCGCCAGCTCAATGCGCAAAGCCCCCAGATCAGGCGATGCCCAGCCCCGGGATCGCGCTGATCGCCTCCGGATCGAACCCGGCCAGTTCGGCGAAATGGCGGCCGCGCGCGACGTAGTCGCGGTAGGCGCCGAAGCTGGGCGCGCCCGGCGACAGCAGCACCACGCCGCCGCCCTCGCCCTCGCCCAGCGCTTCGCGCGCCAGCGCCACGGCGGCCGGCAGATCCGCGGCCGCGTGCAGGCCGAAGCCGCCGGCGGCGGCCAGCGGCGCCAGCAGCGCGTGGATGCGCGGACCGTTGCCGCCCATGGTGACGATCTCCAGCGGCGCGCCGTGAGCCATCGCCATGGCGAAGTCCTGCCAGTCCAGGCCACGATCGTGACCGCCGACCAGCAGCGCGATGCGGCGCCCGCGGAAGCACTCCAGCGCCGCCAGCGTGGCGTGCGGCGTGGTGCTGATCGAATCGTTGACGTAGGCCACGCCGTCGCGCTCGCCCAAGGTCTGCAGCCGGTTCGGCAGCGGACGGAACTGCGCTGCGGCCGGCGCCAGCGCCGCCGCGTCCAGGCCCAGCGCCTCGATCGCGGCCAGCACCGCGCACAGGTTGCCGCGGTTGTGCCGGCCCGGCAGCGGCGCCCGCGCGCTGTCGAACACCGCCACGTCGCCGCGATGCACGACATCGCCGCGCATGTGCCAGCCGTCTTCGCGATTGAACCAGCGCACCTCGCTGCCGGGCAGCGACAAGGCCGCCAGCTGCGGATCGGCGGCGTTGAGCAGCGCGGTGCGCGGCCGCGCCCGGGTCACCAGCGCCAGTTTGTCCTCGACATAACGCGCCTGGCTGCCATGCCAGTCCAGATGTTCGGGGAACAGGTTCAGCACCAGCGCCAGCTGCGGCCGCGCACCGCTGCGCGCCACGTCGCCGGTCTGGTAACTGGACAGTTCGATCGCCCAGTAGTCGGGCGGCTGCGGCGGCGCCAGCACTTCCAGCAGCGGCAGGCCGATGTTGCCGACCAGCCCGGTGCGGTGGCCGCCGGCGCGCAGCAGGTGCGCCAGCAATGCGGTGCTGGTGCTCTTGCCCTTGGTGCCGGTGATGCAGACGCTGCCCGGCACCACGCCGTCGGCGTCCGCACGTTCGGCGAACCACAGCGCGGTACCGCCGATGAAGCGCGTGCCTTGCGCCGCCGCGGCCTGCGCCTCGGGCCGGTACGGGCTGATCCCCGGCGACTTGATCACCACATCGAACGCGGCCAGGCGCTCGGCACTGGCCTCGGTTTCCACCTGCAGCGCGGGATCCCCGAGCGCCGACAGCGAAGCCGCTTCGTCAACCGAACAGAACACCGTCAGCGGCAGCGCCGCCGCCGAGTCCCGAGTCCCGAGTCCCGAGTCCCGCTCGCCGCGCAACGCGCGATACGCCGCCCTGCCCTCGCGGCCCCAGCCCCATAGCGCGACGCGCAGACCGTCAAGCTGCGAAATTCGCACGCACGCGTTCCCACAGCTCGGCCGGAATGCGGTGCTGCGTGTCCAGCGCCAGCAGCGGCTCCACGCGCAGGTCGCCGGCCTCCAGCTGCGGCTGGATCTCGCGGATGAAGCGCGCCACCAGCGCGTCCTCCTTCCATTCCGCGCGCGATGCCAGCGTGGCCATCGCCGCGCGCGATTCGCGGCCCTCGCCGACGCATTCGAACGGCTTGTGGTCCTGGAATTCCAGCAACGCATCGAAGCCCGGCGCCTGCGCCGCATCGTCGAGCAGGTTGCGGCCGAAGATCCGCACCAGCCGCGTCTTGGGCATGAACGGGGCCAGCGCCAGGAACACGAAATGGCACTTCGGGCACACCCCGCACCAGCGGTGCGCCGGGCGCTCGCCGAGGATGTGGAAATTGCGGTTGCAACTGGAGAAATGCGCGTCGTAATGGTCGTTCCTGGCGAACTGGCGCGCCACCGCCAGCTCCGACAGCGGGCGCAGCAGCGAGTAGTAGCGCAGGTCCGCGGCCACGTAACGCTGCACGTGCGCGCCGAACGCCTGCTCGAACGCCCAGCCCTTGGACCACTGATGATTGACCTCGCCGGTGCCGGCGATCTGGCTGCCGTAGCTGGCCGAATGCTCGTTGGAGAACACCACCTGGCCGGCGTCGTGCAGCAGCGCGGCGAACACCAGGATCGCCGAGTTCACCGCGGTCACCGGGATATGCCCGTTCCACGCGCCCTGCCGGTTCAGTTCGAACAGCTCCGGCGCCAGCGCGCGGCCGATGTTCAAGGTCGGCAGCGCAGTGCGCTCGGCGCAGGCGCGGATCAGCTGCGAGCCGCCGATCCAGGCCACGGTCTGCTCCACCCCGGCCGCGCGCAAGGCCTCGATGCTGACCAACGAATCCTTGCCACCGCCGATCGCGACCAGCGCGTGCGCGCGCAGGCCCAGCGCCGCGGCGCCCTGCTCGTCCACCGCCGTCGCCGGGAAGCGGATCCGCTCGCGCAGGTCCAGCCCGTTGCGGTAGGCGAACTCGCCCAGGCCGTGCAGGTACACGCTGTCCAGCAGCGCCGCGGTCCCGGCGTCGAGCGCGTAGTCGTCGATTTCGATCCGCGGCGGCACCGCGGCCTTGTAGTAGCTGACCCCGGCGATCAGGTGCAACAGGCGCAGCGCGCGCTTCACCGCCTGCGTGCGTGCCGCATCCAGCGCGAACGGCGCGCCGGGCACGGTGATCGTCTCCACCAGCTCCGGGCCCCGGTCGAAGGCATAGACCAGGCGCGCGACGCCGCTGTCGGCGTCGAACCCGCAGCGCACGAAGCGGAAGGTGGTGATCTGCTGTTTGTCGAAAACGGTCATGGCATATCCGGAAGCGGGCGGCGCGGCATGCGCGCCGAAGCGCGGCGGGCCGCTTGCACTGCGCGCGGCGGCGCAAGAAGGCGCGTCTCAGGCGGCAGGCGCATCGATCACGTCCTCCCGCGGCAGTTCGCGCTGGTTGTAGGTGCTGGCCATCGCGTAGCCGTAGGCGCCGGCGTCGGCGATCAGCATCACGTCGTCCGCCGCGGTGGCCGCCGGCAGGCGGCGGCGCTTGCCGAACACGTCGCTGGATTCGCAGATCGGCCCGACCACATCGAACACCGCATCGGCGTCGCGCTCGAGCCGGCTCAGGTTGGTCACGTCGTGCCAGGCGTCGTACAGCGCCGGGCGGATCAGCGCGTTCATGCCCGCATCCAGGCCGACCCGGCGGATGCCGTCCTTCTCGATCACCTGGGTGGCGCGGCTCAGCAGCACGCCGCATTCGGCGACCAGATAGCGGCCCGGCTCGATCGCCAGGCGGAACGCCGGGTGCACCGACTTGACCTCGGCCAGGCCCTGCGCCCAGGCGTCCAGATCGAACGGCTCGTCGTCGGCGCTGTAGGCGATCGGCAGGCCGCCGCCGATGTCGATGACCTCCACGCTGCCGATGCGGCGCGCGAAGCCGGCCAGTTCGTCGCACATGCGCCGCCAGTGCTGCGCCGTCTCCACGCCGCTGCCCAGGTGCGCATGCACGCCGACGATGCGGATGTCCAGCGTGCGCGCGGCCTCGACGAATTCGTCCACCCGCGTCGCCGACAGGCCGAACTTGGACGCCTTGCCGCCGGTGTTGACCTTCTCGTGGTGGCCGTCGCCATGGCCCAGGTCGATGCGCAGCCACAGGCTGCGGCCGCGGAACAGCTCCGGCCAGCGCTGCAGCAGCTCGACGTTGTCGACGGTGACGGTCACGCCCAGCGCGAACGCGGCTTCGTACTCGGCCTTGGGCGCGAAGCTGGGAGTGAACAGCACGCGCCGCGGCGACAGCTCCGGCAAGGTGTCGAACACCCGGCGCAGTTCGCCGTGCGACACGCATTCCAGGCCGAAATCCTCGGCGACCAGCGCCTCGAGAATCGCCGGGTGCGAATTGGCCTTGATCGCATAGTAGCGCTGGTCGATCGGCGCGATCGCCTTGAGCGCGCGGGCGCGCGCGCGCAGCGTCGGCAGGTGGTAGACATAGCGCGGCGTGCCGGCGTCGGCCAGGCGCAGCAGGCGCTCGCGCTGCGCATGCCACCACGGCGTCGGCCGCGCACGCACGCTGCCGGTGATCTCGCGCCAGCGCGGGCCGAACACCTCGGTCTCCTCCACCGGCATCGCGCCGCTGTCGATCAGTTCGGCGTGCAGGATCGGCAGCAGGCCGTCGGCATCGGCCTCGTCGATGACGAAGGTCAGGTTCAGGTCGTTGGACGACTGCGAGATCATGTGCACGCGCTCCTTGCCGAACGTGGCCCACACGTCCGAGAGCTTGTGCAGCAGCGAGCGCATGCCGCGCCCGACCAGGGTGATCGCCGCGCACGGCACGATGATCTTGACCCGGCAGATCTCCGCCAGGTCGGCCGACAGCGCCGCCAGCACGTCGGTGTTGACCAGGTTCTCGCTCGGGTCCAGCGACACGGTGACGTTGGTCTCGGCCGAACCGATCAGGTCCACCGACAGGCCGTGCTTGGCGAAGCGCGCGAACACGTCGGCCAGGAAGCCGACCTGCTGCCACATGCCGATGCCTTCCATCGACACCAGCACGATGCCGTTGCGGCGGCTGATCGCCTTGACCCCGGGCACGGTGCGCGCGTTGCCGTCGATGCTGGTGCCGGGCAGCTCGGGGCGCTCGGTGTCCAGGATCGCCATCGGCACGCCGCCGTCGCGGCACGGCTTGATCGAGCGCGGATGCAGCACCTTGGCGCCGGTGGTGGCGATTTCCTGCGCCTCGTAATAATCCAGCCGGGTCAGCAGGCGCGCATCGGGCACTTCGCGCGGATTGGCGCTGAACATGCCCGGCACGTCGGTCCAGATCTCCACCCGTCTGGCACCGAGCAGCGCGCCGAAGTAAGCCGCCGAGGTGTCCGAACCGCCACGACCGAGGATCGCGGTGCCGCCGTCCTGGTGCCGCGAAATGAAGCCCTGGGTGATCAGCATCCGCGCCGGCTGGGCGACGAAACGTTCGCGCCAGGCGCTGTCGGACTGCCACTGGCACGACACCGACAGGCGCTTGGACCACTCGCTCTGGTTCGGCTGCGGCGGCAGCGCGTGCAGCCACTGGCGCGCGTCCATCCAGCCGACATCCAGGCCGCTGGCGCGCAGGTAGGCCGCGCCCAGCGTCGAGGACAGCAACTCGCCCTGGCCCAGCACCTCGGCCTGCCAGTCCAGCGTGCGGCTGGCCGCGCGCGGGTCATCGAGCAATCCGCGCAGCGCCGCCAGACGCTCGCCGAGCACGCTGTCCGCGTCCAGTTCCAGTTCGCCCAGGAAGTCGCGGTGGCGCTGCTCCAGCGCGGCCACGCGCTGCGCGCTGTCGGCGCTGCCGTCGGCGATCGCGGTCAGCTCGTTGGTCACCCCCGACAGCGCCGACACCACCACCAGCACCCGCGCGCCGGTCTCGTCGGCGCGTTTTTTCGCCAGCTTCCCGATCGTGTCCCAGCGATGACGACGCGACACCGAGGTGCCGCCGAACTTGAGGACGATCCAACGATCGACGTGGGGGGAAGAGGACATTGCGTTGTGGGGTCTGGTGGAGGGAAAGAGGCCCGGAACGCCGGGCGGAACCTGCGATTCTATGCCAAGCACAGCGCTCCTGGCGCTTGCCGGCCAAGCCCGCCACGCGCCGGCCCCGCATCGCGCACGCGTCGCGATTGCTAAGCTGCGCCCCCGCCTTCGAGTGCCCCGCCATGACCACGCGCCGTTTCCTGCAACTGGATGTGTTCTCCCCGCGCCCCGGCGCCGGCAACCCGCTGGCCGTGGTGCTGGACGCGCAGGGGCTGGACGCCGCCGCCATGCAGGCGATCGCGCGCTGGACGCGGCTGCCGGAGACCACCTTCGTGTTCCCGGCCACGCAGCCGGGCGCCAGCTACGGCATCCGCATGTTCAGTCCACAGAAAGAAGTCCCGTTCGCCGGCCATCCCAGCGTCGGCACTGCGCATGCGGTGCTGGAGGCCGGCATCGCCGCGCCCGAGGACGGCGTGCTGGTGCAGGAGGGCATCGCCGGACTGCTGCCGCTGCGCGTGGACGTGGATGCCGGCGTGCGCAGCATCGCGATCCGCACCCCGCGCGCGCAGGTGGCGGAAATCGCCGACGCCGCCGATCCGCGCCTGGCCGCCGCGCTGGCCGGCTGGACGCTGGGCGCGCAGCCGCCGGTGCGCATGGACGGCGGCCGCTGCTGGTGGCTGGTCGACATCGCCGACGAGGCCGCGCTGCGCGGCCTGGCGCCGGACTGGGAGGCGATCGCCGCGCTGGCCGAAAGCACCGCCAGCATGGGCGTGTTCGCCTATGCGCGGGCCATCGGCCAGGCCTACGACCTGGCGGTGCGCGCGTTCGTCGGCAACGGCCGCCGCTTCGAGGACGCGGCCTCGGGCGCGGCCAACGCGGTGCTCGCGGCGTGGCTGGACCATCGCGCCGCCCTGCCCGGCCGCGACGGCCGCTACGTGGCCAGCCAGGGCCGCGAGGTCGGCCACGATGCCTTGCTGACCCTGAGCGTGGACAGCGCCGGCGAGGTCTGGTCCGGCGGCCAGGTGCAGACGGTGATCGACGGATCCATCGACTGGCGCTGAGCTGCGGACCAAGCGCAGGTCGGTCTCGGCAGCGACAGGCGCCCTTGGTAGTCATTGACCGGCCGCGGCCGTCAAGGCGGCCACGGCCGGTTGTCGCGGACGCCTCACCCGAGGCGCCCAGTGCAGATCAGTCGGGCAGCACGTCCACTCGGACGCGGATGCGGTCGCCCGGCGGCTGCGCGCTGCGGGTGTGGTAATAGCGGCCGCCGTACTCGTAGGTCACGTCGTAGCCGTCCACCCGGTCGTAGCTGTCGTTGCGGTAGGCGACCGGTTCGCAGACGCTGACCGAGCCGGTCCGCACCGTGGTCCGCGCATTGCTGTCGTAGATCGAGCGCCCGGCCAGGCCGCCGACCATGGTGCCGACCGCGGTGCCGACGAAGCGCCCGCTGCCGCCGCCGACGCGGCTGCCCAGCAGCGCACCGGCGATGCCGCCGACCACCGTGGCCGCGCTGCGTCCGCCATCGGTGCCGCGGTAGCCGTCGCTGCCGTTGTAGTAGCCGCCGCCGTAGCCGTTCTCCACATATCCGCCGGAGGCCGGACGTTCGTAGCAGCGCTCGGTGGTCTCGCGCGGGCCGCGCACGTGCACCAGGATCGGATCGGCGCGGACCACACGCGCGTACTCGTAGCTGCCGCTGCTCGGGTAGCCGCGGTCGCGATAGTCGTCGTAGCGGCCGTAGTCCTGCGCAGCGGCGGAACCGACCACGCCCACGGCGAGCGCGGCGGTCAGAAGACGGGTCGAGAGCTTGTTCATGTCGAAGGTTCCAGGCGCGTGGATCGCGCAACCGCATGCTCGGTCCGCGCCGGTGAAACAAGACTGAATTGGGACCGCTCGGCGGAGACTGTTTAGCGCGGCGACAGCTGTTGCCGGAGGTGGTCGGACATCCGGCCCGGCAGGCGACGCAGCTGAAACCGCTCCCAACGCACTGCGCAAAAAAAGCCGCGCCTGCCACTGGTGCAGGCGCGGCTCGATGGGTGTTGCGCCGCGAGCCTGGCGACACGCGCCAGGCGGCGCGCTCAGCCCAGCTCCGCTTCCAGGCTGATCGGCACCGCGCTCAGTGCCTTGGACACCGGACAGTTCTGCTTGGCGTCGTCGGCCAGCGCGCGGAACTGCGCGGCCTCGATGTTCGGGACCACGGCCTTGACCTTGAGCCGGATCTGCGACAGCTGCGGACCGCCTTCCATCGACAGGTCGACCTCGGCGCGCGTGTCCAGCGCGGTCGGCGGGAAACCCGCCTCGCTGAGCTTGGCCGACAGCGCCATGGTGAAGCAGCCGGCATGCGCGGCGGCGATCAGCTCTTCCGGGTTGGTGCCCTTCTCGTCGCCGAAGCGGCTGCTGAAGGCATAGCGGGTGTTTTCCAGCAATCCGCTCTGCGGCGTGCTCAGCTGGCCCTTGCCATTCTTGAGATCGCCTTCCCAGTGCGCGGTGGCGTGACGCGAAATGCCCATGCGGTACTCCTGCAGTGGTAGTGAATGAGGCAGGCACGATAGAGCAGCGGGCGTTACGGCCTTGTGCGGTGCAGCGTCGGTCGCCGGCGATGCGCATATCCAGGCACTGGTGGCGTTGTGAAGTGGAGTGCATCGATCCTGCGCAGGCGCCGGCGATCGTCCGAGCGCAGGCGCCGCCGGTCGCCCAGCCTGGCGAACACGTCGACAGCCCAAGCCTGGGCGGCAAGCTCGGCATGCGCCACGTCCTGTCGGCATCAACGGCAGGCTGGTGGCGCACCCCTGCGCCTCCACGGCAACGACTGCGCCCGCTACGGATCGTGCGCGCCCAGTCGCGCGCATCGGAAGCGGATGGCGACGCGGCGAGCGAGATCGCTGTCCGCCGGACCAGCCCGGACAAGCGCCCCGCGCACGGGATTCCAGCAAGGCGAATGGCGGCGGCGCGGCGGTGGCGACGTGCCCGTTCGCGGCTCGGCATGAACGCTTCAACGCAGCATCGAGCGCCGGCGCGCTGCCGTTTTCCCTGTCCACATCCGCCCTTGCGGCGCAAAAAGACGCGGCGCGGGGCGTTTTCCGCGTCTTTTTGCGGTTTGCCTATTGGCGCGGCGTAGCACATGCCCTACATTTCGCCATGCCGACGGGGTCGGCGCGACCCAACCACCATTCGTTTACGGAATCAGGACATCATGGCAAAGACCGCGAAAAAGGCTGCCCCGAAAAAGGCAGCGAAGAAAGTAGCCACCAAGACCGCCGCCAAGCCGGCCGCTCCCAAGCCGATCAAGGAAGCGCTGAGCAAGTCCGCGCTGGTCGCCCACATCGTCGAAGCCAGCGGCGTCGTCGCCAAGGACGTGCGCGCGGTGATGGCCTCGCTCGAGCACGCCGTGGCCGGCTCGGTCAGCAAGAAGGGCGCCGGTTCGTTCACCCTGCCGGGCCTGCTCAAGATCACCGCCGTCAGCGTGCCGGCCAAGCCGAAGCGCAAGGGCATCAACCCGTTCACCAAGGAAGAGCAGTGGTTCGCCGCCAAGCCGGCCACCACCAAGCTGAAGGTGCGCCCGCTGAAGAAGCTCAAGGACGCCGCGCTCTGAGCAGCGTCGCCTGATCCAGGCAAGCACACCTGACGAGACGGCCTGCGCCGTCTCGTTTTTTTTGCGCGTTCGCCGCCGCCCGCAGCGGGATTGACGGCCCGCTAAGGCGACGCCGGCTATACCGGCGCTTCAACTCGAAAGGAACGCGTGCATGAAGCTACAGGGCTTTCTCGACCAACTGCTGCAATCGGCGCAGGGCGCCGCCGGCCAGGCCATGGCCAAGACCGGCACGTCCGCCTCCACCGGATCGCCCGCCAGGAGTGGCGGCCTCGGCGGCATGCTCAACGCCGACTTCGGCAAGGGCGCCCTGAGCGGCGGCGCGCTCGGCCTGCTGCTGGGCAAGAACCGCACCACGCGCAAGCTGGCGACCTATGGCGGCCTGGCCGCGCTCGGGGTGATGGCCTACCGCGCCTACGGCGACTACAAGCGCCAGCAACTCGGTGCCGCCGCGCCGGAGGAACCGCGGACCCTGGACCGATTGCCGCCGCTGGAAGTGGAACAGCACAGCCAGGCGATCCTGCGCGCGCTGGTCGCCGCGGCCAAGGCCGACGGCCATCTCGACACCCGCGAACGCGAACTGATCGAAGGCGAGTTCACCCGCCTGCATGGCGACGAGGAAGTGCAGCGCTGGCTGCATGCGGAGCTGGAGAAGCCGCTGGATCCGGCCGACGTGGCGAAGGCCGCGACGACGCCGGAAATCGCCTCGGAGATGTATCTGGCCAGCCTGCTCGCCGCCGACGAGCAGAGCTTCATGGAACGCAGCTACCTGGACGAGCTGGCGCGCCAGCTCGGCATCGACGAGGCGCTGAAGCAGCAGTTGCAGAAGCAGGCCGGCACGCAGACGGGCTGAGGCAATGCCGGCGGCGGCGGCCTCGCCTGCGCGGACGCTGCGCCGCTGGCTGCTGCGCTTGGCGGCACTGGCCTGCACGGCGCTCGCGCTGGCCTGGGCCTGGCAACAACCGTGGGCGCTGCGCGCGCGGGTCGGCTGGCAACTGGCGCGACAGCCGCCGCCGACCGCGCTGCGCATGCCGGTGCAAGGCGTGGACCCGCACCGCGTCGCGGCCACCTTCGGCGCGCCGCGCGGTCGCGATCGCCAGCACGCCGGCGTGGACATCTTCGCCAAGCGCGGCACGCCGGTGCTGTCTGCCACGCGCGGCATCGTGGTCGCCGTCGCCGAGCGCGGCCTCGGTGGCCGCCAGGTGTGGGTCATGGGTCCGGCCAGGCAACGCCATTACTACGCGCATCTGCAGGAGTGGGCGCCGGGCCTGCAGGTCGGCGACCTGGTCGAGGCCGGCGATCCGCTCGGCACGGTCGGCGACAGCGGCAACGCGCGCGGCACGCCACCGCACCTGCATTACGGCGTCTATGCCCAGGGCGGCGCCTACGATCCACTGCCGCTGCTGCGCGCGGCGCGCTGAACGGCGGCGTGCCATCGCGGCCGCGTGGGCTTGCCAGGCCTGGAGGGGCATGACGCTGCGTCTCACCGATGGTCGGATCCAGGCCCGGTGGCGCTGGCTGGCAGCACCAGGCCCAACCCACAGGACTGCGCTTGCGGCGCGACCCGGGCGCGGCCTGAGGACGCGCGCTAGAACAGAGCGTCGCGGCCAGCCCTCTCGTGATCGCGGCGCACGGCGCCTATCTTGGATCGACCCACCCGCCGTGCGCACGTCCATGACCGCTTCCCAACGCTACCGCATCACCGTCACGCCGATCGAGGCCGACGGGCTGCAATGCCAAGGCCGCTGCACCATCGAATTCGAGGCGCGCTGCCGGCAGGACTGGATGCGCCTGCTCGAAGCGGCGCAGCGCCATCCCGGCCTGCACGGCGACGAGCGTGCCGCGCTGACCATCGGCACGCAACTGCTGCGCGGACTCAGCGAGCGCAGCGACGGCGAGGCGCAGGCGTTGCTGGCGCCGCTGCGCCCGGCGCTGGATGCGATCCTGGCGCGGCTGGCACCGACCGCCGCGTGAGACGGTCCGGCCCGTGCGTCGCCAGCGGTCGAACCGCTCCGCCCCCGCTTCCGCTAATCGCGCATTCACCGGCTGCGGTTATGTTGAACTCCTGATTCCGTCAAGGCACCACATCCCATGAAGCTCCGCCTGCCGACCTTGCGCGCTGCCGCGCTGCTGACCCTCGCCGCTGCGTCCCAGCTGCAGGCCGCGCCGATGATCCAGGGCAAGCAGGTCAGCGTCGGCGCCGCCGATGTGCAGCAGTATCTGGACGGCAGCTTCCCGCAGACGCACAAGGCGCTCGGCGGGCTGGTCAGGATGACCATCCGCGATCCCAAGCTGTCGCTGCCGCCGGGCGACCGGCTGAAGATGCAGTTCGACCTGAGCATGGCCACCGGCGGCGGCGCGCCCACCCCGCTGGGCACGGTGCTGCTGACCAGCGGGCTGCGCTACGAACAGCAGACCCAGGGCTTCCACCTGCAATCGCCGACCATCGACGATTTCCGCCCGGCCGCCAACGGCGGCAAGCTCGACGCCAACACCCGCGAGTTGCTCAACGTCTGGCTGGGCGACTACGCGCGCAAGGAACCGATCTACAAGCTGGATCCGGCGCTGGGCGCGGTGATGGGCAATGTGCAGATCGAATCGGCGGCGGTGGAGAACGGCAAGCTGGTGGTGCACTTCAACCAGGACATCGGCAAGCTGGTGCCGGCCGGTGCGCTGTCGGGACAGTGAGGCGGCGCCGCTGCCGTCGATGCAATGACGCAGTGCTCCTCGAATCGGCGCGAAGAAGAAAAAACCAGCGCATTCCCTGCAGGCGCGGTGGCGGCCGCGACGCTTTATCTCGACTCGATCGATCCGGCTGCCTCATTCCCCGATAGGGGCTGAAGCCCCTCCTGCAGAAAAGCGGCGGCCCGCACGCAGGCCGCCGCCTATCGTTGCGCAGACTGTGTCGCCGGCTCAGCCCAGCGCCTTGGCCACCGCTGCGGCGAACGCGGGAATATCGTCCGGCTTGCGGCTGGTGATCAGGTTGCCGTCCACCACCACTTCCGCATCCTGCCAGCGCCCGCCGGCATTGCTCAGGTCGGTCTTCACCGACGGCCACGAGGTCACCTGCCTGTCGCGCACCAGACCGCTTTCGGCCAGCAGCCAGGGGCCGTGGCAGATCGCCGCGACCGGCTTGCCGGCGCCGGCGAAGGACTGGATGAAGCGGATCGCGGAGGCTTCGGTGCGCAGGTTGTCCGGATTGATCACTCCGCCCGGCAGCACCAGCGCGTCGTAGTCGCCGGCATTGGCCTGGTCCAGGCGCTTGTCGACCGGCACGCTGTCGCCCCAGTCCTTCTTGTTCCAGCCGCGGATGCTGGAGCCGTCGCCGGGCGCGATCACATCGACCTGCGCGCCCCACGATTCCAGCAGGCGCCTGGGTTCCTGCAATTCGGACTGCTCGAACCCGTCGGTGGCCAGGACCGCGACGCGCTTGCCGGACAGGGAAGATGCTGTGCTCATGGGAAACTCCTCTACAGGGGGAGCGTCACCGTAGGAGCGCCGCGGTTGCAGCGTCGTGAGCCGCGCGTCTAGGCCACGTGCAGGTGCGCACTCAGCGCTTGGGCTGCAGCATGGTCCCGGTGCAGTTCTTGGATCCGCAGCGGCATTCCCAGATCTTCTTCAGCCGCGGCGTATGCCGTTCGCCCAGGGTGATGCCGTAGTTGTAGGTCAGCTCTTCGCCCGGCTTGATCGCACGCAGCGCCTCGATCACCACCTTGTCCTGGCGCCGGTCGTCGCCCTCGGCCTCGAGGATCACCGCCTCGCAGTTCGGCGCGCAGCTGTGGTTGATCCAGCGCGCGTCGTTGCCCTCGTAGTTGGCGTCGATCACGTAGTCGTCGCTGAGCGTGAACAGGAAGGTGTGCCCGGTCTCGACATCGCCGGCCTCGTCGCGGTCCACTTCGGCATGGGTGCGGCGGCGCCCCTTGTACTCGATGACCCGCTCGCCTTTCTTGAGCGGCAGCACGGCGAACACGCCATTGCCATGGATACGGGACTTGCGGGCGGCGATCTTGCGGGGCATGCGGCGGTCCGGAACGGGAAAGCGCTGATTCTGGCGCACATCGGCGACGATCCCAAGCCCCGGCGGCGGTACCGATCGCAGCGATAGACAAAAACATGAACGCGCGGCTTGGACGCCGGCGCCATGAAAGCGTACAATTTCGGTCCGCATTGAAATCCGGCCGTTCGTCCATGCTCCGCGTCACCAAGTTGACCGATTACGCCACCGTCGTGCTGACCGTGCTTGCCGCGCGTCCCGGCGAGGTGCTGAGCGCGACCGAACTGGCCGAGCAGTCCGGGCTGGAGCCGCCCACCGTCAGCAAGCTGCTCAAGCCGCTGGCCCAGGCCGGGCTGGTCGAAGGCCTGCGCGGCGTGCACGGCGGCTACCGGCTGGCGCGCCCGGCCGACGCCATCACCCTGATCCAGATCGTCGAGGCGATGGAAGGCCCGCTGGCGATCACCGAATGCAGCCAGGACCACAGCCAGTGCGGCATCGCGCAGAAATGCGGCGTGCGCTCCAACTGGCGGCTGATCAACGACGTGGTCGCCGACGCGCTGCGCGGCGTGACCCTGGCGCAGATGCTGCACCCGCTCCCCTCTTCCGGCGAAACCAAGCGGCGACCGATCGCCGTGCGGTTCGCGACCACCTGACCTGTAGGCAGCCCCCATGGCCACCGAAAATGCTGAAATCCTGGAACGGCTGGGACGTCGCTACGACGCCGGCTTCATCACCGACATCGAATCCGATGCGTTCCTGCCCGGCTTGAACGAAGACGTCGTGCGCGCCCTGTCCGTGAAGAAGGACGAGCCGGAGTGGATGACCGAATGGCGCCTGGCCGCCTACCGGCACTGGCTGAAGATGCCGATGCCGCACTGGGCCAAGCTCAACATCGCGCCGATCGATTTCCAGGCGCTGAGCTATTACTCCGCGCCCAAGGGCCCCAAGTACGCCTCGCTGGACGATGTGCCCAAGGAACTGCTGGACACCTACGACAAGCTCGGCGTGCCGCTGCACGAGCGCGCCAAGCTGGCCGGCGTGGCGGTGGACGCGGTGTTCGACTCGGTCTCGGTCGGCACCACCTTCCGCAAGGAACTGGCCGAGAAGGGCGTGATCTTCTGCTCGATGTCCGAGGCGATCAAGGAACACCCGGAGATCGTCAAGCAGTACCTGGGCAGCGTGGTGCCGGTCGGCGACAACTACTTCGCCGCGCTCAACTCGGCGGTGTTCTCCGACGGCAGCTTCGTGTTCATTCCCAAGGGCGTGCGCTGCCCGATGGAACTGAGCACCTATTTCCGCATCAACGCCGGCCACACCGGCCAGTTCGAGCGCACCCTGATCGTGTGCGAGGACAAGGCCTACGTGTCCTACCTGGAAGGCTGCACCGCGCCGATGCGCGACGAGAACCAGCTGCATGCGGCGGTGGTCGAGCTGGTGGTATTGGAAGACGCGGAGATCAAGTATTCGACCGTGCAGAACTGGTACCCGGGCGACGAGAACGGCGTCGGCGGCATCTACAACTTCGTGACCAAGCGCGGCGAATGCCGCGGCGCGCGCAGCAAGATCACCTGGACCCAGGTCGAGACCGGTTCGGCGATCACCTGGAAGTATCCCTCCTGCGTGCTGCTCGGCGACGACTCGGTCGGCGAGTTCCACTCGGTGGCGCTGACCCATCACCGCCAGCAGGCCGATACCGGCACCAAGATGATCCACATCGGCAAGCGCACCAAGAGCAAGATCGTCAGCAAGGGCATCAGCGCCGGCCGCGGCCAGAACACCTACCGCGGCCTGGTCAAGGTGGAGCGCGGCGCCGAGGGCGCGCGCAACTACACCCAGTGCGATTCGCTGCTGATCGGCAAGCAGTGCGGCGCGCACACCTTCCCGTACATCGAGGTCAAGCACCCCACCGCCACGGTCGAGCACGAGGCCACCACCTCCAAGATCAGCGACGACCAGCTGTTCTACTGCCGCGCCCGCGGCATCGACCAGGAAAACGCGGTGTCGATGATCGTCGACGGCTTCTGCAAGCAGGTGTTCCGCGAACTGCCGATGGAGTTCGCGGTGGAAGCCAAGAAGCTGCTCGAAGTGTCGCTGGAAGGCTCGGTCGGCTGACGCCCACCGGGCAGGGAATCGGGAATGGAGAATCGGGAATCGGTTCTCTTCCCGATTCTTCCGAGCTGCGGCAACACCTGCTTTTCCCTATTCCCCATTCTCGATTCCCAATTCCCATGCTCAACATCGAAAACCTCCACGCTTCCGTCGCCGGCAAGGACATCCTCAAGGGCCTGTCGCTGCAGGTGCAGCCCGGCCAGGTGCACGCCATCATGGGTCCCAACGGCGCCGGCAAATCCACGCTGGGCAATATCCTCGCCGGCCGCGACGGCTACGAGGTGACCCAGGGCAGCGTGCGCTTCGAAGACCGCGACCTGCTCGAACTGGAACCGGAAGAACGCGCCGCCGCCGGCGTGTTCCTGGCCTTCCAGTACCCGGTGGAAATCCCCGGGGTCAACAACACCTACTTCCTGCGCGCCGCGCTCAACGCGCAGCGCAAGGCACGCGGGCAGGCCGAACTGGATTCGATGCAGTTCCTGAAGCTGGTGCGGCAGAAGCTCGCCGTGCTGCACCTGAAGGACGAGCTACTGCACCGCGGCGTCAACGAGGGGTTCTCCGGCGGCGAGAAGAAGCGCAACGAGATCTTCCAGCTGGCGGTGCTGGAGCCGAAGCTGGCGATCCTCGACGAGACCGACAGCGGCCTGGACATCGACGCGCTGAAGACCGTCGCCGAAGGCGTCAACGCGCTGCGTTCGCCCGAGCGCGCGTTCCTGGTCATCACCCACTACCAGCGCCTGCTCGACTACATCAAGCCGGACGTGGTGCACGTGCTGGCCGACGGCCGCATCGTGCAGAGCGGCGGCCCGGAACTGGCGCTGGAACTGGAAGCACATGGCTACGCATGGTTGAAGGACCGTGTGGCGCCGGAGGCGACGGCCTGATGAGCGCCCTGCTCGACTCCCTGGCGGCCGCTTTCCATGGCGACGGCGCACGCCGCGCGCCGCTGGAACAGGCGCTGCGCGACGGCCTGCCCGGCCCGCGCAGCGAGGCGTGGAAGTACACCTCGCTGCGCGCGCTGGAACGGCGCAGCTTCAGCCCCGCACCGGCCGCGGCGCCCGCCGTGGATGCGGCCATCGTCGACGGCATTCCTGCGCCGCGGCTGGCCTTCGTCAACGGCCGCGCCAGCGAGGCGCTGTCCGACTTGGCCGGCCTGCCGGCCGGGGTCGAACTGCAGCGCCTGTCCACGATCCTGCGCAGCGGCGACGCTGCGATGCGCTTCCTCGGCCGCCGCTTCGAGCGCAGCGACGAAGTGTTCGCCCAACTCAATGCCGCGCTGGCCGACGAAGGCAGCGTGCTGCGCGTGGATGCCGGCGTGCAGGTCGCGGTGCCGCTGCACCTGGTGTTCGTGTCCACCGCCGGCGCCGGCGACCATGCCTGGCACCACCGGCATCTGGTCGAACTGCGCCAGGACGCGGCGCTGTCGCTGGTCGAGCATCACCTGCACCTCGGCGAGGCCGCGCACCTGAGCAACACCCTGGCGCACGTGCACCTGGCCGCCGGCGCGCAGCTGGCGCACGCGCGGGTGCAGGCGGACGCGTCCGGCGTCACCGCGCTGCTGCGCACCGATGCGGTGCTGGCGCGCGACGCGCAGTACCGGCGCATCGACCTGGAGCTGGGCGGCGCGCTGTCGCGGCACGAGCTCAACGTGCGCCTGGAAGGGGACAACGCGCGGCTGGTCGCCAACGGCGTGCTGCTCGGCAACGGCCGCCGCCAGATCGACACCCGCCTGGGCATCGAGCACATCGCCCGCGACACCGCCTGCGAACTGCTGTGGCGCGGCGTGGCCGCGGCGCGCAGCCGGGTGGTGTTCCATGGCGGCATCCACATCCGCCAGGGCGCCGACGGCAGCGATGCCAACCTGTCGAACAAGAACCTGCTGCTGTCCGCCGACGCCGAGATCGATACCCAGCCGGTGCTGGTGATCGACGCCGACGAGGTCAAGGCCGCGCACGGCGCCACCGTCGGCCAGCTCGACGCCAATGCGCTGTTCTACCTGCGCTCGCGCGGGCTGCCGCGCGAGCGCGCGCAGCAGTTGCTGACCGCCGCGTTCTGCCGCGAACCGCTGCGCGTGCTGGATGCATCGCTGAGCGAATTCCTGGTCGCGCGCCTGGACCAGGCACTGGCCGCCGCGGGCGTGGCATGAGCAGCGTGGCCCCGCACAAGACCGCGCCGGACCAGGCCCCGGACTGGGACAAGGTCCGCAGCGACTTCCCGCTGCTGATGCGGCAGGTGCACGGCAAGCCGCTGATCTATTTCGACAACGCCAACACCGGGCAGAAGCCGCTGCAGGTGATCGCGGCGCTGGACGAGTTCTACCGCCGCTACAACGCCAACGTCAGCCGCGCGGTGCATGCGCTCGGCACCGAGGCCACCGACGCCTACGAGGGCGCGCGCAACAAGCTGGCGCGCTTCCTCAACGTGCGCGCCGACGAGCTGGTGCTGTGCAGCGGCACCACCTTCGCGATCAACCTGGTGGCCTACTCGTGGGCGCTGCCGCGGCTCAAGGCCGGCGACAGCATCCTGGTGTCGCGGATGGAGCACCACGCCAACATCGTGCCGTGGCAACTGGTCGCGCAGCGCACCGGCGCCACCATCAAGGTCGCCGAGATCACCGCCGACGGCGCGCTGGACCTGGACGCGCTGCGCAAGGCGATGACCCCGGACGTGAAGCTGCTGGCGCTGACCCACGTGTCCAACGTGCTGGGCACGGTCAATCCGGTGCGCGAGATCTGCCGCGAGGCGCGCAAGCGCGGCATCGTCAGCGTCATCGACGGCTCGCAGGCCGCGCCGCACCGCGCGCTGGACGTGGCCGCGATCGGCTGCGACTTCTACGCCATCACCGGACACAAGATGTGCGGCCCCACCGGCACCGGCGCACTGTGGGCGCGGCGCGAGCATCTGCAGGCGATGCCGCCGTTCATCGGCGGCGGCGAGATGATCAAGGAAGTCAGCTTCGACGGCACCGTGTTCAACGATCCGCCGCACAAGTTCGAAGCCGGCACCCCGAACATCGCCGGCTTCGTCGGCCTGGGCGCGGCGGTGGACTACCTGGGCGCGCTGGGCCTGCAGCACGTGCAAGCGCGCGAGGCCGAACTGCTGGCGCATTTCAGCGAAGAACTGCAGAAGATCGAGGGGCTGCGCATCTTCGGCACCGCGCCGGGCAAGGCCGCGGTGGTGTCGTTCCTGGTCGAAGGCGCGCATGCCCACGACCTGGCCACGCTGCTGGACCTGGAAGGCGTGGCGATCCGCTCCGGCCAGCACTGCGCGCATCCGCTGCTGCAGTTCTACGGCGTCACCGCCACCTGCCGCGCCTCGCTGGCGTTCTACAATACCCACGCCGAGATCGAGCGCTTCGTGGCGGCGTTGCTGAAGGTGCGGAAGCTGTTGGGTTGAGTTCGGGACTCGGGACTCGGGACTGGGGACCCGGGACTCGAAAAGCGACACTCCCGGAGAGCGGCTTGCACTTGGTACGCGCGACAATGTCGCAAAGACTCTTGAATCGAGTCCCGAGTCCCGAGTCCCGTTCCCTGACATAAAATCTCCCCATGCACACCCTCACCTTCCGCACCGCCACCGTTGCCGACATCGACGCCATCGCCGCTCTGGTCACCTCGGCCTATCGCGGCGACAGCAGCCGCGTCGGCTGGACCACCGAGGCCGACCTGCTCGACGGCAACCGCATCGATCGCGAAGTCCTGATCGCCGACATCCTGCGCCCGCGCAGCCTGGTGCTGCTGGCCGAGCGCGACGGCGCCCTGATCGCCTGCGCGCACGTCGCCGACGACGATGGCGCCGGCTATTTCGGCATGTTCTCGGTGCAGCCGCAGGCGCAGGGCGGCGGCCTGGGCAAGACCGTGCTGGCCGAGGCCGAGCGCATCGCCTGGCAGGAATGGCGGCTGCCGGTGATGCAGATGGCGGTGATCGACGTGCGCGACGAGCTGATCGCGTTCTACGAGCGCCGCGGCTACCGCCGCACCGGGATCAAGAAGCCCTTCCCCTACGGCGACGCGCGCTTCGGCACGCCCAAGCGCGACGACCTGCGTTTCGAGCTGCTGGAGAAGCCGCTGGGCGGCGCCGCATGAGCGAGACCTGGACCTTCGTCTGCGCCGACGGCGCGCTGGCGCCGGGCGAAACCGCGACGGTGTGGGACGAGGTCACCGCCACCCCGATCGTGGTGTTCAACCTCGACGGCACCTTCTACGCGCTGGAAGACCGCTGCAGCCACGAGGACTACGAGCTCTCCCCCGGCAGCTTCGATGCCGCCGAAGGCAGCATCGAATGCGTGCTGCACGGTGCCCGTTTCGACATCCGCGACGGCCGCCCGCTGTGCGCACCGGCCTATAGTCCGGTGCCGAAATTCCCGGTGAAGTCCGAACACGGCAGCATCTGGACCCGCGACGATCGCGACTGAACACGCTGTCGCAGCCCCCGCGAAAAACCTTTCATTTTCAATCATGTATTATCAAAAAACGCATTCGTGCCGGTCTTCCGCGAAGCGATGGCACGGGCTGCCATGTAACGCAATGTAACGAAAGCTATTGCAAATAATTCGCATTTGCGCGGAAATAGATGTGATGTCCGCGTTAAGCGGCCAGCGGCAGCCGGTCCATCCGGCCACCCTGCGCCCTTCGCATGCGGTTCCCTGTCCTTGCGGACACGGCGACGGCGTACGCGGCGGACCGCCCCTCCATCCTGCATAGCCGAACCTTCCATGACCTCCCCGATCAAGAGCCGCAAGCACGCCGTTTCCCGCCAAGTGTCCGCACAGACCCTCACCGCCGCCGCGCTGCTGAGCGGCCTGAGCCTGCTGTCTTCCCCCGCGCTCGCCGCCGATGCCGATGTTGCCGCCGTCGACCAGCCCACCACCCTGGGCAAGGTCGACGTCGAAGCGCAGCGCGCCAAGCGCTACCTGGTGGAAGCGCCGGACTCGCCCAAGTTCACCCAGCCGCTGATCGACACCCCGCAGACCATCAACGTGATCAGCAAGGACCTGTTCAACGAACAGGGCGCCACCACGCTGACCGAAGCGCTGCGCAACAGCCCGGGCGTGGGCACCTTCTACGTCGGCGAGAACGGCAGCACCACCACCGGCGATGCGATCTACATGCGCGGCTTCGACAGCTCCAGCAGCATCTTCGTCGATGGCGTGCGCGACCTGGGCTCGATCTCGCGCGATGTGTTCAACATCGAGCAGATCGAAGTCGAGAAGGGCCCGGCCGGCACCGACAACGGCCGCAGCGCGCCGACCGGCGCGATCAACCTGGTGACCAAGCAGGCGACCCTGACCGACGCGGTCAGCGGCGCGCTGTCCGGCGGCAGCGACAACCAGCGGCGCGTGACCGCGGACTGGAACCAGACGCTGGGCGCCAGCAGCGCGCTGCGGGTCAACGTCATGGGCCAGGACAGCGATGCGATCGGCCGCGACCACGTCAACAACAAGCGCTGGGGCCTGGCCTCGTCGCTGGTGTTCGGCCTCGGCAGCGACACCCGCTACTACCTCGACCTGCTGTACGTGAAGCAGGACAACGTGCCCGACGGCGGCGTGGCGACCATCGGCCTGCCCGGCTACACCTCGCCCGATCCCGCGCGTCCCTGGCTGACCAACGCACCGCGCGTGGACAGCGAGAACTTCTACGGCACCCGCTACGACCACGACGACGTGACCGCGAAGATGGCGACGTTCCGCTTCGAGCACGACTTCTCCGACACGGTCAAGCTGACCAACACCGCGCGCTGGGGCCGCAACCAACAGGACTACCTGCTGTTCGCGTTCATGCCCAACACCGCCAACCTGCGCACGCCCAACCCCGCCGACACCTCGACCTGGACGGTGGCGCGCAGCCTGCCCACGTTCAAGGACCAGCAGTACACCATCGTCACCGACCAGCTGAACCTGCGCGTGGACTTCGCCACCGGCGCGGTGCAGCACAACCTCAGCACCGGCGTGGAAGCCGCGCGCGAGGAACTGCTCAGCTGGGGCCACAACATCGTCAACCGCGCCGCCTGGCTGGCCGCCAATCCGGCCAACCTGTACGACCCGGACTGGAACACCACGCCGCTGGTCACCGCGCGCAACGGCGCCCACAGCAAGGGCACCACCACCACGTTCTCGGCCTACGCCTTCGACACGCTGAAGTTCGGCGACAGCTTCCTGGTCACCGCCGGCGTGCGCGCCGACCACTACAAGACCGACTTCAACAGCCTGACCTGCACCACCGCCACCTCCACCGCCGTGCCCTGCACCACCGCGGTCGGCGTGGACGCGGACATCTCCGATACGCTGTTCAGCTGGAAGCTCGGCGCGGTCTACAAGGCCGCCGACAACATCAGCCTGTACGCCAACTACGCGATCTCGCAACAGCCTCCGGGCGGCAGCGCGCTGGAACTGAGCGCGTCGGCCAACAACGCCAACAACCCCCGCTTCGATCCGCAGAAAGCCAAGACCACCGAAGTCGGCACCAAGTGGAACTTCCTGGACGACACCCTGTTCGTGACCATGGCGCTGTTCCGCACCGACGTCAGCAACGAGATCGCGCAGGGCAGCGACGGGCTGTACTACCAGACCGGCGAGAAGCAGGTGCAGGGCGTGGAACTGTCGGCGGTCGGCAAGCTCAGCGACAACTGGTCGATCTCCACCGGCTACACCAAGCTGGACGCGCAGGTGAAGCAAGGCGCCAAGGTGTCGCAGGACGGCAGCATGGACCTGGCCTACACGCCGGACAGCGCGTTCACCGCATGGACCACCTACACCCTGCCGTTCGGCCTGACCGTCGGCGGCGGCGCCCGCTACTCCGGCGAGATGAAGCGCGGCACCGACGGCGCGGTCGGCACGCCGGCGCTGGTGAAGTCGTATACCGTATGGGACGCGGTCGTGACCTACCCGATCAACGACCACTTCGACCTGCGCCTGAACGTGTACAACGTGTTCGACAAGGACTACGTCGCGGCCATCAACAAGAGTGGCTTCCGCTATACGCCCGGCGCGCCGCGCTCGGCGATGCTGAGCGCCGAAATCAAGTTCTGACCGCGGCTTCGCCCATCCATGCGCAGCGGCCGCCTTCGCTCGAAGGCGGCCGCTGCCGGAGCGCCCCATGCTGCTGCACATCCCCGATATCCTCGGCGCCGACGAAGTGGCGCGCTTCCGCCAGGCGCTAGCCGGCGCCGACTGGACCGACGGCCGCGAGACGGTCGGCGCGCAGGGCGCGCAGGTCAAGCGCAACCTGCAACTGCCCGACGCCTCGCCGCTCAAGCACGAGCTCGGCCAGGCGGTGCTCAACGCGCTAGCGCGCAGCCCGCTGTATTTCGCCGCGGCGCTGCCGCTGCGCACGATCCCGCCGCGCTTCAACCGCTACGAGGGCGGCGGCGAGTACGGCTTCCACGTCGACGGCTCGGTGATGACCCAGGCCGCCAGCGCCACGCAGCCGGCGCTGACCCTGCGCACCGACCTGTCCTGCACCCTGTTCCTGTGCGAACCGGAGGAGTACGACGGCGGCGAACTGGTCATCAGCGACACCTACGGCGAGCACGAGGTGAAGCTGCCGGCGGGCGACCTGATCCTGTATCCGTCCAGCAGCCTGCACCGTGTGCTGCCGGTGACCCGCGGCGCGCGCCTGGCGGCGTTCTTCTGGGTGCAGAGCCTGGTGCGCGATGCCAGCCGGCGGCAGTTGCTGTTCGAGCTGGACACCTCGATCCAGGCGCTGACCGCGGCCAAGGCCGACGCCACGGCGCTGCTGCGGCTGAGCAACGTCTACCACAACCTGTTGCGCGACTGGTCCGAGACCTGACGCGGGCGGTCAACGCGGGCGGCGGCGCTGCGTTGAAGGGTCGGTTGCAAGGCGTTTCGGGTCGCGCACAGGGCAGCAACACCGCCGTAATTGCGACTAATTCTCATTTATGTAGAATGCATTCCGCCCTCCCTCGATTCCACCGCCGCGTTGTCCGACTCCTCCTCTCCCGATCTGGCGACGGCGCAGCAGCGCCGCGGTTTCTGGCTGCGCACGCTGCACCAGTGGCACTGGATCAGCTCGGCGCTGTGCCTGATCGGCATGCTGCTGTTCGCCGCCACCGGCCTGACCCTCAACCACGCCGCGCGCATCGAGGCCAAGCCGCAGGTGCTCAACCGCACCGCGCAGTTGCCGGCCGCCTTGCTGCAACGGCTCGGCGGCCAGGCCGATGGCGATGCGCCGCTGCCGCGGCCGGTGTCGGCCTGGCTGGAACGCGAACTGGCGCTGAGCCTGGGCCGGCAACCGGCCGAATGGTCGGCCGACGAGGTGTACCTGGCCTTGCCCGGTCCCGGCGGCGATGCCTGGCTGAGCATCGATCGCGGCAGCGGCGCGGTCGAGTACGAACGCACCGAACGCGGCTGGATCTCCTATTTCAACGACCTGCACAAGGGCCGCAATGCCGGCCCGGCGTGGGGCTGGTTCATCGACCTGTTCGCAGTGGCCTGCCTGGTGTTCTGCATCACCGGCCTGTTCCTGCTGCAACTGCATGCGCGACAGCGGCGCATGACCTGGCCGCTGGTCGGGCTGGGGCTGCTGATTCCGCTGCTGATCGCACTGCTGCTGATCCACTGATCCGATCCACCTCTTCCACCCCATGGAGCCTCGCATGCGCGTCACCCTGACCATCGCCCTGAGCGGCCTGCTGTCGATGCCCGCGTATGCGGCCACGCTGGAACTGGACGTAGAGATTCCCAAGCTCGACGTCGCCGAATACCACCGTCCCTACGTCGCGATCTGGGTGGAAGGCGCCGACCAGCAGGTCGCGCGCAACCTGGCGGTCTGGTACCAGTCCAAGGACAGCGCCGAAGGCCACGGCACCAAGTGGCTGCCGGACCTGCGCCAGTGGTGGCGGCGCAGCGGCCGCACGTTGCAGCTGCCGGTGGACGGCGTCAGCGGCCCGACCCGCCCGGCCGGCAAGCACGCGCTGGCCTTCACCGATGCGCAGCAGCTCAAGGGCCTGGCGCCGGGCCAGTACACGCTGGTGGTCGAGGCCGTGCGCGAAGTCGGCGGCCGCGAGTTGCTGAAGATCCCGTTCGCGTGGCCAGCCAAGGCCGGCGCAACCGGCAGCGCACAAGGCAGCAGCGAACTGGGCGCGGTGCGCCTGAGCGTCAAGCCGTGATTCCAGCGCCCCCTCTTTCGTCGCAAGGAGCAAGTCCATGAAGCGTTCTCTCGTGCTGGCGCTGGCCATCGCCGCAGTGCTGCCGTTCTCCGCCCTCGCCCACAAGGCCTGGCTGCAACCTTCGCAGACCGTGCTGGCCGGCGAGCGGCCGTGGATCACCGTCGATGCGGCGGTGTCCAACGACCTGTTCTATTTCAACCACGTGCCGCTGCGCCTGGACACCCTGGCCATCACCGCGCCCGACGGCAGCGCGGTGCAGCCGCAGAACCCGGCCACCGGCAAGTACCGCAGCGTGTTCGACGTGGAGCTGGCGCAGACCGGCACCTACCGCCTGGCCCTGGTCAACGACGGCCTGTTCGCCAACTGGAACGAGAACGGCCAGCGCAAGCGCTGGCGCGGCAACGCCGCCAGCTTCGCCAGCGAAGTGCCGAAGGACGCCAAGGATCTGCAGGTGTCGCAGTCGCTGGGCCGGGTGGAAACCTTCGTCACCAACGGCGCGCCCAACCAGACCGCGCTCACCCCCAGCGGCCGTGGCCTGGAACTGGTGCCGGTGACCCATCCCAACGACCTGTTCGCCGGCGAGAAGGCCACCTTCAAGCTGCAGATCGACGGCAAGCCGGCGCCGGGGCTGGAGGTGGAGATCGTGCGCGGCGGCACCCGCTACCGCAATGCGCAGGACGAACTGAAGCTGACCACCGACGCGCAGGGCAGCTTCAGCGTGACCTGGCCGGAAGCGGGCATGTACTGGCTGGAAACCACCAGCGAGGACGCCAAGACCTCGCTGCCGCAGGCCAAGCAGCGCCGGCTCAGCTACGTGGCGACGCTGGAAGTGCTGCCGCAGTGAACGCGACAGCGCACCTGCCCTGCGCGTGGCGGCACGTCGCGGCATGAACATGCCGCTCGCGCCCCAGGCCGACGCCGACGCCGAGACCGAGATCGCCACGCTCGGTGGCCAGAGCATGGGCACCACCTGGAGCGCGAAGCTGGTGCTGCGCCGCCGTCGCGATCTGCATCCGCTGCACGCGGCGATCCAGGCGCAGCTGGACCAAGTGGTGGCGCAGATGAGCACCTGGGAAGCGGACTCGGACATCAGCCGCTACAACCGCGCCGCGGCCGGCAGCGTGCACGCGCTGCCGGCCGCGTTCGCCGAGGTACTGCGCTGCGCGTTGGACGTCGCGCGGCGCAGCGACGGCGCGTTCGATCCCAGCATCGGCGCGGTGCTGGGGCTGTGGGGCTTCGGCGCCGGCGCCGGGCGCCAGCGCGTGCCCGATGCGGATGCGCTGCGCCAGGCGCGCGCCGCCGGCGACTGGCGGCAGCTGGTCGTGGATGAAGCGGATGGCAGCTTGCGCCAGCCCGGCGGGCTGCGCCTGGACCTGTCGGCGATCGCCAAGGGCTACGGCGTGGACCTGGTGGTGCGCGCACTGCAGGCGCAGGGCGTGGCCAGCGCGCTGGTCGAGGTCGGCGGCGAACTCTACGGCTACGGCCGCAAGCCGGATGGTCAGCCATGGCGGGTGCTGGTGGAATCGGCGCCGGACGAAGACGCGCAGGCGCCGACGCCGCCGCGGGTGCTGGCGCTGGACGGCCGCGCGGTCGCCACCTCCGGCGATCGCTGGCACCGCTTCGAACAGGACGGGCAGCGCTACAGCCATACCCTGGATCCGCGCAGCGGCAGGCCGATCGCGGCGACGCTGGCGGCGGTCAGCGTGGTCGCCACGGATGCGATGCAGGCCGATGCCTGGGCCACTGCGCTGAGCGTGCTCGGCGCCGACGCCGGCCTGGCCTGCGCCGAACGCGAACGGCTGGCGGCACGCTTCCTGCTGCGCGATGGCGAACGCGTGCAGGAGCGGCTCAGCAGCGCCTTCGCCGCGCTGCTCGACGCATGACCCGGCCGCGGCTGCAACGCAACTGGAATGCCGTCGGGCACGTGGCGACGTTCGCGTTGCTGGGCGCGATCGGCTATGCGCTGCTGCGGCTGCACCCGCAGCCATGGTGGAACGGTGCGCCATCGCAGCAGCGCATTCTCTACGCGGCGCTGGCAACGGGCAGCTACGCGGCAGCCTGCCTTTGGCTGTGGTGGCGCGTTCGCCGCGGCGCGCGGCGCACCGGCAAGCAGGGCGATGCGCCGCTGCTGCTGGCCTGGGCCAGCCAGACCGGCTTCGCCCAGCAACTCGCGCTGCGCAGTGCCACGGCCTTGCGTGCGGCGGGCCAGGCGGTACGCGTGCTGCCCTTGCAAAACGTCACCGCGGCCGACCTGGCCGGCGCAACGCAGGCACTGTTCGTGGTCAGCACCAGCGGCGAAGGCGATCCGCCCGACCATGCGCTGCCGTTCCTGCGCCAGACGATGGCGCAGTCGCCGACCTTGCCGCAGCTGCGCTACGCGCTGCTGGCGCTGGGCGATCGCCGCTACGACCACTTCTGCGCGTTCGGCCGCCAGCTCGACGCCTGGTTGCGCCAGCACGGCGCGCATCCGCTGTTCGACCGTATCGACGTGGACAACGCCGACGCCGCCGCGCTGCGCCACTGGCAGCAATTGCTCGGGCAACTGGCCGGCGCCAGCGAGCAACCCGACTGGAGCCCGCCGGCCTACCAGCGCTGGCAGCTGCAGCGGCGGCGCCTGTGCAATCCCGGCAGCGTCGGCGGCGCGGTGTTCGAGCTGGCGCTGCTGCCCGCCGACGGCGCACTGCCTGCGTGGCAGGCCGGCGACCTGGCCGAGATCGGTCCGTGTCATGGCGACAGCGTGGTGCAGGCCTGGCTGCAGGCCAGCGGCGTGGACGGCACGGCGACGCTGCAGCGCCCCGGCCAGGCGCCGACGACGCTGGCCGCGCTGCTGGCGCGCAGCTACCTGCCGGAGCCGGAGCAGCTCGCCGGCATCGCGCCCGCCGCCGTGGCCGCGCGCCTGCAACCGTTGCCGCATCGCGAATACTCGATCGCCTCGATGCCCAGCGACGGCGCGCTGCGCCTGTTGCTGCGCCGCGCGCTGCGCGCCGACGGCACGCCTGGCCTGGGCAGCGGCTGGCTGTGCGACGACGCGCCGGTCGGCGCCGAGATCGCCCTGCGGCTGCGCCCGAATCCGAACTTCCATCCGCCGGCCGATCCGGCACGGCCGCTGATCCTGATCGGCAATGGCACCGGCATCGCCGGGCTGCGCGCGCACCTGCGCGCGCGCATCGACGCCGGCGCGACCCGCACCTGGCTGCTGTACGGCGAGCGCCATGCGGCACACGACGACCATTACGGCGACGAGCTGCGCGCCTGGCTGGCGGACGGCGCAGTGCAACGGCTGGATGCGGTGTTCTCGCGCGACGCCGGCGCGCACCGCTACGTGCAGGATGCCTTGCGCGCGGCCGCAGCGGACCTGCGCGACTGGGTCGCGCAAGGCGCGGCGATCTACGTCTGCGGCAGCCTGCGCGGCATGGCGCCCGGCGTGGACGCGGTGCTGGAGGACGTGCTGGGGCGGCTGGGCAAGGAAACCCTGCTGCTGGAAGGGCGCTATCGGCGCGACGTGTACTGACGCCAGCGCGTGCGCCGGCGGCGGCGCAACGCGATCCAGCGCTGCCACGCGCGGCGGCGGCTGGCGCAACCTGCCGGCCCTCTTGCCGTGTCCACGCTACCCCGGACCGATTCGAGCAGCAGCCTGATGCAACTCTCCACAGAAGCTGCCGCGCAAGCCGATCCGATCCCGGTGAAGGCCCCGCTCGACGCGTACGGGTTGCTCGACGATGTCGATCCCGGAAACACGCCGGATCTGCGCAAGGCGCGCGCCGACGTCGCGCGGCCGCTGCCTGCAGATCCTGACGCTGCCAGACAAGTGCGGCGTGCGCCAGCGGCGCACGGCGGGGCGGACGGTCCGCCACCAGGGCGGACCGTCGCGGTCAGGCGGCGACGGAGAACGAGGTCGACGCGCTGCTGCCGCTGGCGAAGCTGCGGTATTGGTTCGACGCCAGTTGGGCCAGCAGGGCATAGGCATCCTGCGCGCTGCTGCTGCCGCTGCTGGAACTGGAATCCGAACTGGCGCTGGAACTGCCGGCACTGGTGCTGGCGGCGGCGCTACCCTCCGCACCAGGCGGCGGCGGCGGTCCCATCGGACGCATGCCGTCCTTCAGTTCCTGCAGGCTGATCCCGCCATCCTGGTCGCTGTCGAGCGTGGCGAACAGGTCGCTGCTGCTGTCGCTGCCCTGGCTGGCCGCGCTCAGCTCTTCGCTGCTGATGGTGCCGTCGCCGTCGGTATCCAGGCTGCTGAGCAGCGCTTCGGCATCCACCTTGTCGCCACCATCCTCGCCACGCGGCGGCGGCGGCTGCAAGGCCTGGGTGAACTCGCTTTCGCTGACGGTGCCGCCGCCATCCTGATCGAGCAGGCCGAGCAGGCCGTCGATATCGATGCTGGAACTGCTGTCGCTGTCGCTGGACTTCAGCGCCGCGCTCAGCTCGGAACTGCTGAGGCTGCCGTCGCTGTCGCTGTCGATGCTCTTGAACAATTGCTGCAGCGGATTCTGCTTTTCGGCTTGCGCCGTCTGCGAGAGCGCACTGCTGGCGGTGCTGGTGCGGCTGACGGCATAGGCCGAAACGCCACTGCTGATGCTGCTGATCATGCTGACCCCCTGTGGTCATGAAGTACAGTCGTGGAATGCAGCCATTGCTGCGGTCATGGCTGCGCCGACGCGGCAACCCGACGCAGGCAGTGTCGATGCAAGGTTTGCCAGCAAGATATCGGCTTTGTATCGATACTGAAATACGTGATGAAAATCACATGATTGCGATCGACGAGGCGCCGCAAGTGCCAGGTCATCGCACTTGCCAGGCGCATATCGCGCCGATGTTCGGGACCGCCACGGGGCGCAGCGCCGGACACTCGGGCCAGCCACAGCGGGCGCTGGCGGCACAGATCAGGCGGCCGCCCGCACGCCCCCTCGCAGGACCAGCCGTGCCGCCATCCGCTCCGGCGCGCCGGCCACACGGCAACGGCTCAGCGTGCGGCAGGCATTCCCAACCGGTGCGGCTCGAACAGATAGCCCTTGCCGCGCACGGTGCGGATCCATTGCGGCACCAGCGGGTCGTCGCCCAGCTTCTGCCGCAGCCGCGACACCTGCAGGTCGATGCCGCGGCCCCCCTGGGGAACGCTGCCGTCGCTGTCGCCGATCGCCGCACGCAGGTCCTCGCGGCTGAGCACGTTGCCGGGCTGCTCGAGGAACACCGCCATCAGGCGCAATTCGCTGGGCGACAACGGGATCGCCCGCCCATCCGGCGCCACCGCCTGATGCCGATAGGCATCGACCTGCCACGCGCCATCCTGCGCCGGTGCCGGCGGCGGCGCCGCACGGGTGCGCCGCAACACCGCGTTGAGCCGCGCCACCAGTTCGCGCAGGTCCAGCGGCCGGCTCAGATAGTCGTCCGCGCCCAGGTCCAGGCCGATCACCCGATCCACCGGCTCGGCCTGGTCGGCCATCATCACGATCGCGATGCCGCCACGGTCGCGCAGCTGCCGGCACAGATTCAGCCCTTCGCCGCCGCCGAGGCCGGCATTGAGCAGCACCGCGTCGTAGCGATCGGCCGCCAGCTGCGCATACAGCTGCACGCCGTTCTCGGCATCGTGCGTCTGCAAATTGAAACGGGCCAGATAATCGCGAATCCGGTCGCGCAAGGCCGCGTCGTCGTCCACCACCACTACTTTCGCCAACCACCTGCTGTTATCCGAGGCCACCTGTTCGTTCCGGTCCACGGCTCCGGGATAGCCGCGTTCGCGCATTGGACGCGGTCGGCGGCAACCCCGCAAGAGCCACGCACTTGGCGCCGGCAGCTCAGTCGGCGGGGGCCGACAACGGCTCGATGCGGATCGCCAGCAGCTCGCCGCCACCGCTCAAAGCGAAGCGCTGCCTGGTGTTGGCGGCCAACCAGGCGCTGTCGCCAGCGGCCAGCGGCGGCAATCCGCAGTCCGCATCGAACTGCGCCTGCCCTGCCAGAAGATGAACGACCCAACGGATTCGGGGTTCGGCGAAGAACAGCATCGGCCCGACCAGCGGCCGATGCAGCAGCTGCGCGCGCAGCCGGTCGCGGCGCCACATCAGGTTGAAGTCGTGGGTGGGACCGTCGAGCAGTTCGCCGCGCAGCGGCCGCTCGCCGGCGAAACGCAGCCGCGCGTACGGCGGTTCCAGCAGGTGCACCGCGCCGTCGTCGAAGCGCAGGCGCAGGCCGGCGCCGCGCAGCAGCACCAGTTCGCGGTCGATGCCGGGGAAGCTGGAAAAGGCCGCATCCTGCTCGATCTCGGCGATCGACAGGCGCAGCAGCCAATCGTCGCTGTCGGGCTGCGGCAGGCGCAGGATCTCCCGGGTCCACCCCAGTCCGTTGCGCCAGCGCTCGCGGCGGTAGTCGTTGGCGGGGATCACCCGCGAAGGCACGTTGCACCAGTCCATCGGCGCATTCTGCACGATCGGGTGGTGTCGGATGCAGCGACGCGGGCCGGCAGCGGCCTGTGTCCCGCGCCTCTCCCGACCGGCCGATCGCAGGAACGATCGGTGCCGGCGGTACGCTGCCCAGCCGCCTTGCAGGAATCGCGATCGGCTACCGGCCGTTCGTCGTCGGTCTGCGGTCTGCGGTCTGCGGGGCCATGGGGCCATAGCGATAGCAGCAGTTGGCAATTGGCTGTTGGCTGTTGGCTGTTGGCTGTTGGCTGTCGGAGTAGCACATCGCGGCGAGGAGCCCAACGCGCGGCGGCACAACACCATCGCCCACAAAAAACGCCGCCCGGCTGCACGTCACTGTGCAACACCGGGCGGCGATGTACGTCCTTGTCGGCTTCCTGCCTCCCCCGCTGAGCGTCCTGCTCAGCGAGGTCGCGACCGCGCGTCCTGCGCCAGCCGTATCCTTGTCCTTTCAAATCCCTTGAATGCTTTAAATCCGTTTAATCCTTAAATCCCTTTAACGCCTTTCCACCGGCTTGGCGGCTGCCGTCTTGGCGACCGTCGGCGTGGTCGCCTTCGTGGCTCCCAGTTCGATCCGGTCGTGGTTCCGTTCGACCGTCTTGAGTCCGATCCCCTTCACCAGCGTCAGGTCCTCGACGCTTTTGAAGGGTCCGTGCGCCTGTCTGTAATCGACGATCGCCTGTGCCTTGGAGGCACCCACGTTCACCAACACCCGGTCGATTTCCGCTGCACTAGCGGAGTTGACGTTGACCTTGTCCGCGGCGAGCGCGGAACCGGTCAGCAGCAACGCCAGGACCAGAGACTTCAGGACCACGATAAAAGACTGCATGGCAACACTCCTTGTGACTTGGATGGGGACGTCACCGGCCTCTCCTGCCGGTGTCGAAAGCATCCCTCGCCACATGGGTACAGCCTATCGCCAACGTCCTTTCCAAACAGCAGGTAAACAGCGCGTCACCGTGTAGGAAAAACCCTACACGGCGGTCGCGGCGTAGAATGCGCGTCACTTTCTTTTGCAATAAAGCTGGAGTGCTCCATGGACAGTGCCAAGATCGACCGTTTCCTGAGCGAGAAGTGGGACGACGACATCGTCCCGCAGCTGGTCGATTACATCCGCATCCCCAACAAATCGCCGATGTTCGATGCCGATTGGGTCGCCCATGGCTACATGGACGATGCGGTGAAGCTGATGGAGCGCTGGGCGCGCGCGCAGGCCATCCCTGGCCTGGTGGTCGAGGTGGTGCAGCTGGAAGGGCGCACGCCGCTGATCTATCTGGAAGTGCCGGCCACCGGCGCGGAGACCGGCGCGGACACGGTGCTGCTGTACGGGCACCTGGACAAGCAGCCGGAGATGACCGGCTGGGACGCCGACCTGGGTCCGTGGACGCCGGTGCTCAAGGGCGAGCGCCTGTACGGCCGCGGCGGCGCCGACGACGGCTATGCGCTGTTCGGTTCGCTGGCCGCGATCCTGGCGCTGCAGGACCAGGGCATCCCGCACGCGCGCTGCGTGGTGCTGATCGAGGCCTGCGAGGAATCGGGCAGCTACGACCTGCCCGCCTACGTCGACCACCTGGCCGAACGCATCGGCAAGCCGTCGCTGGTGGTGTGCCTGGATTCGGGCTGCGGCAACTACGAGCAGCTGTGGTGCACGACCTCGCTGCGCGGCCTGGCCGGCGGCAACTTCAGCGTCAAGGTGCTCAGCGAAGGCGTGCATTCGGGCGATGCCTCCGGCGTGGTGCCGTCCAGCTTCCGCGTGCTGCGCGAGCTGCTGTCGCGGCTGGAGGACGAGGCCACCGGCAAGATCAGGATCGACGGCCTGTACGCGGAGATTCCGGACGAACGCCTGGCGCAGGCGCGCAAGGTCGCCGAGGTGCTCGGCGACGAGGTCTACGACAAGTTCCCGTTCCTGCCAGGGATGAGCCCGATGAACGAGGACCTGACCGAGCTGGTGCTCAACCGCACCTGGCGCCCGGCCTTGTCGGTGACCGGCGCCGACGGCCTGCCACCGCTGGCCTCGGCCGGCAACGTGCTGCGTCCGCAGACCGCGGTGAAGCTGTCACTGCGCCTGCCGCCGACGCTGGACGGCAAGCGCGCCGGCGAACTGCTGAAGGATGTGCTGCTGCGCGATCCGCCGTACGGGGCGCAGGTGTCGCTGGCGCTGGAGAAGTCGTCCTCGGGCTGGAACGCGCCGGCGCAGTCGCCGTGGCTGACCGACGCGATCGAGGCCGCCTCGCAGGCGGCGTTCGGCAAGCCGGCGATGTACATGGGCGAAGGCGGCTCGATCCCGTTCATGGGCATGCTCGGCGAGAAGTTCCCCGGCGCGCAGTTCATGATCACCGGCGTGCTCGGCCCGCATTCCAATGCGCACGGGCCCAACGAGTTCCTGCACATCCCGATGGGCAAGCGGGTCACCGCCTGCGTGTCGAGGGTGATCGCCGAGCACCATGCGGCCAGCGTGCGCGGCGAGACCACCGGCAGCGCCGCGGTGGCCGGCGGCGAGCAGCACGGCGGGCACGGCTGCTGCTGAGCGTGCGGCGGCCGTCGGCGACGGTGGCCGCCATGCTGCGGGCGCGGCCAGATCCGGTGCGTCGCCACGGCGCGTGCGCGAGCCGCGCCTGCACGGCCGCTTAAAGGGCGCCGCCCGCCGCTGCGCCATGTACGCCGCGTGGCGGCCGAATCTGGCACGATCCGCTTCACTTCCACGTTTCGGTACGCCTCCATGCACAACCTGTTCGGCAGCGACAGTTGGCTGTACGTCATCCTGGTCGGCTTCGTGGTCGGCCTGCTGGCGCGCTTCCTGGGGCCCAGCGGCGGCCGCTCCGGCTGCCTGTTCACCGTCTTGCTCGGCATCGCCGGCGCGCTGGTGGCCGGCTGGTTCGGCCACTACATGGGCTGGTACAGCCGCGGCGAGCCGGCCGGTTTCCTCGGCGCGCTGCTCGGCGCCATCGCCCTGCTCGCGCTGCTGCGGCTGTTCCTCGGCAGACGCTGAGGCCGCACCGCGGCGCCGGCACGGCTCGCCATGCCGACGCCGCACGTTTACGCTGTGCGGCCAATGTCCGCCGCAGCGTCCCGATGAGTTCCAGCACCGATCTTCCCGACGCGCCGGACCTGCGCGCAACGCAACGCCAACACTGGGCGCGCACCGCATTGGGCGATACGCAGGCGACGCTGCAGCGCGCGTCGATCGACGCCGGCTGGCGCAGCTACTGGCGCAGCCACGGCGCAGGCGCCAGCCGCGTGCTGATGGATTCGCCGCCCGGCCTGGAGGACGTGCGTCCGTGGTTGCGCATGCACGCGCTGCTGCAGCAAGGCGGCGTGCGCGTGCCGGCGATCCTGGCGCAGGACGCGGAGGCCGGCTTCCTGCTGCTGGAAGACCTGGGCGGGCCGACCCTGGCGCAGACCCTGGACGCTGCCTCGGCCGATGCCCACTTCGATGCCGCGCTCGGGCAACTGCTGCGGCTGCAGGCGATCGCGCCGCCGCCGGCGCTGGGCGTGTTCGGCGAGGCGCTGCTGCAACGCGATGCCGGGCTATTCGAGGAATGGTTCCTGCAGCGCCATCTGGGGCTGACCCTGGACGCCGCCGAACGCGAGGCGCTGCATGCGGTGCAACGCCAGCTGATGGACAACGCGCTGGCGCAGCCGCAGGTGCTGGTGCACCGCGACTTCATGCCGCGCAACCTGATGCCGGTGGCCGACGGCCCGGCGGTGCTGGATTTCCAGGACTGCGTGCTCGGCCCGGTCGCCTACGATCCGGTCAGCCTGTTCAAGGACACCACGGTGAGCTGGCCGCTGGCGCGGGTCGATGGCTGGCTGGCGCGCTACCACGCGCGTGCGCTGCAGGCCGGGATCGCGCTGCCGCCGCTGGCGCAGTTCCTGCGCGATGCGGACTGGATGGGCGTGCAGCGGCACCTGAAGAACCTGGGCATCTTCGCGCGCCTGAACTACCGCGACGGCAAGGCCTGGTACCTGGACAACGTGCCGCGCTTCATCGGCTACCTCGACGAAGTGTTGCCGCGGCACCCCGCCCTGCAGCCGCTGGCGCAGTTGCTGGATGCACGGATCAAGCCGGCGCTGGCGCAACGCGCGGCGGCCGGCGCATGAAGGCGCTGATCTTCGCCGCCGGCTTCGGCGAGCGCATGCGGCCGCTGACCGAACGCACGCCCAAACCGCTGCTGGCGGTGGGCGGCACGCCGCTGATCGTGTGGCACCTGCGCAAACTGGCTGCGCTGGGCGTGCGCGAGGTGGTGATCAACACCTCGTGGCTGGCCGAGCAGTTCCCGCAGGCGCTCGGCGACGGCAGCGCGTTCGGCCTGCGCATCGCCTATTCCCACGAAGGCGCCACGCCGCTGGAGACCGGCGGCGGCATGCTGCACGCCTTGCCGCTGCTCGGGCCGGCGCCGTTCCTGCTGGTCAACGGCGATATCTGGACCGATTTCGATTTCGCGCAGCTGGCGCCGGAACCGGCCGGGCTGGCGCAGCTGGTGCTGGTCGATCCGCCGGCCTATGCGGCGCACGGCGATTTCGCGCTGCATGCCGATGCCACGCTGCGCAGCGATGGCGCGGCGCTGCTGACCTACGCCGGCGTGGGCGTCTATCGGCCGGAGCTGCTGCGCGATTGGCAGGCGGCGTTCGCCACGCCGGTCGCAGAACAGGCCACACCGCCGCGCTTCGCGCTGGCGCCGATCCTGCGCGCGCACATGGCCGCCGGCCGCATCCACGGCCTGCACCATCGCGGCCGCTGGACCGACGTCGGCACGCCGCAGCGGTTGGCCAAGCTGGATGGCGAGTTGGGGCGTGAATCGGGACTCGGGACTCGGGACTCGGGGCTCGGCAAAGGCTGAGGTCCAGCAGCCGTTGCGCTCAGCGCGAAGTGGACGATCGAATTCTGGTTGGACGCTGCCACGTACGTTCGAAATCTTCGCCGCGGTCCGGTTTCAGGCCGCCGCCACGCAGGCCTGCCGCCAGCCGCGGCATGCGCACACCAGCGCTTAGCTTTTGCCGAGTCCCGAGTCCCGAGTCCCGAGTCCCGGCTCCCCCAACACTCTCCGCAAAAACGGCACCGTGACCCGCCGCTGCGCCGCCAGCGATTCGCGGTCCAGGCGCTCGAGCAGCGCGACCAGGCCGGCCAGGTCGCGGCCGGCATGGGTCAGCAGCCAGTCGATCGCCGCATCCTCCAGCACCAGCCCGCGGCGCTGCGCGCGCTCGCGCAGCACCGCGGCGCGGCCGGCGTCGTCCAGCGGCGACAGCGCGATGCGCGTGCATTGCGCCAGCCGCGAGCGCAGGTCGGGCAGATTCAGCGCCAGCCCGTCGGGCATCGCCTGCGCGGTGTACAGCAGGGTCACCCCCGCGCTGCGCGCACGGTTGTGGAAATCGAACAGCGCCACTTCGTCCTCGCGCTGCCCGGCGATCGCCTCCAGCCCGTCCAGCGCGACCACGTCGCGGCCTTCCAGCGCTTCCAGCGCGTCGCGCAAGCGCCCGGACGCGGCCTGCAGCGGCAGGTAGGCGGCGCTGCGCCCGGCCTGCTCGGCCGCCGCGCACAGCGCCAGCGCCAGGTGGGTCTTGCCGGTGCCGGCGGGACCGGACAGGTAGATCCAGTCCACGTCGCGGCCGTCGGCGACGGCCTGCAAGTGCGCCAGCAGGCCGGGCGGGGCGCCGACATAGCGGTCGAAGCGCTGCTCCGGCGGATAGCGCAACGCCAACGGCAGCTGCGGCACGCTCACGGCTGGTCGGAACTACGCGGCGGCAGTTCGATCAGCGGCGCGCGCTCGGCGCTGCCATCGAGCAGGATCGCCGACTTGTCGCCGGCATACAGCTCGCTCTGCCGGTACTGCTCGTGCAGGTAGTGCAGCAGCACGTTGGCCACCGCCGCCACCGGCAGCGCCAGCAGCATGCCGAGGAAGCCGAACAGCTGGCCGCCGGCCATCACCGCGAAGATCACCGCCACCGGGTGCAGGCCGATCTTGTCGCCGACGATGCGCGGGGTCAGCACGTAGCTTTCCAGCAGCTGGCCGACGGTGAACACCACGCCGACCAGGATCAGCAGTTGCAGATCGAAACCCTTGGCCTGCACCAGCGCCGCCAGGATCGCCAGCAGGATGCCGGTGGTCGCGCCCAGGTACGGGATGAAGCTGATCAGGCCGGCGACGATGCCGATCAGCAGGCCCAGGTTGAGCCCGATCAGGCTCAGCCCGCCGGCGTAGATCACCCCCAGCGCCAGCATCACCAGGAACTGGCCGCGGATGAAGGCGCCCAGCACATCGTTGGACTGCCGCGCCAGGCGGCCGACGGTGGCGATGTGGTTGCGCGGGATGGTCGCGGCCACGCGCTCGACCAGGATGTCCCAGTCGCGCAGGAAGTAGAAGGTCAGGATCGGCAGCAGCACCAGGTTCACCACCCAGGTGACCATCGCGAAGCCCGAGCGCGACAGGTAGCCGAAGAAGGTCGCGGCGACGCCGCCGGCCTGCTGCCAGTGGCCGCGGATCCATTCGATCAGCCGCTCCGGGTCGAGCCAGGCCATCAGCTGCAGCCCGGTCTTGTGCTCGGCCCACGGGATCGCGGTGCCGGTGAACCAGTCGCGCGCCTGCGGCAGCACGTCGATGAAGGTGACGATCTGCCGCTCCAGCATCGGCACCAGGATCAGCAGCGCCAGCACCAGCAACAGCACCATCAGCACGAACACCAGGGTCACCGCCATGTTGCGCGAACGGCCGGCGCGCTCCAGCCGATCGACCAGCGGATCGCCGAGCCAGCCCAGCAGCAAGGCCAGCACGAACGGCGTCAGGATCGGCGCCAGCAGCGCCACCACCCACAGCACGCCCAGGATCACCGCGGCCCATTTCAGGCGGCGCAGGAACTGGGCGATTTCCGCTTCGGGGGACAGGGTCATTTGAGCCGGTACTCCGTGCGCTCGGTATTGAGGATGATCGGGCCACCCTCGACCGGCACCGTCACCGGCTGCAGCGGACTGTCGGCGCCGAGCATGCGGTTCAGCCCGGACACGCCGCTGAGCAGGTCCAGGTCCAGCTCCAGGCGGTCACCGCTGGCCTGGATCGGCACGATGCGCCGCACCACCGAGGTGTTCTGCAGCGCCGCGGACACGCGCAGGTAGTCGTCGGCGCTGCCGATGCCGCTGATCACCACCCGGTACACGCCGGCCGGGCCGGTGCTGGCCGCCTTGGCATAGCGCTTGACCAGCGCGTCGGCGGCACCGTCGGCGCCGGCGGCCATGGCCCGGCGCGCGTCGGCGTCGCTGACCGACCAGCTGGACAGCGCCTTGCCGCTGTCGACGAACACCCAGTCGGCGGTCCAGCCGCCGGACTTGCCGCGGTACAGTTTGCCGATCAGCTGCATCGGCGGGCTGTAGCGCGACGAGGCGCTGGCCACCGCGGCGGTGTCCTGGCGCCAGATCGCGCCGACCAGGGCCTGCTCGGCGGCACTGCCGGTGGGCAGGCCGAGCCGGTAGCCGCGCTCGATCGCGCGGTCCAGCACGCTGCGTGCGGCATTGGACTGCTGCACCGCGACCAGGCGCGGGCCGCTGCCGTCATCGATCGCCAGCCACAGCACCGGCTTGGGCCGCGGCTGCGGCCACAGCGGCAGACCCAGCGCCGCAGCCAGGCCGTCCACGTCGCTCTGCCGGAAGCGCGCGATCAAGGTGGTGCGGAAGGTCGGCGCACCGCTCGGCGAAGTGCCCTGGTCCTGGCGGTAGTCGTAGCTGTCGACGAAGTTCTTGGCGTTGCGCAGCGCCTGGGTCACACCCGGGCGCGACATCACCGCGCGGTCGCCGGAGATCTTGCCGAGCACCACGCCCAGCGCGCGCGCCACCGCGCCGTTGCGGTCGGCCTCGCTCTGGCTGTTGACCGGCACCTCGGCATCGTAGGGGCTCTGCGCGCCGGCGACGTCGCCTTCGGTGCGCAGACCGGCCTGGGCCAGGGCGGCCGCGGCGGGCAGGCACAGCGCGAAAGACAGGAGTAAGGCAAGGCTGCGGCGCATCGAAGGTTCCATTGCTCGGCGTATCCGGGGCGAATTGTTGCCCGAATGCGGGCGTAGCGCCAATGCGGCCTGTTAAAATCGCCGTCTTTCCGCCGACGCCACCGCCCGTGACCACTCCCAAGACCCCCGCCGCCGCCCCGTTGACCTACCGCGACGCCGGCGTCGACATCGATGCCGGCAATGCCGTCGTCGAACGCATCAAGCCCTTGGTCAAGCGCAGTTTCCGCCCCGAAGTGATGGGCGGGCTGGGCGGTTTCGGCGCGCTGTTCGACCTGTCCGGCAAGTACCGCGAGCCGGTGCTGGTGTCCGGCACCGACGGCGTCGGCACCAAGCTGAAGCTGGCGCAACAGCTGGGCCGGCACGACAGCATCGGCATCGATCTGGTCGGCATGTGCGTCAACGACGTGCTGGTGCAGGGCGCCGAACCGCTGTTCTTCCTGGACTACTTCGCCACCGGCAAGCTCGACGTGGAGACCACCGTGGCGGTGGTCGGCGGCATCGCCCGCGGCTGCGAACTGGCCGGCTGCGCGCTGATCGGCGGCGAGACCGCGGAAATGCCCGACATGTACCCGCCAGGCGAGTACGACCTGGCCGGCTTCACCGTCGGCGCGGTGGAGAAGTCGCAGCTGCTCGACGGCGCCAAGGTGCGCCAGGGCGACGTGCTGATCGGCATCGCCTCCTCCGGCCCGCACTCCAACGGCTACTCGCTGGTGCGCCGCATCTACGACCGCGCCGGGCGCCCGGCCGAGCTGCAGGTCGGCGGCACCTCCCTGGCCGACGCGCTGATGGCGCCGACCGCGCTGTACGTCAAGCCGATCCTGTCGCTGCTGCGCGGCGCGCACGCCGACGGCATCCACGCGATGGCGCACATCACCGGCGGCGGCCTGACCGAGAACATCATCCGCGTCATCCCCGACGGCCTGGGCCTGGACATCCGCGCCAGCGCCTGGACCCTGCCGCCGGTGTTCGAATGGCTGCAGCGCGAAGGCGCGGTCGCCGACAGCGAGATGTGGCGCACCTTCAACTGCGGCATCGGCTTCGTGCTGGTGGCCGCGCCCGACCAGGTCGCCGCGCTGGAGCGCAGCCTGGACACGCTGGGCCTGGCGCATTGGCAGATCGGCGCGGTGGTGGCGGCCGGCGCCGGCGAACGCGTGCACATCGGCTGAGCCGCATGGCGGCGGGCAAACGCGCCTGGCTGGCGCTGACCCTGGCGGTGTTCGCCGCCAGCTGGGTGCATCCGCTGTGGCCGGCGGAACAGGCGATGCACAGCTCGCTGGCGGTGCTGGGCATCGCCTGGCTGGTCTGGCACGACCGCCGCTGGCCGCTGCGCAGCGCGCACTTCGCCGCGATCTGCCTGTTCCTCGGCGTGCACGACATCGCCGCGCACTGGCTGTATTCCAACGTGCCCTACGACCAGTGGCTGCGCACGCTGAGCGGCGGCTGGTCGCCGAACGCCGCGTTCGGCTGGCAGCGCAACCACACCGACCGGCTGATCCATCTGCTGTTCGGGCTGTGCCTGGCGCCGGCGCTGCGCGACCACGCGCGGCAGCGCTGGCCGGCGCTGTCGCCGCGCCAGGCGTTCGCGCTGGCAACGATGGCGGTCATGTGCGCCAGCCTGCTGTACGAATGGCTGGAGTGGCTGATTGCGTTGCTGCTGTCGCCGCAGCAGGCCGAGTCCTACAACGGCCAGCAGGGCGATCCGTGGGATGCGCACATGGACATGCTGCTGGCCACGCTGGGCTGCGCCAGCGCCTGGCCGTGGCGGCGCGCCGGCCATCCCGTCCCGCCGCCGCGCTAGAGGCCGCATGATGTCGCCGCCCCCGCCCCTGCCCACCCAGGACCCGGACCGGATGGCGTGCCTGCGCGCCGAATCGGATGTCCGCACCCTGGCCACCCTGTACGCGGTGATGGCGTGGCTGCAAGGCCTGTCGCTGCTGTTGCTGGGCGGTTTCCTGGCCTTCGGCATCCACTACGAAGCGGCCAAGACCGCGGCCGGACAGAGCGCCCACGACGCGAGCAACGGTCAGGCGGTGATCGTCATGTTCTCGGTGATGCTGGCGCTGGGGCTGGCGTTGCTGCTGGCGAACGTGGCCGCGGCGCTGGCGCTGCGCCGGCGGCGCCAGCTGACGCTGTGCAAGGCGGCCGCGACGCTGGCCTGCCTCGGCTTTCCGCTGGGCACCGCGCTGGGTGTATGGACCCTGCTGGTGCTGCAGCGCCCGGCCTGCGCCGCGCTGTTCCGGGACCCGCGCCGATGACGATCCGTCTTGCGGTGCTGGTCTCCGGCCGCGGCTCCAACCTGCAGGCGCTGCTCGATGCGATCGCCACCGGCGCGCTGGACGCGCAGGTGGTCGGCGTGTTCAGCGACCGCGCACAGGCGCCGGCGCTGGCCAAGGTGGCGCCGGCGCAGCGCTGGTCGGCGGCGCCGAGCGGCTTCCCCGACCGCGCCGCCTTCGACCGGGCGCTGGGCGACGCGGTCGCCGCCGTGCAGCCGGACTGGATCGTCTGCGCCGGCTACATGCGCATCCTCGGCACCGACTTCGTGCAGCGCTTCGCCGGCCGCCTGCTCAATATCCACCCCTCGCTGCTGCCCAAGCACCGCGGCCTGCACACCCATGCGCAGGCGCTTGCGGCCGGCGATGCCGAACACGGCGCCAGCGTGCACTTCGTGGTGCCGGAACTGGATGCCGGCGCGGTGATCGCACAGGCGCAGGTGCCGGTGCAGGCCGACGACCGCCCGGAGGACCTGGCGCAGCGCCTGCTGCCGCGCGAACACGCGCTGCTGTGCGCGGTGCTGCAACTGGCCGCCGCCGGGCGCCTGGCTGAACGGGATGGCAGGGTCTGGCTCGACGGTCAGTGCCGGTTTAGTCCGCTGCGCCTAGATTGCCAAGGCATGCTGATTCCCTGAATAGGCCGCAGCTCCTTTTCCGCTGCGGCGCATCCGCGCCCACCCCCTCCCCTCGCAGCCGATCACCATGAAGCCCCTTCCGCGTCAGTTCGCTGTTCTTGCCGTTGCCTGCCTCGGCCTGCTGGCACCGGCCGTCGGCGTGCTCGCGCAGGCGCCCACGCCGCCGGCATTCACGCCGACCGCGGCGCCGCCAGCGCCGACCGCGCCTGCCGCCGCTCCGGCAGCGGCCGCCGCGCCTGGACTGCAGGCCGCGCCGTGGACGCCGCCACCGCTGCAACCGTTCGTGGCCACCTACCAGGCGCTGTACAAGGGCAAGCAGGCCGGCGATGCGCGCATGGAGGTCAGCCACAGCGGTGGCGACGAATGGCGCGTGGATCTCGGTGTGCAGGGCCGCAGCGGTTTCGCCAGCATCCTCGGCCTGAACATCGAGCAGAGCACGGTGTTCCGCACCCAGGACGGGCGCTACGTGCCGCAGAGCCAGAGCACGGTGAAGAAGGCGATCTTCTTCGGCAAGAAGGTCACCGGCGTCTACGACTGGGGCCAGGGCGTGGCGCGCTGGGATGGCGACCTGAAGAAGGACCGGCAGCAGCCGATCCCGCTGCAGCCCGGCGACCAGAGCGCGTTGCTGATCAACCTGTCGATCATGCGCGACGCGCAGCCGGGCAAGACCATGACCTACCGCTTCGTCGATGTCGGCCGGGTCCGCGAACACATCTACCACGCCGCCGAACAGACCGAGACGGTGCAGGTCGGCGACCTCAGCTACGACGCGCTGCGCGTGTCGCGCACCAACGGCGGCAAGAATGAGACCATTCTGTGGATCGCCAACGGCGTGCCGACGCCGGTGCGCATCCTGCAGCGCGAAGACGGCGAAGACCGCATCGACCTGCGCCTGACCGAATACCAAGGAGTCTGACCATGACACGCATCGCCCGCCCGCTGTCCGCCGTCGCCGCCGCCCTGCTGGCGCTCGCCAGCCTGCCCGCCCTGGCGCTGGAGCCGTTCAAGGCGGATTACCAGGCCAGCTACATGGGCATGCAGGCCAACGGCCTGATGACCCTGGCCAGCGAAGGCGCAAACCGCTGGCGCTACAGCCTGTCGATCAAGAACCAGGTCGCCGATCTCAGCCAGAGCACCGTGTTCGAGGAAAAGGGCGGGCAACTGCGTCCGCTCAGCAGCGACGACCGCTCGCTGTTCCTGATCAAGAAGAAGGCGGTGACCGCCAACTACGACTGGGGCACCGCGCAGGCGACCTGGGCCGGCGACGTCAAGCCCGACCGCCGCGGCCCGGTGAAGCTGCAGCCCGGCGACATGGACGCGCTGCTGATCAACCTGGCGATCGCGCGCGACGTCAACGCCGGCAAGACCCCCAGCTACCGCATGGTCGACGAGGGCCGCGCCAAGCCGATGACCTACAAGGTGGCCGGCAAGGAAGCCATCACCGTCAACGGCAAGAGCGAGCAGGCGACCAAGGTCAGCCGCAGCGACGGCTCCAAGGAAATCATCGCCTGGATCGTGCCGGACATGCCGGTGCCGGTGCGCATCCTGCAGCGCGAGAACGGCCAGGACGCGCTGGACCTGACCATCAAGACGCTGCGCTGACCCGATCCGCGCGCGGGGCGGGCAGCGTCCGCCCCGCGCAGCGCCCGCGCCTCACCACCGCCCATCGCGACGTCGGCCGGTTGCGGCACGCTTCCGCGATCGCGGCTGCCGCGCCCGCATCGGCCGTGCCGCACGCGCCGGGGTGCTGCTGCGCAAAACGACGAACCCCGGCCGAGGCCGGGGTTCGTCGTTCACCCGATGGTGGACCCGAAGGTCCACCGTCGCTGCTATCCGGCGTGGCGCCGGCGCATCACCATTCGTACATCAGCTGCACGCGCGCATAGCGTGGCGTCTGGTAGTACTGACCGAGCTTGTAGGTTTCGTAATACGTGGTGAGGGTCGACGAGGACACCTTCTCGTAGCTCTGGTAGACCTGCAACGGCTTGGCGTTGTTGAACAGATTGAGCACCGACAGCTGCGCGGTGAGGCCCTTGATCGCCTGCGGCTTGTACACCAGGTTGGGACTGAGGGTGAACGTCCATGGCGTGCGCCCCTGGCTGCCCTGCTCGCTGATCTCGCCGTTGCAGTAATGGAACGCCGAGCCGTAGCCGTAATAGGTTCCCAGCGTCGAGTTGCCGCCGCCGTAGCAGCTGATCGGCGCGCCGGACTGGACCAGCATGTTCACGCCGACCTGCCACTCTGGCGTGATCTTGTAGCCGCCATAGGCCTTGAGGCTGTGCCGATGGTCGTTGGCCAGGTAGCCGTAGGCGCCTTCCATGATTTCCTTGAAGTCGAAGTCGGACGTGGTGCCCGTATCGGACTGGCCGTTGTTCGACTTCACCAGACCCTCGTAGTTGCCCTGGCTCTTGGACCAGGTATAGCTGAGGTTGCCGTACCAATGATCGGTGGCCTTCTCGCCGCTCAGGGTCAGCGCCTTGTAGGTGCGCCTGGCCTTCGGGCCGAGCGAGCTGGCCGACATGGTCACGGTGTCGGCAACGCCGTCGCCGTTCACGTCGGTGGTGATCGTCGAGCTGGAGCCAGGGTTGTACAGCCAGCAGCCGGCCACGCCGCTGGGCACATCCCACTTGTCGTCCCAGTTGGAGGTGTCGTAGCCGGCGGCATTGGCGGCGTCATACAGCGCATCGGCCGCGCAGCTGTCGTCGATCGCGTTGTGGATGGTGCGATACGTGGCCTTGATGCCCACCACCCAGTCGTTGAGGAAGGCCAGGGAAGAATCCAACCGCTGCTGATAGCCCAGGATCGCCTCGTCCTGGGTATACGGCTTGAGATTCCTGCTGGTCACCGAGGACGCGCTCGGGGCGGTGCCGTTCTCGCCGTTGAAATACTCGGTATCGCCAATCTGCGTGGCCCCCGTCGGCGTGCCGGTGGAACTGACCCCGGTATAGGAGTACAGGCTGTACGAGTACAGCGAGGCGCTGGCGGCGCGCAGCGCCACGTTGGCCGCGATCGGCAGCGCGTAACGGCCGAGGTTGCCGAACAGGCGCGAGGAGCCGTCGCCCTTCATGTCCCACGAGAAGCCCACGCGCGGCTGCCAGATGTTGTCCTGCTTGACGAAAACCTCGCCGGCGGTGTTGTAGTTCTTGAACGAATCGTTGCGGATGCCCAGCGACAACAGGAAGTTGTCAGTGACATGCCAATGGTCCTGCACGTACCAGGAGCCCTGCTTCACCTCGACCGTGCCGCCGGTCTTGTACACGTAGTCGTAGACGTAGGCGTTATTGACGTAATAGTAGTAGTGGCCACCGGAATAGGATGTGCCGGCCTTGGCGGTGAAGTCGTTGTAGTCGTAGCCGAACTTCAGCTCGTGGTCGCCCAGCGTCCAGTCGAAGTCCAGACGATAGTCGTCGCGCTGGCTGTAGCCGTTGGATACGCCCAGCGTGCTGGAGATGTAGCAACTGTTCTGCGAACCGGTGTACTTGGAGGAATAGTAGACGACGGGGCAGCCGGAACTGGCCGAACTGACATCACCGTCGTAGCTGGTGATGGTGCCGTTGGGACTGATGGCATACTGCTCGCTCCTGGTCTTCATGCGTCCGTACTGCAGCGCCATGGTCAGGTCGTCGGTCAGGTTGCTGGTCCACTTGAAGATGGTGGTCGGCCCGCCGCTCTTGGACACCAACTGGCCGTTGTAGGCGCTCTTGTAGGTGTTGCTGCCGTTGAATTTGTAGTTGTAGTAGTCGTAGGTGGAGCGGCTGCTGTTGTCGAAGCCGGTGAACTCCAGGTGGTTGCTGTCGTTGAGGTACCAGTCGAGCTTGAGCAGCTTGTACGGCGTGGTGGTGGCGTAGTCGTTTTCGGAGGCCGTGGTACCGGAAGAAGACGAGCGTCCATTCCAGTTGCTGCCAGCCTGCTTGGTCAGCTGCCCCAGCGCGAAGATGAAGAGCCTGTCCTGGATCAGCGGACCGCCCTCCCACAGGGTGTAGGTATTGCTGCTGGACTTGTTCTTGCTGAGCGGACGGTACAGGCTGCCGCTGCGGAAGTATTCGTCGTCCAGGTGCGCGCGGAATTCATCGGGAATCGAATCGATGCTGATGCCGCCCTTCCACTCGTTGGTGCCGCGCTTGATGTTGACGCTGGTGACGCCGCCGGTGGAGAAGCCGTACTCGGCGCCATAGCCGCCGGTCTGCACGTCGAGCTGGTCGATCGCCTGCCACGGCACCTCGCTGAAGGAGAGGTTGTCGTAGGAATTGGTGACGTTCATGCCGTTGACGTAGTAGGTATTCTCCGCCACCGACGCGCCGCCGAACGAATTGAGGTTACCGAAATAGCCGCTGCCCTGGATGGTGCCGGGCGTCAGGCGGGCGACGCTGCTCACGTCGCGCGGTACCGGCAGCTCGTTGAGCTGGGCGGCGCTGAAGGTGCTGCGCGATTCGACGCTGCTGGTGTCGATGCCGTTGACGATCATCGGCGCCTTGACCGTGACCGCGCTCAACGACTTGGTCGCGGCTTCGGAAAAATCGGTCGTCACCGTCTTGCCGGCCACGACCGCCACCTTGCGCACCGCGACCACGCTGCCGTTCTCGATCAGGCTGACCTCGTAGCTGCCGATCGGCAGCGACGAAAGATGGAACTTGCCGTCGGCCTCCAGCGCGATGACGCGCGTGATTCCGTTGTCCAGGTTCTTGACCTGGATCTGTGCGCCCTGCGCGTAACTGGCGCTACCGACGATGTCGCCGGCGGTGCTCTGCGCGAGCGCGGCGCCGTGGGCGAGACACAGGCCGAGCATCGTGGCCAAAGCGGTACGTTTGATGGAGTAGCGTGAACGTGTGTGGCTCATGGGATAGTGTTCTTGCAGGAGAAGAATGACGGACGGCCTGACGCACGCAGTGCGTGACGCCCGCGCGCGGGAAGACGGAATCACCCTGGCGCAGGTCTTAACGAAATTCCTACGAAGGCTTGACCTGAATTTACCGAGCAGGCCTGGCCTGCACGTTTCGCGACATTGCAGCCGCATCAACGGTTCGCAACGTTCAGGCAATTGACGCCACATTCCGCGCGCGCGCATTCGTACTGGCGGGCGCAATCGCCTGTGCGGCGGGAATTTCGACGGAACTCAGCGTTGACAAAAAACGACCGCGTACATGAACGCACTGCTGCCACTGCAACAGCCTTCATTCATGAAACGGTCATGTCGTCGTTTCCTGCAGGCGAAACGCCGCCTGGCAAGTGCCGGATGTCAGACGCGCACGTGCGCGCCACGCCGCATCGGATGGCGGCGGCCGGCGGCATCGAGGCACGATGCCGGCATACCTGGCGCGCATCGCGGGAAGTGCCCTGCGTCGGCCGCCGCGCATGGCTCGCGGCGGCGGCGATGGGAACCGAATCGACCTACTTGGCGCGGTCGGCCGGCGCGAACGTGGTGCGGCAGTCCACGCGGATCTGCGCGCCGCTGTCGCGCCAGTAGAAGGTGCTGCACTGGCGCGGGCCGTCCTGGGTGCGGGTCACGCCGACCGCGTAGAACGCCTGCGCGATCTCGCTGCGGCTGACCTGGCCGTCGCCGTTCCAGTCCATGTCGCGCTGTTCGATGCCCTGAGTGATGGCGATGCCGGCCTGCCAGGCGTAGCCGACCCAGGCCAGCACCAGGATCACCACCGCCAGCAGCACCTTGCGCCGGCGGGTGAAGCGGCCCTTGAGGATCATGCGATGCGCCGGATGGACGCGCCCAGCGCCCCCAGCTTCTCCTCGATGTTCTCGTAGCCACGGTCCAGGTGGTAGATGCGGTCGATGGTGGTGTCGCCGTCGGCGACCAGCCCGGCCAGGATCAGCGAGGCCGAGGCGCGCAGGTCGGTGGCCATCACCGGCGCGCCGCTGAGCCGCTCGCTGCCGCGCACGATCGCGGTATGGCCTTCGACCTGGATGTCCGCGCCCAGGCGCAGCAGTTCGTTGACGTGCATGAAACGGTTCTCGAAGATCGTCTCGTTGATCACGCCGACGCCGTCGGCCACGCAGTTGAGCGCCATGAATTGCGCCTGCATGTCGGTCGGGAACGCCGGGTACGGCGCGGTGGTCAGGCTGACCGCGCGCGGACGCTTGCCGTGCATGTCCAGGCGGATCCAGTCCGGCCCGGTCTCGATTGTGGCGCCGGCCTCGCTCAGCTTGTCGAGCACCGCGTCGAGCGTGTCGGCGCGCGCGCGGCGCACGGTGACGCTGCCGCCGGTCATCGCCGCGGCGACCAGGAAGGTGCCGGTCTCGATGCGGTCGGGCAGCACCGCGTGGCGGCCGCCGGACAGGCGCTCCACGCCGCGCACCACGATGTGCGGGGTGCCGGCGCCTTCGATCCTGGCGCCGAGCGCGATCAGGCAGTCGGCCAGGTCGGTGACTTCCGGCTCCATCGCCGCGTTCTCCAGCACCGTGGTGCCGTCGGCCAGGGTCGCGGCCATCAGCACGTTCTCGGTGCCGGTGACGCTGACCATGTCGAACACGTAGCGGCCGCCCTTGAGCCGGCCGTTGCTGGTGGCCTTGATGTAGCCGTTCTCGACGCTGATCTCCGCGCCCAGCGCCTGCAGGCCCTTGATGTGCTGGTCCACCGGCCGCGAGCCGATCGCGCAGCCGCCGGGCAGCGACACTTCGGCCGCGCCGAACTTGGCCAGCAACGGGCCCAGCACCAGGATCGAGGCGCGCATGGTGCGCACCAGTTCGTACGGCGCGACGTGCTGGTCAACCTTGCGCGGATCGACGGTGATCGCGCTGCCGCGCGCCAGGGTGCCTTCGTCGATGGTGACTTCGGCGCCCAGTTCGCCGAGCAGCTTCACCGTGGTGATCACGTCGTGCAGTTGCGGCACGTTGGTGATCTCCACCGGCGCATCGGCCAGCAGGGTCGCGCACAGGATCGGCAGCACCGCGTTCTTGGCGCCGGAAATGTTCACTTCACCGTGCAGCGGGTTGCCGCCGGTCACTACGATTTTGGCCATGGGTCTCGGGGGATTGGAAAAGAAGAAACGGAACGGAACGCGGCTCAGCCGGCCTGCTCGGGGGTCAGCGTGGTCAGCGCCAGCGCATGGATCGCCCCGCCCATCAGCTCGCCCAGCGTCGCGTAGACCATGCGGTGGCGGGCCAGCGGCAGCTTGCCGGCGAACGCGGCGCTGACCACGGTGGCCTCGAAGTGCACGCCGTCGTCGCCCTGCACCTGCACGCGCGCGCCGGGCAGGCCGGCCTCGATCAGTTTACGGATGGTTTCGGCGTCCAACGGGCTTTCCTAATAAAATGATCGGCCATTCTACCCTCCGACCGGCATCCGCATGGCTGTATCGCCCCTGTCCCCCGCCGCGACCGACGACGCCAGCCTGGTCGCCAGCGGCCGCCGCGTGGTCGAGATCGAGCAGGCCGCGCTGGGCGCGGTCGGCGCGCGCATCGGCGCCGCGTTCGCCGCCGCCTGCCGGCTGATCCTGGCCTCGCACGGGCGCGTGGTCGCCACCGGCATGGGCAAGTCCGGGCACGTGGCGCGCAAGATCGCCGCCACCCTCGCCTCCACCGGTACCCCGGCGTTCTACGTGCATCCGGGCGAGGCCGGGCACGGCGACCTGGGCATGATCACCGATGCCGACGTGGTCCTGGCGTTGTCCTATTCCGGCGAATCCGACGAGATCCTGATGCTGCTGCCGGTGCTCAAGCGCCAGGGCAACGCGGTGATCGCGATGACCGGCCACGCCCGGTCCACACTGGCCCGCGAGGCCGACCTGCACCTGGACGTCAGCGTGCCGGCCGAGGCCTGCCCGCTGGACCTGGCGCCGACCTCCAGCACCACCGCCTCGCTGGCGCTGGGCGATGCGCTGGCGGTGGCGCTGCTGGACGCGCGCGGCTTCACCGCCGACGATTTCGCCCGCTCGCACCCGGCCGGCAGCCTGGGCCGGCGCCTGCTGCTGCACATCACCGACGTGATGCACGGCGGCGACGAGCTGCCGCAGGTGCGCGAGGACGCCAGCCTCAGCGAGGCGCTGGTGGAGATGAGCCGCAAGCGCCTGGGCATGACCGCGGTGGTCGATGACGACGGGCGCCTGCTCGGCCTGTTCACCGACGGCGACCTGCGCCGCACCCTGGACAGCGCGCTGGACGTGCGCCAGACCCGCATCGCCGACGTGATGACCCGGCAGCCGCGCACGATCGGCGCCGACCAGCTCGCCGCCGAGGCCGCACGGCTGATGGAAACCCACAAGATCACCGGCCTGATCGTGGTCGACGGCGACGGCCGCGCGGTCGGCGCGCTCAACATTCACGACCTGTTGCGCGCCAGAGTGGTTTAACAGCCTGAACTTGTTCACCGCCTGCCGGCGCCCTGCGCCGCTGGCCCTGGCCTGCTGGAAAGCCGGCCTTCCCGCCCCGATATAGCGAACCATGCCCTATTCCCCGCTAGCCGACCTTCCCGCCGACCTGATCGACCGCGCCGCCCGCATCCGCCTGGCCTGCTTCGACGTGGACGGCACGCTGACCGACGGGCGCCTGTACTACGACCGCGACGGCAACGAGAGCAAGGCGTTCAACGTGCTCGACGGCCAGGGCCTGGTGCAGCTGCGCCGGCACGGCATCGAGGTCGCGTTGATCACCGCGCGGCCCAGCCTGGCGGCGGAGAAGCGCGGCCAGGAACTGGGCCTGCTGGTGCAGATCGGGGTCAAGGACAAGCGCGCCGGGGTGCAGGCGCTGTGCGACGAACGCGGATTGAGCCTGGACCAGGTGTGCTTCATGGGCGACGACCTGCCGGACCTGGCGCCGCTGCGCGTGGTTGGGCTGGCGGTGGCCCCGGCCAATGCGCATCCGTGGACCGCCGAGCACGTGCACTGGCTGACCCGCGCCCGCGGCGGCGAAGGCGCCGCACGCGAGCTGTGCGACGTGCTGCTGGCCGCGCAAGGCCACGTCCCTTCCCTGCTGCAGGAGCATGGCGCATGAACTGGCGCACCGTTCTCGGCGGCCTGCTGCTGGTCGCGGCCGTGGTCAGCGGCTGGTCGGCCTGGCACCAGCGCAGCAAGCGGGTGCCGACGAGCGACGCCGAGGCCCGCTCGGACTACATCGCGCACGATTTCCAGATCGTCGCGCTGGACAAGCAGGGCAAGGAGTCGATGACCCTGCGCGCGCCGCAGATGGAACGCAGCCGCGCCGACCAGACCATGGCGATCGAAACCCCGCTGTTCCTGATGCCGGACGCCAACGGCCAGCACTGGGAAATGCGCAGCAAGACCGGCTGGGTCAGCGCCGACGGCACCGAACTGCGCCTGCGCGGCGACGTCGCCGGCGACAGCCCCAAGGTGCCCAGCATCCCGCCCACCACCTTCCGTACCCAGAGCCTGGACGTCTTCCCGCAGACCAACACCGCGCGCACCGCCGAACCGGTCACCATGACCCGGCCCGGTATGATGCAGTCCGGCGTCGGCTTCGAGGTCGACTTGAAGTCCCGGCAGTACAAGCTCCTTTCACAGGTCAAATCCCGCTATGAACCCAACGCTGCCCGCTAAGCTCGCGCTGCTCGCCCTGCTGCTGCCCGCACTGGCGATGGCCAAGTCGTCCGATCGCAACCAGCCGATGGACATCAAGTCCGATGCCAGTGATTGCAACATGATCGACGACAACGGCAAATGCCACCTGTCGGGCAACGTCATCATCATTCAGGGCACGCTGGAAGTACATGCCGACACGGCCGACATCTTCCGCAAGAATGGCGACATCGATCGCGTGCTACTCAAGGGCAAGCAGGCGACCTTGAAGCAGCTGATGGACGATGGCTCGCCGATGGACGGCGTCGCCGACAACATCGACTACACCATGTCGAACGACACGGTGATCCTCACCGGCAACTACCGCATGACCTCGCCCAAGGGCACCAATGCCGGCCAGCGCATGGTCTACAACACCAAGACCGGCGACATGCAGGGCGGCGGCGACGGCACCCGCGTGCACACCGTGATCCAGCCAAAGAACGCGGCGCCGGCCGGCGCTCCCGCCGCTGGCGCCAAGCCGGCCGCCAAGCCCGCCGCGACGCCGGCCAAGCCTGCCACCCCGGCCAAGCAAGGAGGCCAGTGATGCTGCTCGCCGAAGGCCTGCGCAAGCGCTACAAGCAGCGCGAGGTCGTGCGCGAGTTCGCCCTGACCCTGGAGGCGGGCGAAGTGGTCGGCCTGCTCGGCCCCAACGGCGCCGGCAAGACCACCTGCTTCTACATGATCGTCGGCCTGGTCGAGGCCGATGCCGGGCGCATCGTGCTCGACGGCAACGACATCACCGCGCTGCCGATGTACAAGCGCGCCAAGCTCGGCGTCGGCTACCTGCCGCAGGAGCCGTCGGTGTTCCGCAAGCTCAGCGTGGCCGACAACATCCGCCTGGTGCTGGAACTGCGCGAGGACCTGGACGACGCCGGCCGCGAGCGCGAACTGTCCTCGCTGCTGGACGAATTGCAGATCGGCCACGTCGCCGACCAGCTCGGCGCCAGCCTGTCCGGCGGCGAGCGCCGCCGCTGCGAGATCGCCCGCGCGCTGGCGGCCAAGCCGCGGCTGATGCTGCTCGACGAACCCTTCGCCGGCGTCGATCCGATCTCGGTCGGCGAGATCCAGCGCATCGTCACCCACCTCAAGCAACGCGGCATCGGCGTGCTCATCACCGACCACAACGTGCGCGAAACCTTGGGAATCTGCGACCGGGCGTATATCCTCAACGAAGGCAGCGTGTTGGCGCAGGGGGCGCCGGAAGCGCTGCTGGCCAATAGCGACGTCCGCCGTGTCTATCTCGGTGAAACTTTCAGACTTTAAAAAATTGATTAATTTGACGAAATCGAATGGACTTGCGGATCGACAGAGAAAAAGAATCTTTTTTCAGTCATTCCATCAACCACAACGGAAGTCTCAATAAGCCCATAGACCGGATTCGATTTCCCAAGAACATTACCCACAAGATCGGGATCATCGAATCCACCCCCAATACGCAATGCGCCCACGCAGACCGTGACACCGCATTCAAAATCGACACCACGAATGTCGTCGCGCTTCGATAGCTGCCGATTTAACTCAGAGAAGTATATTTTTTTTAGCGACTGGGCCTCAGGGTCACCTGAATATTTTAACTGAAAACCTTTCAATAGCGAAGGAAAATTTTTATTGTCAAAAAGCGCTTTAGCTTTACCCAAAGAAATAGCATCCCCGGTGATCAAAACACTCTCGCCATCAAAGGGTCCTTGCTTGCTAGAATGGCGGGATGAATCACCACTTAATTCCACTCCTGCAGTGGAATCTCCTGAACCATTCTGCGCCGCCTGATTTGACGAAGCCCGCCCGTCCATGGACCCAAACAAATTTTTTGCTTTCAAAGACTTAGGCACATTCGATTCGTGGGGGCGCAAAAAATCAAACGACCTAAAATTCCACACCCAGATAATAATCGGGATTGCGACGAGAATACCTGAAAAAATAAAATGCTTACCCTTCATCACAACCCCGATGCTAAGCAAAAGAATAAAAATCAGCCGTTAGGTTTAGTGCCCGGAGTATTGTATGTGGTGTGAATTTGGCCACCACAACAATCGCTGATCGAATAATTACCTCCGCCACTAAAAGTCACTACACAACTATTGTCGCACGTTGTCGTATGCCCACCGATAGTTACAGAGCTACTGGCCCAAGCAGAATTACTAAAAGCAAGAATAGCCACGAAGGGAAAAACTTTGAGAGAATTCTTTAAAGCAGAACCGACGAAAGCCATAGTACAAACTCCATTTGTCATTACAATCATCGTAGGCGCCAGCGATATGCTGGCGCCGCTTTTTTTCTAACACACGCTTCACACAGAGTCAACAGGAAAAAAATCTCAAGGACTTAGCCGCAATCGATATACAGTTACGATCATAGGATTACTTTACAACTCACCCAATTCAGACCCAATCCTTTTGCCTCCTGCTCAATTACCTTCTTACATTTGATATAAAGGCAAGCGACACACGGCACTTACGGCATGAAAGCACGGCTGCAGACATCGCTGGGACAGCATCTGGTCATGACGCCGCAGTTGCGGCAGGCGATCAAGCTGTTGCAGATGTCCAGCGCCGAACTGGAAGTGGAGATCGCCGAGGCGGTGGAGAGCAATCCGCTGCTGGAATGGGCCGAAGACGCCGCGCCCACGTTCGAGATCGCCGGCGCCGGCAATGCCGAAGGCGAGGCCGACGCCGCGCCGCCGGCCGGCGATACGCTGGACAACGTGCCGCAGCACGACAGCGACGACTGGTCCGATGCCGAACCGGCCTGGAGCAGCGGCAACGGCGGCTCCTTCGACGACGACGACGACATGGGCAGCGCCGCCGAGCGCGTGGCCGAACCCGACACGCTGATCGACCACCTGCTGTGGCAGCTGCACCTGTCGCACCTGTCGCCGCGCGACCGCAGCATCGGCGCAGCGCTGATCGACGCGCTCGACGACGACGGCTACCTGCGCGAACCGCTGGCCGCGATCGCCGAAACCTTGCAGCCGGACATCGTCGCCGAAGAGGAGGAAATCGGCACCGTGCTGCACCAGATCCAGCGCTTCGACCCGGTCGGCATCGCCGCGCGCACGCTGGGCGAATGCCTGAACCTGCAGCTGGACGTGCTGCCCGCGGACACGCCCGGGCTGGAACTGGCGCGCGCCATCGCCAACGGCCCGCTGGAGAAACTGCCGCGCAGCGGCATCGCCGGCATCGCCCACGACCTCAAGCGCCCGGCCTCGGCGGTGGAGACCGCGGTCACGCTGCTGCGCTCGCTGGACCCGCGCCCGGGCAAGCAGGTCGGCGACCTCGGCGCCGACACCTACGTGGTGCCCGACTGCGTGATCTGGCGCCAGCGCGGCGTCTGGCACGCGGCGCTGGCCGGGCACGCGCGGCCCAAGGTCACCATCCACCGCGGCTACGAACAGCTGATCCGCCAGTGCGGCGAAAGCGACGCCGGCTACCTGCGCGGCCAGTTGCAGGAGGCGCGCTGGCTGCTGAAGAGCCTGGAGGCGCGCGGCGAGACCCTGCTCAAGGTGACCCGCTGCCTGCTGCGCCAGCAGGCCGGCTTCCTCGAATTCGGCGAACAGGCGCTGCGCCCGCTGACCCTGCGCGAGATCGCCGGCGAACTGGGCCTGCACGAGAGCACCATCTCCCGCGCCATCGCCCGCAAGTACGTGCGCACCCCGCGCGGCACCATCCCGCTGCGCGCCTTCTTCGCCTCCGGCATCGACACCGACAGCGGCGGCGAAGCCTCCAGCACCGCCATTCAGGCGATGATCCGGCGCCTGATCGACGCCGAGAACCCGCGCAAGCCGCTTTCTGACGCCAAGCTGGCCGACCTGCTGAAAGGCGCCGGCGTGCCGGTGGCGCGGCGCACGGTTGCGAAGTATCGTGAGGCCATGAACATTTCCGCTTCCCACGAACGCGTCCGTATCGGTTGAGCGTCGGCGGCGGCGGCAATGGTTCATAGGTGAATCCCGAACCAAGGAGTATCCGATGCGTATCGAGACCTACGGCCAGCAGATCGAAGTCACCCCCGCCTTGCGCGAGTACGTGGAGACCAAGCTGCAGCGGCTGAAGCGGCATTACGAGGAAACCATCGAGGTCCGCGCCCAGCTGGCGCTGCGCAAGCCCGACCATCACGTCGAGGCCACCGTCAACGTTCCCGGCCGCACCCTGCACGCCGATGCCAGCGCGCAGACCATGTACGCGGCGATCGACCTGCTCGCCGACAAGCTCGACCGGCTGATCATCAAGCACAAGGAAAAGAAACAGGACCACCACGCCGCCGAGGTGCGCGACAATATCGTGTGATCCTGCACACCTCGCTCCTGCCATGCCGTTGACCGATCCATGCCTCTGACCGAGCTGTTAGCGGCCGTCCGCACCCAGGTGCTGCCGGCCGCCGATCGCGACACCCTGCTGCGAACCGCCGCCGGCCTGCTGGCCTGTCCCCAGGCCGGTTGCGACGAACTCTTCGCCAGCCTGCGCGAGCGCGAACAACTGGGCAGCACCGCCATCGGCCATGGCATCGCCATCCCGCACGGCCGCGCCCCGCATCTGGACGCGCCGCGTGGCGCGCTGTTGCGGCTGGACCAGCCGATCGACTTCGATGGCCACGGCGCGCAGGTCGACCTGATCTTCGCCATGGCCGTGCCCGCGCACTACACCCACCAACACCTGATGCTGTTGTCGGAACTGGCCGAACAGTTCTCCGACGAGCGCTTCCGCGCCGCGCTGCGCCGCGCCCCCGACGCTGCCGCGCTGCACGACCTGCTCGGCGGCGCCCCCCAGGCCAGCGCCGCATGAGCATGAATACCAGCATCACCGCCCGCGAACTGTTCGACCAGCAACGCGACCGGCTCGGCCTGCGCTGGCTGGGCGGGCAGAAGGGCGAACACCGCGAGCTGGAAGCCGGCAACGCGGTGTCGCGGCGCCCGTCGCTGGCCGGCTATCTCAATACGATCTACCCGAACAAGGTGCAGATCCTCGGCACCGAGGAACTGGCCTGGCTGGATTCGCTGGATTCGCGCCAGCGCTGGGAGACCATCGAGAAGATCGTGCAGGTGCGGCCGCTGGCGCTGGTGATCACCAAGAACCAGTCGTGCCCGGAAGACCTGCGCGCGGCCGCCGACGAATCCGATACGCCGCTGTGGGGCTCGCCCAAGCGCGGCCACGAACTGCTCAACCACCTCTCCTATCACCTGGCGCGCACGCTGGCGCCGCGGGTGATCCTGCACGGGGTGTTCATGGAGATCTACTCGATCGGCGTGCTGATCACCGGCGAGGCCGGCTCCGGCAAGAGCGAGCTGGCGCTGGAACTGCTCAGCCGCGGCCATCGGCTGGTCGCCGACGACGCCCCCGAGTTCACCCAGATCGCCCCCGACGTGCTCGACGGCACCTGCCCGGAACTGCTGCAGGACCTGCTGGAAGTGCGCGGCCTGGGCGTGCTCAACGTGCGCGACATGTTCGGCGACACCGCTGTAAAGAAGAACAAGTATCTTCGCCTGATCGTGCACCTGACCCGGCCCATGACCGAACCGACCCCGCATGGCTACGAGCGCCTGACCGGCGATTCCGGCACCCGCCACGTGCTGGACCTGGACGTGCCGCTGATCACCCTGCCGGTGATGCCCGGGCGCAACCTGGCGGTGCTGACCGAGGCCGCCACGCGCCTGCACATCCTGCGCACCAAGGGCATCGACCCGGCGGCGATGTTCATCGCCCGCCACAGCAACCTGCTCGAACGGCGCACGCCATGAACGCGGTGGCGAACACCTCCACCCTGGTGATCGTCAGCGGCCTGTCCGGCTCCGGCAAATCGGTGGCGCTGAAGACCTTCGAGGACCTGGACTACTACTGCGTCGACAACCTGCCGGTGGAACTGCTGCCGGCCTTCGTCAAGAGCCTGGTGCGCGACGACGTCGGCCCCGGCAAGCTGGCGGTGGGCATCGACGTGCGCAGCCGCCACAGCGACCTGGCGCAGCTGTCGCGCTGGCGCGAGGCGGTGGCGCAGTTCGGCCTGGACGCGCGGCTGCTGTTCTTCGACGCCACCGACGAGGCGCTGATCAAGCGCTACGCCGACACCCGCCGCCGGCACCCGCTGTCGCACCTGGGCCTGTCGCTGCCCGAGGCGATCGAGCGCGAACGCGCGCTCACCGAACCGCTGCGCCGCGAGGCCGACGCGGTGATCGACACCAGCACGCTCAACGTGCACCAGCTGCGCCGGCGGGTGACCACCGAGTTCGCGTTGACCAACGAGAACAGCCTGTCGCTGCTGTTCGAGTCCTTCGCCTACAAACGCGGCGTGCCGGCCGAAGCGGACTTCGTGTTCGACGCGCGGGTGCTGCCCAATCCGCACTGGGATCCGCAGTTGCGCCCGCTGACCGGCCGCGACAGCGGCGTGCGCGACTACCTGGACGCGCAACCGGACGTGCAGCGGTACACCGCGCAGATCGTCGACCTGCTCGACACCTGGCTGCCGCGGCTGCGCAACGACACCCGCAGCTACGTCACCATCGCCTTCGGCTGCACCGGCGGCAAGCACCGCTCGGTGTACCTGGCCGAACGCCTGGCGCGCCACGCGCGCGAGCAGGGCTGGCCGGAGGTGGCGACGTTTCATCGCGAGCAGGATTGAGTGGGGCCGGGACCGGGGACTCGGGACTCGGAAAAGCGAAGAGCGCCTGATCGCAGACAACGCCCGCACTCGCACTCGCGATCGAGTCCCGAGTCCCCGGTCCCGAGTCCCGAACCATTCCCTGCGCCCTGCCCGACCTGTTAACGTTCTCCCATGGCCTGTGGCATTCTCCTGATTACTCATCCCGGTGTGGGCGCGTCGCTGTTGCGCGTGGCCACCGGATTGTTGCGGCAGTTGCCGCTGAAGACCGAAGCGTTCGAAGTTCCGCTCGATGCCGATCTGGATGCGCTGCTGCCGCAGGCGTCGGCGGCGTTGCGGCGGGTCGATGACGGCGACGGCGTGCTGGTCGTGACCGACCTGTACGGCGCCAGCCCGAGCAACCTGGCGACGAAGCTCGCCCGCCTCGGCACGCCGGTGCGGCGCGTCTCGGCGCTGAGCCTGCCGATGCTGCTGCGGATCATGAACTACCCCGAACAGGGGCTGGACCAGTTGCCCGCGACCGCGGCCGCTGGCTCGCGCAATGGAGTGGTGATCGACGATGCTTGAACGCGAACTCATCGTATCCAACCGACTGGGCCTGCATGCGCGCGCGACCGCCAAGCTGGTGCAGACGCTGTCCTCGTTCCGCTGCAACGCCACGCTCGCGGCCAAGGGCCGCGAGGTCAACGCCAAGAGCATCATGGGCGTGATGCTGCTGGCCGCCGCGCAGGGCACGCCGGTGACGGTGCGGGTGGACGGCGCCGACGAAGCCGATGCGCTGGAGGCCGTGGTCGGCCTGTTCGAGCGGCGCTTCGACGAGGACAGCTGAGCATGCGGCACCGGCCGTCGCGCCGACGCGGGTGCGCGCGATGAGCCTGCGCATCGCCGGCCATGGCGCCTCGCGCGGCAACGCGCTGGGCCGCGCGCGCGTGCGCCTGCCGCATGCGCTGGACGTGGCCGAACAACGCATCGGCGCAGCGCAGATTCCCGAGGAACTGGAACGCCTGCACCTGGCGGTGAACGCCGCGCGCGAGGAGATGCACGGCCTGCGCCAGCGCCTGCATGGCGCCCTGGCCAAGGAGGTCGGCGAATTCCTCGACCTGCACGCGCTGCTGCTGGATGACCCGGAACTGCTGCACGGCCTGGACGAGCTGATCCGCACCGGCCGCTACAGCGCCGACTACGCCCTGCGCCTGCAGCGCGACCGCCTGGCGACCGTGTTCGACGCCATGGAAGACGCCTACCTGAAAAGCCGCATGGACGATCTGGACCATGTGATCGGGCGCATCCACGCGTACCTGCAGAAGCGCCAGCCCGACAGCGCCGGCCTGGCCGGCGAGATCCTGGTGTGCGAGAACGTGGCGCCGTCGGAACTGGCGCAATTGCAGGCGCAGGGCGTGGTCGGCATCGTCACCAGCGCCGGCAGCGCGCTGTCGCACAGCGCGATCCTGGCGCGCAGCCTGCACCTGCCGCTGGTGGTCGGCGTCGCCGATGCGCTGCAGAAGATCAACGACGGCGACGTGCTGATCGTCGACGGCGTGCAGGGCGCGGTGATCGTCGAGCCCACGCCCGACGACCTGCGCGACTACCGCACCCGCGTGCGCGACCAGGCCAGGCTGCAACGCGGTCTCGGCAAGCTGCGCTCCAAGCCCAGCCGCACCCTGGACGGGGTCGATATCGTGCTGCTGGCCAACGCCGAGTCGCGCGACGACGTGGCCCGCGCGCATGCGCTCGGCGCCGACGGCCTGGGCCTGTACCGCACCGAATTCCTGTTCCTGCAGCGCGACGCGCTGCCCGACGAGGAAGAACAGTTCCGCACCTACCGCGACGCGGTGCTCGGCATGAGCGGGCGGCCGGTGACCATCCGCACCCTGGACCTGGGCGCGGACAAGGCCGACCGCACCGGCCTGACCATGAGCAACGAGCAGAACCCGGCACTGGGCCTGCGCGGCGTGCGCCTGTCGCTGGCCCGGCCGAAGGTCTCGGACACGCAGCTGCGCGCGATCCTGCGCGCCTCCGGCTACGGCCCGGTGCGCGTGCTGGTGCCGATGATCAGCGCGCGCGAGGAGATCATGGCGATGCGCCGGCATCTCAAGCGCATCGCCGCGCAGCTGCGCCGCGAGGGCCACGCCATCGCCGAGCAGGTGCAGATCGGCGCGATGATCGAGGTGCCCGCCGCGGCGATCGCGCTGGACACCTTCATCGACGCCATCGACTTCCTGTCGATCGGCACCAACGACCTGGTGCAGTACCTGCTCGCCGCCGACCGCAACAACGAAGCGCTGGGCGAGCTGTATTCGCCGCTGCACCCGGCGGTGCTGCGCCTGATCGCGCAGGTCATCGCCACCGGCCAGGCCCACGCCAAACCGGTGGCGGTGTGCGGCGAAATCGCCGGCGATCCGGCGCTGACCCCGATCCTGCTGGCGCTGGGGCTGCGCGAGTTCAGCCTGCACCCGGCGACGATGCTGGAAGTGCGCCGGGTGATCCGCGACACCGACCTGCAGGCGCTGCGCCTGCGCGGCGCCAAGCTGCTGCAGGCGCGCGACCGCAAGGGCATCGAGCGCTGGAGCCGGGACTCGGGACTCGGGACTCGGGACTCGGGTGGTTGATCGCGAGTGCGAGCGTCTCTGCGCTTGAGTCGGGACCCGGGACCCGGAAAAGCGACGGCACAAGCGATTCGTCGAACACGACAGGCGGTCGATGCGTCGCGTCGGCGATGCCTTGCGCAATCGCATAATCTCGCAACAGCACAGGGAGTGCATGCACTAGCGATCACCCCAAGTCCCGAGTCCCCGGTCCCGAGTCCCGGCCCCACAAGCGCTGTGCTTCCCGCAACATGCAGGCGATAATGTTGCGATGAACATCTGACCCACCGCGAGCCTTCGGCGCGCGGCCTTCCACTTTCAGGAGCAGCGCATGGCCGATGCCGTCCGCCACGACAAGACCGCGCGGCAGCTGCGTTTGCTGTCCGATGCGCTGGACAGCGGGCGCCTGGGCCCGGTGCGGCGGCTGGTCAATACGCTGGCGCCGGCCGAGATCGGCAACCTGCTGGAGTCGCTGCCGCCCGGCAAGCGCGTGGTGGTGTGGGGCCTGGTCGACCCGGAAGACGATGGCGAAGTGCTGCTGCACGTCGGCGAGGAAGTGCGCGAAAGCCTGCTCGCGGACATGGACCCGGACGAGATCGTCGCCGCGGTCGAAGACCTCGACATCGACGACCTGGCCAACCTGGTCGAGGATCTGCCCGACACGGTCATCGACGAAGTGCTCAAGTCGATGGACCGCGAGAACCGCGAGCGCCTGGAACAGGTGCTGTCCTATCCCGAGGACAGTGCCGGGCGCCTGATGAACCCGGACGTGGTCACCGTGCGCGCCGACGTCAACGTCGACGTGGTGCTGCGCTACCTGCGCCTGCGCGGCGAACTGCCCGACCATACCGATCACCTGTTCGTGGTCAGCCGCCGCCACCAGTACCTGGGCCGGGTGTCGCTGGCCGCGCTGGTCACCCACGAGGATTCCACCCCGATCAACCGGCTGATCGACGACGAGCAGCCGGCCATCGACGTGGGCGAAGGCGCCGACGAGGTCGCGCGGCAATTCTCCGACCACGACTGGATCTCCGCGCCGGTGGTGGACGACAACAACATCCTGCTCGGCCGCATCACCATCGACGACGTGGTCGACATCATCCGCGACCAGGCCGAGCACCAGGCGATGAGCGCCGCCGGCCTGGACGAGGACGAGGACATGTTCAGCCCGGTGCGGCGCGCGTTCCGGCGCCGCCTGCTGTGGCTGACCATCAACCTGGGCACCGCGTTCATCGCCTCCAGCGTGGTCAGCCAGTTCGAGGGCACCATCTCCAAGCTGGTGGCGCTGGCCGCGCTGATGCCGATCGTCGCCGGCATGGGCGGCAACGCCGGCACCCAGGTGCTGGCGCTGATGGTGCGCGGCCTGGCGCTGGGCCAGATCGGCGCTTCCAACTTCACCGTGCTGCTGCGCAAGGAACTGGCGGTGGCGCTGATCAACGGCCTGGCGCTGGGCATCGGCCTGGGCCTGATCGTGCTGGCGTGGTTCAAGCAGCCGCTGCTGTCGCTGGTGATCGGCTCGGCGCTGACCATCAACCTGCTCACCGCCGCGCTCGGCGGCGTGCTGGTGCCGCTGACGCTCAAGCGCCTGGGCTTCGATCCGGCGCTGGCCGGCGGCGTGATCCTGACCACCCTGACCGACGTGATGGGCTTCCTCAGCTTCCTCGGCCTGGCGACGCTGGTGCTGCTGTAGGCCGACCTGCATGGCGTGCGCATTGCCGCGAACGCCGCCGCATCGCCCCGCAGCGCACATGTGTCGGCTTTCTCGCCGCCGCTTGCCGGACCGCGCCGACCCGCCCGCGCAAGGATGAACGCTGCGCGGCCGGCGCCTGACTGGCGCATGTCCGGCCCCCGGCCCCGGCAGCACGGCGCTCTGTCGCCAAAGCGCCGGGACGCCGATACTGGGGCTCTCCACCGTCGAGGGCCGCCCATGTCCATGCGTTCGTTGCTGATGCTGCTGTGCCTGTCGATGGTCGGTTGCAGCAGCCTGCCCAGCGACCCGGCCACCGGCCACTTCGTGTCCCGCCAGCTGACCATGGACGGTCGCCTGTACCGCTACCAGGTGTTCGTGCCGGCGCCGCCGCACCGCCAGGGGCTGGTGCCGGTGGTGCTGTTCCTGCACGGCTCCGGCGAGCGCGGCAGCGACGGCAAGCAGCAGGCCGATGCCGGCGTGGGTCCGTATCTGCGCCGCCACCTGGGCGACTTCCCGGCGCTGGTGGTGATGCCGCAGGTACCGGACGACGAGGAATGGAACGGGGTCAACGCGACCATGGCGCTGCAGGCGCTGGACGCGGCCAGCGCCGAGTTCAACGGCGACCCGCAGCGCACCTATCTGACCGGCATGTCGATGGGCGGCTACGGCACCTGGGAAATCGCGCTGCAACAGCCGCAGCGCTTCGCCGCGCTGGTGCCGGTGTGCGGCGCGATCCTGTCCCCGCACGAGGACCGCGAATACCTGGTGGTCACTCCGGTGGCGGAACTGCCCGACCCCTACACCGCGCTGGCCGAACGCCTGCAGCAGATCCCGGTGTGGATGTTCCATGGCGCCGAGGACGACGTGGTGCTGCCGCACGACGACCGCAAGATCTACCGCGCGTTCAAGAACCTGGATGCCGACGTGCGCTACACCGAGTATCCGCAAGGCAACCACAATGCCTGGGACGCCACCTACCGCAATCCGAAGATGTGGCAATGGCTGTTCGCGCAGAAGCGCGCCACCGATACCGCCGACGCGGCGCCGGAAACCGCGATCGGCGGCAGCTGAGCGGGCGCTGCGGGCCGGGACGGCCTCCAGCCCTTCACGTCCTTGCAGAAGCGGCTGCAGCCGCGACCGAACCCGCCCCACAAGCGGCAGCATCCGGACCGGAAAGGCGCCCGAGGCTGGCTTCGCCGAGCCCGGCGAAGGCAGCACGGCCGCGACAGCCAGCCGAAGGCGCCTGAACGTCGCCGCGGCGCGCTCGCCCGCCGCGAATGCGGGTGCGGATATTGCGTGCCTGGCTTGCATGCGCGCTGCGCCCCCTCAGCGGCGCAGCAGCCACCCACGCGCAAAAACCGCGTACAGTCCGCGCTCGTTTCTTCCCGGACCGCCCATGGCAGACACCGCTTTCGCGCAGGCCGAGTTCCTCGAGCGGCTGCAGCGCCTGGACGCGAGCGCCGCCGGCCTAGCCGGTGCCGCGATTCCGCCGTTGCTGATCGCCACGTCCGACCCCGCCGCGCCCTGGCGGCTCAGCGAGACCGGGCACTGGCTGCTGCAATTGCTCCAGGCCAGACAGGCGCTGCTGCACGCCGCGCACGCCACCACCCTGTCCGCCGATGCGCTGCGCCGCGACCAGAAGTTCGCGCCGCCCGGGCGGCCGTCGCTGCACATCGTGCAGTTGCGCCAGCAGCAGGCGGCGGCGCAGCAGGCAATGCGGCGCGCAAAACAGGAGTTCGCCCAGGCCGCGGCCGGCTTCGCACGCAGCGCCGCGCTGTCGGTGCCGGCCAGGCCCGGCCTGAGCGAATGCCTGCTGCGCTGGATCGACAGGCATGTGCGGTAGCGGGAATGGGGAATGGGGAATGGGGACTCGGGACTCGGGACTCGGGACTCGGGACTCGGGACTCGGCAGGAGCGTGGCCTGGTCGGTCGCTGCATGCAACGCACGCTCGCGACGCAGCCATGGCTTGGCGCCCGCCAGGCAGAGTAGTCCCCGCTTCGCTGCCGCCTCGCCGCTGAACGCCGGCGTGCGCAGGTGCCGCGCAATCCGCCGAACGCCAAGCCGGCAGCGACCGGCTTGCTATCCTTGCCGGCCCGTTCTTTTTCGCCGATCCGCGCGCCGATTGCCGCCATGTCCGTCCTTCTCCACGCGTCCGCCGCCGAACGCAAGACCGCCCGAGTCAACCACTCCCGGCGCGGCGTGCACGCGCCCTGCACCGCTGCAACGACGCTACGCCCATGCTGAGCGGACCCACCGCGAACCTCGCCACCTGGAGCATCTGCGCGCTGGCCACCGCGGGCGTGATCGCGCGGCCGTTCAAGCTGCCCGAGGCGCTGTGGGCGGTGGGCGGTGCGTTGCTGTTGATGCTGCTCGGCCTGATGCCCGGTGTCGAAGCCTGGCACGCGGTATTGAAGGGCTACGACGTCTACCTGTTCCTGATCGGGATGATGCTGCTGTCGGAAACCGCGCGCGCCGAAGGCCTGTTCGACTGGGTGGCGATGCATGCGGTGAACCTGGCCAAGGGCTCGCCGCGGCGCCTGTTCGCGCTGGTGTTCGGGGTCGGCATCGTGGTCACCGCGTTCCTGTCCAACGACGCCACCGCGGTGGTGCTGACCCCGGCGGTGTACGCGGCCGCGCGCAAGGCCGGGGCCAAGCCGCTGCCACTGCTGTTCGCCTGCGCGCTGATCGCCAACGCCGCCAGCTTCGTGCTGCCGATCTCCAATCCCGCCAACCTGGTGCTGTACGGCGGCAGCATGCCGACCCTGGGCGCGTGGATGGCCGCCTTCGCGCTGCCGTCGCTGCTGGCGATCGGGGTCACCTTCGGCATGCTGTACTGGGCCGAGCGCAAGGACCTGCGCGGGCGCTGCGCCGAACGCGTGGACACGGTGCCGCTGAGCCGCGGCGGTGCCTTCGCGCTGGCCGGCATCCTCGCCACCGCGGCGCTGCTGGTCGGCGTCTCCGCGCTGGGCCTGGAGCTGGGCCTGCCCACCTGCCTGGCCGGCGTGGCCACGCTGGCGGCAGTGTGCCTGGGCGGCCGGCAATCGCCGCTGCCGCTGGCCAAGGCGGTGTCGTGGGCGGTGCTGCCGCTGGTGGCCGGGCTGTTCGTGCTGGTCGAGGCGCTGGCGCGCACCGGCGTCATCGCCTGGCTCGCGCAGGCGCTGTCCGCCGCCGCCGCGCAGGCGCCGCTGGCCACTGCCGGCGCGGCCGGCACGCTGCTGGCGTTCGCCTGCAACCTGATGAACAACCTGCCGGCCGGACTGATCGCCAGCACCACCATCGCCCAGGCGCATCCGCCGCAACTGGTCGTCGATGCGCTGCTGATCGGCGTGGACCTGGGGCCGAACCTGTCGATCACCGGCTCGCTGGCCACCATCCTGTGGTTGACCGCGATCCGCCGCGAAGGCGAGGACGTGGGCTTCTGGCGCTTCCTGAAAGTCGGCGCGCTGGTGATGCCGCCGGCGCTGCTGTGCGCGCTGGGCGCACGGCTGTTGCTGGGCTGAGCCGCCGCCGCGTCTTGCAGGAGCGGCTCAGCCGCGACGGACGTGAGCACGGCGCTTTCCGTTCCCGTAACAACCACAGCGCGCTTCTCGGCCTTCATCGCGGTGCCCGGCATCAGGTCGCGGCTGAAGCCGCCCCTTGTCTCTGGACGTGCCGCCCTACCTGCCCTACCCCGCACGCAGCCGCCGCGCCACGCCGCTGATCAACGCGATCGCGACAGTCAGCGCGGCCATCGACAGGAATTGCGCGCGGGTGTCGGCCGAGGCCACCAGCAGGCCGAAGATCAGCGCCAGGATCGCCAGCGCCAGCACGGTCAGTACCGGATAGCCGCGCATGCGGAACGGCAGCCGGGTGCCGGCGCGATCGGCACGCGCGCGCAGGATCAGCTGCGACAGCAGCGAGATCGTCCACACCAGCAGGCAGGTCGCGCCGACGATATTCAGCAGCGTCGGCAGCACCCGATTCGGATACAGCAGTTCCAGCACCGCGGCGGCGAAGCCGAACAGCACGCTCGCCAGCACCGCCAGCAGCGGCACCTTCTGGCCGTTGGTGAAGGCCAGCACGCGCGGCGCCTCGCCGCGCTGCGCCAGCGAGAAGATCATCCGCGAGGCGCCGTACAGATTGGCGTTGAGCGCCGACAGCAACGCGATCACCGCGATCAGGGTGATGCCGGTGGCCGCGCCGGGAATCTTGGCCGCCTGCAGCACCGCGGCGAACGGCGAACTCAGCGCCTCGCTCTGCCACGGCACCACCGCGATGATCACGCTCAGCGAGCCGATGTAGAACACAAGGATGCGCCAGGCCACGGTGCGGATCGCGCGCGCGATGCTGCGTTCCGGGTCGGCGGTCTCGGCCGCCGCCACCGCCACGATCTCGGTGCCGCCGAAGGCGAACACCACCACCAGCAGCGCCGCGCCGATGCCGGCCACGCCCTTGGGCGCGAAACCGCCGTTGCCGGTGACATTGGACCAGCCCGGCGCGGCCACGTCCGGCAGCCAGCCGGCCAGCAGCGCCACGCCGACCAGGATGAAGGCGACGATCGCCACCACCTTGAGGATCGCGAACCAGAATTCGAACTCGCCGAAATTGCGCACGCCCAGCAGGTTGATCGCGGTGAAGGCGGCCATGAACACCACCGCGACCAACGGCACCGGCAACGCCGGCCACACCGTCGCCAGCAGTCCGGCCGCGCCCACCGCCTCGGCGGCGATCACGATCACCAGCTGCAGCCACCACAACCACCCCACCGTCGCGCCCGCGGTGGCGCCCATCGCATCGGCGGCATACACCGAGAACGCGCCGCTGGCCGGCTTGGCCGCGGCCATCTCGCCCAGCGCGTTCATCACGATGATCACCAGCGCGCCGGCGACCAGGTAGGAAATCAGCACCGCCGGCCCGGCCGCGTGCACGCCCACCCCGGACCCCAGGAACAGGCCGGCGCCGATCGCGCTGCCCAGCCCCATCATGATCAGTTGCCGCGGCTTCAGCGCATGGCGCAACGCAGGCGCGGCGGACGTGGCGGCGGGACCGGGAGGCAGGGACGGATGCGGCATCGGGTTCGTCGATTGGCAGGAATCGCGACACGATACCGCGTCGCGATGGCGGCATGCTCGCCGTGGTGCGCCATCCCGATCCTGGGCAGGCCGTGGAGGGGCTTTTACAGCGGCAGCCGGCGATCCCGCCGATGGACAGCACGGCATCTGCTCAGCGGCACCGAGCGTGTGGCGAAGCGGGTGAGCTGGTGGTGCGCAGCCGAAGCCGCCGCGTCGCTCGTGCGCGACGCATCTCCGCATCGCCGCCTCCTGCCCTATCCGCCCTTCCCTGCCTTGCAACTGCATTCGCCGCGCTGCGCACGCGCCAGCGAAGCGCGACCCGCTGCAGCGGCAGGCAGCGCCACAAGTACGGAGATGCAAAACATGCGCATTTCGCCATGCATGACGCATGTCATTGATTTTCCATATTGACAGCGATACTAACGTCAGAAATACTGAACAAAGCGTCGAGTCGGAAGCGTCGCCCGACGACCGCCGTATCGCCCTCGAGGGCGCTGCGCCGGTCGCCTGGTACGGCTCCGCCCGCACGCGTGATGGCAGGCCAGGAGATGACCTGCACCGAGCGACCTGGCCGGAAAGGACCACGGCTGCCGCCCGGCCCATGCGCAACGGTCCGCTGCATCAAGACAAGGAGAGACACCATGAGCAAACCCCTGTTGACCCTGGCCGTTCTGGCCGTCGCATTCACCGCGGCGCAGACCCAAGCCGCCGGGCAGAAGCTGCAACCCAACGACGCGATCCAAGGCATGGGCGAACGCCTCCCGGCCGGCAAGAAGAACGTCAGCCTGTCGCCGCTGTTCAAGGTCTACACGTTCGAGAAGTCAGGGCTGACCTTCGCCCAGATCAATTCGTCCAAGGACGAGGTGATCACGGTGCTCGCGATCACCCCGGGCGCCGAATCGCGCCTGCCGATCGGCTTGGCCGCCGAAGAGCAACTGATCGCCGTCAACGACGAGAAGGACCGCCCGCTCGGCATGGTCACCGCCGCCGCGAGCTGCCCGTGCAGCGCCACCGTGGTCTACCAGGACGCCAACCAGATGATCGTCGTGGTCTACGGATCCAACGGCGAGTACATCACCTCGTACGTGCTACCGCGCACAAAGGCGCCGACCGCGCCTCAGTGACCGGCCACACCTGCAGCAGCGCCGCGGCCGGTGAAGGCCGCGGCGTTTTCGTTGCTGAAGTCGCCATCGCAGGACGAGGTCGCCCGCGGGCAATGCCGGACGCCGCGCCGCCGTATCCGCCGTATCCGCCACAGCGTGCAACCACTGTGGCGAACCCCGGCAATGCGCCGATCAGAACTCCTGCCAGTCCTTGTCCGTGGCCACTGCGGCGACGGACTGCAGGCGGCGTGCAGCGGCCGGTGCCGGCGCCGGACGGGTGGCACTCTTCGGCTTCGGCGCCAGCGCCCGGGTCGGCTGGCGCGCCGGCGCTGCGCCGTCTTCCAGCTTGAACAGGGCCACCGCCTGCGCCAGTTCGGTCGCCTGCTGCTCCATCGACCGCGCCGCGGCGCTGGCCTCTTCCACCAGGGCCGCATTCTGCTGCGTGCTCTCGTCCATCTGGGTCACGGTCTGGTTGACCTGCTCGATGCCGGCCGACTGCTCCTGCGAGGCCGAGGAAATCTCGGCCATGATGTCGGTGACGCGCTGCACCGAGGACACGATCTCGCTCATGGTCTGGCCGGCCTGGCGCACCAGCGTCGAACCGTTGGCGACCTGGCCGACCGAGTCGTCGATCAGGCTCTTGATCTCCTTGGCCGCGCCGGCCGAGCGCTGGGCCAGCGTCCGCACCTCGCTGGCGACGACGGCGAAACCGCGGCCCTGCTCGCCGGCGCGCGCCGCCTCCACCGCGGCGTTGAGCGCCAGGATGTTGGTCTGGAACGCGATGCCGTCGATGACGCTGATGATGTCGGCGATCTTCTTCGAGGACGCCTCGATCCCGCTCATCGTGGTCACCACCTGGCCGACCACGTCGCCGCCTTCGGAGGCGACCGCGGCCGCACCGACCGCGAGCTGGTTGGCCTGGCGCGCATGGTCGGCATTTTGCTTGACCGTGGAGGTCAGCTCTTCCATCGACGCGGCGGTTTCTTCAAGGCTCGCCGCCTGCTGCTCGGTGCGCCGCGACAGGTCGTCGTTGCCGGCGGCGATCTCGCTGGCCGCGGCGTTGATCGACACCGCCGAGTGCTTGATCCGGCCGACGATTTCCGACAGCTGGTGCGCCGTGGCATTGGCGTCGTCGCGCATCTGCGCGAACACGCCGCGGAACTCGCCGTGCATGCGCGCGGTCAGGTCGCCGTTGGCGATGGATTGCAGCAACGCCGACAAGGACTGCAGATTGCCGTCGGCGGTGGTCATCAGCTGGTTGAGGCTCTCGACCATGACCCGGAAATCGAACTGGAAACGCTCGGCATCGCCGCGCGCGCTGAAGTCGCCGTCGGCGGCGGACTGCGCCAGCTGCCTGATCTGGCCGTTCATCGCCAACAGGTTGCCCTTCACTTCGTCCATGGTCTGGGTCAGCACCGCTTTTTCGCCGGGCAGGCGGTCCATGTCCTGGCTGAGGTCGCCGATCGCATAGCGGCCCATGATCTGCGTAAGCTTCAGCTTGACCTCGATATGCGAGCCGACCACGGCATTGGTTTCCGCGGCCATGCGCCCGTAATCGCCCGGGAACGCGGAAGCATCCATGCGGAAGCTGATCTGGCCCGCTTCGTGGCGCCTGGCCATGTCCAATTGCGCCGCGATCAGATTGCGCAGCTGCAGTTGCATGCGTTGCATCGCGGTCAACAGCCGGCCGGTCTCGTCCTTGGCGTCGGTCTGGACGTCATTGTCCAACTGGCCGCGTGCGATCGCTTGGGCGGTGCGCGTGGCGCGGTTCAGCGGCGCGGTCAGGCTGCGGGTGATCAGCCAGGCCAGCACGCTGCTGATCAGGATCACGATGACGCCGCCGGTGATCAGCATGACGCGCCCGCGACTCATCGCGGCATTGGCCTCCACATAGGCGGCCGTGCCGAGCTTGCGCTGCCGCTCGGAATAGTTGGCGACGGCATCCTGCCAGCGCTGGGTGGCCGGCGCGGCGTGCTTGAGCAGCACGGCAAGCGCTTCGTCGGGCTTGTAGTTCATGCCCAGATCCAACACTTTCTGATTGAGTGCGCTGGCGTTCTGATAGGCCAGATCGATCTGCCCGCGCATCTGTGCGGCGGCAGGCCCGGTCACCGGTATCGCATAGAGTTGGTCATGGACCTTTTCGTAGCGCTTGCGCTGCTGCTCGACGATCCTGGCGAAACCGATGTTCTCCTCCTGCGTGGTGGGCAGAACGATGTTGCGCAGGTTGATCGCGATGATCGAGCTGGCGTCGCGCATTTCATTGGCGTACCCCAGGATCATGTTGCGCTTGGCGATGTTTTCCATCTCGTTGCGCGATTGCGCCATGGTGACCAGCCCGGCAACCACTAGGCCGCAGGACAGCAGGATGAGCAGGCCGAACGCGGAAGAAAGACGCGCGCCGACGTTGTAGCGCTGGAGAAATCCGATCATGGGGCAATTACCGATGCAGTGTGAATGAAATGAGGGATAGGCAACGGCCGGCACTCGCGTGAACCACACGCATGCCGGCGACCGCATCGAAACGGCGGATGGCAGCGAGAGAGCGCCTTCCTGGAACGATTCGCTGCGCATCACGCTCATGCCGATGCTTGGGCGTGGTAACGGCGACCGCTGCCGATTCTTGACCGTGCAAAGACGCCTTTATGTTGAACACACTCAGACACGTGAGGAATGCGTGCAGACCCGCCGCAGGAGCCGCCGGCGCGGGCCCCAATCGATGAAATCGGCGTGAAAATTCACGCATTGCGCGCGCGTGCGCAGCGGCCACCCGGCGCCGGTCCGCAGGTGGTGGCCAGTGCCTGCGCAGCGTCCGCCCGGACGATGCCGCGAACCAGCTGCACAGCACGCACCTGCCATCGGCACGCTCTGGCGGCGGCGCCTCCGGATCGGATGGAGGCGGCTGCGGTTGCGTTCGCTCACGCCACGACGGCGCCTACTCGGCGAGGTTGCTGCCCGCCCCGGCCGTGGCGATGACCTTGGCCTTGATCTGCGCCGCCGGGATCGCGGTGTAGAGGTAGCCCAGCGGCTGCGGGAACACCTGCGAGGAGACCCAGGTGGTGGCGTTGGCGTAGGGTTTGCTGGTATTTTCCGGCACGCTCCAGGTGATGCCGTTGCCCACATGGTTGTTGATCAGGTCCCAGTAGCCGATTTCGCTGCTGTCGCGCGAGGTGACCGGGTTCTTCACGTTCTCGAAGTAGTTGGCTTCGATCAGCGCCACCCCGCCCATGCGCACGTTGATGCCGGAAGTAATCACGTTGTTGAAGTAGTTGTTGTAGATGTGGCTCAGGCCGCGGCGTTGCAGCGGCAGCCGCGATTCGACGTTCTCGAAGCGGTTGTGATGGTAGGTGGTGCGCGCGGCGGCATTCTTGGCGTCGTTGTCGCTGTAGCCGTTGAGCGCGACCTTCTGGTAGTCGTGCACGTAGTTGTACGACACGGTGACGTGGTGCACGCCCTTCTTCATGTCGATGCCGCCATCGAAGGACGCGTCGCCTGCGCCCGAACACTTGGTCAACGAGGCGAACACCGTGTTGTGGTCGACCCAGATGTTGGATGGCTCGCCGGTGGAATTGCCCTCCAGCGAGATCGAATCGGCGTCCTCGCCGCCGGGCAGCAGGCCGATGGTCATGTTGCGGATGATGATGTTGTGCGCATCGCCCACCACCCACAGGCCGAAGTTCGCCGAGGAACCGTTGGCGCCCTTGATGGTGATATTGCTCTTGTTCTTGATCTGCACGGTCCGGGCCGGCAATTGCCACTGTGCGCAGACGTTGCCGATGCTGGCGAAGTTGAACTGGCCGGTGTAGTTCAGCACCAGGCCGCCGCTTCCGGAATAGTTGTCGATCGCGGTCTGCATCGCCTCCATCGTGGCGACGTTGATCGGGATCGCGTTGCCGCCGCCGGTGGTGGCGGCGCCGTAGCCGACCGGGCCGGCGACGGCCGGCGATGCGCAGAAAACCAGGGCAAGCGCGAGCGCGCCCTTGAGCGGCTGGATGTTCATCGGACTCTCCCATCTTGCAGCGATAAATGCCTGGCGCCCTGCGCAGACGCGATGGGCGATGGCACGGGGCGTGGGGGCCGGACGCAGTCTTCGCCGGGCCTGGCGCAGGCGCAATCGGTCGAATCGGGAAGCTAGACCCGCACCTACGATCGCGCCGCAAGACATGCGAAACAGACACGAACGGACAGATGGAGACAGACAACGACAGACGAAGACAGGCGCCTGCGCTGCGCTCGCGCGCATCGCCGGATGCGCACGGAAAACGACGAAGAGCTGCGCAGCGGCGGCCTCTGCGCCCGGCCCGGCGACGCATGCGCAGCATGGCGGCATCGCAATGGAGACAATCGCGCGTCATTGCTGCGCCTGCGCCCCTGCGCACGATGTTGCGCTTGCAGCATCGACGAGCGCACGCAGCGCCGGCCGGCCACCGCCCCCCGGCAACGCAAGCACCAGCGAAAAACGCTATGGATCGACAGCCGGCGGCGCGATCCTGCCGTGCTCGCGCAGCGCCCACGGCCGGCGTCTCTGCGCGGTGCCGAGCGGCGTGGCGGCACGGCTGTTGTGCGGGCGCGCAGTGTAGAGAATCCACCTGGGCAGGCCGGGCAGACGCACGTCGGCGTCTGCGCCGCGCCCTTGGTCGAAACGCGACAGGCTGGACCCGGAACAGAGGCGATTTCAGGGCATGCGACGCAGCACGATCGCCGCGCTGGCGTAGCGGCGCGAGCGGCATGCAGCCGCCAGGCGCCGCTCAGCCCGCTCGGCTCAGCCCACCGTGTCGAGCCGGTTGTCGCCCCGATCGGCATCGGGCAGGCGGTGGTCCGGGTCCAGGGTCACGTGCAGCACCTTCTGCGTGCTCGGCACGCGGATCTGCGGCTGGGTCTGCTGGATCCAGGTTTCCACCGGCACGCGCTGGTCGAGGTGGCTGCCGTCGGCGAAGTCGATGCGCAAGGTCGCCGGCATCACCAGCTTCTGCCTGCTCTGCAAGGTCACCAGCAGGCCCTTGGCCGGGTCGTGCTCGACATAGCTGGCCGCACGCACGCCCATGTCCAGCTGCCAGTTGTTGAGGTACCAGCCGCGCCACCACCACGCCAGGTCCTCGCCGGACTCGCTTTCCATCAGCCGGAAGAAATCCGAGGGAGTCGGATGCCTGTACGCCCAGGTGGCGATGTACTTGCGGAATGCCGGATCGAAGCGCGCCGGGCCGAGGATCTGTTCGCGCAGCAGCACCAGGCCCAGCGCGCCCTTGAAGTAGGTCAGCGGATGCCGGTAGGTCTCGCTGGTGGCGTCGGCGCGGTCGAGCAGGTTCGGCGCCTGCGCATCGGCCAGCAGCGGCAGGATCTCGTCGACCGGGTTGCCGCCCTTCGGCGCGTACTCGCTGTCGCGCTTGGGCGCGAATTCGCCGTGGTTGACCGCGTCGGAGGCGTAGACGTCGATGAAGGTGTTGAAGCCTTCGTCCATGAACGCGTAGCGGCGTTCGTTGGAGCCGACGATCATCGGGAACCAGCCGTGGCCCAGCTCGTGCGCGGTGATCCAGAACAGGTCCTTGCCGCCGTCGTGCATGTCGTCGAAGACGATGCCCGGGTACTCCATGCCGGCGCCATGGCCGCCGAGGTTCACCGCGACCGGCCACGGATACGGATACCACTGCGAGAAGTGCTCGATCGACGCCTTGACGAACTCGGTGGAGCGGTCCCACTTGTCGGCGCCGACGCCTTCGCGCGGATACACCGACATCGCCAGCGCATGCTTGCCTTCCGGCAGGTTGATGCGCGCCGCGTCCCAGACGAACGCCGGCGAGGCGGCGAAGGCCACGTCGCGGGTATGCGCCATGTGGAAGCGCCAGGTCTGGGTGCCGCTGGCGGTGGGCCGGCTGGCCGCATCGCCGATTTCGGCGGCGCTGCGGATCGCCACGGTGCGGTCGCTGGCCGCGGCCTGGGCCAGGCGCTGGCGCTGCGCGGCGGTGAGCACCTGCGCCGGGTTCACCAGCTCGCCGGACCCGGCGACCAGGTAGTTCCACGGCACCGTCACCGCGTAGTCGAAGTCGCCGTATTCCAGGTAGAACTCCGCGCCCAGGTAGGGCTGCGTGTCCCAGCCGCGCTGGTCGTCGTACACCGACATGCGCGGATACCACTGCGCGATCTCGTAGATGTCGCCGTCGCCGGTCGGGGTGATCGCGGTGCGCCCGCCCCAGGTGCCGGGCACCGTGTAGGCGTAGTCGATATGCAGCTTCAGCGCCTTGCCGGCACCGGCCAGCGGCTGCGGCAGGTCCACGCGCATGCGCGTGTCGTCGACCAGGAAGTTGGCCGGCACGCGCTTGCCGCCCTGCTCCACTTCCACCTTGGCGATGCGGTAGCCGTCGGTGGCCGGCGCCGGCGGACGCCCCTCGCGCGCCGGGCGCACGCCGCGGGCGCGCGCGTCGGCGCGGTAGATGTTCTGGTCCAGCTGCAGCCACAGCACGTCCAGCGTGTCCGGGCTGCGGTTGCTGTAGGTGATGGTTTCCTGGCCGCTGAGCGTGTGCGTGGCCGGATCGATGCTGGCGTGCAGGTCGTAGTCGGCACGGTTCTGCCAGTACAGCGGCCCGGGCACGCCGGCGCCGCTGCGATAGGCGGTGGCCGGCTGCGGCAGTTGCAAGGGCGCGAACAGGGCCAGTGGGTCATAGCCGCTGGCGGGGGCTGCAGCGGCCGGCGCGGCGGCAGCGGCCTGGGCGAAGCCGACGAGGGAAACGCAAGCCGCGGCGAAACCGGCGCGGCGCAAGGCATGGATCATGTGGGGCGTCCGTGGGGAGGATCGCCCCCGATGGTAGGCCGAAACGGCGTGGCGCGGATGTGCCGATAAGCCATCTGCATCACCGAGGTCCCCTGTGGGAGCGACTGAAGTCGCTCCCACAAGGTCCAGCGCGGTCACCCGCCCCCGCTCAGCCCAACAACGTCTCCAGCACCGCCATGCGCACCGCCACGCCGTTGGCGACCTGGCGCAGGATGCACGACTGCGCGCCGTCGGCGACTTCGTCGGTGATCTCCACGCCGCGGTTGACCGGGCCCGGGTGCAGCACCACCGCGCCCGGCGCGGCGCGGCGCAGGCGCTCGGCGGTGAGGCCGTACTGCGCGTGGTAGCCCTGCAGCGAGGCCACCAGGCCTTCCTCCATGCGCTCGCGCTGCAGGCGCAGCATCATCACCGCGTCCACGCCGTCGAGCATGGCGTCGAAGTCGTCGCCGACCACGCAGCCGTCCAGGGTGCCGTCGTCGGGCAGCAGCGCCTGCGGGCCGCACACGCGCACTTCGCCGGCGCCGAGCGTGCGCAGCGCATGCAGGTCCGAACGCGCCACGCGCGAGTGCCTGACGTCGCCGACGATGACCAGCTTGAGCCTGGAAAAATCGCCGCCCTTGGCGTGGCGCAGGGTCAGCATGTCGAGCAGGCCCTGGGTGGGATGCGCGCTGCGGCCGTCGCCGGCGTTGATCAGCGCGGTGCCCTCGCCGGCCGCCTCGGCCAGGCGCTCGACCGCGCCGTCCTCGGGATGGCGCACGACGAAGCCGCGTACGCCCATCGCTTCCAGGTTCTTCAGCGTGTCGCGCGCGGTCTCGCCCTTGCGCGTGGACGAGGTCGAGGCGTCGAAGTTCAGCACGTCCGCGCCGAGCCGCTGCGCGGCCAGCTGGAACGAGCTGCGGGTGCGCGTGGACGGCTCGAAGAACAGCGTGCACACCGCGGTGCCGGCCAGCACGCTGCGCTTGCCGACCCGGCCCACCGCCGCGTCGCGGATCTGCCCGGCGCGGTCCAGCAATTGCAGCAAGGTCGCGCGCGGCAGGCCTTCCAGGGTCAGCAGGTGGCGCAGGCGCCCGTTCGAATCGAGTTGCGGGTCAGTCATGGCGGGTCCGGGCAGGGAATCAGGAAATGGGGGTGGCGTCGTCGGGCGCGGCCAGCCAGCGCTCGATGATCACCGCGGCGGCGACCGCGTCCAGCGCGGCGGCGTCGCGGCGGCGCTTGCGCCCGGCGGCGCGGTCCACGGCGAAGCGCTTGGCCGCTTCGACCGAACTGGAACGCTCGTCGACCAGCACCACCGGCAGCTTGTAACGGGCGCCGAGTTCGCGGGCGAAGGCGTGCGCGCGCTTGCGGTTGAGTTGGTCGGCGCCTTCCAGGGTCAGCGGGTCGCCGACCACCAGGCCGTGCGGGCGCCATTCGGCGTGCAGGCGGTCCAGCGCCGGCCAGTCCGGCCCCTGCGCATGCACGTCGACCACCGCCAGCGCGCGCGCGCCGCTGCCGAAGCTGCTGCCCACGGCCACGCCGATGCGGCGGTTGCCGACGTCGAAGCCGAGCACGGTGCCGTCGCGGCGGATCGTGCCGGCAGTGGCGGTGTCCGCAGCGGGTGCGCCGGGCTCAGGCATGCCCGCTGTAGTCGGTGAGGCGGAACAGGTCCACGCCGATGCGGCCGGCCGCGGTCTGCCAGCGCCGTTCCAGCGGCAGCTCGAACAGCAGTTCGGCATCGGCCGGCGCGGTCAGCCAGCTGTTCTCGCCCAGCTCGTATTCGAGCTGGCCGGCGCCCCAGCCGGCGCAGCCCAGCGCGACCACCGCGTTGCGCGGACCGTCGCCGCGCGCCATCGCTTCGAGCACGTCGCGCGAGGTGGTCAGGAACAGGCCGTCGCCGAACGCCAGGCTCGAATCCCAGGCGCGCTCGCCGTCGTGGATCACGAAGCCGCGTTCCGGATGCACCGGCCCGCCGCTGAGCACCACCTGCTCGCGCAGCGTGTCGTCGATGGTGTCGATGCCCATCTGCGCCAGCACTTCGCCCAGCGTGTATTCGGAGGCGCGGTTGACCAGCACGCCCATCGCGCCGTTGGCGTCGTGCTGGCAGATCAGGGCCACGCCGCGGGCGAAATTGGGATCGGACAGCGCCGGCAGCGCGATCAGCAGTTGGTTGGCCAGGGGGGTAGGCAAAGCGGACATGGCCCCATTCTATCGTCCCTCCCGCGCCGGCGCTGCGCCGGGCCGGGGCGGACTGCCATAATCGCCCCGATCGCGCACCGCCGCGCCGCCAAGGATGCTGTCCCGCATGGAAACCGCCCCCGATCTGCCGCGCCAGACCCGCGCCTTCATCGTTCTGGTGGCGCTGCTGCAGGGCGCGCTGCTGTACCTGGCCCAGCGTGGCGCCGATGCCGGGTGGTGGCCGTTCGCGGCGCTGGGCGGCCGGGTGTGCTGGTACACCCTGGTGCTGACGGTGCCGACGCTGATCCTGCTGTCGGTGCGGCGCCTGGGCGAATTGCGCCTGTGGCAGCACGCGATCGCCCTGGCCTTGCTGGTGGCGGCGCTGTCGGCCTGGGCCGCGTGGAGCGCCACCGGCGCGCCCGGGCTGCGCAGCGAGAAGGTGCTGGTGCCGTTCGGCATGGCCATCGCGCTGGGCATGTTCGTGCTGCTGCCGTGGCTGCAGTGCCGGCTGCAGCATGGCCACTGGCAGGCGCCGTACCGCGAACTGTTCGAACATGCCTGGCAGAACGCGCTGACCCTGGCCCTGGCCTGGCTGTTCGTCGGCATCTGCTGGCTGGTGCTGTGGCTGTGGGGCGCGCTGTTCGCGCTGGTGAAGATCGATTTCTTCCGCGCCCTGTTCGGCCAGACCGCCTTCGTCTATCTCGCCACCGGCCTCATGTTCGGCCTGGGCGTGCTGATCGGCCGCACCCGGCAGCGCGCGGTGCAGGTGATGCGGCAGATCCTGTTCGCGATCTGCACCGGGCTGCTGCCGCTGCTGGCGTTCGTGGCGGTGCTGTTCGCGCTGAGCCTGCCGTTCACCGGCCTGCAGCCGCTGTGGGAAACCCGCGCCGCGGCGAAGATCCTGATCTGCCTGGTGTCGGCCCTGGTGCTGTTCGTCAACGCCGTCTATCAGGACGGCGCCGCCACCCCGCCCTATCCGCAATGGCTGCGACGGCTGATCGACGCCGGCCTGCTGAGCCTGCCGCTGTACGCGCTGCTGGCGCTGTACGCGCTGTGGCTGCGCATCGACCAGTACGGCTGGAGCGCGGACCGCTTCAACGGCGTGCTGGTGGCGGTGGTCGCCTGCGGCTACGCGTTCGGCTACGCGTGGGCGGTGCTGCGCCCGGGCGGGCGCTGGCTGCGGCCGCTGGCGCCGGTCAACCGGGTCATGTCCTGGGCGGTGATCGCGCTGGCGCTGGCCGCCAGTTCGCCGCTGCTGGACCGGTACCGCATCGTGGTCGGCAACCAGTTGCAGCGCTTCGCCGATGGCCGCACCGCGGCCGCGGACGTGGACCTGTACTACCTGCGCTTCGACAGCGGCCGCCGCGGCTACCAGGCGGCGCAGTCGCTACGCGATGCGCCCGGCTTCGCCGAGGACCCGGCGCAGCGCGAACGGCTGCAACGCATCCTGCAGCGCACGCAGCGCTGGGGCGGCGACGACGACGCCAGCGGCGAGAAGCGCGCGCCGGAGCGCATTGCCGCTCCGGCCGAACTGCGCCAGCACATCCCGCTCGCCGCCGGCAGCGCCGATCCCGGCGATGGCTGGTGGCAGGCGCTGCTCGCCGGCACCCTGCACGACGGCGGCTGTCGCCAGCGCGAGGACCACTGCGTGCTGCTGGTGCGCGACCTGGACGGCGACGGCAGCAGCGAAGCGCTGCTGTGCAACGACACCGACAACTTCGGCATGGAATGCCGCATCCACGCACACAACCAGGACCGCTGGCAGGACGTGGCGCGCGTGCATTTCTCGCCCAGCTCGCCCGATCGCGCGGATGCGCCGTTCGACGCGCTGCGCGCCGGCAAGCTGCAACTGGCGCCGCGGCGCTGGCCAGACCTGACCTTGCCGGATGCGCAGCGCGCCGAAGTCTCCCCCGAAACCAGCGCCCAGGACGACTGACGGAGTGCGCCCGACATGACCAGCTATTGCGACATCGCCCCCGGCCACGCGCTGCATGGGCCCTACCACGACGACGAATACGGCGTCCCGCAACGCGCCGAACCCGAGCTGTTCGAACGGCTGGTATTGGAGATCAACCAGGCCGGGCTGAGCTGGGAACTGATGCTGAAGAAACGCGCCGGCTTCCGCGCCGCCTACGCCGATTTCGATGTGGATACGGTCGCCGGCTATGGCGAGGCCGACGTGCTGCGCCTGCTCGCCGATCCGGGCATCGTCCGCAACCGGCTCAAGGTGCACGCGGCGATCCACAACGCGCAGGTGCTCCAGGGCCTGCGCGCCTCGCACGGCGGTTTCGCCGCCTGGCTGGACGCGCACCATCCGCGCGCCAAGGCCGAGTGGATCAAGCTGTTCAAGCGCACTTTCCGCTTCACCGGCGGCGAGATCACCGGCGAGTTCCTGATGAGCCTGGGCTACCTGCGCGGCGCGCACCGCGAGGATTGCCCGGCCTTCGCGCGCATCGCGCGGCTGGATCCGGCGTGGATGCGCGGCGCGTGAACCATGCCGCGGCGCGTGCCGCGCCTGCGCCTGTCGCCGAAGCCGCACCGCGGTGGACGCCACGGACACGGCCGACACCGTTGGCGGTGGCCGCGCTGCTTGCGCTGGCCGCCGGCAGCGCGGCGCAAGCGCGTGCGGCCGACACCGGGACGTCGACGCTGCCGCAGGTGCTGGAACGGCTGCGCCGCGAGATCGAGGCGGTGCCGGCCACCGACCCCAGCCCGATCGACACGGTACTGCAGCGGCATGTGGACAGCACTGGCCTGAGCTTCGACATCGCCACGACGAACGCGGACGGCAGCGCCGCGGCGGCGCCTGCGCAACCGGCCGGGGTCAGCGCTGCCGAGTGGCAGGCGTTGCGCAAGTACCGGGGCGCCGCCGACAGCGTGCAGGACGACCTCGCCGGGAACGGCAGCCACCACTCCCCCCTGTTCGACCTGGACGAAGACGGCCAACGCGATCTGCTGGACAGCGCCTATGTCGGCGGTACCGGCCTGTTCACCGAAATCGCGGTGCGCCGGCGCGACGCCGCGCACGGCTTCCTGGCGCCGCCCGGCGACGCGCCGGGCAGCGAGCCGGTGGCGGGTGTGTTCAGCATCAACGGCCGCGGCGGCGACCAGGCGCTGTATTGGTTGCGCATCGACGGCCGCAGCTATGCGGCGTATCGCGACGGCGACTACTTCCAGGACACGCTGGCCCTGTCGCGCCCGCTGTCGCCACTGGCCGACGAGCGCAGCAGCGCGCGCGTGCTGCAGGTGCGCTATCGCTATCGGCACACGCTGGCGCCGCTGCCGCAGGACCCGGTGCAGGCCGCGCCCGAGGACCGGGACGCCGCGCGCTGGCTGGCGCGGCGCCCGCAGCTGCGCGCGGTCGCGGACCGGCAACTGCAACGACTCGGTTTCGATGCGCGGGGGCGGCAAACGCAGCCCGGATCCGAACGCGCGCTGCCCGGTTCCGGCCGAGGTCGGCGACCCCGAGGAGCGCGTGCAATGGCCATGGCACGACGCCGGCCACTACACCTTCGACTACGTCGCCGATCTGCGCCTGCGGCACGGATCGGACTGCTACAGCGCCAGCCTCGTCGCCTTCCGCAGCCGCGACCTGACCTCCTACGCCGCCTGCTGCGCGCTGTGGCTGTACGCCGCGCCCGGCCGCCAGGCGGCGACCTTGCCGCTGCTGTCCCGGCGCGCGCGCGCCAGCGTCGCGTTGATCGCGGCGACGCCGCCCGCGCAATGAGCATGGGCGACTGACCGAACCGGCGGCACGGCGGCAGCGGCGACCGACACCGCCTTGGCGCGGCATGCACGGTACCAGCATGCAGGCGCCGGCATGGTCGGCGCATGCGCCTGCGCATCATCGGTATTTCCGGCTGGCGCTCCCCTCGCCAACGCATGTCCAGCGTTGCTGTACGGCCGGATCAAGCCGCCAGCCGCGCCTGCCAGAACGGCGCTTGCGCCCAGCGCCGTTCGCGCGCGTACACCGCCCCGCGCTCGCGCAGATAGGCACGGAAGCGCGCGAACACCCCGTCCTGGTAGGCCGCCAGCGGCGCCGCGCCGCCGCCCTGCAGCCGCGCCGCCAGCGCGTGCGCCGCCGCCTCGCCGTCCTGCAGCGCCTTGACGATGCCGTGCGCGGTCAGCGGGTCGTAGGCGCTGGCCGCGTCGCCCACCGCCAGCCAATCCTCGCCGACCACGCGGCTGAGGATCGCCGACGGCCCCAGTGCGGCGATCAAGCCGCCGGCATCGGGCAACGCCGCACCGCTGCGCGCCAACCAGCGCGCGACGTGCCGGGTCTGCTGCGCCGCCGCCAGCCACGCTGCCGTGTGCAGGAAATGCCGCTGCCGACGCGGCTCCAGCGCCAGGGCCAGCATCATGCGTCCACCCGGCAGCTTCGCCGCGTACCACCAGCCATCGCGGCAGGCCTCCAGCAAGGCCTGCGATGGGATCGCATCCGCGCGTTCCAGCGCGAAGACGCCGGCGACGAACGCCAGGCAGTCCACCTCGTTGCGCGCCACGCCCAGCCGCCGCACCGCCGCAGCGGCGATGCCGCTGGCATCCACCAGGAATCCGGCACGCAAGCGCCGCGCAACGCCATCTTCGCCATGCAGTTCCAGGACATGGCCGCCGTCCGCGTCGCGGCCGATCGCGCCCAGGCGCAGCCCGCGCAACAGCGTGCCGCCCTGCGCCGGAACCGCCGCCGCCAGCATCGCGTCGAAGGCGGCGCGATCCACGTGCCAGCCCTTGCCCTGGCCGGCGACGATGAAGTCGTTGTAGCCCAGTTCCGGCTTGCCCCAACTGGCGCAACTGCCAGCCGACGCCAGCGGCCGCTGCGCCAGGAACGCGTCCCACACGCCCAGGCGCTGCAGCGCCGCGCCGGCCGTCGGCGCCAGCGCCTCGCCCAGCCGCCAGCCCGCGGCGCGGCCCATGTCGACCACGACGACATCCTCGACGCCACGCGCGGCCAGTGCCAGTGCGGTGGCGCATCCGGCCGCGCCGCCGCCGACGATCGCCACGGCATGGCGATCGTTCGCGGCCATCGCGGCGATCGGCTCAGGCGAGACCATCGGCGTCGGCGCTCGCCGCGGCCGACGACGGCGGCGGATAGGCCGGAATGTTCGCCATCGGCCAGGGCGCGACGAACTCCTGGCCCACGCCGAACAGGCTCGCCACTTCCAGGAACATGTCCGCCGGATACGGCGGCTGTCCCGCCACCTGCGCGATCTGCGCACCGCTGACGACGAAGCCCACCTTGGCCCAGTTGGCGACGAAATCCGCGTAGTCCTGGAAGCGCCCGACCTGCGCCGGATAGTCGCTGTCGGTGCCGCTGCCGCGTACCGAGTACACCTGCGGGCCCGGATACCATGTCTCGTCGTCCGGATCGACCTGGCACAACGCCACCGGATAGACCGCGAATGGCCGCTCCGCCGGCCACGACCAGTACAGGGTGTTGTTCGGGAGGGTGTTCGGGTTGCTGCTGCCGGCTCCGGGGTTGGGATCGGGCAGATGGGTGGCGCAGGAGTTGTAGTCGGTATGCCAGGGCACCGACATGAACTTGGACAGATCGCCTGGCTCCACCGGCTGCGACTGCAGCGGCACGTAGCCGAAGCTCAGGAACGCCTTGCCCTTCTGCGCGCTGCCGTAGTCCAGCGATGCCTGGTTGATGCGGAACGGCCCGCAATCGCGTTGCTGCCATTGCGTCACGTAGAGATGGGTGTCGCGGATCGGGAACGAGACCTCGATGCCCGGGCTGTAGCGCCCGCCCAGGCAGTTCTGCAGCGTGACCCGGTCCAGCAGCTCGCCTGGCCCCAGCGTCGGTGCGCCGCCTTGCACGTAGTTCTTGCCATGCCACTGGTTGAGCAGGAAGTACTGGGTCGCGCTGACGCTGAGGAAGCTCTTCTGCGCATCGCCGAGCGAGAGCGGCATCATCGGCGAGCCGGTCTGGGTATCGGCCGGGGAGGCCGGATCGCGGATCAAGGTCTTCAGGTTGGGGATCTTGGCGGTCGGGTCGTCGGTCGGCTGGATCTGCCCGATCATGTCGTGGCCCCTGATCGCGCCCGACGGCAGGTTGGTGTTCCAGCGCTGCAGCATGGCCGCGTGGAAGATCGGCTGGATGTCGTCGCTGAAGGACGGCCGATAGGTGCCGACGAAGGCGTTGTTGGCGTACAGCGACGGCACCAGCCCCAGGTCGCGCACCCACACGTCGTAGACGTCGTCCCAGGTGGAGACCACATTGCGGGTCTGCGGCGCGTAGCCCGGATCGCCGGTGACGTACCAGGCGCCCTGCACGCTGGCGCTGGAGCCGTCGCTGAAGATCAGCACGGCATTGACCGGGCCGTCGGCGGCATCGTCGTACCACAGGCCGTTCTCGGTCGCATCCGCCAACGGCGGATAGCTTCCGTCGGCCTGCACGACCGCCGAGGTCCGCGCAAAGCCGCCGGCCACGATCAGCGCGCCGTTGGCTTCCACGCGCATGTCGCCCAACGAGTCGAGCGCGCCCAGCGGCTCGTGAAGCGTATGGAACATCGACGGAAAGCTGACCGGATAGTCCGGCGCCTGCTGGATCGTGCCGGCGGTATCGGCATAGCTGGCGGTGGTCTGCATATCGAAGCCGACCGGCGCCGTACTGCCGGCAGCGACGCTGATCGCACGCGGACCTGGGTCGATGACCAACTGCTGCAGACGCGTCGGGTCGTTGGGATCGCTGGGGTTGGCCGAATCGGGGTAGTTCGCATTGCGCAGCTGCAACTGGCCCTGACACTGCAGCGTGTAGGCCTCGATACCGCGAAACTGGCCGTCCTTGCTCACCGTCGAATAGTTGTTGAGCTTCTTGTTGGCCACATGCACGGTCCAGACGATGTCCTTGACCGTCTTGCCGCCGACCGTGCTGCCCACGTCCACGCGCGTGCCGCCGCCGTTGGGATACGTGCCGGAACTGCCGCTGGGATAGGCGTAGATGTGGAACCGCGCGGCCTGGCGCTTGACGTTGCCGTCGGCATCGCGGAACTGGTCGGCGGTGATCGGCGTGGACTCGGTACCGGGCTGCACCGGCAACCCGCCCATCAGGCCGTCGGCGCCGCGTGCGCCGGCCGCGGTCACCGGCGCCAGATAGAACTCCTGGCTATCGCCGACGCGGCCGATGCCGATCGCCGGATGCACTCGAAAGACGTTGCTGGACATGATGATCTGCTCCTGATCCGGATGGAATGGCGCGCATCAGCGCTGCGCGGCCGGCCGCGGCGCCGGTGGCGCCTTCTGCGGCAGCTGCGCCTGGAAGTAGTCGTTGATCACCACATGGCTGAGGTTGACGTTCAGCCCCGGCAACGACTGCGCGCGCGGATCGGGCGAAATCACCTGGGTGGTGTTGTGGCAGGCGAAGCAGTTGTCCTGCGCGCTCTGCACCTGGGTGAAGGTCTCGATGGTGGAATTGGACAGGCGCATCGAACCGGTGAGCAGCGGCGATTTTTTATCCGGCGGCACGCACTCCAGCGACGAGCCGGGCTGGAAGGTGCAGTTGGGCTGCAGCGCGTCCAGCTGGTTGAACCAGATCGCGCCGACCTCGAAGTAGTTCTTCCACACATCGTTCAACTGGCTGTGCACCGATGTGTTCATCGACATGATGTTGGGGATGTTGCAGTCCGTCGCCCCGGGCGGGCACGGCTTCTGCCCGCCGTACGGCACCATGCGGCACACCTGGGTGACCGGGCTCAGGGTCTGCGTCTGCGCGTTCAAGGTCAGCGCACCGGAACCGGCGGCGTTGAGGTTGCACTGCTTCATCGGGGTATTGGCCTGATAGAACGTCCAATCCTTGCTGGAGACGATGTCGTTCGGCTGCATCTTCTCCATCGGCTGCGGCAGGTCCGGCGCATTGGCCTGGTGTTCGAAGGTGGCCCAGATCATTTCCGGATGCCCGTTGACCGTGCCGCCGATATGGAAGCCGACCAGCGCCACGGTCTGGGTTTCGGTGTCGGCGGTGGCGACGATCTTGCCCTTGCGCATGCCCAGCTTCGCGATCTGCGCCTGGCGGGTATAGAACGTCGAGACGTCCTCGCCCGGCTGCACCACCTTCCACGCCGCCTTCAGGGTCATGCTGCCCACCGGAAAGGCCGTGTCGGGATCGAATGCGCGCAGTCGCCTGGGGTCCTGCAGGCCGTTGCCGGCGATGAACTGGCCGAAGACGTCGTTGGAGTGGATCGAGTAGTAGACCGCGCGTCCGTTGCGGTCCACCAACACCCCGTCCGGCCCGGCCTGATCGATCAGCTCCACGGTGCGCGCCTGCTGCGCGCGGCCGATCAACGGGTCCAGCACGCCGTCGGCGACACCGCCGATGCCGTCGGTGGTCATGGTCAGGAACCGCGGCTGCCCGCCCACGTCCTGGGTCAGCCACAGGAACGCATTCCACGACCAGATGTGGAAGTCGCAATTGGTGCTGTCGGAACCGAAAGCCGTCGAATCCGGCGCCGGCGTATTCGCGTGCGGAAACCAGTTCGAATTCGGCGACCCGGGCGGCACGCAGGCGCCGGCCACGGATCCCGGCTTGGTCGGCAGCACGCCGCCATTGCCCTGTTGCGGTCCCGGACCGGGACCGGGATTCACGGCCGAACACGCCGCGATCAAGACACAGACAAACGCCGCGAACCCTGTCGCACGCTTCATCGCATTCTCCTTCGGTGCTCGAAAGACAGCTGAAAACGCCACTTCCCGTTGCCACGCACAGCCGCACGGCAGCATCACGATGCCGAACCGGCAAGCGCTGGAAATCTAGTGTGGTTTCCCCATCGCAGGCACGATGACTCCCGTGGATCGCGTCACGTCATTCGCGCGTATTGCCCCCGCCTGCGCAACCAGCATGCGCCGACGGCGAACGCGCCGACAAGGCCATTTCGTAGACACGCGGGATCTCCCGTAGACAGTTGCGAACGGCCCCATGCCTGCACCCAAGGCAGGGCGTCCTGGCTCGGACTGTTGCGGCAGTCACGCGCCCGCAGCACATGGAATGCGCATCATGAAAATGCGAAAGGTGGATCGGGCGCCCACTGCCGCAACGGCGGTTGCACGCGCATGGGATCGGCACGGCATCGAGCGCCGCCTGGCCGCGGTTTCGGCATTCGCCGCCTGCGTCCAACGCAGACCCACGCGCCGCGCATTGCGCGCCTCGCGCGACGCAGGCGCTGCGGCGTGCCGCTCGCTCACACGCCCATGTAGCGCCCGGAGCGGTGGTTGAACATCAGCACCAGGCTCAGCACCACCGCGCCGATCGCCGAGTACAGCACCTGCTGCGGCGCCAGCACGAAGAACGCGATCAGCATCAGCGCCCCGTCGAAACCCATCTGCACCTTGCCCGCGCTCCAGCCGCGGCTGCGCTGCAGGTAGACCGCCAGGATGCCCACGCCGCCGAGGCTGGCGCGGTGGCGGATGAAGAACAGGATCGCCAGCCCGACCAGCGCGCCGCCGACCAGCGCCGAATACAGCGGCGTCATCGCCGAATACTGCGCCCAGCGCGGCAGCAGATCGGTCAGCACGCCGCAGGCGGCGACCGCGACGAAAGTCTTCAAAGTGAATTCCCAGCCCATGCGCCGCACCGACAGCCAGTAGAACGGCAGGTTCACCAGCACGAACATCAGGCCGAAGTTCCAGCCCAGCGCGTAGTGCAGCAGGAACGCCACCCCGGCCATGCCGCCGATCATCAGTCCGCCCTTGGCGAACACCGCCAGGCCCAGCGAGGCCACCAGCGTCGCCAGCAGCATGCCCTGGATGTCTTCGGCCACGCTGTGCCGCAGCGCCTGCGCATCGCGCGCGGTGCCGGCCGAATCCGCCGGCGGCGTCAGCGGCCCGGACGTGACGACGGTACCGTCGTCGGGCAAAGGGTCCAGGTCCGGACGCAGATCGGAATCGGGGAGGCTCACGGGAATAGGCAAGACGCGGGGATGCGGTATTAGACACCAAGCGGGGCGGTGGTTGCAGATGAAACTTCATCCACGGATCGCGACCGCATGCCGGACCGGCGATGCGCCGGAACCCCCTCGCGACGCCGGCTCAGCGGGGTGCGGGCAAGTTCACCTGGATCGGTTGCTGCAGCAGCACGTTCACCACCAGCATGAAGATCGCCAGCGAAAAGAACGGTGCGACGATCGCCAGCCACACCCACGTCCACGCGCTGAATCGCTCCTGCGGGCGTTCGCGCAAGCCGCGCGCCCGCTTGAAGCGGACCAGGCGCCGGTTGATCGCGAGCAGCGGCGTCCAGGACAGCAGCGCCAGGAACGACAGTCGGGTCGGCCACGCCGCCAGCAGGCTCAATCCGACATAGGCCAGGGCCGGTCCCCACCAGCCCAGTACGCTGCGGCGGTGCGCGCCGATCAAGCGATCCAGGGCGCGCAAGCAGGCGAAGATCCAGATCAGCGAGAACACCGAGCGCCACACCGGCCAGATGCGCCGGCGCCCGGAGATCAGGCGGATCGCCTGCCAGTTGCGGTAGAACCAGTACAGCGCATACCAGCCGAAGCTGGTCGTGCACAGCAGGGCCAGCTTGATGCCCGACGGCGCGAACAGCGTGGCCAGCGGATCGGTCGGGGCGGCATCGGGCGCGGCGTCCGCCAGCGCGGCGGCGGGGACGGCGTAGGGGTTGTCCATTTGCATGCGTGGCACTCGGCCGATGCGTTTGTCGAATCGCGCCGCGTCGACCGCGGTCAGCGAGCGAAGGCGCGGCGCTGCCGCTTGTCCGCGTACATCTCCGCATCGGCGCGTTCGAGAAGTTCCTCCAGCGCCTCCGCGTCCAGATCCCGCCGGGTGCACAGGGCCAGGCCGAAGCTGGCCGACAGCCCGGTCGCGAACCCGTCGTCCTCGCCGGGCTTGGCAAGCGCCCCGCGCAGCGCATCGGTCAGCCCGCGCGCCTTCTCCGGCGTGGTCAGCGGCAGGTACAGCGCGAACTCGTCGCCCCCGCGGCGCCCGAGCAACTGGCCCGGCCGCAGACAGCTCCGGCAGCGCTTGACGAAGGCACGCAAGGCCGCATCGCCGGCGGCGTGTCCGAACTGGTCGTTGATCGCCTTGAGGTTGTCCATGTCGGCGACGATCACCGCCAACGGACGGGGATCCTCGGCGGCCAGTTGCAGATCGTTGAGCACCTGCTCCAGGAATCCGGTCCGCGACAGCGCCCCGGTCACGGGATCGCGCACCAGCGCATGGCGCAGCCGCGTGTTGTCGGCGTAGAGCCCGGGGACGGCCAAACCGAAGTAGCTGTTCGCCGCCAGGCTGATCATGGCGAACTGCAGCGCGAGCGCCTGCACCTCGAGCCGCAGCAGCGGCGTGGCCAGTGCGATCAGCAGGCTGAAGGCGGCGATCGCCACCAGCGCCTGCAGTATCCCGTGGGTATGCACGATCCACAACTGGATCACCACCACCACGAACAAGGCGAAGACCACCGCCGGCTGCCGCGGCAACGCGGCCGCGAGCCACATCACCGCCAGGGTGACGCCGAGCAGCAGCGCGAGCTTGACCAGATAGCCCGTGGCGCTTCCGCTCGGCGCGATCATCCCCGACAAGCGCGGGATGCCAGGCCACGGCGCGATCTGCAGGAACTCGGCCAGACGCAGCACCGCGAGGATCGCCAGCGGGCCGAGCGCCAGCAGACCGGCGTAGTCGCCGATCGCCCACGGGATCGACTGGGCGAACATGGTCGGCAGGTCGATGGCGCCGGTGACGACCAGGCCCGCGCCGCCCAGGCAGGCAGACAGCAGCGAGGCCACTCCGCCGCCCAGGATGAAGTAGGTGACCGCGCGCGGCAGGCTGGTCGAGGACATCCCCTGGCCGACCCGGCGCAGCAGCCAGGCCAGGCCGCCCCAGATGCAGAACTGTTGCGCGGTGAACAGCAGCGCGTACTCCAGGACCGCCCGATCGGGGACGGCCGTGTGGCCGCTCGTGCGATAGAAGCTGAGCAGCGTGGCCAGCACGCACGCGATGGCGATCGCCGGCGCGCCGCGCCAGCCCAGCACCATGAAGGCGGCCAACGTCACCGCCACCGGCGGGAACCACAGGCTGGCATGCGTCTGATAGCCCAGCACCCGCGCCAACTCGAAGCCCGCCAGCCACCCCGCCACCAGCGCCGCCGACAGCACCAGCAGCGCGCCAGGGCGGCGCGGCGCCGCGGCGCGCGTGCGGGTCGGCGCCTCGGCGTCCCAGCCTGTCATCCATCCGCCTCCGGCCGGTCCCGGGCGGGAGCCGAGCCGGGGCCGACGAACGCGGTGACCGTGCTGTCGTCGCTGCCACCCACCACCACCGAGGCATCGGCGCACAGGCGGATCGGCCAGCTCATGTTGCCCGCGGCCCAGTTCCATTGCTCGGTGCCGTCGCTCGCATCCCAGAGGGTGAACCCGCCGGGCGTGCCGTCGGGGTGGCCATCGGCCAGCCCCAACCAGCGCCCGCCGGGGTCGAACGCCAGGCAGTTGGGCGAGTGCTGGCTGGGTGACGTCCACTGCAGTTGTGCCGCGCTACCGGCATCGGCGTACACGGCGACGATGCCGCCCTGCGCGAGGTTGCCGGCGATCGCGACCTTGTCTCCGGCACCGTCGCAGGCCAGTCCGTAGATGGTCTTGGCGCCACCGGGGACCGCCTCGCTCCAGACCGGCGCGGGCATGCCCTGGAACGCGGCCACGTCGAAGGCGTACAGCGTGCCGTCGCTGGCGCCGGCATAGGCCCTGCGCCCATCGCCGGACAGCGCGGCGGCATGGGTGTAGGCGCCATTGGGCAACTGCCAGCGCGCCAGGGCCGCCGGTTGTCCGGACGCGATCGAGAACAGGATGATCTCGCCGTGATAGCTGGCCACCAGTCCGGTGCCGCCGTCGACCGCGATGCCCGTGGCGACGACGGTGTCGCCGGCAGCGCTCAGCGCGATGCACACTGGCGCGGCGAAGGCCGTGGCGCCGTCGCGGCAGAACAGATGGCCCTGCTCGGCCCCGGCCAGCAAGGTCTGCCCACGGCCATCCAGCGAGACCATGTTGCCGCGCCCGGGAAGAGGAAACGACAGGAGCTCCTCGCCGCCCGGTAGCGCCCACGCCCCGATGAAGCCCGCATACGGATTCTGGCTCTTCCAGCCGCAACTGGCGACGGTGCTGCCGTTCGCCGCGACATCCACCCAGTACACGCCCTGCCAGCCGTCGAATTCCTTCGCCAGCAGCGGCTTGCCGGCACGATCCCAGACGTAGGTGCCGAAGCACCCGTCCTGGTTGTCGCGCACGTCGCTGCGCGTGGCGGCAGGCGCCACGCGTTCGAAGATCTTGCGTTGGGCGTCGGGCACGGCGTCCAGCCCGGCCATCTGCGAGGCGCCGCCATAGTCGTGGAAGAAGGTGCCGGCGGCGATGACATCGCCATCGTCGGACACCGCCACCGAATTGATGTAGTAGCCGGCATGCGGCTGTGTCGACCAGAGCAATCCAGGCGCGTCGTTCACGCAGACTTCCCTCCCTTCGATTGAAGAGTCCAGGATGGACTCCAGCGAGTGTTTGGCTGAAAACACGGCGCCAGTGGACGAACGGGAGACGACCGCTGCCACGTTGATTCCCCTCATCCTGCCCCGCGCCCTTGCGATCGCTGCCCAGGCCGGCTCAGCGCACCTCGGCGATCTCCACCCCGTCCATGCCCTGCGCCAGGGTCCTGGCATCGCCGCCCTGGGCGAGCTTGATGCGCAGGCGCACTTCGTTCTGCGAGTCGGCGTGGCGCAGCGCGTCCTCGTAGCTGATCTCGCCGGCCTGGTACAGCTCGAACAGGCTCTGGTCGAAGGTCTTCATGCCCAGGTTGGTGGACTCCTTCATCACGTCCTTGAGCTTGTGGATCTCGCCCTCGCGGATGTAGTCCTGCACCAGCGGCGTGCCGAGCATGATCTCCATCGCCACGCGCCGGCCCTTGCCGTCGGGGGTCGGGATCAACTGCTGGGCGACCACGCCGCGCAGGTTCAGCGACAGGTCCATCAGCAGCTGGCTGCGGCGGTCCTCGGGGAAGAAGTTGATGATGCGGTCCATCGCCTGGTTGGCGTTGTTGGCATGCAGGGTGCACAGCACCAGGTGGCCGGTTTCGGCGAAGGAGATGGCGTGGTCCATGCCCTCGCGGGTGCGCACCTCGCCGATCATGATCACGTCCGGCGCCTGGCGCAGGGTGTTCTTCAGCGCGTTCTCCCAGCTGTCGGTGTCGATGCCGACTTCGCGCTGGGTGATGATGCAGCCTTCGTGCTTGTGCACGAATTCGATCGGGTCCTCGATGGTGATGATGTGCCCGGTGGAATTCTGGTTGCGGTAGCCGATCATCGCCGCCAGCGAGGTCGACTTGCCGGTGCCGGTGGCGCCGACGAAGATGATGATGCCACGCTTGGTCATCGCCAGGGTCTTGATCACCGGCGGCAGATTCAGTTCGTCGACGGTGGGGATGCGCGTCTCGATCCGGCGCAGCACCATGCCGACCTGGTTGCGCTGGTAGAAGCAGCTGACGCGGAAGCGCCCGACCCCGGCCACGCCGATGGCGAAGTTGCACTCGTGGGTCTTCTCGAACTCCTCGCGCTGCGCCGGGGTCATCACGTTCAGCACCAGGTCGCGGCTCTGCTGCGAGGTCAGCGGCGTCTGCGTGATCGGGGTGATCTTGCCGTGCACCTTGATCGCCGGCGGCATGCCCGAGGTGATGAACAGGTCCGACGCCTTCTGGTGCGCCATCAGTTTCAGGAACGAGGTGAAGTCGATGGTGCTCATTTGCAGGCTCCGGGACTCGGGACTCGGGATTCGGGACTCGAACAGCGCAAGCCGCCGATTCCCGATCCTGCCCTGTCCACCCAATGAAAGATCAAACCGCGATGCATCGCTTTTCCGAGTCCCGAGTCCCCGGTCCCGGCTTCACTCGAAGACCCGCTTGTCCTTGGCGTACTCGCGCGCCTGGTTGCGGGTGATCAGGCTGCGCTTGACCAGGTCCTGCAGGTGCTGGTCCAGGGTCTGCATGCCGTTCTGCTGGCCGGTCTGGATCGCCGAGTACATCTGCGCCACCTTGTCCTCGCGGATCAGGTTGCGGATCGCCGGGGTGCCGACCATGATCTCCCACGCCGCGGTGCGGCCGCCGCCGACCTTCTTCAGCAGCGCCTGCGAGATCACCGCGCGCAGCGATTCGGACAGCATCGAACGCACCATCGGCTTCTCGCCGGCCGGGAACACGTCGATGATGCGGTCGATGGTCTTGGCCGCCGAGCTGGTGTGCAGGGTGCCGAACACCAGGTGCCCGGTTTCCGCGGCGGTCAGCGCCAGGCGGATGGTTTCCAGGTCGCGCAACTCGCCGACCAGGATGATGTCCGGGTCTTCGCGCAGCGCCGAGCGCAGCGCCTCGTTGAAGCCGTGCGTGTCACGGTGCACTTCGCGCTGGTTGATCAGGCACTTCTGCGAGGTGTGCACGAATTCGATCGGATCCTCGACGGTGAGGATGTGGCCGTATTCGTTCTTGTTGATGTAGTCGATCATGCCGGCGAGCGTGGTCGACTTGCCCGAGCCGGTCGGCCCGGTGACCAGGATCAGGCCCTGCGGCTGGTCGATCAGCTGGCGGAAGATCGGCGGGCAGCCCAGGTCTTCCAGGGTCAGCACTTCGGAGGGAATGGTACGGAACACCGCGCCGGCGCCGCGGTTCTGGTTGAACGCGTTGACGCGGAAGCGCGCCAGGCTGGGGATCTCGAACGAGAAGTCGACTTCGAGGAACTCTTCGTAGTCGCGGCGCTGCTTGTCCGACATGATGTCGTACACCAGCGCGTGCACCTGCTTGTGGTCCAGCGCCGGGATGTTGATGCGGCGCACGTCGCCATCGACCCGGATCATCGGCGGCAGGCCGGCGGACAGGTGCAGGTCGGATGCCTTGTTCTTGACCGAGAACGCCAATAGTTCAGCGATATCCATACGCTGCTTTTCCCCTTGGGCTGCGACTGGAAGGATGATTCCCCGGGCGGCAGTATAGCGCCCTTCCCCATTGCCAGAAGCGCCGCCCGTGCCCCTCTCTCCCTTGCAGCAGATCCGCCTGGACATGGACCGTGCCGCGGCCTGCGCGCAGCGCCCGCCGGCGCGCCTGCTGGCCGTGTCCAAGACCCAACCGGCCGCGGCGATCGCGGCCCTGGCCGCGCAGGGACAAGGCGCGTTCGGCGAAAACTACGTGCAGGAAGCGGCCGGCAAGATCGCCGAGTTGGCGGGGCTGCAGCTGGAATGGCATCTGATCGGCCACCTGCAGTCGAACAAGGCCGAACAGGCCGCCGTGCTGTTCGACTGGGTGCAGAGCGTGGACCGGATCAAGCTGGTCGCCGCCCTGGGCAACGGCCGCCCGGCGCAGCGGCCACCGCTGAACGTGTTGATCCAGGTCAACATCGACGACGAGACCAGCAAGCACGGCTGCGCCCCCGGCGAGGTGGACGCGCTGGCCGCGGCGATCGCCGCGCAGCCGACGCTGCGCCTGCGCGGGCTGATGGCGATCCCGGCGCCGTTCCCCGAACAGGCGCTGCGGCGGCAGGCGTTCCAACGCATGCGCGCCCTGCTCGACGGACTGCAAGCGCGGCACCCCGGCGCCGACACGCTGTCGATGGGCATGAGCGGCGACTTCGCCGCGGCGATCGCCGACGGCGCGACGATGGTGCGCATCGGCACCGCGCTGTTCGGCAGCCGCGCAGCGCACGTCGCCCCCTGACAACGACGCGCAAGCGGGCAAGATGCGACAGCGGCAAGCGCAACCGAACGCTTGTCTACGAAATATTCAAATGCGATTTAGTGACATCGGAAATATGTCGTAGCTCAAATGATTGAAAACCATAGTTTTTCCACTTGAAGCAAGACGCATGCGGATGCGGCATGCACAACCGTTGAATCGGTCGAGGTTCTGACCCGGAAAACTCCGCTCCCATGGCGGCGACAGCGGACTCTCCGCCGTCCATCACCGAATGTGATCGGCTCGTACGAGGTCAATAAAATGGATGCATCGACCAGATTCCTGCTTGCTTCGTGTGTCGTCGGCCTGCTGCAGGTCCCCGCTGCGGTGGCCACGCCAGTGGCGACTGCGGCGTCGGCCACCGACGAATCGCTGATGACGCCCGCCGAGGTGCGCGCGCACGGCGCCTGGCGCGACACGATGGCGCACCTGCCGACACCGGCCGAAGGCTGCTTCCACGCCACCTACCCCAGCACCGACTGGCAAGCGGACACCTGCAAGACCTTGACCCGGCACATCCATCCGATCCCGCACCGCGTCCACTGGGGCGCTTCGGAAACCACCGGCAACGGCTACGACTACGACTACGCGTTGCAGTCCAGCACCCTGATCAGCAAGACCGTGGGCAGCTTTCCGCAGGTCAGCGGGGCCACCGCCGAAACCAGCGTCGGCGTGGCCGCCTTCGGCGGCGGCGGCATTCTCGGCCCCAACGCATACTCGCTGCAGATCAACTCCAACTACGACGGCACCACCAGCGTCTGCAACGGGCACTCCGGCTGCACCGTGTGGCAGTAGTTCGTCTACGCCACCGGCTACGAGACCCAGGGCGAGGCCGCGGTGTTCATCCAGTACTGGCTGATCGGCTACGGCTCCAGCTGCCCCAGCGGCTGGCTCAGCGACGACGGCACCGACTGCTGCCGCAACAGCAATGCGGTCAGCACCCCCGACGTGCCGGCCACGCAGCTGGCCAACGTCGAGCTGACCGGTTCGGCCACCGCCAACGGCAACGGCAACGACAGCATCACCTTCACCAACGGCAGCACCGCCTACAGCATCAGCGCCAATGACAGCGTGGTGAAACTGGCGACGGTGTGGAAGTCGTCCGAGTTCAACGTGGTCGGCAATGCCGGCGGGTCGCGCGCGAACTTCAACTCCGGTTCGTCGATCACGGTCAAGGTGGCGGCGACCAACGGCTCCACCGCCGCGCCGACCTGCGCCGCCAATGCCGGCACCACCGGCGAGACCAACAATCTCAACCTGGGCAGCTGCACCGCATCGGGCGGCACCACGCCCTCGATCGCCTTCACCGAAGCCAACTGAGCCACCCCGCGCTGGCCATGCGGCCTGTCGCCAGCGCGGGCCATCGGGAAGGCAGCGGCGGCCGCTCGCTGCGCCGGCCAGCGGCCGACAGGCTGTCCGCCGGCATTGCAGCCGCTACCATGGGCGCACTCGCGTCCTCGGTGCCCTCGCCATGCCTCCTCCCCATTCCAGCGCCGACATCGCCTTCATCGGCGGCGGCAACATGGCCCGCAGCCTGATCGCCGGACTGGTCCGGCAGGGCATCGCGCCGGACACCATCCGCGTCGCCGAGCCGGTACCGGCGCTGCGCGAAGCCCTGGCCGCCGACTACGCCGTGCACGCAGTCGCCGAGGCGGCCGAAGCGGCCGACGGCGCGCCGCTGTGGGTGTTCGCGGTCAAGCCGCAGGTGCTGCGCAGCGTCTGCAACGAACTGGCCACGCTGGCCCAGGCGCAGCGGCCGCTGCTGCTGTCCATCGCCGCCGGCATCACCGCACGGCAGATCGACCGCTGGCTGGGCGGCGCGCACGCGGTGGTGCGGGCGATGCCGAACACGCCGGCGCTGCTCGGCGCCGGCGTCACCGGCCTGTTCGCCAACGCGCAGGCCAGCGCCGCGCACAGGCGCCAGGCCGAACACTTGCTGGCTGCCGCCGGCGTCACCGTCTGGGTCGAGGACGAGGCGCTGATCGATGCGGTCACCGCGGTCTCCGGCAGCGGCCCGGCCTATGTGTTCCTGCTCGCCGAGGCGATGGAAGCGGCCGGCATCGCGCAAGGCCTGCCGGCCGCGGCGGCGCGCACGCTGGTGCTGCAGACCCTGCTCGGCGCGGCGCGCATGCTCACCGAATCCGGCGAGGCGCCGAGCGAACTGCGGCGGCGGGTGACCTCGCCCAACGGCACCACCCAGGCCGCGATCGAGACCTTCCAGGCCGGCGGCTTCGAAGCGCTGACCGCCACCGCCATCGCCGCCGCCGCCGCACGCGGCCGCGCCCTGTCCGCCGCCAACGACTGACCCGGAGCCGCCGATGCGCCGCCTGCCTGCCGCCGTGCTGTTGTGCCTGGCCCTGGCCGCCTGCTCGGCGCAGGACGCGCCGCGCCCCGCCACGCTGCTCGCGGCGACACCCGCGCAGGCCGACCTGGGCGCGCTGCGGGTGCACTACAACGCGCTGCCGACGCTGGCGATGAGCGACAGCGTGGCGCGCCGCTACGGCATCGTGCGCGCCGCCGACACCGCCCTGGTGATGATCGCGCTGCGCCGCGTGCAAGCCGGCGAGGAATTGCCGGCCAGCGGCCAGGTCAGCGCGGTGGCCACCGACCTGAGCGGGCGCCGGCAACCCATCGCCCTGCGCGAAGCGGTCACCGATGCCTACACCGACTATGTCGGCACGGTGCGCATCAGCGAGCACGACCAGCTGAATTTCGTGGTGGACGTGCACAGCGCCGACGGCGCCGGCACGGTGCGCTTCAGCCGCAATTTCTAGCGCGGGTTCGCGTCAGCCGATGCCGTTGGCAGTGCCGGGCGGCAGCGGAATCGGGTTCGGCAGCGGCGCGCCGTGTGCGAAGGCGCTGACGTTGTCCAGCGTCGCCGCCATGATCTGGCCGATCGCCTCTTCGGTGAAGAACGCCTGGTGGCCGGTGACGATGACGTTCGGGAACGACACCAGGCGCTGGATCACGTCGTCGGTGATGACCGTGGCCGACAGGTCGTGGAAGAACAGGTCCGCTTCCTGCTCGTAGACGTCGATCGCCAGGCCGCTCAGCCGTGCCGATTTCAGTGCGGCGATGACCGCTTCGGTATCGACCAGGCCGCCGCGGCTGGTGTTGACCAGCAGCGCGCCGGGCTTGATCCGCTGCAGCGCGGCCGCGTCGATCAGGTGCCGGGTCTGCGGCGTCAGCGGGCAGTGCAGCGAGACCACGTCGCTCTGCGCCAGCAGCGTCGGCAGGTCCGCATAGGTGCCGCCCTGCGCCAGGAACTCGGCATGCGGGAATGGATCGAAGCCGAGCATGCGGCAGCCGAAGCCGGCCATGATGCGGGCGAAGATGCGGCCGATCTTGCCGGTGCCGACCACGCCGACGGTGCGCCCGTGCAGGTCGAAGCCCATCAGCCCGTCCAGTTCGAAGTTGCCGTCGCGGGTGCGCTGGCTGGCGCGGGCGATGCGCCGGTTGACCGCGATCAGCAGTCCCACCGCGAACTCGGCCACCGAGTACGGCGAATAGTCGCCGACCCGCGCGGTGGCGATGCCGTGGCGCCGCGCGGCCAGCGCATCGACATGGTTGAAGCCGGTGGAGCGGGTGGTGACCAGGCCGACGCCGAGCGCGGCCAGCAACCCAAGCACGCTGTCGTCGACCAGGTCGTTGACGAACACGCAGACCGCGCCGCAGCCGGCCGCCAGCGGCACCGTCGCCGCGCTCAGCGCGTCCTGCACGAACACCAGGTCGTGGCCATGCGCGACATTGGCCTGCGCCAGCAACCTCATGTCGTAGCGCCGCGCGCTGTAGACCGCCACCTTCATCGCACCGCTCCGATCGTGACGCAGCGCCCAGCATCGGGCTCGCTCAGGGCGATGTCCAGCGCTGCGGCCCGTCGCCCTGCGCGCCCAGCGTATCGGCGGGATTGCTCAGGCGGCAGCGGCGCAGCGACAGGCAGCCGCAGCCGATGCAATCGGTGAGCTGGTGGCGCAACTGGGTCAGCTGCCCGATGCGTGCGTCCAGCTCCTGGCGCCAGGCCGCGGACATCCGCGCCCACTCCGCGCGCGTGGGCGTGCGCGCATCGGGCAGCTGCGCGAACGCGGCCTTGATGCTGTCCAGCGGCACGCCGACGCGCTGCGCGACGCGGATCACCGCCAGCCGACGCAACACGTCGCGCGCATAGCGGCGCTGGTTGCCGGCGGTACGCAGGCTGTGGATCAGGCCCTTCTTCTCGTAGAAATGCAGCGCGGACACCGCCACGCCGCTGCGTGCGGCGACCTGCCCCACGCTCAACTCCTCATGCATCGCTTGACCTCGAGTGCGGTTGAGGTCGCATGCTGCACGTCCGCCTCCCCCCAACGCAAGCGTCCGCTGGCGACCTGCCTGCCCCGCACAAGGCTGTTCGATGAACCACGCCACACCCCGCAACAGCGAGCGTCGCACCGCCGCACCGGCACTGCCGGATGCCGCTGCAACTGCGGCGCCTGCCGCCGGGTCGGTGCTGGCACCGCACTACCGCGCGACCACGCTGGGCATGGTCGCGCTGGTCTCGCTGATCGCCTTCGAAGCGCTGGCGGTGGCCACCGCGATGCCGACCGTGGCGCGCGAGCTGGACGGCCTGCGGCTGTATGCGCTGGCGTTCGGCGGCACCCTGGCCACCAGCGTGATCGGCATGACCGTGGCCGGGCGCTGGAGCGATCTGCGCGGTCCGGCGGCACCGCTGTGGGCCGGCCTGCTGTGCTTCGTGTGCGGCCTGCTGCTGGCCGGCTTCGCGCTGTCGATGCCGATGCTGCTGGCCGGGCGGCTGGTGCAGGGCGTGGGCGCCGGCGCGATCTCGGTGGCGCTGTATGTCCTGGTCGCGCGGCTGTATCCGCAGGCGCTGCGGCCGCGCATCTTCGCCGCGTTCTCCGCCGGCTGGGTGGTGCCGTCGCTGATCGGGCCGAGCATCAGCGGGCTGATCGTCGAACACGTCGGCTGGCGCTGGGTGTTCCTGGCGGTGCCGCTGCTGGCATTGCCCTCGGCGGCGCTGCTGCAGCCGGCATTGCGCAGCCTGCCGCGCGTGGCCGCAGCGGCGCGTTCCAGCGCGGCGCCGTTGCTGTGGTCGATCGGCGCTGCGGCCGGGATCTGCCTGCTGTACCTGGGCGGCCAGCAGCGCGGCGCCTGGGCGGCGGCCACGGTGCTGCCGGCGCTGGCGCTGCTGCTGGCCTGCGCATGGCGGCTGCTGCCGCGCGGCACCCTGCGCGCGGCACGCGGGCTGCCCAGCGTGATCGCGCTGCGCGGCATCGCCGGATCGGCGTTTTTCGGCTGCGAGGCGTTCCTGCCGCTGCTGCTGTCGCGCGAACGCGGCCTGTCGCCGACCTGGGCCGGGGTGGCCTTGAGCGTGGGCGCGCTGGGCTGGTTCGCCGGCTCCTGGTACCAGGGCCACTACGGCCGCGACGGCACCCGCCTGCGCCGGCTGCGCGTGGGCTGCGCACTGATGACACTGGGCGTGGCGATCACCGCGCTGGCGCTGTGGCCGGCGCTGCCCGCGGCGGTCGCGATCGGCGGCTGGGCCGCCACCGGCCTGGGCATGGGCCTGATCTATCCGACCCTGTCGGTGCTGACCCTGACCCTGTCGCCGCCGGCGCAGCAGGGCGCGAACAGTTCGGCGCTGCAGTTGAGCGAGGCGATCGCGGTGGCGACCACGCTGGCAGTGGGCGGCTCGCTGTTCGCGGCGCTGCTGACCCGGTCGGTGGCCGCCGCGTACCTGTCCACCTTCGCGGTGGCCGCGCTGCTGGCGCTGCTCGGCGTGGGCGTCGCCGGCCGCACCCAGGCGGCGCCGGCGCGCTGAGCCCGCGTGGGCGCGGCTACTGGCGCTGCGCCCAGGCCTGCACGATCACCGCGATCGCGCGCACGCCGTCGGTCAATGCCGCCGGTCCCGGCTGCAGGATCAGCGGCGACTTGATCTCGAACAGCTGGCCGTCGCGCACCGCCGGGATCGCCGCCCAGCCCGGCCGCGCGGCCACGCGCTCTGGGCGGAAGCGCTTGCCGCACCACGAGCCGAGGATGATGTCCGGCGCGCGCCGCACCACCTCGTCGCCGTTGGCCAGGATCCGCGCCTTGGCCAGCGGTTCCACCGACAGCTCCGGAAACACGTCGTCGCCGCCGGCGATGCGCACCAGCTCGGCGACCCAGCGGATGCCGGTGATGATCGGCTCGTCCCATTCCTCGAAATACACTTTCGGCCGCCGCGGCAGCGCCGCCGCCTGCGCGGCGACCGTGTCCAGCCCGCGCTGCAGTTCGTCGGCGTAGGCGTCGGCACGCGCACCGGCGCCGACCAGCGCGCCGAGCCGGCGCACGTAGTCGAGGATGCCGTCGACGCTGCGGTGGTTGGCGATCCACACCTCCACCCCGTTGCGCACCAGCTCGGCGGCGATCTCGGCCTGGATGTCGGAAAAGCCGATCGCCAGGTCCGGCTGCAGCTTGAGGATCTCGCCGATCCTGGCGCTGGTGAAGGCGCTGACCTTGGGCTTGTCGCGGCGCGCCTGCGGCGGCCGCACGGTGAAGCCGCTGATGCCGACGATGCGCGCCTGCTCGCCGAGCGCGTACAGCGTCTCGGTGGGTTCCTCGGTCAGGCAGACGATGCGCTGCGGACCCACGTCAGTCCTCGACCGGCATGCGGAAATACACCACGCGCTCGGTCTCCTCGAACCCGCAGGCGCGGTGCGCGGCCTGCGCCGCGGCGTCGTCGATCAGCGCATCGGAGGCCAGCTCGCTGCAGCCCTGCGCGCGGGTCCACTCCCGCACCTCGCGCAGCAGCGCGCGGCCGATGCCGCGGCCGCGCCACGCCGGCACCACGTACCAGCCTTCCAGAAACCCCACCGGCGAACCGTCGGTGCCGTTGACGTAGTCCTGGCGCAGGGTGACGTCGGCGAAGCCGATCGCCTGGCCGTCGCCGGCGAAGGCCAGGAAATTGGCCGCGTCCTCGCGCTGCAGCGCTTCGGCCACGCCGCCGAAGGCATCGCGCTCGTCCGGCCACAGCGCCATCCGCAGCGCCGCCCAGGCGCGCAGGTCGACAGCGGCGGCGGCGCGTACCGAGAACCCCTCGGTCACGGGAACAGCATCCGCTTGGACCAGTGGCCGGCGGCGTCGGCAGCGTAATGCCAGCGCTCGTGCAGGCGGTACTTGCCGCCGTACCAGAACTCGAAGCTACGCGGCACCACGCGGAACCCGCCCCACCCGTCCGGACGCGGCACCGCGCGGCCTTCGAAGCTGGCCTCGGCCTTGACCACGCGCTGCTCGAACTCCTCGCGCGACTGCAGGGTGCGCGACTGCGCCGACGCCCACGCGCCGATCTGGCTCATGCGCGGGCGCGAGGCGAAATACGCATCGGCCTCGGCCGCGGCGACCAGTTGCACTTCGCCATCGATACGGACCTGCACGCCGTCCTCGCGCATGCGCCGCCACAGGAACAGCAGCGAGGCCTGCGGGTTGGCCTGCAGCTCGCGGCCCTTCTGGCTGTCCAGGTGGGTGTAGAACACGAAACCGCGCGCGTCGTAGGACTTCAGCAGCACCACCCGCGAGGACGGACGCGCCTCCAGCGTGGCCGAGGCGACGACCATGGCGTTGTATTCGGCCTCGTCGCTGGTCCGCGCCTCCGCGAACAGGTCGGCGAACGTGGACAGGGCTTCGGCGTAGAGATCGGGCATGGCGGCAAGGCACTCGGCGGACGAGGCCCCATTGTCGCGCCATGCACGGCGCGACGCACGCGGCAGCGCGGGGCGGCCATGGCGCCGGCCCTACCGGCCCGGACCGCGTGCCGCGATCGGCTGCGCGCTCGCCAGCCTTTGCTGCGGCCCGCAGCACCGCGCGACAGATGCCGTGCGCAGGGCCGCGCGGGCACGGGCGCCGCGACCGGCGCGCTGACCGTCCCAGCTGACTGGCCGCCAACGCCGCGCAACGTGCACAGGCGCCGGCCAGCGCCGCGACGCGCTCGTGCCGCAAGCGCACCGGCACGCGCTCGGCGCAACGCATGCAAGCAGCGCGACCGGCCTGCGCACGCGGCGCGTCTGCTAGCATCGGCGGATGAATCCCGCCCCCAATCTCGTGCTGGTCGGCCCGATGGGAGCCGGCAAGAGCGTCATCGGCCGCCGCCTGGCCGAGCGCTTCAGCCTTGCATTCGTCGATAGCGACCAGGCCATCGTCGAACGCACCGGCGCGAGCATCGCCTCGCTGTTCGAGCATGCCGGCGAGGCCGGTTTCCGCGAGCACGAGCGCAGCGTGTTGGAAAGCGTGCTCGGCACCCCCGGCCACCTCATCTCCACCGGCGGCGGCGCCGTGCTCGACGCCGACAGCCGCCGCGAGATGCGCGAACACGGCTTCGTGGTGTACCTGCGGGTCAGCGTGGCCTCGCAGCTGCAGCGCCTGCAACGCGACCGCAGCCGTCCGCTGCTGCAGCGCGGCGACCGCGAACGGGTGCTGCACGAGCTGCACGCGGTGCGCGAGCCGCTGTACCGCGAAGTCGCCGACCTGATCCTGGACACCGACCACCTCAATCCCGCCGAAGCCACCGCGCAGCTGGTCGTGCGCCTGGCCGCGTCGTGGAAACTTCCGGACCCCATTGCATGACTGTTTCCCAACGCTGCGTCGCGGTCGAAGGCGACCCGGCCTACACCATCCGCATCGGCCCCGGCCTGCTCGACGACGGCGCACGCCTGGCCGAGCACGTGCGCGGCCGCCACGTGCTGCTGCTCAGCGACAGCAACGTCGCCTCGCTGTACGCCGCGCAGGTGCGCCAGGCGCTGCTGGCGGCGCGCCCGGAGCTGCGCATCGGCGAGTTCGTGATCCCCGCCGGCGAGGCCTCCAAGACCCTGGACAATTTCGGCGCGGCGATCGCCGCGCTGGCCGAACTCGGCGCCACCCGCGACGCCTGCGTGCTGGCGCTGGGCGGCGGCGTGGTCGGCGACCTGGCCGGCTTCGCCGCCGCGTGCTGGATGCGCGGGGTGGATTGCGTGCAGCTGCCGACCACGCTGCTGGCGATGGTCGATTCCTCGGTCGGCGGCAAGACCGCGGTGGACATCGCCCAGGGCAAGAACCTGGTCGGCGCGTTCCATCCGCCGCGCGCGGTGCTGGCCGACACCGCCACCCTGCGCAACCTGCCGCCGCGCGAACTGCGCGCCGGCCTGGCCGAGGTGATCAAGTACGGCGCGATCCGCGACCCGCTGTTCTTCGAGTGGCTGCATGCCGAACGCCACGCCCTGCTGGCCGCCGAACCGGCCGCGCTGGCGCAGGCGATCGCGCGCAGCTGCGAGCACAAGGCCGAGATCGTGGCCCGCGACCCGCTGGAGAAGGGCGAGCGCGCCCTGCTCAACCTCGGCCACACCTTCGGCCACGCGATCGAGACCGAACAGGGCTACGGCGCGCCCGGCAACGCCAACCTCAACCACGGCGAAGCGGTGGCGGTGGGCATGGTGCTGGCGGCCGAGCTGTCGGCGCGGCTGGGCATGGCCACGGCGCAGGACACCGAACGGCTGCACGCGCTGCTGGCCGACTACGGCCTGCCCACCGCGCTGCCGGCCGGGCTGGCGCCGCAGGCGCTGCTGGCGCGGATGCGGCTGGACAAGAAGAACATCGCCGGTCGCCTGCGGCTGGTGCTGTGGCGCGGCATCGGCCGGGCCGAAGTGGTGCCCGACGTCGACGAGGCGGCGGTGCTGGCGGTGCTGAACGCCGCCGTGCGGGCCGCGGCGTAGCGCAGCCTGCCGCGCCGAAGCATCCATCCGCCCTCGGTCGCTGGCTCGCCGCAAGTCCCTGTGGGAGCGACTTCAGGGCACCTCTAATAACCCCCAAAAACTCGACTAAAACGCTCGCAAGTCATTGATGCGCATAGTGCGGAATTTTTGGAATCGAGGTTATTAGAGGTGCCCTTCAGTCGCCACGAGCGAAGTGGCGGGCCTCCCGACGTCGGACAGCGTCGGGACTGAAGTCCCTCCCAAAGTGCACCCCGCGAGAGCCAGCATGCGCGAGTGCCCTGCGCCGCCCCCGGGGCGCAGGCCTGCGCCAAGACGCGCTCGGGCAAGGACGTCGCGCGTCGTCCATGGTTTCAGCGCGCCGGCGGTGCGCGCGTCGCGCCAGCCGCCCGCGGCCGCCCGCCGACCGCGGCCCAGACGCCCTGCCGGCTTCCCCACCCGTCCCATAACGCGCGACCGGCAGCGACGCCGCGGCGAGCTGCGATGGGTACAATCGGCCCATGCGCGTCTTCCTACAGCAACGCCCGGGCGGCAACGAGCCGCCCCGCTACATCCAGCTGAGCCTGCAACCGGACCTGTTCGGCGGCTGGGAGCTGTTGCGCGAAAGCGGCCAGATCGGCGGCCGCGCGCAGCTCAAGCGCGAGCAATACCTGCTGCAGGACGAGGCCCACGCCGCCTTCGAGAAAGCCCGCGATGCGCAACTCAAGCGCGGCTTCCAGGTCATGTTCACCCGCGGCGCCGACGCCCCGCGCTAAGGAATCCCCCATGCTCAAGAACGACCGTCTGCTGCGCGCCCTGCGCCGCGAGCCCGTGGACCAGACCCCCGTGTGGCTGATGCGCCAGGCCGGGCGCTACCTGCCCGAGTACCGCGCCACCCGTGCCCGCGCCGGCAGCTTCCTGGCCATGGCCAAGACCCCGGAACTGGCCTGTGAAGTGACCCTGCAGCCGCTGGCGCGGTTCCCGCTGGACGCGGCGATCCTGTTCTCCGACATCCTCACCATCCCCGATGCGATGGGCCTGGAGCTGTATTTCGTCGAGGGCGAAGGCCCGAAGTTCAAGCACCCGGTGCGCGACGCGGCGGCGATCGCCCGGCTCGGCGTGCCGGACATGGAGACCGAACTGCGCTACGTGATGGACGCGGTGCGGGTGATCCGCCGCGAGCTGGACGGCAGCGTGCCGCTGATCGGCTTCTCCGGCAGCCCGTGGACGCTGGCCTGCTACATGGTCGAGGGCGGCGGCAGCGACAACTACGCGCGGATCAAGGCGCTGGCCTTGAACGAACCGGCGGCGCTGCACCAGTTGCTGTCGGTCAACACCGACGCGGTGATCGCCTACCTGGCGGCGCAGCGCGCGGCCGGCGCGCAGGCGCTGCAGGTATTCGACACCTGGGGCGGCGTGCTCAGCCCGGCGATGTACCGCGAGTTCTCGCTGCCCTACCTGCAGCGCATCGCCCGCGAACTGCCGCGCGGCGACGGCGCCGAGCGCACCCCGCTGATCCTGTTCGGCAAGGGCAACGCGCCCTACCTGGAGGAACTGGCCGCCTCCGGCGCCGAAGGCCTGGGCGTGGACTGGACCATCGACCTGGCCGATGCCGCACGCCGCAGCGGCGGCCGCGTCGCGCTGCAGGGCAACCTGGACCCGGCCACGCTGTACGGCTCGCCGGCGGCGATCGAACGCGAGGTGCAGCGCGTACTGCGCAGCTACGCCGACGGCAACGGCTCGGCGGAAGGCCACGTGTTCAACCTCGGCCACGGGCTGTCGCCGGACATGCAACCCGAGCACGTCGGCGCGCTGGTCGCCGCGGTGCAGCGGCACAGCCGCCGCGGGTAGAGCCTTCACCGACGGCGAGTCAGGATCGCGGACTCAATAGCAGCCAGCCATCAAACACCATTGGTGTGGCTGGTGCTGCTGGCCTGCTCCACGCAGACTTGTCTACCAGATTTTTCCTTGAATATATTATTTTCAATCGCGCATCCCTGGAGGGACGCACCGCCTCTTCATGCAAGACGCACTCAATCTTTAAAGAAAATAAAAAGGATTTTTATGGGAAAAATATTCACAGGCTTATTTTTGTTTCTTGCGCTCTGCTCAGTCAAGTGCAAAGCAGCCGACACCATCTCTGTATGTAATTCCTGCGGGAATCAACAACTTAGATTTCAAGCGCAAGACCTGGGCAACGGCCATCATTATTTCTGGGATTTCACTGGCCGCAAATTGTCGCACTATCATACCCAGGGAATAACTACTCCACTTGCGCGCATTGAAGACAATCGCGTCCTTCCCTCAGGCAACATATCGATCACAACAATACCATTGACATCTGAAGAAGTTCAGCTGTTGAATTACGGACTTGACCTTTATGACGCAACCGGCACGACAGAGCTTCGGCATACCTTCCATTTCGATTTTGATGTACCAAGCGTTGCGACTTCATCATTGGCGACTCAAATAGCAGAAGAAGCGACACGCAGGATGACTGCGTTCGATGCGGTTACAACACCCGCCTATCGGGATGCCGTTATTTCTTTAAATTTTAGCAAAAATAATCTCGGCCCATTTTACTGGGCTCAAGACAGAGTTCGGGTATCCTTGTCAAATCTGACAAACTTTGTATCTATAACCGGCTTAAAAACCCCTTTCACCGTGACCAACAACATTCAGTTTACTGACGGTTCTTTTTTTCAAGTCACATGGGATTTTAATGCCAAAAACTATATTTACATAAAAGGCTCCGCTCATGATGCGGCAGGGAATCGCATACCAGAAAACAGCGTTGACGCGGGGGGAGGAGTGGGCGGGACAACGAACTACGTCTACCCCAATACTGTTGCTGGCATAACCGCAGGAGGCGAAATGGTGGATCACCTGGACGCACTAGGAGTAAGCTGGAATAATTTGCCAGGCGTCCCAGTCAACACTGGCTTTATGATCGCATGCTCTTACACTCCATCTGGCGCACGCTGCACCATACATTCATTAACCCCATGAATACAATTCCGATTGGCAATACATACCTTATCCGATCATTCATACTTTTATTCTTCGCCACTGCTGTGGCGTGGATAGGATGGGAGGCGAATGAACTGGATTGGCAAACTGTTGCTTTGTACGGTTGCATGGCTATCGCCTATGGCGCTGTCGTGTTTTTTTATTTCAGAGCCCTGAGGAAGCGCAGGCCTTTCGTCAACTATGGATATGCCGTCTTTTTATTGGGTTTGAGCCTACTGGCGTTAGCTAGCGGATTGATTTTTTCGCTTGCGCGCCTGTTATCCGGCTAATGCATGCCGTTTCGCGGCCGCGAATCCGTTCGCGGCCGCGAAATTTTCTCGGCAAGGCGCCATAAGGTTCGCACTAACCAACCCTTGACATATCGAACGGATCCGGCCCCTCCTTCTCTCCTAGACAGGCCTCAACGCTGAACCACTAACCGGGAACGGCCGCCAACGGCGACCGGGACCATAACCGCCCGCTGCTGCACGGCGCCGCCACGCGATCTGCGCGATCCTATGCCCCCCCCGCGTTGCCGTGCGTGCCGATGTCCGCGCCCTCCCCCGATCCGATCTCCGTTCCGAACTACCGCAGTTTCCGGCCGCTGCTGTGGCTGGTGTCGCTGGCCATCTTCATGCAGATGCTCGATGCGACCATCGTCAACACCGCGCTGCCGGCGATGGCGCGCAGCCTGGGCGAGAGTCCGCTGCAGATGCAGTCGGTGGTGGTCAGCTATGCGCTGGCGGTGGCGATGTTCATCCCCGCCTCGGGCTGGATCGCCGACCGCTACGGCACGCGCCGCACCTTCCTGGCCGCGATCGTGCTGTTCACCCTCGGCTCGCTGCTGTGCGCTGCCGCGCCGCGCCTGCCCTATCTGGTCGCCGCGCGGGTGCTGCAGGGCATCGGCGGGGCGATGCTGCTGCCGGTCGGGCGCCTGGCGGTGATGCGCTCGGTGTCGCGCGAGCAGTTCCTGAGCGCGATGAGCTTCATCGCGATCCCGGCGCTGATCGGGCCGCTGGTCGGGCCGACCCTCGGCGGCTGGCTGGTGCAGGTGGCGTCGTGGCACTGGGTGTTCCTGATCAACCTGCCGATCGGCGCGATCGGCTTCGCTGCCGCGCTGAAGGTGATGCCCGATTTCCATGGCGAGCAGCGCACCCGCTTCGACCTGATCGGCTACGCGATGCTGGCGTTCGGCATGATCGCGCTGTCGCTGGCGCTGGACGGGATTTCCGAGTTGGGCCTGCGCCATGCGTTCGTGATGCTGCTGGCCATCGCCGGCCTGGCCGCGCTGATCGGCTACTGGCTGCATGCGGCCAACGCGCCGACGGCGCTGTTCCCGCTGCACCTGTTCAAGGTGGTCAGCTTCCGCATCGGCATCCTCGGCAATCTGTTCGCGCGCGTGGGCAGCGGCAGCATGCCGTTCCTGATCCCGCTGCTGCTGCAGGTCGGCCTGGGCATGAGCCCGATGCGCGCGGGCCTGATGATGATCCCGGTGGCGCTGGCGGGCATGGCCGCCAAGCGCGCGGCGGTGAAACTGGTGGAGAACTACGGCTATCGCCGGGTGCTGATGACCAACACCGTGCTGGTCGGCGTCGCGATGGCCAGCTTCGTGCTGTTCGACGCCGGCCAGCCGCTGGGCTGGCGGCTGCTGCAGCTGGCGCTGTTCGGCGCGGTCAATTCGCTGCAGTTCACGGTCATGAACACGGTGACCCTGCGCGACCTGGACCGCGACCAGGCCAGCGCCGGCAACAGCCTGCTGTCGATGGTGATGATGCTGGCCACCGGCTTCGGCGCCGCCGCCGCCGGCAGCCTGCTGGCGGCCTTCAACGACCACCTCGGCGACAGCCACGGCGCCACCGCCGCGCTGCACGCGACCTTCGTCTGCGTCGGCGCGATCACCCTGACCTCGACCCTGATCTTCTGGCAGCTGCCGGATACGCGGCCGCATCCGCACAAGGTGGAGGAAGTGGCGGAATAGCCGGGACTCGGGACTCGGGACTCGGGACCGGGGACTCGGGACTCGTGGAAGCACTGTGGAGGCTGGTCTACGAAGTCTGCGGAACGATCCGCTGCGACATCACGCTTTTTCGAGTCCCGAGTCCCCAGTCCCCGGTCCCGGCTCCACCACCGCCTCGATCGCCTCGGCCAGCATGTCCCCGGTCACCGGCTTGCGCAGGAAACCGTCGAAGCCGGCCGCGCGGGCCTGCGGTTCGGCGTCGGCGTCGGTGCGGGCGGTGACCGCGATCAGCGGCATCTCGTAGCCGAACACGCGCAGTTGCCGCGCCAGCGCCAGGCCGTCCAGGCCGGGCAGGTCCAGGTCCAGCAAGGCCACGTCGAAGCTGCTCCCCGCCACCTCGGTCAGCGCCGCCAGGGCATGCGCGGCATGGGTGATGTGATGCCCGCGCGCGCCCAGCAGGCCGCTGACCACTTCGGCGACGGTGGGGTCGTCCTCGACCAGCAGGATGCGCAGCGGCCGCGTCGCCGCCAGCGCCTCGCGCTCGCCGCGCGTGCCGGAATGCAGCGGCTCGGGGCTCCACGGCAGCGGCAGGTCGACGATGAAGCGGGTGCCGACGCCGAGCCTGCTGTGCAGCTCCACGCGCCCGCCCATCGCCACCGCCAGCTCCTGGCAGATCGCCAGGCCCAGGCCGCTGCCGCCGTAGCGGGCGGCGGTGCGCGGGCCGTCGGCCTGCTCGAAGCGCTGGAACAGCCGCGCCTGCTGCTCGGCGTTGATGCCCGGGCCGGTGTCGGCGACCTCGAAACGCACGTCCTGGCGCTCGTGCAGCGGCGCCACGCGCAAGGTCACGCCGCCGCGGTCGGTGAACTTGATCGCGTTGTTGAGCAGGTTGAGCAGGATCTGCCGCACCCGGGTCGCATCGCCGTTGGCGGTCACCTCGGCCGGCATCGCGTTGTCCAGGGCGAAGGCCAGGCCGCGGCTGTGCGCCATCGGCGCCATCATCGCCTCCAGTTCGGCGATCAACTGGCCCAGGTCGAACGGCTGCCGGTCCAGTTCCAGGCGCCCGGCCTCGATCCGCGCCAGGTCCAGCGCATCGTTGACCAGGCGCAGCAGGTGCGCGCCGGCGCGGCGGATCGACTCGGTATAGCCGCGCTGCCTGGGATCCAGCGGCGTGGCCAGCAGCAGTTCGCTCATGCCCAGCACCCCGGTCATCGGCGTGCGCACCTCGTGCCCGAGCGTGGCCAGGAAACGGGTCTTGGCCAGCGAGGCCTGCTCGGCCAGTTCCTGTTTGTGCAAGGCCAGCTGCCACGCATTGCGCCGGCGCAGGCGCCGCCGGTACAGGTAGGACGCCAGCCACAGCGCCAGCAGCGCCAGCAAGGCCAGCCCGGTCATGCCCCAGGGGCTGCGCCACCACGGCGGCAGCACGCGGAAGCGCAGCGTGGTGACCTTCGACCACACCTTGTCGGCGGTGCGCGCCTGCATTTCCAGGGTGTAGTGGCCCGACGGCAGGCGCGAGAACAGGCGCTCGCCGCTGGCGCCGACATCGACCCAGTCCGGGTCGTAGCCGCTGAGCCGGAACCGGTAGGTGTTGGCGTCGGTATCGGAGAACGACAGCAGGCGCGCGACGACATGCAGGTCGCGGTCGCCTTCCTGCAGCACGATGCTGCCGGCATGCAGCAGGTCCAGCGCGCGCTCGCCGCGACGCACGCCGATGCGTTCGATCACCAGCGGCGGCTGCCGCCGCGACGGCACCACCTCCGACGGCTCGAACAGCACCACCCCGTCCGGCGTGCCGCCCAGGATCTGCCCGCTGCGCGCCTGGGTCAGGGTCTGGACGCGGAATTCCTGGTTGGGCAGGCCGTCGTGCACGCTGTAGGAGCGGATCGCCTTGCTCGCCGGATCGACCCGGATCAGGCCGCGCACGCTGCTCAACCAGGCCACGCCGCTGGCATCGACCACGATGCCGTTCGGCGCCAGCGACGGGAACTCCTGCTCGGCGTCGATGCGGTCGAGCAGGCTCAGCCGCCCGCCGTCCCACAGATAGCGTTCCAGGCGGCCGAGACTGGCCAGCCAGACCACGTTGCCGTCGGTGACGGTGAAGGCGCTCAGCGCCCGCGTCGGCGCGCCCGGCACCGGCGCGAAGCGCTCGCTGGTCGCGTCCCAGGCCAGCACGCCGTGTTGGCCGAGCAACCACGGCTGGCCCAGCGGACCGGGCCGGGCATCGTCCACGGTCAGCTCCGAGGGCAGCCCGTCGGCGCCCGGGGCGATGTTGCGCAACACGTGCCCGTCCAGGTCGCGGATCTGCGCGCCACCGACTTCGCCGAACAACCACAAGCGGCCGTCGCTGCCGACCATCGCCCGATCGACATCGCCGGGCATCGGCGCATCGGCGCCACTCTGCTTGCCCCAGCGCCGCACCTCGCCGCTGCTCGGGTCGTAGCGCAACAGCCCCGCCGGCGCCGCCGCCCAGACCCTGCCCTGGCCGTCCTCGACCAGCGCACGCGACCAGTCGCGCCCGAACAGCGCGGTGATGTGGTGGCGCACCGCACCGTTGCCGGGATCCAGCTTGTCCAGCACGCCACGCGTGCCCGCCAGCCACACCCCGCCATCGCGCGAGGCGGCGGTCGCGATGACGTAGGGATTGCCCATCGAGTCCGGATCGTCGACCCGGTACGACAGCACCGAAAACTGCCGCCAGTTGGCCGGCAGGTACCACAGGCCGGCATTGAAGCTGGCGAACCACAGATCGCCCTCGCGGTCCTCGAACGCCAACGACCAATTGGGCTTGACCAGGCCGTGCGCGGAGTTGCTGTACAGCGGCACGTTGCGGATCTGCCCGGCGTCGCTCTCGCGGCCCAGGCCGTCCAGGGTGTCGAACCAGCGATTGCCGTGGCGGTCGTGGACCAGCATCCCCAGCACGCTCTCGCTGGGCAGGTTGCTCCAGTACGGCGCCACCACGTTGCCGTCGGCGCGCAGCAGGCGCGCGCCGCCCTGGCTGGCCACCCACAGCGCGCCGTCGCGCTCGGGCGTCAGGCCCTGCACCTCGGGCCGCGGCAGCGCCGAGGCCGGCAGCCGTTCGAAGTCGTGCCCGGTCCAGCGCGCCAGGCCGCCGCGGGTGCCCACCCACAGCGTGCCGTCGGGTGTGGTCGCCAGCGAGATCACCGCCGGCGACGGCAGGCTGCGCTCGTCGCCCGGCATCGGCATGTAGCGGCTCAGCGCGCCGTCCGGCTGCAGCCGGTCCAGGCCGCCGTTGGCGGTGCCGAACCAGATGCTGCCGTCGGGCGTGGAGGCGATCGCGAACACCGTGGCGCCGCCGATCTGCGGGTAGTTGCTGCGGTCGTAATAGCGGAACGTGCGCCGGTCCGCCGAGAGCATGCCCATGCCGGCGTTCTGGGTGCCGAACCAGACCCGGTTCTGCGCATCGACGTGCACGGTCCAGATCTTGTTGTCGCGCAGCCCGTCCTCGATCCGCCAGATGCGGTAGCCGCGCCCGTCGAACCGCGCCAGGCCGTCGCTGCTGGCCAGCCACAGGTAGCCGAGCTGGTCTTCGGCGAAGCCATTGATGCTGTTGGACGGCAACCCGTCGGCCACGGTCAGCTGGCGCGGCTGCGGGGTCGGCGGCACCGCCGCCACGACCGCCGTCGACCACAGCAGCAGTAGCCCTCCCAAGATCCGTCTCGACCGCATCCTCGTCCCCTTGTGCATGGGCGCCGTGTCCCCCGATGCCCGCCGCCATCGTCGGCGATAAGCGCCGCCGCTGGCAACAGACGGATGGTCGGCGCGGGACTCGGGACCCGGGACCCGGGACCCGGGACCCGAAGCGTCGCATGCGTTGCCTGCGAATCCACTGCACCGTCCGCCAAGACCTTACGCTTTCCGAGTCCCGGGTCCCGGGTCCCGAGTCCCGGCTTCAACCTCCATCGCTGCCCCGATCGCCTCGGCCAGCATGTCGCCGGTGACTGGCTTACGCACGAAACAGGCGAAACCGGCCGCCTTGGCCGCGGCCTCGGCCTCGCCGTCGGAACGCGCCGTCACCGCGATCAGCGGGAAATCGTAGCCGAGCGCGCGCAATTGCCGCGCCAGCGCCAGGCCGTCGAGCGCCGGCAGGTCCAGGTCCAGCAGGCCCAGGTCGAACGTGCCCTGGGTCACTTCGGTCAACGCGTCCAGGCCGTGCGCGGCGCAGACCACGTGGTGGCCGCGGCTGCGCAGCAGTTCGGCCATCACCTGGGCCACGGTGGGTTCGTCCTCGACCAGCAGGATCCGCAGCGGCGCCTGCGCCCGCGCCGGCAGCGGCACCACCGTCACCGCCTCGGCGGCGCGCGGCTGCCAGCGCAGCGGCAGCGTCACCCGGAACCGCGCGCCGTGCCCGAGCCGGCTGTCGACCTGGATGCGCCCACCCATCGCCATCGCCAGCTCCTGGCTGATCGCCAGGCCCAGCCCGCTGCCGCCGTAGCGGGCGGCGGTGCGCGGGCCTTCGCCCTGTTCGAAGCGCTGGAACAGCCGCGCCTGCTGCTCGGCGCTGATGCCCGGGCCGGTGTCGACGACCTCCACGCACAGTCCGTGCCCGCTGTGCAGCGGCGACACGTGCAGCGTCACCGAACCGCTGGCGGTGAACTTGATCGCATTGCCGATCAGATTGAGCAGGATCTGCCGCACCCGCACCGCGTCGCCGTTGACGGTCACCGCGCCCGGCAAGGTGTCGTGGCATTCGAAGCGCAAGCCGCGCGCCTGCGCCAGCGGCGCCATCAGGTTCACCACGTCGGCGATCAGCGCCTGCAACGCGAACGGCTGCAGATCCAGCTGCAGGCGCCCGGCCTCGATCCGCGCCAGGTCCAGCGCATCGTTGACCAGGTGCAGCAGGTGCGTGCCGGCGCGGCGGATCGACTCGGTATAGCCGCGCTGCCTGGGATCCAGCGGCGTGGCCAGCAGCAGTTCGCTCATGCCCAGCACCCCGGTCATCGGCGTGCGCACCTCGTGCCCGAGCGTGGCCAGGAAACGGGTCTTGGCCAGCGACGCCTGCTCGGCCACTTCCTGCTTGTGCAGCGCCAGCTGCCAGGCATGCTGGCGGCGCAGGCGGCGGCGGTAGGCGCGCAGCGAGGCCAGCACCAGCAGCGCGGCGGCGGCGAGCAGCCCGGCGATGCCCCAGACGCTGCGCCACCATGGCGGATACACCCGGAACGGCAGCCGCAGCGTCGGCGACCAGGCGCCGTTGCGGGTGCGCGCCTGCACCTCGAGCACGTGCGCGCCGGCCGGCAACTGCGGCAGCGTGCGCTCGCCGGTGGCGCCGACCGCGACCCAGTCGCGGTCGTAGCCGGCCAGGCGGAAGCGGTAGACGATGCCCTCCGGATCGACGAACGACAGCAGCCGCGCCACCACGCGCAGATCGCGATCGTCCGGCTGCAGGGCGAAGCCACCGCTCACCGGCAGCGCCAGCAACCGCTCGCCGCGGCGCACCTGCACGCTCTCCACGCTCAGCGTCAGCGGCACCGGCGGCGGATCCGGCAACCGCGTATCCAGCAGCACCACGCTGCCATCGGCGGCGGCGGCCACCAGCACCCCGTCGGCGGCCATCAGCAGCCCGCGTTTGACCACCTCCTGGCTGCCCAATCCGTCGCGGGTGCCGAACGCGCGCACCGCAGGCGTATGCCGCGGATCCACCCGGAACAGGCCGCGGCGCGTGCCCAGCCAGGCGCGTCCCTGCTGATCGACGACCAACCCCTGCGACTCGGTCGCCGGTACGCCCTCGGCCGCCGCATAACGGTGCAGCTGGCGCCAGTGCCCGCCCTCGCGGCGCCACAGCTCGAGCCCGGACAGGCGATGCAGCCACAGGGTCTGCGCATCGGCGAAGGCGAACGACTGCACCCGTTCGCCGGCGAACTCCGGCGGCGCGCGGAACTGCCCGGCGGCGGAGTCCCAATAGTGCAAGCGCTCGGCGGCCAGCCACGGCGTGCCGTCCGGCGCCAGATCGAACGCGGCGATATCGGCGGCGGCGGCCAGGCCGCGTTGCGGACCATGGATGTTGTCCAGCACGTGGCCGTCGGCGAGCGCGCGCACCTGCACCCCGAACCCGGGCGCGGCCACCCACAAGGTGCCGTCGGCGCGCTGCCGCAACCAGCTGTTGACGCCGATGTCGGGGGTCGCGTCGGCCGCCGACGTCCGTCCCCACCCCTGCAGCGCGCCGCCGCCGGCAGGACCGCGCAGCAGCATGGCGCTGCTGCCCAGCCACAGCTGGCCGGCCGTATCCTCCAGCACCGACAGCACCCGCACGCCGGGCAGGCCGGGCGTCCACAGCGGCTTGCCGAGCTCGCCGCTGGACGGTTGCAGCCGGTACACATTGCCGCCGGTCCCGGCCAGCCACACACTGCCGTCGCGCGCCGGCGCCAGGCTGGCATACAGGTCCGGCGCCAGGCCGTGCGCCGGCCCCAGCACCGCCAGCCGCCGCCAGCCCGGACGCAGATACCCCAGCCCGCGGGTCGGCAACGACACCCACAGCCCGCCTTCCTTGTCGCGCAGCATGCTCACCACCACATTGGCGCCGGCCACCGCCGCCTCGCCCTCGCCGATGCGGCGCAAGGCGCCGTTGGCCGGCTTGTGCCACAGCCCCTGGCCATTGCCGAGCCAGTAGCCGCCATTGCCGTCCTCGGCCATGCACAGCGCCCCGCGCTGCAACGCGCCGGTCCAGTCGGCGCGCTGCCAGCGGCCATCGTGGCCGAGCCGGTACAGCTCGCCGCCGGCGCTGACCCACAGGCCGTCCGCAAGCGCCATCACCGCCGCGACCTTCTGCTGCGCGTCCGCCGGACCGGGCAACCGGTAGGCGCTGGCGCGCGTGCCGTCGTAACGCACCATGCCCTTGAAGGTGCCGACCCACAGCACCCCGGCGTCGTCGAACCCCAGGCCCACGATCGCGCCGTCGAGCATCGCATCGATCTCGCCGTCGCCGGCCTGGATGCGCTGCACCCGCCCATTCGCGGGCACCCGATACAGGCCGCCGGCATAGGTGCCGAACACCACCTCGTCGCTGCGGCTGGCGATGGCGAACACCTCGTCGCTGCGCATCGCCGGTTGCGTGGCCATGTTGAAATGACGGAACCCGCGGCGGCGGCCATCGAGCATGCTCAGGCCGCCGCCTTCGCAGGCGACCCAGACCCGGTTGCGCGCATCGATGTGCAGCTCCTGCACGTAGTTGCAGCGCAGCGACTGCGGATCGGCGGGATCGTGGCGCCACAGGCGGAACTCGCGCCCGTCGTAGCGGGCCAGGCCGTCGCCGCTGGCGATCCACAGATAGCCGTCGCGATCCAGGGCCAGGCGCGAGATCTCGGTGGACGGCAGCCCCTGTTCGGCGCCCAGCACCCGGAACCGCGGCAGTTCCGGCACCGCCGCCAGCGCGCTGGCGCAGCAGCAACCGGCCAGCACCAGCAGCCAGGCGAGCATCCAGCCGCGGCGCAGGCGTCGAGGACAGGGGATTTGCATCGACATCGGCTCCAACGGCAGTGAACGATCGACGGCGGATGAACACCGGCGCACTGCCGGGGCCGGCCGCACAGCGCGGCCGCTCCGTGCCGCCTGCATGCGGCAGCGTTCTTATACCGCGGGGGGCCGCAAAAGCCCACCCGCCGCGCGACGCAACGAACCATTGCAGCAGGCACCGGCGCAGGCAGCGCGGACTGCGCCTAGAATCCTGGTTACTCCTCTCGCCTGGCCCGCCCATGTTCCAGCGCTGCCTGATCGCCCTGCTGCTGACCTCGCCGAGCGCCGCGCTGGCGGCCCCGGCGCAGTACGCGCTGGACCCGGTGCACACCCGCGTGCTGTTCGCGATCGAGCACGCCGGCTTCTCCAAGGCGCTGGGCACCGTGTCCGGCAGCACCGGCACGCTGTCGTTCGACCCGGACGACTGGCGCAGCGCGCGGCTGGACGCGCGGGTGCCGCTGCAGCGGCTGGACCTGGGCGACGACAAGTGGAACCGCGCCGCGCTGGCGCGCAACCTGGTCGACGGCGAGCATTTCCCCGAGGCGCGCTTCGTCTCCACCCGGATCGAGCCGATCGACGCCACCCACGCCAAGGTGTTCGGCATGCTGGCCCTGCACGGGGTCAGCCGCGAGATCGCGCTGGACGTGACCCTCAACGCGCTGAAGCGGCATCCGCTGCCGCCGTTCCGCCGCACCGTGGGCTTCTCCGCCACCACCACGCTGCAGCGCGCCGACTTCGGCATCGCCGCCTGGCCGTCGGTGATCGGCGGCACGGTCGAATTGCGCATCGAGGCCGAGGCCACCCGCGAGGGCCGCGCCGACGCCGACCCGGCGCCAGCGGCCACGCCCGCCGCCGACACCGCCCCTCCGCCACCCAGCCGCAGCCAGGAATCCACGCCATGACCGCCAGGAACACCGCCGAGCGTTGGGGCGGCGTCAGCCAGACCCTGCATTGGCTGATCGCCGCCTTGATCCTGTTGCTGGGCGTGGTCGGCCTGACCATGGGCGAGCTGCCGAAGACGCCCAGGTACTTCTGGGTGTATACCGCGCACAAATCGCTCGGCCTGACCGTGCTGGCGCTGGTGATCGCACGCCTGGGCTGGCGCCTGTACGCCGGCGCGCCCAGGCCGGTGCCGGGCACGCCGGGCTGGCAGGAACGCATCGCCAGCGCCACCCACGCGCTGCTGTACCTGCTGATCTTCGCCATGCCGCTGTCCGGCTGGCTGTACGACTCCAGCAGCGGCCTGCGCCCGTTCCGCTGGTTCGGCCTGGTCGCCGTGCCCAAGCTCAGCGCGCCCGACGCGCACCTGCGCGACCTGTCGCATGCGGTGCACGAATGGGGCTTCTGGATCCTGATCGCGGTGGTGCTGGCGCATGCCGGCGCCGCCTTCTACCACCACCTGTTGCAACGCGATGCCACCCTGGCGCGGATGTTGCCGCGCGGCTGGCTGCCCCCCAAGTCCTGAGGAGTTCCATCATGTCGTCCCGTTTCGCCTCCCCCACCGCGGTCGCCGCCAGTCTGGTCGCGATGCTCGCCGCCGCCCCCGCGTTCGCCGCCGATTACGTGCAGGCGCCGGGCTCGAGCCTGGTGTTCGCCAGCAAGTACGACGGCGAAGTGTTCACCGGCCAGTTCCCCGGCTTCGACACCAAGCTCAGCTTCGATCCGGCCAACCTGGCCGGCGCCAGGCTCGACGTGGCGATCCCGCTGGCCGGCGCCAAGAGCGGCAATGCCGACCGCGACTCCACCTTGCAGGGGCCGGACTTCTTCAACGTGGCCAAGTTCGCCACCGCCCACTACCGCGCCGACAAGTTCCGTTCGCTGGGCAACAACCAGTACGCTGCCGACGGCACCCTGGAACTGCGCGGCGTGTCCAGGCCGGTGACCCTGACCTTCACCTGGACCCCGGGCGCGCAGCCGGTGCTGGCAGGCAAGGCCACCGTCAAGCGCCTGGACTTCGGCGTCGGCGGCGGCGACTGGGCCGACACCAAGACCATCCCCAACGAAACCGCGATCAGCACCAAGGTCGTGTTCAAGGCGAAGTGATTCGCCACAGGCCGCAGCGGCACGCGGCCACTGGGCGGCGGATTCCCTCGTCGGGTCCGCCGCTTTTTTTGTGCCTGGCGGCTTTTGCGGCCTGGCGCATCCGGCAGGCCGGGCCGAAGCCGGACTGAAAGACGCATTCAAGCGTGAGTCCTGGGGACGCGGCATCGCGTGCGCGCCGCTCGAGCCGAGCGGCTCAGCCCTGCTGCGTCAGCCAATGGCCGACCGCGCCGGCATCGAACGGCCACGCCAGCTCGCGTCCGCCCACATCGCGCAGCACCGGCACCCGCTCGCCGTAGCGCGCCTCCAGCGCCGGGTTGCCATCGATGAAAACGCTTTCCAGGTCGCCCGCGCGCGCCTGCGCCAGGACCAGCAAGGCCTGGTCGCACAGGTGGCAGTCGTCGCGCTGGTACAGGGTCAGGGGCATGGCGGGCTCCGATGCTGCGCTGCGGACGCCCGCGGCGGGCCAGGGGCATAGAATAGACGGTCTTTGGCCTTCCACCTCTCCGGCACGTATGGCTGTCAGCACCTTCGACCTGTTCAAGATCGGCATCGGGCCGAGTTCCTCGCATACCGTGGGGCCGATGCGTGCGGCCGAGCGCTTCGTGCACCGCTGGCTGCTGGATCCGGGCCGGCTCGGCGAGGTGGTGCGGATCCGCGCCGAGGTGTTCGGCTCGCTGGCGCTGACCGGGCGCGGCCACGGCACCGACAAGGCGGTGCTGCTGGGCCTGGAAGGCCAGCGCCCGAACCTGATCGACCCGGACATCATTCCGAGCACCCTGGAGCGCATCCGCAGCAGCAGGCGCATCAACCTGATGGGCCAGCACGAGATCGCCTTCGACGAGAAGCGCGACCTGGCGATGAACAAGCGCCAGAAGCTGCCGTACCACACCAACGGCATGCGCTTCACCGCCTACGCCGCCGACGAGGCGGTGATCGCCACGCGCGACTACTACTCGGTCGGCGGCGGCTTCGTGGTCAACCAGGACGACGCCGCCGACGACCGCATCGTCGCCGACGAAACGCCGCTGCCCTACCCGTTCAAGAGCGGCGACGAACTGCTGGCGCAGGCCGCGCGCAGCGGCCTGAGCATCGCCGCGCTGATGTTCGAGAACGAGAAGTGCTGGCGCAGCGAGGACGAGATCCGCGCCGGCCTGCGCGAGCTGTGGAACGCGATGCAGGCCTGCGTGGCGCGCGGCATCCGCGAGGAAGGCACGCTGCCCGGCGGCCTGCACGTGTCGCGGCGCGCACCGGCGCTGTACCGCGAACTGTCGTCCAAGCCGGAAGCGGCGATGCGCGATCCGCTGACCACGCTGGACTGGGTCAACCTGTACGCGCTGGCGGTCAACGAAGAGAACGCCGCCGGCGGGCGCGTGGTCACCGCGCCGACCAACGGCGCGGCCGGGATCATTCCGGCGGTGCTGCACTACTTCGACCGGTTCTGCCCGGGCAGCGACGAACAGCGCATCTTCGATTTCCTGCTGACCGCCGCGGCGATCGGCATCCTGTACAAGGAAAACGCCTCCATCTCCGGCGCCGAGGTCGGCTGCCAGGGCGAAGTCGGCGTGGCCTGCTCGATGGCCGCCGGCGGCCTGGTCGCCGCGCTCGGCGGCAAGCCGGGGCAGATCGAGAACGCCGCCGAGATCGGCATGGAACACAACCTCGGCCTGACCTGCGACCCGATCGGCGGGCTGGTGCAGATCCCGTGCATCGAGCGCAACGCGATGGGCGCGGTGAAGGCGATCAACGCCAGCCGCATGGCCATGCGCGGCGACGGCAAGCACAAGGTCTCGCTGGACAAGGTGATCCGGACCATGCGCGACACCGGCCGCGACATGCAGGACAAGTACAAGGAAACCAGCCGCGGCGGGCTCGCGGTGAACGTGATCGAGTGCTGAGACGATGCCGCGGGCGCGCCCTGCATGTCCGAGCCGATCGCGCTGCTGCTGCGCATGCACCGGACAGACCGGCGCGCGAACCGGCGCATCGCGGCGCGCCCGCACGATGACACGGCGCAGGCTGCGCGCCACGGCGCCGCGCAGCTGGGATCTTCCTGGATGACAGGCCTTGCCGCGGCCGTCGCGATCGCTGGCGCCGCGCAGGCATTTGCCGCGCTACGGATAAAGATCGGCAGGTCTGCGCCGATAGCGACTTTGACAATACGCCGAGCCGGCACTGGAATGCCCTTGCAGTCCCATCCCGCTTCCTGGTGCACCTGTGCGCTAAAGCTGGCCATGCTCCTGGGAGCGTGGATCTCGCTGGTGCCGACGGCGGCCGCCTTGCAGCCGGACAAGCAGTTCAACCACTACGAACGCCAACGCTGGGGCCTGGAACAAGGGCTGCCGCAACTGAGCGTGCAGGCCTTCGCGCAGGACCGGCAGGGCTATCTGTGGATCGGCACGATGAGCGGGCTGGCGCGCTTCGATGGCGTGCGCATGACCACCTTCGGCGAAAAGGCCCCGGCCAACCTGCCCGGCCCATGGATCAAGGCCTTGCAGGTGGACCCGAGCGGCGACCTGTGGATCGGCACCTACCGCGGGCTGGCGCGCTACCGCGACGGCCGCTTCAGCAACCTGCTGCCGCAGGATCCGCAAGCGCCGCTGCTGAACATCGAAGCGATCGCGGTCGACGCGCAGGGCACGGTGCTGGTCGCGGCGCAGGATGGCGTCTATGCCGTGGTCGGCGACAGGCTGCGCCTGCGTCATCGCATCGCCGACGGCGCCTATGCGCTGCTGCCGCGCGGCGGCGAGCTGTGGGTCGGTACGCGCGGCGCCGTGCTGCGTTTCGCCGAGGGCGGCGACGAGCCGCTGCCGCTGCCGGCCGACGCGCGCGAGGCGCCGGTACGGCAGTTGCTGGACGCGCAGGGACGCCTGTGGGCCGGCAGCCGCGACGGCCTGCTGTTCCGCCGCGACGGCCGCTGGCAGCGGCTGCCCGGCGACCCGGCGCTGACCCGGCGCGCGGTGGAGGCGCTGTCCCAGGATAGCGACGGCAACCTGTGGGTGGGCCTGCCCGGCTACCTGCTGCGCGTGCGCGATGGCGGCATCGTCGAGCAATACGTCGAAGACGATCAGGACGCGGGCGCCAGCGCGATCTTCGAGGATCGCGAACGCAACCTGTGGCTGGGCAGCCGCTGGAAGGGCGCGACCCGGCTGTGGAACGGCTGGACCCGCCGCTACAGCAGCTACGAAGGCCTGAGCGACACGTTGGTGTGGACGCTGGCGCGCGATCCCGATGGCTCGCTGTGGGTCGGGACCGGCCGCGGCCTGGAACGGCTGCGCGACGGCCGCTTTCAACAGGTGCTGCACCGCGAACAACTGCCCGACGTGCCCTACACCCTGCTTGCCGAACCCGGTCAACTGTGGATCGGCACCCGCCGCGGCGCGCTGCTGTACCGCGACGGGCACGCCACCCAGCCGCCGCTGCTGGCGCCGCTGCACGAACTGCAGGTCAGCGGCATCGTCCGCGATCGCGCGCAGCGGCTGTGGTTCGCCACCAGCGACGGCCTGTTCCGCAGCGACGGCGTGCGCCTGCATCGCTACGGCAGCAGCGAGGGCCTGCGCGATCCGCGCATCCGCCTGATCCACGAAACCCGCGCCGGCCGCCTGCTGATCGGCTCCCAGGCCGGCCTGTACGAACTGCGCGGCGAGCGCCTGCTCCCGCTCGCCGAGGCCGGCTCGGCGCTGGCCGACGCCGACGTCACCGCGATCCACGAACTGCCCGGCGGACAGTGGGTGCTCGGCACCCTGTCGGAGCAGCTGTGGGTGTTCGACGGCAAGCGCTGGACCATGTTCGACGAACACGACGGACTGCCGGCCAACGCGGCGTTCTTCATCGCCGACGACGGCCACGGCAGCCTGTGGGTGGCCGGCCTGCGTGGCGTGTACCGGATGCCGCTGGCCAGCCTGCTCAAGCGCATCGAGGTGCCGGGCACGCCGCTGCAGGCCGAACTGCTGCTCAACGAGCGCGGCCAGCGCCACGGCGGGGTGCAGGGCCTGTGCTGCAACGGCGCCGGCAACGGCAAGGGCTTCATCGACAACGGCACGCTGTGGCTGCCCAGCCGCGACGGCGTGGTGACCATGGACACCGCCGGCATCGTCAAGAACCCGGTCGCGCCGCAACCGGTGGTGGAACGGATCCGCGCGCAGGGCCGCTGGATGGCGCCGCAGGCGCTGCGCGACACGCCGTTGCCGGCGCAGGCGCGCGATCTGGATTTCGAGTTCACCGCGGCCTCGTTCCAGGCCCCCGAGAACGTGGAACTGCGCTACCGCCTGGTCGGCTACGACACCCAATGGCGCACCCTCGACGACATCCGCCAGCGCGTGGCCAGCTATACCAACCTGCCCGGCGGCGACTACGTGTTCGAGGTCAGCGGCAGCAACAACGCCGGCGTCTGGGCACTGGCGCCGGCGCGGTTGCCGCTGCGCATTCGGCTGCGCTTCCAGGAGACGCTGTACTACAAGCTGCTGCTGGCGCTGGGCGCGCTGGCGCTGGCGCTGCTCGGCATCGGCATGGCGCGCGTGGTCAACCAGCGCCAGCGCGCGACCCTGGAACGGCAGGTGCGGCAACGCACCGAGGCGCTGCAGGCGGCCAACCAACGCCTGCAGGAAGCCAGCTTCACCGACGACCTGACCCAGCTGCGCAATCGCCGCTACCTGTCGCTGCACATTCCCAGCGACATCGCGCTGTACCGGCGCATGGCCGCCAACGACCAGGACATGCTGTCCTCGGGCATGCTGTTCGCGCTGATCGACATCGACCATTTCAAGTCGATCAACGACAGCGGCGGCCACCATACCGGCGACGCGGTGCTGCAGCAGATGGCGCAGCTGCTGGTCAAGCTGACCCGCGAAAGCGATTACGTGGTGCGTTGGGGCGGCGAGGAATTCCTGCTGGTGCTGCGCTCGGCGCCGCGCGAGAACCTGACCGTGGCCGCCGAGCGCATGTGCCGGGCGATCGCCGCGCATACCTTCGTGCTCGATCACGGCCGCCAGGGCCAGATCACCTGCTCGATCGGCCTGGCCGAATTCCCGTTCGTGCACGATCCCGACAGCCGCCTGGGCTGGGAGCAGTTGCTGATCCTCGCCGACCGCGCGCTGTACCAGGCCAAGGCCAAGGGCCGCAACGGCTGGGCCGCATATCGCCCGGTGCTGGGCACGCAGGCCGAGCAGGTGCTGGCGGCGCTGCACGAACCGGCCGAGCGCATGCAGCACCATGCCTGCCTGAGCCTGGTGCACTCGCGCTGCTGAGGCGCGTTGACGCCGCCCAGGCATGGCCCGGGCTAGAGTCGCGGCGTCCCCGCACGTCTCCCCGCCCGCATGCGCCGATCCTCGCTTCTCGCCGCGCTCGCCGCCGCGCTCCTGCTGCCGCCCTGCCATGCCGCCACGCCCGCATCGCGCTACGGCGCGCAGCTGGAAGGCTTCGACTATCCGTATCCCGTCGCGCGCTACGATTTCGCTTCGCAGCGCCAGCCGTTGCAGATGGCCTACCTGGACGTGGCCCCGACCGGCACGCCGAACGGCCGCACGGTCGTGCTGCTGCACGGCAAGAACTTCTGCGCGGCGACCTGGGCGTCGGCGATCGCCGCGCTGGTCGCGCAAGGCTATCGGGTGATCGCGCCGGACCAGATCGGTTTCTGCAAGTCGAGCAAGCCGCAGGCCTACCAGTTCTCCTTCGCGCAACTGGCGGCCAACACCCATGCGCTGCTGCAACACGCCGGGGTCACCCGGGCGGTCTTCGTCGGCCACTCGATGGGCGGCATGCTCGCCGCGCATTACGCGCTGCAGTATCCGCAGGACGTGAGCCGGCTGCTACTGGTCAATCCGATCGGGCTGGAGGACTGGAAGGCGGCCGGCGTACCGTGGCGCAGCGTCGACGACTGGTACGCGAAGGAGCTCAAGACCGATGCCGCCTCGATCAAGCAGTACCAGCAGAGCGTCTACTACGGCGGGCAATGGAAACCGGAATACGACCGCTGGGTGACGATGCAGGCCGGGCTGTACGCCGGCCCCGGCCACGCGCGCGTGGCCTGGAACCAGGCGCTGACCTCGGACATGGTGTTCAACCAGCCGGTGCTGCAGCGGTTCGCGCAACTCCGCGTGCCGACCACCCTGTTCATCGGCCAGCGCGACCGCACCGCGATCGGCAAGGACCTGGCGCCGCCGGCGCTGGCCAGGACCCTAGGCGACTATCCGGCGCTGGGCAAGCGCGCCGCGGCGGCGATTCCCGGCGCCACGCTGGTCGAATTCGCCGACCTGGGCCACGCGCCGCAGGTGGAAGCGCCGCAGCGCTTCAACGCCGCGCTGCTGCAGGCGCTGGCCGCGCCGAGCGCCGCACCGGATGCTGCGCCGTAGCGGCGCAGCGGATGCCGGCGTTTCAGCGCACCGCGATGCGCAGCACGTCGTCGAGCAAGGCCGCCGCGGTCACCTCGGCCCCGGCGCCGGGGCCCTGGATCAGCAACGGCTGCTGCAGGTAGCGGTCGCTGTGGATGGCGACGCGGTTGTCGGTACCGGCGCCGCTGGCCAGCGGATGCGCCAGCGGCAGCTCGCGCAGTCCCACCGACGCGCCGTGCGCATCGAAGCGGCCGACGAAACGCAGGCAGGCGCCGTTCGCGTGCGCCTGCGCCAGGCGCGTCGCCAGCGGCGCATCCAACGCCGACAACGCGGCATCCACGTCCCGCGGTGCCGCCGCGGCCAGCGCCGCCGGCAGCAGCGATTCGACCTGCACCTGCTCGGCGCGCAGCGGCAGCCCGGCCGCGCGCGCCAGGATCAGCAGCTTGCGGCGCACGTCCTCGCCGGACAGGTCCTCGCGCGGATCCGGCTCGGTATAGCCGGCCGCCGCGGCCTCGCGCACGCACTCGGAGAACGCGCGGCTGCCGTCGTAGCGATGCAGCAGCCACGCCATCGAGCCGGACAGCACGCCTTCCACCGCGTGGATATGGTCGCCGCCGGCAGCCAGCGCGCGCAGGCTGCTCAACAACGGCAGGCCCGCACCGACCGTGGCGCTGTCGCCGTAGTGCGCGCCGGCGGCATGCCGCGCGGCATGGATCTGTTCGGCGCGCGCCAACGCCGCGCCCTGGCCGAGCTTGTTCGCGGTCACCACATGCACCCCGCGCGCCAGCCATTCGGCATGCCGCTGCGCCACCGCCTCGCTGGCGGTGGCGTCGACCACGATGTCGCCGGCACGCAGGTCGGCCGGCTGCGGCGCGCTGCCGCCATCGCCACGCGCGGCGGCATTGGCCACGGCCAGCGCCTGCGCCGGCGCTTGCCGGCACTCCTGCAGGATCCGCGAATTGGCCAGCCAGGCGAACGCCGGCAAGCCGGGGCGGCGCTGCTGCAGCACCTGGTAGCGCGCGACGAAGGCGCGGCCGACCGTGCCGGTGCCGAGCAGACCGAGTCGCGGCAATGCGGCATCGGCGGCCGGCGCCGGCGCCGGCGCTATTGCATCGGCGACGCTGTCGCTCACGCGTCCACCCGTTTGCGCGCCACCGCCTCGCCCGCCTGCTGCGCACGCAGCAGACCGGCCTGCAGGTCGGCGATCAGGTCCTCGCTGGACTCGATGCCCACCGACAGCCGCAGCAGGCCATCGCTGATGCCGGCATTGGCGCGCGCCTCGGCCGTCATCGCCGCGTGCGTCATCGACGCCGGATGCGCGACCAGGCTCTCGACCCCGCCCAACGACTCGGCCAGGGTGAAATAGCGCAGGCCATCGACGAAGGCACGTACCTCGGCTTCGCCGCCGGCCAGCTCGAAGCTGATCATCGCGCCGAAGCCGCTCTGCTGCCGCGCCGCCACCGCATGCCCCGGATGCGTAGCCAGGCCCGGGTAATAGACCTGGTTGACCGCGGCATGCCCGTCGAGCAGCGCCACCACCGCCTGCGCATTTTCCTGGTGCACGCGCAGGCGCGCATCCAGCGTGCGCAGGCCGCGCAGGGTCAGGAACGCATCGAACGGCGAACCGGTCAGGCCCAGCGCGTTGGCCCACCACACCAGCTGCTGATGCAGTTCGGCGGTGGCGGCGACCACCGCGCCGCCGACCACGTCGCTGTGGCCGTTGACGTACTTGGTGGTGGAATGGATCACCAGATCGGCGCCGAAGGCGATGGGCTTCTGCAGCGCCGGCGACAGGAAGGTGTTGTCGACCACCGCCAGCGCGCCGGCCTTGTGCGCGGCATCGATGACGAAGCGCAGGTCGGTGATGCGCAGCAGCGGATTGGACGGGGTCTCGATCAGCACCAGCTGCGGCGACTGCGCCAGCGCCTCGGCCAGCGAGCGCGGATCGGTCAGGTCGGCGGTGATCAGCTCGAAATGGCCCTTCTTGGCCAGCGCGTTGAACAACCGCCAGCTGCCGCCGTACGCATCGTGCGGCACCACCAGCTTGTCGCCCGGCTGCAGCAGCGCGTTCAGCACCAGGTTGATCGCGCCCATGCCGGTGGCGGTGATCACGCCGCCGGCGCCGCCTTCCAGTTCCGCCAGCGCTTCGCCGAGCAGGTCGCGGGTGGGATTGCCGCTGCGGGTGTAGTCGTACTGGCGCTTGTTGCCGAAGCCGTCGAAGCTGAAGTTCGACGACAGCACGATCGGCGGGGTCACCGCGCCGTAGGCGGTATCGCGATCGATGCCGGCGCGCACCGCGGCGGTGGCGGCGCTGCAGGGCAGATCGTTGTCGTGGGCAGTGCTCATGCGGTAGCTCCGGTGGGGCGAAGGGCGGTGGCGAGGATCGCGTCGATGCGGTCGGTTTCTTTCAGGAAGGCGTCGTGGCCGTATGGCGAGCGCAGCACGCGCAGGCTGCCGCGCGGGCCCAGGCCTTCGACCAGGGTGACCAGGTCGGCCAGCGGCACCAGGCGGTCGCCTTCGACCGCGACCACCACGGTCGGCACGGCGACGGCGGCCGGGTCGATGCGGTGCAGGTCGATGGATTCGGACAGGCGCAGGTAGGCATTGACCTGGGTGCGCGCCACGTACTGTGCGCCGGCGGCGTCCAGGTAGTCTTCGGCGGCGACGCGCACGCGGCCGTTGATCACTTCCGGCGGCGCATCGAAGCGCTCGCCGAACTCTTCTGGAGTACGGTAGCTGAGCATCGCGAACTGCCGCGCCAGCGACAGCCCGTGGCTCTCGGCGCACTGCAACTGGCCCAGTGCCACCGCGCGGCGCTGCAGCGCGCGCCACGCCGCGGCATACGGATGCGCGCGGTGCGCACCGCTGACCGCGACCAGTTTCAGCAAGCGCCGCGGGTGCCGCACCGCCAGTTGCAGGCCGACCAGCGCGCCGTAGGAATAGCCGACGAAGCCGTGCAGCTGGTCGATCCCCAGCGCGTCCAGCAGCGCGGCGATCGCATCGGCCTGGTCGGCGCTGTCGATCGGCGCGTCCAGGCTGCCGTCGGCGCCGACGAAATCGAACGCCAGCAGCCGCCGCTGGCTCGGGTCCAGCGTCCGCCCCGGCGCGACCAGGCCTTCGGCCCAGCCCTTCTCGGGGAAGCTCGCGTTGGCGGCGAGATGGCGATGCGCGGAAATGCCGCCGGCGACGAACACCACCGGCGCCTCCGCCGGGCCGCTCAGTTCGTAGCGCAGGCGCAGCAGCTGCACGCCGGCATGGCGCAACGGCAGCGCCACCGCCACTTCGCCGCGCATCGCGATGACGCCGTCGGCAGCCGGCGCAACGGCGGCGGCATGGCGATCGAGCGGGGCATTCACAGCAAGGGGGCGGTTTGGCGTATTCACGAGGCTCATGGCGGTATCCGGGGAGGAACGGCCATCGAGCTTCGCGGAGCTCGCGTTCGACGTGCGGAAGGCACGAATCGAACCATCTTTCGGCGGACGCGGTGGTCCCCGCAGGATTTGGCACCTACACGGTCGCTTGCGCGTCCGCTGGCTGCCCCGGCATCAAAGGGCCTGTCCCTCCGCCGGTCTCGATGGTGACGCCACGATGCCAGCGTTTTTCGGCATTGTCAAATCTCTTTATTCGGATGGAGCGATATAAGGAAGCCGGGATCGCGGCTGCCGCATACTCCGCACCGCGACGGCGCTCCCCACGCCGGCGCCAGGAGCCCCGATGCCCGGCCAGTGCCCGGCCCCCGCCACCGCCCACCACGCCATCGCTCCGTTCCGCGCCGCGCCACGCTGGCCACTGCTGGTCGCCTGGGCGCTGGGTGTCGCGTCCACCCCAGGCGCAGCCGGGACGCTGTATGCGTGGAAGGACGCCAACGGCATCGCCCACTACGGCGACCACGTGGCCGATCCGCAGCGCGCTGCGGCGCCCGAACCGCTGCCGGCGTCGGCGAGCACCGAGCAGCCGCTGGCGCAGTTGCGCCTGGATGGCCAACCTCCACGGCAACAGGCCTGGGCCGACAACCGCCTGGACGGGCCGCTGCAGGTGCAGCTGCGCTCGCGCCGCGCCGACAACCTCGCCGCGGTCCCGGCGTTGCCGCTGCGCGCGCTGCTGCCCGCCCGCGGCAGTGCGCTGCTGTCGCGGCTGTACGCCCGCGACCCACGCTACGCCAACCCGTTCGACCTGCTCCTGGAGGCCGTGCCCGGCGACCCGGCCGCCACGCCGCAGGATGCCCTGTACCGCTTGCCGTTCACCGCGGCGCCGGTGCGCGTCGAGCAGGGCGTGGGCGGCCACTTCAGCCACCACGACGCGCAGAACTACTACGCGCTGGATTTCGCCCTGGCCGAAGGCACCCCGGTGCTGGCCGCGCGCGGCGGCACGGTGATGCAGGTGGAAGCGGGCTTCGCCGAGGCTGGACTGGACCGCGAGACCTTCGGCGGCCGCGCCAACTTCGTGCGCATCCTCCACGCCGACGGCAGCATGGCGCTGTACGCGCACCTGGCGCCGAGCGGCGTGGCGGTGCAGCCGGGCCAGCGCGTCGTTGCCGGGCAACGCCTCGCGCTGTCGGGCAATACCGGCCTGAGCACCGCGCCGCACCTGCACTTCGCGGTGCAGGTCAACCGCGGCATGCGCCTGGAGTCGATCCCGTTCCGCATGGCCGGCGCGCTCGGCGAACTCAAATTGCCGCGCAGCGAGGACGCCGCGGACGGCGCGCAGCCCGTGCCCGGCGCCGCGGCGCTATAATTGCGCTCTTCCCTGTAGCCGTGATCGCCCAGTGGGCGCCGTTGCCATGTCCGATGTTACCCAGGAAGCTGCGCGCCGCCGCACCTTCGCCATCATTTCCCACCCCGACGCCGGCAAGACCACGCTGACCGAAAAGCTGCTGCTGTTCGGCGGCGCGATCCAGATGGCCGGCTCGGTCAAGGGCCGCAAGGCCGCGCGCCATGCGACGTCCGACTGGATGGCGCTGGAGAAGGAGCGCGGCATCTCGGTGACTTCGTCGGTGATGCAGTTCCCGTACGAAGGCAAGATCATCAACCTGCTCGACACCCCCGGCCACGCCGACTTCGGCGAGGACACCTACCGCGTGCTCACCGCGGTGGACTCGGCGCTGATGGTGATCGACGTGGCCAAGGGCGTGGAAGAACGCACCATCAAGCTGATGGAAGTGTGCCGGCTGCGCGACACGCCGATCATGACCTTCATCAACAAGCTCGACCGCGAAGGCAAGGAACCGATCGACCTGCTCGACGAAGTGGAGACCGTGCTCGGCATCCAGTGCGCGCCGGTGACCTGGCCGATCGGCATGGGCCAGCGCCTGAAGGGCGTGGTGCACCTGATCAGCGGCGAAGTGCACCTGTACGAACAGGGCCGCAACTTCACCCGCCAGGACTCGACCATCTTCCCGTCGCTGGACGCGCCCGGCCTGGCCGAACGCATCGGCGCGCAGATGTTGGCCGAACTGCGCGAGGAACTGGAACTGGTGCAGGGCGCCAGCCATCCGTTCGACCTGGATGCCTACCGCGCCGGCAAGCAGACCCCGGTGTTCTTCGGCTCCGGCGTCAACAACTTCGGCGTGCAGCCGCTGCTGGACTTCTTCGCCGAGCACGCGCCGCCGCCGCAGGTGCATGCCACCACCGGCCGCCCGGTGCAGCCGACCGAGGAGAAGCTGACCGGCTTCGTGTTCAAGATCCAGGCCAACATGGACCCGCAGCACCGCGACCGGGTCGCGTTCATGCGCATCTGTTCCGGCCGCTTCAGCGCCGGCATGAAGACCCTGCACGTGCGCACCGGCAAGGACACCAAGCTGGCCAACGCGCTGACCTTCATGGCCAGCGACCGCGAGATCGCCGCCGAGGCCTACCCCGGCGACGTCATCGGCATCCACAACCACGGCACCATCTCCATCGGCGACACCTTCACCGAGGGCGAGGCGCTGTCGTTCACCGGCATTCCCAACTTCGCCCCGGAACTGTTCCGCCGCGCGCGGCTGCGCGACCCGCTCAAGCTCAAGCAGCTGCAGAAGGGCCTGGCGCAGCTGTCCGAGGAAGGCGCCACCCAGTTCTTCCGCCCGCTGATGAGCAACGACCTGATCCTGGGCGCGGTCGGCGTGCTGCAGTTCGAAGTGGTCGCCTACCGGCTCAAGGACGAGTACGGCGTGGACGCCAGCTTCGAGCCGGTCGGCGTGGTCACCGCGCGCTGGGTGCACTGCGACAACCCGAAGAAGCTGGAGGAGTTTCGCGAGAAGAACGCGATGAACCTCGGCATCGACGGCGCCGGCGAACTGGTCTATCTGGCGCCGACCCGGGTCAACCTGCAGCTGGCGCAGGAACGCGCGCCGGACGTGCGCTTCGCCGCGACCCGCGAGCACGCGCACAGCGTCGCGCTGGACTGACGCGGCGCACTGAAGCGACCTGCGCGCGGGCGTGAACCGCGCGCCAATTGCCGCATCGCAACGGATGCGAACCGCTCGCAATTGCGGTACCGTTTCGAGCCATGCAAGCAGACCCGCGGTCCTCGCTCACGAACGCCGACGCGCCGCCTTCTACGGACTGGCGCGACGAACTGGCCAGCGCGCTGACCCATGGCCTGGGCGCGATCGCCGCATTGGCCGGCAGCTCGGTGCTGATCACCCTGGCCGCGATCTACGGCGACGGCTGGCAACTGGCCGGCGCGATCGTGTTCGGGGTCGCCTTGCTGCTGCTGTACACCGCCTCCACGCTGTACCACGCCATCCCGCATCCCGGCGCCAAGGCGCGGCTGCAGGTGCTGGACCACTGCGCGATCTACGTGCTGATCGCCGGCACCTATACGCCTTTCACCCTGATCGGCCTGCGCGGCCCCTGGGGCTGGGGCCTGTTCGCGGCGATCTGGACCATCGCCCTGGCCGGAGTGATCTTCAAGCTGTTCTTCACCGGCCGCTTCCGGCTGCTGTCGACCATCCTGTACCTCGCCATGGGCTGGCTGATCGTGGTGGCGATCGAACCGCTGCTGCGCTCGGTCGATGTGCGCACCCTGTGCTGGCTGCTGGCCGGCGGCCTGTTCTACACCTTGGGCACCTACTTCTACCAGCGCGACACGGTGCGCTACTTCCACGCGATCTGGCACCTGTTCGTGCTCGGCGGCAGCGTCTGCCACTTCGTCGCGGTGACCGGGCAAGTGCTCTAGCGAAGCCTGGCGCGGCCCGCGCTTTCGCACCCCGTGCACGCCTGCCGCCTAGTATGGCGGGATGGATCGCGAACCCACTTCTGCAGTACGTGGCCGGCGCCGCTCCTGGCCCTGGCGCCGTCCCGACGGCCGCTTGCGGCGTTGGCCGTTCGCCCTCGGCGCGCTGGTGCTGGTGCTGCTGATCGTCATCCTGGTGTTCGACTGGAACTGGTTCAAGGGCCCGGTGGAGCGTGCGGTACAGGCCAAGACCGGCCGTGCCTTCCACATCGACGGCAATCTCGACGTCGACCTCGGCAGCACCGTCACCATCCGCGGCGATCGCCTGCGCTTCGCCAACGCGGACTGGTCGAAACAAGCGCAGATGGCCAGCGCGCAACGCGCCGAGATCGATCTGGCGCTGTGGCCATTGCTGCGCGGCAAGGTGCGCATTCCGGAGATCCGCCTGACCCAACCGAAGCTGCTGCTCGAGACCGGGCCGAACGGGCAACCCGGCAACTGGAGCTTCGGCAGCAACGACGGCGGCACGCAAGTGGTCCTGGGCCGCATGCTGGTGCAGCAGGGCCGGCTGCGTTTCCAGGACCTTCCCGGCCGCACCGACATCGACGTCAGCGTGGACAGCCTGACCTCGCAGCGCCGCCGCGGCGATGCCGCGCCGCCGATCGCGGTCGCCGGCGATGGCCGCTGGCGCGGCAACCCGTTCACGCTCAAGGGCAGCACCGCCTCGCCGCTGGAACTGAGCGAGAGCGACCATCCGTTCAAGATCGACCTGCGCGGCAGCGCCGGCAGCACCCGCGCACACATGCGCGGCACGCTGACCAATCCGTTCCAGCTGCGTGTGTTCGACCTGCAGCTGAGCCTGGCCGGTACCGATATGGAACACCTGTATCCACTGCTCGGCATCGCCATTCCCTCCACCCCGCCCTACCAGCTCGACGGCCGGCTCAAGCGCAACGGCGAAACCTGGCGCTACGAGGACTTCAGCGGCCGCGCCGGCGACAGCGACCTGGCCGGCAGCGTGCAGATCGACACCGCCGGGCAGCGCCCGTTCCTGCGCGCGGACCTGCGTTCGCGGCGCCTGGACTTCGACGACCTGGCCGGCTTCGTCGGCGCGCCGCCGCGCACCGGCGCCGGCGAGACCGCCAACGCCGAACAGAAGGCGCAGGCGGCCAAGCTCGCCGCCAACAGCAAGGTGCTGCCGTCCACCCCGTACGACCTGGGCAAGCTGCGTGCGATGGACGCGGACGTGCGCTGGAAGGCGCAGCGGATCAACGCGCAGACGCTGCCGCTGGACGACATGGACGCGCACCTCAAACTCAACGACGGCGTCCTGCTGCTGCAGCCGCTCGACTTCGGCGTGGCCGGCGGCAACATCCGCTCCGACATCCGCATGGATGCGCGCAAGCCGACCATCGCCACCCGCGCGCAGATCTCGGTGCGCGGCATGCAACTGGGCAAGCTGTTCCCGGACGGACAACTGGCCAAGGAAGCCTCCGGCGCGATCGGCGGCGAGATCGCGCTCGCCGGCACCGGCAACTCGATCGCGCAGATGCTCGGCAGCGCCGACGGCAGCGTCGCCATCGGCATGGGCAAGGGCCATATCAGCAACCTGATCATGGAACTGGCCGGGCTGGACATCGCCGAATCGCTGAAGTTCCTGATCACCAGGGACCGCGAGATTCCGGTGCGCTGCGCGTTCGGCGATTTCGCGGTCAGGGACGGGGTGATGGACGCGCGCGCCCTGGCGTTCGACAGCACCGACACGCTGCTCGTCGGCAGCGGCAACATCGACCTGGGCGAAGAGAAACTGGACCTGCTGCTGAAGGCGCGCCCGAAGGACCGCAGCATCCTGTCGCTGCGCTCGCCGCTGCGCGTCGGCGGCACCTTCAAGGATCCGACCTTCCGCCCCGACTTCAAGGCCCTGGGCATGCGCGGCGCGATCGCCCTGGCGCTGGGCAGCATCGCCCCGCCGGCGGCGTTGCTGGCGACGCTGGAAACCGGCCCGGGCAAGGATGCCGATTGCGGCGGTCATTACGCCAAGTAGCCGGGACTCGGGACCGGGGACTCGGGACTCGGAAAGTCAAAAGCCCCGCTCTTGCTTTTCCGGGTCCCGAGTCCCCGGTCCCGAGTCCCGTCAACTCGCGATATAGCGCTGCAACTGGTCCAGTTCCTGCCGCTGCTCCTCGATCACCGCCTTGACCAGGTCGCCGATCGAGATCACCCCGACCACCGCGCCGGCCTGTACCACCGGCAGATGGCGGATGCGCTGCCCGGTCATCAGCTCCATGCATTGCTGCACGCTCTGCGACGGGTCCACCGTGTACACCTTCGTGCTCATGATGTCCCGCACCGGCGTGGTCGCCGAAGAGCGGTCCTGCAGCACCACCTTGCGCGCATAGTCGCGCTCGGAGAGGATGCCGGCCAGGCGCCCGTCCTGCATCACCAGGACCGCGCCGATGCCCTTGTCGGCCATCAGCCGCAGCGCATCGACCACCGCCGCATCCGGCGGCACCGCGTGAACCTCACCGCCCTTGTCGCCCAACAACTGTCGTACCGTACGCATCGCTGCCTCCCGGTTCGCTGGATCGCACGGCCGAGGATACTCCTCCGGCCGGCGCGCGCCAGCTGTCGACCAGATACAGCGGCCGCTGCTTGGATTCCTCGTACAGCCGGCCCAGGTATTCGCCGATCAGCCCCAGCGCGATCAGCTGCGCGCCGCCCAGGAACAGGATCACCGCCATCATCGTCGGCCAGCCGGCGACCGGATCGCCCCACAGCGCCGCCTTGATCACGATCCAGGTGCCGAACACGAACGCGGCCACCGCGGTCGCCAGCCCCAGATAGGTGGCCACCCGCAGCGGCGCGGTGGAAAAACTGGTGATGCCTTCCAGCGCGAAGTTCCACAGCCGCCACAGGCCGAACTTGCTGCGCCCGGCCAGGCGCGGCGCACGCCGGTACGGCAGCGCCATCTGCCGGAACCCGACCCAGCCGAACAGGCCCTTCATGAACCGATGGCGCTCGCGCAACTGCGCCAGCGCCGCCAGCGCGCGCGGCGACAGCAGGCGGAAATCGCCGGTGTCGGCCGGAATCGGCGTCTTCGACAGGCGCCCGATCACCCGGTAGAACATCGACGCGGTACCGCGCTTGAGCCAGCCCTCGCCGTCGCGCGCAACGCGGGTACCGTAGATGTCGTCGTAGCCGTCGCGCCAATGCGCGACGAACTGCGCGATCAACTCCGGCGGATCCTGGCCGTCGGCGTCCAGCAGCATCGCCGCGCCGTGCTCGACGAAGTCCAGGCCCGCGGTCAGCGCCAGCTCCTTGCCGAAATTGCGCGACAGGCGCAGCGCTCCGACCCGCGGATCGGCCGCGGCCAGCGCCAGGATCACCTCCCAGGTCGCATCGCGGCTGCCGTCGTCCACGTACAGCACCCGCCCCTCCAGGCCATCCACGCCATCGAGCGCGGCGAGGATCCGCGGCTGCAGCAGCGGCAGGGTCTGCGCCTCGTTGAAGGCAGTGACGACGACGGTCAGGCGCTCGGGTTCCATGTGCCGATGGTACGGAGCGGCCTGCGCGATCACCAGCGGCAGGGCACGCCTGACGAGAAACTGGAGTCGCTCACTTCTCCCACCGGGACCTGTTCCCTTCTCCCACCGGGAGAAGGGGCCCCGAAGGGGCGGATGAGGGTACGGGCAAAGCCTCGTGCGCCCAAATTGCACAAGACGCTTCGCCCCCTACCCTCACCCCAACCCCTCTCCCGATGGGAGAGGGACTAAACCCAGCGCCTCCGCAGCGCCATGCCGAAACCCTCGACCACTTCCTGGCAGGCGGTGTCCGCCTTGCGCATGGACGGCTCAGGCAGGCACGAAGGCATAGCCATGGGCTGGTGCCCGAGCGCTCACGTCGCTACGCACATATACAAAAACGCCTCATACCGGCCAACGTCGCACGCTATAGCTCAAATGTTCCTAGGGCGCCTGCAGATAGGCCGGCCCGCCCAGCTGCCGCGTCTGCCGCTGGATCCAGTTGGCGCGGCGCTGCACGTACGGCCCCGGGCGCGCGGCGGCGTAGCGCTGCGGCGCCGGCAGCACCGCCGCCAGCAGCGCGCTCTGCGCCGGACTCAGCTGCGCCGCATCCCTGCCCCAGAAACTGCGCGCCGCCGCCTGTGCGCCGTACACCCCGTCGCCGAACTCGGCGACATTGGCGTAGACCTCCAGGATCCGCTGCTTCGACCACAGCGCCTCGATCAGCACCGTGTACCAGGCCTCCAACCCCTTGCGCAGCCAACTGCGGCCCTGCCACAGGAACACGTTCTTGGCCACCTGCTGGCTGATCGTGCTGGCGCCGCGCAGGCGCCCGCCGCGCGCATTGTGGTCGCGCGCCTTCTCGATCGCCTCCAGATCGAAGCCATGGTGGCTGGGGAAGCGCTGGTCCTCGGCAGCCACGAGCGAAATCGGCAGGCTGGCGGCGATCTGCGCGCTGTCGCGCCAGTCGTAGGCGATGCGGAACGACCAGTCGCCCTCGCCCCAGGCGCCGAGCTGGCGCGCGAGCATCATGGCCGAGAACGGCGGATCGACGAAGCGCAGCATGATCACCTGCGAGGTGCTCGCCAGCACGAACAGCAGCGGTGCCGCCAGCAACCAGCGCAGCCAGCGCCGGCGCCGCGGCACGGCTGCGCCACTTGCAACGTCCCGCGTCGCCCCCATTGCTATGCCTTCTTCGACTTTGTCCACCGAGATGACCCACTATCCTGCGGCCGCCATCTTCCCATGCGCAGCGAGGCCGCGATGAGTTCTTCCGATCACGATCACCTGACCCGCTTCCTGCTGCCCAGCGCCGGCGTGCGCGGCGTGCACGTGCGCCTGGAGTCCGCCTGGCGCGACATCCTCGCGCCGGCCAGCTATCCCGCCGCGGCGACCGAGTTGCTGGGCGAGGCCTGCGTGGCCGCGGCCCTGTTCACCGGCCACACCAAGGTCGACGGGCGCCTGTCGGTGCAACTGCGCAGCCAGGGCGCGCTGCGCACCCTGTTCGCCGAGTGCACCGCGGCCGGCACCCTGCGCGGCATCGTCCAGCTCGGCGAGGGCAGCGACGCCCCGCGCGACCTGCGCGCGCTCGGCAGCGGCGCGCTGCTGGCGATCACCATCGAAAATCCCGGCCTGGACCCGCGCGAACCGCAGCGCTACCAGAGCCTGGTGGCGCTGTCGGCGGCCGAACTGGGCGAGGCCTTCGAAGACTATTTCCGCCAGTCCGAACAGCTGCCGACGCGCCTGATCCTGGCCGCCGACGGCCGCCAGGCGGCCGGCCTGCTGCTGCAGAAACTGCCCGGCGACAGCGGCGACGAGGACGGCTGGAACCGCGCCGGCGCCTTGTTCGAGACGGTGAGCGAAGCCGAACTGCTGGCGCTGCCGGCCGATACCCTGCTGCACCGGCTGTTCCACGAGGAAGCGCCGGAACTGCTGGGCACCAGGCCGCTGCGCTTCGGCTGCTCCTGCTCGCGCGAGCGGGTGGCCGCCATGCTGCGCTCGCTCGGCGAGGAAGAAGCGCGCGCCGCGGCCGAGGCAACCGGCCAAGTTGAGATACGGTGCGAGTTCTGCGGCCGACACTATGACTTCCCCTTGACGGAATTCGGCGTATTGTTCGCTGTAACCCCGGCTGAACCAGCGCCCTCGGAGCGCTTGCAATAGCCAGGGGCGGGGACGAGGACCGGGGAGTCCGACTTGTTAAAGAAACATAAACCCACTAGTATCGTTCACCCTGCACGGCGGGAACTTTAGTCCCTGCCCGAGAGTCTGACACTGCCGATGCGAGCCCTACTGCGCCTGCCACTTGCCCTGCTGATCGCCCTTGCGGCGAGCACGGGCGCGCATGCGCAGACCAAGCCCTCGGACCGGACCGTGCTGCCGGTCTGGAACAAGGGCAGCGGCAAGGTCGAGGCGCTGCTGTACCTGGAGCCGACCGGCGAACAGGCGGTCGGCGCACGCTGGCATTTCGGCCGCAATTCGCTCGACGCCGCCTTCGGCCTGTCGTCCGGCGACTCGCTCGGCCTGCTGTGCAACAGCGCCAGCGGCAGCAGCATCAGTGGGCTGGCCAGCCATTGCATGCTCGCCAGCCTGGGCGACGACGACGGCGATGTCGGCCACCACGTCGCCGCGACCACCACCTTCAACCGCCCCGGCGGGCGCGTGTCGCTGTCGGCGGGCACCGGCCGCGAGAACATGCCGGCATGGCTGGCAGGCCCCAACAAGACGCCTTCGCTGCGCATGGAGCAGAACGATCTGACCGTGTTCGCGCAGCAGAACATCGGCCGCGAAGGCTTCGTCTCCATCGGCGGCACCTATGCGCGGGCGCGCCTGGTCCCGATCGCCGATGCCTCGCAGGCGCTGGTCGACCAGTGGGACAGCAAGAGCCTGAGCATCGGCGGCGGCTACGGCTCGTTCAGCGCCAACGTCATCGGCCGCGTCGTCGACGCGCCGGGCCAGCCCGGCAAGTGGTCCGGCCTGGGCGTTGGCCTGACCTGGCGTACCCCATGGAGCGGCCAGCTGACCGTCGGCGCCGAGAACGTGATCACCCGCGGCAAGAACCCGTTCGCCCCGAACAACATCAGCACCGAGGAAGGCACCATCCCCTACGTGCGCTACGAGCAGGACTTGTAAACACCAACCCCTTGTTCGAAAAGGAGTTGCTGCGGAAAAAACGCCCCTTTCAGGGGCTTTTTTTTGTCCGCCAGACGCAAATTAGTGATACATGCATCACAATTTTACCCATCCTATTAACAACTCTTTAATTTCTGGCAAGACGAAGTTACTATCGGTTCACCCTGTGGGTCTTGGCGTCGCTCTTTCGACTCCACCGACAGGCACACCATGGGTCAAACCCAGATCTCATTCGGAGAGAGAGATAATGAATTGCAAGACCAACAAACTGCGCGATGCCGTTGTGCTCGCGCTGGTGGCGAGCACAGGCGTCAGCATCAACGCTGCCTCGGCACAGGATGCCGGCACCGGTGCGACCAATCTGGATCGCATCGAAGTCACTGGCTCGCGTATCCGCCAAGTAGACACCGAAACCTCGCAGCCGGTGCTGCTGATCAGCCGCGACCAGATCGAGAAGCAGGGCTTCAAGTCCGTCGCCGACATCCTGCAGAACATCCCGACTGCCGGCTCGCCAGCCATCAGCCGCACCTCGCCGCTGTCATCGGGCGAAAATGTGGGCGGCTACTATATCGACCTGCGCAACCTGGGCCCTGCCCGCACCCTGATCCTGGTCGACGGCAAGCGCTTGGGCGCGACCAATGGTGGCTTGCAGGATGTCTCTTCGATCCCCGCTGTGGCGGTCGAACGTATCGAAATATTGAAGGACGGCGCTTCCACCATTTACGGCTCGGATGCCATCGCGGGCGTGATCAACATCATCACCCGCAAGAATTTCAATGGCGCCGAAGCCAATGCCTATATCGGGCAATGGGGCCAAGGCGATGGCGAACGTCAGGTCTATGATTTCATCATCGGCGCTGCTGGCGATCGCGGCTCGCTGACGGCCGGCGTCGAGTACACCAAGGAAGATCCGGTTTGGGCAAAGAACCGCTGGTTCAGCCGCAACCGCTTCCCGACCGGCGAGAAGTCGGAGGCGCGCCCGGGCGGCCTATCAGGGACCACCCAGTTCGGTCGTTTCGTTTACGAAACTGATGCAGGCACCTCGGTGACGCGCACGTTGAATCGCGACGTCGCTGGCCTGGATCCGAGCAATATTGCCAGCTACCGTGCACTGAACAGTAGCGATGTGTCCAATCCGTCGCTCGCATCGACCGTTTATAGCGGCATCGAGCGCAAGTCTGCGTTCTTGAACGGCACGTTCAATTTCACTGACAACGTCCGCTTCGACACCAGCGTCCTGTACACGGATCGCGAGTCATTCGCGCAAAATGCCGGCTATCCGTTCAACTCCGCTGCAAGTGGCACCGACACTGCGCTTTCGCGCGACGGACTGTCGATCGACAGCGTCTTCAATCCAGTAGGCAACCAAGCCACTGGCGCTCTGCCGGCCGGCGTATCGCCACAGTCAGTTTCATATGTTCGTCGCGGCTGGGAAGTGCCGCGCGAAGTGCGCAACAGCGTGACCACTTATCGCTTCACGGGCACGTTCAGCGGCAGCTTCGAGTTCGGCGAAGGCAAATTCTGGGACTGGGATGCAGGCTACCTGTACAACCAGAACAAGGGCGTACAGATCAGCACCGGAAATTTGAACACGCTCGCGGTTGGCCAGGCGACCGGCCCCTCCTTCATCAATGCCAACGGCGTCGCTCAGTGCGGCACCTCGGCCAGCCCAATCCCGCTCGGCACCGCAGCGGGCACCTGCACACCGTGGAATCCGCTGATTCCGTACGGTTACAACTCGCCCAACAGCCTCGGCGATCCTAACGTCCAGGCATTCCTTTATCAGGATGGCCAGGCAGTTTCGAAGACCGAAACGAAGAACTTCTTCGCAAATATCTCCGGCACCATCGTCAGCCTCCCGGCCGGCGACCTGGGCGTGGCAGTCGGCGTCGAGCACCGCCAGGAAAGTGGCAGCTTCTCTCCGGACGCAATGGCCCAGGCCGGCATTTCCACCGATCTCGCGGCGGGTCCGACGAAAGGCAAGTACAGCCTGGACGAGGTCTACGCCGAATTCCAGGTTCCGCTGCTGGCCGACTTGCCGCTTGCCAAGGAGCTGAGCTTGTCGCTGGCAAGCCGCTACTCGGACTACGACAACTTCGGTGATACGGTCAACAGCAAGTTCGGTTTCAAGTGGAAACCGATCGACTCGCTGCTGGTTCGCGGCACCTGGGCGGAAGGCTTCCGTGCGCCGACCATTGCCGACCTGTACGGCGGGCTGTCGCAGAGCTTCGAGTACTACACCGACCCCTGCGATACCTCGTTCGGCACGGCGGCGGGCAACGCGCGCTGCTCGGCCGTGGTCCCGGCTGGCTACCGCCAGCTCAACGCCTCCGGTACGGCTCCGGCCCCGGGTCCCGGCGAGCAGAGCAACGTTCCCTTCAGCTCCGGCTCCACTCCGACTCTGACCCCGGAAACCTCCACCTCCAAGACCCTCGGTCTTGTGTGGAGTCCCGAGTTCATCAGCGGCCTGAATGCTTCGCTGGACTGGTGGAACGTTCGTATCGAGAACACCATCGTTTCCGACGACCCGACCACGCTACTGGAAGATTGCTACCTGCGCGGCATCGAGTCCCGTTGCACCGGCTTTACCCGCAACGCAGCAGGCAACATCACGTCGCTTTCGTTCGGCCTGCGCAACGCTGGTTACCAGGAAACCGAAGGCTTCGACTTCGATGTCAACTACCGCTTGGATACCGCATGGGGTAACTTCAACGCTGCTTGGCTGAGCACCTATGTCACCAAGAACGAACTGAAGCAGGACAACTCTGACAATCCGGCCAGCCAGCAAAACGGTTATCAAAGCGCTGGAGGCAGCTATTTCCGCCTGCGCTCGAACCTGACCTTGACGTGGCAGTTGAACGACTGGACTGTCACCTGGAGCACGCGTTACTACTCCAGCACCAAGGAACAATGCTATTTCGATGACCGCTGCAGCAATCCGGACTTCACCGCACCGGAATACGCTGGCGCCACCTATCCGGTCAACAAGATCGGGGCAAACACTTTCCACGACGTGCAGGTCAGCTACAACACACCGTGGAATGCAACTGTCGCTGTCGGTGCGAACAACGTGTTCGAGCACTATGCCGCCCCGTCTTACTCGCAGCCGAGCTCCGGGTATTCTTATTACGGCGGTTATGACATCGGTCGTTTCATCTACATGAAGTACCAGCAGCGTTTCTGATCGTTTGCAATCTGCAGCATTGATACGACAACGGCTCCGAAAGGAGCCGTTGTTTTTTGGATAGTACGACAGCCGGAAACTGCCCGATTCGCGATCTTTGAGAGGAATCACACGTCGCGACGGCAAATTGCACGAAGCACTTCGACAGCGGCTCCAGCGAAGCATCGCCGCTTCACTTGGCAGCCTTGTGCAACATTGACGTGAACGTTGAAAACGCAATCCTGAGCGAGGGACCAAGCGAACAGGCATGCCCTTATCCTGCACGCCCGATCGTCCCACGCTCATTCGTATTTCGCAGCACTACATGCTAGGTACGCGTGTGCTTGAAGTCGGCGTGGAAAGGTACTACGAGATAGCGACGGAACAGGAGTTCAGCTGATGCATACGCATTACAACTCTTTCCCGCAACTCGCCCACGCCCGCAAGACCACTCTCGCAGAAACACCAGCCAGACACGAACATCACCCCGGGATCAGGGTCACGATCACGTGTTCGACGTAGGCCTCGAATTCCTCGCGCGCCTGCTTGGGCTGGTGCAGCTGCAGCGACAGCTGCAGGAAGCCGACGTAGGCCGCGTAGGCCAGGCGGGCGCGGTGCTGGGCATCGGTGCGGCTGAGGCCGGCCTGGCGGAACGAGGCGATCAGGTACTCCATGCGCCGCTGCGAGACCCGGTCGATGACCGGGCGCACCGCCGGATGGTCCAGCGCCTTCAGCAACTCGCTGTAGATGATGTGCGGCTTGACCTCGTGCGCGACCAGCTGGAACAGCGCACGCAGCCGGGTGCGCGGATCCGGCACCTCTTCCAGGCTGCCGAACACCTGTTGCTGCTCGACCAGTTCCCAGCGCTCCAGCGCCGCCTGCAGCAAGGCATCGCGCGAAGGAAAATGCCAGTAGAAGCTGCCCTTGGTCACGCCCAGACGCCGTGCCAGCGGTTCCACCGCCACCGAGTTGACGCCCTGTTCGGCGATCAGGTCCAGTGCGGCCTGCGCCCAATCCTCGGCGCTGAGTCGGTTGTTGCGGCCACCGCTGGGAGCGGCGGCATCGTCGGTGGAAGACACGGAGACATTGTTCATCCGTCGATTTAACCATACGGGGGAGTCGATTGCAGTATGTGCCCTCCATGAATCGCACGCAAATGCCCGACAACATTGGCTTTTCGTTTCCATACTGCATCGTATTGACATCGCTGGCGACTCATCCATACTAACTCGTATGGTTTCCTCTCCCTCCCGCATGCCGATGGCCGCCTCCGCCCTGCTCGCCGGCGCGGACGACATGCAGCTGGCCGCGACCGTCATCGCGCCCGGCGCTGCGGGCAGCGTGCTGTTCGCGCACGGCTTCGGGCAGACCCGGCATGCCTGGATGGGCAGCGCCGCGGCGTTGCAGGCCCACGGCTACCGCAGCGTCGCCTACGACGCGCGCGGCCATGGCGACTCCACCCGCAATCCCGCCGCCCTGCCCTACCGCGGCGAGCAGTTCACCGACGACCTGATCGTGGTCGCCGGCGAAATGGCGCCGGCGCCGGTGCTGGTCGCCGCCTCGATGGGCGGCCTGTTCGGGCTGATGGCCGAGGCGCGCTGGCCGGGCCTGTTCCGCGCGATGGTGCTGGTCGATATCACCCCGCGCTGGCAACCGGCCGGGGTCGAACGCATCCTCGCCTTCATGACCGCGCATCCGCACGGCTTCGCCACGCTGGACGAAGCAGGCGATGCCATCGCCGCCTATCTGCCGCAGCGCGCGCGCAAGTCGACCGAGGCGCTGCGCAGCGTCCTGCGCCGGCACGCCGACGGCCGCTGGTACTGGCACTGGGACCCGCGCCTGGTCGAGGAGCTGGCGCGCGATGGCGAGCAGCACCAGGCCGCGATCGCGCAGGCAGCCAGCAACGTGCACTGCCCGGTGCTGCTGGTCAGCGGCGGGCGCAGCGATCTGGTCACCCCGCAGACCATCGAAGAATTCCTGTCGTTGGTGCCGCATGCGCAGCATGTGCACCTGCCCGAGGCCACGCATATGCTGGCCGGCGACGACAACGCCGCGTTTACCGCCACTGTGTTGCATTATCTGGACGCACTGCCACCGGCTAGCGCCGGCGCACCGTCCGCCGTTACCGAGCATGTCCCCGGAGCAAGCCCATGAGCATCGTCGCACCCTTCCTCGTGTTGTTGTTGGCAGGCGCCTTCGCCGCCTATCACCGCATGCGGCTCGCCGTCTGGGCCGCGCTGAGCGCCACGCTGCTGGTCGCATGCTGGCTGCTCGGCGCCAACCACACCGCCACCATCGTCGCCGCCGTGCTGTTGGCGCTGGTCGCGGTGCCGCTGCTGTTGCCGTTCGTGCGCAAGCCGCTGCTCACCGCGCCGATGCTGAAGGTGTTCCGCAAGGTGCTGCCGCCGCTGTCGCAGACCGAGCGGATCGCGCTGGAAACCGGTTCGGTCGGCTTCGAGGGCGAACTGTTCAGCGGCGATCCGGACTGGCAGAAGCTGCTCGATTATCCGAAGCCGCAGCTGACCGCCGAGGAGCAGGCCTTCCTCGACGGCCCGGTGGAAGAGCTGTGCCGGATGACCAACGACTGGGAAATCACCCACGTCCATGCCGACCTGCCGCCGGAGCTGTGGAGCTTCATCAAGAAGCACCGCTTCTTCGGCATGATCATTCCGAAGGAATACGGCGGCCTGGGCTTCTCGGCGCTGGCCCATCACAAGGTGATCCAGAAGATCGCTTCGGTGTCGAGCGTGGTCAGCTCCACCGTCGGCGTGCCCAATTCGCTGGGCCCGGGCGAACTGCTGCTGCACTACGGCTCCAAGGAGCAGAAGGACTATTACCTGCCGCGCCTGGCGGTCGGCCAGGAAGTGCCGTGCTTCGGCCTGACCGGCCCGTTCGCCGGCTCCGATGCGACCTCGATTCCCGACTACGGCATCGTCTGCAAGAGCGAGTGGAACGGCGCCAACGTGCTCGGCGTCAAGCTGACCTTCGACAAGCGCTACATCACCCTGGCGCCGGTGGCCACGCTGGTCGGCCTGGCGTTCCGCATGTACGACCCGGACGGGCTGATCGGCGACACCAAGGACATCGGCATCACCCTGGCGCTGCTGCCGCGCGAGACCCCCGGCGTCGAGATCGGGCGCCGCCACTTCCCGCTGAACTCGCCGTTCCAGAACGGCCCGATCCACGGCCGCGAGGTGTTCATCCCGCTCAGCCAGCTGATCGGCGGCGTGGACATGGTCGGCAAGGGCTGGAACATGCTCAACGAGTGCCTGGCCGTGGGCCGCTCGATCACCCTGCCCTCCACCGCCAGCGGCGGCGCCAAGTACGGCGCGGTGGTGACCGGCGCCTACGCGCGCATCCGCAAGCAGTTCGGCCTGTCGGTCGGCCGCTTCGAGGGCGTGGAGGAAGCGCTGGCGCGGATCGGCGGCAAGGCATATGCGATCAGTGCGCTGGCCCAGGCCACCGCCGCGGCGGTGGACCGCGGCGACGTGCCGTCGGTGCCGTCGGCGATCGCCAAATACCACTGCACCACGATGAGCCGCGAAGTCATCAGCGACGTGATGGACGTGGTCGGCGGCAAGGGCATCATCCTCGGGCCGCGCAACTTCGCCGGCCGCAGCTGGCAGGCGGCGCCGATCGCGATCACCGTGGAAGGCGCCAACATCATGACCCGCAGCCTGCTGATCTTCGGCCAGGGCGCGATCCTGTGCCATCCGTGGGTGATGAAGGAGATGAAGGCCGCCGGCAACCCGGACCACAAGGCCGGCCTCGACGAGTTCGACCGCAACCTGTTCGGCCATATCGGCTTCGCGATCTCCAACGCGGTGCGCTCGCTGTGGTTCGGCCTGACCGCCGCACGCATCGGCGCGGCGCCCGGCGACGCCTACACCCGCCGCTTCTTCCGCAAGCTGGACCGCTATTCGGCGAACCTGGCGCTGATGGCCGACGTGTCGATGCTGATGCTCGGCGGCAAGCTGAAGTTCAAGGAATCGCTGTCCGGCCGCCTGGGCGACGTGCTGAGCCACATCTACATGACCAGCGCGATGCTCAAGCGCTATCACGACGACGGCGCGCCGGCCACCGACCAGCCGCTGCTGGCCTGGGCGTTCCACGACAGCGTGCACAAGATCGAACTGGCGCTGTCCGCGGCGCTGCGCAACTTCCCGATCCGTCCGGTGGGCTGGCTGATGTGGGCGCTGATCTTCCCGTGGGGCCGCCGCGCCGAAGCCCCGGGCGACCGCCTGGGCCACCGCGTCGCCGCGCTGCTGATGACGCCGAACGAAGCCCGCGACCGTCTGGGCCAGGGCGTGTTCCTGACCCCGTGCGAGAACAACCCGGGAGGCCGTATCGCCAGCTACCTGACCAAGGCGGTGCTGGCCGAGCCGGTCGAGCGCAAGTTCCTGAAGGCGCTCAAGAGCAAGGGCATCGAGGCGCTGGACTTCGCCGCGCAGCTGGACGAAGCGGTGCGCGAAGGCGTGCTGTCGGCCGACGAGCGCCGCCAGCTGGAGGAACTGCGCGAGATCACCATGGACACGATCAGCGTGGACGATTTCGATGCCGACGAACTGCGCTCGGCCAGCTACTACCACCGTGCCACGGCCGGCGACGACCATTCGCGCGAAGCGGCCTGAAACCCACTCGGCAATACGCTCATCACGACGGCGGACTTCGGTCCGCCGTCTTCATTTGAGGCACGCACCATGAGCAAACTGCTGTCGCTCTATCGACGCATGCAGCGCTGGCCGGCCGGGCAATGGCTGTTTTCCCGCGCCGTTTGCTTCAAGGCGCCCTACTTCGCGAGCATCGCCCCGCGCATCACCGTGCTGCAGCCGGGCCGCTGCGAGGCGCGCATCGCGCATCGGCGCCGCGTCAGCAACCACCTCGGCACCGTGCATGCGATCGCGCTGTGCAACCTGGCCGAGTTGGCCGGCGGGGTCATGGTCGATGCCAGCCTGCCGCCGTCGATGCGCTGGATTCCCAAGGGCATGCGCGTCGAATACCGCAGCAAGGCCAGCGGCACGATGCACGCGGTGGCGACGCCGGACCTGGCGATCGTGGCCGCCGACAGCGGCTACGAGCTGCCGGTCAGCGTGGAGATCCGCGACGACCGCGAACAGGTGGTGTTCTTCGCCAGCATCGCCATGTGGGTGTCGCCGCGCACGCCGGCGAAAGGCTAAGGGCGAGGCAGCACGCCCTGCCTCGCTCAATACGCCAGCAGCACCGCCGCGCTCGCCAGCGCCGCCGGCAGCGCCTGCACGAACAGGATGCGGCGGCTGACGCTCCATGCGCCGTACAGTCCGGCCACGACCACGCAGCCCAGGAAGAACAGCATCACGTCCACGCGCTGCGCCGCCACGCCCCAGCCCAGGCCGGCGGCGAGGAAGCCGTTGTACAGGCCCTGGTTGGCTGCCAGCACCTTGGTCAGCTGCGCCTTGTCCGGCGTGTTGCGGAACACCTTCATGCCCAGCGGGCGGGTCCACAGGAACATCTCCAGCACCAGGATGTAGACGTGCAGCCAGGCCACCAGGCATACCAGGATCGAGGCCAGCAGGGTCATGCGCGCGTCCATCGGCGAAAGAGGATGCACAGCATAGCGGCTGGCGCGGCGGCCGGCAGCGGGGGCGTACGGCGCGCGCGCAGGCTCAGCGCGTCGGGGGCGTCTGCGCCGCTGCAACGGGCGCGGCGCTTTCGACCGCACGCGCCAGGCGCCAGCCGATGACACCGGAGAGCGTTGCCGCCAGCGCCGCCAGCGCGGCGAAACCGGGCACGCCCACACCCAGCGTGCGCAGGCCGATCATCGCCGAGGTGACGGCCACGTCGCCGGCACGCCACACCGCCGTATCCACCGCGTTCTTGCCCTGGTAGCGCAGTTGCCGCGGCACCCGCGTGTACAGCGATTCGCGTGCCGGGCCGACCATGCCGTAGGTCAGCGAACGGGTGATCACCACCGGCAACACCACCCAGGGCACGATCCACACCGCCAGGGCATACGGATCGGGCGACAACGCGGTCGCCACCAACGCGCCCACGCTGACCAGCGCCCACAGCGCGATCACCGCGCCGGCGCCCTTCTTCATCAGCAGCCAGCGGGTCACGGTGATCTGCACCGCGACCTGCAGCACATTGGTCAGCATATCGATGTCGGCGGCGAACTGGGTGCGCTCGACCGCGTTGTGGAAGGTGGCGCCGGAGTAATCGGTCATCAGCGCATAGCCGGCCGTGCCGATGCAGTCGCCCAGCAGCATCAGCAGCGCCATGCCGCGCATGAACGGATTGGCCAGGATCTGCTTGAGGCCGTCGAACATGCCGCCGCCGACCGCCGCCTCGTGGCCGACGTCGTGGCGGCGCGCGCCATGCACCCGCGCCCAGCGCCCGAGCAGGACCACGCACACCAGGGCGACGCCGAGCAACGCCGCCGATACCACCAGCAACGGCGCCACGCCGATCACCCCGACCAGCCCGCGGGTCAGCAGCGGCCCGGCCACCGCGCCGGCGGTGCCGCCCAGGCCGATCAGCGGGAACAGCCGCCGCGCCTGTTCGTTGCTCCAGATGTCGGCCATGAAACTCCAGAACACCGACACCACGAACAGGTTGAACACGCTGACCCAGACGAAGAACACGATGCCCAGCACGCGCGGACCGAGTCCGCCATGGCCGCTGAACAGCGGCACGAAGCCGAGCAGGCACAGCGCGAAGAACACGTACACCGCCGGCACCACGATCCGCCGCGGCCAGCGCGCCGCCATCCACGCGAACAGCGGGGTCAGCAGCAGCGTGGCGACGAAGGTGGCCATGTAGAACCAGGGCAGCTGGGTCGAGCCGACCGCCGCGGCCAGCTGCTCGCGCACCGGCCGGATCACGTAGTAAGCCGACAGCACGCAGAAGAAATAGACGAAGGACAGCAGCACCGCGCGCAGCTCGCCGGTGTGGACGCGCTTGTTTTCCGCTTGCATCGGCCTGCCGTTCGCCGGGTGGTTGCGCGCACGGTAGCCGATGCACTGCAACATCGCCAGCGCCGCCGCCGCGCGCAGATGCATGCCGGGCGCGGCATCTGCACGCCGCAGCGCGCGCCGAGCATATGCTCTATCCGCGGCGACTAGCGTCGGCGCCACGAAACAGGGGAACCGCGGGTGTACGACTACATCATCATCGGCGCAGGCTCGGCAGGCTGCGTGCTGGCCAACCGGCTCAGCGAGGATCGCGATTGCAAGGTGCTGCTGATCGAGGCCGGGCCGCGCGACCGCAATCCCTTCATCCACATGCCGGCGGGCCTGGCGCGGCTGACCGGCAATCGCCGCATCAACTGGAACTACCTCACCGCGCCGGAGCCGCACTTGAACGATCGGCGCCTGTGGTGGCCGCGCGGCAAGGTGTTGGGCGGCTCCAGTTCGATCAACGCGATGTGCTACGTGCGCGGCGTGCCGGCCGACTACGACGACTGGGCCGCCGACGGCGCCGAGGGTTGGGACTGGCGGGGCGTGCTGCCGTATTTCCGGCGCAGCGAGCGCAACAGCGGCGGCGGCGATGCGCTGCACGGCGGCGACGGTCCGCTGCACGTGTCCGATCTGCGCTACCACAACCCGCTGTCCGACGTGTTCATCGCCGCCGGGCAACAGGCCGGTTTCGCCCACAACCGCGATTTCAACGGCCCGCAGCAACAGGGCGTGGGCCTGTACCAGGTCACCCAGAAGGACGGCGCGCGCTGCTCGGCGGCGGTCGCCTACCTGGCGCCGGCGCAGGCACGCGCCAACCTGCAGGTGATCACCGACGCGCTGGTGCTGCGCCTGCTGCTCGAGGGCGAACGCGTGGTCGGCGTCGCCTACGCGCAACGCGGCGCCGAAGTGCAGGCGCGGGCCGCACGCGAGGTGCTGCTCAGCGCCGGCGCGGTGAATTCGCCGCAGCTGCTGATGCTCTCGGGCATCGGCCCGGCCGACGAACTGCAGCGCCATGGCATCACGGTGCGCCTGGACCAGCCGCAGATCGGCGCCAACCTGCAGGACCATCTGGACGTGTGCACGCTGTACCGCACCCGCCCGGGCATCAGCTACGACCGCCGCAACCAGCTGAAGATCGCCTTCGACTATTTCCTGCGCGGCCACCGCGGCGCCGGCAGCAGCAACATCGCCGAGGCCGGCGGCTTCATCCGCTCGCCGCTGGCGCCGGACGCGCGCGCCGACATCCAGCTGCACTTCGTGCCGGCGATGCTCGACGACCACGGCCGCAACCGGCTGCCCGGCGACGGCTTCACCCTGCACGCCTGCCACCTGCAGCCGCGCAGCCGCGGCCGCCTGTCGCTCAACGACGCCGACCCGCGCACGCCGGCGCGGATCCAGGCGAACTACCTCAGCGATCCGGACGGCTTCGACCTGCGCATGCTGGTGGAATGCGCGCGCCTGGCGCGGCGCATCCTGCAGCAGCCGGCGTTCGATCCCTGGCGTGGCGCGCCGCTGCTGCCGGTGCGCGAGGACCTGGACGAGGCCGGCCTGGTCGCCTACATCCGCGCCAAGGCCGAGACCATCTACCATCCGATCGGCACCTGCCGCATGGGCAACCATGCGCAGGCCGTGGTCGATCCGCAGCTGCGCCTGCGCGGACTGGAGGGGCTGCGCGTCGTCGATGCATCGGTGATGCCGCGCCTGGTCAGCGGCAACACCAACGGCCCGACGATGATGATCGCCGAGCGCGCCGCCGACCTGATCCGCGGCCGCAGCGTGCTGCGCGACGACTGAGGCGCGGCCGGCACAGCAAACCCGCGCTTCAGCGCGTGCGTCCGGCCAGCCACACGCCCAGCGCCGCCAGCGCGAAGCCGCACAGCTTCAGCGCGGTCAGGTGCTCGCCGAGCAGCACGTGGCCGAACACCGCGGTCACCGGCGGCATCAGGAAGAACAGGCTCGCCACCTGGGTGGCGGCGCCGCGCCGCAGCAACAGGAACAGCAGCGCGAAGCCGCCGATCGAATTGACCAGCACCAGCCACGCCATCGCCGCCACGAAGCCGTCGCTGGCCTGGAAGCGGAAGCCTTCCCATGCCGCCAGCGGCAGCAGCAGCAGCGTCGCCGCCGCGTTCTGCACCGCCAGCCCGACGCGCAGGTCGAGCTGTGCGGCATGCCGCTTCTGGTACAGGGTGCCGGCGGCGATGCCGAACAGGCCCACCAGCAAGGCCAGCCAGCCGCCCCACGGCGTGGCGCCATCGATACGATCGGCAGCGACCGTGGCGACACCGGCGAAACCCAGCGCCATGCCCAGCCACTGCGCCACGCGCAAGCGCTGACCGCCCCACCATGGACTGGCCCAGGCCACCAGCAACGGCATCGCCCCGATCACCAGCGCGGCCACGCCGGAGCCGGTGCCCAGCGCGAACGCCGCGTACACCCCGCCGAACTGCAAGGCCAGCATCAACACCCCGGCCACGGCGCTGCGTGCCAGTTCCTGCCGCGGCAGCGCCCGCAGGCGTGCGGGACCGGCGGCCAGCGCGAAGCACAGTGCGGTCAGGCCGAAGCGCCACAACAGCGCGGTGAACGGCGCGGCATGCGCCACCACCTGCTTGCCGGCGATGTAGCCGGTACACCAGACCAGCACGAAGGCCAGGCCCAGCCAGGTCGCGGCGGCAGGCGCCGTCCGCGCGGCGGGGATCGGGGCAAGGTCGGGATTGGGCATGCGCCATGATCCCGCAGCGGCACCGTGCCGTCACTGCACCGGCAACGGTTCAGCCCGACCCGCGGCGACCGCAGCGGCTTCGGCACACCGGTTGCATGTGTTTCAGGCACCCGCCGCGCCGTCGCGGCAGCCGCGCCGGACGCCGCGGTGCCGGCATTGTGGGCCCGGCAAAATCACCAGCAGGATCAAGACGATGCCCATTCATCTTCTCCCGGTTTGTGCAATCACGAAAAGCGGCGCTAGAATCGGTTTCGGCAGCACCTCACAGGCCACACGCGCGATGAAACAGAACAGCAGGCACCGGCTCCTTCGACCGGTGTCAACCGGGTTGCTCGGGGCATTGCTGCCCTTTGCGATGTCCTCCACCGCGCAGACGCCGGCGCCCTCGCAGCCGCTGCCGCCGCCGATCTACACCGAGGCCACGCGCTACACCTCGCCGACCCAGCCGCTGCCGTACCGCGCGTCGCTGCCGGAGAGCAAGGTGCTGCCGCTGGCCAGGGACTTCGATGTCGCCAGCCTGGAAGCGATGGCCGAACAGCTCACCTACGGCGAGCGCGTGCCCGGCCTGGCGGTGGCGATCGTGCACAACGGCCAGGTGATCAGCGCGCGCGGCTACGGCGTCACCGACGTCAACCGCCCCGAGCCGGTCGATGCGCACACCGTGTTCCGCTTGGCCTCGCTGTCCAAGGCCTTCGCCGGCACCATGGCCGGGCTGCTGGTCAACGACGGCACCCTGCGCTGGGACAGCAAGGTGGTCGACTACGTGCCCGGCTTCCAGCTCAGCGATCCGGTCGCCACCCGCCAGCTGAACGTGGCCGACCTGCTCAGCCACCGCGTCGGCCTGACCTACAACGCCTACGACCGCGACGTCGAATCCAATACCGACTACTACACGCTCAGCCACAAGCTCGCCTACGCGCCGCTCAAGTGCGCGCCGGGCGACTGCTACGCCTACCAGAACGTCGCCTTCAGCCTGATCGGCGATGTGGTGTTCGCCGCCTCCGGCAGCTTCTACGAACAGTCGGTGGAGCGCCGCATCTTCAAGCCGCTGGGCATGAACGACGCCAGCATGGGCCTGGCCGGGATCCAGGCCAGCCCGCGCTGGGCGCGCCCGCACGTGCGCAGCCGCAACGGCTGGGTGTCGCTGATGCCCAAGCCCACCTATTACCGGCTGGCCCCGGCCGCCGGGGTCAACGCCAGCATCAGCGACATGGCGCAGTGGCTGATCGCGCAGACCGGGCACCGTCCGGACGTGCTGCCGGCGCCGCTGCTGGCCACGCTGCATGCGCCGCTGATCACCACCCCGGGCGAGATGCGCTCGGGCTGGCGCCGCGAGCGGGTCAACTCGGCCAGCTACGCGCTGGGCTGGCGCATCTTCGATTACTCGGGCCACCAGGTGGTGTTCCATGCCGGCGCGGTGCAGGGCTATCGCGGCCTGATCGCGCTGGTGCCGGAACGCGACCTGGGCGTGGCGATCCTGTGGAACGGCGAGAGCGGCCTGCCCTCCGGCCTGCTGCCGACCATCCTGGACCGCGCGATCGGCCTGCCGACGCAGCGCTGGCTGGACGTGGACACCGACTTCGGCAGCGACAACATGATGGCCGAGCGTCCGGATCCGAAGGACAAGAAGGGCGCGTCCTCGTCCAAGTCGACCGCGTCGCCGCACTGACGCAGGCAGTCCCCGATGGTTCGGCGGAAGGCGGCGCAAGCCGCCTTTCTGCTGTCTGGTGCGCGGCCTTCGCGAGACCTGGCCGATAGGGGGCGGCTTCACCGCGACAAGCTCGGGTGGTGCTACGCAAGCCAGCGACTGCGCGCAATCCGGCGTCGATAGGCGATACGGTCGCCGCTGCTGCCGCTCCTATACGGGAGCAACGCGCGGTAGCGGCACCGGCCCGGCCCATCGCCCATGCGCAGGCGCTGCTTGAACCCGTCTACCGAAACGCCGTGGTTGCGTTGGCCGTCGGCTGTCGCCACCGCAACCGCAACCGCAACCGCAACCGGCGCGGATGCTCGCACAGATGTCCCATCAAGCGAATAAAGCCCCTCTCCCGTCGGGAGAGGGGTTGGGGTGAGGGTCCGGGCGAAGCCTCGTGGCAAAAAGGTCGCTGTAGGGGTCCGGGCGAAGCCTCGTGGCAAAAAGGTCGCCGTACGGGTCCGGGCGAAGCCTCGCGGCAGCCGCTGCCCATGCGATGCGCATCGCCACGCTACGCACGCCCCCTCGTTCGGCGCTGCGTGCCTGCCTTCGCAAAGGGGCCCCAGGCACCGGCAGGAGAAAGAGGATCGGTCGGCCAAGCCACGCAGCAGCTCGGCACTGCGGCGATGGGGTACAGCACGCAACGTCGGCTCTGCCGCGCTCGCACGCGCCGCACAGGCGCATCGAGCGCGGCAATCAGCGCAGAGCACGCGGCGCGGATGGTTTGAAAACGCCGAGGCTGCCAGCGCCGGCATGGCGGCACTGCCTGGATGCCATTGTGCAAACGCAGGAGAAGCCGAGCGGAGTCGGCGAACACCTCGTCTGCGACAGCGACGCAGCCGCTTGGCGGACGCGCGCGGCATCGCTGCTGCCGGGCGCGACCCAGTCCGGAATTCGGTGCAGTTCGGGCACGCACCAGGCGGCAATAGAATGCGATGGCGGCAACGGCGCCGGCTCGGAGACTGGCCAGCGCGCAGGCGACGCGTCGGTGGCAGGCACCCGGCAGATGGCGCACACGTCGGTGGCGCATCGGCGCCACGGCAAACGGTTCGCCGCAGCGACGGCAAACGCACGCCCATAAAAAAGCTCCCTCCCCGCTGGGCACCGGGGAGAGAGCTTAGGGTACGGCTATCGGGATGGATCAGATCAGATCAGCGGCGCGGGCGTTGCCGGCAGCGCGACCGGAGCGGCCTTCTTCTTGCGAGCGGCCGGCTTCTTCTTCGCGACGGCCTTCTTGGCGACGGCCTTCTTCGCGGCCGGCTTCTTGGCAGCCGACTTCTTCACGGCCTTCTTGGCGACGGCCTTCTTCGCGGTCTTCTTTACCGCCTTCTTCGGGGCGGCCTTCTTGACGGTCTTCTTGGCGGCGGCCTTCTTCGCAGTCTTCTTTACCGCCTTCTTCGCGGTGGACTTCTTGGCGACCTTCTTGATCGCCTTCTTCACCTTGGCGACCTTCTTGGCGACTTTCTTGGCGACCTTCTTGACCGCCTTCTTTACCGAGACCTTCTTCGCTGCCGGCTTCTTGGCGGCAGTCTTCTTGACCGCTTTCTTAGCAGCCGGCTTCTTTTTCGCAGCTTTTTTCGTGGCCATGGGATGGCTCCTCGTCAGTGAACTATGGATTGAAAACGCCCAGTTAAAGCAAACCCGCGGCGATGGTCCGCCTGCAGGATCCGCCGGCGCGTAGTGCGGGCCGGGTCGGATACAGAAACACCCGTATCGAAGCTCGATACGGGTGTCGTGCCAGGGGAGACGTTGCGTTTCTCGGAAGGAAGCGACACCTGATCCACCATCATCAGGTTCCTGGTGGAGGTCCAAGTTGTGCTTCGCGTTCTGATGTCGATCCGATTCACTCGCTTGCGCAGCAACGTCTGCTGGGCGAAACCTAATCACGCTTTTTTTTACTGTCAACAGTTCTACGCAATTTTTTTTCAGGCGTCGCGTGCCGCGAACGCACCGATCGTCGCGATCGGCGACCCCGGGACCTCGACAACAGCCGTTGCGAAACCCGCGGCGAAACTTCGACGCAAACAAAAACAGCGGTAATTCCCGTGCTTTTTCGCAACACGCCGACGCGACCGGCCGTTTCGCGCGCTGCCGCGCGCGGCGCTGACGGCAGCCAGGCACACGCACGCGAGCCTGTCCGCAAGCTGAAAAAAACTTTTCGCGGCATGCGCCGTTCCGGCATCGCACAAGAGCAAATGCGCAAAACTGCGCAAACTTTTTCGCGTTGTTCGGCGCTTGCGAGCGCACGTGCGCGGCGCCTCGCAGTGCATCGAAGCGGCGGCGACGATGCCGTTGTAGCGTCCGCATGTCTGCGCATGCTCCTCACCGGCACATCACGCACACGCGACCGGATGCGTCGCGCGTGCTGTTGCCGCCGCGTCCGCTGCCGAGTGCGTGTCTCGCCTCGACCGACCCGCAGCACCGCGCGCGCACGCCACGACGAACACACCCGAGCGGACGAACGCGACGCCGCTGGCCGACGCTGGCCGCAGCGCAGCAAGCGCTGCTGCGATCGGCAGACGCCGCGCCCGCGACGCCCGACTGCGATGCACATCACCGTCACTGCCAAAAAACCGGCGCGACGTTCGCCGCGTCCAGGCACCGCTGCAGTGGCGCCGCCTTCCAGCACGTGGCGACCGCGTCGTGCGCGTCAATGCGTGCGGCGCGGCCGGCATCCGCCGCCTGGTGCGGCGCATCCGGCGCCTGCGTTGCGTCCGCTCGCCGCTACGCCGCCCACGTGGACATGCCGATCGCCCGATCGGCAAACCTCGCGGACTGTCGACAGCGCGCTCCGCTTCCTGCCGCCGCTTTCGCTTGTGCCGCACAAACGAAAACCGGCCGCACAAGGCGGCCGGTTCGGCTGTCGCGACGTGGGGCTCGGCTCAGTGGCCGTCTTCCTCGAGCAGTTCGGCGTAGTCGTCGGGCGTCAGCAGGTCGTTCAACTGCTCCGGATCGGCGATCTCCAGCACGAAGATCCAGCCTTCGCCGTAGGCGTCCTCGTTGATCGTCTCCGGCTTGTCGCTGAGTGCGGCATTGACCTCGACCACCTTGCCGGTGAGCGGGCTGTACACGTCCGACGCGGCCTTGACCGACTCGACCACGGCCACGCCGTTGCCGGCGACGACCTCGTCGCCGACGTTGGGCAGCTCGACATAGACCAGGTCGCCGAGCAGGCCCTGGGCATGTTCGGAGATGCCGACGGTGACGCGACCGTTGCCTTCGACGCGCGCCCATTCATGGGACTTGAGGAATTTGAGGTCGCCAGGGATCTCGCTCATGGGGCTGCTCCGGAAAAAGACGGTATCGGGGATGGGTGGCTAGTGTAGCGAACCGGATGCTCCGCAACGACGTCACGGGCGCATTGCGGCGGCGGCCGGTTCACTCGAGGACGCCGGGCTGGACCTGGCCTTCGCGCACGAACGGGAACTTGACCACGCGCACCGGCACCTCCTTGCCGCGGATGTCCACCCGCACCTGCCCGGGGTCGCCGGCCGGCACGCGCGCGAACGCGATCGCCTTGCCCAGCGTCGGCGAGAACGTGCCGGACAGGATCTCGCCGTCGCCCTGCGCGGTGAGCACTTTCTGGCCGTGGCGCAGCACGCCCTTCTCGTCCATCACCAGGCCGATCATCTGCCGCGGCGCGCCGTTGGCCTTCTGCGCCTCGAGCACGTCGCGGCCGATGAACACGCGGCCCTCGTCCAGCGCCACGGTCCAGGCCAGCGCCGCCTCGTAGGGCGACACGCTGTCGTCCATGTCCTGCCCGTACAGGTTCATGCCGGCCTCCAGGCGCAGCGTGTCGCGCGCGCCCAGTCCGGCCGGCTTGACCCCCGCTTGCAGCAGCGCGTTCCAGAACGCCACCGCCCGCTCCTGCGGCAGCACGATCTCGAAGCCGTCCTCACCGGTGTAGCCGGTACGCGCGACGAACAGCGCCACGCCGTCGGTCGAGGTCGCCTCGAACGCGGCGAAGCGGCCCAGCTTCTGCACCGCGGCACGGTCGTCCTCGCGCAGCAGGCCGATCGCCTTGGCGCGCGCATTCGGGCCCTGCACCGCGATCATCGCGAAGTCCTCGCGCTCGCGCACCTCCACGCCGAACGCCTGCGCCTGCGCGCCGATCCAGGCCAGGTCCTTGCTGCGCGTGGCGGCGTTGACCACCAGGCGGAAGAAGGTGTCGGACATGTAGTAGACGATCAGGTCGTCGATCACCCCGCCCTGCGGGTTGAGCATGCAGGTGTACAGCGCCTTGCCCGGCAGCTTCAGCTTGTCCACCGAGTTGGCCAGCAGGTGGCGCAGGAAGCCGCGCACCTGCGCGCCATGCAGGTCGACCACGGTCATGTGGCTGACGTCGAACATGCCGGCGTCGCGGCGCACCTGATGGTGCTCGTCGATCTGCGAGCCGTAGTGGATCGGCATGTCCCAGCCGCCGAAGTCGACCATCTTGGCGCCGAGGGCGCGATGGCTGTCGTTGAGGATGGTCTTCTGGGTCATGGCACGGGTCCGTGAGGAAAGTCGCCCATTATCGCCGGCCATGTGGGGGATAAGGAATGGCACTCTCGGGACTCGGGACTCGGGACTCGGGACTCGGGACGGCAGGATGGCTTCCCGGGGCAAATCGCCGTCAAGCGATGCAATGAAAGAAGTGCCAACTATTTGAGAAAGCAACTGCCTCTCTGCAATCTCAGTCCAGCCCCTCCCACAGAAGAGCAAAAAGCGCGGCACCTGCGAAAATCCCGAGTCCCGAGTCCCGAGTCCCGAGTCCCGAATCCCGGCCTCACTCCGCCTGCACCAGCAGCGTCATGCCATCGACGCCGACGATGCGCACCGCGCTGCCGGCGGGCAGGTCGGGGCCGCCGACCACCCAGAACGCGTCGTCGACCTTGGCGCGGCCGCGGCCGGCCTGGATCGGCTGGTCCAGCCTCACCACCCGGCCGATCAACTGCTCGGCGCGGCGGTTGAGCAGCGGCCGGTCGCTGACCCGGTCGCGGCCGCGGAACCAGGTGCGGTACACCTGAATCGAGACGAAGCTGAGCACCACGAACGCGCCGATCTGCAGCAGCAGCGCGATGTCCGGCAGCGCCAGCACGGCGACGAACACCGCCGCGGCGGCGAAGCCCATCCACAGCATGAACGCGCCCGGCGCCAGCGCCTCGGCCGCGAACAGCAGCAGGGTCAGCGCGCCCCACGCCACCACCTCCGCGCGCATCGCTCAGACTCCGCTGCGCGGCGGCATGCCGCGCGGCACCGCCGGCGGCGCGGACTGCTGCTTGCTCAGCGCCTCGCGCGCCAGTTCGCCGATGCCGGCGATCGAGCCGATGATGCCGCTGGACTCCATCGGCATCAGCACGAACTTCTGGTTCGGCGCAGTGGCCAGTTCCTTGAACGCCTCCACGTACTTCTGCGCGATGAAGTAGTTGATCGCCTGCACGTCGCCCTCGGCGATCGCCTTGGACACCATCGTGGTGGCGCGCGCCTCGGCCTCGGCCAGGCGCTCGCGCGCCTCGGCGTCGCGGAACGCGGCCTCCTTGCGGCCTTCGGCCTCCAGCACCGCGGCCTGCTTCTCGCCCTCGGCGCGCAGGATCTCCGACTGCCGCGAGCCCTCCGCCTCCAGGATCTGCGCGCGCTTCTCGCGCTCGGCCTTCATCTGCCGCGCCATCGAATCGATCAGGTCGCGCGGCGGCTGGATGTCGCGGATCTCGATGCGGGTGACCTTGATGCCCCACGGATTGGTCGCGTGGTCGACCACGTTGAGCAGCTGCGCGTTGATCGTCTCGCGCTGGCTCAGCGATTCGTCCAGGTCCATCGAGCCGATCACGGTACGGATGTTGGTCTGCACCAGCGCGATCGTGGCGATCTCCAGGTTCGACACTTCATAGGCGGCCTTGGCCGCGTCCAGCACCTGGAAGAACACCACCCCGTCCACGCGCACCACCGCATTGTCCTTGGTGATGACATCCTGGCTGGGCACGTCCAGCACCTGTTCCATCATGTTGACCTTGCGGCCCACGCCATACATCCACGGGATCAGGAAGTGCAGGCCCGGCGACAGGGTGTGGGTGTAGCGGCCGAAGCGCTCCACCGTCCACTGGAAGCCCTGCGGCACCATGCGCACGGTCTTGAACAGCACCACCACGCCGAAAAATAGGATCACCAGCGCGAGGAAGAAGGTGGACGGCATCAGGTTGCTCCATTAACCAGGAAGGAATCGAATTGGCAGTATAGCCAGCGCACGCCCACGTGCCGGTCACCAGCGGATGCGGCCCAGCAGCATGTCCTTGAACATCACCCAGTCGCCGGCCAGCGAGTACAGCGGATGCTTGAAGGTCGCGGGGCGGTTCTTCTCGAACACGAAATGGCCGATCCAGGCGCAGCCGTAGCCGCAGACCGGTGCCGCCCACAGCCAACGCGGCTGGCCGGTGCACAGCGCCAGCAGCAGGCTCGCCAGCACGCCGAGGCTGCCGACGAAATGCAGCCGCCGCGACAGCGGATGCCGGTGCTCGCTAAGGTAGAACGGATAGAACGCGCGGAAACTGTCGAAGCGACGCATGCGTTGGCCCTCCCAGGCAGCGCAGGCACAGCATACGCCGCCGCGCGGGCGCCTACATTAAAGAGGACGGACGCGGCAGCGGGGAGCCGCTGCGCAGGACGTCCCCAGCAGCGTGGACCGCCGCGTCTGCGCCACGCCCACCTTCCGCCGCTCAGGCCTGCCGCGGCGCGAACATGATCACCGCCATGCCGAGCAGGCACAGGCCGGCGCCGAGCAGGTCCCAGCGCGTGGGCCGGATCGATTGCACCGCCCACAGCCACAGCAGCGCCACCGCGATGTAGACGCCACCGTACGCGGCGTAGACGCGGCCGCTGGCCTCCGGATGCAGGCTCAGCAGCCACACGAACGCGGCCAGGCTGGCGCCCGCCGGCAGCAACAGCCACGCGCTGCGCTGCTCGCGCAGCCACAGGTACGGCAGGTAGCAGCCGACGATCTCGGCCACGGCGGTCAGCACGAACAGCAGCAGCGTCTTCACTGCGCCGCGTCGCGTTCCTGGCGCTTGGCACGCTGCCAGTAGGCTTCCTGCCCATCCAGGGACAAGCCATCCAGCGCGCTGCCGTCGTGCTGCGCCAGCTGCTCCATCGCGCGGAAGCGGCGTTCGAATTTCTGGTTGGCATGGCGCAGCGCAGCACCGACATCGACCTGGGCGTGGCGCGCGAGATTGGCGCAGACGAACAGCAGATCGCCGATCTCGTCCTGCAGCCGCGCCTGGTTGTCCTGCACCGCGCCGCGCGCGAATTCCGCACGCACTTCCTCCAGCTCTTCCTGCAACTTCTCCAGCACCGGTTCCGGCCGCGGCCAGTCGAAGCCGACCCGTGCCGCGCGCGCCTGCAGCTTCACCGCCCGCTGCCATTCCGGCAGGCCGCGGGCGATCCCGGCCAACGCCGAACTGTCGGTCTTGCCGGCCGCGGCGCGCTCGTTGCGCTTGATCTCTTCCCACTTCAGCGTCTGCTGCTCGGCGTCGGCGACCTGGCTGTCGCCGAACACATGCGGGTGCCGGCGCACCATCTTGCCGCAGATCGCCGTCACCACGTCGTCGAAGCCGAAGGCGCCCTGCTCGCGCGCCATCTGCGCATGGAACACCACCTGCAGCAGCAGGTCGCCGAGTTCGTCCTTCAGCTCGTCCAGGTCGTTGCGGTCGATCGCATCGGCCACCTCGTACGCCTCTTCGATCGTGTACGCGGCGATGCTGGCGAAATCCTGCTCCAGGTCCCAGGGGCAGCCGTGCGCGCGATCGCGCAGGCGCGCCATGATCTCGAGCAGGGCGGGAAGGTCGTAGCGGGCTGCGGTCACGTGCGGGTTCCGATGCGACGGCAACGGCGCCGCCTGCCGGCTAGTTTGGCAGAGCGGCCCGCACGATGAGCGGCCGGCGACGGGACCAGCGGCGCGGCGGCGCACGCGAACGACCGGCGGCGCATGGCCGCAGCGCCGTCATCGCGCCCGGCGACCGAGGGCGCGCATTGCGGCCGCGTCAGCCGCGACGCCGCCTTGCAGGCCATCGCCGCTGCCGGCGACAGCGAGCGCTCAGCCCAGCCAGCTGCGCCACGGCAGCATCGGATCGCCCAGCGCCAGGAAATCGCCGTTGAGCAGCGATTCGCGGCGGTTGTAGCGGAACGGCTTGCCGGTATCGGCGGCGAGCAGCGTGCCGCCGGCGGCCTGCAGCACGCACTGGCCGGCGGCGGTGTCCCATTCGGAGGTCGGGCCGAAGCGCGGGTACACGTCCAGCTCGCCGTCGGCGATGCGGCAGAACTTCAGCGACGAGCCCTGCGCGATCACTTCGGTCTCGCCCATGCGCAGCAGCAGCGCGTCGGTGCGCGGATCGCGGTGCGAGCGGCTGGCCGCCACCCGCAGCGGCGCGCTGGCCGGCCGCCGCGTATTCAGCGCGGTGTCGCGGAAACCGTCGCGACGGTACGCCTGCTCGCCGCGCACCGCGTGCCAGACGCGGCCATCGACCGGCGCCTGGACCACGCCGAACACCGGCGCGCCCTGGTGGATCAGCGCGATGTTGACGCTGAACTCGCCGTTGCGCTTGACGAACTCGCGGGTGCCGTCGAGCGGGTCCACCAGCCAGTAGCTGGTCCAGTGCTCGCGCACGTCCCACGGAATGTGCGCCGACTCCTCGGACAGCACCGGCAGGTCCGGAGTCAGCCGCTCCAGGCCTTCGACGATGATCCGGTGCGCGGCCAGGTCGGCCTGGGTCAGCGGGCTGGCATCGGCCTTGTGCTCGACGTCGAAGCCGGTGGCATAGACGGCCATGATCGCCGCGGCGGCGTCGATGGCGATGGCGATGACGGTTTCGCGCAGGTCTGCGGTGATGCGCATCATCCGGCTCGACCCAGCCACTCGCGGGCGATGAACAGCGCCGCCAGCGAACGCCCTTCGGAAAAATCCTCACGCAACATCAGTTGATCCAGTTCAGCCAGTTTCCAGGGCACCACTTCTAGTTCCTCCGGCTCGTCGCCGGCCAGTTTTTCGGGATAGAGATCTTGCGCGAGCACCAGCCAGGACTGGTGGCTCATATACGTGGGGGCCAGGGTCATCGCGCGCAGCACCTGCAGCTGGCGGGCGCCGTAACCGGCTTCTTCCTTGAGTTCGCGGTCGGCCGCCTGCAGCGGTGTCTCGCCGGCATCGATGCGGCCCTTGACCAGGCCCAGTTCGTAGCGGTGCACGCCGGCGGCGTATTCGCGCACCAGCAGCACGGTCTGCGCGTCCAGCATCGGCACCACCACCACCGCGCCGTGGCCGGGGGAGGTGAGCCGGTGGAACACGCGCCGCTCGCCGTTGCTGAACTCCAGGTCCAGCTCTTCGACCTTGCGCTCCATGGCCGATTCGCCGCGCTCGCGCCGCGCGTGGATGATCGGCAACGGACGGCTCACGCCGCCGCCCCGCGCCGCGGCGCAGCGTCGACCGATAGAATGCACGGAGCGAAGAACCTGTTCATGAGCGCGAAATGCTAACAGACCTGACCGCATCACAGACTGCCGCCGCCTGGCGGCAACGCGACCTGGCGGTGCTGTGGCACCCCTGCACGCAGATGCGCGAGCATCCCGACACCCTGCCGCTGCTGCCGATCGCGCGTGGCGAAGGCGCCTGGCTGATCGATCACGAAGGCAACCGCTACCTGGATGCGGTCAGCAGTTGGTGGACCAATCTGTTCGGCCACAGCGAGCCGCGCATCGCCGCGGCCATCGCAGCGCAGGCCACCCAGCTGGAACAGGTGATGCTGGCCGGCTTCAGCCACGCGCCGGCGGTGGAACTGGCCGAGCAGTTGCTGGCGCTGGCGCCGCGCCAGGACGGGCGCGCGCCGCTGGCCAAGGTGTTCTACGCCGACAACGGTTCGGCCGGGGTCGAAGTGGCGCTGAAGATGGCGTTCCACTATTTCCACAACCGCGGCGAGACCCGCCGCACCCGCTTCGTGGCGCTGGAGAACGGCTACCACGGCGAGACCATCGGCGCGCTGGCGGTCGGCGACATCCCGCTGTACCGGCGGGTGTACGCGCCGCTGCTGTGCGAAGCGCTGTTCGCGCCCTCGCCCGACGCCTACCTGGCCGCGCCGGGGCAGAGCGCGCGGCAGCGCGCCGATGCCGCCGCCGATGCGCTGGCCGACCTGTTCGACCGCCATCCGGGCGAGATCTGCGCGGTGATCCTGGAGCCGCGCCTGCAGTGCGCCGGCGGCATGCGCATGCACGACCCGGCCTACCTGCGCCGCGCGCGCGAGCTGTGCGACGCCAACGGCGCGTTCCTGATCGCCGACGAGATCGCCACCGGCTTCGGCCGCACCGGTACCCTGTTCGCCTGCGAGCAGGCCGGGGTGATGCCGGACCTGCTGTGCCTGTCCAAGGGCCTGACCGGCGGCTTCCTGCCGCTGTCGGCGGTGCTGGCCACGCAACACTTATATGACGCCTTCCTCGACGACAGCCGCGAGCGCGCCTTCCTGCACTCGCACAGCTACACCGGCAATCCGCTGGCCTGCGCCGCCGCGCTGGCCTGCCTGCGGATCTTCCAGCAGGACGACGTGATCGCGCGCAACCGCGGCACCGCCGAAACCATGCGCGCGCTGTCGGCCCCGTTCAACGACCATCCGCACGTGGCCGACGTGCGCCAGGCCGGGATGGTGGTCGCATTCGAACTCACCCGCAACGGCGACAGGCGCACGCCGTTCGCGGCCGCCGCGCGGGTCGGCCTGTGCGCCTACCGCGCGGCGCTGCAGCGCGGCGTGGTGCTGCGCCCGCTGGGCGACGTGCTGTACTGGATGCCGCCGTACTGCGTGGACGACGACCAGCTGGCGCTGCTCGCCGAGACCACCCTGGCCGCGATCGACGAGGCCGTGGCATGCGCCTGACCCGCTGCCATGTGCAGCTGCCGCTGCGCGCAGGCGACGACCTGGTCCTGCCCGAGGACGTCGCCGGGCACCTGCTGCGCGTGCTGCGGCTGCGCGAGGGCGACCGCTGCGTGCTGTTCAACGGCGACGGCTGCGACTACGACGCCGAACTGCTGCAGGTCGGCAAGCGCGGCGCCAGCGCGCGCATCGGCGCGGCGCGGCCGGCCGACACCGAATCGCCGCTGGCGATCACCCTGCTGCAGGGCGTGGCGCGCGGCGAGAAGATGGACCTGATCCTGCAGAAAGCGACCGAACTGGGCGTGGCCGCGATCGTGCCGGTGTGGGCCGAACGCACCGAGGTGAAGCTGGATGCGGCACGGGTGGAAAAGCGCGTGGCGCACTGGCGCAGCGTCGTCGTCTCGGCCTGCGAACAATCCGGTCGCGCGCGCGTCCCCCACCTGGCCGCGCCGCTGGCGCTGGCCGATGCCGCCGCTGCCGTGGCCGGCGCGCAACTGAAGCTCACCCTCGATCCGCAAGGCGAACACCGGCTGCGCACGCTACGCATCGACGGCAACGCAGCGACGATCGCGATCGGCCCGGAAGGCGGCTGGTCGCCGCGCGATCGCGCCGCGCTGCACGCCGCCGGCTTCGCCGGCCTGCGCCTGGGACCGCGCATCCTGCGCACCGAGACCGCCGGCCTGGCCGCGATCGCGGCCTTGCAGGCGCAGTGCGGGGATCTGTGAACCGGCGCACGCAATCGCGTAGCCATCGTTGACCGCAGGCGCGCCGCGGCGGCGCTGCCGACACCGCACGAATCGCGGATTTCCCCTGCAAAACAGCGCTTTTCTTAGCGATTCCTTAACCGCGATGCGCGTTGACAACGAAGGACAAGCGCGACACAGTCCGCGCTCCTGAGCCATCGCGCGGGGTGCTTCCGGTTTGAACCGGCGCAACGAACGACACGGCCCGCCAGTGCGTGGCCGCCCGTCCGCACAACCCACGTACGCGCAGCCGCGTGCACCATCCGCCGCTGCCGCGCCCACGTGCGGCGCGCGCCGTCACGCCGCACAGCGTCGATGCCGACATGCCGTCTCCGCCGCGCGGCGGCATGCCCCCCCCCCGCCCTTCTTTTCCATTCGCCCATCGCGCCGCATCCGGGCCGAGGGCGTCACTTGCCTGCCGCCACGCCGGCAGGCCTTTCGCGTCCTGCGCACCTTTCGGAGACCGCCCGCTTGAACCACACCCGCCTCGCTCCCCTGGCCTTCGCCATCGCCGCCGCGCTGGCCGCACCGGCCAGCGCCTTCGCCCAGCAAGTTCCCACGCCGCAGCGCGACGACGCGGCAACGCCTGCGGCCGACGCCGGCGCGTCCGCCAACGGCCAGGCCACGCCCGCGGCGGTCCAGGAACTGGATGCGGTCAAGGTCACCGGCTACCGCGCCAGCCTGCAGAAATCGCTCAACATCAAGCGCAACGCCGATGCGATCGTCGATGCGATCTCGGCCGAGGACGTCGGCAAGTTTCCCGCCGCCAACGTCGCCGAATCGCTGTCGCACCTGCCCGGGGTCAGCGTCGACCGCCAGTTCGGCGAAGGCGAGAAGGTCTCGATCCTGGGCACCGACCCGGCCCTGAACCGGGTCCTGCTCAACGGCCAGAGCATCGCCTCCACCAGTTGGGGCGGCGATCCGAACAATCCGGACAGCCGCTCGTTCAACTATTCGCTGCTGGCGCCGGAAGTGATCGGCAGCGCCGAGGTCTACAAGAGCCCGCAGGCCAGCATCGACGAAGGCAGCCTGGGCGGCACCGTGATCCTGCACACGCGCAAGCCGCTGGAACTGGACAGGAACCTGCTGACCGGCAGCGTCAGCTACGGCGACAACGACCGCTCCGAGGACGGCAAGCCCAACGCCTCGCTGCTGTACAACTGGAAGAACGACGCCGGCACGCTCGGCGTGCTCGGCTCGGTGATGCATTCGGAGCGCTCGCTGCGCCGCGACGGCGTGGAGATCTTCGGCTACAGCGACATCCAGGGCGCCGGCTTCCCCGACGCGGTCGCCGCCGGCAAGCAAGGGGTCTATCCCACCGCGATCAACAGCGCGCTGTTCACCCAGACCCGCAAGCGCGACGGCGTCACCGGCTCGCTGCAGTGGAAGCCGAACGATGCCTTCGAGCTGACCTACACCGGCCTGTATGTCGAAGAGACCTTCGACAACGTCAACCAGAGCCGCTACGCCAACGTCGTGCCGGCCGATGCCACCGCGCTGGACGTGACCGACGGCGTCGCCACCTCGGGGGCCTATGGCGACAACGCCGAGACCATCCTCGATTCGTACGTGCGCAAGACCACGGTCAGGACCAGCAGCAACACCTTGCGCGGCGACTGGCACGGCGATGGCTGGAACGTCTCCGGCCAGGTCGGCGCGACCCGCTCGGCCGGCGGCGCCGATCGCATCTACGGCCTCACCTTCCGCGGCAACGACGCCTACGACTACGCCATCGACCACCGCAATGTCGGCGTGGACTACGCGGTGCCGCCGTCGGCGCTGGAATCGATGTCGGTACTGGGCGCCACCGTCAACCGCTATCCGAACCTGGACAAGGAGCGTTACGCGCAACTGGACTTCGACCACGACGTGGCCTGGGGGCCGATCACCAAGCTGCGCGCCGGGATCAAGGCCACCCGCCACAGCACCGCCCAGGACATGTACTACGACAGCTTCCCGGCCGACCCCAACACGACGCTGGCCGCGGTCTATGGCGGCGGCACGCCCGGCGGCTATCTGGACGGGCTGTCGGTCAGCGACGACATGCGCCACTGGCCGCGGCAAAGCCCTGGCGCGCTGGTTGACTACGTCGGCGGCCTGCCCGGCAGCGACACGCTCGCGCCCAGCTACGGCAGCAGCTTCGACGTGGTCGAGCGCAACCGCGCCGCCTATCTGCAGGCGGATTTCTCCGGCTACAACTACCGCGGCAACATCGGCGTGCGCTACGTCAACACCCGCGACGCGATCGGCGGCTACCAGTACGACGGCAGCGCCTATGCGCCGGTGCGCTACAACAAGTCCTATGGCGAATGGCTGCCGTCGCTGAACTTCGCCTACGACCTGTCCGATGCGCTGATCCTGCGCGTGGCCGCGGCCAAGGTGATCGCCCGCCCGCGCTATGCCGACCTCACCCCGTACGTCAACGCCGACGACAACAAGCTCACCGCCAGCAGCGGCAATCCGGCGCTGGATCCGTACCGCTCGACCAACTACGGCGCGTCGCTGGAATGGTATTTCGCGCCCAACAGCGTCCTGGCCGGCGAGCTGTTCTACCGCGACATCTCCAACTACATCCTGCAGACGCTGGTGCAGCAGCCGCTGCACAACAACACCTACGACCGCGAGGACATCTACGAGGTGACCCTGCCGCAGAACTCCGGCGCGGCCAAGGTCAAGGGCGTATCGCTGAGCTACCAGCAGGAGCTGGGCGGCGGCTTCGGCGTGGCGGCCAACTACACCTACTCCAAGGCCGACACCCAGGGCGACTACAACCTGCCCTACAACTCCAAGAACAGCTACAACCTCAGCCCCTACTTCGAGAAAGGGCCATGGGAGGCGCGGCTGACGCTGGGCTGGCGCTCGGCCTACTTCACCCAGATCGGCCGCCTGGGCGCGAACCAGATGACCGCCGATTTCACCCAGCTCGATGCCTCGCTGTCCTATGCGATCACCGACAAGGTCAAGCTGCAACTGGAAGGCAGCAATCTGCTCGACGAGACCTACTACAGCTATGTGGGCCAGGAAAGCCAGCCCTACTATCTCTACAAGAACGGCCGCAGCTACATGCTCAGCGTGCACTTCACGCTATAGCAGGCAATGTCCCGCGGCACGGACAGCATGCGGGGCACGGCCTCTGGCGGCCGCGGGCCGTCTCCGGCAGCCGCTTCCGGCGCATCGCGCGTCGGCGTGGGGGGGCGATGCAGCGGCGGCAGGCAGGACGCCGCCGCCCCTGCCTCGCCGCCGCTCAACGCGGCTGCTGCAGGAACCAGTTCGCCGCGCCGATCACTCCGAGCTGGCCGTGTTCCACCAGCTTCACCGGGATCTGCTCCAGCGCCGGGCGCATCGCGCCCTTGTTCAAGTAGCGCTCCACGAAGCTGCTTGCGGCCAGGAACTCGCCGATCTGCGGCAGGAAGCCGCCGGCCAGGTAGATGCCGCTCTGGATGCCGTACAGCAAGGCCATATCGCCGACCATGCTGCCGAGAAGGCCGCAGAACACCGACAGGCTTTCGTGCGCGAGCGCATCGTCGCCCGCCAGCGCCGCTGCGGTGACCGCGCTGGGCGCCGCATGCACCGGCACCGCGCCGCGCAATGCGCACAACGCTCCATATAGATTGAGCAGACCCGGGCCGGACAGCAGATGCTCCACCGGCACGTAGTCCTTGCCGTTGAGCACATGCCGCACCAGGTCCATCTCCAGCACGGTACATGCGGTCAGCGCGGCATGCCCGGCTTCGGTCGCCAGCACCACCGCACCGTCGCCGGTGGGGATCCACACCGCCGCACCGAGCCCGGTCCCCGGGCCGATGATCAAGGCCGGCCCGTTCTGCGCGCTGCGCGGACCGGTCAGGTGCAGCACTTCGCTGGCCCCCATGTAGCTGGCGGCGTAGGCCACCGCTTCGAAGTCGTTGACCAGGTGCAGCGCGCTCAGGCCCAGCCGCTCGCGGATGTCCGGCGGCGACAGTTTCCACGGCAAATTGGTGGTGATGACGCTGCCATCTTCCAGCGCATAGCCGGCACTGGCGATGACGCCGCGGGTGACCGGCTCGCCCCCCACCCCGGCCAGGAACTCGCCGATGATTTCGGCCAGGCCCGGATAGTCGGCGCAACGATACTTGCGATAGTCGAGCACGGTGACCGGATGGGCGAGGTCGCCATCCTCGCGCATCAGACCGATGCGGACATGCGTGCCGCCGACATCGGCGGCGATGAAGGGTTCGGCGCGCGGAGAGGCCGCCACCATTGGGGAACTGCTTGCGGACACGCTTTCTCCCTGAGGGACGCCGGGAACGGACTATACGCTGAGTGTTAAGCACGCTTGACAACGTTGTCAAATATATATGTAGACAGCCCCCTGTCCGCACGAGAAAACTTCGCCCGCAGCCTCGCCCCGGCATCGTCCGCGGGCAAGATCCCGCGCCCGCCTGAGGACGAGCGGTTGCTGCAGGAGCGTTGCCACGGCGCGGCACGCCTGCGTCCCTGCCTGACACTTGCCAACGCGGCCACTTTGCGACGTGCGCCGCATTCTAAAGGCATTAATTCTACACGCGGGCAAAACACGTAGATTTTTGACCACATCGCCCACCAGATGTCAAGCAAAACATAAAAATCTCGTTGACATCGCTGTCATGCGGATTACATTCTCAATACACCGCATGTTCAGGGGATGGGGCACCGCATGTTAGGCCAATTCGACACGACCCTCGCCGCAGCCGGCACACGTTGCGCCGCAGGAACCGGCAGCAGCGTCGAGCGCATGCCGCTTTCGGTGCGCGCGCCCCATCGCTCGCCCTCCATCCCGCAGACGCACGCGGCGACACCGCATCCCACCGACGGATTTTCGGGCTAGGCCATGCACCACCGCCCGGCCGCCGCTTAAGACACAGGAAACACAGAACGTCCGGCGACATCGGTGCCGGCGGACGGCGATCACCACGTCAGCCTTCGGACGACAGGCACCGAACCACTTGCTGAGCGGTCATCCGCTTTGTTGCTCCTGCGCTTCCACAGCCCGGGCAGCGGCCCTGTGCACCGGCCTTTCGGTGGCCGCCGCGTGCCCGCGTCACCACCTCATAAGGTTTCCCGCCAATGAAAAGCCGCAACACCACACTCGCCCTCAGCATCATGGCCACCTTGCATCTGTCCGCAAACGCCGCCGCACAGACCGTTCCGACCGACTCGACGGCCAGCGCCGACAGCGATTCGAAAAGCGGCGAGAAAACGGTGCAGCAACTGGACACCATCACCGTCACCGGCTATCGCGCCTCGCTGGAGAAGAGCCAGGCGGTCAAGCGCTCGGCCAACGCCATCGTCGATGCGATCAGCGCCGAGGACATCGGCAAGTTCCCGGATACCAATGCCGCCGAATCGCTGTCGCACCTGCCCGGCATCAGCGTCGATCGCCAGTTCGGCGAAGGCGAGAAGGTCAGCATCAACGGCACCGATCCGGCGCTGAACCGCGTGCTGGTCAATGGCCAGACCATCGCCTCGGGCGACTGGGGCGGCAACCCGACCGACACCAGCGGCCGCACCTTCAACTACACCCTGCTGTCGCCGGAAATCATCGGCCTGATGCAGGTGTACAAATCGCCCGAAGCGCATATCGACGAAGGCTCGATCGGCGGCACGGTGATGATCAGCACGCGCAAGCCCCTGGACCTGCCGAAGAACACCATCCGCGGCTCGCTGGGCTACTCCTACAACGACCGCTCCGGCAAGTCGAACCCGCGCGGATCGGCCCTGTGGAGCTGGAAGAACGACGACGAAACCCTGGGCTTGCTGGTTGCAGCGACCCACGACAAGGAAGAGATCGACCGCGCCGGCATCGAATTCTTCGGCTACACCACCGGCGCCAGCATTCCCGGCACCGCCAGCATCAGCGGCAGCGGCGACACCGCCACCGCCAAGGTGCCGGTCGGCATCAACAGCTCCTATTTCGAGCAGACCCGGCAACGCGACGGCGTGCAGGCCGCGCTGCAGTGGAAGCCGAACGAGCAGAACGAGTTCAACCTGACCGGGATCTACATCCGCGGCGTGTACAACAACTACAGCCAGTCCCGCTACATTTGTCCGGGCTGCAACAGCGACCTGGCCAAGGTCACCTCGGCGACCGTGGACAACGGCTACATCACCTCCGCGTCGGTCTCCAGCGATACCGGCAACGGCCAACCGTATGCGCAACTGGATACCAACTACCGCAAGACCACCGTCACCACCAAGAGCCTGAACCTGCGTCACGACTTCTATGGCGACAACTGGGTACTGACCTCGCAGATGGGCACCACCGGCGCGCGCGGCGGCAAGGACCCGGAATACCTGATGAAGTTCCTGCTGCAGAACGGCGGCTACGACTTCTCCTACGACGGCAGCAACACCTCGGTCAACTACGACGACGCCAGCGCCGGCAACTGGGGGCTGACCACCGGCCAGCAGGCCGGCGGCATCTACTATTCGGTCAGCCACGACAACGAGAAGTACTTCCAGTTCGACGCCGCGCGCGACGTGAGCTGGGGGCCGATCAACAAGCTGCTGCTCGGGGTGAAGTACATCAACCACGAAAACAGCAACTCGGCATGGGGCAGCTCGCTGTATGCCACGTCGGACGTCTCGCTCAGCGACTTCGGCCTGACCAGCACCCCGAGCGGACTGTACGACGGACTCGGCGCCAGCGGCGATCTGGTCAACTGGTCCAGCGCCAGCCTGAGCTCGGTCATCGCCTACCTGAAGTCGCTCGGCGACCAGGGCCACAACTACTACGACTATTCCTCCTCGTTCGACGTCAAGGAAATCACCAAGGACGCCTACGCTCAGGCCAACTACGAATGGGGCAAGTTCCGCGGCAACTTCGGCGTGCGCCTGGTCGACACGACCGACAAGTCCAATTACTGGGCCACCGAAGACAGCGGCAGTACCTATTACCTGCAGTCGGTCAGCAAGGATTATTTCAAGCCCCTGCCCAGCTTCAACATCGCCTACGACCTGACCGACGATGCGGTGCTGCGCTTCTCCGCGGCCAAGGTCATCGCCCGCCCGCGCTACTCCGACCTCGCCGGCGCCATCGCGCTCAGCGAAAGCTCCACCGGCGTCTATACCGCCAGCGGCGGCAACCCGGATTTGAAGCCGTACGAATCGACCAACTACGACCTCGCTGCGGAGTGGTACTTCAATCCGAGCAGCATGGTCGGCATGGAACTGTTCTATCGCGACATCGGCACCTACATCGTCACCACCACCAGCGACCAGCAGTTGCAGGATTCGTCGGGCGTCACCCATACCTACTCGGTCAGCTCGCCGGTCAACGCATCCAACGCCACCGTCAGCGGCGCCTCGGCGATGTACCAGCAGAGCTTCGGCCTGGGCTTCGGCCTGCAGGCGAACTACACCTACGCCACCGCCAACACCAGCAACGGCCTGAACATGCCGTACCTGTCGAAGAACACCTACAACGTGATCCCCTACTGGGAACACGGGCCGTGGATGGTGCGCGTCAACTACAGCTGGCGCTCGGAGTACTTCACCCAGATCGGCCGCCTCAACTCCACCTACTTCGCCGACGCCTACAAGGAGCTGGACCTGTCGGCGTCGTACAACGTGAACAAGTGGCTGAGCATCAACTTCAGCGCCACCAATCTGCTGGACTCGACCTACTACTGGTACAACAAGGTCAAGTACGCCCCGATCGGCGAGTACAAGAACGGCCGTTCCTACCAGGCGACACTGAACTTCAAGTTCTAAGCCCTCGCCGACGTTCCCCACAAAAAAGCCCCCGTCCAGCGACGGGGGCTTTTTTGTGGGCGCGCTCCTGCCGGCGCGAACGACAGCGCCCATCCGCCACCGCGAAGGCTTCGCCCGCGCAAGAACCTGCGGCCGCAAAGCACAGAGAAACGCATCCAGCATGGATGGCACGTCGCTGCCGGACCACTCTTGATAACGTTGTCAGGCACATTGCGGCGCTTGCAAGGCCGCCGCCACCTTGGATCACCGGCGCCCATTCGTCAGAACCGCTGCATCCAAAGCGCCGCACGGCACGTAGACCGTTACCGACCCTGTCCGCCGGCAGCAAGCATGCGAGGTCCACCGCGTCCCGCCAAACCTGCTGCGACGCAACAATATCGCCCCCCAGCGCGGCCCTGCCGGGACCCCGGGAACCCTTGCCACAAGGCCGTTTGCCGGCATCGGCACAGACAGTCAAAAATATGTGAAGGAAGTATTGACAACGCTGTCAGCGGTGTTACAGACTCGAGACACAGGAGGTTATGGAATGTGGAAATGCCAGTCCCGGTCAGACGCGCGTGCGATTGCGTCAGGCGGCGACCGGAATGACACACGCACGGTTCGGCACGGCCGGACGGCGCCAACACCTTCCATCGACGAATTGAAGGCATTCCACGGGAGCGGACCGATGTCGCCACACAGCCAATGCACGCTTCGCAGTCGTCCCACCGCACTTTCTCCTGCTCCTGCACCTCGCATTAGGTAAGACGCAACCGGGATGCCTGGCCTCCCGGCTGCCGCGCTTTCGCAATCGCTCTTCAGCAGTACCAGGAAATATGCAGACCGGCGCGTCGGTGCCGCCGGTCCCAGGCGCCACGTCATTAGAGATGCCGGACGACACGCACCGAAGCAGCACCAGGGACACCAAGCCGACCTCACTGGTCAGCAAGGCCGGCAGCGGCCTGCACACCGCGTGACGGGTGGTGCTTCTTGCCCAACGCACTCATCAAACAGCAGGGGTTTAGCCAACATGAATAGCCGCACCACCACTTTAGCCGTCAGCATCATGGCTGCGTTGTATCTGTCCGGTACCGGCATCGCCGCCGCCCAGGAAGCGCCCGCTTCCGGCAACGCTTCCAAGAGCGTGCAAGAACTCGACACCATCACCGTCACCGGCTACCGCGCCTCGCTGGAGAAGAGCCAGGCGGTCAAGCGCTCGGCCAACTCCATCGTCGACGCGATCAGCGCCGAGGACATCGGCAAGTTCCCGGACACCAACGCCGCCGAGTCGCTGGCGCACCTGCCCGGCATCAGCGTCGATCGCCAGTTCGGCGAAGGCGAAAAGGTCAGCATCAACGGCACCGATCCGGCGCTGAACCGCGTGCTGCTCAACGGCCAGACCATCGCCTCGGGCGACTGGGGCGGCAACCCGACCGACACCAGCGGCCGTACCTTCAACTACACCCTGCTGTCGCCGGAAATCATCGGCCTGATGGAGGTCTACAAGACCCCGGAAGCGCGCATCGACGAAGGCTCGATCGGCGGCACCGTGATCGTGCACACCCGCAAGCCGCTGGACCTGCCGAAGAACACCATCCGCGGCTCGGTCGGCTACAACTACAACGACCGCTCGGAAGAAGGCAACCCGCGCGGCTCGGCGCTGTGGAGCTGGAAGAACGACGACGAGACCTTCGGCGCGTTGATCTCCGCCACGCACGACAAGCAGGACATCTCGCGCGCTGGCATCGAGTTCTTCGGCTACGGCACCGGCGCCAATATTCCATCCACGGCTACGATCACGGGCGACGGTGGTAACGTCGCTACCGCCAAGATCCCGGCCGGCATCAACAGCGCCTACTTCCAGCAGACCCGCGAGCGCAACGGCCTGCAGGGCGCGCTGCAGTGGAAGCCGAACGAACAGAACGAGTTCAACCTGACCGGCATCTACATCAAGGGCAAGTACAACAACTTCAGCGAATCGCGCTACGTCTGTACCTCCTGTGGCTCTCCTTCGACCGCCGATCCGAGCGTAAGTATCAATAACCAGCGCCTGGTCACCCAGGCCAACGTGCAGAACGGCTACATCACCTCGGCCACCGTTTCCGACGGCAGCCTGGCGCAGCCCTACGCGCAGCTGGACGCCAACTATCGCGAGAGCGAGGTGGTCACCAAGAGCCTGAACCTGCGCCACGACTTCTACGGCGACAAGTGGGTGCTTACCTCGCAGGTCGGCACCACGGAAGCAACCGGCGGCAAGAATCCCGAATACCTGATGAAGTTCCTGCTGCAGAACGGCGGCTACAACTTCAACTACGACGGCTCCCACACCGGCGTCACCTACGACGACAACTCGGCGTCCAACTGGGGCCTGGCCTCGGGCCAGCAGGCCGGCGGCCTGGAATACACGACCACCAAGGACAAGGAAAAGTACTTCCAGTTCGATGCGGCGCGCGACCTGGATTGGGGTCCGCTGAACAAACTTCAGCTCGGCTACAAGTACATCAACCACGACAATGGTCAGAATTCACGCGGCAACGCGCTATACGCCGACCAGGACATCCTGCTCACCGATTTCAGCCCGGGCACCACCCCCAACGGCCTATACGACGGGCTGGGCGCCAGCGGCGATCTGACCAACTGGCCCACAGCCAGTCGCAGCGCGATCCTGAAATACCTGAAGTCGCTGCCGCAGGGCGCCATGCTGCCCAAGTATGGTCAGATCTTCGATGTCAAGGAGATCACCAGCGACCTGTACGCACAGTTGAACTTCGAGTCTGGCAAGTTGCGCGGCAATCTCGGCCTGCGCTATGTGGACACCAAGGACAAGTCCTCCTACTGGCAGACCAACGATGGCGGCGCCACCTACACCCCGGTGCAGAGCAGCACGCATTATTACAAGCCGCTGCCGAGCTTCAATATCGCCTATGACCTAGACGACGACAAGGTGCTGCGCTTCTCGGCGGCCAAAGTCATCGCCCGCCCTCGCTACGGCGATCTGGCCGGTTCGTTCACGCTCAACAGCACCAGTGGCGACCTGACCGCCAGCGGCGGCAACCCGGACCTCAAGCCCTATCAGTCGAACAACTACGACCTGGCGGCAGAATGGTACTTCGCGCCTTCCAGCATGCTGTCGGCGGAAGTGTTCTACCGCGACATCAGCTCCTACATCGTCACCACGACGACGACGGAGAACCTGAGCGACCCGACCAACAACATCGTCAACCAGCCCTACAGCGTCACCCGGCCGGAGAACGCGACGGGCGCCAAGGTCAAGGGCGCATCGCTGAACTATCAGCAGGCGTTCGGTTACGGCTTCGGCCTGCAAGCCAACTACACCTATGCCGAATCCAACAGCAGCAACGGCCTGAACCTGCCGTACCTGTCCAAGAATACCTACAACGTGATCCCCTACTGGGAAAACGGCCCGTGGATGGTGCGCGTGAACTACAGCTACCGCTCCAAGTACTTCACCCAGATCGGCCGTCTGGAATCGAACGTGTTCACCGACGAGTACAAGCAACTCGACCTGACCGCCTCGTACGAGATCAACGACTGGATGAGCGTCAGCGTCAGCGCCACCAACCTGCTCGACTCCACGTACTACTGGTACAACGAGGTCAAGTACGCGCCGATCGGCATGTACAAGAACGGCCGCGGCTACCAGGCGCAGCTGAACTTCAAGTTCTGATGCGCCGCGCGTGCGACCACCGCCTGGTCGCACGTGTTTTTCGGGGGCGGGCGATATTGCTTATCGCCCGCCCTTTTTCGTTTGTGCGTCGCGGCATCGACACGCTGCGCCATGCGCAGCCGCCGCGCCCGCGTGCCAGTGCGCGACATCGATCGACACGCTTGCCGATTCGATGAAAACCACTTGATTTGCGCCATGAAAAGCGACTCATCGCACTGCGAGCTGTTGCATAATCGGACGTGTGATTCGCGCAAGCCCGTACCGCCCCATCGCCTCTCCGATACCTGCCGGCAGCGCTCGCTGCCGCGGCATGTATCGCCGGTCGCCTCCGGGCAACCGATGACCGTCTTTGCCAAAGGAGCGTAGTTCCCATGCCGTTCGACCGCCGCCTCCGTCCGCGCCGTAGCCGCCGCCTGCGCTCCTTTTCGCTCGCCCTGTCCGCTGTGCTGTGCACCAGCGCCTTCCTTGCCGCGGCGGACGATGCCGCCTCGCCGACCGCGCCCACCGCCACCACCCTCAGTCCCGAACAGATCGACCAGCAGTGGTTGCAGGCCACCGCCAGGTACGCGCCCGAACGCGCGCGGCTGGTGCGCGAAGCCGATGCCGGCGCGCGCAAGGGGCCGTTCCGCCCGGACTGGACCTCGCTGAAGCACTACCGTTCGCCCGGCTGGTACGACAACGCCAAGTTCGGCATCTTCATCCACTGGGGCGTGTTCTCGGTGCCGGCCTTCGGCAACGAGTGGTATTCGCGCAACATGTACCAACCCGACGCCAAGGACAGCCAGGACTACGCGCACCACCGCGAGAAGTACGGCCCGCAGTCCACCTTCGGCTACAAGGACCTGATCCCGCTGTTCACCGCGCCCAAGTTCGACCCGCAGGGCTGGGCCAAGCTGTTCCGCGAGGCCGGCGCGCGCTACGTGGTGCCGGTGGCCGAACACCACGACGGCTTCGCGATGTACGACTCGCAGCTGTCGGACTGGACCGCGACCAAGATGGGCCCCAGGCGTGACGTGATCGGCGAACTGTCCAAGGCGATCCGCGCCGAAGGCCTGCATTTCGGCCTGTCCTCGCACCGCGCCGAGCACAACTGGTTCTTCGATGGCGGCCGCAGCTTCGAGTCGGACGTCAACGATCCGCGCTACGCCGGCCTGTACGGCCCGGCGCAGATCCGCCTTCCCGGCAAGGACGACGCTGACGTCGCCAACGACTGGACGCCGGTGTCGCAGGCGTGGCTGGACGACTGGCTGGCGCGCACCACCGAACTGATCGACCGCTACGACCCGGAGCTGATCTACTTCGACTGGTGGATCGCGCACCCGACCTTCCGCAGCACCCTGCCGACCATGCTGTCGTACTACTACAACCATGCTGCCGCGCGCGGCGACGGGGTGGTGGTGAACTACAAGCTCGGCGCGTTCCCGGAAGGCGCCGGCACGCTGGACATCGAGCGCGGCCAGCTCACCGGCATCCATCCGACCCACTGGCAGACCGACACCTCGGTCAGCAACGCCTCGTGGGGCTATGTGGAGAACGACACCTACAAGACGCCCACCTTCATCGTGCACATGCTGGTGGACGTGGTCAGCAAGAACGGCAACCTGATGCTCAACATCGGCCCGCGCGCCGACGGCTCGATCCCCGACACCGAGCGCGACATCCTGCTGTCGATCGGCAAGTGGCTGAAGACCAACGGCGAGGCGATCTACGACAGCCAGCCGTGGCGCACCTACGGCGAAGGCCCGACCGAAGTGGTCGGCGGCACCTTCCAGGACACCAAGACCAAGCCCTACACCGCCGAGGATTTCCGCTTCACCACCGGCCACGGCGCGCTGTACGCGATCGAGCTGGGCTGGCCGGGCGACGGCAGGGCGGTGATCCGCTCGCTCGCCGCCGCCGACGGCGTGCGCGGCGTGACCCTGCTGGCCACCGGCAAGAAAGTGCCGTTCGAACAGCGCGCCGACGGCCTGCACCTGACCCTGCCGGCCAAGCCCGCCGGCGAACACGCCTACGTGTTCCGCATCGACCTGCCCTCCCCCACCTCCACCCGCTGACGGATATTCCCCGATGATGAAGCGATTCGCCGGGCTGCTGCTTGCCCTGTCCATGGTCTGCGCTCCGGCCATGGCCAAGAACCCGACCGCGCTGTTCTATCTGATGAGCACGCAGAAATCGACCAACTCGTTCCTGGCCAACGTCGACAAGATCGACGTGGTGGTGCCGACCTGGTACGGCGTGGACCAGAACGGCCTGGTCAACGGCACCCCCAACACCTACATCTACGACATCGCCAAGCAGAAGAAGCTGCGGGTGATGCCGATCCTGTCGATGACCACCGGCCGCGACGGCTTCCACAAGCTGATGCACGACGAGGAGGCGAAGCAGCGCATGATCGCTTCGCTGCTGATCCACGGCAAAAAGAACGGCTACTACGGCTTCCAGTTCGATTTCGAGAATATCGCCTGGACCGACCGCGACGCCTACACGCTGATGGTCAAGCAGACCGCCGACGCGCTGCACAAGGCCGGCTTCAAGATGTCGGTGGCGGTGGTGCCGAACGCACCCGGCTACGCCGAGGGCGGGCCGTTCTCCAAGTGGATGTGGGAGTACTGGCGCGGCGCCTACGACCTGAAGGCGCTGGGCCAGGCGGTGGACCTGGTCAGCCTGATGACCTACGACCAGCACACCCGCTGGACCACGCCCGGCCCGGTCGACGGCATGGTGTGGATGAAGAAGCATCTGGACTATGCGCTGACCCAGGTGCCGAAGGAGAAGCTGTCGCTGGGCATCGCCACCTATGGCTACCGCTGGTACACCGGCAACCCGGTCAAGGCCGACGGCACCGAAGCCTCCAACATCTCGGCGAACTATATCGACGCCGACGAGTCCTTCCCGCTGGCGATCGAGCAGAACGCCACCGTGCAGTGGGATGCGCAGGAGCAGGAGTCGTGGTTCTACTTCTACCGCGACGACATGCGCGAGTGGGTGTTCCGCCCGGACGCGCGCAGCTTCCGCGCGCGCTACGCCCTGGTCAAGGAATACGGCCTGGAAGGCTTCAGCTGCTGGGTGCTGGGCGCCGAGGATCCGAAGGTGTGGGACGAGCTGCCGACCGCATCGCGCTGATCCGTTACGCGCCGATCCACTACGATAGGCGTCCGCACAGCACGAGGTAGACCGAATGATTGCAGCAGGTGCACGCCAGCGCACGCCACACCGCCCGACGACCGCCCCGGCGGGCGTCGCGGCGACGTCCCGCACCACGTGGCTGGGGCTTGCCCTGTTCGCCCTCACTGCCGTGCTGAGCGGCTGCGACCGCCAGGCCCCCGCCGCGGCGGACACGGCCAAGCCCGCTGCAGCGCCCGCACCGGCTGCGCCGAAACCGGTCAGCACCGCGCCGTTGCCGCTGATTCCGGCGCCGGCGCAGGTCAAGCGCGGCAGCGCCACGCTGACCATCGGCACCGGCAGCACGCTGTCGGTCCCGACCGACGACGAGGCGGCCATGCGCGTGGCCCGGCAACTGGCCACGCTGCTGGAGAAAACCCGCGGCCTGTCGCTGGAGGTGCGCGCCGAGACCATTCCGGCCAACGGCGCCATCCGCCTGCAGATGAACCCCAACGCCCCGGTGGAAGCGCCGGAAGGCTACGGGCTGGACGTGGACGGCAGCACCATGCTGATCCAGGCGCGCGACGAACGCGGCCTGTTCTACGGCGCGATGAGCGCCTGGCAGCTGCTCACCCCCGATGCCGGCAAGGGCGAGGTGGACGTGCCGGAGGTCAAGATCCGCGACTGGCCGCGCTTCGGCTGGCGCGGCCTGCTGCTCGACGTGGCCCGCCATTTCCACGGCCCGGACACGGTCAAGCACGTCATCGATGCGATGGCCGAGCACAAGCTCAACGTGCTGCACCTGCACCTGACCGACGACCAGGGCTGGCGCATCGAGATCAAGCGCTATCCCAAGCTCACCGAGATCGGCGCCTGGCGCACCCCGCCCGGCGCCGGCACGCAGGGCGTGCCCGACCGCTACGGCGGCTTCTACACCCAGGACCAGATCCGCGACCTGGTTGCCTACGCCGCTGCGCGGCACGTCACCATCGTGCCGGAACTGGACATGCCCGGGCATGCGCAGGCGGCGGTGGCGGCGTATCCGGAACTGGTCGGCGTGACCAGGCAGCGGCCGAAGGTGTCGGTGGACTGGGGCGTCAATCCCTACCTGTTCGACACCGACGAAAAGAGCATGACCTTCATCCAGGGCGTGCTCGACGAAGTGCTGCAGCTGTTCCCCTCGCCGTACATCCATATCGGCGGCGACGAAGCGGTCAAGGACCAGTGGGAGCGGTCGCCCGCGGTGCGCGCGCAGATGCGCAAGCTCGGGGTCAAGGATGCGCATGCGATGCAGGGCTGGTTCAACCAGCAGCTGTCCGACTACCTGACCAAGCACGAGCGGCGCCTGATCGGCTGGGACGAGATCCTGGAAGGCGGCCTGCCGGCGAGCGCGTCGGTGATGTCCTGGCGCGGCGTCGACGGCGCGGTGACCGCGGCCAAGCAGGGCCACGACGTGGTGCTGGCGCCGGCCGGCTGGCTGTACCTGGACAATCTGCAGAGCGCACGCAGCGACGAGCCCAACGGCCGCCTGGCGGTGCTGCCGCTGCAGAAGGTCTACGAGTTCGATCCGGTCCCGGCCGCGCTCAGCGCCGAGGACGCCAAGCACGTGCTCGGCGCGCAGGCCGCGCTGTGGGCCGAATACATTCCCTCGGCCTGGCATATCGACCACGCGCTGTTCCCGCGCCTGGACGCACTGGCCGAGGCGGCGTGGTCGCCGATGGCCGTGCGCGGCTGGGACGGCTTCCTGCAGCGCCTGCCGGCGCAGCTCAACCGCTACCGCGCGCTCGGCATCGACTACGGCGACGGCGCGTTCGCGCCGGACATCGCCATCCAGGGCGGCGACAACACCGCGCTGGACAGCGGCAAGGCCAGCATCGTGCTCGGCAACCAGGCCAGGTTCGGCAGCTTCCGCTACACCACCGACGGCAGCGAGCCCAAGGCCGATTCGCCGCGCTACGCCAAGCCGTTCGAGGTGACCCTGCCGGTCACCGTGCGCGCGGCCACCTTCGCCGACGACGGCAGCGTGCTGGCCGCACCGCGCACCCGCATCCTCGACCGCCCCGGCCTGCTCAGCCGCGACACCCAGGGCCTGGGGGCCTGCGCCGACGGCAGCCTGGGCCTGCGCGTGCCGCTGCTGCCGGACATGCCGGGCAAGGACACGCCGGTGTTCAACATCGACCTGTTCGGCAGCTGCTGGCGCTACGCCGACGCGCGCCTGGACGGCATCGCCAGCATCCGCATCGATGCGGCGCGGCTGGCGCGCAACTACGGGCTGGCGCACGAGCAGGCCAAGGTCAAGCATTACCCGGCCAGGACCGCGCACGGCGAACTGGAAGTGCGCCTGGGCGACTGCAAGGGCAAGCTGCTGGCGCGGATCCCGCTGCCGGGCGGCAAGGCCCTTGGCGAGCAGTTCTCGCTGGAAGCGCCGTTGCCCAAGCAAACCGGAACGCACGACCTGTGCCTGCGTTCGACCGCCCGCATCAACGGCCCGTACTACGCCATCGGCGCCGTCCACCTGATCGAAACCACCGCGCAGGCGCCCCCCGCCGCCGCGCGTTGACCCTGGAGACCCACGCATGACCCAGCCGCACCGCCGTCCCCGTTCCGCGCCGCGCGCGCGCTTCCCCGCCCGGCTCGGGCTGCTGCTGGCCATGGGCCTGCCGATGTTGGCCCAGGCGGCGGTGCCGGCGACGCTGTCGCTGCAACAGGGCTGGCAGGTGCGGCTGGCGCCGGGCGAGGCGCATGCCAAGGACTTCCCGAAGGCCGCGCAGTGGCTGCCGGCGCAGGTGCCGGGCACGGTGCAGACCGACCTGATCGCGGCCGGGGTGGTGCCCGACCCGTTCTATCGCGACAACGAAGCCAAGATCCAGTGGGCCGGGTTGAGCGACTGGCAGTACCAGACCCGCTTCAAGGCCGAAGCCGCGCTGCTCGCGCGCGAGCACGTGGAACTGGTGTTCGACGGCCTGGACACCTTCGCCGAGGTCTATCTCAACGGCAAGAAGCTGCTCGCCGCCGACAACATGTTCCGGCAGTGGCGCGTCGACGCCAAGCCGCTGCTCAAGCGCGGCGACAACGTACTGGAAGTGCGGCTGTTCTCGCCGATCAAGAAGATCCAGCCGTGGCTGGCCAAGCAGCCGTACGCGCTGCCCGGCGCCTACGACTCGGCGTTCGGCGACGAACCGGTGGCGCGGCACAGCTCCACCTACGTGCGCAAGGCGCCGTACACCTTCGGCTGGGACTGGGGTCCGCGCATCGTCACCGCCGGCATCTGGCAGGACGTGCGCGTGGAAGCCTGGGACGCGCTGCGCGTGGAAGGCCTGCACGTCGCCCAGCAACGCGTCGATGCGGACGTGGCGCAACTGCTCGCGCAACTGGAAGTCCAGGCCGGCCGCAGCGGCGAGGTGCAACTGGAGCTGGACGTGCTCGGCCCCGACGGCCAGCGCGTGGCGCAGCTGAGCCAGAAGTCGGTGCTCGATCCGGGCAGCAACACGCTCACCGTGCCGGTGCGCATCGCCAAGCCGCAGCGCTGGTTCCCCGCCGGCTACGGCAAGCAGGACCTGTACACGTTCAAGGCGCGCATCCGCGACGCCGCCGGCGACAGCTACGCCACCCAGCGCGTCACCGGCCTGCGCAGCGTCGAGCTGCGCCGCGACACCGACCAGTGGGGCAAGGGCTTCGCGATCGTGGTCAACGGCATCCCGGTGTTCGCCAAGGGCGCCAACCTGATCCCGTTCGACAGTTTCCCGAGCCGGGTGGACGACGCGCGGCGGCACGCCATCCTGCAATCGGCGCGCGACGCCAACATGAACATGCTGCGCATGTGGGGCGGCGGCCACTACCAGCCGGACAGCTTCTACGAGGACGCCGACCGTCTCGGCATCATGATCTGGCAGGACTTCATGTTCGGCGGCGCAATCCCGCCCTACGACGTGGCGTTCCGCGAGAACACCCGCGCCGAGGCCGAGGCGCAGGTCAAGCGCCTGGGCGACCATCCCAGCATCGTGATCTGGTGCGGCAACAACGAAGTGCAGACCGGCTGGGAAAACTGGGGCGACCGGGTCAAGTTCAAGCAATCGATCGATCCGGAGGAACGCAGCCGCATCGAGCGCGGCATGACCACCCTGTTCGGCACCGTGCTGCGCGAGGCGGTGAGCAAGTACGACAGCGACACCCCGTACTGGGCCACTTCGCCCGGCACCGATTTCGACGGCGCCGCCGACCAGCCCGACGACGGCGACATGCACTACTGGAAGGTGTGGGGCGGCCCGGCGCTGCCGGTCACCGACTACCTCAACGTGACCCCGCGCTTCATGTCCGAATACGGCCTGCAGTCGTTCCCGGAGATGCGCACCATCCGCGCCTTCGCCGAACCCGGCGACCTGCAGCCGGAATCGCCGGTGATGCGCGCGCACCAGAAGTTCGACAAGGGCAACGGCAACCAGCGCCTGCTGCTGTACATCCGCCGCGCATTCGGCGAGCCCAAGGACTTCGAGAGCTTCGTGTACCTGAGCCAGCTGATGCAGGCCGAGGGCATCGCCCTGGCCGCCGAGCACCTGCGCGCGTCGCGGCCGCAGTCGATGGGCTCGCTGTACTGGCAGCTCAACGACGTGTGGCCGGGCGCGTCCTGGTCGAGCCTGGACTATTTCGGCCGCTGGAAGGCGCTGCATTACCACGCCAAGCGCTTCTACGCGCCGGAGCTGATTGCCGCGCTGCGCAACGACAAGGGCCAGACCGAGGTGACGCTGGTCTCCGACCGCACCACGCCGCTGGCCGCGCGCTGGCGCATGCGGGTGATGGACGTGTCCGGCAAGGTGCTGAGCAAGAGCGAGAAGCCGGTGACCCTGGCGCCGCTGTCCAGCGTGCGCGTGGGCAGCTTCAGCGATGCGCAGCTGCTGCGCCGCGCCGATCCGCTGCGCAGCTTCGCGGTGTTCGAACTGCTAGACGGCGCGCGCGTGCTGTCGCGCAACCTGGTGTTCTTCGATGCGGCCAAGAATCTGCACCTGCCCAGCCCCAACATCCGCAGCGAGCTGCGCGCCGACGGCGACGGCTACGCGCTGACCCTGACCAGCAACACCCTGGCGCGCGAAGTGTGGCTGGCGTTCGGCGACCTGGACGCCACGCTGTCCGACAACGCCTTCGACCTGCTGCCGGGCGAGCCGCTGACCGTGCACGTGCGCAGCGCCGCCACGCTGGAACAGCTGCGCGGCGCCTTGCAGGTGCGCGATCTGGCAGCCACCCTGGCCGGTGCGCCACCCGAGCCGGCGGAGGCGAAGTGATGCGGACCGGAAAGAGCAGCCAGCCTGCGCCACTGTGGGAGGGACGTCAGTCCCGACAGGACGGTACCGTCAAAGCGTCGGGACTGAAGTCCCTCCCACAGGCGCTATGCGTGTTGGGACTGCTCACCTTCCCCCTGGCCCATGCCGACGACGCCGAGGACCGCGCCGCCGCGCTGGTGGCGAAGATGACCCGCGAGGAAAAGATCGCGCAGGCGATGAACGACGCACCGGCGATCCCGCGCCTGGGCGTGCCGGCCTACGAGTGGTGGAGCGAGGGCCTGCACGGCATCGCCCGCAACGGCTACGCCACCGTGTTCCCGCAGGCGATCGGCCTGGCCGCGACCTGGAACACGGACCTGCTCGAGCAGGTCGGCACCGTGACCTCGACCGAAGCGCGCGCCAAGTTCAATCTCGCCGGCGGCCCCGGCAAGGACCACCCGCGCTACGCCGGGCTGACCATCTGGTCGCCGAACATCAACATCTTCCGCGACCCGCGCTGGGGCCGCGGCATGGAGACCTACGGCGAGGATCCCTACCTCACCGGGCAACTGGCGGTGGGCTTCATCCACGGCCTGCAGGGCGACGATCCGGCGCACCCGCGCACCATCGCCACGCCCAAGCACCTGGCCGTGCACAGCGGCCCGGAACCCGGCCGCCACGGCTTCGACGTGGACGTGTCGCCGCGCGACGTGGAGGCGACCTACACCCCGGCGTTCCGCGCCGCCATCGTCGACGGCCGCGCCGGCTCGGTGATGTGCGCCTACAACTCCTTGCACGGCACCCCGGCCTGCGCCAGCGACTGGCTGCTCAACGGTCGCCTGCGCGGCGACTGGGGCTTCAAGGGCTTCGTGGTCTCCGACTGCGATGCCGTGGACGACATGACCCAGTTCCATTACTTCCGCGCCGACAACGCCGGCTCGGCTGCCGCCGCGCTCAAGGCCGGCCACGACCTCAACTGCGGCTACGCCTACCGCGAACTGGACAAGGCGATCGAGCGCGGCGACGCCGACGAAGCCACGCTCGACCGCTCGCTGGTGCGGCTGTTCGCCGCGCGCTACCGGCTCGGCGAACTGCAGCCGCCGCGCAAGGACCCGTACGCGCGGCTGGGCGCCAAGGACGTGGACAGCGCCGCGCACCGCGCGCTGGCGCTGCAGGCCGCGCAGCAATCGCTGGTGCTGCTGCAGAACCGCAACGCCACGCTGCCGCTGCAGCCGGGCCTGCGGCTGGCGGTGATCGGCCCCAACGCCGACGCGCTGGCCGCGCTGGAAGCCAACTACCAGGGCACCTCGGCCGCGCCGGTGACGCCGCTGCTGGGCCTGCGCGAACGCTTCGGTGCCGCGAACGTCAGTTACGCGCAAGGCGCCCCGCTCGCCGCCGGCGTGCCCGGCATGATCCCCGAGACCGCCCTGCGCAGCGACGGCAAGCCCGGCCTGCGTGGCGAGTATTTCGACAACGTCGATCTGGCCGGCACGCCGCGCACGCAACGCCAGGACCGCGTGGTCAGCTTCAACTGGGACCACGTGGCGCCGGCCAAGGGCGTGGACAAGGACCGCTACTCGGTGCGCTGGAGCGGCGAGCTGCTGCCGCCCGGGCCGGGCGACTACACCCTGGCGGTGCGCGTGGCGCGCTGCTTCGATTGCACCGGCCACGATCCGGTGCGGCTGTACATCGACGACCAGCTGGTCGTCGCCGGCAATGCCGAGGACAAGCACCTGCCCGCCGGCATGCACAACGCCGACGGCCGCAACGTCGAGACCGCGCTGCATTTCGACGATGCGCGCCCGCGCCGCATCCGCCTGGAACTGGAGCACCGCGGCCAGGACCAGGGCCTGCGCCTGGAATGGCTGGCGCCGCCGGCGCTGCAGCTGGCCGAGGCCGAACGCGCGGTCGCGCAGGCCGATGCGGTGGTCGCCTTCGTCGGCCTGTCGCCGGACGTGGAAGGCGAGGAATTGCGCATCGACGTGCCCGGCTTCGACGGCGGCGACCGCAACGACCTCGCCCTGCCCGCACCGCAGCAGGCGCTGCTGGAGCGCGCCAAGGCCAGCGGCAAGCCGCTCGTGGTGGTGCTGATGAGCGGCAGCGCGGTGGCGCTGAACTGGGCCAAGCAGCATGCCGACGCGATCGTCGCGGCGTGGTATCCGGGGCAGTCCGGCGGCACCGCGATCGCGCAGGTGCTGGCCGGCGACGTCAACCCGGGCGGCCGCCTGCCGGTGACCTTCTACCGCTCCACCAAGGACCTGCCGGCCTACGTCAGCTACGACATGAAGGGCCGCACCTACCGCTACTTCAAGGGCGAACCGCTGTTCGCGTTCGGCAGCGGGCTGAGCTACACCCGCTTCGCCTACGCCGCGCCGCAATTGTCGGCGACGACGCTGCAGGCCGGCACGACCCTGCAGGTGCGCACGCAGGTGCGCAACAGCGGCACGCGTGCCGGCGACGAAGTGGTCCAGGTGTACCTGGAATACCCGCAACGCGCGCAGTCGCCGCTGCGCAGCCTGGTCGGCTTCCAGCGGGTGACGCTGCAGCCGGGCGAAACGCGCGAAGTGAGTTTCGAGTTGGCGCCGCGGCAGCTGAGCGACGTCGATCGCGCCGGCCAGCGCGCGGTGCAGCCCGGCGACTACCGCGTGTTCGTCGGCGGCGGCCAGCCCGGCACCGGCGCGCCCGGCGACGAGGCCGCGTTTTCGATCCAGGGCACGGTGCCCATTCCGCGGTGACGTCGGGACTCGGGACTCGGGACTCGGGACTCGGGAAAGCACAGCACATCGCAACGCTTATTGCAGGAGTTCGTTCACGCCATGCCCCAAGATTCCACGTCCATGCTTCCGTGCAGTGACTCGGCGAGTCCCGAGTCCCGAGTCCCGAGTCCCGGCGTCACCCGCCGCGAGGTCCTCCACCTGCTCGGCGGCGCAGCCGGCGCCGGCCTGCTCGCCAGCGCCGTGCCCGGCTTCGCCGCGTCCGGTGCAGCGGCGGCAGGCCTGCCCAGCAAGCGCCCAGCCCCGGCGCAACGGCGCTTCGTCAGCGCCGCGGTGGAAAGACACCTGCGCACGGTCAAGGCCGGCATCGGCGATCCGCGCCTGGCCTGGCTATTCGAGAACTGCTATCCGAACACGCTCGACACCACCGTCGAGGCCGGCACCCGCAACGGCAAGCCGGACACCTTCGTCATCACCGGCGACATCGAGGCGATGTGGCTGCGCGATTCTTCCGCGCAGGTGCATCCGTACATCCCTCTCGCCAAACGCGATCCCGCATTGCGGCGCATGTTCCATGGCCTGATCCAGCGCCAGGCCTACTGCATCCAGCTCGACCCCTACGCCAACGCGTTCCTGCCCGACGGCAAGAGCCAGCGCCTGAAGTGGTCGGTGGCCGACATCACCGACATGAAGCCCGGCGTCGGCGAGCGCAAGTGGGAAGTGGATTCGCTGTGCTACCCGATCCGGCTGGCGCACGAATACTGGCGCGCCAGCGGCGACACCGCGCCGTTCGACGACGACTGGCGCGCAGCGATGCACGTGGTGGTCAAGACCTTCCGCGAGCAGCAGCGCCTGCACGACCGCGGCCCCTACAGCTTCCAGCGCCCCTCGCCGCTGGCGACCGAGACCCTGGTGCTGGAAGGCTACGGCCAGCCGACCAGGCCCAACGGCATGATCCACTCGATGTTCCGTCCCTCCGACGACGCCTGCGTGTATCCGCTGTTCGTGCCGGCCAACCTGTTCGCGGTGACGTCGTTGCGGCAGCTGGCGGCGATGAGCCAGGCGCTGCACCACGATGCCGCCTTCGCCGGCGAATGCCGCGCACTGGCCGACGAGGTCGAGACCGCCACGCGCCGGTTCGGGCAGATGCGCGATGCCGACGGGCAGGCGTTCTGGGCCTACGAAGTGGACGGCTACGGCAACCAGCTGTTCATCGACGACGCCAACGCGCCTGGCCTGCTGAGCCTGGCCTACCTGGGCTGCTGCGACCGCCGCGACCCGCTGTTCCTGCGCACCCGCCAGCTGGCGTGGAGCGAGCGCAACCCGTACTTCTTCAAGGGCCGCGCCGCCGAAGGCGTCGGCGGCCCGCACGCCGGACTGCGCATGATCTGGCCGATGTCGATCATGCAGTACGCGCTGGCCAGCGACGACGACGCGCAGATCCGCCAATGCCTGGCCTGGCTGAAAAACACCGACGCCGGCAGCGGCTTCATGCACGAGGCCTTCGACCAAGACGACCCGAACACATTCACCCGCGACTGGTTCGCCTGGGCCAACACCCTGTTCGGCGAACTGATCATCGACCTGCACCAACGCAAGCCGCACCTGTTGCGCCGCTGATCCGCTCGCGGCTCCTTGCGGGAGGGACTGCAGTCCCGACGGGCATTACCGAGAAAGCGTCGGGCCTGAAGTCCCTTCCACAACAGCCCGCCCTACCGCAGTTCCCAGACCTCAACCTCTCCGCTGCATCTATCGAGGACAGCACCATGGCCACACGACGCGGTTTCCTGCAGGGCGCCATCGCCCTGGCCCTGTTCGGCAGCAGCGGCATCGCCCGCCTGGCGCAGGCGCGCGCCGGCAGCTACGCGCTGCCCGCCGACGCGCGCGCCAAGGCCGAGCTCACCCGCCACGTCGACGTGTTCATCGGCACCGGCGGCCACGGCCACACCTTCCCCGGCGCCACGCTGCCGTTCGGCATGGTGCAGTTGAGCCCGGACACCTACAACGCAGTGTGGGATGCGTGCTCCGGCTACCATGAGTCCGACGGCTCGATCATGGGCTTCTCGCACACCCACCTGTCCGGCACCGGCGTCGGCGACCTGCTCGATTTCCTGGTCGTGCCGGCCACCGGCGAGGTCAAGCTGGTCCCCGGCACGCTGGAGGATCCGGACGCCGGCTACCGCTCGCGCTACGACCATGCCGACGAAGCCGCCTCGCCCGGCTACTACCGGGTGCGCCTGAAGGACAGCGGCGTGCACGCCGAGCTGACCGCCACCGCGCGCGCCGGCCTGCACCGCTACCACTTCCCCAAGGGCAAGCCGGCGCATCTGCTGCTGGACCTGTGCCACGGCATGCAGGACAAGCCGGAGATCGCCACCCGGGTCAGCGACGCGCAACTGCGCATCGTCGATGCGCGCACCCTAACCGGCGGGCGCCGCGTGTACCAGTGGGCGCCGGGCCGCTACATCTACTTCGCCATGCGCCTGTCGCGGCCGTTCGCCAAGGCCCAGCTCTATTCCGAAGACCAGCCGCTGGCCGCCGGCGCGCACCAGGCCGACGGCACCCACCTGAAGGTGGCGCTGCACTACCCCGACGCCGCCGACGCGCCGCTGCTGGTCAAGGTCGGCATCTCCGCGGTCAGCGCCGACAACGCCCTGGCCAACCTCGACACCGAACTGCCCGACTTCGATTTCGCGCGCGTACACGCCGCCGCCGTGGCCGCGTGGGAGAAGGAACTGGCGCGGGTGCGCATCGACAGCGACGACGACGCGCAGCAGCGCATCTTCTACACCGGCCTGTACCACAGCCTGCTCGCGCCGACCCTGTTCAGCGACACCGATGGCCGCTACCGCGGCATGGATTTGAAGGTGCACCAGGCGCCCGCCGGCTACCACAACTACAGCACCTACTCGCTGTGGGACACCTACCGCGCGCTGCATCCCTTGCTGACCCTGGTGCAACCGGAACGCGTGCCCGACCTGGTGCAGTGCCTGGTGCGCGGCGCCAACGAATGCCCGGACGGCGTCGGCATCTGGCCGCTGCAAGGCGTCGAAACCGGCTGCATGATCGGCTACCACTCCGCCGTGGTGCTGGCCGAAGCGCACGCCAAGGGCTTCACCGGTATCGACTACGCCGCCGCCTGGCCCGCCTACCGCAAGCGCGCGATGGACGACACCACACACGGCCTGGACGAATACCGCAAGCGCGGCTACATCCCCAGCGACACCGTCGACGAAGCGGTCAGCCGCACCCTCGAATACGCCTACGACGACTGGGCGGTGGCGCACCTGGCGCAGGCCGCCGGCGCCACCAAGGAAGCGAGCGCCTTGCGCGAACGCTCGCGCAACTACCGCAACGTGTTCAACCGCAAGAGCGGCTTCGTGCAGCCGCGGCTGAGCAACGGCGACTGGGCCGCGCCGTTCGATCCGCGCGCGATGGGCCACATCACGAAATGGCGCGATTTCACCGAGTCCAACGCCTGGCAGGCCACCTTCCTCAACCAGCACGACCTGTACGGCTACATGGAGCTGTTCGGCGGCCGCGACGGCTTCGTCGCCAAGCTCGACGAACTGTTCTCCACCAGCTCCGACCTGCCGGCCGACGCGCCGCCGGACATCGACGGCATGGTCGGCCAGTACGCGCACGGCAACGAACCCAGCCACCACGTCGCCTACCTGTTCGCCTACGCCGGGCAACCGTACAAGACCCAGGCGATGGTGCGGCGGCTGCTGCGCGAGCAATACCACGACGCACGCAACGGCCTGTCCGGCAACGAGGACTGCGGGCAGATGAGCGCCTGGTTCGTGCTCAGCGCCCTGGGCTTCTACGCCGTGGACCCGGTCAGCGCCACCTACGTGCTCGGCAGCCCGCTGTTCAAGCGCGCCGACGTCGACGTCGGCAACGGCCGCACCCTGAGCGTCGTCGCCCACGGCAACAGCGCCGCCAACGTCTACATCCAGCGCGCCCGCTGGAACGGCAAGCCGTATACGCGCAGCTGGCTGCGCCACGCCGACCTCGCCGCCGGCGGCACCCTGGAACTGGAGATGGGCCCGAAGCCGAATCCCGCCTTCGGCGCAGCCAAGGAAGATCTGCCGCCCTCCTTCGTTTGATCCACCCCACGCCCCTGTAGCAGCGGCTTCAGCCGCGACCGAAACTTACCCGTAACGCCCGGTCGCGACTGAAGCCGCTGCTACAAAACGCCCAACCACCACCGCCAGAGACCCAACATGCTGCGCCACTCCCTGTCCGCCCTTGCCCTGTCGCTCCTGCTGTCCCTGCCGGCATCCGCACAGCCGACGCACGCCACCGCGCCCTGGCCCGCCTTCGCCACCCAGGGCACGCAGTTCACCCGCGACGGCAAGCCCTACCAGATCATCTCCGGCGCCATCCACTTCCAGCGCATCCCGCGCGCCTACTGGAAGGACCGCCTGCAGAAAGCGCGCGCCATGGGCCTGAACACCGTGGAGACCTACGTGTTCTGGAACCTGGTCGAACCGCGCCAGGGCCAGTTCGATTTCAGCGGCAACAACGACCTGGCCGCCTTCATCGACGAAGCCGCCGCGCAGGGCCTCAACGTGATCCTGCGCCCCGGCCCCTACGTGTGCGCCGAATGGGAAGCCGGCGGCTACCCGGCATGGCTGTTCGCCGAACCGGGCATGCGCGTGCGCAGCCAGGACCCGCGCTTCCTCGCCGCCAGCCAGGCCTACCTCGACGCCGTCGCCGCGCAGGTCAAGCCCAGGCTCAACCGCAACGGCGGCCCCATCATCGCCGTCCAGGTCGAGAACGAATACGGCTCCTACGACGACGACCACGTCTACATGCAGGCCAACCGCGCCATGTTCGTCAAGGCCGGCTTCGACAAGGCCCTGCTGTTCACCGCCGACGGCGCCGACGTGCTGGCCAACGGCACCCTGCCCGATACCCTGGCCGTGGTGAACTTCGGCCCCGGCGACGCCGAAAAAGCGTTCCAGACCCTGAGCAAGTTCCGCCCCGGCCAACCGCAGATGGTGGGCGAATACTGGGCCGGCTGGTTCGACCAGTGGGGCGACAAACACGCCAACACCGATGCCGCCAAACAGGCCAGCGAATTCGAATGGATCCTGCGCCAGGGCCATTCCGCGAACCTCTACATGTTCGTCGGCGGCACCAGCTTCGGCTTCATGAACGGCGCCAACTTCCAGAAGAACGCCAGCGACCACTACGTCCCGCAGACCACCAGCTACGACTACGACGCCGTGCTGGACGAAGCCGGCCGGCCCACCCCCAAGTTCGCCCTGTTCCGCGACACCATCGCCCGCGTCACCGGCGTGCAGCCGCCCGCCCTGCCCACCCCGATCCGCTTCGCCGAGCTGCCGGCCACCCCGCTGCGCGAATCCGCCTCGCTGTGGGACAACCTGCCCGCGCCGGCCGCCACCACCGACACCCCGCAGCCGATGGAACGCTACGGCCAGGCCTACGGCTACATCCTCTACCGCACCACCGTCACCGGCCCGCGCAAGGGCAGCCTGTACCTGGGCGACGTGCGCGACTACGCCCGCGTCTACGTCGATCGCCAGTTGGCCGGCAGCGCCGAGCGCCGCCTGCAGCAAGTGGCCGTGGACGTGGACATCCCCGCCGGCACCCACACCCTCGACGTGCTGGTGGAGAACAGCGGCCGCATCAACTACGGCGCCCACCTGGCCGACGGCCGCGCCGGCCTGATCGACCCGGTCCTGCTCGACGGCAAGCCGCTGACCGGCTGGCAGACCTTCCCGCTGCCGATGGACGACCCGAGCAAGCTCACCGGCTGGACCACCGCCAAGGTCGACGGCCCCGCCTTCCACCGCGGCACCGTCAAGATCGGCACGCCCACCGACACCTTCCTGGACATGCAGGCCTTCGGCAAAGGCTTCGCCTGGGCCAACGGCCATAACCTGGGGCGACATTGGAACATCGGGCCGCAGCGGGCGTTGTATTTTCCGGCGCCGATGCAGCGGAAAGGCGAGAACAGTGTGATTGTGTTCGATCTGGATAGTGCGGCGGATGCGAGGGTGCGTGGGGTTAAGGGGCAGGTTTGGAGTACGCCGACGCCGGGCGGTTGAGTCACTCAGCGCGCTGCGCTATCCGCTGCATTCGGATGGCGCGGCATTTCGGTCGTCCACCGTTCTCCAACCGATAAGTCCAGGAGTTCGACGATTTATGCGACCGAAAGTGCCATTTCTTGTCGTCGCTGCAGCCATATCGCTCACCGGCTGCGATGGATTCTTCGAGAGCAGGATCGTTGTTTCGGACACCCCAGAAGCCCGGAAATCGGTGGTAGACGCAGTTCGCAAGTATGCGATGGACAAGGGCTTTTCCTGCTCTCACCGAGAGGGAGCGGAACTCTTCTGCACCAGGACGCCATGTGCTAGTCATGGTCACAGTGCAGTCCGGCCAGATTGAGGTTTGCTACAACGCCCGGATGGCTGCATTCGAGAACGAAAAGTTCGTGAGACGCATGGACGTGCTTAGAAAGAGGGTTGTCGTTGCAACAGGCCAAGAAAGGCTGGCTGCTGGACCACAAGACCAGCAATGCACGCCACCCTGAGCCCAAAAAACGCCCAATCGAGGCGTTAAGCGTCCCTTCTCACCGATACTCGGTCGAACATCCACAACTTGGACCGGCATTGGATGGTGGCATCGGCCACTACCGCTCTCACTGACATTCTCCGCTGGCAGTTCCGCCGGCGACCCGAACTTGTGACGGCATTCCACAAGTGATAGCGTCGACCTCAGGAACTAGGGGTTTGTGCAGGGAAGACGCAACAGGATCGGACAGGCCAAGGTGCCGAACTGCTGCAGGAAGGCGTGGAAGCTGCGTCCATGCGTTGACATAAATTTACTCAAAAGCTAGGCCGCCATGGAAGTCGAGTCGCTTACTGACGCTGCTTTAAAGAAGCTCCAAGATCATGGATTTGACACGCTTGGCGATTGCGATCGACTTCTGGTGACCATCTGGGGCCTAGAAGCCGACGTGAACAATGGTGACTTCGATCAATACTATTTCAACTCCTACGGCGATCAGGCAAAGATGGCGCCGAGCGCGCTACGCGCGATTGGAGCAAACAGAATGGCCGAGATCGTCGAACTGGCCAACACCGAGTTTGGCCAAGAGGGGCCGCCGGGCGACAGTAGTGCGCGACGAAGCCGCCTGGAAGAAATCAGCGAAGACGCGGCTCCGGCTTGGGACGCCCTAGAGGAAGAGTTTTGGAGTTATCCAGATGACATTGCCGCTCTACTCACGGCCCATCTCGCGACTTCTGGCTAAGTAAACCTACCCCCGTTTTGAGAGAAAACGGCGGCCGATCAACTACGGCGTCCACCTGGCCGACGGCCGCGTCGGCCTGGTCGACCCCGTGCTGCTCGACGGCAAGCCCCTGACCGGCTGGCAGACCTTCCCGCTACCGATGGACGACCCGAGCAAGCTCATCGGCTGGACCACCGACGGCCCCGCCTTCCGCCGCGGCACCGTCAAGATCGGCACGCCCACCGACACCTTCCTTGATATGCAGGCGTTTGGTAAGGGTTTCGCCTGGGCCAACGGCCATAACCTGGGCGGCATTGGAACATCGGGCCGCAGCGGGCGTTGTATTTCCCGGCGCCGATGCAGCGTAAAGGCGAGAACAGCGTGATCGTGTTCGATCTGGATAGCGCGGCGGATGCGAGTGTTCGGGGAGTTAAGGCGCAGGTTTGGAGTGCGCCGAGTAACTAACGCATCGCGAGAAAACCCGCCATTCGGCACATCTGGATGGCGCGGGATCAAAGAACTTGTCTACAAATTAAGGCGGCCGGCGGTTACGCCGAGCGGCCTTTAACTTGTGACGGCCGTCAACAAGTGATAGCGTCGGCCTTGTGCGGGGATGCACTGGGGAACGACCGTGGGGTTGGACGCAGGGATTATGCGACGGCGGGACTGGCGAAAGATCGAATTTGCGATGCATGCTGCTCCGAAAGGTAGCGGTATCGGCGCGCTACGCACCTGTTTTACACACCATTTTGTCGTCGAATAGTAGCTAGGCCCCTTATGAGATGGCGCAAGTTGATCAATTGGCCGGAAGAAGAACTGTGGCGGGGTTCGGTCTTCCGGTTACTGAAGAGCGATTGGCCTCACGAGGCGCCGGTTGATCTTATGCTTGTATCTTCGGAGTCATCGCCGAGCGGCTTTGCGCTGGTTGTGACTACGGGCTACAAAGCAGGAGCGGCTTCTTGGAGCCTTCCCGCCTCAGCCAAAGCAAAGGGTAGAGTTCAAGCCATATCCCGCTCGTGGCTCATAAAGAACTGGCAGAGGCGTGTCTATGGAGCATGTCCGGTCACTGACGTTCGGATTATCGTCAACTATCCGCCAGGCGTGGGCATCGGGCGCGGAGCCTAACAATTCGTTCAAGCCGAGCCCGCTTCGTTGTGGCCACGAGCGGGCAGTTGATCGAGCGGGCCGGCTTAATTCAGGTGTTAGACGGCATATGAGAGAACTCAACAAGCAAACGCTCGTAAAGCTTTCGGTCGCGTCGCTCGATAACGCCACGGCGCTAGTTGATGAGGCCCAAACGTTGCTAAGTGCCGAACACTTCGCACGCGCTTATTTTCTTGCGGTTGCGGGCATCGAGGAAATCGGCAAGTCTGCCTTAGCATTCGGTGCCGCAGGTCGAAACCTCGCCGATCGGCAAGTACTCAAGAAGACTTGGAACAACCTTCTCGATCACAAGTCCAAGATCATCGCTGCCTTCGGACCTGCGCTGAACCTGACGGCGCGAGACAACATGGAGGAGGCACTTGAGACATCACTTGAGCTTATGGGCAGCCTCCGCCGCGGCCGCGAGCCATCGATGTATACTGGCGTTCTCGCGGATGGCTCGATTCAAAGTCCAAAAGACTTGGTGCGGCCTGTCGCCGCACGTGACGCGGTGCGGCTCGCCCGACATTGTCTAGCGCGGGCCCAGCAGCATCATGAGAACAAGCAGCCAGTGGCCACTTCGGCAGCCAGTGATTTCTTCTACACCCTGTCCAGCAGCAACATCCAGGAAATCATGGGGCAAGAAGACTTCTCGCCGTTCTATCTTGAGCGCATCAAAGGCGGCAACATCAGCCTAGAGGAAGCAATCTATGCCTTCGTCTCCCGGCCTGCCGCCTAACAATTCGTCCAAGCCGACGCCAACAAAGGGGCCAGAGGAAATATGCGTTTGACATTGATATTTCCTCTGGCTCCTTTGTTCAACTGACCATCATGATGCATCCACAGGAACAGGGAATCTAAGGGATGGCCGCTGCACTGCACCAAAAATTCATTGAAAAGTCGCACGCAGCGATGCTTGCGGCAATTGAGGTCTACAACAAACCCACCTTTTCATACCGCGAAGAGACCTTTTGCATCCTCGCCGTCAATGCATGGGAACTGCTTTTAAAGGCGAAGTTGTTGAAAGAGTCAAAGAACGACCCCAAAGCCATCCAGGTGCGTGTACCACGACAGTTGAAGGGTGGCGAGAAGAGCACCAAGCACATGACTGTGAAGAAGAACCGCGCGGGCAACGCGATGACATTGCAGTTGAGTGCGTGCGTCGTCGCATTGGAAAAGGCACAGGACCGCGCCAGTCGTGTGCCGCAAGAAGTGGCATTGAACCTAGAAGCGATTATCGATGTCCGCGACAACGCTACTCACTTCATCGTCGCCAGTGCTCTGTTGCAGCGAAACGTGCTTGAACTGGCTTGCGCGAGCGTGCGCAACTACGTGGCACTAAGCAAGACATGGTTTGACCGCGACTTCGGGTCCTCCCTTTCGTTGATGCTGCCTGTTGCGTTCTTCCACGGCATCGAGGAAGTGGGCGCCGTTGTTGTCACGCGAGACGAGAAGCGATTGATTGATCGCTTGCAAGCAACAGCAACACAGCCCGCTGCCAATGGCGAGTACCAGGTCGCTGTGCGCGTTGACGTGCGCCTGCGGCGGTCAAACCTCGACACGGCGGCCAATGTGCAGGTCACTCGTGATCCCGAAGCGCTTGCCATACGGCTGGACGAAAACCAACTGATGGAAACGTACCCATGGTCCTACGCCGATTTGCAGGTTCAGTTGCGCCGCCGCAAACCGGACATCAAGTTCAACGCCGAGTTCCATGCCATCAAGAAGCCATTAATGAAAGAGCGCGGGCTTGTCCACTCACGCCTACTCGACCCCAACAACCCTAGCAGCAGCAAAAAGGACTTTTACAACCCCAACATACGCGACCGCATTTTGGACGCATATGCCGACCAGGAGTTGTAGAACTACGAAACCAATAAAAAAAGGGGCCAGAGGCTGAGGTTTCCCCACTTTTTCATGTTACGAACCGCATGTTCTGACTGGCCTCCGGTGACAGCTGACGTAGCGCGTGAAGCATGGCGTGGAGCGGTCGTTCCAACCATCCTCGCTGTAAGGCTTCCTGACCCAATCGCACCAGGCAGTAGAGCCTGCGTGCGGTCGGGTAAGGGTTGAGCTTGTCCTGTGCCTCGATCGCTTCGGCCGCCATGCCTGCCAGCCAGGACACGAACATCGCCAATGCGTGCAGCAGCAACAACGTCTCGATCCGCTCGCGCTTGCGGGTCAGGCTGTCCTCGAAGGCCTGGCCGTAGCGATGCGATTTCAGATCGCGGAACCCGAGTTCGATCTGCATCCGCCGGCGATAGATCGCCACCACCTGCCCGGCGCTGACGTGAGCCATCTCCTTGCACGCCATCAACAACCAGGGTTCGGCCTCGCGCTGTGCATGCTGCCGGCTTTGCTTGCCGCGGCGGCGCTCGCCCTTGAGCGTCGTGTGCCGCCGTCCCCGCGGCCTATCCGCATGCAGGACCAGGCGCGCCTGAATCGGCTCGTTGCGCACCACGTCGAACACGCCCAGATCGCGTGACTTGCCCGTCAGGGTCAACGCGTACAGAGCGCGGCACGGTACCCACTGATCGGCCTGGTCGGGGATCTCGATAGGTTTGACCTGGGTGCGATGCCGCAGGCGCGTGATCCACTGCCATCCCAGCCGCTCCACCGTCCGGCACCACGGCGCCCGGAAGCCTGCGTCGGTGATCAGGATCGGACGGCTGTGCTCGGGCAACAGTGTTTTGAGGCGTTCAAGGAAGCGACGCTCTACCTTTGGCGACGCCAGTTCCCGTTCCGGTAACACCTGCTCCAGCAACGTCAAGGTTCGTCCGCCCACTGGCACCGCGGCGCGCAACAGATGCCAGCGGCCATCGCCCTTCAAGCGGCACCAATCGACCGCGATCACCGGCGTGGGCGAGCGCACCAGCCAGCGCACCATGCCGCCATACAGGCGCTCACGTTCGGCGTGCAAGCGTGGGTTGCTCAGCAACCGATCCAGTCGCTTCAGCGGCGCACGGATACGTTCGGCGTCCAACCAGCTGCGGGCCAGATCGATCAGCACCAGGCGGCGACCCGCCAGCAGCGACTCCACCGCCAGCAGCAGCGTCTGCCGGCGTAGTGCATGCATCGGCGACAGTGCCGACTCCAGGCATCTTTGCAATACTTGGCTCGCGCGCATGGTCTGCGATCCTCATTGGTGTGGTAACCGCGAAGATCGCGCCATGCGCGCGCTTTTGCAAACCAAAGACGCTGCAAACTCTTGATTGCTAAGAACTAAAGCTGGGGAAACCTCAGGGCCAGAGGAAATATGCGTTTGACATTTATATTCCCTCTAGCCTCTTTGTTCAAGCGAATACGGTATCTTCCGGTCACGTGGCGAGAGCTTTTCGGAATGTGCTGACCATCGAAAAGGGCTACGCTGGCTCACATGGCCCGACTCCTTCGCATCGCCATTCCTGGCGTTCCGCAGCATGGTCCAGCGATGAAACAAACGTTTACCGTGCTTTTTCGTATAAATTCCTTCAACCTAAAATGACCTAGCGGCGCCGCTTAATTCGGAAATCGGATGTCACTGGAAAAATACCCGCTGCTCAAAAACAATATATGCAACCTCTGGCTTTTCCGTTCAGAGGGAGTTCACCCCGCGTGGGTGAACGACCTAACTCTGCCTATCGTTGGCTTCGATGCTTTTCTAGAGTTCGTCGATGGCACGTTCATTCAAATTAGTCCGTGCGAGGTGACCTTAGGGCCGGATAGGTATCCCAGTCTTGGACTATCCCTTCAAATTTGCACTTCCGCAGCGCTGCACTTCACCTCGAATGACGGCCACCTTGTCGAGGCCGTTCCTCTGATAGAGGCAGCTCCCTTTCTGCCATTTTCCATTGTTAGGATTGATGAGTACGACCCAATAGGGGATGGCGCCGTTAGCCAATACTCCCTGGTCACCAACAATGGTCGATGCATTACTTTTCGTCATATATTTCCCCCAATGACATTGGGCATGAGCGTAGATATTATACCCACTAAAGCATGAGCCTCTTCGCGACTCGGCTTAACTCAAAAAGTCATGACCCATGCTGGCACCATCAAAGCTCTCCAAAGGCGACAGGCTGCGGGTAGAGTTCCCACTCTGCACCATCCAGACTTCAATCTTTGAACTCTCTGAGCGATTACAGATTCCCTTGGACAGCTGGGAGGAGCCAGGCATGGGCGGGGCCCACGGCTTTGGTTGCCGCCTTGCCTCTGGCGCTATTGTTGTCCTTGTGGAACTCGACCATGCGCGCAAGCATTTTGGCTGCGGACCTGACATCTACGTTGAAGCGTCTGAGCTCGTAGATCGTGGCATTGAAGTCGTCTTGAGCGAAACTCTCGCTGGCTTAGCGTTGTCACGCGAAAGCGTAACTTGGTCGCAAAATGAAGAAGGCCGACAGGCTGCCAAGCTGGTGGTTCAAGCCGCAATCGAAAGAATGGCAAAGCGAAAGGATGGCGCTTAACAGTTAGATAAGAGGTCAGATTCACCTAAAAAATTACCTTTCCCGTTATAGCCAAAAACTAGTTGACATCCCCGAAAACCAGTAGCACCATTCCCTCCAAGGAGCGTAGAAACTCCTCACACAGCGGCACCCACCTCCGTCAAACCGGTGGGTTTTTTGTGCCTGTTCGCAGGCACACTCCGACGCGCTGTCTGCGTCGGGAGGGCGGCGAATACAACACCCTTCGGGGAAATAAGCCCGCCGGCTGTGTGCGGTTTCTAACCTCCCGACATCCCGTCGCCCTTCGGCGCGGGTTCCTGTCTGCCAAGGAGGCTGTGCCATGCGTCAACCGTCACCCCGCCCCACCACTCCGCGCACCCCGCCTGCCCGCAAACGTGCAGCGCGCCAGCCGCAGCCCAAACCTGAGCCCGAGCCGGCCGGGTTCCTGCGTTACATCGAGCCACCGTGCACCCCGATGATGTCGGTGGAAGACGCCGCGGCCGCCATCGCCGCCGAGCTGGCCCGCGCGTCACGCGCGCCTCGCCGCCCGCGCCCGCCCACGCAGTGCACGGTGGGCTATGGCTACTACCCCACCAGCCACCAGCACGTGCCCATGTTGCGCTTCCGCGGCCGCTGGCTGGAACAGCTGGGCTTCGCCATCGGCCAGACGCTGCGCGTGCAGGTGCGCAATGGCGAACTGGTGTTGAGCGTGGCCCGCGAGGACTGACGCAGCCATCGCCCACCACGCACCGGAGGATCGCTGAGATGGCGTCCAACCGCTTTGTCTTCGGCATCACCCTCGACCAGGCCGATGCGCTCGACGGCCTGATCCGCACCATCGCCGCGCATGGCGACATCCTCGCCGCCGGCACGGCGCCCTATCTGGATCCACGCACCCTGCCCGCGCTGGGAGAGGCCATCTACACCGCCGCCCGCGCGGCGCGCGGCATCCTGGACCAGGTGGGCGCGCAAGCGCTCAAGGAGACGACCGCCCGGTAGGCAATGAACCACGCGGCCAACGGAGACAGGACCCTTGTGCTGCGGGGTCCGCCCCCTCGCAACACGCACCGCAGTGCCACGCCGGTAGCCGCCCTCACAGAGACCGGCTTTGGCCTGCCTGCTGTTGCGTGGTCTGCTGCTGCGTCATCTCCACCTGCTGCTGGCGCACCTGCTCCACCTTGATCTGCTCGGCCTGCACCAGGCTCTGTTCTGCTGGCTGCTGGGCCGCTTCCCGCCCATCCACGCGGGCGTGGAAGAACGGCAGCTTGTCGCCGAACGGCGCATAGACCGCCAGCACGCTCTCGGCCCCGTCCTTGCCCAGCGCGCCGGTCACTCGGTCCACCCGCTTCACCAACGGGTCTTCGGCCTGCTGCTTGTAGAGCGCAGCGGTGACGTTGCGGCTCTCGTCTTCGTTCCAGTTCCCCGTTCCGCTGACCCAGGAATGGATCGTCTGGTAGGTGGAATGGTCTGGATGCGCGGGGTTGTCGGCCAGCATCGGACCCTGCGCGCTCTTCTCCTGCGCCGGCTCGGCCTCCTGCTGCTTGCTGCGGCCCGGTGCGGTGACCGAGACCGTGGCCAGCGTCGGCACGTGCGCCACAGCAGACTGGCTCAACTCAGCCTTGGCGTGGCGCAACTCCTCCGGGGTGGTCAAGGCGACCTGGTGGGCCATCCCGTCCTGTCCGATCTGGTAGTGAACAATCGGGCTGTCGTAGCCGTATTGCCCCTGCTCGTTCGGCTTCAACTGCTGCATCATCCGGCCGGTGAGGCCTTCGGCCTCCTTTGTCCGCTGGGTGGCGAGCTTCACCGCCTCCAAGTTGTTTTCCTGGGCGTTGAGGTCGATGCCGGCAACCCGATAGCGGTGCAGGAGTTCGTTGTGCTCCATCTGCGCCACCGTCGGCGCAGGACGCGCTTCGATGGCCGCCAAGGTTTCTTGGGCACGCTCCAGGGACGGCTGGCGCATCTGGTTGGTGAGCTCCAGCTCCACCGCCAGGTTGCCGCTGGCCATCCCGTCCTTCCCGGCCCATTGCCCCTCAGCAGTGCGCTGGTAAAGCTGACCGTCGTGGCCTTGCACCTGATCCTGCCTGGCCCGGGCATTCTCCACCGCGGCGGGCACCCCCACGCCGTAGTCCTGCCCGCGCTGGGCGGCATGGCTTTCCAGATAGGCCTGGGCGATGGCCTCGCGGCCGGTGGCGACGTTGTTCTCGATGCGCGCCAGGGCTTCCTGGTTCAGGCGCTGCGCCTGTTCTGGTGTAGCGGCCTGCGGCTCATAGACGCCATGGTCGTTGGCACCCGACACGCCTGTCTTGACCTGGCGCTCCCAGGACTCAGTGGTCGGATTGCGCTGCCAGTTCTGGTTGTCGAGGCCCGTCCGGTCGCCGGCCTGGGCCGGGAGGTTGAACGGATCCTGCGGCGGGGGCGCTTTGCCCAGCGCGAACTCGGCGGCCTTGGCGTTCGCCATGGCGCCCAATTCCTGCGATTTGACGTAACTGGCTCCCACCGGTCCCTGAGCAGGAGTGTCGCGCCCGTCGGGCGTGCGGTCGAACGCGCCTTGGCGCTCCCAATCCCGCCCGTTGAACTGCCACTCCACCCCGGCCTTGTCGGTCTGGTGGAAGATGTCGCGGTTCTCGTTGAGGTCGACGGCTTTGTCGAAGGCCTTGCTCATCAGGATGGCATCGCCCACCACCAGCGCCGAGGGCACGAACCCGCTACTGCTGCCCAATGCAGCCGCCGTCGCCGCACCGCCGGCCCAGCCACCAACGTTGCGTGCAATGGCGTGATCGACCTCAGACTGCGCGGCCGTGGTGTTGCCCTGCTCCATCAGCGCCGAAGCCGTGCGCGCGGTCATCACGGCATCCACGCCCGTAGCCAGCAGTCCACCAGCACGGGTCAAACCGCGGGCGGACGCCTCGCCCATCAACAGCTGCATGGCGACTTCGCCGCGTTGGCCGCGGGGCACGCGGAGGTTGCGTGCGGCTTCTTCGCCCAAGGTGTTCTCGACCACGACCACGCTACTCGGCGACAGGGTCAAGCGGCCGTCGTGGTAGGCATTCGAGATGGCTTGGGACAGACCATGGCGCTGGAGTTCGACCGCACCACCACGGGTCAAAGGATTGGGGACGCTCTGAATGTGCTGGAGGGTACTCACCACCCGGCCTTCGGTGTGGGTCACCGCCGCCCAGCCGTGATCGACCGGCGCGTAGCCTTGCAGGCCCTGGAGTTGCGCTGCATTGGCCTGCCCATACGCAACTTCGTTGTAAAAGAAGTTCTGGACACTCGGACGGATATCGTCGGCGCGAAGGCCAAGCGGCGCGTTGGTGTGCAAATCGCCATTGATAAGACCCACTCGCACTGTGTCGCGGAGGGTTTCCACGCGCTCTGTAATGCGGACTAATGCGTCCGGATCGCCACCTAGCGCCCCGCTCCCATCTGGGGACAACTCCAAACGTCTCAAGCGCCGTTGCAATCCGATCTGGTAGTCCGCGATCGGCCCGCCGCTATGAGGGGTAACGCCCAGGGTCTGCGCAAACGCTGGATCGGCAGGTAGAAAGATCCGGTTTTCTGGGGCATGGATATCGAAACGCCCTGCGTCCGATAGTGTCTTGAGCAGTTGGCTTCGCTCCAGCGTCTGCTGTTCGATGGCGTGGTGGTCTTGGAAATTAGGTCCTTTGCGAGACATAGATCGAGCTCCTTCCTAAGCTGCTTTTTTCCCACTAGCAGTTCGAGGCGTCGATAAACCACATGCCATCGACATCGGCATTGGTCTCAATGCCTGCGGCGGCGACTGCATCCTTGAAGACCCTGTCGCAGAAGACCTCAAGCGTATAAGGCGTCTTGAACACATGCGCCGAGCCCAATCGTTCGCGGTCGAACGTGACACTGGCGCCAATTAGGTCGTAGAACTTGCCGTTGACGAAGTCTTCGGTGGTGTCGATGAAGAGCTTGGACGCTTCTTCGTTCAGCGCATCAATTTCTTGGACTACGTCGCAGAAGAAGTGGCGCGCCCCCTTCGAGCCGTCGGCCAAGCGGTAATCCACCTCTGCGAACGCAAACGCGTCGGGATCGACCGAGACCATGACCTGATGAAGCCGTTCCGACACCAGCCAGTAACCACTGAAGCCGGGCTCTAGGTCTTTGGGCGGAGGGCCTTTGCTGGGGTTGTAGACCAAACGTGGGGTTTCGCGCAGCGGCGGGAAGCCGCCACCTTCTGGCTTCAGGATAAGTCGCGGGGGCGACAGCAAGCGATCGATGTTCTCAAACACCACCCCATTCGCTGGACCATTGATGGTGCCCGCTTCGAGGATGAAGAACTCCCCAGGCTTGGGCTGATTGGACGTTGTCGATTCCATACGTTACATCCCTTCCGCGAGCCTCTCGGCTGGTAAGGAAAATCTTAACTCCAACGTCTGGCCCGGTCCAACCCATCAGGTGACCGACAGGCCCGCCGCTATGAGGCACGATGCCCAGAGTGTGCGCAAACGCAGGATCGGCAGGTAGAAAGATGCGATTCTCAGGAGCGTGGATGTCAAGCGCCCCCCCGTTCTGCCAACATCTCCCAAAGCGGGCTTCGGTCGAGCGTTCGTTGCTCGATAGCATGATGATCTTGGAAAACAGGTCCGTTGCGGGGCATGGATCAGATTCCTTCCTTGTCACTATTGCAGCGCTGCTAGATGTCCGAGGCATCGATGAACCACATGCCATCGGCATCGGTGTCGGTGGCAATGCCTGCTGCAGCGGCCGCATCCTTGAAGATCCGGTCGCAGAAGACCGTGTCGTTATAAGGGGTCTTGAAGACATGGGCTGAACCTAGCCGTTCACGTTTGAACGTGAGGCTGGCCCCACCAGTCAGATCGTAGAACTTGCCGTTGACGAACTCATCGCTTGTGTCGATGACGAGCTTGGAAGCCGACTCGTCCAGCGCGTCGACTTCCTGAATCACGTCGCAGAGGTAGTAGCGCGGTCCCGCGGTACCGTCAGCGAGGCGGTAATCCACCTCTGCAAAAGCAAAGGCATTGGGATCGACCGAGACCATGACTTGGTGAAGTCGCTCGGATACGAGCCAATAACCACTGAATCCAGCCTCCAAATCCCGCGGAGGAACGCCTTTGCTCGGACTGTAGATCAACTGGGGTGTTTCACGAAGCACAGGGAAGCCGCCTCCGTCCGGCCAAAGGATAAGCCGCGGCGGTGTCAGCAATCTATCCAGATTGACAAAGACCACCCCATGCCCGGGGCCGCTGATGGCACCAGCTTCCAACAGGAAAAACTCCCCTGGTTTTGGCTGATTCGGTGAATTCGATTGCATACGTTTCGTCCCATCCATGAGGGTGCGTTTACAGCGGCTGGAACAGCTTAACCTCCGAGCCTGTCCCGAGCCAATCCATCAGTTGATGGGGGGCTATGCACACTTCCTCACCGCCACGCTGATGTGCTGACGGCTGTCGATCGTCAAGTGACTGAGGTTGCCACAAGAAGAACCGCGCATGTCGATAGCGCTTTAACCAGCAGACTGCACTCCAGAGTCTCCTGCTCGATGGCGTGGTGGTCTTGAAAGACAGCTCCATTGCGAGGCATGAATTAGGCTCCTTCCTGGTCGCCGCTCTGCACTGCTAGATGTCCGAAGCATCAATGAACCACAGGCCGTCGGCGTCGGCATTGGTCTCAATGCCTACGGCAGCGGCTGCATCCTTGAATACTCGATCGCAGAAGACCCTACCTGTGTACGGCGTTTTAAATACATGTGCCGAACCAAGTCGTTCACGGTCGAACGTGATGCTTGCGCCGCCGGTCAGGTCATAGAACTTGCCGTTAACGAAGTCTTCGGTGGTGTCGATGAAGAGCTTAGAAGCGTCTTCGTCCAGCGCATCGATTTCTTGGACTACGTCGCAGAGCAAGTGGCGCGGCCCCTTCGAGCCGTCGGCCAAACGGTAGTCCACCTCTGCGAACGCAAACGCGTTGGGATCGACCGAGATCATGACCTGATGAAGCCGTTCTGACACCAGCCAGTAACCACTGAAGCCGGGCTCCAGGTCTTTTGGCAAAGGACCTTTGCTGGGGTTGTAGACCAAACGTGGGTTTCGCGCAGCGGCGGGAAGCCGCCACCTTCGGGCTTCAGGATCAGTCGCGGAGGCGACAGCAAGCGGTCGATGTTCTCAAACATCACCCCATTCACCGGGCCATTGATGGTGCCCGCTTCAAGGATGAAGAACTCCCCAGGCAGGGGTTGATTGGGCGTTGATGATTCCATGCGCTGTATTCCGTCCGTGTGCCTCTCGGCTCGTCAGGAAAAGCTTAACCCCAACGTCTGGCTCGAGCCAATCCATCAGGTAAACCTCAGGGTCAGAGTGCACTTTCCTCCCCTATCGGTCTGACCTTTGGCGGCCTACCCATTCGCGCAGCGGGTCCGACACGGCGGCCAAGCTGGCGCTGGATGGCCGCACGGAAGCGCTCGTTGCCCAGCGCGTGTTGGCGCTGCAGGTTGAGACGGATGGCAACCGTTTCGTCCGGGTCGATGGCATCCAGGACGAAGCGGCGATAGTGGTCTGCGCGTTCGCCCGCTGAAGCAATGGCCAGATAGCTCCCATTTGGGTGCACCAGCGCGTTGGCTTGGCCGAGTCCGTTGCAGGAATGGCTCGACCACCGATAGTCCGCCGGATCGACAACCATGCCAGCCCGCACTGGGTTGAGTTCGACATAGCGGTAGCAGCGGAGCAAATAGATCTCCTCCTGTTGATCAAGGATGCGCTGCGAAAAAAGTGGTGAGCGCACCGGCGCGTCGTGCGCTGGTGCGCGAGTGGATCGGACGTGGCGCCAGCGAGCGTCGCGCTCTGGCAATGATCGGGATGAGTGCCAGTGCACTGCGCTATGCCCCGCGCGATGACCGCAATGTCGACCTGCGCCAGCGGATCCTGGCGCTGGCGCACCGGCACAAGCGCTATGGCGTCGGAATGATCTACCTGAAACTGCGGCAGGAAGGGCAGATGGTGAACTACAAGCGCGTGGAGCGGCTGTATCAGGAACAGCAGTTGCAGGTCAGGCGCCGCAAGCGCAAGAAGGTGCCTGTGGGCGAGCGCCAGCCGCTGCTGCGGCCAGCACGGGCCAACCAAGTATGGTCGATGGACTTCGTGTTCGACCGCACTGCCGATGGGCGGGTGATCAAATCGTTGGTGATCGTGGACGATGCCACACATGAAGCGGTCGCGATCGAGGTGGAACGTGCGATCTGCGGCCATGGTGTCAGCCGCGTCCTGGACCGCCTGGCGATCAGTCGCGGCCTGCCGCAGGTGATCCGTACCGACAACGGCAAGGAGTTCTGCGGCAAGACGATGGTGAGCTGGGCGCACGGGCGTGGTGTGCAGCTTCGACTGATCCAACCGGGCAAGCCGAACCAGAACGCCTACATGGAGTCGTTCAATGGCCGCCTGCGCGATGAGTGCCTCAACGAACATTGGTTCCCGACGCTGCTGCACGCACGCCCGAGATCGAACGTTGGCGCGGGGAATACAACGAGGAGTGTCCAAGGAAGGCCATCGACGGCATGACACCCGCCGACTACGCCAAATACCTTGCTAACACCGATATCATCAACCCCAGACTCTAAATCCCGCTGCTACTCAGGACGGGGGGACATCGGGCCTTGTATTCAACGCTCAACAGTTGCGAGCGCTCCGTGTGATAGCGCCGCTTCTGCAGGACTGTTTGGTCGTAGTGCTTCACAAATCTTTCTGAAACTCACGCAGCGGTTCGATTTGTAGACATATTCAATGTGTCAATTTGTATCAATTGCAGCCTTCTTGGCGCGGGAGTAGCGTTTTTATCGGCGGTTCGGACGACCCGACCGCTTCCTCGCCAATAAGGAAATTACTACCATGCGCTCCCGTGTATTTCTTCAAAAGCTGAGCTTCGCATGTATCTTTGGCCTGAGCGTTGTTGCTGGCGCTGCGTCTGCGCAGCAGGACAACTGGGTCATTACCTCCTCCACTACGACATACTACGCTGGTTCCCCCGAACTTAGCGCCCTCAAAGCTTGGATGAAGCAACACTACAGTCGAGACAGCAAGCTGCCACTCGGCGGCGTGGATCAGTTGGGCACCGTTACGGTCACTAAGACGATTCTGCAGCTTGACCGGGCGACCGCCAATGCAATCGGTTCAAATCCGCCAATTACGTCTCTCCCGTCGGGAGGTCAGCCTGGTGATTCAGTGACGATCAACTCGTGCATCAACCACCAGAAGGAATCTTGGACCTATGTATGGGTCTCTGACGGCAACGGCGGTGGCTCCTGGGCGCTCCAGGCTTACCACGGCGAGAACGTGAAGTCGTGCCCTACTCCGGGCACATGAGCTAAAAGCTAGAGTTCTTCGACCGAGCCACATGGACGTGCCGCGGTCGATTAGGAGACCCACCTACGACCAAGGACAACCAAGAGTTATCCTATTGGGAACACTGCTAGTTCTCTTCTGAACCGCTCCAGGAAACCCGGGGCGGTTCAGAAGTGCACTTTGACCTCGGGTTTTCCTGCCCCCCGTAAGCGCCTGGTGCACAAGGAAAACATCAGAAGCGTCTCCACTTGTAGACAAAATTAGAAATCGCAAGCGATCTGATCTGCATGCTAGACATGCGCTGGTAGTAGGACGCTCGTTGCTGCGGTTTTTTGCTCCAGTTTGAAATTTTTGTTCGGCAAGACGGTTCTTTCCGCTCTTCATACATGTGAAACAGGAGGTTTTATATGAAGTGGCAAACAGCTATCGCCTGCTCCGCACTAGGTTTAGGCATGATTTTCAGCAGCTCCGCCCCATTGCAAGCAGCGCAAGCCGCTGATAAAGCGGCCGAACTAGTTGCCGCTGAACTTAGTAGCAGCTATTCCGAGCAGCAGAAAATAATTCGAAAGAATGCTCATATTCACTCGCCGTCCGGGCTTGCCGCCTATATATCTAAAAATAACGCCAGCGATTCACCACTCAATTCTCTTTCCCCCGCCGCACGCAAGCGTTTTATTGATTCCCTCCAGTTCAATGACGGCGGCGTCACGTCGTTTTACTACGCCGACATTGAGTCACAGCTGACTAGTAGTCAGGCATATGAACTACTGTCTCTATTCGGCTTGCAAGGCACCCTGCAATTCATGCCTAAACTGCGGATCAATACCGCCAGCGACCGAGAAATCATACGCGCCTTTGGCGGCGGCAGTAGCACCCAAAGTAGCACTCCTGGAATTCCGCTCCCGGAGGACCATCAGGATTATTGGTGCAGTGGCCGCGCGACCTGCTCGCGCAATATTGGTTCAATTTGTACGGGCAACTGCTAATGCGAGCTGCACCCCGCTTCGGCGTCGCCATCCTCTGGATGGCGGCGTTATTGGCATCCTGGGCATCCCCTGCATCTGATAAGACACGCACAGACTCTCTCTATGAGCAGCTAGCAGATTTAAACGCGCAACTACGCGAAGAGAGCGGACAATCGCGGGGCGATGCAGTTGTAGTGCGCTACCGCCAGCTGACTGCCGGTATCCAACCATGCGCGGAAGGGACGATTCATGGCTTTAACAATGACGATCTCTTTAGGGCGACGGCATACGCAGAATTCTACTCACTGGAAGCTGCCGACGTCGACGTACTCGGCTGCCTATACCGCAAGTTGGCTGCAGCTGGCGGTCTGACCGACTGGCACACGCAGACCTATGCCGGGGCGCTCGTCACCGTCGCGCGGTACTCCGAGGCCAACGAACTACGCAGACACAGTGGTTCGACAGACTTGCCAGTGTTGCCACAACTGAAAATCCCGCGGACGGTTGTAGGTTCTAGTTTCCGACTTATTGCTCTTGAAGACCGTATGCATGCACGGGTGGAGGCATGGACTCCGGAGAAGCACCGCGCGCGTATCGTTGCAGTGGTACATCCAACTTGCGCTTTCTCGGTGCGCGCTTTATCGGAGATTGAGCAAAAGCCTGAACTACAGTGGATACGCGACAACTTGTTGCTTGTCGTACCACCAGACACAGCGCTAGCGGTCAACGGCATACTTGCTTGGAACACCGCACACCCGAAGCTACAGATGCACCCGATGTATCTCCGCCATGACTGGAAAGCGTTGACCAGCCTGGATACACCGACGTTCTACCTGGTGCAAGACGGAAAGGTACTCACGTCATTTGAGGGATGGCCGAACTCAAAAGGATTGGCCGCCCTGCAAGCTACCGTGCCGCGCTGACAGGACGCGCCGGTCGATCAAAGGAGCGTTAACTCCGTCGACGGTCTTCAAATCTTCGCAGAGAGGCGTCCGGCGGAAGGAACAACGGGGCCAGAGGAAATATCAGCCCAGCAGCAGCAGCATTAGCAGTGTCAGGCTCACTTAAAAACGCATCATCGCTTTACAACCCAAAGCAGTTGACATCCCCAAAAGCCAGTAGCGACATCCCTTTCAAGGAGCGTAGAAACTCCTCACGTAGCGGCGCCCACCTCCGTCAAACCGGTGGGTTTTTTGTGCCTGTTCGCAGGCACACTCCGACGCGCTGTCTGCGTCGGGAGGGCGGCGAATACAACACCCTTCGGGGAAATAAGCCCGCCGGCTACGTGCGGTTTCTAACCTCCCGACATCCCGTCGCCGATCGGCGCGGGTTCCTGTCTGCCAAGGAGGCTGTGCCATGCGTCAACCCACATCCCGTAGCGCCCCTACCCGCCCCGCACCTGCCCGCAACCGTGCAACGCGCCAACCGAAGCCCGACCACGGGCCCGAGCCGGCCGGGTTACTGCGTTACATCGAGCCACCGTGTACGCCGATGATGACTGTTGAAGACGCAGCGGCCGCCATCGCTGCCGAACTGGCCCGCCCGCCACGTCCCCCCCCCGCCCACGCCCGCCTCGGACCTGCACCGTCGGCTGCGGCCATTCCGCCAGCGGCAAGCGCACGCCCGCGCTGCGCCTGGGCGGCCGCTGGATGGAGGAACTGGGCTTCACCATCGGCAGCACGCTGCGCGTGCAGGTGCGCGACGGCGAGTTGGTGGTGAGCGTGGCCTGCGAAGACTGACGCAGCCATCGCCCACCACGCACCGGAGGATCGCTGAGATGGCATCCAACCGCTTCGTCTTCGGCATCACGCTCGAGCAGGCCAATGCGCTGGACGGCCTGATCCGCACCATCACCGCGCATGGCGACATCCTCGCCGCCGGCACGGCGCCCTATCTGGATCCGCGCACGCTGCCAGCGCTGGGAGAGGCCATCTACACCACCGCCCGCGCCGCGCGCGGCATCCTGGACCAGGTGGGCACGCAAGCGCTCAACGACACGGCCGCCCGGTAGGCGCCGAACCACGCGGCCAACGGAAGCGGCCCTTGTGACGCAGGGGCCGCTCCCTCGCGATACGTGCAGCGCCACATCGCCAGCTAGCACCCAAACAAGGGGCGAGAGCAAGCCCGCTTGAATCGGCGATCTCCTCTGGCCGTTTTGCTGGTGCCGACACCCGGCAGGCCGCGCACAGACCATGCCACATGAAGAACAGGGGAGCGTGTACGTTCCTCTGGGAGGCTGGGCGACACCGGGGAGATCCATTTGGGGTCGGCCTGGGAGGTGGCGTCCTGCGCTGTGCGCTAGAACCAGTGCCGCGCCTCCGAACAATCACTCCATCTGATTGCCTCCTGTGCCGGGGTCCGATAAGTGCATACTGACCCAGGTTCCCCTCGCTATCCAGGTCTTACACTTTTTTATGGAACCGAATCCTCACGCGCCGTCGGCCAGCTTTATCGACCTCATGATGGATGCCGTCTTTGCGGTGGATGTCGATGCCCACGTCGTCTTTGCGAGCGCGTCGTGCGAGCGTATTTTCGGATATACGCCGAAGGAAATGATCGGCAAGAACATGTTCGACATGATGCTGCCTGAAGATCGCGAGATGACCCGCAACTCGCTGGTGGCCGTGATGGCAGGCCATCCTCAGCTGCATTTCGAGAACCGCTACCTGCACAAGGATGGGCACGTCGTGCACATCATGTGGTCAGCGCGCTGGTCGCCGGCGGACCAGCTGCGCATCGGGGTTGCGCGCGACATTACCGAACGCAAGCGATCCGAATCCTTGCAGGCTGCGCTCTATTCCATTTCCGAAGCAGCCCACACTGCCGAGGATCTTCTCAAGCTATTCCAACGCATCCATCAGATCGTCGGCACACTACTGCCCGCAGATAACTTCTCCGTGGCGCTCTATGACGATGAAACCGACCAGCTCAGCTTCCCCTATCATGTGGATGAGCATCTGCAAACGCCAGCGCCTTTCACCCTGGTCCCGGGGACACTCTACGCAGAGATCATTCAGACCGGCCAGCCGCTGCTGCTGACACCTGAGACGATGGTGGATCGCCTGAAAGTGCTGCGCCCCTCCTTTGGCACGCCTCCGTTCTCTTGGCTGGGTGTTCCGCTCAAATCGCAGGAAGGGACCATTGGCCTGCTCATGGTCAAAAGCTATCCGGGCGGTGTCTGCTACAGCGAACAGGACCAGGAGTTGCTGCAGTTCGTCTCGACGCAAATTGCCACCGCCATCCACCGCCAGCAAATGCAGGTTCGACTGCAATACATGGCGCAGTACGATCAACTGACCGCGCTTCCCAACCGTGTCTTTTTTCACGATCGTCTGAAGATGGCGCTGTCTGCGGCACGACGAGAGCAGGGGCCGCTGTCCTTGCTTTATCTCGATCTGGATAAATTCAAGCAAGTGAACGATGCACTGGGCCACCGTATCGGCGATCTATTGCTGAAGGAGGTCGCCGTACGCCTGACGCAATGCATCCGCGAATCGGATACCGTCGCGCGCGTCGGTGGCGATGAGTTCGTGGTCCTGCTCCGGGGGACCTCTTCGGAGGGCGTGACGCGAGTGTCGGGAAAAATCCGCGACGCGTTCGATCATCCCTTTATGCTGGACGGCCACCGCCTAAACATCGCGCCGAGCATCGGAATCGCGCACTATCCCGAGCACGGGGATGACGAGCATCAGCTTCTCGAGCACGCCGACAAAGCGATGTATTTTGTCAAGAATGTCAAAGGGAACTGACGGGTATCTGTCCACCATTGCTTGCCCGCATGCCAAAGCGCTCACACACGTGGCACAGCAGACCGCGATAGTCATGTCGATCTTCGTCGTCCAGGAGAATTGACCCCACGCTGGACGACATGCATCGGAATGCCTGGAAGCTCCAGGCGCCGCCGGCTCCGCATGGCAACTCACATGACGATGGGAAAGATCCAAACCTGCTCGTCGCCTACCGCGCATGCCGTCAGGCACTACCACGGCAACCCATGGGATTTGGTCGCTTGATTACCTCCGTCCCCTTTGTTCCTGGCGCATCAGGCGCTCGCCGAGACAAGGCCTCGCAACACCGTCTCGAGTTCCGTCGTGCCCTTCAGCGATGCCTCACGGCCGGCTTCGAATTCGATCCAGCCATCGTTGAATCCGTCCAGCATCCGGATGCGCGGCTCTGGGTTGGCCATGCCTAGTGAGCGGAAAAGCGCGTCCCAGGTCGCCCGCGGTACCGGCTGCGCCACGACATTGCGCCGGAGCACCCGGCCCAAGGCGGCGGCCAGGGCCAACGGCGTGATGCGGCGCGGCCCTTCCAACTCGACTACCCGGTGTCCCTCCCAACCCTCACGCAGCATCCGAACCGCCGTCGCGGCGACGTCTGCCGTCGCCACCATGGGCACCGGCTTGTCCAGCGGCTGCAGGAAGCTCGATACGGCACCAAGCGCGCGCGCGCCGTCGATGTCCCACGCGGTGTTCTCCATGAACCACGCGGCGCGCAGAAAGGCGACCGGCATGGGCAGCGCTTCAAAGGCGCGTTCCATGATCTGCAACTGGGTCAGCAGACTGTCTTGCGTCGCCTGGGCGCCGATGGTGGAAAGCGCCACCACACGCTGCGGCCGTACCTGCCGCAGCGTCGTGACCAGCGCTGCGACATTGGCCCGGGTTTCGACGTAGCCCCGCGTCGGATCGAACACGGGCGGCAAGAGCACGAACACGGCTTCGGCCCCGGCGAATGCGTCCGCCAACGCCGCGGCGTCGTCCATCGCGGCCAATGCCGTCTCGCAACCGAGGCCGGCCCACGTCGATGCCTTGGCCGCGTCCCGCAGAACGGCGCGCACGGAAACGCCTTCGGCCAGCAACGCTCTGGCGATCCGACCACCGACCTGGCCGGTCACTCCGGTGATGACAAACATGGGGTTCTCCTGATGCCACGCGGGGTGCGTAGCGTTGACCGGAAGTCTGGATACGCCCTCCGCGAAAGGCGATAGCATGGGAGGCATCTTGTTCATGCGTGGCAGTCATCAATGGCAATGTTCGACCCGCAACTGCTCGAAGGCCTCGACGTCATGGCAGCCGTCGTCGACATGGCCAGCTTCAGCCGGGCCGGGGAAGCGCTCGACATGTCCCAATCCGGCGTCAGCCGGGCCGTGGCGCGACTCGAAAGCAGGCTGGGCATCCGCGTGTTCGAGCGCAGTACCCGGTCCGTGCGTTTGACGGACGAGGGGCGCCGTTTCTACGAGCAGGTCATGCCACTGGTCGGCGCGCTCGAAGAGGCCACCAGCAGCGCCGCGGGAGGCACTGCCGCGGTACGCGGTCGGCTGCGCGTCAACATCGACCCATTCTTTTCCCGGCTGATCCTTGGACCCATGCTGGGCACCTTTCTGGACCGTCATCCGGGTCTCGAGGTGGAACTGCGCAGCCGGGACGACCTTGGCGACATGGTGACCGACGGGTTCGACCTGGCGATCCGTTTTGGTTTTCCGCAACCCTCGTCGTTGGTGTCCCGCAAGTTGCTCGATACACGGGTGTTGACCGTCGCGTCGCCATCCTATCTCCGGCGCTACGGCCGGCCGACCGATCCTCGCGAACTCGAGACAGGTCACCACCGGTGCATCCTGTTTCGTGACTCGATCACTGGTCGGCCATTCCCCTGGGAATTCCACCAGCGCCGACGAAAGCTCACCGTCGCGGCCCGTGGCGCCTTGACTGTCAACGATGCCGGCACCCTCTACAGCACCTGCCTGGCTGGCCACGGCATCGCCCAGCTGTTCGAGCTGGGCGCCGAGAGTTACCTCGCCGGCAACAAGCTTGTGCCCTTGTTCCCTGATTGGCAGGACGAGCGCTTTCCACTGCACGCCTACTACCCCACCAGGCACCACGTCCCGGCCAAGACGCGTGCGCTGCTGGACTTCGTGGTCGGCCTGCTGCGGTGAGTTGAGGCCAGTCGACCCAGGCGAGGTGGTGACCGGCTATAGAACAAAAGGGGACGGAGGCAATTGATCCCCAGCCCTCTTCCCTTGGCCGGCTACGTGCAGGAATCGCCGCCGCCTGTGCCGCCGATCTTGCCCGCGCACGGCGAACTGGTGGTGAGCTCGGCCAGCAAGGACTGACGCGACCATAGTACGCCCACGCACTACTCGGATTGAAGAGCGCTCAGTCGCGATCGCGCGTGATCGTTTCCTGCGTCCAAGGCGAGGGACCGCGTGTAGCTGGCCACTGCCAGCGCTTTCTCGCCGGCGGCCTCATATGCCTCCGCCAAACTGTCGTAAGTATTGGCGCTGTCCGCATAGAGTTCGGTCGCCAGTTTGAAGACGCAAATGGCGTTGCGCAGCTTTCCTTGCCCCATCAGCTGTCCGCCCCACGCGTTGAGCTCGGCCTCCTGAAGGGTGTAGCCAGGATCGGCCGCCTTCAGGCGGGCATACGCGGCCGGCGCGGCGTCGAACCCGTCCTTGACCAGCGCCAAGCGCAGCTGCTTCACTTGCGGCGACAGACCACCGCCATTGACGGCAAGCAGATCCGGGTAGAACTGACCCGCGATTTCGTCGATGAACTCCTCCGGATTGGCGCCGGCCAGGTTGGTGAGTACCACGATCGCCAAGTCGTCTTTGGGATACACGAAGAACGCCGCTCGGCGCCCGCCTATTCCCGTAACCACAGGATGTTCGGCGCGCGCCTGCAGCGGCCAGCCCATTGCCCAGGGTGTGGGCGAACCGTCAGAAAAGGTGCCTGCGGTCCACATCGCCTGGAGCGCATGGGTGTCGAGCAAGGCGCCATTCTGCAGGGAAATCAGCCAATGCGCCACGTCATCCGCCGACGCGTTGAGTCCGCCGGCGGTCCTGATGAAGGGCGCGAAATCATCGAACGCATGCTCCAATCCTGCCGCATTCGCGCCAGCATCCACTCGCCCCCCTGCATAGCGATAGGTGCGCACGCGACCAGGCATGATCGTGCGGGCGTCTCCAAAGACCGTGTGCGTCATGCCCGCGGGGATGAACTGCCGACGCCGCATCTCTTCTGCGAAAGGTTCCCCGGTGATGCGGTCGATCACCTTGCCCAGCAGCACGTAGTTGGTCTGGTTGTAGCGATAGCGGGTTCCCGCTGGGGCCTCAATCGGCATTGTTTGAACCACCGACCAGGCGGATGCTTCGCCGCCATCGCCAACAAGCGATCCCGTTCCCTGCCCCTTTGGTTGGACCAGGATGTCCGGCAGACCTGAGACGTGCGTCAGCAGCTGTCCGATGGTCACCCCTCGCCACGCGGGGGGAAGGTTGTCCAAGTAGCGCGAGACAGGCGCGTCCAACGCGACCCGCCCTGCCTGGACCAATTGCATGATGGCGACACCGGTGAATGCTTTCGTCGACGAGTTCAACGTGAAAACACTGTCTCTGGTCACCGGCGCGCGGCTTTCCAGGTCAGCGACGCCGTATGCCTTGCTGAAGACGATGCGACCATTGCGGACAAGGGACACCTGCAGGCCGGGAATGGACCGCGCCTGCATCTCACGCCGCACGACGCCATCGATCCCCTTCGCCTGTCGATCCGTCAACTGCGTTGCTGCAGACGACCACGTTGCCGCCAAGAAGCATAACCCTATCCAAAACGTCGATCGCGTAGGCACGGCACACCATTGACTACAAATATAGTCACAATATAACTACAGATGTAGTCGCGCGCCAAGTCTTTTCGCAGAATGCGTCCTGTCTCCACAGAGACAGGCTTGGGCCCGCCTGCTGTTGCGCGATCTGCTGCTGGGTCATCTCCACCTGCTGCAGGCGGACCTGCTCCACCTTGATCTGCTCGACCTGCACCAGGCCCTGCTCCGCCGGCTGCCGGGCCGCTTCCTGCCCATTCACGCGGGCGCGGAAGAACGGCCGCCTGTCGCCAAACGGCGCGTAGACCGCCAGCACCTTCGCGTGCGCGACGGCGAGTTGGTGATCTCGGCGGCAGGCAAAGGTTGAATCACCCGCCGCCCGCCGCACGCTTATGCACGCGCTGTGTGCAGCCGCACGCCTCTCAGCACATGCCTGCTTTTCACAAGGCACTACCCGGCTTAACGCACTACGTTCTCTCGCCTCTAAGATTGCGTGATCTGGCATCGCTGCTGGACAATCTGATGCAGGACGTCGGAATTTCTGCTCGCCCGACAGGAGCAACAAGCATGGCCTTACATGACCACCCTACCTTCGATTGGGTTCAACTCCCGGAGGGGCGCGCCAGATTTTCTGGCTTGGTCCGCGGCGTTGACGAGCTTGGGCACGAGACCTTCGCGGTCGAGATAGGTGGCAACGAATTCTTTGGAGAAATCGACAGAGCCTTCTTGCCTAACGACAATGACTACAACATCGAAGTGATGTCCTTCGGCTACGGCAGCGAAAAATGTCTCGGAATGCCAATGCATGGTGCATGTCAAATCTTCTCGAAAGCTGAAATCGGCACCATCCAGACACTGATCGTTCAACTGATCGCCGCAGGCACGCACTTCGCGGACAGACCATCTGTGTTGACGGAATACCCAAGCGCCCGCTTCATGGGCCAGGTCAGCTTCAAGAACGGCTGGGCTCTGGTCGCGGATGATGAAGCCACCTCAGATCCGAACCATCGGTGCTTTTCTTGAAATCCTCACCGTGATGGCAGAAGCTGTCGCCGAGTCGTAGCGCAGGACTTCGTTGATCGCATCAAGCGAATCGTTTGACCGGACCGACAACTTGAAGCCCGCGCGCAACGTTGCAATTTCCGATGATCCAACATGGAACACTAGACATGGACTTATCCAACCACTCCACCTTCGATTGGCTGCAATTTCCGGAGGGGCGCGCCAGATTTTCGGGCGGTGTGCGCGGCATCATGGATGAACAGGGCCATGAGACGTTCGCCGTCGAGGTTGGTGGCGAAGAGTACTTCGGTGAAATTCGAGACGCATTTCTGCCCAACGGCAATGACTACAACATAGAAATAGTCTCATTTGGCTATGGCCGCGACGGCGACATAGGAATGCCGATGCAAGGGAGGACATGTCGGGTCTTCACGGCAGCAGAAGCAAACACCATTCAGACGCTGATAGCGCAACTGATCGCTGCCGGCACCCATTATCCGAATAGGCCATCCGTTCTAACCGAGTATCCGGATGCCCATTTCATGGGCCAGGTTATCTTCAGGGATGGATGGATTCTAGTCATGGATGACGGGGCCGCGGCATGAGCGACGACTATTCCAAACAGATCGAGCAAATCAGAAAAGCCCAGTCGCTTGAGGAAATCCAGGCGATCGCGCGTCAATACCCCGCAAAAGCCATAGGCGAAGGAGGCATTCTCTATAGCCGCCCGGTCGGCGACGTATCGTCTGAGGTGATCGCCAAGGAACTTGCGAGCAAGACTGGCGAGCCCATCATCAACAACACGCCACGGGCACAATTTCTTGGCGATAAGGAAGCATTAGCAGCCATCAAAGACGCGGCAACGCGCATATTCAAGGGACAGGGGCAAGGCCTTGATCAGGCCAAGCTTTCTACTGAAGACTTTCTGTATGGCAATCCCAAGGCTGTCGCCAAGAGCGCCACTTCGTTGGAAGGCTCCCTTTGGGGCGAAGCCTCCAACGAATTCGCCGGCTCGCTGCGCGGCGACATCAAGGTAGTCGCCACCAATGCCAACATCGAACGTGTTTTCGGCAAGGTGGAACTGCCCGTCGTGTTGGAGAACCCCAACGTCAGAACCCTGGGCGGGCAGCCGGTAAGCGAACTGAAAGCGCTCTACGCCCAAGGTGGCGCCGATGCCGTATTGCCCAGGGTGCAGGCGCAGTTCATCGAGGCAGTGCCCAAGGGCATTTTTGTGTCGCCTGACAATGTGGGACCGAAGGTCACCAAGGTCTCGCTCTCGCAGGAGGCCGCCGCCACCCTCGGCGCAGATGCCGCCAAGTTCCCGCCCGCCGCCGAACTGGCAAACGCGGGCCTGACCCGTGCGCCCACCGGATTCGGCGCGCCCGCGGCGTCGCTGGGTGAAGCGGCCATCACCGGTGAAGTGGTGGCGGCGTCCAAAGGCCTGCGTCCCGGCATGCTGGCGAAAGGCGGGACCGTGATCGCGGTGGCCGCGCTGGCATACGACTTCTCCACCACCGGCCATCAAGTGGTGAAACTGGAAGCGCAGGGCAACGCGACAGGCGCCAAGTCGGCCAAGACCCATTTCATCGGCCGCAACGTCGGCGGCATCGGTGGCGGCATCGCCGTCGGCTTCCTGGCCGGCGCCGGATATGGCCTGGCGGGCGGCTCGCCGAGCGGCCCGGGCGCCCTCGTCACTTCGGCGATCGGCGGCGTGGCCGGTGGCGTCGGCGGTGCCTTCCTCGGCGAGAAATGGGCGCAGCAGAAGGACATCGACAGCGTCTTCACCCAGAAGGACCGGGACGGCAACGAATGGAGCCGCGATCCCAACGATCCGAAAGGTACCTGGTCACGGGTGGCGGAGACGCAGCAGATCAAGGCCACGACCACGGCATCGCCCGAAAACGAAAGCGCCACCTACAGCAAGGTCAGATATGTGGCCGGCGACGTGCTGGCCAACCAACTGAACTACAAGTCCGCCAACGCGTCCTACGAATTGGGACTGGCGAATCTGTCGCAGCCGCAGAACCCCTACTCGATCCCATCGGGCAAGGGCGAAGCCTCCAGCCTGGGCGGGGAAGGCCACTGGACCCGCGATCCGCAGACCCACACCTGGTCGCGGACGGTCGTCGACCAATACATCGAGCACGGCATGAAGGTCACCCATGCCGAAACCGCCACCCCGCAACGCGCGACCGAACTGGAGCAGGCCTCGAAATTGATCATCGCCCAGAACGCGGCCAACACGCCGGCTGCGATCGCGGGCCGCTACCAGTTGGCCTACAACCAGTTCGGCTGGCACCAGCACGGCGACATGCCGGCCGCAGTGAAGCACGCCAGCGCGCAGACGGACGCCCTGCAGGCGTCCGATGGCCACACCTACACCCGTGGCGCCAATGGCGAATGGACGACGCCGGGCATGATCTACGGCACCAACCAGGCCCAGGGCAACGTCCGCGACGAATTGAACGAAGTGCATCGCAGCCAGCAGGCCGGGTTACAGGAATACGCCGCCATGGCCGCCGAAGCGCAGGCCAATCCGACGCTGCCGAAAGCCACGACGATGCGCGGCATGGTGGCCAGCGCCTATGACGGTGCCGGTATCGCGCGAACCGAAGCGGAGCTCGACGCCGCCACGGCCGCCGTCACCCGCACTCACGCCCGCGACGGCCTGGATGCCGGCAAGCCGTATTCCCTGATGCTGCAGCCCGATCCCAGGACCGGCCGGCCGGGACCGAACAGCGCGATCGTGACGATGATGGACGATGGCCGCGACGGCTTGCTGTCCGACAGCAAGATGGTGCCCAAAGCGATCACCACCGCGGAAGACATCAAGCAAGCAGAAACGCCTGCACTGGAAGGCAAAGGCCCGGCGATCCAAAGCGCGACCAAACCAGCGGAACCCGTGCCACATGCCTCCTTGCCGGCGCAAGGCTCGCCGATGGCAACCGCTATCGAGCACACCGACAAGCAGGCATCGCCGCTCGGGCAACTGTCCCCGAACGATCAGGCGCTCTTCGCGAAGCTCAGGGATGGCACGCCGGCACATATCGCGGACGACCATGTCGCCCACGCCATGCTGCTGAGCAAAAAGGAAGGCATGACCGACGCCAGCAAGATCGATGGCGTGCGCCTGGCGGGGGACACGTTGTGGGTGACGGGGACCACGCCGGGGTTCAGGGCTTCGGTCAACACCAACGAACCCGTCCCCTCGCTGCAGGAAACTTCGCAGCAATCGCTGGCGTTCAACAAGCACCAGGAACAGCAGCTTGCGCAGGAAGCGACGCAGCGCAATCAGGACGTCCCCGGTCGTGGAGGACCGGTGGTGTAATGACCCTACAGGCGCTGAGCGACAGCGCCGACCTATCCAGCAGCCGAGCGAACGAACATGCCCATCACCCTCACTGCCGAAAGCGAATTGATCGTCGGCACCGCCCTGGTCGTCGAGGCGCAAGCGCCCGAGGAGCCGTTCGTCGCCGTCTTCGAGGACGACGGCGACACCGGCTATTTCTATGCGGTCGACCCGTCGGCGGATGACAACCCGATCCAGAATGCGCTGCACATCTACAACGCTGGCGACGTCGCCGACAAAGAGACGCCTTCCGAAGTGAAGATCGGCTGGTCGCAGGACAGCAAGAAGGTCGTGCTGCTGATCAACGGCTATCCGCATGCGATCTTCGATTTCGAAGCCAGGCGTGGGTATTGTCGCACCGGGTTCCCGCCGGCGCCGGAAGACAGCGCCTGGGGATTGCACGGGCATGCGTGGAGCGATGCCGCGGTGGAGCTTTTTGCCTGACGCAGGACGTGACTTCCCAATTCCGACCCTCGCGTGGCCTTTTTCCACCCTGGCTGCATCACGATGCTGGCGCCAGCTTTCCGCCAGCCTCGGCTACCGCCCCGCAGTCGCCCGCCCGACACCGAACAACCCGCTGGGTTCGCGCCCTACCGATCGTGCTCAGCCAGGAACGCCCCAACAACCTGCATGCAAGCCTCCCGCTCCTCCACATGCGGCATATGGCTTGAGTGTTCGAACAGGTGCCAGCGCACGTCCGGAATCATGTCCGCGTAGGGCTGCACGGTCTCCGGCGTGGCCTCGTCGTGGCGGCCGGACAGCAGCAGGGTGGGCACGTCGATCGCCGGCAGGCGTTCGACGATGCTCCATTCGCGCAGGCTGCCGATGACATGGAACTCGGTGGGGCCGTTCATGGCGTGATACACGGTCGGATCGGCCTCGATCGCGGCGAAGGTGCGCGCCACCTCTTCCGGCATCGGCTGCACCCGGCATACGTGGTGCGCGTAGAACACGTCGGAGGCAGCGCGGTAGTCGGGATGGTCCAGATTGCCGTCGGCCTCATGGCGATCCAGGGCCGCGCGCACCGGCTCGGGCAGCGCGGCACGCAGGCGCAGCGCGGCAGCGCGCCACAACGGCATCGAGGCCGGCGAGTTGGCGATGACCAGTGCGCGCAGCCCGGCCGGGCGGTGCACCGCATGCTCGGCGCCGAGCATCCCGCCCCAGGACTGGCCGAGCAGCGCGTAGTCGGCGATGCCCAGGTGCCGCAGCAGGTTGTCGAGTTCGGCCAGGAACAGGTCCACGGTCCAGAAGCCGGGATCGGCTTCGGGCAGATGGGTGGAGCGGCCATTGCCCACCTGGTCGTAGTGCACCACCGCGCGGCCGCCGGTCGCCAGGTCCTTGAAGCTGTCCACGTAGTCGTGGGTGCAGCCCGGGCCGCCGTGGACGACCATCAGCGGCAGCAGGCCGCTGTCCAGCGCACCGGTGACGCGGTACCAGGTGCGGTGTCCCTGGAAGTCGGCGTAGCCCTCTCGAACCTGCATGACCTGCTCTTCGTTGCGTGCGGAGCCGCAGCCTAGCCGGTCGCCGGCGTGGGCGGCACTGGCAGAAATGCGAGGTTTTCGCCCGCTCGCAACCGACCTGTGACCGCTGCGCGCACGCAGGCCGCCGCGGCATGCAGCGGGACAAGCAACCCCGGCGCCTACGGCTCCAGCAACCGGTAGTGCAGGCCGCGCACCACCGCATCCACCCGGTTGCGCGCGCCCAGCTTGCGCGCCGCCGAGTTCAGATGCAGGTTCACGGTGGCCACCGAGCGGTTGAGCGCGGCGGCGATCGCCTTGGCGGTAAGGCCGCGCGCGGAGTGCTGCAGGCATTCGCGCTCGCGCCGGGTCAGCACGATCTGCGCACAGCGGCGCTGGCGGGCGTCGAGCAGGTCCTGGGCACGCGCCTGGAAGGCATGCGCCAGCAGCAGGAACGCGCCCTGGCTGCGCTCGGCCTGCTGCAGGGCGGTCTCCGGTGGCAGGTCGCCATCGACCACGCCGGTGAAGGTGGCCAGCGCGCCGCCGGGCAGGTGCAGCGGCACGGTCAGGCCGGCGCCCATGCCGCGCTCGCACAGATAGCGGGTGACCGGACGATGCAGGTCGCCCAGGTAGTCGCGGCGCGGACCCGGCGGCAGCGGCCGGTACGACCACAGGAACGGCGCACTGCGGCGGCAGGCCCGCTGTTGCACCGGGTCGTGCTGGTAGTAGCCGTGTTCGCACCACACCTGCTGCATGTCGGCCGGCGCATTGCGCTGGACGAAGACCGACGGCGTGATCAGTTCCCCGTCCAGGCCCAGCGGCACCGGTGCGTAGTCGTAGACCAGCGCGCGCACGCCGAGCGCGCGCGCGGCGTCCAGGACCCGGTCCAGGCAGGCGTCCAGGGTCGGCAATCCTTGCAGGTCGGCGTCCAGCAGGGCCAGGTCGTCGCGCATGGCCATCGTCCGGGAGGAGGGGCGCCGTCGTCGGCGCGACGGCAGATCGAAACCTAGCATTTTTGCCACTGGATCGGAGCCGACGGCGGCGCCTAAGGTCGAAGGTCGCCGCTCCGCGCCGCTGCCAGCCCCCGCGCTGGCGGACAATCGGTTGCGCCGCCCCCCCTCTCCCGCCAGCGTGGCTCCCATGACCGACACCCGCCCCACGGACGCCAACACCCTGGAAGGCCTGGGCTACACCCAGGAACTGCAGCGCCGCCTGGACATGAAGGACCTGCTGATCTACGGGCTGGTGTTCATGGTGCCGACCGCGCCGTTCTCGATCTTCGGCGGCGTCTTCGACATCAGCCACGGCATGGTGCCGCTGACCTATCTGCTGGGCTTCGTGGCGATGCTGTTCACCGCCTCCAGCTACCAGCAGATGTCGCAGGCGTTCCCGGTGGCCGGCTCGGTCTATGCCTACGTGGGGCGCGGGCTGAACGGCTCGCTGGGGTTCCTAGCCGGCTGGGCGATCCTGCTGGACTACATGCTGATCCCCACACTGCTGTACGTGGTCGGCGCCAATGCGATGGCCGCGGTGGTCCCGGCGCTGCCGCAACAGGTGTGGATCGTGTTCTTCGTGGTGCTCAACACGGTCATCAACCTGCGCGGGATCCAGGTCACCGCCCATGCCAACCGGTTGTTCCTGTACGCGCAGCTGGTGGTGCTGGCGCTGTTCGTGGTGCTGGCGGCGGTGGCGATCCAGCACGGCAACAACGGCGCCAGCTGGAACCTGCGGCCGTTCTACAACCCTGCGGTGTTTTCGGTGCCGATGATCTTCAGTGCGCTGTCGGTGGCGGTGATGTCATTCCTCGGTTTCGACGCCATCTCCACCCTGGCCGAGGAAAGCCGCGGCGGCGCGCGGGCGGTGGGCCAGGCCACGCTGCTGTCGCTGGCGCTGGTGGCGGCGCTGTTCGTGCTGCAGACCTGGCTGGCGGCGCTGCTGTTGCCGAACCTGGTGCGCTTCCCCGACGAGGCGGCCTCCAACAATGCTTTCTTCGAAGTGGGGCGGCTGGTGGCCGGCCCCTGGCTGCAGATCGTCATCGCGCTGACTTTGGCGATCAGTGCCGCAGTGGCCAATTCGCTGGTGGCGCAGGCGGCCACGTCGCGGCTGCTGTTCGCGATGGCGCGCGACGGCCAGTTGCCGCGTTTCCTGCGCAGCATCCATCCGGTCACGCGGGTGCCGCAGCGCGCGATCGTGCTGGTGGCCGCGCTGAGCCTGGTGCTGGGGCTGGCGTTCCTGGGCAAGATCGCGCTGCTGACCTCGGTGTGCAACTTCGGCGCGCTGTTCGCCTTCCTGCTGCTGCACGTGGCGGTGGCCTGGCACTTCCGCCACCAGGGTCGGTTGGTGCTGCACGGGCTGGTGCCGCTGGTGGGCTTCGTGATCCTGGCCTACGTGCTGTACAGCGCCGACCGCTACGCCAAGTACGGCGGCCTGGTCTGGCTGGCCCTGGGCGGCTGCGTGGCGATCGGTTTGAAGCTGCGTGGCCGTGCGCTGCGGCTGCCGGCTGGCGAGGCGTTGGAATAGATCCCGCGCCGGGTACATTCCGCTGTTCCATGCCAGCCGATGCGGTTTGCGTTTTCGGACGGTCTGTCGCGGCTGAAGCCGCTCCTGCAGAGGCTTGCGTGAGCTGACCGGGCACTGTTCGGTCCCGACGCTGTCCGCCGCCATCGCGTCTTCCGCTTCGCTCGTCGCGGCTGAAGTCGCTCCCACAGGGAACTTGCGGCAAGTCGTCTGAATGCACGACAGGACGCCCCGGCGGAGGGATCGAGACTCCGAGTTGCCTGTCGCGGCCGAAGCCGCCCGCAGAGGATCGACGTTGCAGGCGCAACGCGGCACGCCCCTGGGTAGGGAGGCCCGCGCCACCGTCACCGCGCAGCGGCGGCGGCAAGCGGACCTGCGCTTACTTGAACGCGTTGAGCACGGTCAGCAGGCTGGTGAGGTTGTCGGAAACGCCGGTCTGCGCGACCTTTTCGGTGGCGGCAGCGCTGTTGATGGTGGCGTCGTCAGAGGTATAGGCCTGTATCACGCCCTGATGGGCGGCGGCCTGCGCCAACGCATTCTGCTGCTGTGCCGAGACGGCGTTGCCGAAGAGGACGCCGGTCGAGTGCGCCATGCTCTGGTAGATCGACCCCATCGCAAAGGCCGGCGCCTCGCCAATGATCTTGACGGTGGACTGGGTGACCGCATCGGTGATCTGGTCGTTGACGGCGGTTGGAAAGGCCATGTGTTCGCTCCTGGGTTGGCGTACGGCCCACGCCGTACGATGTGCTGAAATCTCGGCAGCGTGCGCCTGCGTCTCCACATACGCGTTGCGCCTGCACGCGGAAACGCAAATGCAACGGTATGCCTGCAATAGGTCAGATTGCAGGCGAGGGCGGCGGCGCGCCCTGCTCCGCCGGCGGCGCTGCGCCGATCAGGCCCTGCGCGCGTGCCGCGTCGATCACGGCCTGCATCTGCTGCGCGAGACTGCCGAACTGACGATCGAAACAGGCCTTTACCTCGCTCTGTACCAAGTCGGCCAGGCGATCGGCAATCTGCGCCGTCGCCTGCTGGCCATCGCGGCCATCCCCGTTCTGCGGCGGACGCAATTGGCCCAGCCGCGGGCCATCCATCGCCGAGGCGGCTTCGACTGTCCTGAGCACCGACGCTTCGTTTGTGTCGGTGGCCACGGACAGGCCGCCGCGGGTGTCCTGCGTCATGTGCAGCATTTGCGCGAGCAGGCCCTGCACGCGCTGGCGCTCGGCGTCGATCCGTGAACTCGCCGACGTGCGCACATCGGTGGCCGGTGGAGTTTGCGACGCACGGGCGGATACGGCGAACTGCCGCAGCTGCTCCTGCTCGATGTTGCTCAACGGGCGATTCAGCCACTTCTCGGCGACGGCACGCAACGTATCGAAATCGGGTGCTTGGCTGTCTTGCATGGAGGCCTCCTGCGGGCGTGGTGGAGTCGATGTCGCGCGTCGCTCAGCTGGCAGGCGATTCGCGATCGCGCATCGTGTCGGCGTACTTGGCGATGCTCTTGTCGATCTTGTCGATGGCCGAATCGGCCGGCTCGGCTGTCTGGACTGCGGCGGCGGCGGCCGCCGCCGCCGCCGCCGCCGCGCCGATCAGCATGTCGGTGGTCAGCACGGCCAACGCGTCCTGCGCTGCACGCTCTCGCTTGCCTTCGGCCAGGTTCTCGGCCATCTGTTTGAGCAGCAGGCTCTGGCTGGCCAGCGCCACCTTGGCGGCCCCGTCGAAATACGCCACAGCCGGTCGCGCGACCAAACCCGGCATCCGACCGACCAGCATGTCCGAACCGCTTTCGATCGACGCTGGGTACGCCGTCGCCTCGGTGTTCTCGCCACGCCCCGCATGCGCGCTCCCGTTGTGGGATGAATCGCCGGGCATGGAGGATGCGGCGACCGCCTGCGCGGGCGCCTCGACCACCGCCTTGCCGTTGGTCCGGGTGAGTGCATCGCCGGCCTGCGATGTGACGAGCATGTTGTCTGCCATGACTGCTTTCCTCTGTAAGCCGACTGCAGAGAGGGACGGGGCACACACGGCGCATCGCCGTCCGTCGGCCGCACTGCCGCGCGCAGATTGAAACCTCGCGTTGACGGCTTGCGACCGTTGCTGCGCCGGCGCGCCCGTGCACCAGCGAACTGTCGATGTGACGATCCTCAAGCACACCAACACCTCCAGGAAACGCCAGGCGAACAGACGCCGCTGTTCGCGGGGCGCGCTACCGCCCTGATACGGTTGGCCGCTCCTCCGGTCCGTTGCAATGCGGTCCTCCCTTGATCGGCCACGACGTCCACTTCCTTAGCTTCCAATGCCGATCCAACGGCTCGCCTTCGTCACGACGACGCAGAACCGCGATAAGTATCACGATCCCGCATCGCGACGAGCACGCTCTTCGGTGCGCTCGCCGCATCCGGTAAGCGGCGCTTGCGCCGCAGCCCGAGGGCGGCAGCGTTGGCGCGTCGAATTCCAGATCCTGCCGGGCGACCTGCTGTGGCGACGGTTTCACCTGGGAGAAGCTTTCCGCCATGGCGGCGCGCGGCGCGGCAAGCGCGGCCATGCCGAGCGCGGCCAGGCATGGTCCTCGCAGTCGTCGGGGACAGCCGTTTGCTGCCGGCACAGTCAGCATTTGGTATTTAATTGATGATAAATAGGTATCCCTTTAACCGGCACAGGACCGGACCACCATGATGTACCCCACGCTGCTCCCCCTGCTGTCACTGTTCGCTGTGCGCAGCATCGCCGCCCCCGCGCCGACCGCGCCCGTGCCCGGCGTGCCCTCGCCGATCGTCTACAGCGAATTCGTCAACTCCACTGCGCCGACCGCGCAGTGCCACGCCTCGACCCTGCTGGAAACCCGCGACGGCCTGCTCGCCGCTTGGTTCGGTGGGCGCCATGAGGGCGCAGAGGACGTCGGCATCTGGGTCGCACGGCGCAGCGCACAAGGTTGGCAGCCGGCGCAGCGCGTGGCCGATGGCAAGCAGCCGCCGGGCGCGCCATTGCCGGCATGGAACCCGGTGCTGTTCCAGCCGGCAAAGGGACCGCTGCGGCTGTTCTACAAGGTCGGCCCGGACCCGAAACGCTGGTGGGGCATGCAGATCACCTCCCGCGATGGCGGCGCGCACTGGTCTGCGCCCGAGCGCCTGCCCGAGGGCATCCTCGGCCCGATCAAGAACAAGCCGGTGCAATTGGCCGACGGCCGCATCCTCAGCCCGAGCAGCAGCGAGGACACCGGCTGGGTCGCGCACATGGAATGGTCCGACGACAACGGCACGCACTGGACCCGCGGCCCGGCGTTGAACGACCCGGCGCGGATCGGCGCGATCCAGCCCAGCGTGCTGGTGCACAGCGACGGCAGCGTGCAGGCGATCGGCCGCAGCCAGCAGAACCACGTGTTCAGCACCTGGTCGCACGACCACGGCCGCAGCTGGGGACCGATGACCCTGCTCGACCTGGCCAATCCCAACTCCGGCACCGACGCCGTGGTCCTGGCCGACGGCCGCTCGCTGCTGGTCTACAACCCCACCGAAGCCGGCAAGGACTGGTGGGACGGCCGCGGCACGCTGGCGGTGGCCCTGTCCAGCGACGGCCGCCGCTGGACCCGGGTCCTGACCCTGGAAGACAGCGCCAAGGACGAATTCTCCTATCCGGCGGTGATCCAGACCCGCGACGGCCTGGTGCACATCAGCTACACCTGGAAACGCACCCGCATCAAGCACGTGGCGCTGGACCCGAAGCGACTGCGCGTGGCCGCGGCGAAGCCGGGCGGCAAGGAGTGAGGTTGTTCGCCACGGCGTGAGGCGCCCGCTGCGCGAAGCGCCATATCTGCCTCGTCCGAATCGGTGATTCGACACCGCAGCGATCGGCGAACGCAGCGCAGGTTTCCTGTAGGGTGCCTCACCCACAACACAGGCCACGACGCGATCGCGGACTTCGGCAGCCGTCGGGACTGAAGTCCCTCCCACAGTGCACCCCGCCGGCCAACCGCACGTCTGCTTGCAGGAACGGTTTTAGCCGCATGCCTTTCAACGTCTTTGATGTCCCGCTTTTGTAACCCGCTGATGTCCTGCTGATGGTATTGGAAGACGCAACAGGTGTAGCGAATTGCGTTCGCGCGCCGCAGCTGTCACCAATTGATTTTTATTGGCTCCGGCCAAAGACGTTGAAAGGCATGGGTTTTAGCCGCAACACAGACCTCGACGAGATAGCAGATTCCGGCAGCCTTCGAGGCCGAAGCCACTCTTACCAGTGCGCCCAGCCAACCAATCGCAAGCTTCCTTGTAGGGACGGCGTCAGGGCACCTCTAATAACCTCGATTGCAAAAATTCCGCGCTATGCGCATCAATGACTTGCGAGTGCTTTGGTCGAGTTTTTGGGGTTATTAGAGGTGCCCTTCAGCCGCGACACAAACCACGGCGGGGCAACAGACTTCGGCAACCGGTTAGGACTGATGTTCCTCCCACAGCGCACCCGGCAGCCCGGCCGCAAGCCCCTGAGTGAGGGACTTCAGGGCACCTCTAATAACCTCGATTCTAAAAATTTCGCACTATGCGCATCAATGACTTGCGAGCGTTTTAGTCGAGTTTTTTGGGGTTGTTAGAGGTGCCCTTCAGTCGCGACGAACGGAGCCTGCCACCCCACCGATCTGGTGATCTGCCGGAGCCGAAGCCCTCTCGCCATGTCGCAGACGCTGAGCGCAATGCGCATCATCGGCGGCAACCTCAATCGCTCCGCCCATATCGTCGCTGCAGACGAATCACTCCCGCCCCGAAGCACCGGCGCCCTACTACTCCGCCAGCAACGCCACCATCCGCCGCACCCGCGCCACATCGGTCTGCATGCGGTCGCCCCCCAGGCTGCGCACATGCGGATGCGGCGCCAGCGCCCGCGATGCCAGTGGCCCGCGCGCCGAACCATGGAACTCGCGCGCGCCGGTGACCGCACGCAGCCGCGCCAGATTGGTATCGGATACCCCCGATCCCGGCATCACGCTCAAGCGCGTGCCTGCCTGCCGGACCAGCTCGGCGATCAGCGCAGCGCCCTCCTCCGCCGTCTCGCGCGCGCCCGACGTCAGCACCCGCTCGCACCCCAGCGCGATCGCATCCTCCAACGCACGCCGCGGATCGGCGCTGACATCGATGGCGCGATGGAAGGTGACGCCCAGCGATCCGGCCGCCGCGATCAACACCCGCATCGTGTCCAGATCGACTTCGCCGGCCGGATCCAACGCACCCAGCACCACCCCGTCGCAGCCCAGCTGCACGCACTGCTCCACGTCGCAGCGCATCGCCTCCACTTCCGCCGCGTCGAACACGAAATCGCCGACCCGCGGGCGGATCAGCACATACAGCGGAATGGTCAAGCGATCGCGCAGCACCGCCAGCGTGCCGAACGACGGCGTCAGCCCGCCGCCGTCCAGGCCGCCGCACAACTCCACCCGCATCGCCCCGCCGGCCTGCGCCGCCAGCGCCGAGCCGATCGAATCGGCAGCCACTTCGAGTCCCATCGGCACGACCTGGCTCATGCGGCCGGCTTCGCGAAATGGCTCTGCCCCGGCAGCAACAGATCCTGCCGCTGCGCATCGCAGACCGCGTAGCTGAAACCGGGCTGGATCGCGAACGCGCCGACCTCGCCGCGCTTGTTCATCGCCAGGAACCCGACCTGCAGGTCGCGGGTCAACTGCGGCTTGCGCCGCACGATGCGCATCACCACCTCGCGGCAGGCCTCGGCCGGGCTCTTGCCCTGGCGCATCATCTCTACCACCGCGAAACTGCCCACATTGCGGATCACTTCCTCGCCGACCCCGGTCGAGGTCGCGCCGCCCACTTCGTTATCGACGTACAGCCCGGCGCCGATGATCGGACTGTCGCCGACCCGCCCGTGCATCTTCCACGCCATGCCGCTGGTGGTGCAGGCCCCGGACAGATTGCCGTGCGCGTCCAGCGCCAGCATGCCGATGGTGTCGTGGTTGTCCTTGCCGCCGGGCAGCGTGCCCTTCTGGTAGGCGCGGTTCTCGATGTTCGCCTCTGGCTTGTACTCGGAGGTTTTCAGCCACTCCTTCCATGCCTTCTCCGAGGACGGCGTCAGCAGGTTGGTGCGCTCGAAGCCCTGCGCCAGCGCGAACTGCAGCGCCCCGTCGCCGACCAGCATCACGTGCGGCGTCTTCTCCATCACCCGCCGCGCCACCGAGATCGCATGCACGATGTCCTCCAGCGCCGCGACCGACCCGCAGCCGCCGGTGTGATCCATGATGCAGGCATCGAGCGTGACCCGCCCATCGCGGTCGGGATAGCCGCCGAGTCCGACGGTGGGATTGTTCGGATCGGCCTCCGGCACCTTCACCCCGGCCTCCACCGCATCCAGCGCCGCGCCGCCTCGCGACAGCACCTGCCACGCCGCCTGGTTGGCCGCGATCCCGAAATCCCAGGTCGAGATCACCCGCGCTGCGCCGCGCGGCAGGGGTGCGACGCCGTTGCTGGCGGCGGCCCGTGCGCGCGGCAAGGCGGCGGCCAGGCCGGTGGCGAGGGCGCCGAAGGCGGCGGTCTTGAGGAAGTGGCGGCGTTCGTGCATTAGTGGGCTCCGGCGCAGGGAAGGATTGGCACCACGCAAAGAGCGTGCGCGGTTGGCCTTGCATCATGCGACAGAGCGGGGTGCGATTGAATGGGTGATGCCTCATCGAATGGCCCATGACGAGCCAGACGGTGGATCAAATACATCTATAGCTACTGCGAACCAAATAACCCAGTGGTATATCCAATCATTTCAACCCGACGAAATCATCCAAAGCTACATGTTTTTGCTGAATTTTTCGTACGCAATCGTTAGTACAACCATGCCTACTACACCACATACAGACAACCAAAACCCCCACCTATCGCCCACAGAACGAAAAGGTTTCCTTCTGGGGAAATTTATATAGGCAATCCAGCGCATCCCTCCACCAATCATCAAGCAAAAAACAAAAAATAGCATAAGCACAATATAAACACCCTTCATCACTTACCCCCACACTTATTGCATTCCTTTTTTTCTAGAACAATGGCTTTTCCGACCCCAACAGAATAAAGCGAACCATCAAAGCCTCCTTGAGATTGATGCCAACCCGAGCCTTTGGCACCTGTATCGAGTGACATCCAAGCTCCGCCTATCGTAATTCTCTGGTAAAGCTGGTAGCCGGGACCAAAAGACACCGAACCCACCGAAAACTTAGCATACGGGCCATTAAAAACATTTGGATCAGGCACCCCATTGGCGTCCGAAAGTTCCACAGATGATCCAGTCATAGATACTGGATAACCGACACCACCAGCCCCTCCCAAAGCCATGATGTATACATACGCAAGACCTCCATCGGGGCATGGTGAAGTAAGCTGATAAAAATCAATGAAACCGCCATACCGGCCCGCACCTCCACCTACACCGTAGCTATTTCCTTTCCATGTTGCCAAGCCCCAAGCATCGCTATGATCCACAGGAGCCTGCAAAGAGTATCCATAGGTATTTAGGCCGCCATTCAACCCAATCGGATCACTCTGCCCATAACGCCCAGTGGCGGGGTCGTAGTCCCGGAAATAGTTCTGGTTGAGCCCCGTCGCCGCATCGTAGCGCTGCCCCGGGAAGCGCATGTCGAACACGAACGCGGTGCCGTCCTTGTCCGGGTCCTGGTCGGGTGGGGTGTTGCCGAAGGCTTCGCCCTTCAGGTCCCAGGTCCAGATCGCTACGTCGCGGACCGGGTCGATCACGGCACGCGGCGTGCCCAGGTGGTCCGGCTGCACGTAGCGAACGCTGTTCTTAGCCAGCACGCCGACCGGCAGGTCGTCCAGCCAGATCGCCTGCTGCAGCGTGGCGCCGTTGGCATCGTAGTTGCCCAACCAATGCCCGCTCTCGTCGTACAGCGTGTAGGTGTTGGTCTTGTCCACCCGCCGCACCTGCTCGCCGCGGCCGTTGTAGCCGTACTTCATCACCACTGTGCCCGCGCGCTTGGCCTGGCTCATCCGGCCCGTGGCGTCGTAGGCGAACTCCTGTGCCGTGCCGCCGATGGACAGCGTGTTGCCGATCGCGTCGTAGGTGCGGGCGGTGCCGGCCACCGCGCTCAGGCGGTGGTTGGTGGTTGGGTAGGTGTAGCTCTGCGTGACGGTGTTGACCTTGGCACTGAGCCGGTTGCCGGTGGCGTCGTAGCTGTAGCCGTCGATCACCGTGCCGGTCGGGCCGTCCTTGAACGCGGTCAGCCGGCCCAGGGCGTCGTAGTCCAGGCTAACCACCGGGGCCGTGTTGCCGGCGGCGGTCAGGACGCTGAGGTTGCCGGCCGGGTCGAAGGCAAAGCCGGTGCTCAGGCCATCAGTGCGGGTGTCGTTGATGGCCAGCGGACGGTAGTCCTGATCCAGCACGCGCTGCATCGGGCGGCCATTGCCGTAGGACCAGTTGGCCACCGGGCCGAACGGGTAGTAAGTGGCGTTGCCCAGCAGCACCTGCCGGGTGCCGCCCGCCGGGGTGACGCCCACTTCCGTGGTCTGGCCCTGGGCGTTGCGGACGTAGTCCACCGCCGCGCCGTCGGGATAGGTCAACCTGCTGAGCTGGCCAGCCTTGGTATAGGCATAACGCAGCACGAACACTTTGCCGTTGGTGGTCTGCACCTTGCGCACCAGGTCGCCGAAGCGGTCGTAGCAGTAGTCGGTGCTGCCGCTGCCGTCCTGCATCCGGGCCAGGCGGCCGACGGCGTAGGTCTCGCCGCTGGCGCACGTGGTCTGGCTGACGTCGTAGGTGTAGCTGACGTTGAGGCTGCTGGTCGGATAGGCCACCTTGGTCAGGCGGTTCAGCGCGTCGTAGCTGTAGGTGGTCTTGATGTTGCGCGCATCGGTCTGTGTGGCGCGGTTGCCGGCGCTGTCGTAGGCGTACGTGGTGACGCCGGTGTCCGGGCTGGTGAGCTTGGTCAGGTCGCCCAGGCCGTTGTAGGCGTAGGTGATGTCCAGGCCCTTGGGATCGGTGACCTTGGTCAGGTTGTCCAGCGCGTCGTAGCCGAACTTGGTCTCGGCCGCGATGCCGCCCACGTCCTGCAGCGTGCGCGCCAGGCGGTTGAGCGGGTCGTAATCGTTCTGGGTCTTGTGCCCGAGCGCGTCGGTGACCGCCGTGGTGTTGCCGTTGGCGTCGTAGCCGAAGTCGGTCGGGTCGCCGCTGGCGGTGGCCTGCGTGGCCAGCTGGCCGAGCTGGTTGTAGACCCGCGACAGCGTGCGCTTGAGCGTGCCCGCCGCGTCCTTGGTGTCCTCCTTGACCCGGTTGCCGGCGTTGTCCAGCGTGTAGTGCAGCGTGTTGCCGGCGTTGTCGGCAATATCGGTCAGGCGATGCGCCGCGTCGTAGGTGAAGGCGGTGAACGCGCCATCGGGCTGGGTCACCTGCTTGACCAGCCCAGTCGGCCAGTAGTCGATCAGGGTGATGCGGTCGTCGTTCTCGCTGGTGTCGTCAGCGCCGCGGACCTTGCTGGCGGTCAGCCAGCCGCGCGGGTGATAGGTGTAGTCGGTGATGGTGCCGTTGGCGTCCTTCACCGACAGCACGCGGCCGGCGCCGTCGTAGGACAGGTATTCGGTCACCTGGCCCAGAGCGTTGGTGACTTTCCAGAGGTCGCCTTTGCGGTAACGGCAGAGGGAGGCATCTGCCTGACAGTCCACATTATCGCCTGCGTAATAGCTGAATGTGACAACGTCCGAAGCCTCAGTCCGTGGCCCTTTAATAGAAAGCAGCAGCCCTGACAAAGGACAGGACGACTCAGCATCACCACAGCGCACAAATCGCCACTGTCTTATCCCAATCGGGGCAACGGATTGGCTACCACAAGCATACGCGCTACCACCATCATCATAAATGCATCGAAAAGACATCCTACCATTCGCATCGTAAGAAAACCGCGTTAATGCTAAAACCTCACCAACACCGGAAAAGACAGAAATTTCACCAGGCAAATTATTTACATCATAAACCTCATTTCTCACGACGCTTGAATTTTCTCTCGTCGAAACCTGGCCGCCGGAAATATCATCCTGATAAGTGAACCGAACCTCATACCCTTTTCCATCAATCATTTTCAACAAACGACCATTGGAATCAAAAATTCTCTGATAGCCTCCACCGACCACAACATCGGACGTAATATCTTTGAAAGGGCCGGCACTCCACTGATATTGATGTTCAGCACCATTAACATCATTTACGTGAGCAGAAGTATCCCCAATGTAGTCTATAGTCACCATCTCGACCGATTGGTCGCCGGCATGCAATGTACTCAAAATTGGGCGCCACGATTTATCGTATTTGAAAGTTGCATAGCGGACGCCATCGTCCTCAATTCCGGTCATCAAATTACTGCTTCCGCTTGGCGCCGAGTCCGATTCGTTATACACGTACCGACGAACAGAGCCATCCGAACGGTGTACGCTCACAAGGTTTCCTTGGGTGTCATAAGCGTAATCAACAGCCTTGCCATCTGGCAAATCAATGCGAGCCAACTTACCTTCCGCGTATGAATAGCGCAACGAGCGCCCCAACCCGTCAGTTACACGATCGATAAGAGACCCTACATATGTCAACGTTATGCTGGTTGCAGGGCTACCAACAATAACAGCCGTTAATTTACCATCCTCCCCATAGAATCGCCTCATTCCATCCTTTCGCATAAGCACATAGCCGCTACCATTCTTCCGAATCAGGTCGCCGTAATTTTTCTGGCCTCTATAGTCGGCACCGGTTTGCAAAAATTTTTTAATATAACCATCTTCTGAAATTAACGCCATTCCAGCCACTGTGGACAAGCTATCACTATAGCTATGCATCCACCCAGTACCACCCCAATCGCCTGACTGCACCAGACCTTTAGAATGATAGCTGCGAATATAGGGGCGCCCTGCAAAATAAAAATCTTCTTCAAACCGCGCTTTTTCGCCAGTTGCCGGGAAGCAAGGATTACTGTTGACGGCACAGGATGGGGTTTGATCAGGATTCTTTACCTCAACGGAAAGAGACAACGAATTTTTCACCTTGCAAAGGTAGGGCATTGTGATATTTGCACCACTTGCATTGGCGGCAATGAAACCATCCGGGCAATAATAGACTTGATACTTCTGTATCGGAAAGGACGCGGTAGAAGCCTCCGTCCAATTAGGACAGCGATTTTTATAATAAATTACCCTTGAGCCCGCATAATCAAGCACACCTGCATTATCCCCACCCTCAATGCGGCCGTTTCTATTATCCTTACTTCCATACAGGTAATAACTACCCCGCAACTCTCCATCAAAATAACTACATCCAGTCACTGAACTCATGTGATTCAGTGCAGCTTGCATCACCAGCGATTCGGAGTGACATGTTTCATTCTTGATCTCACCAGCCTTCCAGCTATCTCCGATGGGGCAACTCTCAGCATCCAGCCCCGTCCCATAATAAGGCTCTATAATCTCCTGAGGGGCCTGATCTGGAATCTCATATTCAATTTTCAGCGATAATTTACCAGCATCACCAGCCTGAATTACATTCGAACGCCGGATGTATTTACCATAAGGAGATGCAGATGCGCGCATTACAGACTCAGCCTCATTCAATGTCGAGAAACATTGACCTTTAAAACAATATTGAGATTGAGGAGACTGAGCATAACTCCAGCAAGGAAAATTTAAAAAAAACACCACCCATACACGCAAATTCATTTGCTCACCCACCACTCCATTAAAATAAAATTAGCACTCGAAGAAACAAATGCCCGATCGAATTTAAAAATAAAACGCCGGTTAAGTGAATTGCGCTTCGCAAGCCGCATGCAACAAGAAAAAGGCAAAACCAATGTCGCAACTATTGTTTAAATAACCTAGTCAACGGATGAACGATCAAATGATCAAAAACTCCATTTCCCGCACTAAACATCCGCCGAAAACCGCTCCCCAATCATCCTTTCGATCGCCTCCATATCCGGCAACAACGCACTCTGCTCGCCCAGCAACACGCGCATATGCACGCCAGCGGGCAACGTTTCTTCGGAGGCGTCGGCAAGCAGGCCGTCGCGCGGGACCGAGATCAGTTGCGGGAAGGATTGGGTGATCAGGGCGAAGTACGGCAAGTCGGGGTTGCCGCCCAGCGCCTTAAGCACGACGATCTTGTTGTTGGAGGCGACGGTTTCGCTGCCCAGGCCGGTCAGGCGGGCGAACGAGAGCAGCGGGACGTTCCAGCCGTACCAGGCGATCTGGCCGAGCAGCCAGTGCGGGGCGTCGGGCAGCGGTTCGACCGGCACGCGCGACATCACTTCGGCGACGGTGGCGTTGGGCAGCAGGGCCCGCTCGCTGCCGGCCTGGATCAGGACACCGCGGATTTCGTCGTTGCTGGCGTAGCTGCTCATGGATTACGTCGTCCTGGAACCGGGAAAAACGCGCGGGCGGCGGCTCAGCCGCCCCACCGCGCGGACAGGGCCTGCGCCAGCTGCACCGGGTCGCCGCTGGGGTGGCCGCGGCCAATCAGCTGCGCGGCGGCGGCCGGGTCGTAGCAGCCGTCGCCGGTCTGGCCGGCGACCCAGGCGCCTTGTGTGGCGAGTGCCAGCACGTCTTCGACCTGCTGCGGGTCGCTGCCGCTGAGCAGCAGCACGGCACTGTGCGCGGCGGGCAAGCCGCCGACTACCGAGGCGCCGGCCTGCTGGGCGACGAAACGCAGGCCGGCGGTGTCGCCGCTGCGCACGCCGACATCGTCGGGCAGGATGTAGACGTTGCCGACGCCGACCGCCTGGCCGGCTTCGGCCAGCAGCACCGGCAACGCGGACACGCGCGCGATCTGCTTGACCAGGTTGCCGTAGCGGCCGCCGTCCAGGCGCAGTTGCACCAGCAGCGGCTGCGGGAAGCCCGCCGGCAATGCGGCGAGCAGGCGACGGATGGCATCGGGACCGCCGATACCGGCCATCACCAGCACCGCGCCCTGCGCGACCGTGACTGCAGCGGCGGCGGCATTGTCGATGCTGGACTCCTCCTCGGACTCCAGCGCGACCAGCGACAGGCCTTCGGTGGAAATCTGCATCTGGCTCAGCGGCGCACGCGCCTGCACCACCAGCGGCGCGTCGTCGTCCACCAGCGACCAGGCGCTGGCCGGCAGCGGTGGCGGCGCGCTGGTCGGCGCAGCGGATGCCGCCTCGGTCGCAGTCGCCGGTTCCGACGCCGTTGCAGGCGCGGCCACATCGCCGGCAGCGATCTGATCGCGCGAGAACTGCAGGTCCTCGAACCCGGGCGCGGCATCGGCCGGCGGCTGCCAGGCGTAGAAGCTGTCGGCGGGCACCGCGCTGGCGAAGCTGGCCGCTTCCTCGACGTGGAAGCCGATCGGCGCGCCTTCGTGCAGTTGCGCCGGGGTCGCCGGCAGGCCAGGTTCGGGCTGCAGGCCGACGTCGGTCTCGCGTCCGGGCGGCAGCACGTCCTGGTGGCCTTGCAGCTTGGCCGCCAGGTGCCGCGCCCAGCGCTGCGCTTCCCAGCCCTCGCGGCGCGCGGCCAGTTCGGCCTCGTCGAAGATCACGGTGACGCCGGGCAGGTCCAGCGCCGCGTCCAGCCGTTCCAGCGCGTCCTCGATCGCCGGCTCCAGCGCGATCAGCACCGCATCGGGCGCGGCGTCGGCGAGGGTCTGCGCGTCGATGGCGCCGGGATCGTCCTCGAGGACGATCGCCGCGCCGACCTGGTGCAAGGCCTCGCGCAAGCGCTCGCGCGCCCGGCCGGGGCGCGCCAGCAAGGCGACCGGGGTGCCGCCACCTTCGCCGTCATTCGCGAACACGGGCAATCCCCAGCAGGTCGTACACGTTGCGCATCAGATCCAACTCTTGGTAGGGCTTGCCGAGATAGCGCTGCACGCCGATCTCGAAGGCGCGCTGGCGGTGCTTCTCGCCGCTGCGCGAGGTGATCATCACGATCGGCACCGAGGCATAGCGGGGGTCGGCGCGCATCGCGGTCGCCAGTTCGTAGCCATCCATGCGCGGCATCTCGATATCCAGCAGCATCAGGTCGGGAACGCGTTCCTCGAGGCGCTCCAGCGCCTCGACGCCGTCGCGGGCGGCGATCACGTCGAAGTTGTGGCGTTCCAGCACGCGGCCGGTGACCTTGCGCATGGTCAGCGAATCGTCGACCACCATCACCAGCGGCACGCGCCGCTGTGCGGCCGGCGTCGCCTCCAGCACCGGCCGCGCCGGCTGCGCCAGATAGCGGCGCACCAGTGGGGCGACGTCCAGGATCACCACCACGCGGCCATCGCCGGTGATGGTGGCGCCGTAGATGCCGGGCACCGAGGCGATCTGCAGGCCGACCGGCTTGACCACGATTTCGCGGTTGCCGAGTACCTGGTCGATCGCCACCGCGGCGCGCAGGTCGCCGGCGCGCACCAGCAACAGCGGCACCTGCGCCTGCCCTTCGGCCCGCGCCGGCGCCTGGCCGACCAGCGAGCCGAGGTCGTGCAGCGCGAACTCTTCGCCGCTGTAGTGGTAGCCGCCGTTGGCCGCTTCGAAGCGCTCGCGGCTGATGCGGCCGATGCCGCTGACCGAGGCCACCGGCACGGCGAAGGTGGTCTCGCCGATCTGCACGAACACCGCCTGGGTCACCGCCAGCGTCTGCGGCAGGCGCAGGGTGAAGGTGACGCCCTGGCCCCACACCGAGTGGATGTCCACCGAACCGCCGAGCTGGCGCACTTCGTTGCGCACCACGTCCATGCCCACGCCGCGGCCGGCCAGCTGGCTGACCTGGTCGTAGGTGCTGAAGCCCGGAGCGAAGATCAGCGAATCCAGTTCTTCGTCGGACAGCGCGGCGCCGATCGCGATCAGGCCGCGCTGCTCGGCGCGGTGGCGGATCGCGTCGCGGTTGAGGCCGGCGCCGTCGTCGGCCACTTCCAGCACGATTTCCGAACCTTCGCGGCGCAGGCGGATGGCGATGCTGCCCTCTTCCGCCTTGCCCGCGGCGCGACGCTGTTCCGGCGTTTCCAGGCCGTGCGCGACCGAGTTGCGCAGCATGTGTTCCAGCGGCGCGATCATGCGGTCGAGCACGTTGCGGTCGAGTTCGCCGTGGGTGCCTTCAAGGGTCAGGTGCACCTGCTTGCCGGTCTCGCTGGCGGCCTGCCGCACCACCCGTCGCAGCCGCGGCACCAGGCCGTCGAACGGCACCATGCGCGCGCGCATCAGCCCGTCCTGCAGTTCCGAACTCACGCGTGACTGCTGCTGCAGCAAACCGTCGTACTGGCGCGCCAGGTCGTCGAGCACGCCTTGCAGGCCGCCCAGGTCGGCCGCCGATTCGTTCAGCGCGCGGCTGAGCTGCTGCAGCGTGGAGAAGCGGTCCAGCTCCAGCGGATCGAAGCTCTGCTCGCTCTGGTCCTGTTCGCGCTGGTAGCGGGCGACGATCTGCGCTTCGGTTTCCAGGTCCAGGCGGCGCAGCTGGTCGCGCAATCGCGCATTGGTGCGGTCCAGTTCGGACATCGCGCCACGGAACGCGCCGAGCTGCTGCTCCAGCCGCGAGCGGTAGATCGCCACTTCGCCGGCGTGGTTGACCAGGCGATCCAGCAGGTCGGCGCGCACGCGCACCTGTTCCTGCATCGGCCGCGCGATCATCGACTCCTCGTCGAGCATGCCGTCCACCGGCAGCGGCGCCGACAGCGGCGCCGGCGCCGGTGCGGGCACCGCGGCCGGATCGACCGCGGCCTGGATCATCGCCGCCACGTCGGCATCGGTTGCGGTTTCGGCGGCGGCGTCGACGGCGGCATCGATGCCGTCATTGGCGAGCGGCAGGCTGCGGCCGTGGGTGCGCACGTCGAAGCGGCCGATCAGATCGAGCGGCATCGCCACCGCGCGGTGGGTGCCGGTGAGGGTGAGCAACTGATGCAGGCGGTCGAACCCGCGTTCGAGCAATTGCACGTCGCTGCGATCGAGTTCGGTGCGGTTGGCGGCCACCGCCTCCAGCAGCGATTCGATGCCGTGGCCGAGGTCGCCGATCGGATTGACCCCGGCCATGCGCGCACCGCCCTTGAGCGTATGCAGGTCGCGCTGCAGGCCGGCGAGCGCGTCGCGGTCCTGCGGCGCGGCGCGCAGTTCGGCGATCAGGCGGTCGCAATGGTCGAGCAGATCCTTGCCTTCCTCGACGAAGATATCGACCAGCTCGCGGTCCAGGTCGGCGAAGTCCAGCGGACCGAGATCGACCGCGGCCAGGTCGATGGATTCGGCCGAGGCGGTGTCGTGCCGGGTGGGTTCGGCGAACGCCGGTTCGTCGGATGCGGCGGCTGGCGGGTGATGCTCGTCGCCGGTTTCGGTTTCGGTTTCGATCGGCTCGGCAGCTTCCGCGTATGCAGGCTCGGCCTGCGTATCCGCGACGCCTCCCGGATCGCCCGCATGCTCCGCATGGTCTGGCGCGGCGTCGGCAGAGTCGGTCGCTTGCGTTGCGTCGACGTGCGCCTGATGGGCGTACGCTGCTTCGACCGGCGTTGCGTCGACACCAGCATCGCCCTCATGCCCGGCATCGGACGCTGGCGCATGCTCCTGGTCGGTCGAATGCTGCTCTTCGGCGCGCGCCTCATGGGCGTACGACGCTTCGACCGGCACCGCGTCAAAGCTGGCATCGCCTTCGTACCCGGCATCGGACGCTGGCGCGTCGGCCGTTGCGGTCGAATGCGCGGCTTCAGCATCAGTCGTTGCGCCAAGCGCTGCTTCGGCATCGGTATCAGCGAGTTCGGATGCGGCATGTGCGGCGTCTTCATCGTGCGACGTAGACGCGCGGTCATGCGCATCGTTCGCTTCGGCATCGGCCGGATGCGTTTCGATGCCGGCCTGTGCAGGGTGGCCATCGACGTCCTGGTCGACGGCATCGTGCTGCGATCGCGCTGCAGTTTCCACGTCGTCGTGCGCATGCGCTGCGGTGTCGGAATGCGCAGCGTCGTCCGCCACGGGCAGCGGTTCGGCATCGTCGTTCGCCGACACCGGCTCGCTGCCGTGCCAATGCGTGGACGGCCGCAAGGGCTCTGCATTGAACGCATACCCCTGCGGATCGCGCTGCTGGTCGTGCTCGCTCTGGTCGTGCTCGCCCGCAACCAGCTCGCCTTCGGGGTGCTCGGCCTGGTCGTGCGCGCCTCGATGCGAGTCTTCCTGCCGCTGGCCATGATGCGTTTCGTCGTGCGGCGCGCCATCGACGGCCGCGACATCCTGCTCCTGCGTCTCGACCGCCGCTTCCACAGGCGGCGGCAATTCGCTGTCCGCCGGCACGCGCTGCTCGGCCAGCGGCGCGTCGACGGTCAATTCGTCGAGCTTGCCGTCCTGAGCCAGCAGTGCCTGTTCGTCGGCATCGAGCGCGGCGGGCTCGCTGTCACTGTCGGCCGGAACCGCGGCGACCACGCTCGATTCTCCAGCGGCTTCCGCGTCCTGCGCAATGCCGGATACGGCGATGCCATCTTCCTGGCTGGAGGACGCACCGTGTTCGTCGAGCGCAGGCGCCGGCGATGCCGTGCCGTCTGCAGATTCCTCGCTGGGCGCGTGCGAATGCGCATCATCGAACGTCGGCAGCGCATCGATTGCCTGCGCCACGGATTCGTCGACGTCGACGTCGGCGCTTTCGGCAACAGGCTCCGCAGCGGCATGATCCGCGTCCGTGCCCGCCGCTTCGAGATGCCTGGCATCGCCCAGGTATGCCGACAGGTCGTCGGCCGAAGTGAGTTCCACCGCCTGCAGCAACGGCGCATCCAGTCCGGTATCGGCATGCGGCTGCGGCGCGTCCTCGTCGTCCTCACCATGCGCGACCGAAGGCCACTGCACTTCCGGCAGCGTGGCGACCAGGGCCTGCAGGCGCTGCGCCAGTTCCGTGAACGGCGGGATCACCGGCGACGGCGCCTGCAGTTCCTCGATGGTGGCGGCGATGGCGTGCGCGGCCTCGTCGAGCGCGCGCACGCCGTGGGCGCTGGGCACCACGGCGGACGCCAGCAGACGCTTCACGTAGCTTTCCGCCGGGCCGGTGACCTCGGTGATTTCCGGCACGTCGGTCATCGCGAACGCACCGCTCATCGTGTGCACCGCGCGCAGCAGCGCCTCGGTGGCCGGCTGCGGCGCATGCTGCAGCCAGTCGCGGACCGTCTCCAGATGCGTGCCGACCTCGGCTTCGAGGATCTCGCGCAATACGCTGTCCACCGAAGCCGGCGTGCCGGCGCGCGGCGCGGCAACGGCCGGGGCCGGCGCGGCGGCGAAATAGTAGGCGTCCTCGCCTGCCGCGATGCGGTCGGCGACCGCCTGGATCGCGTCCAGATCGGCATGGATGGCGCCGTGCCCGCGCAGTGCGGCGTTGAGCTGCGGCAACACCTCGTAGGCCAGCTCGACCATGGTCACCACGGCCGGGCTGGCCGCGCGGCTGCCATCGAGCACGCGATTGAGCATGCCCTCGATCTTCCAGCTGAACTCGCCGAGCACGCGCGCGCCGACCAGCCGGCCGCTGCCCTTGAGGGTATGGAACACGCGACGGATCGGACGCAGGCTTTCCAGGTGATTCGGCGCCGCGCGCCATGCCGGCAGCAGGATGCCGAGGTTGACCAGCTCCTCGTCGAATTCCTCGAGGAACACCTCGCGGATGTCGGCATCGATCTCGCCGCCGTCGTCGACGAAGCCGCCGTCGATGGCGACCGGCGCGGGCGCCTCGGCTGCCGCGACCGCCTCGGTCGGCGCTTGCGCGTGGTCGGCAGTGGCCTCGGTCGCGCCGGCGGACTCGGGCGCGGCGAGCGCGGCGACATCGAACTGTGCGGCAGCGGCGTCGAGTTCGGCGAGGAACGCCGCGGAGGCAGCATCAAGCTCGATCGGCTGGATGCTGGCCTTGTGCACGCCGGGCGCCGGCGCTTCCGGCTCGGGGGTCGGCTCCGGCCAGGTCAGGTCGACGAATGGGCTCTGCTCGGCGTCGGCATGCTCTGCCGCGCCAGCGTGCGCGGGCGGGGCCTTGCCGCTGTCGGCCTCGGGCGCGAATGCGGTATCGCTCGACGACAGGTCGATGGTGGGCGTGCGGTGTTCGGCGGCGACATCGCTGTCGTCGTCGGCCAGGGTCGCCGGCGCGTCGTTCCAGACGATAGTGTGGACCTCGTCGGACGTGGTCTCGGCGAAGGTCGGCGCATCTTCCAGCTCGATCACCAGCACATCGGCGTGGGCGTTGTCGCTGGGCGCGGCGGCCGGGGTGTCGACGATGACCAGGGCCGGATCGTCGTGGCCGGCAGCCGATTCGAGTTCGGCGTATTCGGCGGCCACCGGGTCGAAACCGTAGCTGGCCGGTGCCGCTTCGTCGCTCGCAGGCGCGGCATCGGCATGCGCGATGGCCTGGTCGGGCGACGCATCGGCGCTGTGCCAACGCAACGCGTCGCCTTCCAACGCCAGCGTGTCGGTGCTGATCTGCAACGGCTCGGCCACGGCCGACCAGTCTTCCTGCTCGGCGGCGACCGGATCGAAACTGATCGGCGCCGACACGACGACGGACGCGTCGTCGTTGCCCGCCGAGCCGGCCGCCGCGGCGGTCGGCTCGGCGTCGGCATCGATGCGTGCGGCAGCCCCGGCGTTCGCGGCGGCCTCGGCAGCGTCGTGCAAGGTCCACTGCGGTGCCTGCGGCGACTCGCCCGGCAGAGGCGGCGGCGTGCTCGCGACGATCGGCGCCTCCGCGATCGGCTCATCCGCGAGCGGTGCCAACTCCCAGGACGGCACCGGCGGCGGCGCGGACGCCGCGCCCGGCACGTCGGCAGCGGCATCGGCCGACGCGATGCCCGGCTCCGCCACGGGCGCGAGCAACGGCGCATCGGCCCCCTGCGGCACCACGCCCTGCGGCACCACGCCCTGCGGTGCCGGCGCCTCGCTGGGCAGCGGCCAGTAACGCAGCGTTTCCAGGCTGGTGCGGGTGATGTCGAGGATTTCCTCGCGGCCCGGGCGGCGCTCGCGCAGCGCTTCCAGGTAGTACTCCAGGCTGGCCATCGCATCGGCCAGCGTGTCCAGCTGGCGCCCGCTGGGCACGCGGCGCTTGCCGATCAGCTCGGTGGCCACGTAGCGGCGCACGCCTTCCAGGTAATCGGCCGGCTGCGGCAGTTCCAGCATGCGCAGCGCACCGGCGACCTCGCCGAGCAGGCGCGGCACGTCGCCCAGGCGCTCGTGCTCCCAATTGGTCTCGATGAAGGCGACGAAATGCTCGCGCGCCGCGGCGAAATTGGCGATCGCCTCGTGCGCCAGCACTTCCACCGTGCGCCGCGCCTCGGCGGCGCTGGCGTCGTCGTGGATGCCGGCGCTGGCGCCGAGATAGGCGACCTGGTCGTCGAGCGAGGCATCCACGTACAGCAGCGCGCCGGCGATATCCAGCAACAGGCCTTCGTCGGCCTGGCGCTCGCCCTCGACGATGCTGCGCAGCGCATCGCGCTGCTGCACCACCACGCCACGGGCCACGCCCAGGCCCATCACGCCGAGGGTGTCGGCGACGCTGCCCAGTTCGTCCACCTGGGTCTGCAGCGCGGCGACGCCGCCGCCGGTGCGCAGGTGCAGGTCGAGCGCGTCCTTGACCCGCAGCAGTTCTTCCTTGATCGCGGTGCCGACGGTGTCGAGCAGTTCGCGGTTGCGGCCGCTGAGGCTGCCGCGGGCATGGTCCAGCTCGGCCTCGGTGGCGGCGCTGGCGTCCGGCGACAGCGCGAACAGCGCGCCTTCGCTCAGGCCGGGCTCGCCGCGCGAGGCGCGGATCTCGTTGAGCAGCGGCAGCAGCACGATCGGGATGTCGCGATGGCCGTCCTGCAGGCGCTCCAGGTAGTCGGGCAGCAGCACGGTGCCGCGCATCAGCGTGGCGCAGGCCTCGTCGCGGTCGGGCACCTGGCCGTTCTGCACGGCGATGGCCAGCAGTTCCAGTTCCTCGGCGACCATCGCCGGCGCGTACAGCTCGACCATGCGCAAGGTGCCCTGCACCTGGTGCAGGTAGCCGGCGCAAAAGCGCATGCGGCTGGTGTCGGCCGGGTCTTCGACGAAGTATTCGATCTCCCCGCGCACCTGGCGCAGGGTCTCGTCCAGCTCCGGCTTGACCCAGCCCAGCGCGGCATGGCTCATCGCATCGCGCAGCGCGCTCATCGCCGCGCTCCCGCGGACGGCCACGCGCCGCGCCGCGCCAGCGCGGCGGCGGTGAGCAGGGAGTGTTCACGGTACGTCATGTGCGCTTTCCTTCCACCCTGTTCCGATCCGCTCACGCCGGCAGCTTGAAGTCGGCGACCGAACGCCGCAGATCCGCCGCCAGCTGCGCCAGCCGTCCGATCGATTCGGCGGTCTGGCCGGCACCCTGCGAGGTCTGTCCGGTGATGCGCCGGATCACGTCCATCGTCTGGGTGATGTCGGTCGCCGCGGCGGACTGCTGGTGCGCGGCGATGGAGATGTTCTTGATCAGGTTGTTGAGCGCGTTGGAGACGCGCTCGATCTCGGTCAGCGCGGTGCCGGCGTCTTCGGCCAGGCGCGCGCCGGACACCACTTCGGAGGTGGTCTGCTCCATCGAGCTGACCGCTTCGTTGGTATCGGCCTGAATCGTCTGTACCAGGCCTTCGATCCGGCGCGTGGCGCCGGAGGTGCGTTCGGCCAGGCGCTGCACTTCGTCGGCGACCAGCGCGAAACCGCGGCCGGCCTCGCCCGCCGAGGCGGCCTGCACCGCGGCGTTGAGCGCCAGGATGTTGGTCTGCTCGGAAATGTCGTTGATCAGTTCGACGATCGAGCCGATCTCCTGGGTCGATTCGCCCAGGCGCTTGATGCGCTTGGAGGTTTCCTGGATCTGGTCGCGGATCTGGTCCATGCCCTGGATGGTCTCGCGGACCACGCCGGCGCCCTCGGCGGCGATCACCACCGAGCGCTGCGCCACTTCGGCCGACTCGCTGGAGTTGCGCGAGACCTGTTCGATGCTGGCGGCGATTTCGTTGATGCGCTCGGACGCCGAGCCGATCTGCTCGGCCTGGTGGCCGGCGGCCTCGGCCAGCTGCAGCGCGGTGGCCTGGGTTTCCTCGGTGGAGATGGCGACCTTGGCCGAGGTGTCGTTGATCGTGGTCACCAGGTGGCGCAGCTCGTCGACGGCGTAGTTGATCGCGTCGGCGATGGCGCCGGTCATGTCCTCGGTGACCGAGGCCTTGACGGTCAGGTCGCCTTCGCCGAGCGAACTGATTTCGTCGAGCAGGCGCATGATCGCCTGCTGGTTGCGGCTGTTGTATTCGACCTGGGTCTGGTAACGGATTTCCTGGTCGCGGGTGCGGCTGCGCACCGAGGTCCAGACGAAGCCGATGATCGACAGCAGCGCCAGCAGGCCCGAGACCACGCCCAGCCAGAAGTTCGGGAACAGGCGGGTGTCGCGGGTGGAGCCGAACGCGGAGAATGCGTCGAACAGTGTCTTGCTGTCGTCGAGCATCTTGTCCGAGCCGGCGGTCAGCGCCTCGGCCGAGGACTGTGCGGCGAACAGGCTGCGCGAGCTGGCCAGCAACGCGTCCAGGTCCTTCTTCATTTCCGCCCACTGCGCCTGCGACTGCTGCAGCGCCGCCAGCGCGGCGGCGTTGCGCACCGGCGCGATGCCCAGCTCCTCGTTGCCGTTGCGCAGGCCTTCGAGCATCTGCCCGAACACCACCGAGTCGCGCGCCAGCGCATCGCCGGCGCTGGCCGCGCCGCTGCCGCCCGCCCGCATCTCGGTGACGCGGCGGGCCATGGTGCCGGCCACCACCACCTGCTGCAGGGTGTTGTAGATCTGCGCGGCGGGGGCGCCGCCGACGGTCATCGCGCGCACCACCTCGTTCAACTGCGCCTGCAGCTGCGGCACGCCGCCGACGAAGCGCTCGGCATTGCCGGCCAGCGCCAGCACCGCCGGTTCGCTGTCCACCACCTGCTGCGCGTTCTTGCCCAGCGGGTTCCAGGTGCGGTTGAGCTCGGCCAGCGGGCCGGCGATGCCGGTCTCGTTGGCGTAGCGCGCGTTGAGCCCGGCGACGGTGCTCTCCACCCGCGCCTTGGTCTGCTTGAATTCATTGAAGGTGGCCGCGTTGCCGGACACCGCGTCGCGCGCCTGGTTGGCCAGCTGCTGCGACAGCACCTGCAGGTCGGCCGCGCCGGTGCTGGCGCCGGCCAGGCGGTTGCCCTGCCAGGTGGCCACGCCGGTATTGGCGCCGAACACGATCAGCGACAGCGCCAACAGGCCCAGCCAGAAACTCGTCCCCACGCTGCCAAGCTTGCTGGCCTTGGGGGCGTCCGGTGCAGTACTCATGATTCGACCTCGATCTTCGATGCGAAGGCAGGCCGCGCGCTCAGGCGGCGGCTTGACGGAATTCGGGTGTACGCGACAGCAGCGACAGCGAGAACACGCCCCAGTCGTGGGTGTCGCCGCGGAACGCGCGGTCGACGAAGTGCGCGTAGCGGCCCTGCGCCAGGTCGCCGGGGTCCACCGCCTGCGATTCGGCGAAGCTGCGCTGGCCGAACAGTTCGTCGATGGTCAGCGCCACGTCGCCGCCGCTCTGGCGCATGATCAGCACGCGCTGGCCTTCCAGCAGCGAGGTGCGCTGGCCTTCCATGAACTGCTTCAAGTCGACCACCGGGAACAGGTTGCCGCGCAGGTTGCCCACGCCCAGCAGCCACGGCTGCGCGCCCGGCACCGGGGTGATCGGCGGCATGCGCACGATTTCCACCACCTCGCGGAAATCGGACACCAGATGGCGGTTGCCGACGCGGAAGCCGACCCCGCGCCAGATGTCCTGGTCGAATTCGCGCTCGGGCATCTGCACCGCGTGCGCCAGGCTGCGCCGCTCGTAGGCCTCGAGGATGTCGAAGGGCGAACGCACGTCAGCCGACCAGCTGGTTGATGCGGGCGATCAGCTCGTCTTCGCGCGGCGGCTTGACGATGTAGTCGGTGGCGCCCTGGCGCATGCCCCAGACCTTGTCGGTCTCCATGCTCTTGGTGCTGATGATCAGCACCGGGATGTGCCGGGTGGCCTCGTCGCGCGACAGCGCGCGGGTGGCCTGGAAGCCGCTCATCCCCGGCAGCACCACGTCCATCAGCACCAGGCTGGGCGCCTGCTCGCGGACGATCTTCAGCCCGTCCTCGGCGTTGTCGGTGGCGAGCACCTCGTGCCCGGCCTTTTCCAGCCACTGCGTAAACACCGCCCGGTCGGTCGGTGAGTCCTCGATCAACAAGATTCGAGCCATGGTGCCTTTCCCCCTGGTCAGGCGTTGACGTATGTACGGATCGCGCCCAGCAGTTCTTCGCGTGTGAAGGGTTTGGTGAGATACTGCTCGGAACCGACGATGCGCCCGCGCGCCTTGTCGAACAGGCCGTCCTTGGAGGACAGCATGATCACCGGCGTCGCCTTGAACAGTTGGTTGCCCTTGATCAGCGCGCAGGTCTGATAGCCGTCCAGCCGCGGCATCATGATGTCCACGAAGATGATCTGCGGTTGCTGATCGGCGATCTTGGCCAGGGCCTCGAAGCCGTCGGTGGCGGTGACCACCTCGCATCCCTCGCGCTTCAACAGCGTTTCGGCAGTACGACGGATCGTCTTCGAGTCATCGATCACCATGACCCTCAGTCCTGCGAGTTCCCCACCCGCAGTCGTGTTTTCACTCATTCACTTGCCCCCAGGCGCGCGACGCTTCATCGGTTCCGACGTCGCTGCGAAACGACATGTATCCCAAGACCCGCTCAGACTGTCAAGGCCGCCGCCACGGCTCTACGTTGGATCACTTTGCAGCGCTAACTATGTCACAGTTTGGTTGCGGCCGCAGGTCACCGCACGGCCCCGTGCCGCGGCCCTTGCGCACCCCCGCCGCCGACCCGCTACCATCCTCCGTTCAGTCCCCCGGGTAACGCCATGTCGTTCGATGTCATCGTGGTGATGGATCCCATCGCCAGCATCAAGATTGCCAAAGACACTACCTTCGCGATGTTGCTGGAAGCGCAGCGCCGCGGGCATCGGTTGCACTACGTGCGCCCCGGCGGGCTGTCGCTGCGCGAGGGCCGCGCGCTGGCCCAGGCGGCGCCGCTGCAGGTGCGCGACGACAAGACCGGCTGGTTCGAACTTGGCGCGTTCGCCGAGCTGGCGTTCGGCACCGGGCAGGTGGTGCTGATGCGCAAGGACCCGCCGTTCGATTCGGAGTTCCTGTACGACACCCACGTGCTGAGCGTGGCCCAGCGCGCCGGCGCGCAGGTGGTCAACGACCCGCAGGGCCTGCGCGACTTCAACGAGAAGCTGGCCGCGCAGCTGTTCCCGCAATGCTGTCCGCCGACCCTGGTCAGCCGCGACGCGGCCGCGCTGAAAGCGTTCGTGCTCGAGCACGGCCAGGCGGTGCTGAAGCCGCTGGACGGCATGGGCGGGCGCTCGATCTTCCGTAGCGGCACCGGCGACCCCAACCTCAACGTGATCCTGGAGACGCTGACCGACGGCGGCCGCACCCTGGCCCTGGCGCAGCGATTCATTCCCGACATCAGCGCCGGCGACAAGCGCATCCTGCTGGTGGACGGAGTACCGGTGGACTACTGCCTGGCGCGGATCCCGCAGGGCGACGAATTCCGCGGCAACCTGGCCGCCGGCGGCCGCGGCGAAGGCCGCCCGCTGAGCGAGCGCGACCGCTGGATCGCCGCCCAGGTCGGCCCGGAGATGAAACGGCGCGGCATGCGCTTCGTCGGCCTGGACGTGATCGGCGATTTCCTGACCGAGGTCAACGTCACCAGCCCGACCTGCGTGCGCGAACTGGACGCGCAGTTCGGGCTGAACATCGCCGGGCTGCTGTTCGACGCGATCGAGGCCTACCCGGCGCGATGAGCGCGGCCGCCGCGACGCCCGCGCCGCGCATCGGCGAGCGCGACAGGCTCGGCGCCACCCTGGTGCTGTCGCTGATCGTGCACGGCCTGCTGATCCTGGGGGTCGGCTTCGCGATCGACGACGACGCGCCGCTGGTGCCGACCCTGGACGTGATCTTCAGCCAGACCAGCACCCCGCTGACGCCGAAGCAGGCCGACTTCCTGGCCCAGGCCAACCAGCAGGGCGGCGGCGACCACGACAGACCGCAGCGCCCGCGCGACAGCCAGCCCGGGGTGGTGCCGCAGCAGCGCGACGGCCTGGCGCCGCAGGCGCTGCGCGCGCAGACCGCGGCGGCGGCGCCGGAGCCGACCCCGCGCGTGGTCAGCAGCGCGCGCGGCGAACAGCCGCAGCCGGCGCCGCAGACCCAGCCGCGCACCGATGCGCCGACCCAGCCGGTGGACGCGCAACGCGAGCAACGCGACGCGGAGATGGCGCGCCTGGCGGCCGAGGTGCATTTGCGCTCGGAGCAGTACGCCAAGCGGCCGAACCGCAAGTTCGTCTCCGCCAGCACCCGCGAGTACACCTACGCCAATTACCTGCGCGCATGGGTCGACCGCGCCGAGCGCGTCGGCAACCTCAACTACCCCGACGAGGCGCGCCGGCAGCGGCTGGGCGGCCAGGTGGTGATCAGCGTCGGCGTGCGCCGCGACGGCAGCATCGAGAGCAGCCGCATCCTGCGCTCCAGCGGCGTGCCGATGCTCGACGCCGCAGCGCTGCGGGTGGTACAGCTGGCGCAACCGTTCCCGCCGTTGCCGCATACCGAGGACAACATCGACATCCTGCAGGTCACCCGCACCTGGGTGTTCCTGCCCGGCGGCGCGCTGCGCGACGACCGCTGAGCCGCGCGCTGCGGCGGTACCCTCATCCGCCCCTGCGGGGCACCTTCTCCCGATGGGAGAAGGGAGCTGCTATTTGCATCGCGTGGCAGGGCGTGCGCGTGCGCGGCAAGCATCGAGATAACGATTCATGCCAGCGACATAACCACGCGGCATTTCTGAATAGGCGTCACATTAAGGTTAATGGTGGCGGGGAACGTTACCGCGCGCATCGCATCACCATGGACGAGTGACTCGGAGCCCGGCGCGGCGCGTCCCCGCCCCCACCACCCGAGCTGCCTCCTCCATGAAAAAGAACCATCTCCTTCGCAGGCACGCCCTGCTCGCGCTGGCGCTGGGCGCCGCCCTCGCGGCGCCGCCCGCCCTGGCCCAGTCCACCACCGGCGCCGTCGCCGGCCAGGCGCCGGCCAACGCGCAACGCGTGCAGGTGCGCAGCGACAGCGGCCTCACCCGCGAAGTCGCGGTCGACGCGCGCGGTCGCTACAGCATCGGCCAGCTGCCGCTGGGCACCTACACCATCGTCGCCAAGGGCGCCGACGACGCCGTGCTCGGCAGCCGCGAGGGCGTGGGCCTGACCGTCGGCGCGGTCACCGACGTCTCCTTCGCCGCGGTCACCAGCCTGACCGGGGTCACCGTCAGCGCCGACCGCGCCGCCGCGGCGATCGACGTGAGCAGCGTGGACTCGCGCACCGTGATCAACGCCGAACAGCTGCAGCGTCTGCCGCTGGGGCGCTCGGCCGAGGCGATCGCGCAACTCGCGCCCGGCGTGGCCGGCAACAGTGGCAGCGGCACCTATACCGGCCCGACCGGCGCGCAACTGCTCAGCTTCGGTGGCTCCTCGGCCGCAGAGAACGCCTACTACATCAACGGCTTCAACACCACCGACCCCTTGCGCGGACTCGGCGGACTGACCCTGCCCTACGGCAGCATCGACCAGTTGGAGGTCTACACCGGCGGCTACAGCGCCAAGTACGGGCGTTCCGACGGCGGCGTGATCAACGCGGTCGGCAAGCGCGGCAACAACGAATGGCATTTCGGCGGCCAGGCGACCTGGGAACCCGATGGCCTGCGCTCCTCGCAGAAGGACGTGTACGCGCCTGGCGACGGCTCCCTGTATCGGCCGGACAGCAAGAGCGGTTCGACGCTCAGCACGCAGAGCCTCTACGCAGGCGGCCCGCTGATCCAGGACAAGCTGTTCTTCTTCGGCTCCTACGAACTGCAGCGCCAGGACGGCGACAGATTCTACGGCTCGCGCGAAACCACCCCGGGGGAGTACTACTACGACTACCACTACCGCCGGCCGAGCTGGTACGCCAAGCTGGACTGGAACATCAGCGACAGCCAGCTGCTGGAGATCACCGGCGCCTCCAGCCGCTACATCACCCGTGGCAACTACTACGACTACAGCGGCTACGACATCGGCAACCTGCGCGGCAGCGCCAACACCACCAAGACCGGCGGCGACCTGTGGACCGTCAAGTACACCGGCTACCTCACCGACCGCCTGACCTTCGGCGCCCAGTACGGCAAGCAGCGCACCGACGACTACACCGGCAATCCCAACTACAACAGTGCGCTGACCTACCTCAGCGGCACTTCGTTCCAGAACCCGGCCTACACCGGCGGCACCCCGATCACCAACGCGCAGACCACCTCGCTGCTGGTCGATCCCGACCGCGGCAACCGCACCGACAACCTGCGGCTGGACCTGAACTACGTCATCGGCGAGCACAGCATCACCGTCGGCATCGACAACCAGAATGCGCGCGCGCTCAACCGCGGCTCGGTCGCCTCGGGCGACGGCTACTACTGGGTCTACGGCCAGTCCAACCCGAACGTGCCGATCAATACCGGACTGGGGGTGCCGGCCACCGGCGGCTACGCCAACGGCGAGGACGGCTACTACGTGCGCAAGTACATCTACAGCGCGCTGGCCTCGGTGCGCGCGGTGCAGCGCGCGCAGTACATCGAGGACAACTGGCAGGTCAGCGAGCGCCTGCTGCTCAATCTCGGCCTGCGCCTGGACCAGTTCACCAACTACAACCGCGACGGCGATCCGTACATCAAGCAGACCAGCGGGCAGTGGGCGCCGCGGCTGGGCTTCAGCTGGGACGTCGATGGCGATGCGCGCTTCAAGGTGTACGGCAACGCCGGCCGCTACTATCTGGCGCTGCCGCTCAACCCGGCGTTCAATGCCGCCGGTGCGACCCTGGCGACCTCGACCTACTACACCTACGGCGGCATCGACGCCAACGGTTATCCGACCGGCCTGACCCAGATCTCCGGCGCGGTCTCGGCCAACAACAACTACGGCATCCTGCCCGACGCCAAGACCGTGGCCACGCAGGGCATCAAGCCCTCGTTCCAGGACGAGTTCATCCTCGGCTTCACCAAGGCCTGGGGCGACAGCTGGGTCTACGGCGCCAAGGCCACCTACCGCGTCCTGCGCAGCGGCGTGGACGACTATTGCGACAGCGAGACCGTGTTCGCCGCGGCGGCCGCGCAAGGACATACGGTGACCCTGGACAGCAATCCGGTCAGCTGCTGGCTGATCAACCCGGGCAGGACCAACACCTTCACCCTGGTGGACACCTCCGGCAACTACGTCAGCGTGCCGCTGACCAAAGCCCAGTTCGGTTTCCCCGAGTTCAAGCGCAACTACTACGGACTCAACCTGTCGCTGGAGCATCCGTTCGACCAGCGCTGGTACGGCCGCCTCGACTACACCTGGTCGCGCAGCTACGGCACCACCGAAGGCCAGTTGCTGTCGGGCATCGGCCAGACCGCGGTGTCCACCACCCAGGCCTGGGACTACGCGCAGCTGATGGAACACACCAACGGCCCGCAGAGCAACGACCATACCCATCAGTTCAAGTTCTACGGCTACTACCAGCTCACGCCCGAATGGCTGGTGTCGGCCAACCTCAAGCTGCAGTCCGGCACGCCGTTCAGCGCGTTGGGCTCGTACGGCGCCGACCAGAGCGACCCGTCCGGCTACGGCATCGCCTACCACTACTATCAGGGCAAGGCGGCACCTCCGGGCAGCCAGGGCCGCCTGCCGTGGCTGAAGCAGCTCGATCTGGGGGTGTCGTGGCGGCCGGCGTACGCCGACCACAAGCTGGCCTTCAACCTGGACGTGTTCAACGTCTTCAACGGCCAGGCCACGCTGTGGAAGTACCCGTATTCGGAAACCGACCCGGGCGTGAGCGATCCCGTGTATGGCGCGGCGTTGCTGAGCCAGGCGCCGCGCTCGCTGCGGTTGAGCGTCAGCTACGACTACTGATCGCTTGCGGTCTGCGGGGCGCCGACCAAGGACGGTCGGCCCGCGAGCCAACCCTCACCCGGCTAGACTGGCCGCATGCAGGCGATCGGCCAGCGCGACGATCTCCGCCGCGTCCTGCACGCGCTCGCGCCAGGCCGCGGGGATGCCGTCGATGCCGTAGAAGGCGCCGGCCAGCTGGCCGCAGATCGCCGCGGTGGTATCGGCATCGTCGCCGAGATTCGCCGCGCGCAGTACCGCATCGGCGAAGCACTCGGTCGTCGCGAAACACCACAGCGCCGCCGACAACGCATCGACCACGTAACCGGTCCCGCGAATCTGCGTTGCCGGCACCGCAGCATGGTCGCGCACGGCCAGCGCGCGCAGCGCCGGCGTGTCCAGGGCCGCATCGGACGCCTGCAGCACCTGCGCACGCTCGCCGCCGAGCAGGGCCGCGCGCAACTGCAACGCGGACAGCCGGCACGCATCCAGCGCCTCGGCGGCGGCATGCGTGGTGCGCGAACTGTCCGCGGCGCGGTCGGCCAATAGCGCGGGCCGATGCGCGTAGTACATCGCCACCGGCGCCAGCCGCATCAGCGAGCCGTTGCCGGCCGCGCGCGGGTCGTCGCTGCCGCTGAACGCCGGGCCGCCGTCCAGATAGCGCTCCAGCGCCTGGCGCACGGTGTTGCCGATGTCGAAACACGCGCCGGTACTGCTCAGGTAGCCATGGCGGTACCAGTTGCAATAGCGGTTCATCTGGTCCGCGGCGTCGAACCCTTCGCGGTACAGCAGGCTGTGCGCCAGGCACAGCGCCATCGAGGTGTCGTCGGTCCACTGCCCGGGCTGCAGATCGAACGGACCGCCGCCCACCATGTCGTCGATCGGGGCGAAGCTGCCGGGCGCCTTGAATTCCAGTGTTGTACCGAGCGCATCGCCGACCGCCAGGCCCAACAGGCAGCCGCGGAAACGCGCACGCTCGCGCTCGGCCGCGCTCATCGTGCGGCCCGCTGCGCCTGCTGCTCGGCCAGGGTCAGCGCGACGTTGTCGCGCAGATAGGCCGGCTCGGCGCGCTCCGGCGCGATCGCTTCGCCGTGCGCATGGGCGGCCAGCGCCAGGGTCAGCACGTCGGCGGCATGCGGCAAGGCCTGCGCATCGACGCTGCGCAACTGCGCGCCCAGGCGCCGCTGCAGCGCGTTGTCGAGCGCCGCCAGCCCGGTGCCGACGCCGTGCCAGGGCGCATCCGTCTGCGGCAGCACGAACGCGTCCGGGACCAGCACCTGCTCGGGCGTGAACGCGCGCAATCCCTGGGCATCGCGCACGAAGGCCGCCGCATAGATCTCGCCCATCCGCGCATCGATGGTTGCCAGCACCTGCGGCGCGTCGGCCGGCGCGCGCAAGGCCAACGCATGCAGCGTGGACACCGGCAACACCGGCAGGTCCAGCGCCAGCGCGATGCCTTGCGCCAACGCGATCGCCAGGCGCACGCCGGTGAACGCGCCGGGGCCGCGGCCGAAGGCGATCGCATCGAGCTGGCTGCGGGCGATGCCGGCTTCGGCCAGCAACTGCCCGGCCCACGGCAGCGCCAGCTCGGCATGCCGGCGCGGCGCCAGCTCGAACCGCTCGCGCACCGCGCCATCGACATGCACGGCGACGGACAGGGCTTCTGTGGCGGTTTCGAAGGCGAGGATTTTCATGAGAGGCCGGGACTGGGGACTCGGGACTGGGGACCCGGAAAGGCGCAAAGCCTAGCATCCATCGCTCAACGCCCGGGACAAGAAGCGCAGCGCCACGTGGCAGGCGGTCAGCGACCGAGATCGTCCGGCCACGCTTCGTGCGCCTGCGCTTCTTCGAGTCCCGGGTCCCCAGTCCCGAGTCCCGCCGAAAAAAACGCCCGCACGTCCTCCACATCGCGGGTGCGCGCGAACGGCGGCAGCGAGTCCAGGAAGGTGCGGCCGTAGGATTTGGACAGCAGCCGAGGATCGCACAGCACCAGCACGCCGCGGTCGGTCTCGCTGCGGATCAGCCGGCCCACGCCCTGCTTCAGCGCGATCACTGCCTGCGGCAGCTGTTCGTCGCGGAACGGATTGCCGCCGTCGCGGCGGATCGCGTCCAGCCGCGCCTCGAACACCGGATCGTCCGGCGCGGCGAACGGCAGCTTGTCGATCACCACCACGCTCAGCGCATCGCCGACCACGTCCACGCCCTCGCGGAAGCTGGCCGAACCGAGCAGCACGCCGTTGCCGGATTCGCGGAAGCGCTGCAGCAGGCTCGCGCGCGGCGCTTCGCCCTGCACGAACAGCGGCCAGGGACCATCGCGCAGCGCCTCCGCCGCCTCGCGCAGCGCGCGGTGCGAGGCGAACAACAGGAAGGCGCGCCCCTGCGAGGCCTGCAGCACCGGATGCAGCGCGGCGATCAAGGCGGTGCCGAAGCCGCGCGCGTTCGGGTCCGGCAGCGCCGGCAGATAGCACAGCGCCTGCCGCGCCCAGTCGAACGGGCTGGGCTGCAGCAGGGTCATCGGATCGCTCAAGCCCAGGCGCGTGGCGATGTGCTCGAAATCGCCCTTCACCGCCAGCGTCGCCGAGGTGAACACCCACGCCGCGTGCGACTTCTCGCGGTGCAGGCGCAGCGGGCCGGACACGTCCAGCGGCGTGCGCTGGCAGCGGAAGCCGCGCGCGCTCAGTTCGTACCACAGCACATCGTTGGACGGCGGCGCCGGCTCGGCGTCGAAATCGGGGATCGGCGCGTCGTCGCCAAGCCAGTGGCCCAGGCGCGCGCGCATCTCCTGCGCGCGCGCGGCGCACGCGTCGAAGCCGGGCGAGGCCTCGCGCAGCCCCGCCAGGCTCTCCTGCAAGCGCGCCAGTTCCGCCAGCAGCGCATCGAAGCCATCGCGTACCTGCGGCTTGGCCAGCAGCCGCCATTGCGTGCCGCGGGTCGGCAACCCTTCCATCGCCGCACGCAGCTCGCGCAAGGCCTGCTCCAGCGCCTGCACCGGCGCCTGCAGGCTGGCCAGCGCGCCGGCGACGTGGCGGCTCTCGGCCACGCAATCGCGCGCCAGTTCCTGCAGCGGACGCATGCCGAAGCTCTCGCCGAAGAAGTTGGCCGCCAGTTCCGGCAACTGGTGCGCCTCGTCGATGACGAAGGCCTGCGCGCCGGGCAGGATCTCGCCGAAGCCCTCCTGCTTCAGCGCCAGGTCGGCCAGCAGCAGATGGTGGTTGACCACCACCACGTCGGCGGCCTGCGCGCGCTGCCGCGCCTGCACCACGAAGCACTCGCCCCAGAACGGGCACTCGGTACCCAGGCAGTTGTCCATGGTCGAGGTGACCATCGGCAGCAGCGGCGAATCGTCGGGCAGCGCGTCCAGCTCGGCGATGTCGCCGAAGCGGGTGCGCCCGCCCCAGGCGACGATGCGCTGGAACTGCGCGATCTGCTCGCGCGAGGTGAAATGCGGCTCGCCCTTGGCCTGCTCCAGCCGGTACTTGCACAGATAGTTGGCGCGCCCCTTCAGCAGCGCGCTGTTCAGGCCCACGCCCAGCGCCGCGCGCACCCGCGGCAGGTCGCGGTGGTAGAGCTGGTCCTGCAGCGCGCGGGTGCCGGTGGAGACGATGGTCTTCAGCCCCGACAGCAGCGCCGGCACCAGGTACGCATAGGTCTTGCCGGTGCCGGTGCCGGCCTCGGCGAGCAGCACGTCGCGCTGCTCGAACGCCTCGGCGATCGCCGCGGTCAGCCGCAGCTGCGCCGCACGCGGCACGAACGCATCCAGCTGGCGGGCAAGCGCACCGCCTTCGCTCAGGGCTTCGGTGCTGGCGTGGCTGAGGGACATGGGGGAAAGCCGGGAATGGGGAATCGGGATTCGGGAATGGGTAAAAGCGGCGCTACCACTACGCTAGTTGCTGTGTCCGCCGACGCAGCAGAAAGGCCCGCCATCGCCGCGATTGCAACCCACCAGAAACGCCGCGGCTTTTACCGATTCTCCATTCCCGATTCCCGATTCCCGATTCCCGGCTCCCGATCAATACCGCTTGATCCCCGCCACCGTGCAGCCCTCGATATGCGCATGCGCGGACGCCGCGTTCTCCTTCTGCCCGCGGGCCAGCCGCGACTGCTCGATCGTCGCCCAGTGGCGCCGGCACAGCGGGCCGGTCTGCGAACCCAGGTCGATGGCGCGCTTGGCGAAGGCCTCTGCAGCGGCGTCGTCCTTCAGCAGCAACGCCAGTTCGGCACGGTCCTGCAGCAGCGCCGGATCTTCCGGCACCAGTTGCAGGGCCTGGTCCAGCGCCGCCGCCGCGCCGGCCAGGTCGCCGGCCGCACGCTTGCGCTTGGCGCTGTCGCGCAGGTCCTCGACCTGCGGATCGCGCAACGGCTGCACGCTCAGTTCGGTGTCGTCGGCGCCGCCGCTGGCCTCGATCGCCGCCAGCCGCTGCGCCGGGGTGGTGGTGTCCACCGGCGGCGGCGGGGGCGGCGGCGGCGCGCTGACGCAGGAGGCCAGCAGCAGGCTGAGCGCGGCGATGGCGAGGGTGGAGGTAGGTCGGGTCATGGCAGGCATCCGTGGATCATTGCGCCGGGGGAGTGGACGCCGCGTCGGCGGGCGGCGTTTCTTTCTTCTTGTCCAGGCCGAACCAGCTGCGCCAGCCGCCGCCACGGCTCTGCTCGCCCTCGCCCTCGGCGGGCTGGCCTTCCTCGGGCAGCGCCTGCGGCGGCGCGCACGGCGCGTACGCCGGGGCGAAGCCGACCACGAACGGGAACTGGCGCGCGCCGGGGCAGCTGGGATCGGTGCTGTTGCTGCCGGCCGGATCCATCCATTGCCAGTCGATGCCCTTGCCCTGCACCTTCAACGGCGAACTCGGCAGCCGCGCGAAGATGCCCGACCACACCCGCATCGCGCCGGTGGCGCCGTACAGGCCGGTCTGCTTGTTCTGGTCGTTGCCGATCCAGATCACCGCCAGATGATCGCCGGTGTAGCCGGCGTACCAGCTGTCCACGCCATCGTTGCTGGTGCCGGTCTTGCCGGCCGGGGTCAGCCTGCCCAGGCCGTCGCCGAGCAGCTGCCGCGCGGTGCCGTTGCTGACCACCTGCTGCAGCGCCAGCCCGACCAGGTTGGCGGCGACCGAATCGCCTTCCTGCGCCGGCGCCGGGGCCTTGTCGTAGCGCTTGAGCAGCTTGCCCTGCGGATCGAGCACGCCGCGCACCGCGTGCAGCGGCTGGATCTCGCCGCCGGAGGCGAGGAACTGGTACAGCTGGGTCATCGCGTACGGACTCTGGTCGGTCGCGCCCAGGATCAGCGACGGATTGTTCTCGGCCTCGAGCCCGGCCAGCACCTTGATCAGCTGCGCCACCCGCTCCGGCCCGACCTGCATGCCGATCCGCACCGTGGCCTGGTTGTACGAATGCGCCAGCGCATCGACCACGCGTACCGTGCCGTGACTGCGGTTGTCGGAATTGCCCGGGGTCCAGCGCTTGCCGCGGCCGAGCTGCACCGTCACCGGCGAATCGTCGACCCAACTGGCCAGCGAGTAGTGGTCCGGTTGCGCCAGCGCCAGCAGGTACACGAACGGCTTGAGCAGCGAGCCGACCTGGCGCTGCGCCTCGATCGCGCGATTGAAGCCCGGCTGCGACACGTCGCGGCTGCCGACCACCGCCAGCACGTCGCCGTTGTGGGTGTCGGTCAGCACCAGCCCGGCCTGCAGCGGCGGCCGTTTCTTGTTGGTCTCCAGCGCGGTGAGGGTGCGGGTCACCGCGCCTTCGGCATAGGCCTGCGCCGACGGCGACATGCCGGTCAGCACGCTCAGCCCGGCGCCCTGCAGCGCGCTTTCCGGGTAGTCGCGCGCCAGCTGGCGGCGCACCAGGTCCACATACGCGGGGAAACGGTTGGCCGCGACCAGCCCCGGATTGGCCGGCACCCCCAACGGCGCGGCCAGCGCCTTGCGGTAGGTCGGTTCGTCGATCAGTTCGCTCTCGCGCAGCTTGCCGAGCACGAAGTTGCGCCGGTCCAGCGCGCGCTCGGGGAAGCGCCGCGGATCGTAGTAGGACGGCCCCTTGACCAGGCCGATCAGCAGCGCCACCTGTTCCGGCGGCAGCGAATCCAGTTCGCGCCCGAACCAGAACTCCGCGCCCGAGGCCACGCCGTGGATCGCCTGGCTGCCGCGCTGGCCCAGGTACACCTGGTTCAGATAGGCCTCGAGGATGGTGCGCTTGTCGTAGCGCGCCTCCATGATCAGCGCGTACAGGATCTCGTTGAACTTGCGGGTGAGCGTCTGTTCCTTGCCGATGCCGAGCAGGCCGCTGCGCGCCAGCTGCTGGGTCAGGGTGCTGGCGCCCTGCCGGCTCTTGCCGCCGGAGCGCACCATCACCCACGCCGCGCGCACCATGCCGCTGAGATCGACGCCGTGGTGATAGTTGAAGTCGCGGTCTTCCACCGCCTGCAGGCCGGTGACCAGCAGCTCGGGCACTTCGTCCACCCGCACCAGCCGCCGCTCTTCCTGCTTCTGCCCGTACAAGGTGGCGATGCGCGCCGGATCCAGGCGCGCGGCAGTGAGCGACTTGCGCGTCTGCGCATCGCGCAATGCCGCCACGCGGCCGCCGGACAGGCTCACTTCCACCCGCCTGGGCGCGACCCGGCCATCGACGTCGATGTAGCCGCGGCTGGCGATGACGAAGCGGCTACCGTCCTGCTGGTATGTGCCGGGGCGCTGCGCGCCGGCGTCCTCGCGGTAGCTGGCCGCGTCCAGTTCGGTCTTCAGCGTCTGCGCGTCCATCGCCGTGTCCGGCGCCAGCGCCAGCGGGCGGGCGTAGACCCGGGTCGGAATCTGCCAGCGCAGTTCGCCGAAGCGCTGCGTCACCTGCTTGTTCAGATAGACCGTGTACGGGATCAGGAAGCCCAGGCCCAGCGCGGTGGCGGCCAGGCCCCAGGTGAGCAGGCGCCGGCGCCAGGGCGAGGCGCCGCTGTCGAGATCGTCGGTGTCCTGATCGTCGGTGTCGTTGTCGTCGTAGCGTCGTGGCACGGGGATGCGAGAATGTAAATTCCGGCGAGTCTAGCGCAGGCCAGCAGGCAGCGCGGCGCGGGGGCCCCTTTGTTTCAGCTGGAGTTGCAACGGATGTCGATGTCCTGGGCGAACGCACGCTACGCCCTGAACCGCTTGAGCGGCCTGCTCCGGCGCGGCCTGGCCAGCCTGCGCACGCGCGGCTGGCGCAGCACCTGGCAGCGGCTGCGCGTGCATGCGCAGCCGCTGCCGCCGGCGCGGCGCACGCTGTTCGCGGTGGCGCCGCAGCCGTTCGCCGCCTTCGCGGTGCCGGCCAGCGACGCGCCGCTGGCGAGCATCGTGATCCCGGTCTACAACCATGTCGCACACACCCTCGCCTGCCTGCGCGCGCTGGCCGCGCACCCGCCGGCGGCGGCCTGCGAGATCCTGGTGATCGACGACGGCAGCAGCGACCAGACCGCGCAATGGCTGCCGCAGATCCAGGGCCTGCACTATCACGTGCGGGCGCAAAACGGCGGCTTCATCGCCACCTGCAACGACGGCGCGGCGCGCGCGCGCGGACGCTACCTGGTGTTCCTCAACAACGACACGGTGCCGCAACCGGGCTGGCTGGACGCGCTGCTGGACACCTTCGCGCAGGTGCCGCACGCCGGGCTGGTCGCCGCGCAACTGCTGTACCCGGACGGGCGCCTGCAGGAAGCCGGCGGCGTGGTCTTCGCCGACGGCAGCGCCTGGAGCTACGGCCGCTTCGAATCGCCGGACGACCCGCGCTACGCCTACCTGCGTGACATCGACTACGGCGCCGGCGCGGCACTTGCGATCGAGCGCGAACGCTTCCTGGCGCTGGGCGGCTTCGATACCCGCTACATGCCGGCCTACTACGAAGACACCGACCTCGCCTTCGCCGTACGCAAGGCCGGACTGCGCACCCTGCTGCAGCCGGCGAGCCAGGTGGTGCACGACGAGGGCACCAGCAACGGCACCGACACCGGCACCGGCATCAAGGCCTACCAGGTGCGCAACCGCGGCGTGTTCGCGGCCAAATGGGCCGACGTGCTGGCGCGGCAGTTGCCGCCGGATACCACGCCGACCCCGGCGCAGCTGCACCGGCGGCAGCGCCAGGTGCTGATCATCGACGAAGCGCTGCCGCAGCCGGACCGCGACTCGGCCTCGCTGCGCCAGCTCAACCTGATCCGGCTGCTGCTGCAGGAAGGCGCGCACGTGGTGTTCGTGCCCAGCGGCCGCGAGTACGCCAGCCGCCACAGCGAGGCGCTGCAGCGGCTGGGCGTGGAGGTGTGGTATGCGCCCTATCTGAAGAGCGTGAGCGGGTTCCTGCAGCAGCACGGCGCGCGCTTCCATGCGGTGCTGCTGGTGCGCCACCACGTCGCCCATGCCTGCCTGCCGCTGCTGCGCCGCTTCGCGCCGCAGGCGCGGCGGCTGTTCGACACCGTGGACCTGCACTACCTGCGCGAGCGCCGCGGCGCCGAACTGGCCGGCGACGCACGGCTGCTGCGCGAGGCCGAGCGCACCCGCGCGCGCGAGCTGGAGGTGATGGCGCAGGTCGATGTCACCGTGCTGGTCAGCGGGGTCGAGCGCGAACAGCTGCAGCGCGAGGCGCCGCAGGTGCGCACCGCGTTGATCTCCAATCTGCACGACGTGGCCGGACCGGGCCTGCCGTGGGCGCAACGCCGCGATCTGGTGTTCGTCGGCGGCTTCCGCCATGCGCCCAACGTGGATGCGGTGCGCTGGTTCCTGCAGGAGGTGTTCGCGCCGCTGCGCGCGCTGCTGCCGGACCTGCGCTTCCACTGCATCGGCGCCGACATGCCCGACGACATCCGCCGCCTCGGCGCCGCCACGCCCGGGGTGGAATTGCTCGGCTACGTGCCGGACATCGTCGCCTACATGGACGGCATCCGCATCGCGGTGGCGCCGCTGCGCTTCGGCGCCGGGGTCAAGGGCAAGGTCAACCTGAGCATGGCGCACGGGCAGCCGGTGGTGGCCACGCCGTGCGCGGTGGAAGGCATGCACCTGCGCCATGGCGAGGACGTACTGATCGCCGAGACCGCGCCGCAGTTCGTCGCCGCGCTGGCGCAGCTGTACACCGACGAGGCGCTGTGGAACACGCTGGCCGGCAACGGCCTGCGCAACATCGCCACGCACTTCTCGCTGGATGCGGCGCGCGCCACGGTGCGGCAGGTGTTTCTGGACTAGGGCTCCGCGCAGCTATCGGTCTCTGCCGGCCAGCGGAGAGGCTTGGAGCAGCCAGAATGACCAGCCGCCACTCGACCGTCTCGCGTCGGGGCTGAAGGCCCTCCCACAGTGCACCCGGCACGCCGGCCGCGCCCCCCTGTGGAGCGGCTTCAGCCGCGACGAACGAAGTGCGGAACTACGACGGCTTCGGCAACTGCCGAGGCTGAAGCCCTTCTTGCAGTGCACCCAGTGCACCCGCCGCGCGCCCCTTGTGGGAGCGACTTTAGTCGCGACGCGGGAGCTCGGAACTGCCGCGACTTCGGACATGGCCAAAGCTGGGCCTGCAATGCCCCAACAAGCCCCAGCAGAGGTTCCGGGAGACCTCGGATCATCCACCGCGACACGGCTGCGAAACAACGCGCTTCGACAGCCATTACGAACCTATCCCAAGGGCACACACGCCCCTCCCGCAGGAATCGAGTTCCCCGCGCAACGCCGCTCAACGCCCAGGCGACAGACTGCGCAAGCGGCGCTCGAACGCGACCAGTTCCGGCGTTGCCAGATCGATCGCGCGGGCGCGACGCAGCGCCTCGCGCGCGAAGTCGGCGTCGCCGGCGCTCAGGCGCTCGTCGCCGACCGCGAGCCAGCGCTGCGCCAGACGCCGGCGTGCCGCGGCCACGCCGTTGCCGCCCGGCGCCAGCGCACGCCAGGCGTCGTAGCACGCGCTCGCCGCCAGCACCCGGTTGCCCCGCAATTCGTCGTCGAAACAGCGCCGCAGCGCCGCCAGCACGCGCTGCTCGGCGCTGCGCACGCGGGCATCGCGCGGCGCCAGCACCTGCGCCGCCTGCAGCGCGTCGTAGGCGCTGCTGCCGGGCGGGGTCAGCCAGTCGCCGCGCGCCTCGGCCGCCTGCAGCTCTGCCAGCAATGCCTGCAGGCGGCGCGCGCGCGCGGCGGGCGACAGCGGCGAATGCAGCGTGGCCTGGCGCTGCCGCGCACGCGTCAGCGCCTGCCGCGCGTCGGCCAGCGCACGGCTGTCGGGCGCCACCGCCTGCCCCTTCTGCAACGCGCGCTCGGCCTCGGCGAAACGGAAATCGGCCGCGGCGCGCGTGGCCTGCGCCGCATACGCCGCGGCCACGCGTTCGGCGCCATCGCGCGCGCCGGCAGCATCGGGGGCCGCGGCGCGCAGCCTGGCCAGCGCCCGCGCCGCCGCGTCCAGCCGCTGCCGGCGCAGCGCGACATCGGCTTCGCGCTGCAAGGCTTCCAGCGCCCGATTCAGCGCGGCCTGCGCCGCCGGCAGCTCGACGTGCCCGGGGTCGTAGTCGCGGGCGCTGTCCACCAGAGCCGCGGCCGCCGCCACGTCGCCGCGCGCCAGCGCCGCCTGCGCGCGCTGCAGCAATTCCGACAGGACATCCTCGCGGCCTTCCAGCGCCTCGGTCCGTTCCGGGGCGAACTCCAGCACCTGCCGGTACAGCGGCAGCGCCGCGTCGGGGGTGCCGTCCAGGCGGCCCTCGCGCTGGGCCTGCGCCGCCTGTTGCAGCAGTTGGTCGAGCCCGGCATGCGCGGCCTCGCGCTGGCGCAAGGCCGCGTCGATGCGATCGGCCTCGGCGCGCGGCACCTGCAGCGCGCGCGCCAGCGCCAGCGCCGAGCGCACCTGCGCATAGCGCCCGGCGGCCAGCGCCGCACGCGCCTGGCCGAGCGCGGCGCGACCGGTCGCGGCCAGCCCGGCCCGCGCCTGCAGGCGGTCGCCGTCCAGGGCCAGCGCCGCCTCGTAGCGCTCGCGCGCGCCGCTGCCGTCGGCCGCGCTGAGGCGGCCGGCGCGCAATGCGGCATTGCCCTGGTCGAGCAGTTGCTGGATGCGCGTTTCCGGCCACAGCAGGTCGGCCAGCGGGCGGCGGAACATCACCAGCGCCAGCGCCGCCAGCAGCAAGGCCGCCAGCGCCCAGCGCCAGACACGGCGGTCGCGCCACAGCGGCACCGGCCGCTGCGGGCGCCGGCGTTCGTCCCTGACCTGATCTGGCGGCTTGCTCACCGCGCAAGCTTAGCGTGCGTGCATGGCAAGACCATGCATGCGCGCGCGGCGCGCGGCGCCGGTCAGCCCAGGCGCCGCGCCTCGTCCACCCCGGGCAGCGCGTCGAGCTTGCCGAGCAAGGTGGACAGCTGCCCGTAATCGCCGACCTTCAGGCGCAGCCGCAACTGGGTGCGGCCGCTGTCGCGCACGTTGTCGCTGTTGATCTCCAGCACGTGCGCGTCCTCCTGCGCGATCAGGTTGGTGATGTCCTTGAGCAGCCAGCGCCGGTCCATCGCCCGCACCAGCACATCGACCTCGTAGCCGCCACCGGCCTGGCCCCACTCCACCGGCAGCACCCGTTGCGGGTTGCCGGCGGCGAGCCGGGCGAAGGAGGCGCAATCGACCCGGTGCACGGTGACCCCGCGGGTGCGGGTCAGGTAGCCGGCGATCGGTTCGCCGGCGACCGGCTGGCAGCAGCGCGCCAGCTGCACCAGCAGGTTGCCCACGCCCTGCACGGTGAACTTGGACTTGGCCAGCCCGCCGCGGCGCGCGGTCGGCCGCGGCAGCGCCGGCGCGGCCGGCTGCGCCGCGGCGCGTTCGGCCTCGTGCAGCGCGCGGCCGACCTGGCTGGGGCCGACGTCGCCCAGCGCGACCTGGATGTACAGCTCCTCGATGCCGTCGGCATGGAACTTCTTCGCCGCCGGCAACAGGTCGGCGTGCTGCAGGCCCAGGCGCTTGAGTTCGCGCTCGAGCAGGTCCTTGCCGGCCTGCACGTTGCGCGCGCGGTCGAGCTTGTGGAACCAGGCGCGCACCTTGTCGCGCGAGCGGCCGCTGGCCAGGTAGCCGTTGGCCGGCAGCAGCCAGTCGCGGCGCGGCTCGGCCTCCTTGCCGGTCAGGATCTCGACGCGGTCGCCGCTGCGCAGCTTGTGGGTCAGCGGCACGATGCGGTTGTTGACCTTGGCGCCGCGGCAGCGGTGCCCGACCATGGTGTGCACGTGGTAGGCGAAATCCAGCGGCGTGGCACCCTGCGGCAGGTCGATCACCTCGCCCATCGGGGTCAGCGCATACACCCGGTCCTCGACCAGCTCGGCGTCGAGCGCGCCGGCCAGGCCGCCCTGCTCGCCGTCCTGCGACTGCTCCAGCAGCTGCCGCATCCAGGTGATCTTGCGGTCGAACGCCTTCTCCGCGCCCTTGCCGCCTTCCTTGTACTTCCAGTGCGCGGCCACGCCCAGCTCGGCCTGCGCGTGCATCTCGTGGGTGCGGATCTGCACCTCGATCGTGCGCCCTTCCGGGCCGACCACCGCGGTGTGCAGCGAGCGGTAGTCGTTGGCCTTGGGCCGGGCGATGTAGTCGTCGAACTCGCTGGGCACCGGCGCCCACAGCGCATGCACCACGCCCAGCGCGGCGTAGCAGGCGGCGACGTCGTCGACCATCACCCGCACCGCGCGCAGGTCGTACAGCTGGTCGAAGGCCAGCCGCTTCTTCTGCATCTTCCGCCAGATGCTGTAGATGTGCTTGGGCCGGCCGCTGATCTCCGCCTGCAGGCCCTGCTCGCCCAGCGCCTTGGACAGGAGTTTCTTGACCGCCTCGATATAGCGCTCGCGCGCCACCCGGCTCTCGTCCACCTCGCGCGCGATGCGCCGGTAGGTGTCCGGCTCCAGGTGGCGGAACGCCAGGTCCTCCAGCTCCCATTTCAGCTGCCAGATGCCCAGGCGGTTGGCCAGCGGCGCGTGGATGTCGCGGGTCAGCTGCGCCAGCGCGCGGCGCTGCGCCTCGGGCAGCTTGTCGGCCACGCGCATCTTCGCCAGCTGCCGCGCCAGCAGGATCGGCACCACGCGCAGGTCCTGCACGATCGACAGCAGCAGCCGGCGCAGGCCCTCGCTGTTGCGTCCGGCCTCGCGCCCGGCATGCAGCGCCCAGACCTGGTCGGCCGCGTCCTGTCCGTCGAGCAGGCCGCCGACCGCCTGCGCCCGTGCCGGCGGCGCGACCGGCAACTGCGCCAGTTGCGCGCGCAAGCCGGGCAGATCGAACAGCAGCGCGGCCAGCAGTGCCGCTTCGTCGGCGGACAACAGCGCCAGCGCATCCAGCGTATCGGCCAGCACCGGCCACGGTGCGCGCGTGGCCTGTTCGGGCTGCGCCTGCCAGGCCTGCAGCAACGCCTCGCGCAAGGCGGGCGCCAGCGCCGCGGCAGCCGGGCGCTGCAGCAGCGCCTCCAGGCCGGGATGGGAAGAGTGATTCAAGGACGGACAGTCGTGGCGTAGCGGTGCTGCCTACACTAGCGCGCTTGCGCGCCTGCCCACAATTGCGCGGCGGCGGCCGCGTGCGCCGCGGCCTTGCGCATACGCACCAGGACCTCACTGTGACCGGCTTGCGACTTGGCCCGGCTTTACCGGAAATTTCACACCGCCCGTGGGGTGTGGGCCTATTCTCGAATCCGACGCCGTCGCGCCCCGCTGCAAGGCGGGCGCCGCCGCCGTCGCCCTGTGATCCCACCCGAAGAGGAACGCCCATGAAGAAGTGGAACAAGCCCGTGATCCGCGAAATCTGCGTCGGCGCGGAAATCAACTGTTACGCCTCCGGCGAGCTTTGATCGCGTGTCAGCCCCGTTCCCGAGACGATGCGTGACCGGCCAGGCGCCGTAGACGGAGACCGGATGCAGCTCATCGTATTGGGATCGGCGGCCGGCGGCGGGCACCCGCAGTGGAATTGCCATACGCCCGCGAGCCTGCGGGCGTGGCAACAGCTGGCGGGTGCCCAACGCCGAACCCAGGCCAGCATCGCGGTCAGCGCCGACCGCCAGCGCTGGCTGCTGATCAACGCCTCCCCCGATTTCCGCCAGCAGCTGCTGGCCACCCCGGCGCTGTGGCCGCAACGCGACCTGCGCCATTCCCCGATCGAGGCCGTGCTGCTGACCAGCGGCGAGATCGACCATATCGCCGGGCTGCTGTCGATGCGCGAAAGCCAGCGCTTCGATCTGTATGCCAGCGGACGCGTGCTCGACCTGCTGGCGCAGAACCCCATCTTCGATGCGCTGCACCCGGCCTACGTGCACCGCCATGCCTTCGCCCTGGACACGCCGCTGTCGCTGCTCGGCCTGCAGGTGACGCCGTTCGCGGTGCCGGGCAAGGTGCCGCTGTTCATGGAGAGCCGCCACAGCGGCGACCTGGCCGGTTCCGACGAGGAGACCCTGGGCCTGACCATCGACGACGGCCACCATCGCCTGCACTACATCCCCGGCTGCGCGACCATGACCGACGCGCTGCGCGAGCGCCTGCGCGGCGCCGAACTGGTGTTCTTCGACGGCACCCTGTGGCGCGACGACGAACTGCTGCAGCTCGGGGTCAGCGCCAAGACCGGCCAGCGCATGGGCCACCTCAGCATCGACGGCGAAGCCGGCACCCTGCGCGCGTTCGCCGACCTGGACGTGGCGCGCAAGGTGTTCATCCATATCAACACCACCAACCCGATTCTCGATGCCGGCTCGGCCGAACGCGCCACGGTGAGCGCGCACGGCTGGGAGGTCGCCCACGACGGGATGGACATCACCCTGTGAACAATCCGCCTGTGAACATTTGCCCGTGAGCGCATTGCTGAGCCCCGACCAGCTGGAAGCCGAACTGCGCGCGATCGGCGCGCGCCTGTACCACGACCGGCACCCGTTCCACGCGCTGCTGCACAGCGGCCGGCTCGACCGCGGCCAGGTCCAGGCCTGGGCGCTGAACCGCTACGAGTACCAGCGCTGCATCCCGCTGAAGGACGCCGCGATCCTGGCGCGGATGGACGATCCGGCGCTGCGCCGGATCTGGCGCCAGCGCATCGTCGACCACGACGGCAGCGCCGAGGGCGAAGGCGGCATCGCGCGCTGGCTGCACCTGACCGACGCGTTGGGCCTGGACCGCGAGCTGGTGCAGTCCGGCCGCGCCCTGCTGCCCGGCACCCGCTTCGCGGTGCAGGCCTACCTGCACTTCGTGCGCGAGAAGAGCCTGCTGGAGGCGATCGCCTCGTCGCTGACCGAGCTGTTCGCGCCGGGCATCATCGGCCACCGCGTGGCCGGCATGCTGCAGCACTACGATTTCGTCTCGCGCGAGGCGCTGGCGTATTTCGAGCACCGCCTGCACGAGGCGCCACGCGATTCGGACTTCGCCCTGGACTACGTCAAGCGCCACGCCGACACGCTGGAGAAGCAGCAGTTGGTGCAGGACGCGCTGCGTTTCAAGTGCGGCGTGCTGTGGTCGCAGCTGGACGCGCTGCACTTCGCCTACGTGCAGCCCGGCGTGGCCTGGCCGGAGGCGTTCGTCGCCACTGCGCCGGCGCAGGAACTGGCATGAGCGCACTGGCGTCCGCCAGCTGCCCGCGCCTGGCCGCCGGCGTGCGCCTGCAGCACGATCGCACCCGTGCGCAATGGGTGCTGCTGGCGCCGGAACGGGTGATCGAACTGGACGAGATCGCGCATGCGATCGTGTCGCGCTGCGACGGCGTGCGCTCGCTGGCGGCGATCGCCGCGGACCTGGCCGCCGAGTTCGATGCGGACCCGGCCGAGGTCGAGCACGACGTGCTCGAGCTGGCCGCGGACCTGCACGGCAAGCGCCTGCTGCGCGCATGAGCATCCGCGTACCGCCGCCGCTGTCGCTGCTGCTCGAGCTGACCCACCGCTGCCCGCTGGCCTGCCCGTACTGCTCCAATCCGATCGCGCTGGCCGGCCTGCGCGAAGAGATGGACAGCGCCGGCTGGCGCTCGGCGCTGGACCAGGCCGCGGCAATGGGCGTGCTGCAGGCGCATTTCTCCGGCGGCGAGCCGATGCTGCGCAAGGACCTGCCCGAGCTGGTCGCGCATGCGCGCGCGCTGGGCCTGTACAGCAACCTCATCACCTCCGGCGTGGCCGGCGGCGCGCCGATGCTGGCGCAACTGGCCGCCGCCGGGCTGGAGCACGTGCAGCTGAGCGTGCAGGACGCCGACGCGGCCGGCGCCGACCGCATCGCCGGCTACCGCGGCAGTCTTGCAAAAAAGCGCGAGTTCGCCGCCGCGGTACGCGCGCTGCAGCTGCCGTTGACGATCAACGCGGTGATCCACCGCCACAACGCCGAACGGGTGCCGGCGATGATCGAGCTGGCGCTGGAACTGGGCGCCGAGCGCCTGGAAGTGGCGCACACCCAGTACTACGGCTGGGGCCTGCGCAACCGCGCCGCGCTGATGCCCAGCCGCGCGCAGATCGACGCCACCGTGGTCGCGGTGACCGCGGCACGCGAACGACTGGGCGACCGGCTGACCATCGATTTCGTCACCCCCGACTACTACGCGCACCGGCCCAAGGCGTGCATGGGCGGCTGGGGCCAGCGCTTCGTCAACATCTCCCCGCGCGGCGACGTGCTGCCCTGCCACGCCGCCGAGACCTTGCCGGACATGGTGTTCGAAAACCTGCGCGAGCGGCCGCTGGCGGCGATCTGGCAGGACGGCGAGGCGTTCGCCCGCTACCGCGGCACCGCATGGATGCCGGAGGTGTGCCAGGGCTGTCCGAAACGCGAGATCGACTGGGGCGGCTGCCGTTGCCAGGCGTTGGCGCTGAGCGGCGACGCGGCCACGCTGGACCCGGTCTGCGAGCGCGCGCCCGAGCATGCCGCGCTGCAGGCGCTGGCGCAGCGCGAGGCGGCCGACGCGGCGCCGGCGTTCGTGTACCGGCGCCCGGCGCGGCCACAAGCGGAAACCGAGCCCAGCGCGGGCTGATCGCCGGCCGGGCATCTGCGCCGGCCAACCGCGTGCCGCGGCGATGGCGACGATGGCGGCACTGATGTCGCACAGCCGGGCATGACCGCAGCGGCAGCGCACCGGCAGGCATCTGCCGCCCAGCACCCGCGCCACGTCTTGCGACTACACTACGTCGCATCCCACTGCCCGGATCCCGCCATGCTGCTTGCGCGCCTCACTCCCCTGGTCCTGTGCGCGGCGCTCGCCGTGTGCGCCGCTCCCGCCGCCGCCCAGCGCACCGTCGCCGGCGACCTGCAGACGCAGATGTCGGCGCAGGAGTTCAAGGCCGCCGGGCTCGACAAGCTGTCCCCGCAGGAGCTGACCGCGCTGAACGACTGGCTGCAGGGCAAGGTCGCCAAGGAGACCGCGGTGGCGCTGGAGAAGGCCAAGGAGGAAGGCCGCCAGGAAGTGATCGTGAAGAACCGCGGCTTCTTCGACTTCGGCAGCCAGGAGCCGATCGAAAGCACCCTGGTCGGCGAGTTCACCGGTTTCTCCAAGGGCCGCCGCTACGTGCTGGCCAACGGCCAGGAATGGGAGCAGACCGAGGCGGCCAGCCTGGCCAGCGTGCGCCGCAACGCGCCCAAGGTGAAGATCACCCCGGGAATCATGGGCGTGTGGTACATGCAGATCGACACCTACAACACACGCGCCAAAGTCCGTCGCATCAAGTAACCGCCCGCCATGCACCTGCGCCAGCATCCGCGGCTGGGCCTGGCCGACGCCTCGCACAGCCTCGCTGACGTGCTGCGCCGGCGCTTCCGCGCCAGCGACGTCTGGTTCATCGCGCTGGCCCTGCTGGTCGGCCTGGTCGCCGGCCTGCTGACCCTGTTGCAGAGCGGCCTCGCCCACGGCGCGCAGGCCTGGCTGTTCGGCCTGGATGCCGACGCCCGGCTCAGCGCGATGCCCGAACTGAGCCTGGGCCAGTTGCTGGTGCTGCCGCTGGGCGGGCTGCTGGTCGGCCTGCTCGGCATGGCCGCGCGCGCGCGCAAGCGCCAGCTGATCGATGCGGTCGAAGCCAACGCGCTGTACGGCGGGCGCATGTCGATGCGCGACAACCTGATCGTGTCCGCGCAGACCCTGCTGTCCAACGGCTGCGGCGCCTCGGTCGGGCTGGAGGCGGCGTACACGCAGATGGGCGCGGGCAGCGGTTCGCACCTGGGGCGGATCCTGCGCCTGCGCCGCGCCGACATCCGCACCCTGGTCGGCGCCGGCGCCGGCGCCGCCATCGCCGCCGCGTTCGGCGCGCCGCTGGCCGGCGCGTTCTACGCGTTCGAGATCGTGATCGGCGCGTACTCGCCCTCGGCGCTGGCGCCGGTGGCGGTGGCCTCGCTGGGCGCGGTGTTCGTGGCCCAGGCCGCCGGCGTGCAGCCGTACCTGCTGCCGGCCTCGGCGGCGTCCGCGCTGGAAGCGCGCGACTACCTGCTGTACGCGCTGCTCGGCGCGATCTGCGCGCTGCTGGCGGTGGCGGTGATGCGCCTGGTCGGGGCGATCGAGCAGGCGGTCAACCGCAGCCCGCTGCCGCGCTGGGCGCGGCCGGTGGCCGGCGGCCTGATGCTGATCCCGCTGGCGCTGATCACCCCGCAGGTGCTCTCCTCCGGACACGGCGCGCTGCACCTGGACCTGACCAGCCCGACCTCGCTGCAATGGCTGGGCGTGCTGTTGCTGCTCAAGTGTCTGGCCTCCGGCATTTCGTTGGGTTTCGGCTTTCGCGGCGGGCTGTTCTTCGCCTCGCTGTTCATGGGCTCGCTGGTCGGCGGCCTGTTCGCCGGCCTGTTGAACCTGGGCACCGGCATGGCCCTGGTCGACGGCACCGCCGCGTCGCTGGCGGGCATGGCCGCGCTGGCCGCGGCGGTGGTCGGCGCACCGATGACGATGGCGATGCTGGTGCTCGAGGGCACCCACGATTTCGTGCTGGCCAGCGCGGTGATGGTGGCGGTGCTGGTGGCCAACACCATCGTGCGCCAGGTGTTCGGCTATTCGTTCTCGACCTGGCGCCTGCACCTGCGCGGCGAGACCATCAAGAGCGCGCGCGACGTGGGCTGGGTCAAGCACCTGAGCGCCGGACGGATGATGCGCAAGGACGTGCAGCCGCTCGCCGCCACCACCTCGGTGGCCGAGTTCCGCCACCGTTTCCCGCTCGGCTCGGGCGTGCGCGTGGTGCTGGAGGACGAGCACGGCCACTACGCCGGGCTGGTGACGCTGGCCGCGGCCTATGCCGATGGCGTGAGCGCCGACGCGGCGATCGTCGACTATGCCGGCAACCGCGACGTGGCGCTGCGCGCCGAGACCGACGTGGTCACCGCGATGCGCCAGTTCGACCTGACCCAGAGCGACGAACTGGCGGTGGTCGACGACCACGGCAAGGTACTCGGCGTGCTGACCGAGAGCTTCGTGCGCAAGCGCTACGCCGAGGAACTGGACAAGCGCCAGCGCGAGCTGATGGGCGAACGCGTCGACGATTGAGTTAGGGGCCGGGATTGGGGATTGGGGATTCGTAAAAGCGCAAAGCGTGCGATCAGGCATCCGTAGTCGCTTTTACGAATCTCCAATCCCCAATCCCGAATCACCGCACTCCAGCCACCCGCTGCGCCAGCTTCTTCGCCGAGATCCCGGGCTTGGCGCCCAGTTCCTGCGCGAACAGCGACACCCGCAATTCCTCCAGGTCCCAGCGCAGCGCCTGCCACTGCGGATCGCCGCTGCGCCCGGCCGCGGCGGCATCGGCCAGCGCGTCGACGAACGGCTTCAGTTCCAGCATCCGCGCCTGATCGCGCGTCGGATCGCGCTTGGCGCGTTCGGCACGCAGGATCATCGCGCGCAGATAACGCGGGAACTGCGCCAGTGCCGTGGCCGGGGTCTCGCGCAGGAAACCCGGATGCACCAGCGCCGCCAGCTGCGCGCGCAGGTCGTCGAGGTTGCCGCTGGCCCAGCCCATCAGCGGCGCTTCCAGCTGCGGCTTCAGTTCCGCCGCCGCGCCCATGATCGCCTCGGCCAGCTTCAGCCGCTCCATCGCCTCGCCGAACAGCTGCTTGCCTGCCGCATCGCGACGCTGGGCGAAGCTGCCTGGGTCGCGGATCGCGTCCAGGTCCTGCTCAAGCAGCGCGTTCAATGCCGCATCCACCAGGTCGCCGCGCAAGCGCTCCTGCGACTCGATCGCCGCGTACAGCAGCCCGGTCTTCGGCGACACCGGCAATTGCTTGCGCGCCTGCTTGACCTTGTCGGCCAGCGCGATCTCCAGCAAGCGGCGCACGCCGCGCGGATGCGCGGCCTCGGCCTGCGCGCGGTCGGCGAAGATGCGCAGCGCCGCGCTCTCGCCTTCGTCCACCAGCGCCGGATACGCCGGCACGCCGGCCTCGCCGGGCACCTGCAGCGGGACCGGCGCGGACGGAAACTCGCGCAATCCGACCGCGGCCATCTCGCGCCCGGCGCGCGCGGCGAAGGCCTGCCCGGCGCGATCGCCGAAACGCGCGCGCAGCGCGTCCAGGTCGCGCGACTCGGCCAGCACCTTGCCGGCCTCGTCGCGCACGCGCAGGTTCATGCGCAGGTGCGGCTCCAGGGCGCTGTCGTCGAAATCCAGCGCGGCCAGCGCCGCGCCGGTGGCGCGTTGCAGGAAGCGCGCCAGCTCGCCGCGGATGTCGTCGGCGCCGGGCTGCGGGAAGGCTTCATAGAACGCGCGGGCGAAGTCCGGCGCCGGCACGTAGTTGCGCCGCAGCGCCTTGGGCAGGCTGCGGATCAGCGCCGCCGCCTTGTCGGCGACGAAGCCCGGCGCCAGCCACGACAGCCGCGCCGGGTCCAGCGCGTTGAGCAGGTGCAGCGGCACCTCCAGGGTCACGCCGTCGTCGGCCGCGCCCGGTTCGAACCTGTAGTGCAGCGCCAGCCGCGCGTCGCCGAGCGCGAAGTACTTCGGATAGCGGTCGGCCTCGCTGCCTTCGCCGGGCAGCAGGTCGGTCAGCGTCCACTGCAGCGTGCGCCGCTGCTCCGGCGGCAACGCCTTCCACCACGCGTCCAGGCCCGCCGCCGAATGGATCTCGCCGGGAATGCGGTCCAGGTACCAGCGCGCCTGCCAGTCCTCGTCGGCGACGATACCGGCGCGGCGCAGCTTGGCCTCTTCCTCGTGCGCCTGCGCCAGCACCTTCTGGTTGTCGGCGACGAAGCTGGCGCGGGTGTTGATCTCGCCCGGCACCAGGCCCTGGCGCACGAACAGTTCATGCGCGCCGGGCGGGTCGATGCGGCCATAGTGCACCGGCTTCTTCGGCGCCAGCACCAGCCCGAACAGGCTGATCTGCTCGGAGGCCAGCACCTGCCCCTGCGCGCGCGACCAGTGCGGATCGAAATGCTTGCGCGCCAGCAGGTGCGGCAGCTCGGCGATGACCCAGTCCGGTTCGACCGCGGCATTGGTCAGGCCCCACACCTTCTGTGTGTCCAGCAGCGTGGCCGGCAGCACCCACGGCGGCGGCTTGCGCGCCAGCGTGGAGCCGGGGAACAGCAGGAAGCGGCGCTGCCGCGGCGCCAGGAAATCGCCCTTCTCGGTGCGCTGGCCGACCTGCGTCGGCAGGCCGGCGAGCAGCGCGCGATGCAAGGCCTGGTAGGCCGCGGCGCGTTCGCGCTCGCTCGCACGTGGCGCGTCGGCGGCGTCGTGCACCGGCGGCGCGGGCCTGGCATCGACCGACGGCGCTGCAGCCGGTTCGCTGCGGCCCTCGCGCGCCAGCCGCGCGGCACGGTGCAGTTGCCCGCGCGTGGCGCGCGCGCTGGTCTCGGCATCGCGCGCCGGCGGCGGCGACGCCGCACCGGCCAGCAGCGGCAACAGCGAGGCCGCCGCCGGCTCTTCGCTCCAGCCCAGTTCCTCGCACAGCAGATGCAGCTGGCGGTGCAGTTCGCGCCATTCGCGCATGCGCAGGAAGCCGAGGAAGTGGCGCCCGCACCAGTCGCGCAGCCTGGACTGGGTCAGCTCCTCGTGCGCCTGCCGGTAGCCGTCCCACAGGCGCAGGATGCCGACGAATTCCGAACGCGCATCGGCGAATTTGGCATGCGCGTTGTCGGCCGCCTCGCGCGCTTCCGGCGGGCGCTCGCGCGGGTCCTGGATGCCCAGGAACGCGGCGATCACCAGCATCGGCCGCAGGCAGCCGTGCTGCTGCGCGGCCACCAGCATCCGCGCCAGCTTCACGTCCACCGGCAGCCGCGCCATCCTGCGGCCGATCTCGGTGAGCTTGCGCAGGCCGTGGCGGTCGGCCTCGCCGACCGCGCCCAGTTCCACCAGCTGCTGCCAGCCATCGGCGACCGCGCGCTCGTCCGGCGGCTCCAGGAACGGGAAATCCTCGATCCGCCCCAGCCCCAGTTGCAGCATGCGCAGGATCACCCCCGCCAGGCTGGAACGGCGGATCTCCGGATCGGTGAATTCCGGCCGCGCCTGGAAATCGGCCTCGGCGTACAGCCGGTAGCAGATGCCTTCGGCCACGCGCCCGCAGCGGCCCTTGCGCTGGTTGGCGCTGGCCTGCGAGATCGGTTCGATGTGCAGCCGGTCCAGCTTCTGCCGCGGGCTGTAGCGCTTGACCCGCGCATAGCCGGGATCGACCACGTAGCGGATCCGCGGCACCGTCAGCGAGGTCTCGGCGACGTTGGTGGCCAGCACCAGGCGCCGCCGCGGGCCGGGATTGAACACCCGGTCCTGGTCGCTGTTGGACAGCCGCGCGTACAGCGGCAGCACCTCGGTCTCGCGGTACTTGCGCCGCTCCAGCGCCTGGTGCGCATCGCGGATCTCGCGCTCGCCGGGCAGGAACAGCAGCACGTCGCCGCGCGGGTCGAGCCGGGTGATCTCGTCCACCGCGGCCACGATCGCATCGTTGACCGTGAGGCCGGGATTGGGGATTGGGGATTGGGGATTCGCAACGGCGGATGGCCGTGAGCGTTCGGGATTCCGGGCTTCCGAATCCCCACTCTCCAATCCCGGCTCTTCCAATGGCCGGTAGCGCACTTCCACCGGATAGGTGCGGCCTTCGACGCTGATCACCGGCGCGCCGTCGAAATGCTCGGCGAAGCGCGCGGTGTCGATCGTCGCCGAGGTCACGATCACCTTCAGCTCCGGGCGCTTGCGCAGCAGCTGTTTGAGGTAGCCGAGCAGGAAATCGATGTTGAGGCTGCGCTCGTGCGCCTCGTCGACGATGATCGTGTCGTAGCTGGACAGCCAGCGGTCGCTGGCGATCTCGGCCAGCAGGATGCCGTCGGTCATGAACTTGATCCGGGTCTCCTCGCCGACCCGGTCGTTGAAGCGCACCTGGAAGCCCACCGCCCCGCCCACCGGCGTGCGCAGTTCCTCGGCCACGCGCGCGGCCACCGCGCGCGCCGCCAGGCGCCGCGGCTGGGTGCAGCCGATCATGCCGGCGGCGCCGCGGCCGGCGGCCAGGCACAGCTTCGGCAGCTGGGTGGTCTTGCCCGAGCCGGTCTCGCCGGCGATCACCACCACCTGGTGCGCGCGGATCAGCGCGACGATGCGCTCGGCCTCGCGCGCGATCGGCAACTGGTCGTCCAGGGTGATCGCCGGTGCCGCCGCCGCGCGCGCCTCGCAGCGCGCCCGCGACTGGCCCAGCGCCTGCTCGAACGCCGCCTCCAATGCGGGATTGCCGGGCGCGGCCTGCCAGCGCGACCATAGGCCCATCAGGCGGCCGCGGTCGCGGGTCAGCGCCGCGTCGATCGCGGCGCGGCGCTCGCGCAGGCGGGTGGCCAGGTGTTTTTCGATAGTGCTCATCAATCAGGGGCCGTTGAACTTTGAATAACAGCGCATGCTTTAGTCTGTCTATTGTGACGCCATATCGTTTCCAACCCCTCAAGAGGATTTCCTGATGGCCAAGAGCAAGACCCCCGGCAAGACCAAGAGCCCCGCCAAGCAGGCCGCATCCACCACGCCGCTGGCGGCGCTGGCGCCGTCCGCGCCCAACATCGATATCGGGATCAGCGGCAGCGACCGCAAGAAGATCGCCGACGGCCTGTCGCACTTCATGGCCGACGCGTTCACCCTGTACCTGAAGACCCACAACTTCCATTGGAACGTGACCGGGTCCATGTTCAACTCGCTGCACCTGATGTTCGAGACCCAGTACACCGAGCAGTGGGCGGCGCTGGACGACGTCGCCGAGCGCATCCGCGCGCTGGGCTTCAACGCGCCGGGTTCGTACAAGGAATACGCCGCGCTGACCTCGATCCCGGAAGAGCCGGGCCTGAGCGACAGCGCCGACTGGCGCGAGATGGTGCGCCAGCTGGTGGTCGGCAACGAGGCGCTTTGCCGCACCGCGCGCAAGGCGCTCAAGACCGCCGACGCCGCCGGCGACGACCCGTCGGTGGACATGCTGACCCAGCGCCTGCAGACCCACGAGAAGTACGCGTGGATGCTGCGGTCGCTGCTGCAGTAAGGGGACGACCACGCCGGCGCAGCAGGCATGGCCTCCCAGAGTTTGCGTTGCAAACTCTGGGGCCCAGCTGCGTGGCTTCCAATCCCCGCGCCTTCGGCGCGCGCCCTTACCAAGGGGGCTTGCACGCTGGGGGCTCCGCGCAAGGGGCTTCTGGGTCGCAAGCGTCCTGCATGCTGGCGGGCGAGGCGGCGGCTCCGCCTACATGGACGTTCGATGACCGCCCCGTCTGCGTATCCCTCGCTGCGTCGCCCGCTGCTGGCCATCGTGCTGGGATGCGTCGTTGGTATCGCGGCTGGCTTGGCCGCCGGCTTTCATGCGGGGTCGCAACTCGACGACTCGGGCGTGCCCACCAAGAGTGGAAATGAACTGGTCGCGGTGCTGAACGCGGTGCTGACCGCGATCAGCGACAGCATCAGTTTTCTCGTTCCCGCGCTGAACTGGTTCGCCGGGGGATGGGCCGCGTGCGTCGCCCTGGCCCTGGCAGTGGACTGCTGCCAGCCGCAGCAGCGCAGCGTGCCGAAGATGACCGCACTGGCGCTGCTGGTGCTGCTGAGCGGCCCGGGCCTGGTGGCAGTGGCGGTGTGGGCCCGCGGAGACGACGCCGACCATCCCGCGCAAGTGCTGGCGACGATCGCGCCGGCGCTGGCCTGTTCGGCGGCGCTGCTGGTCGCGTTGCCGGTGCTGGTGATCGGCCACTTCGTCGGCAGGCGCCGCGCGCGTCGGGCAATGCCTACGCACGCGGTCGCTGGCGCCTGACACCGCGGTGCGTGGTGGCGGCGCACTGCCGCGCTTGACCTACGCGGTATCCTAGGCGCATGCAATCTTCCGCCCATTCCGTACTCGGCCGCGTATTCGGCTACGACCAGTTCCGCGGTCCGCAGCAGGACATCGTCGAACACGTCGCCGCCGGCCAGGACGCGCTGGTGCTGATGCCCACCGGCGGCGGCAAGTCGCTGTGCTACCAGATCCCCTCGCTGCTGCGCGACGGCACCGGCATCGTCATCTCGCCGCTGATCGCGCTGATGCAGGACCAGGTCGAGGCGCTGCGCCAGCTCGGCGTGCGCGCCGAATACCTCAATTCCACCCTGGACGGCGAGACCGCGCAGCGGGTCGAGCGCGAGCTGCTGGCCGGCGAGCTGGACCTGCTGTACGTGGCCCCCGAACGCCTGCTGACCCCGCGCTTCCTGTCGCTGATCGAGCGCAGCCGCATCGCCCTGTTCGCGATCGACGAGGCGCACTGCGTGTCGCAATGGGGCCACGATTTCCGCCCCGAATACCGCCAGCTCACCGTGCTGCACGAGCGCTGGCCGCAGATCCCGCGCATCGCCCTGACCGCCACCGCCGATCCGCCGACCCAGCGCGAGATCGCCGAACGCCTGGACCTGACCCAGGCGCGCCACTTCGTCAGCTCCTTCGACCGCCCCAACATCCGCTACACCGTGGTGCAGAAGGACAACAGCCGCCGCCAGCTGCTGGATTTCCTGCGCGCGCACCGCGGCAGCGCCGGCATCGTCTACTGCCTGTCGCGGCGCAAGGTCGAGGAGACCGCCGAGTTCCTGGCCAAGGAAGGGCTCAACGCCCTGCCCTACCACGCCGGCCTGCCGGCCGAGGTGCGCGCCGGCAACCAGCGCCGCTTCCTGCGCGAGGACGGCGTCGTGATGTGCGCCACCATCGCCTTCGGCATGGGCATCGACAAGCCCGACGTGCGCTTCGTCGCGCATACCGACCTGCCCAAGTCGCTGGAAGGCTACTACCAGGAAACCGGCCGCGCCGGGCGCGACGGCGAAGCCGCCGAGGCCTGGCTGTGCTACGGCCTGGGCGACGTGGTGCTGCTCAAGCAGATGATCGAACAGGGCGAAGCCAGCGAGGACCGCAAGCGGGTGGAGCGGCGCAAGCTCGACCAGTTGCTGGGCTATTGCGAATCGATGCAATGCCGGCGCCAGGTGCTGCTGGCCGGCTTCGGCGAGACCTATCCGCAGCCCTGCGGCAACTGCGACAACTGCCTGACCCCGGCCGCGGCCTGGGACGCCACCGTGGCCGTGCAGAAGGCGCTGAGCTGCGTCTACCGCAGCGGCCAGCGCTTCGGCGTCGGCCACCTGATCGACATCCTGCGCGGCAGCGACGGCGAGAAGATCAAGCAATTCGGCCACGACCGGCTCAGCACCTATGGCATCGGCAAGGACCTGGACGCGCGCGCCTGGCGCGGCGTGTTCCGCCAGCTGGTCGCCACCGGGCTGCTGGAGGTGGACAGCGACGCCTACGGCGGCCTGCGCCTGACCGACGCCAGCCGCCAGGTGCTCAAGGGCGAGCGCCAGATCATGATGCGCCGCGAGGCGCCCAGCCGCGGCCGCGAACGCAGCGACCGCAGCGGCAGCCCGCGCACCGGCGTGCCGGTGCAGCCGCAGGACCTGAGCCTGTTCAACGCGCTGCGCGACCTGCGCGCCGGCCTGGCCAAGGAACAGAATGTGCCGGCGTTCGTGATCTTCCACGACAGCACCCTGCGCAACATCGCCGAACAGCGCCCGACCAGCCTGGACGAACTGGCCCATGTCGGCGGCATCGGCGGCACCAAGCTGGCGCGCTACGGCCAGCAGCTGATCGATATCGTCCTGCAACAGGGCTAGCGGAACCGCTCCGGCGACGGCCGTTTGCCGCCACGTCGCGGCCCGTGTCCGGCACCGGCAAGAAAATCCCCGGCCGCCGACAGGCCGGGTTCAACCTGGTATTGATAGCGTCGCTGCATGGTGGCGCGCAGCTGCGGCTGCCGCCACCCAGCCCTTCTTTCCTTGGCGTACGTCCGATGAAACGATCCTTCCTGCTTGCCTGCGCCCTGCTCGCCGGCCCGGCCATGGCGCAAACCCCTGCCGACAGCGGCAGCAGCGACAGCGAAGCGGCCAAGCGCGCGCTGGACCTGAGCGTGCCGCAGCAGCCGATCACCTACGGCACCGACCCGGTGTACAAGGCCGACCCGCCAGGCGCCTATTACGGCGACACCAGCGGCACCTCGGCCTCGGCGCAGAAGGCCGCGGCCACCCAGGCCCTGGCCGAGGCCGAACAGGCGCGCGCCGACCGCTGCAAGGGCGACGTGCACGGCAGCGTCTCCACCGGCTTCGGCTATTCCTCGCGCGGCGGCAACAGCAACTACCAAGCCGCCAACCTCAACCTGTGCAAGACCTACTACAACGACGACGGCAAGCCGCGCGAAGTCGGCATCAGCATCAGCGTCGGCCAGAGCGAAGGCCACGGTGGCTACGGCCGCGGCGGCTACGGCTATCCCTACGGCTGGTAGCGGCCGCCAGCGCAGGCGGCGGCGCGTTTGTGCCGGCGCCGCGCAAGCAGCCGCGGCGTGCAGGTCGTCCACGGCCGACGCCTAGGCGGCACGCTGGTCGGGCACGAGCCCGGCTCCAGCGGATGGCGCGGCCGTCGCTGCCGCGACACTCCCTCGCCTCCAGCGCCAACGGCACAGCGTGGCGACGCGCGCACGGCAGGGAACGGACCCGCGCGCGTCACGTCCGCGCCGCGCCAGGCGGCGGCTCAGAAATCCAGGCCGTAGCCCACCGTCAGCGTGCGCCCGCGCCCGGCGAAGTAGCGGTCCGGTTCGACCAGCGCGCTCTGCGAGTAGTAGGTGATGTACTGGCGATCGAGCAGGTTGGCGACGGCCAGGCGCAGTTCGCCCTGGCGCAGCCGGTAGTTCAGCGCCGCATCGACCAGCGCGTAGCCGCTGAACCGCTTTTGCGGATCGTCGAAGCTGCGGCCGAACGCGTACTGCGCCTGCACGAAGCTGGACAGCCGCGGCGTCCATTGCGACGACCAGCTGCCGACGACGCGGTTGGGCGCGATGTTCAATCCGTCCAGGTGCGCATCCAGCGTGCCGTTGCCGTCGCTGTCGTAGCGCCCGCGCGTATACGCATAGGCCAGGCCGAGGCGCTGCCGCTCGTTGAGCCGATACTTGGCGCTGGCATCCACGCCTTCGATGCGGGTCTTCTCCCGCGCCATCTGGAACGCGCCGTCCACCGCGATCACCCGGGTGCCGTAGTCCGAGCGCGACTGGAACAAGCCGACATCGACATCCCACGCCTCGCCGCGCAGGCGCGTGCCCAGTTCGACGTTGCGGGTCAGCACCGGCTGCAGCGCGCTCAGGCTGGCGACCGTGGTCCCCGGGGTGTTGATCGAGCGCAGCACGCGGCCCACGTCGGGCATGCCGAAGCCCTCGGAATAGCTGGCGAAGACGTTGAAGCGCTCGCTCGGCGCCAGCACCGCGCCGGCGTTGTAAAGCGTCTCGGCGAACGACAGGGTGCCGCCCTGCACCTGCACGCGGTTGTAGCGGGCCAGGGTCTGGTAGCTGTCGATGCGCAGCTTCGCGTCTTCGTGGCGCACGCCGCCATGCACGGTCAGCTGCGGCAGCAGCCGGTATTCGCCCTGCAGGAACGCGGCCAGGTCGCGGTATTCCGACTCGGGCACATAGGTGCGGCCGGTGCCATACAGGTCCTGCTTGCCGCTGTCCCACAGGGTGTCGAAGCCGCCGGTGAGCTTGAGCCGGCCATCGAGCAGGTCGTCCTTGCCCAGGCTGGTCTTGGAACCCCACTTGGACGCGACCGAGCGCGACTGGTCGTACAGCGTGCCGTTGGGCGCGATGCGCGGATCCTGGAAGGTGGCCGAGTTGTCGGCGCCGAACAGGCCCTCGAACTCCTGGTTGAACACCATCGCCTTCAGCTCCATGCCGGCCAGATCGTGGTGGGCATAGGACAGGCCGGTGGTCCATACGTCGTTCCACGGCGGCGTGCCTTCGGGCCGGCCGCGCACCGAGGTGGTCGGGATGCCGAGTTCGCGATCGCCGGCCACGCTCAGGTACTCGGCCTTGGACTTGATCCGGTAGCGGTTGGAACTGAACTGCAGCTCCTGCCGGTCGTCGATCCAGTAGCCCAGCTTGGCGTGCACGTCGTAGGCGCGGGTGGCCATCAGATCGCCCTGGGTCACGTCGGTGCCGATCGCGCGCCCGTCGCCGTCCAGATACAGGCCCTGGTCCTCGTAGCCGACCGCGAACAGGTAGTCGAGCTTGTCGCGGCGCCCGTCGATGCGGTAGCTGGTCCTGTAGGTCGTGGTCTCGGCATCGACGTCGGTGGTCGGCACGGTCGCCTGCACCTCGACATGCTGGTTGAGCGCGCCCGGCTGCGGGCGGCGCGTGACCAGATTGATGGTGCCGCCGGTGGCGCCCAGGCCGTTCATCGCGTTGGCGCCCTGGATCACCTCGATGCGCTCGACCATCGCGTAGTCGATCGTGTGCGCCTCGCGCCCGGTCGGGCGCAGCGGGTTGGACTGCGGGATGCCGTCGACCAGGATCAGCGGCGTGCGTCCGCGCAAGGTCTCGCCGCTGCCGTTCATCTTGCCGCGGCTCGGCGTATACGACGGCAGCAGGCTGGACAGCAGGTCCGACGAATTGCTGCTGATGGTCAGCTGCTGCGCGATCTCCTGCTGGTCGATCACCACCACCGTCTGCGGCGCGGTCTCCGCGGGCTGGTCGGTGCGCGAGGCGCTGACGACCACGGTATCCAAGGTTTGCGGGGAGGGCGACTGCGCCCGGGCGACAGTGACGGCAGCCGCCAGCGGAAGCACCGCGACGGACAGGGAACACAGCAAACGCATCAACGGATCCTTGTGACAGGGACGGCGCCAATCGCAGATGTGCCGGCGCCGTCCGATAACGAGAATGATTATTATACGCACAGGCGCACGTTCGACCGCCGTCTCGCCGCAGCGCTCGTCCATCTCCGCTTCGCGCCGCAGGCGAGTGGCGCGACCTGCATCGCGTTCGAGCGCAATCCCACCGTGCGGGCGCGGCGTGGCAAAAACCCTGCGAAGCGCGGCGCAACCGCCGCAGACTCGCTGCCCGCAGGCCTGGCCTTGCGGTGGGAGGAGCGTCCTCGCGAGCCACCGTCTACGTGCCCGGGAAGCAGCGCTCATCGGCGATTGCGGATGAAACGGCGCGTTGAACATACCGCGCATGCGGCGCGTGCGCGTCGCCGGCTCGGAAACAGCCCGACCGAGGCAGTCAGCCGAGCGGCCGCAGCAACAGCAACAGGCACAGCGCCAGCATGAACACCGCGATGCAGGCGTCCAGTACCCGCCATGCGCGGGGATTGCGGAACACCGGCTGCAGCAGCCGCGCGCCATACCCCAGGCCGCAGAACCACACCACGCTCGCCAGGCAGGCGCCGAACGCGAACGCCCAGCGCAGCGCTCCCGGATAGCGCGTGGACAGGCTGCCGAGCAGGACCATCGTATCGAGATACACGTGCGGATTGAGAAACGTGAAGCCCAGGCAGGCCAGCAGCACGCGGCGCCGGCTCGCCGGCGTCTCGCTCTGCGCCTTCAATGCGCCGGCACCGCGCCAGGCGCGTTGCGCCGCCATCAGGCCGTAGACGCCGAGGAAGGCCGCGCCGGCGTAGCGCAGCACCTGCAGCAGCGCGGGCCATTGCTGCACCAGCGCGCCGATGCCGGCGACCCCGAGCACGATCAAGGCGATATCCCCGGCTGCGCAGACCGCCACCACCAGGCCCACCTGCTGCCGCTGCAAACCCTGGCGCAGGACGAACGCATTCTGCGCGCCGATCGCGACGATCAAGCCAGCGCCGGCGATGAAGCCGGCAAGCGATGCTTCTAGCACCATGAGGATGGCCAGGACCGAGGGAGGCGCATGCTGGCCTGAAGGTCGTGATTAGCCAAGCTAAATATTCTGTACGCTATGAAGAAATGCTAATCAGGCGGCCGCATGGACCTGCTTCATCCGCAACTGTCGGCCTTCGCCGCCGTGCTCGACGAAGGCAGCTTCGAGGCGGCCGCGCGGCGGCTGTCGCTGACGCCGTCGGCGATCTCGCAACGGATCAAGGCGCTCGAGGACCGCCTCGGGCAGGTGCTGGTGGTGCGCCAGGCACCCTGCCGGCCGACGCCTGCAGGCGAAGCGCTGCTGCGCCGGGTGCGGCCGATGCAGGCGCTGGAGGCCGAGGCGATGGCCGATTTCCTGCCGAACGCGGCCGACGCCGGACCCGCGCGCAGCATCGCGATCGCGGTCAACGACGACTCGCTGCAGACCTGGTTCCTCGCCGCGCTGGCGTCGCTGCACCATGCGCACGGCTTCCTGTTCGACGTGCACGTGGACGACCAGGACCACACGCTGGAACTGCTGCGCAACGGCACCGTGCTCGGCGCCGTCACCTCCGCGAGCAAGCCGCTGCAGGGCTGCAACGTCCACCCCCTGGGCGCCATGCGTTACTACGCGATCGCCTCCCCGCAGTTCGTTGCGCGCTACCTTGCCGCAGGACTCAACGCGGCCGCGTTGGCGCAGGCGCCGATGATCGTGTTCAACCGCAAGGACGACCTGCAGGCCCGCTTCGTGCGGCGCATCACCCGCACCCGGCTTGCCCCTCCCATCCACTACCTGCCGACCTCGACCGGCTTCGTCGAGGCCGCGGCGCGCGGCCTCGGATGGTGCCTCGCCCCCGAGCAACTGGTCATGCCCGCGTTGCGGGAGAAGAAGATCGTCATCGTCGACCCGCAACGCTGGCTGGACGTGCCGCTCTATTGGCAGCACGCGGCAGTGCGCTCGAGCGTCCTGCAGCAGATCGGCCAGGCGCTGCGCGCGGCGGCGGCGGGCATGCAGGCTGCGCGGCAACGCGTGTGAGCCGGAGCGCCTAGTCGCGATCGCGGATTGATGCGGTGGCCAGACAGCCACGCTGTCCTCGCCATGCCCACGGCAGCCATGTTCGACGCCATGCCGTCACCATCATTGCCGGAGGATGTCTCAGGCATTTGCGACGAAATCGCCTGAAGAAGCGAGTCGACGCAGCGACTCGAATGGTGGGCCGTGATGGATTCGAACCATCGACCAAAAGATTAAAAGTCTTCTGCTCTACCGACTGAGCTAACGGCCCAAAACAACGCCCCGGCCTTGCGCCGGGGTGCGTAGTCTACCCCAGCCCCGGGTCAACGCGAAATCAGGCGTAGCGGGTCGGGTCGGCCACGCCGGCATCGGCGAAGCCGGCGGCGCGCAGGCGGCAGGCGTCGCAGTGGCCGCAGGCGCGGCCGTCGGCATCGGCGCGGTAGCAGGACACGGTCAGGCCGAAATCCACGCCCAGGCGCATGCCCTCGCGCACGATGTCGGCCTTGCTCATGCGCTGCAGCGGCGCGTGCACGCGCAGCCCCGCGCCTTCCACGCCGGCCTTGGTCGCCAGGTTGGCCAGGGTCTGGAAGGCGTCGATGAACTCGGGGCGGCAGTCGGGGTAGCCGGAATAGTCCACCGCGTTGACCCCGCAGAAGATGTCCGCCGCGCCCAGCACTTCGGCCCAGCCCAGCGCCACCGACAGCATGATGGTGTTGCGCGCCGGCACGTAGGTCACCGGGATGCCCTCGCCGCCCGCGTCCGGCACGTCGATGTCGTCGGTCAACGCGGAGCCGCCGATGCTGCGCAGGTCGACGTTGACGGTCTTGTGCGCCACCGCACCGAGCGCGGCCGCCACGCGCGTGGCCGCATCCAGCTCGGAGGTATGCCGCTGCCCATAGCTGACACTCAGCGCATGCACGGCATAGCCCTGCTCGCGGGCGATGGCGACGACGACGGCGGAATCCATGCCACCGGAGAGTAGGACGACGGCGTTTTTCATTGGGGTGCTGGGAATGGGGAATGGAGAAACGGGAATGGGTAGAGCGTAACAGCCGCACTGGACATGGAAGATCGCCGGTTTTCGAGAAGCAGAAGCTAATCAACCAACGAGACGCCTGCAGTGCAGCGCTTCGCCGATTCCCGTTTCTCCATTGCCGATTCCCAGCTGCGCTCCCGCGCAGCTAACGGCCCGGCTCGTCGTTCCACAGCAGCTTGTGCAGCTGCATCTGGAAGCGCACCGGCAGGCGGTCGGCGACGATCCAGTCGGCCAGCTCGCGCGGCGCCAGTTCGCTCTTGCTCGGCGAGAACCAGACGGTGCAGCGATCGTGCAGGCGGTGCTCGGCGACGATCGCGCGCGCCCAGTCGTAGTCGGCGCGGCTGCACAGCACGAACTTGATCTGGTCGCGCGCACTCAGCAGCGGCAGGTTTTCCCAGCGATTGCGCGCCGCTTCCTGCGATGCGGGAGTCTTGATGTCGAGCACCCGCGACACGCGCGGGTCCACTTCGGCGATGTCCAGCGCGCCGGAGGTTTCCAGCGATACGTCGTAGCCGGCGTCGCACAGTTGCTCGAGCAGGCGCAGGCAGCGCTTCTGCGCCAGCGGCTCGCCGCCGGTCACGCAGACGTGGCGCACGCCGTGGCGCGCCACTTCGGCCAGGATCGCATCGATGTCCCACCACTGCCCGCCGTGGAAGGCGTAGGCGGTGTCGCAGTAGCTGCAGCGCAGCGGACAGCCGGTCAGGCGCACGAACACGGTCGGCCAGCCGGCGCTGTCGGCCTCGCCCTGCAGCGACAGGAAGATCTCCGTCAGCTTCAGGCGCGACAGCGGGCTTTGGACGATATCGCTGGGAACGGCGGCCATGGCGGGAAAGTATGCCCCCGCGACGATGGCGGCAGCGTTCGGGGGCTCAGCGCAGTTGCTGGCCGATGCGGATCGACTGCAGGCGGTCCTGCGCGGTGCGCGCGGCATCCGATCCCGGATACTGGGTGATCACCTGCTGCAGGGTCTGCTCGGCGTCCTGGGTGCGGCCTTCGCCGTACTGGGACAGGCCCAGCTTGAGCAGGGCGCCGGAGGCCTTGTCGTGGGTCGGGTAGCGGCCGATCAGGTCGCGGAACTGCGCCTCGGCCAGCGGGAAATTCTTGGTGGCGTAATAGCTCTCGCCCAGCCAATACAAGGCATTGGGGGCATAGACGCCGTTCGGGTACAGCTCGAGAAAGCTCTGGAACAGATTCGCCGAGTCGGCGTACTTGCCGGCCTTCAGCGCATCGAAGGCGACGTTGTAGCTGGTGCGCTCGTCGCCGCTGGCGGCGAGCGTGCCGGCATCGCCATGCACCGACGGCGGCCGTTCGGACACGGCAGCAGCGGGCTTGGCAGCGGGTGCGGACGCGGCGGGTGCGGCAGCGCCAGCCGGCGGCAACGGCGGCGTGGCGCCACCCTCGATCCGGTTCAGGCGGCCGTCCAGGTCCAGGTACTGGTCCTTGGCGCGCTGCTTGAGTTGTTCGTTGTCGTGCTGCAACTGCTCGATCGTGGCCTGCATCGACTGCATCTGCGTCCGCAGCTGGTTGAGCTGGTTCAGCATGTCGGTGTTGGCCTGGGTATTCATCGCCTGCTGCTCGAGCGCGGACACGCGATCGGCCAGGCTTGCGCGCTGCGCATGAGCCGGCGCGGCGGCCACCAGGGCCGCCGCGACGATCATCGATGTGAGGACACCGATACGCATCTATTACTGCGCCGTGTAGACGATCTCGACGCGACGGTTCTGCGACCAGCAGGACTCGTTCGACTCGGTGCACACCGGACGCTCTTCGCCGTAGCTGACCACGGTCAGCTGCGCAGCCGAACCGCCGGCAGCCTGCAGCGCCGAAGACACGGCGTTGCCACGACGCTCGCCCAGGCCCATGTTGTACTCGCGCGAACCGCGCTCGTCGGCATTGCCCTGCAGGGTGATGCGCGAGGACGGACGGTCACGCAGGTACTTGGCGTGGCAGGCCATGATCGCCTGGAACTCCGGCTTCAGCGAGTCCTGGTCCAGATCGAAGTAGACCACGCGCTGGCGCAGGCAGGCATCGGTGTCCAGATCGCCCGGGCCATACAGGCCGGAGGTCGACGGGCCGGTCGGGGTGGTGGAACCGGTGGTGCCGGTGGTGTCGGTCTGGGGAACTTCCTTGACCTTCTTGGAGCAGCCGGCCAGAGCTGCAACGGACAACAGCGAAACAAGCAGAACGCGGGTGGTCTTGTTCATGGGGATACCTATATGGCTCCTGAGCCGAAAGGGGGTTCAACGCAGCGAAATATTAACATCAAACTTACGTGTCAACGCGCGGTCCGATACGGCGACCACGACGGCTCGCGCACGTCGCCATCTGCCAGGACCAGGCGCTGGCGGACGCGGGCATCGGCCGAGACCGCGTAAAGCACCCCTCGCCCGCCTTCGCGGGCGGCGTACAGGACCATGCTGGCGTTCGGGGCGAAGCTCGGCGACTCGTCCAGCGACCCCGTAGACAATGTGCTCCAGCGCGGCGAACCCAGGCTGCGGTCCATCATCGCGATCTTGTAGGTGTTGCCGCTGCCCTGGGCGACGGCGATCTTGTTGCCGTCGAAGGACACGCTGGCGGTGGCGTTGTAGTTGCCCTGGAAGGTGACCCGGCTGGCGCTGCCGCCGGTGGACGCCACCTGGTAGATCTGCGGGCGGCCGCCGCGATCGGAGGTGAAGTAGATGGTGCTGCCGTCCGGCGCCCAGGTCGGCTCGGTGTCGATGCCGAAGTGGTTGGTCAGCTGGGTCAGCTGCTTGCTGCCCAGGTCCATCACGTAGATCTCCGGGTTGCCGCTGCGCGACAGGGCCAGGGCCAGCCTGCGGCCGTCCGGCGAGAACGAGGGCGCGCCGTTGATGCCGCGGAAGCTGGACACCAGCTGACGGGCGCCGGTGGCGATGTCCTGGATGTAGATCGAGGAGTTGCCGCGTTCGAAGCTCACGTAGGCCAGCTTCTTGCCGTCCGGGCTCCAGTTCGGCGACAGCAGCGGTTCGGCCGAGCGCACGATGGTCTGCGGGTTGTAGCCGTCGGAGTCGGCGACCATCAGCGCATAGCGCATGGCGCCGCCCTTGCCGCTGGCGGTGACGTAGGCGATGCGGGTCCAGAACGCGCCGCGCACGCCGGTGATCTTCTCGTAGATCGCATCGGCCATCTGGTGCGCCACGTCGCGCATCGCGCTGGCGCGCGCGGTCATCGCCAGGCCGAGCATGCGCTCGCCCTTGGCCACGTCGAACAGTTCGTACTCGACTCGGTAGGTGCCCTCGCCGGCATCCATCACCCGGCCGGCGACCAGGTAATCCTGTTTCAGCGCGCGCCAGGTGGCGTACTGCACTTCGCTGCCGCGGGTCGGGCGCTCGACGATCTGCGCCTCGGGCAGGTTGCGGAACTGGCCGGAACGGTCCAGGTCGGCGCGGACCACCGCGGACACGTCGGTGGACGGTGCGGCGGCCGAACCCTGGTAGGGCATCGGCACGACGGTGATCGGGGTCGCCGACGCGTTGCCGCCGACGATGTCGATTTCCAGACCCTTGTCCTGCGCGGACGCGGCCAGGGGGAGCAACAGGGCAGTCAGGACGGCAAGCCAGCGCGGCAGTTTCTTCATGGGTCGCTCAGCGGTACTCGGGAAGGCGCAAGAGATAGCAATGCGCGGGTGAACGTATTCGCAATCATGAACCACCGACATGTGAAGCCGATGGCAGGAAGCCCGGATTATCGCCTATCGCACCGCCGCCCGGGGCGTTCGCCGGGCCTCTTCAGGCCGGGAAGCAAGCTTTTGGACCCTGGACAGGGAGCGTGCGCATCCCCAATCCCGAATCCCCAATCCCCAATCCCGGCCTCTCAGCGATCCTGCGCAGTAAAGTTGAAGGTCAGGTCGCGCGCGAACACCGATTCGAAGCCCCGGTACGGCAGTGGCTGCGCCCGCAGCACCGCGGCCTCGATCGAGCGCCGGCCCGCTTCGTCGTAGGGACAGTCGGGGCTGACCTTGGCCTCGATCACCTGCCCGCCGACGATCTGCTTGATCGCGATCTTGCACTTCTGCCCCAGCGGCACCGAGTCCGGGCGCACCCACTGGCTCAGCACCGCCTGCTGGATCGCCGCGGCGTACTTGGCCGACAGGTCGGTGTTGGTGCCGTTCTGTCCGGGCGCGGCCTGCGGCGTGGTCGCGGCGGTGGCAGACGCCTGCTTGGCGCGCACGTCGGCCAGCTGGCGCAGCTTCTGCTCGGCCAGCTTGGCCTCGCGGTCGGCCTGCTCGCGCTGCTTGCGGATGTCGGCGATCTTCTTCTGCCGCTCCTCTTCCTGCTGCGCGGCGAGGCGCTGCTTCTGCTCGGCCTCCTGCTGGCGCTTCTGCTCGGTCAGGTCGATCTGCTCCTGGCGGCGCTTGGCTTCCTGCTCCTGCTTCTCCTTTTCCTGCGAGATGGCGGTGCGGCTGGCGCGGTCCTGGTCGGTCTTGTCCGGCACCGGGATGAAGTCCTGCGCCTTCTGCTGCTGCGGGGTCGGCGCCTGCTGCGGCTTGGGCACGGGCACCGGTTGCGGCGGCGGCACCGTGTCGTCCTCGGCGACCTCCTTGACCGGCTCGGGCAGCGGTTCGGGCAAGGGCTTGGGCGCGTCCTGCACCGCCTTCTGCGCCGAACGCACGTCGGCGGCCGACACCACCAGCGAGGCCTCGACCATCGGCGAACCGGCGGCCGGTTCCACCTGGCGCACCGGCGACCACCACCAGGCGAGGAAGAACAGCAGCCCGAGCAGCACGTGCACGGCCAGCGCGAGGAGCACACCGACGATCAGGCCCTGGTTGCTGTCCTGTTCGCGGGGCGGTCGGGAATCGGCTTCAGCGTGCATTGGTACCGGGCTGGCTCATCAGGCCCACCTTGGGAACGCCGGCCTGCTGCAGCATGACCATGGTGTCCATGACCAGCTGGTAGTTGGAACTGCCGGGCGCGGCGACGAACACCGGCACGTCCTTGTTCTGGCTGACGAAGGCCTGCATCTTCGCCTTCAGCTCGGGCGCGCCGATCTTCTCCGGCTTGCCGTCCTGCAGGGTCAGCGTGTAGCGGCCCTCGGCGTCGACGCTGACGATCACCGGGTCCTTCTTGCTCTCCACCGAACGCGCGGTGGAATCGGGCAGATCCACGTCCACGCTCAGGCTGAGCAGCGGCGCGGTGACCATGAAGATGATCAGCAGCACCAGCATCACGTCGATGTACGGCACGACGTTGATCTCGGACTTGAGCTTGCGGCGCTTGCGGCGGGAAATGGCGGCAGTCATGCGGGAATCCTGGGGTCTGGGACGGAGCGCGCGGCGGCGCTCAGTCGCCGCTGGCCTGGCGCTGCAGGATGGAGCTGAACTCTTCGGAGAAGGTCTCGAAGCGCACGGCCATCCGCTCGACCCGGGTGGTGAAGCGGTTGTACGCCCACACCGCCGGGATCGCCACGAACAGGCCGATGGCGGTGGCGAACAGCGCCTCGGAAATGCCCGGCGCGACCGCGGCGATGCCCGCCTGCTGGCCGCTGTTGAGCATGTCGTGCATGGTCACCATGATGCCGAACACGGTGCCGACCAGGCCGACGTACGGCGCGGTGGAACCGATGTTGGCGAGCAGTTCCAGGTTGCGCTCCAGACGGTCCACTTCGCGCGCGTAGGTCGCGCGCATCGCCCGCTGCGCGCCTTCCAGCTGGATCCGCGCGTCGAGCTTGCGCTTGTCGCGCAGACGGGTGAACTCGCGGAAGCCGGCTTCGAAGATCGCCTCCAGGCCGCCGACCACGCGGTTGCGGTCGGCCGCACCGGCGTAGAGCTTGGTCAGGTCGGTGCCGGACCAGAAGCGGTTCTCGAAGTCGTCCGCCTCGCGGTTGGCCTGCTTGAACACCCGCGCCTTGCGGAAAATGATCACCCAGCTGATCAGCGAGCCGAGCAGCAGCAGCAGCACGATCACCTTGACCGGCAGGCTGGCCTTGATCAGCAGATCCAGGTAGTTGATGCCGCCATGCGCGGCGGTGCTGGCGACGGCCTGCGCGGCGGTCTGGGTCACGTCCTGCGGTAGCGCCTCCGCCACCGTGTCCTGCAGGGCCAGGAGCAATGCGATCATCCGTCGTTCCTCAGTAATGCTGCTTCAGTGATTTCGAGAGCTTTCAACATGTCGTACAGCGCGTCGTCCATGCCGCGCGGGCGGAAACTGCCGGTATCCAGCGCCGCCGCCTTCACCTGCGCGCGCAACAGCAACTCGCCATCGCGGTGGATGGTCTGCGCGAACAGCAGGCTGGCGCGCTTGCATTGCGACAGCGCGACGCCGACCTGCAAGGTATCGTCCAGGTGGGCCGGGCGCAGGAAGTCGAGTTGCATCGCGCGCACCGCGAACACCAGACCGTGCTGCAGGCGCAGGCGCTCCTGTCCGTAACCCAGCGCGCGCAGCCACTCCGTGCGCGCCCGCTCCAGAAAGGCGACGTAGCGCGCATGGTAGACCACGCCACCGGCGTCGGTATCTTCCCAGTAGATGCGTGTCGGCCAACTGAATAGCTGCCGGGAATCGGGAATCGGGAATCGGGAATCGGAAGTCAAGAGCGGTGCTCCCGTCCGTAATTGGGTAGGCACGGCATGCTAGAACAGCCCCTCCGATTCTCCATTCCCGATTCCCGATTCCCGCATCTTGGGCTTCAGGCCCAAGTGCAGATAGGCCTTGTTGGTCGCCATGCGCCCGCGCGCGGTGCGGATCAGGTAGCCCTGCTGGATCAGGTAGGGCTCGATCACGTCTTCCAGGGTGCCGCGTTCTTCCGACAGCGAGGCGGCCAACGACTCGACCCCGACCGGGCCACCGTCGAAGTAGTCGATGATGGTGCGCAGCAGGCGCCGATCCAGGTCGTCGAAGCCTTCCGGGTCGACCCCGAGCATCTGCATCGCCGCCTGCGCGACCTGCAGGTCGATCAGCCCGCCGGCGCGGACCTGGGCGAAATCGCGGACCCGCCGCAGCAGCCGGTTGGCGATGCGCGGGGTGCCGCGCGCGCGCCGCGCGATCTCCGCGCAGCCGTCGGCGTCGCAGGCGATGCCGAGGATGGCGGCGGAACGGCGCACGATCTTGCCCAGTTCTTCCGGGGTATAGAACGCCAGCCGCTGCACGATGCCGAAGCGGTCGCGCAGCGGCGCGGTCAGCAGGCCGGCACGGGTGGTGGCGCCGATCAGGGTGAACGGCGGCAGGTCGATCTTGATCGAGCGCGCGGCCGGGCCCTCGCCGATCATGATGTCGATCTGGAAGTCTTCCATCGCCGGATACAGCACTTCCTCGACCACCGGCGACAGGCGGTGGATCTCGTCCACGAACAGCACGTCGTGCGGCTGCAGGTTGGTCAGCAGCGCCGCCAGGTCGCCGGCCTTCTCGATCACCGGGCCGGAGGTCGCGCGCAGGTTGACCCCCAGCTCGTTGGCGATGACATGGCTGAGCGTGGTCTTGCCCAGGCCCGGCGGGCCGAAGATCAGCACATGGTCCATCGCCTCGCCGCGCGCCTTGGCCGCTTCGATATAGATCGACAGCTGCTCGCGCACCGGCTGCTGGCCGAGGTAGTCGGCCAGCCGCTTGGGACGGATGCTGGCCTCGACCGCGTCGTCTTCGCGGGTGGCGCTGCTGGCGATGAGGCGCGGCTCCATCAGCGGGACTCGGGACTCGGGACTCGGGACTCGGCAAACGTTCCCGCCATCGGGCGGATCATCGGCGAACGGACGGTGGCGCAGGCGCGGGTCGGCATCCGGCTATTGTAGGCAACTGGCAGGCGAACTGCCGCTTTTCCGAGTCCCGAGTCCCGAAACCCGAGTCCCGCCGCCACTCAGATCTCCACCTGCGCGCCCAGCTCCACCAGCCGGTTGCCGGGGATGCGGAAGAAGCCGGTGGCCGGGGCGGCGTTGCGGTGCATGACCGCGAACAGCTTGTCGCGCCAGATCGGCATGCCGCGGTTGGCGCTGGCGACGATGGTCTCGCGGCTGGCGAAATAGGTGGTGTCCATCGGGTCGAAGTAGATGCCGCCCTGGTCGCAGGAGCGCATCAGCGCCAGCGGCACGTCGGGGGTCTCCATGAAGCCGAAGCGCACGATCACCCGGTAGAACTCGTCGCCGATGGCGTCCATCTTCAGCCGCTGCTTGGCCGAGGCATACGGCACCGGCAGGGTTTCCACGGTCAGGAACACGTTGCGCTCGTGCAGCACCTTGTTGTGCTTGAGATTGTGCATCAGCGCGTGCGGCACCACCGTGGCGTCGGCGGTCAGGAACACCGCGGTGCCGGGCACGCGCACCGGCGGCGCCAGCATCAGCCCGGGCAGGAAGCTGTCGATCTGGATGCCGTCCTTGCGGATCTCCTCGCGCAGCAGCTCGCGGCCGCGGCGCCAGGTGCGCATCAGGGTGAACATCACGATGCCCAGCGCCACCGGGAACCAGGCGCCCTGCAGCAGCTTGGCGCCGTTGGCGATCAGGAACGCGGCGTCGATGACGAAGAACACCACGCACAGCGGCAGCACCCAGTTGCGCCAGCGCGGCCACAGCGCACGCGCCACCAGCGCCAGCAGCAGGGTGTCGATCAGCATCGTCGCCGACACCGAGATGCCGTAGGCCACCGCCAGGTTGGTGGAGCTGCGGAAGATCAGCACCAGCGCGATCACCATCACCATCAGCAGCCAGTTGATGCCGGGGATGTAGATCTGGCCGATGGTGTCGTGCGAGGTGTGCTTGATCAGCATGCGCGGGATGTAGCCCAGCTGCATCGCCTGGCGCGCGATCGAGAACGCGCCGGTGATCACCGCCTGCGAGGCGATCACCGCCGCCAGCGTGGCCAGCACGATCATCGGGTACAGCGCCCAGCCGGGCACCGCCTCGAAGAACGGGTTCTTCAACGCCGACGGATGCTTGAGCACCAGCGCGCCCTGCCCCAGGTAGTTCAGCACCAGGCACGGCAGCACGAAGAAATACCAGGCGTGGCGGATCGGGCGCGCGCCGAAGTGGCCCATGTCCGCGTACAGCGCCTCGCCGCCGGTCACCGCCAGCACCACCGCGCCGAGGATCCACACCCCGTGCCAGCCGTGGTCGAGGAAGAAGCGGATCGCCCACCATGGACTGAACGCCTTCAGCACTTCCGGCGCGTCGACAATGTTCCAGATGCCGATCGCCGCCAGCGACAGGAACCACAGGCAGGTGATCGGGCCGAACACCTTGCCGACCTTCTCGGTACCGAAGCGCTGGCCCAGGAACAGGATCACCAGCACCACCACGGTGATCGGCACGATGAACGCATGCAGCCCCGGCGCGGCCACCTCCAGGCCTTCGACCGCGCCCAGCACCGAGATCGCCGGGGTGATCACCCCGTCGCCGAAGAACAGCGAGGCGCCGAAGATGCCGAGGATGCCGACCACGTAGGCCGAGCGCGAGCCCTTGCGCATGGTGCGCTGGGTCAGCGCCATCAGCGCCATGATGCCGCCCTCGCCCTCGTTGTCGGCGCGCATGATGATGGTGACGTACTTCAGCGTGACCACGATCATCAGCGACCAGAACGCCAGCGACAGCACGCCGAGCACGGTGTCGTGGTCGCTGCTCAGGCCGTAATGCGGCGAGAACGCTTCCTTCAGCGTGTACAGCGGGCTGGTGCCGATGTCGCCGAACACCACGCCGATGGCGCCGATGATCAGCGCGAAGCCGGCCTTGCCATGCGAGGCATCGGCCGAATGGCCGGAGCCGGGGGACGGAGCGGGAGTGGAGGACATGTGGGGATCAGGTTAGCGCCGCGAGGCGTGAAGAAAGAGGTACGGCGCGCGGTCAGCGCAACGCGGCCTGCAGGGCCTTGCGGATCACGCTGGCGACCTCGTCGCCGTCGGCGGCGGCATCGCGCGCCATCTTCGCCGCCTCGGCCGGCTTGTAGCCGAGTTGCTGCAGCGCCACGGTGGCCTCGGACACCGCATCGGTGCCGAGCTGGCCGCTGACCGGCGCGCCACCGCTGAAGTCCGCGGCGCGGTCGCGCAGTTCCACCACCATGCGCTCGGCGGTCTTCTTGCCGATGCCGGGGATGCGGGTCAGCGCGGTGACGTCGGCGCTGGTGACCATGCGCGCGAATTCGTCCACGCTGACCCCGGACAGCACCGCCAGCGCGATCTTGGCGCCGATCCCGGTGACCCGCTGCACGTCGCGGAACAGGCGCCGCTCGCCCTCGCGCAGGAAGCCGTACAGCGACACGCTGTCTTCCTTCTGCGCGTAGTGGGTGAACAGGATCACGTCGCGGCCGACGTCGGGCAGGTCGTAGAAGGTGCTCATCGGCGCCTCCAGCTCGTAGCCGACCCCGCCCACGTCGATCACCAGCCACGGCGGCTGCTTGTAGGCGAGGATGCCGCGCAGACGGCCGATCATTGGAGCGCTCCTTCGGGACTCGGGACTCGGGACTCGGGACTCGAAGGGTTTGCTGCGCGGTGGTGATGGACGGGCACGACCCGGCGCGCCGGCGATCTCTTGGAACGCGGCAATCCGCTGTTCCGGGTCCCGAGTCCCGAGTCCCGAGTCCCCACATATCTCATCATTTCCTGCTCCAAGCCTGTTGCGTACTGACGCCCAGGCGCTGCGCGGTCGCGCGCACGTGGGCATGGGTGATGGCCACCGCCAGCGCGTCGGCGGCGTCGGCCTGCAGTTTGCCGGTCAGGCTCAGCATCAGACCGACCATATGTTGCACCTGCTGCTTCTCGGCCGCGCCCTTGCCGACGATGGCCAGCTTGATCTCCTTGGCCGCGTACTCGTGCACCGGCAGGTCGCGCAGCACCACCGCGCAGATCGCCGCGCCACGCGCGTGGCCGAGCTTGAGCGCCGCGTCGGCGCTCTTGCCCATGAACACCCGCTCGATCGCCACTTCCTGCGGCTGGTATTCCTCGATCAGCGCGCCCAGGCCGTGCAGCAGGCGCTTGAGCCGCTGCGAGAAGTCGCCCTCGCCGAGCAGCAGCAGCGGCGCATGGTGGACATGGGTGGTGCGGCCGCTGCCGTCGATGTCGATGATGCCCACGCCGGTGCGCTGCGAGCCCGGGTCGATGCCGAGGATGCGGACCTTGGCGGGACTCGGGACCCGGGACTCGGGACTCGAAGGCGCTGCAGCACGGCCGGGGCTAATGGCTGCGACAGGCCGCGCCGACGATCCGTCAGGCCCTGGCACCTCGCTGTTCCGAGTCCCGAGTCCCGAGTCCCGAGTCCCGGCAGCGCCCCGAGTCCCGGCCGTCGCCATCTCAGCCGCCACTCAACGCGGACTGGTCGGCATTGGAATAGACCGCCTGCACATCGTCCAGGTCTTCCAGCATGTCCAGCAGCTTGCGCACCTGCAGCGCGGTATCGCCTTCCACGGCGATGTCGTTGTCGGCGCGGAAGCTGATCTCGGCATGGTCGGCGGCCAGGCCGGCCGCCTGCATCGCGTCCTTGACCGCGTGGAACGCGTCCGCCGAGGTCAGCACGTCGATCGCGCCGTCCTCCGGATAGACCACGATGTCGTCGGCGCCGGCCTCGATCGCCGCTTCGGTGATCTTCTCTTCGTCGGCGCCGGCAGCGAAGCTGAGCACCCCCAGGCGCTTGAACATGAACGCCACCGAGCCTTCGGTGCCCAGGTTGCCGCCGCACTTGCTGAAGGCGTGGCGCACGTCGGCCACGGTGCGCACGCGGTTGTCGGTGAGGCAATCGACGATCACCGCGACCCCGCCCGGCGCGTAGCCCTCGTAGCGGATCTCCTCGTACTCCACCCCTTCCAGCTCACCGGTGGCTTTCTTGATCGCGCGCTCGATCACGTCCTTGGACATGTTCGAGGCCAGGCCCTTGTCCATCGCCACGCGCAGGCGCGGGTTGTTGGACGGGTCGCCGCCGCCGGCACGCGCGGCGACGCCGATCTCGCGGATGATCTTGGTGAAAATCTTGCCGCGCTTCGCATCGGATGCGTTCTTGCGGGCTTCGATCGAGGGGCCTCTACCCATGGGGCGTTCCGGACATCAGTTAGGACAAGCGGCGGATTTTACTCGATTGCGCCGCCGCGCCCGCATCCGCGGCGCAAGCGCTCAGGCGGCGAAGCGGCCATGGCGCAGGAACGCCGCGGCCTGGCGCGCGGCCAGCGGCGAGAACAGCAGGCCGCTGTGGCTGGCGCGCACCAGGCAATGGTCGCGCAGGCCCGGTACACGGGTCTCGGCCAGGGCCACGGTGCCGTCCGATTGCGGCCCCAGCGCGGCGATGCGGTTGCCCAGTCCCAGCGCGACGCTGCCGGCCACCATGCCGACCGCGGCGGGACCGTCCCAGCGCCCGAGACCCTGCTGCAGCAAGGCCGCGCTGCGTCCGAGAGCGACGCCGAGGCCGCGTCGCAACAGCGTCTGCGCCACCGCGCTGCCGGCCAGCGGGGAGCCCAGGCACACCACCCGGGTCACCGGCAGCTGCGGCGCCTGGCGCAAGGCCTGCAGCGCGATCAGCCCGCCCAGGCTGTGCCCGACCAGCGCCACCGGCCCCCGCTCCGCCATTTGTTCGATCCGCCGCTGCAGGCGCGGCAGCGCCGCCTCGGCGCCGCCGAAGGCGGTCGAATAGCCGAAGGCGGCGACGCGGAAGCCCTCGCGGCGCAGCCGCCAGGCCAGCGGGCCGAGCCAGACGCGGCCGTTCCAGATTCCGTGCAGCAGCAGGACCTGCGGCAAGCGATCGACCGCGGCGCCGAGGGTGCGCGTGCGCGCGGCCTCAACCACAGATGAGGCGGACGATGACCACCGCCGGCCCGCCAGTGGCCGGTTGCAGCGCGGCCGGTGGCGCGCATGCGGCCAGCAGCGGCAGCGAGGCCGCGGCGCATTTCAGTGGTCGCGACATGGCGATCTCCTGTCAGGCTCGGAGCCGCCAGTCTACTACGCCCCCATCGCCCGCCCTTCCCGGCGGCCATCCACATCGGTATGCCGCGTGGACTACGCGGCCTGCGGCACGCGGCGCAGGATGAACTCCAGATCGCGGGTCTGCCCGACCGGGAACTCGTAGGTGCCGACCTTCTCGAAGCCGTAGCGCGCATAGAAGCGCTGCGCGCCGAAGTTCTCCGACCACACGCCGATCCACAGCGTGCGCGGGCCTTGGCGCTCCAGCCAGGCCAGCGCGGTTTCGAACAGGCGGCTGCCCCAGCCGCTGTTCTGGTGCGAGCGCAGCAGGTACAGCCGCTTCAATTCGCCGTCACCGGGCTGCACCTCGGCATGCGGCAGGCCGCAGGGACCGGCCGCGGCATGGCCCACCGCCACGCCGTCGTCCTCCAGCAGCCAGATCGCGTAATCCGGGTGCTGCAGGATGATGCGCTGGCGTTCGGCGGTGTAGGTCTCGCCGAGGAAGCCGTACAGGTCCTCCGGCGAATACAGATGACCGAAGGTCTCGGTGAAGGTGGCCGCGGCCAGCGCCGCCAGCGCGGCGGCGTCGTCCGGCGTGGCCTGGCGGATCGCCAACGCCATCGCTCAGCCCTGCACCGGCTTGGCGCGCACCTGCACGTGCACTTCGGCCAGCTGCGCGTCGGCGATCGGCGACGGCGCGTCGGTCATCAGGTCCTGCGCGCCGGTGGTCTTGGGGAACGGGATCACGTCGCGGATCGAGTCGGTGCCGGCCATCAGCGCGGCGATGCGGTCGATGCCGAAGGCGATGCCGCCGTGCGGCGGCGCGCCGTAGTTCAGCGCGTCGAGCAGGAAGCCGAACTTGGCGCGCGCCTCCTCGGCGCCGATGCCGAGCAGTTCGAACACCGCGCTCTGCATCTCCGGGCGGTGGATACGGATCGAGCCGCCGCCGATCTCGTTGCCGTTGAGCACCATGTCGTAGCCGCGCGACACCGCGGTCCTGGCATGCGTGCGCAACTGCGCGATGTCGTCCACCGCCGGCGCGGTGAAGGGGTGATGCAGGGCGACGTAGCGCTGCGCTTCCTCGTCCCATTCGAACATCGGGAAATCGGTGACCCACAGCGGCGCCCAGCCCTGCGCGACCAGGCCGAAGTCCTTGCCGGCCTTCAGCCGCAGCGCGCCCATGAAGTCGGAGACCTTGTTGTAGCCGCCGGCGCCGAAGAACACGATGTCGCCGTTGCCGGCGCCGACGTGTTTGACCAGTGCGGCGAAGGCCTGTTCGGAGAAGAACTTGGCGATCGGCGAGCTGATTTCGCCGGTCTCCGACAGCTTGATGTAGGCCAGGCCCTTGGCGCCGTACTTGGCGGCATGCGCGGCGTAGTCGTCGATCTGCTTGCGCGACAGCGTGGCGCCGCCGGGAATGCGCAGCGCGGCGACGCGGCCGTCGGCATCGGCGGCGGCCGCGGCGAATACCGGGAACTCGCTGGACTTGACCAGCTCGGCCACATCGACCAACTCCAGGCCGATGCGCAGGTCGGGCTTGTCCGAGCCATAGCGGCGCATCGCTTCGGCCCAGGTCATGCGCGGGAATTGCGCGGCCAGTTCCACGTCCACCACTTCCTTGAAGATGTGGCGGATCATCTGTTCCACCGCATCCTGCACGTCGCGCTCGCGCACGAACGCGAACTCCATGTCGAGCTGGGTGAACTCGAGCTGGCGGTCGGCGCGCAACGCCTCGTCGCGGAAGCAACGCGCGATCTGGTAGTAGCGGTCGAAGCCGGCCACCATCAGGATCTGCTTGAACAGCTGCGGCGACTGCGGCAGCGCGTAGAACTCGCCCGGATGCATGCGCGCCGGCACCAGGAAGTCGCGCGCGCCTTCCGGGGTGGCCTTGGTCAGGATCGGGGTCTCGATGTCCTGGAAGCCGCGCTCGTCCAGATAACGGCGCAGCGCCTGCACCAGCTTGATGCGGGTGCGCTGCATGCGCTGCATTTCCGGGCGGCGCAGATCCAGGTAGCGGTACTTCAGGCGGGTTTCCTCGCCCGGGTTCTCGTGCGCATGGAACGGCAGCGGCGCGGCCTTGTTGAGCACGCTGATGCGGGTGGCGATGACCTCGACCTTGCCGCTGCGCAGCTTGTCGTTGACCGCATGCCGCGCGCGCACCACGCCTTCGACCTGCAGCACGTCCTCGTAGCCCAGCGAGGCGGCGACCGCGAACACCTCCGCGCTCTCCGGCTCCACCGTCACCTGCACGATGCCCTCGTGGTCGCGCAGGTCGATGAAGCAGACGCCGCCGAGATTGCGGGCGACATCGGTCCAGCCGGCCAGGGTGACGGTTTGGCCGATCAGGGTCTCGTCGACCAGGCCGCAGAAGTGGGTACGCATCGCAAACTCCAAGGTGGGGCCGCCGGCGCAGAACGCGCCGGCGAGCCGGATATTCTGCGGCGCGGCGCCGGCCCGGGCAAATCCCGCCGCAACTCACCTGGCCTTAAGTTTCCGTGAGGCTATAGTCCGCCCACAGTCACGGGCGTCGGAGGGGACCCATGTTGAAGCAGCTGAGCGGTTGGTTGTTGGTGGTCGGCCTGGCCTTGACCAGCGGGCCGGTGGCTGCGCAAAGCGCCCGCGCCTATGCGCCGGAGGACCTGCGGCAGCTGTCGGTGCCGAGCCGGGTGCGGGTGATCGAGCGCGAATACGCCGACCAGAGCCGCGGCCGGCAGATCCCCGACGACCAGCTGGAGTTCTACCTGGACCAGATCGACCGCGGCTGGGGCTTCGGCCGCATCCAGCAGGACATCTCGACCTCGCTGCGCGGCAGCAGCGGCCAGTGGCGGCCGCAACCTGGCTTCAATGCCCAGACCATCGCCTGCTCCAGCAACGACCGCAAGCGCCGCCAGTGCGCCACCCCGTTCCGCGGCCGCGCGCAGTTGGTCGGCGCGCTGTCGGATTCGCCATGCATCGAGGGCCAGACCTGGGGGTCCGGCCCCGGGGTGGTGTGGGTGGACCGCGGCTGCCGCGGCCGCTTCGCCGAAGGCCGCGGCGGCTGGGGCGATGGCGGCGGCCCTGGTCCCGGCGGCACCATCCGCTGCGAGAGCCAGGACCAGCGCCAGCGCGTCTGCACCACCGGCTGGCGCAATGCGGTGCTGGTGCGGCAGCTTTCCGACACCCGCTGCATCGAGGGCCGCACCTGGGGCCAGCGCGACGGCGCGGTGTGGGTGGACGATGGCTGCCGCGGCGAGTTCGCCGAAGGCCGGGGCGGCGGCGGTGGCGGCTGGGGTCCGGGCCGCCCGCCGTCCGGCGACGACTACTCGGTGACCTGCAGCAGCGACGACAAGCGCCTGCGCAGCTGCGCCTGGGACCGCCGCCAGGGCCGCCCGGCGGTGATCCAGCAGCTCTCCGGCACCACCTGCGTCGAAGGCCGCAACTGGGGTTACGAAGGCAACGCGGTGTGGGTCAAGGAAGGCTGCCGGGCACGCTTCGGCGCCCGCTGAATCTTGCCAGGCAGGAACGCGAACGGCCCGGAGGCGACTCCGGGCCGTTCGCATTTCCGGGACGTCCCGCTCAGGTCGCAGCGGGCTTGGCGGCCGGCGCCGGCGTGGCCGCGGGGGTTGCGGCAGGCTTGGCCGCGCTGTCGGTGGAGGCGGACGCGGCGGCCGGCTTGGCCTCGCCGGTACTGCCGCTGCCGGACTCGGCCAGGTTGCGCTTCTTGTCGCCGTCCTTCTTGAAGTCGGTTTCGTACCAGCCGCTGCCGGACAGGCGGAACGACGGCGCGGTCAGCTGCCGCTTGACCGCGGGCGCACCGCACGCCGGACAGGCGTCCGGATCGGGATCGGACAGTTTCTGCAGGCGGTCGAAGCTGTGACCGCACTCGGCACATTGGAACGCATAGATCGGCATGGCGGCAAAAACGCGAAAGGAACACAGGCAGCCAGTATGGGGCCCGGGCGCCGGCTTTCAAGCGATACCGGCGCGTGGCGCCCTGGGGGCAGGGATTTCCCTGCGGGCCGCCGCGTCGCTGCGCGGGCCCGGGAACCGCGGGCCGCTCAAACGGCCGCCTGCGGCAGCGCCGGCCGCGGCGGATCGACCGGCAGCGGCGGTGCCGGATCTTGCGCAGCCGGCGCCTCGCGCAGGCCCTGGGCTGGCGCCGCCGGCAGCGGCGCGGCGTCGGCCGGATCCACGTCGAACGGCATGCGCAACAGCAACGACGGCAGCAGCGTGCTCAGCGCCGCGTACAGCAGCAGCGCGCCGAACAGCGCATCGGCGATGGCGAAGCGCTCGCGCAGGATCCCGGCCAGCACCAGGGTGAAGATCAGGGTCGGCGCCAGCGCCAGCGATACCCGCAGGCTGCTGCGCGCATCCTCGCCGAACAGCAGCCGCCGCTGCAGCCAGACGATGCCGATGCGCAGCGGCAGCACGCACGCGGTCAGCGCCAGGCCAAGTCCCAGCGCCTGCAGGCTCAGCGCCCCGCTCGGCACCTTGGTGCCGGCGTTGAAGAAGTAGAACGGCACGAAGAACGAGGCGAACAGGCGCACCGCGTGCAGGTTCTCGTCGGAGGCCAGCAGCGGCATGCGCTGGCGCAGCAGGCGCGCGACCAGCCCGGCGATGAACGCGCCGACGAGGTAGTACACGCCCAGCGAATAGGTGATGTAGGCGGCGATCAGCCCGACCATCACCAGCAGCGAGAACTCCGACCCGGGCGCCTGCGGCGCCACCCAGCGTCCCAGCGCCACGAACAGCAGCGGCAGGCCGACCAGCATCGCCAGCAACGCCAGGCTGGACAGGCCCATCCGCCAGGGATCGCCGGCCTGCAGGATCACGAACAACGCCGCCAGCGCCAGCAATTCGCCGGCGATGGCCTTGCTGGTGACCCAGAAGCGCTCTTCCTCGATGAGCCCGAGCCGGCCCAGCGAATCGATGATGAAGCCGGTGGACGGGGTCAGCAGCGCCAGCGCCAGCAACCCGGCCGCCTGCCACGGCAGCGCGGCGTAGCGCCAGGCCAGCCAGCCGACCCCGAACAAGGTGCCGCCGCGCACCAGCAGGTGCAGCAGCAGCGGCCACAACCCGCGGCGCAGCGCCTTCAGGTCCACCTCCAGGCCGGCGAACAGGAACAGCGAGGAGATGCCGAGCGTGGCCAGCAGTGCGATCACCGCATCGTGCGCGCGCTCGCCCATCGCCAGCATCGCGACGATGCCGAACAGCAGGCAGGTCAGCGGCGCCGGCAGCTTGAAGCGCTGCAGCGCGCGCGGGATCACCAGCAGGGCGAAGATCAGCAGCAGGTAGATCAGTTCGTGGCTCATCGGGCAGCGTGTCCATCGTGGGGGCCACCGGCGGCGACGGCAGCAGCGCCAATGATGCCGCGTGGCGCGCACGGGTGTCGTCACGCTGCACCGGCGCCTGCAGTGGTTGCCTGTTCCCTATCTGTATGCAGGCCGGCAGCCTGACACGCGAGGCAGCGGCTCCAGCGCGGCAGCGGCGAGACGTGTCCGCATGCCTCGCCGCTGGCACGCGCCCTGCGCACGCCGTATCGCGGATGCGCGCGCACGGCAGCACGTAACGCAAACAGGCAGTCACACACACGCAACCATGTGTCGACACCATCGCAGCCCCCACACAAGCATTCGCCCTTGATGAATTTTCCGAAAAGTTTCCGTGCTCCGCGGCGCACGACCCTCGCCCTCTTGCTGTCGGCAATGGTCGCCCACGCCCAGGCGGCCAGCGACGCCAGCGCTCCTGCCGCCGATGCCGACGCGCAGGTCTCCACCCTGGACCAGGTGCAGGTCGTCGGCCAGGCCACCACCTACGCCAAGACCAGCGTCAGCAAGGAGATGCTGGACCGCCAGTTCGCGATGGGCAGCGTCAACGACGTGCTCAACGAACTGCCCGGGGTGATCGTGACCGAGGCCGATGCGTTCGGCTCCTCCGACTGGGGCACGCAGATCAGCATGCGCGGCTTCGTCAGCAACCGCGATACGCAGCAGATCGGCACCACCATCGACGGCCTGCCCAACGGCGGCTCGGCCTACGGCGGCGGCTCCAAGGCCAACCGCTTCATCGACACGCTCGACCTGGAGACGGTCGAAGTCAGCCAGGGCACCGCCGACATCGCCTCGCGCTCCAACGAAGCGCTGGGCGGCACGCTCAACTACCTGACCAGCGAACCGCTCGACGCGCAGCGCGTGCGCATGGCCGTGGGCATCGGCGACAACGAGGCGCGCAAGTACTACGCGCGCTACGACACCGGCCTGATCAGCACCAGCAAGGCCTGGCTCAGCGCCTCGCACAGCAGCAACACCGACTGGATCGACGGCAGCGGCCACACCACCCGCGATCATCTCGCCGGCAAGTTCGACAGCGACCTGGGCGCGTGGAAGCTCAGCGGCTACCTGTCCTACGACGATGCCGACGAATCCGAGTACAGCAGCGTCACCCCCGAGCAGTTCGCGCGCGATCCCGAGCACGACCTGCTGACCGGCACCCTCACCGGCATTCCCTATCTGGACCAGAACTACCGTTCCGGCTCGCGCGCGCTGCGCAAGAACACCTTCGGCTACCTGCGCGGCGCGTTCGACGGCGGCAACGGCTTCAAGGCCACGCTCGCCGGCTATGCGCATCGCATGCAAGGCCGCGGCGACTGGATCCCGCCGTACCTGGTGGACGTGACCGACGACGGCAGCGGCAAGCCCGAATCCGAATACACCGGCGGACACACCGTGTACGGCGGCAGCGACCTGGGCAAGATCTACTTCGTCACCCCCGGCGGCGCGGCGGCGACGATGCTGGCCGGCTGCAGCGGCAGCGCCACGGTGCCGGCCGAGTCCGATCCGGCCTGCTACCCGGCCGGCTCGCAGGCGGTGCAGTCCTACCGCCACAGCCACTACGACAACGACCGCGCCGGCGTCACCGCCGATGCCGAATGGCGCGCCGACCTGGGCGCGATCGACAACACCGTGCGCGCCGGTGTGTGGCTGGAAAAATACCAGCGCAGCGTCACCCGCGACTGGCACCGCTTGCTCAACGTCGGCACCAACATCGCCTTCGACCACGTGCCGTACTGGGTGCAGTTCAAGGACCACTACGACACCGACGAGCGCATGTACTACGTGGAAGACGTGATGCGCTACGGCAACTTCGCCTGGCGCGTGGGCGTCAAGCAGTTCTTCGTCGACCAGACCCGCGACCGCCGCATCGGCGACAGCGAACACGTCGAGTCGGACTCGCATTCCGATCCGCTGTTCTCCGCCGGCCTGACCTGGACCACGCCGGTGAAGGGCCTGGAAGCCTTCGCCGGCTATTCGCAGAACTTCGCCGCGATTCCCTCCGGCGTGCTCGGCGAGACCGACCCGGTGGCGCTGAGCCGGGTCAAGCCGGAGACCGCCGACAACATCGAGCTGGGCCTGCGCATGAGCCGCTGGCCGCTGACCGGCAGCGTCACCGTGTACGACATCCGCTTCGACAACCGCATCGTCTACGTGCCGGCGAACTTCGTCAGCGGCATCGACTATCTCGGCGAGACCGACGGCGTCTACGAGAACTTCGGCGGCGTGCATGCGCGCGGCGTGGAAGCGGCGCTGGGCTACGGCTGGGACAACGGCTGGCGGATCAACGGCGCCTACACCTTCAACAAGGCGACCTACCTGGGCAGCGGCGACGCCGCGCGCGACACCGCACTGGAGATCACCCCCGGCTCGCAGGTGATCGGGCAGCCGCGCAACACCCTGGTGGCCTCGGCCGACTGGCAGGGCCAGGCGTGGTCGTTCGGCATCTCCGGGCGCTACCTGGGCAAGCGCTACCTGGATGCGTCCAACAGCAACAGCCTGGACGGCGTCACCACCTTCGGCGCGCACCTGGGCCTGAGCCTGTCGCAGCTGTCGGCCCAGCTGCAGGGCGTGAAGCTGGACCTCAACGTCAGCAACCTCACCGACAAGCGCTACCTGGAAGGCGTGGACGGCAGCGACAGCGCGTTCATCGCCGCACCGCGCACGGTCGGCCTGACCCTGACGCTGGATCTGTAATCGCGCAGCCCGCATGCTGCGTCCTCGCCGGCGGCCTGGCGCCGCCGGCGAGCCCTTTTCGTCCCGTCCTGCCGGTGCACGCGCCATGACCGATCTTCCCCGCCGCCGCCTGCTCCAGGCCGGCGTCGCCGGCGCCGCCGCCGCGCTGTTGCCGCTCAGCATCGCCCGCGCCGCCGCGATCGCCCCGGACGTGCGCAGCGGCACCCTGCAGGACCTGCAGCACGTGGTGATCCTGATGCAGGAGAACCGCGCCTTCGACCACTACTTCGGCAGCTTCGCCGGCGCGCGCGGCTTCGGCGACCGCTTCCCGATCCCGGCGCCGCCGTTGCCCGGCAGCGCGCCGCGCACCGTCTGGCTGCAACCCAGCGAAGACGGCAGCCGGCTGCTGGCGCCGTTCCCGCTGCAGACCGCGCGCGACTTCCGCGGCATGCGCGTGCAGGGCACCCCGCACACCTGGCCCAATGCGCAGCAGGCCTGGGACCACGGCCGCATGGGCCGCTGGGCCGCGGCCAAGCACGACCACGCATTGGCCCACTACGAACGCGACGACCTGCCGTTCCAGTTCGCGCTGGCCGAGGCCTTCACCCTGTGCGACGCCTACCACTGCGCGATCCAGGCCGGCACCAATCCCAACCGCGTGTTCCTGTGGACCGGGCAGAACGATCCGCAGGCGCGCGCCGGCGGGCCGGTGATCGCCAACTCGCACGACAACTTCCCCGAACTGGGCGGGCATGCCGACGACTACCGCTGGCCCAGCTACGTGGAAGCCTTGCAGCAGGCCGGCGTGTCCTGGCAGATCTACCAGGACATGGCCGACAACTTCACCGACAACCCGCTGGCCGGCTTCGCTCCGTTCCGTGCCGCCTGGCGCGGCGCGCCCGGGCACGAACCGCACCTGCGCGAACGCGGCGTCGGTACGCGCACGCTGGCGCAGCTGCGCGAGGACGTGCTCGGCGCGCGGCTGCCGGCGGTGAGCTTCATCATCGCCGACGCCGCCGGCAGCGAGCATCCCGATCCGTCCAGCCCCGCGCAGGGCGCGGCCTACACTGCGCGTGTACTGGATGCGCTGACCGCCGATCCGAAGGTCTGGTCGCGCACCGCGCTGCTGCTGATGTTCGACGAGAACGACGGCTTCTTCGACCACGTGCCACCGCCGGCGCCGCCCTCGCCCGATCCCGCCGCGGCCGGCGGCTGGGCCGGCGCCTCGACGGTGAGCACCGACGGCGAATACCACCTGCACCCCGCCCCGGGCGACGAAAAAGCCGATCTGCCCGAACTGCGCGGCCGGCCCTACGGGCTGGGCCCGCGGGTGCCGATGTACGTGATCTCGCCGTGGAGCCGCGGCGGCTGGATCGACTCGCAGGTCTACGACCACACCTCGGTGCTGCGCCTGCTGGAACGCCGCTTCGGCGTCGCCGCCAGCGGGCTGACGCCGTGGCGCCGCGCGGTCTGCGGCGACCTGGTCGATGCCTTCGACTTCCGCCAGGCCGATACGCGCCCGTTCTTCGCCGCGCTGCCCGACGTCAGCGCCGCCGCCGCGCGCGCGGCCGCCCTGCACGAGCATGTGCTGCCGCCGCTGCCAGCCACCGTGCAGGCGCCGCAGCAGCCGTTCGGCGTGCGCCGCTCGCGCGCATTGCCGTATCGCCCGACGGTGCAGTTGCAACACGTGAGCGCACGCGGCGAAGTGCTGCTGCGGATGGGCAATGCCGGCGCAGCCGCGGTGCTGCAGGTCTACGACCGCTACGACCTGGCCGCGATTCCGCGGCGCTACACGCTCGGCGCAGGCGCCACGCTGGACGCCACCTGGACCACCTACGACGGCCGCTACGACCTGTGGCTGCTCGGCCCCAACGGCTTCCACCGCCATTACCGCGGCGACCTCGACGCTGCGCCGCTGCACGCCGAGATCGCCCAGGACGCGCGCGATCCGCGGGCGCTATGCCTGCTGCTGCGCAATCCCGGCAGCAGCGCGCTGCGCGTGGAACTGCAGCCCGGCGCCTATGCGCAGGCGCAACCGCACGACAGCGTGACGCTGGCGCCCGGCACCGAACAGCGGCGCAGTTGGAGCGCGGCGCCCAGCGGCGGCTGGTACGACCTGTGGCTGATCCAGGACGGCGCGCGCCAGCGTCTGGCCGGGCGCGTGGAAACCGGCAAGCCCGGCGTCAGCGATCCGGCGATGGGCGGGCCGGCGCGGTTGTTCCAGGACGACCCGATCGCGGTTGGCGCGCTCGGCTGAGCGCTCCCGCCTTGCGCAGCGCAAAGGCTGCGCGCAGTGCGGGATCACGCTTGCGGGTCATGCCACGCAAGCGCGGCGGCAGTCAGTGCGTCGCAACCGCGTCCAACACGCCGATGGTTCCCAGCCACGTCTCCACCAGCCTTGGCCATTGCGCGATCGGCAACGTGCTCGGCCGCAACCCGAACGCATGCCCACCCTGCGCGTAAAGATGCATTTCCGTCGGCACGCCGGCCTGCTTCAGCGCGACGTAATAGGCCAACGATTGCGCGACGCCATCCACCTCGTCGTCCTCGGCCTGCAGCAGGAAGGTCGGCGGCGTGTCGGCGCTCACGGTGATATCCGCACGTAGCTCCAGGTGAGTCGGATCGCGCTTTGCACGATCCTCATCCTCGTGCGCCCACAGGTGGCCCGGATAGACGGCGATGGCGAAGTCCGGGCGGCAACTCTGCGCATCCGCGGCATCCACCGCCGGATACGTGCGCGTTGCGAAATGCGTGCTGGCCGCGGCGACCAGGTGCCCGCCCGCGGAAAACCCGATCACGCCGATCTTGTGCGGATCGATCCCCCACTCCGCCGCATGCAGGCGCACCAGTCCGAGCGTGCGCTGCGCGTCCTGCAGCGCGGTCTGTACCTTCGGATAGTAGCGGCCGCCGTTGACCCAGGTCGGCCCCGAGTTCGGGACGCGATACTTCAGCAACACGCAGGTGATACCCCGTGACGTCAGCCAATCGCAGATCTCCGTGCCTTCCAGATCCATGGCCAGGACCTGATAGCCACCGCCCGGAAACACCACCACCGCCGCACCGCTGTTGCGGCCGGTGGGCGCGTACACCGTCATCGTCGGCCGGCTGACATCGTTGGCCCTGGGCCACCACGGGCGCCCCGGGCCGGGACCGACCGATTCCGGTTTCGGATGAGGCAACGCATCGGGCACCTTGCCTGGCCAGATCGGCACCTGAACATGGCCCGGCGCCGGTTGCCAGATCTCGGCCTGCGCCGGTGTGTGAGCGACCACAAGTGCGGCGGCGGCGACTACAAAAAGAAGCGGATTACGCATTGGTAGTGGTCCAGTGGATGGCGAGGATGGGGATAGGAGTGGATGCGATGCGTGGAAAAAACGCGATGCGTTCGACTGCAGGCCTGGCAGCGCATGCGCCTGGATGTCGTGATCTGCAATGCGGGCGCGGCTGCCGCGCCCAGTTGGGGATGCGCGATGCCGCCAGCCAGCGGCGGCATCCGCTGGGCCACGACAGTTGCCGAGCGGCAATGGCTACGCCGCAAACGTGTGCGGCTTGGTAGCACCGCAACGCTCAATCCGCGAGCGTCTCCCGCACCGCGACCGCCACCGCCTTCAGCGCCGCGTCGCGTGCGGCGTCATCGACCTTGGCGCCGTTGAGATAGGCGGTCAGCAACAACGGCGTGCGCCGGCCCGGCGGCCACACGATGGCGATGTCGTTGCGGGTGTCGGTGCCGTTGCTGCCGGTCTTGTCGCCGATCTTCCAGCCAGGCGGCAGGCCGGCGCGCAGGCAGGCGTCGCCGGTGCGGTTGTCGAGCATCCACGCGGCCAGCCGCTCGCGCGAAGCCGGCTGCAACGCATCGCCGAGCAGCAGCGCGCGCAGCGTCGCGGCCATCGCCGCCGGCGTGGTGGTATCGCGCGGGTCGCCCGCGGCGAACCGGTTCATCTCCGGCTCGTGGCGGTCGCTGCGGGTCTGCGCATCGCCGAGCCCGCGCAGGAAGCGGGTCAACCCGGGCGGGTCGCCGACCAGCGGGAACAGCAGGTTGGCCGCCGGGTTGTCGCTGAAGATCATCGTCGCCCGGCACAGCTCGGCCAAGCTGAGCGCGCCGCCGACATGGCGCTCGGTGACCGGCGCGTGCGCCAGCATGTCCGCGGCGCGGATCTGCACCGGTTGCTGCAAGCTCAGTTCGCCGCGGTCGACCCGCTGCAGCACCGCCGCCGCCAATACAAATTTGAAGGTGCTGCACATCGGGAAGCGCTCGTCCTGGCGTTGCCCGCCAAGCGCTGCGCCGCTGCCGTCGAGCAGCGCCACCCCGAGTCGCCCGCCCGTGTGCCGCTCGATCCCGGCCAGCCGCTGCGCCAGCGTCTGCGCCTTGTTTTGCGGCACTTTCGCATCCACCGCCGCGACCGCCAGCGCGGCCGCCGCCAGCCCCATGCCCTGCAGGAATCGTCGTCTGTCCAGCATCGTCCACCTCCATCGGAAGACCCGATCATGCGCAGCTTGACCGCGGCCCACCAGCGAGGTTATTCAATCGCGATCATGAAAATATCTAATGCCTCACGATGATCCGCCCGCAGCTGCCGTTGAACGCCCTGCGCGCCTTCGAGGCCGCCGCCCGGCACCAGAACCTGACCCGCGCCGCCGCCGAACTGTGCGTGACCCAGGCCGCGCTCAGCCACCAGATCAAGCAACTGGAAGCGCGCCTGGGCGTGGTCCTGTTCCAGCGATTGCCGCGCGGCGTGGCGCTGACCGACGAGGGCCAGCGCCTGCATCCGGTGCTGACCGAGGCCTTCGACCGCATCGCCGCCACCTTGCAGCGCTTCGCCGGCGGCCGCTACCGCGAGACGCTGAGCATCGGCGTGGTCGGCACCTTCGCGGTCGGCTGGCTGCTGCCGCGGCTGGATGCCTTCCACGCCGCGCATGCGGACATCGAACTGCGCGTGCACACCCACAACAACCGGGTCGATCTGGCCGGCGAAGGCCTGGACCTGGCGATCCGTTTCGGCGACGGCGACTGGCAAGGCCAGTGCGCCACGCCGATCCTGGACGCGCCGTTCGCACCGGTGTGCGCGCCGGCGTTGGCACGGTCGCTGCGCGTGCCGGCCGACCTGGGCGGCGTGCCGCTGCTGCGGTCCTATCGGCTGGACGAATGGGCGCGCTGGCTGCAGGCGGCCGGCGCGCCGGAAGTGGTCGCCAGCGGGCCGATCTGCGATTCGTCGCTGACCCTGGCCAGCGCCGCGGCGGCGGGCGCCGGCGTGGCCTTGCTGCCGCTGCGCCTGTTCGCGCAGGACCTGGACGCCGGGCGCCTGCTCTCGCCGTTCCCGACCCGCATCGACGCCGGACGCTACTGGCTCACCCGGCTGCGCTCGCGCGCGGAAAACGACGCCGGACGCCGCCTGCGCGAATGGTTGCTGGCCGAGCAGCAGCACGCGGCGAACTGAGCGCAGCGCGCGCGGACGGTTCGGCCGCGTCCCGCGATGCGGATACGCCCTATGGCCCACACGATCGATGTCGCACGCGCCGCCGGCTCATCGGCAGGCATCGCCCTTGGCGAATTCCATGCCGACCAGGCCGCGAATGAAATAGGCGAACCTGGGATCCCAGATCGCGTTGTGCTCCTGGATCAGCGCCTTGTCCACGCGCACGTTCAACAGCGGCACCCAGGGCTGCGGCGCTTGCGTCGCGCTGGACGCCAATTCGATCCCGCCCAGTGCGAATGCGCCGGTGCCGGCCCTGAAGCCGCTCCAGGTGCGTGCCGCCGCAGTGAACGCCGCCGGGGTCAGCGCGGTCTCCACCGTCGCTCCAGGCAGCACGCGCAGCCGATAGCGCGAAAATGGCGGATACAGGCCGTACGGCGTGGTGATCAATTCGGCCTCGTCCGCGCTCGCCGCCGCCAGCCGCTGCGGATAGAACAAACGCATGCCGCGCGGAAATTCCCTGGACAGCGCGGTGTCGGCGTCGGAGGTGAAGCTGGCCATCGCCAGCGGCTCGCACGCCCGGAATGCGGTCTGCGCCACGGCCTGGTGCAGCGCGACGAACTGTTCGGCCTCGATCGCCGGATTGAGCAGGATCACCAGATCCCCATACGCCTTCTGCCGAGGCGCCTGCGGATCGCCGACGGCGGCGACGATGCGGTCCTTGACCGCGGTGAACAACACGCCGCCGCCGAAGCTGTGTCCGATCAGCACCAGGCGGCTCTCCGGCGCGGCGCGGCGCAACTCGGCCAGGCGCGCCAGCACGCCGCGCACGCCCTCCACGCCGGTGGTCAACCCCAACTCCTTCTTGTCCCGGTACGAGAGCAGTTCGAGCAGGCTGTTGTCCGAGGCCTTGGCCTGCCAGCCCAGGTAGACGCCGACCACCGCACGCCGCTTGCCCACCGCCAGCACCTGTTCCTGCGCCTGCAGCTGGCGCAGGAAGGCCTTGAAGGCGATGACGTTGCCATCGTTCTGCGCCGCGTTGTGGTTCCAGCCATGGATGAACACGACCAGCAGCAGGCGCTGCGGCGGCTGCGCGGCGGTCGCGGCGATCTTGCCGATGACGTCGTCGATCGACGCTGGATCGTAGGGCGCGCCGTTCTGGTCGAACTCGACGAAGGCCAGTGCCGGTGCCGGCGCGGCGCCATCGCCGTCCAGCACGATGAACTCCGCTGCCTTGCACCCGCTGGACAGGGACGAGGCCTCGCGGCAGATCGCCCGCTGCGTCCGCTGCTGGCCGTAGCTGGCGCAGCCGGACAGAAATGCCAACAGCAGCGCTGTTGCCACGACTCGGTTCATGCCGCTCTCCTTGAGGTCGTCTCCATGGCCAGCGGCCGCCCGCGCGCCGCATCCACCGCGCGCGGCGCGGACATCTGTCGCCGCGTCCACACCACAAGCTCCAACGCATACCGGGCCCGGTTCCGGCCAGCGCCGCCGCACCTGGCCAGCCATCGTGCCGGCAATGGCGACCGGGACGCACGCGGCGCAGGCGCAAGGCACGTGAAGAATTGGTGCACTGCCACTTGGCGGCCGTCCAGGCGCCGAACTATGATCGTGGTCGCAGTCGTAATGTGCGCCAGGGGAAGGCGATCACGTTCCTGGGGGAACACGCAATGAACCGTTTCGTCATGGCCGCCCGTCCGGCCTTGGTTTCGCGCGACATCGTCCTGGCCGCCGCGCTGGCCTGCCTGTGCGTATTGCATCTGGCCTATTTCCTGCGCAGCGGCGCGAGCGAATGGCACTGGGCGCTCAGCGCGGCCGGGCTGGCCCTGATGGGGATCAAGGCCGGCTTGCGGCCGACGCCGACGGCACGCCCGTCGCTGCGCGGCCTGCGCTCGCGCACGCCGCTGGACTGGGCCGCCATCGCCGGCGGCCTGCTGGTCGTGGCCAGCGCCGCCGCCTGAGCAGCCCGGAGCACGCCGGCACCGCGCCGGCAAGCGCGAAGCGGGCAATGGCCCGACTATCCGCGCTGACACTACCGTAGGCGGACGCCATGTGCCTGCCGCGATCCTTCATCGTCATTCGCGCATGCCCCAGGCACCTGGCTATCGGCGCTACACGGCGCGCGCGGCGTCGCTTCCCACCCGCGCTGCCAGCCGCCGGAACGCCTCGCGTTGGGCGGCATCGGCGAACCAGGAGGTGGGCACCATGTCGAACAACATGTCGTTGTGGTACAGCAGCAGCACCTGCGGACTTTCGCGATAGCGGATGAAATCGGTCCAGGGACGCCGCGCCTGCCCGCCCGACCAACGCACCTCCAGGCCGGTCTCGTCCCAGGCATAGGTGATGGCATGCCGCAGCGCCGCCTGTTGCGCATGCAGGCGCCGCAGCTTGCGCGGCAGTTTCCACCCGTACAGCAGGGCCAGGCCGATCAGGCCGCCGCCACCGATGCCGCCCAGCATGCCGCCGACGACGCAGACGGCATCGCTGGTGCCGACTATCACGAGCGGCACTCCAGCAAGCAGCAGCGTCGCGGTCAGCACCAGCGCGCGCCGCAGCGGGCGCCGTTGGTGCAGACGTTGCGCGGCAAGATAATCGTCCACGCTGATGATGCCGCTGATCATGCTCGGCCGGTCCCGTTGGCTGCTGTCGTCGGCACAAGCTTATTGGCGCGCGCATGAACCGGCATCCGCACGCGGCACCGGAAAAAACTGCGGCTGCCTGCGCTCGCGATGCGAGCGCAATGCGCTAGGCGCCCTCGATCAACTCCATCCACGCCTGCTCGGCCTGCGCCAGCTGCTGCGCGGTGGCTTCGCGATCGCGGCCCAGCACCGCCATCTTCTCGGCGTCGGCGTAGTGCTTCGGGTCGGCGAGCTGGCCGTCGAGCTCGGCCAGCGCCGCTTCCAGTTCGCCCACGCGCTTCTCGGCGGCGGCCAGCTTGTGCGGGTTCGGCGGCTTCTTCGCCGGCAGCGGCTTGACCGGCGGCGGCGGGGTCGGCGCGACCTCGGCCATCTTCTGCTTGGTGCCCTGCGCGGCCGGACGGCTGCGCAGCCACGCCGCGTATTCGTCCAGGTCGCCGGCGAACGGCTCGACCACGCCGTCGGCCACGCGCCAGAACGTGTCGCAGACCAGGCCGATCAGGTGGCGGTCGTGCGAGACCATCACGATCGCGCCCTCGAAATCGCTCAGCGCCTCGGCCAGCGCCTCGCGCATCTCCAGGTCCAGGTGGTTGGTCGGCTCGTCGAGCAGCAGCACGTTCGGCTGCTGCCAGGCGATCAGCGCCAGCGCCAGGCGCGCGCGCTCGCCGCCGGAGAAGCCGTCCACCACTTCGAACGCGCGGTCGCCGGGGAAATTCCACTTGCCGAGGAAGTCGCGGAACGCCTGGATCGACGCGTCCGGCGAGATCTCGCGGAAATGGTCGATCGGCGATTGCCCTTCGTGCAGCGACTCCACCGTGTGCTGGGCGAAGTAGCCGATGCGCAGGTCCGGATGCGCGCTGCGCTCGCCGCTCAGCAGCGGGATCTCGCCGACCAGGCTCTTGACCAGGGTCGACTTGCCGGCGCCGTTGGGGCCGAGCAGGCCGATCCGGTCGCCCGCCTCCAGGCCGAACCCGGCCTGGCGCAGGATCACCTCGCGGCCGTAGCCGCAGTCGGCGTGGTTGAGCCGGATCAGCGAATGCGGCAGCCGGTTGGGCTGGGCGAACTCGATGCGGAACTCGCGCTCGGCGCGCACCGCCTCGGTGCCGGCCATCTTCGCCAGCCGCTTCATCCGGCTCTGCGCCTGGCTGGCCTTGCTGGCCTGCGCCTTGAAGCGGTCGATGAAGCTCTGCAGGTGGGCGCGCTCGGCCTGTTCCTTGTCGTGCGCGATCTGCTGCTGGCGCAGCTGCTCGGTGCGCTGGCGCTCGAAATCGGTATAGCCGCCGACGTACAGCTTGGCCCCGCCGCCATGCAGATGCAGGGTGTGGGTGGCGACGTTGTCGAGGAATTCGCGGTCGTGGCTGATCAGCAGCAGCGTGCCCGGGTACTTCAGCAGCCACTGCTCCAGCCACAGCACCGCGTCCATGTCCAAATGGTTGGTCGGCTCGTCGAGCAGCAGCAGGTCCGAGGGCATCATCAGCGCCCGCGCCAGGTTCAGCCGCACCCGCCAGCCGCCGGAAAAGTCCTTGACCGGACGCGAATGGGTCGCCGCCGGGAAACCCAGGCCGTGCAGCAGCTTGCCGGCGCGCGCGGTGCCGTCGTAGCCGCCGACCTCTTCCAGGCGCACGTGCGCGGCGGCGACCGCCTCCCAGTCCTCGGCGGCCAGCGCGTCGGCCTCGGCCTGCAGCGCCGCGGCCACCTCGGTGTCGCCGCCGAGCACGAAGTCCAGCGCCGGGTCCGGCAGCGACGGGGTTTCCTGGGCGACGCTGGCGGTGCGCAGCTTGCCGGGCAGTTCCACATCGCCCTTGTCCGCCTCCAGCTCGCCGCGGATCGCCGCGAACAGGCTGGACTTGCCGGTGCCGTTGCGCCCGACCACGCCGACGCGGTAGCCGGCATGCAGGGTCAGATCCACGTTGGACAACAGCAGCCGCTCGCCGCGGCGCATGGCGAAGTTTCTAAGGGAAATCACGGACAGGGGGCACTCGAATATCGAGGCGGCAGTGTATCCGCTTCGTCCCGGATGGCCCACCCCGGATCCGGGGCATGGCCTGGCGCCCGCGCCCAGCGACCGGGCCATCGATCGGGCCAGCCCGGCGACCGGCAACACGACCCAGTACCGTTTTTGTATACGCGCCTTGGTTAAAAAACCATTTCAATCGGGAGGATTTCTCGCTGCACCGCAGCACGCCGCATGCCCCCGGGCACTCAGACCCACGCCATCCCCCAGCCACTGGAGTCTCCGTACGATGAAGCACCCCCCGCTCCCCCTGGCCAGCGCCATCCTGCTCGCCCTCGCCTCCGGCACCAGCTTCGCCCAGCAAGACCAGGCCCCCAAGACCCTGGACAACATCATCGTCACCGGCACCCGCATCGCCGACCGCACGGTGGCCGAGTCGCAATCGCCGATCGACATCATCGGCCCCGAATCGCTGCAGGCGACCGGCGCCAGCGACCTGGGCAGCGCCCTGGGCAAGCTGCTGCCGTCGCTGAACTTCCCGCGCCCGGCCATCAACGACGGCAACGACGCGCTACGCCCGGCGACCCTGCGCGGCCTGTCCCCGGACGCGGTGCTGGTGCTGGTGGACGGCAAGCGCTACCACACCACCTCGCTGGTCAATTACAACCCCTCGGTCGGCCGCGGCTCGGCGCCGGCGGACCTGAACTCGATCCCGATGTCGGCGATCGCGCGCATCGAAGTGCTGCGCGACGGCGCCTCCGCGCAGTACGGCTCCGATGCGATCGCCGGGGTGATCAACATCGTGCTCAAGCACGGCGCCAAACCCGGCAGCAACAGCGTCTCGGTCAACGGCGGCATCATGGACAAGGGCGACGGCGCGCAGAACGGCGTGGACGGCTCCTACGGGCTGGCCTTCGGCGGCGCGAACGACGGCGAAGCGCCCGGCTGGGTGCGGCTGTCCTGGAACTACCAGAACGCGATGAACACCAACCGCGCCGAGAACACCGACAAGGCCACCACGCTGGCCGGCGCGGACAACCCCGGCGGCATTCCGTACCAGCGCTACGGCGATCCCGCGGTCAAGACCTACCAGGGCCTGCTCAGCTTCGGCTATGCGCTGACCCCGCGCATCGACCTGTACGGCTACGCCAACTTCAGCCGCCGCGAAGTGGTATCCAACGGCTACTACCGCGCCTGGGACAACAGCGACCGCAACGTGCAGGCGATCTATCCCAATGGCTTCCTGCCGCAGATCTACAACCCGTCCAACGACCGCGCCGCGGTGCTCGGCCTCAAGGGCAGCACCGACAGCGACTGGACCTGGGACGTCTCGGCCGACTACGGCGAGAACGACGTGACCTTCAACCTGCTCAACACCATCAACACCAATCTGTACTGGACCACCGGCGCCTCGCCCACCCGCTTCAATGCCGGTGGCTTCCGCAACCGGCAGGGCGTGCTCAACGCGGACGCCAGCAAATCCTTCGACTGGGGCCTGGCCTACCCGGTCAACCTCGCCTTCGGCGCCGAATACCGGCAGGACAAGTACGCGGTCAACGCCGGCTCGCCGGACTCGTACTTCTTCGACCCGACCACGATCAACCCGGACACCGGCAGCGCCTATCCGGGCGGCTCGCAGGTGTTCCCGGGCCTGTCGCCGGCGGTGGCCGGCAACTTCGAGCGGCACAGCAAGGCCGTGTATGCCGACCTGGAGGCGGACCTGACCGAAAGACTCTCCGGCGGCCTGGCCGCGCGCTACGAGGACTACAGCGACGCCGGCTCCACCCGCTCCGGCAAGCTGTCGGCGCGCTACCAGTTCAACGATGGCTTCGCCCTGCGCGGCACCGTCTCCAACGGTTTCCGCGCGCCGTCGCTGGCGCAGCAGAACTACGCCTCGGTGGTGACCCTGCTGCAGAACGGGCAACTGACCCAGATCGGCACCTACCGCACCTCCGACCCGGTGGCCATCGCGCTCGGCGCCAAACCGCTGACCCCGGAGAAATCCAGCAACTACAGCGTCGGCGCGGTGTGGCAGGCCGGCACCGACTTCAGCTCCACCCTGGACCTGTACCAGATCCGCATCTGGGACCAGATCCTGTATTCGGACCAGCTCTCGCTGGACGAGCCGATCGGGCAGGTCACCGCGGTGCAGTTCTTCGTCAACGGCGCGACCACCCGCACCCGCGGCGTCGACTGGGTGAACAACTACCTGCTCGATCTGGAGCAGGCCGGCAAGCTCAACCTGAGCTTCAGCGCCAACTACAACAAGACCGAGATCCTGGAAGTCTCCGATCCCAACTTCCGGCGTGCCAGCCAGGGCCTGCTGACCGACGCCACCCCGCGCACCAAGTACGTGCTCAGCGCCGACTGGACCCGCGCCGGCTGGAGCGTACGCGGCGACGCCACCCGCTATGGCGCGGTCACCCGCCGCGGCGACAACGCCGACGGCAGCCAGGACCAGACCTTCGCCGCACGCTGGCTGTTGAACCTGTCCACCAGCTACACCTGGCGCGACCTCACCTTCAGCGTGGGCGCGGACAACCTCACCAACCAGTACCCGACCCGGTCGGCACCGAACAACATCTACGAGGACCGCCCCAGCGGCCTGCAGTACTCGTCGCTGTCTCCGTTCGGCTTCAACGGCCGCTACTGGTTCGGCCGGGTGAGCTACCGCTTCTAGGCCAGCCGCACGCTCGGCCCCGGCACGGGCCGCTCCGCCTCAGGGCGCGGGCGGCCTGTGCCATTGGGACCGGCCGCCATTCCGCTTAGAACCGAAAAGCATAAGAACATGCCGAGGCATGCGGCGCTGTCGCGCGATTGTTAAATAATAATAACGATCCCTGGGGCAGGCCCACCCGGCCGCCGTCGCGCAGCGACCGCCCCCTTTGCCGTTCGGCATCCGCTGGAGTTTCCATGAACCGTCCGTTGTCCCTGTTGGCGAGCGCCGTGCTCGCCGCCCTCGCCGCCCCTCCGGTGCTGGCCCAGACCGCCACCGACACCCCGAGCACGCTCGACACCGTCATCGTCACCGGCACCCGGGTCAGCGACCGCACCGTGGCCGAGTCGCAGTCGCCGATCGACATCATCAGCAGCGAAGCGTTGCAGTCCACCGGCACCTCCGAGCTGGCCACCGCGCTGTCGCGGGTGCTGCCCTCGCTGAACTTCCCGCGCCCGGCGCTGACCGACGGCACCAGCGGCATCCGCCCGGCGCAGCTGCGCGGGCTGTCACCGGACCAGGTGCTGGTGCTGGTCAACGGCAAGCGCCGCCACACCTCCGCACAGATCAACGTCAACGGCAGCATCGGCCGCGGCGCCTCGGCGGTGGACATCAACGCGATCCCGATCGCGGCGATCGAGCGCGTGGAAGTGCTGCGCGACGGCGCCTCGGCGCAGTACGGCTCCGACGCCATCGCCGGGGTCATCAACATCGTGCTCAAGGGCTCGAGCGAAGGCGGCAGCCTGAGCGTCGACCACGGCCAGTATTCGGCCGGCGACGGCGCCAAGTCGCAGCTCTCCGGCGATACCGGGATCGGCTTCGGCGACGGCCGTGGCAGCCTGCATGTGGCCGGGCAGATCAGCCAGCAGGACGAAACCAACCGCGCCGGCCCCTACCGGGGCAGCGCGCCGAACACCGGCAACTATCCGGGCATCGGCGAGACCACCTTCGTCTACGGCGACCCGCAGGTCGATGCGACCGCGGTCTCGGCCAACGGCGAGTTCCGTTTCAGCGACCGCGTCACCGGCTACGCCACCGCCATCGCCAGCAACCGCGACATCACCTCGTTCGCGTTCTACCGCTCGCGCAACCACAACGGGCAGAGCGCGCTGCTGGCGCAGACCTATCCCGACGGCTACGTGCCGGAGATCGAGCAGTACTCCAAGGACCGCTCGCTGGTGGCCGGGCTCAAGGGCAGCACCGACGGCGGCTTCGGCTGGGACGTGAGCTACAACTACGGCTACAACAAGATCGACTTCAACACCCGCAACAGCATCAACTACAGCCTCGGCATCGACAGCCCCAGCAGCTTCTACGACGGCGCGCTGGAGTACACCCAGAACATCGTCAACGCCGACTTCACCCAGCCGCTGGAATGGGGCCTGGCCTATCCGGTGACGCTGTCCTTCGGCGCCGAGTACCGCCAGGAGAAGTGGAACCAGTCGCCGGGCGAACTGGCCTCCTACACCGGTACCACCGGCGGCGCGCAGGGCTTCGCCGGCTTCTCGCCGGCCAACGCGGTGCATTCGGACCGCCACAACTACGCGGTCTACGCCGGGCTGGAAGCCGACTTCACCGACAAGTTCTCTGCCGGCCTCACCGGCCGCTACGAGGACTACTCGGACTTCGGCAGCAAGAGCTCGGGCAAGCTGTCGGCGCGCTACGCGTTCACCGACCAGGTGGCGCTGCGCGGCACCGTGGCCAGCGGCTTCCGCGCCCCGTCGCTGGCGCAGCAGCAATACCAGGCGGTGACCAGCAGCTACATCAACGGCAGCTTCTTCGAATCGGGCACCTTCCCGGTGGACAGCGCCGTGGCCCAGGCGCTGGGCGCCGCGCCGCTGAAGGCGGAGACCTCGCTGTCCTACAGCCTGGGCCTGGTGCTGCAGCCAGTCGAACGCCTGTACGTGACCCTGGACGCCTACCAGATCAAGATCGACGACCGCATCCTGCTGTCCTCCAACCTCAACGACGCCGCCGTGCTCGCGCAGTTGCAGAGCCTGGGCTATTCCAACGTCACCAGCGTGCGCTACTTCAGCAACGCGGCCGACACCCGCACCCGCGGCGTGGACCTGGTCGGCACCTACACGATCCCGTTCGCGGCCAGCTCGCTCGACCTCACCGCCAGCTACGGCTACAGCAAGACCGAGATCACCCATGCGGTGCAGCAGCCGCAGGCGCTGGCGGACATCGGCTCGACCCAGACCACGCTGGGCCGCGACGAGATCGGGCGCCTGGAGGACAGCTTCCCGAAGGACAAGATCATCCTCAGCGGCACCTGGAAGCTGCAGCACTGGGACTTCAACCTCGCCGCCACCCGCTACGGCGATTTCACCGTGCGCAACTCGGCCAGCGCCGCCCGCGACCAGACCTACGACGCCAGCTGGGTGGTGGACGCCTCGGCCAGCTTCAAGCCCAGCGACAACTGGACGCTGACCCTGGGCGCGGACAACCTGCTGGACCAGTATCCGGACAAGACCACCAACCTGGTCAACTCCACCTACGGCATGCTGCCGTACAGCAACTACTCGCCGTACGGATTCAACGGCGCCTATGTGTATGGGCGGATCAACTACCGCTGGTGATCGCGGCGTGAGACACGGCCCTCTTCCGTTCGCGGGAGAGGGTTTCGCGGCCAATCCCGCCGATGCGCCCGGTTTCCGCCGGCTGCATGGCCCGATTCACCCGCATGAGCTCTGGTTGCATTCGCTGCGGCGGTGGGGTCACACGCCTCGCTGGGGCAAGAACGTCTCGCTCCTTGTTGCCGCGCACACGCAACAACGGCAACACGGATTCGGGCAATGCGTGCATGCTCACCCCATGACCGGCACGCCCCTGCCACCGGGACCTTCCTGCTGCCGCTGCTGCACCTCCAGCGCCAGCTGCTGCTCGCGCTGTTGATTGAGCGCCTGCGCCTGCTGCAGCGTGTCCTGCATCGGCGCGGGCGGCTGCGACATGTCCGTGGCCGCGCGGAAGCCCGGCGTCGGCCCGGACACCCATAGCTTCTCGCCCGCCATCTGCACGCGGTCGATCTTGCCTGCATCGTCGATCCCCGCCTGCTTGGCCGCGAGCATCGCCTGCGCCACATGCGCATCACTCAGATGCGCCGGCACATCCTGGCGGATGCGCGCGAACATCGCCTGGTCGGACGCCGACAGCGCGGCGATGCCCTGCGCCTGCTCGGCCGTGCGCTCGGCCGGCCGCGCCTGGCTGACCAGGTGCGGCGAACGCAACTGCGCCCATTGGCTGGCGTAACCCTGCATTTCCACCGACTGCGCCTGGCGCGGATCGACCTGCACCGTTTTCGGCGTATCGAAGGCACTGAAGCGCTGCAGTCCTTGCGCCTGCCCATCCGGCCCCATCGCCACGTTGCTGATGCGCAGTCCCTCGCGCTCGCCCTGCACCAGCAGCGCGGCCGCCACCTTCTCGCTGTGCGGACCGGAGGCGATGCCACGACCGGCCTCCATGCAGTGCACTTCGCGCAAGGTCTTCATGAACTCGGCGTGGCCGGGATGCGCCGGGTCGCGGAAGTCCGTCGCCGGTTGCGCTGGAGCCGGCATCGGCGCATGGCCCGCGTCGTCGTGGCGCGCGCGCTGGGCATTGGATGGATGCCGCAAATCGCCAGAACCGGGCGGCGTGGCCGGAGCCTGCGCGTGGGGGTGTGCCACGGCAGGCGCGTGCGGTTGCACGGGCGCATGCGCCGGCGCGTCGTGCTGGAACCACTGCCCCGGATGGGTGAGCGTGTCGTAGGCCTGGCCAGCGCTGTGTCCGGCGGCGTCGATGCCGCGCGACACGGCCTGTTTGGTCGCATCGTAGGTCTGCGTGGCGGCACGTTCGGCCCGATCGACACCCTGCGAGACCGCGTGCCTGGTGGCGTCGTACGTCTGCGTGGCGGCACGTTCGGCGCTATCGACACCTTCCAAGACCGCGTGCCTGGCCGCGCCATAGGTGTGCATGGCGGCGTTTTCGGCGTGCTCGATTCGCTGGGAGACGGCGTGCCTGGCGTCCTGGTACTTCTGCTCGGCGGCTTGCGCGCCAACTCGGGCGGCGTCATAGGTGTCGACGATGTGATTGACGGTGTTGGCCGCGCCAGCCTGGAAGCCGGGGTGGTGGATCCGCCGCACCACGGCCTCGGCGGCAGCGTGCGCCTGCTGTTCCACGGCGCCTTTGGCCGATTGCAATCCATCGCCCACCAAGCGGCCTGCGGCATCGGCGGCCTGTGCATGCAGATGCGCCGCTTCGCCGGCCACACCCCCGGCCAGCGGCGCCAGCGGGATGACGGGTGCGCCGTAGGCACCGGCCTCGCGCGCCGCCGACGCCACGCGTTCGTCCAGGTCGTGCGCGGCACGGCCGGTCGCGCGGGCGAAGCCGGCACCGTAGAGCAGGCCGTGTTCGGCGCCCTGCACGGGCGCGTTGCGTTCGATGCCGTCGCGGATGGACGGGTCGGCATTCACCGCCAGGTATTCGTTCACCTGCCGCTGCACGTTCGGCGACAGGTCGCCCTGGCGGCCGTGCCCGTGCATCTGGCGCAAGGACTGGGACAGTTCCGCGCGGGCGCGGGACACGTCGCTGCCGAATTGATCGATGGCCGCCTTGTGCTGTGCGTAGCGCTGCGCGGCTTCCTGGAAGCGCTGGGGTTGCAGCACGTTGTCCGGACTCTTGCTATTGAAATGCTGCTGGCCGCCATGGTCGTCCAGCCGCATCGCGATCAGCGCATTGGGCGGCGGCGCGCCGGCCGGCGCATCCAGATAGCGGCCAGCGCGCAGGCTCTGCACGTCCTCCTGGCTGGCCAGCGACACCACCTCGCCGATATGCGGGCTGGCCGCGCTCACCACGTCGCCGGCCATGCGGTAGTTGGTGAGCTGGCATCCCGGTTGCGGCGGGCCGTCGATCAGGTCCGCCGCCCCGAAGCCGTTGTAGGTGGAGCCGCGCAAACCGTACCTGGCCGCTTCGATTTCCGCCACTGCGCCGCCCAGGGAGTGGCCGGTAACGAATACATGGTCCTTGGAAATACCCTGCGCGGCCGCCTTGGCCATCATCTGCGCGGTGAACGCATCGGCCGCGGCTTTTTGCGTGTTGACAGTGTCGCGCACCATCTTGGCATCGACGGCGATGTCCTGCAGCGTGGTGAGCGCGTGGCCGGCCTTTTCGGCCTTGGTTGCGCCGGCGAATAATCCCGGGTCGGTGCCGCGGTAGGCGATGATGATGTCGTTTGTTCTTCCATTGCGGTACGCCGTGGCATGGAATCCAGTGGTCGGATCGTTGGCGTAGCCGAATACTTGGTACTTCTGGCCGTCTAGAAAAACGGTTTTCGGGATTTTGATATCTCCCTGGGAACGATTTTTGTATGAATCATTGGATGCATCGGCGAGCGCTTGATCGATGGACTTCATAGCTTAGCTTCCTTGACAGCGATGGTGACGGGAAAATAAGCATCGGGGCGTTGAAGCACTTCAGGATTGGCAGGATCGAAGTCCGACGCACCATAGGGCACTAAAGACCGGTCCCCGTATGCGCTCCTCTTGAAATAATTCGTCTCAGAACTGTTACGCAAGAGTTCTTCAAGCGAACTGCTCCAAGCGAACCTTACACCTTGCGCTATCGCACTGACGCCCACGCTCGTGACATCCCAATGGCAAACGCCAAGCTTGAAATAATCCTCATCCTGCAAGGCATCTCGGTAGAAATACCCCTTCCACGTGTGGTCATCCACTCGTGTCATCGGAATATTAAGGCCGGTATTGGGCACGTGCTGCTCGCCAATAAACGGGATCATCGGCACGCATTTCGTATTGATGACGTCATATCCGATGTAGGCCCCCTCAAACGTATCCCACGGCCCTGGCGCATGGGAGGTGGCAATGACTTCGTAGCGTTTGACCGGGTGCGGGTTCAGGTGACCGGTTGCACCGTCGTTGCCCACATCGATGCCTTTCGAGCACCCCGCGGCGGCCACGGCCATGGGCATGATGGCGGCAGCGGCCAGGTGGTGCAGTTTCATCGGGTCTTCCTCGGGTGGGTGAGCCGCGGGTGCGGCGATAACGGATGGCGGCGGCAGGTTCGGTTTGCGCTTGGGTTGCACCGGCAATCCGCCCGGTGGCAGTGAGCGCAGCCTGGCGTGAACCTCCGCATTGATGAGGGCCACATCGCGCAGCAGCTGCGCGTCGTGATGCGGATCGCTTGCCGTACGCGTGCGGGGGCGATAGGGGTTGTCGCTGTACTCGTTCTTGTCGCGGCTCATCGCGCGTTACCTATCCTTATTGTTTGACCAATTCTCCAACCTACGCACGCGATATTACGCCAAGGGCCCCGTGCTGCCACTGCTTGAAGTGCCCATGGGGCCGGCGAGGCCATGGCCAGCGGTGGTCACGCACCGCCGGCGGCGCCATGGGGTGACGACGGCGCCATACGCGCCGGCCTCGCGCTGCCGACGCCACGCTTTCGTCCAGGTCGTGCGCTGCAGGGGCGGTCGCGCGGGCGGAGGCGGCGCCGTTCTGCAGATCGTGCTGGCTGGCCGCGCTCACCACGTCGCCGGCCATGCGGTAGTTGGTGAGCTGGCACCCCGGTTGCGGCGGGCCGTCGATCAGGTCCGCCGCTCCGAAGCCGTTGTAGGTGGAGCCGCGCAAGCCGTACCTGGCCGCTTCGATTTCCGCCACTGCGCCGCCCAGGGAGTGGCCGGTAACGAATACATGGTCATTGGAAATACCCTGCGCGGCCGCCTTGGCGATCATCTGCTCGGTGAAGGCGTCGGCCGCAGCTTTTTGCGTGTTGCCGGTGTCGCGCACCATCTGGCATCGACGGCGATGTCCTGCAGTGTAGTGAGCGCATGGCCGGCCTTTTCGGCCTTGGTTTCGCCGGCGAATAATACCGGGTCGGTGCCGCGGTAGGCGATGATGACCTCACCCGTCGCGACATCCTGATATGCAGTTGCATGAAAGCCGGTGGCTAGGTCATTCGCGCAACCGAAGACTTGGTACCTTTTCCCGTCCAAAGACACGTATTTATTATTATCGACGTCACTTTGTGGACGGTTTGCATACGAATCATTGGCTGCATCGGCGAGTGCTTGATCGATGGGTCTCATAGCTTGGCTTCCTTGACAGCGATGGTGACTGGAAAGAAATCATCCGGGTTCTGCTTGTATTCGGGCCTAAGAGGAGAATAGTCGGGCGCCCCATAGGGAGCGAAAGATCGATCTCCATACACGCTCCTCTTGAAATAACTCGTCTCCGGACTGTCGCGCAGGAGTTCGTCCAACACCCCCCCAACCGAACCGCACTCCTTGCGCTATCGCACTGACGCCCACGCTCGTGACATCCCAATGGCAAACGCCAAGCTTGAAATAATCCTCATCCTGCAAGGCAGCCCGGTAGAAATACCCCTTCCACGTGTGGTCGTCCACTCGTGTCATGGGAATATTAAGGCCGGTATTGGGCACGTGCTGCTCGCCAATGAACGGGATCATCGGCACGCATTCCGTATTGATGACGTCATATCCGATGTAGCCCCCCCCTCAAACGTATCCCACGGCCCCGGCGCATGGGAGGTGGCAATGACTTCGTAGCGTTTGACCGGATGCGGGTTCAGGTGACCGGTTGCACCGTCGTTGCCGACATCAATGCCTTTCGAGCACCCCGCGGCGGCCACGGCCATGGACATGATGGCGGCAGCGGCCAGGTGGTGCAGTTTCATCGGGTGTTCCTCGGGCGGGTAAATCGCGGATGCGGCGGCAACAGGCGGGTGCAGCAGGTCGGGCTAGCGCCTGGGCTGCACCGGCAATCCGCCAGGTGGCGATGCGCCCAGCTTGGCGTGAACGTCCGCATTGACGTTGGCCATGGCGCGTGGGAGCTGCGCATCGCAACCGTGCGTGTGCCGGGGCGATCGGGATCGCTGCTGTCAGCATTCGTCTCATCGCTCATCGCGCCCCCCCTCCTTAGTTGTTTAGCCAAGTCTCCAACTTGCGCGCACTCTAGTACGCCACGGGTCCCATGCCGCCACTGCTCTGCTCGCCGCGCCCGTGGTGCCAATGAGGGCATTCCTGGCGACGGCCATGACCAGACGCATGTCCGGCGGCGTCGCTGTCGAAATGGTCGATGGCGGCGTTGTGCTACGCGGCTTCTGGAAGCGTCGGGGTTGCAGTACGTCGTCCAGGCTCTTGCGGTTGAAGCGCTGCCTACCGCCTTGGTCGCACAGTCGCACCGCGATCAGCACACTGGGCGGTAGCGCGCCGGCAGGAGCTTCCAGAGACCGGCCAGCGCGCAGGCTCGGCGCGTCGTCCTGGCCGGCCAGCGACACCATCTCGCCGACGTACAGGCTGGCCGCGCTCACCAAATCGCCGGCCATGCGGTACCTGGTGAGGCGGGATCGCGGTTGCCGCGGGCCGTCGATCAGATAACCCGTTGAAGGTGGAACCGCGCAAGCCGTACCTGGCGGCCTCGATTCCGCCAGTGCGCCGCTCCGTGTGAAATTGAACGCGCGCCAAAGGCCATTTAGGAGGCGCACTCGGCTTTTGTCTACAAGCGCATGAAAAATCTGTATCGCCGCTGCCGCAAGTGTCGCGGCGGTCGTTGCACATGCAACCACGCGCACAGGCTTAACGGAATGTTGACATACTCGACGTATGTCGGTAATCCATGGCGACAGCCGCAACATTCGCCATACGCGCAACACCCGGGAGGGGGTGATGACGAATGCGGCGGCGCCGACTCTTCCCCCGCTATGGAGCCGCCCCGCCAATGACCCGCTCGTTCAGCCCTCTCGCGACTGCCATCGCTCTCGCCCTGACCGCATTCGCAACGCCCGCGCTCGCCCAGAGTTCTTCCGCCAGCGCACAGACGCTGGACACCGTGATCGTCACCGGCACCCGCGTGGCCGACCGCACCGTCGCCGAATCGGCCTCGCCGATCGACATCATCTCGCCGGAAATGCTGCAGTCCACCGGCACCACCGAACTGGCCACCGCGCTGTCGCGCGCGGTGCCGTCGCTGAACTTCCCGCGCCCGGCGATCACCGACGGCTCCGACGCGGTGCGCCCGGCGCAGCTGCGCGGGCTCTCGCCGGACCAGGTGCTGGTGCTGGTCAACGGCAAGCGCTACCACACCACCGCACTGGTCAACCTCAACGGCGCGCAGGGCCGCGGTTCGTCGCCGGCCGACCTCAACACCATTCCGATCGCCGCGGTCGAACGCATCGAGGTGCTGCGCGACGGCGCCTCGGCGCAATACGGCTCCGACGCCATCGCCGGGGTCATCAACATCGTGCTCAAGGGTAGCGGCGAAGGCGGCAGCATCGCCGCGCGCTACGGCAAGTACAGCGCCGGCGACGGCGAGCAGTACCAGCTGTCCGGCGACGCCGGGGTCAAGTTCGGCGAGAACGGCAGCGTGCATTTCGCCGCGCAGGGCGGCCACCAGGACCAGACCGACCGCGCCAAGCCGTACCAGGGCGAAGTGCAGCAGCGCTACGGCGACCCGGACGTCGACCAGGGCGCGTTCTCCTACAACGGCCAGTACAGCCCGGCCGAGTACCTGACCTTCTATTCCTACGGCATGCTCAGTCGCCGCGAAGTGCTGTCCAACGGCTACTTCCGCTGGTCCGGTGACAACCGCAACCGCCCCGAGATCTATCCGGACGGCTTCCTGCCGCAGATCTACAACGTCAGCAAGGACGTGTCCTGGGTCGGCGGCTTCAAGGCCAGCACCGAGGGCGGGCTGGGCATCGACATCAGCTACAACTACGGCCGCAACAACCTCAGCTTCGAGGTCAAGAACAGCCTCAACAACAGCCTGGGCACGACCAGTCCGACCGATTTCTATGCCGGCACCCTGGAAGTCACCCAGAACCTGCTCAACGCCGACTTCACCAAGTCGCTGGACGTCGGCCTGGCCTATCCGGTCACGCTGGCCTTCGGCGGCGAGTGGCGCGGCGAGAAGTTCAACGAATCGCCGGGCGACGTGGCCTCCTACATCAACGGCGGCGTGCCCTCGGCCAACGGCAGCCTGCTGCCGGGCGCGCAGGTGTTCGCCGGCTTCAAGCCCAGCGATTCGGGCCACTACGACCGCAACAGCTATTCGGCCTACGTCGATCTGGAAGGCGACATCACCGACAAGTTCTCCGCCGGCCTGGCCGGGCGCTACGAGAACTACAGCGATTTCGGCGACACCGGCACCGGCAAGCTGTCGTTGCGCTACGCGTTCACCGACAAGATCGCGCTGCGCGCCACCGCCTCCACCGGCTTCCGCGCGCCGTCGCTGCAGCAGCAGTATTTCCAGTCCATCGCCACCAACTTCATCAACGTCACCCAGGCCGACGGCAGCATCACCGCCACGCCGTTCGAGATCGGCACCTTCCGCACCGACAATCCGGCCGCGGTCGCGCTCGGCGCCGAACCGCTGAAGGCGGAGGAGTCGAAGAACTACGGCCTGGGCCTGGTGCTGCAGCCGGTCGATGCGCTGTACGTCACCGTCGACGCCTACCGCATCGACATCGACGACCGCATCGTGCTGTCGGAGAACCTGACCTCCACCGCGGTGCGCAACTACCTGCAGGCCAACGGCTATGCCGGCATCGGCGGCGGCCGCTACTTCACCAACGCGATCGATACCAAGACCCAGGGCATCGACGCGGTCGGCACCTACAAGATCGCGCTGAGCAGCAGCAATCTGGACCTGACCGCCGGCTACAACTACAACAAGACCGAGATCGAGAAGATCGCCGAAAACCCGGCGGTGCTGGAGGCGATCGACCCGACCGCGGTGCGCATCGGCCGCGCCGAGATCGGCCGCATCACCAAGGGCGCGCCGCGCGACAAGTTCTTCCTGAGCAGCGTCTGGGCGCCGGGCGATTGGGCGTTCACCGCCACCGCCACGCGCTGGGGCGAGTTCACCGACTTCGGCACCACCGCCGCGGCCGACCAGACCTATGCCGCGAAGTGGACGCTGGACCTGGCCGCCAGCTACAAGCTGGGCAACTGGGACTTCACCATCGGCGGCGACAACGTGCTAAACGAATATCCCGACCAGTCGCGCGCCGGCGCCGGCACCCGCACCTACCTGCCGTACAGCACCTCCTCGCCGTTCGGCTTCAACGGCGCATTCGCCTACGCCAACGTCAACTACAAATGGTGATGCGCGCGCAGCGGTGACCGATGCGGCACTCGCTGCCAGACAGAAAAAGCCCCGGTTCGCCGGGGCTTTTTTAGGGTGAGCCACGCGCAGGCCGGCGATCGCTGGTTAATCGGGGCGCGACGTCTACCGATTAATGTTAGCGGATAGCACGAATCAAGAACTGCAGGAAGTTACTTCTGTAGACAATCAGACAATCCCCAAACTATCAACGGCATATCGCTGCACGCCGTGTATCTACCGCATATTTGTCAACAGCTGGACGCTGCGACTCGCGTAAGGTGGAATGGCCTGAACGGCAGGCGCTAGACCCTTAGCAGGGGAAGGAAAAAGCTATGGAATGGAATATTTCGAAAATCGCGACGCTGGCGTCGGGAGCGTTGCTGTGCTCGGCGTTTGCCACCGCCGCTCATGCGCAGAGCTGCTGCCCCACGGGAGGCGGCAGCCAGATCGCCAGGCAAGGCTTGGGTGAAAGCGCACCGGCCGCAACCGATCTCTCGGCCAACGCGACCGTGAGCATCTACCAGTTCGAGCGCAACGGGGTGACCTATCTGCAGATCAACGACGCGAATGGACAGGTGCGTGGCGCGATCGGACGCATCGAGAACACCGCCTGGGTGACCCCGATGGGCAAGGACGTGGATCGGGTCAGCATCGTCGAGACGCTGGACTACAGCCGCGGCGGCGTGGTCTACGATGCGCGCTACTTCACCGTGCAGCGAGCCAGCACCACCAGCGGCGACGCGTGGACCGTCACCATCAAGAAGTGAGGGGACGCCGCTCCGACGGTTCGGAAACGAGGAAGCTGATCTTCAGCTCATGGCGGCGCCGGCAGGTGCCGTCATGGGCTTTCAACCGGCTCGCCAGCTCCCACTCGATCTCGTCCACGCGCTTGCGTGTGTCCTTGTCGACCAGCAGCGTCGGATCGGCGGCGATCGCCACCACCAGGCCGCGCCGGCCACGCGCTTTCCACACGCGCGCGGTGATCCGATGGCGGCTGCCGCTGGGCAACACTTCCATCGCGTTGAGCACGCAGCGGTAAGCCGCCAGCTGCAGGCCGATCGACAACTGCCGCGATTCGCCGCGCAGCCGCGTCTCCACCTCGGTGTCGCAGGCATTGGCGAAGGCGATGGAGTTCAGGGCGCCGTAGAGCCCGCGGGTCTCGATGTCCAGTGGATACAGCGCGGCGACGTAATCGTCCATCAACTGCGCCTGGATCACCCCGGTACGGTTCATCTCCATGGCCGCAGCGTAGTGGCCGCGCTCCTTCAGCGAGGAGGCGATATCGCGGCGCAGCTTGTTGAGATGGGTATGGATGTCAGTGTATTCGATCACCCGGTTGCGCAGCGTGCGCTCGGCGGACATGTAGCTGGCCTGCGCGACCTGCAGCGCCTGCTGCTCGGCATAGCCGAAGTGCCGCGCCTGGCGGAACGCGCTGGAAATCTTCACGCCGAGCACGAACAGCAGGGTCGCCGCGAACGCGACCAGCATCTGCACGTCGAACGTCTGCTGGTCGTAAGCGCCCGCATAGTTCGAGCGCGGCAGCGACATCGCGACCGCCAGATTGGCCAGCACCACGCCGACCGCCGAGCCGCGCCAGCCGTAGGACAGGGTGAGCCAGGCGCCCGGCACCAGCAACATCAGCAGGATGAACTGGTGTAGTAGACCCGGTGTCCGCATCGCCAGAGCAAAAATGCCGGCCACGGCGAGGACCGCGATCGCCGAGTCGCGTAGCAATTTTCTGGACAAGGATTTGTCGGCCTTGCGATGCAGCCACAGCAATGCCGGCAGGAAGAACATCAAAATACCCAGGTAGCTACCGATCCAGTACCTGACGCTGGTTTCCAGGGTGATGAAGGCGGCAGGCCCGTCCAACATCGCGTTGATCGCCTTGTTGACCAGCAAGCCCCACAGCCCCAGGCCCAGCGCGAGCAACGGCAACCAGCGCTGCACCACTGACGAAGCGGGAAAACGGCTACGGAAGGCCCACGGCAGCAACGCAAACAACGGTGCCGCCAGGAACGGGCTCAGGTACGCCCACACCTCGCTGACTCCGTCGTGGTTGGCCATCGGCACGCGCATCGTCAGCAACGCGGCGGCATCGCCCAGCAACACATAAGGCCAGAGCCGGTACGGCAGGAACAGCAACGCCGCCGCGCGCAGGCCGGCCGGCAGGAACCATTGGTCCATCGACCAGTGCCAGACGAACACGTAGAGCGCGCAATACGCCGCACTCAGGAGGATGCCGCCGGCGAATTTTTTCAGTGTAGCCATGCCACCTTGATCCTTGGCAGGACGCCTAATTGGCGCAAACATACATCACGGTGCGAACCCGCACAGTAGACAGTTTGCGGCGCGCAAGAAGGCGGCAACGCCTCGCGCGGCGCGGGTTTGCGGGGATCGCAGGGATACTGGGACAGGCTTCTCATTCGGCATGGTCCTGGATCCGCCCCATTTTGACGGTTTCACGTATCACGCACCCGTGAGAGTGTCGCCGATATTGGGCTGGCGGCGCATCCCCCCCCTTTCCACGCCCGCGCGGCACCGCCTGTCGGCGTTTTTGTCGGGGTGGCGCGGCTTTATCGCAATCGGACGGCACCGCCGTCGCTCGGCGGAGTGCGCCAGCGCGGGGCGATGGGAACGCGACGCATGTCCTGCCGCAGCGCCTCCGTTTCGGGTCTGGCACCGCGTCGCCGTGCGAACCGCAAGCGCCCGTTGCAGCGCAGACAGCCGGGCGGCGACAGCTGCCGCTTGGCGACCAGGCATGGCCATAGTCGCCCCGGCGCGCCAGCGGCCGCTACGCGACACGCACCGACGTGCCGTCCGCGACACCTGCTATCCGATACCACGGCCGACGCGCCGGATTTGCCGATAAAAGCCGCATCGGCCACACTCCAGGCATCCTTGTTCTGCGAATCTGCATGCATCACGACACCAGTCTCATCGACATCATCGCGGTCGGGCTCGCCCTCGCCTTCGTCCTCGGTACCCTCGCCCACCGGGTCAAGCTCTCGCCGCTGGTCGGCTATCTGGTGGCCGGCATCTGCGTCGGCCCGTTCACGCCCGGCTTCGTCGCCGACCAGGCGCTGGCCAACCAGCTGTCGGAACTGGGGGTGATGCTGCTGATGTTCGGCGTGGGCCTGCATTTCTCGCTCGAAGACCTGATGGAAGTGAAATGGATCGCGATCCCTGGCGCACTGGCGCAGATCGCGGTGGCCACCCTGCTCGGCTGGGGCCTGGCCTGGAGCATGGGCTGGCCGACCCTGCACGGGCTGGTGTTCGGCCTGGCGCTGTCGGTGGCCAGCACCGTGGTGCTGCTGCGCGCGATGGAGGAACGGCGGCTGCTGGAAACGCTGCGCGGGCGCATCGCGGTGGGCTGGCTGATCGTCGAGGACCTGGTGATGGTGCTGGCGCTGGTGCTGCTGCCGGCGCTGGCCGACGCGCTGGGCGGAAAGGGCGCCGACACCGGTTCGATCCTCGGCGCATTGGGCATCACCCTGCTGAAGATGGCCGCGTTCGTGGTGGTGATGCTGGTGGTCGGGCGCCGCGCGATCCCGTGGGCGCTGGAGAAGGTCGCCGCGACCGGCTCGCGCGAGCTGTTCACCCTGTCGGTGCTGGCGATCGCGCTGGGCGTGGCGTTCGGCTCGGCGACCCTGTTCGGGGTATCGTTCGCGCTGGGCGCGTTCTTCGCCGGCATGCTGCTGAAGGAATCGGAGCTCAGCCACAAGGCCGCCAGCGATTCGCTGCCGCTGCGCGATGCGTTCGCGGTGCTGTTCTTCGTCTCGGTCGGCATGCTGTTCGATCCGCACATCCTGCTCGAGCATCCGTGGCAGGTGCTGGCCACGTTCCTGACCATCACCGTGGGCAAGTCGCTGGCCGCGTTCGTGATCGTGCGCGCGTTCGGCCACCCCACCGGCATCGCCCTGACCATCTCCACCAGCCTGGCGCAGATCGGCGAGTTCTCCTTCATCCTGGCCGGGCTCGGGGTGAGCCTGGCGATCCTGCCCGAGACCGGGCGCGACCTGATCCTGGCCGGCGCGCTGCTGTCGATCATCGCCAACCCGCTGCTGTTCACCTGGCTGGACCGCTGGCAGGCCAGGCAGGCGGTGGAGGCGCCGGTGACGGTGCAAGCGGAACTGCCGCCGGGGCCGTCGCTGGACCTGGTCGACCACGCCATCGTGATCGGCTACGGCCGGGTCGGCAGCACCCTGGCCGCGGTGCTGCGCGAGCGCGGGGTGCCGGTGCTGGTGATCGACGACAACCGCGAGCACGTGGAACGCGCGCATGCCGACGGCATTCCCGGGATCCGCGGCAGCGCCGCCGCCGACCGGGTGCTGGCCGAGGCGCATCCGGAACAGGCCAAGATCGCGATCCTGGCGATCCCGCAGCCGCTGGAGGCCGGCGAAGCGCTGGCCAAGCTGCGCGCGCTGAATCCCGGGCTGACCCTGCTGGCCCGCGCGCACAGCGATGCCGAGGTCAAGCACCTGCTCGAGCACGGCGCCGACGGCACGGTGATGGCCGAGCGCGAGCTGGCCTATTCGCTGGCCGAGATGGTGATGGCGACGCCGCCTTACCGCGCCATGCGCGCCGTGCCGGGCTGAGGCTTGCGCGGCGTCCGTTCGCAGAAGCCCGCGCCACCGGCGCAAGCGCGCTGCATCCCGGCATAGGTGCCGGCGCGCACAAAAAACGTCTACGCGAATGCAGTGGCCGCCGCCGAAACCTACTTGATAACCATTATCGTTTAGGCCAGGATTGCAGCCCCTTCCCCAGCCCCGCTCGCCCTCCCCCATGGCTTGCAAGATCGGGTTGCTCAATTCGGTGCCCAGCCCGTTGCTGTGCGAGATGTTCGGCCACCTGGGCTACGACTTCGCGGTGCTCGACCTGGAGCACGTGCTGCGCTCGCCGGCCGAGCTGGAACACGCGATCCGCGCCTGCGAACTGGGCGGCTGCGAAGCCTGGGTGCGGGTGCCCGAGGTCGACGCCAAGCTGATCGGCCGGGTGCTCGACGCCGGCGCGCGCGGGGTGGTGCTGGCCGGACTGGACAGCGCCGAGCAGGCCGAACGCGCGGTCGCCGCCGCGCACTTCCCGCCACGCGGCCGGCGCGGCATCAGCGGCGGCCGCGTCACCGGCTTCGGCAACGTCGCCCTGGCCGACTACATCGAGCGCACCCGGCACACCCTGCGCGTGGTGCCGATGATCGAAAGCGCGGCCGGCGTGCGGGCGTTGCCGCAGATCCTGCAGGTGCCGGGCGTGTCGCTGGTGATGGAAGGCGCACTCGACCTGGCGCTGGACCTGGGGGTCGGCCCGCAGCCGAGCCATCCGCAGGTGTGGGCGCAGCTGCTGGCGATCGCCGCCGCCTGTCGCGACGCCGGCATCCCGTTCTGTCCCAATCCGCGCGATGCGGCGCAACGCCGGCACTGGCTGGCGCAGGCGGACCTGCAGTGGCTGTTCGCCGGCGAAGACCGCGCGCTGCTGCAATCCGCGCTGCGCCAGCACGCCGCCGAACTGCGCGCGCATTGATCCTTCGTTCCCCGGAGTCTTCGCCTTGACCGTTTCGCTTCCCCCCTCGTTGCTGGCCCTCGCCGTCGGCGCCGCCCTGCTCGCCCCGTCCGTGGCCAGCGCCCAACAGACCCAGCAGGCGCAGGACCCGCAGGACGCGGCGGCGCGGATCCGCCAGCTGGATACCGTGCAGGTGCAGGGCAGCCTGCTCGGCCGCTCCACCGTGCAGGACGTGCAGCATTACGCCGGCAGCCGCCAGGTGATCGACAGCGCGCAGCTGCGCAACGGCGCCAACCGCTCGCTGGACGACGCGCTGCAGCGCGTGCCGGGGATCAAGGTGTTCGACGAGACCGGCACCGGCGCGCTGCCGCAGATCATGCTGCGCGGCCTGTACGAGAGCCGCAGCGGCCGCGTGCAGGTGCTCGAAGACGGCATCCCGCTGGCACTGGCGCCGTACGGGCAGACCAGCCTGTCGCTGTTCCCGGTCGGCCTCAACCAGGTCGACCGCATCGACATCGTGCGCGGCGGCGCGGCGGTGCAGTACGGCCCCAACAACGTCGGCGGCGTGATCAACCTGATCAGTCCGGACATCCCCACGACCTGGACCACCACGCTCGGACAGAAGGTCACCGCCGGCGGCGCCGGGCACTACCTGGGCGACACCGCGATCAGCACCGGCGGCTACGCCAGCGACACCTTCGGCCTGCAGCTGGACGCGAACTGGACCAAGGGCGAGTACTGGCGCGAGCACAGCGACACCGACATCAAGAACCTGCGCCTGCGCGCCGAATGGTGGCTGGCGCCGGACAAGCTGCTCAAGGCCAGCGTGCAGCGCTACGTGGCCGACATGGACATGGCCGGCGCCCTGTCGACCGCCGACTATCTGCGCGATGCGCGCCAGTCGACGCGGCCGCTGGACGAGTTCACCGGCCGCACCACGCGCGCCTCGCTGGTCTACCAGCAGGACTTCGGCGACCTGGGGCCGTTCCAGGACCTGCGCCTGGACTGGAGCAACTTCAGCGCGCGCAGCAGCCGCAACTTCGTCGTCGGCATGCGCTCGGCGTCCAGCGAGACCTGGCGGGCGGATCTGCCGCCGCAATTGCGGCAGAGCGCGCCGCGCGATTTCAAGGTCTACGGCAGCGAGCCGCGGCTGAGCTGGAAGATGGACTCCGGTGCGGTGAGCCAGCAGTGGACCGTCGGCGCGCGCGCGATCAGCGAGGACATCGACTTCCTGGTCGGCAACACGCGGCTGAGCGACGGGCTGTACACCCTGGTGCGCGACTGGCGCTTCAAGGACCGCGGCGCCGCCGCCTACGTCAGCGATGCGATCGGCCTGGCCGACGACCGCGTCACCATCACCCCCGGGCTGCGCTACGAGCGGGTGGATTCGCGCTATTACAACCTCGCCAGCGGCGCCAGCACGCGCAACAAGACGAGCGATGTGTTGCCCAGTCTGACCCTGGGTTTCCAGGCCACGCCGCAGTGGTACCTGTACGCCGACGGGCAGCGCTCGCTGCGCGCGCCGCAGGTCACCCAGATCATCTATGGCGACAACCTCGATGCCGAGCTGGCCTGGAACTACGAGGCCGGCGCGCGCTACCAGCCCAACGAACGCACCCGCGTGCAGTTCGGCGGCTACCTGATCGACTTCGACCAGCAGATCCAGCTCGACAACACCACCCGTACCTATCGCAACCTCGGCAAGACCCGCCACCAGGGCGGCGAGCTGGAACTGCAATGGAGTCCGGCGCAGCTGCGCGCGCTGACTCTCAACGCCGGCTACGCCTATCTGGATGCGCGCCAGGAATCGGGTGCCTACGACGGCAAGCTGGTGCCCTACACCTCGCGCAACCAGCTCAGCCTCGGCGCGTCCTACCAGCCCGGTCACACCACCGTCGCAGTGTCCGGCTATTACTTCAGCCGCGCCTTCAGCGATGCCGCCAACAGCGTGCAGGAAAACGCGATCGGCTCGGTCGGCGAGCTGCCGGCGTACTGGGTCTGGAACGCGCAGCTGAGCCAGGTGCTCAGCGAGCGCGACAGCGGCAAGCTCAGCGCCTCGCTGGCGGTGAACAACCTGTTCGACCGCAAGTACTGGTACCGCGGCATCGACACCAGCCCGTGGGGCCGGCAGCCGGCCCCGGGCCGCAGCGTCACCGTCGGCCTGGAATACCGCTTCTGATCGCCGTTGCCGTCGGACGACGACGGTAGCGTTCGCAGCACCGCGCGCCAGCCGGCGCGCCACCGCCCGCGGGATACGCGGGCGCTTCCGGCGAACGCGGCCGCGTTCGCAGCACACCCAGCGCGCGCCCGATGCGTGCGCCAGGCAGTCCTCTATCGCCGCAGCCGCGGCTTGTGCTCCCCGTGTCCGCAGCTCGCGGCCGCGCGACGTCGCGCGCGTCCGTCCCCCGTCTTCCGAACGAGAACCGATCATGACCCCGCATGACGCTCCCCTGCTGATCCTGAGCCACGTCTGCCATCCGGCGGTGACCGATGGTTTCATTCCCGCGGCGCAACGCCTGGGCGTGCCGGTGCTGGTGTTGACCGACCACCGCCACGAGCACCTGGCGCACTTCCGCCGGCATCCGCCGGCGCTGCCGCTGCAGGTCCTGGAGTGCGACGTGTTCAATCCGCTCGGCGTGCTCGACCTGCTCAGCACCCTGCAAGTGCAGCCGCGCGCGGTGTTCAGCAACAGCGATCATCTGCAGACCAGCGCCGCGCTGGTCGCCGCTGCGCTGGAACTGCCGGGCAAGGACTGGCAGATCTGCTATGCGGCCAAGAACAAGGCCGCGATGCGCCAGCGGCTGCGCGCGCACGGGCTGCCGGCGCCGTGGTTCTGCAGCCTGGCGCCGGGCGCACCGCTGCCGGCGCAGGCGCCGTGGCCGCTGATCGCCAAGCCGCGCGAAGGCGTGGCCAGCCTGGACGTGCGCCACTGCGCCGATGCCGCCGCACTGCAGGCCTATCTCGACGATTTCTGGCAACGCCACCCGCAGCGCAGCGTGTTGCTGGAGGGCGTGCTGCAAGGTCCGTTGTTCACCGTGGAAACGCTCGGCGACGGGCAGCGTCTGCAGGCGCTGGGCGGCTTCGACGTGCGCCTGTCGCCGCCGCCGCACTTCGTCGAGTGCGAGGCCAGTTGGCGCGGCGACCCCGGCACGCCGGCGCTGCGCCAGGCGCTGGCGCAGCTGCAGGCGTTCGGTATCGGCTTCGGCGCCTGCCACAGCGAATTCATCCTCACCGCCGACGGGCCGGTGCTGGTGGAGATCAACTACCGCAGCATCGGCGACGGCCGCGAATTCCTGCTCGACCGCATGTTCGGCGGACGCTGGTTCGACAGCGTGCTCGGCCTGCATCTGGGGCAACCGTTGCCGACCCTGCGCGCGCAGCGCGAACACGCCCTGGTGCGCTACTACGTCGCCGCGAGCGAAGGCACCCTGGCCGCGGCCAGCGACGACCAGGCCTGCACCGACACGCACTGGGAGGCGCGCTACCGGCGCCTGCGGCAACCCGGCGACAGCATCCGCCTGAGCCACTCCAACAAGGACTATCTGGGCGCGCTGGACGTGCTCGCCGACGCCGCGCCCGACCTGCAACGCGCGCTTGCCGCCGCCGAGGCGCCGCTGCAATGGCGGATCGAGGCCAACGCCGGAGCGCAGCCATGAACCTGGACGACCGCCGCTATGTCGACCTGCGCATCATCGACGCCTGCCTGCGCGAAGACCTGCGCGGCATCGTCAGCCTCGGCAACGCCGCCGCGCCGTCGCCGGCGCTGCTGGCGGCATGGCCGGCGCCGCTGCCGAGCGCGACCTGGTGGCGCATCGCGCACCTGCCCGACGGCGAACTGTGGCTGCCGTTGCAACGCCGCGGCTACCTGCAGGACCTCAGCGCCTGCAGCGACGGCTGGCTGCTGCGCGACGGCGAGCGCATCGTCTTCGAATACGGCGCCGAAACCTGGTTGGCGCGGATCAGCGCCGGGCTGGACGCGGACACCCGGCGCCTGCACCGCGCCTATGCCGACGAAGCGCACTGCGCGGTAAGCCAGCGCGCCCTGGCGCGACAGGCCTACGCGCAACAACGCCCGCTGCTGGCCGCCGTGCTGGACGCGGCCGAGGCGCACGAACGCGCCTACCGCTGCGAGCAGCTGGCCAGCCATCGCGACCATCCGTTCTATCCGACCGCGCGCGCCAAGGTCGGACTGGACGACGCACAGCTGCCGCACTACGCGCCCGAGTTCGCGCCGTGCTTCGCGCTGCGCTGGCTGGCGCTGCCTGCAACGCAGGCGACGCGGACCACGCCGCCGCCGGCGTTCTGGCCGCGTCCGAGCATGCTCGGCCTGGCGCCGGCGCTGGACGCCAGCCACGTCGCCTGGCCGCTGCATCCGCTGACCTTCGCGCGCCTGGGCGAGGACGGCTTCGCGCTGCCCGACGGCGCGCGCGCCGCGCCGCAGCCCTGGCTGCAGGTGCGCCCGTCGCTGTCGGTGCGCACGGTGATCCCGCTGGAATACCCGGACCACCACCTCAAGCTGCCGCTGCCGATGCGCAGCCTCGGCGCGCTCAACCTGCGCCTGATCAAGCCGTCCACCCTGTACGACGGGCACTGGTTCGAACGCGTGCTGCGCGCCATCGCCGCGGACGATCCGGCCCTGGGCTCGCGCTACCTGCACGCGGACGAATCGCACGCCGGCCAGGTCGGCGAGGCGCGTCACCTGGCCTATCTGCTGCGCCGCTATCCGCCGCTGCCGGAGGCGACCCTGGTGCCGGTGGCCGGCCTGTGCGCCGCGATGCCGGACGGACGCGCGCTGGCGCTGCACCTGGCCGAGCGTTTCCATGGCGGCGACCTGCACGCGTGGTGGGACGCCTACCTCGGGTTGATGTGCCAGGTGCACCTGCGGCTGTGGCTGCGCTACGGCATCGCGCTGGAGGCCAACCAGCAGAACAGCGTGCTGATCTACGCCCCCGGCCGCGCACCGCGGCTGCTGCTGAAGGACAACGACGCGGCACGGGTGAAGCTGTCGCGGCTGTATGCGCAGCGGCCGCAGCTGGCGCAACTGGGGCCGCCGCGCGACGTGCGCATTGCGGTGGAGGACGAGGCCGCGCTGGCGCGGATGTTCTGCACCATCATCCTGCAGCTCGACCTGCAGGCGGTGCTGGAAGGCCTGGCCGAAGCGCAACCCGCGTTGCGCGCGCCGCTGTACGCGCAACTGCGCGCGCGCCTGCACGGCACGCTGCGCGAGCTGCATGGCGAAGGCATCGACACCGCCCCGGCGCAGGCGCTGCTGGCGGCGCCGCGGCTGCCGGTGAAGTACCTGCTCAGCGCCGGCAGCCTGCTCGGCAAGCAGATCACCGGCGCCGCCGACATCAACAAGTTCTATGGCGACAGCGCGCCCAATCTGCTGCGCGAAGAGTGCGCGACCGCGCCAGCGCCTGCTGTCGCGGCGCCAGCGCACGCCGCGTTCGCGCACGGAGCGCCGCGATGAAGCGGGTGCTCGGCCCGGTGCTGGCCGCGCACTACCTGGCCGCGTTCACCGCGCTGGGCATGCCGCTGTTCCTGCCGCAGGTGCTGCACCAGTTGGCGCCGGGCGCGGCGATCGGCTGGAGCGGCGTGCTGTACGTGCTGCCGACGCTGTGCACCGCGCTCACCGCCAGCGCCTGGGGCCGGCTGGCCGACCGCTACGGACGCAAGCGCTCGCTGCTGCGCGCGCAGCTGGGCCTGGCGCTGGGTTTCGCGATGGCCGGCTTCGCCCCCGACCTGGGCTGGCTGGTGGCCGGGCTGGTCGTGCAGGGCGCCTGCGGCGGCTCGCTGGCCGCGAGCAACGCCTATCTGACCACGCAGGCGCGGACCGGGCCGCTGGCGCGCGCGCTGGACTGGACCCAGTTCTCGGCGCGGCTGGCGATGGTCACTGCGCCGGCGTTGCTGGGCCTGGCCAGCGCGCTGGGTCCGGCGCAAGCGCTGTACCGCTATCTGGCGCTGCTGCCGCTGCTCGCCTTCGCGCTGAGTTGGCGACTGCCCGCCGATCCGCCGCGGCCACGCCATGCCACGGCGACGACGCATGCCGACATGCACGACGACCGCGGCCGCCGTCGCCAGCGCTGGGCGCTGTGGAGCACGCAGTTCCTGTTCTGCCTTGCGATGGTGGTGACCTTTCCGTACTTCCTGCCGTACGCGCAGGCGCAGGGCATCGGCAACGCCGCCGCCGCAGGCCTGCTGTACAGCCTGCCGCACCTGGTCTACCTGGTGCTGCTGCCGTGCTGGCGCGGCCGCGAGCACGGCGCCTCGCCGCTGCCGGCCGGGCTGGCGCTGTTCGCGCTGGCCTGCCTGCTGCAGGCGGTGCTGCACGCGCCGGCGTGGCTGATCGCCGCGCGCCTGCTGTTCGGCGTAGGCATGTGGATGGCGCTGCGCGGACTCAACCGCAGCCTCGCCGGCGTCGCCAACGCGCACGCCGCCGGGCGGCTGTTCGGACGCTTCGATGCGTTCGGCAAATACGCCGGCGTGGCCGGCGGCGCGCTCGCCGGCGCCCTGGTGCAACACCACGGCCTGGCCGTGCCATTTCTCGCGGCCGCTGCGGCGGCCCTGCTGGCGCTGGCGCCGGCCCTCTCGCTCACTTCCGTAAGGAGAACCGCGCATGTCCCAGCTCGCGACGCATGACCCGCTGCACGACCCGTGGTACGACAGCCTGGCGCAAGCGCAGGCGATCACCTGCTGGCTCAACTGCTACCTGCGCGAAGTGGCGATCGGCCGCGGCCAGGCCGAGTTCGACTACCGCGGCCTGGACCGTCCCGGGATCGCCGGCGCCGGCGAGCGCTGGCTGCGCCTGCGCCTGCCCTCGGGCGCCGCGCTGTGCATCCGCCTGGCGCAGGCCGACACGCTGGGCCGCTGCCGCTTCGGCTCGGCGCCGTACCTCAAGGCCAACGCACAGCCGTGGCACTGCCTGGACGCGGCGGCGCTGGTGCGCCTGCTGCTGCAGGAACTGGCCGACGGCGAGGCGTTCAACGCCGAATTGCTGGCGCAAAGCGACAACAGCATCGCAGTGACCGCGCAGTTGCTGCGCTGCGCCGAGGCCGCCGCGCCCAGCGGCGAGGCGATGATCGATGCCGAGCAATCGATGCTGTGGGGACACGCCCTGCACCCGACGCCGAAGAGCCGCGAAGGCGTGCCGCTGGCGCAGGTGCTGGCCTGTGCGCCGGAGGCGCGCAGCCGGTTCCCGCTGTTCTGGTTCCGCATCGACCCGCGCCTGTACCGCGCGCAGGGCCAGGACGTGCGCGCCACGCTGGCGCAGGCCGGCGGTGCAGCGGATCTGTATCCGTGCCATCCATGGGAAGCCGAGCGCGTGCTCGCGCACCCGCTGCTGCGCCAGGCACAGGCGCGCGGCTGGATCGAACCGCTGGGCGAACGCGGCCTCGCGCTGCGCCCGACCTCGTCGGTGCGCACGCTCTACCACGCCGAACTGGACTACTTCCTCAAGCTGTCGGTGCACGTGCGGCTGACCAACTGCGTGCGCAAGAACGCCTGGTACGAACTGGAAAGCGCGGTCGCGCTGACCCGCCTGATGGCGCCGGCCTGGCGCGAACTGGCGCAGCGCGTGCCGGGCTTCCAGGTATTGCTGGAACCGGCCGCCACCGATCTGGATTTCTCGGCGCTGGGCGGCGATGCGCAGGCCTGCCGCGACCTGGGCGAAAGCTTCGGCATGCTCTACCGGCAGGCGATCCCGGCGCCGCAACGGCTGCGCTTCCAGCCGCAGGTGGCCGGCGCCTTGTTCACCCGCGATGCGCGCGGCAACGCCGCCTGCGCGGCGCCGCTGCAGGCGCTGGCACCGCGCTACGGCAGCCTGGATGCGGCCACCGCGGCCTGGTTCCATGCCTATGCGCGGCTGCTGCTGGACGGCGTCTGGAGCGCCTGGTTCGACTACGGCATCGTGCTCGAGCCGCACCTGCAGAACACCGTGATCGGCTGCGTGGACGGCCTGCCGGCGCGGGTCTGGATCCGCGACCTGGAAGGCACCAAGCTGCTGCCGGCGCGCTGGCCGGCCGCGCGCCTGCACGGGATGTCCGAAACCGCGCGGCAGTCGCTGTACTACAGCGCCGAACAGGGCTGGAACCGCATCGCCTACTGCGCGCTGGTCAACAACCTGGCCGAGGCGATCTTCCATCTGGCCGACGGCCACGAGCGCCGCGAACGGCAACTGTGGCGGATCGTCGGCGAGATCGCGCAAGCCTGGCAACAGCGCCACGGCACCCAGCCGGCGCTGCAGGCACTGCTCGACGGCGCGCCGCTGCCGGCCAAGAACAACCTGCGCCTGCGCCTGCTGCAACGCGCCGACCGCCATGCCGACTACACCCTGCTGCCCAACCCGATCGCGCTGCCGGCGCAGCGGCAGGCCGCGGCATGAGCCTGCACATCGATCCGGCGCCACTGGCGGCGGCGCTGACCCAGCTGCGCGAACGCGGCGACGGTCCGCTGTGCGCCTACGTCTACGACCTGGCCGCGCTGCGCCGCCACGCCGCGGCGCTGCGCGCGCAGCTGCCCGCCGGGTGCGAGTTGTATTACGCGGCCAAGGCCAACGCCGAGCCGCCGCTGCTGCGCACGCTGGCGCCATGGGTGGACGGCTTCGAGGCGGCGTCCGGCGGCGAACTGCAATGGCTGCGCGAACACCAGCCGGGACGGCCGCTGCTGTTCGGCGGTCCCGGCAAGCTCGACGCCGAACTGCAGCTGGCGGTGTCGATCTCCGAGTGCACGCTGCACGTGGAGAGCCTGGGCGAACTGCAGCGGCTGGCGCGCATCGCCGCGCAGGGCGCGCGCCGCGTGCCGGTGTTCCTGCGCATGAACATCGCCGTGCCCGGCCTGCAGGGCACGCGGCTGGTGATGGGCGGGCGGCCGTCGCCGTTCGGGCTCGACGTCCTCGACCTGGATGCGGCCATGCGACTGCTGCGCGAGGCCCCGGCACTGCAGCTGGCCGGCTTCCACTTCCACCTGATGTCGCACCAGTGCGACGCGCAGGCGCAACTGCGCCTGGTCGCCAGCTACCTGCGGACCGTGCAGGGCTGGCGCCAGGCCTATGCGCTGGGCCCGTTGACGGTGAACGCCGGCGGCGGCTTCGGCGTGAACTACGCCGACCCGGCGGCCTCGTTCGACTGGTCCGGATTCTGCACCGGCCTGCCGGCGTTGCTGCGCGCGCACGGCGACGGCCTGCGCCTGCGCCTGGAGCCGGGCCGCTACGTCAGCGCCGGCTGCGGCTGGTACCTGATGGAGGTACTCGACATCAAGCGCAGCCATGGCGAATATTTCGCCATCGGCCGCGGCGGCACCCATCACTTCCGCACCCCGGCCGCGCAAGGCCACGACCATCCGTTCCTGGTGCTGCGCGGCGATCGGGCCCCGCTGCTGCGCAAGACGCGGGTGACCCTGGTCGGCCAGCTGTGCACGCCCAAGGACGTGCTGGCGCGCGCGCAACCGGTCGCGGCGCTGGCGCCGGGCGACTGCCTGGCATTCCCGCTGGCCGGCGCCTACGCCTGGAACATCTCGCACCAGCGGTTCCTGATGCACCCGCCGCCGCAGATGCTGTTCGTGGATGCCGCGGGCGAAGGCCGTTCACCGGCCAGGGGTACGTCCTAAGCCTGCACCGGACGCCGGCTCGGCAGCAGCGCCGCCACGATGCCCAGCAGCGGCAGGTAGGACATCGCCTGGTACACGAACACGATGCCCTCGCGGTCGGCGAGCAGGCCGAGCACCGCCGCGCCCAGCCCGCCCATGCCGAAGGCGAAGCCGAAGAACAGCCCGGAGATGGTGCCGATGCGGCCGGGCATCATTTCCTGCGCATAGACCAGGATCGCCGAGAACGCCGAGGACAGCACGAAGCCGATCAGCACGGTCAGCGCGGTCGCCGCGTGCAGCCCGACATACGGCAGCGCCAGCGCGAACGGCGCCACGCCCAGGATCGACACCCAGATCACCGGCTTGCGCCCGATCCGGTCGCCGACCGGGCCGCCGATCAGCGTGCCCAGCGCCGAGGCCAGCAGGAACGCGAACAGGTGCAACTGCGCGCTCTGCACCGACACCCCGAAGCGCTGGATCAGGTAGAACGTGTAGTAGCTGCTCAGCCCGGCGATGTAGAAATACTTGGAGAAGATCAGCAGCAGCAGGATCGCCACGATCCGCAGCACGGTCTTGCGCGGCAATGCCGGCGCCGTGGCGGCGGGCCGCGGCGCGGCCCGCACCGCCTGCAGGTGCAGCGCGTACCAGCGCCCGACGTAGGACAGCAGGGCGATCCCGAGCAGCGCCGCGGCGCCGAACCAGGCCACGGCATGGCGGCCGTTGGGCACGATCACCGCCGCGGCGATCAGCGGCCCCAGCGCGGTGCCGGTGTTGCCGCCGACCTGGAACACCGACTGCGCCAGCCCATGCCGCCCGCCCGAGGCCAGCCGCGCGATGCGCGAGGATTCGGGATGGAAGATCGCCGAGCCGATCCCGACCAGCGCCGCGGCCAGCAGCACCATCGCGAAGCTCGGCGCATACGCCAGCAGCAGCAGGCCGCACAGGGTCGAGGTCATGCCCAGCGGCAGCGAGTACGGCGCCGGGCGGCGATCGGTGCGCAAGCCGATCAGCGGCTGGAACAGCGAGGCGGTCAGCTGGTAGGTCAGGGTGATCAGCCCGACCTGGGCGAAGCTGAGCTGGAACTGGCCCTTCAGCACCGGGTACAGGGCCAGGATCAGCGACTGCATCATGTCGTTGATCAGGTGCGAGGAGGTGATCGCGGCAAGGACCCCGGCCACTACCGGGCGCGGCGTGGCGGCGGCAGGAACGGTGGCGGCGGCAGGGCGCAGACTCGACATGGCGGACCGGTCAGTGAGGGCTCGGCGCGCATGGTAGACTGACCCGCTTCGACCTTCCTGCGCAACATGCCCACCACTCGTCGAGAAAAGGACAGTGCCAGCGCCACGGCGCCGCACGCGTGGAGCGTGGACGACGCGCCCGCCGACGTGGTGTGCAAGGCCACCGACTATCCCAGCGAGACCGCCATCGCCCCGCACCGGCACGCACGCCACCAGTTGGTCTACGCGCTGTACGGGCTGATGGTGGTGCGTTCCGGCCAGGGCCACTGGGTGGTGCCGAGCACGCGCGCGCTGTGGATGCCGGCCGGCACCGTGCACAGCGTGCGCTGCGTCGGCACGCTGGGCATGCGCAGCCTGTACATCCGCCCCGGCGCGATCGCCGGCATGCCGGCGCAGCCGTCGGTGATGGCGGTGGAGCCGCTGCTGGAAGCGCTGATCCGCAGCGCTGCCAGCGTGCCCTGGGACTACCCTGCCGACTCGCGCGACGGGCGCCTGATGCGGCTGATCCTGGACGAGCTGCACGCGCTGCCGGCGCTGCCGCTGCACCTGCCGCAAGCGCAGGATCCGCGCCTGCTGCGCATCGCCGCCGCGCTCGATGCCGACCCGGCCGACGCCACCACCCTGCACGCCTGGGCGGCGCGGCTGGGCGTGGACGTCAAGACCATCCAGCACCTGTGCCGGCGCGAGCTGCAGATGAGCTTCGGCCAATGGCGACAGCAGCTGCGCCTGCTGCGCGGGCTGGAACGCCTCGCCGCCGGCGACCGCATCATCGACGTGGCGATCGAGCTCGGCTACGACAGCCCCAGCGCGTTCACCGCGATGTTCAAACGCCAGTTCGGCCAGCCGCCGAGCCAGTTCTTCCGCTAGCGGCGCCGAGAGCGAAGCGGCGGCGGCGCATCGACGCCGCACTCGCTGCCGACCCGGCCGATGCCACCGCCGTGCACGAGCGGGCCACGCCGCCAGGCGCGGACGTCAACACCATCCAGCGCCGGTGCCGGCCGTCGCGCTGCGGATCAGGCAACGGGCTGGGATCTGGAGAGGGCGGACGCGCGGCGTTCGCTGATGCGTTCGACCGTCTGCATGTGTTCCGTGCCCCACGCGCACAGCCCGCCCAGCGCAGTCGCCAGGGATTGCCCGAACGGCGTCAGCGAGTATTCGACCTTGGGCGGGATTTCCTGGAAGTCGATGCGCGCCACGATTTCGTCGCGCTCCAGCTCCTTGAGTTGCTGGATCAGCACCTTGTCGGTCACCCCGCCGATCGCGCGCCGCAACTCGCCGTAGCGGTGGACATCCTTGGCCAGGTTGTACAGGACCAGGGGTTTCCATTTGCCGCCAAGCATGGCCAGGGCGGCCTCGAGCCCGCAGCTGAAACGGGTGGTGTTGGCCATGATGTCGATCGCTCCCGAGGTACTTACCTAATGGTGCATACTATTCAAAATAATAGCCCGGATCTACAGTTGCGCCTCACCATTCTCTGGAGTGCGTCATGGGCAGGCTCAACGGCAAGATTGCAGTGGTTACCGGCGGCAACAGCGGCATCGGCCTGGCGAGCGCGATTCGCTTTGCGGCCGAAGGCGCCCAGGTCGTCATCGTGGGACGCCGCCAGGAAGAACTGGACAAGGCGCTGCGCCTGATCGGTGCCGACGCCATCGCCATTCAGGGCGACATTGCGAAACTGGACGATCTGGACCGCGTCTTCGCCCAGGTCGAAGCCGCCAGGGGCCGCATCGACGTGTTGTTCGCCAATGCGGGGCTGGGCGACTTCCAGCCGCTGGGATCGATCACCGAAGACTCCTTCGACCGCACCTTCGGCATCAACGTCAAGGGCACGCTGTTCACCGTGCAAAAGGCATTGCCGCTGATGCGCGCCGGCGGTTCGGTGATCCTCACCGGCTCCACTACCGGCAGCATGGGCACACCGGCATTCAGCGTGTACAGCGCCACCAAGGCCGCACTGCGCAATTTCGCCCGGAGCTGGGCGCTGGACCTGAAAGGCACCGGCATTCGCGTCAACGTGCTGTCGCCCGGGCCGATCTCGACACCGGGCCTGGATCTGGCGCTGTCCGGCACCGGCCAGCAGGAGGCGATCATCGAGGGCATGACCGCGCAGATCCCCTTGGGCCGGATCGGCCGGGCGGAAGAAGTCGCGGCGACGGCGTTGTTCCTGGCGTCGGACGAGAGCAGCTTCATGACCGGCAGCGAAGTGTTCGTGGATGGAGGATTCGCCCAGGTTTGAGTGCGGCGCGCGCTGCCGATGCGTTCCGCCGGGTTCCTCCACTGGCGGCACTGGTTCGTGATATGTGTCACGGTTCGCTCAGGTACGCAGGCGCAGGATGCGCGCACCACCCGACCGGACCACCGCCATGACCCGTTCCGCCACCCTCGCCGCCTGCCTGCTGCTAAGCCTGACCGCCGCGCCACTGCTGGCCGCTGCCGCGCCCAGGCAGCAGACCGCACAGCAGTCGCTGATGGCCCAGTGCTCGGCCCAGAACAAGGGCAAGAAAGGCGACGACTACAAGAGCGCGCAGAAGGCCTGCCTCAGCGGCGGCAGTGCGGCGCCGGCGTCCGGCAACGCCTCGCAGCAGCGGATGAAGGATTGCAACGCCAAGGCGGCCACGCAGAAGCTGCAGGGCGATGCGCGCAAGAGCTTCATGAGCGGCTGCCTGAAGAAGCAGTGATCTGCGGGCGAACGCGCCGTGGACGCGACCTGCGCACAGGCCGCGTCCAGCGCCTGCCAATGCTAAGCCGCAGGATCGGCGACGCGGTCCGCTGACGCGATGCGGTCGCTCTGCGCCGCCGCATGCTCCACGGCCGCATGCTCGACAGGGACATGCTCGACAGGGATCGGCACGTAGTCCTCGCTGAAGGCGACCTCGCCCGGCGTCCACCCGGCGCGGCGCCGCACCGCGCCCCAGAACCGCTTCAAGCCCTCCAGTTGCAACGCGACCAGCCCGAGCTCGTTGTCGCGATCCACCATCGGGTCGCCGACCCCGGTGGGACGCAGCGGCTCGCCGTACAACGCGGTGCCGAACAGCACGTCCCAGAACGCGAACACCTGGCCGAAATTGCAGTTGTGCAGGTTCGGCCGCTGCGGATCCACGCGCATGTGGTGCAGGCGATGGAAGCGCGGATCGACCAGGATCTTCTCCAGCACCGGTCCGAACCCGAAGCGCACGTTGGCGTGCGACAGGTTCTGCACCAGTTCGCCGAGCAGCATCAGCCAGGCGAACTCGTCGGCGGCGATGCCGAACGCCACGCCCACCGCGGCCAGCACGAACGATTGCAGCGCACCGTCCAGATAGTTGCTGCGGTCGTTGGCCCAGCAGCTGAGCTGGCGCTGGCTGTGGTGCATGCTGTGCATCGCCCACCACCACGGCAGCCAGTGCTGGACCCGGTGCATCCAGTAGTAGGTGAAGTCGTAGGCCAGGTAGTACAGCGCGAACAAGACCAGCGGATGCCGGTCCAGCCACGGCCAGGCGTGGCGCAGGCCGAACGCCGGCGCCGACGCCGACGCGGCGCTCGCGTCGGCGCCGCCCAGCGCATTGGCCAGCGGGGTCAGGATCAGGAACGAGAACAGCGGGAACACCCCGACCAGCATCAGCCAGGTGTAGTGGAAGTCGATCCTGGCCAGGCGCCGGTGCTCCCAGCGCTCGGCCGGCCACAGGCTTTCCAGCGGGCGGAACAGCACGCCGATGATGCACAGCTGCAGGGCTGCGATCAGCAACGATGCGGCAATCTCGCGCGGATCGTCGCTGAGGCCGGTCAGGTGCAGCGTCGCCAGCAGCGGCGCAACGCCATGGTCGGCCACCTCGGTGACCAACTGCGACCAGACCTGTGACGGGAATGACATCGGCGATGGCTCCATGGCACCGGGATCGTCTGTCCACCCTCGCAATGCCGTCTTTCCATCGCCTTTCGCCACTGTCCCCCGCCAGCACCCGGCCGTCACCCTGGGCAACGGCCTGAGGCTCGCCGCAGGCAGCCACGGCAGCGCATGGCGGGACGGCGCTGTCGCTTGCAACGCGCGAGCGCCGACCATCGCGTCGGGGCCGTCGCCAGATGGCGGCAAGCCCACGCACCATCGCGCTGCAAGGCCTCGTGGCGCCCTTACGCACCATCCGGGTGCAGCAACGATGGGCGTACGGTGCTGCGCCGCACGGCCGAAAGCGGCCTGGTGCCCAGCCCCAGCCAGGGAGCCAGCCCTGCTACGGCCAGGCCTTCCGAAGGCTTGCGCATGCACAACGTAAATACAGCGTGATGACCTTGGCGACAGCGCGATTTTCACTGCACAACGCGACAAACTCCCGACAATTCTCTCGTTCGGGCGGTGATGGAAGCGGTTTCAACCAAATACCGTTCAGCCGCTTGTGTAAGCGTTTACAAAAAATTAGAACGTGTCCGGGGGCTACCACATTCACGTTGCAGCAAGCCTCCACAGGCGATCGCGCGCAGTGCAGCGATCGTCGGTGCCAGCCAGCCGCCGTATCCGTACAGGTCATTTCGAGATCACCCTTGCCCGCAGGCGCTTGGCGCCAGTGACGGGAACGTGTTGCCCAACATCAGGAGATCGTCCCGCATGTCCCATCCCCTGCAGCGTCCCCATCCTGCCGGCAGCCTGCTGGCGCTCGCACTGTGTCTTGCGCTCAGTCCCTGTGCCCTGGCCCAGTCCACCACCGGCATGCTGTTCGGCTCCGTGCCGGACGCCGGCGCCGTCATCCACATCGAAAGCGCGAGCGGCGTCGCGCGCGACCTGAGCGCCGATGCGGCGGGCCACTACCGTTCCCCCAACCTGCCGATCGGCGACTACGTCGTCACCCTGATGCGCGAGGGCGCGGCGGTGGAGACCCGCAAGGTGCAGGTCCGCGTCGGCACCTCCACCGAGGTCTCCTTCGGCAGCGCCGGCGCGGGCCAGGCCACCACCCTGGACGCAGTCAACGTATCCGCCGCGTCGATCCCGCCGATCGACACCACCGCCACCGATTCGCGCACCGTCATCGACGCCGAACAGCTGCGCAAGCTGCCGCTGGGCCGCACCTCCGAAGACATCGCCAAACTGGCGCCGGGCGTGGTGGCCAACAGCGGCGGCTTCTCCAGCCCCACCGGACGGCAACTGGTGAGCTTCGGCGGCTCCTCGCCCACGGAGAACGCCTACTACATCAACGGCTTCAACACGACCGAACCCCTGCAGGCCTTCGGCGGCCTGACCCTGCCCTATGGGGTGATCGACCAGCAGGAGATGTACACCGGCGGCTACAGCGCCCAGTACGGCCGCTCCGACGGCGGGGTGATCAACGCCATCGGCAAACACGGTACCAACGAATGGCACTACGGCGCCCAGGTGGTGTGGGAACCGGACTTCCTGCGTTCCAAAGGCAGGAGCAGCGACTACGGCAACGGCCAGCCGAGTTCGGCGGTGGCGGGCAGCCTCTACAGCTACAAGGGCGACGACCGCACCGACGGGGTGACCACCTCGCTCTATGCCGGCGGGCCGATCGTCCGCGACACCCTGTTCGTGTTCGCCGGGATGGAACTGGAGCGCAGCAACGGCACCCGGGTGGACAACGTGGAGGCCAACTCCTCGACTTCCTACCTGGACTACAGCTACAGGATGCCGCGTGGCTATGCCAAGGTGAACTGGAACATCACCGACAACCACATCCTGGAACTGACCGGCGTGTCGGACAAGCGCAAGACCAGCGGCACTTACTACGCCTACGACTATGTCGGCAAACAGCGCGGCAGCCTGGTCGGCCCGGCCGACGACACCGAGTCGGGCGGCAGCCTCTGGGTGGCCAAGTACACCGGCTACCTGACCGACGCGCTCACGCTGACCGCCATGTATGGCGAGATGGACACCAAGGACTACATCGACTCCTCCGCCTACGATCCCAGCCTGACCTATCTGGCCGGCCTGCCCTACCAGAACCCGGCCCTCAATGACGGCGCGCCGATCGGCAACAACCAGACCGTCTCGGCCGTGAGCGATCCGGACCGCGGCAACCACAGCAGCAACCTGCGCCTGGACCTGAGCTGGGTGATCGGAGCGCACACGCTGAGCGCCGGCATCGACAATCTGCGCTCGATTGCCCGCAAGCAGGGCGACCGCAGCTCCGGGCCGGGCTATATCTGGCAATACGGCTACACCCCCAGCCCCAGCACCGCGCTGAACAGCGAGCTGGGCGTCGGCGCGCTTGCCGACTATGCCAACGGCGCGAGCGGGTACTACGTGCAGAAGAACAGCTGGAGCGGCATCGTCAGCATCAGTTCCGCGCAGAAGGCGCAGTACCTGGAGGACAAATGGCAGGCGACCCGCAACCTGCTGCTGACCCTGGGCGTGCGCAACGATCAGTTCACCAACTTCAACTCCGACGGCGTGGCCTACATCCGCCAGACCAAGCCGCAATGGGCGCCGCGCCTGGGCGCGGCCTGGGACGTGCATGGCGATGCCAGCCTGAAGGTCTACGCCAATGCAGGGCGCTACTACCTCGGGCTGCCGCTCAATCCCGCCCTGGTGGTCGCCGCCGGGTTGTACAACACCACCCAGTACTTCACCTACAGCGGCATCGCCGCCGACGGCACCCCGACCGGGCTGACCGCGGTGTCCGGCGTGGTGTCGGCGCTGAACCAATACGGGCAGGCGCCGGACCCGAAGACCACCACCGCGCAGGGACTGGAATCGGAGTACCAGGACGAATACATCCTGGGCTTCGAGAAGACCCTGGGAAGCTCCTGGGTGTACGGCGTCAAGGGCACCTTCCGCAACCTGCGCAACGCCATCGACGATTTCTGCTCGATGAGCCAGGTGGTGGCCAAGGCCCAGAGCCTGGGCTACGACATCCAGAACTACAACAGCTGCTACCTGATCAATCCGGGCCGCTCCAACGCCTTCCTGCTGGTGGATGCCACCGGCAACTACGTGCAGGTCCCGATGAGCAACACCGAACTGGGCTTTCCCAGGCTCAAGCGCCGCTACTACGCCCTGGAGAACGTTCTGGAGCATCCGTTCAACGGCAGCTGGTACGGCAAGATCAGCTATACGTTCTCGCGCAGCTACGGCAACACCGAGGGCCAGGTCCGCTCGGACGTGAGCCAGTCCGGCACCTCGACCAGCTATGACTGGGACAACTGGACGATCATGGCCAACGCCAATGGTCCGCAGAACAACGACCACACCCATCAGCTCAAACTGTTCGGCTACTACCAGGTCGCGCCGGCGTGGATGGTGTCGGGCAATGCCAGCCTGGTCTCCGGCACCCCCAAGCACTGCCTGAGCTACTACGGCAGCGATCAGACCGACCCGTTGAGCTACGGCAGCGTCTATCACTTCTGCAACGGCCAGCCCTCGCCTCCCGGCAAGCAGGGTCGCATGCCGTGGGTCAAGCAGTTCGACGTGGGCGTGTCCTACATGCCGGCCTTCGCCGACCACCGGCTCAACATCACCCTGGGCGTGTTCAATCTGTTCAATGCGCAGACACCGCTACAGCGCTATGCGTTCAGCATGATCTCGCCGGATGCGGACGATCCCAGCCCCAACAACCCGCTCTACGACACCGTGATCATCCGCCAGTCGCCACGCTATGCGAGGTTGTCAGTGTCCTACGACTACTGACCGCAGCTGCCGCGTCCCCGGCCCGGCTACCGGGGGTGCAGGCGGCACGGCCATGGACAGCGTCGGCCGTCGCACGGGATGCTGCGCCCCTGCGACGGCAACGCCGGAACCCGAATCAGGCGGCTGCCAGTGCCTGCCGCAGGTCGGCGAGCAGGTCGTCGATGTGCTCGATGCCGACCGACAGCCGCACCGTGTCCTCGCTGACCCCGCTGCGTTCCAGTTCCTGCGCCGACAGCTGGCGGTGCGTGGTCGAGGCCGGATGGGTGGCCAGCGATTTCGCATCGCCGATGTTCACCAGCCGGGTGAACAGCTGCAGCGCGTCGAGGAAGCGCGCCCCGGCGGCGCGGCCGCCGCGCAGGCCGAAGGTGAGCACGCCCGAGCCGTGCCCGCGCAGGTACTTCTGCGCCAGCGCATGCTCCGGATGCCCGGGCAGCCCGGCGTAGTTGACCCACTCCACCTTGGCCTCGCTCTGCAGATGCCGGGCCACCGCCAAGGTGTTCTGGTTGATCCGGTCCATGCGCAGCGGCAGCGTCTCGATGCCCTGCAGGAGTTGGAAGGCGTTGAACGGCGACAGCGCCGCGCCGGTGTTGCGCAACGGCACCACCCGCGCGCGGCCGATGTAGGCGGCCTCGCCCAGCGCCTCGGTATAGACCACGCCGTGGTAGCTGACGTCCGGTTCGTTGAGGCGGCGGAAACGCTGCGCGTGCGCCGCCCACGGGAACTTGCCCGAATCCACGATCGCCCCGCCCAGGCTGGTGCCGTGCCCGCCCAGGTACTTGGTCAGCGAATGCACCACGATGTCGGCGCCGAAGTCGATCGGCCGCAGCAGGTACGGCGTGGGCACCGTGTTGTCGACGATCAGCGGCACGCCGTGCGCGTGCGCGATCGCGGCGACCGCTTCCAGGTCGGTGACGTTGCCGCGCGGATTGCCGATCGACTCGACGAAGATCGCCTTGGTACGTTCGTCGATCAGCCCGGCGAACGCGCCGGGATCGCGGTAGTCGGCGAAGCGGGTTTCGATGCCGGACAGCGGCAGCGTGTGCGCGAACAGGTTGTAGGTGCCGCCGTACAGCGCGCTGGAGGAGACGATGTTGTCGCCGGCCTCGGCGATGGTCTGGATCGCGCAGGTCACCGCGGCCTGCCCGGAGGCCACCGCCAGCGCGCCGATGCCGCCTTCCAGCGCGGCGATGCGCTGCTCCAGCACATCGGTGGTGGGATTCATGATGCGGCTGTAGATGTTGCCCTGCACCTTCAGGTCGAACAGGTCGGCGCCGTGCTGGGTATCGTCGAAGGCGTAGGCCACGGTCTGGTAGATCGGCACCGCCACCGCGCGCGTGGTCGGATCGGGGCGGTAGCCGCCGTGCACGGCGATGGTTTCCAGCTTCCAGTTCGGGTCGGACATGGGCGGGGCTCGGCAAGAGGAGCCGAGACGATAGCGCCATGCCGGGCAGGCGCCACGCACGCCCGGTTATCAGCTCATGCTGGCCGGTTGTCAGCGCACGCCATCGCCGGCACGCCCTGCATGGCGTGCCGGCGGCGCCACGCGCCCGGCCTGGCCAGCCGCGCCTGGCGGACAGGCACCGCCACGGCAACGGGCCGCGGCAGCGCCGTGTCCCTTGCCGCCGGCCGCATCAGGCCTTCACGAACATCAGGTGCCCGCCCTCGGCCTCCACGCGGATGGTGTCGCCGCTGAGGAACTGCCCGGACAGGATCTGCTGCGCCAGCGGGTTCTCCAGCTGCGACTGGATCGCGCGCTTCAGCGGCCGCGCGCCGTACACCGGATCGAAGCCGACGTTGCCGAGCAGTTCCAGCGCGCGGTCGCTGAGTTCGATCTTCAGGCCGCGCTCGGCCAGGCGCTTGTCCAGGCCGCCCAGCTGGATGCGCGCGATCGACTTGATCTGCGCCTTGTCCAGCGGATGGAACACCACGATGTCGTCCAGCCGGTTGACGAATTCCGGGCGGAAGTGCGCCTGCACCACGCCCATCACCGCCGCCTTCATCTGCGTATAGGCCTCGGCCGAGCCGTCGCCGCTCAGTTCCTGGATCTGGTGCGAGCCCAGGTTCGAGGTCATCACGATGACGGTGTTGCGGAAGTCCACGGTGCGGCCCTGGCCGTCGGTGAGGCGGCCGTCGTCGAGCACCTGCAGCAGGATGTTGAACACGTCGCTGTGCGCCTTCTCCACCTCGTCGAGCAGGATCAGCGAATACGGCCGGCGCCGCACCGCCTCGGTCAGGTAGCCGCCTTCCTCGTAGCCGACGTAGCCCGGAGGCGCGCCGATCAGCCGCGCCACCGAGTGCTTCTCCATGAACTCGCTCATGTCGATGCGGATCATCGCCTCGCTGCTGTCGAACAGGAACTCGGCCAGCGCCTTGCACAGTTCGGTCTTGCCGACGCCGGTCGGACCCAGGAACAGGAACGAGCCGCTGGGCCGGTTCGGGTCGGACAGGCCGGCACGCGAGCGCCGCACCGCGTCGGACACCACCTTGATCGCCTCTTCCTGGCCGACCACGCGCCGGTGCAGTTCGTCCTCCATGCGCAGCAGTTTGTCGCGCTCGCCTTCGAGCATGCGGTTGACCGGAATACCGGTCCAGCGCGACACCACCTCGGCGATCTCCTCGGCGGTGACCCGGTCCTGCACCAGCTTGAAATCGTGGTGCTCGGCATCGCCGGCCGCGGCCAGCTGCTTCTCCAGGTTCGGCAGCAGGCCGTACTGGATCTCGCTCATCTTGGCGTAGTCCTGCCGGCGCTGCGCCGCCTCCAGCTCGACCCGCGCCTGCTCGATCTGCTCCTTGATCCGGGTCGCGCCCTGCAAGGTGGCCTTCTCCGAACGCCACACCTCGTCGAGGTCGGAGAACTCGCGCTCGAGCTTGTCGATGTCGCTTTCCAGGTCGGCCAGGCGCTGCCGCGAGGCTTCGTCTTTTTCCTTCTTCAGCATTTCGCGCTGGATCTTGAGCTGGATCAGGCGCCGCTCCAGGCGGTCCAGTTCCTCGGGCTTGGAGTCGATCTCCATGCGGATGCGGCTGGCGGCCTCGTCCATCAGGTCGATGGCCTTGTCCGGCAGCTGGCGGTCGCTGATGTAGCGGTTGGACAGCGTGGCCGCGGCGACGATCGCCGGGTCGGTGATCTCCACGCCGTGGTGCACCGCGTAGCGCTCCTTGAGCCCGCGCAGGATGGCGATGGTGTCCTCCACCGTCGGCTCGCCGACGAACACCTTCTGGAAGCGCCGCTCCAGCGCCGCGTCCTTCTCGATGTACTTGCGGTACTCGTCCAGCGTGGTGGCGCCGATGCAGTGCAGCTCGCCGCGCGCCAGCGCCGGCTTGAGCATGTTGCCCGCATCCATCGCGCCGTCGGCCTTGCCGGCGCCGACCATGGTGTGCAGTTCGTCGATGAACAGGATGACCTGGCCTTCGGTCCTGGACAGGTCGTTGAGCACGCCCTTGAGCCGCTCCTCGAACTCGCCGCGGAACTTGGCGCCGGCGATCAGCGCGCCCATGTCCAGCGACAGCACGCGGCGGCCGCGCAGGCCTTCCGGCACCTCGCCGTTGACGATGCGCTGGGCCAGGCCCTCGACGATGGCGGTCTTGCCGACGCCGGGTTCGCCGATCAGCACCGGGTTGTTCTTGGTGCGCCGCTGCAACACCTGGATGGTGCGGCGGATTTCCTCGTCGCGGCCGATCACCGGATCGAGCTTGCCGCGCTCGGCGCGCGCGGTGAGGTCGATGGTGTACTTCTCCAGCGCCTGGCGCTGGTCCTCGGCGTTCTCCGACTGCACGGTCTCGCCGCCGCGCAGCTTGTCGATGGCCGCTTCGAGCTTCTTCTTGTCGGCGCCGGCGGCGCGCAGCGCCAGGCCCAGCGCGCCGGCATCGTCGGCCGCGGCCAGCACGAACCACTCGCTGGCGATGAACTGGTCGTTGTGCTGCTGCGCCAGCTTGTCGGTCTGGTTGAGCAGCCGGCTCAGGTCGTTGCCGATCGACAGGTTGCCGGGCTGGCCGCTGACCTTGGGCAGCTTGTCCAGCGCCTCGCCCAGCCGCTCGCGCAGCACCGGCACGTTGACCCCGGCCTGCGCCAGCAGCGGCCGGGTGCTGCCGCCGGACTGGTCGAGCAGCGCGGTGAACACGTGCACCGGCTCGACGATGGTGTGGTCGCGGCCCACGGCCAGCGACTGGGCGTCGGCCAGCGCCTGCTGGAAACGCGAGGTGAGCTTGTCCATCCGCATCGGGAAGTTCCTCTGAAAGGGGGGCCGGCCGCGCCGGCATGCTAGTCAGATGCGGTTGTTGCGGCATGTTTCAAGGCCGCGGGGCGGCCCGCATACGTCCGCGCGGCGTGGCGGACCACCTGGCGAGGGGCGCTGCGACGGCCGCGATGCGCGCCCGGCCGCTGCAGGGGGCGGCCGTCCGGCGCAGCGCCCTCGCCACCCAAACGGTTCCTGCGCCAGTCGCAGCATGGTCACACGCCGCTACCCGTGCAGCGCCTACCCTCGCGCTTCCGAACATTCCGCACAGGAGCCGCAATGCACTACGAACTCTACTACTGGACCGGCATCCAGGGCCGCGGCGAGTTCGTGCGACTGGCGTTGGAAGACGCTGGCGCGGCCTACCGCGACGTCGCCCGCGAGGAAGGCGATGCGGCACTGCAGCCGTTCCTCGACGGCGCGCAACCGGGCATGCGCCCGTTCGCGCCGCCGTTCCTGAAAGCCGGACGGCTGGTGATCGCGCAGGTCGCCAACATCCTGCACTACCTGGGGCCGTCGCTGGGGCTGGTGCCGGACAGCGAATCGCGGCGCATGCAGGCGCTGCAATTGCAGCTGACCATCGCCGACCTGGTGACCGAGATCCACGACAGCCACCATCCCATCGGCAGCGCGCTGTACTACGAAGACCAGAAGCCGGAGGCGCGACGCCGCGCCGAGGACCTGCGCACGCAGCGGCTGCCCAGGTTCCTGGGCTATTTCGAACAGGTCATCCGCCAGGGCGGCGGGCGCCACGCATTGCGCGAGCACTCCTACGTGGACCTGTCGCTGTTCCAGCTGATGAGCGGACTGGACTACGCGTTTCCCACCGCGATGAAGAAACTCTCGCCGAAACTGCCGCAACTGCGTGCCCTGCAGCAACGCGTGTCCGAACGTCCCGGCGTGGCCGCCTACCTGGCCTCGGCACGGCGCCTGCCGTTCAACGGCAACGGCATCTTCCGCCACTACCCGGAGTTGGATGGCTGATGCGTGGCGGCACGCCGTCTGTGTAGCGAATCGAGAGGTCCGCTATCGAGCCGAGGCTTCAGCGTGAAGTCTCCTGTGGGAGCGACTTCAGTCGCGACAGGCGTTACCGCTGAAGCCCGTCGCGACTGAAGTCGCTCCCACATCGTGCTTCACAGCTTTGCGCAGGAGATGCCGCAACCACAGCATCGAAACAGACAGGGCGTCTGGCACCGATCGTCCGCCTGAATGGCAGAGCCGACCGTCCTCCACACGCCGACCGACGATCTCGCAACGCCCGCCAGCCGCCGTCAGGTCTTGATCAACGCCGCACGGATCGCCTGCAATTGCGTGCGCACCGCCTCGGCCTGCGCCGGCCCCAGGCGCAGCAGCGCCTTCTGTCCGACCGACAGCGACTCCAGCGCCGGATCGACGAAGCGGTACTTGCCGGTGCGCGCATCGGCGGTCACCGCCGGCGGCGCCGCCGCTACCGGCGCCTGGTGCAGGTGGTCGATCACCTGCACCAGGCGGTCGTTGAAATAGCCCTTGGGATAGCCCAGTTCCACGTACGCCTGCTGGAACAAGGGATAGAAGCGCCGGTACGCGGCCACCATGGCGCCGGCATCGGCCTGGGTGAAGGCCTGCACGTACGGGGCGTAGCGCTGCGCGTTGGCCGCGTCGATCACGCTGGCGCCGGCCGCATCGGTGGCGACCTGCAGTTGCCCCGGCACCGGCTTCAGGACCAGGGTGCGCGCAGCGACGCGGCGCTGCGGCAGGTTGTCGATCATCGTCACCGCGCGCTGGATCAGATGGTCGCGGATCAACAGCGCCAGCGGCGCCTCGCTGCCGGCCAGCGTCGCCAGTTCGGCCCACGCCGCCGCGTCGCTGTCGGCCAGCGCCGGGATCGCTGCATCGGCCGCGGCGGCAGGGTCGATCGGGTGCTGGATCGGCGCCGGCGCGGCGGCCGCTGCCGCCGCGGGCGCAGGCGGCGCCGCGCCGGAAGCGGGTGCCGGCGCCACCGTGGCAGGTGCAGGCCCGGCACTGCGCAGCAACGCGCTCAGGTTGTCGCGGAACAGCCACGACGCGGCAGCGGCCACCAGCACAGCGACCAGGATCCAGGGCCAGAACGAATGACGCGGCTGCATGGTGTCCGGTTCTCCGTTGAACAGTGGCAGGTGTGACCACCGCACCCGTCGCCGGTTCCAATGCGGGACGGCCGGCGTTCAGCCTGCACACGCGGCGGCCACGCCGCGCGCCGAGCCAGCGACGCTAGCCTTCGGGTCCCTTGCCGAAAGCGATCCGCGCCTCGACCCACTCCGCGACCAGGGCCGCGGCGACCTGCCCGGCCTGCGCCGGCGGCAGGGACGCATGTTCGACCATCCAACGCGCGCTGACCTCGCGCGCCGGCTGCAGGGCGGCCAATGCCGCCTTGCGATCGGCCTGCGGCCACAGGCTCGCGTCGTGCCACGCCGCGATGGCGGCGGCCGGATCGCCGGGCGGCTCGGCGCCCTGGGGCTGCTTCAACAGCAACAGCGGCGACACCGTCGCCTGCAACGACAGCACCCGCCACGCGGCGAAATCGGCATAGCGCATGGTGCCGGCATCGTCGGACACGCGATCCACCAGGCTGCGGAACGCCTGCTGCAATTGCGTCCATGCGGGTTGATCGAACAGGCCGGGCAACGGCCGGCAAATCGGCGCGGAAAGATCGCGACTGGAACCGTACAGCGGCCCCATGGCGTCGTAGGCCGCCTGGCCCTGCTGCGCGAACACGAAACAATGCACGTAGGGACGCGGATTGGGCTGCGTGGCGGCATCCAGGGTGTAGCCGCTGCGTTCGATCCACAGCCGCAGCAGGGTCAGATCGCGCGCTTCCCCGGCCTGTCGGCTGGCCGGCTCGGCCGTATCGAGCAGCCCGCCCGCCACCCCGTCCTGCTGGCGCAGCGCGGCGCTCGCAGACGCAAAGCGGGCACGCGCTTCGGCCGCGCCGACCCCGGCCGCCGGCACGAAACGATGCAGGTACACCAGCCAGGCCGAGGCCAGGCCGCCATCGTAAGCGCGCAGGTGCGTTGCCGCCGCGGCCGGCGCGGCGGGAATGCCGGCGACGATGCGATCGAAGCGCGCCGCCTGCGGCGCGAACTGGCTGTCCAGCGCGCGCACCCGCGTCTCGATCCGCTGCTTCAGGCAGGCGCCCGGATCGGGCTGGGACAGGCAGTCATCGCGTTGCGCCAGCCAGGCCTGCTGCGCGCTGCGCACGCCTTGCCGTTGCGCCGCCGGCACCACCGCCAGCAGCGCCGCATAGCGCCGGGCCAGCCATTCGTCCGCGGCGTCCAGTCGCGGGTCGGTGCACAACAGCCGCTCGACCGCGCTGGACGCCTTGGCGCAGTCGAACGACACCGCCGCGGCCGTGGGCATCCACGCCAGCGCCAGCGCCAGCGCAAACACGCTCGCGCAAAAGCCCCTTCTCTTGTCCATGCCGCTCTCCGATCGCGCGCCGGCGCGATGCCGGCGCCGATTGTCGCGCAGTCAGTCCACCAGCACCGCGCGTGGCTTCTGCAGCGACAGCAGGCCGAGCAGCGCGGCCAGGGCCAGGTAGCCGCCGGCGAACTGCCAGGCGATCAGCTTGGGCAGCCCGCTCAGCGTCCACGGCAGGTAGATGCCGCCGCGCGGATCCACCGAATGGATCAGCCCGAACAGGGTCAGCGCGGCCGCCACCAGCAGGAACACCGCGGCGCGGCGCAGGCGCCCATCGACCATCGCCGCCACCGCCGCGGTCCACAGCATCGCGGTGATGATGAAGCCGTTGCCCAGGGTGAAGATCACCGCCAGCTCCGGCAACCCGTGGCCGTCCAGCGTGGTGGTCAGCGCGGCCAGCTTGTCCGCCGGGATCCAGCCCGGCGCCTTGATCGCCAGCAGGTAGGCCACCGACGGCAGGAAGCCCAGCACCATCGCCCCGGCATGGCGCTTGGGCGTGGCCTGGAACGCCTGGGTGGTGATGTCGATGGCCACGTACACGATGATCGGCGCCAGCACCGCCAGCGGCAGCCATTGCACCAGCCCGGCGACCAGCCCGAGCATGCCGCCCAGGCCGATGAACAACCCGGTCAGCAGCGTGTAGCCGCTGCGCGCGCCCATGTGCTTGTAGGCCGGCTGGCCGATGTAGGGCGTGGTCTGGGCGACGCCGCCGCAGATGCCGGCGACCAGGGTCGAGCAGGCCTCGACCAGCAGGATGTCGCGGGTGCGGTAGTCGTCGCCGGCGGCGCGCGCGCTCTCGCTGACGTTGATGCCGCCCACCACCATCAGCAGGCCGAACGGCAGCAGCAGCGGCAGCAGCGGCACGGTGTCGGCCAGGCCGGCGACGAAGCCCAGGCTCGGCCACGGCAGCACCAGGTGCGGTGCCACCCACTGCGGCGCCTGGTAGCCGGGAATGCCGAACCCGGCCGCGTTCGACCAGTAGTACAGGCCGGTGCCCAGCAGCAGCGCCAGCGGCCCCCCCGGCAGGCCGTACGGCAGCCGGCCCTTGGCGATCAGCACGTACAGCAGCAGGCCCAGCACCACCAGCCCGACCAGCGGCGCGCGCAGCGTTTCCAGCAGCGGCAGGAAGCCCATCAGCACCAGCGCGATGCCGGCGATCGAGCCGAGCAGCGCGGCCCGCGGCAACGCGCGGGTCACCGCATCGCCGAAGAACGACAGCACGGTCTTCAGCAGGCCCATCACCACCAGCGCGGCCATGCCCAGGTGCCAGGTGGCGAGCGCCGCAGCCTGCGGGTCCAGGCCCTGCTGCTTGTAGCGCACGAAGGCCGGGCCGAGCACCAGCAGGGCCATGCCGATGCTGGTCGGCGCGTCCAGGCCCAGCGGCATCGCGGTGACGTCGCTGCGCCCGCTGCGCGCGGCCAGCCGGCGCGCCATCCAGGTGTACAGCAGGTTGCCGATCAGCACGCCGAACGCGGTGCCGGGAATCATCCGCGTATAGATCACCTCGGCCGGGAACTGGAACAGGCCGACCAGGGCCAGGGTGATGAAGCCGAGGATCGACAGGTTGTCGACCACCAGGCCGAAGAACCCGTTGAGGTCGCCGGCGACGAACCAGCGCGGGCGCGACGAAACAGGAACGGTGCTGGGCATGCGGGCGGTGGCTAGGTGAGGGATCGATGGATGGTAATGGAAGCGGCGCTTGCGGATTGGCGCGCGACCAGGGATGCAGCATCCCGGCCGGCGCCTCTGCGCCGCGGCTACAGATCCAGATGCAGGAACTGGTTGAACGCGCTCGGCACGTAATCGGCGAACGCCGGCCCGTTGCGGAAACCGCGTCGCCGGTACAGGCCCAGCGCCGCGTCGAAGGCCGCGCCGCTGCCGGTCTCCAGGCTCAGCCGCTGCAGGCCGGCGGCGCGTGCGGCGGCGACGATGTGCTCGAGCAGCGCCGCGGCCGCGCCCTGGCGCAGGAAGTCCGGATGGGTGCGCATCGACTTCAGTTCGCCGCCGCCATCGTCGAGCACGCGCAGCGCACCGACCGCGGCCAGCGCGTCGCCGCGCCAGACACTCCACACGGTCACGTCGGCGCGCTGCAGCCCTGACAGGTCCAGCGCATACACGCTGCCCGGCGGCGACTGCGCATGCATCTGCTGTAGGTGGTACGCCAGCAACGCACGCACCGCCTCGCCGGACAGGTCGTCCCGACGAATCGCGAACGCCGCCGCTCCTGCCTTTCCGGGTCCCGAGTCCCCGGTCCCGAGTCCCGGCGTCAAAACGACACCTCCACCGGCTGCCGCGACCACAGCACCGACTGGTGCCCGGTGGCCTGCTTCCACGCCAGCCGGATCGCCTCGATGTCGGCGCGGCGCTGCGGGGTGTCCTCGTGCAGGATCACCAGCACCTTGGTGTTGAGCCGGTTCGGCTCCTTGGCGCCGCGGAACAGCCACTGCCCGTAGGCGTCGAACACGGTCAGGCCGTCGGGGAAGCGCGGCGTGACCTGCTTGTCCAGGAACGCGCGCCATTGCGCCTCGCTGATCGGCTCGGCCTGCGGGCGATCGGCCGGGCCGCTCTCCTCGCCGACGCCGAAGTACAGCTCGCTGCGCACCCAGCCGCTGGCCTGCGCCGGCCGCGCGGCATCGCCCTGCATGGCGGCGCCGACGGTGGCCGGCGCGGTGGAAGCGGACGGCGCGACGCTGGCGCAGGCGGTCAGGGCCAGGAACACGGCAAGCAAGGGGGCACGCAGCAACATCGGCAGGTCTCGGAAGCGGAACGGGAGGACGGAATGGTAGGCGAGCGCGGCAGCGCGCGCCCGATAACCGCAGGGAATCAGCTCATGCCGAACGCGGCGGACAGGGCGGCTCGCGGCCGCGTTAACGATAAGATAATATATCGCTTCATCCGGATGGATGTACCCGAAATTCATTCCGCCTGCGCGGCACGGACCACCGCCGCAGCCGGGTTTTGCGTCACTGCAGGAGAGAGCCCCCATGTCGTACCCGTTCGCCCGGCCGCTGAGCCTGGCCATCGCCCTGGCCCTGTCGGCCCCCGCCCTGGCCCAGCAGGCCGATCCCGGCACCGCGACCAACCTGGACACGGTGATCGTCACCGGTACCCGCGCCAGCGGCCGCACCGTGCTCGAGTCCACCGCGCCGGTGGACGTGCTCAGCGCCGAGGACATCCGCAAGGCCGGCGTGGTCAACGGCGAACTGGGCAGCGCGCTGCAGGCGCTGCTGCCGTCGTTCAATTTCCCGCGCCAGTCCAACTCCGGCGGCGCCGACCACATCCGCGCCGCGCAGCTGCGCGGGCTCTCGCCCGACCAGGTGCTGGTGCTGGTCAACGGCAAGCGCCGCCACACCTCGGCGCTGGTCAACACCGACAGCAAGATCGGCAAGGGCACCACCCCGGTGGACTTCAATTCGATCCCGATCAGCGCGATCAAGCGCATCGAAGTGCTGCGCGACGGCGCCGGCGCGCAGTACGGCTCGGACGCGGTGGCCGGGGTGATCAACGTGATCCTCGACGACGATCCGGACAGCGGCGCGCTGGAAGCCAGCTTCGGCGCCAACCACACCGACGTGAAGCCGATCGACCGCACCGTCACCGACGGCCAGACCAGCTACGCCAGCGCCAAGGTCGGTACCCGCCTGGGCGAGGACGGCGGCTTCTTCAAGGTCGGCCTGGAACTGAAGAACCGCGAGGGCACCAACCGCGCCGGCTACGACCAGATCCCGCCGTTCGAGGCGCAGACCCCGGCCAATCTGGCCCTGGCCGGCAAGCGCAACTACGTGCTCGGCGACGGCGCCAGCAAGGACCTCAACGCCTGGATCAACGGCAAGCTGCCGTTCGGCCAGAGCAGCGAGTTCTATTTCTTCGGCACCTACAACCAGCGCGACACGCAGGGCGCCAACTACTTCCGCTATCCGGACAGCGACGCCAACTGGACCCAGGTCTACCCGAACGGCTACCGCCCGGTGTCGCTGGGCGAGAACCGCGACATCCAGAGCGTGGCCGGCGCGCGTGGGCAATGGGGCGAGTGGGCCTACGACGCCAGTGTCGACTACGGCCGCAACGACTTCACCTACCGGCTGAAGAACTCGCTCAACGCCTCGCTCGGCCCGGGCAGCCCGACCCGCTTCAAGACCGGCGACTACGCCTTCGAGCAGAGCGTGGCCAACCTGGACCTGAGCCGCAGCTTCGACGCCGCCGGCGCCACCCACACCGTCGGCAGCGGCGTGGAGTTCCGCCGCGAGCACTACCGCACCCGTCCCGGCGATCCGGCCAGCTATGCCGCCGGCGCCTATACCGACCGTCCTACCGGCGCCCAGGCCGGCGGCGGGCTGACCCCGCAGGACGCGGCCGACCTGTCGCGCAACGTTGCCAGCGCCTACGCCAGCGTGTCCAGCCAGTTCGGCGACAAGTTCTCCACCGACCTGGCCGCGCGCTACGAGCACTACCAGGATTTCGGCGGCGAACTGACCGGCAAGCTGGCCGCGCGCTACGAGTTCGTGCCGGCGTTCGCGCTGCGCGGCGCGATCTCCAACAATTTCCACGCACCGTCGCTGAGCCAGATCGGTTACGAAGCCACCTCCACCGGCTACGACGCGGCCGGCCAGCTGCTGCAGGGCCGGTTGCTGTCGGTCAACAATCCGATCGCGCAGGCGCTTGGCGCGAAAGACCTGAAGCCGGAGAAGTCGGTCAACTACAGCTTCGGCTTCACCAGCCGCATCGGTTCGCACTTCGACCTGTCGCTGGACCTGTTCCAGATCGACATCGACGACCGCATCGCGCTGTCCGAAGACATCAGCGGCGATGCATTGACCGCGTTCGTGGCGCAGAACTTCGGCGTCACCGGCCTGCAGAGCGCCAGCTTCTTCGTCAACGCCGCCGACACCCGCACCCGCGGCGCGGAACTGGTCAGCAACTGGCGGCAGGCGCTGGGCGACGGTCAGCTGCAGTTGACCGGCACCTGGAGCTACGCCAAGACCGAGCTGAAGAACCTGGTCGCCACGCCGGCGCAGCTGCTGGCGCTGAACCCGGACTACGTGCTGTTCGGCGTGGAGGAGAGCAACACCCTGACCGACGCCGCGCCGCGCACCCGCGCCCAGTTCGCGGCGAACTGGAGCAACGACCGCTGGGCGCTGCAGACCCGCCTCAGCCGCTACGGCAGCGCCACCCGCGTGTTCGACTTCGGCGACGGCTACGTGCCGCGGCAGACCTACGGCGCCGAGTGGCAGCTCGACGCCGAGGTCGAGTACCGCATCACCCCGCAGTGGAGCGTGGCGCTGGGCGGGCAGAACCTCACCGACAACTACTCCGACCGCTCCAACACCGACATCTACTACTTCGGCAACCTACCCTACGACGTGCTGTCGCCGATCGGCAGCAATGGCGCTTACTACTACGGGCGCGTGCGGTTTACCTTCTGACGAAGGTGGGGAATGGGGAAACGGGAATAGGGAATGGGTAAAAGCAAGAGCCGCGCGTCGGCTCCCGCTTTTGCTATCCCATTCCCCGTTTCTCCATCCCGATTCCTGACAACGGAAGGGAATAGGGATGGATCAGGAGCCAACGCTCCTGCCTTTCCCATTCCCGACTCCCCATTCCCGATTCCCAGCCCCCACTCCACTTGGCCCTAACGCTGTCTCGTTCATCATGAACGCATGGCAGACGCGCTCCCCCTCCGACCGCCGCCGCCGCGCCTGGACGATGCCTGCGCATTGTTCCTGGACGTGGACGGCACCCTCATCGAATTCGCCGATCGCCCCGACGGCGTGCACCTGCTGCCCGAGGTGCGCGAGGCGATCGCGCGCATCAGCCAGCGCCTGCACGGCGCGCTGGCCCTGGTCAGCGGGCGGCCGCTGGCGCAACTGGACGCGCTGTTCGCGCCGCTGCGCCTGCCGGCCGCCGGCCTGCACGGCCACGAACTGCGCAGCGACATCAATGCCCGCGCGGCGATGCCGGCCGATACTTCGCAGTGGCTGCACGGCTTGCACCAACGCGCCGCGCACCTGCGCCAGGCGCATCCCGGCGTGCTGGTCGAAGACAAGGGCGCCAGCCTGGCGCTGCACTGGCGCGCCGCGCCGCAGGCCGGGCCGCAGGTCCTGGCCTTCGCCCAGGCGCAGATCGATGCGCTGCCCGGCTACCGCCTGCAGCCCGGCGACCACGTGGTCGAGTTCGTGCCCGAGGGCAGCGACAAGGGCCTGGCGCTGACCGCGCTGCTGCAGCAGCCGCCGTTCCAGGGCCGCCGCCCGGTGTTCGTCGGCGACGACCTCACCGACGAGTTCGGCTTCGCCGCGGCCAATGCCGCCGGCGGCTGGAGCGTGCTGGTCGGCGCGCGCGAACACAGCGCGGCGACGTTCGCCCTGCCCGATCCGCGCGGCGTGCACGCCTGGTTGCGCGACAACGCCGCATGAGCGCAGCGCTCACGAACACTCACCCCGCACAAGGACCTGCTTCCTCCATGAGCTCCCCCACTCTCGACCTCGGCGTGATCGGCAACGGCAGTTTCGGCGCGCTGGTCGACAAACAGGCACGCGTGGTGTGGAGCTGCCTGCCGGCCTTCGACGGCGATCCGGCGTTCTGCGCGCTGCTGTCGCCGCGCGACCACGCCGGCGGCGACTTCAGCATCGAGCTGGAGGATTTCGCCGACAGCGAGCAGCACTACCTGGCCAACACCGCGATCCTGCGCACCGTGCTGCGCGACGCGCACGGCGGCGCGGTGGAAGTGATCGACTTCGCGCCGCGCTGGCGCAACCACGGCCGCTTCTACCGGCCGGTCAGCATCATCCGCCAGGTGCGGCCGCTGGCCGGCAACCCGCGCATCCGCGTGCTGGCGCGGCCGCTGGCCGACTGGGGCGCGCGCCAGCCGGAAAGCACCTGGGGCAGCAACCACGTGCGCTGGCTGCTGCCGGAGTTCACCCTGCGCCTGACCACCGACGTGCCGGTGCGCTTCATCCGCGACGAGTTGCCGTTCGTGCTCAGCCACCCGGTCAACCTGATGCTCGGCGTGGACGAATCGCTGACCCGTTCGCTGACCGGCTACATCCAGGAAGCGCAGGAACGCACCGAGGAATACTGGCGCGAGTGGGTGCGCTACCTGTCGGTGCCGCTGGACTGGCAGGACGCGGTGATCCGCAGCGCGATCACCCTGAAACTGTGCCAGTACGAGGACAGCGGCGCGATCATCGCGGCGATGACCACCTCCATCCCCGAAGCGCCGGACACCCCGCGCAACTGGGACTACCGCTATTGCTGGCTGCGCGACGCCGCCTTCGTGGTGCGCGCGCTGAACCGGCTCGGCGCCACCCGCACCATGGAGCAGTTCCTCGGCTACATCTTCAACATCGCCACCACCGACGGCAGCCTGCAGCCGCTGTACGGCATCGGCTTCGAGGCGGCGCTGGAAGAACACGAAGTCCCGTCGCTGGCCGGCTACCGCGGCATGGGCCCGGTACGGCGCGGCAACCTGGCCTGGATCCAGAAGCAGCACGACGTGTACGGCAGCGTGGTGCTGGCCTCCACGCAACTGTTCTTCGATCTGCGCCTGAAGGATCCGGGCGATGCCGACACCTTCCTGCGCCTGGAGCCGCTGGGCGAGCGCGCGTTCGCGCTGCACGACGTGCCCGACGCCGGGCTGTGGGAATTCCGCGGCCGCGCCGAGGTGCACACGTATACCAGCGCGATGTGCTGGGCGGCCTGCGACCGCCTGGCCAAGATCGCCGCGCGGCTGGGCCTGGACGCGCGCGTGGCGTACTGGCGCGAACGCGCCGACAGCATCCATGCGCGGGTGCTGGCCGAATCCTGGAGCGCCGAGCGCGGCCATTTCACCGACACCTTCAACGGCCACCGCCTGGACGCCTCGCTGCTGTTGCTGGCCGACATCGGCTTCATCGCCCCGGACGATGCGCGCTTCGTCGCCACGGTCGAGGCGATCGGCCGCGACCTCAAGCACGGCGACGCGCTGTACCGCTACGTGGCGCCGGACGATTTCGGCGCGCCGGAAACCAGCTTCACCATCTGTACGTTCTGGTACATCGACGCGCTCGCCGCGATCGGGCGCAAGGACGAGGCGCGCGAGCTGTTCGAGCGCATCCTCGCGCGCCGCAACCACCTGGGCCTGCTGTCGGAGGACCTGGCGTTCGACGGCGGCGAGGCCTGGGGCAATTTCCCGCAGACCTATTCGCATGTCGGCCTGATCATCGCCGCGATGCGATTGTCGCGCAGCTGGCAGGAGGCTTCATGAGCAGACTCGTAGTGGTATCCAACCGCGTGGCCTTGCCCGGCGAGAACCGCGCCGGCGGCCTGGCGGTGGGCTTGCTCGCCGCGTTGAAGGAACGCGGCGGGGTGTGGTTCGGCTGGAGCGGCAAGACCGTGCGCGGCGACAGCGGCGCGCTGCACGAGCAGACCCAGGGCGACATCCGCTTCGTCACCATGGACCTCAACCGCGCCGACCTGGACGCGTACTACAACGGCTTCGCCAACCGCACGCTGTGGCCGCTGCTGCACTTCCGCCTGGACCTGGTCGACTATGACCGCGCCACCCGCGAGGGCTACCGCCGGGTCAACGCGATGTTCGCCGAGAAGCTGGCGCCGCTGCTGCGCGAAGACGACACGGTGTGGATCCACGACTACCACCTGATCCCGCTGGCCTCGCTGCTGCGCGAGCGCGGCATCGGCTGCCGCATCGGCTTCTTCCTGCACGTGCCGTTCCCCTCGGCCGACCTGATCCAGGCCCTGCCCGACCATGCGCGGCTGTTCTCCGGCTTCTACGCCTACGACCTGGTCGGCTTCCAGACCCAGCGCGACGTGGACCGCTTCCAGGCCTACGTGCGCCTGTTCGGCGGCGGCAAGGTGATCAAGGACGGCGTGCTGGAGGCGCCCGGCGGGCGCCGTTTCCGCGCCGAGAAATTCCCGATCGGCATCGACACCGAACTGATCGCGCAGCAGGCGCGCGCGGCGGTGACCAAGCCGGCGGTGCGCGACCTGCGCAGCAGCCTGCGCGATCGCCAGCTGGCGATCGGCGTGGACCGGCTGGACTACTCCAAGGGCCTGCCCGAACGCTTCCTCGGTTTCGAGCGCTACCTGGAGCGGCATCCGGACCAGCGCGGCAGCCTCACCTATCTGCAGATCGCGCCGGTCTCGCGCGGCGACGTCACCGAATACAAGCAGTTGCGCAACCAGCTCGAACAGATCGCCGGGCACATCAACGGCGGCCACGCCGAGCCGGACTGGACCCCGCTGCGCTACGTCAACCGCAACTTCACCCACGCCACCCTGACCGGCTTCTACCGCGCCGCCCAGGTCGGCCTGGTGACGCCGCTGCGCGACGGCATGAACCTGGTGGCCAAGGAATACGTGGCCGCGCAGGACCCGGAGAATCCGGGCGTGCTGGTGCTGTCGCTGCTGGCCGGCGCCGCCGACGAACTGAAGGAAGCGCTGCTGGTCAATCCGCACGACCTGGACGGCGTCGCCGATGCGATCGCCACCGCCGCCTCGCTGCCCAAGGCCAAACGCATCGAGCGCTGGCAGACCATGATGGAGCACCTGCGCAAGAACGACATCGGCGTGTGGCGGCAGCGCTACCTGCAGGCGCTGGAGCGGCGCTGATCCGCGCCTGCCGCGGCGGCGCCAGCACCGCTCGCGGCAGGCACGCCACCGCACGCAGAACGCAGGTTTGTGCGCGGTCACGGACCGCGGACGCGGATTCCTTTAAAATCCCCGCCCACACGCCGCGCATCGAGACCCTGGGAGGGGCGCGCGGCGTGATTGTTGAGCGCCAGGTCGCCGCCGATACAGCCGAACCAGCGCTCGATCCCCTCCACGATCTTCCTGCGCCAGCGCGGCGCCGCCGGATCTCCTGCAGACCTTATCCATGACCCCTCACTCCCCGAAACACGGACCCGGCAGCTGGCTGTTCGTCGCCTATGCCGTGCTCATCGCCCTGATCGGCGCCGCCCTGGCCGCGATGGGTGGCCGACTCGTCGCCGTCGGCGGCTCCTGGTACTACCTGCTGGCCGGCCTGGCGCTGGCCGTGTCCGGCGTGCTGCTGGCCCTGGGCCGCCGCGCCGGGCTGTGGCTGTTCGGCCTGACCCTGGCCGCGACCATCGCCTGGGCGCTGGCCGAAGTCGGCCTGGACGGCTGGGCGCTGATCCCGCGCCTGGCGATGATCTCGGTGCTCGGCCTGCTGCTGTTGCCGTTCTGGAAGGTGGCGCGCTGGCGCCTGGCGCCGGTGTCCGGGCTGGGTTACGCGCTGGTCACCGGCGTGCTGCCGGTCCTCGGCGCGCTGCTGGTGTTCGGGCCGCTGTTCTTCCCGCGCACCGTCGAACTGGCCGACCCGGCGCTGGCCGCGCAGCGCCCGCAGGACGCGTTCAGCCGCGCCACGGTGCGCAGCCCCGACGGCAACGTCGCCGCCAACCACGACGCCAGCGACTGGACCGCCTACGCCGGGTCCAACCTGTCCAACCACTACAGTCCCGGCGCGCAGATCACGCCCGACAACGTCAAGGACCTGAAGATCGCCTGGGAATTCCATACCGGCGACCTCAAGCCGGCCGGCTCCAAGCTCGGCTATGCGTTCCAGAACACCCCGCTGAAGGTCGGCGACCTGGTCTACATCTGCACGCCCACGCAGAAGGTGATCGCGGTCGAGGCCAGCACCGGCAAGGAACGCTGGCGCTTCGATCCCAAGACCAACCCCAAGGCGATGGCCGGCGTCGCCGCCACCACCTGCCGCGGCGTGTCCTATTTCGAGGCCACCAGCCCGGTCGCCGAATGCGCCAAGCGCATCTTCTGGCCGATGGTCGATGGCCGCCTGGGCGCGCTCGACGCGGCCACCGGCAAGCTGTGCGAGAGCTTCGGCGACCACGGCTACGTCGACCTCAACAAGGACACCGGCAACACCAAGCCCGGCTTCGTCGGCCCGACCTCGCCGCCGATGGTGATGCGCGGGGTGGTGATCCAGCCCACCGGCCAGGTCCGCGACGGCCAGGAACGCGATGCGCCGTCCGGCGTGGTGCGCGCCTTCGATGCGATCAGCGGCCAGCTGCGCTGGGCCTGGGACCTGGGCAACCCGGCGATCGACGCGGCGCCGCCGGCCGGCCAGACCTATACCCGCTCGACCCCGAACGTGTGGTCGCTGATGTCCGCCGACGACGAACTGGGCCTGGTCTATCTGCCCACCGGCAACGCCTCCGGCGATTTCTTCGGCAAGGGCCGCACCCCGCAGGAAGAGGAATACACCGCCTCGCTGGTCGCGTTGGACGCGGCCACCGGCAAGGAGCGCTGGCACTTCCGCACCGTCAACCACGACCTGTGGGACTACGACATCGGCCCGCAGCCGAACCTGGTCGATTTCCCGGTTCCCGGCGGCGGCACGCGCCCGGCGGTGATCCAGGCGACCAAGTCCGGCCAGGTGTTCGTGCTCGACCGCGAAACCGGCAAGCCGATCATGCCGGTGCAGCAACGGCCGGTGCCGCAGGGCACCGACCACGGCGACTGGACCGCCAAGACCCAGCCGGTGTCGCCGGGCATGCCCAACACCGTCGGCGCGCCGAGCAAGGGCTACGAGACCATCGTCGAATCCGACGCCTGGGGCATCACCCCGTTCGACCAGCTGGCCTGCCGCATCCAGTTCAAGCAGCTGCGCTACCAGGGCATGTTCACTCCGCCCAGCCTGGGCGGCTCGCTGTCGTTCACCGGCAACCACGGCGGCATCAACTGGGGCGGCGTGTCGGTGGACCTGCAGCGCGGCATCATGGTGATGAACAGCAACCGCCTGCCGTACACCGAGAACGTCTACACCCGCGAGAAAATGCATGAGCTCGGCGTGGTGTCGGTGTTCAACGGCAAGAGCAAGACGCCGGGCTACATGGCGCAGGAAGGCCTGGCCTACGGCGCGCGCAAGGAACCGTGGATGTCGCCGCTGAACACGCCGTGCATCGCCCCGCCGTGGGGCTACATCTCGGGCGTGGACCTGCGCACCCAGCAGGTGATCTGGCGGCGTCCGCTGGGCACCGGCTACGACCAGGGCCCGATGGGCATCCCGTCGAAGATGAAGTTCGAGCTGGGCACGCCGAACAACAGCGGCTCGCTGGCCACCGCCGGCGGTGTCACCTTCATCGGCGCGGCGCTGGACAACTTCCTGCGCGGCTACGACACCCAGACCGGCAAGCTGCTGTGGGAAGTGCGGGTGCCGGCCGGCCCGCAGGCCGCGCCGCTGAGCTATACGGTGAACGGCAAGCAGTACATCGTCGCCGCGATCGGCGGCCACGACCGCATGGAAACCAAGCCCGGCGACAGCGTGATCGCCTGGACCCTGCCGGACGCCGCGCCGGCGAAGTAACGCCGGCGCGCTTCCGCCGGACCCGACCGGCCGTCGCAAGACGGCCGGTTTTTTTTGCCCGGAACGCTGCCGGCCAACGGCGGCGCATCCGCGCATGTCCCCGTTGCGGGCCGAGCCATCGCCGGGCGGCCTATTGCGCTGCAGCAAAAAATACAGTGTTTTCAGCGACCTATCTCGCCTATTCAGGCGCGATATTTCCGACGAGCGGTCTGTGCCGCGATCAAGCCCACGATCCTGCCGGCCGATACTGGGAGACACATTAAGTTTCGTCGACGTGAACGGATTGCGCCGATTTTTCCTAGCCGGTAGCCGCCATGACCTTGCCAGACGCCGTATCCCCTCGTCCGATTGGAGGCTCCCGCCGGCCCCCGCGCCCCTTGCTGTTCGCATTGGCCTATGCGCTGGGCCTGTTGGCGATGGCGCTGTACGCCTTGCACCTCGGCCGCCAGCTCGGGCCGAACGGGCCGGCGCTGGCGCGCCTGGCGCCAGCACTGGCCGCCGCGGCACTGCTGGTGGCGGCGCTGTCCTGGGCCGGTACGCGGCGCGCGGCGCCGTCGCAACGCGCGCTGCAGGCGGTGCAGGCGCTGGGCGAAGGCCGCTTCGAACAACGCCTCGATGGCACCGGCGACGCCGCCGACGCCGCGCTGCTGCGCGCGGTACAGACGGCGCAGGCGCGACTGGCCGCACGCCAGGCCGAGACCGAGGCCGAACTGCGCCACGGCCGCTTCGTCCTGCAGGCGCTGGACGACCTGGACACCATGGTCCGCATCGCCGACGACGACGGCCGCGTGCACTTCGCCAACCGCAAGCTGCTGCAGATGCTGCGCGCGATCGAGCCTGACGTGCAGAGCTTCCGCCCCGAATTCAGCGCCGAGCAGTTCGTCGGCGGCAGCATCGGCGACATCTATCCGGACAGCCAGGCGGCGATCGACCGCATGCGCGCGCTGACCGGTTCCAAGCGCGTGCGCGCGCCGTTCTTCGGCCGCCAGATCGACTTCGTCTACAGCCCGATCACCGGCGCCGACGGCGTGCGCCTGGGCACCATCGCGCAGTGGGAGGAGGTGACCGCGCAGGTCGATGCCGAGCAGGCGCTGACCGCGGTGATCGACGCCGCCGCGCATGGCGATTTCAGCCGCCGCCTCGATACCGCGTCGATGGACGGCGTGCTCAAGTCATTGGCCGAGGGCGTCAACCGCATTTCCGATTCGGTGGAGAGCAACCTGGCGGCGCTGGCCAGCGCGCTGGCCTCGCTGGCCGAAGGCGATCTCACCCATCGCGTCGACGGCGACGCGCAGGGCGTGTTCGCGCGGCTGCGCGAGGACACCAACCGCACCGTGGCCAAGCTGACCGAGATCATCGTCGGCATCCAGGGCACGGTCGAGGCGATCCGCCGCGCGGCGATGGAAATCGCCGCCGGCAACACCGACCTGTCCGATCGCACCGAGCAGCAGGCGGCCAGCCTGGAGGAAGCCGCAAGTTCGATGGAGGAACTGACCTCGGCGGTGAGGCAGAACGCCGACAACGCGCAGCAGGCCAATGGCCTGGTGCACGGCACCGGCGAGATCGCCCGGTCCGGCGGCAAGGTGATGGACGAGGTGGTCGCCACGATGAGCGCGATCAGCACCTCGTCGCGGCGCATCGGCGAGATCATCAGCGTCATCGACGGGATCGCGTTCCAGACCAACATCCTGGCGCTCAACGCCGCGGTCGAGGCCGCGCGCGCCGGCGAGCAGGGCCGCGGTTTCGCCGTGGTCGCCTCGGAAGTGCGCTCGCTGGCGCAGCGCTCGGCGGACGCGGCCAAGGAGATCAAGCAGCTGATCGATGACTCCACGCACAAGGTGACGCTGGGCTCGGGGCTGGTGAACCGCGCCGGCGCCACCATGCACGAGATCGTCGGCTCGGTGCAGCGCGTGACCGGGCTGATCGGCGAGATCAGCGCCGCCAGCGCCGAGCAGTCCAGCGGCATCGAGCAGGTCAACCGCACGGTGATGCAGCTGGACGAGGTGACCCAGCGCAACGCCGCACTGGTCGAAGAAGCCACCGCCGCGGCGCGCAGCATGGAAGAACAGGCCGGCGGCCTGGCCACTGCGGTGGCGGTGTTCCGGATCGAAGCCAATCGCGCGCAGCCGGGGAGCGGCAACGTCACCTCGCTGCTGCGCACTGCCCGCTAGAGCGCTGTCGTTCCGGAGGCAGCCCCTGCTGTAAGCGGCTGCGGGCGGCCTCGGGCATCGGCCGCGGCAGGCGTTGTCGGCAAGCCGCATCGCGATCGACGTCGCTGCCATCGCCCACACCGAGAGAGACGTTGGGCGCGCCCGGGACGGCGTGGCCAATCCCGGTCGCGGCAACAGGCGCCGGGCGGGAACGGAAACGGCGCAAGGCAGCGAACGTGCGCGCGCGTCGCCACGCTCACTCCAGAAAGCGCGAACGCTGCTCCGGATCGGGCAGGAAGCACTGTGCCGAGCTGCCGAACCAGCGATAGCGGTTGCGCGCCAGCACCCGATAGCCGGCATCGCGCCAGCGCCGCGGCAGCAGGCGCAGCACGGCAACAATGCGCCATGCCCCGCCCAGGCCCGCGATCACGCCGATCGCCGCGTCCGAGCCGGTCCAGGCGCGCTGCGGCGTCAGCAGCAGGAACGACAGCGGGTCGTCCGGATCCAGCCCATTGTCGCGCAGCAAGGCGCGGCCGCGGGCCGATTGCAGCGACGCGAACCGGTAGCGGCCGCGGCGATCGAACCGCAGCAGGAAACGCACCCAGCGGCTGCACAGCAGGCAGACGCCGTCGAACACCACGATCGCGCTGTCCGCATCCGCCGCCAGCGTTGCGCCGCGCGCGCGGTCAGGCCGGCTCAAGCCAGCCCTCGTAACAGATGAACGGGCCGATCCACGGCAGCGCCACCGCGACCAGAGACGCATAGCGGCCGTCGCGCTCGCTTTCGCGGCACTGCATGCCGGCCAGCCGGCGCCGCGGCAACGGCAGCGCGCGCAGGGCCGGCAGCAGCTGCGCGAACAGCGGCGTGCTCAGCGGGCGATCCATGCCAGCGTCGCCATGCGCCCGCTGCGGCGGTCGCGGCGATAGGAAAAGAAGCGCTGCGCGTCGGAAATCGTGCACAGGCCGCCGCCGTACACCTGCGCCGGGTCGATCCCCGCCGCAGCCAGGCGCTGCCGCGCCAGCGCATACAGGTCCACCCGCCAGTGTCCGGGACGGGTGGCGACGAAGGCGCTGGCCGCGGCCGGATCGTGGCCGAGGAAGGCATCGCGCACGTTCTCGCCGATCTCGTACACCTGCGGGCCAGCGGCCGGGCCCAGCCAGGCCTGCAGGCGCGCCGACGGCGTGCGCAGGGCGGCGACGGTGGCTTCCAGCACGCCGCCGGCCAGGCCCTGCCAGCCGGCATGCGCGGCCCCGACCTCGCTGCCGTCGCGGGCGGCGAACACCACCGGCAGGCAATCGGCGGTCAGGATCGCCAGCACCACCCCGGGCACGGCAGTGACCGCGGCATCGGCGCTCGGCTCGGCGTCGATGCCGGCCGCGGCCGGCGGCTGCTCGAAGCGCAGCGCCTGCACCCCGTGCACCTGCCGCAGCCAGTGCGGCGGCGACGGCAGCGCCAGGCGCGCGGCGAGTTCGTCGCGGTTGCGCTGCACCGTGGCCGGGTCGTCGCCGTCGGCCGCGCTGCGGTTGCCCAGGTTGAAGCGATCGAACGGCGGCAACGACGCCCCGGCGCCGGTGCGCAGCGTGGTCAGCGCGCGCACCCGCGGCGATGCCGGCCAGTCCGCGGCAAGGGCGAAGTCGGTCATGCGTGTGCAGCCAGGGACGAGGCAACGCCTGCGAACGGCGCAACCGGGCGCAGCGCCGCGCTCCCGGCGGCGACCGCCGCGCGAGCGTCTCGGCAACCGCAACGCCGGCAGCACGTGTCCGCCGCCGGCCCCGGCAAGCCAAGCCATGCCGTCCCTTCCCGGGCAGGTCCGCTCGGGAAGGGCGGCAAGGCGCCGGGCCGACCCTCGCCCACCGGTGCCATGCTCAGCGCCGCGCCTGCTCGGCGGCCAGCCGCGAATCGGTGCGCAGCGCGGCCAGCAGCCGTTGCAGGTCGGCCGGCACCGCGGCAGTGGCGCGCACCGGCTCGCCATGGGTGGGGTGCTTGAACTCCAGCGTCTCGGCATGCAGCGCCTGGCGCTTGAAGCCGCGCAGTTCGGCGATCAGTTCCTCGGTCGCGCCCTTGGGCAGCTTGAGCGGGCCGCCATACAGCGGGTCGCCGATGATCGGGTGCTTCAGGTGCGCCATGTGCACGCGGATCTGGTGGGTGCGCCCGGTCTCCAGCCGGCACTCCAGCGCGGTATGCGCGCGGAACCGCTCGCGCAGCCGATAGTGGGTGACCGCGTCGCGGCCGTCCTCGCGTACCGCCATGCGCAGGCGGTCGCGCGGGTGGCGGTCGATCGGCGCATTGGCGGTGCCGCCGGAGACCAGCGGTCCGGCCACCACCGCCAGGTACTGGCGGTGCACGTCGCGCGCCGACAGCTGCGCCACCAGCGAGGTGTGCGCCGGCAGGGTCCGCGCCACCACCATGGCGCCGCTGGTGTCCTTGTCCAGGCGGTGCACGATGCCCGCGCGCGGCAGCGACGACAGCGATGGATCGAAGTACAGCAGGGCATTGACCAGGGTGCCGCTGGGGTTGCCGGCGCCCGGATGCACCACCAGCCCGGCCGGCTTGTTCAGCACGATGACCTGGTCGTCCTGGTACAGCACCTCCAGCGGGATGTCCTCCGGCAGCGCATGGGTCTGGGTGTCCAGCACCGCATGCAGGCTGGCGATCTCGCCGCCGCGCAGGGCGTCGCGCGGCCGCGCCTGGGCGCCGTCCAGCAGCGCATCGCCGGACTTGATCCATTCGGCCAGGCGCGAGCGCGAGAACTCGGGAAACAGTTCGGCCAGGACCGCGTCGAAGCGGCGGCCGGCGGCCTGGTCGGGCACGCGCGCCTGGCGCGGGCCGTCGGAAGCGTCGTCCTCGGGGGTGTCCGGGAGGGTATTGGGCATGGAAAAGGCACGGCTACGTCGGAAAGGGAGGGTCACGGCGGCCATAGTCAGTCGCCGGACAGGCCACTAGGCTATCATCGCCCCTTCGTATTCCTGACGTGTCCTGCCCGAACCCATGATCCGACGCTCCGTCCCGCTCTCCGCGCACGTCCGTTTCATCGCCCTGATGCTGGTCATGGTCGTCGTGGCAACGGGTTGCCACCGCCAGAAGAACAAGAATCCCGAGGAAGGGATGCCGGTGGAGCAGCTGTACCAGAAGGCGCACACGCAGATGCAGACCGGCAACTGGGCCGGCGCCGAGGGCAGCTTCAAGCGCCTGATCGCGCAGTACCCCTACGGCCAGTACACCGAGCAGGCGATGATCGAGAGCGCCTACGCCCAGTACAAGGCCGGCAAGCACGACGATGCGGTGTCCAGCATCGACCGCTTCATCCGCACCTACCCGACCCACCGCAACATCGCCTACATGTACTACCTGCGCGGGTTGTCCAACTCCAACCGCGACACGGTGTTCCTGCGCCGGGTGTGGTCGCTGGACCCCAGCCGCCGCGACCTGTCCACGCCGCAGCAGGCCTACGCCGACTTCAACATCGTCGCCGAGCGCTATCCGAACAGCCGCTACGCCGCCGACGCGCGCCAGCGCATGATCGCGCTGCGCAACGTGTTCGCCCAGCACGAGCTGGACAACGCGCTGTACTACCTGCGCCGCGACGCCTGGGTATCGGCCGCCGGCCGCGCCACCTACCTGCTGGAAACCTATCCGCAGAGCGCCTACCAGTACGATGCGGTGGCGGTGCTGGCCGACGCCTACACCCACCTGGGCAACAAGCCGCTGGCCGACGACGCGCGCCGGGTGCTGGAACTCAACGATCCCCAGCATCCGTGGCTGACCGGCCATTGGCCGAAGTACCCGTGGATGATCCGCAAGCTGAACCCGTTCGCCGGCGAGAAGTCCGCTTCCACCGGGCAGTCCAACTCGCAGATGGCCCGCTGAGCCACGCTGCCGGATGTAACGAAACAGGGGCCGCGAGGCCCCTGTTTCGTTGGCGGCCAAGGCATTGCCGACGCAGCCGTGCGCACCGAGCACCCGCCGCCGGCGTCCACGCAGGACCGCGGCTGTCCGGGCAGCCGCCAGCGGCAGCGCCCTGGACAGGTGGTCCTGGCCAATGACGCTGGCCGGGACCAGTGGCGCGATCTGTGGTGCAGCGCGCAGCCGCTGCGCGCCGAGCGCAACCGTCGCTTGCTAGGCTCGACCCACTCGCCCGCCGTCCCTGTGCGCTTGCGACACCGCCTGTCGCCACAGCGCTCGCCGGCCCTGCCAGGAGACGCCCCATGCCCCGCTTGTCCGCCCCACTGCTGCTCCTGTTACTCGCACTCGCCGCCGGCACCCTGCCCGCTGGCGCTGCCGAGCGTGCCGTGCCGACCATCGTGTTCGGCGTCAACGGCCACGACGACCGCCCCGCCTATCCGCTCAGCCAGGCCGAGGCCGTGTTCCGGCTGCTCGACCAGCGCAACCTGCGCAGCTACCGCTTCGACGTGGACCCGCGCAACTTCGCCGTGCTCGACCGGCTGGTGGCGCTGTCGCGCCAGTACCGCATCGCGCTGCGGCCGATGGTGTACCCGATGTCGCGCGAGATCGGCTACCAGCTGGCGCGGCGCTACGCCGCCGACATCACCCTGTGGGAAATCGGTAACGAGCAGGACTACAGCCGCGACGGCGCGCAGGCGCGCATCGATGCGATGACCGCGATGTACCGCGGCATGAAACAGGCCTCCGACGAACTCGGCGCCGGCCTGGAATTCACCATCAACATCACCGCCTGCAACAGCGACGACCAGTCGGCGAACGCGCGCTGCCCCGGCGATCGCCACGGCTCGCTGTGGTTCCTGGACATGGCCAAGGCCTCCGGCTTCGATTTCGACCACATCAGCTTCCACTACTATCCATTCCACCACGACCGCGGCTACTGGATGGACCTGTACCTGGGGCAGATGCGCGGCGCGGCGCAGAAGTACGGCGGCAAGGTGTTCTTCAACGAGGTCAACTGCGCCGAGGTCTACGCCGGCAACACCGACGGCGGCCATGCCGGCGACGGCGCCTGCTACGACAGCGTGGCGCAGATCGTGCGCACGCTGCAGAGCGACTACGCCGACGTGGTCGCCGAGATCAACCTCTACGAACTGCTCGACCAGACCAATCTGCAAGGCGTGGAAAGCCACTTCGGCCTCATGTACGACCTGTCGCGGCCGAAGCCGACGCTGCAACTGCTGACCGATTTCGCCGACTGAGCGTGCCGCGCCACGCCTTCGCGCGCCAGGCGGCGCGGCCCGGCTATGCTTGGACGCATGTTCGAACTGCATCAGGTCACCCGCCGCTACGGCGACGCACTCGCGCTGGACCGGGTCGATCTGCGCATCGCCTCCGGCCGCACCACCGCGCTGATCGGCCCCAGCGGCGCCGGCAAGTCCAGCGTGCTGCGCATGCTGCTCGGGCTGGAATGGCCCGACAGCGGCGAGGTGCGCTTCCAGGGCGAGCCGCTGCGCCGGGACACCCTGTTGGCGCAGCGCCGCCGCATCGGCTACGTGATCCAGGAAGGCGGGCTGTTCCCGCACCTGAGCGCGCGCGACAACGCCGCCTTGCTGGCACAGACCCTGGGCTGGGCGCGGCCGCGGATCGACGCGCGCCTGCACGAGCTGGCCGCGCTGTGCCGCCTGCCCGAGGCCTTGCTGGCGCGCTATCCGGCCGAACTGTCCGGCGGCCAGCGCCAGCGCGTGGGCCTGATCCGCGCGCTGCTGCTGGATCCGCCGGTGCTGCTGCTGGACGAACCGCTGGGCGCGCTCGACCCGGTCGTGCGCCACGAGCTGCAGACGCAGATGCGCGAGCTGTTCGCGCTGCTCGGCAAGACCGTGGTGCTGGTGACCCATGACGTCGCCGAGGCCGCCTACCTGGGCGATACGCTGGTACTGATGCGCAACGGCCGCATCGTGCAGCAAGGCAGCGTGCGCGACCTGCTGGATACGCCCGCCGAACCGTTCGTCGGCCAGTTCCTGCACGCGCAGCGCACGCTGGAGGATGCGCGGTGAGGGCGCCGGTGCGGCGCCGCGCGGTGCCGCTGCTCCTGCTCGCGGCGGCGCTCGTCCTGCTCGCCGGCAGCGCTGCGGCAGCGCCGGAGAAGGTCGTGGTCGGCTCGAAGAACTTCACCGAGGCGGTGGTGCTCGGCGAGATCGCCGCCGGCGCCGGGCGCCAGGCCGGCGTGGAAGTCGAACACCGGCGCCAGCTCGGCGGCACCCGCATCCTGTGGCGCGCGCTGCAGCAGGGTTCGATCGACGCCTATGCCGAATACACCGGCACCCTGGCCACGGAACTGCTGCAGCTGCCCGACGCCGACGATGCCGCGCTGCGCCGCGCCCTGGCCGCGCACGGCCTGGCGATGAGCGCGCCGCTGGGCTTCGACAACACCTATGCGTTCGGCCTGCGCCGGCAGCGCGCGCAGGCGCTGGGCATCGCCCGCATCTCCGACCTGGCCGCGCATCCGTCGCTGAAGCTCGGGCTCAGCAACGAGTTCGTGTCGCGCGCCGACGGCTGGCCCGGGGTGCGCGCGGCCTACCGGCTGCCGCAGACCCCGACCGGGCTGGACCACGACCTGGCCTACCGCGCGCTGGACAGCGGCGCGATCGACATCACCGACCTGTACAGCACCGACGCCGAGATCCCGGCGCACGACCTGCTGGTGCTGCAGGACGACCGCCGCTACTTTCCGCGCTACGCCGCGGTGTTCCTGTATCGCAGCGACCTGGCGCAGCGCGCGCCGCGGTTCGTGCAGGCGCTGCAGGGCCTGGGCGGACGCATCGACGCGGCGACGATGCAGCGGCTCAATGCCGAGGCGAAGCTGGACAAGCGCGCCGAAAGCGCGATCGCCGCGCACTGGCTGGGCATCGCCGCGCCGGCACAGGACACCAGGCTGACGCGCCTGCTGCAACGCACGCGCGAACACCTGGCGCTGGTCGGCCTGTCGCTGGGCCTCGCGCTGCTGGCGGCGCTGCCGCTGGGCATTCTCGCCGCCTATCGGCCGCGGCTCGGCCAGGTCGTGCTGTCGCTGACCGGGGTGCTGCAGACGCTGCCGTCGCTGGCGGTGTTCGTGTTCATGATTCCGCTGTTCGGCATCGGCGCCAAGCCGGCGATCGCCGCGCTGTTCCTGTACAGTCTGCTGCCGATCGTGCGCAACACCCATGCCGGCCTGACCGGCATCGCCCGCGAACTGCGCGAGACCGCTGCGGCGATCGGCCTGCCGCCGGGCACGCGGCTGTGGCGGATCGAACTGCCGCTGGCCTTGCGCACCATCCTGGCCGGAATCAAGACCGCGGCGGTGATCAACGTCGGCACCGCCACGCTGGGCGCATTGATCGGCGCCGGCGGCTACGGCCAACCGATCCTCACCGGCATTCGGCTCGATGATATCGGCCTGATCCTGGAGGGCGCGGTCCCGGCGGCGGTGCTGGCGCTGCTGGTGCAGGCGCTGTTCGAGGGCCTGGAACGCTGGCTGACCCCGCGCGGCCTGCGCCTGGCGGCGCGGCGCTGAGGCCGGCGCACGCAGGCGCCGCCCATCGGCGCGACAGCGGAAGCGATCGTACGCTTAGCCCATCGATCGCACCGTGGCGCCGGCCAGCGATCGGCTTCGGCACCCGTCGGGACTGAAGTCCCTCCCACAGTGCACCCAGCCGACTCGCCTCAAGCCCCTGTAGGAGCAACTTCAGCCGCGACAGACGAAGCGGAAACCCTTCCAGCCTCGGTAAAAGTCGGGGCTCCTCTACATGCATACCAGCAAACTCGCCGCAAGCCCCTGTGGGAGCGACTTCAGTCGCGACGAGCGGAGTCGGAACTCGCGTGGTTTCGGCTATCTGTCGGGGCTGAAGCCCCTCCTACAGTGCACCCGGCAGGCTGGCGGCGAATCCTTCCAGCAACGCTCAAAGCCACCGCTCACTCGCGCGCCGCGGCGACCATCTCGCGCGCCAGCGCACGCATCGCCTCCGGCGTCAGCTGCAGATACGGCGCGATGCGCAACGCGCCGTGGCGGTGCGTGCAGATCACCTGCGCGCGCTGCAGCCATGGCAGCAAGGCCTGCAGCGCCGACGCCGGCGGACGCAGCGCGTACAGGTGCGGCGCATGACCGGGCACGCTCCAATCGCCGGCACCCTGCGCCTGCAGCTCGGCCTCGAACGCAGCACCGAGTTCGCCCAGCCGCGCCGCGATCCGCGCAGGCTGCCAATGCTGCACCTGCTGCAACGCCGCGGTGGCCATCGCCAGCCGCAGCGGTTCGGTCACGCCGCCGGCGTCGAAGCGGCGCGCGCCGGTGCGAAACGGCGGCGGCGCCTCGACCGGGAAGTGCCAGTCAGCGCCGGGATCGCGGGCCTGCCAGTGGTGTTCGATCGGCACGCCGTGCGCGCGCCAGTGCGGCGCTGCCCACAACCAGGCCAGCCCCATCGGCCCGAGCAGCCATTTGTGCCCGACCGCGACCACGAAATCCGGCCGCCATGTCGCCAGCCGCGCCGGCAGCACGCCCAGGCTCTGGCTCAGGTCCAGCACCAGCGCCGCGCCCGCCGCATGCACGCGCGCGGCGATGCGGTCCAGGTCCAGCAGCGCGCCGTCGCGCCAGTAGGCATTGGGCAGGGTCGCGATCCGCACCCGCGGCTCCGCGTCCAGCGCCGCCAGCACCGCTCCGGTCCAGTCCTGCTGCGGTCCGCGCCGTACCACCGCCAGGTGCGCGCCGGTCTCGGCGCAGCGCTGCTGCCACAGCAACAGGTTCGACGGGAACTGGCCATCGAGCAGCAACACCGCCTCGCCGGCCGCCAGCGGCAATTGCCGCGCCGCGGTAGCCAGGCCATAGGCCGCCGAGGGCAGCATCGCCACGCCATCGACGTCGCCTTCGAACAACGTCGCGGCGGCCAGGCCGCGCAAGGTCTCGATCTGCGCGCGCCACGCGTCGAAGGACAGCGTCCACGGTGCGATCGAATCGGCCAGCGCCGCTTGCCCGGCGGCAAGCACGCTGGCCAGCCGCGGCCCCTTGCTGGCGCTATCCAGATAGCGCACGCCCTCGGGCAGGACGAAGGCCTGCGCTGCCTCGGCGAGGTCGGGCAAGCCCGCCGGCGCTGCGGCGACGGCCACGGATGCGGACATGAATGGGGTGGACGGGGCTGCTGTAGACATATGCGTGCGGGCCGGGTGGCGCGTTCGGAAGAACACCAACTCCGATCGCATGAACAGGCACTAGCGTAACGCGACGTTCCACCGCGCATGACGGCATATTCACGGTCTTCCCCTAAGCTTGGTGGATGCAAGCGACCTCTCCTGCGGCATCCCCCTCGCCCGCGGCGTCCAGCGTCCCGCTGGCGGCGCGTTTCCGCAGCGTGCGCCAACGCACCCACCTGCTCGCCGCGCCGCTGAGCGAGGAGGACGCGATGGTGCAGAGCATGGACGACGCCAGTCCGGCGAAATGGCACCTGGCGCATACCACCTGGTTCTTCGAACGCTTCGTGCTGGGCGCGGACGCCGGCTACCGCCCGGTCGATCCGCAGTGGGATTACCTGTTCAACAGCTACTACCAGAGCGTCGGCCCGATGCATGCGCGGCCGCGCCGCGGCGTGCTGTCGCGCCCGTCCATGGCGCAGGTGCGCGACTACCGCGCCGAGGTCGAGGCGCGGGTGCTGGCGCGGCTGCAGGCCGGCGACCTGTCGGCGCAGACGCTGCAGGTGCTGGAACTGGGCCTGCACCACGAGCAGCAGCACCAGGAACTGCTGCTGACCGACATCAAGCACGCGTTCTGGAGCAATCCGCTGGCCCCGGCCTATCGCGACGATCTGGCCGTGGCGCAGGCCCCGGCCCGAACCCTGCGCTGGATCCAGCGCGACGAACAGCTGTGCGAGATCGGCGCGCCCGGCTGGCCGGTGCACGCGGCCTTCGCCTACGACAACGAGTCGCCGCGGCACCGCGTGCTGGTGCCGGCGCATGCGCTGGCCAGCCGTCCGGTGAGCAACGCCGAGTACGCGCAATTCATCGCCGACGGCGGCTACCGCAACGTCGCCCTGTGGCTCAGCGATGGCTGGGCACGGCGCAACGCCGAGGATTGGCAGCGGCCGCTGTACTGGCATGCCGACGGCGCGCGCGAGTTCACTCTGGGCGGCTGGCGCGAGCGCGATCCGCATGCGCCGGTCTGCCACATCAGCCTGTTCGAGGCCGACGCCTATGCGCGCTGGGCCGGGGCCCGGCTGCCGACCGAAGCCGAATGGGAACAGGCCGCCACCGGCGTGGCCATCGAAGGCAATTTCGTCGAGGCCGATGCGCTGCACCCGCAGTCCGCCGCGCAGGGCGAGGCCGGCCTGCAGCAGTTGTTCGGCGATGTCTGGGAATGGACCGGCAGCGCCTACCTGGCCTACCCCGGCTTCCGCCCGTGGGCCGGCGCGCTGGGCGAATACAACGGCAAGTTCATGAACGCGCAGTGGGTGTTGCGCGGCGGCAGCTGCGCCACGCCGCACGACCACCTCCGCGCCAGCTACCGCAACTTCTTTCCCTCCGATGCGCGCTGGCAATTCGCCGGCTTACGCCTGGCCAAGGATCCCGCATGAACGCCGCGACCGCACGCGCCCTAACCGAAGCCGCGCTCACCGACCTGCATCCGCAACCGGACGACATCGCCGCCGACGCGATCGCCGGGCTGTCGCGCAGCCCCAAGCAATTGCCGTCCAAGTATTTCTACGACGCCGAAGGCTCGCGCCTGTTCGAAGCGATCACCCGCCAGCCCGAGTACTACCTGACCCGCACCGAGCTGGCCCTGCTGGAAGCGCGGATGCCGTCGATCGCGCAGGCGGTGGGCGTCGGTGCGCACGTGGTGGAACTGGGCAGCGGCAGCGGACGCAAGACCGAACTGTTGCTGGAAGGCCTGCGCGAGCCGGTGGCCTACACCCCGATCGAGATCTCGCGCGACATGCTGATGTCCAGCACCGCGCGCCTGGCCGAGCGCTTCCCGCGCATCCAGATGCTGCCGGTCTGCGCCGACTTCACCACGCCGGTGGACCTGCCGGCGCCGCAACGCGGCGCGCGCCGCACCCTGGTGTTCTTCCCCGGCTCCACCTTGGGCAACTTCACCCGCGAGGACGGCATCAAGCTGCTGGCCTCGATGCGCGAGACCATGCGCCACGATGGCTGCGCGCTGATCGGCATCGATCTGGACAAGGATCCTGCGGTACTGGAAGCGGCCTACAACGACGCGGCCGGCGTCACCGCCGAGTTCACCTTGAACCTGCTGCGCCGCCTCAACCGCGAGATCGGCAGCGACTTCGACCTGGCGCAGTTCCGCCACCGCGCGGTGTATGCGCGCGAGCGCCAGCGCATCGAGACCTTCCTGGTCAGCCAGTGCGCACAGCAGGTGCACGTGGCCGGACAGCGCTTCGACTTCGCCGCCGGCGAAGCGATGCAGGTCGAATACAGCCACAAGTACAGCGACCAGAGCTTCGGCGAAATGGCCGCGGCCGCCGGCCTGCGCGTCAGCCATGGCTGGAACGCGCAGGACGATGCGTTCGGGTTGCGGCTGCTGCAGGCGGTGTGAGGCATACCGGGACTCGGGACCGGGGACTCGGGACTCGGACAGCGGCGCGCGAGGTGTCGCATGTTCCCGACTGCGGACACCACCGGGGCTGAAGCCTTCCTACAGGGCAGCCCATCGCTGCGTCTGTAGGGCTTCAAACGCGACTGGCACCCTGCGCAACGCCGTCTTGGAATTCAACGCCGCGAGACCGCGACGTCGTCCTACCGCCTATGCCTGATACCCATTGGTAATCGGATAACGCCGCTCGCGGCCGAACGCGCGGCGCGACACCTTCGGCCCCGGCGCGGCCTGGTGCCGCTTCCATTCGGTGATCCGCACCAGCCGCACCACCTGATCGACCACCTCGGCGGCGTAGCCGGCGGCGACGATCTCGTCGCGCGATTCCTCCTGGTCGACATAGCGATACAAAATGCCGTCGAGCACGTCGTACGGCGGCAGCGAATCCTGGTCGGTCTGGTTGGCGCGCAGTTCCGCCGACGGCGGCCGCGCGATCACCGCCGGCGGGATCACCGGCGCGCCGCCGACCGTGTTGCGCCATTTCGCCAGCCCGAACACTTCGGTCTTGTACAGATCCTTCAGCGGCGCATAGCCGCCGCACATGTCGCCGTAGATGGTGGCGTAGCCGACCGCGTACTCGCTCTTGTTGCCGGTGGTCAGCAGCAGCCCGCCGAACTTGTTGGCCAGCGCCATCAGGATCACGCCGCGGCTGCGCGACTGCAGGTTTTCTTCGGTGACGTCGGCCTGGGTGCCTTCGAACATCGGGCCGAGCGCTTTCAACAAGCCCTCGAACGCCGGCTCGATCGCCACCGTCTCCAGCGTCACCCCCAGCGCGCGGCACTGCTCGTCGGCCAGGTCGTTGGACATCTCGGCCGTGTAGCGCGACGGCAGCCGCACCGCGGTGACGTTGTCCGCGCCCAGCGCGTCCACCGCCATCGCCAGCACCAGCGCCGAATCGATGCCGCCGGACAGGCCCAGCCACACCTTGGAAAACCGGTTCTTGCCGCAGTAGTCGCGCAGCCCGCGCACCACCGCGCGCCAGGCCAGCGCGTCCATGCTCTCGTCGCCGTCGTCGATCCAGCGCAACGGCGTGAACGCACGCGCCTGCGTCGCGTAGTCCACCACCAGCCATTGGTCGGTGAACGCCGCCGCGGCCGGATGCACGCTGCCGTCGCCGTCGGCGACCACCGAGGCGCCGTCGAACACCAGCGCATCCTGGCCGCCGACCACGTTGAGATAGGCCAGCGCCACGCCGGTCTCGCGGGTGCGCTCGGCCAGCAGCGCATCGCGCTGCGCATGCTTGCCGCGCTCGTACGGCGAGGCGTTGGGCACCAGCACCAGTTCGGCGCCGTGGCGCACGGTATCGGCCAGCGGCTCGGGGAACCACAGGTCCTCGCAGATCACCAGGCCGACCTGGGTGCCCTTGACCTCGAACACGCAGCTGCCGCCGTCCGGATCGACGTCGAAATAGCGGCGCTCGTCGAACACCGCGTAGTTGGGCAGTTCGCGCTTGCGGTAGGTGGTTTCGATCTGCCCGCCGCGCAGCACGCTGGCCGCGTTGTAGACCACGCTGCCGGCGCTCTGCGGCCAGCCGACCACCGCGACGATGCCGTGCACGCGCACCGCGATGCGCTGCACCGCCAGTTCGCAATCGGCGAGGAAACCGGGCCGCAGCAGCAGGTCCTCCGGCGGATAGCCGCTGACCGCCAGTTCCGGGAACAGCACGATGTCGGCGCCATACTCGTCGCGCGCCTCGTCGATCATCGCGATGATGCGATCGGTGTTCTGAGCCACGGCGCCGACCGGAAAATCGAACTGGGCCATGGCGATGCGAAGGGAAGAAGACATGGACAACCTTGCAGAAGCGGGAGGGGGAAAAGCGCGGCGACCGCGCCGATGCCAGCCGCCGACGGCGCAGCGCCAGCAGCAGCGGAGCCGACATGCGCACGACGGCAATGCGCAGTGTAGCGCCGCACCGCGGCAGACGATCCGGCTTGCCTACCCCACGCTGCGCCCGTCACCGGATGGGTGCACTGTTGTGGGAGGGACTTCAGTCCCGACTGGCTCCGAAGCCGGTCACTGACAGACCCCGCGTCGCGACTGAAGTCGCTCCCACAAGGAGCCGCATGCCGAGTCCCGCTGGGTGCATTGTGGGAGGGACTTCAGTCCCGACTGGTTCCGAAGCCGGTCACTGACAGACCCCGCGTCGCGACTGAAGTCGCTCCCACAAGGAGCCGCATGCCGAGTCACGCTGGGTGCATTGTGGGAGGGACTTCAGTCCCGACTGGCTCCGAAGCCGATCGCTGACAGACCCCGCGTCGCGACTGAAGTCGCTCCCACACGGAGCGGCACGCCGCGCATCGCTTCATCCGTTGCCGCGGCTCCCTGCCCGCGCACGACGCCGACGGCGCCAGCGCCGCCACAGCGTCACCACGGCCGCGAGCAGCGCCAGCGCGACGATGCCCAGGGTCGCCATGCGCGCGGCCACGCCGTGCTGGAACACCACCTCCTGGCCCTGGCCATCGAGCGTATAGGCGACCACGTAATCGCCCAGCGCCCCCATGCCCTCGCGGCCGCCGGCGGCGATCACCACGTACTGCTTGCCGCCCACCGCATAGATCGACGGCGTGGCCTGGCCGCCCGCCGGCAGCTTGGCGTCCCACAGGGTCTTGCCGCTGGCGCTGTCGAGCGCGCGCAGGCGCGAATCGGCGGCCGCGGCGATGAAGGTCAGCCCGCTGGCGGTGGTCACCGCGCCGCCGAGCAGCGGCGTGCCCACGTCCAGCGGCAGCCACGGCAGCCGCTCTTCCAGCGTGCCGAGCGGGCGTTCCCAGGCGATCTTGCGCGTGCGCAGGTCCACCGCCACCAGCCGCCCCCATGGCGGCTTGACGCAGGGAACGCCGCGGGACGAAGCCAGCATGCCGCGGCGCATGTAGTACGGCGTGCCCTGCATGTCGTTGAACTGCTGGGCGGGATAACGCGCGTGGTCGCTGTCGAGGAACTGCGCGCGCGGGATCAGCGCCACCTGCATCGGCAGGTCCGACACCGGCAGGATCGCCAGCTGGCGCTGCGGGTCCACCGCGATGCCGCCCCAGTTCACCCCGCCGGCCCAGCCCGGCAGCGCGATCGTGCCGCGCACGCTGGGCGGAGTGAACAGGCCTTCCGAACGCAGCCCGGCGATCAGCGCGGCGCACTCGCGGCGCGCGCCCGGCGTCGCGCCCCAGGCGTCGGCGGCGGTCAGCGGCGTATGTCGCGCCAGGCGCAGCGCCGGCTCGGGCATCGGCTGGGTCGGCGAGATGCGCTCGCCGGGTACGTCGGTCGCCGGCACCGGCACTTCGCTGATCGGGAACACCGGGCTGCCGTCGCGGCGGTCGAAGGCGAACAGGAAGCCGGTCTTGGTCGCCTGCAGCACCGCCTCGCGCGGCCCCTGCGCGGTCTGCACCGTCGTCAGCACCGGTTGCGAGGCCAGGTCGTAGTCCCACAGGTCGTGATGCACCAGTTGCTGCGCCCACACCCGGCGCCCGCTGTGCAGGTCCAGCGCCACCAGCGAATTCGCATCGCGGTTGTCGCCGAGCCGCTCGCCGCCGTAGTAGTCGGGACTGGCCGAGCCGGTCGGCACGTACACCAGCCCCAGTGCCGGATCCACCGCCAGCGGCGCCCAGGCGTTGCCGCCGCCAACCGTGGCGGCCTGCTCCGGCTGCCAGCCGGCCGCGGCCGCGGCGGCCGGAGCGCGCGGCACCGGATCCCAGCGCCACAGCTCGCGGCCGCTGCGCGCGTCGTAGCCGCGCACCACGCCCTGCTCCAGCGCATGCCCGCGGTTGTCGCCGATCGAGCTGCCCACCACCAGCACGTCGCCGGCCACCACCGGCGGCGAGGTCACCGCATAGTTGGCCCAGGCATCGCCGGGCCTGTCCTGCACGTCGATCCCGGCCCGCAGGTCGATGCTGCCGGCAGTGCCGAACCCGGCGCAGGGCCGACCGTCGGCGGCGTCCAGCGCGATCAGCTGTGCGTCCAGGGTGCCGAACACGATGCGCTCGCGGCACGTGCCGTCCGTGGCCTGCGCGTCGCGCCAGAAGCTCACCCCGCGCGAGGCCGGATCGCTGTAGTGCTTGCCGCGCGCGACCTGGGCGTCGAACGACCACAGTTCGCGGCCGCTGGCCGCATCCAGCGCGAAGGCGATGCCGGTGCCGGTGACCAGGTACATGCGCCCGTCCAGCACCAGCGGATTGGCCTCGAAGCGGCGCCGCTCCGGATCCGGCAGGCCCGCGCCGAGTTCGCCGGTCCGGAACGACCAGGCGATGCGCAGCCGTCCCACGTTGTCCGGAGTGATCTGGGTCAGCGGCGAATGCTGGCCGCCGCCGGGCGCGCCGGCATAGCTGGACCAGTCGCCCGGCGCCGCCGCGCAGATCCCGCCAACGCCCAGCGCCAGTCCCGCACCACATACCGCTGCCCGCCATCTGCTGCCCACCGGTGCGCTCCTGTCGTTGCGTGAAGTGGCGGCAAGTATGTGCAGCGCCCGTCCGCCCGCCACGGCCAAGGGACGGCGGCGGCCACGACAGTGACCAATGGCGGGCGCGCAGGGACGAATGGGGCGGGCGCCAAGCGGGCCCATGATGGCCGGCAACCGCACGTCGGGACATTCTCGAATCGCAGCCACGGCGCAAATCCTGTGGAAACGGCTCTGGAAGCGCCGGCCGTTGGGCGCGACGGGCCTTCCGGTAACGCACGTTGCGGCGAAGGTCACGCCGAACGCACTGTTGAACGCAAATCCCGCGTCGAACATGCCGAGCTGACAGACGTTGCCGGGTGCAGCAGCGGCGCGCGGCACGCAACGGCAGAGCGACAAGCCCGGTCGGAGAGGGGAGTTTGGGGTGAAGGTACAGGCGAAGCACTCGTCACCTGAGACAGCACGGCGCTACACCTTCGAAAAAACGCCGACACAAAAAAAGGGCCCCGCTTTCGCGAGGCCCCGTTCGACGCTGACCGGCATTGCCGCCAGCGAACGGTCGCGACATACGGCACCTGAGCGCCGCATGCCGCAACCGCCGTGTCGCTTACTTCACCAGCGAAGCGATCGCCGCGCCCAGGTCGCCCGGCGAACGGACGGTCTTGACGCCGGCGGCTTCCATCGCCGCGAACTTGCCGGCCGCGGTGCCCGAACCGCCCGAGGCGATCGCACCGGCGTGGCCCATGCGCTTGCCCGGAGGGGCCGAGGCGCCGGCGATAAAACCGACCACCGGCTTCTTGACGTGGGCCTTGATGTACTCGGCACCGGCTTCCTCGGCGTCGCCGCCAATCTCGCCGACCATGATGATGCCCTGGGTCTGCGGGTCTTCGTTGAACAGCTTGAGGCAGTCGACGAAGTTCAGGCCGTTGATCGGATCGCCGCCGATGCCGATGACGGTGGACTGGCCCAGGCCGGCGGCGGTGGTCTGCTTCACGGCTTCATAGGTCAGCGTGCCCGAGCGCGACACGATGCCGATCTTGCCCGGCATGTGGATGTGGCCCGGCATGATGCCGATCTTGCACTCGCCCGGGGTGATCACGCCGGGGCAGTTCGGCCCGATCAGGGTCACGTCCGGGTGCGACTTCAGCACGTTCTTGACCCGCAGCATGTCCAGCACCGGAATGCCTTCGGTGATGCAGACGATGACCTTGATGCCGGCCGAGGCCGCTTCCAGGATCGCATCGGCCGCGAACGGCGGCGGCACGTAGATCACCGACGCATCGGCGCCGGTGGCTTCGACCGCTTCACGCACGGTGTTGAACACCGGCAGGTTGATGTGGGTGGTGCCGCCCTTGCCCGGGGTCACGCCGCCGACCACCTGGGTGCCGTACTCGACCATCTGGGTCGCGTGGAAAGTCCCCTGCTGGCCGGTGAAGCCCTGCACGATGACCTTCGTATTCTTGTTGATCAAAACAGACATGAATTCTTCCTAGTCTCGTGGGTTCAGGCAGCGACGGCTGCGACGACCTTCTTGGCGCCATCGTTGATGTCGTCGGCCGGGGTGATGGCCAGGCCGGATTCGGCCAGCAGCTTCTTGCCTGCCTCGACGTTGGTGCCTTCCAGACGCACCACCACCGGCACCTTGACGTCCACTTCCTTGACCGCGGCGATGATGCCCTCGGCGATCATGTCGCAGCGGACGATGCCGCCGAAGATGTTGACGAAGATGGCCTTGACCTTGTCCGAGGACAGGATCAGCTTGAACGCCTCGGTCACGCGCTCCTTGGTGGCGCCGCCGCCGACATCCAGGAAGTTGGCCGGCGACCCGCCGTTGAGCGCGATCACGTCCATGGTGGCCATGGCCAGACCGGCGCCGTTGACCATGCAGCCGATGTTGCCGTCCATGGTCACGTAGTTCAGGTCGTACTCGCTGGCGCGCACTTCGGCCTCGTCTTCCTGGGTCTTGTCGCGCATGGCGGCCAGATCCTTGTGGCGGAAGGTGGCGTTGTCATCGGAGTTGACCTTGCCGTCGAGCGCGTACAGGTCGCCGCTGTCCAGGATCGCCAGCGGGTTCAGTTCGACCAGCGCCAGGTCCTTTTCGTTGAACAGGGTGTACAGGCCGCCCATGATCTTGGCCAGCTGGTTGGCCTGCTTGGCGGTGAGGCCGAGCTTGAAGCCGATCTCGCGCGCCTGGTAGGGCTGCAGGCCTTCGACGAAGTTCACGTTGAGGGTCTGGATCTTCTCGGGGGTCTCGGCGGCGACCTGCTCGATGTCCACGCCGCCTTCCGACGAGGCGATGTAGGTGATCGACTGGGTGCCGCGGTCCACCAGCACCGACAGGTACAGTTCCTTGGCGATCTCGCCGGCCTCGGTGACCAGCACCAGGCTGATCGGCAGGGCCACGCCAGCGGACTGGTAGGTTTCCATCGAGGTGCCGAGCATCTTGGCCGCAGCGGCCTTGACGTCGTCGGTGGTCTTGCAGAACTTCACGCCGCCGGCCTTGCCGCGGCCGCCCGCGTGGATCTGGGCCTTGACCATCCAGGGGCCATTGCCCAAGGCATTGGCCGCTTCGACGGCTTCTTCGGGCGTGGACGCGACGCGTCCGGCCGGGACCGGGATGCCGTAGTCGGCAAACAGTTGTTTCGCCTGGTATTCGTGGAAATTCATGCGTCACCGTGGGAAGAGGAACGACCGTCCCGCAGCGATCCGGGCCGTGAGATGGCGGCGGAATGGTACGGACGGGCTGCATATTGTCGCCGACCCTGGGCGGCGGCGCAAAAGCGCCGGTTCGGGCGCCGGTTCGGGCGCCGACGCAGGCCGCCCCGCAGACCCGTCACGGCAACGCCGCGACGCGGCTCGGGCAGTACCGCGCCCCGCCCCTCCCCTGCCATGCCGCGGCCGCCACCGGCGCCGGCCCGATCCCACGCCTGCCATCGCATTCCGCGGCGCGACGCCTATACTCGCGCCGTCCGTCGCCTGGCTGGAGTCCGGCTTGCCCACAAGCGCCTCGCTCATCGACCGCATCGAGTCCATCCCGCGCCGCGAACTGTATTTCTTCGCGCTGTACCGGGTGCTGGTGGCCGGGCTGATCGCGGCGCTGGTGTTCAGCCCGTTGAGCGTGCTGGTCGGCGAGCCGCGCTTCGCGCAACTGGCGGCCGGGCTGGCGAGCGCCTACCTGCTGGTGGCGCTGCTGCTCCTGCTATGGGGCCGCAACGAACGCCACCTGATCCCGATCGTGTTCTGCAGCACCACCGCGGACATCGCCGCGGCCACCCTGGCCGCGCATGCGCTGCCGGCGGCCAGCGCCGGCATCGCGATGATGCTGCTGTTCAATGTCGCCGCCGCGGCGATGCTGCTGCCGTTGCGCTACGGCTTCGGCATCGCCCTGACCGCCGCCGCGGCGACCCTGCTGGAATACCTGTGGACCTCGCTGGACGGCGGCGAAAGCACCCGCAGCCTGGCCGAACTGGCCATGTTCGCCAGCAGCTATTTGGCGGTGGCCTACATCTGCTACCAGATCGGGCAGCGCGCGCGCAGCAGCCAGACGCTGGCCGACCGGCGCGGCGCCGAAGTGGCGAATCTTTACGAAATCAACGAGTTGATCATTCGCCGCATGCGCACCGGGGTACTGGTGGTGGACGCGCAGAACCGCGTCACCCTGGCCAACGAGGCGGCCTCGGCCCTGCTCGGCGACGCCGACGGCAACAGCGCCAGCGGCCGCCTGGACCTGCTCAGCGCCGCGCCGGAGCTGGGCAAGCGGCTGCAACGCTGGCGCAACGGCTGGAACCAGGAAGAGACGCCGCTGCAGCTGTCGCCGGACCAGCCCGAGGTACAGCCGCGCTTCGCCCGGCTGCTGATGGAAGGCGACCTGACCCTGGTGTTCCTGGACGATGCGACGGTGGTGTCGCGGCGCGCCGAATCGCTGACCCTGTCGGCGCTGGGCCGCTTCTCGGCCAGCCTGGCGCACGAGATCCGCAACCCCCTGGCCGCGATCAGCTACGCCTCGCAGCTGCTCGAGGAATCGCCGGCGATCGGCGACGCCGACCGCCGCCTGCTGCAGATCATCCACATGCAGTGCCAGCGCACCAACGGCATCGTCGAGAGCGTGCTGGGCCTGGCCAGGCGCGAGCGCTCCAATCCGGAGAACCTGGACCTGGGCGTGTTCGTGCGCCGCTTCGTGCTGGAATACCGGCAGACCCTGTCGATCGAGACCGACAGCCTGGAAGCCATCCTCGCCCCGCAGCCGGTGCACGCGCTGGTCGATCCCAAGCACCTGCACCAGATCCTCAGCGCGCTGGTGCACAACGCGCTCAAGTACGGCCGGGTGATGGAGGAGCCGGCGCGGGTGCGGCTGCGCGTGGCGATCCAGGAACGCAACGCCATCGTCGACGTGATGGACCGCGGTCCCGGCATTCCCGAAGCGGTGGCCGCGCAGCTGTTCCGCCCGTTCTTCACCACCTCCGAGCACGGCACCGGGCTGGGCCTGTATATCGCCCGCGAACTGTGCCGGGCCAACCAGGCGCGCCTGGAATACGTGCCGGTGCCGGCCGGCGGCGCCTGCTTCCGGGTGTGGCTGCCCGGCCCGCACACCATGCTGTCTGGTTGAGAATCGCTCCGCCAAGCTCCTGCCCGCGTCGATAAATTGGCGCCTCCCCCTGCACCTGGGCTATCTTTTCCGCACATGAACGAAACCCGAAGCGCCCTTGTCGTCGACGACGAACGCGACATCCGCGAACTGCTGGTGCTGACCCTGGGCAGGATGGGGCTGCGCATCAGCACCGCCGCCAACCTAGCCGAAGCCCGCGAACTGCTGGCGAGCAATCCCTACGACCTGTGCATCACCGACATGCGCCTGCCCGACGGCAACGGCATCGAACTGGTCAGCGAGATCGCCCGCCACTATCCGCGCACGCCGGTGGCGATGATCACCGCCTTCGGCAGCATGGACCTGGCGGTGGAAGCCTTGAAGGCCGGCGCCTTCGACTTCGTCAGCAAGCCGGTGGACATCCACGTGCTGCGCGGCCTGGTCAAGCACGCGCTGGAACTCAACAACAGCGAACGCGCCGCACCGCCGGCGCCGCCGCCGGAGCAGGCCAGCCGCCTGCTCGGCGCCTCGACGGCGATGGACGTGCTGCGCGCCACCATCGCCAAGGTCGCGCGCAGCCAGGCGCCGGTCTACATCCTCGGCGAGTCCGGCGTCGGCAAGGAACTGGTCGCGCGCACCATCCACGAGCAGGGCGCGCGCGCGGCCGGGCCGTTCGTGCCGGTCAACTGCGGCGCGATCCCGGCCGAACTGATGGAAAGCGAGTTCTTCGGCCACAAGAAAGGCAGCTTCACCGGCGCCCATGCCGACCAGGCCGGCCTGTTCCAGGCCGCGCACGGCGGCACCCTGTTCCTGGACGAAGTCGCCGAGCTGCCGCTACCGATGCAGGTCAAGCTGCTGCGCGCGATCCAGGAGAAGGCGGTGCGCCCGGTCGGCGCCTCGATCGAAGTGCCGACCGACGTGCGCATCCTGTCGGCCACGCACAAGGACCTGGCCGACCTGGTCGCCGACGGCCGCTTCCGCCACGACCTGTACTACCGCATCAACGTGATCGAACTGCGGGTGCCGCCGCTGCGCGACCGCGGCGGCGACCTGCCGCAACTGGCCGCGGCGATCCTGGCGCGGCTGGCCAAGAGCCACGGCCGGGTCACCCCGCTGCTGTCGCCATCGGCGCTGGACGCGCTGAACCGCTACGCCTTCCCCGGCAACGTGCGCGAACTGGAGAACATCCTCGAGCGCGCCCTGGCGATGGCCGAAGACGACCAGATCAGCGCCGCCGACCTGCGCCTGCCGCAACCCGGCAACAGCGCGCGCGCCGCGGCGGAAGCCGCCCCGGCGCTGCCGCCCGGCGTGGTCGACATCGACCCGACCTCCTCGGCCCTGCCCTCCTACATCGAGCAGCTCGAACGCGCCGCGATCCAGAAGGCGCTGGAAGAGAACCGCTGGAACAAGACCCGCACCGCGGCCCAGCTCGGCATCACCTTCCGTGCGCTGCGCTACAAGCTCAAGAAATTGGGGATGGAGTAGAAGAGCGGGGATTGGGGAGGCGGGATTGGGGAGTCGTAAAAGCAATGGCTTCCCATCCTTCCCCCTCATTCGGCCTAAGTGGAAAAAAGCCGGATCAAGCCGGAATGAAAAGCCGCTGCTCCGCTCTTACGAATCCCCAATCCCGAATGCCGAATCCCGGCCCCATCAATCCTTGGTCACGCGATTGATCTCCGCCAGGCTGGTGATGCCGGCGCGCGCCTTGAGCAGCGCCGACTGGCGCAGGTCCTTGACCCCGATCTTCTGCGCCGCCTCGGCGATGTCCATCGCGTTGCCGCCCTGCAGCACGATCGCCGCGATCTCGTCGTTCATCGGCATCACCTGATAGATGCCGGTGCGGCCCTTGTAGCCCTCGGTGCACTCGTCGCAGCCTACCGCCTCGTACAGCTGGATGCCGGCGGCGACCTCGGCCTCGCTGAAGCCCTCGGCCAGCAGCGCGTTCTCCGGCAACTGGGTCGGGCGCTTGCAGTTGTTGCACAGCCGCCGCGCCAGGCGCTGCGCGATCACCAGCGTCACCGAACTGGTGATGTTGTACGGCGCGATGCCCATGTTCATCAGGCGCGCGATGGTCTGCGGCGCATCGTTGGTATGCAGCGTGGACAGCACCATGTGGCCCGTCTGCGCCGCCTTGATCGCGATCTCTGCGGTTTCCAGGTCGCGGATTTCGCCGACCATGATGATGTCCGGATCCTGGCGCAGGAACGAGCGCAGCGCCACGGCGAAGGTCATGCCGCGCTTGTTGTTCTGCTGCACCTGGTTGACGCCGGGCAGGCGGATTTCGACCGGATCCTCGGCGGTGGAGATGTTGCGGGTATCGTCGTTGAGGATGCCCAGCGCGGTGTACAGCGACACCGTCTTGCCCGAGCCGGTGGGGCCGGTCACCAGCACCATGCCGTAGGGCTTGTGGATCGCGTCCAGGAACAGCTTCTGCTGCTCCGGCTCGTAGCCGAGCTTGTCGATGCCCAGCTTGGCCGCACTGCCGTCGAGGATACGCAGCACGATCTTCTCGCCGAACAGCGTCGGCAGCGTGCTGACGCGGAAGTCGATCTGCTTGCTCTTGGACAGGTTGAGCTTGATGCGCCCATCCTGCGGCACGCGCTTCTCGGCGATGTCCAGCTGCGACATCACCTTCAAGCGCGCCGCAATGCGCTGGTTGAGCTTGACCGGCGCCTTGGCCACGCTCTTGAGCAGGCCATCGATGCGCAGGCGCACCCGATAGTCGTCCTCGTACGGCTCGAAGTGGATGTCCGAGGCGCCGCGGCGGATCGCATCGACCAGCATCTTGTTCACGAACTTGACCACGGGCGTATCGTCGCCCTTGGCATCGACGCCGGTATCGCCGCCGCTGCCCATGTCCTCGTCGCCGGCACCGACCTCGAGGTTGTCCATGCCCTCGTCGTCGCCGCCCAGGCTGTTGCCGAGCGTATCGTTGCTGGTCTGCCACTGCTCCAGGGTGCGCCGGATCTGGTCCTCGTCGACCAGGATCGGCTCCACCGTCAGATTGGTATGGAACTTGATGTCGTCCAGCGCCCGGGTCTGGGTCGGATTGCTGACCCCCACGAACAGCCGGTTGCCGCGCTTGAACAGCGGCAGCACCTGGTGCTTCTGCAGCAACTCCTCGCTGACCAGCTTGATCGCGCTCTGGCTGGCATCGAACACCGACACGTCCAGCAGCGGCATCCCGAACTCGACCGCATTGGCGGCGGCCAGCTGCGCCGCGGTGACCAGCTTCTTCTCGGAAAACCACTGCGGCAGCGGGATCTTGGCCTCGGCGGCATGCGCCATCGCGGTTCGCGCGACCGCTTCCTCCAGCGCGCCGTCCTGAACCAGGCGGCGTGCGATGCCGGTGATGCCGACCAGATTGGCGGATGTCTGAGCGTTCATATGGCCCCCTAGGCTACCCGGGCAAGAATAACGCATCGGTTGGCCGCGCACGGCCTTGTACAAACGCCCGACTCCCAAACGGGGCCAGAGGAAATATCCGTTTGAAATCGACGGCATCTCTCGACCCAGTCGTGCGGCAAACTCCTATCCAACATAGGCAGGACATCGGCACAGGATGGGACATCGACATCTGTCGCTCTTGCCATGCCGCGCCGCCCCCGACTCGAACTACCTGGCTTTCCCCTGCACATCACCCAGCGCGGCGTGAATCGCGGCGCGGTGTTCCTGGACGAGGATGACCACTCGCGCTATCGCGCCCTCCTCAACGATGCGTTGAAGGCACACGACATCGCCCTGCATGCCTATGCCCTGATGACCAACCATGTGCATCTTCTGCTCACGCCACCGGCACCTGGGCGGCTATCGGCCGCAATGCGGGTATTGGGACAGCGCTACGTGCCGGTATTCAATCGCAAACACGGGCGTACCGGCACCTTATGGGAAGGACGCTTCAAGTCCTGCCTCGTCGATTCGGAGCGCTACCTGCTGATGGTCCATCGCTACATCGAACTCAATCCCGTCCGGGCGGCCATGACCACCGCGGCAGAGGATTACCACTGGTCCAGCGCGCGTTCCAGCCTGGGAATCGCGGCCGACCCAGCCGTTTCACCGCATCCGGCCTATCTTGCGCTCGGCACCGACCCGGCAGACCGAGCCGCCAGCTATCGTCAATGGCTGTATCAAGGCGTCGCCGACGACGAATTGCACGCCATTCGCCTGCATCTTCAGCAGGAACGCGCGCTCGGCCATCCGCGCTTTCAAGCCATGGCGGCGCGAACGCTGAATCGTCCGGTGCACGTCCAGCCACCAGGGCGGCCGAGGAAATCGGTGGCTGATTGAACAGGTAGTTCAAACGGATACTTCCTCTGGCCCCGTTATTCCCGGGCCCCGTTATTCCCGGGGAAACCTCAGACTCTGGCCCGTTATTGCCCGAGAGGAGGGCTTGCGGCCGCTACACGAACGAAAAGTTGAAACGGATATTTCCTCTGGCCCCGTTATCCGGCCCCAATATTCGGCGAAAGTTCAAACCGATATTTCCTCTGGCCCCGATATTCGGCCCCGATATTCGCTGGCCCCGATATTCGATATTTCCTCTGGCCCCGATATTCGGGTGGCTGATTGAACAGGTAGTTCAAACGGATACTTCCTCTGGCCCCGTTATTCCAAAACGGATATTTCCTCTGGCCCCGTTATTCGCCGGGGGAAACCTCAGACTCTGGCCCGTTATTGCCCGGGAGGAGGGCTTGCGGCCGCTACACGAACGAAAAGTTGAAACGGATATTTCCTCTGGCCCCGTTATTCGCCCAAAACGGATATTTCCTCTGGCCCCGTTATTCGCCCCGTTATTCGCCGTTATTCGATTCAACCACAGCCGGCTGGCCGGTAACGCTCATCGAATGCGCTGCCGTCGCAACTCCATACGCCGTCGGTGTCACGTCGCAGCACCAGGTCCTTGCCATCCACTTTCGAATTACCTCTCACCGTACACGTGATGGTTCCGACACCTGCACCTGTAAGTGTGGCTGCAAGCTCGGGGCATCGCGTACTTACTTTCAACCCCACGTAATCGACGTCAACAAGTGACGGCTCCTTATCTTCTTGGGCCACATATTCAACCGTCGTTTTGCCCGGCCGAATTTCTGCAAGCGCGGCAGCTACCTGCGTCTTCGCCACATAGTCCTGGTACATCGGCAACGCAATAGCGGCCAGGATCGCGATGATCGCCACCACGATCATCAGTTCGATCAGAGTGAATCCCCCAACTCTGTTACGACTGCAGCACATACCCACCCCGTTATCTTCTGCCGTTCCGCCCCATTGATCTCATACAGCACCAAACATGCCAAACTCAACAAGTCGCTCATGTCAAACATTTGCGACGGATAGGCATAAAAAATCCGACGCCAGAGATCTGGCATCGGATTTTTTTGGAAGACCCTGTACAGGCCCAATAATCAACTGGACAGCATTACCATCTTAGACAGGACCTTTTATCCGATCAGCATACGATCAGCTGCAGCCGCCCGGCTTGTACTTGGTGTCCGCCGTGGTAGCACAAGTCCAGACACCAGTGTCTGCAGTACGGGTCAGCGTAATGGACTTACTTAAAATCTTAGAATTACCCGCCAAGGTGCACTTGATCGATGCCGCGCCCGTACTAGCGGTGCCAGAAACGTCAAGTGCAGTGCATCGAGAAGACACGGCCAGGCCTATTGCGGCTGCAGTCGAGAAATCGGTACCTTCATTCAACAGCACTTCCGCCTGAGTCTTGCCGGGGGTGATTTCGGCGAGACCGGCAGTGACCTGCGACTTGGCGACATAGTCCTGGTACATCGGCAACGCAATGGCGGCCAGGATCGCGATGATCGCGATCACGATCATCAGTTCGATCAGGGTAAAGCCCTGCTGCTTCTTCATTTGTGAATCCCCTAGAGTATGGTGTTGAGTTGGCAGACACTCGGCCCGTGGAGCTTGTTACCCCTCGAGCGCCGCGCGGCAGAGCGCCACGTGCGGGTGATACAAGCAGGCTGCGTGCCAACGTCCTTACACGCACCATTTGCTCCCCCGAGACGCATGATGCCTCATTGCATCGGGCCAGACAGGGGGAAAGAAGCGATTTGCGACGGGATATCCCCTCTGTCAGAAGATGTCACAAAGTGACGCCCAACGTCACTACGACGGAAATTTGGCTTTCACGCCCAGGCGCCCATCCCAGCGATTGACCGCGGATGCCAGACGCCATGGAAACCGATACCATGCAAGGCATGTCCGCCTGGGGATGGCCGGACGGGGAGCACAGCTGATGTCCGCAACTCGTAGCGCAGTATCTAAAGAGCCCGTCGCACGTAATACCAGCCAGCAGGTGCCGTTCGTCTGGGAGGGGACGGACAAGCGCGGCATCAAGATGAAGGGCGAACAGTCCGCCAAGAACGCCAACCTGTTGCGTGCCGAACTGCGCCGCCAGGGCATCACGCCGTCGGTGGTCAAGCCCAAGCCCAAGCCCCTGTTCGGCGCCGCCGGCAGCAAGATCGGCACCAAGGACATCGCTTTTTTCAGCCGCCAGATGGCGACCATGATGAAGTCGGGCGTCCCCATCGTGGGATCTCTGGAGATCATCGCCAGCGGGCACAAGAACCCGCGCATGAAGAAGATGGTCGATCAGATCCGCACCGACATCGAAGGCGGCTCGTCGCTCTACGAGGCGGTCAGCAGGCACCCGATCCAGTTCGACGAGCTGTATCGCAACCTGGTCAAGGCCGGCGAAGGCGCAGGCGTGCTCGAAACTGTGCTGGAGACGGTCGCCACCTACAAGGAAAACATCGAAGCACTGAAGGGCAAGATCAAGAAGGCCTTGTTCTATCCGGCCATGGTCATGGCGGTCGCCTTGCTGGTCAGCTCGATCCTGCTGGTATGGGTCGTGCCTCAGTTCGAGGACGTATTCAAGGGCTTTGGCGCGGAGTTGCCCGCGTTTACGCAGATGATCGTAGCCGCCTCACGCTTCATGGTGTCCTATTGGTGGATCCTGCTGATCCTCCTGATTGGCACGATTGGCGGCTTCATCTTTGCCTACAAACGTTCGCCCTCGATGCAGCACGGCATGGACCGCTTGATCCTCAAGGTGCCGGTCATCGGCCAGATCATGCACAACAGCTCGGTGGCGCGCTTCTCACGCACCCTTGCGGTGACCTTCCGCGCCGGCGTGCCGCTGGTGGAGGCGCTGGACATCGTCGCCGGCGCCACCGGCAACAGCGTCTACGAGAAGGCCGTGCTGCGCATGCGCGACGACGTGGCGGTGGGCTACCCCGTCAACGTAGCGATGAAGCAGACCAACCTGTTTCCGCACATGGTCATCCAGATGACCGCTATCGGCGAAGAGGCCGGTGCGCTGGATGCGATGCTGTTCAAGGTGGCCGAGTACTTCGAGCAGGAAGTGAACAATGCCGTCGATGCCTTGAGCAGCCTGCTCGAACCGTTGATCATGGTATTCATTGGTACCATCGTCGGCGGCATGGTGATCGGCATGTACCTGCCCATCTTCAAGCTGGCCTCCGTCGTTGGATAAGCATTAATGGCATTTCTCGATCAACACCCCGGCCTCGGCTACCCCGCCGCGGCCGGGCTGGGCTTGCTGGTAGGCAGTTTCCTCAACGTGGTGATCCTGCGCCTGCCCAAGCGCATGGAGTGGCAGTGGAAGCGCGATTCGCGCGAGATCCTGGAGTTGCCGGACCTCTACGATCCGCCGCCGCCCGGGATCGTGGTCGAGCCGTCGCACTGCCCGCACTGCAAGCACAAGCTGTCCTGGTACGAGAACATCCCGCTGTTCAGCTGGCTGGCCCTGCGCGGCAAGTGCCGGCATTGCCATGCGCCGATCTCGATCCAGTACCCGCTGGTGGAGATGCTGACCAGCCTGCTGGTGGTCGCCAGCGTCTGGCGCTTCGGCTTCGGTTGGCAGGGGTTCGGCGCGATCGTGTTCAGTTGCTTCCTGGTCGCGATGTCGGGGATCGATCTGCGCACCCGCTTGCTGCCGGACCAGCTGACCCTACCGCTGATGTGGCTGGGCCTGGTCGGCAGCATGGACAATCTGTACATGCCGGCCAAGCCGGCGCTGCTCGGCGCGGCGGTCGGCTATGTGTCGCTGTGGTCGGTGTGGTGGCTGTTCAAGCAGATCACCGGCAAGGAAGGCATGGGCCATGGCGACTTCAAGCTGCTGGCGGCGATCGGCGCCTGGTGCGGGTTGAAGGGCATCCTGCCGACGATCCTGATCTCCTCGCTGGTCGGCGCGGTGCTCGGCTCGATCTGGCTGGCCGCCAAGGGCCGCGACCGGGCCACGCCGATTCCGTTCGGCCCGTATCTGGCCATCGCCGGCTGGATCGTGTTCTTCTGGGGCACGGAAATCATCGAGACCTACATGCGCTGGTCCGGGCTGCGCTGAGCGGAGCGACGCGGTGAGCGATTTCATCGTCGGCCTCACCGGCGGCGTCGCCTCCGGCAAGAGCGAGTTGAGCCGCCGCTTCGAAGCCAAGGGCATCGTCGTGGCCGATGCCGACGTGGCCGCACGCGCGGTGGTCGCACCGGGGCATCCGGCGCTTGCGCAGATCGTGATCCGTTTCGGTACGCAGATCCTGCGCGACGATGGCAGCCTCGATCGCGCCGCGTTGCGCCAGCGCATCTTCGAAGATCCGGTGGCGCGCCGCGAGCTGGAGGCGATCACCCATCCGGCGATTCGCACGCTGATGCAGCAGGCGTGTCGCGAGGCCGCCAGCCCCTATGCCGTGGCGGCGATCCCGCTGCTGACCGAGGTCGGTGCGCGTACGGCGTATCCCTGGCTGGACCGGATCCTGGTGGTCGATGCGCCCGAAGCGCTGCAGCATGCGCGCCTGATGCAGCGCGACGGCATTACCGCCGAGCTGGCGCAACGGATGATGGCGGCGCAGGCCACGCGCGCGGCGCGGCTGGCGATCGCCGACGATGTGGTGGTGAACGATGGCGATGCCGCGCGACTACAGGATGCGGCGGATGCATTGGATCGGCGCTATCGCGCGTTGGCGGCGGCGAAGATCGCTTAGACCGTTGCGATCGGCAGGCCTTGCGAGCGTCGGGGCTGAAGCCCCTCCCACAGTGCACCCAGCGAGACGCCCGCGAACCCTTGTGGGAGCGACTTCAGGGCACCTCTAACAACCCCAAAAACTCGGCTAAAACGCTCGCAAGTCATTGATGCGCATAGCGCGGAAATTTTGGAATCGAGGTTTTTAGAGGTGCCCTTCAGTCGCCACGAACGAAGTGGCGTACCCGGCGGCTTCGGACAAAATCGGAGCAGATGGTCCCCAGACCAATCGGAGCCCTTCCTTGCATCTGCACCAAATGCGACCGCGGCAAGCGCCCTAACCCTGCACGCCGCGGGGGCTAGCCCTGCGAAGCCAACCTCAGCCCGTCGCCGGCCTGAACCACAGCGTCGCCACCACGCCCTTGCTCGCACCCGGGCGCACATTGACCTGCCAGCCATACAGGTCGCACAGGCGGCTGACGATCGACAAGCCGATGCCGCCGCCCTGCGAGTGTCCGGCATGGGTGCCGCGGTAGCCGCGCTGGAACAGCTTGGCGGCGTCCTCCGCGCTGAGTCCGGGACCGGAGTCGATCACCTGCACCGCGTCGCTCAGCACCCGCACCACGACCTGGCCTTCCTGGGTGTACTTGACCGCGTTGCCGATCAGGTTGCCCAGCGCCACCGACAGCGCCGACTCCGGCGCGTCGATGGTCAGGTTGCGCTCGCCCTCCAGCAACAGCTGCAGCGGCTTGCCGCCCAGCTGCGCGCGGTGCGATTCGATCAGCTGCTCGGCGACCTTGGCCACGTTGCTGTGGCCCTGTCCGCGCTCGTTGCGCGACAGCAGCAGCAGCGAGCCGATCAGGTCGCTGCATTGCTGTTCGGCGCGCTGGATGCGCTGCAGGCGCTGCAGCACTTTTTCGTCGAGATTGGGCCGGGTCAGCAACAGCTCGGTGGCGCCGCGGATCACCGCCAGCGGCGTGCGCAATTCGTGGCTGACGTCGGCGTTGAACTCGCGGTCGCGCTGCACCACTTCGGTGAGCCGGCCCGAATAGTCGTCCAGCGCTTCGGCCAACTGTCCGACTTCGTCGTCGGGGAAATGCGGCGCCAGCGGCTTGGGGTCGCTGCTGCCGCGATAGGCGCGCAACCGCGCGGCCAGATCGGAGACCGGGCGCATCACCCGCGATGCCGACCACCAGCCGATCACCAGCGACAGCGCGCTGAACACCAGCACCGACAGGATCAGGGTGCGCTTGAGCTGCACCTCGCCCTGGATGGTCTGGGTCATGTCGTAGGCGAGGAAGAACCACACGTCCGGCGTCTTGCGCACCGCGAGCTTGTAGGCGAACGGCTTGCCCGATTCGTCGATCCCGGAGACGGGATGGATGCCGTCGGAGAAGTTGTACCACTCCGGCTGCTCGCGCTTGAGCGCCTCGAAGCGGTCGCTCTTGACCACCCGGCCGACCATCTGCTGCACCGGGAGGTCGGGGTTCTTCGACGGTTCGGAGAAATACCGGTGCGAGTACTCGTCGATGTTGCGGTTCAACACCATTTCGACCAGCTGATTCTCCACCCGCGCGCGCGCCCAGTTGGTGGCGAACGCGAACAGCGCCGTCAGGCCGAAGCCCAACAGCACGAAGGACAGGATGATGCGGCTGCGCAGGCGGCGGCGGTAGCGTCCGCGCCGCCGCACCGCCCGCGGCAACTCTCCAGCTTCAGGCATCGGGCGCGGCGATGCGGTAGCCGATGCCATGGCGGGTCTGGATCATCGGCACGTCGAAGGGCTTGTCGACCACCGCGCGCAGGCCGTGGATGTGCACGCGCAACGAGTCCGAATCGGGAAGTTCTTCGCCCCACACGCGGGTTTCCAGTTCCTGCCGGGTCACCACCGCGGGGGAGGCTTCCATCAGCGACTGCAATATCTTCAGCGCGGTCGGGTTGAGCTGCAGCAGCTTGCCCTGGCGCCGCACTTCCAGCGTGTCCAGGTTGTATTCCAGGTCGCCGGTCTCCAGCACGCGGGTATGCACGCCCTTGCCGCGGCGCGACAGCGCGTTGAGCCGCACTTCCACTTCCTGCAGCGCGAACGGCTTGATCAGGTAGTCGTCGGCGCCGGAATCGAAGCCTGCCAGCTTGTTGTCCAGCGAGTCGCGCGCGGTGAGCATCAGCACCGGGGTCTGCTTGCGCGCTTCGTTGCGCAGCTTGCGGCACACTTCGATGCCGTCCATGCCCGGCAGGTTGAGGTCGAGCACGATGGCATCGAATTCGTGCACTACCGCCAGATGCAGGCCGGTGACGCCGTCGGCGGCGAAATCCACCGTGTGCCCGCGGTCTTCGAGGTAGTCGCCCAGGTTGGCAGCGATATCGCTGTTGTCTTCGATCACTAGAATTCGCACCAACATTTACCCCGTCAGTCGTACTTGCCAGTTGGATTGCGCCGCATCAGTTCCTGCGCATCCTCGTTGTCGCGGCGGCGTTCCGCCACGGTCTTGCATTGCGTCGTGGTGCGCAGCGATCCGATGACCGCTTCGCGCCTGCAGATCAGCCGGCTGTCCGACGACGCCTTGGACAGCAGCGTGTTGACCGTTTCCTGATCGTTGAACAGCATCACCTTGTCTTCCTCGCGCAGCGTATCCACGTCAGCGTGTGCATTCAGCACGGTCGCCATGCGCGACAGCGCGGCTTCCACCTTGCTGCGATTTTCTGCACTGAGTTCCGAATAGGTCTTGCCATCGTCCAACTGCTGGCGAATTGTACTGAGTTGCTGTGCGAACGATTTCTTCACGTTCATGGGCGCCTCACCTTTCGGTGCCGCCGCCGCACTGCACGCGAGCGCCATCCCCAGCATCAAACCGATCACCTTCTTCATCCCTGCCCCCTACGCGATTGGTGGCATGAATCACAATGTAGCCGTCCCGCGAACGGAGCCGCAAGCTGCGCACGGCACCGGCTCGGCACTGCGCCGACGGCACCTCCCCGCACATAGAAAAAGACCCAAGCGGCAAGGCCGCTTGGGCCGAAAGATATATCCCGATTACCGTTCCTGCTGAGGAGGGCAGAGCTGCGGTCCGAGGAAGCATACGCAGGGGGGAATTAAACCCGCGTTAAGCCAGAATGCAGGGGCGAACATCACCCTAAGTAGCTGATTTCTTTCGAATCAGACTGGCTTCCAGATGCTCGATGACCTTGCCGGCGATATCCAGCCCGCACACCGCCTCGATCCCTTCCAGGCCGGGGGTGGAGTTGACCTCCAGCACCAGCGGGCCGCGCCGCGAGCGGATCAGGTCGACCCCGGCCACGCCCAGGCCCAGCGCCTTGGCCGAGCGCACCGCCACGTCCTGCTCGCTGCGGCTGGCGGTGGCCAACTGCGCACTGCCGCCGAGATGCAGATTGGAGCGGAAGTCGCCTTCCGGCGCCTGCCGGCGCATCGCCGCGACCACCTGGTTGCCGACCACGAAGCAGCGCAGGTCGGCGCCCTCGGCCTCGCCGATGAACTCCTGCACCAGGAAATTGGCGTACAGCCCGCGCAGCGCCTCGACCACGCCGCGCGAGGCGCTGGTCTTCTCGGTCAGGATCACCCCGGTGCCCTGGGTGCCTTCGTTCAACTTCACCACGTGCGGCGGCGGCCCCAGCATCGACAGCAGATCGCCGGTGTCGTCGGGGTTGTCGCCGAACACGGTCATCGGCATGTCGATGCCCTTGGCCGCCAGCAACTGGTGCGCGCGCAGCTTGTCGCGCGCGCGCAGGATCGCATCGGACGGGTTGGGCGTGCGCACGCCCATCATCTCCAGCTGGCGCAGCACCGCGGTGCCGTAGCGGGTGACGGAATTGCCGATGCGCGGGATCACCGCGTCGTAGCCGGTGATCGGCTTGCCCTTGTAGTGCATGGTGAAGGCGCCGGCCGCGATGCGCATGTAGCAGCGCAACGGGTCGAGCACGCGCACCGTATGCCCGCGCTCGCGGCCGGCCTCGACCAGGCGCCGCGTCGAATACAGCTTGGTGTTGCGGGACAGGATGGCGAGCTTCATCGAGGCGCGACGGCGGTGGCTGGCCCGGCATCATACGTTGCGCCGTCGGCGCTGCGGGATCGGGGCATGCCCGATAGTTCGTGCGCGAGCGCCTGGGCGACGCGTGACCGGCCGGCATGCCCGCTCGGCTACCGGCATCTGCAGACACGCTGTCCCACAGACGACACGGAACCGCCCCGAAACGTTCACAAAACCGTTGCATGGTGGCGAGCGGGCCGCATAGGCCGTGTGTTGGCTGTCACGCATCGCACGGCAGGCCCCAACGCCTCCCCCCATTTTATTGGTGAATTTCGATGACCCCCACCTCCAGATCCTTGCGCCTGCATGCGCTGGTGCTCGCCGTCGCGTCCGCGCTGCCGGCCTTCGCCGCGCTGGCAGAGACCGCGCCGGCCGACGCCGATGCCACGGCCACCGCCGGCAGCAGCGACGCAACGATGCTCGATGCGATCACCGTGGTGTCCACCGGTACCACCCGCCAGGTGCAGCGCATCACCCGCGAGGACATCGGCATCGCCACGCCCGGCACCAGCGCGCTGAAGGTGCTGGACAAGCTGCCCGGCGTGCAGTTCCAGTCGGCCGATGCGTGGGGCTCCTACGAGTGGTCGACCGCGATCAGCCTGCACGGCTTCGACCAGAGCCGCCTCGGCTTCACCCTGGACGGCGTGCCGCTGGGCACCATGAGCTACGGCGTCAGCGATGGCCTGCAGGTGACCCGCGCGATCATCTCCGAGAACGTCGGCTCGGTGGAGCTGTCGCAGGGCGCCGGCGCCCTGGGCACCGCCTCGAGCAGCAACCTCGGCGGTGCCGTGCGTTACTACTCCGACGATCCGGACGCCACGCCGAGCATCCGCTTCAGCCAGACCTTCGGCTCCGATTCCACCCGCCGCACCTACCTGCGCGGGGACACCGGCGACATCAACGGCTTCTCGATGTACACCTCGCTGGTGCACGGCGAAGTGGACAAGTGGAAAGGCTACGGCAACAACGAGTACAACCAGGCCAACGTCAAGGCGCTGTACCAGTGGGGCGACGGCAACCGGGTCAGCCTGTTCCTGGACAGCTCCAAGCGCAAGGAATACGACATCATGGACCTGTCGCTGACCTCGCAGAAAGCGCTGGGCTGGGACTGGGACTACCTGATGCCGGATTGGAACAGCGCGGTGCAGATCGCCAACGCGCTCAACGGCAAGGGCAGCTACCCGGCGTCGTTGAACGCCCTGCCCGCCGACTACGACAAGGCCGACGCGTCCTACTACTCCGGCGCCGGCCTGCGCCGCGACAACCTGGCCGCGCTCAGCGGTGCGTTCAACCTGGGCGGCACGGCCACGCTGAACCTGACCGGTTACTACCACGACAACAACGGCGAAGGGCAATGGACCACGCCGTACGTGGCGTCCTCGGCCACGGTGCCGCTGTCGATGCGCACCACCGACTACCGCCTCAACCGGCATGGCGTCACCGCGTCGCTGAACTTCACCGTCGCCGGCAACGAGATCGAGATCGGCGGCTGGTACCAGAACGCCAAGACCGTGCAGGAGCGCAACTACTTCCTGCTCGATGGCCCGTTCACCGACCTGTACTACTTCAACAAGTCCGGCACCCTGTTCGCGCGCGGTTTCGCCCAGCACTACGACACCGACACGCGCATGTTCTATGCGCAGGACACGCTGCGCCTGCTCGACGACCGCCTGACCGTGAACTTCGGCGCCAAGAAGCTGCAGGTGGACACCACCGCGCAGTCGCTGGTGCCGACCACCTCCTACGCGGCCGGCGAGATCAAGGCCGATTCGGATCTGCTGCCGCAGGTGGGCGTGAACTACAAGCTCGACGAGCACCAGGAACTCTACGCGTCCTACAACAAGAACATGGCCGGCTTCGGCTTCACCCCGTTCCAGGAATCGCAGGCGGCGTTCGACGCGATCAAGAAATCGCTGGAGCCGGAAACCGCGCAGACCTACGAACTGGGCTACCGGGTGCGCGGCGAGGGCATCGAGGCGTCGCTGGCGCTGTACCACACCACCTTCGACAACCGCCTGCTGGTGACCTCGCCGTGCAGCGCGATCCAGACCTGCTCGGCCACGCTCAACAACGTCGGCTCGGTGCGCAGCCAGGGCGCCGACCTGGCGATGATGTGGCGCCCGATCGCGCAGCTGCGCTGGCTGAACTCGCTGTCCTACGATGACTCCACCTACCAGGACGACTACCTCAACGGCGGCGTCGTGGCCACCGCCGGCAAGCGCGTGGTCGGCATCCCGGAGTGGATGTTCTCCAGCAGCCTGGCCTACGAGAACGCCGGTTGGCATGCCTCGCTGGACGGCAAGTACACCGGCCGCCGCTACATCAGCTACCTCAACGACTCGTCGGTGCCGAGCTACTGGCGCTTCGACCTGAGCGCGGGCTACGACTTCGGCGAGGTCGGCATGTTCCAGAACCTGGGCCTGAGCGCGAACGTGACCAATCTGTTCGACAAGCGCTACTTCGCCACGGTCGGCACCAACGGCTACGTCGTCTCCGATCCGAACGGTTACAACCAGACGCTGATGGCCGGCGCGCCGCGGCAGTTCTTCGTCACCTTCAGCGGCAAGTTCTGATCTGAGGCAGCGCCAGGGGAAGGCGACCGCGCCGTCCTTGCGAAAGCAGCGGCGGCGCTTGGGTTTGAGGGGTAACCGCGCATGCATGAAGCCGCCATTGGGCGGCTTCGTCGTTTGCGCATGGCGCGGTCGGTGGCGGTACTGCCCCTGGCCATCGGTCGCGGCTGATTGCCCGCCGCCGCCCGCAGTTCCTGTGGAGGCTACGCGAGAGAGTCGCTGGATGCTGTGGAAGGAAGAACGTCACTCCGGACGGTGCCCGACGCGGCCGGGTTTGTCGCTCCGTTCGTCGCGACTGAAGTCGCTCCCACACGCGGCTCGTGGCCGACTCAGCGGGTGCACTGTGAGAGGGACTTCAGTCCCGACGGGGCCGCAGCCGGAAGATTCACCACGCTGCTCGTCGCGGTTGAAACCGCTCCTGCAAGAACTCGCAGCGTCCTGGTTTGCAGGAGGCGTCAGCCGCGACACACCGGCAAGGGCATCGCCCGGGACACGCCGGCCGCTAGACGGCAAGGCCCGCGCCGATCGCCGGATCGCTCATGCTCGGACGGCCGGTCTCGATATGTCCGGCCAGCCGCCGCCGCCACTGCGGCATGGACGCGCTCGCGATCTCCAGGTCGTACCAATGATGCTGCGCCGCCAACGGAAAGCGCAGCGCCTGATGCGCGCCGGCCGCGAGTTCGAACTCCTGCTCCGCCCCGCCACGGTAGCCATCGCGGATCCGCAGCCGGCATGCCCGCGTGCCGGCATTGCGCAGCTCCAGCAGCAGGCATTGGCTGGCCGCGTCGTAGTCGGCCTCGGCCTGCAGCCCCGCATCGGTCACGCTGTCGCCGTAAAACTCGCGCAGGAAGCCGTTGGGGCCATGCACACGCAAGGCATAGCCGGCATCGGCGGCAGCGCCGCGCCAGTGGCGCGCATCACTCAATTCGCTGCCCGCGGCCAGCGTGTAGAACCACGGGCCGGCGCTGCCGCCATCGGCATAGGCGTTCAGCGCGACGCCGACCGTACTGCGGTTGAGCATCCGCAACGTCGGCCCCTGCGGCCCCACCTGCAGGCGCACGTCGAAATCGTAAGGCAGCGCGCGCGCCGGGCGCTGGCCCGGCTCCTGCACCGGCAGCGCCTGCTGCGCGGGGCGCTGCGGTGGCGGCAGGGCCGCGGTGGCATCGACGCGGGCAATGAAGTCGCGGGTGTCCGGCAAGGCGACGCGGGCGTCGTCGTGACCGGCGAAATCCAGCGCCGAGGTCAGGTCGCCGGCGACCGCGCGGCGCCATGGGCCGATATTGGGTTCGGCGACGCCGAAACGGCGCTCCAGGAAGCGGATCACCGAGGTGTGGTCGAACACCTGCGAATCGACCCAGCCGCCGCGGCTCCATGGCGACACCACCAGCATCGGCACGCGCGGACCGAGGCCGACCGGGATGCCATGGTAGTCCTCGCCGCGCAGGTCGACGTTGCTGGCGCCGATGGCCGGATCGGTCGCCGGCAGCGCCGGCGGCACGTGATCGAAGAAGCCGTCGTTCTCGTCGTAGTTGATCAGGAACACGGTCTTGGACCACACCTCGGGCGATGCCGCCAGCACCTCCAGCAGGCGCGCGCTCAGCGACTCGCCATAGGCCGGGGTGGCCTGGGGGTGCTCGCTGAGCAGGTACGGCGCCACGATCCACGACACCTGCGGCAAGGTGCCGCTGCGCACGTCGCGCTCGAACGCGGCGACCAGGTGCTCGCCGCGCGAGGCCTTGGCGTTGTCGGCGGTGGAACCCGGCACGATCGCGCGGCCGCGCCGGTACAGCGGAGAGGCGCGGTCGAGATTGCGGAAATTGGCGAAGTACGGATGGCTGTTGTCGCCGTAGTTGTCGAATTCCTGGTACACCTGCCAGCTCACCCCGGCCTGCTGCAGGCGTTCGGAATAGGTGGTCCACGTGTAGCCGGGAAACGTCGCGTTGTCGCGCGCCATGTCCGCGGTCCAGTTGCCGTCGTCGCGGTTGTTCACCGCCTGCTCGCCGTCGTTGCCGACGCTCAGGCCGCTGGTGCCGGTGAACATGTACATGCGATTGGGATTGGTCGGACCGAACAGCGAGGCGTGGTAGCCGTCGCAGATGGTGAAGGCATCGGCCAACGCGTAGTAGAACGGCAGGTCCTCGCGCTGGAAGTGGCCCATCGTCATCGCGCTCTTCTGCGCGATCCAGGCATCGTGGTGCTTCCAGGTCTCGTGCGAGCCCTTCCAGTCGTGGTTGAGGCCCTCCATGCACTGCGCGCTGCTGGTCTGGCCGTTCAGGCGGAACGGCAATACGTAGCCATCGCCGGCGCCGGCCTCGGGCTGATACCAGACCGGACGGCCGCTGGGCAGGCGCAACGGCCGCGGGTCGCCGAAACCGCGCACGCCGCGCAGGCAGCCGAAGTAGTGGTCGAACGAGCGGTTCTCCTGCATCAGGATCACCACGTGCTGCACGTCCTGCACGGTGCCGGTGACCCGCGCCGGCGGCACCGCCAGCGCGCTGCGGATGGCGCCGGGCAGCAGCGGCATGACCGCCCCGGCGCCGAGGGCCAGGGACGCACTGGCGAGGAAACGGCGACGACTGTGTTCGACCACGGGCAGAGACCGGCGACGAGCTTGCGCTCACGGACTGGCCAGCGTAGACGCTGCAGATGAAGCGGGTTTGACAGGGCTGCGCCGGGCATCTGCCAGTGCATGACCGGATCGAGCCGGAAGGTGCCAGCCGGCTGTGTCGGCTCCGCGCCAGGAACGGAGCGCATGCCCCGTTCCTGCGCAAGGCGGCTCAGCCCTGGATGAACGCCAGCAGGTCGGGATTGATCACATCGGCGTGGGTCGTGCACATGCCGTGCGGATAGCCCGGATAGACCTTCAGCGAGCCGTGCTTCAGCAGCTTGGCCGAGAGCAGGCCGGAGTCGGCGATCGGCACCACCTGGTCGTCGTCGCCGTGCATCACCAGGGTGGGCACGTCCATCGCCTTCAGGTCTTCGGTGAAGTCGGTTTCCGAGAACGCCTTGATGCCGTCGTAATGCGGCTTGGCGCCGCCGAGCATGCCCTGCCGCCACCAGTTCTGGATCGCGCCCTGCGAGACCTGCGCGCCCGGACGGTTGAAGCCGTAGAACGGCCCGCTGGCGAAATCGAGATAGAACTGCGCGCGATTGGCGGCGAGCCCGGCACGGATGCCGTCGAACACGTCCAGCGGCAGCCCGCCCGGATTGGCCGCGGTCTTGAGCATGATCGGCGGCACCGAACTGATCAGCACGGCCTTGGCCACGCGCCCCTTGCCATGCGCGGTGACGTAGCGCGCCACTTCGCCGCCGCCGGTCGAATGGCCGATATGCACCGCGTTGCGCAGGTCCAGATGCTCGGTGACGGCAGCCACGTCGGCGGCGTAATGGTCCATGTCGTGGCCGTCGCTGACCTGGCTGGAACGGCCATGGCCGCGCCGGTCGTGGGCGACGACGCGGAAGCCCTTGCCGAGGAAGTACAGCATCTGCGCGTCCCAGTCGTCGCTCGACAGCGGCCAGCCATGATGGAAATAAATCGGCTGCGCCGTCTTCGGGCCCCAATCCTTGAAGAAGATCTCGACGCCGTCTTTGGTGGTGATCGTGCTCATGGCTTTGCCTCTGTTGAGTGATGGTTGAAACGCAAACGCAGACTAGAGACTTGGGCGGCCGGCGAAAATCCTACGCTCGGCTTGCCGCCTCATACGAAGGTGTGGGTCGCCGGCACAGCGCTAGGCCGTGCGGTTGCCGGCGAGTGCGCTGGCGAGGCAGCAGGCGATGACTTCGCCATCGACCGGCTTGTCGAGGAACGCGCGGGCGCCACGGGCCATGACCCGGTTGCGCGTGGCCTCGGCAGGGAACGCGGTCATGAAGATCATCGGAAACGTACGGCCACGCGTCAGCAACTCGGCCTGCAATTGCTCTCCGCTCATGCGCGGCATCTGCATGTCGGCGATCAGGCAGGCGGGATCGGTACGCCCCTGGTCGGCCAGGAAGTCGATCGCCGAGCCATAGCTGCGAATCTCGTAGCCGAGCGAGCGCAACAGACTGCACAGGGAGGTCCTGACCCCTTCGTCGTCGTCCACGATCGCGATTGCGGCAGCCTGGCTCATCTGCGGGAGTCCCAGCTGCCGCGTGTCGCATGGAAGTGCGTCCGATGCGCGGCAGATGCTGCCTTTGTCCCATTCCGCGGCGCCCGCGAAAATCATACACAGGTTTGCGTGCCGCGCTCAGGGCCGGGAAATCCCCAGCGTCTGGGCACTGCGCACCAGATCGGCGAGCGAGCGCACCCCCATCTTGCGCATCACATTGCCGCGGTGGATCTTGACCGTGATCTCGCTCAGGCCCATTTCGCCGGCAACCTGCTTGTTCATCAGGCCGGACACCACCAAGGCCAGGACCTCGCGCTCGCGCGGCGTCAGGGTCTGGTATCGGGAGTGCAGGTCCTGCACGGCGCCGGCCGCCGCGCGGCGCCGCCTGTCGCGCTCGATCGCGGCGCTGACCGCATCCAGCATGTCCTGGTCGCGGAACGGCTTGGACAGGAAATCGACCGCACCGGCCTTCATCGCCCGCACCGTCATCGGGATATCGCCGTGGCCGGTCATGAACACGATGGGCAGGTGGATGCCGCTGCGCGCGAGTTGATCCTGGAAGTCCAGGCCGCTGATGCCCGGCAGTCGCACGTCGAGCACGATGCATCCGCACACGTCCGCCAACGCGGCCTGCAGCAGTTCCGCGGGCGAGGCGAAGATCAGCGTGCGCAGACCGATCGAGCGCAGCAGGCTGTCCAGGGAATCGCACACGGCGGCATCGTCGTCCACGACGACGACCACCGGTACGCTGGCCGCGGCCGCGCGTGACGGCGGCTGCGCCGTCATGCGCCCGCACCATCGCGTGTTGCGGACAACACCAGGCGGAAGCTCGCGCCGCTGCCGGGCTGGCTTTCCACCGACAGCCGGCCGCCGTGCGCTTCGGCGGTGGTCCTGCAGATCGCCAGTCCCATGCCCATCCCCTGCTGCTTGGTGGTGAAGAAGGGATCGAACAGGCGGTCCAGATGTTCCGCGGCGATGCCCGGGCCGGTATCGGCCACCGTGATCGCAACCTCGTCGTGCGCAAGCCGCGTCGCGCGAACGCGCAGCAGCCGCAGCGCCGGCTGTTCGGCCATGGCCTGGCTGGCATTGACCATCAGATTGACCAGCACCTGCTGCAACTGGATCCGGTCGCCGACCACGGCCGGCAGGTCCGGCTGCAGTTCCACCTGCACTTCCACCCGGCCGCGCGCGAACTCGTGCTCCACCAGGCGCACGGCGTCTTCGACCAGGCGGGCCGCACTCAGCGCGTCGCGTTTCATCGGGGCCTTGCTCAGGAAATCCCGGACGCTGCGGACGATCTCGCTGGCGCGGCGGCCTTCGGAAATGATGCGTGCGATGGCGGCGTCCACCTCGTGCAGATCGGGCACGTCGCGATGCAGCCAGCGCATCGCGGCCTCGCCGTTGGTCACCACCGCCATCAGCGGTTGATTGACTTCGTGCGCGAGCGAGGCGGTGAGTTCGCCGAGCGTCGCCACTCTGGCGGCATGTGCCAGTTCCACCTGCGCCGCCAGCACGGCGCGCTGCGCCTGCTTGCGCTCCGAATTGTCCACCACGAACACCAGCACGCAGCCGTCGTCGTCGTCCGGGCCGGGAAACGTGATGGTGAAAAGCACCGGAATGCGATGCCCGTCGACGTGGACGATTTCGGTTTCGCCCTCATGGAACGCATCGCCGCTGACGAATGCGGCCAAGGCCGCGGCGAAGCTGCGCTCGCCTTCGCCCAGCACGTCGTCGACCGAGGTCGGCGACCGCGGCGCGCTGCCGCCGCCCAGCATGCACAGGAACGCCGGGTTCAGATCCTCGATCCTGGTCAAGCGGCGGGCGCGCTCGACGAAGTGCGGACGATCGGCCAGATACGCGTTCAATGCCGCGGCGTCGTTCAGGCCAAGCGCGGCGAGTTCGGCCCTGAGCGCCGTCCAGTCCTGTTGCGCGATGCCGATCCGGCTGGCATCGAACATCCGGCGGTAGCGCCGTTCGCTCTGCACCAGCGCCGCATAGGCCGCCTTGCGCTCGGTGACATCGGTATGCGTCTCCAGCACCCCCAATGGCTCTCCCTGCGGATCGCGCTGCAGCACCCAGCGGCCTTCCACCACGAGCGTGGCGCCGGCCCTGGTGCGCTGCTCCAGCACGCCATCCCAGGCCCCCGTTTCCAGCAGCGCGGTTTCGATCGCCTGCCGCTGGATCGGATAGCGGGTCCCGAGCAGTTCGTCCGCCACCCGCCCGAGCGCCTGTCGCGACGACCAGCCATACACGTCCTCGGCAGTGCGGTTCCAGAAGGTGATCACGCCGAAGCGATCGCGCACGAAGATCATGTCGTGCGACAGATCCAGCAAGGTCGCCTGCGCGCGCAGCGCCTTCATCGCCGTCTGGTTCTGCAGCAGCAACAAGGCGGTGATCGCGATCGCCGCCAGGCTGACGACGGCCCGCAGGGTCTGCGAGCCGAGATGCTCGACGCCGTGCGTATCCACATAGGTGGCGATGGTGAGGGCGACGCCGCTGACCGCGGTGACGACGATGTCGCTGCGCCGCGCGGTACGCGCCACCAGCAGCAAGGCGACGACATACAGCACCGCGATGGCGCCTTCCAGCGCGGTGAAGGTATCGACCAGGAAGATGGCGCCCATCAGCAATGCCGCGACCAGGCACACCCCCGGCCGGCTCCCGCCTGCGCCCGAGCGCGTCCACGCCCCCGCGCCCCAGCGCAATGGCGAGAGCGCGAGCCGCTGCCTGCGCGACATCGTGAACAAGGATTTGCCTCCCGGGATGGAAAACGCACGCACAGCAGTGCAGGCAGCCGAGGCCAGGCGCACCTGGGCAACCGCACCTGCCATGCCGGCGATGGTAGGACTCGGAGCGTGCGACTTCTTGTACGCCCTTGCCGTCTGCGCCAACAGGCGACCATCGCGGCGGCGCGATCACGGCCCGCGCGTGCCGCCGCCTAAACCAAGGTATGAGGCAGCGAAACGATCCGCCGATTTGCGCGCCCTCGGCGGCCGCCTAACCTCTGTCCTGTCGAGTGGGCACCGGCGCAACCGCAACCACCTGCCAACCGACCACCGCGGCACTCGTGCAGCGGCGCGGGCACGCCCTCAACCGGAGACACCCCATGGATACCGTTTCGATCAAGTCGCGCCAGAGCGGCGCGCTGCATACCCCGAGCGATCTTGGCGCCCAGGCCACCACCGATATCGGCGCCGCGCTGAACGTGCTGCTCGCCGACACCTTCGCGCTCTACCTGAAGACCAAGAACTTCCACTGGCATCTGTCGGGACCGAATTTCCGCGATTACCACCTGCTGCTCGACGAACAGGGCGACCAGATCTTCGCCACCACCGATGCCATCGCCGAGCGCGCGCGCAAGGTCGGCGCGAGCACGCTGCGCTCGATCGGCCACATCCAGCGCCTGCAGCGCCTGCTCGACAACGACGCGGATTACGTCACGCCGCAGGACATGCTGGCCGAACTCGCCGAGGACAATCGCCGCCTCACCGGCTTCCTGCGCGCGACCCACGCCGTGTGCGACGAATACCACGATGTCGCCACCACCAGCCTGATCGAAGTGTGGATCGACGAGGCGGAACGCCGCTCCTGGTTCCTCTTCGAAAGCACCCGCGCCGCGCGCTGACCCCTGCGCGGGGTTCGCGCAGCGCCCAGGAACCAGACGATGAACCGCAAGATGCTGCTGCCCGCGCTGTGCGCCGCCCTGCTCGCCGCCAGCCCGGCGCCGGGCCATGCCTCGCCCATCCCCGCCACGACCGGCGCTATCGGCCATGCCGATCTCCAGCGCTGGGCCGATGCCTGGAACAGCCATGACATCGACACGGTCATGGCCTTGTTCACGCCCGACGTGATCGTTCGTCAGCCGAGCAATCCCAAGCCGCTCGATGCGGCAGGAACGCTGGCGTTCTTCTCGATGATCTTCAAGGCCTATCCCGACTTCCACGTGGCGCTGACCGACGCGCTGGTCGATGGCATGCAAGGCGTGTCGGTCGAACGGGTCACCGGCACCTGGAGCGGTCCCTACGTGGACCCGGCCACCGGCAAGACCACGCCCGGCAACGGCCGCCGCTTCGATCACCCTGGCGTCATGCTGCTCGGCTACCGGGCCGACCATCGCATCGCCGAGGTCAGCATCTACTGGGATCGGCTGACCGTCGATCAGCAACTTGGCATCACGCCGTAACCCCAATTTCCGGAGCGCATCATGAGCGACATCCCCTTGCTGACCCCGGCCGAGTGCGCGCTGGTGCTGGTCGACGAACAGGCAGGCCTGGCCTTCGCCGCCGGTTCCGCCGACCGGCAATCCCTGCGCAGCAACGCGCTGGCGCTCGCGCGCACGGCCGTCGCGTTCTCCGTGCCCGTGATCGTCAGCACCTCGGCATCGAAGGTCTATAGCGGCCCGCTGATGCCGCCGCTGCGCGCGGCGCTGCCGGACATCGCGCCGATCGAGCGGCGCAACATGAACCTGTGGGAAGACGATGCGGCGAAGGCGGCGATCGTCTCGACCGGGCGCAAGACGCTGGTCTTTGCCGGCCTGCTGACCGAGGCCTGCGTCAGCTTTCCGGTGCTGTCGGCGCTGGCCGACGGCTACAGGGTGCACGTCGTCGCCGATGCCTGCGGCGGCCTGACCGCCGCCAGCCACGACGCGGCATTGCGACGCATGGAACAGGCGGGCGCCGTGCTGACCTCATGGCTGCAGTTCCTGCTGGAGCTGCAACGCGACTGGACCAGGCACACCACCTACGAGGCCGCGCGCAGCATCGTCGTCGATCACGGCGGCGGCTACGGCATCGGCCTCGACTATGCCCGCGACATGATCAAGCCCGCCTGAGGCAGTGCCCGCCACGGCGCCACGCACGCGGCGCGCACTCCATGGGTGCGCCGCATCGACGCCACCGCCCCAAAACGACATCCGCGACGCGACCTGGCAACGCCTCCGCTGCCCAGCCGCGTATCGCGCCATGCGCCGGCCGGCGTGGACACTGCGGATGAAACGGGCCTGGCAAGCCAAGCCCGCGGACACCGGATGCTGTTCGAGCGAACGCCCTGCGCCGTGGCGACCCGCGCGGGACTTCGCAACCATGCGATCGACCGCAGTTGATACAGTCGGTGCGCCCGAGTCGGCGCGGATGCCGTAGTCCTCCACGGCCGCCAGGGCGCGATCGCGGCCGCACACGCCGGCATCGACCAGGCCAGACGCATCGCATTCCGGCAGCCGCCCCCATTCTGGAGACATCGCCATGATCAGATCGCCCATTGCCCCGTCGATGTCGCGGCGATCGCCACTGGCCGCTTCCGGGGCGGGGCTGCTGCTGGCCGCGTTGCCTGGCCCCGCATCGGCGGCGGCGAAGGAAGCGCCAGCCATCATCGACGCGTGGGCGAAGGCGAACGGCTTCCAGGGCGTCGTCGCGCTCGCTCGCGACGGCGAGGTCGCCTACGCGCGGCCGTTCGGCATCGTGGACCTGGAAGCGCAGCGCCCGGCGAAGATCGACAACGTCTACGGAATCGCTTCGATCTCCAAATGGTTCACCACCCTGGCGATCGTGCGCCTGGTCGAACAGCGCAAGCTCGACCTCGACCGGCCGATCAGCGCATGGCTGCCGGACTATCGCGCCGATACCGGCGCCCGCATCAACTTGCGGCGCCTGCTGTCCAACAGCAGCGGCCTGACCGAGCGATTCGGTCCGGCGTCCAAGGCCGATCCATCGCTGCTGACGCGCGAGCTGCCGGCGTCCGAGGCAGTGCGCCAGTTCGCCAGCGCCGACCTCGCATTCGAGCCGGGCGCGAAGTTCGACTACATCTTCGCCAACTGGATCGTCGTCTACGCGATCGTCGAAGCGGTCGCCGACATGCCCTTCGTGGACGCGATCCATACCCTGGTCCTGGACCCGCTGGAGCTGCGCCATACCGGCACCGGCGCGGCGATCGCGGCCGCGCCGGCCACGGTTCCGTCCTAGCGGACGCTGTCGCCGCCCGAGCGCCGCACCTATGACAGGCCGGGCTTCATCGCCGCGGCAGGCGGGTATTTCAGCAATGCCCGCGGCCTGATGCAGGCCGCGCACCGCGCCTACGACAAGGGCTTTCTGTCGCCAGCGTCGCTGCGCCAGCTCACCACCGTGGAAATGCCGGAGGAATACGCGCTCGGCGGCCGCGTGAAGACGCTGACGCTGCAGGGCAAGCGCCGCACCTACGCCTGGGAAACCGGCAATACCGCCGGCTACCGCTCACTGCTCGCGCACCGCCTGGACACGCGCGAAACGGTGGTGATCCTCAACAACAGCAGCATGGCGCAGCGCCAGCTCGACGAGTTCGCGATCACCACGCAGTCCTGAGCGACGACAACCCGCGCATATGCCTGTTCCTGCCGCAGCAGGAACAGAGATTCGTCTACAAAAGTAGAATTTTTTCTGATTTAAGGATGCAAGCCATCTAACTTTGGCGCAAAGTCTCACTATCGCAGGGGGGCTGCGAGGGGACGCAGAGATGCAGGGCTTCAAGTTTATGCTTGAACGGCGCTTGTTCAGCGACGAAGTCGTTGTGCGGGCAGCGCACCGCTACACGCATTTTTTCAACATCGAGTTGCTGAGCAGCGACATCGAAATCGGCGTCGTACTGACACCGCATGACGGCGTGCAGATACCCGCCGACCTGAAATCACGCTTCCTCAACGATGCGCTCGACGAGCGACTTCGCGAATCGGTGCGTATCGAGACCGCCGACATCCATCGGGAACTCATCCAGGCCGCGCTCCGAGAAGCATTGCCTCGCAGAGCGGCATCGACCACATGAAATTCCGATCTCCCCAAGCATTCATGGGCAAGGCAGAAACCTACCATCTCCTGCCTCTTCGCTTCCGACGACTGCCCTGGGATCAGGACCGGGTTTTCGTCTCATCCTTGGCGGGCGACTGGCTGATGATGCAGCGCTCGGCTTTCGAGCGCTTCGTTGGACACGACCTTGCCGCCGACGACCCGTTACTTGCCGACCTGCAAGCGCGCCACTTGCTGGTCCTCGACCAGAGCAGGAGTTCGCTCGCGCCGCTGATGAGCCAGTACCGCACGCGCAAGTCTTATCTGCTGGACGGTCCCGCACTCCACATCTTCGTGGTATCGCTTCGCTGCCACCATACCTGCAGTTACTGCCAGGTCTCTCGACAGCACTCTTCCGCGACCGACTTCGACATGAACACCGATGCCTCAGCCTTGGCTGTGGACCGTCTCTTTGAGTGGCCAACTCCTGAACTCACCATCGAGTTCCAAGGCGGCGAGCCCCTGCTTCACTTCGACCAGGTCAGAGCGATCACGGAGCGGATCCTTGCACGCAATGTCGCGGAAAAACGTTCTCTGCGCTTTGTTGTGGCGTCTACGCTCCACGACCTGACCGACAGCCAACTCAGCTTCTTCAAGGAGCATCGGTTCAAGCTTTCCACCTCTCTGGACGGCCCGGAATGGTTGCACAACGCCAACCGGCCGCGCCCTGAGCGCGACAGCTATCGCAGAACCCTTGAAGGTATCGAGCGCGGCCGCACGGCGCTTGGCGACGACGCGGTATCGGCGCTCACGACCTTGACCAAGCGAAGCCTGGAAGTCCCTGCAGCCATCATCGACGAGTACCGGAAGCTCGGTTTCCATTCGATTTCGTTGCGTCCGCTGAGCCCTTACGGCTTTGCCGCCAAGACACAGGATCGCAACGGCTATTCGACAGACGCTTTCCTGGATTTTTATACAAGGGCCTTGAATCACCTCATCGAAGTCAACCGAAGCGGCTTCCAAATGGAAGAGACTTACGCGAGCTTGCTGCTGTCGCAGTTGCTGGGACCGTTTGCCCATGGCTATGTGGATTTGCGCTCACCCACCGGCGCCGGATTCGGCGCGGTCGTCTACGATTACGATGGGCAGGTCTATCCGTCGGACGAAGCACGCATGCTGGCGGCGATGGGTGACGCGCGCTTCGCGCTTGGACGCGTCGATCAATCGGTCGAACAATGGCTGGCGTCGCCAGCGATGAAACACCTAATGCAGGCTGCCGTAGCCGAGGCGCTGCCGACATGTAGCGATTGCGCCTATGTCCCCCTCTGCGGCGCGGACCCCGTAGACCACTTCGCGCGACAAGGCGATGTCGTCGGCCATCGCCCCACGAGCGACTTTTGCCGGCGCCAGATGGGCCTCTTCGATCTGCTGCTGCAGCGCTATGATGCGGCGAGCACCCAAGAACGCGAACTTCTCGAAAGGTGGGCCTTGAGATCGCCTGCTGCCGAACGAGTCGAGGGCCCGCTCAATGTTGCCGCTTGAGAGTAAGGCGACGATCTCGGGCCACACCCAGACCAGTTTGCTCAAGATCGCAGGCTTGGCAGAAATTGCCGCCGGCGCGCATCCTTTCGAGCGAATGGCCCTGGACCTCCGGGCAGTACCTGCCAACGCCCTTTCCTCTGATCTTGTGGATTTGCCATGGGCTGCCTTCTTGAGCGAAGAATCCCAGGCCGTAGTGCCGGGGCGTCCCTGCATCGCTCTGAGCGGAGATCCCCGCATCGTTCGCGTGGGCGACGTCATCGAGCTTGACCACTTCCGGCAGAAGATCGCGGTTCGGTACCGCCGTGGCGACAAAGGCAACGTGCTCTTTGCGACCGAACGCTGCAACAGCTTCTGCCTGATGTGCTCGCAGCCGCCGCGGCAAATCCAGGATGACTGGCGGATCGAGCAATTGTGCGAGCTGTCCGAGCTCATCGATCGATCTGAACCATCGCTGGCGATCAGTGGCGGCGAACCGACACTGCTTGGCGACGGCCTTCGCCGCGTGATCGCAAAATGCGCAGAAGCCTTACCCGATACCCATCTTCATATCCTGTCCAATGGCCGCTTGCTCGGCGACCAGGCGCTTGCCGACCAGTTCAAAGGCCTGACATCCAGGCTCAGCTGGGGCATCCCGCTGTATGGCGACCACTACGCTCTGCATGACTATGTTGTCCAAAGCGAAGGCGCGTTCGCACAGACGATCCGGGGGCTTTATGCGCTCGAAGCCGCGCAGCAACGGGTTGAGATTCGGGTCGTCCTGGTACGCCCTGCGTTCGAGCGCCTCCAAGAAATCACGCGCTTCATCTTGCGCAACCTCCCGTTTGCCGAACATGTTGCCTTGATGGGCATCGAGCCGGTCGGATTCGCAAAAGCGCATTACGAATCATTGTGGGCGGACCCGGCCGACTACGCCGAGCAGCTCACGGCTTCGAGCGGCGCCTTTCGTCGCGCAGGAGTAGCGGTATCGCTTTACAACCTGCCCCTTTGCACCATCCCGCAAACGCTCTGGCCTTACGCAAAGCAAAGCATCTCGAATTGGAAGAACGACTACCTGGATGCCTGCTCCGGCTGTGCGGCCAAGACCCAATGTGGCGGCTTTTTCTCTTGGGTGACACCCCAATGGACCAGCCGCGCCGTCAGCCCCATCAAAAAGGAGATTGCATGTCTAACGCACTGATCCTCGCGAGCTCAACGCTTGGCGCCTTCGGCACCGAGCCGCCGCAGACGCCGGCTGGGCTTCATGATTTGGTGGAAATGGACGGGAAGTATGCAACGGTATTGAGTTCGCCCTTGAACGAGGGGCGCTACAACCTCTACGCGGGACACCGCTCGCACAGTTCGCATAGCTCTCACAGTTCCCACAGTTCCCATTCCTCGGGGTCGGGAAGCTCCTATCGGTCTTACTCGCCCTCACCCACTTCCGCGGCGCCGTCGACTTACGGCACGCCCACAACGCAGTCGCTTCAATCAACGGAGACACTGACTGCACCGTCGGGCAATACAGCCGAGCCCTACCATCCATCCTCGACCTCGGTGCGGCCGCTGTCATCCACGCAAACGCAAGTGCCGCGCCGGAGCGAAAACGAACTCAAGCTGCTCATCATGCGAGTACAGGCGGCACTTTTTGCGCGCAGCTATGATCCTGGCGCTATCGACGGCGTGATGAATCCGCAGACCCAGACGGCCATACGCGCCTTCCAGCGGGATCATGGCTTATCCGCCACGGGCACCATGACGACCGAAACTTTGACAGCGCTGAGCGTCAGAATCTGAATACAAACTTAGCGCGATCACTCCAACTCTCAGCGATGAAATTCGCTGGAAGCGCCGTGTCGCAGAGCCGCCTAGGACGAGACTTGTCAAGCCACTTACAGGCGTTGGCAATTAACTGGAGCGGGTGAAGGGACCTGTATCTAGTCTCTAACCTGCTGTGGAATCAACGTTTTTTACGCATCCCCGGAACGGTAATAGCCATGATTTTGGCCTTATTCGCGCGGGTTGGCAAGTCCCGCGGCTGAATTCTTGTCTACGGAACACCTCTGGCTGCCACAGAGATCTGCAGCTACCTCTTCAGGATGTGAGCCGGCGACTTCAAGAATCGACCTGATTAGCCCCGACCATCAGCCAGCAGTCGCAGGATCTGCGCCCATGTGGGTTGATGATGTTGCCACCTGAAGCCAACGAGGTGGCGTGATGAGCATCAATGCCGTGCAGTTCCAGGCTGGAGCGTTGATGCCAGAGTTCTTTGCGTCCTAAGACACCGAGGCCAAGTGCTACCGCGCTCTGTACAGATGGCGATGGCCGCAGAGATTTCGCTGTCCCTACTGCGCTGGACGAGCACGCTCGCGTTTCAAGCGTGGTGGCGTCATCTACTACCAGTGCAGCGTATGCCGGCACCAGACCAGCCTGATCGATGGCATGATGTTCCAAGGCACCAAGCTGCCGCTGCGCACCTGGATGCTGGCCTTGTACCCTGTTGACCTCGACCAAGACCAACATGGCCGCGCTGGAGCTGATGCTTCATCTGGGGGTCAACTACAAAACCGCCTGGCGGATGAAGCACAAGATCATCTGCTTGCTAGCTCGTCAGTATGTGTTCCCGTTACGCCCGAAGAATCAACTCGTAGATTTCAGTGGTCAGCCCGCCCCCCCTGAATTGAGTACCAGGGATAGAAAAATCCAAAAGTTCGGCCAGGACTAAGCCCTTGTTTATAAATGGCTTTAGAGACGAAACACCAATGAATTTGGCCAGGTCACCACTGTCCGCATAGCGCGCCGCCTCGCACCGGATTCGGGCAGTGCCCGTCCGACGCTGCGCCAGTCGCCCGGCGCCACCCTTGGCATGGAATGCCTGTTGCTGAGCTGGGCCATCAGTTGCGCGTAGCGATGGGACGCGCAGATGGCTTGCAACTCGATCCCGTTCGAGTCCGCCGCTGATGGCGGGCTCGCGTCGGACGACAGTCCGACGACAAATTCACAGAATTCGCCGAGAACCCTCATGGAGGGAACATAGTCCTCCAACCAGAGGAATTGCCCCTGCTGATTTACCTCCACGAAAATGCAATTCCTGGAACGATCCGCGATGAAATCGAAGCACCCCATATCCAGTCCCATTGCCTGCATGAACTCAAGGCACTTGCCACGAATTTCGGTCGGCAGTTCGATCGGACTCAGGACGCCTTGAAGGTCGTCTATCGCTCGCCAGTCGAGCCTGCCGACAGCATCGGCCTGGGAGTCGATGCGCACGGAATACTCTCGCTCTCCGAGAAACGTTGAGCCCTACCAAAGACATCGTCTCACACGGTGCGCACTGCTTAGGTTTTTGAGCGGAATCCACCACTCGTTATGCGGCTCACCCGGAGCACTTGGCACGCAATGGAACGTCTGCAGTTCCTCTACATGCGTCACCAGTCGCTCGCGGGTCGCCGGATCGGTTGCGTCCTGGTCGCTCTACGCGACAGTTGATCGATCCGTGAGCCCCGCCACGAAAACGACGACCAAAACAATGCCGTTAAATGTTAATCATGTAGCAACCATGCCGAACTTAACGCCGCGCCCAAAAACAATCCGTCAGGCAATGTCGAAAGACCCAGCCAAAACGGGCGTCAGTGCAGCTACATCGAAACCCAGGAGCACTTCCACTAGCGACGGCATACTTCGTTCATTTTTTAGCCTCGAAAAGCAGTATCCCGTCTGCTTCCAAGAAACAGCTTCAAAAGACACGGGAATATATTGAATGCGAATTCGCCATCTTCACTATTTTTTGGTCGTTGCTGAAGAACAAAGCTTTGTTAGAGCATCCGAAAGGGTTCACATTGAACCATCACCACTCTCAAGAGCGATTAAGGAGCTCGAAACACAATTGGGCGTGCGATTATTCCACCGCGCGAAAGGCCGTATCAAATTGACATGGCCCGGAGAAGTTTTTCGAGAAGAAGCCCGCCGCATCGTTGCCTTTATGGATGACGCACAGACCCGCGTGCATTCGGCATCCCGTGGGTTCCGGGGTCGCATACGGCTCGGAATAGCTGACAGCCTTGCACAAATTCGCTTGACCCGTTTACTTGCGCGATGCCGGGAAGAAGAGCCACTTACCGAGATCAGGATCAATGAAATGACGGTTAGCGAAATGCTTCAGGGTCTTGCTTACGATCAGATTGACATCGGCTTTACCGTAGACGGAGAAATTGCGGGAGGTTATGCCCAAACGATAATTTGGGACGAACGCCCCGCGATTGCAATTCCCACACATCATCCACTCCTGTCTTTCGAGAAGATTTCAATGGAGGAAGTATACCGATACCCCCTGATACTGTGCCATCCCGAGCGCTGCTCAGGCGGTTACAACGTCATTCGCCGGTGGTGCAGCTCAGGCGATGTGCCCGCGCCTAGCATCGCAGAGTATGTATCCGGTCATGAGCCGATGATGATGCTTGTGGCAGCGGGATATGGCGTTGGCATCGGCCTGGAGTCGCAACTCGCTGTTTTTCGGCATCCTGACGTTATCGTCCGGCCTGTCACCGATGACATTCCCAATACCGCGACCTTCGTGGTCACGTTGGATAAGTCCCTCTCCCCGGCGGTGGAACGCTTCATAAAGCGGGCACAGCAAATTGGCGAAGAGACATCCCCATAACCGCACTCATTGTACGGTTGTACTATAGGCATACATTTTCTGTCAGGCTTAAGACGCAAAAAGTCAGTCTAATTTCGACGGCCAGAAGTGGATGCAACGCATGCAAGCGACAAGCCGCGTCGGTAACGCGGCTCAATGTTGAACACCCATCTCATTAGCGGCCTCACCAATTATCGTACTTTTTTCGTCCGTTTAGTGACAAAAATCGGCAATCCCTGCCGCACACAAAATTAGCGAGGCCGCCGGTCGCGTTTGCGGCTCTTTATCAGTCCGGAACACGTCCTAATAGTAAAAGCTCCGTGGATTTCGTTGACCGCAAGTACGCCGCACCAGGTTAAATACACCGGAGAATGCGGTGGTCGGCTAAATCCGATTGATTGATGTTTTCGAGCGGTCGGTGCTCTTCAGTACGGGGAAGCCCAAGAAGTGCCACCGAGCATCAAGGAGTGATCACCATGTTCCAACAGCACGCTGCTCCGGTGACGGAGCGTCGCATACTTCGTCGTGCAGAAGTTGAAGCCAAGACTGGGTTCAAGCGAGCCCACATTTACAGCTTGATGAAAGATGGCAAGTTCCCGAAGGCATTGCGCCTCGGCGTTCGCGCAGTAGGCTGGGATTCCGCCGAAATCGATCAATGGATTACAGACCGCCTCAAAGAGCGTGTCTGACGCTGCTCCATTCACTCTCGATAAGGAGCAGTCCATGCAAGTGATTTCCGTCATCTCAACCAAGGGCGGTGTTGGGAAAACCACCATCGCTGCGAACCTCGGCGGCTTCATCGCCGACTCTGGCTTAAGAGTCTTGTTACTCGACCTGGACATGCAGCCTACGCTGTCGTCCTATTACGAGCTTATCCATCGCGCGCCCGGCGGGGTCTATGAACTCTTGGCGTTCAACGAGCGCGACGTCACGCGTCTGGCATCCCACACGGCAATCGAGCGCCTAGACGTCGTCGTGTCGAACGACGAGCATCGGCAATTGAGCACGATGTTACTGAATGCACCAGATGGCCGGTTGCGACTGCGCAATCTTCTGCCGATGTTCCAGCCCCATTACGATTTAGTGCTGATTGACACTCAGGGCGCGCGTAGCGTTCTCCTCGAAATGGCGGTTCTCGCGTCCGAGCTGGCGATATCGCCGGTGACGCCGGAGATCCTTGCCGCTCGGGAAATGCGGCGCGGCACCTTGCAGCTCATCGAGGATATCGCCCCTTATCGGCACTTGGGTATTACCCCCCCCGTCTTGCACCTGTTGATTAACCGCGTACCAGCCGTGTCGTCGAATGCTCGATTGATCCGGCAAACGTTGCGCCTGATCTTCAACGGACAGGCCGGCATACATGTACTGCAGACTGAAGTCCCTTCCATCGAGGCGTTTCCAAGAGCAGCCACTCAAAGCCTGCCAGCTCATCGCGTTGAGCACCGCCGCCCAACAGGTCGGTTGGCACCCGCGGCATTGGAGATCGTTCGAGGGATGGCCGACGAGCTGTTCCCGCAATGGCACGATCATTTTGCACGGGTAACTGGAAGGCGGGGAGGGAGACAGTCTCATGTCGAACGCCCATGAACTCGCCCGGGGGCATAAACGGCTACGGCCGCTAATTGAATTCGCCTTAAGCGAAGGGTGGCAGGTGTCCCGAACATCAGGAGGTCACCTGAAATTTTTCAAGCAAGGCCTGCCACCGATTTATACCAGCTCCACAACAAGCGATCACCGGACTGAACGCAATGCCCGCGCCATGTTGCGCCGTGCGCAACGCCAAGCCGCCACGAACATTGCCACGGAAGGAGGCGCCGAGTATGGCTGATATCTCCGCGCAGGAAATGGCATCCAAATTGATGAGCGAGGGCTTCGCTCGCTCAGGGCCGGTTGCTGACGCGTTGGCTGATCCAATCGCCGATACGCCGATTGTCGTGACGCTGGATGAATTACGGTCGTATGAATTCGATCCCCGCCTGACCCGCAACCCGCTCTATGATGAGATCAAAGCGTCTATTCGCGAACGCGGTCTGGACGCACCGCCGCCAATCACGCGCAGGCCCGGCGCACCGCACTACATCATCCGCAACGGTGGCAATACGCGCCTGGCCATCCTGCGCGAGCTCTGGACCGAGACGAAAGAGGAGCGGTTTTTCAGAATTGCATGCGTGTTCCGCCCCTGGCCCGAACGCGGAGAGATTGTCGCATTGACCGGCCACCTGGCGGAAAACGAGCTTCATGGCAGCCTGTCGTTCATCGAGCGCGCCCTGGGCGTCGAAAAAGTCCGCGAACTCTACGAACAGGAGACAGGCAAATCCTTGTCGCAGTCGGAATTGGCACGTCGGCTCAGGGCGGACGGCTATCCTGTGTCCCAGCCGCACATCAGCCGCATGCAAGAAGCGATCCAGCACCTGCTGCCAGCGATACCCAACGTCCTTTATGCTGGTTTGGGACGCCATCAGGTTGAACAACTAACGAGCCTGCGCAGATCGGCCGCCAAGATTTGGGAGTCCCGTTCGGCGTCGGTTTCTGGAACCATCGACTTCACATCGTTGTTTCAGGATGTCCTGGTCCTCTTCGACGGCGGCGCCAGCAGCTTCAATGTTCAGCGTGTGCAGGATGAGTTGATCGGGCAAATGGCTGAACTACTAGGCGTTCAATACGACACACTCGCCTTGGAGATCACCGACTCCGACAAACGCTGGCAAGTGCTGAGCCGCGAACCGGCCAGTATGCAACCCGCTCCCCCAATCGCACCACTGCCCACCCCTCCGGCGCCGCAAAGATCGCCATCCTCGATAGTGTCCACGGCCCCGGTGCCCGCCCCCCGTGCGGTGCCCACTCCGACCTCCATCTCTGGTGCCAGTGATCCATCGGAAGCGTTATTGAACATCACGCCCTCCGCCGATCTCGATGATCCGCAAGAGGAACATGGGGGCCATGGTTCCATCCTCAAGGGCCACATCGTTTCGCCTGCGGCGACCACCGATCGCTTGCAATCGATTCAGCGCTTGATTGCCGACCACACCGGGGAAACACCCAACGATTTCGAGAGCAATGTGCTGCGTTCTATCCCTGTGCAAGCCGGAGGCCTCTACCCAATCTCCGATGTTTGGCACATCGAGCCCAGCCTGGACGAGCCGGACCGCCTGCGCACCCACATCGCTCAGTTCGCCCAGGAGATTGCCACAGAGGCTGGTCTGGATCGCGGCATCGTGCCTTGCGATGACAGCATCGGCTTTGCTTGCGGTCAAGCGGAGGCCTCGGGCGACCAAGGAGCTCTCGCGCCGCTCCCGCGTGCGGTGCTTGCACTCCTCCACGTCCTAAGCGCGCCCTATCAGCTGCCTGGCGGCGGCGCGGCGCGTATCGATACCTCCCAGCTGCCCGGCGACTTGGGACGCCTGCTGCTGGGGGAGGCTCGCGCTTGCGAGGGACGGATCCTTCGCCTCAGCGACAACGGTCTGGTGAAGTTGTTTCGGCTGCTGCGGCTCGCTCGCCGATTGCTGGATATCGAGGCAGGTGCCGCGGGTGGCGACGCCCCGGCACGTGGGCCGTGAGGGCGCGTGATGTCCGGTCCCCACCCTCTCAATCAGGCAGTGATCGCGCAAGCACTCCACGACCTACGAAACGGTCAGTTACGCCGAGCAAAATCCATGGGTTTTGATGATGAGGACCTGGATGCGCTGAAACACCCGGCCATGGCCAGTGTGTTGGCCAATGCGAACGTCTCCTGGTGCTCGGTAACCATCAATCGCGATGTGCTGCGTCGCCTTCTCCATCAAGTGGATGACGTCACCAGGGAGATCGAAGAGATTGACCGCCTGTTACGCCTGGGCGCAAGCACGGAACTCGTCAGCAAGTTCTACGGATTGACGCACCAGGAAATTGCCCTTCGGCGCAGCATCATCGGGCTCCCCAAGCGCAAGGGGCGACACCCTGTCCTGACGGAGGTCCAGGACGCGGAGTTGTGGAACCGTTGGTCCGCTACGGTGAAAGAACGCGGGACATCCTTGGCTGACGAGACAGGTATGCTCGCCATCGCTGCAGACCTTGCCGAATCCATGGACCTTCCGATCTCGGTGATTTGGAGTGCCATTCGCGGATGGATCAGCGAAAGGCTGGTTTGACCATGGCCGGCCCACGCCGATCAAACGGTCCAGTTGTCATAGGCGAGCTCTTCGATCAGACCCTCCAGCGAATGCAGGACCAACAATCCGGTGGGATCGCAACAGCCAAGCAAACGGACGGTTTCATATACAGCGGCAACCGCCACGATAGCGTGCCGCGCGCTCTGTTGATGGACAACCGTCTGACGCCGCTTGAGCGCAATGCCTGGCAAGTATTCCGGCTATTGCTGAATGACGATGGCATCACCGCCCTGCCGACATACGATCAACTTGCCCCTTGGCTCGCTTCGATGCCATGCTCAGCGCGGGCCTCACATGAGACCGTTGCTCGCGCCTTGACGCTGCTGCGTCTCGCTCGCTGGATTAGCTTGGTGCGACGCCGAAGAGATCCGGACACCGGCCGCATTTTGGGCAACCTGTACGTCCTGCACGATGAACCGTTGACGCCCTACGAGGCTATCCAGCTCGATCCAGATTATCTTGGGCTGGTCAGTCAGGCGCTTACCCATGCCAGCAAATCGATCCAACGTGTTGGCGTGCACTCGCTGAAAGAGATGAACGATGACCCCCAGCTGGGTGGCGGGATACTACCAACTCGTCTGCAGGTCCTGTCGCAGCGATTGGCGGCGCAAGGCTGGACGGACACCGCATCTTATCCACAGGCTGGGGATAATCACGATTCCGAAGAAAGGCCAGCAGACCCTCTTCGGAATCAAGAACGCCCGACTTCGGATTCCGAAGCAGGCAAGCAACCCCGCGAAACCGGCTCACTTCGGAATCCGAAGACGGACCGTACTGTACGTAAAGAAGATATAAAAGAAATACGTACTGTACCGCCCGCGCGGGCCAACCTGCATTTGCCCGAGCGATTCAAAGCACTGAAAGCGGAGCAGCAATCGGGCGCACTGGCGGCGCTGCAGCCGGTAGATCGCGATTTGCACCAGGCAATTCTGGACGAATGGAACGCCCGTTGCTCTCAGAGCACGGTGCGCAATCCCGCAGGATATCTGTTCGGCATCATCCAGAAAGCCATCCGAGGCGAGTTCCGCGCCTGGGCTGGACACAGAACACCAGCACCACCAACTCATCAGGAAACCGCACCACCCCGGCAATCAGTTGATCCAGAGGTCGCGCGGGAACACATCGCCCGTCTTCAAGCGCTACTCCGCCAGTCCTAGACAAGTCCAGGCGCTGACGAGCATCAGCACCATGTGATGCGGTCTTCGCCAATCGAAGTCCGCTCTGTTCCATGGCGGTCTATACCCCGGGTATAGGCGTAGGCGCAGTGTTCCAACCACCCTAGCCCCCCTTACCCTCTCGCGGACAGATAGCGTCCAGCGAACGCCATAGAGGCCTATACCCGGGGTATAGCGCAACACGCAGCCTTCCGGAAAACCGCCTTTATGCGCCAGCGGAGCCGAACCGTGCACTGCGGCAGCGCACGAAAACGGGCGGCCGCCGCATTCGGTTTGAAGACTGACTGGCTTCCGGTCAATGATGATGCTGCGGGCTCGCTTCATCAATGAGAGTCGTCGATATGGTCAACGAAACGGAATCCCTGCAGCTGAACCTTGGATCGCTGCGCAGCGCGATGTCGCTGACGCTGCACACCCACCACGCATCGCGGATCTGGCATGGGCGAGCCCCCGCTGAAAACAAGCCCGGCATCGTCGGCTTGAACGGCTTCGTCGCGATCATGAATAAATTGAAGCGCGGCGCGGAGCAGGACGATCCGTATTCGGACTGGTGGATGCTACGGATCGAAGACAAGCTCAACTTAACGAAAGAACAACTTCAAGCACTGCGCGAACAGGTGGACCAGGCGCTTGCGGATGTTCCCCCTGCTCTCACCATCGGCGAAAACCTCAACGTGCAGCCGGTCAAGCTGCCGCTGTTTGTCTCCTCGCAATTAGGCTTCATGGCCGTGTACTTGTTGGCGGACTACGACGATCTCGCCCGCCGCCTGATCCTGGCGCATCACACTGCCCTGATCGACCGTTCAACGCTGGAGCGCTGGCTCAACGACGGCTCTCACGCGCTGCGTAGCCTCTTTTCGCTGGCACAGCAGTATCGGTACTCCGGCACGAAACGCGACGATTTCGCCGCCAACAATGCCGCGGCGCGCAACGCGATCGAGAAATATGGACCGCTGCCGCAGGATGTGCTTGAAGGCACCCACCGATCGCGCTTCGCGCCACCGCTGTTGCGTCGGTCGCCGCTGTCGTCCACATCCCGCCGGTCGACCGCGCTCGCTGCTGCGCCAACCGACACCGACATCGATGCGCCGACTGAAGCCGCGGAAGCGTCGGCAGAGGCACCAGATGACGAGGATGAGCCGGCGTGAGCAGTCCCATCCGATTCTCTGCACTGGAACAGGCGGACTTCCAGCGACTGGAACATGCAGCCTACCTAAAAGGCCTTTTGAAGCCTTTTAAAGGTAATGGGAGTCTGGAGGACTGGGCCAGCCTATGCACTGCCTTGCGCGACGACATCATTGCTCTGGCGCAGCGCCGGATTCTGGCGCAGGCACGCAGTCACCCGTTCAATCTGCTTCCCGTACAGCTGGCCCAGCAGACCACTGGCGCAGGCACGACCTTCTTGCGCTGGCGCAACCTAGACCGTTCTTCGATGGGCGTGGCGTTGTGGGAGGAATTGCTTTCCAGCCCTGCCACACCGCCATCGCTGATCAACGACCTCTATGCGATCGAGGTCCAACGCATCGTGCTGAACATGCAGATCAGCCTTTGCCACAGCATCGCCCGCCAAGCCCTGGACTGCGCCAAAAAGATGGCCCGGGCCGAGGCGATCCACCAGCGGCGTACCCGCGCCACCCACCCGAAGGAGCCACACACATGAGCACGCATTTCTATGGCGAAGGCAACATCGGTTCTGCGCCGGAATTTCGGGCGTTCCCCAACGGGAACGAAGAACCCCGCAGGCTGCTGCGGCTGAACGTCTATTTCGACAATCCTGTCCCGACAAAGGATGGCTACGAGGATCGCGGCGGCTTCTGGGCTCCGGTCGAGATCTGGCACCGTGATGCGGAGCGCTGGGCCAGCCTTTACCAGAAGGGCATGCGTGTGCTGGTCGAAGGCCGCACCGTGCGCGACGAATGGGAGGACGCCGACGAGAACGAGCGCGTGACCTTCAAGATCGAAAGCCGTCGTGTCGGCATCCTGCCGTATCGCATCGAGTCGGTGCACCTCGGTGCCAAGACGTCGGGGGCCGATCCCGACCCACACGCCGAGTAGTGGGAGATCTGCGAGGGCGACTGCCGCAATTCACAGTCGCCCTCTATGCGCCAGCCAATCGCGCCGCGAGCATCTGTGCCATCGCAGCAATCGACATGTCGGGAATATTGCACCAGCGAGTTCCACTGAATTCCAATCGCTCACCGCGAAATTAGCGGAGCCGTCGGAGGTAAACCGGCTTTCCGAGAATTTCCTCAACCTTGGCTCTTCGTTCAGCCACGTCTGGAGCATCGATATCCTGGGGGCCGATGAAGATCACCTCCGCATCCTCGTCAATTTTCTGCCCGCGCAACTTCGCGGAGGGGAAGATGTCTACGATCTTCCGCATGATCTGGTTGTTGCCTCTAGGGATGAGAACAAAATCGTCAGTGTTGAGGATTAAGATGACGGGTTGACCTATCAGTTTTTCCGCTCTCACCCGTCGCTGTTCGACGTCAGGTGCATCACAGTCCTCCTGTCCAATCTGAAGGGTCGCGTTGCTCCTGTCTGGAATGCTGGCGTAGCGAAGTGTTGGGAAAATCTTCCGCAACTCCCTGCCATCTGATAATGGCAAGAGCATATCGATATCCCCGGTTCGGATACATCCGCCGGCGTGACTTGTCCCCGCCGTCATCAACAGCAGTGCGATCGTCAGATATTTCATTTCCACCCCAAACAGCGACATGAGTTAGATGAGCTAGAACATGTCGCTGTGGCAGAAATTCGTCATTTCTCAGGAGGGGATCATGACGTGGATGCCGAGATCGTCCAACTTATCGAGGGGCGTGTAAAAGATGCGCGCGCACTTGCCCGTGGATTGACTAAAGGCGCCACCCGACAAGATACCGTAGGCGTAGTTATCTCGAAATACAGGTGCGCCGCTGTCGCCTGGGTTGCATATGAAGTTGGTATCCGACGCCGGGGCTGCGACCGAGACGAATGCAGCTTCGCAGGTGTAACCACCACAACCGTTATTCGGGAGATTCGGGTTGTAATCGAGCGCGTCAACGACGCCACAGTTATCACCTGACGATTGGCCGAAAAAGCACAAAGCATCGCCAACATTGGTATCGCTCAGATAGAAGGCCCCATAGACAGTCCTGTTGTCTGCACCCGTCGCGAAAAATGTTGCTTCCAATTCGGAATAATCGCTGGACTGTGTCGGCCTGTACCATTGGAGGTCCTCCGATCCGTTCCAGACTTCGGCCACTAAAGTCAGATTGATCGAGTTCGCATCAAGCGTGATGTAGTCCGTTGTTGCGTTGTTGGGGCAATGGCCGGCAGTAACGATTCCAGGAATCGTATTTCCGCTGTTTGACACAACAAAGCCACCCGTGCATTCACCAGCAACGCCTCCGATGTCGAGCGAACCGCTTCCGCTGATCGCAAGCAGCCCCGGCATGTCACCGACCTCTACACGCGCGGGTACGCCGAGGATGGCCTGCGCGCGCGCATTCGCATCGCCCTTGGCGTCAGCAGCCATTATGTCAATCACCACCTCTCCGGTCTTCTCATCGGTGCGAGTTGCTTGGAGCGTCGGGAATGCCATTGCGAGCGCTGACAGGTTCGCGCGCAAGGCCTCGCGTAGTTCGCTGATCGTATTCTCGGCTCCCGAAATAAATGACACCTCGAAGGTCTTTCCATCGAATGTATAGAACCGTGACCGCTCCAATTGCTGGCCCTTCAGACGAACGACAAAGCGCGGCGTTGGCGACCACTCTCGATAGATGCCTGCCAGACGGTCGATATATTTGGCGCGTAACGACTTGCTGAGCGCGACCGTCGCATCCTGTAATTTCAACCGATTTCTCGCTTCACTCGAACTGACGCCCATGATGGCACCAATTTTCTCAGCATCCACGGCTTGCGCTTGTTCTCTAGTCAACGAGTTCAGGGGTGGAACGGATGGCGCAGCGAACCCAATTTTCGCAACCGCCAGCGCTAGAACGAAGACAATACATGCAAGCATTTTCGTAGACATGACTGCTCCCAGCAGAGAGGCGGACTCCCTTCCGCAGGCTTAGGCGCTCCGGCACGATCAATATGCCAGCAGCTAATGGCGGCCTGATGTGAGCAGCATTCCGGTTCCCAAACGGCGCAGACCCACGGCGCGATCGCGCTGACCGGCATGGGTCGGACGAATTCGAACCCGCAAAGCGGTCGTCACCACGTCCCGCTTTTTAACTGCCGATCCTTTTCCCAGCAGGCATCTTGTTGTCTGTCCGACAAGAAGCTGGTCATTAAGGAGGCCACATGCGCGTGTATCTGTGCGAGAAGCCTTCGCAGGGTAAAGACATCGCGCGTGTGCTGGGTGCCAATCAACGCGGCTCCGGCTGCTACAACGGTTCCGGCATCGTTGTGACTTGGTGCATCGGACACCTGATCGAAGCCGCGCCGCCGGAAGCCTACGGAGAACAGTACAAACGCTGGTCCATCGAACAGCTTCCCATTTTCCCCGAGCGCTGGCGCAGCGAGGTCAAGGCCTCCACCGCCACGCAGTTCAAGGTCGTTAAACAGCTGGTCGGTCAAGCGACCGAGGTGGTGATTGCCACCGACGCCGATCGCGAAGGCGAGATGATCGCCCGAGAGATTATCGATCTGTGCGGCTACCGCGGTCAGATCCAACGGCTGTGGTTGTCGGCGCTCAACGACGCATCGATCCGCAAAGCGCTCAGTGCGCTACGCCCTTCAAGCGAAACACTGCCGATGTACCACTCGGCACTCGCCCGTTCACGAGCCGACTGGCTGATTGGCATGAACCTCAGCCGCTTGTTCACCGTGCTTGGCCGTCAGGCCGGGTATCAGGGCGTGTTGTCGGTCGGCCGTGTACAAACGCCGACGTTGCGGCTGGTAGTGGATCGCGACCGTGAGATCGCGCGCTTCGTCTCAGTCCCGTATTGGGCCATCGACGTGGAGTTGTCTCGCGCAGGCCAATCGTTCACGGCGAGTTGGGTGCCGCCGGTTGATGCCACCGACGAGGCAGGCCGATGCCTGCGGCAACCCGTCGCGCAGCAAGCCGCAGAACGCATGCGTGCCGGCCGTGAGGCGCTGGTGCAATCCGTCGAAACCGAACGCGTCCGCGAAGCGCCACCGCTGCCATTCGACCTGGGCACGCTGCAAGAGGTCTGCTCCCGCCAGTTGGGACTGGACGTGCAGGAAACGTTGGACATCGCGCAGGCGCTTTACGAAACGCATAAGGCCACCACCTATCCCCGTTCCGACTCAGGCTATCTGCCGGAGAGCATGCTCCCCGAGATACCGACCGTATTCGACGCGCTGCTCGCCACCGATCCCAGTTTGGGTTCCCTCATCGCCAAGCTCGACCGTGGTCAGCGTTCGCGCGCCTGGAACGATGGCAAGGTCACCGCGCACCACGGCATCATCCCGACGCTCGAACCCGCCAAACTCTCGGCGATGTCAGAGAAGGAGTTAGCGGTCTACCGTCTGATCCGGGCGCACTACCTGGCGCAGTTCTTACCTCATCACGAATTCGACCGAACCGTGGCGCTGTTCACCTGCGCAGGGCAATCATTGCAGGCGACCGGCAAGCAGATTGTCGTACCGGGTTGGCATCTGGCGCTAGGTCACCGCGAGTCGAGCTCCGACGACGACGAGCAGTCACAGCGCAGCCAGACTCTGCCACCCCTGGCCGATGGCATCCGCTACGATGTCGCACAAGTCGAACTCAAAGCGCTGAAGACGCTACCACCTAAACCCTATACGCAGGGCGAGTTGGTCAAGGCGATGAAGGGTGTCGCAAAGCTCGTTACCGATCCGCGCCTGAAGCAGAAGCTCAAGGACACGACCGGTATTGGCACCGAAGCTACGCGCGCCAACATCATCAATGGCTTGCTGACCCGCAGCTACCTGATGAAGAAAGGCCGGTCCGTTCGCGCGTCGGATGCTGCGTTCACCCTGATCGATGCAGTACCGGCGGCCATTGCCGATCCCGGCACCACGGCGATCTGGGAACAGGCACTGGACATGATCGAGGCCGGCCAGTTGACGTTGGATACGTTCATCGAAAAACAATCCGCCTGGATTGCGCAAATTGTTCAGCAATATCGCTCCATCACATTGACCATCAAGGTTCCTGAAGGGCCGGCCTGTCCGCTGTGCGGCACGGCCACCCGCCAGCGTACCGGCAAGTCCGGCGCTTTCTGGTCGTGCCCCTGCTACCCCGAGTGCAAGGGCACCGTGGCGATCGCTTCGCCCGGTGCCAAGCGCACCGCCGCCCGCAAGCAGCGCGCTGCCCCCAAGGCGTCCTGACGCCACATACATCCTGCCCCGACCGCGTTCCCAGCGGTTGCCAGGCATTGCCCCGTCGCCGACGGGGCACCCCAACATGTCACCGCCTTCTGAAACGACATGCGTCCAGCGGCTCCTACCGCCGGATGGATGAAGGTGTTTTCCTGTTCGGTCGCCCATACGCGCCCTGTTGATCGGCGATATCTACGTTCGATCCGAAGGGTCTCCTCGCTTCTTGTGCGCGAGAGACGAGGAGACCCTTCGGGGACGACGGTGTTCGATGCCGGTGCCCGCCGGTGAAACAACGGGCGCCTTTTGTGCGCGGATGTGCGCCGAATGATACCGACCCCAACCACGAAACGGGTCGGGTGCGATTGCTGCTGCGGTGACGGGCTCTACCGACGGCCAGGTCTATGCACAGCCCACAGGTGGTTTCTTTCTCTCCCGCCGGAGGCATACAGCCTCCGGCGTCCTGTTCCCTCCTTCCCCCACACCTTGCGCCTCCGGTCCCCGACCGGGTGGCCGTGGGCCTGTGCGCCCAAGAACAGGAGATGAGACATGAAACACCCGTCGATCCATTACGGCAGTGTGTGCAGCGGCATCGAAGCTGTGAGCTTGGCCTGGAAGCCGCTCGGCTGGGAGGCGGCCTGGTTTTCGGAGGTCGATCCGTTTCCGAGTGCCGTCCTCGCCCACCACTACCCCGACATCCCCAACCTCGGCGACATGACCTTGATCGCCGATCAGGTGCTCGCCGGCACCGTACCAGCCCCTGACGTTCTCGTCGGCGGCACGCCATGCCAAGCGTTCAGCCTTGCCGGCGCACGAGGCGGCCTGTCCGACCCGCGCGGCGCCCTGACCCTCAAATTTTCGGAGCTCGCCGATGCCATCGACCAAACCCGCCACCAACACCACCAGCCACCCTCGGTCATCGTCTGGGAAAACGTCCCGGGCGTGCTCTCCGACCGGTCGAATGCCTTCGGCTGCCTTCTGGGCGCATTGGCCGGAGAAGGCCATGCGCTGGAACCACCAGGGAAAAAATGGACGCACGCAGGTTGTGTGTCTGGACCCCGCCGTCGCGTCGCGTGGCGGGTACTCGACGCACAATATTTCGGCGTCGCCCAACGTCGCAAGCGTGTGTTCCTTGTGGCAAGTGGTCGAAATGACCTCGATCCCGCCTCGGTACTTTTTGAGTCCGGTGGCCTGCGCAGGGATTCTTCGCCGAGCGACCAAGCGCGGGAAATCACTTCCGGACCTGCTAAAGGGGGCGCTGACTGCCCAGGTAGCCTTCCCGACACTCTGGCCGGGGCCTATCTTAGGCAATCTCTGACCGTTTGCTTCGGAGGCGGAAACAGACGGGGGCCGATCGACAAGGCCGCGTGCCTAACGGCTCGCGGTCACAAGTGCGATTTCGAGGTCGAGACCTTCGCCGCCCAATCCGCCACAGGACAACAGACGCATGCCCTCAATACCGCCAACGGCGGTAAGGGGAGCAGCGAAGATGGCACTGGTCGCGGCGTTCCCATCGTCGCGCAGCCGCTCCAACTCTATGCTCCTCTCATCGCCTTCGCACAGAACAGCCGTGCCGAGGTACGCCTTGAATCCCGTCATGGCCAGATCGTCGGCACACTCTCGACTGGGGGAGGTAAACCCGAACAAGGACTGCCCGCAATCGCCTACGGACCCGTCAAAATCACCGAACGGGAAAGCGATCGCGAGAACACGCCAATCGTCGCATTCACCGCCAAGGATTACGGAGCCGATGCGCTCGATAACCTTGCTCCGACACTGCGGGCTGGGGGGCACTCTGAAAGCCATGCGAATGCCGGTGTCATGCCGGCTATTGCATTCAAGTCCCTGGAAGCCAATTTCAGTTACGACGTTTCGGGCACGCTGATCAGCCATTGCAGCAAGCATCCGGTAGTCGGTGACACTATCCTTGGTCCGGCTCTGGTCGCCAAGTCCGTCGCCCTGCGTGGCCGCGATGGAGGCGCGACAATCGAGCTTGGCGGAGAAATAGCGAGTGCCCTGCGCGCCAGCGGAGGTGGTGGCGACAAGGCCCATGTCGTCCTGCTCTCGACAGAGGGCTACTTCCAAGGCGAGTTGGCCAGCCCGAATAAGGCCGGATGGTCGCAATGGGTGGGCTGGCGCGTGCGACGTCTCATGCCCGTGGAATGCGAGCGACTCCAGGGCATGCCCGACAACTACACGCTGGTGCCGTATCGCGGCAAGCCGGCGGCAGATGGGCCGCGCTACAAGGCGATCGGCAATTCGATGGCGATCCCGTGTGTGGCGTGGCTCGGCCGTCGCCTGCAACAGGCATTGCTGAAATAGTATCCACCGCTACCTACGGGAGCTTTTTTGCTATGGGCTTCCATGAGTAATGTTGGACGGACGCGCACGACACGTCATCTCGGCTGGAATCAGTGCGGTTTCCTATCGTTATAGATAGCGAGCATGTCAGACGCCTTATCAATGATCATCTGAAAAAAGTCCCAATTTTCGAGATCTCGCTGCGCGACACGCGCTGCGATCGCCGCAAGCACCCATCCCGCCACCGCGGCATCGCCGACTTCCTTGTGTGCGTCAAAGCGCGCAAGGCAAGCAACGATGCTCGGCCGGGGTGGTGTTCCCGGCGGTGCGATTCGGGTTATCAGCTGGCGCCCCTCATCATAGACTGCACATATCCGAGCCCTGTGGGTAGCATCGGACAATTGAACGACGCCCGCAGCAAACGCAAGTATCTCGAAAAGATCCCTCGCTTCATTCGACGAAGTCGCAAACGCCCTGCCCTTTCAACAAGTCTGTCTTTCCAGCTTCGAAACAACGCGGGAACTACATAAAGCAGCTCCATAGAGCTACGCAAGGTTGCAAGCGCTGACTGCGAATTACTTCTCAGACGCGTTTTCGTCAAACCGCAGGGCACCGTAGATCAGCAACACGCTGATGCCGTATCGCGACAACCCGCCGCCGATGCACAAAAGCGGGTAGGCACCGGCCACCATTCCCTGACGACACGCGCTCGCCCATCTTTCATTCTCACACCATGCACCGCTGATTCGTCAGCGCCATGCCAGCAGCCACGGTCTTCCAGGCTGCGATGCGGTTCCCCCGCACCGACCACCCAGTCCGCGCCGCATCACCGCCGGCGGACGCGCGCCAGCCATGGCGTCGATGCCTCTTCCGTCCTCAACCTCGTCCGTAGCTGGCCCGTCCAGTCCTGCCATCGCCTGCGCTCGCCTTACCTGAGCGCCATCCGTTCAAGCGCCTCGATGGGCGCATCACTTGTCCAAGGAGCTCAACCATGTCCACGATTCGTCTCAAGACAAATCAGCATCGTCTGATCGCCAACCTGCGCCATGCGTTCAACCAGGCTTCCATGCTGGGCGAACTGTTGCAGAACGCCAGACGCGCCCAAGCCAACCACATTCACATCACCGTGGACAACGACACGCTGACCGTCAGCGACGACGGTATCGGCATCGCCGATCTGCAAACCCTCATCTTCATCGCCGAGTCCGGCTGGGACGACGAACTGATCGTCCGCGAAAACGCCTTCGGCCTGGGCGTGTTGTCCACGTTGTACTTCGCCCAGCACCTGAGCGTGCACTCCGTCGACCAGGCCTTCCAAGCCGAAACGGCATCGATCATCCGCGGTAGCGATGTCGAGGTGATTCCCGCGCCGTTGCGCATCGGCACCCAGATACGCCTGAACGGCGTGGCGTCGCCGCAGACCGGCATGAATCTGCCTGACTGGGTTCGGCGAGAGCTCGCAAGGCTGTGCGAGGCGTTTCCCGTTCCCGTATCACTCAACGGCGTCGCAATCGCTCGACCACTGGCCGATCCCTCACTGAAGTGGCGGCAGACCACCATGGGCCAGGTGCTGCTCAGTCTGTCCGCACCGCGTACGGAATGGCGATGCTTCCTGCAAGGTTTGCCCATCGGTACACGACCCCGGCTCAACGACCACCAAGTCGTACTCTTGCGCGACAATCTCATCGCCCGGCCTCCAGATCGGCAACACCTGCTGAACGAGACGGAGGACAACAAGCGCATCCAGGCGGCGATCGACCAGGCCTATCGCGAGGCCCTGATCGAAGCCAAGGCAAACCTGTCCGGCAGCGAGTTCGTCGAACGGCATGGATCGGACTGCCTGCGCTCGTCAAACGCCGACCTGCTCAACGACGTTCCGTTCGCGCAACGAAGCTGGTTCCGGAACTGGGCCGACGAGCCACCCGGCTACCGTCGGTTTTGGGAACGCTATTTGCTCGGAGGCATCGTGGCGAAGGAGGCGCTCGAAGAGGCCGGTGTCTGGCAGGTCGGGGAAGACGCGACCGACGAACACGCGGCCCACGTCTATCTGGAGGTGCGCGAAGCCTTCCTGCTCGAGGAGGCATATCTCGATCCCGGGCATTGGTTGAGCGGCATGGTCAAGACTATCGAGCCGAGCCGAATCGTCATCAAGCAAGGGGCCATCCTGCATGAGGACGCCAACCTTCCGCTGGCTGACTATCCGCCGCTCGTGCTGAAGCTAGTTGACACACTCAGTGTCTACCTCGACGGCGAGCCAGGCGTATACACGGTCGAAACCGTGCGCCAAGGCGAAACCCTCTACCTCACATCTGGGGCAGATCAGGTCACGCGGTTCGTTTCCGACTACATCTTCAACGATCGCTACGATGAAAATAGCGAAGCTGAAGACGCGGCCACCATCGCCACCTTCATCGCAGTGGGCCGCTCGCCGGATCCTGCTGGTGTCGTCAGCGCCTTGCTGCCGACCTCGCTGCGCCACAGTCCGCTGCCGCGGCTAGCCGGGGCGACCGTGTGTCTGGTGTTCGATGGCGAAGGAAGGCTGCAGGAAGTTTCATCCTGAGTCCATTGTAAGAACGCTCCTTCGGGAGCGTTCTCCTTATCCGCTCTCGAATAGGGCGAGCCCGGCACCGCATTCCGGCATGACGCCCCCAGCGATCCGGCTGAAGCTGCCGCATATGCGTCGCTGATCCGTCAGCACCATGCCAGCAGCCAGGGTCAAGCCGGTTGCGCCGCGGAATCATCTGCGTTGACCCAACCAGTCCGCCTCGCATCGCCTCCGCGGACGCGCGTCGTTACGACGTAGATGCTCCACCACCGTCCCTCTGGAAGCTTCCACGCCCGTCAGGACGTTGCACTTTCCCATCATGTTCATCAGGAGAACCCATGTCCCCTGCTTACACCTCGCCGTCCTTGACTCCCGGGGAGGCAAAAACCGAATTCGTCGGCTATTTGGCTCTGATCTGGGTCGGCACTCGCCTGCCCCTACAGGTGCTGGCAAGCGCAGCGGACCACTACATCGGAACCATCGATAACGAAGGTCCTGTCTCGCGCGAGTCGATCGAGTATTTCCCCAGCGACGAAGCTGCAACCCACGCCCTGGCGACAGGTGCATGGACGCAGCGGTTGCACCCGTAATTTCACTCTCTGTCTCAGGAGAATATCCATGCACTCCTCCTTGCCTCAAGACGTAGCCGATCAGCTCGTACAGGAACTCGCGCATTTTGACCAAGCGCCTTCTGCGTTCTTCCAAGCCTGGAAACGTGGCGCGGCGTGTGCGGGAGCCAGATGGTTCGGTGCTGGCACGCAAGCCGGTCTGGAGCAGGCCACCAGCAAATGGGACTTGTGCCCGAACGTCCTGTTGATCAACGACGCCCTGGGAGTCTTCAGTCCCAGCGAGCGCATGTTTCTGTCTGCCATGGTGAGCATCTACGACACCCGCGATGGCGGCAAGATGCTCAACCGCGCCGGCTTCAAAGGACTGGCGGATTTCAGCGGCCTCGATCTGCCTCGCCGCAAAGTGATCGCCGATCTGATCCTCAATTACAACGGCTGGTGAGCGTGCTCGCCTTGCCCTGACTTTCTTCACCCACCTCACGAGGGACACATGTCCCCGTTGGGGCTTGCGTTCCTCGCTTCACTTCAAGGAGCGTCTCATGTCAAACGTCCCGCTTATTGCCGTCATTGTCGATGGCACACTGGTAAAGGACATCATCATCGAAAACTGGCCGATCAACGTCGCTCCCCCGCGCATTGCCGTCGGCGACGTCGCAACCCGTTTTACGCATACGGACGATCTGTTCCAGATACCCGTCGGAGACGCCGTGTTCGAGGCCAGCGGCTATGAGATTGTTCCAAAACCTTACCATCCTGGCCGGCGTGTCGTATCACCGAAAGCGCTCATCGACACGTTGCGCCGTATGGACGTCGCTGCTGTCGTAACTCAGGCTCGCTACACCGCTCGAAAGTACGGTTTCGTACTCAATGACCGTAACGCGCGCCTCGCTTTGAATGCATCAGCACGGCGACTGTTTATCACACTTGACGAACAAGAACTGACAGAGGCTCTGAACGAGTTGATGCAGGAAGCTTCATAGCCGCGTCACGCGCGTCACAGACCCTGACTAGATAGCAGTTCCGCTTGGGAACACACCTCTTACAACCTTTGGGGCCAATCCCCGTTGGGGTGGCTCCATCTTGTCCCTACCGGAGAACCCCCATGTCCCAAGATCGAAATCCCTTCATCCGAGGCTATCAGAAGCTATCCATGCGCCGCCTGTTGGCTATTTCTACGGACAGCGATCCGACGTTGATTTATCGACCTCTGCATGACTACCAGTACAACCTTCCCGACCAATCGGTCGAATGCCATCCTTGCATCTTCAATGAACATCACGCGGTGGTTACCGAAGGTCAGGATGTTCCGGACGAGATCGATTCAACCTGTCCCGTCGATGGCATTGTCCGCGCGGTGATCTATACCGTTACCGCAGAAGAGGACGGTAAGCTAATCCATGTCTGCGACACGCGGTCGCGGGCCGACGGCTTAGCAGTCATCAGACGCCTGGCATTCGAGACGGGCCATTACAGCCGAGCTTGGGAAATCAGCACGGGGCACATCACCGAAGACGCGATGCAGTACCTCAAATAACTGGCCGACGCCTCGACGCCTCTGGGTCTGTTGTTCGAAGCGTTCCGGTTCCCTGACGACGTGGGCATCGGCGTGAAACTGATCTCCACGCCGTGGACAGACGCCAATCTGGTTCCCATCGAAGGACACGGCGCCGAAAAGCTCTGGCAAGAGCAGGAAGCCGCAGGCGTTCCGAACTCCCTGCGGGAAGTTCTACATCTGGCAGGCCGAGCAGATACCCGCTTCCTGATATTCGATCCTGACGCGCCACCGCTGGACGGATTGACAATGATAGACAATTGACTTGACCCACAACGAGCCTCCTTCGGGAGGCTCTTTTTTTGCGGCTCAGGGTAAAAAAGCGGGCTCGCCGAAATACCACTTCTCACACGACGCCACATGACCGCTCCGGCAGTCTGAGCGTCATGTTCCGCTGACGCAGTCAGCAACATGCCCAGGTAGCCCAGACCTTCAAGGCTACGGTGCGGTTCGCCGCACTGGTTGCATTTCGTCCCGGCGCAATACCGCGCCTTTTTATCAACCCACAAGGGATCTCCTCCCTTGTGGGCGGGAGTCCCTTGATTTCAAGGTATCTCCCATGGATCATCAAACCATTCGCGCCCAAATACCAACGCTGGTATCGGGCCATGTCCCAAGGAACACCCGCAAAATCAAGTTCCGCATTCACGATGGGCAGCCTCTGGTGTCGGCACTCGGCCTCCACGTTGATCCCCAGCCGTTCGAAGGCAAGGTCGTCGCCAAGACCGACGACGCCATCGTCGTCAAGATAGGCCGCACCGAGTTCGCTGTTCTGGATCGCCGCTTGGCGACACAGGAGCCAGACGAAGGTGCCAAGGTACACGTCCAACCCTACGCCCGGCGCCGCTTCGATGGTCTGCGTGCGGACACGCCGGAGGAGCGGACAGAACGGACGCCGGATGGCACGCCCTATGTGGTTAAGACGCGCATTCTCGGCTCGGCACCTGCCAAGCTTCCGATCCCCGAACCGCGCTGCCTGGAACTGCAGGAACTCGTTCAGCAGCTGGAGCAGTTACCGGCTCCCGATGGTTTCCGGCGTATCACCCATCTGCTGGTGGATGCAAACGCACGGGACTTCGCCTGGGTCGATCCGCTACCGCGCGACATCATCAAGACCCCGCCGTCCATCAGCTTCACCGTCGCAACGGCGAAGTTCCAGGGCCAGGTCACTGTTCTCTACGAACGCGTCGGCGACCTCTATGCCGTGGAGCTGCGGCGAGGCGAGGAGCTGGTCCAACGGGTGGACTCGGTCTTCTTCGACACCCTCGGAGAAACGCTGGAGCAGCTGATCGATGATGGTACCTGGCGGCATATCCAGGTGAGCGTCCTTTCTGGCCAAAGCAAGCCGACCAATCACTGATCCAGCACCCACAATTTCCTTACCGATCGACTTCCCGCCGCCCCGGCGGGAAGTCTCCCCTTTTTTAATCAATGGAGTGACCCATGTTGCGATTCAAAGGTGCCGATTTGCGCCCAGTTCTTGCCGAAGCAGCCGCGAAAAAATGCCGCGTCGTCCTGGTAAAGGACCAAGGGGTGTATTTCCTGTCCGAGCACGGCGAGCGAACGCCTGAAGGACGCCAGAAGCTGCTGGCCTACCTGCGGCCTTCTCGATCGACGCGCATGTCGTGATCGCCCGGACCGTCGATCCTGCCAAAATCGGGGCTGTAATGGCTGTCGTAGAGAGTGCAACATGCCGGGGAATGTATCCTCCGGCCACTTCCCCTGGGTCTGGCCGACACTTGCAGTACCGGCTGCACCGCGCTCAAAATAGGGTCGCAGGGAATGCACACCTTACATGCCCGGAGGAAGCCACATGGCCAGCACCACTGAGATCGCCGCCCTGCTGTCTGCCACCGATGCCCAGGGCCGGGTCGATCCGATGGCCTACGAAGCGCAACGGTTGATCCTGCAGCACCAAGGCATGGGGAGCGTGGATGCCGCTGCACTGGTGGGTGCTCTGCCGGCCTCGCCGGGATTCGCCACCTTCGACCGTAACGCCTTCTTTTCCGCCATCGACCAGCGCTTGGACACGCCGCAGGAACGGCAGCGCTTTGCTGATGCGCTGGACCAGGCCAACCTCAGCGACAGCTGGCTCGAGCGAATGGGCGAGCGGGCCTTCGAGGCCGGTGAGCAGGCCTATGACGCTACGCGCAACGCGGCGAGCCGGGCCGGCGCCCAGGTCAGCGACGGCCTGGCCGCTGGGCAGCGCAGCACCCGCCACACGGCCGCCGATCCCGGTGCCTCGCTCGCCTTGCGTGCTGCAGCGAACGTCGGCAGCAACGTGATCGGCGAGGCTCAGCAAGGCTACGGTTTCGTCACCGGCGGTGCCACGCACGCCCTGTCCACGCTCAGCGATACCGTCGATCTGGCGCGCATGGGCGTGCGCCTGGCCTCCGATCCCAACTACCGCGACGTGGTGGTCGGCATGGTCCGCATCTATGCCGCCGAGGTCGCCGCCGACCCGCACAAGCCAATCGACCAGGCCCGCAGCGCCGCCACGCAGGCGTGGCAGCACTGGGAACAGGGATTGGCGCAGGCGCAGCGCGATGGGCGCGAGCGCGAATACATCGGCAGCGCGGCCGGTGCGGCCGGGGTGGAGATCCTGGCCACCCTGGTGCCGGCAAGCAAAGTGAGCAAGCTCGGCAAGGCCGCGCAGATCATGGAGGACATCGCCCCGCGTGCCGCCGCCGAGGCCGGCGAAGGCCTGGCCGATGCCGCGCGCGCCGAACGCACTGGTGCGCGCGCCCACGACGGCGCTGAGCATGCGCCCGAGCGCCGTGCTGGCTTGCCGGGCCGCGCTGGCGCCTACGCCGAGGCACTGGATGAAGTGGGCCAGGCCGCCCGGCGTGGTGGTGAGGCCGGCGAAGGGGCTCAGCAGATGCTGCGCGGGCTGGTCGGCCAGGCCCGCCAGGACGGCCACCTGGACGATCTAGTCCGCGCCGCGCGCGCCACCGACAACGTCGAAGGCCTGCTGCGCAGCGGCCAACTGGAACCGCACGAACTCACCGCCATCCTCAAGCGCACCCCGGATGTCTTTGACGGCAAGATCGATTTCCCGACGGCCCTAGACCACAGTACGCAGGGCGTGGACCTGACCCGGCTCACCACCCGCCAGCTCGGCGACATCGGCGAAGCCATCCAGACCCATGACCTGGTAAAGCAGGGATATAGCGACATCGTCGCGATCAAGAACCGCTCCGGTCACGGCATCGACCTGGTCGGCCGCAACCCTGACGGTGATCTGGAGTTCTTCGAGATCAAGACCTCGGCCAAGGGATTGGCGCCGGCGCAACATGGGGACCCGGAACAATTCGTAGCCAAGCGGCTTGAGCGGGCGATTGACGCCCAGGGTCACTGGGATCCGAAGAACACGATACCTGGGCTGAAGTCGATCGCTCAGGATATCAGCAGGGAAATCGGCCCGGAGGCCGAGAACATCAACGCCACGTGGGTGCGGCTCAATCTGAGCCGGAGCCCAGACGCGCCGCACTTGCAGATCGAACGCAAGATAGATCCATGGGTCAAGCCCGCAGCGCCCAAACAGACGATGCTGACTCCTGGCGATGCCGACCACCCCGACCACGCCGCATTTGACACGATGCTGCGCACGGTGCAGGGCGACGGTCGTTGGAACGTTGCGGAAAGCCACAATATTGCCGCGAGCCTGCTGAAGGAATATAAAGCCGACCCGCTGTGTAAGACCCTGGATTCGGTGCGCATCGGCGGCAGCGCCGATACGCCACGCATCTTCGCAGTCAGCTCTCCGCACGGCGAGAAAGGCCCGGGTTTCCATGTCCACGTCGAAGCCGAGCAAGCCGCGCAGCATCCGGCGGCCGAGAGCTTCGCTCAGGTCCAGCAGCTCAACCAGCAACAAGCGCTGGCCCAGGAAACGGAGCAACAGAACTTGGCTCAGCGCGGCCCGAGGATGAGTTGATGGCAAACGACAAGAGCGACCAACACCTGCCCACGTGGCATCCTTCGTTGAAGAAGACCTTCAAGCAGTGTGATCGCTGGATCGAACGTGCCAGCCAAGACAATGAACCACAGCGGTATTTCGAGAACATAGAGAACTATCTTGCGGCTCCCGGCCCCGTGTCGGGCAAACTCTGGATGGAACTGACCTGGGCGGGCCATGTGTATGCGGTCCAAGCCTGTTCCATCAGCGGTCAGGGCCGCGTGGACGAACTCGCCCAACCGCTGCGCTGGGCGGTAGTGATGCGCTCGATCGCGTTCCGCTTCGAGGCCGCCGTGACTCTGGCTTGGACCACCGAGCGGCAACCGCTGCTGCCGTTCTGGACCAGCATGAAGGTGGCCGCCACCGCAATGCTCTCGCAGTGGGAGGCCACCGAAGCCGGCGCCCGCTTCCTGATCCAGGTCGCGCACAAGGACCAGGCCCTGAAGCCGGACGAGTGGCGTCGCGAGGGCTGGGGAAAAGGCACCAACGACGCTTTCCTGATTTTCCTGTTCGCACAGGCTTTCGGCATTTCGACCCATTACCGGCCCGTGCTTCCGCTGATCCCCGAGTACCAGGCCATGCTCGACCACTGGCGCAGCACAGACGCAGCGGTGTTCCAGACCGCGATGCAGGCCGCGGCCGACTGGCACATCGCCCGCAGCAAGGACGGCACCGAGCGCAACACCTACGAGTTCGAGAAGGACATCGATCGCGTCTACCCCGCCGAACTGCTCGCCGTGCAGGCCTTGCGCCAGCGCGACGGCCTGCCACATTTCGACACCGGCCATCTGCTGATTGACACGCCCTGGGCCATCCTACGCAACCTGCCCGCATGTTCACCGCATCCGCTCGCCGTGGCGGTGGAGGAGCGGGTGCGCCGGGACTATCCGGATTTCCGTTGAGGCGAATACCTCAGACACAATGGGGCGATGGGCCAGTACCGATTTCCCATGGCCGCCGGAGGGGGCTGGTGCGACGCTGCCGCCATGTTCAGCTGACCTCGGTCAGCAACATGCCCAGGTAGCCACGATCTTCGAGGCTACGGCGCGGTTCCGTCCGCGTGATCAGACCAGTTCGCATCCGGCATCCCAGTGCGAACAATCGCCGAGCCATCGGCGGTGATGCCAATTTAGTCACAGCACATATCACGATCCATCAACCCACGCGGGGGTTTTCACACCTCCCCCGTCAGGGTCGGTGTGTCTCCGCATTCTTTTTCCTGGAGATCCACCATGACCACATCCAACGAAAAGTCCTTTTTCGACCTGCACATCACCGGCCTCGGCTATCTCAATCGCATTCGCGAAGTGAAGCCGAAGAAAGGCGCGCCTTTCCTGGCGTGCGACATCGTAGCGCTCAATGGTCCGAGTGACGACGTCTCGAAGGTGCGTTTCGACACGCGCGTTTCGGGCACCGAAGCTCAGCACCTGGTGCGTAAGTGCCGGCAGGCCGTCGACGACAAGAAGAAAGTGCTGATCGGCTTTCGCCTCGGCGATCTGTGGACCGACGTCTTCACCTATGAAAAAGGTGAACGCATCGGCGAACAGGGCGTCAGCCTCAAGGCCCGTCTGCTGTACATCAGCTGGATCAAGGTCGACGGCAGCATGGTCTACAAGGCCGAGCCGAAGTCGGCAGCGTCTGAAAACGAAGCCAGCGAGCGCGTCGCTACTCCTGTCGAGCAAGAAGCACCGGCTCCCGAAACTGAAGAGACCGCTGTCGCGCCCGAAGAAAGCATCGAGGAACAGGCTCCGGCCATGGCCGAGTCCTTCTGACTGATCCACAAGGTTCCATCCCGGGCCTTGTCCTCTCTCTCCCGTTCAAAGGCCACCGATGCTCTGCATCGGTGGCCTTTGTTTGTCCCATCATCACCAGGAGAAGCCCTCCATGATCACCCTACCCGGCCAGCTGGCCATCAAGACCATCCACGGCAGGAACGGCGACTTCAATGTTGGCCGACTGTCCACCAGCATTGGCGAGTTCGTCATCAAAAATGCCGAACTGGAGCAATACTGTGAAGGCAAATACGACGGCGATTTCGCTATCGCAGAAATCAGACCATCTACCTACAACACCAGTGGACGGATGGTCATCGAGATCCGCGCGCTCCTGGGCGGGATGACCCTCTCCAACGTCGATCGCCTGAGTACGGACGAAGCCCAACAGCTAAGCCCGCAGGAAGTCGATCCGATCGACGAAGAAGCGCAGGCGCCCGCGCCCGTTGCTAAGGCTCCAGCCAAAGCGAAGGCACCCAACCCGCGCGACCCGCTGATCGACACCACACCATTCGGCTACGAGCCTCCATCTTCGCCCGAAGCCTCGGTCGACGCAGAGGACGAAGCATTGTTCGGTGTGCTCTGGCCGCTCAAGGATGTCGTAAAGCTCGATGCCACCGTCGATCGCCGTACGCTGCGATTGCAGTCCAAGCGCATGCCCGAACTCGGCTACACCTTCAGCGCCACGTCGCAGCACTGGCACCGCGAGGCGGGCTGATCTCCACCACCGCAACCGCGGAATTTCATCCACCCCATGGGGCAGCATCTGCCCGACGGGCCGTGCTGTCCTTCTTCATCCGAGAGGACATCATCATGCCCGATACCTTATCTGCATCTGCTCAACCGCTGTTTCGCATCGACGAATGCCCAGACCTGATGGCCGACGGCTGCGTCGGTGAGGAAACCGGCAATCTGGTCTTCCTATCCGTCTGGGCGCGCGACACCGCCGTCCAACAGTTCCTGGCCCGGCTCACGCTGGGGCGTGATGAGGATGGACTGGACCAGTTCCATCTCCTCACCGAACAGGGCGGCTCCGTCCCGGTGTTCATCGGTAGCGTCGATAAGCTGGAGAAGCGTTCCACGCGTATGTTCCGTCGCACGTTGTTCGGTTCCATGGTCAATGTGTGGCTGTTCGATCGACGTTGCGTAAAGCCCGACAAGACCAACGCTACTGCATTGGCACTCTTGCCCCGGGACTCCAACCAACAGTCCGACCGGCTGTGGACGCTGGTGCAAGACACCTGCCCACTGCCGCTGCTCGATCACTGGCGCGACACCGTGCTGGCCCTGCTGCTGGAGCACTCCATGCTGACGCGTCTTCCCATGGCCCTCGGGCGGTTGGAAGGCCATCGGCTCTCGCTCGATGTTCCGGTGCTAACAAACGCGCTGGGCAACCTGATCCGCAATGGCACCCTCAGCGCCACCGAACACGAACTGGCATCCGGCGAACCGCTCCGGCGCGTCGCCTGACCCGATCTCACAAGGGCATGTGCATCGCACATGCCTTTTATTTTTTCCCAACCATCAGGAGATTCCCATGGCTCTCATGTTCCCCCGGCTCGCCCGGAACTTTGCGAAGAACGGGTACTACCCAACGGACGAACCCACGCTGGAGCGGGCGCTGAGAGCGCTGGCACCAGCAGTTGCTCCGATGAACATCATCGATCCATGTGCGGGCGAAGGCGTTGCCATCGCCGAAGCCGCACATGCACTCGGTCGCGACCTGGTCAATGCCTACGCCGTCGAGTACGACGGCGAACGCGCCAGGCACGCCCGGAACCTCGTCGATCACTGCCTGCACAGCGACCTGATGGACGCACTGATTTCTCGACAAAGTTTCGGCCTGCTCTGGCTCAACCCGCCATATGGCGATCTGTCAAAAGACGTCAATGGCAACATTGGCTATCAGGGACAGGGCCGAGCAAGGCTCGAAAAGTTGTTCTATCAGCGCACGCTTGCAATGCTGCAGTATGGTGGCGTGCTGGTGTTCATCATCCCGCACTACGTCCTCGATGCAGAGCTGGTGGGCTGGCTCACACGGCATTTCACCGACCTACGCATCTATCGCGCTGTGGAAACACAGTTCAAGCAAGTGGTGATCTTCGGAACGCGGTCCCGCCAGCGAGATCTGGTGGGGGATGCGACGAAATCCGCCCGCACTGCGCTACTGCAGATCGGTGCGGGTGATATCGAAGCGGAGGAATTGCCGGCCGAATGGCCGTTCCTGCCGTATCAGGTTCCCGCCGCAATAGCGGAGCCGGAGCATTTCTACCGGGTCACGATGGAACCGGAGCAATTCGCAAACGAAGTTCACCGCCTGCAAGGGCTGTGGCCTTCTTTCCAAACACACCTCGGCGTGGCTCAGCAATCGCTGCGGCCACCAGCGCGTGCACTGTCTCCGTGGCACATGGCTCTCGCCTTGGCCGCCGGCGCTATTTCCGGCGTCGTTCGCTCCAAGACCGGAAAGGTGATGGTCGTCAAAGGCGATACCCACAAAGAGAAAACCTCCGCCGTGGAGTACACCGAACGCGACGACGGCTCTGTGGCCGAGACGCGTGTCCTGACCGACAGGTTCGTCCCCGTCATCCGCGCATGGGACATGACACCTGGCTCCCCTACACGGGGCGAGGTGTTGACCATCCGCTGACATCCTCTCGGCGCTGTTGCCTAGACAGGCAGCACTGTCGGATTTTCTTTACCCACCGGGGTCATGTCACCCCGCAGGGGTGCCGTGGCTCTCCCATTGCAACGGAGAAACACCATGACATCCCACCATCGGCGCAATCTTCTGTTCCCGATCGGCGCATTGATCTTCAGCCAAGGCATCGACCGTCTGATGCGGGAGGGCCGGCTTGATCCCCTACCTTACCTTCAACGCCACATGCGTGGTGACTGGGGCGATATCGCCGACGACAAATGGCAGGAAAACAACGCTGCCCTCAAGTCCAGCGATCGCCTCGATTCCTGGTACGTGGTCACTCGTGAACTGACCATCCGCATCGTCACAGAAGCGGATCGCAGCGAGACGCATATCGTCCTTGCATCGGAAGACTAACTCTGTTGCAGCGCTGTTCCGTCACGACAGGACAATAGCGTCTGCTTACCAACTTATCCACCCAATGGGGCCACACGCCCCAAAAGGGGTGCCGTGGCTCCTCCTTCTCATCAAGGAGCTAACCATGACACTCGAAACACTGCTCTACAGCTTGATCCTGAGCCAGAAGTTCTCGCCTGGCCGGATTATCACGACCGCTGGGGTCAATGATCTAGAACGACGTTGCCAGCCACGTCTCTACTTGTACCTACATCGTCACCTACGTGGCGACTGGGGCGACGTCGATGACAGCGATTGGCAGTGCAACGACACCGCGCTGAAATCCGGCGAGGATCGTCTGTTCTCGGCTTACGAAATCGAACCCGATCTGAGGCTTTGGATCATCACCGAATGGGATCGCAGCGCCACCACGCTGTTGTTGCCAAGCGAATACTGACCCTCATCAAACCGGCCGCTTGCCGGTCCGTTCTTCCCAGCCGGGGCATGTCCATCGCCCTGCTGGGGTCGGTGCATGCCCCTTTTCTATTGGAGCATCACCATGACCCATCTCGATACCGTTCTCGACGCGCCCGTGCAGGATGACTTGCTGGACGCTGACACATCACCTCTCACCATCAGCCTGACTGACTTCGTCTCCGAGTTCGGCGATGAACTACTGGACTCTCTCAACCGCGCCAATCCCCCGGTCTACACCGGACAGGCCCGGCCATACCGGCAGGACGTTCTCACCGGTCTCAAGCGTCAGCTGTTCCCGGCCCAGGCCGAGGTCGTACATGCAGTCGGAGAACTGCTGATCGACAGGAACGAACGCGCCGCCATCATCAATGCGGAAATGGGCACCGGCAAGACCATCATGGCCATCGCCACTGCGGCGGTCATGCATGCCGAAGGCTATCGGCGGACGTTGGTACTGTCCCCGCCGCACCTGGTTTACAAATGGCGCCGCGAGATCCTCGAAACTGTCCCCGGTGCGAAAGTATGGGTTCTCAACGGACCCGACACGTTGGTCAAGCTGCTGAAGCTGCGCGAGCAACTCGGTGTGCCGGCAGAGGGTCAGGAGTTCTTTGTCCTGGGCCGTGTACGCATGCGCATGGGTTTCCACTGGAAGCCGGCATTCGTTCGTCGGCGCACCCATGATGGCTTCATCGGAACATGCCCGCATTGCGGCCAAGTTATCACCGACCTCGACGGCGAGCCCGTCAATACAGTCGAACTGGAGGCTGAAGAGTCGCGGCGCAAATGCAGCCATTGCACATCCGCGCTTTGGACGCTGATACGTCCTCGCTCGCTGTCTCTCACGGACCAGTCCTCTGCGGTGATCAAAGCGTTGAAGCGTATTCCGACGATCGGCGAAGCCACAGCGCAGAAGCTGATGAAAAAGTTCGGCGAGTCGTTCCTGGTGTCCCTCTTGGGCGACAACATCCATGAGTTCATCAACCTGATGGATGGCAATGGCGAACTGGTCTTCTCGGATCGACAGGCGCAGCGGATGGAACGTGCCATGGCTTCGATGGAATTCGGCTTCGGTGAAGGCGGATACCAACCAACGGAGTTCGTGAAGCGCTACCTTCCACAGAGGTTCTTTGATCTCTTGGTCGTGGACGAAGGCCACGAGTACAAATCGCCTGGATCTGCCCAAGGGCAGGCTATGGGTGTACTCGCCGCCAAGGTCCGCAAAGCGCTACTGCTCACTGGAACACTGATGGGCGGCTATGCGGATGATCTGTTCGCACTGCTGTTCCGGATGCTTCCGGAGCGGATGATCGAAGATGGCTACCGGCCTTCCAAAACCGGCAGCATGACCTCCGCAGCCATGGCCTTCATGAGAGATCATGGAGTGCTCAAGGACATCTACTCCGAGAGCAAGGGCACCGCGCACAAGACCGCTAAAGGCAGCAAGGTTACTGTGCGCACCGTCAAAGCTCCGGGCTTCGGTCCCAAGGGCATCTTGCGTTGCGTCTTGCCGTTCACCGTGTTCCTCAAGCTGCGGGATATCGGTGGCAACGTCCTTCCTCCCTACGAGGAGGAGTTCCGAGAAGTCGCAATGGAAGCGGACCAGGCAGTCGCCTATCGTGATCTGTCAGGGCGTTTGACCGCGGAGCTCAAGGATGCCTTGAGGAAGCGAGACACGACGCTTCTGGGCGTTGTACTCAACGTGCTGCTGGCCTGGCCGGACACATGTTTTCGTCCCGAAACGGTGAAGCATCCGCGTACGCGGGCCATGCTCGCCTTCACGCCGTCGCAGTTCAGCGAACTTGAAATCACGCCGAAGGAGCGTGAGCTAATCGACATCTGCAAGGCAGAGAAAGCCGAAAACCGCAAGGTGCTGGCTTATACGGTCTATACTGTAACACGGGACACCATGTCGAGGTTGAAGCTGCTGCTGGAGCAGGAAGGTCTGAAAGTCGCAGTGTTGCGCGCGAGCGTGGACACCTCCCGGCGCGAGGACTGGATTGCAGAACAGGTCGATCGCGGCATCGACGTGCTCATCACAAATCCCGAGTTGGTCAAAACCGGTCTGGATCTGCTGGAGTTCCCAACGATCGTGTTCATGCAGTCGGGGTGGAACGTCTACACGCTTCAGCAAGCCGCGCGTCGCTCCTGGCGCATCGGACAGAAGCTGCTGATCAAGGTCATCTACCTTGGCTACGCCGCCACGTCGCAGATGGCTTGCCTATCGTTGATGGCGAAAAAAATCCTGGTGTCTCAAAGCACATCAGGAGACGTGCCGGAATCCGGGCTTGACGTTCTCAATCAGGATGCCGACTCGGTCGAAGTGGCACTAGCCAAGCAACTTATCGCAGCTTGATGCGCATTAGGTCGGCGACCTACGGGTCGCCGGCCTTTCTTTTTCTCAGTCGCGCGCCCCGGCAACGTATCGCCACCTGAGGCAAAGCGGTTGTTCGCCGGATCGTGTTGTTTGCTGATGTCCTGGCTATCCGTGGCGATGGTGTCGGCTCGATGCTTCAGAGAACCGGCACATGCAACCGACCATTCCCTTTCGTCGCTACCTGGTGGGCTGTGGCCTGCTGATCGCCACTGCGCTGGTGACCAGCTGCGCCACGAAAGCCGTCGCCCCGACCACGGCGCCTGACCAGAAACCTGCCACACCTTCGGCAAAACAACAGCCCGAACTCGTTCCAGTCGTCCGTTATGGCCGCTACACGTTGGTTGAAATGGCCCCCGCCTCCGCCCAGCAGGACTTGCTGCTGCAAGTCGTAGATGTCGTCATTCCCGATACTCGCAAGGCAACTGTAGGCGATGCGTTGCGCCATGTCCTGCTGCGCTCCGGTTACCAGCTTTGCGCGGGTGGTGATATCGCTGCGCTGAACACTTTGCCACTGCCGGCGGCGCACTACCACCTGGGGCCGCTGCTGTTGCGCGATGCCTTGCTAACGCTGGCCGGCCCGGCTTGGGATCTCGAAGTCGACGACCGCGCACGGCGGATCTGCTTCATCCGTGTCGGACCTCCAATCCCGGACGCGAACTTCCCTCAATCGCTTACCACGGCCAACAAACGCGCTGACCACGTTGAAAAACGTCCGCTCACCACGAAGGTCCGGCCATGACCGCTCTGCCGGACAACCGCCAGAAGCGCGCCAAGCTGTTGCGCGCGGCAGTGGCCACATGGCTGCTGCTCATCGGTGTCGGCACCGTCATCAATCAGGTGGCGCTATCGCGCCTGACCACGCGGACGGACGCTAATGCACAAGGTGGGAAAGTTGCCGCCCTAGAAACACGCGTGGCGGAACTCGGCCAACAAATCGATCAGCAACGCCAACGGCCAGCCCCCCTTTCGCAGGCCCAGTTCGATACCGAACGCCACGCGCAGGAACAGCGGCTTTCCGCAATCGAGCAGGCAGTCGCTGCGCGCTTGACCGCAGAAAGCCTGTCACCGCTCAGTGCTCGCATCGACCAGGTGGAGGCTCGGCTGGCGAGAACCCGCCCAACCGCTCCTGCACTAGGTCAGACCCGGAAGAGCCAGCCAAAGCCGTCCGAGAGGACGGGGCCGCCCTTTACGGTCATCGGTTTTGAACTGCGCGGCGGCGAGCGTTTCCTGTCGATTTTGCCTGCGGCCTCAGCTGAGGCCTCTCAGACGCGGGTCTTGCGGCCAAGCGAAACAGAGGCCGGGTGGACGCTAGCGAGCATCGACGACCAGACGGCGCTGTTTCAGCACAACGGTCAGATCCATCGCATCCGCGTGCCGTAGGAGGATCGGATGAACCACTCGATTTCCACCGCCTTTACCCTTTGCCTTGTGGTTGTCAGCCTGCCTCCAGCATTTGCGCAGAACGCGCCAACAAATGCGGCAACGATGGCGCCTAGCCGCGAACAGCCCACAGCCACCACTGTCACCGAGGAACGGCAAGCGCGCGACTGGGGGCTGCGTACCGAAGAATGGACGCGCTACCGCGAGGTGATGCAAGGGCCGCTCGGCATTTTCTCACCCAATCTCGATCCGCTTACTGCCCTCGGTATCGAGGCGCGCTCGGATGAAGAGCGTCGTCGCTACGCGGAACTGCAGGTCCAGGTCGAGGCTCAACGCGTCGAGAAGATGCTGGCCTACCAACGCGCTTACGACACCGCCTGGCAGCGCCTGCACCCGGGCCTGCAACGGGTCAACCTGACGGGCGCCGGCCCCACACCCGGTCAGGCCGGGGAGCCATCTCCCGACACTGGGCGTCTCGCTGTATTCGTCAAGGGCGACTGCACACCCTGCGAGCAACGCGTGAAGCAATTGCAGAGCGCCGGCACGCCGTTCGATATTTATTTCGTCGGCAGCCGTCGAGACGACGCCCGCATTCGCCAGTGGGCCGCACAAGCCGGCATCGATCCAGCCAGGGTGCGCGCACGCACGATCACTCTGAACCATGATGCGGGCCGCTGGCTGTCGCTAGGCCTCCAGGGAGAGCTGCCGGCCGTGGTGCGGCAGGTCGCGGGCCAATGGCAACGCCAGTGATGCGCGGCGCGCGCGTGCTTCTCCTGCTGATCGGCTGGATCGGGATAGACCCGGCAGTCGGGGCGCAGGAGGTGCCACCGCCGGCCTACCAGCTGGCGGCACAGCATGCCGGTGTTCCTTCCCCGGTGCTGTATGCAGTTGCGTTGCAGGAAAGCGGATTGTCGCGCGGCAACCGTGTGGTGCCCTGGCCTTGGAGCCTGAATGTCGCCGGATCCTCACGACGCTTTTCCACACAACTTGAAGCCTGCGCTGGGCTACGCCAAGCGTTGCGTGAAGTGCCGGCGACCCGAGTGGATGCAGGGCTGGGACAGATCAATCTCGGCTACCAGAAGCATCGCTATCGCCAGCCTTGCGAGCTGCTTGACCCGTATCGCAACCTCGCCATCGCCGCAGAAATCCTGCGCGAACAACATGCCCCTGGCGAAGATTGGCTGCTTGCGATCGGTCGATACCATCGCCCCGCTGGGGGGGCGCCTGCTGAGCGCTATCGACGCAGCGTGAGCCAGCACCTGGCACGCGTCATCGCAAGGCCATCCGCACGCGCGGAACATACCGGGCCGACGAGGATCGAGCAATGAAGCGCGCGCTCCCCGTTCCAAGCCGCACAGGTCGTTCGGCGGTCCAACATCTCGTCAATGTCTCTGGTGGTAAGGACAGCACCGCCACCTATCTGCTTGCACTCGAATTTGGGCGACCCTTCCGCGCGATTTTTGCCGATACTGGCAACGAACACGAGTTGACTTACGAGTTCGTAGACAAGCTTGCATTGCACACGGGCGGCCCGAACGTCGAGATTGTGCGCGCGGATTTTAGCAGACAGCTTGCGCGGCATCGCGAGCATATCCTGCGGGAATGGCCGCAACAGGGTATTTCCGACGATATCGTCCTCGAAGCCGCGGCCCTTCATGAGCCGACGGGCATTCCGTTCCTGGATCTGTGCATCTCCAAAGGCCGATTCCCGAGCCGGATGGCACAATTCTGCACGGAGGAATTGAAGACCCTGCCGATCACGCTGCAGGTGGTGTTCCCCATGCTTCGGAATGGCCCGGTGCTTCAGTGGTTGGGCATTCGTGCGGCGGAAAGTGCACACCGGGCGAAGCAGCCACGCTGGAACCGCCACGACAGCGGCTCGATGGTGTGGCGCCCGATCTTCCATTGGGCCGAGACCGACGTTTGGGCGATTCACCGCCGCCATAGCCTATCTCCGAATCCGCTCTACGCGTTAGGCATGCATCGTGTCGGCTGCATGCCCTGCATGAACTGCCGCAAAAGTGAGCTGCGTTCGATCGCCGACAGGTTCCCGGCACACATCGATCGCATCGAGCGCTGGGAAGCCGTCGTCGCAGCGGCGAACAAACGCGGCATCTCGACATTCTTCCCGGCGCTTAAAGACCCGATGGATGCCGACAGGCCCGGCACCTACGCCGGCATTCGCACAGTCGTCGACTGGAGCCGGACGAGCCGGGGAGGACGGCAGTACGACATGTTCTTCGAGGATCAGCAAGGTGGCGGATGTACTTCCGACTTGGCGCTCTGCGAGAGGAACACCGGATGACCATCTCCCTTGCGGAACACACCGCCGTCAAGCCGGCAGACCCAACAGGTTTCACCAGGCCGGCAAGCATCAAGGAGACACTCTCCATGAAACACTTGCTCCCATCGCAGGCCTACGCGCCCATTCTGCTCATCCTTTCCTGGATGACCGCTCCACCCGCCTTCGCCCAATCTGCGCCGTTGATCGTGGTTGAGGATCATGGTGGCGTCTCGGCCCTGCCTTACTACCAGGCGCTGGACTTACCGCCACGGCAAGATCAACCGCCTGCTCCAACACTCTCGGTCCCGTCGTCCGAAGGCAAATCATTCAGCGAGGCGGACATGCTGCCGGTACGTTCCGAACGCTTGTCCCCTGGTGTTGAACCGCGGCGCGTGATCCGCGCTCCGGGTCTGACGCCAGTCTTCTTGATCGGCGACGATGATCAATCTCGCGCCTGGCTGGACCAGCGTGGAACGGCACTGCGCGAGATGAACGCGATCGGCCTGGTCGTCAATGTTGCTTCGGCGGAAGCGTTGGCTGCACTGCGCAAGCTGGTCCCAGATTTGACGCTTTCGCCAACCGCGGGTGATGACCTGGCGCAGCGGTTGAACCTGCAACATTACCCGGTTCTGATCACTGCCACCGGCATCGAACAGTGAGTCCGCGACGATGGCCCAGCACCATGCAGTCGAAGTTCTCCTACGCCCGGCAGTGGAGCTATACACCGTTGCGGTTTGCACGGGCGCCGCGCTGGTGTGCGTGGTGGCACCGTGGTCGCTCGCGCTGAGTCCTGTTCTCGGCCTGGGCAGTTCTCTGGCATTTTTTGCATTCGGTGCCGTTCGGCTACGCGAGGCGGTGGCCATTCTTCGCTACCGCCGCAATATTCGCCGCCTGCCGCGCTACCTGATGACCAGCCACGACGTGCCGGTGAGCCAGCAGCGATTGTTCATCGGCCGTGGTTTTCGGTGGGACCAGCGGCATACGCACCGCCTGATGCAGACCTACCGGCCCGAGTTCCGCCGCTACGTCGAACCGACATCGATCTATCGCCTCGGCCGCCGTCTGGAAGAGCGCCTTGAATTCGCGCCATTTCCGCTCTCCAAGCTCGCCCGCCTGATCGCCTGGGACAGCCCGCTTAACCCGGCACGCCCACTCCCCCCGGTGGGAGGACTACCACGTCTGCATGGTATCGAGCCGCACGAAATCGATGTCACTCTGCCCTTGGGCGAGCGCGTCGGCCACTCGCTGGTGCTCGGCACCACGCGCGTCGGCAAAACTAGGCTGGCCGAGCTGTTCATCACGCAGGATATCCGGCGCCGCAACGGCGCCGGCGAATTCGAGGTAGTGATCGTCTTCGATCCGAAGGGCGATGCGGACCTGCTGAAGCGAATGTACGTCGAGGCCAAGCGCGCCGGACGCGAGGGCGAGTTCTACATCTTCCATCTGGGGTGGCCCGATATCTCATCCCGCTACAACGCCGTGGGGCGCTTCGGGCGGATCAGCGAAGTTGCCACCCGCATCGCCGGACAGCTTTCCGGTGAAGGCAATAGCGCGGCATTTCGGGAATTCGCCTGGCGCTTCGTCAACATCATTGCACGCGCCTTGGTCGAGCTGGGGCAACGCCCCGATTACCTGCTGATCCAGCGGCACGTGGTGAACATCGATGCGCTTTTCATCGAGTACGCCCAGCAGTATTTCGCCAAGCATGAGCCCAAGGCCTGGGAAGTGATCGTCCAGCTGGAAGCGAAGATCAATGACAAGAACATCCCACGCCATATGGTCGGCCGCGAAAAGCGCGTGGTGGCGCTGGAACAGTACCTCTCCCAGGTGCGGGTCTACGACCCCGTGCTTGACGGCTTGCGCAGCGCTGTGCGCTACGACCGCACCTATTTCGACAAGATCGTAGCGTCACTCTTGCCGCTGCTGGAAAAACTCACCACGGGCAAGATCGCCCAGCTGCTCGCGCCGAACTACTCCGACCTGAGCGACCCGCGCCCGATCTTCGACTGGATGCAGATCATCCGCAAACGTGCAGTCGTCTACGTCGGCCTCGATGCACTATCGGATGCGGAGGTCTCCGCAGCCGTCGGCAACTCGATGTTCAGCGATCTGGTCTCGGTGGCCGGCCACATCTACAAGTTCGGGATCGATGATGGCTTGCCGGGTTCGGCCAGTGGCCTGAAGGTACCCATCAATGTCCACGCGGACGAGTTCAACGAACTGATGGGCGACGAGTTCGTTCCCATGGTCAACAAGGGCGGCGGTGCCGGCGTGCAGGTCACCGCTTATACCCAAACGCTCTCGGACATCGAAGCGCGCATTGGCAACCGCGCGAAGGCCGGCCAGGTCGTCGGCAACTTCAACAATCTGTTCATGCTGCGCGTGCGCGAGACCGCCACCGCCGAATTGCTGACGCGGCAACTCCCCAAGGTCGAGGTCTACGCCACCTCGGTCATGAGTGGTGCGACCGACAGTTCCGATCCACGCGGCAACACCGCGTTCACATCGAACACGCAAGACCGGATCAGCTCCACCAGCGTACCGCTGATCGAGCCGGCGCATGTGGTTGCACTTCCCAAAGGGCAGTGCTTTGCGCTGATCGAGGGCGGAAACCTTTGGAAGATCCGCATGCCGCTGCCAGCGCCGGATCCCGACGAGGTGATGCCGCAGGATCTGCAGCAACTCGCGGGATACATGCGCCAGCACTATGTTGCAGCGGGTGACTGGTGGGAGCATCAGGCGGTGCCCGGGCTGCAAGAAGCGGCGCTGCCGGACGACCTCCTCGATGACTTTAAACACATCGCCGGCTCGGACGACGCGCCGGTATCACCATGAGCGATCCAGCCACCACGGCGCAACGCCAGCAGACACAACAGCAGGGGCTGATTGCCGGTTTCATCACGCTGCCGTTTCGTCTGTTTGGCGTGCTGTGTGGCTCGCTGTTGCTGTCCATCACACTCGAATGCGTGGGCATGCACTTCTTCTGGCCCGATCAGGGCTGGCGGCACGCGTCGAGCATGCTGGACTACGAGGTGGCTCAACTCTCGGACAATTTTACGCGCAGCGCCGTCGTGCAGGAACCGGGGCGCACCGCAAACAAACTGGTTAAAGAGGGGTACGAGTGGCTCTTCGTGAGGAGCGGTCTGATGGAATGGATCCGCAACGCCTCGGCCCAGGCCAGTGCACCCAACCAGGGTGCCGGGCGGGATTTTCGCTACTACATCAGTCACGCATATGTCTGGCTGGAGAGCTACCTGATCGCGGCCGCATTCACTGTTCTCGTGTTCATCGTACGGCTGCTCGTCCTCGTGCTGACGCTACCGTTGTTCCTACTCGCCGCTTTCGTCGGACTTGTCGACGGTCTGGCACGCCGGGATATCCGCCGCTTCGGTGCCGGGCGCGAGTCCGGGTTCGTCTATCACCGTGCAAAGGCCAGCCTCATGCCGCTGGCGGTCCTGCCATGGGTCACCTATCTCGCGTTGCCGATCAGTGTGAACCCATTGCTCATCCTGCTGCCCAGCGCAGTGCTGCTCGGGTTCGCGGTGAACATCGCCGCCGCCAGTTTCAAGAAGTATCTTTGACGTGGCGGCCGTCCGTTGCACGATTTGTCAGGCGAACGGCATCCTTCGCCGAGGCGATGTCTCAACGACTACGGAACGACGACCAGCGGCTCATTCGCAGCCGAGCCGATCGGCAAGCGCGACACTGCGCCCGGGGTAACGGAGATCACAGTCAGCACTTCGTCATCCAACGAGTTGATCTGCACGAATTTGAGGCCGTCTTTCTCGAACGTATAGACCTTGAACTGGGGCGACAAACTGACGTTGTCCTTGCCGGCAGGGACCCTGTCGCCCATCCCCTGGATGATGTCGGTTCCCGCCTTGTTTTCCGATGCGGCTGCTTCAAAGACAACAAGCGCACTCACCAGTACCACCATCCGCAAAAGCCATCGCCTGTTCATAGCGTCCATCCTCAGATGTTCCGATTGAGCCGTCTGACCTTGGTCTGCGGCCGTGTGCCCAGCAGGCACAGCACCAGCCGTGTGGAGGCTAGGCCTGGTTTCTGCCACCCACAACGCCTCCCACGCTGAAGGGGGCAATTGTCTACATAACGCCCCACGGCCATGCGTTTCACCGGCTAACCCCGAGCGATTTGTCTACGAAAGTTCAGAATTTCCCTACTCCGCCCGCAAGCCCACACCGGCATCATTGCGTCGAAGTTCGCAACGGCAGGAACCATACTCATGAGCACGGAGCGCCGGCAGAGCCGTTATACCACTGGTGAATACGCCGCACTGCTTGGTGCCATTGACGACAACGGCCGCTTCGATCCGGCGGCCTACGAGGCGCAGCGGCTGATCCACGCCAACGAGACCATCGACGGTATCGATGCCGACGCGCTGGTCCGTGACCTCAAGGACTCACCCGCCTTCACCGGCCCTGATGGCAAGACCCAGGTTCAGCCCCTGGTCGAGGCTATCAACAGCCGGTTGGATGCTGCCAGCCGCGCGCAGCTGGCTGGTGCGCTCGCCACAGGCGGCATCACGGATCCCGGCCTCGCCGACCGCGCGCGCGCCGCATACGACCAAGCGCACGAGAGGGTGCGGCAAGCCGCCGAGCGCGTGGACCAGTCGATCAGTGACACGCTGGCCGATGCCAAGCGGCTGAGCGATGGCGTGGCCACGGATCCCGCCGCCACGTCGGCCGAACGCACAGTCGGCCATGTCGCCGGGTTCGCATTGGGCAAGTCTCAGGAAGCCTACGGCGAAAAGAAGGGCCAGTACGGCGCCGCGTTCGACATGGTGGCCGGCGCTGGCGCCGCGGCACAGTTTGGCTACCGCTACCAGCACGATGCCAATTACCGGGACGTGGTCAATGGCGCGGTGGGCGTGTACGCAGCGCAGGCCGCGCAGGATCCGAGCAAACCGCTGCACGACCTGGGATCGGCGGCCAAGGCCGTCTACACCGGCTTCGCCCAGCGCATGGAGGCGGCGCAGGAGGCTGGCAAGGGCCATGAAGCCGGGGGCCAGATCCGCGGTGCCGTCGGCTTCGAGGTGGCGATGTCTGCCCTGCCCGTGGGCGGCGCGACGCGGCTTGCCAAGCTGGTGCGCGGACTGGAGCTCGGCGGGCCGGAAGCCGCAGCCGAGATCGCCGAGACGCTCGGCCAGGCGCGCGCCCTGCGCGGCAGCGCCGCTGGCGAGGAAGTCGCGGAGAACCTTTACCGCGGCATGGCCGGGATAAAACGCAGCCAGGGTGAGCTGCACGAACTGATCGACACCGTGCGTAAGGCCGGGCACATGGACGACCTGCTCGGTAGCGGCGCGTTGCACCCCAACGAACTCAACTACCTGATTCGCAAGCAGCCGGACGTCTTCTCCGGCAAGGTGCCGTTCGAGCAATCGCTGGAGGCCTGGATCGGCGACAGACCGTTACAGTCCCTGGGCCGCCGCGATATCGGAGACATTGGTGAGGCATTGCTAGCGCACCGGCTGGTCAAGGAAGGCTATACCGACCTGATGCCCATTCAGAACATCTCGGGGCACGGCAACGACATGGTGGGTCTGGCCCCGAATGGAGAGATCGAGTATTTCGAAGTGAAAGCTTCGGTATACAACCGGGCACGCGCCGCATCCGGTGATCCAGAAGAAATCATTCCCGGTCGTCTGGCGAAAGCCGTCGGCAACGAAAAATATTGGGAGACCCACAACATCTGGGAGCAAGAAACAGTGGCTCGCGCACGCGAGCTAATGACGGATGTGCAAGCCAGTGGCATCACCGCAAAGTGGGTGCGGGTGAACCTCGACCGAGACCTGCATACCGGAAAGCTGAGCAGCGACATGTCCATCGAGGAGTGGTTGCCGCCCCAGCAGCACGGCAGTCTGGGCCTCCACGGTACACACACGCCCGGCATCATAGGCGCCCCGGACATCGATGAGATGTTCTACGCGCTAAAGAGTGGCAGCGACCAGCAACTCTACGCGGCGATGGAACGGGTAGCGGCCTCTCCAGGAGCCCAAACCCTAATGAAGGAAGCGGAAGCGCGCCTGGATGAGCAGACGATGGCGTTAGCCCAGGATCAAGCCAACATGGCTGAAAATATTGGACTGCAGACGGCCGTTGCAGAAGTGCAGACCACCCGCGGTCCGGTCATGATGCATCGCCTCACGCCTCCTACCATGATGCAGGGTCCGGGTGGCGGCGGTGGTGGTGGAGACGGCGGCGGCGGAGGAGGAGGAGGTGCTGGCGGAGGAGGCGGTGGTGGTGGTGGTGGTGGTTGAGTCTGGTTTCGAGAATTCTCCTGGCGAATCGGAAGTGTGCAGATGCAAGACCCGTTCATGGAAAACGCTTTCAAAATGCTGGAGAGTGGATTTGCAAAATCCATCACCAGCGGAGGCATCGAGAAAGAAGAAGTCGAGTTAACGCGCCAACTTTCCCTGCCGGGCAAGATCAGTCGCGGACAGTGTGCGACGTTGCGAATGATTGGCTATTTCTATGCAGTGCGTGCCGGCGCGTACTTGGGAAGAGGCGATCACGAAGAGGTGCGCACGTCCTTGGCCAATGCCGTCGCGTTCAAGGCACTCGCGTTCCTACTTCAGGCGGCAGTACCGCATCCCAAACAGCCCGGGATACTCCCGCTGCCCTTCGAGTCGGGCCTAGATGCCGCCGGCCCATGTGTTGCGGGCTGGTGGCCCTGGGCAACCCAGTGCGCCCGTTGGCTTGCTCATGTCGCGGAGACGAACCAGCGACTCAAGCCGCCCGAAGTGCGATCGACCGGCTGGGGGAAAGGCACCAGCGATGCTTTTCTGATTGCGCTTTTCGCCGACGCGCTCGATGTCTCGACGACCTACGCGCCGGTCCGCCCCTTGCATACGGCCTATGCGGACTTGATTTCGCAGTGGCGCACCCGGAACGAAGACACCTTTCGTCAGGCGATGCAGGCTGCGGCGGTCTATCACGAATCCCAATCCAGGATTTCTACGGAGAAAACCCCGTTCGATTTCGACGATCCGCCAGATTGGATCTTTCCCATGGAGTTGTTGGCGGTGCAATCTCTGCGCCGCCGCGACGGCCTGCCCGAGTTCCAGGCTGGCAACGCGATGGTCGATAACGCCTGGGTGGCGGCTCAGGGACTTCGTCTGTCCAACTGCACCCCGCTGGCGTTGCAAGCGGCAGCCCGGCTGCAATCAGATTACCCTCAACTGCAAGATCTCCTCCCCTGACCCGGGCATTGCCATGGAAGAAAACAGAGCCGATCTGAACACCGCCGCGCAAGCGCTGGCTAGCCTGGCGGTGGCGATGAAGCAGAGCGAGGCGCGCCTCGCCGACACCACCGAGCACCACCTTCAGGCACTGCAACGGGCGGTGGCATCAACCGTCCAGCAGATCCACGCCACACAGTCCGACGCGTTGGATCGGCTGCGCGCCCAGGTGCGTTCCGCACTGGAAGATGGTTTGACGGTGGCGACCAAAAAATACCTGGACGATGTGCAAGTCGCCGCGCGCCAGATTACGGCCGCGTCCGAGAGCGCCATGGCGCAGCAACGGCAAGCCGGCGCGCGGCAGTTGCGCCATGCCTGGATCGTACTCGGCGTTGCCATCATTGCAGCCGCCGGACCATTGTTGAGTGCTCACGTGGTGCTTCGTTATTACGAGAGCCGAGTAGTGCCGGCGAAAGATCGCGGCGATCTGGTACAGGCCTTCAACCAGGCAGATATCGTGCAATGCGGTACGGGACTGTGCGCCCGTGTGGACACCAAAGCGCGCCGGCGTGGAGCCAACAACGACTATCTTCCGATCAAACCGAGATAGTCATCGCCTCAGCAGAACTCCTACTGCCCTACTTTCCTGCAGAGAACCGCCGCTAGTGCTTCGTCTGCCTTTCCCTTCGCCGCGATCAGTTCGGCCTGAAACAAGTTGACCGCCTCCGCATGGCCGGCTTGCGCGTCTTCCCAAAGTGAGTATCGCTGCATCTGGTGAACGGCCCCGGCAAGAAAGACTGCCGTCTCAAACAATAGGGGCTCGCTTTGACCGAGCGGACAAATCCCCAGGAAAACTGTGGATATTCGCACGTCGTCGATCCAGTCTTCGGCCACACGGCGATCTGCGCTTTCGTACCATTCGCTCCATTCGAGCAAGTTGTCGCACGGCACCGCAAGGTGACCAAGAAGCTTGAAGGTGGGAATCCGTGGAATAGTCATAACATGGGTAGAAGCGAGAACTGGGACATTATGGCATGCACCGCTCATCGCCAGAATGAGCGATCGGATTACAATCGCTCGATGGTTGTCGCTCCGTTGCATACCACCGTCAGTGCTCCTGCCATGGCTCCAGGCACGGAATACAGCCGACGCGCCGGTATTTACCTGGCCAACTTGCTACTTTGCCCTCACGCGTCCAAGCAGCAACTATGAAGCTGCTGCCCTGATCGGTCTCGGGCAGTACGCGATCGCTCTGCTCTTGCACGAGCAGATGCAAGCAGAACGGTGAATCCGTGCCATCTTCAAACAGCAATTCCAGTCCGCTTCGATCTTGCTGATCTTTCCAGGGGCCGGTGGACACGATGACGTAGCGCCCCGTACGCATGTCATCAAGCATGGTCTTGCGGCTATCGGGGACCAGTAGACGGGCTGCTCCCGCGTTGTAGCTCACGTAAAAGTAGCCCGCTCGTGCGAGCTCCGTGTCGAAATAATTCGTGTACGCGATCGCCGCACCATCGTTTGATATTTCAATCATATCGCTTCCGGCTTGAGGATGGGCGCGGCCTGCAAGTACAGGACGCAGTCTCGTGGCTCGGTATTTTGGCCGATCCAACCCAACGCGATCAACTCTGCCCAATCCGGGTGCTACAGCACTCGTTCGTGGCCGCCCCACTAAGAAAGTGGTGCCTCTCCGATCCTGATTGTTTGCGGCTTTCTGCTCGCCATCGCAGCAGCATCCAGCCATTCGCTTCAAGCCCAACAGGGAACGGCACGATGGCACGATCGCGCAACTGGGACTTTTCCCGGCTACCTCTATGTATCGCGCTGTCCTTCGGATGCGCGGCAATGGTACCGCGCGCCGCGGCGGCGGACGACAGCGCCGAACGCGAGAAGCTGGCGGCGGTGGTTCGCCAGCTGGATCTACTCGACCGTCTTGCGAAGGAGTCCGCAGCGTCGGCATCTGCGGATCGTGCCCGCTACCACTTCGACTATCCACGCCTTGCAGCAGACCTGCTGCGCGTGCGCGCGGGCATCAACGATTACCTGACACCGCAGCGCGCTCAGCCTCGCGACGCGACGGCGCTGCCTGCTGACTATCGGAAAGACTCCGAGCAGGAGCCCTCCCAATGAATGCAAATCAGCTCAGCGCCTTCCAGGCAAATGGCGGCTTCACCCCATCCACTGCATCCGTTGTGCTGGTGGGCGCTGTGTTTGCGGTTCTGCTGCTCTGGGGCGTGTGGGCGCTGCGCGCGGCGTATGTCGGCTGGTCTGAACAGCGAATTTCCCAGCGTCAATTTCTAGGTGTCGCGGTGCGTTTTGTCGCGATGTACCTCGTCCTGACTTTTTTCCTGCTCTCCTAACGCAAAGGTTTCGCATCATGAACACTCTCTTTCAGCGTCGCCGTATCGCCGGACTGTGCAGCGCTTCCGCGCTCAGCATGCTGTCGTCCTTCGCCCAAGCCCAAGGCTTGCCCACCTTGGAGGATCCGTCCCGCGGCAAGGGCAGCGGGATTATGGATACGCTACGCAACTACAGCTACGACATCGTCATGCTGATTGCCTTGATCGTCATCGCCGGCATGTTCGTCGGCGTGTGCTACCACGCATACGGCACCTATGCCGAGATCCACACCGGTCGCAAGACGTGGGGACAGTTCGGCTTGACGATTGCAGTCGGTGCGGTGTTGCTCGTAGTCGGCATCTGGTTGCTGACCGAAGCCACCGGCATCCTGTAAGAGCGCGCCCGACATGGCCGAGCATCAGGATATCCGTGCCGACGGCACGGTGGCATTCCTTCCCCACCGCCTCAACCGGCACCCGGTCGTCGTGCGCGGACTGACCGCGGACGAACTTTGGGTCTGTGCGGGGCTGTCGGCTACGGGTGGCCTGACTGTCGGCATACCGCTAGCGTTCGCACTCTCCAAGATCGCTATCGTTCCCACTGTCATGATCTTAGGGATCGCTACCGGCGTTTTCGTGGGCGGCGGAATGCTGCGCCGTCAGAAGCGCGGCAGACCGGACACCTGGCTGTATCGGCAGCTCCAATGGTGGATCGCGCGCCGGCACCCACGCCTGGCGACGTTCGTCGGTGCTCTCGGTATCGTAACGCGCTCCGGCTACTGGACCACCCGGAGGACCAGGACGTGAGCCGGTTCAAGAACGAAATCGTCCAATTGCAGGCACACATCAAAACCTTACGTCTGGGCGGCGGTGCGTTATTCGCCTTGGCGCTGATGCTTGGCTTGGGCTGGTGGAGCGCGCCGCGCGATCTGACGATCCACGTACCTCCGGATCTTCGTTCGGGCAGCACGAGGAAGTGGTGGGAAGTTCCTCCCGAGAGCGTTTACGCCTTCACCTTTTACATCTGGCAGCAGCTTCAGCGTTGGCCCACGAATGGTGACGAGGACTACCCGCGCAATCTGCATGCGCTATCGGCCTATTTCACGCCGAGCTGTCGCAGCATTCTGCAAGCCGACTACGAATACCGCCGCAACGCAGGCGAACTCCGTCAACGCGTGCGCGGCATCTACGAGATCCCCGGCCGTGGCTTTGGCGACGATCCGACGTTGCGCGTCAAGGCCGTCTCCGACCGCGATTGGGTGGTCACGCTGGATGTCACGGCTGACGAATACTTCGGCTCGGAACAGGTCAAGCGCGCGCTCGTGCGCTATCCGCTCAAAGTCGTGCGGATGGATGTAGACCCGCAGCGCAACCCCTTCGGCCTCGCGCTTGACTGCTACGACGGTGCACCTCAACGCATCGCTACCCCTGATCCCGCCACGCCCGCCGGTACAACACCTGGCGGTCCCGGTGGCGCTGTGGAGACACCATGAAGCGCGCTCTTTCCACCCTCAGCCTGCTGCTGACAACCACCCTGCCACCCACCGCGCATGCGCTCGAAATCATGCGTTGGGAGCGGCTACCACTGGCGATCCCTCTGCATGTGGACGAGGAACGTGTCATCTTCATCGACCGCAATGTGCGCGTCGGCGTTCCTGCTTCGCTGAGTGGGCACCTGCGGGTTCAAAGCGCTGGGGGCGCGATCTATCTGCGTGCCAGCCAGCCGATCGAGCCCACCCGACTGCAGCTGCAGGATGCCGAAACCGGCGCGCTGATACTGCTCGACATCGCCGCCGAACCTGCGCAAGCGGACTCCTCGCCGCTGGAGCCGGTCCGTATCGTAGAGGGTGAAATGCCCCCGACGCGCTACGGCGACGCGGCCGCTGCTGCCAAATCCGACGCAGACACGACGGAGGATTCCGCTCCACCCCGTGCGGTGCGCGAGACACCGGTTCCGGTCGTGCTGACCCGATTTGCGGCGCAGAACCTTTACGCGCCACTTCGTACTGTTGAACCCGTTCCTGGCGTTACGCGTGTGACACTGCCCCGGAAACTTCCACTGGACACGCTGCTGCCGACCATGCCTGTGGACGCCAGGGCCATCGCCGCCTGGCGCCTTGACGACTTCTGGCTCACCGCAGTGCGCTTGCGCAACACGTCAACGCGCCCACTCCACATGGACCCCAGAGCGCTGCAGGGAAATTTTCAAACCGGCACATTCCAGCATGCGACGCTTGGCCCCAAGGGTGCACCTGACGACACCACCGTGGTCTACCTGGTGACCAAAGGACACGGGCTGGCTGAATCCCTGCTGCCGGCGGTCAGTCGGATCGACGCCGCGCTCAACCTGCCCGAGCCTGCCCGGTCCATGCTGAACGATGGGGGCAACCATGAAAAGTAATGGTCTGCTGAAGTGGTTGATGATCCCTATGGCGTTGCTACTGGTGTTCGTCGGAATAAAACTATTCTCCGGTGGCAAGAACCAGCCCACCCATGATCGAGGGGCACAGCTCACCGAGGAAGAAGCAAAAGCGCTGGGTATCGATGGCGACACCCCTCGCGATACCGTTGCGACGTTGGTTGGCCAGGTCAAGCAGTTGCGCACCGAATTGCAGAGTGCGTTGACCGCAACCAAGGAACAGAAGGCCGAGAACGAACGTCTGCGCCAGCGCGAAGGAGCGATCGACCGCCGAATTCAGAGCGCGCTGGAAACCGAGCGCAGCCAGCTGAAGAACGATCGCGAGCAGGTCGCCAACGAGCGGCAGGAGACGCAAGGCCTGCTGCAAGATTTGCAACGTCAGTTCGATACGCTGCGTGGCAAGCCAGGCGGCAGCGACCTTCCGGTCGGACTGGGTCTGGCACCCGGTGACGGTGCTGCACTTGGTAGCGACGGCGTGAAATGGATCGAGCCGGACGATGTCCGAAGCGACGAGAAGGGCAAGGCCTCCAACAAAGGCGGCAACTTCAACTTCCCCACCAGCTTTGGTCCAGCCCAGAAGACCTTGGATACCTCCGGGGAGACAAACGGAGGAGAGGGCGACCGCACGACCAAGGTCTCTGCGGCCGAACCCGTCTATACCGTCCCGACCAACGCTACGTTGATGGGCTCCGTCTCGATGACGGCATTGATCGGTCGTGTCCCGATCGATGGAACAGTGAACGATCCCTACCCGTTCAAAGTGTTGATCGGTGCCGACAATCTCACGGCGAACGGCATCGATATCCCCGACGTCGCCGGTGCCGTCATGAGTGGGACCGCCTCGGGCGATTGGACACTGTCGTGCGTCCGTGGGCAGATTCGCTCCGTGACGTTTGTCTTCCACGACGGCACCATCCGCACCGTACCGGAAGGCGGCGATCGCGGCGGCAATAGTCAGCAGAACAACAACGGCACTGGCAATGGTGGCGATACGAAGGAAGGCTTGGGCTGGATCAGCGATCCCTACGGCATTCCATGCGTCAGTGGCGAACGTCGCAGCAACGCGCAGCAGTATCTTGGAACCCAAGCGCTGATCACCGCCGCCGGGGCCGGAGCCGCCTCGCTCATCAAGTCTGACACCGGCAATTTTGCGGTGGTTTCCAACGACAGCGGTTCACTCGGCACGGTCGGCATCTCCGGCAATGAAGCGATGGGCCGCATCCTCGCTGGCGGCGTGCAGGACATGTCGAAATGGGTCAACAAGCTGTACGGCCAGGCCTTTGCCGCCGTCTACGTCAAGCCTGGGGCCAAGGTTGCGGTCCACCTGGAACAACCCCTCAACATCGACTACGACCCGAAGGGTCGCAAGGTCGATCATCGCCTCGGAGGTGCATCGCATGCGCAGGATCTGGACTGAAGGACTTGGGGTTCTCACTGTCGCCGTACTGTTGGGCAGTTGCTCGACCAGCAAGGAAAAGCTGCTGCCGCACGACGGGCGGACGATGCAGGATGTCTGGGACACGGAAACCGGCGGCAGTGCACGCGGCGGTCAAACGGGCCGTCAGCTGCTTGATGCGAGGCAGTCCCTGCGCCGCCCATTGACCGACAAAGACGTGAGTGCTGCGCCTGCCGTCAACGCCAGCTACACCCGGACAGCGCAAAACGAAATCGACAGGCAGTTTCACCGACTGCCGAATCCCGATCTCGCCATGTATGTGTTCCCGCATCTGGCGGGTAGCGATCCGGCTCCCGTTCCCGGCTATACCACCGTGTTTCCGCTGTACCAGCGCGTCCAGTACGCAATGCCGGGCGAACGCACCGAGGAATACTGATATGCGCTGGCCGTTCTTCCGCTCGGATCGTGAAGCGTCCACCGACGACGACGACGCGTCCGATCCCTGGGCGCGGCACGTCGAAGAATTGAAGGCGGCCGGCATTCCCGAGCCCGGACAGCAACGTGGTTCCAAGCGTCGACGTGCCACCCTCGCCGACGAACAGGCGCTTTACAACGTGTCCCCCTCCTTCGCCGATCTGCTGCCTTGGGTCGAATACCTGCCCGAAACAAAGTGCATGCTGCTGGAAGATGGCGTCTCGGTCGCGGCGTTTTTCGAACTGACCCCCATCGGGACCGAAGGTCGAGAAGCATCGTGGTTCGCGCAAGCGCGCGACGCGCTCGAAAACACCCTTCAGGACAGTTTCGACGAGCTGGACGAGTCTCCATGGGTGATGCAGCTCTACGCTCAGGACGAGCCGGACTGGAACACTTACCTGGAAAATTTGCGCACCTACCTACAGCCGCGCGCGCAAGGAACATCGTTCAGCGACTTTTATTTGCGCTTCTTCGGTCATCATCTGCGCGCCGTCGCGAAGCAAGGCGGCCTGTTTGAGGACCGCACCGTGACGCGCTTGCCCTGGCGCGGCCAGACACGTCGGGTGCGTCTGGTCGTCTACCGACGCGTCGGGCACACGCCAGCGCGCCGCGGACAGTCCCCCGAACAGGCATTGAACGTCGTGTGCGAACGCCTGGTCGGCGGCCTCGCCAACGCCGGAGTGCGTGCACGGCGCCTCGATGCGGCTGCAATACACGCCTGGCTGCTACCGTGGTTCAACCCCAACCCCACCTTGCTCGGTCCCACTGCGGAAGATCGCGAACACTTTTATCGGGTCGCCGCATATCCGGAGGAAATCGAGCCAGGCGAAATCGAACTGGCCAGCGGTACCGATTTTGCGCAGCGCCTGTTCTTCGGCCAACCGCGATCGGACGTCGACAATGGGCTGTGGTATTTCGATGGGATGCCCCATCGAACGATTGTGCTCGACCGTCTGCGCGCGCCACCGAACACGGGGCATGTCACCGGCGAAACTCGCAAGGGAGGCGACGCAACGAACGCCCTGATGGATCAGATGCCCGAGGGGACGGTGATGTGCTTGACCATGGTCATCACCCCGCAGGACATCCTCGAAGCCCATCTGAACCATCTCGCCAAAAAAGCCGTCGGCGACACGCTGGCGTCCGAGCAAACTTTGAAAGATGTCCAGCAGGCCCGTGGGTTGATCGGCAGTGCACACAAGCTCTATCGCGCGTCCCTCGCCTTCTACCTGCGTGGCCGCGACCTTGCAGATCTCGACATGCGCGGCCTGCAACTTGGAAACGTGCTGCTCAACGCCGGCCTGCAGCCGGTTCGCGAGGAAGACGAAGTGGCACCGATCAACAGCTATCTTCGCTGGCTGCCCTGCGTCTACGATCCGGCCAAAGACAAGCGCCAGTGGTACACGCAATTGATGTTCGCTCAGCACGTCGCGAACCTTTCGCCGGTATGGGGGCGCAGCCAGGGCACCGGCCATCCTGGCATCACATTTTTCAACCGCGGCGGCGGCATGGTCACGTTCGATCCGTTGAACCGTCTCGACCGGCAAATGAACGCGCATCTGTTTCTGTTCGGACCCACTGGCTCAGGCAAGAGCGCGACGTTGAACAACATCCTCAATCAGGTCACCGCCATCTACCGGCCACGGATGTTCGTCGTTGAGGCCGGCAACAGCTTTGGCCTGTTCGGCGATTTCGCGGCGCGGCTGGGCCTCACGGTGCATCGCGTCAAGTTGTCGCCTGGGTCCGGCGTAAGCCTGGCTCCGTTTGCCGATGCCTGGCGCCTGGTCAATACCCCGAGCCAGGTTCAGACGCTCGATGCCGACGCTTTGGATGAGGACCGTGAGGCTCAGGGCGAAGCTGAGGGCGACGAACAGCGCGACGTGCTGGGCGAGTTGGAGATCACCGCGCGCTTGATGATTACCGGTGGCGAGGACAAGGAAGAAGCGCGCATGACCCGCGCCGACCGAAGCCTGATCCGCCAGTGCATTCTCGAAGCTGCGCAGCGTTGCGTCAGAGAGCACCGCACGGTGCTGACCCGCGACGTGCGCGATGCGTTGCGGGAGCGTGGCCGCGACGCAACCTTGCCGGAAAGCCGACGCACGCGATTGCTGGAAATGGCGGATGCAATGGACATGTTCTGCCAGGGCGTCGATGGTGAAATGTTTGACCGGCCGGGGACGCCATGGCCCGAGGCCGACATCACTATCGTGGACCTAGCAACGTTCGCGCGCGAGGGCTACAACGCGCAGCTTTCGATCGCCTACATCTCGCTGATCAACACGGTCAACAACATCGCAGAGCGCGACCAATTCCTTGGCCGGCCGATCATCAACGTCACCGACGAAGGCCACATCATTACCAAAAATCCACTGCTCGCACCCTACGTGGTCAAGGTCACTAAGATGTGGCGCAAGCTCGGCGCCTGGTTCTGGCTCGCAACGCAGAATCTGGACGACCTCCCGAAAGCGGCTGAGCCGATGCTCAACATGATCGAATGGTGGATCTGCCTGTCCATGCCGCCGGACGAAGTCGAGAAAATTGCCCGATTCCGCGAGCTCAACGACTCACAGAAGGCATTGATGCTGTCGGCGCGCAAGGAAGCTGGCAAGTACACGGAAGGCGTGATCCTTTCCAAATCCATGGAACTCCTTTTCCGCGCTGTGCCACCGAGTCTGTACCTTGCGCTGGCGATGACCGAGCCGGAGGAGAAAGCCGAGCGCTTCCAGCTGATGCAGCAGTTCGGGATCAGCGAATTGGACGCTGCCCTCAAGGTCGCCGAGAAGATCGACCGGGCGCGGGGCATCGAGTCCTTACGTCTCGATGCGCTGCGGCAAGACGAGACTTAGCACGAGGGCGTTTACCGCGCCTGATTGATCTCGCCTTCCAGCGCAGTCAGGCGCTCCACAATGCGCTCGAATGGCAGGATATCGCCATAGAACATCTGCGCTCCAAGCATGGCCTGGTAGTCCTGTCGCAACGCATCGAGCAGCGCCGCCGCCGGTATCAGTTTGAGTTTTCCGGCCAGGCAGAGGTCGTAGTTGCTGAAGCCGCTGCGATAGAAGGTTTCCTTGATAGACAGTACATCCCGCAATAGCCCAAGGTCAGGTATGGCACGACGCCCGATGTCATGGTCGGCGAGGCGGGCTAGGTCGTACCAATGCCGCGACATCCGGTCAGCACCCTGCCGCAGATCCGGACGATGGCATTCAACGTGGATCAACGTTGCCTTCTCCCAGAAGGTGCGCATTGGCGACAGGACAGTGACCTCTGCTGTGGGGAACATCAGCTCCGGAACATGCGCGGCCACATCCGGGGTGATGGTCAGCGTGTCCTGCGGCAGTGTGGCATTGCGTCCACCGAACTCGATCAGCACATTGGGACGCAGATAGGCATCCGTGTTTTCCACGGCGCTCGGGTAGTAGATCCAAAGTTTTTCCGCGTCTTCGCTGACCTCAATCCCGATTTCCAACCCCGGCAACGCACGCAACAGAGCCTCCCGCAGCGCCGGCACAAGCTCATCGAGCACATGACGGATCAGCGCCAACTTGAGCGCCTCCGAGAGCTTCTTGCGCTGGCCGCCGCTGGTGAGCGTCGCCAGTTCTGGCGCGTCCGCGATCAGACTGCGGTAGTCGACGGTGACGTCGATATCTTCGGAGAACCGTTCAATGGCCTGGTAGACCTTGGACAGCGACGTGCCCCCCTTGAACGCCATGGGCTTGCGGCATGGCAGACTGAACAGGATGCCGAGGATCCGGCACAGCCAGATGTCCTTTTCCAGGATTTCAGCCCGGCGGCCCAGCACCGGTGCCAGGCCGTTCAACAGCTCCGCCTGCTCCTCCCCGGGCAGGTCGAAGTAGGATGTGGGAATGGACTCAGACATGCGTGGATTCGCTACGCTCATAGTCCATCAACGCCTCCACCATCCAGGCTGGCATTGACGACTTGGCCTCACGCAACGCCTGAAACTCTTTCGGCGGCAACTTTTCGGCAAACCGCCGGAAGGTTGCACGGGTGACCTGGCGCTTACCGAGATACCACAGTGCCGACAGCGCCTGTCCGGCCGGACGGCCAGCCAGCACCAGTTTACGCGGCGCCACGTGCTGCAGCCGGACGACCATCTTGCCAATCCTCACCGCGTGGGAAGACCCAGTGGTATAGAAGACGGGCTGCGCTGGTACTTGCGTGGAAAACCCGAACCGCCGCGCGGCTTCGGCACCATGGACATCGACGGTCGCGCCTTCCGCTGCCGCCAGCGTTTGGGCCACCACTTCCGGTGCCGGCATGGCCTTGACTCCAAAGCGACTTGGCTTGGGCACGCTGTAGAGTCCATGCCCGAGCCGTGCAATGTGGCCGGCCTTGGCCATGCGCATCAGGGTTTGATCGATGGCCGCGCGAGAACCCAGCCCTGCGAACAGGGCGGGAGTAAAGGGTTCACCCGCAGAATGCGTGGCGATCCGCTCGCGGATCGCTTGGGACGTAGTCATACCGACCTCCATTTGTTAGATAATTTACATGAAAACCTAACAAGTTGCAACCCGGTGGTAGAGCCTTGTCGCAGGCCGCGCGAACGCGCGGCACTTGCTTCACTTCCATCATCTTGCAGCACCGCCTGCGAGTGCTTCCTGATAAGCGACGACATGCCAGCATCTTGAGTTGGTCGCGGCATCCAGCAACGGACAAACCGCCGCAGCCAATTACGGTTTGTTTGTATGAAGACGCTCAGTCATGTGGCCGACTGCTGAACGACGCGGCCGACGCCATATGAGGAACTCGCGATGCCTGCTCCCTTTCTTCTGCAACGACCTATCCCCCGCGGCCTTGCAGTAACCCTTGTGCTTTTGCTGGTGGCTTTGGCGATCTCGCATTTGGCGGGGCCCGGTGCGCCAGAACTCGCCAAGAAGGAAGACCACGCCGATCAGCGCACGCATGCCGGTGACCACGATGTGGGGCGGCCATGGCGCTACGGCCCGGCAAATGCGAATTTCACACTGGTCCTGTATGCCGATTTCGAGTGCCCGTTCTGCAAGAGCTATTACCCAATCGTGAAAGCCTGGGTGGACCGGCATCCCGACGCCAATCTGCAATGGCACCATCTGCCACTGTCCATCCACGAACCCGCCGCTTCTCGCGAAGCCCTGCTGGCCGAATGCGTCGGACAGGTCAAAGGCAACGCCGCGTTCTGGGATGCGGTTACATGGATCTACCAGCGAACCCGCAGTGACGGTCAAGGGCTTCCTCCGGATGCGCAATTTCCTGGCCTCAATCCGCAGATCCAGTTGTGCATTGACGGGCGACGCCCCGCCGCTCACATCCAGGCACACATAAACGAGGGTGCGAGAGACGGTGTCACCGCCACGCCTACGCTGAAAGTGATCGCAGACAAGAGCGGCAAGACATTGTTCCTGCCCGGCCCTGCTGACGGCGACACGCTGCTGTCTGCATTGGACCTGCTGTCGGGTGAGGACGATCCCGGCGCGATCGAAAACGCCAACATGCCTGCCGACGTAGTCGGCGACGTGCCCAGGTAGCCTCCGATCTTCAAGGCTACGGTGCGATGCATTCGCGCTGATCACAGCTGTTCGCATCCCTCCACGTCGCGAACGATCACCACGTCCGTGGTGGTGGAGGTCCGTTGATCGTCATCAATCCCGTCCCTGGAGGGCTCCCCCTCTCAGGGGTGAGCACCCTCCGATTTCATCCATTGGAGGATCGCCATGTCCGCTACGCCAGTTGCTGTCGGAACCCATCGGGAATTGGTTGCCATTCCCTCCAACCAGCACGATGACTGGATCATCCATCAGGCTATCGTCTTGCTCGAACGGCGCATCTTCAAAGCCGGACCCACGTTACTCGGCCCCGTCGATGTTCGGGACTATCTGCGTTTGAAGTTGGCGTCAGAGTTCAATGAAATCTTCGCTGCGGTTTTCCTTGATACCCAGTTTCAAGTCCTCGCCTACGAGCCACTGTTTCAAGGCACCGTCGACGAGGCCGCCGTTTACCCGCGTGTGGTTGTCCAGCGTGCATTGGCAATCAATGCCGCCGCCGTTCTTTTTGCGCATAACCACCCTTCGGGCGGGACCACGCCCAGCGAGGCAGATCGTTTGATCACCAAGCGGTTGAAAGCCGCATTGGCGACGGTCGATGTCCGAGTGCTGGATCACTTCATTGTCGGAAAGGGAGAGCCGTTCTCTCTCGCCGAAGCCGGCCTGATGTAGCAGGTCGCCCGTGCGCCAAGAGCGCGCCTCTTCCCACGTTCGTTCTGTTTTCACCCTGCACGGGCTGCGTCTGGCCCCGCACGGGCAGCACACAGCCCGTGCATTTTCTCGAGAGGAGCCCACCATGCACATCCAAATTCATGACATCGACGGCAAACCCTTCGTCGCCAATCCCTATCAAACTGGAACCTACATCCGAGAAGATGTCTTCTGGCGCCAATTCTCGATCACCTGTTTCGGCGAAATCGAGTATCTGGAAGACGATCCTGTTTATGGTACCTGGCGACGCTCCCACAGCCTTGATCTTGGCCACCATGGTCTGATCGAGGACGCCAAGGCCCTGGCCGAAGCCGTGATAGCACAGCGCGATTTCGATCTCTTGGACTATCCCGAAGCGCTCGCCTTCCATCCGGAGCGGATCCAGATCCGCGACCGAAGCAACTGTCTTGTCCTCGCAGGACAGGCGTGGGGAAATTGCGTTCGATGGTCCATCCCAGTTGCCTCCGATGAGGAAGCGGGAGAAGTCGCCAAGCGCGCTAACGCCCTTCGCGACGAAGCGTCTTTCGAAGCCGGATGGGACAACTTCTCCACCGCCCAAGGATTGCGACTTCAAGCAAGTGTGCTTGAGGGCCGCTTGGTGGCCCACTTCTGGCGCGTACACGCTCGGAAGGTGGCTCTGGCGGCAACTTCATGATCCACGCGGGAGCTCTAGAGCTCCCGCGCACCTCACCCACCGACAGCCTCATGACCTCCAAGTCTCAGAACGACTGGGCGCAAACCACCGGGTGGACCGACTCGCATCGGGCCTGGGCACAGAACCAGAGGCCACCTTACACTCCGCCAAATTCGGCAAGAAAGCGCGAGAATTGATACCGGGACATGGCAACGCACAGGGGTGGCGGCGCGACGATTGCGCGGCCCAAGTGCATGTTGAATAGCCAGCTGAAAGTTGTGCGGAGCAGTACACAACCGGGATGGAAATGCCTGACCAATCTCAGTTCCAAGCTGGCATTATTCGAGCGGGGTAGTACGGGCACTGGCAGGGTTAGATACCTTCATAAAATTGGCCGCTAAGTCGTGCTGCATATGGAAATTCTTACAGGACGTTTTATGAATATCTATCGATCCTTTGGTGCGACGAAAAAATTAAAATTTTATTCAATCTCTGCATATGCAAGTATATTTGCACTGTTTGTTTTGGCAATCACGTCAAGCGTCAGCAATGCGCAGTCGATTGGGAAATACATAGTTTGTGTTCGCGCGGGATGCACAAACTATTCTGACTACCCATCTGCTTATGCATCGCTTGATACATATTTTCCGCTTTATAAATACAAGGCGGAATACAGTAAGAATAATTGGACAGAAAGCTATGCAGTGCCACTGGAGCGACCCGAAACAATAGTTTATAATTGGAACAGCGAAGATTCCGAAAAGAAAGCTCTCGATTCAATTATTGCTGAAGTCAAGCAAAAGATAGGGGAATTCACATACACTGTCGAAGGGGCTTATTATGAAGATCCAAAATTTGTCAACATGGACAGTGGTGAACGCATTTCTTTCGGTAGCCGCCTTATAAATATAACTGGCAAAGACGGCTACACAGATCACAGGAGCATTGAAAAAAAAGCTAGCTTCACCTGCAGATCAAGATATAGCACCGTCGGCTTCGATGCGGTCTATTACACGCCACCGGAACATAGGTTTCTCTCCATATTGTGCAAAAGCACATATAGTCCATCTATTGCAAGTCAGGTATTGCAAGTCGATAGCTGCCCGGCCAATGGACAGCCCTGCTTTCCAGCTACGGGTGACAAAGCACGTTTCGAGAAAGACCTGGAGTTCCCGATAGGTCCTTTCATCCGTAGTTATCACTCGATGCAGCAGACATTCGCGCCAGGCATGGCGCCTGGCTGGACACATAGCTATGCCCAGAAGCTATTTTTCGATTCGAATGGCTCGCTTTTCGCAAACGACGAGAAAGGCAATCTCGAACCCTATATAACTACTGAGCCATGGGTCAGTGGCCATTCCGCTTCTTTTCCTGGCAGGACCGTCAATAAAGTCGGCTCTATCTATAAGATGGTGGATCAGGGCGATCTGATCAAGACATTCGATACGTCAGGAAAACTTATCGCCATCGATTCGAGGTCGGCGCCTCAGAAAAGCGTGACGCTTTCCTATGACGAGCTGGGCCGTCTTTCCTATGTGACAGACGCCACCGGACGCCAACTCGTCCTCAAATACACCGACGACACGGTTATGGGACTACTGGCAGGAATCGCCTCAAGCGACGGTCAGACTGTCACCTACGGATACGACACCAGTCGCAACTTGGTCAGCGCCGAGACACCCGGCTACACGCGCACCTACCACTATGCGGAAACTGGTCTGGCAACAGCGCAGATGCTACACCACTTGACAGGCATCTCCGAGAACAACGTGCGCTACGCAACATTTTCCTACGATGCAAAGGGGCGACCCATTAACAGCACCCTGCACGCCTCAGTCAGCGACAAAGCCGACACCACCACAATCACTTACAACGACACCAACGGCTCAGCATCGGTCGTTCGTCCAACTGGGGAAAATCGCGCGTATAACTACGTCGGACCTCAAATTACCAAGATGAGCTATGGCACAGGATCGTACAATTATTATCATTTTTGGTTAAACGGCGTGGGCTGGCTGACTGATGCATCGGATCCGCGAGGTACGAAGACCGCCATCGCCTATGCGGATAGCTTTACTTATCCGAACGTCACCACAGAAGCAGCCGCCACCCCCCAAGAGAGAAAGAAGACCATCCAGCGCGATCATTCGATGCAAGTGGTGCGTTCGCTAGTCTCGGGAACGGAGCAGACGCAGCTCGGAAGGCAGCTCAAGGCGATCAAGCGAGACGACAGCGGGCGTCCATTGGCCTATTGCGGCTACGACAACAGTAGTTCGGACGACAACTATCCCTGCGGCAGTGCAGCAAATGCGCCAGCCGGTGTTAGGCAGACTACGCTGACCTACTGCACGGCCGCCGACGCGGCAGCGCCCAATACGGGATGCCCGCTAGAAGGGCTGCTCAAGGCCGCGGATGGGCCGCGCGTGGACGTTTCCGATACCACGGCGTTCGCCTACTACACAGACAACGATGCAGGCTGCGGTCAGGCCTGCGGGCACAAAAAAGGTGACCTGTGGAAAATCACCACTGCCTTGGGCCAAGTGACCGAGTATCTCTCCTACGACGGCGCCGGCCGCGTGCTATCGGTCCGAGACGCCAACGGCCTGACTACCGACTACGCATACCACCCGCGCGGCTGGCTGATCACCAGTACCGTACGCGGTGCCGACAATGCCAGCAACCGTGCTACCAGCATCGACTACTGGCCGACCGGCCTGGTCAAGCAGGTAACGCAGCCCGACGGCGCGTTCACCGCTTTCACTTACGATACGGCACACAGGCTGACCGATATCGCAGACAACGCCGGAAACACCCTGCACTACACGCTGGACAACGCCGGCAACCGGGTTAAGGAAGACACCAAGGACGCCTCGGGTGCACTAAAGCGCACGCTTTCGCGCGTCTACAACCAACTCGGGCAACTAGCGACCCAAGCCACCGCTAAAGGCGACCCCACCGATTTCGGCTACGACCTCAGTGGCAATACCGGCACAGTCACCGATGCGCTGGGCCACAAGACCCAGAACGACTACGACCCGCTCAATCGCTTGGCGCGCACGCTGCAGGACGTGGGCGGCATAGCAGCAGAGACAAAATTCGGTTACGACGCATTCGATAACCTGATCAAAGTGACTGACCCAAAGGGCCTAGATACAACCTATGCATACAATGGCCTGGGTGACCTGACCACGCGCACCAGCCCGGATACCGGCGTTACCACCTACACCTACGACAGCGCCGGCAACCGCGCTACGCAGACCGATGCGCGCAACATCAAGACCACCTACAGCTACGACGCGCTGAACCGGCTGACCAGGGTGGCCTATCCGACCACCAGCCTCAACGTCACCTATACCTACGACGTCAGCCAGACCACGTGCGCCAGCGGCGAGACCTACGCCGTCGGCCGTCTGGCCCGGATGCAGGACGGCAGCGGCACCACCGATTACTGCTACGACCGCTTCGGCGACCTGGTGCGCAAGGTGCAGACCACCAACGGCAAGGTGTTCGTGCTGCGCTATGCCTATACCAAGGCGGGCCAGCTCAGCCGGCTGACCTATCCCGACGGCGCGGCGGTGGACTACGTGCGCAACACCCAGGGCCAGACCACGGAAGTGGGCGTGACCCCGGCGGGTGGCACGCGGCAGGTGTTGTTGGGCAATGCGACCTACTACCCGTTCGGCCCGGTGGCGAGCTGGTCCTACGGCAACGGCCGCCCGATGCAGCGCGTGCTGGACCAGGACTACCGCCCGCTGGCGGTCAGCGACACCCGCAGCGACGGCCTGAGCACCGGCTTCGCCTTCGACCCGGCCGGCAACCTCAGTGCGCTGACCGCGGCCGGTAACACCGCTCCAGTCGTCAGCCTGGACTACGACGCCCTGGGCCGATTGACCGCATTCAAGGACGGCCCGACTGGCGCGGTGATCGACGGCTACAGCTACGACGCCACCGGCAACCGGCTCAGCGCCAAGGTCAACACCATCACCCAGAGCTACACGTACCCGACCACCAACCACCGCCTGAGCGCGGTGGCCGGCACCGCCCGCACCTACGACGCGATCGGCAACACGCTGTCCATCGGCGGCACGGCACAGGAATTCGCCTACGACGCCACGGGCCGGATGAACCAGGCCAAGCGCGCCGGCACGGTGGTGATGAAGTACGGCTACAACGGCCGCGGCGAGCAGGTGCGGCGGGTGGACAAAACCAACACCTACACGCTGTACGACGAGAGCGGGCACTGGCTGGGCAACTACGACGCCAATGGCGCCACGCTGCAGCAGGCGATCTGGCTGGACGACCTGCCGGTCGGCGTGCTGGCTAAGAACAGCGTTCGCTACGTGCAGCCGGACCACCTGGGCACGCCGCGTGCCGTGATCGACCCGGTCCGCGACGTGGCGATCTGGACCTGGGACCTAAAGGGCGAAGCGTTCGGCAACACCCCGCCGGATCAGGACCCGGACAAGGACGGCACCGCCTTCGTGTTCGACATGCGCTTCCCGGGGCAGCGATACGATGCAGCCAGTGGGCTAAACCAGAATTATTACCGAGACTTCTCGCCGCCAGACGGCCGCTATGTACAGAGTGATCCTATCGGTCTTCCAGCCAGCATTTCAACCTATGCGTATGTAGATTCAAATCCAATTGACTCTATCGATTCATTTGGACTTCAAGCCTCGAGGCTCGTCGGGACTCGTTTTGGCGCAGCTCCATATAGCGCAGACCAACGAGATTTGAGTTCTGGGCAGCGATACGCAGACCCTACGCTAACGGCACCCTCAAAAATGCAACTTGGTTTGCTGGCTTTCACCGCCGTCAGCAGCATTCCTTTTATGGCACCCTACGCAACCGCTATTGGAACAAGCTGCCTGAGCGAAGACAAAAGCGACTGCGACAGGCAATGGGAGAATGCATTTAAAAGATGTCGTGAGCTTATTTATGAGCAAATGCTTCAGCGAGCTGGGAGAAAGAAAAAAAGAAGCGTCACGGGCGTTACTGGCGGATACACGGATCTCTATAGATGTGCTGCTGGACTAGTTAGCGAGCGCTGCGGCGGAAATGCCGTGGACTACGGTGATTAAAATGAATAATCTTAAAAAATTAAGCGAAATAAAGAGGCTCTTAGAAAAAGAGGACTACAAAACGGCAATTGCAATTTGCGATGAGATATTGTCACAAGATCCGACGGATCACTCAATTCTGAGAGAAAAATCTTCTGCACTTATTGGCATTGGTCAGGTTGAAATGGCAGTGGATATTTTATCTATCCTTTCAACGAGCACTGATGAACCCTCTGACTATTTTGACTTAGCGCGGGCAAACATTAGGCTTGGAAAACACTTGGATGCTATCGAGGCGCTAGATCACGTTATAGAAATCGGAGACAAAGAAGATTTCGATTACTATTTAAGTTCCGCGCTGTTCCTGCGGGCGTTTTCCCTAATTGAAGTCAATGAAAAATCTCGCGCGCTGAACGACATTACTCTCCTTCCGGACGATATGAGATTTTGGGTCCCAGGGGCAGGCCTAGTAGATACCAAGCAACTGAGATCTCGACTTTAATTTGTAACATGGATCATGTCGATCCGCACACGAAAACCGATAACTTGTTTGATGAAGAAATAAAGTCGCCCATTCGGGCGGCTTTAGCCATGACTCGAAAAGTGCGAGCAGAGAACCCTCTTCGGCCACTAGCTCGTTGCGGCACGTCTTCTGTCGATGCACCAGCAATCGAGGTCACGTCATATTGCGCCGTTGAGCGGCGGCGGTAGGTCGTCGCCACGAATGCGGTGATCGCACCGTTCCGATTGTAGACTGACATGCATCCCGGTTCAGGGTGAACTCGCAGGCTCCATCACGGCAACCATGCTTGCAGGAGTCCGGCCATGCTTCCCCTTCCTCGTCCCGCACCCGGGCCGCTGTACGTCCCGCTGGTCGCGGCCGGCATCTTGCTGGCTGTGCTGCCGCTGGCAAGCGCCACCGAGATCACGGTCTTCACCGACCAGTCCGTCCCAGTGAGAGGAGCGGCCGGTGCCACCGTCGTTCACCTCGACGCTGCCCGCACCCTCGAGACGCAGCTTGCGGCCGATCTGCCTGCCGACCCCAACCGCGCCCAGGCCATCGCCCAACAGCGTCTGCAGCAGGGCGGCGACCAACTACAGCGCGATCTTGCATCGGCCTACCAAAGCGTAGCTGATGCCTGGGATCTGGGCGTTACCACCCTGCCAGCCGTGGTCGTCGATCGGCGCTATGTCGTCTACGGCGAGCCCGACGTAGCAAAAGCCGTCGCCCGGATAGACGCGTACCGGAGGACACAGCCATGAGGTGCGTCCGACGCCTTCGCACTGGCGTTGCCGCCCTTGCATTGGGATTCGCATCGTCAGCGTTCGCTCTCAACTCAACGACCATCGTCTCGTCAGCGCTATCGACGGACTGCCTCGAATACCGGGTCGTCGGCATTTGCTACTGGCTGTACTGCACCACCTTCGGCTGCTCCGTTCGCACGTCCGTGAAGATCCGCCACTACGTGCCCGACGCTGTGGTATCGAGCTACGCCAACACAGGCGAAAACCCATGGACTGACGTGCGGGTGATGAGCCCCTCCAACACGACGGCTCGGGCTGGTGGCGACGGCACGACTGCCCAGGAGCACGAGAACAATCTGTCCAAGTTCAAGAATGCCGACGTGATCGGGCATCCCGGCAGTGCGGTGTTCAACCAGTTCGCTAAGACGTTCGGTTACACATGCCAAGGGGCTGGCACGGCCTTCAGCCCTTACCTGCTCAGCACGCTCGATACCGTGGCGTGGCGCTACAACCTACCGGAAGCGGTCTACCCCGAAGCGCTAATTCCCGGCCGCCGGGAGATCGGCGCGCGTTCGGCCTCCAATCTGTGGGGCAACGTCTATCCGCGCGGCGGTTTCTTGCACCAGACCGACGATTACAAGAGCGGTGCTGTGGTTGCACAACGCGCCGGCGACGTCGTCACTCGCCGCAATCAGATCCACGTCTATCGACCACTGCTCGCCAAGGCCAGCGATGGTTACTGGCCAGCAGGCGCACTGATCGAGGGCGATGCCTCGACGGGGAAATGGCAGGAGCTGACCCCTACCCTTTCGAACAGTTGCGCTGTCTTCCCCCACAAGGGCACCCAGGTCCAGGCCAAGCAGGGTGATTACGCCTGGGCGCTTTGGCGGCCCTACAGCTGCTGCCAGCGGCGCGGCCAAGTGTTCCTCGGCAGTACGGATTTCCAATGGGGCCAGATGCGATGAATATCCCAACGTGCACGTCCCGTCGCCACGCCACTCGCAATCCTCTCGGGATGGCGTTGCTGATGGCCGCCTTGGCGACCACCAGCACCGAAATCCGCGCCGAGACTGGCACCGAACAGTACGGCCTGCAGTACCAAGGCAAAGTCATCGGTGACGACGTGTTGTACAGCATTGGAGGCGGCCGCGCGGTCTCGATGTCCGGCGCCGCCAACATGCGGTCGATCGGCGTGGGCGTGGGTTGGAACAGCAACCTGATCTGCGGAAACATGAACATCGCCACGACGATCCAGAACCAGCTCAACGGCATCACCAACGGTTTTCAGAACATCATGTCGAGTGTCGTCCAGAACGCAACGAGCGCCGTGGCGTCCCTGCCCGCGCTCATCATCCAACGCGCCGATCCCGGCCTCTACAACCTGCTCACCAATGGTGTGCTGCAGGCACGCATGGACTTCGATCGCTCGAAGCTGACGTGCCGCGCAATTGCAAACCGCATGGCCGACATGGCCGGCGGCCAACTCGGCTGGGACCAGCTGGCAGAGGGCATGGCGCTGAAGAAGGCTGTCGCCAGCACCGATGCGGTCTCGGCCGTCGAAGAAGCCGAGGCCAGCAAAGGCAACGATGGCGTGCCGTGGGTCGGCGGCGACAACGCTGGCGGCGCCGGCCAAGCCCCCATCAAGGTGGTCGCCGACGTCACCCGCGCCGGCTACAACCTGATCAATGGACGCAGTGCCGACGACACGTCGCCGGTCGATACGGCCAGTTGCGGCGACCGTCTCGCATGCCAAACCTGGGACTCGCCGCAGGGCGCTGTCGAATGGGCCACGCGTGTGCTGGGGGAACAGCAGCAGCGCACGTGCGAGAACTGCACGAAAACGCAAACCGTCCCCGGTGTCGGTTTGACGCCGATCATTCAGGAGGAATACGAGACCAAGCTTCAGGCGCTGCAGGAATTGATCGGAGGGAGCCGTACAACCAGCTTCGAGAACCTGCAGGCGGCAAGCAGTACATCTCTGCCGATCACGCGCGGGGTCATCGAGGCGTTGCGCGACGAACCCGACCAAGACATCCTTGCCCGGCGGCTAGCCTCGGAAGTCGCGCTCGCGAGCACGCTCGAAAAAGCCTTGCTGTTGCAGCGCACGCTGATGACAGGGCGGATGGAACCCAACGTCGCAGCCAACGAACTCGCACAGGGCGCGGTGACGCAGCAGAGCGATGTCCTCGACCGCGAGATCAACAACCTCAAGACCGAACTGGAGCTGCGCCGCGAACTGGCAAACAACGCGCCCATGGCGATCATCCAGCGCCATAGCGCCCGTGCCGCAGGATCGCGGGGCGTCTACCAAGGGGATCCGACACCTGATCGACTCGACGAGTTGCAGCGTTCGAAACCTGGCGGGAGCAATCCATGAACTTCGGATGGCTACGCTTCCGCTGGCTGTTCAATCGCCGCGTCGGTCTCGCGCTTCTATGGACGGCGCTGCTGCTCGCCACGGCATTTACAGTCAATCTCGCCGGGATACAGCTGCTCGGCAACATCGACACCTGGGAACGCTGGATGCGCGACCACGCTGTCTACTTTCTGGCCTGGCGCCTCCTGCTCTATGCGGGCGTTGCTTGCGGCTGGTGGTGGATGCGCAAGCGCCTGCAAAGCCGCGAACCCGACGCGGAGTCGCGCCAGCGTCTCATGCGCCTGGAAATTTGCGCGGTTATAGCTCTCGCCGTGCTCGAAGGCCTGCAGCTGCAATCTGCTTAGCTCGGACATCGCCATGACACTCTATTCAACCGACTATCTGGACTACTACCTGACCCTCGTCGGCTGGATCGTCCATAACGGTATCTGGAACGTCCTGGTCGCCAGCGGCGTCTTCGCGATCCCGTTCCTCTCCATCATCATGCAGGAATGGCTCAAGGCTCGCTCGGAAGGCGCAGACGAAGGCAACAAGGGCGTCTTGAGTTCGATGCGCATCGAGAACCGCGTGTTCGTTGCCATCATCGTCATCATGTTTGCGGGCATGCCCTTCATCGACGTGGACATGAACACGATCAATTTCGACCAGTCGCGCTCCTCGCAGTGTCAGGTAAGTGTGCCCACGCCCGACCAGACCGGTTGGTCGCAGTCCTTCACGACGCTCAACAATCAGTCGGCGAAGGTTCCCGTCTGGTGGTTTTTCATGCACGCGATCTCGCGGGCGGTGACCGGTGCGGCCGTGGCGGCGATCCCCTGCGGGACAGACCTGCGGCAGATGCGCATGGATATCGACAACACGCGGATCGATGATCCGGTCCTGGCTCAGGAGGTCACGGATTTCGCGCTCAACTGTTACGGCCCCGCGCGCGCCAAGCTGTTCATGACTCGTCCCGATCTCGACGAGAAACAGATGCACGACGTAAGCTGGATCGGCTCGCGGTTCTTCATCGATACCCCTGGCTACTACGACACGTATCGATCGAGCACGCCGCGCGAATCCTGGCCCTATGACAGCAACCGCGATGCGGGCCTGACCGAGGTGCCGAGCGGTGCCGGATATCCGAACTGCAAGGAATGGTGGAGCGATAGCAGCACCGGTCTGCGCTCCCGCCTCCTGGCCCAAGTCGACCCGAGCCTGCTGTCGCGTATGGGAAACTGGGCTGGCTTCATCTCCAAGACCGACCTCGACGACTCGGTGATCCGCGCGATCGCCGCGCCGCGGCAGCAGAAGCTGAACCAGGGCGACGTCTACACGGACTACGGCGGTCAGATCGACAAGACCTTGCCGAACGTTGTGGCGCGTGGCGCGGGCGACGTGGGTATGGCGGTCGGAGCAGTCGGATTTTTCCCAGCGATGGACGTGATGCGGCAGGCGCTGCCGATGGTGCTGGCGCTGCTCAAGATGGCGCTGGTGATCTGCATCCCGTTGGTGCTGGTGATCGGCACATATGAACTGAAGAACCTGGTCACGGTGAGTGTCGTGCAGTTCGCGCTGTTCTTCGTCGACTTCTGGTTCCAGCTTGCCCGCTGGATCGACAGCACGATCCTCGATGCGCTCTACGGCTGGGGATGGGGCTGGAACCGCCCGGTCAGCAACTTCGATCCGGTGATGGGACTGAACAATGCCTTTGGAGACATGCTGTTGAATTTCGTCATGGCGACGATGTTCATCGTTCTACCCGGTTTCTGGGTAACAGCGCTGACTTGGGTCGGCGTTCGTGCAGGCAACGTTGTTGGGGGACTTACGACCGCGACGTCAGATGCTAAATCGGCCGGAGCTGCAGGTGGCCGTACCACCATGGCCGCTGCCAAATCGATCCTTAAGTGAGTTGTCACTGCCGGTCAGGATCGCCCTGATCGTGCCGCCACTCGTTCCTGTCGTACAAACCAAAACCGCTATGGCCATCCTGCCACTCCAACTTGGGTTCCTGCGGTTCCAAATCCGCATTCGCGGCCATCCAGCCAAACGCGACGACCAAAGCGAACGCGAAGGTCAGCCAGAACGCCAGATAGAGCAGCGCGGCCAGCAGCGCGACCTTGATGGACCACAGCAGCACCCCCGCGCCCACCGTCGGCAAGCCGCGATCCACCAGCCAGTGAGCGACGTGGCGCTCCCGGCACACATAACCGCGCCAGGCTCGGCCCATCATTCGGCCCAGCCGGAAAGCTCCTCGGTTCGCATGTGCACGTGTTGCCATGGTGTACCTCTCCCATCAGTGCTGCATCAGCTCAGAAAGGGGGTTCTGATCGCCTGCTGAAACAGGCCAGCGTTCATCAATATTGCTACGGTCATTCGTCTTTTTCAACCGCGATTAGGCGAGCAACTATGTTGGCTCGCTTTCAGATCATACGTAGAATGGGTCAGATCGCCTGAAGACCGATCGTTAGCTGACCAGACACGCTTGGAAGCAAGACATGGACGCGACAGCTGTCGCCGCGTCAGATCTCGTTCCCGAAAAGCCCACCGTGATCCTTCCACCATATGCAGAACAACATCCGATGAGCGACAAGAAGACCGTGAACCTGCAGTCGATTACCCAAGCCAAAGCCAAGCTCGCCGAGGAACTGCGCGAACTGGAAGTACAGGAAGCGCAGCTCCTCCAGTCACAGGCGATGGAGGCCTTCTCGGCCATCGTCAGACTCCTGGCCGAGTTCAGCTCCCATTTCAGCGCGAAGCAGAAGGCCGAAGTTGCCACTCTCGTCGGCGCGGGGGAGCAGAAACCCAAAAAATCGGCCAATGCCACGCGCAGTGAGGCCGTTCCAAAATACTGGCTGCCGCACTCGCATGAAACCTGGAGTGGCCGCGGTCGCATGCCCAGGGCCTTCGCCGCCTGGGAAGGCACCGCCGCCTACAATGAGTGGAAGGCCCGCCATCCCGACCAGAAGTTCCCGGCGTTCCCAGGTTGAACCAGTAAGGTCCGTCTCTTTGTCCGCCGCGCGACCCCGCGGCGGAGGTTACGAGTACCTCTTCTTCGAACCGCCTGCCAGTCCCTTATTTCCGCATCGCTGGCTGCAGCACGACCGGCTCTTCCACGACGATCCGCACCGGGACACCCAGCGCGCCCGTTAGGGCTTTCCGCTTCGCTTCCAGCGAGGGATCCGGTGCAATCGCAATGACGTCCTCGCCAGTTCGCTCGTCCACATAGCGCGCATGGGCGGTCGGCAATGCCTCGGCGATCTTGTCGTCGTTGTTGGCCATGACCTGGTTGAGTTCGGCAAACGTGTGCTCGGCGTTCGGCTCGAACACGACCTGCAAATCGCCGCCACCCACTCGATGCGTCTCGGCCGCGACCCGCTCTGGGCCAGTCAGCCGCACCACGATCTGGCGCTGGTCCCGTTCCAAAAACATACCTGCAAGACGTCCCGCATATTGCTCTCGCAGTTGCTGGACGATCGGCCCGGTGGCCAACTCCAGTTGTTCGCTCGGTGAACCCACGTAGTTCTCCGACAGGTTGGCCGGCCGCGCTGCCTTGCCTTCAGCCGCCTGTGCCGTAGCCGACAGACCGGCGCAGAGCCACAGTGCAATTCCTACGCATTTCATAGTTCAATCCCTCTCAGCAGATCGGCCGGAACATCCCGGCCGATCTTTCACAGCAACTTGGGCGGATATAAAGCTAATACAGCAACTGCAGCGCCAGATGTGAATAGGCGTAGTCCGTACTGGTATACGCGGCTATCGATTCCTCACTGGTGTAGCCGATAGACAGCTACGCTACTGTGGCAAACGACACCCGCGAGTGGTCACGCCAAATCGTGATGGATCAATCATCTGAGAGGATAACTTCGGCAGATCCAAACGGTGCACCCGAAAAAGGCTTTTTAACAAGGGGAGAATGGAAGGGAGCCAAGGGAAATGGGCCTATCTTGAAAAGGAAAAGGCGCTACTCAGATCTGCGGCAAGGGATCAAGCTTTTGCACTTCCACACACTTTGCATCATAATTCCGGATGCCGGATGAACCGAATACCGCATATTTTGTCGCAATGACTTTTAGAGATGGGATACGCGATGAAGTGCAAACAAGATTGCAGGAGCATATGCGATGCGAGTAAAAGGTGGCGGAGTGCATCCGGTTGATCGCCATATAGGGCAACAGATTCGGCTTTGCAGAATTCAGTCAGATGTATCTCAAGTCAGCCTCGCTGAGGGCATTGGGGTTACCTTCCAGCAGGTCCAAAAATACGAGAGCGGCAAAAATCGCGTTAGCGGCTCAATGCTCTATGACATAGCTGGCCATCTGAGGGTGCCTGTTGCTTCGTTCTTCGAAGGTCTACCGGAGCCTGGTTCAGGAGAGCTCTCCGACATCGCTCCAAAATCCAGCAAGTTGATCGCCTACATTGCGACCAACGAAGGGCGTGACTTCATTGGACATCTCTTGCAATTGCCACCGCGCGTCAGAAGCCGTCTGCTTTCCTTTGTTGGCGTGTTGACCGAAGAGCGGTAACCGTCGTCTATTAGCAATCGACGATGCATGCTCGCGAAGAAGCTGCTCGCCACGGCTAGGCGCTGACAGAATTGCACCCCGCAAACATTCAACCGGACATCGAACTCCCCGCATTGTTGGTCGTCCCAGCGGTGTCGTCGGCGCTATACCTGTGTCGAAGAACAAGAGGGGCGATCTGCGTCGTCGCCGGTTCCAGCAGGTGCCACCATGTTCTCTTTGTTTCAACGAAAGACCCCTGCCCCACCTCCACCGCCTGCACCCGCCCGGATGGAAAAAGAAAAAGGGTTGCTGCAGCCGGCGTCCGCCACCACCCTGCTGGCAACTCCTCGCCGTCAGCGCTTGCTCGAGCATATCTGGCAACGTACGTCGCTTCCGCGCGCGCAGTTTGCAAAGCTTTACCTCGCACCGTTGCATCGCTACGCAGAGCTGGTCCAGCAGTTCCCCGCGTCAGAATCGCACCATCACGCTTATGCTGGGGGCATGCTCGACCATGGGCTGGAAATCGTCGCCTATGCACTCAAGCTGCGGCAGTCTCATCTGCTCCCGGCAGGGACCACCCCAGAAGATCAGGCTGCACAAGCCGAGGCCTGGACGGCGGCGACCGCCTACGCAGCGCTCCTGCACGACATTGGGAAAATTGCCGTCGATCTGGAGGTTGACTGTGGCGACGGCAACGTCTGGCATCCCTGGCACGGGCCGCTGCAGCAGCCATACCGCTTCCGTTACCGCAGCGATCGGGAATATCGTCTGCACGGCGCGGCCACCGGGCTCCTGTACAACCGCGTGCTCGACCGTCAGATCCTCGACTGGCTCAGTGGCTACCCTCCACTCTGGTCGGCGCTGCTCTATGTCCTCGCTGGCCAGTACGAACGCGCCGGAGTGTTGGGCGAACTGGTGACGCAGGCGGACCGGGCCTCTGTTGCCCAGGAACTCGGCGGCGACCCTGCCAAGGCCCTGGCTGCACCGAAGCACGCGTTGCAGCGCAAGCTGCTGGAAGGTCTGCGCTACCTACTCAAAGAGGAGCTGAAACTGAACCAGCCGCAAGCATCGGATGGATGGCTGACGCAAGACGCATTGTGGCTGGTCAGCAAAACGGTTTCAGACAAGCTGCGAGCACACCTGTTGTCGCAGGGCATTGATGGTATCCCTGCCAATAACACGGCCGTCTTCAACGTGCTGCAAGACCACGGCATGTTGCAGGCCACACCGGACGACAAGGCCATTTGGAGAGCGGTCGTAGCGAGCGACAGCGGCTGGACACACACGTTCACGCTGTTGCGGCTCTCCCCCTCGCTCATCTGGGAAAGAAGTGAACGCCCGGCACCATTCGCCGGAACCGTCGAAGTCGTGCAGGAGGAACCCGCGTCGGGGCAGGCTTCCTCTGCGCCGCCAGCTGCCGGCTCCGCATCGCCACCGGTTGGCAGCGCGCCCTCGTCCTCTGGCACGGCTTCCGTTCCAGCACCTGCCGCACCTGGTACCGATGGCATAGACGCTCTGCTGGAGCTGTTCGGTGCACCGGACAGCGAGCCAGCACCGCAGTCGATCGCGAACATCCCGCCCATGCTCCCCGACGCCGACGACCTGGGTCCGCCGGCTGCTGGTCTACCGACGCAGCAGCCGGCGGAAGCGAAAGGCGGTGGACCAGCCTCACCCTCTGGCGAACACTTCGTTACATGGCTACGCAGCCACATCGAAGCCCGCAAGTTGGTCATCAACGATGCGAAAGCATTGGTGCACAGCGTGGCCGACACCGCATACCTCGTTAGCCCAGGTGTATTCCAGCGCTATGCCCAGGAGCATCCCCAGGTGGCCGGTCTTGCCAAGAAGGATGAGGTGGCGGATTGGCAATGGGTGCAGAAGCGGTTTGAAAAACTGCAGATCCACCGCAAGCAGGACAATGGCCTGAACATCTGGACGTGCGACGTGACCGGGCCACGAAAATCGCGCCGGCTGCACGGATATCTCCTAGCCGACCCTGCGCGCATTTTTGCGGAGACGCCTGCGAACAATCCATATTTGCGTCTCAAGGCAACGGACTAGATTCAGGAATATCGATTAGAGCGCGGATCGATCGCTCCTATTTGTCAACCGATACGACGGCTGCTTCGCGTACCGTAGGGATCGCCTGAATCGCAGGCGGATATCCCTCTATGGGAAAGGACACAGCCATGTCGCAGATCCGTATCGTATCTACGGTCATCGCCGGAATCGTAGGATTGACTATTGCCCACAATGCATCAGCCTGCTGCCCAGACATCGGGCATGGCCCTGTCGCAAGCACGGGACTGGGCGAAAGCGCACCGAAAGCGGCCAACCTGTCGACGGTCGCAGACGTGCGCATCTATGAGTTCATGCGCGATGGGGTGACGTACCTGCAAATTAATGACGCCACCGGCGGCGTACGTGGTGCCGTCGGACGCATTGATAGCACCGCGTGGGTGATGCCGATTGGTAGCGACGCAGATCGCGTCTCTATCCTGCGCTCCACCGGTAGCGTGCAAGGCGAAAAGGTCTATGAAGCAGAAAAAATCTCGGTGTATCTACAGGAAACTTCCAACAGCCGTGCCTGGATCATCGTAACGAAAGACTGATCTCGTTCCTTTCGCCTCCGAAACGAGGAAGCTGATAGCCAGCCTATGGCGGCGCTTGTAGGTGCCGCCATAGGCCTGGAAACGGCTCACCATCTCGCCATCACCATCTAGTTCCGTCTGCCTCACGCCAATGACTCTCCGGCCATCCACTCTCACGGATACCGCGATGCCTTGAGCGCCACCCGCTTTCCAAACACGGGCCTTGATCACATGCCGGTCAGAGCGCGGAAGCTGTTCGATCACCTGCAGGACGCCGCGATAAGCCGCCAACTGAAGTCCGATCGACAAGTCTCGCGGTTGCCCTCGCAAAACGCGTGCCTCGATCTCGGTGTTGCACACATTCGCGAACGACGAAGAGCGCAACACGTGGAACAGCCCATGCGTTTCAATTTGCAATGGATACAACGCGGTAACGTAGTCATTGAGCAGTTGGGCTTGGATAAACCCCGTGCGTACCATCTGCATCGCTGCGTCATGTTGTCCACGAGATTTCAGATACGTCTCGATGTCGCGGCGAAGCTTGTTTACCTGTACCTGGACATCAACGTACTGGACCACACGGTCTCGAAGACACCGCTCCGACCACAGATAGCTCTGCCGCGCTGAACGCACCGCTTGCTCTTGCCCCCGAATCTTTGCCCGTGTTTCATCTACTGCACTTGAGATCCGCGAGCCCAGGACGAACAGTCCTGTAGCAGCTATTGCGAGCAAAACCTGCACCAGAAATCCTGCCTCGTCGTAGGTGCCCAATACACCAGTTCGAGGCAGCGAAAGAGCAATCGCGACGTTGGCAAGCACAACACCTAACGTTGCGCCACGCCAGCCGTGCAAGCGGGTTAGCATGATCGCAGGGGCGATCATTAGTGCCATTAGGACAAGACGGATCGTGTCGTCTGGCACAAAAACAACCAAGCCCGAGACCGTCGCGATCGTCGCGACCGCCCACCCCACATGTGGGAGGATCCGGCCGGGCACCTCATCATCGTTGCGGCGCAGCCATAGCAGCGTTGGCAAAATAACCATCATCATTCCGAGGTAGTCGCCGACGATGAACCGCGCCAGCTTCTCCCAGCTCATCGTCGATTTCGGTCCATCCAGCATGATATTGATGCCGACAGAACACAGAGCGCCCCATACGGCGGCAAGGAGCAGCATGGGGACGAGCACTGCTTCACGCTTTTGAAGATCCCGCAACCTTGCACGGATCGCAAGTGGCACGGCGGAGATGGCCGGCATCAGGATCCAGGAGCTGCAGTAGGCCCACGTCGGATTCACGCCCATGCTCGTGATCGCTGGCACACGCAACATCAACAATGCCGCGGCGTCGCCCAGCAGGAAATATGGAAGAAGGCGATATGGGGCGAATAGGAGAACCGCGAGGCGCAGGCCGGCAGGTAAATACCATTGATCGAAAGAGCAATGCCACGCGGCCTGGAATGCCAAGCAGTAGCCGATGGCCAGTAACGTTCCTTGCACAATAGTTTTCAAAGAATCGGCCATAAGACCATCCGTGGGGCGGCGGCGTCACCTTACAACAGCCGGAGTCAGCGGAAGTAGACAATTGGGTTCCAGGCAGGGCCTTCCCATCAGCAGCGGCCGACGCTGGCTCGACTTTGAGGAACCGCGAATAGCTGAAGCGAGGGACCATCTTTTGCCGTGGCCCACGCCTTGCGGCCAGCGGCCAGCGAGAAATATGAAGTCCTAGTTCAAGAATGCTAATTGATCTTGATAACGAAAAGCTCAATACTCGCAAATAGATTACGACCCAGACAATTAACACGCCCTGATAGGCGCTTTGATAGATAGAAGGAAGCAGAACGGCGAGCTCTCTATGAACCAAATAGCTCGCCTTCAAATTAGCGAGGTCCAATTCATGGCGGAGAGGTTTTCCCTAACTGCTCGAATTTATGAGGCAATGAAAGCAGACATCAAGTCTGGTGCCTTCCCGTCTGGCCACCCGATTTCTGCGGCCATGGTTTCCAGACGTTTTTCGAGCAGCATCATACCGGTCAGGGAAGCCCTCTATCGACTTGCTGGTGAACGCCTGATTGAGGCAAGAGATCATGAGGGCTTCTATGCAGTCCGCATCAGCGAGGTCGGCCTGCGTGATCTTTATAAATGGCAATACCATCTTGTGTTGGAATCACTGGATCAGTCCTTCAAGCCCGCGCTAAAAGCAGCCGAAGCCGCCAACATAAATAACTCCGATCCATCGCTAGCCACTATCGAAGTCTTGTTTCGCACCTTGGCTGACAAATCCGGCAATCAGGAATTAGGCGTCGCAATTCACAACACGCTCGACCGCACCGTTCCTGTTGCATTGGTAAAAGACCAAGTGTCAGACGACTGGGCTACCGAATACGAGAACCTGCTAAGGCATTGGCAACTCGGCGACGTTCACTTATTCAAGGATGCATTGCACTCCTATAACAGCCGCCGAATCGAGCTCGTTCCTGATCTGGTAGAGCGGTTAAACCATCTCCGCCCGAGCGACTGAAACGTTGCGCGAAGCATATCGCTGCGACCCTATCCTGAACCGCCCACCCCAGATCCGAACGATATAATTGGCTTATATTCCCGCTATAAGCTTCTTATAGGCCGAAATCAGACCTACAGTTGCACTGTCATGGTGGTCATGACAGTGCAACTGTAGGTCTGAAAGATGGAAGGGACCCGCTCGTCAATACCTGCCTCACAGTCGGGGGCCATGGCCGCGACGCTGCTCGTGGGGATGGAGACTTGGAGCGAGTGTATGCGCCTCGGCATGCAACAGATGCGCGGCGGAGAATCCCATGCCGCCATCTTGTATTTCGAACGGGCCGCTGCCCTTCGTCCGGGCCACGCAACAGCTCGCTTCAATCTGGCGGCCGCCCTGTTGCGGTCTGGCGAGCATGAGCCCGCACTCCACGTTTACGACCACCTTCTCGCCGACAGGCCCGACCACGCGGCCCTGCATCATGGTCGTGGCTTGACACTGAATGCGCTTGGCGAGCGGGCATCTGCGCTTGCAGCCTTCCGTACAGCTGTGAGCCGCGACGAAGATGCCTGGCAATCCTGGGGATCGATCGCCGACATCACCTCGGACGAACTCGAAAGGCAGGAGGCCGTCCGCTGCGCCGCCGAGGCACTCGAACGCCTTTGCTGCAAGCCGGAGGTGCCGGCCTCGCTCCACGTCGAGTGCGCCAACGCATTGATCAACGCCCACCGCTACGCCGATGCAGTTGCGTTCATTTCACGTCGCATTTCCCGATTCCCCAACGCGTCTGCGGCTTACAACAGCTTGGCGCGTGCCGCCTATCGCCGTGGAACCTTTAAGGATGCGTTTTGCTACCAGCGCGAGGCACTGTTCTCACTAGATCCCAAGGCCATGCCGGGAGAGCCGCTTCCGAATCCGTTCAAGCCCAACGCTGCCATCGAGGCCGCCTGTGACGTCATCCAGATACTGGAAGCCCATGGCCTCGCGCCCTTTCTGGTGGCCGGCACGCTGCTGGGGTTTCACCGCGACGGCGGACCACTCTCACATGACCGCGATGTGGACATCGGTGTGATGCGGCAAGCGGACGATAAGCAGGACGTCGTGGCCATCGTACGCGAGCACCCGACCCTGCTGCTGCGTCACGATCACCAACCTGGAGCCCGCTACATCGCCCTGATCCATCGGGGCGTGGGGATCGACCTCTTTGTCCACGACAGGATTGGCGACCACATCTTCTGCGGCATGACCGACCGACCGGGCGACACCCAGTGGCGGTTCAAAGTCTTCGGACTGGACCAGCGGGACTACGGTGGCATTCGCTGGCGCATCCCCGACGCGCCCGAGCGGTATCTGGCCGAAACATACGGCCCGCGCTGGCAGTTCCCCGACCCCGGCTTCGCCTCGGCGATCAGTTCGCCGGCCCTGTATGAGGTCGATCCACATGTGCGTGCTTACTACGCACTGACCCGTGCCAGGCAGTCGCTGCTGTTCGGTGACCGCGCCAAGGCCAGAGCACTGCTGCGCCAATCCCCGATCCCGGTTGACGATGACATCGAGAGGGCACCATGTCTGAACGCCTATATCTAGACCACAACGTCTTCTTCCGCGAAATCGACGGCACCTACCTGTTCCTGGATTCGGCCAAGGACAAGTACCTCACGCTTACGGGTGCCCAGGCAGAGTGGTTCTCGGAGATACGCCAATCAGGGAACGCAAGCACGCTCTCGACCAACGCCCTGAAATTCTCAGACCGGCTCACGCAAAGCGGGCTCGTCAGAACCCAAAGCGAGGGCGGAAAGCCCATCGAGGAGATCCACTACCAGACTCCGGAATACTCCGTCTTCATGCGCGGGGCTGATGTCCCGCCTTCGGCCTCGGTCAAGGACGCACCAAGGTTCTTCATGACCTACATGGCGAGCTGCCTATCGCACCGGCACAACAAGACGGACGTGAGCCGGACGCTCCAGGCAGTCAAGCACTGGAAATCAGGGCTTCCGGATGCGCGTGCGGACTTGCGCAAACGCGCGATCGAACTCACCGAGCGGTTCCATGGCCTGACCCCGTTCTTCTACACCTCGTACGATGCCTGCTTCTTCACCAGCCTGTTCCTGGTCAAGTACCTGTCCCGCTTCGGCCTGTCGGCCGATTGGGTCTTTGCAGTCCGGTTGGTGCCATTTTCTGCGCATTGCTGGGTGGAGTTCGATCACGTGGTCCTCAATGAGGACTACGACAAGACGCTCGCATTCAAACCCATCATGTTGGCTTAGGAAGGCAGATCGCCATGCACGCATTCTTCGCCATGCTCTGGAACCAGGCAGACCCACGCGCGGCAGCGGCGGCCACGCGGCTGGCGGTCCAGGTCCGCGCCGCCCTCGGCGAGTCCGTCCACCGCCTGGTGGGGCAAGGCTTTGCACTGTATGCACTGGATGCATTTCAGGGCGGGGAGACGCTCCTTGCCCTCAATGACAACGAAGGTCGCGCCGTGGGGGCTGTCTTCGGCACCCTGTTCGACACATCCGCCAGCCTGTCCGGCTCCCGGGCCGTACTGACCCGCCTGGGTGAAGTTGATACAAAGCGGCTACTCGCCTCGCAATGCCGCTCGATCGTCAAGGACTACTGGGGCAGCTACGTCGCCTTCCTAAATTGCGGCAACGACACCTTCGTCATCGCAGACCCGACCTCCTCGATCCCGTGCTTCTACACCCAACAGCAAGGCCTGACGCTGGTCTTCTCGCATCTGGAAAAGTGCCCTTTCCTGGACATGGGCGCGTTCACCATCAACGAGCGCTTCATTTCCAGGGTGCTGGCCTACGACAAGATCCAGCACGGTGAAACCGGCCTCAACGAGGTCAGAGAACTGCTCGGTGGGGAGCGGTTGCGGATCTCCGGCGCGGCACCGACCACGGACTTGATCTGGGATCCCAGGCAGATCGCCCTGGACGTCCATGCCCCCTCCCTCAAGGATGCGGCCGCCGAACTGCGGGAGACCACGCAGGCCGTCGTCGGCACCTGGGGCGAATCCTTCGAGAAGATAACCGTTAATCTCTCCGGCGGCCTGGACTCCTCCATCGTGCTGGCCTGCCTGGCCAAGACCACAGATCCGGCCAAGGTCAATGCCGTCCACTTCGTCATGGGCGCTGCAGACGCGACCGAACGCCGATACGCGCGCATTATCGCCGAGCACACCGGGCACACGCTGATCGAGGTGCTGGAGGAACCCACCCGGCCACTCCCCGGCGTCCATGAGCACCCGCCAACCGCACGCCCATACCGCCAGTTTCTTGGGCAGGAACTAGCATCGCGCCTGGCTGCCAATACCGATGTCGGCAGGGCGCTGTTCACCGGACAAGGGGGCGACCACCTGTTCCTACACAGCAGAAGCACCTTGGGATTCGCCGACTATCTCGCGCATCATCCCTTGGGCCTGGATGCGCCGGCTGAGCTTCTCCGCTCCGCCAGGCTTTCGCAGACTTCGATCTGGCATGTGCTGCGGGACACCTTGCCCTATCGGTTCGGCAAAACGCATCGCAGCGCCGTGGTTCAAGACATCGAGAAACGTCGCACCGGCGTCAACCAGCGCGCCTTTGACACCCTGGTCGCCGAAGACTGCATGCCGGTGTGGACGCGACAGGCCCGTGGCGTGCCGCCCGCCAAGTTCGATCAGATCAGCTATCTGGTACACCTGTACCAGGTCCGGGAGTCGCTGGATCACTACGGCCCAAAGGAAATGATCCACCCGTTGATCTCACAGCCGCTGATCGAGTTGTCGCTGCGCCTGCCCACCTACCTGCTGTGCGCCAACGGGCGCAGCCGGGGGCTGGCAAGAACCGCCTTCACTGGCATGCTCTCCGAGCAGATTCGCCTGCGCACGTCGAAAGGCGAGTCGACAAAATTCTTCGCTGAACACATCAAGGCGAACAGTCAGCAATTGTTGCAGGCGCTGGCCGAAGGCGAACTCGCCGCGCGCGGCATGATCTCACGGCAAGAGGTCCAGGCCTTTGTTGCGCGCAACGACTACAAGGTCCAGAAATTCGGATTCATGATGTTGCCGTATTACGCCATTGAAGCTTGGCTGCAGACCTGGAAGCGGATCAGCAACGGCAGCTCCAAGGCCGCATGAGATCGCGGCTGCATCACCGGCCGCGATGCCAACTTCTACAAATCCGGTACCTGGCCTGGCCGGTCGACAGCGTTCGGTTTGACGCCCTTCTCACTCAAGAACGCGTCCATACGCTCCCACAGATCGCGCATGTTCGCCGGAGAAGAAGGGGCATGCCCCTCACCCCAATACCGCACATAGCGCGCGTCTTTCCCGGCGCGGCTGAGCGCGGCATACATCTCATCGAACTGCGACATGGAAAAGCTGTCCATGTCGGTATGGAACAGCAGTACAGGCGCATCGATCCGCGGCGCGAGGAAAACGGGACTGTTGCGGATGTAGATGTCCGGGTCATCGAACGGCGTTTTGCCAATACCGAAGTCGTTTCCGGCGATGCTGTCGTACCTTCCGAAATCGCCGAAATAGCTCCCGTAAACTGACGAGTAGACCCCATTCGCTCCGAAGTAATGACTGAAGAGATCGGCCCAACTGTTCACGGCGATGACCGCCTTGAACCGATGGGAATATGCAGACACGTACAGCGCCGACACACCGCCCTGACTATATCCGAACAGCGCCATCCGCGCCGGGTCGGAGACCCCGGCGGCCACCAACGCCTGCACGCCGGCTTCGACCGCGCTAGGCATCCCTGCGATTGGGCCAGCGTCCGTCCGGAGCAACTGCCGTGGCAGAGCCAGGCGTGCATAGGCGTAGCCCTTTCCGGCCCAAATGTAGGGGGAATCGATGCTCGGCGCGTCCAATCGCGCATCACTGGGGCCGCAGCGTGGGACGGCGTTGGGATACACCTCGATAATCGTGGGCAGCTGCCGCGCACCACCATTGCCAGGCGGAAGCAACACGCAGCTCTCGATCGTCTGCGCGGGGCCGTTCCCCAGCGGATCGGCGACCTGATAGGACACGGTTTTCCAGGTCCCCAGATCGACCTCGGCCAGATGGGCATTGATCCGTGCGATCTCGCGCGGCGCTGTGCCACTGCCACCTGTCGTCACGAGCAGCCGTGACCCCTGCCCCTCGTCGGCACGGAAGAGCATTGTGCTGGACGCCAACGATCCCGCCAGCGGCGTGGCATCGGCTGCCGGCGCGTCCACCACGACCGTGCGGGCTTGGCGGTTGTCGCGCAGGTCAACCATGACGATCTTCGCCGGGCCGGGCCCACTGACGTCAAACAAGGCCTCGTCGCTGAACTCCGGGCGGGCAACCAAGCTGCGCGTCGAGAAAGTCCCGGAGGGCAGGAAGCGAAAGCGCCCCGGCAGTTCAGGCGTGAGGCGGCGGCGCTCGCCATCTGCACCAAGGCGATACACGCCATCGGCCGCCACGACCGTCAGATGATCGAGCCCCGCGTGCACCGGCACGCCCGACACGTCAGCAAGACCATCGGTCAGGTTCCTGGACGTACCGTCCGCGGACAGACGGTACCAATCGGGCTTGGACAGACCGACCGGACGCACATCGCGGTAAGTGAGCCGCGGCGCCTGGCTCTCCGACGCGGGAATACGCCGGGCAAACACGGCCAAGCCATCTCCGAGAAAGCTCACCCGTTCCGGGCGTTGCAGCCAGCCGCGCTCCCGCTCCGATGCCAGATCAAGACCAACGTGGTCATAGCGCACGGTGATGCCCGTTCGCACGTCGATCACGTAAAACCTGCCCGTGCGCGGGCCTTCACCAGGCCGCCACCCGTATGCCGCAAGGCGTGTCCCTTCCGGCGACCAGGCGATCGTGTAGGGGAAGAAGTCCAGTTCCGGAGCCAGACACCGCGCGCGGCCGCTCGCCACATCGAAGACGGTCAGGCGGTAGCGGCGCGGATCGTCCGTCACGGGTGCATTGGGATCGGTCCGGCGTGGCTTGGAGACCGCAAGCGCCGCCACTAACCGCCGATCCGGGGAGACCCGCAGGTCGGCATACAATCCGTTGGCGATGACCGTTTCTTTGCCGGTACGTGCATTGGCTAGCAACAGGCTGCCTACTTCCTGTTGGTCGGACTGATCTTGAGCCACAGTACGCACTTCGCTCGCGGTGACGGTATCGCCGCGCCAGGCCGCCTCCCAGGCCTTGGCTAAGGTTCGCCCCGTATGGGCGCGCACGCTCGTCAGCTCGGGTGCATCGCCCTCCGGTAGCGCCGCGTAAATGAGCATGTCATCGGAGACCCAGACCGGGTTGTGCGCGCCATCCCGGCTGAAGGCCGGCGTCCGCGCGAACCTCACCGCCTTCTCGGCTGCCATATCGTAGGCCGCCAGCGACAGCGTACCGAGCCGGTACTGCATGACTGCGAGAAAGCGACCGGAGGGAGAAAACCCTTGCTGATAGCTGTGCGGCGCAGGATCGAGGCCCGGCAGCAACTGCGGCGTAGCGCTGGCTTTCGGATCGTATCGCCAGAGCTGATGACCGGTATGTTGCGCCGCATAGGTGCGAAAACTGAAGTCGTCCGATTGATCGTAGGGACGCAGACGCTCGAAGACCAACCAGCGCCCGTTCGGATCGCTGATCGCCGCGCCGAGCCCTTCCACGGCCAGCACGTCATCCGCCGACACGGGGTGGGTGCCCTCCGCAGCCATGGCTGGCGAGAAAGCAGAGATGGCGAGGATGCTGGAGAGGACACGCGCGTACATGCCGTAGATGGCCATGGCTTTAATTGGATGATCGAAGAGGAAAGTGATAACGAAATTAGGTAAATTATATTTGGCTTATAAGCTTCTTATAGCCGAGCATCGGAGCTACGCTTCCTGGGTCATGACTTTCATGGCGTCACCCAACGCAACATTAAGGAGAATGATCATGGACATGAATGCACAAGATCACCGCGAATTGATGGAAGACGAGTTCGAACCGATCGAACTCGGCTCCGTCTCTGAGGAGACGAAAGGCGCCCCGGGACAAATATTCGAGAATACCGGCCAGCCTGTCTCAATGCCCTGATTGCTGCCTGTAAGTGGGGGCGGTTCGAGCCCCCACTTATTGCCATGTCTTGCTGATCGCCATCGTCACATAGCGTCCGATTGCGGAATAGTTCGTCGAATCGAATGGCGCAAATCTTGAATTCGGTTGCGTGATGGTGGGCGGCGCACGGTTGAATAAGTTGGTGACCGATAGTTCAAATGCCAAACCAGCCAACGCCCTATTATTTGCTTGGATCTCATAGCGCGCAGTAGTGTCGAAGGTCGTGAAAGAAGCCCCGTTCTCTGCGACTGCCGTGACATTATTGGTGACACCAGAAGTATAATTGGCAAACGCCGATAGACTAAGCCCCGCCTGACTCCAGACAGCACCGAGGCGACCGTTAAACTTCGCCGGAAAGTAGATTTTTCCGGACAAATCAAACGCATCCTGCCCAGCAAGATTCTGCTGCGATAGGTCTATCCAACTCACACCACCCCGAACAGCCAACTGACCTGGAGCAAAATCGAATCGATAGCTCCCTGTCAGATCTAGGCCCTTGGCTTTTTGCCGAGCGACGTTCGTGTATTGAGCGGAGACTATCGCAATGACCCGATTTGGATCGTATGTGGTAGATGTCTGATTATAGAAAGCCTCGTTGTAGGTCGAGATTAGTTGCTGTTGTTGGTCAAGAGTTGGATCGTAGCTAATGAATTCAGAATAGTCTGCGGGGTTGCGCAGGCTAGTCAGAATATTTGAGAACGGGTAAGCAACCCGTTGCCTGTAGTCGATGGAGAAATAGGTGATCTCAGTATTCAGGTCAGGTAGGGTTTCGGGATGGAAAGCCAGAGACACCGTCCAGGTGCGAGCGCGTTCTGGCTCAAGATCCTGGTTGGCGCCAAAGGACATCAACACCGTGTCTGTAGCAGCACACGAGGTGCATCCCAATTGATTCGCCCGCCAGAGATATGTGTACTTCCCAAAAAACCGTTGGTTCAACGTCGGTGCCTTGAACGAGCGCCCCCAAGACGCCTTGAGGGTGATGTCTTCGACAGGATCGTAGATCACCCCAAGCTTCGGGGTCGTAACTCGGCCAAAGCTGTCGTAGTCCTCCGCACGCCCAGCAACACTAAACTCGAGCCTCTGCACACCAGGTCGCGCATTATCTGATCCAATGACAGGCCAAGACAGCTCCGCATACGCGTAGCGGTTTCGCTGCTCACCTTCAAAGTCCGAGGACGAAAGGAACGACCTGTTCGCATACTCATCGCGGCGCCCGCCGACGCCAACCGCCAGCCTTACTTCCCGCGACCCAAACGAAACCAGTGGCCCTTCCGATCCGATCTCCCACGTGACCGTGTCATTGCAATAGCAGCCAGCTGACGACGGACTGGCAGAGCCATTTCTGACGAGATTGTTAAGGAATACATTCTCTCCACGGCTACGTGACGCGCCGAACCCGAGCATCCAATCTCTTTGAAGCGATATTTCTAGAGCCGGTGCCAGTAGTGTCGTCGTTGATTCTGAATGATTAGCGAAGTAGTAAGTCGGATAGGGGTTAGAAGAGGACGCCTGCCTGACTGTCCTCAACGCGTCCAACTTCAACTCGACACGCTCGCCAAGACGCTGGTAGGCGCTGATCAGGCCGCTATTGAGCTTACTCCCGTTGTAGAGCGTTGACGGATCTACCATCGACTGCGTGTACGCACGCTGAGCCGCGAAGATGGGATCCGTACTGGATTTCTTGAAGGTTCCAATCAAACCGCCGGACTCCCAAGCCGCTCCGGCGGTGACGGTGTAGTCATGTCGTTCCAAGCCACCATCGGCAGAATCGCCGTACAACGCCCCCACCACCACACCGTCAAAGTCGCGCTTGAGGATGACGTTGGCGACACCGCCCACCGCGTCGGAACCATAAATGGCCGATGCGCCGTCCGGAACGATTTCGATACGCTCTACGGCTTCGATGGGGATAGCACTGATATCAATGGCTTGGTTCAGCGAGTCATAGCTCAGACGACGTCCATTGAGCAACGTGAGAGTGGCGTCGGGTCCGAGGCCTCGGAGGTTCAATGATGAACCTCCACTCTCATTTCGGTTATTTGAGCTGCCCGCTGTAGCTCCCAAATTCACACCTGGATTTTGACCGCCGCGGAAGTTCTGCGGAATGCTGCGGATCACGTCGCCCAGGTCGGTGAAGCCCTCCTCCTTGAACTGTCGCTCGTCCATGGTGATCGTCGGCGAGGCGCTCACCCCGCCGCGGATGCGCGTGCCCGTCACGGTGATGGTCTCCAGCGTCTGCTCTCCCGTTTCCGCTTGTTCGCCCCCCCGCTCAACCGCTTTGCTGATGGCGATCGCACCGTCGCGCGCTTTCTGCCACGTCAGACCCGTGCCCTCCAGCATGCGCCGAAGCCCTTCCTCGGTGGTGTACTGGCCCTCCAAGGTGGTCGTTTCGATACCTGAGACAACATCAGGCGAGAACACCAAGGTGATGTCGGCCTGTGCAGCGAAGGCATTGAGCGCAGTGCCAGCTGACTGCGCCGGCACTTCGAATTGCGTCACGCTAGCATCCGGCTGCGCGGCGGCGCTGTTGATGGCCGCTCCGGTGATCAGGATGGCAGCCAACGCGTTACACAACACGGAAAGCCGGTGCTTGCGGATCACAGTATGGTCTTGCATGGATGCGTTCTCCCCCGAGAAGTAGAATAGGTTTCCGGTCGCGCCACCGGCTTGCTATAGAGACGGGTCGCCGCACCAAATCCGCCATCCGGAGGTGGCTTACGTGGGCGTTTTTCGTCATCGACAAGGTGGTCGAAGCTGACCAGCGCCCCGCACGCACTTGACCGACAAACGAGATACAGGCCTTCATGAGATCGCCGGTATGTGAGCGGTGTGCCTCCCAGCAACCGGGACAGACCTTCGTCCACCGTGAACGTGCCTTGCAGCGGGCGCGTTTGAATGCCGTCCACGACGTCGTAGGCAAAGATCAACGTGATATCCGCTTGGCGCGCGAATTCATTCAGTGCGGTGGCGGCGACCTGTTCGGGAATGTCGAACTGGATCTTGGCAGGGTCGGCACGAGAACAGGCTGGGACGCCAAAGACCACGAGCGCCAGAAGCAATACGAACGGTGTGGCGACCTTGCCCATCGGTGTCTATCCGTAAGGGCTTTTCGATGCCCGGTTCACACAAGACGGGGCATTGAGGGCTTTCCGCCATTGCCATCAGGCGCACCGCGCCAAGTGGTGCGTCTACCGGGCGATGCGGACTACTGGCGGTTAGATGGGGCCGTACGGGCCTGTACGTAGATCAAGTTGTCGGCTCCTTTGCGCGTTGCGATCGGAAAGGTCCGGCTCAACGCATCGAGGAAGCCCTCAACATCGCCAGTGCGAAATCGCCCGCCCACCCGTAGGTCGCGGATACTGGCATCGGCCACCACCAGGCGCGTATCCGAATAGCGGTTGAACTCGGCAAGGGCCTGAGCCAACGGCTCCCCATCGAACACGATTGCGCCTTGGCGCCAGGCCAAGGTGTTAGCAACCGCGGCTGGGGCAATACTGTCCACCGGCGCAGCCTGGGATATAGCGTCGTAGCGCTGTCCGGCGACCAAGGCACGTGTCGCGGGCACCGCAGTTTGGCTCGCGCCAGCCCGTGCCCGCGGCGCTGGCGTGGCGGCCGTCGGCTTCACTTCCACCCTGCCCTCGGTGACGATCACCTCTACGTCCAATGCGTCGCGAACGCGCACATTGAACTGGGTGCCAACGGCGCGCACGACGATGTCGCCGGCGTGCACCAGGAACGGCCGCTCAGGGTTGTGCGCCACTTGGAAGGTGGCTTCGCCCTTGCGCAGATGGATCACGCGCTGCCCGCGGCTAAAGTTTGTTTCGAGGATGGTATTGGTGTTGAGTTCGACCACGGACCCGTCTGCAAGTGTGGCGCTGCGGTGCTGCCCGACCGCCGTTGCCAAGGTCTGCGATTCGTTGTCCCGTTGGCGCCACATATAGATGACCGCCGCAAGCGTAAGCGAAGCGACCAATGCCCAGGACGATATCACTCGCAATTTTCCGCGCTTGCGCTTGGAAGGGGGGGTGTAGAGCCGCCGCTCTTCGGCCACGAAGGTGGCAACCTTTTCATCACGCTTGGCCTCGGCAAGTTCATCCAGCGCCTTCCACACCCCGCCCAACTCCTCGAAAGCACGGCGGTGACGAGGATCGCGGCGAAGCCATGCCTCGAACTCGGTCTGGAACTCAGACGTGATCGCCTCATCGTCCAGACGCCAGACCCATACGGCCGCCTCTTCTTCCACCTCGACAAGACTGCGAAGCCTGACTACATCGCTCACAACGCGCTCCCTTCATCCCTGGCGCGGCACGCGGTCTCTCCCATCACCGGTGCGTCCACTCCACTTGCGAGATCGCGTTCGCGCAGGTGGTCCCGGCAGCGCATCAGGCCTTTGACAACGTGCTTCTCGATCGTACTTTGCGAAATTCCCAGCACTGCGCTGATCTCCGCTTGCGACAACTTGTAGACCTTCCTCAACACGAACACGCGCCGACAGATCGGAGGCAGCGCGTCCACTGCTGAACAGAAGGCCTCGAACCGATGACGCGCATCGATTTGCTCTTCCAAAGGAGGAGCATCCGTAGAGACGCCCAGCGCATCGAAATCCGCCACGGCATCAGTAGCGCGGCTGGCGCGACAACGCACCAGATCCACTGCAAGGTTATGGGCGATGGTGATCAGCAACGCCTTGGGCGATTCGACGGTGGTGTAGTCCTGGATGCCGTGGACGCGCAGATAGGTGTCCTGGATAACATCGTCGATGTCTTCAGCGGCATTCAGGTACTTGCGTAGATACCCCTGCAGCATCGGACGATGGCAGAAGACCTGGTCGAGAAACCATTGATGGCGATCGATCGACATGTCGGGGGCTGGCACAGCGGCTGTCTTGCCTATGGAACGCCTCTCACCAGGCAATGTAAAGTAAAATCGGCGGTCAAGTCCTTGTTTTCGTTACCTAGCAGTAGGAATGGCGGAAATGGCACTGTAGCCCGTCTTCTATACGTTCCAGCCACGGCTGTTTCGCGGCCTTGGCAAAAGCTGCGCTGTGCGCCCGATCGGATGTCGTCCCCAGGGCCGCAGTTGACGGAGAACGCTGATAGCAACTCATGCCTTCCGGTATCTCCCAGAGGCGTCCCTGGCAAAAAAATGCCCGAGCGTACTCGGGCAACAGGGGTAAAAAGAGAGCGGCTCAGCCGACACGGCACCGTGGCACCATGCGTGCCTTTCTAAGACGCGTTAGAAAGAAAAATCCGCGCCTCGATGTTTGGCCGCGGCCGTTTCGACACTGCCATACCCGCCTTGCTTGAGGGGACCACAGTGGAAATCACCGTGCAACCAGCTGCTCACTTCGCTCGCATCAAGTGCAGGCGATCCGCGTGACCGCGCCATGTCCCACTAAGAGCAGCGTCGCACATTTTTTAATCGGCAACCGGATTGACTACAAAAGTAAAATTTCGTAATTATACAAATATAGGTTCACTGTTGCGATTATAGGAACATGGCTGGAAATCAATCACTGGAGCGTGGGCTCACCATCTTGAACCTGCTTGGCACGTCGGATGCCGAGTTGGGGATTCGTGACATTGCGCGGGAACTAACGTTGAGCCCCACAATCGTGCAGCGCTTGGTCAATACCCTTCATGCGAATGGCTTCGTCGCTCAGGCGAGTGAAACCAAGCGTTATCGGCTCGGGTATCGCGCGATCGTCCTGGGCAGCACCATGCGGCGCGAGGATAGGCTGCTGTCCGCTGTTACGCGTGAACTCGCCGATCTTGCCGACAAACATCATCTCAATGGCTATCTCGGCGTTCTCCGTGACGGCGCAGCCATGTATCTCGACAGCATCCAGAGCAGCGGGCCAATTTCCGTCCGGATACTGCCCGGATCACGCATCAACCTGCATTCCACTGCGATCGGGAAAATGCTGCTCTCAACATTGCCCGAAATTGAGGTTCGTAAAATCCTCGGTCCAGAACCTTTGACTCGCTACACCGCGAGAACTCGGCAAACCATTGCAGAGTTACTTTCTGACTTGGCCACCATTCGGCACCAAGGCTATGCGACGGTGTTCAGCGAAAATATCGAAGGGGTGGCGTCAGCCGCCGCGTTGGTGCGTGATGCCCGTGACGAGCCCGTCGCCTCGATCAGTGTTGCACTACTCCCCCATGAGAATGAGCCAAGCGAGATGGCCAACGCCATCCGTCTCGTTCGGCAGGCCGCCTACCGGTGCTCTCAGTCGATTGGCTACGCAGGACCGCCGCCAAGGCTCACCGATGATTCCACAATGCAGGAGGCAAGATGAACGACCTATCCCTGGAAGCCGGCTCGCAATGGGCAACGGCTCAGCGCCTGGTGAACATGCCGAGACTACGAACGGTTCTCTCGGCCGAAGGCATCGATGCCATTGTTGCCACATCGCCTGAGAACGTCACATATTCTAGCGGCTATTGGGCGCTTTCGCAGTGGATCCGGCGTGGCCCCCAGACCTACGTCCTGATTCCCGCTGCAGATCCCGAGAACGCTTGCTTAGTAGCCGCCAGTTCGTTGCTCGACCTTTTGGCTGATCAACCGGTGTGGGTTAAGGATGTCCGTCGTTTCGGGTACTTTCGCTTGGATCGCAGTGAAGGGCAGCTTGATCCACTAAGCGCCCGGCAAGCCGTGCTCGATGACCTACCGGCTGACGAGGACGCGATGGCCGCACTGGTGGCCGCAATCGAAGCCCGCGGGCTCTCTTCTGCCCGGATCGCGGTCGATGAACTGGGCCTATTGCCCGGCAATTGGGAACAGTTGCAGGCACGTCTTCCCCACGCCCAACTCATTCCGGCGATGCGCCTCTTTCGCGCGATCCGAGCCGTCAAAACGGCGAACGAGATCAACTCCCTGCGGCAGGCAGCACAGATCACCGAGCGTTCGATCGCCGCGGCACTCGCAATCGCACGACCGGGCATCACGGAGATCGAAATGGCACGTGCATTCCACGCCCAAACGGTGGCAGAAGATGCCTGGCCTGTCCTGGGTTGCATTGGCTTCGGCTCGCGCAGCGCTATGCCCAACGTTCAGCCTTCCGAAGCAGCACTCGCCAAAGGTGACATCATTCGCTTCGACGCGGGCGGTCGCTACAAACATTACCGCGCTGATATTGCCAGGATCGCGACGCTTGGACCTGCACCAGACCGCGTCCGCCAATACCATCGCGCGCTTCATCTCGGCGTTGTGGCGGCACTTGAAGCGATCAAACCCGGCGTTGCGGCATCCACGATTTTTGACATCGCCGTAGAGACGGTTCGCCGCGAAGGGATCCCGCATTACGCTCGCTCGCATGTTGGCCACGGCATCGGTCTAGATGGTTACGACCTCCCCGACCTGACGCCAACAAGCAAGGACATCATTGAGGAGGGCATGGTCCTGTGCGTGGAGACGCCCTATTACGAACTCGGCTGGGGCGGACTGCAGGTCGAGGACACCGTGGTCGTCCGCGCCGATGGCGTGGAAACCTTCATGACCACTTCAGGGGCGCTTATGGAGATGGATACATGACAGCTGCTATTGAGAACATCTCCAACTCGCTAAGTCGAGCCAACCTATCTGCAGCATCCGGTGCCGAGGTTCGCGCGGCAGTGCGCGCCGGCCGATGGACGCGCGCGACGCATGGACTGGCGCGAGGCTACGTCCAAGCTAACCTGGCAATTCTGCCCGAAGCTTACGCTTATGACTTCCTCCTTTTTGCACAACGCAATCCGAAGCCTTGTCCAATTATCGAAGTCACGGAGACGGGGAACCCGGAGCCCAGCTTTTGCGCCCCAGGGGCTGACATTCGCAATGACCTGCCGGGTTATCGCGTTTTCCGCAATGGACAGCTAGTTGAGGAACGGCGCTCTATCGCCGACCTCTGGCGTAAGGACCACGTCGCCTTCCTCATCGGTTGTTCCAACTCAATGGATGAGGCCCTAGAGGGCGCCGGCATACGGCAACGCCATCTCGAAACAGAGGACGGCCGAATCTCCGTCTACACCTCTTCCATCCAATGCAGATCGGCCGGCCGGCTGCACGGCCCCGTCGTCGTCACCATGCGGCCTATCCCCTACGATCGCGTTGAGGAAGCCCGAGAGATTAGCAGTCGCTATCCGCTGGCGCATGGATCACCACTGCATGTCGGCGATCCCGCCGCGATTGGCATTCCCGATCTCTCCAATGTGGAGTGGGGACGCTTCAATGCCCTGCGCGAGAACGATGTCCCGGTCTTTTGGGCGTGTGGGGTTACGCCCCAAGCCATCGCCATAGCGTCCGGCATTCCCGAGATGATCACTCATGCAGCTGGACATATGTTTGTGACCGATATCCTGCTCGGGGAGACCCGCACATGAATGCCGTTTCAATGTTGAAGGAAGCCTCCATTGCTGGTGCCGGTGTCGCAGTGGAAGCAATCAAAAAATCTTACGGTCCATTCGTCACGGCTGTAGACGACGTTTCGCTCACAGTGAAACCGGGAGAATTCGTTTCGATCTTGGGGCCATCCGGCTCTGGCAAGACGACGCTCCTGATGATGATCGCCGGCTTTGAGAAGCCGACATCCGGCCGCCTGATTATCGGCGATCAGGACATGACACACACGCGCCCCGAAAAGCGCGGCTTGGGCATGGTATTTCAGCGGTATGCGCTATTCCCCCACATGTCGGTTGCCGACAACATCGCTTACCCACTTAAGCGACGCGGCGTGGATCGCGCGGAAATTCGACAACGAGTCGAGGAAGCTTTGAAGTTGATCAGCCTCGATGGTCTGGGCACGCGTATGCCAACAGCCCTGTCTGGCGGTCAGCAGCAGCGTGTCGCCGTGGCCCGCGCACTCGTCTCCCAGCCGCCGGTCATGCTGATGGACGAACCTCTGTCGGCCCTGGACAAGAAGCTCAGAGACCAGATGCAGCTTGAGATTATGAGGCTACACCGTACCGTAGGCGTCACGATCATATACGTGACGCATGACCAAGAGGAGGCTCTTAGCCTATCGGACCGCATCGTCGTTATGAACCGAGGTCGGATTGAACAGGTAGGCACTCCCGATGAACTTTACGATGAACCTGCTTCACCTTTTGTTGCCGACTTCATCGGACGCACCAGCTTTCTCATAGCGACGTGCCTAGCACTGGAAGGCACCGACGCCCGGATACGACTACATGATGAGGCCGATGTTATTGTGCCACTCAATCGATGCCGCGACATCGAAGCGGGAGCTTCTGTCCGCATCGCGTTACGGCCCGAAGCGCTGAGGTTGGCCGTCGACGGAACCGCGCAGCTCCTGGGGACATTGGAAGGATCCCGTTTCGTCGGATCATCAGAGCTTGCCTTTATCCGCCTTGCCAATGGTGAGCTTCTGCAGGTCCAGGCAGAACCTGGCGCGTGCAGGAAGTTGCAGGTCGGCAGCTCTGTCGGAATTGTCCTCGACGCATCGCGCGCGAGCGTCTTTCGGGAAGGAACCTGACAATGGCCGCCCGTATGACCAACACCTCTACTGCCGGCATCTACAATCCAGGCACGGCGTTGATCCTGTTATTGCCACTGATCGCCCTGTTCTGCGGCGCTTTCCTCTATCCTGTCGGGCGCCTGCTAGCAATGGCAGTGTTCGACCCAGACTTTACCCTGCGGCATCTCGCCAGAGCCATGGAAAGCACACTCTACGTCAATGTCTTCCTACGGACAGCCCGTATCGCCGCGGCCGTGACATTGGCTGCATTTGTGTTGGGCTATCCGGTTGCGCTGCTGATGTCGCGGCTGTCAGGGCGCACCGCACTACTGGTCACCGCTTGCGTGCTCGTGCCGTTGTGGACCAGCGTACTTGTCCGCTCTTATGCCTGGATCGTGCTGCTGCAGACGAACGGACTCGTCAACGGCCTGCTTCGGTGGCTCGGGCTCACCGATGCACCACTCAAGCTCCTATACACCGAAGCTACCGTGCTGGTAGCGATGACGCATGTTCTGTTGCCCTACATGATCCTTCCGATCTTCGGCGCGCTGCGAGCGATACCGGCGGACTACGAGCGGGCGGCGCGCAACCTCGGTGCAGGCGCAATCACAAGCTTCATAACAGTGACGCTGCCACTAAGCCTGCCTGGCATTTTCGCCGGTTGCCTCATCGTCTTCATTCTGTCGCTCGGCTTTTACATAACGCCGGCGCTTGTCGGGGGACCAGACACGCTGATGGCCGCGACGCTCATCAGTCAACAGGCAACCGAACTTTTGGACTGGCCTTTTGCGAGTGCTCTCTCGTTGCTGCTCCTGGCCGGCACGCTTGTCGTTGTTGTCGTCTTCAGACGATTCCTCTCTCTGTCGAAAGGTTTATGACATGTCGATCGTGTTGGACACTGCCAGACGTCTTGGCGGTGATGTAGCGCTGGCTTGTTTCGTCTGCATTGTCCTGCTGTTCCTCGTAACGCCGACACTGGTCGTTATTCCGATGTCGTTCGGCGAAGCCGAGTACATCGAGTTTCCCCCCGGCGGTTTTAGCCTTAAATGGTTCGAGCGCTACCTGACCGATCCCGACTGGATTGATGCCACGTTTTTCAGCCTGAAGATTGCCGCCGGGGCAATGATCGGGGCAACCCTCATCGGCACCGCAGCGTCTGTCGCACTAGCAAGGAGTCGTCTGCCAGGGGCGAGTCTGCTGTATGCACTGACCTTGAGTCCGCTCGTTCTGCCCCACATCGTTTTGGCGATCGCGCTCTACCTGGCATTCGCGCCCCTGCAACTGGTGGGCACAACCACCGGCTTCCTGCTCGCTCATACGATGCTCGGCGTGCCATATGTGGTTATCACCGTATCCGCTGCGCTCCGAGGCTTCGACCCGATGCTGGAACTCGCCGCACTCAACTGCGGCGCATCGCGAACACGCGCTTTCTTCGATGTGGTCTTACCATCCATCTGGCCGGGAATCACCGCCGGTGCGATCTTCGCTTTCCTTGCTTCCTTCGATGAAGCGACCGTGTCGCTTTTCCTCTCCGATGTCGGGGGTAAAACCCTTACGCGGAAATTCTTCGAAGACATCGACTTCAATCTTACTCCCGTCATCGCTGCCGTCTCCACGATCATGATCACGGTCTCGGTGGTGACTATGGCGGCAGCGGCAATCATCAAGAAGCACCAGCCCCCGACAACAACCGAAGAGGAGATTTCGGTATGAGAACGTCAGCATATGCAGTTATGGCAACCCTCCTCCTAGCTACCGCAGCGACGGTGCCAGCCCGAGCCGAGGAGACGGTCGTGGTGGCGGCGACCGGCGGCGCCTACGAGCAAAGCTTGCGCAAAAATTTCTTCGATGACTTCACCAAAGCGACCGGGATTAGGGTGCAAGTCGTTACAGCATCGGCGCAGGAACAGATCACCAAGTTGAAAGCGATGAACCAAGTTGGAGCGGTCACGTGGGACATCGCGGTACTCGGTGATATTGAGGCTCACAGCAATGACGTGCGCGTCATGACTGAGGAGATGGGCACCTTTTGCCAAGCCTTCGCTGAACGAAAAGATCTGCTGAAGGGCGCTTGCGACAGTTCCGGTGTGCAGCTCAACTCCGGCCTCACCTATATCGTATGGGACGGCGACAAGCTGCCAAACGGTGGCCCAACAACCTGGAGCGAACTGTGGGACGTCAAGCGGTTCCCCGGAGCGCGCACCTTCCCTAACTTCAATGATCCTTGGCGCGTTATGGCGGCTGCACTCGTTGCCGATGGCGTGGCACCATCCGAGCTTTTCCCACTCGACATTGACCGTGCGCTCAAAAAACTAGACGAGCTTAAGCCCTACATCTCGCTGTGGTGGAAGACCGGGGACGCGAGCCAACAGGGCTATCGCACGGGTGAGTATGTGGCAGGCATGGTCTGGCAAACACGCGCCAGCGTACTGCTGAAAGAGGGCCGCAATCTCAAATTCTCGCTGAAAGAAGGCGTACTGGTATCCGACCGAGCCACGCTTGTGAAAGGTGGACCGAACAAAGCCAACGCGCTCCAGCTGCTGAATTTCATTGAGAACTCGGTCGATGGCATGGCGCGCCACTGTACAAATCTTGGCTGCACGCCACCAAGCACCGCGGCAATGGAGAAGATGTCTCCAGAAGATCAGGCCAAAATGCCGCTGAAGCCCGAGGTCTACGCCTCCCTCATTATTCCTGACTTCGAGTGGATCAATGCCAACCGACCGGTGATGCTCGACCGTTGGAACACTTGGCTCCAAAAATAACTCGAACCACACGACTGCGGCAGGGCCGAACCGGAGGAAGATACTTGCAGGACAGCACCCGTTGTGTTCATCGCCCCGAAGTCTCCATGGAAGGGTTCGAGAGCCTTTCCGTACCGACCTACCGGGCGTCAACTATCGTATATCCCAATGCCGAGAGCTTTGCTCGGCGAAAAGACCGCGGGGCGGATGGCTACGCCTATGGCCTTTATGGAACGCCAACGACAAGAGCACTTGAGGCACAGATCAGTGCTCTGCATCATGGCGTTCGCACGCATCTCGTCCCCTCTGGCCTGGCAGCGGTAACTGTGCCAATGATCGCTCTGCTCGATCCGGGCGACGAAGTGATGATTCCAGATACTGTCTATGGCCCGGTAAGGGCGTTCTGCGCCGAATTCCTCGCCCCACGCGGCATCCAGCATCGTGTCTACGATCCGCTTCTCGGCGGTCAAATCGGCGCGATGATAAAAGGCAACACCCGACTGGTATGGATCGAATCTCCAGGCTCCGGCAGCATGGAGGTACAGGACCTTCCAGCGATAGCCCGAGAAGCGAAAGCGCGGGGTGTGCTGGTCGGCTGTGACAATACCTGGGCCTCTCCGCTGCTCTGCAAACCACTCAACCTTGGCGCTGACATTGTCGCGGAGGCGCTCACGAAATACATCGGCGGCCACTCCGACCTGCTTATGGGATCGATCACGGTCAGGGACATGGAATTGAGAACCCGCATCCGTGATGTCCTACGCCTTCTTGGTGTCGGCGTGTCTCCGGACGAGGCAGCACTCGCCTTACGTGGCATTGAGACCCTAGATATACGCCTCCGACATGTCGGAGGTGTGGCCGAGCGATTGGCTCATCGTTTTCGAGAACATCCTGCAGTGTTCAAGATGCTGCACCCCGCCCTACCCGAATGCCCTGGACATGAGCATTGGCTCCGCGACTTCGAGGGAGCCAGCGGGGTCTTCAGCATCGCGCTAAAGCCCAACGCTGGCCAACGTCTCGATGACGCTCTCGGTAATCTTTCGATCTTTGCTATCGGTGCCTCCTGGGGAGGAACACGCAGCCTGATCGCCCCTTTGTCGCTCGACTCTGAACGATCAGTTGCGTCTGCCGCGGTGAAGACTTCACCAGTCGTACGTATCAGCGTGGGAGTGGAGGACGAAGAGGAGCTCCAGAACGACCTCAAGGCCTTTCTTGATGCGCTGATCCACGATCCTGCGGCCCGCTGATCGTCAGTGATTCTGATGCGCTGTTTTAACGTTGCGCATTTCTGTGGTTGGTGGCCGCTACGCGGGAAGCAGCGGCACTTGTGGCGGCGCGCCCGGACCGTTGTCAGATGCCACAGGGAAGTATTTATGCACCCACTCGTCGCTATAGATCGTCGATAAGTACGCATGACCCAGATCTGGAGAGATCAGTACAACCTTGGCGTCTCGGATGCCACGTTCTGCGACGTACCTTTCGAACCCAGCGATTACGCTACCGGTCGATCCGCCAACAAGTAGCCCCGTCTGCCTGGAGAACTTTCTGCAAACCTGTAATCCCTCCTGCTCCGGGACATAGATGATATCGGCTGGGGGAATGTTATCTTGTTCAACGAACCCCGGCCGTTGACTCGTCCCGATTCCGGGTATGAATCTGGCGCCGGGCGGTCCACCGAATGTCACCGAACCTACAGAGTCGATCGCGATTACCTTCGTCGTGGGCGAGAATTCAGCGAAATACTTCGTGCACCCAAAAAGCGTACCAGTCGTTCCGGCTCCGACGAATAGATAATCAATCGACTGAAATTCCTCTACTATTGCCGCTGCGGTCGAGTTGTAGTGGGCAAGAATATTGGCTCGGTTCGCGTACTGATTCGTCCAGACAAGGCCCTTCTCTTGTTTTATCTTGTTCTTGATGTAATCGATCCGGGTCCCAAGATAGCCGCCATTCGCATCTCGCTGCGTAATAATCATCACTTTTGCGCCGAAGTATCGGATCAGTGCAACTTTGTCTTCCAAAGCATTTGCATCTACCACGCATTCGAACGGGATGCCCCGCGCGGCGCAAAGCATCGCCAGAGCTATTCCGAGGTTGCCCGACGATGATTCTATGACGCCGGTGAGCGTCAGATGATTTCGAAACGCATCTTCCAGCAGATATTTCGCGGCCTTTATTTTAATGGAACCCGCCGGATTGAACCCCTCTATTTTGATGTAAACTTTATTTTCATTCCCCGCAAGGCACTGTGACACATCGAGAAAAACGTTGTCGCAAACAAGATCATCCAATCCTGAGCCAATCATCGCACACCCCTATTCCATGAGAGTTATCCGAAGTGCATCGAGAAATTCAAACCGCAGGCGGCATCGAACACTAACATGGGGAACTACTGCCTCTTGGTGCGAAACGTAGACCTTTACCCGACGAGAGGCTGACTTTCGTGCACCGCATCAAGATTCATGGCGCGAAAACTAGACAATTTTCATGGCCGCCTTAATCGCCCCTCGAATGCATCCAATTTGGGTATTCTAGGAGCCGCAGATTTCGCGATCTACGCTGACTCGGTCAGCGGGGCGGGGCGATATCTCTACCTGTCAAGGGGATGGCGATGTGGAAGCCAAGACGATGGTATACCACTGCTCTTGGCTTGGGGATAACCCAGATCATCGGCTGGGGATCAGCCCTCTACTTTCCTGCAGCTATGGGCCAGGAGATCGCAAAAAGCCTTGGAACTCGGCTGGAATACATATTTGGCGGCGTTTCCGCGATGTACGTCGTCGGGGCATTGATCGCCCCATGGATTGGACGAAAAATTGATACACAAGGTGCGCGGCCGATCATGGTGCTAGGCTCCCTGCTAGCCGCCGCAAGCTTCTTATCACTATCAACTGCTCAAACGCTTTTCCACTATCTCGGCTCTTGGCTTCTGCTTGGAGGCATGTTGGCCGCGTCACTTTCCAACGCAGCGTATGCGGCGTTAGCACAAGCCGCTTTGGACAAGGCACAGCGGGCTTTCACGATTTTAATCCTAGCCACGGGTCTTGCCGGCACCATCTGTCTGCCCGCCATTTATGCTGTTGGAAAATCCTTTGGCTGGAGACCGGCCGCGCTAATGATTGGCGGGCTTCATCTGTTGATTTGTATGCCACTGCATTGGTTTGTGCTTCCAAGATTCTCGCGCCAAGGCAATATGGTTGTCCCCGAAAATACTTCACCCTTCTCGGAGCCGGCCCTTGACAGGGCTGCGCGCACCGCTTTCACCGTACTATCCGTGAGCTTGGCATTCAATATTTTTGTGACCACAGGACTTTCCCTGCATTTGGTTGGCATATTGACTGCTGCCAACTTATCTCAAGACGCCGCGATCATTCTGACCAGCGCTGTCGGTCCAATTCAGGTCATGGTCCGAGCGACACAAATCATCGCCGGAAACCTTGTCAATCCGATTGTGTCAGGCTTGGTGGGCGCAGGCTTCCTTCCATTGGCGATTTTCATTCTCTTTCTGTCGATTGGAACAACTGGGACCATCAGCTATCCCGCAGCAGCTGGATTCGCTGTTCTGTTTGCCGTTTCAAATGCGCTCATGGTCGTGGCGCGTGCCGCCATTCCGTACTTCGTTTTCGGTGCGATGCATTTTGGGAGGTGGGCCGGTCTCCTCGCCACATCTCAGAACTTGGCCAGCGCAGCGACACCCATCGCGTTTGCTTTTGCCTTAGAGAAGTGGAATGCGCAAGGCGCGGTGCTCGTGGCGCTGGCGGCAAGCGTGATATCTTTCACTGCGCTAGCCGTTCTCGGCGCAATCGAATGGCGTCCGCCGGGAATGCATCCACCTTCTACCGCACGGCCATGGGCCACAGACCGCTGCTGGCTTCTGAGCCGGTGGAGGAACAAGCGATACTAGTCCACAGACGACGAACCGCGCTGCTGGAGCGACCCGATTCACTGGAGTACGGCGACATGTCGAAATCCCGCCGCAAATGACCTTCAGCTGCGGAGATCAACGATCTTATCGGTCTTGCCTATTACGGTCTGCCGGTGGGTGATCGCGAGAACAGTGACGTCCGCTGCCCGTGCTCGAACATGCTCCATGATGTCGCGCTCGGTAGCCTCGTCGAGTGCTGAGCTTGCCTCGTCCAGGAATAAGATAGCTGGCTCGCCATAGAACGCTCGGGCAATGGCAATGCGCTGGCGCTCTCCGCCTGACAGCTTCAGACCGCGTTCGCCGACCGCGGTCTCAAAGCCGTCAGGCAGGGCTTCTATGAACGAGAAGATCGCCGCCTTTTCGGCTGCGCGGCGAAGACGATCCTCATCACGAGGACGCCCGAGCAGGATGTTGTCTGCCAAGCTTTCATTGAGCAGCATCACGTCCTGCGGCACGACGGCGATCGCTCCATACCAGTCGGCGCGGTCGATCCCGATGAGATCGACGCCATCAACGAGGATGCGACCGCCTTCTGGCTCAAGCGACTTGAGAGCCAGCTTGAATACGGTTGACTTGCCAGATCCAGTCTCGCCAACGAGGAACGTGATGTAACCACGTTCGGCCGAAAAAGAGATGCGCTCGATGCCGCGGCCGTTGCCATAGGCGTAACTGACATCCTCAAACACCACGCGGCCATCCACAGGCGTAAAGGTCGAGTCGTGCGAAGCCTGCCGTTCCTCGGGGGCGGACCACATTATCGCCAGCGGCATGAGGGCGGCGCGGGAACGCGCCACGTCGTCGATGGCGTGGGCAATCATTTCGAACGGCATGTTGAGCTGAAGCAATAAGGTGTTGAACAGCACCATGTCGCCGATGGACAGTTCGCCAACTTGGTATCGCGGTAACAGAAGCAGCAACGTCACGGCGAACTGGATGCTCAGGCCCAGTCCGAGCACGGCAATGTAACCCACGCGTTGCAGCACATAGGCCCGCCAGTTGTCGCGAACTTCCTTGGCCTTTTCCGTGAAGCGCCGGCTCATCCAGTGATGGCTGCCGAAATGCCGCAGGGTCTCCATGGCATTCATCGCGTTGCCGACGAACCGGGCATTCGCCTGACCCGCCGCCACGGCGGCATCAAGGAACACCCGGGCCCGCCGCGTTGCGATGGTGGTCAGGATCACGGCACCTGTCCCGTAGGCGACGACGATCAACACGATCTGCAGGTTGATCAGCGTGCCGAGGGTAACCAACGTCAACAGGATCTGAGTGATGCCAGGAATGAAGACGATGAGACCAAGCTGCACCAGAACGGTGAGCGCGTTGCGACCCTTCTCGCTGGCCGACTGGATTTCCGACGGATTGTGCTCAATGAAGAAGACGGCCGTCTTCTTCAACAGCTGCTGGAAGAAGCGAGTGCTGGTGATGAAACCCAGATTCTCCGCGCTCATGAAGGAGAGGTATTGCACCATGTGTTGCAATGCCGAACTGACACCCAACAGCAGGGCATAGGCTACAAATGCCCAAGCTATTGCGGTGATCTCACTCCCCTGTGGCAACCGGTCAATGAGACGGGAAAAGAGATAGGGAGCTGCAACACTTGCGGCACTAGATAGCAGAACGACCAAGGCCACCAGCAACAAGGTCCAGCGGTCGGATCTCCAGTACGCGGTGAGGACTTCGCGGATCGGGGTAAAGACAACCGGCTTGGTCATTGTCGGCTAGACACCTCCTCTGGATAAGCACATCGTCGGAGCGAAGGGTTAGAGCCGAAGCGACCACCAAACCCCGCCAGCACTTTGGCCTACAGTACCAACAATGGGTAGAGCGTCCGAGTCCCCAGGCCGCACTTTTCATTGACTTATGGAAGAATCGGCGTTTCACAAAGCGGCACTCGGATGGCATCAGCCTTCGGTCCCGTCAACCGCCCCCGCCTCCACGCCTCTATTCCTTTCAGGCCGACTCATCTCGGCGCCGATTGCTCCTTGTCGACAACATGCCAGTCGCGGCCGCCGTAACGGATGCCACCCGCTTTTTGCAGAGCCTGCACCCGCCGATCGACAAGTCGCTCTGTGTTTCTGCGGCCCCAACGATCAGGCGTTGCCAAAGGCTCAGCGATGTCTTTAACCCGTTGATTAATCCGAGCGAAGTCCCCTGCCCAGTTGGCGATCGTATGGATGATCGCAGCATCGAGTTCCGCGTAGTCGATCAGGCGCATTTCTTTAAATTCAGTTTGAGAGTGAGGCGGGACCAGAGGAACGGCAATGCCTGGTGGACTTCGGCCAGACGGCTTTTGGCGATGGTCTCGTGAAGCCGACATTCTGCAACGGCCTTTTACGCCAGCCGAGCCCTTACCTTCACAGTGGGCAGTATCAGCGCGAAAAGGGAACGCCCGCGCGATCGCAATCCGACTGCTCCCGGCATTGCGCATATTCTCTACAGACTTGGCTCGTGACCTGCCTGATCAGATGGGCCTGCTCAGCGATCTTGATGTCGGCTACATTGGAGCATGACGCCCCGGCTACGACATTCCGGCATTCACGCTTCTCTGCACGAGTCATTTTTTGCGCGAAAGCCTTTGACGCGGATTGTTTGTAGTCGTCCAGCGCATCTCGAAGTTCTGCGGGAGCCAGCCATTCGAGATGCTTGTCCCCGCATTGCTTCGCCAGCTCCGTGTTATAGACGTGCCAAACCTGTTCGTATTTCTCCGTCGAACTAGCGAATGTCGGGACGGCCGTTCCCCCGGCCTGATCCGGGGATGGAATTGCACCTGCCATGACTGCTGCAAATGTCATCAGAATAGCAAACATCGATATTCTCCACTGTGCGGCCCCACCACCCCACTATAGTATTCTCCGAACCGCAGCGGAAGCCCGATCCCGCATTGTTAGAGGGACCGCTTTTGCAACCTCGGCCATGGCCGTCTCAATAACATAGGAACGTTCTACCGCTACGGATACTGGAGCACAGGGAGATCGCTTTCCCCCAAAAACGGGGAGCACGTCCATGATGACTTCGGGAAAATTCTGGACAGGCACTGCCCTACACCTTCCGGTCATGCACCCCTGATGCGGCTGAAGCGCTTAACTCCTCAATTTGCTGTGCTTGCCGGCGAGCTTCAACCTTCTCGTTCAACGTCTTTCGGCTGCCGATTGCGACCTCAGCAAGTCGCTTCATTTCCAGAAGCTGGGACAGCACACGACCACGTTCCTCCTGTCCAGCAGGGACGTCAAGAGCATCGGGTAACTTGCTGATCAATGCCTCGATCATAGCCAGCAACATCACCGGCTGCGGATGGCTACTAATCACCGCCACGACGAACTGTTCGAGCGCTTTGCCCTCAGCTTCCAGGGCATTGAGGCGGCTTTCCATCTGAGTGAGGCGACACTCTAAATTGTCCATAGATCTTCAGCCAGGTCAGGCGACGATTGTGCCATGGCAGTAGTGCTTTCATCGATGGCACACGCCGCCATGATGGTCTCTTGGACGTCTTCGCCATGCGTCTCAGGCCACCGAGGCCAGGAACGGATCGGCCTCTCTGAGGAACATGCATGCTGCCATCGCGGCCTCGTGGACGTTTGCACGCTCGACTGCATCGATGGGCGCACGGTTCTCCAGCGTCCTGCATGAGTGGGTCAGCGAATCGTAGACCAGCCACGGATCGGCATCGCGCGCGTACTTGAGAACGGCCTGGATCAGGTGATGTTTCACCGGATCCAAATGCCAGTCCGGTATGCGCTTTCCGCGATTGCCCATGCTCAAGGCGAGCAGCTTGCCGGCCCGGACCTCGTATGCAATCCAGCGCTTCGATTTCCCGACCGCCTTGGCGAATACCGGGAGCGGCAACATCCGCGCAGAGTTGAAGACCGACAGCCGCGCCAAGCGGGCCTTCTGGTCCTGCGACAACTCCGACTGCAAGGCCGTTACCGGCAGACGGACTGCGGACAGCCTGGCAACAGTGATCGCCGAGTTCGCCGCGGCGGGCATTGGCTGGGATGAGCCGTCTGACGCAATCGGAGACGAGGTAGGCGCTGGCGCGGTTGGCCAGTTCATCGCGGGCATCGTGGTCAGCATCTGCATGCCCTCCGGCGTGAACGGCAAATGCTGGCTTGCCTCTTCCACTCGACCTTGTTCCAACAGGTCGAGGCGATCGGCCCAATCCTGCATCATGCGTCGCCGCTGTTCGACATATTCGGCATGGTTGTAGGTCGCACGAACCGCGTTCGGATCGACATGGGACAATTGCGCATCCACCCATTTTTCCGGATAGCCCACCTCATGAAGGGCGGTGGAGAGGGTCCCCCGGATGCCGTGCCCGGTTAGGCGGTTCTTGAAGCCCATGCGCTTGAGCGCCGCGTTGAGCGTGTTCTCGCTGAGGGTCTTTCTGAGGCTCCAGTCGCTGGGAAAGAGATAGATCTGCGCCGGCTTCAAGTCGTCCAACAGGTGACGAACGATTTCCTGGGCTTGCAACGACAGCGGGACGATATAGGGCGGGATATCGCCCGGTCGGAGCCGTTCGCGCTGGATCTTCGTCAGCAATTGCTTCACTACCTCCGGCGGGATGATCCACAGGCCTTGATCAAGATGGAACTGAGCCGGCGTCGCAAAGCGCAACTCCCCCGTCCGCACCCCGGTCAAAAGCAACATCCGCAGGCCGAGCTGCGTGATCAGTCGGCCAGGGTAGTTACGCAGCATGCGCAAGCACTCGGGCAATTCTTCAAGGCGCAGGTGCGGATTGTGGCGTACAGGCGGGGCCGGGATCGCGACGACATCCAGATCGAATGCCGGATTGTGTTGCAGGCCGGGCACCTTGACCAAGGCGAAGCGGAACATCTGGTTGAACCAGCCTCTAAGCTTTTCTGCCTGCGAGAATGCCTTGCGGCGTTCGATCTTCGCTAGCACATCAAGCAGGTCGTGCCGCTGGATGTCGTAGATCGACCGCTTGCCAAGCGTGGGCAGAACATCGTTTTTGAACAAGCGGTCAGCCTGCGAGACGGCGGTGTTGCGGCCTTTTTTCAGCGTCAAAGCTCGATGGGCCTGCCAACTACGGAAGGCAGCTTCGAAGGTGTTTTCGCAAGCCAAGCGAGCGGAGGAGCGCTTCTGCTTGCGATGCGCACGAGGATTGATGCCCTTGGCGACCAGAGCACGCGCTTCGTCCTTCAACGCCCGCGCTTCTCGCAAAGTGACCTCGGGATAGCTGCCGAGCGACATGCGCTTTTGTTTGCCCAGCCAGTAGTAGCGGAAGTGCCAGGCTTTGCCGCCGATAGGGGACACTGCAAGCGATAGCCCGTCAGTATCGTTGAGGGTATAGGGCTTGCCGGTGGCTTTGGCTTGCCGAACTGCCAAATCTGAGAGTGGCATGCTGTTCTAGCTCCTGAACTTGCGTCAGGACCAGATGCTTGTCTCGTCGGCCTCGCTCCTACCAGCATCAATCCGGAATCAGCCGCGCCCGCTTACTTTGGACTTAAAAATGGACTTAAAAGTCCTGGCTGTCAGCGGTTTCCGGTGGACTTCGCTGGACTGAAAGAGTGGCTAAAACGCTGTTCTTTCAGTGACTTGCAGAATTCAATGGAATTCGGCAGAACTCGAATTGGAGCGGGTGAAGGGAATCGAACCCTCGTCAGTAGCTTGGGAAGCTACAGCTCTACCATTGAGCTACGCCCGCGTTGCCGGTGTGCAGTCTATGCGGTGGGCCGGCGGTTGCGCAAGAAACCGGCGCGACCAGGCTGCAGCGACGTGGCGCCGGTACCCGAGCCATCGCCATGCCGGTAGTTGCCGGCGGGACTTTTGTGCGAAGGAACTTCAGCCCCGACGCCTTGTCGATAGGGCATCGGGGCTGAAGTCCCTCCCACAGGGAGCCGTTTCGGCGGCGCCCGTTGCCGCCACTCCCTCGTGCCCGGCGCATGGCCGGGCGCGAATGACGACAGCAGTGCCGCGTTTAGAAGCTGCCGCCGAAGTTCACGAACAGCGAGGTGTCGTGCGCGCGGCTCTGGCCGGTCGTGGCGGCGATGCCGACATTGCTTTCCAGGCCCCACAGCCTGGTCCGCGCGCCCAGCACCACCGAGGCGTAGTTGCGGTCGATGGTCAGGCCCGGCACCGCGTAGGCGCCCAGGTCGGGCATGGTCTGCAGCCATGCGGTGGCCTGCTCGCCCTTCTTGAACTCGTGGTCGTAGGTCGCCTGCAGGTACGGCTTCACTGCGCCGAGATCCAGGCCGGCCTTCCAGCCGATGCGCCCGACCAGCGACTCCACGTCCTGGTCGTAGTAGCCCAGCGCGCTGGAGTTGGGATTGCTCTCGGTGTAGCCGTCCAGCTTGACCTTCTGCCAGATCGCCGCGGCCACCGGGCCGTGCTTGAACGTGCCCTCGCCGAACTCGTAGCCGCCCTGCAGCGCCGCGGTCAGGTTGCTGCCGTCCGGCGAGCCGTTGTGCTCGATGGTGGCCGGGCCGAGGTTGACCTTGCGCTTGACGTCGTAGCTGAGCCAGCTGTAGCTGACCTGGGCGTTGACCCAGGCGTGCTCGCCATACCAGCCGGCGAAGCCGCCCAGGGTGCTGTCGTCCTGGGTGTAGTCGCCGCCGCGGTTGCCGAAGTCGGCATCCACGCGGCCGAAGCCGCCGAAGCCGCCGAACACCCACTCGCCGCGCGACCAGTCCACGCCGAACAGGCCGGCCGGGGCCAGGCCGTCGTACAGGTCGCCGTGCGCATAGCGCTGCATGTCGCCGCGCAGGTTGCCCCACCAGCGCATGCCGTCCGCTTCCGGGCGGCCGTCGACGTGCCAGGCGACCTGGTCGGCGCGCGAGCGGCCGGTGACTTCGGCCGAGTGGCTCAGCACCTGCTGCAGGCGCGGGCCTTCCAGGATCGACAACGCGTACTGCGCCAGGATCTCGTGGGTGCGGCCGGTGGGATGGATGCCGTCGGCGAACACGTAGCTGTCGGCGGCGTCGGCGCTGACGTAGCTGGTCGGGTTGCAGGTCAGCGACTGCGCGGTGATCTGCGGCTGGCAGGCGGTACCGGTGTAGTTGCTGAAACCGTAGGTGGACGGGCTGGCGATCACTTCCTGCAGCAGGTGGAAGGTATCCACCCGGATCACCTGCAGCCCGGCGCTCTTGAGCCCGGCGAACAGCGCGCTGTTGTAGCTGCTGGCCAGCGCGGTGCCCTGCGCCATCGCCGTGGCGCCGCCGGCGCGGAAGCGCGGGGTGAGGCCGACATCGGGGATGGTGGTGACCATGACGTAGCGCGCGCCGGCGTTCTGCAGGCTGGCGACGATGCCCACTTCCGAGGTGACCGCGCTGGCGATGGTGCTCTGCGCCGGTGCGCCGCCCGCCACCGCGAGCAGGTCGTTGGCGCCGCCCCACACGCTGTACAGCGCGTTCGGGTCGGCCTTGCCGCCGTTGGCGGCCAGGTAGTTGCTGGCCTGCGTCGCCAGCGACGGCGCCACGCCCAGCGCGCTGGGGTTGGCCACGCCGACGCGGGCGTTGCCGGCGGCATAGTTGTCGCCGATCTGGCCGTTGCCGTTGGCGTGGCCGTTGACGTGGTAGTAGTCGGCGATGTACTGCGCCCAGACCCAGTCCGGATTGGTCGTGAACTGGCCGGTCACCGCCTGCGCCGAGGCCGGCAGCAGCGGCCGGTAGTAGCCGGCGTCGGTCAGGCTGTCGCCGAAGAACACGGTGCGGCTATAGGTTTGCTGCGCGAACGCGGGCGCGGCGGCGAGCACGATCGCGGCGGCCAGCAACGAACGGAGTGGACGGATGGACGAAGTCATGGATGCCCTCCCGGGCGATAATGAAGGTGACTCGGGGCACGGCCAGAACATACGCAGCCGCATGGCGACATGATTTCACCTCTGCCCCTCACGCTCACGTTGCACTGCCGCAATAAATCGCGCACCCGGCGGCACGCATTGCACAATGATGACATGAACATCGAATTGAACGGCCAGGCCCGCCCCGTGCAACCCCACACCACCGTCGCCGCCCTGCTGATCGAGGAAGGGCTGGCGCAGCGCCGCGTCGCGGTCGAGGTCAACGGCGCGATCGTGCCGCGCGGCGCGCACGCCGCGCACGCGCTGCACGACGGCGACCGGGTCGAGATCGTGCACGCGCTGGGCGGCGGCTGAATCCCGCGCGGCGCGATGCGCCTTTCCCGACTCGGCAGCGCCGGGTGCGATGGGCGATAATCCGGCGATGAACGCTCCCGCCCCCCACGACGCGCTGGTGATCGCCGGCAAGCCCTACCGTTCCCGCCTGCTCACCGGCACCGGCAAGTTCCCCGATCTCGCACAGACCCGGCAGGCCACCGAGGCCGCCGCCGCCGAAATCGTCACCGTGGCGATCCGCCGCTCCAACATCGGCCAGACCCCCGGCGAGCCCAACCTGCTCGACGTGCTGCCGCCGGAGCGCTACACCATCCTGCCCAACACCGCCGGCTGCTACAGCGCCGAGGACGCGGTGCGCACCTGCCGCCTGGCGCGCGAACTGCTCGACGGCCACAACCTGACCAAGCTGGAAGTGCTGGGCGACCAGCGCACCCTGTTCCCGGACGTGGTGCAGACCCTGAAGGCGGCCGAGATCCTGGTCGCCGACGGCTTCGAGGTGATGGTCTATACCAGCGACGACCCGATCCTGGCCAAGCGCCTGGAAGAGATCGGCTGCGTGGCGGTGATGCCGCTGGCCGCGCCGATCGGCTCCGGGCTGGGCATCCAGAACCGCTACAACCTGCTGGAGATCATCGACAACGCCAAGGTGCCGATCATCGTCGACGCCGGCGTCGGCACCGCCTCGGACGCGGCGATCGCGATGGAGCTGGGCTGCGACGGCGTGCTGATGAACACCGCCATCGCCGGCGCGCGCAACCCGGTGCTGATGGCCAGCGCGATGCGCAAGGCGGTCGAGGCCGGGCGCGAGGCGTTCCTGGCCGGGCGCATTCCGCGCAAGCGCTATGCCAGCGCGTCGTCGCCGGTCGACGGGCTGATCGGCTGAGGCCACGCGCATGACCGATCCGTTCTCCAGCGCCGGCGCCAAGACCCCGCCCAAGCCCTTCACCATCGAGGAAGGCCGCCGCCAGGTGCGCAGTTTCGTGCTGCGCCAGGGCCGCTTCACCCCCGCCCAGCAGCGCGCGTTCGACGAGCTGTGGCCGCGTTTCGGCCTGGACTACAGCGGCCAGCCGCGCGATCTCGACGCCACCTTCGGCCGCACCGCGCGCAAGGTGCTGGAGATCGGCTTCGGCAACGGCGAGGCGCTGCGCTTCGCCGCACGCCACGACCCGGCCCGCGACTACATCGGCATCGAGGTGCACGCCCCCGGCGTGGGCCGCGTGTTGAACGCGCTGGCCGCCGACGGCAGCGACCACGTGCGCCTGTACCACCACGACGCGGTGGAAGTGCTGGAGCACGAGATCGCCGACGGCGCGCTCGACGAAGTGCGCATCTACTTCCCCGACCCGTGGCACAAGAAGCGCCACAACAAGCGCCGCCTGCTGCAGCCGGCGTTCGCCGCGCTGCTGGTGCGCAAGCTGCGCGCCGGCGGCCGCCTGCACGCGGCCACCGACTGGGCCGACTACGCCGAGCAGATGTGGAACGTGCTCGATGCCACCGCCGGCCTGGTCAACCGCGCCGGCCCGCGCGGCCACGTGCCGCGCCCGGACTGGCGCCCGCAGACCCATTTCGAGACCCGCGGCCAGAAGCTGGGCCATGGGGTGTGGGATTTGCTTTACGACCGGGAATCGGCCGTAGGGAATGGGGAATCGGAACAGCAACCACCACCCCCGGCATCCGCATAGCGCCAGCCTGCGTCAGACCATCGCTTCTGCCATTCTCCATTCCCGATTCCCCATTCCCGGCCCCGCATGGACACCGCGCTGACGCTGACCACCGATATGAAGCTCGTGCTCGGGCTGGTCGGCTTCACGATGGCGATGTTCGTGTTCGAGCGCATCCGCGCCGACGTGGTCGCGCTGGTGGTGCTGGTGGTGCTCGGCGTCACCGGGCTGATCGCGCCGGAAGAGCTGTTCAGCGGCTTCTCCGGCAACGCGGTGATGAGCATCATCGCCACCACTATCCTCGGCGCCGGGCTGGAGCGCACCGGCGCGCTGAACCGGCTGGCGTCGTGGCTGCTGCGCCGCGCGCACGGCGTGGAAGAGCGGCTGATGCTGCTGACCACCGGCATCGCCGGGCTCAATTCCTCGTTCATGCAGAATCCGTCGGTGATGGCGCTGTACCTGCCGGTGGCCTCGCGCCTGGCCGCGCGCACCGGGCTGACCCTGCAGCGCCTGCTGCTGCCGATCGCCGCGGCGATCGTGATGGGCGGCGCGCTGACCATGGTCGGCAACTCGCCGCTGATCCTGCTCAACGACCTGCTGCAGTCGGCCAACAACAACCTGCCCTCGGGCATGGCCACGATCGAGCCGCTGCGCATGTTCGCGCCGCTGCCGATCGGCGTGGCGCTGCTGCTGGCGTCGCTGGTCTACTTCCGCGTGCGTGGCGACCGCACGCTGATGGAAGAGGAACAGCTGATCAACAACGGGGTCACCCCGGCGCGCACCGAGAGCTACTTCGCGCGCACCTACGGCATCGAGGGCGACGTGTTCGAGCTGATCGTCAGCGCCGACAGCCCGTTGGTCGGGATGACCCTGGGCGAGGCCGAGACGGTGCACGACGCGCCGCTGCTGCTGGCCCTGAAGACCGGCAACGACACCCGCCTGGCGCCGCCGGCGGACATGCGCATCTGGGTCGGCAGCGTGCTCGGGGTGATGGGCGCGCGCCAGCAGGTGGCCGATTTCGCGCAGAACCAGTTCCTGCGCCTGTCCTCGCGGCTGCGCAACCTGGGCGACCTGTTCAATCCCAGCCGCGCCGGCATCTCCGAGGCGGTGATCCCGCCGACCTCGCGCTTCATCGGCAAGAGCGCGGCCGAGCTGCGCCTGCGCAAGCAGGCCGGGATCAGCCTGCTGGCGATCAACCGCGACAAGCAGGTGATCCGCGAGGACGTGCGCAAGGTGCATCTGCGCGCCGGCGACATGCTGGTGTTCCACAGCATCTGGCAGGACCTGGCGCAGGCCTCGGAGAGCCGCGACTTCGTCGTGGTCACCGACTATCCGAAGGGCGAGCACCGCCCGCACAAGTTCAAGATCGCGATGACGATCTTCGCGCTGACCATCCTGATCGCGCTGACCAGCAAGCTGCCGGTGGCGCTGACGCTGATGACCGGCGTGGCCGGTATGCTGCTGACCGGCGTGCTGCGCATGGACGAGGCCTACGCCTCGATCAACTGGAAGACCATCTTCATGATGGCCGGGCTGATCCCGCTGGGCTGGGCGATGGACAGCAGCGGCGCGGCGGCCTGGGTCGCCGGCCACACCATTGCGCGCTTGCCCGACGGCGTGCCGGTGTGGGCGCTGGAGATCGCGCTGGCGCTGCTGACCACGGCGTTCTCGCTGGTGATCAGCCACGTCGGCGCGACCATCGTGATGGTGCCGATCGCGGTCAACCTGGCGCTGGCCGCCGGCGGCAATCCCACCGCGTTCGCGTTGATCGTGGCGCTGTCGGCGTCCAACAACCTGATGACCGCGTCCAACCCGGTGATCTCGATGATCACCGGCCCGGCCAACTATCAGCCGCGCGAACTGTGGCGCGTCGGCGCGCCGCTGTCGCTGATCTATACCGCGGTGGTGGTGCTGATGGTCAACCTGATGTCGATGGCCTGGTGGGGCGCGTTCTAGGCGCCACTCACGCCAGGAACACCTGGCCCTCGCGCACCGTCACCGGCACCGCGAGCAGGCTCTGGCCGCGGCATGGCCCGGACACGCAACTGCCGTGCTGCAATTCGAACGCAGCGCCGTGCGCCGCGCAGACCACGTGTCCTTCGCGGCTCTTCAGGAACTGTCCCGGCGCCCAGTCGAGCCGGCGCCCGGCATGCGGGCACACGTTCAACCAGGCGCGCACGCCGTCGCCGTCGCGGTACAGCAGCAGCGATTCGATCTCGCCGCCGATCGCGGCCTCGGCTTCGACCAGGTTGCCGGGCTCGATCTGCTCCAGTTGCGCCAGCACGGCGGAAGATGACTCGGTCATGGAAGACGGCGGCAGCGCGGAAAGGGCCGCCATTCTTGCATGTCCGTTTGGGCGGGACTCGGGACTCGGGACCCGGGACTCGAAACAGCGCAGAGCGCGATCTGACGCGTTACCGACTTCCGTTCTCCCGGTCCCGAGTCCCGAGTCCCGCACACCAGCCACAACGCCATGCAAGACATTGAACGGGCAAGTGTTAATTTTTCGCTTAACGAACTTTTCACTCCGTCACAGAAGACAGCGTCGATACTGCGCCCTCGGTTCCAACTGACACAGACTTCTGCCATGCGTGTACGCGCTTTCAATTTCGATCAGTTCCGGCATGTCTTCGCGCCGCGCAAGCCGCGCCATCCGCTGGTGAAACTGGCCGTCGGCTTGCTGGGCCTGGCGATCCTCGCCGGGCTGGTGTTCGTCAGCGTGTTCGTCGGTGCGGCGATGATCCTCGGCGGCATCGCGATGAAGCTGCTGAGCCAACGCGGCAACAAGCGTCCGGCCTCGGCACGCCAGCATGTGGTCGATGGCGAGTACCGCGTGTTGCGCAAGCCGGCGTTGCCGCTGTAAGGCCGGGATTGGGGAATGGGGATTGGGGAATCGTGAAAGCGATGCCCTCTCGCCTGCCGGAGTCGGGTCGAGCCTGACGCGCTAAACTGCTGCATCCCGTTCTTCTCTGGATGCGTGCCCGATGAAAGACCTGTTTGCTGCTGCCGAAGCGCCGCGCGTGCCTGTGCGTGGGTTGGGGCTGTTTCCGGTGCATCGCATCTACTGCGTGGGCCGCAACTTCGCCGACCATGCGCGCGAGATGGGCGCCAGCGCGCCGGCCTCGAAGGCCGAGCGCGGCCAGCCGACGTTCTTCATGAAACCGGCCGATGCGCTGGTGATCGGCAGCGACTCCATCCCCTACCCGAGCGCGACCCAGGAGCTGCACCACGAAGTGGAACTGGTGGTGGCGCTCGGCCAGGATGCGCCGGCCGGCGTGCTCGGCGTTGAGGATGCGTCCGCCCTGGTGCTCGCCTACGGCGTCGGCCTGGACCTGACCCGGCGCGACCTGCAGGCCGCGGCCAAGGCCAAGGGCCTGCCGTGGGACATCGCCAAGGGCTTCGACCATTCCGCGCCGATCAGCGAGCTGATCCCGGCCGGCGAAGTCGGCGCGCTGGAGGCGTTGAACCTGTCGCTGGAGGTCAATGGCCAGGTGCGCCAGCAATCGCTGCTCGAGCAGATGATCTGGAACGTGCCGGAGATCCTGCACGAACTGTCCAAGCTGTTCGCGCTGCGCGCCGGCGACCTGGTGTTCATGGGCACGCCGGCCGGCGTGGCCGCGCTGCAGCCGGGCGATCGCTTCAGCGCGCGGCTGGAAAACGTCGCCGAGCGCCATGGCGTGATCGTCGCTTGAGTGCGCCGCGCGTCGCGCGCAGGCGATCGACGCGCGGCTTGATCCGAGAACGACAGCGACTGCGCTAGGCTTGCACGGCGGCGACAGGCCCGCGCAACGTTCGAGGAACCTTCCATGGGCATGATCCGCGAGTTCAAGGAATTCGCCATGCGCGGCAACGTGCTGGACCTGGCGGTCGGCGTGGTGCTCGGCGCCGCGTTCGGCAAGATCGTCACCGCGCTGGTGGAGAAGATCATCATGCCGCCGATCGGCCTGCTCGCCGGCGGCGTGGATTTCTCGCGCTGGGCATGGACGCTGAAGGCGGCGACGGTGGACGCGGCCGGCAAGGAAGTGCCGCCGGTGGTGATCGGCATCGGCGATTTCCTCAACACCATCATCCAGTTCGTGATCGTGGCCTTCGCCATCTTCATGCTGGTCAAGGCGATCAACCGCCTCGCGCGCAAGGAACCGCCCGCGCCCAAGGCGCCGAGCGAGGAAGTGCTGCTGCTGCGCGAAATCCGCGATGCGTTGAAGCACGACGCCACGCCGCAGTGACTGCAGCGCGCAGGCGCGCCACGCGCTGCTAAGCTCGTGGCTTCCCCTGTCGCGGAGTCCTTCATGCGCCGTCTTGCCGTCGTCACCGCCGTCATGCTCGCCATCGCGTCCGCCGCCGCGGCCGAGACCACCCGCATCCCGGACGCGGCGCTGTCCACCGCCGCCACGCTGCGCGAGCAGGCGCTGGCCGACGACACCGGCTGGAAGGTGGTCGAATCGCTGACCACCGACGTCGGCCCGCGCATGGCTGGCAGCCAGGCCGATGCGCGTGCGGTGGCGTGGGCCAAGGCCAAGTTCAAGGCGCTGGGCTTCGACAAGGTCTGGACCGAGCCGGTGACGTTCCCGAAATGGGAGCGGCGCAGCGAGCACGCGCAAGTGCTCGGCGCCAATGCGCAGCCGCTGAGCGTCACCGCGCTCGGCGGCAGCCCGGCCGGCACGGTCGAGGCGGAGGTGGTGCGCTTCGCCGACCTCGCCGCGCTGCAGGCCGCGCCGGCCGGTTCTCTGCGCGGCAAGATCGCCTTCGTCGATTACCAGATGGTCAAGGCGCGCGACGGCAAGGACTACGGCAACGGCGGCGCGGTGCGCAGCAAGGGGCCGTCGGAGGCGATCCGCAAGGGCGCGATCGGCTTCGTGATGCGCTCGGCCGGCACTGATTCGCACCGCGTGCCGCACACCGGCATCACCCGCTTCGACGAAGGCCTGACCCCGGTGCCGGCGGCGGCGCTGTCGGTGCCCGACGCCAACCAGCTGGCGCGGCTGGTCGCGCGCGGCCCGGTGCGGCTGCGCCTGGCGCTGGACTGCGGCTGGGACGGCCAGGCCACTTCGTACAACGTGATCGGCGAGATCACCGGGCGCAGCAAGCCCAAGGAAGTGGTGGTGATCGGCGGCCACCTGGATTCGTGGGACCTGGGCACCGGCGCGATCGACGATGGCGCCGGGGTCGGCATCAGCATGGCCGCCGGGCACCTGATCGGCCAGCTCAAACGCGCCCCCAAGCGCACGATCCGCGTGGTCGCCTTCGCCAACGAAGAGCAGGGCCTGTACGGCGGCAAGGCCTATGCGCAGGCGCATGCCAAGGACGTGGCGCTGCACCAGATCGCCGCCGAGAGCGATTTCGGCGCCGGCCGCATCTATGCGTTCAACACCGGCTCCGGCGATGCCGCCGCCTCGCGCGAGGCGACCCGGCAGATCGCCGAAGCGCTGGCGCCGCTGGGCATCGCCTACGCGCCGGAGACCGGCGGCCCCGGCCCGGACGTGGGCCCGCTCGCGGCCAAGGGCGGCGCCTGGGCGTGGCTGGCGCAGGACGGCAGCGATTACTTCGATCTGCACCACACCGCCGACGACACCCTGGACAAGATCGACCCCAAGGCGCTGGCGCAGAACGTCGCCGCCTACGCGGTGTTCGCCTATCTGGCCGCGGAAGCGGACGGCGGCTTCGGCAGCCAGGCCAAGACAGTACAACCGCCCAGGGAGTAAGCTGGCACGCCTGCCGCGGGGATGCGCGCAGGCTTCCCTCCTTTTCGCAGCATCGACAGGACCCTCGATGGGCAAACGGCAAGGTCGTGCAGGCTCGGCAGTGACGCTGCTGGATGTGGCGCGGCACGCGGGCGTCTCGCCGATGACCGCCTCGCGCGTGATCAACCGCCACCCGCGGGTGGGCGCGGCGATGCGCGAACGGGTGGAGGCCTCGATCAAGACGCTCGGCTACCGTCCCAACCTGGCCGGGCGCTCGTTGCGCACCGCCAGCCTGGCGCGGATCGGCGTGCTGTACAGCAATCCCAGCGCGGCCTACCTCAACCAGTTCATGCTCGGCGTCCTCGAGCAGAGCAGCCTGGACGGCAGCCAGGTGCTGGTGGAAAAGAGCGACGACCTGGGCAGCCAGCGCGCCGCCACCGAGCGCCTGCTCGACGCCGGCGTGGACGGGGTGATCCTGCCGCCGCCGCTGTGCGACTCGCGACAGACCATCGAGGAACTGGACGCGCGCGGCATCCCGGTCGTCGCGGTGGCCACCGGCACGCCGATGCAGGGCGTCAGTTCGGTGCGCATCGACGACTACCAGGCGGCCTGCGCGATCACCCGCCACCTGATCGACCTCGGCCACCGCGACATCGGCTTCATCAGCGGCGACCCCAAGCACACCCCGAGCGCGCTGCGCAGCCGCGCGTTCTTCGACACCATGGCCGCGGCCGGCCTGCCGGTCGCCGCCACGCGCGTGGCCGAAGGCCTGTTCACCTACCGCTCCGGCCTGCTCGCCGCGACCGCGCTGCTGCACGCCGCGCCGCGTCCCACCGCGCTGTTGTGCAGCAACGACGACATGGCCGCCGCTGCGGTGGCCATCGCCCACGGCCTGCGCCTGCGCGTGCCCGAGGAACTGTCGATCGCCGGCTTCGACGACACCCCGGTGGCGACCACGATCTGGCCCGAGCTGACCACCATCCACCAGCCGGTCACCGCGATGGGCCGCGCCGCGGTCGCGCTGCTGCTCGGCGAGATCCGCCAACGCCGCGACGGCCTGCCCAGCCGCGGCATCCAGCAGGTGATGAAGTACACGCTGGTGACCCGCGGCTCGACCGCGCCGCCGGCAGCACAGGCGACCGCGCCGCAGTAGCCATCGCGCTGCAGCGCGTGCGAGAGCAGCGCAGCGGTGTCGCAGCGATCCGGCAGTTCCCGCATGCGCGGAGAACTGCGATCTTCGCCCGCGGAAGGCGTGGCGCGCTTCACCTTTGCGCATCTCGCCGATCTGGACGGCATCGCGCCGCCGTCCATGCAATGCAAAAGTGACGCGCACGCACGGCCGCTTCCGTACCGAAATCACATATCCGCATCCTGCGCCATCGCCACAGGCGACATCCGCTTAGGATGCGCCTGCCTGGCCGGCCCGGCAGGCGTGATCGGCACCGGCTTTGCCGCCTGGCCCCGGCGACGATGCGTCGCCGCCGCCCTGCTGCGCTTCGACGACCTCGTCCGCACGACCACTCTCCAACCCAGAGAATCTCCAATGCAACGCACTTCGCACGCACGTCCCGGCCACGTCGCTGTCGTTTCGCTGTTGACCCTCATCGGCAGCGCCCCGGCACTGGCCGCCGGGCTGTCGCAACCATCGGTCTCACCGGCATCGGACCGCTATGTGGACACGGCGATGCCGCCGTTGACCACGGTCCCGGCCAACCCCCAGGTGCTGTCGCCCGACGCCGCACCGCAGTCCAGCGTGCTGGCGGCATTCGCTTCGCGCGCTTTCCCGCAGGTCACCACGGAGTTCGCGCAGTTCCTGCACAGCCAGGCCGCAGTGGATTACGGCATGCTCGGCAAGCAGGCCAAGGTGCGCGATCGCGCCGCGTTCGCGCAGATGCAGCGCTACCTGTTCAACCGGACCAACGGCATGACCGTGCTGGGCAGCCTGCACCAGCAAGGCGCGGTGTTTGATTGCATCCCGCAGGCGCAGCAACCGGGCCTGCGCGATGGCCGCGCCATCGCCGCACCACCGCCTGTGCCGACCATGCGCGGCGGCGCTGCGACCGCCGAACGCAATGCACAGCATTGCGCGGCAGGAAGCGTACCGCTGCGCCGCATCTCGATCGCCGAACTGGCCAGCTATCCGGACCTGCAGACATTTCTGCATGCCAGGCAACGCGCACCGCTGGCGCCGGACGCAGTGGCCAAACCTGCCGCAGACGGCGGGCATTTCCACTCGCTGGTCTACTTCGGCATCGCGGACCCGAGCGTCAACGGCGCCGGTACGGACATCAACGTGTGGGCGCCGAAGCTGCGCAACGCCAACCAGACGCAGTCCATCAGCCAACTGTGGATCGTTGGCAACAGCACGCAGGGACTGACCCAGACGCTGGAAGCGGGATGGGAAGTGCAACCCGCCATCGGGCTTGGCCCCGATCCGGTCGTGTTCATCTACTCGACGCAGGACGGCTACGCCAGCACTGGATGCCACAACCTCAGTTGCGGCGATTTCGTCCAGGTCAGCAGCAGCAACGTCCTGGGCGTGGCTCCCGCAGGCGGCTACAGCGTGCCCGGCGGCAAGCAGACCATGTTGCATGTGGAGTTCCTGCGCAATACCGATGGCAACTGGTGGCTGGGCGTCAACAGCGAATGGATCGGTTACTACAAATCCGCGCTGTACTCGGGCGACTTGGCCAATGGCAAGGTGCAATACGTTTCCGCGGGCGGGGAAACCTCGACCGACGACGGTACGCCCAGCACGATGATGGGCAGCGGCAAGTTCGCAACCGCCGGCTATCGCCAGGCAGCCTTCCAGGCCAACCTGTTTTATCGGGATGCCGGCAGGACCCCCACCTTCCTGCAGCAGCTGTCCTCGGCTAACGTCGTGCAGCCGACCTGCTACAGCCTGGCCATTTCCGGCTATGCCTACGATGGCAAGGTTGCCGGCGTCACGCGCGCGGCGTCGCCAGCGCCGGAGATGGGCAACGGCGGCTTCTACTTCGGCGGTCCCGGCTGCCAATAGGGCGTACCGGCCATCCGCGCGCAAGTCGCGCAGGGTCGGCAGGCAACCGATGGCGAATGCCTGCACCGCGACCGGGCCGGGCGCATCCGGCCCCGTCGCGGCGGCGCTGTCGCTACGGCAAATCGAGCAGTGCGCACACCTGGCCGCGCAAGCCGGCCACCGCCTGCGCACCATCCTGGCTGAAGCGCAGCGATGCCCGGGTGGGCGCGAACGCCGGCCAGCGCGGCAGGCCGGCGCCATTGGGATCGCCGCTGCGCGCGAACGCCGCCCAGTAGCGCTGCAGGTTCAATGGCGGCTGGCCGATCGGCAGGCCCTTGAACACGAACGGCAGTTCGGCGCTGTGGGTCACGCTGCCGCCGGGCGCGGCCAGATCGAACTCGTAGTGCCAGACCGGCACGCCCTGCCGCGCCTGCGCCCGCGCCACCGCCAGCGCCGGGCAGCGGAAGGTCAGGTCGGTGGCCAGCTGCATCGCCGCATCGCCATCGCGCGGATCGGGCACGGCCGCCGCATCGCGATGCAGTGCCAGCACCTGCGCGGCCTGCTCCGGGTAGTCGCGATGCAGGCGTGCTTCGGCGCCACCGGCACCGCCGTAGGTCAGCTCCTGCGCCACGCTGCCGAGCAGCAGCGGCACCCGTTGCTGCGCGCCGGCGGCCAGCAGCGCCGCCGGTGCGCGCGGCAGCACCTCGCCATCGACGATCGCCTGCAGCCAGATGTAGCCGTCGTCGTCCAATGCCGGCACGTCGACGCCCTGCGCCGCCTTCAACAGCTGCGCGACCGGCAGCCGCCGCAATGCCGGCAAGCGCTGCGCCGCGCCGATCCCGGCCCGCTGCGCGATCGCCGCGCCGAGCGCCTCGTTCTCGCCCAGGCTGCGCGGCGGCAGGCCGAAGCCGGCGGTGCCGCTCTGTTCGATCGCCGCGCGGAACAGCCCCTTCGACAGCGGCGACAGCTGCAGCAGGCCCACGTCCTGGGCGCCGGCGGACTGGCCGAAGATGGTCACCTGCGCCGGGTCGCCGCCGAAGCGGGCGATGTTGTCCTGCACCCAGCGCAGTGCCGCGATCTGGTCGAGCAGGGCGTAGTTGCCGGAAGCATGCCGTGCGGATTCGGCACTCAGTTCGGGCAGCGACAGGAAGCCGAACACGCCCAACCGGTATTGCACCGCGACCAGCACCACGCCCTGCTGCGCCAACGAGGACGGCAACACGTCGGCACCGCCGGCGACGTTGGCGCCACCGTGGATCCACACCATCACCGGCTGTTTCGCCGTCGGATCCAGGTGCGGGGTCTGCACTTCCAGGTACAGGCAGTCTTCGCTGGAGCGCTGCGCCAGCGCGGCGTTCCAGCCGATCGCCGGCTGCGCGCAGGTCGGCGCCGGCTGGCTGGCGTCGCGCACGCCGCGCCACCGCGCCGGCGGCTGCGGCGCACGCCAGCGCCGCGCGCCGGTCGGCGGGGCGGCGAACGGGATCGCGCGGAACAGCACGCTGCCGTCGGCCTGCACCTGGCCGCGCAACGCGCCTGCGGCCAGCGTCACCTGCGGCGCAGGCGCGACGGCAGGTGCGGTCGCCGCACTCGCCAGCGGCGCAGCTCCCAGCAGCAGGCACAGCAACGGCAGGCAACGGCGCAGCGCCGGCATCACCGCGCAGCCTGCGACGCGGCGACGCGGCTGCGCCAGGCGCCGAGCAGCACCGCGGTGGCAGCGGCGACGTTGAGGCTTTCCACCGCACCGCTGCCGGGGATCGACAGCTGCCGTTCGCAGTCCTGCGCGAAATCGCGGTCCATGCCCTCGCTCTCGGCGCCCATCACGTACACCAGGCGCGGCGGCAACGTGGCGGCGAACACGTCGTCGCCGCCGTCCACCAGCGTCGCCGCCAGGGCGAAGCCGGCCGCACGCAGTTGCGCCAGCGCCTGCGCCGTGGGCGGCAGCCGCACCAGCGGCACCGCCTCGGCGCCGCCTTCGGCCACGCGCGCGGCGGCGCCGGACAGGGCCAGCGTCGCGGTGTCCGGCAGCAGGATCGCAGCGGCGCCGAAATGCGCGGCCGAGCGCAGGATCGCGCCGAAGTTGTGCGGGTTGCCGACCCCGTCCAGCCACAACGCCAGCGCCGGGCCGGGGGCCAGCCCCTGCAGCCACGCCGCCAGCGGCAGCGGTTCGGCGCGCAGCACGTCGGCGACCACGCCTTCGTGGTGCGCGCTGGCCGCGAGCTTGTTCAGATCGGCCTCCTCCACCACCCGGTAGCCGACGCGATTGGCCGCGCACCACTTGAGCAGCGGCTGCAGCGCAGGAATCCGCGCCTCGGCCAGGTACAGCTTGCGGATCGCCTCGGGCCGGCGCGCGTACACCGCGCGCACCGCGTTGAGTCCGTACAGGCGCAGCTCGCCGCGGTTGGCGTCGGCCGCACGCGGCGCGGGCGCGGCGCGTTCGGGCGGCGCCGGCGGACGCGGGCCGCGCGGGCTCTTGCCCCAGGGACTGTTCATCGCGGCGCGCTCGGCAGCGCCGCGCGCGCGGCGGCGACGCAGTGGGAAGAAGGGTCATGACGCATGGGCAAGCTCTCCTGGAGCGCAATGGCAACGCACCGTACCGGCGCACTCCGGCGATTTTCGCTCATCCCCGCCCTGCACGTGCGATTGGCGTCGTTCGCGCGACACCCCCTGCGCAGCTGCGTCCGGTCGGCGGAGTCCGGCACGGTATTTCGCCCGCCGCGGCGGTGGCGTTCGACTTCGGTGCATGGATTGTCTACCCAGCGCGCCCAGAAGGCGAATGCCGGCCCGATTGTGACCGTGAAGCAGTTCGCCGTCCCCCGCCACCATGCCGCATTCGCGGCAACAGGCGACGAATTCTCACAATCACGCCGCTGCGCCATGGCACATCGTCGCCGCACCTCGGCACGGCAACGGACGACATTATCGACGACAACCACGACCGCAGCATCCGGCTTCGTCTTGCGGGACACCATCGCCTCCAAACCAACCCGGCCGCTCCAGTCGCGGCGGGTGCGGCATCGCGCCGAGCAGTCCCGCAACCATCATTCCTGCCTCATCACTACAAGGCGATCCCAATGAAATCCTCTTTCCGTAGCGCAAGATCGACACTGCGTCGTTGTTCCACCACCGCAGTGATGCTGCTCGCCCTGATCGGCATGGCCGGCGCTGCATCGGCAGCGCCCCAGGATGGCCTGCCGGATGCCCGGCTCGCGCGGGTCGGCAGCATGAGCGCAGCGCACAAGCCGGCCGGTATCCCGGACGACTACGTGGTCACCCCGTTCGGCTACTTCGCGCCGGCATGCGTGCGCCAAGTCCATGCCGGCGAGCGCATCCTCGAGGACGGCAGCCTGCAACACGTCGATGGCCTGCGCGAACAGGCGCAGGCCTGTACCCAGGACAACTTCACTCCCAGCGGCGCGCGGGTGCGGCCCGACGGTCGCGGAATCGATGGTCGACTGGTCCGCGGCAGCGCCGCGCTGACAGCGTCCAGATCACCCGGATCGGTGCCGCCACCGATTGCGCACGATTGGGTCCAGTCGGCCATCGACGTGACTGGCGCCAAGATGGGCCGCATCGTCGCGAGCTGGAAAGTACCGAAGAATCCGACCAACGTGGCACAGCAGACGGTGTACTTCTTCCCGGGCATGCAGAGCGATGATCCGACGATCCTGCAACCGGTGCTGGGCTACCGCGGCGACAGCAACACCTGGGATCTGAGCAGTTGGAACTGCTGCCAGGATGGCATGGTGTGGTCCAGCGATTTCATTCCGGCCAAAGCCGGCGACCAGATCGTGGGCGACACCTACGCCACCTGCAACAACGGCAGGCCTTGCTCGAACTGGAACGTCGACACGCGCAACGTCACCACCGGCAAGAGCGTCCGGCTCAGCACCAGCTACGACATCGATTCGAGCACGCACCTGGTGATAGGTGGCGCGCTGGAGGTGTATTCGGTGGACAGCTGCGACCAGTATCCGCCCGACGGTCACATCACCTTCAACGCGATCGGCGTGTACGACTACAAACTGGGACGCGTGCAGTCGCCGGCATGGGTTTCGTACACCGACAGTTCCGGCCTGGACGTGCAGTGCAACTACGATGTGCAGACCACCGCCACCTCGGCGACGATCTCCTACTGATCGCGCCCTGCCCCTAACGCACGGCACCGCTGCCGGCCCCAGGCCGGCAGCGTGTCATCGCGGCATGCACGGCCGCAGCGCTCATTCGTTGCGCGGCGCCGGCGGCAACAGGCGCTCGCGCCACAGATCGGCGTTCTTGATGCCCAGCGGCAGCGGATCGAACACCGGGTCCAGGCCGGCCTTCTTCTGCCGCTCGTAGTCGCGCAACGCCAGCAGCGCCGGCTTCTGCAGGATCAGGATGGCGATGATGTTGAGCCAGGCCATCAGGCCCACGCCGATGTCGCCCAGCGACCATGCCAGCTTGGCGTCGTGGAACGCGCCGAACACCACCATGCCCAGGATGCCCAGCCGCAGCACCAGCACGCTGAGCGGACGGCGGCGGTTGCCGTTGACGTAGCTGAGGTTGGTCTCGGCCATGTAGTAATAGGCCATGATCGTGGTGAAGGCGAAGAAGAACAGCGCCAGCGCCACGAACCCGGCGCCCCAGCCGGGCAGGATCGCGTCCACCGCGGCCTGCGCGTAGCCCGGGCCTTCCTGCACCCCGCGCAGGCCGGCGAACAGGTGCTCGCCGCCGTCCGGCGCATACACGTTGTACTTGCCGGTGGCCAGGATCAGGAACGCGGTCGCGGTGCACACCATCATCGTGTCGAAGTAGATCGCGAAGGCCTGCACGTAGCCCTGCTTGGCCGGATGCGAGACCTCGGCCGCGGCCGCGGCGTGCGGGCCGGTACCCTGCCCGGCCTCGTTGGCGTAGATGCCGCGCTTGACCCCCCACTCCACCGCCAGGCCGAGCAGCGCGCCGAACGCGGCGTGCGCGCCGAACGCGCTGCGGAAGATGATCGCGAACATCTCCGGCACCCGTTCGGCGTTGAGCGCCATCACCACCACCGCCATCAGGATGTAGCCCAGCGCCATGAACGGCACCACGATCTCGGCGAAGGTGGCGATGCGCCTGACCCCGCCGAAGATGATCACCGCCAGCAACAGCGCCACGGTCATGCCGATGCCCAGCTTCAACGCCTGCACCGCCGGCAGCCCCATCCACACCCCGTCGAGCGGGCCGCACAGCGGGCCGCCGCGGCAGGCGTTGACCACGCTGTCGGCGATCGCATTGGCCTGCACTCCGGGCATCAGGAAGCCGGTGGCGACGATGGTGGCGATCGCGAACAGCAGCGCGTACCACTTCAGCCCCATCGCCTTTTCGATGTAGTAGGCCGGGCCGCCGCGGTAGCGGCCGTCGGCGTCCTTGACCTTGTAGATCTGCGCCAGGGTCGATTCGATGTACGAGGTGGAGGCGCCGAAGAAGCCCATCACCCACATCCAGAAGATCGCGCCCGGCCCACCGAAGGCGATGGCGGTGGCCACGCCGGCGATGTTGCCGATGCCGATGCGCCCGGCCATCGACATCGCCAGCGCCTGGAACGAGGACACGCCGGCATCGGATTTCTGCCCGCCGACGGTCAGCCGCAGCATCTCGGCGAAGCCGCGCACCTGCATGCAGCGGGTGCGGATGGTGAAGTACAGGCCGGCCGCCAGGCACATGAAGATCAGCGCCTTGCTCCAGATCAAGCCGTTCAATGCAGTGATGATCGATTCCACGCAGTTCCCCGAGACCCAAGAAGGAGACCCCGCGAACGGGGGCTGGCTCGATTGTGCATGAATCGGCGCTGACTGCCGAACGCAGATCTCACTCTGGCGCGTGCAGGCGCCCGAACAGGTGCAGATCGTGCAGGTGCCCCTGCTTGCGCAGCGCGCTGCGGCGGATGCCCTCGCGCACGAAGCCGTTCTTCTCCAGCACCCGCGCCGAGGCCGGGTTGCTGTCCAGCACGCTGGTCTCGATGCGCAGCAGCCCGAGCGCAGGGATCGCCCAGTCCAGGTAGGCAGCGACGATCCGCGTCATCCGGCCCTGTCCCCAGTGCCGGCGTCCCAGCCAATAGCCCAGTTCGGCCACATGCGCACGCTCGCCGCGACCGGGACGCAGGCCGATGCTGCCGCAGGCCTCGCCATCGATCTCGATCGCCAGCACCGGATGCCCTAGATCGACCACGCGCCCGCCCAGGAACGCCTCGCCGTCGGCGCGGGTGTAGGGATGCGGAAAGCGCTCGCTGAGGCCGCGCACCACCTGCGCATCGTCGGCATGGCGCAGCAGCGCGTCCAGATCGTCGTCGCGCCAACGGCGCAGTTGCATCCCGTCGACGGTCAGGCGCAGGTCGCGCCAGGCCACGGTGCTGGGTTCGTCGGGCATCGGCCATGCTCCTGCGGATCGGCAGCCGAGCATAACCGGCACTGGCATGCCCTTGCCGCATGCCTTGTGTCCCGCGCTGCATGCGCGCACCGCGCAGAACAGCGCAACGACCTGCGGCGGCAGCGCGTCTTGCCGCGCGCGCTGGCGCAGTGCCGGCATGCACGACAGGCCGCCGAAAGGTTGGCGCGCGCTAATGCAGCGCGTCCTCCCTTCCTCGCGATCGTCCCGAGCCGCCCCGATGCAACCCGCGACCTCCCCCGCTGCGGCACGTATTCCGATCTTCATGTACCACAACATCGCGCCGGCGCCGCGGCAGTTGCAGGTGTACCGCAGCCTGTACGTCGCACCGGCGCGCTTCGCGCGGCAGATGCAGTTGCTGCGCCGGCTGGGCTACCGCGGCGTGTCCATGTCCGAGGCCATGCCCTACCTGCGCGGCGAACGCCACGGCCGGGTCGCGGTGGTGACCCTGGACGACGGTTACCTCGACAACCTGCATGCCGCGCTGCCGGTGCTGCAACGGCTGGGCTTCAGCGCCACGGTGTACGCGGTCAGCGGCAGCATCGGCCGCCACAACACCTGGGACGCACAGAAACTCGGCATCGAGAAGCCGCTGATGAGCCTGGCCGAGCTGCGCCAGTGGCGCGCCGGCGGCATGGAGATCGGTGCGCACACCCGCTCGCATCCCCACCTGACCGCGTGCAGCGACGCCGAGCTGCGCGAGGAGATCGGCGGCTGCAAGCGCGAGCTGGAAGATCGGCTCGGCGCACCGGTCACCCAGTTCTGCTATCCGTACGGCGACGTCGACGCGCGCGTCGCCGCGACGGTGCGCGAGGCCGGCTATGTCGCCGCGACCACCACCCGCCGCGGCCGTGCCGTGCCCGGGTCCGATCCCTGGCGCTATCCGCGCATCCAGGTGGCGCGGCACCACGTCCTGCCGCAGTTCGCGCTGCGCGCGCTGACCGGTTACGAGGATCGGCGCGCATGAAGTTCCTGTTCGTCGGCACCAATCCCGAGAACACCGGCGCGGCCACGCACTTCGTGGCGCTGGCGCAGGCGCTGGCCGGCGCCGGCCACCGCGTCGAGGTGATCGCCTGCCAAGGCGGGCTGATCGCCGAGGAGCTGCAGCGCAGCGGGGTGAGCGTGCATTTCGGCCACTTCCGCAACGCGCTGGATCCGGCCGGCTACGCGCCGCTGCTGCGCCTGGCGCGGCGCCTGCAACCGGACTGGCTGGTCGGCAATTTCGGCAAGGAATACTGGCCGTTGCTGCTGGTCGGCCGCGCGCTCGGCATCCGCGTGGCGCTGTTCCGGCACCGTGCGCCGGCGATGCGCGCCTTCTCCGGCTACGCGATCCCGCGCCTGGCCTCGCGCTTCTTCGCGGTGTCGCGCTATGCGCGGCAGGCCTACCTGGAGCGCGGCGTGCCGGAGGCGCTGGTACAGGTGCTGTACAACCCGGTGAACATGGACAGCCTGCGCCCGGATCCGCAACGCGGCCGCGCCCTGCGCGCCACGCTCGGCCTGCCCGAGGACGCCATCGTGATCGGCTACAGCGGCCGCCTGCAGCACGGCAAGGGCATCTTTCCCCTGCTGGAGGCGGCGTCCGCGGCGATGGCGATCGAACCGGCGCTGCACTGCCTGTGGCTGGGCGACGGCCCGGATGCGGCGCGCCTGCACGCGCAGGCCAGCGGCCAGGCCAGCGCCACACGGCACCGCTTCGTAGGCTGGGTCAACGACGCCACGCCCTACTACAACGCGATGTCGATGCTGGCGTTCCCCTCGCTGGCGCCGGAGACCTTCGGCCGGGTCTCGGTGGAAGCGCAGGCCAGCGAAGTGCCGGTGCTCGCCAGCCGCGTCGGCGGCGCGGCGGAGACGCTGGATGCCGACGTCAGCGGCGAACTGCTGCCGCCGGGCGACGTGAGCGCCTGGCGCGATGCGATCCTGCGCATGTGCGATGCGCAGCGCCGCCAGCGCATGGGCCAGGCCGGCCGCCAGTTCGTGCAGCGCCACTTCGCCGGTGCGGTGATCGCCGCGCAGTTCGTGCAGGTGCTGCAGGCGCCGCGCCGCGCGCCGCAGCGGCTGACCCAGGCGCAGCCCGGCGCGCATTGAAGCCAGCCGCCGGCGACCAGCGACGTCACCGCACCGGGCCGCACGCCGGCCGGCGCACCCCGCCTTGCCAGCCGCAGCGATAGCGACGCGCCGACGCATGCGCGCCGCATGCCTCAGCCGGCGGTGGCCCCCCGGCGGCGGGTGAAATACGGGTACGCCACGATGAATGCCAGCGCAGAAGCGGTCCCGACCAGCGTGCGCAGCGCACCGCCGACGGTGTGCGGGATCTTCCATGCATGCAGCCCGGCGTCGTACCAGACCAGCTGCAACAGCATCAGCCCGAACAGCGCCATCGGCACCCCGAACACCAGCCAGCCGAACGCCCGTACCGCCGGCCTGGTCGTGCGCTCCTGCAGCTTGCAGACGATTTCGGTGGTGGCCAAGTGGTACTGGAACGGATCGGCCGTGGAATATAGCGGCCGCTGCGCTGGCGGCGGCTCGGGCCGCACCGGTTGGTGAGTCACCTGTTCCACCGCCGCCGGCGCGACCAGCTCGGTGACATTGGTCCTGGCCAGCAAGGCCTGCATCTTCGGATCCACGCGTTCCCCCTGAACGTTGCCGCAAGGATCCGGCCCCAGGGTGCCCCTGGATCCACACCGCCTCCCTGCCTGCATAGGATGCGCACCGGCGCGGCCGCCGGCAACTCCCGCTGCGCACCGGCCAGCGTTCGGCAGCATGCATGGCCGGCGCCGCCGGGGGCGGCGCCCGCGCTCAGTCGTGCGCGTCCAGCCAGGCCAGCACCTGCGCCGCCAGCGCCTCGGCGTTGTCGCCGTCCGCGCGCAGGTGCAGTTCCGGCTGCTCCGGCGCCTCGTACGGCGAATCGATGCCGGTGAAGTTGGGGATCTGCCCGGCGCGGGCCTTGGCGTACAGCCCCTTCACGTCGCGCGCCTCGGCCACGTGCAGCGGCACGTCGACGAAGACCTCGACGAAGTCGCCCTCGGCGAAGCGCTCGCGCGCCATGCGCCGCTCGGCACGGAACGGCGAGATGAAGCTGACCAGCACGATCAGCCCGGCGTCGGCCATCAGGCGCGCCACCTCGGCGACGCGGCGGATGTTCTCCACCCGGTCCTCGTCGGTGAAGCCCAGGTCGCGGTTCAGCCCGTGCCGCACGTTGTCGCCGTCGAGGATGAAGGTGTGATAGCCGAGCGCATGCAGGCGCTTGTCGACCAGATTGGCGACGGTGGACTTGCCGGCGCCGGACAGGCCGGTGAACCACAGCACCTTCGGCGCCTGACCCTTGATCCGCGCGCGTGCGGCGCGGTCCACGTCCAGGTGCTGCCAGTGCACGTTGCCGGCGCGGCGCAGCGCGAAATCCAGCGTGCCGGCGGCGACGGTGGCGTTGCTCTGCCGGTCGATCAGGATGAAGCCGCCGAGCGCGCGGTTGCGCGCGTACGGCTCGAATGCGATCGACTCGTCCAGCGCCAGGTTGCAGTAGCCGACCTCGTTCAATTCCAGGCGCTTGGCCGCCAGCCGCTCCTGGGTGTTCACGTCGATGCGGTGCTTGATCTCGCTGACGCTGGCCGACACCGTGCGTGTGCCGATCTTCAGCCAGTACGGGCGCCCCGGCAGCAGTGCGGCATCGTCCATCCACAGCACGTGCGCGGCGAACTGGTCGGCCACCTCCGGCGGGTCGTCGGCGGCGGCGATCACGTCGCCGCGGCTGATGTCGATCTCGTCGGCCAGGGTCAGCGTCACCGCCTGCCCGGCCACGGCCCGGTCCACGTCGCCAGTGCCGTCGAGCACCCGTGCGACGGTGGAGCGGCGCGCCGACGGCAGCACCACCACCGCATCGCCCGGCCGCACCTGGCCGGCCGCGAGCGTGCCGGCGAAACCGCGGAACTGCTGGTTCGGGCGATTGACCCACTGCACCGGCAGGCGCAGGCCGCTGTCGGCGTCGCGCGCGGCCAGGTCCAGGCCTTCCAGGTATTCGAGCAAGGCCGGGCCGCCATACCAGGGCGTGCGCGCGGACCGCTGCGACAGGTTGTCGCCGTCCAGCGCCGACAGCGGGATGCACTGCACCTGCGCGATGCCCAGTTGCGCGGCCAGCGCGCGGTAGCTGGCGACGATCGCATCGAAGCTGGCCTGGTCGAAATCGACCAGGTCCATCTTGTTGACCGCCAGCACCACGTGGCGGATGCCGAGCAGCGAGACGATGTAGCTGTGGCGGTGGGTCTGGGTCAGCAGGCCCTTGCGCGCATCGACCAGCACCACCGCCACGTCGGCGGTGGAGGCGCCGGTGGCCATGTTGCGGGTGTACTGCTCGTGGCCGGGGCAATCGGCGACGATGAACTTGCGCTTGTCGGTATCGAAGTAGCGGTAGGCCACATCGATGGTGATGCCCTGCTCGCGCTCGGCGGCCAGGCCGTCGAGCAGCAGCGCGTAGTCGATCTCGCCGCCGCGGGTGCCGTGGCGCTTGCTGTCGGCGCTGAGCGCGGCGAGCTGGTCGTCGAACAGGCGCTTGCTGTCGTACAGCAGGCGCCCGATCAGGGTGCTCTTGCCGTCGTCGACGCTGCCGCAGGTGATGAAGCGCAGCAGCGGCTTGTGTTCGTGCTGCTGCAGGTAGGCGGCGACCGCGTCGCCGCTGCGGGACGCGCGACTCGGGACTCGGGACTCGGACGAGGCAGCGAACTGCGGGTCCGCGTCGGACGCAGACAGTCGCCCAACGGCCGAATCTGGGGTCACAAGTTCCGGTGCTTTTTCGAGTCCCGAGTCCCGAGTCCCGAGTCCCGTCTTGATAGCCATCAGAAATATCCCTCGAGTTTCTTCTTCTCCATCGAGGCGCCCGGATCCTGATCGATCACCCGCCCCTGCCGCTCCGAGGTGGTGGTCAGCAGCATCTCGGCGATGATCTTTTCCAGCGTGTCGGCCTGCGACGCGACCGCGCCGGTCAGCGGATAGCAGCCCAGGGTACGGAAGCGCACCTGTCGCCGCTGCGGCACTTCGCCGTCGCGCAGCGGCAGCCGCGCGTCGTCCACCAGGATCAGCGCGCCGTCGCGCTCCACCACCGGGCGTTCGGCGGCGAAATACAGCGGCACCACCGGAATCGCTTCGCGGTAGATGTACAGCCAGATATCCAGCTCGGTCCAGTTGGACAGCGGGAACACGCGCACGCTCTCGCCGGCATGGACCCGCGCGTTGTACACGTTCCACAGCTCGGGGCGCTGGTTCTTCGGGTCCCAGCGATGCTTGTCGTTGCGGAACGAGAACACCCGCTCCTTGGCCCGCGCCTTCTCCTCGTCGCGGCGCGCGCCGCCGATCGCCGCGTCGAACCTGCCCTGGTCCAGCGCCTGCTTCAGGCCCTGGGTCTTCATCACGTCGGTATGCACGGTCGCGCCGTGCGTGAACGGGCCGATGTCCTGGGCGATGCCGTCGGGGTTGATGTGCACGCGCAGGTCCACCCCGGTCTCGGCAGCGCGGCGGTCGCGGAACGCGATCATCTCGCGGAACTTCCAGCGCGTGTCCACGTGCAGCAGCGGGATCGGCGGCGGCGCCGGCGCGAACGCCTTCAGCAGCAGGTGCAGCAGCACCGAGCTGTCCTTGCCGACCGAATACAGCAGTACCGGGTTGCGGAACTCGGCGGCCACCTCGCGCAGGATGTGGATGCTTTCGGCCTCGAGCCGGTCGAGGTGGGACAGGGCGGAAGAACGCATCAGGGACAACGCAGGGCTCGTTGGGAAGGGGTGCGTACAGAGGGTAGCAGCGGCCGCGGCGCCTGGGGCGACCGGGGCCGGCAGTGTGTGATGCGCCTGGCAGGCACTGAAATAAGCGGGGGGCATAAGCCGATAACCCCTGCTCCTTTCTGCGCCGCGCAACGAATCCCTAACATCGGTCATCCCTTCTTCCCACCCGGACCGGCCATGACCGCCGCCTCGCCCGCGTTGCCGCCCAGCCCCTTGCCCGACGAGCGCAAGGCGCTGCTGGCGCGGACGGTGGAGGGGCTGGATGCGGCCAGCCTGTGGTGGCTGTCCGGCTATGCCGCCGGCCTGGCCCAGGGCCAGGGCCATGCGCCGCCGTCGCTGGCGGTGCTGCCGGGCGGTGCCGCGGCCAGCCAGGGCGCGCAGCGGCTGAGCGTGGTCTACGGCAGCCAGACCGGCAACGCCCGCCGCGCCGCCGAGCAACTGGCGGCCGAGGCCGAGGCCGCCGGGCTGACCGTCCGCGTGCTGCGCGCCGATGCCTACCCGACCCGCGAGCTGGCCAGCGAGCGCCTGCTGTACGTGGTCATCAGCACCCAGGGCGAAGGCGATCCGCCGGACGACGCGATCGGCCTGGTCGAATTCCTGCAGGGCCGCCGCGCGCCCAAGCTGCCGGAACTGAAGTACGCGGTGCTCGGCCTGGGCGATTCCAGCTACGCCGACTTCTGCGGCATCGGCAAGCGCATCGATGCGCGCCTGGCCGAACTCGGCGCGCAGCGCGTGGTCCCGCTGGGCGAGGCCGACCTGGACATCGACACCGTGGCCACGCCGTGGCGCGCGCAGGCGCTGGCGCAGGCGCGCGAGCTGCTGAAGAGCGCGGCCGCGCCGTCGGCGACGGTGACCCCGCTGCGCAGTACCGCCGCGGCGGCGTGGAGCCACGAGCGCCCGTTCGCCGCCGAGGTGCTGGCCAACCAGCGCATCAGCGGCCGCGACTTCAAGGGGCCGCGCTATGCCGCACATGGCCAGGCCGACAAGGACGTGCGCCACCTGGAACTGTCGCTGGCCGGCAGCGGCCTGCACTACGAACCCGGCGACGCGCTGGGCATCCGCCATCGCAATCCGCCGGCGCTGGTCGAGGCGGTATTGACGGCGACGCGACTGGACGGTCATGCCGACGTCACCGTCGGTGCGCAGACTCTGCCCTTGCACGAGTGGCTCGCCGCGCATCGCGAACTGACCCGGGCATCGCGGCCGTTCCTGGCCGCGGTCGCCCGCCGCTCAGCCGCCCCGGCGCTGGAACAGCTGCTCGACCCTACCCAGACCGCCGGTCTGGCGGCGTTGCTGGCCGATCACCAGGTGATCGACGTGCTGCGACGCTGGCCGGCGGATTGGGACCACAGCGCGCTGCTCGACGCACTGCGGCCCCTGGCCCCGCGCCTGTACTCGATCGCCTCCAGCCGCAAGCGGGTCGGCGACGAAGTCCACCTCACCGTCGACGTGCTGGCCTACCAGGCGCACGGCCACGCCCATGGCGGCGCGGCCAGCGGCTATCTGGCCGCCCTGGCCGAAGGCGACAGCGCCCCGGTCTACATCGAACCCAACGAACGCTTCCGGGTCCCGGCCGACGCCAGCCGCGACATCCTGATGATCGGTCCCGGCACCGGCGTGGCGCCGTTCCGCGGCTTCGTGCAGGAACGCGCCGAGAGCGGCGCCGGCGGCCGCAACTGGCTGTTCTTCGGCGCCCGCCATTTCAACCAGGACTTCCTGTACCAGGCCGAATGGCAACAGGCGCTGCGCAGCGGCGAACTGCAGCGCCTGGAGCTGGCGTTCTCGCGCGACGTGCAGCCGCTGCGCGACGGCGACGTGCAGGACAAGGTGTACGTGCAGCAGCGCCTGCGCGAACACGGCCGCGAGGTCTACGACTGGCTGCAGAACGGCGCGCACCTGTACGTGTGCGGCGCGATCGGCATGGGCAAGGACGTGCACGCCACGCTGCAGCAGATCGTGGCCGAGCACGGCGCGCACAGCGCCGAGGACGCGGCCGCCTACCTCACGGCGCTGCAGCGGGAGGGACGGTATGCGCGCGACGTCTATTGAGAAGCCGGGACAAGGGACTCGGGACCCGGGACTCGAAGAACGGAAGCCGGTGAAGCCTCAGTGCGCGATCGTGCGCGTTTCCGAGTCCCCAGTCCCGAGTCCCGAGTCCCGCAAATGAGCCACTCCGTCGAAGACATCAAGGCCGAAAGCCGCCGCCTGCGCGGGTCGCTGCTGCAGAGCCTGGCCGACCCGGTCACCGGCGCGCTGCGCGAGGACGACCAGACGCTGATCAAGTACCACGGCAGCTACCAGCAGGACGATCGCGACCTGCGCGACGAGCGCCGCCGGCAGAAGCTCGAACCGGCCTACCAGTTCATGATCCGCACGCGCACGCCGGGCGGGGTGATCACCCCGGAGCAGTGGCGCAAGCTCGACGCCATCGCCACCACCTACGGCAACCACTCGCTGCGCGTCACCACGCGCCAGGCGTTCCAGTTCCATGGGGTGATCAAGCGCGAGCTGAAGGCGACGATGCAGGCGATCAACGCCGCGCTGATCGATACCCTGGCCGCCTGCGGCGACGTCAACCGCAACGTGCAGGTCGCCGCCAACCCGCTGGCCTCGCGCGCGCACGCCACGCTGTATGCCGATGCGGCGCGCGTGTCCGAACACCTGCTGCCCAATACCCGCGCCTACTACGAGATCTGGCTGGACGAGGAGCAGATCGTCGGCAGCGGCCAGGAACAGGAGCCGATCTACGGCGACACCTACCTGCCGCGCAAGTTCAAGATCGGCTTCGCGCTGCCGCCGGTCAACGACGTGGACGTGTTCGCCAACGACCTGGGCTTCATCGGCGTGCTCGGCGCGGACGGCGAACTGGCCGGCTACAACGTCAGCATCGGCGGCGGCATGGGCGCCAGCCATGGCGACGCCGAGACCTATCCGCGCGTGGCCAACGTGATCGGCTTCATCGCGCGCGAGCAGCTGCTCGATGTCGCCACCGCGGTGGTCACCACCCAGCGCGATCTCGGCAACCGCACCGTGCGCAAGCGCGCGCGCTTCAAGTACACCATCGACGACCACGGGCTGGACACCATCGTCGCCGAGATCCAGCGCCGTGCCGGCATCGCGCTGCAGCCGACCCACGCGTTCGCGTTCGAGCACAACGGCGACCGCTACGGCTGGAGCGAAGGCGAGGACGGGCGCGCGCACCTGACCCTGTCGCTGCCGGCCGGACGCATCGCCGACCATGACGATGGCGCAGGCCACCTCAGCGGCCTGCGCGAGATCGCCGCGCTGCTGCAGCGCGACGGCGACGGCGCGCACTTCCGCATGACCTCGAACCAGAACCTGGTCATCGCCGGCATTCCGGCCGCGCAGCGCGAGGCGATCGACACGCTGGTGCGCGCGCATGCGCTGGACGCCGGCAACCAGGCGCGCACCGCGCTGGCGCGCGCGGCGATGGCCTGCGTGGCGCTGCCGACCTGCGGCCTGGCGATGGCCGAGGCCGAGCGCTACCTGCCGACCTTCGCCGACAAGCTGGAACCGTTGCTGGACCGGCATGGGCTGCGCGAGGCGCCGATCCTGCTGCGCATCTCCGGTTGCCCCAACGGCTGCTCGCGGCCGTATCTGGCCGAGATCGCCCTGGTCGGCAAGGCCCCTGGCCGCTACAACCTGATGCTCGGCGGCGATCACCGTGGCCAGCGCCTGAACACGCTGTATCGCGAAAACATCAGCGAGCCGGAAATTCTCGACGCGCTGGACCCGCTGTTCGCGCGCTATGCCGGCGAACGCGATGCCGGCGAAGGCTTCGGCGACTTCCTGCACCGTAGCGGCCTGGTCGACCTGCCCGCCTACCCCACCCACCGCCATCTCATTGCTTCGGAACTGCACGCATGAGCGCCCTGCCCGTCTCCGCCCACCACGACTCCGCCAATGCGCCGGCCACCGCATGGGACCTCGACGCGGTCAACGCGTTGCTGGTGCCGATGACCGCGCCGCAGCGCGTGGCCTGGGCGCTCGAACACGGCCCGGCCGAGGCCGCGCTGTCGTCGAGCTTCGGCGCGCAGTCGGCGGCGACGCTGCACCTGCTGACCCAGCAGGTGCCGGACATCCCGGTGATCCTGATCGACACCGGCTACCTGTTCGCCGAGACCTACCGTTTCGCCGACGCGCTCACCGACAAGCTCAAGCTCAACCTCAAGGTGTACCGGCCGCTGGTCAGCCGCGCCTGGATGGAAGCGCGCCATGGCCGCCTGTGGGAACAGGGCATGGTCGGCATCGAGCAGTACAACAATCTGCGCAAGGTCGAGCCAATGCGCCGCGCGCTGGACGAACTGAAGGTCGGCACCTGGTTCACCGGCCTGCGCCGCAGCCAGTCCGACAGCCGCGCGCAGACCCCGTTCGTGCAGAAGCGCGGCGAGCGCTACAAGATCAACCCGATCGCCGACTGGAGCGACCGCGACCTGTGGCAGTACATGCAGCAGCACGGCCTGCCTTACCACCCGCTGTGGGAGGAAGGCTACGTGTCGATCGGCGACTTCCACACCACCCGCCGCTGGGAACCGGGCATGCGCGAGGAAGACACCCGCTTCTTCGGCCTCAAGCGCGAGTGCGGCATCCACGAGGACATCTGAGGCCGGCGCGCCGCGCGCACTCGACAGCCCATCGCAAGTCCCTGTGGCAGCGACTTCAGTCGCGACGAGCGGCGCGATGAATCTTCCGGCTTCGGACGCCGTCGGGACTGAAGTCCCTCCCACAGTGCACCCGGCCAGCTCGCCGCGAGCCACTGTGGGAGCGACTTCAGTCGCGACGAACGGCGCGATGAACCTTCCGGCTTCGGACGCCGTCGGGACTGAAGTCCCTACCACAGTGCACCCGGCCAGCTCGCCGCAACTCTCCTGCGGGAGCGACTTCAGTCGCGACGAGCGGCGCGATGAACCTTCCGGCTTCGGACGCCGTCGGGACTGAAGTCCCTCCCACAGTGCACCCGGCCAGCTCGCCGCAACTCTCCTGTGGGAGCGACTTCAGTCGCGACGAGCGACGCGATGAACCTTCCGGCTTCGGACGCCGTCGGGACTGAAGTCCCTCCCACAGTGCACCCGGCCAGTTCGCCGCAAACCCCCTGTGTCCAGCCGCACCGCCTCACTCCCGCCGCACCACCCACCACCAATCCAGCACCAGCATCAGCAACAACGACACCCCGACCAGCGGGAACAACGCGCCGCCGATCGCCAGCAGCACGAGCACGCCGCGCAAGGTACGCCGGTCCGCCGGCAACGGCGGCACGCCCACTCCGCCGGGCGGGCGCCGCTTCCACCACATCAGCGCGGCGCTGACGCACAACAGCACGATGCCAATGCACGAGACGATCAGCAGCAGCTGATTGCACGTGCCGTATTGCTGCCCCAGGTGCACGTTGATGCCCCATTCCAACGCCTTCGCCATGGGCCCGTAGTCGGCGTAGCGCATGTCCAGCAGCACCTTGCCGCTGTACTGGTCGAGGTGGATCACCCGCTGCTGCGCAAGATCCGGCGGATACACCGACGCGGTGTACACGCCGCGCACGCCGCGCGGCAGCGCCACGCTGTAGCCGGCGGCGATACCCCGCGCCTGGAACCGCTCCATCGCCGCGTCCAGGCCGATGGCGCCGGGCGCCGGCGCCATCGCATCCATGGCGTTCATCGCCATGCCGCCATGCGCGGCATGCTGCGCATGCGCATCGTTGCCGTTGTCCGCCACGCTCGATGCCGAAGCCGAAGCTGCATCCGCATTCGCCGCCGCGGGCATCGGCATCGGCATCGACGCAGCCTGCGGCAGCTGCGACTGCGGCAACCGCGCCTGGCGCAGCGACCAGGCCGGCAGCTCTTCGTCGCTCAGGCGTTGCGTGGACATCGGTACGTCCACGCGCAGACCCGCCGGATAGCCATAGTGGTGGCCATTGGCGAGGCGGTTGACCTGCGCGCCCCAGAACCACGACCACGGCATCCCGGTCAGCGCCAGGAACAACAGCATCGCCCCGGCCACGCTGCCGGTCAGCGCATGCGTATCGCGCCAGAACACGCGCTGCGGCGGCCGCCCACGCACCGTCGTGACGCCGCCACGGCGGCCGCGCGGCCACCACAGGTAGACGCCGGTCAGCACCAGCAGGATCGCCCAGCCCGCGGCCACTTCGATCAGCGCGCTGGCCCACGGCCCGACCAGGGCGAGACTGTGCAGGCGGCGGATCGTCCACGCCACGGTGCCGTGCTCGGGCAGGCTGCCCAGCACGCGCGCCCGGTACGGATCCACGTACACCACCACGCGGCGGCCATCGGCGGTCCCCACGGTCACTTCCGCCGACGCGTCGCGCCGCAGCGGCGTGGTGTAGCGCAATGCCTGCCCGGGCTGCGCCGCCAGCGCCGCGTCGAGCAGGCGCTGCGGCGCGGCGACATTGGCCTGTATCGGTACCTGCACCGTCTTCAGCGCACGGTGGAAGTAGCCATCGATCGGCTGCTGGTAGACGAACGCGGCACCGGTCAGCGCCAGCCATGCCAGCAGCGGCAGCACCAACAGGCCCGCATAGAAATGCCAGCGCCACACCGCGCGATAGAACCGCGCCGGCGCGGCCGCGTCCGGGTTCGGCATCGCCATCACCAGCCCCAGCTGAGGCTGGCGTACAGCGCGCGGCCGTCGCCCGGCGAGTAGCCCGACGAGCCGCTGTCGTACCAGGCGTAGACGTAGTGGCGATCGGTCAGGTTCTTCAACTGCAGCGACAGCTCGCGCTGCGCGCGCCATGTCCAGCTCGCGCCGACGTTGGCCAGCGCGTAGCCGCCGTAGCGGCCCAGCGTATTGCTGCGCTCCACGTAGTAGTCGCCCTGCGTATTGCCCCAGGCCGACAGCTTCAGCCGCGGCGTGGCCTGCCAGTCGATGCCGGCGCTGGCCAGGGAGTGCGGCACGTTCTCGATCTCCTTGCCGCGCGTGGCCGGCGCGCTCGGATCGGGGGTGACGATGACCGCGCGCTGCCGCGAATAGGCCAGCCACAGCGTCCAGCGTTCGTCCGCACGCAGGTTCAGCTGCGCATCCCAGCCGCGGCGCAAGGTCTTGCCGACGTTGCCGACCTCGCCGCTGCCGACACTGCCGTTGACGCCGAGGATGGTCGCCACCTCGTCGGAGGCGCGCTGCTCCCAATAGGCGATGCGCGCGTCCAGCCGCCTGGCGTCGGCGAACTTCAAGCCGGCTTCCCAGCCGTCGTTGTACGACGGCGCCAGGTTGCCGGGCTGGCTGCGGTAGGCGCCGTTGCCGCTGCCGATCTGGAAGGTGCGGCCGAGGTTGGCATAGGCGCTGGTCTGCGCGGTCAGCGCGAACACCGCGCTGAGCTTGGGCTGCTTGATCGCGCCGTAGGCGTAGGCCGGATAGCGCGCGCCGCCGAGACGGTCGCGGAAGCTGCCATCGACCCAGTCCACGCGGTAGGCCGGGATCAGTTGCAAGCGCTCGAACGGGCGGATCACCGCCTGCACATAGGCGCCACGCGTCTCCAGGTCGAAATCCCAGTCGCGCAACGGCGCGGTGCGTACCCGCGCCACGGTGCGATAGCGTTGCGAGGTGTTGTCCTGCCATTGCCCGTCGATGCCGCCTTCCAGCGCGAACGACGCCGCCCAGTCGACCTCGGGACGCCAGCTGGCCTTGGCCAGGAAACCGCGCTGGGTTTCGTCGGTATCGCGTTCCTGCTGCGCGCCGGCGGCGGTGAAGCGCACCCAGCGCTGGTTCTGGTAGCGATTCCAGTACAGCTTGGCGCTGCCTGTCACGGCATCGGCCAGCTGCGCGTCCAGATGCAGGCTCACCTGCCCGGTCTGGCGTTCGCTGCGGTCGTCGCGCGCATAGTCCGGCGAACTGCGCGGCGCGCGTTGCGCGCTGGCGTAGTCCAGATAGCCCGCTTCCAGCGCTTCGTTGCGGTAGTAGCGCGCACTGAGGCCGGCACGCCAGGCGGCGTCGGGCGCGGTGTAGAACCACTTGCCGGCGAAAGCCCGCTTGCGCGCGTCGGCATGATCGCGATAGCCGTCGCTGTCGCGCCAGGCGGCGAAATAGTTCTGGCTCCAGCCGCCGCGTTCGATGCCCTGGCTGGCCTGCACCTCGCGCGTGCCGAAGCTGCCGACGGTGACGCTGGCGCGGCCGTCGTTGCCGCCGCTGCGGGTCAGCACATCGACGCTGCCGGCGATGGCGTTCAACCCATAGCGCGGATCGTTGGTGCCGCGCACGATCTCGATCGCGGCGATGTTCAGCGGAAACACCGCGTCCAGGTAGGGCATGCCGCCGGCGTTGTCGTTGCTGGGAATGCCGTCGATCAGCAGCTTGACCGCATTGACCCGGCCTTCGCCGTTGAAGCCGCGGAACGAGAAGCGGCCGGCGTCGGTGCCCATCTTGAACTGGGTGACCTGCACGCCCGGCGCGCGCATCAGCAGCTCCCAGCTGTAGTCCACGTGCTGGTCCTGCAGCAGGTCGCCGCCGAGGATGTCCACGGAACTCAGGACGCTGCGCGCGGCCGGCAAGGACAGCGGATCGGCGCTGACCTGGACCTTGCCCAGGGTCAATGCGGAATCGCCGGCGGGAGGTTGCACGCCGCTGTCGGCGGCGTGCGCCGGCATGGACACGCTGGCCGCAAGACAGACGCAGCCGTACGCCGCCATGCGCGGTACGAAAAAGAAACGGATCATCGATGGCTCCATCAGCACGAAGACGCACCGCGGCGGCGCCACGGCACGAAGGAACAGCCGTTCGTGTTTCAGGAGTACAGCGGCGGCCCGCGTGCGGCGTGGGCGCGCCAGTTGGCGGTCCGCACCGCCAGCATCCGCGGCGCGACGCGCGGCGCGTGCTGGCGGACCCAGGGCAGCAACACCAGCAGCAGCGCCAGCCACGGCAGCAGGCGCGCGGCGAGCACGCAGTAGTCGCACGCCTGCTCGTGCGGCATGCCGGCGCCGTCGTCGTGCATGCCTGCATGCAGCGCCGCCGTCGCGATCGGCAGCAGCGGCAGCGCCTGCAGCCCGCGGCTGGTGCACATCGCCCCTGCCACCGCCTCGGCCGCGGCGCCGGAACGGGCCTGCTGCCAACGGCTCACCAGCGGCGCAGCCAGCATCAGCACGATCGCCACGACGGCGAGCATGGCCCAGAGCGACGATGGCTGGCGGCGACGGATCACCGCGGCAGTCTAGGGCCTGCCGCCGCAATCGGGGTAGACCCTGCGACACATCGACGCATGCGCGACAAGACACAAGACGCGCGAACCTGCCGCGAGCGGCCGCGCGATGCCGCTGCACGGCGCAGCCGCGGGGCGACGGCAGTGCTGGATCGCGCAGTTCCGCGCCAGGAACCGCCTACAGCCCGGCGTGGCGCTCAAGCCCACTGGCGCCGTGTCGACGCCTGCACCGAAGCCGCGCCTGTGCGCCGGCAAGCGACAGACTTCACCCGCGGAGGGGACGCAGATGATTCCGAGCAAAAGCTATCCCAAGTGGGTTCCGCTCCACCAGACCATGGTGTACCTGCGGATCGAGGACATGCCGGCCTGAACGCCGCGCAGCGGCACCACCCGGCGGGCGCAGCGGTGCGCCCGCCGGCGTTTGCCGACCGGGACGGTCGCCAAACGAAACACCTGCGGCCGCTGGCTCCCCCTGCTGCGCCCGTTGCGCCGGAGTGAAAGCGGCGTCGTCAAAAACTGAAGGGGTTGCCCTAAACTGCGCCACTGTACGCCGTAGAGTCGCGTCGCATGTCCCCTGTCGAAACCGCCGCCGGCCCGGTCTATTGCGCCGCCAAGCCCCGCAACGAAACGCTGCGCCTGGACGCGTTGCACAGCTACGCGATCCTGGACACGCCGCGCGAGCCGGCCTTCGACGACATCACCCGCCTGGCCGCGATGATCTGTCAGACCCCGATCGCGGTGGTCAACCTGATCGACAGCGAGCGGCAGTGGTTCAAGAGCGAGATCGGCCTGGGCACCCGGGAAACGCCGCTGGCCACGTCGCTGTGCGCGCATGCGCTGCTCGAGGACGACCTGCTGCTGGTGCCGGATACGCGCGAGGATCCGCGCTTCGCCTCCAATCCCCTGGTCACCGGCGCAGAACGCCTGCATTTCTATGCCGGCGCCTTGCTGAAGACCTCCGACGGCCTGCCGCTGGGCACCGTCTGCGTGCTCGACCGGCGCGCGCGGCAGCTGACCTACGAACAGATCGAAGCGCTGCGCGCGCTGGCGCGGCAGGCGATGGCGCAACTGGAACTGCGCAAGGCGCTGGCGCTGGCGCAGGAATCCAACCACTACCGCAGCCGCCTGCTGGCCATCGCCGGCCACGACCTGAAGACCCCGCTGCGCACCGCCGCCTACGCGCTGGCCAAGGTCCAGCGCCAGCTCGACGCGACCAGCGGCCTGCCGCTGGACGAGGCGCGCAAGGCGCTGAACCAGGTCTCCGCCGGCCTGGACGACCTGGCCGCCAGCGCGGTCGCCGGCGGCGAGCACAGCCTGCCGGTGCTGCGCGACGTCGCCCTGGCCGACCTGCTCGGCCCGATCGTGGACACCTGGCGGCCGCAGGCCGCGGCCAAGGGGCTGCGGCTGCGCTACGTGCCGACCACCTTGCGCGTGCGCAGCCACGGCATGCTGCTGTCCACGCTGCTCGGCAACCTGCTCGGCAATGCGGTCAAGTACACCGAGCACGGCTCGGTGCTGATCGGCTGCCGGCGCCGCCGGGACCGGGTGCTGGTGGAGATCATCGACAGCGGCATCGGCATGGACGGCGACAGCCTGCGCACCCTGTTCCAGGCGTTCCGCCAGGCCGATCCGCGCAGCGAAGGCCTCGGCCTGGGGCTGTGGATCGTGCGCCGCACCGCCGAGACGCTGGGCTGCAGCGTCGAGGTGCGCAGCCGCCCGGGCCAGGGCAGCCGCTTCTCGGTGACGCTGCCGCTGGCGGGCGCGACCAACGCCTGAACGCAAGGGCGCCACGCGCAGCGACTGCGGCGCGCGCGGCGATGGGCGCTTATTCCTTCAGCACCATGTCGATGCACAGCACCGCGGCCATGATCAGGATGCGCACGTCGTCCTCGGCCGGCACCGCGTTCTCGATCGCGAGCATGTAGTTGTCGGCCGAGGTGAACAGCTCCTTGCCCAGCCCGGCCCACTTCTTGGCCACCCGCGCCAGTTCGCGCTCGCCCTGCACGAAGCGGAAATCCCAGCTGGTCCATTTGCCGCGCAGCGTGCACACCAGCTTCTCGCGCGCATCGAGCACGTCGAACTTGCCGCCGATGGAGAAGAACTTCTGGCTGAAGGAACCGACCAGCCGATCGTGCTCGTCCAGCACCTCGACCTTGGACAGGAACAGCGAGAAACCGCGCCTGACGGTCAGCACCTTCTGCCCGTTCGGGGTGCGCACCTCGACCTGGAACGGGGTCATGCGCTTGTAGTCGGTGAACCGGAAGATCCTGGTGAACACGCCCAGATTCGGCTCGCGGCATTCGAGCACCTTCTGGTTGCTCTGCGGATCGAACACGTCGTAGTTGTTGGCGGCCTTGAACATGCCGACCTGCTCCTTGACGAAGAACAGGTTCTGCTGGAGGACGGGGTGCATGGACATCCTTGTAGTGGAGAAGAGGTCGCGCACCGTAACGGCCCGACGCACCGATGGCAAACGCCGCAGGCGATGCGCGGCGGCGGCCCCCGCGCGCGGTCCGGATGCGAGGCATGGCGGACGACGGATCGGCCGCAGCGCGGTGGCAACCGCGCCAGGACCAGCGATGGCCGACGCAGACGCAGTGGCGCGGCGGCTCGGCTGCAGTCGCGCGGCGGCTCAGCTGGTGATGGTCTGGGTCAGCTCTTCCCAGCTCGGCGGGGTCGGCCAGTCCGGTTCCTGGTTGCCTTCCATGACCCGGCGCAGGTCGCGGGTGTCGATCTGCGGCGCCAGCACGTGCACCAGCTCCAGCGCGTAGTCGCGCAGCACGCGGTCGCGCGGCAGCACCGCCCAGGCGATGCATTCGGGGATCTCCGGCGGCGCCGGCCAGGCGCGCAGGTCGGTGTCGCCGGCATGCACCGCCATTTCCGCGAGCAGGCCGACGCCGAGCCCGGCACGCACGTAGGTCTTGATCAGGTCGGCGTCGAGCGCGGTCAGGGCGATGCTCGGCTCCAGCCCGAGCCGGGCGAAGGCGCGCTGCAGCGAGGAGCCGGAACGGGTCGAGGATTCGTAGCTGATCAGCGGCTGCACCGCCAGCGCGGCCATGTCCGGCACCCGCTTGGGCACGTCCAGCGCATGCCCGCGCGGCACCAGCACCAGCCGCCGCCAGCGGTACAGCGGCACCGCGATGCCGGCGCCCGGCTCGCTGCCGGCGGTGCTGACGATGGCGATGTCCGCGTCGCCCTGGCTGAGCAGGTCCAGCGCGGCGCTCTCGGCGGCCTGCTGCAGGTGCACGCTGACCTGCGGATACGCCTGCTTGATCTGCGCCACGGCCGGCGGCAGCACGAAGCGCGCCTGCGTGTGGGTGGTGGTCAGGGTCAGCTGGCCCTGGCTCTCGCGGCGCTGGTTGGCGGCGTAGGTGCGGATGTTGTTGGCCTCGGCCAGCACCGCGCGGGCGCGCTCGATCACTTCGCGACCGGCCGGGGTCACCGTCTCCAGGCTGCGGCCCTTGCGCACGAACAGCAGGAAGCCGAGTTCGTCCTCCAGCTGCTTGAGCTGCTTGGACAGCCCCGGCTGGGTGGCGTGCACCCGCGCCGCGGCCAGGGTGATGTTGAGATCGGCATCGGCGATGGCGACGAGGTAGCGGAGTTGGGTCAGCGTCATCGGAACGAGGGCGAGGCGCCGCCTGGCGGGAGCAGCCACGACTGTAGTGGAAATGGGCCTCCCACCTTATAACCGAAAGCTATCTGGTAGAGGCATGAAGTCATTTCCGGAGGCTATAAGCCGGCGCTACGGTCACGCCTCCCACCTCCTTCCTGCGTTGCGACCGCCGTGAGCCCTGCCCCGATTGCGTTGTACCCGGACCTGCGCGAGCGGCCCGTGCTGGTGGTCGGCGGCGGTGCCGCGGCCGAGCGCCAGGTGCAGGCGCTGCTCGCCGCCGGCGCCGTGCCGCGGCTGGGTGCGCCGGCGCTGGGCCCGGCGCTGCAGGCCTTGGCCGACGCCGGACGCATCCGGTGGCTGCGCGGCCGCTTCGACGCCGCCTGGCTGGATGCGGTGTGGTACCTGATCGCCGCCAGCGACGAACCCGGCGTGAACCGGCAGGCGCTGCAGGCCGCCGCCGCGCAGCGGGTGCTGGCGCAGGCCGCGGCTGGCATAGCCGATGCGGCCGCAGTGCCGGCGTCGGCAGACGACGCCGGCAACGGCCGCGACGAATCCGCCGCGGCAGCGCAGGCGCAAGCGCTCCGCCCCGGCACGGTGACCCTGGTCGGCGCCGGCCCCGGCGATCCGGGGCTGCTGACGCTCAACGCGCTGCACGCGCTGCGCAGCGCCGACGTGGTCCTGCACGACCGCCTGGTCAGCGCCGCGATCCTGGACCTGCTGCCTGGCACCGCCGAGCGGATCGAAGTCGGCAAGTCGGCCAGCGGCCACAGCGTGCGCCAGGAGCAGATCCACGCGCTGCTGCTGGAGCATGCGCGGCGCGGCCGCCGCGTGGTGCGGCTGAAGGGCGGCGACCCGTTCGTGTTCGGTCGCGGCGGCGAGGAACTGGAATACCTGCGTGCGCACGGCGTGCCCTACGCGGTGGTGCCGGGCATCACCGCGGCGCTGGCCTGCGCGGCCTATGCCGGCATCCCGCTGACCCACCGCGAGCATGCGCAGTCGCTGCGCCTGGTCACCGCGCACTGCAAGGAATCGTTCGACACGCTGGACTGGGCCGCGCTGGCGCAGGAACGGCAGACCCTGGCGGTGTACATGGGCGTGGCCGGGCTGGACACGGTGCGCGAACGCCTGCTGCGCGCCGGCCGCGCCGCCGACACCCCGTTCGCGCTGGTGGAGAACGGCTCGCGCCCGGAACAGCGGGTGGTGGTCGGCACCCTGGCCGACCTGCCCGACACCGCCCGCGCGCACCAGCTGCGCTCGCCGGCACTGCTGATCCTGGGCGAAGTGGCCGCACTGGCGACCGGCCTGCACTGGTTCGGCGCCGCACCGCTGCCCGCGCCGCCCTCACCTTTCCCGAAGCCGGCCGTGCCTACCCTGGCCCACGCCGCCTGACCCGCACACCTTCCCGGAGACCCTGCGCATGGCCATCTACGACACCATCCTCGACACCATCGGCCACACCCCGATCGTCAAGCTGCACCGCCTGCCGCCCGCGCACGTGAGCCTGTACGTCAAGGTCGAGGCGTTCAATCCCGGCGGCTCGGTCAAGGACCGCCTGGCGCTGGCGATCGTGCTCGACGCCGAGGCCAAGGGCCTGCTCAAGCCCGGCGACACCATCGTCGAAGCCACCTCCGGCAACACCGGCGTGGCCCTGGCGATGGTCGCCGCCGCGCGCGGCTACAAGTTCGTGGCGACGATGGTGGAGACGTTCTCGATCGAGCGCCGCAAGCTGATGCGCGCGTTCGGCGCCAAGGTGATCCTGACCCCGGCCGCCGAGCGCGGCAGCGGCATGGTGCGCAAGGCCGAGGAACTGGCCAAGCAGCATGGCTGGTTCCTCGCCCGCCAGTTCGCCAACCCGGCCAATCCCGCCTACCACCGCAGCACCACCGCCGCGGAAATCCTGCGCGATTTCGCCGGGCGCCGGCTGGACCATTTCGTCAGCGGCTGGGGCACCGGCGGCACCCTCACCGGCGTCGGCGAAGTGCTGCGCGTCGCCCGCCCGGACGTGCGCATCACCGCCACCGAGCCGGCCGGCGCGGCCCTGCTGCAGGGCCAGGAATGGAAGCCGCACAAGATCCAGGGCTGGACCCCGGACTTCGTGCCCGAGGTGCTCAACCGCGAGGTCTACGACGAGGTGCTGAGCGTGGAGGACAGCGACGCGATCGCCGTGTCGCGCCGCCTCGCCGCCGAGGAAGGCATCTTCACCGGCATCTCCGGCGGCGGCACCGTGGCCACCGCGCTGCGCGTGGCCGAGACCGCCACGCCCGGCGCGGTGATCCTGGCGATGTTGCCCGACACCGGCGAACGCTACTTCTCCACCCCGCTGTTCGCCGACATCAACGAAGGCTCCGACGACGACTGGCTGGCCGGGCTGCCGTAAGCGTCGTGGCGACGCGGAAATGCAGCCGCTTCGACACGCACTTGCGGCGCGTGAGCCGGGTGCACGGTAGGAGGAGCTTCAGTTCCGGCGCATTGCGCCGTCGGAAAGCGCACCGCTTCGCTCGTCGCGGCTGAAGCCGCTCCCACAGAGACTTGCGGCGAGCCAACTGGATGCACTGTGGGAGGGACTTCAGTCCCGACGCATTGCGCCACCCGAAAGCGCACCGCTTCGCCTGTCGCGGCTGAAGTTGCTCCTACAGGGACTTGCGGCAAGCCAACTGGGTGCACTGCAGGAGGGGCTTCAGCCCCGACAGGGTGTGTCCGAAGCCTGAGGCTCCCACACTTCGTTCGTCGTGACCGATCGCCCGAGGCCACGCAACGCCGCTTCCACGATGGCGATGTCAGCGCGCGGCGAGCGCGGATCGCGGCGGCAGCGATGCGGCGTCCTCCGCCTGCAGACGCTGCGCGTCCAGCGCCGACGCCCGCAGCAACAGCTGCGCGACCACCGCCAGCGCAATCACCGCCGGGGCCTTGCCCTCGATCCCGGGCAGGCCGATCGGACAGGTCAGCCGCGCCTGCGCGGCCTCGCCCAGGCCGTCGTGGCGCAATCGCGACAGGAAGCGTGCGCGCTTGGAGGCCGAGCCGATCAGGCCGACGAAGCCGGCATCGCCGCTCAGCGCCGCGGCGGTGAGCGCGTAATCCAGCGCATGATCGTGGGTCAGGATCAGCAGCATCGCATCGGCCGGTGCGGCGCCGGCACGCGCGAGCATGGCTGCTTCCTGCAGATGCTCCGCACCGGCGGCGGCGGCCAGCTCCGCGCGCGGATCGAACCAGTCCAGCGCGAACGGCAGGCCGTGCAGCGCACGCGCGATGGCGACGCCGACGTGGCCGGCGCCGAACAGATACAGCGGCGTGCATCGCGCGCCGGTCGCCTGCGCCAGCAGCGCGCCGGCCGTGGGCGCCGGCGCCCGCAAAGACAGCGCTTGCGGCGGCGCATCGCTGATGCAGTGATCGAGGCGGCCAGGCAACAGCCGGGTCAACACCGTGCGTCCCAGCGTCGCCTGCCGCAGCCAGTCGCTGTGCGCCGGATCCAGCCGTTCCAGCAGCAGGCGCACGCGGCCGCCGCAGCACTGGCCGAGCAGGTCGTCGGCCTGGGCGTGCCCCGCGCAGTCCGCGCAAGCGCCGCCGCAGCGCAGCGCGCGCGCCGGCGCGCCAAGGGTATAGTCCTGCACCCGCCAGCTGCCCGGCGGCTGCGCCAGCAGCTCGCGCGCCAGCGCACAGGCGCGCCACTCGAGCACGCCGCCGCCGATGGTGCCGATGCTGCCGTCGGCGCTCACCAGCATGCGCGTGCCGGCCTCGCGCGGAGTCGAGCCGGCGGTGGCCAGCACCGTGACCAGCGCGGTCGCACCCCGCGCCAGCGCCGCTTCGGCCTGCAGGCTCCAGTCAGCGCGCATCGGCGTTGCCCGCCGCGATCGCGGCCAGGATCCGCTCCGGCGTAGCCGGCGCGTCCAGTGCCGGCACGCCGGCGCCCGGCACCGCCGCGGCCACGGCCTGGGTCAGCGCCGAGAACACCGAGATCGCCAGCATCAGCGGCGGTTCGCCGACCGCCTTGGAGCGATGGATGGTCGCCTCTTCGTTGCGGCCGGCCTGCCACAGGCGGATGTCCATCCGCGCCGGGCGATCGCTGGCGGTGGGAATCTTGTAGGTGGACGGCGCATGGGTCAGCAGCCGGCCGTGCGCGTCGTAGACCAGTTCCTCGGTGGTCAGCCAGCCCATGCCCTGGACGAAGCCGCCTTCGATCTGGCCCAGGTCGATCGCCGGATTCAGCGAACGGCCGACATCGTGCAGCACGTCCACCGCCAGCACCCTGTGCTCGCCGGTCAGCGTGTCGATCACCACTTCGCTCAGCGCCGCGCCGTAGGCGAAGTAGTAGAACGGGCGGCCGCGGTGGCGGGCGCGGTCGTAGTGGATCTTCGGCGTGGCGTAGTAGCCGCTGGCCGCCAGCGAGATACGCGCCATGTGCGCCTGCCGGCACAGCACGCCGAACTCCAGTTCCAGGCCACCGGCGACGACCTTGCCGGCAGCGAAGCGCACCTGCTCCGGCGCCACCCCGCCGCGTTCGGCGGCCAGCGCCGCCAGCCGCGCGCGAATGGCGCTGGCCGCGTTGTAGGCGGCCATGCCGTTGAGGTCGGTGCCCGAGGACGCCGCGGTGGCCGAGGTATTGGGCACCTTGTCGGTGCGCGTGGCGGTGATGCGCACGCGCTCGATGCCGATGCCGAACACGTCGGCGACGATCTGCGCGACCTTGATCATCAGCCCCTGGCCCATCTCGGTGCCGCCGTGGTTGAGCTGCACCGAGCCGTCGGCATAGACCAGCACCAGCGCGCCGGCCTGGTTGAGGTGGCTGGTGGTGAAGCTGATGCCGAACTTCACCGGGGTCAGCGCCAGGCCTTTCTTCAACACCCGGTGGCGCGCGTTGAACGCGGCCACCGCCGCCTGGCGTGCGGCGTAGTCGGCACGCGCGGCCAGTTCCTCGATCAAGGCCGGCGCGACGTTGTCCTCCACGGTCATGCCGTACGGGGTGACGTTGCGGTCCGGCGCCGCGTACAGGTTGGCGCGGCGCACCGCCAGCGCATCGCGGCCGAGCGCGGCGGCGACCGCGTCCAGCACCCGCTCGATCGCCAGCATGCCCTGCGGCCCGCCGAAGCCGCGGAACGCGGTGTTGGACACGGTGTGCGTGCGCAGCCGGTGCGAGACGATCTCCACCACCGGCAGCCAGTAGCAGTTGTCGGCATGGAACATCGCGCGGTCGTTGATCGCCAGCGACAGGTCGGTGGTGGCGCCGCAGCGCGAGGCCAGTTCCAGGCGCAGCGCCAGGAGGCGGCCGTCGTGGTCGAAGCCGACGCTGTAGTCGACCTGGAAGTCGTGGCGCTTGCCGGTGATGCGCATGTCGTCGTCGCGGTCGTAGCGCAGCTTGGCCGGGCGCCCGGTCAGCGCGGCGACCAGCGCGCAGGCCGCGGCCGGCGCCGCCGCCTGGGTCTCCTTGCCGCCGAACGCGCCGCCCATGCGCCGCACCTCCACGGTCACGTCGGCGCTACTAAGCCCGAGCAGTTCCGCGATCAGGTGCTGCACCTCGCTCGGGTGCTGGGTCGAGGACAGCACATGCAGCTGGCCCTGCTCGCCGGGCAACGCCACGGCGATCTGCCCTTCCAGATAGAAATGTTCCTGCCCGCCGATCTCCAGCGCACCGCTGCAGCGCCGCGGCGCCGCGGCCAGGGCGGCATCGACGTCGCCGCCGCGCGCCATGCGCTGCGCAGGTTCCAGCACCGCACCGGCGGCGCGCGCCTGGGCGATGCTCAACAGTGCCGGCAGCGGCGCGTACTCGACCCGCGCCAGCCGCGCGGCGCGCCGTGCCGCGGCATGGCTGTCGGCAGCGACGACGAACAGCGGCTGGCCGTGATAGAGCACGTCGTCGCGCGCGAACAGCGGATCGTCGTGCGCGACCGGGGCGACGTTGTTCTCGCCGGGAATATCGGCGGCGGCGAATACCGCCACCACCCCGGGCGCCGCGCGCACCGGCGCCAGGTCCACGCGCAGCAGCCGCGCATGCGCGTGTTCGCTCAGGCCGAACGCCAGATGCAGCATGCCCGGCGGTTCGGGCAGGTCGTCGATGTAGCGCGCCTGGCCGCTGACATGCCCCTGCGCGCTGTCGTGGCGCAGCGAACGATGCACCTGCGGCAACGCCGCATCCGCGGTGGCAGGGCCGTCAGCCATCGACCAGTTCCAAGGCCAGCACCGACAGCGGTTCGTGCGGATGCGCATGCCCGATCCACAACCGCCGCAGCAGGTTCGCGGCCACCGCCAGGCGATACGCCGCCGAGCCACGCGCATCGCTGAGCGGACTGAAGTCCTGCGCCAGCGTCGCCGCGGCGGCCTCGAGCGTTGCCTCGCTCCACGGCTGACCGCGCAAGGCCTGTTCGGCGCCAGGCGCGCGCTGCGGAATGCCGGCCATGCCGCCGAAAGCGATCCGCGCCTGCGTCACCACACCATCGGCGATGCATAGCGCGAACGCGCCGCAGACCGCGGAGATATCGCTGTCGAAGCGTTTGCTGAGCTTGTCCACGCGATACAGCGTGGCGGCCGCCGGGCGCGGCACATAGACGCTTTCGACGAACTCGCCGGGCAGCCGTGCCTGGCGGCCGTAAGCCAGGAAGAACTCCTCCAGCGGCAAGCTGCGCCGCGCGTCGCCATGGCGCAGGGTCAGCGTGGCGCCGAGCGCGATCAGCGCCGGCGGCATGTCGCCGATCGGCGAGCCGTTGGCGATGTTGCCGCCGATGGTGCCGGCGTTGCGCACCTGGGTCCCGCCGATGCGCCGCAGCAGCTCGCCCAGCGCCGGGTGCAGCGCGGCCAATGCGGCATGCGCCTCGCTGTAGCGCACGCAGGCGCCGATGTTCAGACCGTCGGCTGTTTCGTGCAATTGGCGCAACTCGGGGATGTCGCCGATGAACACCACATCGTCGAGCACGCGCTGCTGCTTGGTCACCCACAGGCCGACATCGGTGGCGCCGGCGACCAGGCGCGCGTCGGGACGTTCCAGCAGCAACGCCGCCAGTTCGTCGGCGCTGCGCGGAGCCACGCTGCGCCGGATGCGGCCGGCGGCCGCATCGGCATGCGTTTGCGCCAGCGCGGTGCGGCGGCGCAGCGCGCGCAAGCCGGCGAGCGTGTCCACATCGTCGCGCGGCGCCACCGGCACCGCCGCGCCGGCCTCCAGGATCGGGCCATAGCCGGTGCAACGGCACAGATTACCGGCGATCACGTCGGCCAGCGCCGCCTGTTCGGTGCCCAGCGCGCCGATGCTGCGCGCGTACAGCGACATCACGAACCCGGGCGTGCAGAAGCCGCACTGCGAGCCGTGGCGTTGCACCAGTTCGTCCTGCAGCGGATGCAGCGCACCGCCGGCGGCCAGGCTCTCCACGGTCAGCAGCGCCTTGCCGTCGAGCATCGGCACGAACAGGATGCAGGCGTTGAGCGCGCGCCAGCGCACCCGCTCGGCGCCGTCGGCTCCGGCCAGTTCGCCGACCAGCACCGTGCAGGCGCCGCAATCGCCCTCGGCGCAGCCTTCCTTGCTGCCGGTGCGGCCGAGCCGGTAGCGCAGCAGATCGAGCACGCTGGCGGTCGGGTCGCCCGCCTCCAGTTCCAGCACTTGCCCATCGAGCAGGAACCGCACCGCGTCCATCTCAGCTGCCCCGGTAGGTGGAATAGCCGAACGGCGAGACCAGCAGCGGCACGTGGCAGTGCGCGGCATCGGCCAGGCCGAACGCGATCGGCACCACGTCCACGAACGGCGGCTCGGGCAAGGCCACGCCCTGGCCGCGGAAATAGTCGGCCACCGCGAATTCCAGCCGGTAGCGGCCCGACGCCAGCGTCAGTTCGCGCAGCGCCGGGCAGCGCCCATCGGCATCGGTGACGCCGGCATGCAGCAGCGTCTGGCCGGCGAACAGCCGCACCGCCACGCCGGCGGCAGGCACGCCGCGGCTCAGGTCCAGCACATGGGTCGATAGCGTGCTCATCCGACGCGTTCCTCCAGTTGCGGCAGCGGCCATTGGCCGACGAATTCGGGTTCGGCGTAGTCCATGTAGGCGCCGACGATCGCCTCGCGGTCGTCCAGGAACAACTGGTCGGCGACCGCCTTCACCAGCCGCGGCAGCGCGTGCTTGAGCCCGGACAGCGCCGCCGCCGACAGGCCCAGGCTCAGCAGCGCCGAATAGTTGAACGCGAACAGGCCGTGCAGCGCCGGCGCATGCGCGGGCGTGCGCGGCAACAGCTCGAAGCCCGGCCCCAGGTAGGGATGCGCGTCGAGCAGCGGCAGCTCCTGCCCCTGCGGCGGACGGTAGCGGTCGCGCCAGCGCGCGATGCCGTCGGCCACCGCGGCCAGCTCCGGGCGCAGCGCCGGATCGGTGACCAGGCCGGTGGACAGCACCACGAAATCGAACCGCAGGCGTCCGTGCGGCGTGGTCACCAGCACGCCGTCGGCGTCCTCGGCCACGTCCTGCCAAGGGCTGCCCAGATGCAGGCGGAAATTGGGCCAGGCCGCGGCGCGTTCGAAGGTGTCGTTGGTCGGCGGCTGGTTGTGGCGGAAGAAGGTGGACATCATCGCGTACTTGTCGGCATCGGGCAGCGCGGCGAAGCGCGGGATGATGCCGCTGCGCTCCATGTGCCGGATCGGGTTGACCCGCGGCAGTTCGGTGCGGCGCAGGAACACGTGCACTTCGCCGACGCCTGCGGCCAGCGCGTGCTGCGCGTTGTCGAAGGCCGACGCGCCGCCGCCGAGGATGCCGATGCGGCGCCCGGCCAGCGCCGCGTAGTCGATCGCTTCGGAGGTGTGCGCGTAGCGCGAGCGCGGCAGTTTCTGCGCCACCAGCGGCGGCACGTGCCATTGCCCACCGCCCTGGATGCCGGTCGCCAGGATCACCTTGCGCGCGAGCAGGCTGTCGCCGCCGGCCAGGTGCAGCCGCTGCAGGCGCTGCGCCGGCAGCGGTTCGATGCGCAGCAGCCGCGCCTGGTTGCGTACCGGCAGGCCGAGCGCCTCGCGATACCAGCGCAGATAGTCCATCCAGTCCGCGCGCGGGATCTTGCCCAGCGCGTCCCAGCCCTGCGTGCCGTGCAGCGCTTCCCAGTAGGCACGGAAGGTCAGCGACGGCATGCCGAAGTCCAGCGCGCTCAGTTCCTTCGGCGTGCGCAGGGTGACCATGCGCGCATAGGTGACCCACGGGCCTTCCTGGCCGGCCGGGTTCTCGTCGATCACCAGAATATTGGCGATGCGTTCGCGGATCAGACCGAACGCCGCGCCCAGCCCGCTCTGCCCGCCGCCGACGACGACCACGTCGTAGACATGCTCTGCACCATGCTGCTGAGGCCGAGTCCAATCGGAGCCGCCATGGCCAAGCCACTGCAGCTCGCGCGCGACCTGCGCCGACAACGCCTGCAAACCGCCGACTGCCGCGGCGCTCATTGCAGGGCCTCCAGGCGCAAGCGCACGATCTTGCCGATCTCGTCGAGCGCAGCGGCGATCTCTGCCTCGCGCGTGTTCGCCAACCGCGCCTGCATCGCGGCAAGAATCCCGGCCTTGTCGGTCAGCCGCACGCAGACGATGAACGGAAAATCGAAACGCGCGCGATAGGCCGCATTGAGCGCGTGGAACCGCGCGAACTCCTCCGCGGTGAGCCGATCCAGCCCCGCCTGCGCCTGCTCGGCGGCCGAGGCCGCGGTCAGGCTGCCGTCGATCGCGGCCTTGCCGGCCAGTTCCGGATGCGCACGGATCAGCGCCAGCCGCTCGTCGGCGCTGGCCGCGTGCAGCACCTGCAGCAGGCCCGCGTGCAGATCGGCGAACGGGCGTCGCGCCGCCGCGCGTTGCACCACCCACGGCGAATGCTCGAACAGCGCGTGCAGGCGCGCGACGAACTCGGCCTCGGGCAGCGCATTCCAGTCCACGCCGTTCATGCGTGGTCCCCCTGCAGCGAGACATGCGCCGATACCACCTTCCAGCCGTCGGCGAACCGCACCCAGCTCTGGCTCTGGCGGCCGGGTCGGGTCGCGCCCTTGCGCAGGAATTCGGCATCGGCGGTGGCGAAATCGCGCCCGTAGGCGACGATCTGCACGCGCAACAGGCGCCGCTGCGGCGACCCGCCGCGGCCGCGGCGGAATGCGCGGATCGCCTCGGCGCCGTACAGCGCTTCGCCGACGCCGTAGCGCACCGTGGTCGGCGCATCGTGGAACAGCCGGTCCAATGCGGCGACGTCGTCGGCCATCAGCGCGCGTTCGTAGTCGGCGAACGCCGCCTGCACTTCGGCCAGCACTTCGGGCGCGTCGACGATCATGCCGGATGCACCTGTTGCCAGTGGCGGGCGATGTCGATGCGCCGCGCGATCCAGGCCTGGCCGCTGGCCAGCGCATGATCGACGAAGCGGGCCAGCGCCAGCGCGCGTGCCGGACGTCCGGCGATGCGTCCGTGCAGGCCCACCGACATCATCCGCCCGCCTTCGGCGCACAGCTGCTCGAAGCTGTCGCGCAGGTAGCGGAAGAACGGTTCGCCGTCGGCGAAACCGTTGTAGGCGACGAACTTCATGTCGTTGGCGTCCAGCGTGTACGGCACCACCAGTTGCGCGCGGCCGTGGCGGCGGTCGTAGTACGGCAGGTCGTCGGCGTAGCTGTCGGCGTCGTAGACGAAGCCGCCCTCCTCGGCCACCAGCCGCGCGGTGTTGGGACTGGTGCGGCCCTGGTACCAGCCCAGCGGGCGCGCACCGGTGACCTGCGTGTGCAGCGCGATCGCCGCGGCGATATGCGCGCGTTCGGTCGCCTCCGGCACGTGCTGGTAGTCGATCCAGCGCAGGCCGTGGCTGGCGATCTCCCAGTCGGCGTCGCGCATCGCCTGCACCGCTTCGGGATTGGCGGCCAGCGCCTGCGCCACGCCGAACACCGTCACCGGCACGCCGCGCGCGGCGAACAACCGCTGCAGCCGCCAGAAACCGGCGCGGCTGCCGTATTCGTACAGGCTCTCCATCGCCATCGCGCGCGCGCCCGGCTGGCTGTGCGCGCCGACCATCTCCGACAGGAACGCCTCCGAGCCGGCATCGCCATTGAGCACGCCGTTCTCGGCGCCTTCCTCGTAGTTGACGACGAACTGCAACGCCAGCCGCGCCCCACCCGGCCACTGCGGGTCCGGCGGCTGCGCGCTGTAGCCGACCAGGTCGCGCGCCGCGCTCATCCCTGCGCTCCGTCGGCATGCCAGGCGGCCAGCGCCGCATCCACGCCGGCGCCCGGCGCGCAGGCGTAGCCTTCGGCGCGCAGCACCGCTTCCAGCGCGCCCAGGGTGATCAGCACCTTGTGCTTCATCGCGTTGTAGCCCATCGCGCCGATCCGCCACAGCTTGCCCTGCAGCGGCCCGAACGCGGTGCCGATCTCGATCTCGAAATCCTCGCGCAGACGCCGCCGCACCGCCTCGCCGTCGATGCCGGCGGGAATCGCCACGCCGGTGACGTTGGTCATGCGGTGGCGGTCGTCGCCGAACACCTGCAGCCCCAGCGCACGCGCGCCGGCGGCGACCGCGCGCCCGGCCGCGACGTGGCGGGCGAAGCGCGCCGGCAGGCCTTCCTGCAGCGCCACGCGCGCGCACTCGCGCGCCGCGTACAGCATGCTGGTGGCCTCGGTGTGGTGGTTCAGGCGCTTGTCGGACCAGTAGTCCATGACCATCGCCAGGTCGAAATAATTCGAACCGATGCGCACGCCGCTGCCGTTGGCGATGTCGTCGCGGACGATGCCGCGCTCGACGTGGCGGCGCGCGAAGATCGCCTCGGCGGCGCGCGCGGACACGGTGATCGGCGCCGAGCCGGACGGCCCGCCCAGGCACTTCTGCAAACCGCCGGTGACCACGTCCACGCCCCAGGCGTCGCTGGCGATCGGCATGCCGCCGATGGTCGCGGTGGCATCGACATAGGACAGCGCGCCGGCGGCGCGGCACAGCGCGCCGAGGCCGTCCAGCGGCTGCGCCATCGTGGTCGAAGTGTCGCCATGCACGCAGGCGACCAATTTCGGCGCGAAGCGTTCGATCGCAGCGGCCACCGCGTCCATCGGCACCACCTCGCCCCACGGCGCCTCCACGTTCTCGACCACTGCGCCGATACGGCCGAGGATCTCGCCCAGCAGCAGGCCGAAGCGGCCGAAGTTCAGCACCAGCACGCGATCGCCCGGCGCCACCAGCGACACCAGCGCCGCCTCGATGCCGGCGCGCGCGGTGCCGTCGACCAGGAAGGTCCAGCGGTTCTCGGTCCCGAACAGCGGCCGGTACAGCGCCATCACCTGGTTCATGTAGCCGGTCATTTCCGGATCGAACTGGCCGAGCAGGTCGGCGGACATCGCGCGCAGCACGCGCGGATGCGCATTGACCGGGCCCGGGCCCATCAGCAGGCGTTGCGGCGGATCGATTTCGCCGAACAGATCGGCGTGCAGCGGGTCAACGGACAAGGGTGTCTCCCAGGGACTCGATGAAATGCAGCATCGCCGCCACCGCCAGCTCGGCATCGGCGGGATCCACGTGTTCGGCCGGGTGGTGGCTGACGCCGCCGGCGCAGCGCAGGAACAGCATCGCGGTCGGGCACAGCGCCGCCATCACCATCGCGTCGTGGCCGGCGCCGGAGACCAGCCGTCGCGGCGCGAGGCCCTGCGCGGCGATCGCCGTTTCCAGCGCGGCGACCAGGCGCGGAGCGCAGGGACTGGCCGGCAGGTCCTGCACGCAATGCAGCAGCAACTGCACGCCGCGCGCGGCGGCGATGGCGTGCAGGCGCTGCGCGATCGCCTCGGCCGCCGCATCGCGCACGCCGTCGGCACCGGCACGCACGTCGATCGAGAACTCGACCCGCCCCGGAACCACGTTGACCGCGCCCGGCGCCACCTGCAGGCGCCCGACCGTGGCCACCAGGTCCGCAGGGCCGCCGCGCGCCACCTGCTCCACCGCCAGCACGCAGTCGGCGGCGGCGGCCAGCGCATCGGCGCGCAGATCCATGCGCGTGGTGCCGGCGTGGCCGGCACGGCCGACCAGCAGCGCGCGGTAGCGCCGCTGCGCAGCGATGCCAGTGACCGCGCCCAGCGCCAGGCCCTCGGCTTCCAGCACCGGCCCCTGTTCGATATGCGCTTCCAGATAGGCCAGCACGCTGTGCGGCGCGCGCGCCGCGTCAGGCACCAGCGCGATGTCCAGGCCCCAGGCGGCCAGCGCATCGGCCAGCGCGATGGCGTCGCCGTCGCTTACCTGCAGCGCCGCCGGATCCAGCGTGCCGGCGACGGCGCGGCTGCTCAGCATCGACGCCGGGAACCGCGAGCCTTCCTCGTCGCCGAAGGCGATCACCTCGATCGCGAACGGCAAGCGGCGGCCCTGCGCGTTCAGCGCGGCCACGCATTCGATGCCCAGCATGACCCCGAGCGGACCGTCGTAGCGGCCGGCGTCACGCACGCTGTCCAGGTGGCTGCCGATCAGCAGCGCCGGCGCCTGCGCGGCGACGCCCTCGTAGCGGCCGAGCAGGTTGCCGGCCGGGTCGATGCGGGTGTGCAGGCCGGCCTCGCCCATCCACTCGGCCACGGCCGCCACGCTGGCGCGGTGCGCCGGACTCAGCCAGCCGCGGAACAGGCCGTCCGCGCTGTCGCTGTAGGGCGCCACGCCGAGCGCGTCGCAGCGTGCGACCGCGCGCGTTCCGGGCGAGAAGGCCGAATTCGGCATGCCGCGCTCCAGCTCAGGCCCGACCGCGGTCGGAGACAGGGAATCGATGACAGTCGCGCATGGGGGGTTCGGCCTGGTTGCAGTGGATTCCGCTGGGCGAATGGAGTCGCGGGCGCGGCGCGGCGGCACACCGCGGGGGATGCGCGCCAGCTGTCTCGCAGGCGCCTGCATCGGCGCCGAATTGCTTGCGAAGTCGCGATCTACGCGCAATCCCGTGGTCCGGTGCCGGGTTGAAACGACTATAGGCAAGGCGTCCCCGGCCCGGCAAACGCCGTTTTCGCGGCGCGCCGATGCAAAAAATGCAACACGCACCCGCACAGCGTGCGCATTCGCAGCAGGCGGCGGCACAGCGCCTATTGCGGCACGCCCTCGCGCCATTGCGGCCAATGGCCGACGATCTCGCCGACCAGCGCATTGCCGACCCGGTAGGCGTTGTCCACCGCCAGGGCGAAGCCGCCGCTGTCGGCGCGCATCGAATCCGCTGCGCTCTGCCCCGGCGCCTCGCGGTCGAAATTGGAACCCGTGCGCAACAATGCGATGCGCGCGAAGCGCAGGCGGCCGGCCTCGGCGCCGCGCTGCAAGGCGGTCAGCGTGGCGTTGTCCTCCATCTGCGTGGTGCAGTAGCGGCCCTTGCCGGCGGTGGCCAGGGTCACGTAGTCGGCCAGCGCCTGCGCGGTCAGCGAGCCATGCCAATAGGTGTCGCCGGACAGCGTGTCGCAGATGCTGACCGCCGGCGGTGCCCGTCCCGGGCCGGCCGGATAGCGGGCGCGATAGGCCTGCGCGGCGGCGCTGTCGCGCAGCGCGACGTCCGCGCTGAGCCGGTAGGCGCGTTGCAGCAGCGCCTCGTCGAGTCGGTACAGTTCGGTGCCGGCCTTCCACTTGCCCTGCTGGCCCGGCCGGCTGGCGCCGAACATCACCACGCCGGAGCGCCAGTCGTCCGGAATCTGCCGTGGATCGATGCTGTGGACCAGCCCGCCGTCGATCGCGTAGCGCGCCCAGTGCGCCGAGCCCAGCGTGCCCTCGCCCGGGTCGACGCCGCCGATGCCGGCGATCAGGAAATAGCTGTCGCGCAAATCGAAGCGATCCGATTGCACCAGTGCGGCGATCGCACTGGCGGCATTGGCGTAGCCCATGTCGGTCGTCACCAGGCACACGCCCTCGCGGCTGCAGTCGACCTGCGGATAGTTCGGCGACAAGCCGGGCACCGGCACCTGCACGCTGAACGCCAGCGCCTGCCGCCACGGCTTGGCTTCGGCGTCGAACATGGTGATCACCAGCACCTTCGGCGCGATCGGCGCATCCGCCGCGACCGCGTTGCCACCGGCCTGGAACAATGCCGCGCACAGCAGCAGCGCCCGCCAGCAACGGCCGGCGGCGGCCACGCAGGCGATGGGAAGCAACCTGCACGCCCCATCGCTCATCCGCTGTGCGCCCCGTGCGCAGCCGCCTGCCGGTGGCATCGCCGCACCCGCCCTGTGCCGCGCGTGGCGCGTGGCGTGTCGAACCCACATCATGCTGTCTCCTCGGTCTGGGGCTGGCAGAAAGCGCAACGCCGATCGGCTGCGCGCCGCGACGCCCGCGGCGGGCGCGCCGTTTCGGCAGCGGCCACCATAGGCGGGCGCTGCGTGCGCAGGCAAACGTCTTTTTCGTACGCGTGCGTTGCAAAAATTGCGGATCGGTGCGCGAACCGCAGGCACGCCGCTGCCCACGCACGGTGGCGGCGACGGCCGCGCGGCGCTACGGGCGATCCAGGATGCCTTCCACGCGCGGCGCCAGCGCCTTGAGCATGGTCTGCGCGGCCTTGGACAGTTGCCGCTGCGGCGCCACGCACAGCGACAATGTCATCGGCTTGGCCAGGCCTTCGCGCAGGGGCACGAACGCCAGCCGCCCGTCGGCCAGATCGGCCAGCACATCCAGTTGCGACAGCAGGCCCACGCCCACGCCCTGGCGCACCAATGCGCGCAGCGTGCGCACGTCGTTGCAGCGGATGCAGCGGCGCGTGTCGATGTGCTGGCGCTGGTACACGACCTTGGCGTGTTCGTTGACGATCAGCGGCGCGGCCGGCAGCAGCAGGCGATGGTCGTCCAGGACCTCGTTCAACTGCAGGCTGGCCCTGCCGCTGAGCGGATGCCCGACCGGCATGCAGATGCCCAGCGGAATCTCGGCGAAGGCGACCACCTCCAGATCGATGCCGCTGACCGGGTCCAGCAGCAGGCCGAAGTCCACCTCCGCCGCGACCACCTTGTCGGCAACCTTCTGGTTGTCCTCGGTCTGCAGGCCGAAGGTCAGGCCCGGGTGTTCGTCGATCAGCTGCGCCAGCGCATCGACCACGATGCCCTCGCTCAGGGCATCGATCATCGCGATCTCGACATGGCCGCGACGCAGCCCCTTCAGCTCGTCGAACAGCTCCAGCGTGCGTTGGTAGCTCTTCTCCCAGCGCCGCACGTCGACCAGCAGCAACTCGCCGGCGCTGGTCAGGCGCAGGCCGCTCGGCAGGCGCTCGAACAACTGCACGCCCAGCTCCTGCTCGGCCTTGAGGATCTGCCGGTCGATCGCCGACGCCGACACGTGCAGCGCCTCGGAGGCGCGGCGGATGCTGCGCCAATGCGCCACTTCCATGAAATAGCGGGTGAAGCGGGAGAAGGTCAGCATGGCGGCTTCGGTTCCTGATGGGCCTGGCGCTCGGCGTGGAAGCGGCTGCGTCGTCGCGCGACTGCCATGGTACGGAAGCGCCGGCGACGGCGCGGCCAGCGCTCGCATTGTTCTTCGCCGCCATGGCGGACGGCATGGCGCACGTGCCGCTTCATTGCGCATGCGGATCGAAATAGGCTTCCCAGGTCGCCGCCGATCCCTGCAGCGGCGCCGCCTGCCGGAAGCGGTCCATGGCCTGGCGGCGCCTGCCGCTGTTGAGCAGCGCGACGCCGAGATTGAAGTAAGTGTTGCGGTCGTCCGAACGCAGCCGTACAGCATGCTGCAACACCTCGACCGCATCGCCGTCGTTCCCCAGATCGCAGCGCACCGCGCCCAGGCAGGTGAGCAGCGCGATATCGTCCGGTGCCGACGCCGCTGCGGCGACGAGCAACGACTCGGCCTGTGCCAGATGCGCGGAGCAGCGCTGCGGATCGGTCATCGCCGCATCCACCAGCGCTCTGGCGCGGGCGAGGACTTCGCTGTCGTGGGACATTGCCATCGCAAGCCGCAGACGCTAGCTACCAGCCCGCGACCGCGCCATCGCTGCGCGGGTCGCTGGCGCCGCTCAAGGTGCCGTCGGCCTCGCGTACCAGCGCGCCGGCGTGGCCCATCGCCGAACTGTAGGCGGGCAGCAACTCGACCGCATGGCCTGCATCGCGCAACGCCTGGACGACCTCCGGAGCGAACCGGTCCTCCAGCTTCAACGTGGTGCTGTCCTCGCCCCAGGTGCGGCCGAGCAACCAGCGCGGCGCGCTGAGCGCTTGCTGCAACGGCATGCCGAAACGCGCATAGCGGCTGAACAGTGCCGCCTGGGTCTGCGGCTGGCCTTCGCCGCCCATGGTGCCGTAGGCCATGAGCCGGCCGTCGTCGAAACGCGCCAGCGCCGGGTTGAGCGTGTGGAACGGCTTGCGTCCCGGCGCCAGCGCGTTCCAGCCGTCGGCGGCGAGACGGAAGCTGCAGCCGCGGTTCTGCCAGACGATGCCGCTGCGCGGCAGCACCAGCCCGCAACCGAATTCGAAATAGGTGGACTGGATGCAGCTGACCGCGCGGCCGGCGCCGTCGATCGCGCCGAACCAGACGGTGTCGCCGGCCTGCGAGGGCTGCGGCCACGGCAGCGCATGCGCCGGATCGATGCGTGCGGCCATCGCGTCGAGCGCGCCGGCATCGTCGAGCAAGGCTTGCGCATCCAGCGTCATCCAGGCCGGGTCGCCGATGTGCGCATCGCGCACCAGGAACGCCTGCTTGGTCGCCTCGACCAGGCCGTGCAGGTGCGCGTAGCCGTCGGCCCGGTCGGCGGCCAGGCGGTCGAACAGCGCCAGGATCAGCAGCGAGGCCAGGCCCTGGGTCGGTGGTGCGTGGTTGTACAGGCGCGCGCCGGCGATCGCCACCGACAGCGGCACGCTGGCCTCGGCGCGGTGCGCGGCCAGGTCGCTGGCGCGCAGCGGACTGCCCAGGGCCTGCAGGTCGGCGGCGATGTCGGACGCCAGCGCACCGCGGTAGAAATCGTCCAGGCCGGCCGCGGCCAGGCGCTGCAGCGTGGCGGCCAGCTGCGGCTGGCGCAGCAGCTCGCCTTCGCGCAACGGCCGCCCGGCGGCTTCGAAGATCGCCGCATAGGCGCCGGGCTGCTCGCGCAGTTCGGCGCTCTTGGCTGCGGCGATCGCGGCACCGCCGAGGGTGACCGGCACGCCGGCCGCGGCGTGCTGGATGGCGTCGTCGAGCAGGCGCGACAGCGGCAGCTGCGCGTCGCTGCGCTGCAGCGCCAGCCCCCAGCCGGACACGGTGCCGGCGACGGTGTTGGCCGCGCCCGGACCGCGCCAGGGAATCGCCGCCTGCCCAGCATAGTGCTGCAGCGTGGCCGCCTGCGCGGCGCGGCCGCAGGCGTCGATCGCATGCACGCGGCCATCGGCTTCGGCGATCAGCCAGAAGCCGTCGCCGCCGATGCCGGTCATGTGCGGATAGACCACCGCCAGGCACGCCGCGGTCGCCACCGCCGCTTCCACCGCATTGCCGCCGTCGCGCAGCACATCGCGTCCGGCCTGCGCGGCGAGGTGATGCGGCGCGACCACCATGCCGCGCCGGGAACGCAAGGTGTGCAGCATCAGCGCGGCTCCCGCGACGGCGGGGTCGAACCGATCAGGCCGTCGCGTTCCAGCTGCGCGGCGAGCGCGAACAGGCGATCCTCGCGTCCTGGCGCGGCGATCAGCTGCACGCCCAGCGGCAGCTGCCCCGGGCGATACAGCGGCGCGGCCAGCACCGGGCAGCGCGCCAGGCCCAGCGGCTGGGTGAACACGCCGAGGTTGGCGCGCGCCGACACGGCGGCGCCATCGATCTGGATCGTCTCCTGGTCGATGCGCGGCGCCACGCACGGCGTGGCCGGCGCCAGCAGCACATCGACCTCGTCCCACAGACGTTGCATCGCACCGGCGAACCACACGCCGAAGCGCTGTGCGTCGGCAACCGCCGCCGCCGGCACTTGCAGCCCGGCCAGCAGGCGGTCGCGGGTGGCCGGATCGAACCCGGCGGCATCGCGGGCGAGCGCGGCGCGATGGCGGACCCCGCCTTCGGCGGCGGTGATCACGAAGGCCGCGGCGCGCGCGCGCGGCGCGTCGGGCAGTTCGCGCACGGCGCTGCTGCCGAGGTGGCCGGCCAGCGCCTCCAGGCCGGCGCCGAGCGCAGGGTCGAGATTGCGCGCGAACCAGCCGCCGAGGCGGGCGATGCGCAAGCTGGCGACGGCGCAATCCGGCAGCGGCGCGCCGGCCATCACCTCGTACACCGCGCGCAGGTCGGCGAGCGTGCCCGCGAACGGCCCGGCCACATCGAACGCCTCGACGAACGGAAACACGCCGTCCAGCGGCAAACGGCCATGGCTGGGACGCAGGCCGTAGACCCCGCACAGCGACGCCGGCACGCGGATCGAGCCGTTGGTGTCCGAGCCGAGCGCGAAGGGCACCAGCCCGGCGGCCACCGCCGCGGCCGAACCGCCGGAGGAGCCGCCGGCCAGGCACGTGCGATCGTGCGGATTGCGGGTGGTGCCGTAGTGCGCGTTGACGGTGGCGAAGCCATAGGCGAATTCGTCCATGTTGGCGGTGCCGACCAGCACCGCACCGGCCTGGACCAGGCGCTGCACCAGGACGGCATCGTGCGCCGCGGGGGCCGCATCGGCACGGATCGCGGCCCCGGCGGTGGTCGCCAGGCCGGCGACGTCGAACAGGTCCTTCACCACGAACGGGACGCCGGCCAGAGCCCCGCCATCGCCGCCGCCGGCCAGGCTCGCCTGCACGCGCGCGGCGTCGGCGCGCGCGCGTTCGGGCAGGACCCGGGTCAAGGCGTGCAAGCCGGGGTTGGCCGCGGCGATGCGCTCGAGCGTGCGTTCGCTGCGCGCCTGTGCATGGCCGGGCGTGGCACGGGTGGCGGCGGCAATGGCGGCGATCTGGCCGGGCCCGGAGACGGGTGCCGGCACGGCCGCAGGCCCGAATTGGCGCAGCAGCTGCGCATAGCCGTCGAGCAGCTGCGCGTTGCGCTGGATGCCGGGTTGGTAGGCGTCGGGAATGTGCATCGTGTCTCTCCGCAATTCAGCGCATGGGTCCTGGGGGGCGATGCGGCGCAGGCTGCGTCATCGCACCACGATGGGATTGCCTGGTTGCTTGCGGCGAAGCCTGCACGCGCGGGCGTCGGGCCCCGGCGCCGCGCCGCCCTGCGCCAGCCTCCGGAAAGCAAGGTAACCCGGATCCCCTGCCCGCCACGCCGTTGCGCCTTCGCGGCGGCGCAACGGCAAGCACGCAACCGGCGTGCGCAGCGCAGCGGCTGCCACCCTGCAGCGCGCCGGCGTTGCCGCCCTGCACAGGCCTGGCCGCCCTCACCTTGGCGGCAACGGCGCGCCCACCGACGGCGGGTGCGGCGCGGTCAGGTGCTCGACCAGCACCGCCTCCAGCGCCGCCACGTCCATCTCCAGCACCACCGTCTGCCGCTGTTCGCCCAGGCCCGGCTGATAGCCCGGCGCCCACGACAGCGTGTCGCCATAGCCGGGGCCGAACTCGGTATTGGTGTCGACATAGAGCGTTTCGGTGCGCGTCGCCAGCGCCGGGCGCAACCACACCGCGGTGGCCAGTTCGTCCCACATCGGGAAGCCCGGCTCGCGGCGGCGCAGGGCCTGGCCCAGCGTGGTGTCGGCGGCGCCGATGCGCGCGACCAGGTCGGTGCTCAGTTCGGTGGCGGTGGACGGATCGACCGGCACCATCACCATCTTCTTCCACGGCGCGCGCTGCACGATGCTGGCCGCTTCCGGATCCCAGCGGATGTTGAACTCGCGGCGCGGCGAGTGCACGAACTCGCGCGCGAACTGGTGCGCGCAGACGCTGTCCAGTCGGCGGCGCGGATTGAGACTGCCGCCCATGTACACCAGCTCCTTGGCCAGCGCCGCGAACTGCGGATCCAGCGACTGCGCCAGGGCGAGATTGGTCAGCGGGCCGGTGGCGACGATGCTGACCTGGCCGGGATACTGGCGGACCATGCGCAGCATGAACAGCGCGGCATGTTCGCTGGACGGGCGCACCACGCTGGGATTGCCCAGCGCCAGGTCCGGCACCACGTCATGGGCATGGTAGCGCGGCGAACTCTGCACGGTATCGGCGTCGATCCACTGCTTGGTCCACGCGCCCTTCCACACCAGCTTGCCGTACAACGCTTCCCAGCGTTCGGTGGCGATTTCCGAATTGAGCAGCGGGAACACCGGGCCGGGCAGGACCGGGATATCGGGGCGGCCGGCCAGTTCGAGCAGGCGGCAGCTATGGGCCAGGACCTCGTCGCGCCAGATGTTGCCGCTGACCGCGGAGATGCCGAGCACCTCGACGTCGGGCGCTTGCAGCAACAGCAGTTGTGCGGGGGTGAAGCCGTCGATGTCGTCCTCGAGGATCACGAGGCGCTTGTCGGAAACCGGATGATGCGATTGGGGCATTGTGTCGACCTGATTGGAGTCCCTGTGCCGTCGGCAGAGGGGTTGGCGTGAGAGTGCGGGCGAAACCCCGCGCTGTTTTGCTGCGAGGCTTCGCCCGCACCCTCATCAGCAGCTTCTCCCTTCTCCCGGAGGCAGAAGGGAGAAGCTGCGCCACAGCTTACAGCGCGATCGAGCCGCCGAAGGTCACCATCACCGTGCGATCCTGCAGCAACTGCCAGGTCGCCGCTTGCGCGGTGGTGGCCAGCGAGGTGGTGCTGGAATAGTTCAGCGCCTCGCGGTTGCCGATGTTGAACACGTTGACCTTCAGGTAAGGCTTCTTCAGCCCGCCGAAGTCGTGGAAGTTCCAGCCGCCGTTGAGGTTGACCACCGCAAAGCCGCCCGAGTAAGAACCGGCGGCGTTGCTGAAGGTGCCCCAGATGCCGCTCTGCACGGTGCTGCTCACACTGGCCCAGAACTGGCCCTGCTCGAAATTCACCGAGGCGTAGCCGGCGTTCTTCGGCGCGTTGACCAGCGTCTTGCCCTTGGTCAGATAGGTGACCTTGCCCAGGGTGACGTTGTCCTGCATCTCGCTACTGGTGTGCGCGTAGGAGGCGTAGGTCGACCAGTGGTCGTCGAGCTTGTAGCTGGCCTCGGCGTTGAGCCCGCGCATCCTGACCTCACCCAGCGAGAAGTACACCGGCGCCGAGGTGGTCGGATCCGAGCCGCTGAACTGCTTGTTCTTGAAGTCGCTGGAATAGGCGCCGACCGAGGTGCTCAGGCGCTCGCCGTAGTAACGCCAGCCCAGGTCGATGGTGGTGGCCTTCTCCGGCTCGGCGTCGCTGACCGACAGCGACTTGCCCGATGCCTGCGCATACGCCGCGTTCCAGAAGTCGTACAGCGCCGAGGTGTTGATCGCGGCGCGGTAGGTCTGGCCGACACCAAGATAGAACTGGTTGGCCTCGTCGAGCTGGAACTTCACCCCGGCGGTGGGGGTGAACTTCTTGTAGGTGCGCGAGCCGGAAGCGAACAGGGTGCTGGATGACGGGCTGGTCAGGCTCAGCGCGTTGCCGGCCTCTGGCCAGGTGGAGTACCAGCCCTTGCGGGTGACCGAGGTGTAGGCGCCGCCCAGGCTCAGCGTCCACTGGTCGTTCGGGGTCCAGGTGTTGGTGGCGAAGGCACGGTAGGTCGGCGTGGTCGAGTAGAACTTGTAGGCGATCTTCGGCGTGCCGTTGGCGTTCTTGTAGTAATAGGCGCTGTCGTGGCCCCAGATGTCGGCCGGGTTGCCCTGCGCATCGGCCGGCAGGTAGACGTTGGAGCCCTGCTGGCGCGGACGCTCGGCCAGGAAGCCGTATTCCAGGCTGTCGTTCAAACTCAGGTCCTGCTTGAACTTGACGTGGACGCCCGGGCGGTAGGTGTCGGAGGTGAAGAACACGTAGTTCTTGGCGTAGCCGTAGCTGCCGCCGCCGTAGCCGTAGACGAAGTACGGCACCACCGACAGGTGCAGGGTGTCGCTGAGGGTGAACTCGCCGTCCAGGCTGAGGATGGCGCTGGTGAACGGATTGACCTGGGTGCCGACCCAGTCGCCGGCGCTGCTGGACTGGTAGGACTTCAGGTAGCCGTAGTGATAGCCGTACTGGGCGATCTGCGCCTTGGTCAGGCTGCGGTAGTTGTTCTTGACCTCGCGGTTGTACTGCAACGAGGCGGTGATCGAGTTGCCGTCGTCGATGGTCCACACCGACTTGCCGTCGACCTTGGTCACCTTGGACTGGCCGGCACCGCGCCACAGGTCGGTCTCGTTGTGCGAGTAGGAGAGCCACGAACGCACCGGACCGATGTCGCCGGTGTTGTAGCGCACGAAGGTGCGCTTGTAGTTGTTGCTGCCCAGGCTCTGGCTGATGTCCACGCCGGCGTCGCGGGTCGGATCCACGGTCACCCAGGCGATGTTGCCGCCGGCCGCGCCGATCACCGGCGAGGTCACGCTCGGGTAGCCCTGCTCGACAGTGATGTCGCCCATGTTCTCGGTGTCGCCGTATTCGGTGGCGTACATCTTGTAGTTGCCCGAGTCGTTGATCGGCACGCCGTTGACGGTCACGCCCACTTCGTCGGCCGGGAAACCGCGCACGGTGAAATTGCCGTCGTTGAGACCGGTGACATCGTTGGTGGCGGAGATCGCGCCGGGGATCGAGGCCAGCATCTGGGTGAAGTTGGCACCCGGGGCGGTCTTGAGGATCGCTTCGCGGCCGATCGTGGACACGGCCTTGGGCGCGACCTGCACCTGCATGGCGCCGCCACCCAGCGACAGCGACTGCGCCTTGACCGACACCGCATCCAGCTGCTGCACGCGTTTGGTGGCGTTGGAATTGGTGGTGTTGGAGGTGGTGGTGACGCTGGAACGCGCCGCCGCCGTGGTGTCGTCGGATTGCGACTGTGCGAAGGCGGCGTGGGCCGGAAGACACAGAACGGCGCACACGGCGACAGCCAGTGCGCTGCTATTGACGGGAAGGGCTTTCATTGTGGTGTGCCTGCATGGAGAAGAACGGGTGGATGCAACGGTGGAAACCTGTGTACGGCCTCGGCGGCCATGCCGGACCGGCGCGCGCTGGAGGGCATGGCCGCCCCGGATTGCGCGATCTCCGGGCCTTGCCGCGGCCCGGCGTGCGGAGCTTGTCGCCGGCGCGGCCGGGTACGCGCGCAACGCCGGCGCCGCTCACCCGATAGCCAAGCCCGCGCATCCCGCGCTGCCTGGCATCCGCGCCCGAAGGCACGCCCACCGGTTGCGCATCGCGCCATGCCCGTAGCGCCTGGAGCCCAGCGCCTGGCCGTGCAGCAAGCGCGGCGCCGCCGACGCACCGCCGATCCACCGCGCCAGGTACGGCCCAACGATGCTTCGACCTCATTGGCGCCCCCTCCTCGCACACCGGAAAAAACTCTCAGCCACGCATCAATAGGGACTGCGCAATGCGCGCGTCTCGAACGCGGCGAAGTCGGCTTCCAGTTGCCATTGCAGGCGCGCCTTCTCGCTCGCCTGCAGCAATGCGGCGCAACGCGGGTCGGCCGGGCGGCGCGGCAGCACCGCGGCCGCCAGCGGCGCCGCGCAGGCCGGCGACGGGACGGTTCCGTCCTCCGCCCAAATGCTGTCGCCGGGCAGGAACGCATAGCGCAGCGCGTTGCGCGCGATCTGCTTCAGCGCCGGATAGTCCAGCCCCTGCTCCTGCACCGCACGCTGGTATTCGTGGGTGAGGTCGCTGCGCGACACTCCGGCATCGTCGGTGGACAGCACCAGCGGCACGCCGGCGCGCAGATACATGGATAGCGGATGCTGCACGCCCTTCACCCCGAGAATGACGTCGTTGCTGGTCAGGTTGATCTCCACCGCCACGCGCCGGCGCCGCATCTGCGCCAACAGCGATGGCGCATCGTCCTCGTAGGCGATGTCCACACCGTGACCGATGCGTTGCGCGCCCGCCGCCACCGCCTCGCGGATGTGGAAACCCAGTTCGGCCGGCGGCACCAGGCCCAGGGTCAACTCGCCGGCATGCAGGCTCAGCCGCACCTGCGGATCGCGTGCGGCGAAGAAAGCGAACATGGCCATGTGCGCCCGGTAGTCGGCCAACGCCACCGGATTGTCTTCCGGATCGACGATGTTGACGCCGACGAAGCGCGGATCGGCCTTGACCAGCGCATAGCCCAGCGCGATCTGCGCGAACACGTACGCCTGCGGCATGGCGCGGTCGGCATACGCCAGATAGCGGTAGCTCACCGCGCATCCCGGACGCGCCTGCGCGGTATCGCAGCGCAACCGTTCGCGCAGGCGCGCCTGCACCTGGTCCAATTCCTGGATCGAGGCGGCGACTGCCGCCGGCAGCGCCGGGTCGAGCTGGCGCGATTCTGCAGCGAACTGGCCAGGCTGCCACGGCCGCCGCAACGCGGCCTCGGCCAGCGCCTTGGCCGCGCTCGGATTGACGATCAATTCGACATAGCCGACATGGTCGCGTGCCGCCTGCTCCAGCACCGCCGCCAGTGCCTCGACACGGCGCTGGCCGAGTGCCTGGAACTTGCCGAAGGTCGAAAAGAAACGGTCGTGTCCGGAAAACTGTGGCTGTCCTGCCACGAAATTGCGCATCGACAGCGCATCCACCGTGCGCGCATACAGCGCCGGATCGCGCGCGGCCAGCCCGCGTGCCGGCGCCTGATCGGCGCCGCAGGGCGGCGCCCGCAGCCTGTAGTCAGCCAGCGACACGCAGTCGCCGTCCTCGTCGGCCCAGCGCAGGAAGTCCTCGGCATAGACGCTGCCGCTCAGGTGATTGTGCAGGTCGCCGCCCTTGGGCATGGCCTGCAGGAAGCTGCGCAGCCGCGGTGGCTGCAGGCGCAGCGCGCGCAGCTGCGCCGCCACGGCGGCCTGGCGTGCCGCAGCACCGCCAGCGACCGGCGCGGCGTCGGCGCCGGCCAACGCCGCGGCGCTCAGCAACAGCGCCAACGCGAACCGGACCATGCTTGAGGCGTTGCTGGAGACGCACATCGTTGCCCTTTGCTGGAAGGAATGACGGAATCGGTCGGCGCGCATCGGCAGCTGCGGCGCGCGCCGGGACATGTGCGCTGGCGATGGCGGCCGCATGCCGGCTACAGCGCGTAACGCAGCACGAACAGCGCCGCGATCACCCAGGTCGCGACATGCACCTGGCGCCAGCGTCCGCTGCCCAGCTTGAGCGCGGCATAGGCGATGAATCCCAACGCCAGGCCATCGGCGATCGAATAGGTGAACGGCATCGCCAGCGCGGCGAGCGCAGCCGGCAGCGCTTCGGTCAGGTCCTGCCAGTCCACTTCCACGATCTCGCGCAGCATCAGCGCGGCCACATAGATCAGCGCCGGCGCGGTCGCGTAGGCCGGCACCATGCCGGCCAGTGGCGAGAACGGCAGCGCGAGCAGGAACAGCGCCGCGATCACGAGCGCGGTCAGCCCGGTACGCCCGCCGGCCTGCACACCGGCGGCGCTTTCCACGTAGGCGGTGGTGCTGGAGGTTCCGAGCAGCGAGCCGGCGAGGATCGCCGTGCTATCGGCGAACAGGGCGCGATCGAACTGGCGGCGCTGCTCGGGCCGCGCCAACAGCCCGGCGCGCTGCGCCACGCCGGTGAGCGTGCCGGTGGCATCGAACACCTCCACCAGCACGAACACCAGCAGCACGTGCAGCAGCGCACTGACGCCGCCGTGCTGCAGCAACGCGCCGGGCACATCCAGCTTCAGCAGGGTCGGCGCCAGGCTAGGCGGCCATGCCATCAACCCGGCATAGCGAACCTTGCCCAGTACCAGGCCGGCCACGGTCACCGCCAGGATGCCGAGCAGGATCGCGCCGCGGACCTTGCGCACATCGAGGATGCCGATCAACACCAACCCGGCCAGCGCCAGCAGCGGCTCGGCACGGTGCAGATCGCCGAGCGTGACCAGGGTCGGCGCGCTGGCCACCACCAGCCCGGATTTTTGCAGCCCGATGAAGGCCAGGAACAAGCCAATGCCGGCGGCGATGCCGCAGCGCAGGGCCTGCGGAATGCCATCGACCAGCCAGCGTCGCGCCCCGCTTACGGTCAACAGCACGAACAGGCAGCCGGACACGAACACCAGGCCCAGCGCCTGCGGCCACGCATAGCCCATCCCGCCGACCACCGAGAACGCGAAGAATGCGTTGAGCCCCATGCCCGGCGCCAGACCGATCGGATAGTTGGCGATCAGCCCCATCAACAGCGACCCCAGCGCGGCCGCCAGGCAGGTCGCCACGAACACCGCGCCGCGCTCCATGCCGGCGCTGGCGAGGATGTCGGGATTGACGAAGACGATGTAGGCCATCGTCAGGAAGGTCGTGGCACCGGCCAGCACTTCGGTGCGGACCGAGCTGCCGTGCTCGGCCAGGCGGAAATCGAGCAGCCGCTTCATCGCCCTGCAACGCCTGGGCGCCCCTGCCGGCCGCGGCACGCGGACGGGCGGGCGAAGACAACGACCATTGCAGGAGGCACCGCTGAAGGCGGGGGAAGCACGAACGGCATGGGCAATCCGAATGCAAAGAGCGGTGCAAAAAACCGGCCGCAGCGAGCGACGGCCGGCATCAGGACCCAATGTCGTCCCTGCGCAAGCGCCAGAACATCGGAAGGAACTACAGCTGGTGGTTCTATGTTGCGATCCCCAACGCCGTGATAGGCGTCGCATTGCAGACCGACTCTAATAAGGTCTGCCGAACATATTCAATCAGCATTTTTTCACACGCGCATTGCAAAAAACGCAACATGACTGCAACCCAGCGCGTATTCCGGGCCGATGACCGCGCCGCGGTGTGGCTCAGGTCGGTGCGCCCGCCGCATGACCAACCTGGCCGCACTGTCCCATCACCCCCGCCCTCCTGTGCGATGCCGGGGGCAAGACCATCGGTGCCGGGACAGGACCGCAGGCGACACGCTAAAGTGGCCGGGCGAGGCAGCATGGAAACGGGGGAGGAATCTTTGCGCAATCGGGTTTCCGGGCGGCAGGACTGCGGTCCTGCACATGTGCCGCTGCTGGTGCGTTCGACCTCGCCGGCGCACTTCCTGGCCGCGCTGCTGCTTGGCGCCTGTCTGCAACACCTGCTCGACCTGCCCCTGCCGCAGGGCCGCGCGCTGGCATGGATACAGATCGCCGGCGGCATCGGCGCCGGCGCCGGATTGCTGTTGGCGCTGGCCTGTTTCGTGCTGTTCGCGCAGCTGCGCACCACGATCCTGCCCGAACGGGCGCCGTCCGGCCTGGTGCTGCGCGGCCCGTACCGCTACAGCCGCAACCCGATGTACGTGAGCCTGGTGCTGAGCTATGCCGGCCTGTGCGTGCAGATCGGCTGGCCGTGGGCGCTGCTGTTGCTGCCATTGCCGCTGCTGGCGCTGCAGCGGGTGGTGATCCCGTTCGAAGAGGCGCGCCTGCGCGAGCGCTTCGGCAGTGCCTACGACCGCTATTGCGCGCAGGTACGGCGCTGGCTGTAGGCCGCACTGCCCGGCGAATGGGATGCGTCGCGCTGGATCGGCACGGCCCCGGCATCTCGCCAAGGTTTCGTTGCCGGCGCGACTGGATTTGTGGGATCGACGCTGGCTGGGCTTGGGCCATCCGTCGCGACAGGCCTCCGCGGTAACGCCGGTCGCGACTGAAGTCGCTCCCACACTAGCTGCGCCACCACCAGAACGCGGCGGCGGCAGCAACCAGCAGCGCCAACACGCCCCACAGCCACGCGCCAGGGCGGTCGCCACCGGCCACGGTCGGGAGCGTCCCGGCCCGCGGCGCGTTGCGGTCGCGGTAGTGTTCGACCAGTTCCTTGGCCTCGCGCAACTGCATGCCCGGATGCTGCTCGCGGGTCAGCTTGATCGCCTGCAGCAGCTGGCCCTGCCCCAGCGCCAGCAGCGCCGCCGGCGGCAATCGCTCCGTCTCTTCCGCCGTCGGTGCCACCGCCGCGGGCGGCGCGACGCTGGCATGCCGGCTCAGCATCTGCGCGACCGTCTGCGAGGCGCCGGCCTGCAGCCACGCGTCCACCTGCTGCTTGGCGCTGCGCAGGTCCATGCCGCTCTGCGCGCGCAACAGCTTGATTGCCTTGATGATCTCGCCGCGCGCCAAGGCCTCGGCGATGGCGGGTGACGGATGGCTCGGGTTCATGTCGCAGGCGCTGAGATGAAGACGCCGCAGTCTTGCCGTTCGCCGGTTAAGCCACCGTTGCAGCGCGGCGGCCTGAGCCCCGCGTTCATCACGTGTCCATCATTGGAATCCCATAAAGATCGCCTCATGAAGATCGAAATCTGGCAAGGCGACATCACCGAACTGGACGTGGACGCCATCGTCAACGCCGCCAACGAATCCCTGCTCGGTGGCGGCGGCGTGGACGCGGCGATCCATCGCGCCGCCGGCCCGCAGTTGGTGGAGGAATGCCTGCGTCTGCCGGAGTTGAAGCCCGGCGTGCGCTGCCCGGTCGGCGAGGTCCGCGCCACCGCCGGCTACCGGCTCAAGGCACGCCATGTGCTGCACACCGTCGGCCCGGTGTGGCGCGACGGCGCCCACGACGAGCCGGCGCTGCTCGCCAACTGCTACTGGCGCTCGCTGCGCCTGGCCGAACAGATGGGCCTGCACTCGGTGGCGTTCCCGGCCATCAGTTGCGGCGTCTACGGCTATCCGCTGCACCAGGCCGCGCGCATCGCGGTGGCCGAGACCGACGCCTGGCAGAAGGCGCACGCCGTGCCCAAGCGGATCATTCTGGTCGCCTACAACGACGCCACCGCCAAGGCCTACCAACAGGCGCTGCGGTCCGTGCAGTACACCAGCGCCGCGGCCTGACTCAACCGAGCGGCGGCTTGCCATGGCACCGCCTGCGGGCGCGGCGGCCGTCCTGGATCTGCGCTTGCGCGCGCCTCTCCAGGTTCTAGCGGTTCCCTCGGGCGTTTCTCCTCGAGCGTACCGAACCGCGCTGTCGGGATTTTCCTGACAGCCTGCCAGGGACCGCCGCAGGTATTCGCCGTGGCGCTCAGATTTGCTCAGACTGGTCCGTGGCGGGAAGGCTAAATTGCGCTGGCCTTCACACTAACGCCGCCTTAACACCATGACGATTTCCTGCCGCCTGCGTCCGAGCGCGCTGGCGAATGCCCTGTTCGCGCTGCCCTGGGCTGCCAGCCTGGCCCTGACCCTGACCTGCGCCCCGGCGCTTGCCCAAGACGCCGCTCCCGCGGCCGGCCCATCGGCCACTGCGGCGGCACCGATCGCGGTGCAGGGGATCCGCGTGACCGGTGTCGGCGAGCATCCCCGGCAGGACATCGGCGCGCAGCGCCTGCAAGCGCTGGCCGACGCACGCCTGCGCGCACTGAGCGGCGGTTCGCTGCCGGCCCAGCTCGGCTTCGCCCAGTTGCAGCAGATCGCCGACGCGCTGACCCAGGCCTATCGCCAGGCTGGTTTTCTGGTCGCCCGCGCCTACCTGCCGGTGCAGACCCTCGGCCCCGATCACGTGGTCGAGATCCGCGTCGCCGAAGGCCGGGTCGGCAAGATCACCGTCGAGGGCGCGCGCCGCTACGACGACCGCCTCATCGCCAGCCCGGCGCTGGCCCTGCAGGGCCAGATCCTGCGCCAGCAGGACCTGCAGTCGGCGCTGCTGTACGCCCGCGACCTGCCCGGTGTCTCCGTCACCTCCGTGCTCAAGCCCGGCGCGCAACCCGGCGAGACCGACGTGGTGATCCAGGCCAGCGAAGACCGCCCGCTGCAGGTCAGCCTCGGCGCCAGCAACTACGGCACCGAGAGCATCGGACGCTATCGCGCCCAGCTCGGCGTGGACTGGAACAATCCGCTCGGCCTGGGCGACCACTTCGCCGCCAGCTACGCCTATGCGCTCGATCCGGCCAACACCTGGCAGGGCAGCGTCGCCTACCAGGTGCCGATCGCCGACGTCCCGGGCCTGGGCGTCAGCGCCGCCTATACCCGCAGCCTGGTCGATCTGAACACCGGTGCGTTCGCCGCGCTGGACATCCAGGGGCCGACCGAGCAGACATCGCTGGGCCTGGACTGGAAATTCCGCAATACCGATGCCTGGCGCATGCAGGGCTGGCTGCACCTGGTGCAGGAAAGTTCGCGCATCCAGGGCCTGGGCGTGCTGCTGTCCAAGCAGAAGTTCGACGTGGTCGAACTCGGCGCCTCGTTGCGCCACGACGATCGCCAGCGGCACGCGATCGACCTGCTGCAGCTCAGCGTGCGCGGCTCCCTCGACGACGACTCGCCGCGTACCGACTACCTGTACGCCGAGCACGACCGCCACTTCCTGGTCGCGCGCCTGGCCTACACCCGCCTGCAGGGCCTGAGCGCCACCCAGCGCCTGCAGCTGCGCCTCAACGGCCAGTACAGCGACGACACCCTGACCCCGCTGGAACAGTTCTCGCTCGGCGGCCCCACCAGCGTGCGCGCGTTCGCCCTCGGCAGCGCGCTGGGCGACCGCGGCTTCGACTCCAGCCTGGAATACCAGGTCGACGCCCCGGGTTTCGCCGGCGCCGCCTCGCCGTTCGGCGGCCGCCCCTGGAGCGAACTGCTGACCGCCAGCGTGTTCTACGACTACGGCCGGGTCTACCCCAACGGCGCCAACCGCGCCGTGTACGACGCCGTCACCACGTTCCAGGGACCCGGCGTGGGCCTGAACTTCCGCCTTCCCCACTGGCATGGGCTGGCCTTGGACCTGGCCGCGGCCAAGCCCAGCGGCGGCACCGCCCCGGCCGACGGCAAGAACGTCCGCTACTGGGCCCGTTTCGGCCTGACCTTCTGATCTGGGGACCACCATGAATCGCATCTACCGCCTCGTCTTCAACCGCAATCTCGGCGTACTCCAGGTCGCCTCCGAAGCCGCCACCGGCCATGCCGGCGGCGGCCTGCGCGGCGCCGCGCGCCTGTCCGCGCCGCTGCTGCCGCTGGCCCTGGCCTGGGCCCTGGCCGCACCCGCGCATGCGGGCGGACTGCCCTCGCTGTCCGCCGCCAGCGGCGCCACCGTGGCGCAGAACGGCAGCACGCTGACCATCGACCAGAACGCGGCCAAGGCCGTGCTCAACTGGAACAGCTTCAATGTCGGCAAGGACGCCAGCGTGGTGTTCGTGCAGCCCTCCAGTTCGGCGGTCGCGCTCAACCTGATCGACGCCGCGCATGGCGCCAGCAGCATCGACGGCAGCTTGCGCGCCAACGGCAACGTGTTCCTGATCAACTCGGCCGGCATCCTGTTCGGCAGCAATGCCAAGGTCAACGTCGGCGGCCTGGTCGCCAGCTCGCTCGGCCTGGCCGAGGACGACGACAACGCCTACGTGCTCGCGCGCGGCGACCACGCGGCGGCCAGCGTGGTCAATCGCGGCAGCATCGCCGCCAGCGGCGGCGGCTCGGTCAACCTGGTCGGCAACCACGTCGCCAACAGCGGCGCGATCGCCGCCGACAACGGCGCCATCCGCCTGCTCTCCGCCGACCGGGTCAAGGTGACCATGGACACGGCCGGCGCGATCGGCCTGCAGCTGGTCGCCGCCGCCAGCCAATCCGTCGACGGCACCGAGGCGGCGGTGGAGAACAGCGGCCGCCTGCGCGCCGGCGGCGGCCAGATCCTGTTGCAGGCGGCCAGCAGCGGGCTTTCCGACCTGCTGATCAACAACACCGGCACCATCGAGGCCTCCGCCATCGACAGCTCCGGCGGCAGCGTCAGGTTCGTCGCCAACGGCGGCGCGATCGCCAGCAGCGGCAGCATCGACGTCTCCGGCAGCAGTGGCGGCAGCGTGCAGCTGCTCTCCGATGCCGCGGTCAACGTGAGCGGCCGCATCGATGCCAGCGGCACCACCGCCGGCGGCGGCATCCGCATCGGCGGCGGCTACCAGGGCGGCGAGAACCTGCTGCAGGCCAGTTCGGCCACGGTCGCCAGCGACGCGGTGCTCGATGCCAGCGCGACCGGCGCCGGCAACGGCGGCTCGATCGTGGTCTGGTCCAACGGCCACACCGCCGTGCACGGATCGCTGGCCGCCAACGGCGCCGGCAACGGCGACGGCGGCCTGCTCGAAACCAGCGGGCACACGGTGGACTTCTCGGGAATCGCGGTCGCCGCCAAGGCCGCCGGCACCGGCGCGGCCGGGACCTGGCTGGTCGACCCGGAAGACCTCAGCGTGGACAGCGCCGCCGCCAGCACCATCGGCAGCACGCTGGACGGCGGCACCAACGTCACCCTGATCACCACCAGCACCACCGCCAGCGGTCCCGGCACCGTGAGCAGCGGCGGCAGCGGCGACATCAACGTGAACTCGGCGATCAGCTGGAGCGGCAACACCACGCTGACCCTGGACGCCTACCACGACATCAACGTCAATGCCGCGATCACCGCGACCGGCAGCAACGCCGGCCTGGTGTTGAACTACGGCGGCTACACCGCCAACGGTGCCGCCGCCAGCGGCACCGATTACAACGTCAACGCTCCCATCACCCTCGGCGGCCGCAATGCCCAGCTGAGCATCAATGGCGATGCCTACACCCTGCTGCGCTCGCTGGACGACCTGCAGAACGTGGTGGGCAACACCGGCAACTACGCCCTGGCCGGCGACCTGGACGCCAGCGGCACCAGCTACGGCTCGCCGATCATGGCGCGTACGGCCTCCGGCGAGTTCAGCGGCACGTTCGCAGGCCTGGGCCACACCATCAGCAACCTGAGCATCGACTCCGGGAACTATTACGTCGGCCTGTTCGGCTATGTCGGCACCGCGACCATCCGCGACCTCGGCCTGGTCGACGCCTCGGTCTCCGGCAGCAATTACGTGGGCGCCCTCGCCGGCACCAGCCGGGCCACGCTGAGCAACGTCTACTCCACGGGCAGCGTGACCGGCGGCAACAACGTGGGCGGTCTGGTCGGCTACAACTCGGGCCAGATCACCGGCGCGCACTCGGCCAGCAACGTGAGCGCAAGCAGCGATACGTCCGGAGGCCTGGTCGGCATGAACGACAACGGCGTGATCGAAGACTCCTACGCCAACGGCAACGTCACCTCCAACAGCGCCAACGTCGGCGGCCTGGCCGGGCGCAACGCGTACGGAACGATCAGCGGCTCCTACGCCACCGGCAGCGTCACCGGCAAGAGCTACGTCGGCGGCCTGGTCGGCTTCAACGACAGTTACGGCGTACTGACCAACGTCTACGCGACCGGCAACGTCGTAGGAACCGCCTACATCACCGGTGGCCTGGTCGGCATGAACTACCAGGGCACCATCACCAATGCATACGCAACCGGCAGTGTGTTGGCCCCGACCTCGGTGGGCGGACTGGTCGGCGTCAACAACCCGGGTTCGCAGAGCACCGCGTCGAGCAGCATCAGCGACAGCTACGCCACAGGCGCGGTCAGCGGCACCAACAATGTGGGCGGGCTGGTCGGCGCCAATACGGGCAGCGTCAGCAATGCGTATTGGGACATCGACAGCACCGGCCAGGCCAACGCCATCGGCAGTTCCGGCGGCAGCACGGCCAATCTGACCAGCATCGCCAGCGGCGGGCGCTACAGCCACAGCAGCTACGGCACTCTCGGCACCTGGTCGCTGGTCGATGGCACCAGCGACGTCTACGTCGCCACCGACGGCAACGGCAGCGCGGCCTGGATCATGATCGAGGGGCAGACGCGCCCGTTCCTGGCCAGCGAGTACAGCACGACCATCGCCAACGCCCACCAGCTGCAGCTGATGGCCTACAACCTGTCGGCCGGCTACACCGTGTCCGCCGACATCGACGCCAGCCAGACCTCCGGCAGCAACGCCAGCGGCATGTGGAGCGGCGCCGGCTTCGATCCGGTCGGCGATGCCAGCAATGCCTTCAGCGGCAGCCTGGACGGACGCCACCACACGCTGAGCGGCCTGACCATCGCCCGCAGCAGCGAAAATTACGTCGGCCTGTTCGGCGTGACCGGCAGCGGCAGCAGCATCCGCAACCTCGCGTTGACCGGCAGCAGCGTGTCCGGAACGGCCTATGTCGGCGGGCTGGTCGGCCAGAACGCCGGCAGCATCAGCGCAGCCTCCGTGGAAGGCAGCATCGCCGGCACGGGCAACTTCCTCGGCGGGCTGGTCGGCTCCAACAACGGCGGGGCGATCTCCGGCGCGCATACCAGCGGCAGCGTCCTGGGCAGCGGCAGCGCGTACGGCAACAACTATGTCGGCGGACTGATCGGCAGCAACAACGCCGGAGCGGTGTCCGCTTCCTACTCGACGAGCACGGTCGCCGGCGGCAGCACCGTGGGTGGATTGGTCGGCAACGACTATCAGGGCACCTACGACGATGTCCGCGCCACCGGCAGCGTGAGCAGCAACAGCGCTTCTACCGGCAACAACGTCGGCGGCCTGATCGGCAGCGCGACCCAGAGCAGCATCCAGAACGCGCATGCCACCGGCGACGTCACCGCGACCACGGCGAGCGCAGGCGGCCTGGTCGGCCTCGCCGCGTCCAGCAGCATCCAGAATGTCTATGCCAGCGGACGCGTCTCCGGCACCAAGAGCATCGGCGGATTGGTCGGACGCAGTTCCAGCACCACGATCCACAATGCATATGCGACCGGCGCGGTGACCGGCACGACCTACGACACCGGCGGACTGGTCGGCGGCATGAGCGGCGGCAGCATCGAATCGGCCTACGCCACCGGCGACGTGTCCGGCGGCAGCGAGGTCGGCGGGCTGGTGGGCTACAACGCATCGGCAACCCTCAGCAGGGTCTACGCCACGGGCGCCGTCTCCGGCGACGACTACATCGGCGGACTGGTCGGCTACAACGACAAGGGCAGCATCGCGACCGCCTACGCCACCGGTACCGCGACCGGCGACATGTATGTCGCCGGGCTTACCGGCTACAACTACAACGGCACCATCGCCAACACCTATGCCAGCGGCAATGTCGCCGGCAATGCGTATGTCGGCGGCCTGGTCGGCGTCAACTACCACAACACCATCAGCGACTCCTACAGCACCGGCAGCGTGTCCGGCAGCAGCGCGGTCGGCGGCCTGGTCGGCTCGAACTCCAACGGCACCATCGATGCGAGCTTCTTCGCCACCACCGACGCCAGCGGCAATGCGATCAACGCCGGCCTGAACGTTGCCGGCAATGCGGTTGGCAGCATCGACGGCTACAGCGGCGGCAAGACCTGGAACCAGCTGACCACGTTGTCCACCTTCACCGATGCCGGCTGGAACATCGACGACGAAGGCGGCACCGGCCTGAGCTGGCGCATCTACGACGGCGACACCACCCCGTTGCTGCGCAGCTTCCTGAAGTCGCTCACCGTCACCACCGACGTTTCCGGCGCGGACAAGACCTACGACGGCGCGGTCGCCAGCGGCACCGCGTCCGGCTACACCACGTCCGGCAACGTCGACAGCAGCCTGCTGTTCGGCTCGTCGCTGAGCTACTCGACCACCGGCAAGAATGCGGGAACCTACTCGAGCGGCAACGGCGGCCTCGCCCTCGGCGGTCTGTATTCCAGCCAGCAGGGCTATGACATCGGCTATTCGTCGACCGGCAGCATCACCATCGCCCAGGCGTCACTGACGGTGACGGCATCCGGCGGCAGCAAGACCTATGGCAGCACTGCCAGCCTGAGCGGCTACACCGTGTCCGGTCTGGTCGGCGGCGACGCGGTCTCCGGCGTCACCCTGGGCAGCACCGGTGCGGCAGCCACCGCAGGGGTCGGCAGCTACGCCATCACCGCCTCCGGCGCCGCTGGCACGGGCCTGTCCAACTACGTCATCAGTTATGTCGATGGCAGCCTCCGCGTCGATCCGGCCACCTTGCGCATCGTCGCCAGCGACGCCGGCAAGCGCTACGGCAGCACGCTCGACCTGAGCGGCTACAGCGTCTCCGGCCTGGTCAATGGCGACACGGTGTCCGGCGTCAGCCTGAGCAGCGCCGGTTCCGGCGCCACCGCGGGGGTCGGAAGCTACGCCATCACCGCCTCCGGCGCCACGGGTGCGGGCCTGTCCAACTACGTCATCAGTTATGTCGATGGCAGCCTCCGCGTCGATCCGGCCACCTTGCGCATCGTCGCCAGCGACGCCGGCAAGCGCTACGGCAGCACGCTCGACCTGAGCGGCTACAGCGTCTCCGGCCTGTTCAACGGCGATGCGGTGTCCGGCGTGTCGCTGAGCAGCCCCGGTGCGGCTGCCGGCGCCGCGGTCGGCCGCTATGCCATCACCGCGTCCGGCGCCACCGGCACCGGGTTGTCCAACTACGTCATCGACTACGTCGATGGCGTGTTGACCGTGCAGGCCGCGAGCGGCGGCGAGACCAGCCCCGGCATTGCGCTGGGCAATGCGACGGTGCAGGAGATCAACAACTCGGTGGCGGCGAGCGCCTGGAGCGGCGATGCCGGTTCGGCACTGCCGAGCGACCCACAGGCCACCGACGAAGCGGCCAGGGAACTGGCGGCAAGCGCGCAGGCCCAGGGCGGCGGTGGCGCCACGTCCGGCAACGCATCGATCATGATCGTCGACGGCGGCGTTCGCGCGCCGGCATTGGCCTGCAGCCAGGGCGCGTCCACCGTGCCGGCGGAAGCCTGCGTCATCCAGCAATAGCCGATGCCGGCCTCAGGGCGCCCGGTTGCGGCGTCCTGGGGCTTGGCACCGTCATTGCGGCGCTGGGATGGCCGCTGTTCGCCGAACGTTCGAAGCGTGCCGTGCAAGCACGCCTTATTTGGCAACGTATCGGATGCCCACAGGCGTCCAGCGCGCGCGTTGGCTGCGCGCGCCCCACAGTGGCCGCTGGCGAGCGCAGCCGTGCGGCGTCAGGGATCGAGCGCCGGCCACGACGGCGCCAGCGCGATCGGCGTGCCCGCACGTCGCGGCAGCAGCAGCACGAAGCAGATGGACGTCCCGGACGCATCCCCGGCCAGCCCGACCCAGCCGCCAAGCCGTTCGGCGATCCTGCGCACCAGATAGAGGCCGAGCCCGGCGCCGGGCGTGTTCCCCGCGTTCCCGCCACGGTAGTACTTCTGGAACAGCCGCTCGCGATCGGCAGGTTCGATGGGCTCGCCAGGATTGGCGATCTCCACGCGCAGCCCTTCGCCGCGCCCGCGCACCCGGATGCGTATCGATTCGCCCTGCGGGCAATGGCGGTCGGCATTGGCGATCAGATTGCGCAACGCGACCCGCAGCAGGCCGGCATCGGTGACCAGGCTGTCGTCGTCGGCCCGGTAGTCGCAGACCACGCGCTGCGGCGGGAAATCCCGGCACAGCTCGTCCAACAGCGCGCGCAGCGCGCAGGGCTGCAACCGCAACGGCGAACGGGTCTCGCCCATGCGGTCGTCCGCGAGGTATTCGTCCACCAGCGCCAGCAGCCGCTGCGCCGCGCTGCGGATGTTGCCGCACCGCACGCGGTTGCGTTCCGGCGGCGCCTCCAGCTTGCGCGCCAGTTGCTGCGCCGATGCCATGATGACGGCCAACGGCGTGCGGAACTCGTGCGACACCATCGCCACGAAATCGCGTTGCTCCTGCATCAGGCTGAGCTTGGTCTCCAGCGAAGCGCGCAGTTCGTCCTCCAGCGCCTGCCGCCGGCGTATCTCGCTGCGCAGTTCGGCGGTACGCACCGCCACTTCGCGCTCCAGCTTCATGCCATGCCTGCGCGCCAGTTGCGCCGCGGCATTGGCATGCCGCCGCTCGCGGATCCGCCGTTGCCGTTCGTAGCGGCCGATGATGAAAAAACTCATCAGCGTCATGTGCAGCATGGTGCCGAACGTGGTGGCGTACTGCGTCCACCCGTTCACCGGGATCGCGCCCAGGTTGCGCAGGAAGCCGAGCATCACCCCCAGGTAGAACGGGAAGAAGGCGAGCACGAAGAACAGCGCCGGCGGATAGCGCCGCCACAACAGACCCACCGCCAATACCGCCACCACCACGATCTCCAGCAAGGCCAGCGCCTGCACCGGTTGCATGCCCCAGGCGTAGTGGCCGGCAAGGACGCACGCCGCGCAGACCAGCGCGACCGTCCACAGCAGGCGCGTACTCCAGCGCACGAATCCCGGACGGAAGGCGCGCAGGTTCAACTGCCGGCTCGCGACCTGGAATCCCACCGGCAGGCTGCAGGCGATGCTGATGCCCAGCAGGCTGTCGCTCCACGCCACCGGCAATCCCGTGACCTGCTGCACCAGGCCGATCGACATCGCTTCGTTGAGCACGCATCCGCCGAGATAGAGCACGAACAGCCCGCTCATGCGCGCGCGTGTCGCGATCCAGAACAGCAGGTGCAGACAGAACAGCAGCAGATAGAAGCCGAAGTACAGGCCGAACTGCAGTCCCTCGCGCCGCGATTGATTGTCGAACGGCAGCCGCTGCCAGACATCCAGGCGGGTGACCAGGGCGTTCTTGCTCTGCAGGCGCAGCAGCAGCACGTAGTCGCCGGGACGGGAGGGCGCGAACTGGAACACCGGGCTGCGGTAGTCCACCGGCCAGTCGCGGCGGCGGACGTTTTCGCCGCTGCGCCCCAGCACGCGCCAGTCGCCATCGCCGACGCTGGCATAGGCCTGCGCATCGTCGATCACGGCGTTGCTCAATCGCAACATCCAGCCTCCCGGCGGTACACTTTCGACCCGCAGCGGCAGGCGCAACCACACGGTGCCGGAAGTGAATCCCGCATTGAGGCCGGCAGGCAACCGGGTCCAGCCGGACGCCGACGCGGCCTGGCGGGCATCCAACCGGTGTTGCGGATCGTCCAGGCGCTGCAGGTATCCGCTTGCATCGTGGTACTCGGCCGTCAGCGGCAGCGCTGCCAGCGGCGGCCGTGCCGGTTGCGCGGCCACACACGCGATCATCCCCAATCCCAGCCATGCGCCCACAAGCCAGCGAAGACAGTCCGCCATCATTTGCCATACCGCACGATCGCCAACCGATTAAGTTACAGCAAACGACGATGCACGAGGATCCGCCGCGATGGCCGAGGTGATGTTGCTGGAAGACGAACCGGTGCTGCGCGAGGAGCTCGGCGAGTTCCTGCAGGATCTCGGTTACATCGCGACCTGCGTGTCCAGCATCGGCGAGTTTCGGCAGCGATTCGATCCGCTGCGCCATGCGCTGGCGGTGATCGACGTGGGCCTGCCCGACGGCAGCGGCCTGGAGTTGATCGGCGAACTGCGCCACGCCGGACACCGATTGGGCATCGTGGTGTTCAGTGCGCACAATACCGGCAACGCGCGTATCGCCGGCCTGGACATCGGAGCCGACCACTACCTGGGCAAGGGCATCGATCTGGACGAACTGGCCGCGACGCTGGCCTCGCTCGGCCGGCGCTTGGCGCTGCAACCGCCGCCGGCGCGCTGGATCCTGGAGATGGCCGCGGCACGCCTGAACGTGCCCGATGCGCCGCCGGTTCCGCTCTCGCACCAGGACCTGCTGGTACTCGGCTGCCTGATGCGCCATGCCGGCGAAAGCGTGGGCCACCGCGAGATCGCCGAGACGCTGGGGGTGAACTTCCTCGACTACGACCGGCGGCGGCTGGACACGCAGATGTACCGGTTGCGACGGCGCGTGGAGGAGATCAGCGGGCGGCCGTTGCCGGTGAAGACGCTGCGCAACAGCGGCTACCGGTTTCATGCGCCGGCTACGTTGAAGCCTTGAGTTTGTGGTTTGTGGTGGTGTTTGCTAACAGGCTGTATTAGGGGCTACGCCGCCGTACCCTCATCCGCCCCTTCGGGGCACCTTCCCCCGAAAAGGGGCCATGGTCCCGATGGGAGAAGGGGAGCGGAACGAAAAACGCCGGCGATGCCGGCGTTGTTCGTGGATTCCTTGTGGCTGGACCTCAGTCCTGCCACTTGCCCAGTGCGGCCAGGCCGTTTTCCTTGGCGCGCTCGTAGACCACCTGCTGCGCCTTGGCGAAGTTGCCCTTCATGTCCTGCGACCACAGCTTCAGCGCGGCCTGCTGCATCGCACGGCCGTAGGAGAAGCTCAGCGGCCACGGCAGGGTGCCGATCTGGTTCATCGCATTGAGATGCGCGGTGGACTGCTCGTCGGTCTGCCCGCCGGACAGGAACACGATGCCCGGCAGGATCGCCGGCACGGTGCTCTTCAGGCACATCACGGTGGATTCGGCCACTTCCTCGACGCTGGCCTGCTCGTCGCAGTCCTTGCCGGCGATGACCATCGAGGCCTTCAGGATGGTGCCTTCCAGCACCACGTTCTGCTCGTACAGCGCGCCGAACAGCGAACGCAGCGTGGCTTCGGTGACTTCGTAGCAGGTCTCGATGTCGTGGTTGCCGTCCATCAGCACTTCCGGCTCCACCATCGGCACCAGGCCCTGCTCCTGGCACAGCGCCGCATAGCGCGCCAGCGCGTGGGCGTTGGTCTCGATGCACACGCCCGACGGGGTGTCCTCGCCGATGGTGATCACCGCGCGCCACTTGGCGAAGCGCGCGCCGAGCTTGTAGTACTCCTCCAGGCGCGCGCGCAGGCCGTCCAGGCCCTCGGTGATCAGCTCGCCCGGCATGCCGGCCAGCGGATGCGTGCCCTTGTCGACCTTGATCCCGGGAATGATGCCGTGCTCGGCCATGTACTTCGGGAACGGCACGCCGTCCCTGGTCTTCTGGCGGATGGTCTCGTCGTACAGGATCGCGCCGGAGATGTGGTCGCCCAGCTTCGGCGTGGTCAGCAGCAACTCGCGATACGCGCGGCGGTTCTCTTCGACATTCTCGATGCCGACGCTGGCGAAGCGCTTGGCGATCGTGCTGGTGGATTCGTCGATCGCGATGATGCCCTTGCCCGGGGCGACCATTGCCTGTGCGGTTTCGGCAAGCTGTTCGATGCTCATGGAATTCCTATGGCACGGGGGGAAAGCGAAAGTATATCGCGGCAAATGCCGTCCATTCCTTCACGGAATGCCTGCAACCGTTTCCACGCGGTAGACGCATACGCGACCACGCGCGCATTGCCGCACGATGACAGCGGACGGCCGCGCAGCGGCAGGCAAAAAAAAACCGCACGCTGCAGACGCGGCGCGCGGTCGTGGGCCGGCGTGGCGGCGGCGCTGCGGCTACAGCTCGCCCAGGCCGCTGGCGCGGCCGTCGGGGCCGACTTCGAGCAGGCGCAGCGTATTGGTCGCGCCATGCGTTTCCATGTGCTCGCCGCTGGTGAACACCACGCGGTCGCCGGGGCCCATGCGCTCGGCCTCGACCAGCAGGCGGATCGCCGCGCGCGCCGCTTCGCGCGGGGTCAGGCCGCGGCTGTCGAAGTTGATCGGGAACACGCCGCGCATCATCGCCATGCCGCGGCGCGCGCCGTCGTGGCGGGTGAACGCGTAGATCGGCATCTTCGAGCGGAACCGCGACAGGAAGCGCGGGGTGCCGCCGGACTCGGTCAGGGTGACCACGCCGCTCAGGCCGATGTGCTCGGACAGGAACATGGTCGCCATCGCGATCGCCTGGTCGGCGCGCTCGAGGTTGCGCTGCGCGGCCTCGAAGTCGGTGTCCATCTCGAACTGGCGCTCGGCGCCCAGGCAGATCCGCGCCATCGCCTGCACCGCCTTGACCGGGTAGGCGCCGGCGGCGGTCTCGGCCGACAGCATCACCGCGTCGGTGCCGTCGATCACCGCGTTGGCCACGTCCAGCACCTCGGCGCGGGTCGGGATCGGATTCTCGACCATCGACTGCAGCATCTGCGTGGCGGTGATAACCACCTTGTTCTGCGCCAGCGACTCGCGAATGATCTTCTTCTGCAGGCCGGGCAGCTCGGCATCGCCGATCTCCACGCCCAGGTCGCCGCGCGCGACCATCACCACGTCGCTGGCCTCGACGATCTCGCTCAGGTTCTCGATCGCCTCGGTGCGCTCGATCTTGGACACCAGCGCGGCCTCGCAGCCGTGCTCGCGGGCGATGCGGCGCGCGTCGTGCATGTCCTGCGCGTTGCGGCAGAACGACACCGCGATGAAATCCACGCCGATCTTGGCGACGATGCCGATCAGTTCCTTGTCGCGCTCGGTCAGCGCGCCCAGCGACAGGCCGCCGCCCTGCTTGTTCAGGCCCTTGCGGTCGGACAGCACGCCGTCGTTGAGCACGGTGTTGACGATGCGCGAACCGTCGACCTCGACCACCTGCAGCTGCAGCAGGCCGTCGTCGAGCAGCAGCACGTCGCCCGGCTTGACGTCGTTGGGCAGGCCCAGGTAGCTGACGCCGACCTCGTTTTCGTCGCCGGCCGGCGCGTTGGCGTCGGCAACCAGGTCGAAGCGCGCGCCGGCCTTCAGCGCCACCTTGCCGGCGGCGAAGCGCTCGATGCGGATCTTCGGGCCCGGCAGGTCGGCGAGGATGCCCACTTCGCTGCCCACGCGCTGCGCGGCGGCGCGCACTTCGGCGGCCCGCTTGGCCTGGCCGGACGGGTCGCCGTGGGAGAAATTCAGGCGCACGACGTTGACGCCGGCGCGGAACAGGTCCTCGAGCACGCCGGGCGGATCCGTGGCCGGGCCGAGGGTGGCGAGAATCTTGGTGCGGCGCTGGCGTTCGATCATGAGACGTCGTTCCCTGGAAAAGCCGTCAAAACTAGCACAGGCACCGCGATCGCAGGATGGCGAATCGGCATAGGCCGCTGCGGATTCATGCATGTCTTGCAGACAGTGCGGGACAGTATGCGGACTCGGCGGCGCGCGACCCGCGGCGCGGGCACCATGCCAGGCCAACCCGGATTCAGCTCGCTTGCGCTGCTCCCGGCCCTGTCGGGCGAAGCCGCCAACAGCCGGACAGACAGGCCACGCGGTGGCCTGGCGCTACGGCCGGCGCACGCGACGCAGGCCGGTCATCGCATCTGGAACCGGGAATGGAGGAAATGCGCGAGTGCCGCAGCGGCACCGCTTTTACGAATCCCCAATCCCAACTCCCCAATCCCCGCTGTCAAGCTGCCAAACCCGGCAACTGCGCCGGCACCTGCGCCAGCGCGCTGGCGCCGGCCTGGCGCAGCTCCGCTGCGTCGCCGAAGCCCCACAGCACGCCGATACTGCGCATGCCGTGATGGTTGGCGCCTTCGATGTCCATGCGCCGGTCGCCGATCATCACGCACTGCGCCGGCTGCAGCGACAGCCGCCGCAGGGCCTCGGCGATCAGGTCCGGCTTGAAGCGGCGCTGGCCATCGTCGCTGGCGCCGACGATCTCCTCGAACTGCGCGGCGAACGGCAGCGTCTCGACGATGCGCCGGGCGAAGCGCTCGTTCTTCGAGGTCACCACCGCGAAGCGATGGCCGGCCGCGGCCAGCGCCGCGACCGCCGCGCCGATCTCCGGGAACACGGTGTGCTCGCGCCAGCCCTGCACGTCGTAGCGCTGCCGGTACAGCGCCAGCGCCTGCTCGACCAGCGCCGGATCGTCGAACTGTTCCTGGAAGCTGTCGCGCAGCGGCGGGCCGATCCAGGCGCGCAGCGTGCCCGGTGGCGGCAGCGGCTGCCGCAGCTGCTCGAAGGTGTGCACGATGCTGCCGACGATGCCGGCCTCCGAATCGACCAGGGTGCCGTCCAGGTCGAAGAACAGGGTGCTCGCGCTCACGCGCCGCGCGCCTGCAGCGCCGCCACCGCCGGCAGGGTCTTGCCTTCCAGGAATTCCAGGAACGCGCCGCCGCCGGTGGAGATGTAGCTCACCTGCCCGGCGATGCCGTACTTGTCGACCGCGGCCAGGGTGTCGCCGCCGCCGGCGATGGAGAACGCCGGCGAGGCGGCGATGGCGCGCGCCAGGGTCTCGGTGCCATGCGCGAACGCGTCGAACTCGAACACCCCGACCGGGCCGTTCCAGACCACGGTGCCGGCCTTGGCGATCAGGTCGGCGTAGTGCGCGGCGGTCTGCGGGCCGATGTCCAGGATCAGGTCGTCGTCGGCGACCTCGGCCAGCGCCTTCACCGTCGCCTCGGCATCGGGCAGGAACTGCTTGGCCACCACCACGTCGGTGGGCAGCGGGATCGCCGCGCCGCGCGCATTGGCGTCGGCGACGATCTGGCGCGCGGTGTCGAGCAGGTCCGGCTCGCACAGCGACTTGCCGACCGGGTGGCCGGCCGCGGCGATGAAGGTGTTGGCGATGCCGCCGCCGACGATCAGCTGCTCGACCTTGTTGACCAGGTTCGACAGCAGCTCCAGCTTGGTGGAGACCTTGCTGCCGGCGACGATCGCCAGCAGCGGCTTGGCCGGGTGCTCCAGCGCCTTGGCCAGCGCGTCCAGTTCGGCCATCAGCAGCGGGCCGCCGGCCGCGATCGGGGCGAACCTGATCACGCCGTGGGTGGAGGCCTGGGCGCGGTGCGCGGTGCCGAACGCATCCATCACGAACACGTCGCACAGCGCCGCATATTTCTGCGCCAGCGCCTCGTCGTCCTTGCCCTCGCCGACGTTCATGCGGCAATTCTCCAGCAGCACGATCTGGCCCGGCTGCACCTCCACGCCGTCGACCCAATCGCGCAGCAGCGGCACCTCGGTGCCGAGCAGCGCGGTCAGCCGCGCGGCGACCGGCGCCAGCGAATCGGCCTGGGTCCACACGCCTTCCTTGGGCCGGCCCAGGTGCGAGGTCACCATCACCGCCGCGCCCTGCTCCAGCGCGTGGCGCAGCGTCGGCACCGAGGCCAGGATGCGCTGCTCGGACGTGATCTGGCCGTTGTCGTCGATCGGCACGTTGAGGTCTTGCCGGATCAGCACACGCTTGCCGGACAGGTCGAGATCGGTCATTCGCAGGATGGGCATTGTCGGTTGCTCGCTATCGTGGGGTTGCTGAGGAAGGAAGAGGCCGCGCGCAGCATGGGCGCGGCGATCGGAACGGCCGCTTCAGGCACGCTGGCGCCAGCGCGCGCGGGCGGTGCCGAGGCGGGCATTGTCCGGCGTCGGCCGCGCAGCGGCAAATCGCGACATCGCGCAGCGCGCCACCGCAGCGCAGCTGCCTGGGGCGCAGCGACATGCGCAGCGAGGCCGCCACGCCGCGACAGGCGCGTGGCGGGGGGCGGGGCCGATGCCGGTCAGCCCGCGCCGGGCGCGGCCGGCTTGCGCAACAGGCTGAAGGCGAAACCGACCACGATCAGCGCGCCGCCGACCAGCAGCGCCCACAGCAGCCAGGTCTTCCAGTCGCGCGGCGCGGCCGGCGCCTGCAGCGCGGCGGCGCCGGCCAGCGGCACCGCCGCGCCGAGCGTGGCGGTGGCCGGCTCCCATTGCGGCCCGCGTTGCGTACGCAAGGCCTGCAGCGTGGTCGCCAACGGCGCGGCCGCGCGCTGGGTGCGGGCGCTGCCGGCGGCCAGCGCGTAAGGAGGCGCGCCCTGCGCCAGGAAGATCAGCGTTTCCGGCTGGTAGCCCAGGCGCAGCGCCGGCCGCTGCTTGCCCGGATCCTGCGTGGCCAGCAGCCGCCAGTAGCGATCGCGCACCGGCTGCGCCAGCGTCTGCGGCGGCGAACGGCTGGCGCCGGCGCCGACCTGGTAGGCCACCCACGGCCCGGCCCGGTCCTGCCACGGCGCTTCGGCGTCGTCGCGGCTCTGCACGCGCCATTCGATCGCGCTGTTGCCGGGCAGCGCGATGTCCAGCTGCGCGACCGGATAGCGGCCGGGCGATGCGAAGTCGAAGCTGTGCTGCGCCGGATCGGCGTGCAGCGCATCCAGTTGCTGCCAATGCCAGTCGGCGGCGACGGGCGCCGGCGCCAGTTCGGCGTCCACCCCGGTCAGTGTCGGCAGCGGTGGCGACGACAACGGCAGCAGCCGCAGGTAGCGCACCCGGCGATCGATGGCGATGCGCAATTGCTGCAGGCGCTTGCCCTGGTTGGCCAGGTCGACCAGGGTCGCCTCCGGCACCAGCAGTTCCCAGTCGCGCAGATCGTCGCTGGCCTCGACCCGGTAGCGCGCCTGCCGCGGCTGCGCATCGGCGGCCCACTGCAGCGACAGCGCGCGCAACGGCTCGCGCAGCGCGCTGGCATCGATCAACCACCCCGCTTCGGCACTGGCCGTGGCGCTGCTGGCAATGCGGGTGCGGATGCGGCGCACGCTGCCGTCGGTATCGCGCTCGGCGATCAGTTCCAGGTTGTCGGCACCGCCACCGGCCACGGCCGGCAGCGGGAACCAGGGCAGCGGCTGCCGGCGCGGCGTGGTCTCGGCCAGTTCGGCCGCGAACAGGGCCGCCGGCAGCGGGTCGCCGGCCGCGTTGAACACCTCCACGTCGCCCAGCGAGGCGAGGTGGGCGCTGCGGTACACCGCATCGTCGAGCTGCACGCGGTAGGCGCCGGCGTCCGGATCCTGCAGGGTCAGCGGCCATTGCTGCACGTAGTCGTCGCGCTGGCTGGCGGCGGAGGCCGCCACCGGCAGCAGCGCCAGCAGTACTGCCGGAAAGATCAGGCGTTTCATGGATGGGCCTCCTCGGCCGGTTCGGTGGCGCGCGGCGGTGCCGGCGCGAAATAGCCGACCACGGTGCACAGCAGGCCGTAGGCGATGAACGAGGCGATGCCGGCGACATTGCCGAGGTTGCCGCGATCCACCAGCAGCAGCTTGCCCAGCACCACCGCCATCAGCAGCGCGCCGGCCAGCCACAGGCCGCGCTGGCCGCGGCGCGAGCCGAGCACCCAGCCGAGCACGCCGAGCACGCTCCACACCACGGTCAGACTGGTCTGCGCCACACCGGCGGACAACAGCGACGCCCACGGCACCGGCGCCCAGTAATGCACCGCATGCAGGGTCACGCTGGTGATCCACAGGAATCCGGTAGCGGCCAGCAGTTGCAGGCGCTGGGTGCGCAGCAGCGCCGGCGCGGTCGCCGACCACAGCCAGCGCGCGGCCAGCGCCACCGCCAGCAACTGGCTCAGTTCCAGCGGATTGAGCAGCGGCACCCACGGCAGCGGCGCGCTGGCGCCGGGCACGCACAGCGTCCACAGCCAGGCCAGGCCGAGCAGGCCGAAATAGCTGCCCTGCAGCGCCGTGCGGCAGCGGTCGAAGTCCGCCCCCAGCGGCGCGGCCAGCCACGGCCAGCGCAGCAACGACAACGCCGCCGCGGCCAGCCATGGCGCCAGCAGCAACGCCCACTGCCAGCCCTCGGCCAGGGCGAAGCGCTGCGCCAGCCAGAGGCCGAGCAAGGACAGCACCGACGGCCACACCAGCCACCAGGCGAATTGCGCCGCCCGCGCCACCCAGCCGCCGCTGCCGCGCAGGCAGATCAGGCTGCGCACGCCGAGCACCGCGAACAGGGTCCAGGCCCAGGCGCCATGCCCGGCGAACGGCTGGCCGTGCGCGTCCGCCTGCAGCACCGCCAGCGGCAACGCGAGCAGCAGCCCGCCGAGCGTGGTCGCGGCCAGCGCGCGCGCCGGCCAGCGGCGCTGCGCCTCGGCGGCCAGCCAGCCGCTGAGCGCGACAAACGCCAGCAGCAGGTCGGCCTGCGCCGCGGCCGCGACGAAGCGTTCGATCTCGGCAATGCAAATGCCGCACCACCACGCCAGGCCCCACAGGTAATAAGCCAAGGCCGGGGTGTCGGCGCCGGCACGGCGATAGCTCCAGGCGCTGGCGAGGCCGGCCAGGGCCAGCAGCGCACCGCTCATGAAGGTGGCATTGGCCACCGCCTGGGCGTCGTGCCAGGCCATGTCCAGCCCCAGCACGAAGCCGATCGCCGCGGCCAATTGCAGGCCGGCGCCGGTGAACTGCGGCAGCCAGCGCTGCTGGCGCAGTCCCAGCCACACCAGCGCCGCGCCTTCCAGCGCGAAGATGCTGGCGGTGGCGCGCGCGGACAGCGCCAGCGGCACCGCCAGCGTGGCGAAGCCCACCGCCAGCAGCGCATAGGCCTGGCCGAGCACCGCGAAGCGTTCGCGCCGGATCAGCGCCGCGGCCAGCAGCGCATACACCGCCGCCAGGCCCAGCGCGCACAGCGCCAGCGGCAGGCCTTCGCCGCGCAGCAACCCGGCCTGCAGCGAGAACGCCACCAGCGGCGTGCCGAACACCAGGCTGCCGTCGATCAGGTTGCCGCGCGTGGCCGGCTGGCGCCGCGCGTACAGGATCGGGATCAGCAGATAGAAGGCGAAGAACAGCAGCAGGAACGGCTCGGTGCTGGCGAACTTCGCCGGCTGGTACTGCAGCACGCCCCATAGCGTGCCGATGCCGAAGGTGAAGCCGAACCCGAGCAGGTTGAGCACCCGCCACGGCCGATACCAGGCGATCGCGAACACCGCCGCGTTCAACACCGCGTAATAGGAGAACAGCCCGACATGGTTGCCGCTGCCGGTGGACAGCCAGATCGGCGCCAGGAACCCGGCCAGCGTGGCCAATACCGCCAGCGTGCGCGATTCCTGCACGACCGCCAGCACGCACATGCTGGCCACCAGCACGATGCTCAGCGCGAACGCGGCGCTGGCCGGAATCAGCCCGGACAGCTTGAACGCGGCGAACACCGTCAGCAGCAACACACCGATCGCGCCGCCCTGCAACGCCAGCGCGAAGCTGCGCTTGCGTTCGCGCTGGCGCCAGCCGAAGCCCAGGCCCGCCAGCGCAGTTGCGGCGATGCCGGCATAGCGCAGCTGGATCGGCATGCGCAGCCAGCCCTGGTCGCCGGCGTATTTCAGCAGCGCGGCGACGCCGGCCAGCAGCACCAGCATGCCGATCTTGACCGGCACGTTGCCTTCGGTGAACCAGCGCTTGGTGCCGGCCAGCAGCCGCTCGATCGGATCCGGACCGCGCGGTGCCGGCGGCAGTGGCGCGGCGACGGGATCCGCTGCCGCGTTCGCCATGGCGCTCGGCGCGAGGAACGGTGGCGGAAGCGGCGGCGGCGTGGGCGCTACCGAAGCGACAAAGGCGGCCACGGCGGACGGACGTTCCTCGGCAACACCGCCGTCGGCGAACCGCGCATCGCGCTCGCCATCGTTCTCGAAGTCGGCATCGGTGTCATCGACCTCGCCGGCCGCGTCGAATCGGGCCGCGGTGGACACCGCCTGCGGCGCGGCGCCATGCAGTTGCGCCAGCTGCAGTTCCAGCGCCGCCACGCGCCGGCGCACGCCTGCCAGGGCCACCAGCATCACGATCATCAGGATCGGCACCGCCAATACCGCCACCACCACCAACACGATCAACCCTTCCATCCGGACTCCATGCCCAAGCCGGCACGGCGCTGGGCGGCGTACCAATGGTCCGGCGGCGCCGGTCCTGGGGCAGATGGTAGACGAGTTCGGCCGCGCCGGCGGCGGCGCAAGCCAGGCGCGGCAACGCATCGCAGCGAATGGAGCCGCCAGAATCGGCGCTAAAGCCGATGCATTTGCGGCCGTTACCCCCCTTATCCCACGTTGCGTCCGCTGTTCCCTCCCCTCCCACCGACAGCACCAATGAACCTGCCAGCCCAACCCACCGAAGCAGGCATCGACGACCATATCCGTTCCGTGGTCGGCCTGTCCGACCAACTGCTCGGACAGCTGCGCGGTTCGTTGCAGCGCATCGACGAGATCAACCGCACCACCCACGTGATCTCGATGAATGCACGCATCGAATCGGCCCGGATCGGCCAGGCCGGACGCGGCTTCAGCGTCATCGCGCAGGAAATGGACGTGCTGTCGCGGCGCGTGGCCGATGCCACCCAGGATCTGGACAAGGTCGCCGCCGGCACCAGCGCCGACATGCGCCACACCTTGCAGCGGCTGGAGGACGACGTGCGCCGCACGCGCCTGAGCGAACTGGCGCTGAGCAACATCGACCTGATCGACCGCAACCTCTACGAACGCAGCTGCGACGTGCGCTGGTGGGCGACCGACGCGGCCATCGTCGCCGCCGCGCGCCCTGGCCGCGGCGGCGACGAACTCGCCTACGCGTCGCGGCGCATGGGCCAGATCCTGGATTCGTACACCGTGTACTTCGACCTGGTGCTGGCCGGTACCGACGGCCGCATCCTCGCCAACGGCCGGCCGCAGCAGTACGCCTCGGCCGGCAGCGACGTCTCCGCGCAGGCCTGGTTCGAAGACGCCACGCGTACCCGCAGCGGCGAGGAATTCGGCTTCCAGGACGTGCACGCCAGCGCCCTGGCCGACGGCGAACGCGTGCTGGTGTACTCGTGCACGGTGCGCGACGGCGGCCGCGTCGACGGGCGCGTGCTGGGCGTGCTCGGCATCGTGTTCCGCTGGGACGCGCTGGCGCAGACGGTGGTGCAACGCACGCCGCTGTCGGAGCAGGAATGGGGCCGCAGCCGGGTGTGCATCGTCGACCAACGCGGCCAGGTGCTGGCCGATTCGGCCGGGCGCATGCTGCAGGAGCGGATCGAATTCCCCGGCCGCGACGCGTTGTTCAAGCAACCGCGCGGCGCGCTGCTGGGCGATCTCGACGGACGCCCGCACTGCATCGCGCATGCGGCCTCGCCCGGCTACGAAACCTACCGCACCGGCTGGCATTCGCTGATTTTGCAGGCGCTGTAGCGGCCGGCGCATGGCCGGCATGCAGCCACAAAAAAGCCCGGGCGCGCGACGCGGCCCGGGCTCTGCTCGGCCAGCGCTTATTCGCGGTAGCCGCTGTCGTTCTTGTTGTGGATGATCCAGATCAGGTTGCCGCCGCTGCCCATCGACTTGCCGGCGAACACCAGGCGGCCCTGGCCCTTGTAGGCCAGTTCGTAGCGGTAGCGGTCGCCGCCGTAGAAGAACGGAATGAAGGCCTTGCCGGTCACGTAGGACCCCTGGTCGGTGGGTTCGCCGATCAGGTCGGTCACCTGCTTCATCGGCATGCCGATCTTGAGCTGGGTGAACTTGCTGCCGGGTGCCGGCTTGCCGGTGATCTCGCCTTCGTAATCGTTGACGCCCTTGACGGTCTCGCCGTAGCCGGCCTCGACCTGCGAGGAATTGGTGACTTCGCCATCGGCGTTCATCCAGCTCGGCGTGCCGCTCTGCTTCTTCGCCAGCGCCTGCATCGGCAGCGCGGCCGCCATCGCCACGGCCAGCACCAGGGCTCCCGTCCATACATGCTTGATCTGCATCTTTTCGCTCCTTGCATCCATTGAGTGCCCCCTGTCCATCGCCTGTCATGCCAGCGCGGGAACATCCGCTGGCCGGTGTCGCATTAGTGCACGCGTGGCCGCCGATGTCCACGCCCGAACGGCATGGCGGCATGCCCGACGCAGCCCTTGCCGGCGCCCGTCGGGCATGGTAGAAATCGCGCCAGCGCGGCACGGGACTCTACCGTGCAACGCATGGATCCGGCGTCGCCGCCCCACCGCAAGGACGTACCGCAATGCCCACTCAGCTTCGCTCCCATGTGCTGCGCGCGCTGTGCGCCCTGGCGCTGCTTGGCGCCGCGCCGCTGGCATCGGCCGACATGTTCGGCAGTCCCGAAGACATCGCCCGCAGCTGGCTCGGCCACGACGCCAGCGAACTGATGATGCAGTGGCCGGTGGACCGCGGCCTGTACACCGCGGAAAACACGCAGACCCACGAAACCGCCTACACCTACAACTTCGGCACCGAAGCGCACTACCGCACCGACTATTGGACTACGCAGGGTGGGGTGGTCGGCATGGTCGGCGGCGGCAACGGCGTCGCGCCCACCCCGATCTTCGAGCAGAACGAGCACAGCCAGACCACTTTCGTGCCGGCCGAGCACCACTGCGAGATCACCTTCGTCGCCGATGCCGAAGGCATCATCACCCGCTACGATTTCGCCGGCAGCAAGTGCCAGCCGTATATCCGCAGCTGGGGCCGGCCGAAGAAGAAGAAATAGTCGCCGCGCTTGTTGCCGGCTTTCGATTCGTACAAAACAGGGGAACATCCGATGAGCGCAAAGAATTCACTCGCCCGTCTCGCCTGGTCGGCGATCGCATTGACGCTGCTGGCGCTGGCCGTGCCGGCGCTGGCCGCCGGTCCGCGCCACGGCGAGATCCTGGCGCTGGAGCCAATCGAGAACAAGAACACCGACGTGCCGGAAAGGACCAAGACCATCACCAAGGCGGCCGCCAACCTCGGCGGCCTGGCAGGCGGCTTCCTGGGCCTCAAGAGCAAAAGTTCGACCGGCGTCGTCACCGCGGCAGCGGCCGGCACCGCCGCCGGCGAAACCGTGGGCGCCAAGATCGCCGGCAACGGCCCGGCCGCGCACTACATGGTGAAGATCCGCTTCGACAACAAGTCGCAGACGGTGGTGTCCAAGCCCAGCGCCGAAGTGGCCGGGCTGGCGGTCGGCAGCCGGGTCAAGGTCACCGGCAGCGGCGAGGACATGCGCATCGAAGCCGAGTGATCGCAGCGCCGGCGCCACCCGGCAAGCATAAAAAAAGCGCCCGAGGGCGCTTTTTTTGTGGGCGGCGCGGCGGCTTACTTCGCCACCACCTTGACCATTTCCAGGCACTTGTTGGAATAGCCCCACTCGTTGTCGTACCAGGACACCAGCTTGACGAAGGTGCTGTCCAGGGCGATGCCGGCGTCGGCGTCGAAGATCGAGGTGCGCGCGTCGCCACGGAAGTCGGTGGCCACCACCTTGTCCTCGGTGTAGCCGAGGATGCCCTTCAGCGCGCCTTCGCTCTGCGCCTTCACTTCGGCGCAGATCTCGGCGTAGGTGGCCGGCTTTTCCAGTTCCACGGTCAGGTCGACCACTGACACGTCCGAGGTTGGCACGCGGAAGCTCATTCCGGTCAGCTTCTTGTTCAACTCCGGGATCACCACGCCGACGGCCTTGGCTGCGCCGGTGCTGGACGGAATGATGTTCTCCAGGATGCCGCGGCCGCCGCGCCAGTCCTTGTTGCTGGGGCCGTCCACGGTCTTCTGCGTGGCGGTGGCGGCGTGCACGGTGGTCATCAGGCCGCGCTTGATGCCCCACTTGTCGTTGATCACCTTGGCCAGCGGCGCCAGGCAGTTGGTGGTGCAGCTGGCGTTGGAGACAATCGCCTGGCCAGCGTAGGTCTTGTCGTTGACGCCGTACACGAACATCGGCGTGTCGTCCTTGGACGGGGCCGACAGGATCACCTTCTTGGCGCCGGCGTCGAGGTGCTTCTGCGCGGTGTCCTTGGTCAGGAACAGGCCCGTGGATTCGATCACCACCTCGGCGCCGACCTCGTCCCACTTCAGCGCCGCCGGATCGCGCTCCTGGGTCAGGCGGATCTTCTTGCCGTTGACCACTAAGTGATTGCCGTCGACCGACACCTCGCCGTCGAAGCGGCCGTGCACCGAGTCGTACTGCAGCATGTATGCCAGGTAGTCGGGCTCGAGCAGGTCGTTGATGGCGACGATCTCGATGTCGCTGCCGAAATTCTGTACCGCCGAGCGCAGCACATTGCGTCCGATGCGACCGAAACCGTTGATGCCAACCTTGATTGCCATTTCAGTAGCTCCTGCGGCCGCGCCAGACGCGGCGGATGGAAGGGGGCCAGCATTCTATCAGGCTGGCCGCATCGCGCCCGGCACGCGCAGTCGACGCGTTTGATCAGGATCAAGGCGGCGCGGCGACGCCGGCAGGACACTGCGCCCACACCCAAACGAGACGCCCATCATGCGCAAGACCTCCCCTCTCCTGCTGTCCGGCCTGGCGGCCGCCCTCGCGCTGTGCGCCTTGCCGGCGCTGGCGCAGTCGCAGGGCGACTGGACCGTGGGCATCGGCGCCCACCAGGTCAACCCGAAGTCCGACAACGGCAAGCTGGCCGGCGGCACCCTGCCGCTGAGCATCGGCAGCGACATCAAGCCGACCGTCACCTTCGAATACTTCGTGCACCAGGACCTGGGCATCGAGGTGCTGGCCGCGCTGCCGTTCAAGCACGACATCGACGTCAAGGGCGTCGGCAAGGTCGGCAGCACCAAGCAGCTGCCGCCGGTGGTCTCGCTGCAGTACCACTTCAACAGCGCCGGCAAGCTGTCCCCGTTCGTCGGCGCCGGCATCAACTACACCACCTTCTTCAGCGAGGACACCACCGGCGCGCTGGCCGGCACCAAGCTCAAGCTGGAAGATTCCTGGGGCCTGGCCGCGCACGTCGGCGTGGACGTCGCGCTCACCGACAAGTCGGCGCTGCGGGTGGACCTGCGCTGGGCCGACATCGACAGCAAGGTCAAGGTCGACGGTGCCAGCATGGGCACCGCGCACATCGATCCGCTGGTGTACGGCCTGGCCTATGTGATGAAGTTCTGAGGCTGCGCGGGCGCCGCGCTTCTCTGGCAGACTACGCTCCACAAGGATGTGGATCGGTCGCCGCCGGGCCGACACCGGGATTCGCATCCGCCCATTCGCCGTCACCGGGGTCCCCAATGAAGCCACGCCTGTTCCGCCGTCTCGCCGTCGCCGCCCTTGCCGCCATCGCCCTGCCCGCCGCGGCGCAGTCGGCCGGCCACTTCACCACCAGCTACGGCATCCACGGCATGGTGCCCGGCTCCTCCAACGGCACCCTGAGCGGCAGCGAGCAGCGTTTCAGCGCCGACACCGCACCGGCGCTCTCGTTCAGCTACGAATACTTCTTCCGCGGCAACCTCGGCGTGGAGATCCAGACCCTGGTCGGGCAGCAGAAGATCGGCCTGGAACAGGGCGGCGATATCGGCAGCGCCTGGGCGCTGTCGCCGACGCTCTCGCTGCAGTACCACTTCAACGGCAACGGCGACATCTCCCCGTTCGTCGGCGTCGGCCTCAACTACACCACCTTCCTGGGCGCCGACGGCAAGGGCGCGTTCTCCCGCGACGACGTCAAGTTCAAGGACAGTGTCGGCCCGGCCGTGCATGCCGGCGTGGACTTCGCCATCGGCGAGCGCAGCGCGCTGCGCGTGGACGCGCGCTGGACCAGCATGCGCAGCGATGTGGAAGTGGACAGCGGCAAGCTCGGCAAGGCCAAGCTCGATCCCATCACCTACGGCCTCGCCTACCTGCTTTACTTCTGATCCGCCGCGGCTGCAGGCCTCGCCCGCGCGGGCGAGGCTTAGCGGTTGCGCAACGGCGCGTTGCCGCGGCCATGGCAGCGTCATCGGCGCCGGCTAGAATCGGCGCATGAAATCCTCTCTGTTCGTTTCCGCCGCGCTCGCCGCGGCGCTGGCCGCCGCGCCGTCCGCCGCCTTCGCCTGGGGCCCGCTGGGCCATCGCCTGGTCGCCGATCTCGCCGATACCCAACTCACCCCGCAGGCACGCGCACAAGTGCAGCTGCTGCTGCAGGGCGAACCCGAGCCGACCCTGGCCGGCGTCGCCAACTGGGCCGACCAGTTGCGCGAAAGCAACCCGGACATGGGCAAGCGCACCGGCCCCTGGCACTACGTCAACCTCGGCGAAGCCCAATGCCATTACCAGCAGACCCGCGACTGTCCCGACGGCAACTGCGCGATCGAGGCGCTGCGCCGCCAGGCCGCGATCCTCGCCGACCGCAGCCAGCCGCAGGCGGCACGGACCGAGGCGCTGAAGTTCGTGGTGCATTTCGCCGGCGACATCCAGCAGCCGCTGCACGCCGGCTACGCCCACGACAAGGGCGCCAACACGTTCCAGATCCAGTTCGAGGGCAAGGGCAGCAACCTGCATTCGCTGTGGGACAGCGGCCTGCTGCGCAGCCGCGGTCTGGACGAGGCGCACTACCTGGCGCAGCTGCAGGCGCAACCGCTGCCGGCCCCCTCGCCGGCCGGCAGCGCGCTGCCGCCGCCGGCCGCGGCCTGGGCCGAAGCCTCGTGCCGGATCATGCTGCGCCCGGGTTTCTACCCGCCCGGCGCCAAGCTGCCGGCCGACTACGTGGCGACCTGGCGCCCGGTCGCCGAGGCGCAACTGCGCCAGGCCGGCGCGGACCTGGCGGCGACGTTGAACGCTGCGCTGGGGAAGTAGCGCGCGGCTTCTGCTTTTTTGCAGGAGCGGCTTCAGCCGCGGCAGGCATTGCCGATAGATCCTGTCGCGGCTGAAGCGGCCCCTACAGGATTCGGGGCCGGATTCGTTTTGCCCATGGAAACGACGCTAACCCGCGTTCGTCCGCGCCCAGCGCACGATGTCGGCGACACCCATCGCACCGCTGTGCCGCGCCAGTTCGCGGCCATGCCGCAACAGGGCCAGGGTCGGAATGCTGCGGATGCCGAAGCGCCCCGCCAGCGCCGGCTGCGCCTCGGTGTCCAGCTTGCCCAGGCGCATGCGCGGTTCCAGTTGCGCGGCGGCCGCCTCGAACTGCGGTGCCATGGTCCGGCACGGGCCGCACCACGGCGCCCAGAAGTCCACCAGCAGCGAAATGTCGCTGCGCTCGGCATGGGCGGCGAAGGTGTCCGCGGTCAACGCGACCGGCGCGCCGACGAACAGCGCACGGTGGCAACGCCCGCATTGCGGCGCCGCCGCCAGGCGTTCGCCCGGCACCCGGTTCAGCGCCTGGCAGTGCGGGCAGGCGATGTGCAGCGGATCGCTCACGCGCCGGCCTCGATGCTCTTGTCGCCGAGCAGCACATTGCCCTGCGCGTCCTTGACCGTGACCTGCACATCGATGCCCTGGCGCACGCTCTGGGTGACCACGCAGAACTGTTCGAACTGGTCGAGGATGCGCTGCAGCTGCGCGTAGTCCTGGTTGCCGTCGGGCAACTGCAGCTCCACCGACGCCTGCGGAATGCGCCAGAAGCCGTCCGCGTTGCGCATCGGTGTGGCGGTGATGTGCGCGACCACCCCGACCGGATCGTTCTTGAACTTGCGCAGCGCGAACAGCAGGCTGGCGGCCAGGCAGTTGGCGATGCTCGCCAATAGAATCCGCGAGGGATTGGGCCCGCGCTCGTGGCCCAGCGGCGCGGTCTCGTCGCCCAGCCACGGCGCCAGATCGGTTTCGTCGAACTGGATGCGGAACGCGAAATCCGCCTACTGTTCGAGGGTGACGCGGATCGGATCGCCGATGCTCATGCAGAACTCCTCATGCAGGTCTCCAGTGACGCAGACAGGGGGGAATGCCGACTCTACGCCGGCGCCGCAAAGACCGCGTGGACGCACATGCGCATCTCGCTCACGCCACCTTGGCGGCGCGGCGCGCCAACGGGTAGTACAGCAGCGGGATCACCAGCAGGGTCAGTGCGGTACTGATCAGGATGCCGAAGATCAGCGCCACCGCCAGGCCGTTGAAGATCGGATCGTCGAGGATGAAGAAGGCGCCGAGCATCGCCGCCAGCCCGGTCAGCACGATCGGCGGCGCGCGCACCGCGCAGGCCTCCACCACCGCCTGCTCGGCGCTGCGGCCCTGCGCCAGCGCCTGGCCGATGAAGTCCACCAGCAGGATCGAGTTGCGCACGATGATGCCGGCCAGCGCGATCATGCCGATCATGCTGGTCGCGGTGAACTGGGCGCCGAGCAGCGCGTGCCCCGGCAGCACCCCGATCACCGTCAACGGGATCGGCGCCATGATCACCAGCGGCACCAGATAGCTGCGGAACTGCGCCACCACCAGCAGATAGATCAGCAGCAGGCCGACCGCGTAGGCGATGCCCATGTCGCGAAAGGTCTCGTAGGTGATCTGCCATTCGCCGTCCCACTTGACCGCGAAGTCGCCGCTATCGAGCGGTTGCGCGATGAAAGACTGCGCCACGGCCTGCCCGCCGACGCGCTGTCGGCGCAGCTGCCCGACCAGGTCGAACATGCCGTACAGCGGGCTGTCCAGGCGCCCGGCCTCGTCGCCGGTGACGTACACCACCGGCCGCAGATCCTTGTGCGAGATCGCACCGTCCCAGGGCAGCCGCTGCACCGCGACCAGCTCCGACAACGGCACCAGCTGGCCGTCGCCGCCGCGCACCTGCAGCGCCAGCATGCGCGCGACGCCGGCCTGGTCGGCCGCGGCCAGGCGCAGCCGCACCGGTTGCGGGTACTTGGAGGCGCCATCGTGCAGCCAGGTCGCATCCACGCCCTGCACAGACGCCGCCAGCGCATCGGCGATCGCCGACTGGGTCACGCCCAGCCGCGCCGCACGCACCCGATCGACCACGATCACCTCGCGCGTTGCGGCGCTTTCCACGCTGGTATCCACGTCGACCACGTTCGGCGTGCGCAGGAAACGCCGCTCCAGGGCCAGGCCCAGCTGGCGGCTGCGCGCGTAGTCCGGCCCGTACACCTCGGCCACCAGCGGCGCCAGCACCGGCGGGCCCGGCGGCACCTCCACCACCTTCAGCGCCGCGCCGTGGCGGCGCGCGATCGCCGCCAATTCCGGGCGCAGCGCGCGCGCGATGGCGTGGCTGTGCCGCGTGCGCAGGTGTTTGTCGACCAGGTTCACCTGCAGGTCGCCGACGTTGTTGCCGCTGCGCAGGTAGTACTGGCGCACCAGGCCGTTGAAATTGACCGGCGCCGAGGTGCCGGCATAGCCCTGGTAGTCGTGCACGTCGGGCGTGCGGTCGAGCACGCCGGACAGCTCGGCCAGCAGCGCATCGGTGTCCTGCAGGGTGCTGCCCTCGGGCAGATCGACCACGATCTGCAATTCAGACTTGTCGTCGAACGGCAGCATCTTCATCACCACCCATTGCAGCCCGACCAGCGACACCGCCAGCAGCAGCAATGCGGCGATGCCGGCGAACAGCCAGCCGCGCCGCCGCGCGCCACGCTCGGGAGCGAGGAAAGGGTGCAGCAAGCGCGAGAACAAGCGCTGCAGGCGCGGCGATGCGGACGCCGTCGCGCTGTCGGCACCGGCCGCCGCCGGCGCATGCCGCGCCAGCAGCTTCAGCGACAGCCACGGGGTCACGATCAGCGCGACCGCCAGCGACAGCAGCATGCCGACCGAGGCGTTGATCGGGATCGGCCGCATGTACGGCCCCATCAAGCCGCTGACGAAGGCCATCGGCATCAGCGCCGCGATCACCGTGAACGTGGCGAGGATGGTCGGCCCGCCGACCTCGTCCACCGCCGGCGGGATCGCTTCGCGCAGGGTCTTGCCGCCGGCGCGCATGTGCCGGTGGATGTTCTCCACCACCACGATGGCGTCGTCGACCAGGATGCCGATCGAGAAGATCAGCGCGAACAGCGAGACCCGGTTGAGGGTGAAGCCCATCGCCCACGACGCGAACAGGGTCAGCGCCAGGGTCAGCACCACCGCGCTGCCGACCACGCTGGCCTCGCGCCAGCCCAGCGCGAACAGCACCAGCAACACCACCGAGCCGGTCGCGAACACCAGCTTGTGGATCAGCTTGGCGGCCTTGGCGTCGGCGCTGGCGCCGTAGTCGCGGGTCACCTCGGCGTGCACGCCTTGCGGGATCGTCTCGCCGCGCAGTTGCTGCAGGCGCGCGGCGACGGCACGGGTGATCGCGGCGGCATCGCTGCCGGGCTGCTTGGCGATGGCGAGGGTCACCGCCGGCGCGCGGCCCTGCGCCGGACCGCCGCGTGCGGCCGGCGCACCGTACCAGACGTAGCTGCCCGGCAGATCGGCGCCGGCGCGCACCTGCGCCACGTCGCGCAGATGCAGCGGTTGGCCGTCGTGCACGCCGATCACCAGCGCCGCCACCGTGTCGGCATCGGCCAGGAAGGTGCCGGCCGCGACCGGCACCGCACGGCCGCCACCGATGCGCTCGCCGAGCTGGCGCACCGCATTGGCCGCCTGCAGCGACTGGCTCAGGTCGGAGACGGTCAGGCCGTAGGCGGCCAGCCGCGCCGGATCCAGGGTCAGCGTCAGTACCCGCTGCGGCGCGCCGATGCTGTAGATGTCGCGCGTGCCGGGGATGCGCTTGAGTTCGCTTTCCAGGGTGTGCGCGACCTCGCCCAGGTCCACCGCGCTGCGCTGCGGATCGTCGCTCCACAACGTCACCGCCATCACCGGCACGTCGTCGATGCCCTTGGGCTTGATCAGCGGCGTGCCCACGCCCATGCCCTGCGGCAACGCGTCCAGGTTCGAATAGACCTGGTTGTACAGCCGCACCAGCGCCGCCTGGCGCGGCACCCCGACCTGGAACTCGACGGTCAGCAGCGCCTGCCCCGGGCGGCTGACCGAATACACGTGCTTGACCCCTTCGATCTCGGCCAGCTTCTGCTCCAGCGGCGTGCTCAGCAGTTGTTCCACCTCGCGCGCATCGGCGCCGGCGAAGGCCACCGACACGGTGGCCATGGTCACGTCGATCTGCGGCTCTTCCTCGCGCGGGGTGATCGCCACTGCGGCCAGGCCCAGCAGCAGGCCCAGCAGCGCCAGCAACGGGGTCAGCGGATTGGCCTGGAACGCCGCTGCCAGACGTCCGGATACCCCCAGTCGCGCCGCCATCTCAGCGCTCCGCCAGCGCGCGCCGCTGCGCGGCCAGCGCCTGCCCGGCGGCGACCGGATCGCGCGCCACGCGTTCGCCGGCCTGCAATCCGGCCAGCACCTCGACCCGCTGCGGCTCCTGCCGGCCCACACGCAACTGGCGCAGGCTCAGTTTGCCGGCGGCCAGCACATAGGCCGCGCTGAGCTCGCCACGCTGCAGCAGCGCCGCGCGCGGCATCCACAGCGTGGCCGCGCTTGCGTCGGTGCCATCGGCAGGCAGCGCGAATGCGACCTTGGCGGTCGTGCCCGGCGCCGGCGCCGGCGTCAACGCGGGCAACGGCACGCGCACGGTCACGCTGTGGCTGTTCGGATCGGCGGTGGGGAACACCACCACCCGTTGCACCGCCAGCGCGCGGCCATCGTCCAGGCGCACCTGCGCGTGCGGCGCGGCGCGGATCGCCTCGGCGTCGGACTGCGGCACCTGCACTTCGATGCGCTGCGCGCCAGGCGCGTACAGCGACAGCAGCACCTGGCCCGTCGCCACCGCTTCGCCCGGCTGTACCCGCCGCGCACTGACCACGCCGGCGAACGGTGCACGGATCACCGTGTAGTCGGCCGGCTGGCGCGCCTGCGCCAGTTGCGCGGCGGCGGACTGGCGCGCCGCGACCGCGGCATCGCGGGTGGCCCGCGCCCGATCCAGCTGCGCCCGGGACACGTACTGCGCGCCGGCCAACGCGGCATAGCGGCGGTAGCTGGCCTCGGCTTCGTCGGCACTGGCCGCGGCCGAACGCAACTGCGCCTGCGCACTGTCCACGCCGGCGCGTTGCTCCACGGCGCTGAGCCGCAGCAGCACCTGGCCGGCGACGACGCGATCGTCGACGTCCACCGCGACCTCGCGCACGCGCCCGTCGGTCTGCGCCGACAGGTCGGCATGGTCCACCGCAGCGACCACGCCGTCCCAGGCGCGCGCGGCGGAATCGGCATACGCCACCTGGTCGGTCTGCAGCGCAGGCAGCGGCGGCAGCGCCGCCGAAGGGGATTCATGGCGGCACGCCGCGAGCGACAGGCTCGCGGCCAGCGCGATCGAGAGGGCAAACGGCTTCACGCAGCGGCTCCAGGACGAGGGTTCGACGGAACCCGGTCGGTGCCAGCGAACCGTCGCTGGCTGCGAGATAAATTAGAGTTTTCTTATATTAGAGTCAACTGATATTATGGCTGCCGTTTATCCACCGGAGCCCCCAATGCCCCATTCCTCCGCACAAGCCCTGGTCGACAGGGCGCGCCCGCAGATCCACGAAGTCGACACCGATGCCGCCGCCACGCCGCTGCCCGGCGAATGGATCATCGATGTGCGCGAACCCGGCGAGTTCGCCGTCGGCCACCTACCCAACGCGATCAACATCCCGCGCGGCATCCTCGAATTCCGCCTGGACACCGATCCGGCGCTGGCCCGGCGCGAGCAACCGATCCTGCTGTACTGCGCCAGCGGCGGCCGCTCCACGCTGGCCGCGCTGAGCCTGCAGCAGCTGGGCTACAGCGCGGTGCGCTCGTTGAACGGCGGCTTCCTCGGCTGGACCGCCGCCGGCCTGCCGGTCGCCTTCTGAGTCCGATGCCACGCCGTCTGCCACCCGCACTGGATCCTGCGGCGATGCGCGAGCATGCCGGCGAGGCCGCGCGCCTGCTGAAGGCGCTCGGCAACGAGAAGCGGCTGCTGTTGCTGTGCCTGCTGGTGGACCGCGAACAGTCGGTGGGCGAGCTCAACACGCGCCTGGACCTGAGCCAATCGGCGCTGTCGCAGCACCTGGCGCTGCTGCGCGAGGACGGCCTGGTGCAGACCCGCCGCGACGGGCAGACCATCTACTATTCGCTGGTCCCCGGCCCGGCGCAACGCATCCTCGATACCTTGCACGGCATCTACTGCAGCGCAGGCCCTTCCTCTCCCGACAAGACAGGCCCATGAGCCACGTCCCGCACATCCACCCCTTCCATCACGCCGGGTCCGGCACCTGGAGCTATCTGGTCGAAGACGGCCGCGACGCCGCGGTGATCGACCCGGTGCTGGACTTCGATGCGGACACCGCCACGCTGCGCGACGCGCCGGTGCAAGGCCTGGCGCAACTGCTGTCCGCGCGCGGCCTGCAACTGCGCTGGATCCTGGAAACCCACGCCCACGCCGACCATGTCTCGGCGGCGCAGTGGTTCAAGCAGCGCTGGCCGCACGCCGCGCTGGCGATCGGCGCCGGCATCTGCCGCGTGCGCGCGCGCTTCGCGCCGCAGTTCGGCCTGGCCGCGGAGCCCGACGACACGCGCTGCGGTTTCGACCACCTGTTCGCCGACGGCGAGCGTTTCGCGATCGGCGCTGTGCAAGCGCAGGTGATCGCAGTGCCCGGACATACCGACGACAGCATCGCCTACCTGATCGGCGATGCGCTGTTCCCCGGCGATTCGCTGTTCATGCCCGACAGCGGCACCGCACGCTGCGATTTCCCCGGCGGCGACGCGGCGACGCTGTTCCGCTCGATCCAGCGGCTGTACGCGCTGCCCGACTCCACCCGCGTGTTCGTCTGCCACGACTACGGCGCCGGCGGCCGCGCGGTGGCCTGCGAAACCAGCATCGGCGCGCAGCGCCGCGGCAACATCCACGTGCGCGACGGCGTCGGCGAAGCCGAGTTCGTCGCGTTGCGGCAGGCGCGCGACGCGACACTGGCGCAGCCGCGGCTGATGCAGCCGTCGGTGCGCGCCAACATCCAGGCAGGCCGCACCGACGACCTGCACGCCGCGCCGCGGTGAAGGCGGTAGGATGCGGGCATGCCCCGATCCCGCCTTTTCGCTCTTCTCGGCCTGGCGCTGGCTGCGACGCAGGCGCAGGCCGCGCATGGCCCCGCCGCGCACGCCGGCACCGACGCCGCAGCGGCCACCGGCACGCTGCGGATCGCCCTCGATGACGCCACGCTGGCCGCCCTGCCGCGCGAGCGGGTCAGCGCCCAGGCCCATGGCCAACAGCTGGACTGCGAAGGCGTGGCGCTGCGCGCCGTGCTGCAGGCGCAGCGCGCGATGCCCACCGAGCCGCTGCGCGGCGCGCAGTTGCAACGCCGGGTCGAGGTCGCCGCGCGCGACGGCTATGCGGCCGTGTTCACCCTGGCCGAACTGGACCCGACCCTGGGCGCGCGCCGCGTGCTGCTGGTCGATCGCTGCGACGGCAAGCCGCTCGCGGCCGAGGACGGCCCGCTGCGCCTGATCGTGCCGCAGGACCAGCGGCCCGCGCGCTGGGTGCGCCAGGTGCAGTCGATCGCCGTCGTCACCCCCTGACTTCCTAGGAGCCTCGCCATGTCCCGTTTGCTACGCAGCCTGCTGTGCCTGTTCTCGCTCGCCATGGCCGTGGCCACGCCAGCGGCCTGGGCGCAACCGGCCTCCGCGCCGCTGACCGTGTTCGCCGCGGCCAGCCTGAAGGAATCGCTGGACGAGGCCGCCGCGGCCTACCAGCAGTCCAGCGGCACGCCGGTGCAGGTGTCGTACGCGGCCAGCTCGGCGCTGGCGCGACAGGTGGAACAGGGCGCGCCGGCGGATGTGTTCTTCTCCGCCGACCTGGAGTGGATGGACTATCTGCAGCAACGCCAGCTGGTCGATCCGGCGCAGCGCCGCAACCTGCTCGGCAACACCCTGGTGCTGGTGGCACCGGCGGCCAGCAAGGCCAAGGTGGACCTGCGCACGCCCGGCGCGCTCGCCGCCGCGCTCGGCGCGCAGGGCCGCCTGGCGGTCGGCCAGACCGCCAGCGTGCCGGCCGGCAAGTACGCGCGCGCCGCGCTGCAGACGCTCGGCCAGTGGGACGGCGTGCAGGCGCGCCTGGCCGAATCGGACAGCGTGCGCAGCGCGTTGATGCTGGTCGCGCGCGGCGAAGCGCCGCTGGGCATCGTCTACGGCTCCGACGCCAGGGCCGAGCCGAAGGTGCGGGTGGTGGCGGTGTTCCCCGCCGACAGCCATGCGCCGATCGTGTATCCGGTGGCGGCGCTGCGCGCGAGCAAGCACCCGGCCGCGGCCGATTTCGTGCGCTGGCTGGGCACCGCGCCGGCGCAGGCGATCTTCCAGCGCCGCGGTTTCTCGCTCGCGCACTGAGCCATTGCCGTTGTTCGCATTCACCCCGCAGGAACTCACCGCGATCGCGCTCAGCGTCAAGGTCGCGCTGGTCGCGGCCCTGGGCAGCCTGCCGTTGGGCGTGGCCTGCGGCTGGTTGCTGGCGCGGCGCCGCTTCCCCGGCAAGGCGCTGCTGGATGCGTTGCTGCACCTGCCGTTGGTGATGCCGCCGGTGGTCACCGGCTATGCGCTGCTGATCGTACTCGGCACGCAGGGACCGGTCGGCGCCTGGCTGCTCGAACACCTGGGCGTGCAGTTCGCGTTCCGCTGGACCGGCGCGGCGCTGGCCAGCGCGGTGATGGGCTTCCCGTTGATGGTGCGTGCGATCCGCCTGGCGCTGGAATCCACCGACCGGCGCCTGGAGGCGGCCGCGGCCACGCTCGGCGCCGCGCCGTGGCGGGTGTTCTTCAGCATCACCCTGCCGCTGGCCTGGCCGGGCCTGGTCGCCGGCACCGCGCTCGCCTTCGCCAAGGCGCTGGGCGAATTCGGCGCCACCATCACCTTCGTATCCAACATTCCCGGGGAAACCCAGACCCTGTCGTCGGCGATCTACGGCCTGCTGCAGGTGCCCGGCGGCGAATCGGGCATCTGGCGGCTGGCGGCGGTGGCCCTGGCGATCTCGCTGGCCGCGCTGCTGCTGTCCGAATGGCTGGTGCGGCGCCAGCGTGGGCCGGAGGCGGACGCATGAGCCGGCTGCTTGCCGCTGCACGCGGTTGGTCCGCGGCGCGCCTCCACGGCGCGCCGCGTGCGCAGCATGCTGCGAGCGTGCGCCGATGCTGAGCATCGATATCGAAGTGCAGCGCGGCCGTTTCCAGCGCCGCTTGCGGGTCGAGGAAACGGCGCGCGTGGTCGCGCTGGTCGGCCCCTCCGGCGCAGGCAAGACCAGCATGCTCAACGCCATCGCCGGGGTATTGCGGCCACGCAGCGGACGCATCGTCATCGACGAGCGCGTGCTCTACGACAGCGCCGCCGGCATCGACGTGCCGACCCACCGGCGCCGCATCGGCTACGTGTTCCAGGACGCGCGGCTGTTCCCGCACATGGACGTGCGCCGCAACCTCGGCTACGGCCGCCACGGCCGCGGCCACACCGAGCGCTTCGGCTTCGATGCGGTGGTGGAACTGCTCGGCATCGCACCGCTGCTGGCACGACGCCCGGGCAACCTGTCCGGCGGCGAGGCGCAACGCGTGGCGATCGGCCGCGCGCTGCTGTCGCAGCCGGCGATCCTGCTGTTCGACGAGCCGCTGTCGGCGCTGGACGCGCAACGCCGCGGCGAACTGATCCCGTACCTGCAGCGCGTGCGCGACGAGGTACGCCTGCCGATGCTGTACGTCAGCCACCAGGCCGAGGAAGTGGAACGCATCGCCGATGCGATCCATCGGCTGGAGTAGGGCTCGGTTACCGCGATTGGCTAGGCCGTCGCGCACGCCGCGTTCACCGCCGATAGCCAGACTGTGCCATCGACACCGCCGCGAGGATGCGCCCATGCGCCGCTACCGCAAGCACGATTTCCCGCTCGACCAAATACGCCGCTTTCTGGAACCTGGCCCGGTGGTGTTGGTCGGCTCGGCCTGGAAAGGGCAGCGCGACATCATGACCATGGGCTGGCACATGGTGCTGGAGTTCTCGCCATCGCTGATCGCTTGCTGCATCTCCAGCGCCAACCACAGCTTCGAGCTGGTCAGGCGCAGCAAGCAATGCACGATCAACCTGCCGACCGCGGATCTGCTCGACACCGTGGTCGGCATCGGCAACAGCAGCGGCGCGCACTGTGACAAGTTCGCCCACTTCGGCCTGACCGCAGTGGCGGGCACGCACGTCGATGCGCCGTCGATCGCCGAATGCTATGCCAGCTTCGAGTGCCGCCTGCACGATGGCCGCCAGATCGCCAGGCACAACCTGTTCGTCTGGGAAGTGGTCAAGGCGCACGTCGCCACGTCGCCGAAACTGCCCAGGACCCTGCACTATCGCGGCGACGGCAAGTTCATGCTGTCCGGTACGGAAGTCTCGCGGCGACGGCTGTTCAAGCCGGAGATGCTGTAGCCGCAATGACAACCCGCGGTAGCGATTCTGCTGCCGCCACATGGGGGCATCTCTAGCGAGATGCCGCCCTTCGTGGGAGCGACTTCCGTCGCGACAGGATTTACCAGTAACGCCTGTCGCAAAACCGACAGACCGAAGCTACCGGGCTTGCTACCACAACCTGCAACCGTGAGAGAAAGGCACTCACGTCACCGGTCCGCATCAGCTCGCGCGCTCAGCGCGCACCGCGGCCATCCACCCGCCCGGCCTGCACGCTGGCCTTGCCCTCGCGCACCTCGAAGGTGAACGCGTAGGCCAGCGTCACCGGCACCGCTTCCACCGACACGGCATCGTCGCAGCGTCCCTCCAGCGCCGGCCGCTGCGCCGGATCGGCATAGGTGCAGATCGCCGCGGGCACGAAGCGCCAAGCTGCGACCTCCTGTTGTACCGCCTGCAGCAGATCGGCGTTGTCCGCCAGCGCGCCGGCACTGCATTCCTCGCGGTCGTGCAAGGGCTCGCTGCGCTGCACCGCGCCTTGCGCGGACAGGATCACGCGCACGCACACCGTGGTCGGCGCCAGCGTGCGCCGCGGCGAATCGGCCGGCAGTTGCGGCGTGGCCGCATCCAGCGGCTGCGGCATGCGGAACACCTGCTGCGGCTGCATCGTGTAGGCCGTGATGGCCCCACCCGCGGCACCATCGCCGCGTGGCGCGAGCAGGCGCTGGTCCACGGAATCCAGCCGCTGGGTCTGCTCGCGCTGCGGCTGGCTGGCGCAGCTGGCCAGGCACAGGCACAGGCCGGTCAGGCAGATCCTGCGCATGCTCATCGCTTGGCCGTCTTTACGGACATGCCGCAATACACGCGTTGGGTCGGTCCTTGCCCGTCGACGGAGACGACATCGCAGGCGTGTTCAGGCGCATCGTCCGTCGCTGCATCCAGCAGATACCAGAGGTACTTCGATGCATTGGCCATCCCGGCCGGCGCATCCACGGGCTCCATCCCGGATTCGAAGGTGACCGGTATTTTCAGCCGCGACGGGACGGCCCGCCCGTGCTCGCGGGCCGGAACGAAGCGCCATTGCCTGGAGGCCGCAATCGCCGCCTGGTCCAGCGCGGCATCGCCGCTGCCATGCCCGAGCAACCGCACGTCGCTGACGCTGCCGGCCTCATCCACATTGACCAGCAGCATCACTTTTCCCGAGGCACCCTCGCGCAACGATTCGCGCGGATAGGTGGGTGGCGCCATCGCCAGCGGCTTGGCGGGCGTAGTCCCACGCTTGGCAGAGGCCGCCGCAGCGCCGGCTGCCCAGGCGAACGTGGGCGAGGAACGCATCGGGCCGTTTCCGGCCGACGCAATATCCGACGCGGGTTCAGTCCCCGCCTGCGCACCTGCATCCGGCGCTTGCGCATTCGACAGCGCAGGTGCGATGTCGCCTCCCGCCGACGCCGGCAGCGGCTGCAACGCCCATGCCGCCACGCCGCCGCACAGCGTCGCCATCGCCACCACGGCGATTCCCGCACGCCGCTGCCAGCCGCTTACGGGCGGCCGCTGCAACATCCCGATCCGCTGCCGCAAGGCCTGCCCGGCCTGCCAATGGCAGCCGACCGGCAAGGCGATCGTGTCCAGTTGCGTCTGCAGCATCGCCTCGGCGTAGCTGCGACGCGAACCCGGATGCCGCGCCAGCACCGCCGCGTCGCAGGCCAGTTCCTGGTCGAAACGGAACCGCGACGCGGCCCAGTGCAACAAGGGGTTGAACCAGTACGCGCAGCGCAATGCTGCCAGCAGCAGGTTGCAGCGGGTGTCGCCGCGGGCGATATGCATGCGCTCATGGGCCAGCACCAGTTGCGACTGCGCGGCCGGATAGCGCCTGGCGAAATCCATCGGCACCACCACGCGCGGCCGCCAGGCGCCGAGCACCAATGGACCATGCACCGCGTGCTGCGCGTACAACACCCCATCGGCGCCGGGCGACAGCCGCCCCAGGCTGCGCCGGTAGCGCCGCTGCTGCCGCCACAACGTGGCGGCCATCGCCGCCGCGCCAAGCAGCCAGACCGCGGCGATCCACAGCGCGACATGGTTGCTCGCCATCGACGTCGCACCCCCGGCGCCAGCCGCTCCCTGCGGCAGCCCGACCCAGACCTGCGGCATCGCCAATGCCGCCGGCAGTGCCGGACGCACATCGGCAGGCAGCAGCACGGCGAGCATCGCCATCGGCACCACGCCCCACACTGCGTAGGCGATCCCCGCGCCGAACAGCCGCCGCAACGGCGCGCGCAGCGCCAACACCGCCACGATCGCCGCGCTGCCGGACAGCGCCGTGGCCCACATCCCCGCTACGAAGGTGTCAACGCTCATCGTCCAGCTCCTGGATCAGTCGTTTGAGTTCGGCGATATCGGCGTCGCTGAGCTTGCCGCGTTCGCTGAAATGCGCCACCAGCGGCGCCACGCGGCCGCCGAACAGACGGTCGAGCAGGCCTTCGCTTTGTTGCTGCACCCACTGCTCGCGCTGCAGCAGCGGCGCGTACAGATAGCGCCGCCCCTGTTTGTCGGCACGGATCGCGCCCTTGTTGAGCAGCCGATTGAGCAAGGTCTTGACCGTGGGTTCGGCCCAGCCGCCATGCCCGGACAGGGCCGCGAACACCTCCTCGGCCCCGAGCGGGCTGCGGTCCCACAGCACCTCCATCACCACGGCTTCGGCATCGCTGATCGACATATCGTTTACGCCTGTAATTTTTAACGATTACATGAGTAAACGCACCGCTTGTCAAGCGCTTTCGGGCATCGCGGAAGCACGCACTCGCGGCGCTCGCCTAAGCTATGCCGATGACCGACCACCTCGAAGACCTCGACGCCGCTGCCGAGCTGATCCTGCAGCGCATTCCCGGCCCACTGCGCATCGGCGCGCCGCTGGGCATCGGCAAGCCGCACCGCCTGCTCAACGCGCTGTACGACCGGGTCGCCGCCGATCCGCAACGGCCGCTGCAGCTCTACACCGCGCTGTCGTTGAACCCGCCGGCGCCCGGCGGCGGGCTGGAAGGCCGCTTCGTGCGGCCATTCGTGCAGCGCCATTTCGGCGAGGACTTCCCGTACCTGAAGTATGTGCAGGCCTTGCAGCGCGATGCGCTGCCGGCGCATATCCAGGTGGAGGAGTTCTACATGCAGTCCGGCGCGCTGCTGCGCTCGACGCAGGCGCAGCGCAACTACACCAGCCTCAACTACACCCATGCGGCCGATGCGGTGGCGCAGCGCGCGCCCAACCTGATCGTGCAGAAGGTGGCGCGCGAACCCGATGGCACGCGCCTGTCGTTCTCGTGCAACAACGACATCACCCAGGACACGCTGGAGGCGATGCGCCGGCGCGGCCTGCCGCGGCCGCTGCTGGTCGCCGAGGTCGACCCGCAGCTGCCGTGGATCGGCGGCAGCGCGGCGGTGGAGCCGTCGTTCTTCGACGTGGTGGTGGACCCGCCGGGTCCGTATCCGCGCCTGTTCGGGCTGCCGCGGCAGCCGGTGGCCGATGCCGACTACGCCATCGGCCTGTATGCGAGCGCGCTGGTGCGCGACGGCGGCACGCTGCAGATCGGCATCGGCACGCTGGCCGATGCGCTATGCCATGCGCTGGTGCTGCGGCATACCGACAACACGCGCTACCGGCAAGTGCTGGCGGCGCTGGATCCGGAACTGGCAACGCACCCCGCGGTCCAGGAATGCGGCGGGCTCGCGCCGTTCTCGATCGGCCTGTTCGGCTGCAGCGAGATGCTCAACGAAGGCTTCCGCCAACTGGTCCAGTGCGGGGTGATCCGGCGCAAGGTACTGGACGACGCCGCGCTGATGCAGCGCGTGGCCGACGGCAGCGCCGACGCCGGCGACCAGGCGCGGCTGCAGCGCGACGGCGAATACCTGCAGGGCGCGTTCTACCTCGGCTCGCCCGAGTTCTACGCCTGGCTGCGCGGGATGGCGCCGGAGGCGCGCGCCGGCATCGGCATGCACCGGATCAGCGCGATCAACCAGCTCTACGGCGACGAGCGCCTGCGCCGCCTGCAGCGGCGCGAGGCGCGCTTCTTCAATTCGTGCATGATGGCCACCGTGCTGGGCGCGGCGGTGTCCGATGCGCTGGACGACGGCCGCGTGGTGTCCGGGGTCGGCGGCCAGTACAACTTCGTGGCGATGGCGCACGCGCTGGACGATGCGCGCAGCGTGCTGATGTTCCGCGCCGTCCGCGGCGAGGCGCCCGCGCTGCACTCCAACGTGCGCTGGAACTACGGCCACACCACGATCCCGCGTCACCTGCGCGACATCTATCTCAACGAATACGGCATCGCCGACCTGCGCGGCCTGACCGACGAGGACTGCATCGTCGGCATGATCGGCATCGCCGATGCGGCGTTCCAGCCGGCGCTACTGGCCGAGGCCAAACAGGCCGGCAAGCTGTGCGCCGACTTCCTCGCGCAGCCGCGTTGGCAGCGCAACCGCGCCGAGCGCGTGCGCACCGCGCTGGCCCCGTTCCGCGCCGACGGCACCCTGCCCGACTATCCGCTGGGCAGCGATTTCACCGAGGTCGAACAGCGCCTGCTGCGCGCGCTGGCCTGGCTCAAACGCAATACCGCCGGCACCGGCGCGAAACTCGCCACCGTGGCACGCGCGCTGCTGTCGCGCGCGGCCGCCGATCCGGCCAGCCTGCAGCGCATGGCGCTGGATGCGCCGCGCGGCATCGGCGAGCGCCAGCAGGCGCGCCTGCTGGCCTACGCCCTGCGGCAGACCAAGCAACCCTGAAAAAATCTCGCCGCAGCGACGCAGCGAAGGTAACGCGGCTGCCATGCACCTCGGCCATCGCCGAGGTCACCGCATCGCCACATCCACTGCGTAAGGTGGCCTCGCCCGCAGTACGCGGCAGCAACGCCCGTCCACCGCAACGGCCGCCCCATCGGCATGCCGGTCGCACTGCGCATTCTTCGTCGCGCTTTCGCTACCGCGCTGGATGGCGACCGCATGCAGGACGGGGTGGCAACACGTCGCTCCTCCCCCAAAGACCAAAGGCACCTCGTTCATGCGCGGATCCCGATCGTTCGCTGTGTTGCTTTCGCTGTTGTCGTGTAGCTGTCCGCCTGCCTTCGCCGGCACGCAGGCCGATGGACCCGATCCCTACAGCGGCAGCTACGACCGCCCCGGACGTCCGGCCATCGTCGGCCATCGCGGCGCGGCGGGGATTCGCCCCGAGAACACGCTGTCCTCGTTCCGCGAAGCGCTGGAGCTGGGCGCGGACGCGCTGGAGACCGACGTGCACCTGACCCAGGATGGCGTATGGGTCATCAACCACGATTTCTTCCTGAATCCGGATGTCGCGCGCGATGGCGACGGCCAATGGAACGCGCCCAAGACGCCGCTGTCGGCCATGACCTATGCGCAGATCGAGCGCTACGACATCGGCCGCGCGCGCCCGGGTTCGGCCTACGCCAGGGAGCATTCCGCGCTGGTGGCGGTCGATGGCGAGCGCGTGCCCACACTCGACCAGCTGATCGCGCTGATCCGCGGCCACGACGACAAGACCCAGCTGTTCCTGGAAATAAAGTCCCTGCCGATCGTTCCCGGCTTGAGCGCCGGCCCCGAGGTGCTGGCCCGGGGAGTGGTCCAGGCGCTGAACAAGAACGACTTCAAGCAGCGCACCTATGTGCTGTGCTTCGACTGGAACGTGCTGCGTGCGATCCATCGTCTCGACCCGGCGATCCGGCTGGTGTTCCTGAGCCAGGACGTCAAGCGTGCGCTCGCCCGCGACGACGCGCGTGCGCTGACCAACAAGGACGCGCACAGCGTGATGCAGCAGATGAGCGGGCTGGACGGACTGGGCGGACGCTCGGTCGGCCAGGCGGTCCGCGACGAAGGCGGGACGGTCTGGGACATCAACTATGCCGACATCACCGCCGCCGACCTGGCCCAGGCACGACACGACCATCTGCGACTCGGCGCGTGGACCGTGGACGACGCCGACACCGCACGCCTGCTGTACAACCTCGGCGTGGACTACATCACCACCAATCGCCCGGACGTGATGCTGCAGGCGTTCGGCAAGGACGCTGCGGTGAACAAGCCCTTGCCGCCCGGCGCCTCGCGATAGCGGGTAGCGCGCCACGCCCGTGGCGCCGTACCGGCCTGGCGGGCGCGCAGATGGTGAATGATTGCAACGCGTGACGCCGAGCGGCAACAAGATGGAAAGCATTGCGTCAAGCTACATCGGGATGATCATCACATCTTGTTCTCCGACCTTGCCGCATGCGCCTCCCTTCATCTGCTCACTCGGCGCTGCACGTGGCGTCTCGCGCCGCAGCGCGCGGCTCCTGCGCCGAACGTATCAAACGTATCAGCGCACTGCTCGGCCTGTTGGCGCTGGTCCCCCTCGCGTTGCAGGCCGCACCCAGGCTCAACGAGCTGCAGTACATCGGCAGCCACAACAGCTACCACGCCGGCTTCGCTCCCAGTGAAGCCGAACTCTGGAAGCGGACCGATCCGGCGACGTTCGCGACGCTGGATTACCGCCATCCGCCGCTGACGCAGCAATTCGACGATGGCGTCAGGCAGATCGAACTGGACATCTATGCCGATGCCAAGGGTGGCCGCTATGCGCACCCGGCGATCGTCGCGCAGATCGCCAAGGCCGGACTGCCGCCAGCGCCGGCCATCGCTCCGCCCGGGGTGATGGAGAAACCGGGATTCAAGGTCATGCATGTGCAGGACCTGGACCAGCGCAGTACCTGCCAGCCGCTGGTCGCCTGCCTGCAGGAAGTGCGCGCGTGGTCCAAACGGCATCCGGGCCATCTGCCGGTGTTCGTGCTGCTGGAAACCGAGGAGTCGTCGTTGCAGTTGGCGTTCCCGACCGTCCAGCCCGAACCCTTCGATGCCACCGCGATGGATGCGCTGGATGCGGAAATCCGCTCGGTCTTCCAGCCCGACGAGTATCTGAGTCCGGACCAGGTGCGCGGCACGGCGCCCACGCTCAACGCCGCGATTCTTGCCCACGGCTGGCCGTCCCTGTCCGAAGCGCGCGGCAAGGTCGTGTTCCTGCTCGACCAGCATTCGGTGGGCCGGCATTACCTGCCGGGACATCCTTCGCTGCGCGGCCGCGTGTGCTTCACCAATGCCATCCCCGGCGAAGCCGATGCGGCCTTCACCGAGCGCAACGACGGCAGCGCGGAAGAGATCGCGCGCCTGGTGAAAGCCGGATATCTGGTGCGTACGCGCACCGATGCGGACCTGAAGGAGCCGGCGCGCGGCGACACCACACGCCGCGACGGCATGCTGGCCAGCGGCGCGCAACTGCTCAGTACCGACTATCCGGACCACGAACCGGCCGCCTCCGGCTATGTGTTGCGCTTCGCCGGCGACGCGGCGGCGCGCTGCAATCCGCAATTCCCGGCGGCGCACTGCGCAGGCAGCGACCTGACGCACTGACCGCAGCGGCCATTGCGCAACGCACGCGCGATCGCGATGGCGATCGCCGCTGGACGCGTGCGCGCGATCGGGTCCGACCGATCCACCCAGACTCCCACCTGAGCCACCGACATGCAGCGCACCTACACGATCAGCCGCTTGGCCTGCTCCATCGTACTGGCGCTGTCCGCGCCGGCATTTGCGGACACCCCGGACCAGAATCCCAAGACCCTGGCATCGGTCAATGTGGAAGCGGACCAGACCCCGGCGCCGGGGTCGATCAACGAACAGCGCCTGTCCGACAGCGTCAACAGCGTGATGGACAAGGAGCAGATCGACGCGATCCCGTCGGCCGGCATCGCCGACGTGCTCGCGCACATGCCGGGTCTGTCGGCCTACAGCGACATGCACCTGGGCCAGGCCGCCACCGGCGAGAACGCCTACGTCAGCATCCGCGGCATGGACGCCAGCTACAACGCCTACACCCTCAACGGCTTCGGCATGCCCGAAACCGATTCGTCGACCCGCGCGATCTCGTTGAACATGCTGGCGCCGTTCGGCATCCAGTCGGTGCAGGTGTCCAAGGCGCCGACTCCCGACATGCCCGGCGATGCGATCGGTGGCGCCATCGACATGCGCACGCCCAGCGCGTTCGACTTCGACCGCGATTTCTATGCCAAGACCACCGCGCAGGGCAAGCTGAGCGCACTGGCCTCGGACCTGGGCACGAAGGACAAGGGCGGCACGCTGCAGCAGGAACTGGCCTGGAAATTCGGCGAGCACCAGGCGTTCGGCCTCTACCTCTCCGGTTACTATGGCAAGTCGAACAACCTGGCCCAGGCCACCTCGCCCAACACCCCCTACACCCCGGTCGATCCGGCGCAGGCCGATGCCACCGACCTGCGCGATGTCGGCCCGCTGGTCGACACGCAATACAAGTACAGCCTCTATACCAACCAGATCGAACGCTACGGCGGCAACCTGGCGCTCGACTGGCAGGGCGAGCACAGCACGCTGTACGCCCGCGCGATCTATGGCGCCTACAAGGTCACCGGACAACAGGATCAGGCCGGCGCCGCATCGGCGAGCAGCGGCGGCGCGCCGATCGCGGTGCGCGGCGAATACTTCAACACGCGCGACATCCAGGAAAAGCTGGCCACGCTGCAACTGGGCGGCAAGACCACGCTCGATCGCCTGCGCTTCGACTACGGCACCTCGTTCGGCCGCGGCACCCGCAACCGCCCGGACTACGTCGAAGCGAGCATGTACGCCCTGACCAGCGGCAACTACGCGTTCGACCTCAGCGACCCGACCTATCCGAACCTGGCGCCCAGCTCCAACGCGCTGAAGCGCTTCTTCTACAACCTGGACACGCCGGTGTTCTGGAAAGTGCAGGGCCACGACGCCGGCAGCCACGACAACCGCGCCAACGCGCATGTCGACATCGCCTACCGGGTGGACGACAGCGTACTGGAGAGCGTCAAGGTCGGGCTGTCGGCCGACCATTCCGAGCGCGGCGCCTACGATCACGCCTTCTTCCACAACGACAACAACTTCGTCTACGGCGGTCCCTACTTCGGCGGCCCCGACTATCCGTTCTATGCGGCAGGCGGCCCCACCCTGTCCGCGTTGCCCGGCAAGATCGTCAACGGCGGCTTCGACGGCAGGTTCGCCGGTCCGCTCAAGATCGTGGACCGCAACTGGGTGCTGGCGCAGGCGGTGCCCTACAAGTACGTCGACGATCCCAACGGCGCGGGCGTCTACACCGCCAACGACTACAACGCCAACACCACCTCCAGCACCGAGGCGATCTATTCCGGCTATGCGATGGCCACGCTGCACCTTGGCGAGGTGACCGTGCTGCCCGGGGTGCGCTACGAACTGACCCGCTACTCGGCCGATTCCTGGCAATCCAACGGCGACGATGCCAGCGGCCGCTTCGTCGGCACCGGCCGTACCTATGGCGAAGTGCTGCCGGGGATCAGCCTCAACTATCGCCCCGACGATCTCACCGTCTATCGCGCCTCGCTGCGGCGCAGCTTCAGCCGTCCGGCGTTCGGCCTGATTTCCGGCGAGACGGTGTACTCGATCGACGACACCAGCGGCAAGCTGCTGGGCATCTCCAAACCCAATCCGGATCTGAACCCGAGCAAGGCCGACAACGCCGACCTGTCCGCGGAGTTCTACGACGCGCACGGCGGCGTGCTCAGCGCCTCGGCCTACTACAAGCGCATCACCGGTTTCGTCTACACCTCGCAATCGTCCACCAGCAACGACAACACGCTCGGCGGCCTGGTCCCTACCGGCACCACGCTGGAAAACGGCGTGCCGGTGACCATGCCGCAGAACGGCGGCACCGCCAAGCTCTATGGCGTGGAAATGGCGTTGAGCAAGCGCCTGCAGGATCTGCCCGGCGTCTGGGGCAATTTCGGCGCCACCGCCAACCTGACGCTGCAGCACAGCGAAGCGGACAGCAAGCGCGAGGATCATCCTGAGAAAACCTGGTTGCCGCGCGCGCCGGAGCGGATCTACAACCTCGGCCTGTTCTACGACGATACGAAACTGCGCGCCGACCTGAGCTACAACTACACCGGCCTGCAACTGCTGGGCCTGACCAGCGACCGGCTCAACTACTACCTGCAACCGGTGAAGTCGCTGGACTTGAACGCCACCTACCACCTGCCGCACGGCATCGACGTGGGCGTGTCGGTCAAGAACCTGCTCGACGAAGCCACGTTCTACGAAACCCAGGGCAAGTCCAGGCGCTACCTGGCCTACGATCCCGGCGCCGACGGCGCCTACGTCGAGACCGGGCGGGTGTACATGCTGACGCTGGGTTACACCTACTGAGTGCAGCCCGCCTCCGGCGCATCGCGCCGCCGGAGGCGCCGCGCGCGCTGCGGGCGCATGCACGACGCCTCGCTGCCGGTGGACGACACCCGCGGCGCCACCACACCGCGGCGGCCGCTTGCCGATGCACGCTGCGCGATGCAGTGCAGGCGTGCTGCCCGGCCGTGACGGACGCTCCGGTCAGCGCGCAACCAGACATTTCACGCCCGCTAGTCGCGGCGTTTAGGCATGGTGGCGGGAATTCATGCCGGAGTCGCCGATGTCCCGTCTATCGCTTCCACTCGCCTGCGTTGCCGTGCTGTTCGCAAGCGCCGTCGGCAACGCACCGGCACAGCCGCCCGCCAAGGCCGCAGCATCCACCGCCGCACCGGACAGCGGCGAGCGTTCGCCGCTGCGCGCGCAAGTGCTGCTGGATCGCGCGCACTTTTCCCCGGGCGAGATCGACGGCCAGCCGGGCTCCAACCAGCGCCGCGCCGTCTCCGGCTTCCAGCAGGCGCGCGGACTGACCGCAAACGGCGAACTCGACGATGCCACCTGGCAGGCGTTGGCGCAGGACCCCGCACCGGCGCTGGTCGCCTACACGCTCACCGCCGAGGACCTCGCCGGTCCATTCCCGAAGATTCCAACGGACACCGCGGAGAAAGCCAAGCTGCCGGCGCTGGGCTACGAATCGGTGGAAGAGCTCCTGGGCGAACGCTTCCACGCCGCGCCTGCACTGTTGCGTGCGCTCAACCCGTCGATCGACTTCAGCCAGGCCGGCGCCAGCGTGCAGGTGCCGAACGTGCTCGGCACCGCCGCACTGCCGAAGGCCGCCAAGCTGGTGGTCGACAAGTCCGATTCCACCGTGCGCCTGCTCGACGCCGGCGGCGCGATCCTGGCCCAGTTCCCCGCCTCCACCGGCAGCGAGCACGATCCGCTGCCGATCGGCGACTGGAAGATCAAGGGCGTGGCGCGGCAGCCGACCTTCCACTACACCCCCGAGTTGTTCTGGGACGCCGACAAGTCGGACAAGAAGGCGACGCTGGCGGCAGGCCCGAACAACCCGGTCGGCGAGGTGTGGATCGACCTGTCCAAGGACCACTACGGCCTGCACGGCACGCCGGAGCCATCGCGCGTGGGCAAGGCGCAGTCGCATGGCTGCGTGCGCCTGACCAACTGGGATGCGCTGACCGTGGCCGCCGCGGTGAACGCGTCGGTGCCGGTGACCATGCAGGAGTGAGCGGATGAAGACACGGCTGAGCCTGGCAGCGTTGGTGGTGGCGGTCGCCCTGGGTTACTGGGTGCTGCGCGACGGGGTGCAGGTGCGCCCCAGCGCAACGCCTGCCGGCGCCGCAGCGCCGGCCGCGGCAGCGGCGCTCCTGCCGGCGACTGCGACTGCGGCGCCGGCAGCTGCGCCCCCGGCGACGGACGCCACCATGCCAGCGCCGCCTGCCGCGGCCGCAGACGCGGCAGCCGCCGCCGCGCCAGCCAATGCCGCCGATGACCTGCTGATCCCGGTACAAGGCGTGCGCCGCAACCAATTGCAGGACACCTTCACCGACGCCCGCAGCCAGGGCCGGCGCCACGACGCGATCGACATCCTGGCGCCGGCCGGCACACCGGTGCTGGCGGTGGCCGACGGCAGCGTGGAAAAGCTGTTCGACAGCGAGCGCGGCGGCCTCACCGTCTACCAGTTCGAACCCAGCGGCCGCTACGCCTACTACTACGCGCACCTGCAGCGCTATGCGGATGGACTGGCGGAGCAACAGACGCTCCGCCGCGGCCAGGTGCTCGGCTATGTCGGCAGCACCGGCAATGCCGACCCCGGCGCGCCGCACCTGCATTTCGAGATCCACCGGCTCGGCCCGGAAAAACAGTGGTGGAAGGGCGAATCGCTCAATCCGTATCCGCTGCTGCGCGGCGAACAGCGGCTGTAGGCGCAGGCGCGGCCTGAAACTGCGGCCCGGGAGGCTGCGCGATCGCAGGCGCCTCCGCGTCGGGTCTGGACCCGCCGACCGCTTGACGCCCTGACGCGCAGGCCTCCGCCCCGCCCCGCAAGGCCAGGGCGCGCAGGCACTGGCGGCAGCCCTGCAACGGCGGCTTGAACCGCACCGGACCGGCGGGCCGGTTTTCGGCGTGCCGCCGGGGGGGGGGCGGCCCGCCATGTCATTCGGGTGTAAAATTCCCCGTTTTACGCAGAAGCATGGCGAAAGTTCTTCCACGGCCGCCTGTCCCGGGCCCGGCGTTCATTCGCCTCCTCGCCCGTCTCACCGACGCCGACATCGCGCCGTCCAGCCCCGCGCTGGCCGACCGGCTCGGCCAATGGATCGACTGGACGCGCGCTGTCGCCCTGTCCAGGGCGCTGGACGGCAAACTGCCCAGCATCGATGCCGACGCGCCGTTCGAGAGCGTCGACGCGAACGAATGCGCACGCGTGCGCGACACGCTCGAGGAGGCCATTACCAGGGACACCGCCGCGGACGCCGCTACGCAAGGAACCCGGCATGGCCACGCCGCCGACGCGAACGCGCCGCTCGACTACGCGCCGTTCCGCCAGCGCTACCTGGCGCTGCAGCGGGCGATGCTGACCGCCAGCGGCCGCCTGCGCGGCCAGCTGCGCGACACGCTGGCGCGGACGTCGGCCGACATGGCGCGGCTGGCGGAGGTGGATGCGGTCATGGAGCTGACCCTGAGTCCGCGCGAACAGACCCTGCTGGCTGCCGTGCCGGCGCTGCTGCAACAGCATTTCGAACGCCTGCGCGAGACCGAGCCCACCGCGGCGGCCGACACGCACACGGCGGACACCGCTCAGGCACCGACCGCCAACGCCTGGCTGGACGTGTTCCGCCACGACATGCGCAGCGTGCTGCGCGCCGAGCTGGATGTCCGCTTCCACCCCATCGACGCGCTGCTCGCAGCGCTGCGTCCCCGCTGACCGAGACCTCATGTTCAAGAACTTCTTCAATTCCGCCGTGTTCCTGACCGGCCTCGCCGCCGTGTGCTGGATCGGCGTGGGCTACCTCGGTTCCAACCCGCTGGGCGCCAGCTTCGCGCTGCTGATCGGCGTGTGCTACGTGGCCGGCGCGCTGGAGCTGTACCGCTACCGGCAGGCCACCGACACCCTCGTCCACGCCGTGGCCGACGCGGACGCGGCGCAGTCCGACCTGGGTGGCTGGCTGCAGCGCCTGGATCCGAGCCTGCGCAACGCGGTGCGCCTGCGCATCGAGGGCGAGCGCGTCGCCCTGCCGGCGCCGGGACTGACCCCGTACCTGGTCGGCCTGCTGGTCCTGCTGGGCATGCTCGGCACCTTCCTGGGCATGATGGCGACCCTGCGCGGCACCGGCCTGGCGCTGGAAGGCGCGACCGACCTGCAGGCCATCCGCGACTCGCTGGCGGCGCCGGTCAAGGGCCTGGGCTTCGCGTTCGGCACCTCGATCGCCGGTGTGGCCAGCTCGGCGATGCTCGGCCTGCTCGCCGCGCTGTGCCGGCGCGAGCGGCTGCAGGCGGTGCAGCTGCTCGACCTGAGGATCGCGACCGCGCTGCACGTCCACTCGCAGGCGTTCCAGCGCAGCGAAGCGTTCAAGCTGCTGCAGCGGCAGACCGACTTGATGCCGGCGCTGATCGACCGGCTGCAGGCGATGGCGGCGGGCATCGAGCAACAGGGCACCGCCAGCGGCGAACGCCTGGCCAGCAACCAGGACGCCTTCCACGCCAGGACCGAGGCCGCCTACACGCGCCTGGCCGGCGCGGTGGAGCGATCGCTGCAGGCCGGCGTCGCCGAGAACGCGCGTGCGCTCGGCACGGTGCTGCAGCCGATCGTGCAGGCCACCCTGGACGGCCTGGCACGCGAAACCGCCACGTTGCACGAGAACGTCGGCCAGGCCGTGCAGCGCCAGCTGGACGGGCTGACGAGCGGCTTCGACACCGCCGCTGCGCGCGCCGCCCAGGCCTGGGACGCCGCGCTGGCCGGCCAGCGCGACAGCAACGACGCGCTGGTCCGCGACCTGCGCAGCGCGCTGGAAGGCGTCGGCGACAGCTTCGCGACGCGCTCGAACGGCCTGCTGGACGCCGTGTCGGCGCGCCTGGACGCCACCGCGGACGGCGCCAGGCAGGCCTGGCACGAGGCGCTGTTGCGCCAGGAAGCGATCAACGAACAGTTGGCGGCGCGCAACGCGCAGGCGCTGGACGCCATCTCGGTACGTCTGGACGCCACCGCCGATGGCGCGAAGCAGGCCTGGAACGAGGCGCTGTCGCGCCAGGAAGCGATCAACGAACAGTTGGCGGCACGCAACGCGCAGGCGTTGGATGCCATCTCGGTACGTCTGGACGCCACCGCAGACGGCGCGAAGCAGGCCTGGAGCGATGCCCTGTCGCGCCAGGAGGAGGTCAACGCCGCATTGGCCGAGCGCAACGCGCAGGCGCTGGACGCGGCCGCAGTGACGCTGGAACAACGTGCAGCAGTGCTGGTCGACGCCATGCAGCACGCGCATGCGCAGTTGCAGGACACGCTGCAGGCGCGCGACCAGGCACGCCTGGCCACATGGACCGACACGTTCGCCACGATGGTCGCCGCGTTGAACGCGGAGTGGGAACGCAACGGCGAACGCAGCGCGCAGCGCCAGCAGGACATCTGCGACACGCTCGAACGCAGCGCAGGCGCGATCGCGGCGCAGACCCAGGCGCATGCCAGCGAGACCATCGCCGAGATCTCGCGCCTGGTGCAGACCGCCTCGGAAGCGCCCAAGGCCGCCGCCGATGTCGTCGCCGAGCTGCGCCAGAAGCTGTCCGAGAGCATGGTCCGCGACACCGCCATGCTGGAAGAGCGCAGCCGCCTGCTGGACACGCTGCACACCCTGCTCGACGCGGTGAACCACGCCTCCACCGAGCAACGCACCGCGGTGGATGCGCTGGTCACCACCTCGGCGGACCTGCTCGAACGCGTCGGCACCCGCTTCACCGACCACATCGAAGCCGAGACCGGCAAGCTCGAATCGGTCGCCGCGCAAGTGGCGGTCGGCGCCACCGAAGTGGCGAGCCTCGGCGACGCATTCAGCGGTGCGGTGGAGGCATTTGGCCACTCGAACGCGGCCCTGCTGGAGCGCCTGCAGGGCATCGAACAGGCGCTGGACAAGTCGCTGGCGCGCAGCGACGAGCAACTGGCCTACTACGTGGCCCAGGCACGCGAAGTCATCGACCTGAGCCTGCTGTCGCAGAAGCAGATCATCGAGGAGCTGCGTCAGTTGCCCGGCCAGTCCGCCGACGACGGGGCCGAAGCGGCATGAGCGACGAGCTGGAAATCGACGCCGAATCCGGCGCGCCGATCTGGGCGGTGTTCGGCGATCTGATGTCGGTGTTGCTGGGCGCGTTCGTGCTGATCCTGATCGGCGTGATCGGCGTGCAACTGCAGTTGTCGAACAAACTGGACCAGGAAGTCAGGCAGCGGCAACGCGAGGCGCAGCAGCGCAAGACCCTGGAACAGGCGCTGGCCGCGCCGCTGGCGGCAGGCCGGGTGACCCTGGTCGATGGCCGCATCGGCATCCGCGGCAGCGTGCTGTTCGCACTCAATTCCGACCGATTGCAGCCCGAGGGACGCGAAGTGCTGAAGAGCCTGGCCGCACCGCTGGCCGGTTACCTGAAGGCGCGCGGCGAGATCCTGATGGTCAGCGGCTTCACCGACGATCGCCAGGTCCGCGACAGCAACCGCCAGTTCGCCGACAACTGGGAACTGTCGGCGCAGCGCGCGCTGACCGTGACCCGCGCGCTGATCGACGAAGGCGTGCCGGCCGATGCGGTGTTCGCGGCCGCGTTCGGTTCGCAGCAACCGGTCAGCCCGAACGTCGACGAAGCCGGACGCGCCAGCAACCGGCGCGTGGAGATGGCGCCGCTGCCGAAGCTGTCCAGCTCCGCCGCGATAGCGCATGCGCGATAACGGCACACCAGCGAGCGAGCTGATCGCCGCATGGCGCGCGCAGCATGCCGAGCGCCTGGATCCGCTGCGTTTTCGCTTCATCGAGGCGCTGGCGCGGCGCGTCGATGCGCATCATGGCGAAGCGCGACGGTTGCTGGAGGAAAGGTTGTCCGTGTTGCTCCAAGCCTATGCCGACGACCTGACCAAGATGCCGGCCGTGGCAGGCGCTGCCGATGCCGATGCTGCCAATGCAAATGCCAATGCCAATGTCGCGCCTGTCGCGACAACGACCGTCCGCGGCCCGCTGGGCGAACTGCTGGATCGCTTCGCCGGCGACACGGCGAACGCCATGCCGTCGCAATCTGCGCAACTGCCCGCACTCGATGAGGCGCGCAGGCTGTGGACCGCGCTGCGCAGCCGCAGCCAAGTGCGGCAATCGCTGCAACAAGCGCCTTCCGGTGCCGGCCCGTTGAATTCGGGCGTCCTGGTGCACCGCTCGCTCGCGCTGATGCGCACGCTGTCGCCGGACTATCTGCAGCATTTCCTGGCCTACGTCGACGCGCTGTCGTGGCTGCAGCAACTGCGCGACGGCGGCACGCTGGCGGCGCAGCAGAAGCCCGGTGCGGATATCGGCAAGAAGCCGACGCGCGGCAAGCCGCGCAAGCGCTAAGCGGCGGTCACTCCGCTCGGCGTAACGCATGCCTGCCGCGTATCTTGATTCTAGCGCTGACCCTTGTGGGAGCGACTTCAGTCGCGACGGGCTTTACCGGGAATGCCCGTCGCGACTGAAGTCGCTCCCACAAGTAACAGCAGCATCTACATCGCGACGGCGCAAGCACGCACACAAGAAAAAGGCCGGCTTTTGCGCCGGCCTTTTTCGTTCCCGCGGGAAACGTTGCGTTACAGCGCCTTCGCCGCCGCGACCACGTGCTCGCTGGTGATCTGGAAGTACTTGTACAGTTCCTCGGCCGGTGCCGACGCGCCGAACGTGTCGATGCCGACCACCGCGCCGTCCAGGCCCACGTACTTGCGCCAGAAGCCGGTGACGCCGGCCTCCACCGCCACCCGCTTGCGTACCGCGTTCGGCAGCACCGATTCGCGGTAGGCCGCGTCCTGGCGATCGAACACGTCGGTCGAGGGCATCGACACCACGCGGGTCTTCAGGCCCGCGGCATCCAGCACCTTCTTCGCGTCCACGGCCAGGCCCACTTCCGAACCGGTGCCGATCAGGATCACGTCCGGCGCGCCGCCCTCGGCATCGGCCAGCACGTAGCCGCCGCGTTCGATCTGCTGGATCTGCGCGTCGCTGCGCGCCTGGAACGGCAGGTTCTGGCGGCTGAACACCAGGCAGCTCGGGCCGTCCTGGCGGGTGATCGCGGCCTTCCAGCTCACCGCGGTCTCCACCGTGTCGCACGGGCGCCACACGTCGTTGTTGGGGATGTAGCGCAGCGAGGCCAGGTGCTCCACCGGCTGATGGGTCGGGCCGTCCTCGCCCAGGCCGATCGAATCGTGGGTGTAGACGTGGATCGCATGCGCCGGGTTCAGCGCGCTCATGCGCACGCCGTTGCGCGCGTAGTCGCTGAACACCAGGAAGGTGGCGTCGAACGGGATGAAGCCGCCGTGCAGCGCCAGGCCATTGGCGATCGCGGTCATGCCGAACTCGCGCACGCCGTAGTACACGTAGTTGGCGTTCGGGTCGTCGCTGGCGACCGACTTGCTGGCCTTCCACAGGGTCAGGTTGGAATGCGCCAGGTCGGCCGAACCGCCGATCAGTTCCGGCAGCAGCGGCGCGAACGCCTCGATCGCCATCTGCGAAGCCTTGCGCGAGGCGATGGTCTGCGCCTCGGCGGCCTGCTTGGCGATGTAGGCATCGGCCTGGGCGATGAAGTCGTCCGGCAGCTCGCCGTGCGAGCGGCGGGTCAGCTCCGCGGCCTCGGCCGGGAACTGCCTGGCGTACTTGTCGAACGCCTGCTCCCACTCGGCCTGGCGCAGCGTGCCGGCGCCACCGGCGCGCCAGCCGTCGTAGATCTCCTGCGGGATCTCGAACGGGCCGTACGGCCACTGCAGCGCCTTGCGCGCGCCTTCCAGCTCTTCCTTGCCCAGCGGCGCGCCGTGCGAGGATTCCTTGCCGGCCTTGCTCGGCGCGCCGAAGCCGATGGTGGTGCGGCAGCAGATCAGGGTCGGCTTGTCGCTCTCGCCGAGCGCAGCCTCGATCGCGGCCTTGATCGCGTCGGCGTCCTGGCCGTCGACATCGCGCAGCACGTGCCAGCCATAGGCCTCGAAGCGCGCCGGGGTGTTGTCGCTGAACCAGCCGGCGGTGTTGCCGTCGATGGAGATATGGTTGTTGTCCCAGAACGCGACCAGCTTGCCCAGGCCCCAGGTGCCGGCCAGCGAGGCGGCCTCGTGCGAGATGCCTTCCATCATGCAGCCGTCGCCCATGAACACCCAGGTGCGGTGATCGACGATCTGGTGCTCGGGGCGGTTGTAGCGCTGCGCCAGCAGTTTCTCGGCCAGCGCGAAACCGACCGCGTTGGCGAAGCCCTGGCCGAGCGGGCCGGTGGTGGTCTCCACCCCGGGGGTCTCGCTGCGTTCGGGATGGCCGGCGGTCTTGCTGTGCAGCTGGCGGAAACGCTTCAGCTCCTCCAGCGGCAGGTCGTAGCCGGACAGGTGCAGCAGCGCGTACTGCAGCATCGAACCGTGGCCGTTGGAGAGCACGAAGCGGTCGCGGTTGAACCACTTCGGATTGTTCGGGTTGTGGCTGAGGAAGTCGTTCCACAGCACTTCGGCGATGTCGGCCATGCCCATCGGCATGCCGGGATGGCCGGACTTGGCGGCCTCGACCGCGTCGGCGGCGAGGAAGCGGATCGCGTTGGCGAGCTGGCGGCGGGTAGGCGTCGTCATGTGGGTTCTATTGGAAGCGGGCGCGGAGCGTCGGGTTCGCTATTGTCCCACAGGCTGGGGAGCGCGGGACTCGGGACTCGGGACTCGCAAGAGGCTAGCGGCCACGCATCGCTATCGCCTGGCGCACTTCGCACATACCCCACCCGGTCACGGACAGCGCTTCACGAGTCCCGAGTCCCGCCCATCCCCCTCGCCCTTCGCCACCAGGGTGGTCAGCGCCAGGTCGCCGGTCACGTTCAGCGCGGTGCGGCACATGTCCAGGAAATGGTTGACGCCCAGGATCATGCCGATGCCGACCGGGTCCACCCCGACCATCGCGCAGATCAGCGCCACCACCGGCAGCGAGCCGGAGGGCACGCCGGCGGTGCCGATGCCGCCGAGGATGCACACCAGCATCACCATGAACTGCTGCGCGATGCTCAGCTCCACGCCGAAGAACTGGGCCAGGAAGATCACGGTGACGCCCTCGAACAGCGCGGTGCCGTTCTGATTGGCGGTGGCGCCGACGGTCAGCACGAAGCGCGACACCTTGTTCGGCAGGCCCATCTCGTCGGCCACGCGCAGCGCGGTGGGCAAGGTGGCGTTGCTGGAGGCGGTGGAGAACGCCATCACCGTGGCCTCGCGGGTGGCGCGGAAGAACCACAGCGGCGAGCGCCCGGCGAATTTCACCGCCAGACCGTAGGTCACCAGCATGTGCAGGCCCAGCGCCAGCACCACCACGCCGACGTAGGCGCCGAGCCGGACCAGCAGTTCGAAGCCGAACAGCGCCGCCAGGTTGAACATGAAGCAGGCCACCGCGTACGGCGCCAGGCGGATCACCAGCCCGATCAGGGTCATCGAGATCTCGAAGATGCCCTCGATGCCGCGCCGCAGCGTCGCCACCTTGGCGTCGTCGCTGAGCACCATGCCCACGCCGAACATCACCGCGAAGAACATCAGCGACAGGATCGCGCCGTTGCTGGAGGCGGCGGCGACCACGTTGTCGGGCACGATCGCCAGCAGCATGTCCATGCCGCGCGGCTGCTGCTTGCTCTGGTCGACGATCTGCGCGGCGCGCTCCGCGTTCTGCTGCAGCAGTTGCTGCGCCAGTGCGTGGTCCACGCCGATGCCCGGCTTGAGCACGTTGACCAGCACCAGCCCGAGCAGCACCGCGATGCCCGACAGCACCACCGTATAGCCGAGCGTCTTCCAGCCGATCCGGCCCAGCGCGCGGATGTCGCCCATCTCGGAAATGCCCATCACCAGCGCCGAGAACAGCAACGGCACGATCAGCATGAAGATCAGGCTGAGGAACAGCTTGGACAACGGCGTGGTCAGGTACGTGGTCAGCGCCTGCACCCAGGCCGCATCGCCGCCCACGCTCAGGTGCACGGCCAGGCCGAACACCAGCCCGAAAGCGAAGCCGATCGCCATCTTCCAGTGCAGAGGCATGCCGGTCTTGGCCTTCACGGGGGTGTCGGTCATGGTGTGCGCCTTGCCAGAGGAAACCCCGAGCTTAACAAACCCGCACTGGCGGGCCGCAAGCCGGCATCACCCCGCGCCTGCGCCGCGAGCCGCGTCGCTCAGCGCCGCGACGACGCTCTTACGCGTCGTGCGGATACAGCGGCGGCAGCTCGTCCTTGCCGTGCTTGCGCGGCGTGTCGCGCCAACGCGGCCCGGCCCAGAACGCCTCGCGCAGCGCGGCGCGCGCGCTGGGCACATCGCCTGCGCCGCCCCAACGTGCGCGCTGCATGCGCAGCACCGCCTCGCGTTGCGCCGGCTCGTCCAGGCGGTTCAGCAGCGCATCGAGGTCGGCGACGCCGGCCTGCGCGCACAGGAGCGCGGCCACCTCGTCCAGCCCGCCGCCATCCAGCGCCTTGCGCAGGTCGGCCAGGCCATGGCGCGGGTGTGGCGCAGCGGGCGCCGACGCCGGCACCGATGCAGCGTGGGTGCCTGCCGGCGCACGCGCGACACGGCTGCGGCGCCAGGCCCAGACCAGCGTCGCCAGCCACAACAGGGCGAACAGCGCGGCCAGCGCCATCCACAGCGGCAGCGAACCGAGCCATCCGGACACCGCATGGGTCGGCGTCACCGCGTTGCCGGCCGGCGCCGCGTCCACGCGCGGCGCCGCTGCGCTGGCCGGCGCCGCAGGCGCGGCGGGTACGGCACGCCCCGGCAGCACCTGCAGATTCAGATCGGGCAGACTGGCCTCGCGCGCGCTGCCGGCCGCCACGTCCCACCACGGCATGCGCAGGCCGCTGACCCGTAACGGCCCAGCGGTTTGCGGCACGATCGAATAGCGCCGGGTGATCTTCAGTTGCGGGCTGCCGTCGACGAACGTCTCCTCGAACTGCGGCGGCTCGGCGAACACCTGCGCGCCATCGACGCTCGGCGTCGGCAGTTCCGGGAACTGCGCCTGGGTGGCGCCGCGCGCGCTCGCCTCGACCACGATATCGGCCGCCTCGCCCACCGCCGCACGCTGCGGCGTGGCGGTGTAGCGCAGGCGCAGGTCGTGCAGCGGCAGCCATGGCTGCGGCGCATTGGCCGGTTGCGCGCGCACCTGCAGGGTCTGCGCCGCACTGCGCGCGCTGAGGTCGCCGCCGCGGCCGAAATAATCGTCGAAGAAGCCGCTGGGGCCGCGGCCGCGGAAGCGCGCGCCGGGCAAGGTCAACGGCCCACTATGCTCGGGCACCAGCAGGTAGCGGCGCTCGACGATGGTGAACATGCGCCCGTCGATCTCGCGCCGGCTCTGGATATCGTCGCCGATGCGCTGCAGCGCGGCGCCGGCCGGCGGATCCAGGTCCAGTTCGCCCGAGGTCAGCGGCACGCCCAGGTACAGCCGCACCACCACGCCGACGCTCTGCTGCACGTACGGCTGCGCGTCGTCGGCCACGGTCTGCACGAACACGTCGGCATTGCCGAGCTGCGCCGGATCGCCGCCGCGGGTGCTGCCGGCCGGCGCCGGCGCGGCCGCGGCGACCTGCAGCCGCAGCGGTGCGGTGCGTTCGTTGCCCACGCGCAACGACGGGATCTCGAGCGTGCCGGTGCCGCGCGGGGTCAGCGCCACGCCGAACAGCGACTTGGCCGTGACCTGGCCGTTGACCATCTGCATCTGCCGGCTGTTGACCTCGTCGCTGAGCGCGAAATCCGCGCGCAGCGGCGCGTACTCCGGCGCCGCCAGGCCCTGGTCGGTCTCGATGTTGAGGGTGACGCTCTCGCCGGCGCCGATGCTGTCGCGGTCCAGCCACGCGCGGGTGGCGGCGGCGGCCGGCAGCGCCAGTGCGGCCAGCAGCAGCCCTGCCCACAGGGCCAGCATGGCCGACCGCATCCGCGTGGCGGACACGCCTCCGCGCCAGCGGCGTTGCTTGCGTTCGATCATGGTCCTTCCCGCTGCCTGCGTTCGTGTTCGAGCTTGAATTTGGCGCGCAGCAGGTTGCCCGGATCGTCCGGCACCCGCCGCAGCCATGCCTCCACCGCCTGGCGCTGTTCGCGCTGCTGCGGGGTTTCCGCGGCGGCCGCGGCGGCGCGTGCGGCCGCCTCCTTGCCTGCCGCGCCCTGCTGCGCCATCGCCTGCTGCATCTGCTGGCGCTGCGCCGCATCGGCCTGCTGCTGCGCCTGCGCATCGCCCGGCTTCGGCGGTCCCGGCGGCTGCGCATCCTTGGGCGCGCCCGGCGACGGCGATTGCGCCTGCTTCTGCCCCGGCTGGCCTTGCGCATCCGACGGCGACGGCGCCTTGGCCTGCGACGGGTCCTGGCCCTTGGGCGCGCCACCGGCGCCCGGCTGCGGCTGGCCTTTCTGGTTCTGCTGCGCCGTGTCCTTGCCCTGCTGTCCCGGCTTGTTCTGCCCGGACTGGTTCTGCCCGGACTGGCGCTTGCGCGCGGCATCGACCGCGGCGCGGTTGGCGACCGCATCGGCCATCTGCGGATGCTGCTGCAGCGCCTTGTCGTAGGCGTCGATCGCCTCGTCGTAGCGGCCCTGACGGGCCAGCGCATTGCCCAGGTTGTACCAGCCCTGGTCGCTGTCGATGCCCTCGAACTGCTGTTGCGCGGCGGCGAAATCGCCCTTGCGATAGGCCTGCACGCCCGTGTCCAGGCGCTGCTGGCGCACCTGGTCGGCACGCCGCCACCAATCGCCGCCGACCGCCTCGCCGGCCGCCGCATGCGCCGGCAGCGGCATCGTCAACGGCAGCAGCAGCACCAGCAGCAGCGCAGCGCCACCGCGGCGACGGAACGCGAACAGCGCCAGCAGCAGCAACGGCGGCAGCAGCCAATAGCCCTGATCCACCCAGACCCGTCCACTGTGCTCGCCGGCGGCCGTCGCGTCCTGCTGCTGCGCCGGTTGCAGCACGCCCAGCTCGCGCAGATCGGCATCGGTGGGGGTCAGCGCGGCGTAGCGGCCGTTGCCGGCGCTCGCCAGCGCTTGCAGCGAACCGGCATCCAGTTGCGCGTGGCCGACCCCGCCCTGGCCATCACGATAGGCCGCACCCTGCGCGGTTCCCAGTCCCAGCACCGACACCCGGTAGCCCTGCCCGGCCGCGCGCGACGCGGCCTGCTGCGCCTGCGCGTCGGCCTGGTCGCTGAGCAACAGGATGTCGCCGCGGGTGAAACCGGCCTGGCGCAGCAGCTGTGCCGCCCAATCGACGGCCAGGTCGGTGCGCTGCCCAGGCGCCGGCATCACCTGCGGCGACAGCGCGTCCAGGAACAGGGCGACATTGGCCGCGTCGTCGGTCAACGGCGCGACGGTATAGGGTTCGCCGGCATAGGCCAGCAATGCGACTTCGCCACCGGCACGCTCGCGCAGCAACGTCGCCAGCTTGGCGCGCGCCTGCAGCAGGCGCGACGGCGGCAGGTCGCCGGCCTCGATCCGCGGCGACAGGTCCAGCGCGATCACCAGCGGCGTGCGCGACTGCCACAGCGGCTGCTGTTCCTGGCGCCAGCTCGGCCCGGACAGCGCCACGACCGCAAGCACGTAGCCGAGCGCGGCCAGCCACAACCCGGACAGCGATTGGCGGCCATCCTCCTTCGCCAGCAGATGCGGCAGCAGGTGCGCGTCCACATTGTGTCGCCACACATTGCGGCACCGGCGCCGGCGCAGCCAGCTCCAGCCCAGCAACGGCAGCAACAGCAGCGCCCACAGCCACTGCGGACGCAACAGATGCAGCGCGTCCAGGAAGCCGGGCACGGCGTTCATTGCCGCCTCCAGGGCCACACGAAGGCGATCAGTGCCAGCAGCAGCGCCGCGCCCAGCGGCCACGCATAGCGCTCGATCCGCGGGCGCACCGCCGGACCGGCCGAACGCACCGGTTCCAGGCGCTCCAGTTCCGCATAGATCGACACCAGCTGGTCGGTATCGCGGGCGCGGAAGAAACGGCCGCCGGTGTCCTGCGCGATCTTGCGCAAGGTGTCCTCGTCGACCTGGTCGTCGCCGCCGCCACCGGGCATCGGCAAGCCGAACAGCGAATAGCCGCCGGCGCCGCCGAAGGCGATGGTGTAGACGCGCACGTGCTCGGCCTTGGCCAGCTCCGCCGCCTTGATCGGTTCCAGCACGCCGGCGGTGTTGACGCCATCGGTCAGCACGATCAGCACCCGGTCGCCCTGCGGCTGTTCGCGCAGGCGCTTGACCGACAGCGCGATCGCGTCGCCCAGCGCGGTCTCGCGCCCGGCCAGGCCGACCACGCTGTCGCGCAGTTGATCGCGCACCGTGGCCAGGTCGGCGGTCAGCGGGGTCAGCGCATACGCCTGCTGGCCGAACACCAGCAGGCCGATGCGGTCGCCGTCGCGGCGGTCGAGGAAGTCGGCCAGCACCGCCTTGGCCGCGGTCAGCCGGTCCACCACGCGTCCGCCCAGGGTCATGTCCGGCTCGCTCATGCTGCCGGACAGGTCCACCGCCAGCATCAGCTGCCGCGCCTGCTGCGGCGGCGAGATCGGCTCGCCCAGTTGCAGCGGCCGCGCCGCCGCCCCGCACAGGCAGAACCACGCCAGCCACGTCAGCCACAGACCGACCCGCCACAGGCCGCCGCGCGCAGGCGCGGCCGCCACCGCCTGCAGCTGCGCGCCGTACGGCACGCGCAAGGCCGGCGCGCTGCCGCGCTGCGCCGGCAGCAGCAGGCGCGCCAGCAGCGGCAACGGCATCGCCAGCCACATCCACGGCCAGGCGAACCCGGCAAGCAGATCGTTGAGGTTCTGCCAGTGCAGCGAAAGCATACTCATCGCCATCACCCGCGGCGCCCGCCCATCAGCTCGAGGAAGCGGCGCCGCGCCAGCGGCAGCAGCGCTTGCAGTTGCGCATGCTCCAGTTCGCGCCGATAGCCGCCATCGAGCAGCACCCGGCCCGGTCCCGCAGAGAAATCCTGGCGCTTGCTGCCGTCGAGGAAACGCAGCCATGGCTCGCCCTGCAATGCGGCGGCGGCCGGCTCGCGCCGCCGCGCCGCGCGGCGCAGCAGTTCCGACACCGCGGCCACTTGCGCCGGCGCATCGCCGCTGCCCAGCGCCGCATCGAACTGGCGCTGCCAGCGGCGCCGCCGCGCGCGCCGCCAGGCCCACAGGCCAAGCGCGATACCCAGCGCCAACACCACCGCTGCGCCAAGCAGCAACCAGCCTGGCGCCGGCGGCCACCACGACGGCGCCGGCGGCAGATGCACGTCGCGCAGCGGCAGTTGTTGCGGCGTCATCGCGGCGCGCTCCCGCCGGGCACCGGCAGCAGCCAGGATTCGCTGGCCGCATCGCTGCGCAGCACCCGCACCTGCACGCCGCGGCCGGGCAGGTCGGCCGCCAGGGTTTCCAGCGGCGCGACGAATTGTTGGTGCCAGCGCTGTTGCGCGCTGGCCGCCTGCAAATCGATTTCCACCCGGCGGCCGCCGGCCCAGAACGGCAGCGCCGCCCGCGGCGGCTGCAGTTCCAGCGCATCGGCCAACAACAGCAGCACCACATCGTTGTGCAGCGCCAGCCCGGCCCAGCGCGCCGCCGGAATCGCATTCGCGCTGGCCGGATCGGCCAGCACCACCAGCCGCGACCCCGGCCGCAGCAGCTTGGCCGCGTGCTCCAGCGCCACGCCGAGGCCGGCATCGTCCTGCGGCGGCTGTGCATACCAGCGCGCCAGCGCGTCGAGCACGCGCAATGCGCCGCGCGCTCCGGCGGCCGGCGGTACCGGCGCTTCGCTGCGGCTGCCGCGCAAGGCGGCCAGGCGATCGCCCTGGCGCTGCGCGGTCCACGCCGCCACTGCCCCCGCACGCGCCGCCTGCACCGACTTGAAGCGCACGCGGGTGCCGAAATACAGCGTCGGCGCGGTATCGGCCACGATCAGGCTGAGCCGCTCGCGCTCGGCCTGGAACAACTTGGTATGGGTGCGGCCGCTGCGCGCGGTGAGCCGCCAGTCGATGTGGCGGACGTCGTCGCCGGCCACGTATTCGCGCGACTCGGCGTACTCCATGCCGCGACCGCGCAGCGCCGCCGGCGCACTGCCGCTGAGGCCATGGCGCCCGCGCCGCGGCGGCGGCACCCGCGCCACGCTCGCGCGCAGCGCCACCAGTTCGGCCAGGGTCGGCCGCACGCCGTCCGCGCCGGTCGCGGCGTCGGCGCGTGGCGTTTGCGGAGGCATCACCTGCACCGCCATCGTCGCTTACCTCACCTGCGGCACGCCGCCGCGCGCTGGCCGCACGGCGGCGCGATGCGCCGGTGTGCGGCGCTGCCGCGGCCGCCTGGATTCGCACTGCCGCTCGCTCAAGGCGGCGGCACCTTGTCCAGCAGCGCGGCGACCAGGCGATCGCCGTCCCAGCCCTCGGCGGTGGCTTCGTAGCTGGGCAGCACGCGGTGGCGCAACACGTCCGGCGCGACCGCGCGCACGTCGTCCGGGGTCACGAAGTCGCGTCCCGCCAGCCAGGCGCGCGCGCGCGCGCAGCGCTCCAGCGCGATCGAGCCACGCGGGCTCGCGCCCCAGGCGATGCGCCGTGCCAGTGCCGGGTCGTAGCCGCTGGCATCGCGCGAGGCCAGCACCAGTTCGATCAGATAGCGCTCCAGCGGCGGCGCCATGTGCAGCGACAGCACCGCGCGCCGCGCGGCGAACACGTCGTCCAGCGGCATCCGCGGCGGCGGCGCCTCGCCATGGTCCAGGGTTTCGCGCGCGCGCTCGCGCGCCAGGCGCAGGATCTCGGCCTCGGCGGCGGCCTCCGGATAGCCGATCCGCACGTGCATCAGGAACCGGTCCAGCTGCGCTTCCGGCAGCGGGAAGGTGCCTTCCTGCTCGATCGGGTTCTGCGTGGCCATCACCAGGAACAGCTTCGGCAGCGCATAGGTATGCCGGCCGACGGTGACCTGGCGCTCGCCCATGGCTTCCAGCAGCGCCGACTGCACCTTGGCCGGCGCGCGGTTGATCTCGTCGGCCAGCAGGATCGGATGGAAGATCGGCCCGGGCAGGAACTCGAAGCGGCTTTCCTGCGGACGCCAGACCTCGGTCCCGGTCAGGTCGGCCGGCAACAGGTCCGGGGTGAACTGGACACGGGCAAAATCCGCTTCCAGCCGCGCGGCCAGCGCGCGGATCGCGGTGGTCTTGGCCAGGCCCGGCGCGCCTTCGACCAGCAGGTGGCCATCGGCGAGCAGCGCGATCAGCAGGCGTTCCACCAGCGCGGACTGGCCGACGATGGTTGCGGACAGCCCGTCGCGCAAAGCCAGAAAGGCCGCATGCAGGCGCTGCTGCTCGGACGCGGTGGGAGGAGGATCGAAGCTGGAGGGCGTGGTGTTCATGTGCCGAGTTTGACCCATCGGCGGTGAAATGGTTCTGCGTCCGGCGCAACAATCGGCCGCGAATTCAGATTTGCCTCATCCGCCGGCACAAACGAGGACGGGAGAAGCAGAGGCTTCTCCCGTCTCGAGACTACGTGGTTGTTGGCAGGCGCGCCGCCTTTGGGCACGGCCGGCGCGTCAGCCGGCGGCAGGCGCGCGCTTGGCCACGCGCATCACCTTCGGGGTCACGAAGATCAGCAATTCGGCCTTGCTCTTGCTGCGGCCGCGCTTCTTGAACAGATTGCCCAGGAACGGGATATCGCCCAGGAACGGCACCTTGGAAATGCTGTTGCGGTCGGTGAATTCGTACACGCCGCCGATCACCACGGTCTGGCCATCGTCCACCAGCACCGCGGTATTGATCTCGCGGCGGTTGATTTCCGGAACGGTGCCGTAACCGGCAAGGGTCACGTAGTGATCCACTTCGTCCTTCTTCACGTTCATGTTCAGGAACACGCGGCTGTCGTCGGTGATGGTCGGGGTGACCTTCAGCTCCAGCAGCACTTCCTTGAACTGCACGTTCGGCGTCGCCGCGGTCCCGCCGGTGCCGCCGGTAATCGTGACGTAGGCGATTTCCTTGCCTTGCTTGATCACCGCCTCGCGCTGGTTGGATGTGACGATACGCGGATTGGAAATGACCTCGCCGCGGCCCTCTTCCTGCAACGCGGTCAGTTCCAGATCCAAGTTGAAATTCGAACCCAGCAAGGTGTAGGCCAAGCCCGGCAGCGTCGCCGGGGTAGTGAAGGTATTGCCGCTCAGATCGACATTGAGCCCACGCGTGGCAGAAGTATTGCCGCCGATCGCGGTGCTGCCGATGGTCGCCGTGTTGCCACCATAGGTATGGGTGCCGCCGATACCGAACTTGGCGCCCAGGTCGCGGGCGAAGGTATCGGTGGCGATGACGATACGGCCCTCGATCAACACCTGGTCGACCGGACGATCGATCACGTTGATCAGCTCGCGCATCTGCGCGATCTTCTTCGGGATGTCGCTGATCATCAACGTATTGGTGCGCTCGTCGGCGACGATGCGCCCGCGCGGCGACAGGAAGCCGTTGTCGGTCTGGCCGCTGCCGCCACCGCCGCCACCGCCGCCGGAACCGCCGGAACCGCCGCCGATCCCCTTGGCCTCGGTCAGCGCTTTGAAGATCGTGGTGGCGCTGTGGTAGTTGATCTGGATGTAGTCGGTGCTCAGGTCCTCGCGGTTCTCGATCGCGATGCGCGCGTCTTCCTTGTCCTGCTCGAACTTGGCCAGCTCCTGCTGCGGCGCGACCCAGACCACGGCGCCGTCGCGGCGCTTGTCCAGGCCCTTGGCGCGCAGCACGATGTCCAGCGCCTGGTCCCACGGCACGTTGACCAGGCGCAGGGTGACGCTGCCCTGCACGGTGTCGGAAGCGACGATGTTGAGATTGGATTCCTCGGCGATCAGCTGCAGCACGGTGCGCACCGGCACGTCCTGGAAGTTGAACGTCACCGGGCGGCCGCTGTAGCCGCGTGCGGCGACCTGCGCTGCGGCCTGGCTGACCGAGGCCGCGCTGACCGCGCCCACCGCCGGTGCCGAGGTCCGCGGCGAGATCTCCACCACGTACTCGTTCCCGGACTGATAGGCCAGCGACTCGAAGGCGCCATTGGTGCTCAGCACCAGCTGCGCGCCACCGGCGTACGGCTTGGCGTCGATACGCTGCACCGGGGTGGCGAAGTCGGTGACGTTGAGCGGATGCTGCAACTCCGCCGGCAACGTGGCGTTGCCGACATCGACCACCACGGTGTTGCCCTGGGTGCGCAGGTCGGGACTGGCGCCGGCGCCGCTGAAGTGCAGGATCAGCCGCCCCGCAGCGCCGTCGCCGCGCTTGAAATCGATCTTCGACACCGTGAGCTTGCCCGGCGCCTGCGCTGTCGCCAGCGCCGGGCCCGCTGCCGGCGTCGCCGCCAGCGCCGCGCCCATCGCGGCCGAACTCCCCAGCAGCGCCGCCAACCCCAATGCGCGTAGCCGCACCGTCGCGTGGCGCCGGATGGGACGCAGGCTCAGGGCTTTGGAAAAAGTCATCGTGCTATCCCCATAATCAATCATTGATCGTCCAGCGCCACGGCAGCCGGACGTTCCAGCCAACCGCCAGCGCCATCCGGCACCAGTTCAATCAAATCGATGCGATCCTCGTGCACCCCGGTCACGCGGCCATCGCTCTGGCCCATATAGATGCCGGGACGGACCCGATAGGTCACCTTGTCCGGCGCCATCACCAGCGCCACCAGGCCCGCGCCGTTGCCCAGCGTGCCGACCATCTTCAGGCCGTCCAGCGGGAATTGCTCCAGCGGCTCCTTGCGCCGGTTCGGATCCGGGCGCAGGCCGTTGTTGCCGTCCGGGCTCGACCAGGCATCGCTGAACGGATCGCGCAGGCCCTGCGCCGCATATTCGAAGGTCTCGAACTGCTGCATCACCGGCAGCGGCTCCAGCGGCTGCGCCGGCCGCGCGCGCACTTCCTTGACCCAGTTCTCCAGGTTCGGTGCATCGCCCGGCGTGCTGGTCACGCTGCGGCCGCAACCGCCGAGCAGCGCCACCAGCGCCAGCCCCGCCAGGCACTTGAACGCCCCGGTCCGCCGCTTCATGCGCCACCGCCTTGCTTGGAACCCTTCTTCGCCGCAGCCGCCGCCTTTTCCTGGTCCGCCATCTCCCTGTCGTCCAGATAGCGGTAGGTCTTGACCGTGCCGGACAGCTCCAGCTCACCGCGCGTGGTGATGCCGGCCTTCTTGTCCTTGGGCTTGAGATTGATGTCGTGCATGGTCAGGATCACCACCCGCGGCAGCGACGCCACGCCGCTGACGAAGGCACCGAACTGGTGGTAGCTGCCGACCATGCGCAGCGCGATCGGCTTCTCCGCGTAGAACTCCTTCGGCGACTCCGGGCCCGGCTGGAACAGTTCGTTGGCCAGGCCGCTGGACAACGCGGTCTGCGAGATGTCGATGATCAGATCGGGCATCTCGGTCTTGCTCGGCAGCTGCCGCAGCATCTGCTGCAGCACCTGCTCCATCTGCGCCAGCTGCTGCTTCAGCGGCTCGAGATTGACCGCCCGGCTCTGCTCCTTCTCGAACGAAGCGCGCAGCTCGGTTTCCTTCTGCTCCAGCGTTCCCAGCTCGTCGCGCTTGTCGCTGAGCAGCAGGAACCAGGACAGGATCAGGATGAACAGCGTGACCAGCACGCAGAAGCCGATCTTGGCCTGCTGCGGCCAGTTGCCGAGATTGTTGAAGTCCAGGTCTTTTACGTTGAATTTCTTGCTCATGACGCCGGTCCCTGTTGCGCTGGCGTGGCCGCTGGCGGCGCCGGCGCGGCGGCCGGCGGCGTCGCGGGTGCAGTCGGTGCAGTCGGTGCGGTCGGTGCGGGAACGGCAGCGGGTGCCGGCGCGGCGGCGGCGCCCGGAGCCGGGACCGCGGCAGGGGCGCCTGGCGCCGGCGCGGCAGCGCCCGGCATGGCGTCCGAGCCATCGCCCGGCACCGGCAGCTTGACCTTGAGGGTGAACACGTAGGGCAAGGCCTTGGCGTCGACGATCGGCCCCTTGACCTCCTTGTCCTGCGCCTTGGCCTCGATCACCGACAGCTCCGGATTGGTCATCCAGCCCGAGCCCTCGAGGTTGCGCATGTAGGCGCTGACCCGCGCATTGGATTGCGAGCGCCCTTCCAGCGTCAGGATGTCGCCTTCCTGCTTGACCGCGGTCAGCACCACGCCGTCGGGGATCGTGCGCACCAGCGAATCGAACAGGTGCACCATCTGCGAGCGCTTGGCCTGCAGTTCCTCGATGACCCGCTTGCGCGCCAGCAGGCGCCGCTTCTGCTCGTCGAGCTTGTCGATTTCCTGGTTCTGCGCCTTGACCTTGTCGATCTCGGCCTGCAGGTAGGCGTTGCGCTCGTTCTGCCCGGTGATCTGGCGGTCGTAGTAGAACCAGATCAGCAGCGCCAGCAGCACGCCGGCCAGCGCGGCGAAGCCCAGCATCGCGTAGAACTCGCGCTCGCGCTGCTTGCGCCGCTCCGCCCGCCAGGGCAGCAGATTGATTTTTGCCATCAGTCGAAGCTCCTCAGAGCCAGGCCGGTGGCGATCATCAGCGCCGGTGCGTCCTGGGCCAGCGCGTGTGCCTGGACCTTCGGCCCCAAGGTCATCTGCGCCAGCGGGTTGGCGACCACGGTCGCCACCCCCAGTTGTTCCTCGACCATCTCCGGCAGCCCGGCCAGCGCCGCGCAACCGCCGGCCAGCACGATGTGGTCGACCCGATTGAATTCGCTGCCGGCGTAGAAGAACTGCAACAGGCGGCTGATCTGCTGCACCGTGGCTTCCTTGAACGGCTCCAGCACTTCGATCTCGTAGCTCTCCGGCAGCCCGCCCTGGCGCTTGGCCATGCCGGCTTCCTCGTAGGTCAGGCCGTAGCGGCGCATCACTTCGTCGGTCAGCTGCTTGCCGCCGAACACCTGTTCGCGGCTGTACAGGCTGCGTCCGCCGCGCAGCACGTTGAGCGTGGTCATGGTGGCGCCGATATCGACCAGGGCGACGACGCCGTCGGCCGCCACCGGCAGCTCGCTGGCCACCAGCGCGAACGCGTTCTCGACCGCGAAGGCCTCCACGTCCATGACCTTGGCGACCAGGCCGCCGAGCTCCAGCGCCGACTGGCGCAGCTCGACGTTCTCCGAGCGCGACGCGGCCAGCAGCACCTGCACCATCTCCGGGTTGTTGGGGATGCTGCCGAGCACCTCGAAGTCCAGGTTCACTTCGTCGATCGGGTACGGGATGTAGTTGACCGCCTCCAGTTCGACCTGCGCCTCCAGCTCGCTCTCGTCCAGTTCGGCCGGCATCGGGATCACCTTGGTGATCACCGCCGAGCCGGCCACCGCCGCGGCGGCATGCTTGGCACGGGTGCCGGAACGGGTCACGGCGCGGCGAATCGCCTCGCCCACGGCCTCGACCTCGACGATGTTCTTCTCGACCACGGCATTGGGCGGCAAGGGTTCCACCGCGTAGTGCTCTACGCGGAACCGGTTGCCGCTACGCGACAGCTGCAACAGCTTGACCGCGGTCGAACTGATATCGACACCGATCAGCGGTTGCTGACTCTTTGGAATAAGCCCCACGGATTTTCCCCTGCCGACGGGCACTTGGACGCCAATCCTGCGCCCACGCATTAATAACGAATTTTTTGCAATTGGCAGCGGCCCTGGACATGTCGCGACCCTTGTCACGGCGTATCTCGTGGCAGCAAACCTGTCGCATCCCCGGAATCGGCCCCAGCCGTTCCCCGGCGTACTCTATACTCTGCGCCCAAGAAATCTGCAATCGGAATCTCTCTCGATGCCCCGTTTTCGTCGTTGGCTGCGCTGGGCGCTGGTCACGTTCGTCGTTCTCGCCCTGATCGGAGCAGCCGCCGCCGGCGGGCTGTATTACGTCGTTTCCTCCAAGCTTCCCGACGTGCAGACGCTGCGTCAGGTGGAGCTGCAGGAACCCATGTACGTCTATGCCAGCGACGGCAAGCTGATGGCCCTGTTCGGCGAGACCCGGCGCTACCCGATCACCATGAAGGACGTGCCGGAGCGGCTGAAGCAGGCGTTCCTGGCCACCGAGGACGCGCGCTTCTACCAGCACGGCGGGGTCGACTACAAAGGCATCGCCCGCGCCGTATGGCTGCTGGCCACCACCAACGACAAGCGCGTGCCGGGCGGCTCGACCATCACCCAGCAGGTCGCCCGCCAGTTCTTCCTGAGCTCCGAATACAGCTATACCCGCAAGCTGGCCGAGATCCTGCTGGCGCGCAAGATCGAGGCCGAACTGAGCAAGGACGAGATCTTCGAGCTGTACCTCAACAAGAGCTTCTTCGGCAACCGCGCCTACGGCATCGCCGCCGCGGCCGAGTACTACTACGGCAAGAAGCTCAACGAACTGAGCCTGGACGAGATGGCCTCGCTGTCCAGCATCCCCAAGTTCCCGTCCAGCGGCAACCCGATCAGCAATCCCGAGCGCGCCAAGCAGCGCCGCGACAACTATGTGCTCACCCGCATGGCCGCACTGGGCTTCGTCAGCCAGGCCGAGGCCGACGCCGCCAAGGCGGTGCCGATGCACGCGACCCCGCACGAGCGCCCGGTCGAGGTCGAATCGCCCTACGTGGCCGAGCTGGTGCGCCAGGAGATGATCGCGCGCTTCGGCGGCGACGTGCTCGACAAGGGCTACCACGTCACCACCACCATCGACACCGAGCTGCAGGCCGCGGCCAACCATGCGGTGCGCCAGGGCCTGGTGATCTACGACCGCCGCCATGGCTGGAACGGCGTGGAGAAGCATTTCGACGTGGCCGCCGATGCCGACGCGGCCGCGCTGGCCAGCCACCTGGCCGGGATCAATGCGCAGGGCGGGATGCTGCCGAGCATCGTCGCCGCTACCGGCAGCGACGGCAGCGCCACCGTGGTGCTGGCCAACAAGAGCGAACTGGTGCTGCCGGTCGCGTCCAGCCGCTGGACCGGGCGCAGCCCCGCCACCCTGCTCAAGCGCGGCGACCTGGTGCGGATCCAGGCCGGCGACAAGCCGGGCGAGTGGGAAGTCACCCAGCTGCCGCGCGGGCAGTCGGCGCTGGTGTCGCTGGACGCCAGCAACGGCGCGCTGCGCGCCCTGGTCGGCGGCTTCAGCTATGCCGGCAACAAGTTCAACCGCGCCACCCAGGCGCGGCGCCAGCCGGGTTCCAGCTTCAAGCCGTTCCTGTACGCGGCCGCGTTCGAGAAGGGCTTCAACCCGGCCTCGATCGTGCTCGACGCGCCGGTGGTGTTCCGCGACCGCCGCGGCAAGACCTGGTCGCCGCAGAACGACGGCGGCGGCTTCAAGGGCCCGATGCGCCTGCGCGAGGCGCTGGTGCAGTCGCGCAACCTGGTGTCGGTGCGCCTGCTCGACAGCATCGGCGTGGACTTCGCGCGCAAGTACATCAGCCAGTTCGGTTTCCAGGAGGCCGAGCTGCCGCCCAACCTGTCGATGTCGCTGGGCACCGCGTCGCTGACCCCGCTGTCGGTGGCGCGCGGCTATGCGGTGTTCGCCAACGGCGGCTCGCGGGTGGACACCTGGATCATCGACAAGGTCACCGACCGCGACGGCAACGTGCTGTTCCAGGAGCACCCGGCCACCGCCTGCCGCAGCTGCGGCAGCGTCGGCGGCGTCGCCACCCCGGCCAGCCAGGTCGTGGACGGATTCAACTTCGGCAGCGCCGCGCCGCCGCCGGCGCCCAAGCCTGCGGCGACCGCGGCGGCGGCCCCGGCCGAGACCGCGCCGGCAACCGACCCCGACGCCAAGGTGGCGCCGCGCGCGATCGACGAGCGCACCGCCTACCAGCTGGTGTCGATGATGCGCGACGTGGTCCAGCGCGGTACCGGCACTGCGGCCAAGGTCCTGGGCCGCGAGGACGTCGGCGGCAAGACCGGCTCCACCAACGACCACCGCGACGCCTGGTTCTCCGGCTTCGGCGGCCCCTACGTGACCACCGTGTGGGTCGGCCGCGACGACTTCCGCTCGCTCGGCTACCGCGAATACGGCGGCAAGGCGGCGCTGCCGATCTGGATCGACTACATGCGCGTGGCGCTGAAGGACAAGCCGATCGCCAGCAACGATCCGCCGGCCGGCATGGTCCAGGCCACGCTCAACGGCGCCACCGAGTGGGTCAAGGTCGAGGACATGGATCGCATCCAGGAGTTCGACTATGGCCTGCAGGACCAGAAGACCGACGACGCGGCGTTCGATATTTTCTGAGGCGCGCGGGACTCGGGACCGGGGACTCGGGACTCGGCGGGTCCCGCTGCCGAGGCGGCGCTGACTGGCGGGATCGCCACGGGGCGGATGCCGCGTCGCCGCGGCCGGTCGAGCGGGCTGCAGCGGCCGTCCAGCGCGTCAACCGCGCTGCATGCCGATGTCACCGCGCTGTTGTACAGTCGGGGCAGGCTTTCAGGGAGGCGGCCCCATGCACCACGCTCGGCAACATGCCCAGACCCGCACGCACGAACGCCGCCGCCGGCTGGCCCACGAAGCCGCCCGGCTGATGGCCGAAGGCGGCATCCGCGACTTCCACCAGGCCAAGCTGAAGGCCGCCGAGCGGCTCGGCATCCACGACGACGCCTCGCTGCCGCGCAACCGCGAGATCGAGGATGCGCTGCGCGAGTACCAGCGCCTGTTCGCCGGACCCGACCACGCCGGCGGCCTGCGCCTGCGCCGCGAGGCCGCGTTGCGCGCGATGGACTTCCTGCATGGCTTCGCGCCGCGCCTGGTCGGCCCGGTGCACGACGGCACCGCCGATGCCAACAGCCCGGTGCAGTTGCACCTGCACAGCGACGATGCCGATGCGGTGGCGCGCTTCCTCGAAGAACACCGGATCCCGGCCGAATCGCGCACGCGCCGGTTGCGCCTGGACCGCGAACGCAGCGAGGACTTCCCGGTGTGGCTGTTCGCCGCCGAGGAACTGAGCTTCGACCTGACCGTGCTGCCCTACGATGCGCTGCGCCAGGCGCCGCTGTCGCAGGTCGACGAGAAGCCGATGCGGCGCGCCTCGGAAAGCCAGCTGCGGCAACTGCTGACCGAACAGGACATCGCCGACTACCAGCAGCGCCGCTGAGCGCCCGCGCGCGCCGCGCCCGGCGCACCGATTCCTTCCGCCAACGGACCCCGTTGCATGCCCGCCATTCCGCCCGACGCCATCGTCGTCTCGCGCAACAGTCTCGACAGCGACGACGCGTACGCGCCGATCCAGTCCAACATCAGCTTCATCAACGCCCAGCTCGACCAGTGGCTGCGTCCGGACGAGATCGCCGCCGATGCGATGTGCAGCTACTACGTCGACTTCTACGTGGCGCAGGTGGAAAACGGCGGCTTCGCCCAGTTCGTCTACAACTGCAACGCCGATCCGCTGGTGCTGGACCAGGTCGGGCGCGGACTGCAGGCGATGCGGGCAACCCGGCATGCGGCGCTGTACGCGGCCAGCCGCGCGCTGCTCGAACAGATGGACGACGCCACGTTGCAGGCGTTCATGGACGGCCAGTACTTCGGCGACAACCCGGCGCGCGATGCGCTCGACCGGCATGGCGACGCGTTCTTCGCGCTGGCGGAAGAAGAGGACCTGATCGCACTGAATTCGGCCTGGCTGCGCGCGCATCCGCAGCTGGTGGCGCTGTCGATTCCGCAGATGCAGGCCGAGGTCGAGCGCCGCGGCGCCGCCCTGCCCGATCGCCTCGAGCGCATCGCCGCGGCGCTGGAGAACGAACCGCGCTACATGAAACTGATCCGCCGCCTGTGCGCCGACAGCGGACACACGCTGGACCGCGTCACCGCCGGCGATCCCAGCCACCGACACCACGGCAGGCAGGTACTGGCCTGGCATTTCCTGACCGACCGCGGCCACTTCTACCTGCTCGACCTCGACGGCACCGCGCGCATGCACGACGCCGACAGCCATGGGTTGGTGGCGCAGATCGACGTGCCGGTCGAGCAGTAGCGCAGCTCGATCCAGACCCTTGCGGCTCGATGATGCCATCGCGGAGCGGTGCCTGCAGAAGCCGCCTCGTATGGCATCAAGCCATCGGTCGCCACGGACATTCCCGGTAACGCCCGTCGCGACTGAAGGGCACCTCTAATAACCCCAAAAACTCGACCAAAGCACTCGCAAGTCATTGATGCGCATAGCGCGGAATTTTTGGAATCGAGGTTATTAGAGGTGCCCTGAAGTCGCTCCCACATGAAAAGCGATTCGGTGCGGCACCTGCTTGCCTGCATGCAGGCTGTGGGAGCGACTTCAGTGGCGACGAGAGGCATCCCGACAAGGCCGCTGCATCAGGCTCCGCCCCATAAAAAAACGCCCCGCGAAGCGGGGCGTTCGATTGCGACAGACCCGCGGCAGCGCGATCAGCGCTGGCCGTCGGCCTTGTAGTCGCGCTTGTCGTAGCCGGTGTAGATCTGGCGCGGACGGCCGATCTTCATTTCCGGATCGACCTGCTGCTCCAGCCAATGCGACACCCAGCCGGCGGTGCGCGCGATGGCGAACATCACGGTGAACATCTCCACCGGAATGTTCAGCGCCTTGTAGATGATGCCCGAGTAGAAGTCCACGTTCGGGTACAGCTTGCGCTGCACGAAGTAGTCGTCCTTCAGGGCGGCCTCTTCCAGCTTCAGCGCCACTTCCAGCAGCGGATCGTTGACGCCCAGTTCGCCCAGCACCTTGTGGGTCATCTCGCGGATGATCTTGGCGCGCGGATCGAAGTTCTTGTAGACGCGGTGGCCGAAGCCCATCAGGCGGAAGCTCGAGTTCTTGTCCTTGGCCTTGGCCACGGCGCTCTCGACGTTGTCGGCGGTGCCGATCTCTTCCAGCATCTTCAGCACGGCTTCGTTGGCGCCGCCATGCGCCGGGCCCCACAGCGCGGTGATGCCGGCGGCGACGGATGCGTACGGATTGGCGCCGGTGGAACCGACCAGGCGCACGGTCGAGGTCGAGGCGTTCTGCTCGTGGTCGGCGTGCAGGATGAACAGCAGGTCCAGCGCCTTGGCCACGACCGGATTCATCTCCAGCTGCTCGCTTGGCACTTCGAACATCATGTGCAGGAAGCGGTCGACGTAGCCGAGGTTGTTGCGCGGGTAGCGGATCGGCCAGCCGATCGAATAGCGGTGCGCCGCGGCAGCGATCGTCGGCACCTTGGCGATCAGGCGGATCGCGGCCAGGCGCCGCTGTTCCGGATCGTTGAGGTCCAGCGTGTCGTGGTAGAACGCCGACAGCGAGGCCACGGTACCGGCCATCATCGCCATCGGGTGCGCGTCGTGGCGGAAGCCGCCGAGGAAGTTCTTCAGCGACTCGTGCATCATCGTGTGATGCGTCACTTCATGGTCGAAGGTCTTGAATTCGTCGGCGGTGGGCAGCTCGCCGTTCATCAGCAGGTAGGCCACTTCCAGGAAGTTGGACTTCTCGGCCAGCTGCTCGATCGGGTAGCCGCGGTACAGCAGCACGCCGTTGTCGCCATCGATGTAGGTGATCGCCGACTTGCAGCTGGCGGTCGCGGTGAAGCCCGAGTCGTAGGTGAACAGACCGGTTTCTTTGGTCAACTTGGAAATGTCGACGCAATCGTTGCCCAAGGTGGGTTTGAGTACCGGCAGAACGACCGACTTGTCGCCGGCATTCAGCGTGACCTGATCAAGATCGGACACAGTGTGCGCTCCTCAGTGGAAGGCGCCTGCCCGTACTTTGCGAACAGACGCGTGAAGGAAGTCCACGGCAATTACCACGGATCGCGCCATTATCGCACAGCAACATTTGAGTAGTCGCTCGTACTGAAGTCGTAGAGCGAGGGCCAGACGGCGACACAGCGTTGCATCCTCGCCATCGCCAGGACGGGAGAATCTACGCCGGCCTCACAGCCGGGAATCGATGCATCGGGGATGCCAAAAAAAGAAGGCCGCGCAGGGCGCGGCCTTCTTTACCACTTCGACCGCTCGATCAGCGCGCGTAGCGCTTCTGGAACTTGTCGATGCGGCCGCTGGTGTCGATGACCTTGTGCTTGCCCGTGTAGAACGGGTGCGAAGCCGAGGAAATTTCGACCTTGACCAGCGGATATTCTTCGCCGTCCTCCCACTTGACCGTGTCCTTCGAGGACATGGTCGAACGGGTCAGGATCTTGAAATCGGAGGTGACGTCGTGAAACACGACGTTGTGGTACTTGGGATGGATGTCGGCCTTCATGGGCTCGCACCGTAGGGGGCTGCTGGACAAGAGGGAAACTATAGCAAGCCACCCGGCCTGCGTGCAAGGACAACTTGCTCGGACTCCACGCCGGCCGGTACCGGGGTGCCAACCCGGCCCGCGGGCGCCCGCGCCCGCAAGCCGCCCGGCTCAACCGGCGCCGACCGCCGCGCGCGCCAGCGCCTGGAAACGGGCCTGGTCGTAGCGGATCAGCATGGTCGCGTTGTCGGCCAGGCCGAGCTGGCGGTTCCAGTCGACCAGGGTGGCGCCGCGGCTGTGGACCCCGGCCAGTTCGACCTGCAGCGGCCGCGACTGCACCTCCAGCGCGCCCTCGGGCTGCAGCGCCCAGGCCATCGCCAGCGCATCGGCGGCATACCAGTGCTCGCCGCGCGAATCCTCCGACCACAGCCGGGTCTTGCGCGAGATCGCCTCGTAGAAACGCGCCTTGTCGGCATCGGCGGCCAGCCACTGCTCGACCTCGCGGTGCGGCAGGCCATGGGCGACGGTCGCCTCCCAGTCGGCGACCTCGATGTGCGGGAACCCGGAAAACACGATGTGCGCCGCTTCCGGGTCGAAGGCGATGTTGAACTCGGCGGCCGGGGTGATGTTGCCGTGGCAGGTGATCGCCCCGCCCATCACCACGAAGCGGCGCACCCGCTGCGGCAGGGTCGGATCCAGCTTCAGCGCCAGGGCGATGTTGGTCAGCGGGCCGAGCGCGACCAGCAGCAGCGCGCAGGCATAGTGGTGCGACAGGCGCAGGATCGCCAGGGCCGCGTGCTCGCTCTGCGCGGCGCGCGCCGCCGGCGCCAGATCGACATCGCCGAAGCCGTCCAGGCCGTGCACGTGGGCGGCGTCCACCGCCGGATGCAGCAACGGGTCGGCGCAGCCGGCGAACACCGGCACGTCCTCGCGCCCGGCCACTTCGCACAGCTTCAGCGCATTGCGCACGGTGTGCTGCAGGCCGACGTTGCCGGCGGCGATGGTCAGGCCGACCACCGCGTGGCGCTGGTCGGCGAAGGCCATCAGCAGGGCCAGGGCATCGTCCACGCCGGGATCGGTGTCGATCAGCAGGGGAATCTTGTCGCTCATGCGTGATTCTTCGTCATTCCGTTCGGCCGCCGAGTCTGGCATTGCGGCGCGGCCGTGGAAAGCCGGGATTGGGAATTCGGGATTCGGGAGTCGCAAGGCGCGGCCGTTCCCCAATCCCGAATTCCAAATCCCGGCTCCTACGCCCCCGCGAACCGCGCCGCGCCGCCGACCCAGCGCGCGACGATGCGATCGGCCAGGGCCGGCGACTCGGCCAGCAGCCGTTCGGCCAGCGCATGCACCCGCGGCAGCAGGCCGGCGTCGCGCGCCAGGTCGGCGACGCGGAACGCGGCCAGGCCGGTCTGGCGGGTGCCGAGCAGTTCGCCGGGGCCGCGCAGCTCCAGGTCCTTCTCGGCGATGACGAAGCCGTCGTTGGTCTGGCGCATGGTCTGCAACCGCTGCCGCGCCATCGCCGACAGCGGCGCCTGGTACATCAGCACGCAGCTCGACGCGGCCGCGCCGCGCCCGACCCGGCCGCGCAGCTGGTGAAGCTGCGCCAGGCCCAGCCGCTCGGCGTTCTCGATGATCATCAGCGAGGCGTTGGGCACGTCGACGCCGACCTCGATCACCGTGGTGGCGACCAGCAGGTCGATCTCGCCCTGCTTGAACGCGCGCATCGCCGCCTGCTTCTCGGCGCCCTTCATGCGCCCGTGCACCAGGCCCACCTTCAGTTCCGGCAGCTGCGCCGACAAGGTCTCGTAGGTGGCCTGCGCGGCGCTGGCATCGATGCGGTTGCCGGCGCCCTGTCCCTGCGCCGGCTTGTCGCTGTCTTCGGCCTCGTCGATCAGGGTGCATACCCAGTACGCCTGGCGGCCTTCGGCGCAGGCCACGCGGATCCGTTGCACCAGCTCCGGGCGGCGCTCGGCGCTGAGCACGATGGTCTGCACCGGGGTGCGCCCGGGCGGCAGTTCGTCGATCGCCGACACGTCCAGGTCGGCGTAGGCGGCCATCGCCAGCGTGCGCGGGATCGGGGTGGCGGTCATCACCAACTGGTGCGGCACGCCGGCGCCAGTAGCGCCCTTGTCGCGCAGCGCCAGGCGCTGGTGCACGCCGAAGCGGTGCTGCTCGTCGACGATGGCCAGGGCCAGGTCGTGGAAGGCCACTGCGGCCTGCATCAGCGCGTGCGTGCCGACCACCACCTGCGCCTCGCCCGAGGCGATCTGCGCCAGCACCGCGGCGCGCGCCTTGCCGGTGACCTTGCCGGCCAGCCAGGCGACGCGGATGCCCAGCGGCTCCAGCCAGGCGCGCAGGTTCGCCAGGTGCTGTTCGGCGAGCAGTTCGGTCGGCGCCGCCAGCGCCGCCTGCTTGCCCTTGTCCACCGCCAGCATCGCCGCCAGCGCCGCCACCACGGTCTTGCCGCTGCCGACGTCGCCCTGCACCAGGCGCAGCATCGGCGAGGGCTTTTCCAGGTCGGCGCGGATCTGCGCGAACACCCGCTGCTGCGCACCGGTGAGCTGGAACGGCAGCGCCTGCTGCAGGCGCCTGGCCAGCAGGCCGCGCCCGCGCAGCGACGGCGAACGCTGCCGCTGCAGGGCGATGCGCTGGCGACGCAGGCTCAGGTGGTGGGCCAACAGCTCTTCCAGCGCCAACCGCTGTTGCGCCGGATGCAGGCCGGCGGCGAGCGCGCCCAGGTCGGCCTGCGGCGGCGGCCGGTGCGCGATCAGCAGCGCGCTGCGCAACGACGGCAGCCCCAGTTCGGCCAGCATCGCCGCCGGCAGCAGCTCCAGCGACGCTTCGTCGGGCAATCGGTCCAGCGCCTGCCCGATCAGCTTGCGCAGCGTCGCCGGGCCGATGCCTTCGACCGCCGGATACACCGGGTCCAGGCTGTCGTCCAGACCCGCGGCGGCGTCGCCGCCGAGGATCTGGTAACTCGGGTGCACGATCTCCAGGCCATGCTGGCCCGGCTTGGGCGTGCCGAACGCGCGCAACCGCGCGCCCACCGCGAACTGCGCCACCTGCGCGGCGCGGAACTGGAAGAAGCGCAGCACCAGGGTGGCGCGCGAGTCGTCGGCGACCGCCACGCGCAGCATCGGCCGGTAGCGGAAACCGCGATCCACCGCCTCCACCCGCACTTCGACCTGCGCCGGGACGCCCGGCTGCAGCGCCGCCACCGGGGTCAGCCGGGTGCGGTCCTCATAGCGCAGCGGCAGGTGCAGCCACAGGTCCTGCAGGGTCAGCAGGCCGCGCGCGGCGAACTTCTCGGCGAGCTTCGGGCCGACGCCCGGCAGCGCCGACAGCGGCGCCTCGCCTGCCGCCGACAACGCCGGCGCCGGAACCTGCACGCGCGGCACGGGCGAAGGTCAGTCGAGCACCATCACCGCATCGACCTCGAAGCCGACGCCCTTCGGCAGCGCGGACACTTCGACGGTGGAACGCGCGGGGAACGGCGCCTGGAAGTAGTCCTGCATCACCGCATTGACCTGGGCGAACTGCGACAGATCGGTCAGGTACAGGCCCAGCCGCACGACCCGGTCGAGCGAACCGCCGGCCGCTTCGGCCACCGCCTTGAGGTTGTCGAAGGCGCGGCGCGCCTGCACGCCGACATCGCCGGGCACGACCTCGCCGGTCGCCGGATCCAGCGGGATCTGGCCGGAGAAATACACCGTGTTGCCGGCGCGCACCGCCTGCGAATACGGACCGATCGCGGCCGGCGCCTGCTCGGTGTGGATGATCTGGCGGGACATGGCGGCTCCAACGGAAAAAGGAATGGGTATTTTACTCGGGACTCGGGACTCGGGACTCGGGACTCGGGACTCGGGACTCGGGACTCGGGACTCGGGACTCGGGACTCGGGACTCGGGACTCGGGACGGCAGGATGCTGCCGTGGGGCAAATCGCTGTCAAGCGGTTTGCTGCAAAAAGGCCATTTTTTGCGGGTTCCGGCGCAAACGCTTTCTGCAGCAGGAGCTCAGCCCGGACACTCTATCGGCAAGGCGTCGGGGCTGAAGGCCCTCCCACAAAAGCGCAGCTACCGCGCCCTTGCGAATCCCCAATCCCGAATCCCCAATCCCGGCTCCACTACTGGCGCCGCACGCTCTGCACCGCGGTCAGCCGCCGCAGCCGGCGCATCACTTCCGCCAGATGGTTGCGGTCGCGCACCTGGATGTTGAAGCGCAGCACCGCGGCGTTGAAGTCGCGGTCCAGATAGTCCACGCGCTCGATGTTGGACTGGCTCTGCGCGATCGCCGCGGCCAATTGCGCCAGCACCCCGGTGCGGTTCTCCACGTCCACCACCAGCGCGGTGTCGTAGTCGCCGATGACGCTGGTGTCCCAGCCGATCGGCACCCAGCGCTCCGGCGACTTGCGCAGTTCGGCCAGGTTCGGACAGTCCAGCCGGTGCACCACGATGCCCTTGCCGGCGGTGTGGTAGCCCATGATCTCGTCGCCGGGAATCGGCTGGCAGCAGTTGGCGAAGCTGACCACGCCGCGCTCGGTGCCGTTGATCAGGATCTTTTCCTGCGAATGCTTGGAGTGGCCGCCGCCGCGCAGTTCCGCATACGCCATCAACGCCTGCGCGGCCTGGTTCGGCATCCAGTTGCCGAGCGCGATGTCGGCCAGCAGCGCTTCCAGGCGCGGGTAGCGGTGCTCGCTGAGGAAGGCGTCCAGGCGCCCCTTCGGCAATCGCTCCAGCGCGCTGTCCATCGCCTCCAGCGCGCGGTCGAGCATGCGGTGGCCGAGCTGCACCGCGTCCTCGTGCTCGAGCTGCTTGAGCTGGTGGCGGATCGCGGTGCGCGCCTTGCTGCTGACCACGAACTCCAGCCACTGCGGCTTGGGCGTGGCCGAACGCGCGGTGATCACTTCCACGGTCTGCCCGCTGACCAGCTTGGTGCGCAGCGGCACCAGCTTCTTGTCCACCCGCGAGGCCACCGCGCGGTTGCCGACGTCGGTATGCACCGCATAGGCGAAATCCAGCGCGGTGGAATTGCGCGGCAGCGCCAGGATCTTGCCCTTCGGCGTGAACAGGTAGACCTCGTCCGGGAACAGGTCGACCTTGACGTTGTCCAGGAATTCCAGCGACGAGCCGGCCGCGCGCTGCGATTCGATCAATTCGACGATCCACGCATGCGCGCGGCTCTGCGCGCTGTTGGGCGAATCGCCGCCGAACTTGTAGGTCCAGTGCGCGGCCACGCCGCGCTCGGCGATCAGGTCCATTTCCTCGGTGCGGATCTGCACCTCGATCGGCGAGCCGTAGGGGCCGAACAGCACCGTATGCAGCGACTGGTAGCCGTTGGCCTTGGGAATGGCGATGAAGTCGCGGAAGCGCGCGTCCAGCGGCTTGAACGTGGCGTGCACCGCGCCCAGCGCGTGGTAGCAGTCCGGCACCCCGCGCACCACCAGGCGGAAGCCGAACACGTCCATCACCTGGTCGAAGGATTTGTTCTCGTCGCGCATCTTGTTGTAGATGCTCCACGGGGTCTTGATCCGGCTGACCAGGCGATGCTCCAGCCCCTCCTTGGCCAGCCGCTGCGACAGCTGCACCTCCACCTGCGCCATCGACTCGCGGCGCACCACCGGCTGGCTGCGGATGTGCTTTTCGATGATCGCGTGGCGCCATGGGTGCAGCGCGCGGAAGCCGAGGTTCTGCAGCTCGGACTTCATCAGGCTCATGCCCAGGCGCTGCGCGATCGGCGCATAGATCTCCAGCGTCTCGCGGGCGATGCGGCTGCGCGCCTCGGCGCTCTGCGCGCCGAGCGTGCGCATGTTGTGCAGGCGGTCGGCGAGCTTGATCATGATCACGCGCAGGTCGCGCGACATCGCCAGCAACATCTTGCGGAAGCTCTCGGCCGCCGCTTCCTGGCGGTCGCGGAACTTCAGCTTGTCCAGCTTGGTGACGCCATCGACCAGCTCGGCGACCGCCTCGCCGAATTCGGCGGCCAGTTCGGCGCGGGTCAGCGGCGTGTCTTCGATGGTGTCGTGCAGGATCGCGGCGATCAGCGCTTCCACGTCCAGGCCGAGTTCGGCCAGCACGCCGGCCACCGCCACCGGATGGGTGATGTAGGGCTCGCCCGACTTGCGGGTCTGCCCGGCATGCGCGGCCGCGCCCACTTCCCACGCGCGCCGCAGCAGCGGGATCTGCTCGGCCGGCAGATAGCTGGCGCTGCGTTCGAGTTGCAGAACGTAGTCGGGGATCGCCTCGTTGGCCGGCGACGGCGCGGCGGTGGCGACCTGGGCGAAAGGGCCTGGGTTCATGCGCGAAGACTATGCCAGCGGCGCGAGGACGGCAAACCCGCAAAACGAAACAGCCCGCGGATGCGGGCTGTTCGGCAGACGCTCCGAGCGCGGGGGCGCGATCAGTCGTCGTTCTTGGACATGTCCTCGTCGGCGACGACCTCGGCCGCGGCCCACTCCAGCGCTTCGCGCTCGGCACGCTCGCGCTCGGCCTTCTCGACTTCGTCGATCAGCGCGTTGTCGATCTTGCGCGCGGCGATCTCGCGCAGCGCCAGCACCGTGGGCTTGTCGGCCGATTCGGTGTTGTCGAGGGTGGCCTGCACGCCGTTGGCGAGCTGGCGGGCACGCTTGGACGCCATCATGACCAGCTCGAAACGGTTGTTAACGACTTCCAGGCAATCTTCTACGGTGATGCGGGCCATGCGGGCTCCCGGCGGGCCGCTGGCGGCCACGCGCTCGAATGAGGGAAAGGGCGGCGATTGTAGGGCGCGGGCCGACCGAAATCAACCGACCCTTATTCAGTTTCCTTTGGAATCAGCCAGTTGCCTGATCCTGGTCGAGCAGCGCGGCGATCAGATCGGCATGCCGCTGCTGTTGCGGCAGGCGCCGCAGGCGGCTGGCGACGAAGATCGCGCACATCTCGTCCACCGCGGTGTCGAAGTCCTCGTTGACGATCACGTAGTCGAAGTCGGCGTAGTGCGACATCTCCTCGCGCGCCGCGGCCAGCCGCTGCGCGATCACCGCCTCGCTGTCCTGGCCGCGCTTGCGCATGCGCTGCTCCAGCGCCGCCCGCGACGGCGGCAGGATGAACACGCTGACCGCGTCGGGCACCTTGGCCCGCACCTGGCGCGCGCCCTGCCAGTCGATCTCCAGCAGCACGTCGTGGCCGGCGGCCAGCTGCGGCTCCACCGATTGCCGCGCAGTCCCCTTCCAGTCGCCGTGGACGCGGGCGTACTCGAAGAAGTCGCCGGCATCGATCATGCCCTGGAACGCGTCGGCGGACACGAAGTGGTAGTGCTCGGCATGGCGCTCGCCCGGCCGCGGCGCGCGCGAGGTGAACGAGATCGACAGCGCGATCTGCGGGTCGCGCGCCAACGTGGCGTTGACGATGCTGCTCTTGCCGGCGCCGGACGGCGCCGCAACGATATAGAGAGTGCCGCGCATAGGATCAGGGATTCGGGATTGGGGAATCGGGATTCGCGAACAGGGCCGCGGGCCAGCACCCACGGGGACAATATGCTACCCGGTATTGAGCGCGACCCGGCCGACGCCGGGATCCGCTGTGCCAATCCCCAATTCCGAATCCCCTCATCCCGGCTATTCGAGATTCTGCACCTGCTCGCGGATCTGGTCGATCAGCACCTTCAGTTCCACCGCCGCGTTGGAAGTGCGGCTGTCCACCGACTTGGAACCCAGGGTGTTGGCCTCGCGGTTGAATTCCTGCATCAGGAAATCCAGGCGCCGGCCGGCCGGTTCGGGCTGGCGCAGCACGCGGCGGATCTCCTTGATGTGGCTGTCGAGCCGGTCCAGTTCCTCGTCCACATCGAGCTTCTGCAGCCACAGCACCAGTTCCTGCTCGGCGCGGCCGGGATCGACCGGATGCGGCAGGTCGGCCAGGCGCGCGGCCAGCTTGGCGCGCTGGCCGTCGCGGATGGCCGGGATCAGCTGCTTCACCTCGGCGGCGACACGCTCGACCGCATCGACCCGCTCGACGATGGCCGCCGCCAGCTTGCCGCCCTCGCGCTCGCGCGCGGCGACGAACTCGGCCACCACCGCGTCCAGCAACTCCAGCGCCTGCGCCTGCAGCGCGGCCGGATCGACCGCCTGCCCCTGCAGCACGCCGGGCAGCTGCAGCAGGTCGGCGAACTGCACCTGCAGTTGCGGGAAGCGCGCGCCGAGCCGCTGCGCGAGCACCGCCAGCTGCTCGACCAGCGGCTCGTTCACCGCCAGCGCCTGCGCCGCTTCGGGCGCGCGCAGGCGCAGCATCAGGTCCAGCTTGCCGCGGCTGACGCGGGCCGCCAGGCGCTCGCGCAATTGCGGCTCAAGCGCGCGCAGCTCTTCCGGCAGGCGCACGCCCACTTCCAGGAAACGGTGGTTGACCGAGCGCAGTTCGCAGCCCAGCGTGCCCCAGGGAGTGATGCGCTCGGCGCCGGCGAAGGCGGTCATGCTGCGGATCATGTGGTGTTCCGGTGCGTGCAAAGCGCGAATGGTAACCTAGCGCCTCTCAGCTCCCACGGCCCGGCCCGCTGCCGCGCCCGGCCCTCACGACACCTCCGGATCGATCCCCATGCCCTTTTCCCGTCCCAGTGGCCGCACGGCCGATCAGCTGCGCCCGGTGCGCATCGAACGCGCCTTCACCCGCCACGCCGAAGGCTCGGTGCTGGTCAGCTTCGGCGACACCCGCGTGCTGTGCACCGCCAGCGTGGAGAACCGGGTGCCGGGCTTCCTGCGCGGCAAGGGCGAAGGCTGGGTCACCGCCGAATACGGCATGCTGCCGCGCGCCACCCATTCGCGCTCCGACCGCGAGGCCGCGCGCGGCAAGCAGGGCGGGCGCACGCTGGAGATCCAGCGCCTGATCGGCCGCGCGCTGCGCGCCTGCGTGGACCGCAATGCGCTCGGCGAGCGCACCATCACCCTGGACTGCGACGTGCTGCAGGCCGACGGCGGCACCCGCACCGCGGCCATCACCGGCGCCTACGTGGCGCTGATGGACGCGGTGAACTGGCTGCAGAAGCGCGGCGACCTGAAGAAGCCGGTGGTGCTCGGCGCGGTCGCCGCGGTCTCGGTCGGCGTCTACCGCGGCACCCCGGTGCTGGACCTGGACTACGCCGAGGACAGCGACTGCGACACCGACATGAACGTGGTGATGAACGACGGTGGCGGCTTCATCGAAATCCAGGGCACCGCCGAAGGCCACGCGTTCCGCCGCGACGAACTGGATGCGCTGCTGGCGCTGGCCGAAACCGGCATCGGCCAACTGCTTGCCGCCCAGCGCGAGGCGCTGGCACGGTGAAGCGACGGATCGCGCTGACCACGCTGGTCGTGGCCGACTACGACGCGGCGATCGCCTGGTACACCGGCAAGCTCGGCTTCGTCCTGCTGCAGGACGTGGCGCTCGGCGACGGCAAGCGCTGGGTGGTGGTCGGCCCGGGCGGCAGCGACGATGCCGCGCTGCTGCTGGCCGAACCCGGCGACGCCGCCCAGCGCGCGCGGATCGGCGACCAGACCGGCGGGCGCGTGGACCACTTCCTGTACACCGACGATTTCGCCCGCGACCACGCCGCGATGCTGGCGCAGGGCGTGGAGTTCCTCGAATCCCCGCGCGCGGAACCCTATGGCACGGTCGCGGTGTTCCGCGACCTGTACGGCACCAAGTGGGATCTGCTGGAACCCAGGCAATGAAGACACTGGTCCTGGCCAGCAGCAATGCCGGCAAGCTGGAAGAACTGCATGCGCTGCTCGACGGCGCCGGCATCGACCTGGTCGCGCAGTCCACGCTCGGCGTGCGCGATGCCGACGAGACCGGCCTGACCTTCGTCGAGAACGCGCTGCTGAAGGCGCGCCATGCCGCCCAGGTCACCGGCCTGCCGGCGCTGGCCGACGACTCGGGCATCTGCGTGGACGCGCTGCGCGGCGCGCCGGGGCTGTACTCGGCGCGCTACGCCGGCGAACACGGCAATGCCGCGGCCAACATCGACAAGCTGCTGCACGAATTGCGCGACGTGCCCGACGCGCAGCGCGGCGCGCATTTCCATTGCGTGCTGGTGCTGCTGCGGCACGCCGAAGACCCGCAGCCGCTGCTGGTGGAAGGCAGCTGGCGCGGGCGCATCCTGCATGCGCGTGCCGGCGACGGCGGCCACGGCTACGATCCGGTGTTCTTCGATCCGGACCACGGCCAGAGCGCGGCGCAGATGCCGCTGGCGCTGAAGAACCGGATCAGCCACCGCGGCCAGGCGCTGGCGCTGCTGCGCAGGCAACTGGCGCACTGGGACATCTGAGGGAGACGCCGATGTTCGTCACGATCTGGGAATACGAGGTGGCCGACGGCCAGGCACAGGCATTCGAGACGCTGTATGCCGCCGATGGCGCCTGGGCCGCACTGTTCGCCGAGTACCCGGGCTACCTGGGCACCGAACTGCTGCGCGCGCAGGCACCGGGCGCGTACCTGAGCATCGACCGCTGGCGCGACGAAGCCGACTACACCCACTGCCTGGCGTACGGCCGCGAGCGTTACGCGCAGCTCGACCGGCTCGGCGATGCGCTGACCACGGCCGAGCGCTGCGTGGGCTACTGGGGCCTGTTAACGCGATCGGGATAGGTCACGTTGCCGTGTCCGGTGCCCAGGCGGTCGCGCACGGCGCCGCGGCAGGCTGGCCGCCTGTCCAAGCCGTGCGCGGCCGCCTGGGCGCCGGACACGGCAACCCGGAGGGCCGCGCTTAGGCGCGCACGGTGCCGCGTCATCACTCGGTCTCTTATCGACATAAGCTCTCTCGTTCTTCCTTGCCCCGCACGCGCCTAAGCGCGGCGTGGCCTATCCCGATCGCGTTAACAGGCCCCGCACCGCACCATGCTGATCCCGCCCCCGCTGTCGCTGTACGTGCACCTGCCCTGGTGCGTGCGCAAATGCCCGTACTGCGATTTCAACTCGCACGCGGCCAAGGGTGCGCTGCCGTTCGACGACTACGTGGACGCGCTGATCCGCGACCTGGACCAGGACCTGCCGCTGGTCTGGGGCCGCACCGTCCACACCGTGTTCTTCGGCGGCGGCACCCCCAGCCTGTTTCCGGCCGAGGCGATCGACCGTTTCCTGCAGGCGGCCAGCGCGCGCCTGCGCTTCGCGCCGAACCTGGAGATCACCCTGGAGACCAACCCGGGCACCGCCGAGCACGGCCGCTTCGACCGCTATCTGGCGGCCGGGGTCAACCGGCTCAGCTTCGGCATCCAGAGCTTCGACGACGCCGCGCTGCAGCGCCTGGGCCGCATCCACGACAGCGCCGACGCCGAGCGCGCGGTGAAACTGGCGCAGGACGCCGGCTACGCCAATCTCAACCTGGACCTGATGTACGCGCTGCCGCAGCAGACCCTGGCCGGGGCGGAGACCGACATCGTCCGCGCGCTGGCGCTGCAGCCCACCCACATCAGCCACTACCAGCTGACCCTGGAACCGAACACCGTGTTCGCCGCGCGCCCGCCGCAGGGCATCCCCGAGGACGACGACGCCTGGGACATGCAGGAGCGTTGCCAGGCGCTGCTGGCCGCGGCCGGCTACGCCCAGTACGAAGTCAGCGCCTACGCCCGCGACGGCTACCAGTGCGCGCACAACCTCAACTACTGGAAGTTCGGCGACTACCTGGGCATCGGCGCCGGCGCCCACGGCAAGATCAGCTCCGGCGCCGAGCAGAGCATCCTGCGCCGCTGGAAGACCAGGCATCCGCAGGCGTTCCTGGCCGCGGCCGGTACGCCCGCGGCGATCGGCGGCGACGACTGGATCGGCGCCGAGCGGCGCCCGTTCGAGTACATGCTCAATGCGCTGCGCCTGAACCAGGGCTTCGCGCTGCGCGACTTCGCCGTGCGCACCGGCCTGGCGCCGGAGACGATCGCCCCGGCGCTGGCCCAGGCGCAGGCGCGGGGCTGGCTGCAGGTGGAATCCGGGCATGCGCTGCCGACCGAACTGGGACGGCGCTTCACCAACGACGTGGTCGCCCTGTTCATGCTCTGAAACGCTGCGCCAGGCCGTCGCCGACATGGTTGCGCCGCCAGAAACGTGTTACATACCGGACCCGGAAATCAAACGGCGATCACAGGATGTCATTGTCTGCCACTCCGTCGGCAAGCCCGGCGACGCTCGCCGGCGCCGCCCTGCCCACGCGCGTGCGCGACATCCTGGAGGCGCTGAAGGGCCTGGTGTGGCAGGCGCTGGAGGCCCCGCTGCAGTCGACCCTGACCGAGCTGGAGCGCGGGCTGTTCGACCAGGCCGAGCGCGCGCGCAACAGCCAGCTGCAGCAGGACATCTACCAGGAACTGCAGGGCCTGCGCGCGCGCCGCGAACGCTTCGCGCCGTTCTATGGAGCGCAACTGGAAGCGGCCCTGGCCACGCTGCGGCTGCCGCTCGCCCCGGTCGGCCTGCTGCGCCAGGACAAGGCCAGCGCGGCGATGCAGATGCTGACCCTGGTCGCCGACGTGGACATCGACCGCGACATCGTGCTGCACGACATCGCCCGGCGCGAGGCGGCGCGGGCCAGCACCCCGCTGCAACTGCTCGGCCAGCGGTTCGGCGTGCTCGCCGCGCGGCCGGCGTTCGAAGCCGAACATACGCCGCTGGGGCCGCACCTGCTGTGCCGGATCCTGCGCGAGGCCGGCGAGGAATTGCGGCTGGGGCTGGACGCGCAGCTGACCCTGTACCGCGCCTTCGAGCGCCAGGTACTGGCCCGCTACGGCGAGATCGTGGAACGCGCCAACGTGCTGCTGGCGCATGCCGGCGTGCTGCCCGGCCTGGTCTACCTGCCCTACGTGGCGCGGCCGACGACCGCACCCGACCCGGCCGCCGGCAACCGCGGCGCGGCGCGCCCTTCCTCCGCCACGCGCCCGGCCACCAGCTGGTCCGGACAGGCGGCACCCGGCGGCTGGTCCGGCCCGGGCCCCGGCGCCGCTGGCGGCGAAGCGGCCCTGCCGAGCGCAGCGCCCCCGCCTCCGCCGCCGATCGCGGCCACCCCCGGGACGGCAGCAAGCGCCGCGCCGGCCGCGCCCGGCAACGCACCGACCGACCTGGCCACGCTGCGCCAGCTGCTCGCCGCCGCACGCGGCCGTGCGACGGCACCGGCCGCGCCGTCGGCGCCGGCCGGGACCGCGAACGCGACGCCCGCCGGCGCCTTCTCCCCGGCATCCGGCGCTGCCGCGGCGACGCCGATGCCTGCGCCTGGCGGCCCGGCCGCACCGCGCGCCGCCACCGCGAACGGCACGACGACCGCCGCCGCCAAGGCGAGCGCCCCCGCCGTCCCCACCGCATCGCTGCTGCAGGCCCTGGGCGAACTACAGGCGCAGCCGCCAGCGCACAGCACCCTGGCCGGCCTGCGCGGACGTCGCCAGGTGCGCGACGTGCAGGCGGCGCTGCTGGCCACGCTGCGCACCGAACATGGCCCGCAGGCGGCGCTGGCACCGCAGGATGCCGACACCTTCGACCTGCTCGGCCTGCTGTACGCAGAGATCGAACGCGAAGTGCGCAGCGACGCGCCGGCCGCCGCTCTGCTGGAGCGCCTGCAGGTGCCGCTGGTGCGCGCCGCGCTGCAGGACAGCGCGTTCTTCGTGCGCAGCCAGCATCCGGCGCGCGAGCTGCTCAATGCGGTCGCCGAGTCCGGCGCCACCTGGCTCAGCGAAGAGGACACCGATCCGCAGCTGCTGCTGAAATTGAACCAGACGGTCGACCGGGTAGTCGAGGAATACGAAGGCGACGAACAGGTCTTCGAGCAGGCGCACCAGGACATCCAGGCGCAGTACCGCGCGCTGGCGCACAAGGCCGAGATCGCCGAGCGCCGCCACATCGAGGCCGCGCGCGGCAAGGAACGGCTGGAGGTGGCCAAGGAATTGGCCAGCGCCACGCTGGAAGCGCTGTGCCGGACCTGGCAGCCGCCCAAGTTCGTACAGGCGCTGCTGAACCAGGCCTGGTCCGATGTGCTGACCCTGACCCTGCTGCGCCAGGGCGAGGACTCCGACGCCTGGCGCGAGCGCCAGCAGCTGAGCCAATGCATCGCCGAGGTCACCTGCCGCGCCAGCGGCGGCGAACCCGATCCGGAACTGGTCGGCGAAGTGCGCAGCGCCCTGCTGCAGGTCGGCTACCACCAGGACGAAGCCGAGGCGATCGCGCGGCGCCTGTCCACCCCGGGCGGCGGCGACACGCTGACCTCGCGCACCGAACTCAGCGCCAAGTTGAAGGCGCGCACCCGCCTCGGCGACCAGGGCGAGGATGGCGAGCGGCCGCTGCTGGCGCCGCGCAACGACACCGAGCAGGCGGCCTACTCCCGGCTGCGCAGCCTGCCGTTCGGCACCTGGTTCGAATTCGTGACCAACCAGCAGGGCGACCTGAAACGGCAGCGGCTGTCCTGGTACAGCCCGATCACCGACCGCGCCCTGTTCGTCAACCAGCGCGGCCACAAGACCGCCGAGTATTCGCTGGATGCGCTGTCGCGGCTGCTGGCGCAGAGCCAGGCGCGGATCGTCACCGAGGACCGCGCGCGCCTGATCGACCGTGCCTGGCATGCCACCGTGCGCGCGCTGCGCACCCTGGCCGGCGCGCCGGTCCCCGCCGGCGCCGAGGAGGACGCATGATCGCCGAAGCCCGCCGCTCGCCGCGCCGCCAGGTCCCGGACATGGTGCCGGTGCTGGACATGATGGAAGACGCCGTGGTCGGCCGGCTCGGCAACCTCTCCGAGAGCGGCATGCTGCTGCTGGCCTCGGCGCCGCTGCACGAGGACGCGCTGTACCAGTTGCGCTTCGCGCTGCCGCAACTGGGCCGCGACGTGCAGATCGACGTCGGCGTGCACCTGCTGTGGAGCGAACGCGCGCAGGCGCCGGGCCAGGCCTGGGCCGGGTTCCGCTTCCTGACCATCTCGCCGGCGCAGCGCGAGCTGCTGCGGCAGTGGATCAACGCGAAGCCGGCCGGGTAACGCAGCCCGCCACACGCCTCCATCGCTGGCGATGTGTTGTGGGAGCGACGTCAGTCGCGACGGGCATTACCGAGAAATCCTGTCGCCACTGACCTCGCTCCCACAGGTTCCGTTGCCTGGAAACAGTCGTGGAAAACCGCCATGGCGACATTCGCGACGACGGCCGCCTCCTGACGGCTCCATCGCCCCGCCGTATGCCGCGCCTGCATCCGCAGCGTGGATGCCTGGCGCGGCGCATCAACAAGCCATGCGAGGTTTGCGGCACACTTGGCGCCTGCCTTTTCGCATCGCCGACCGAGTTTCGCCATGATCCAGCACGACCTCAGCGCCCTGTATGCCGACCACCTGCGCACGCTGGCGCAACGCGCCGACACCGCGCTGGCGCGCGGCGGCTTCGACCACCTGCTCGTGCCCAGCGGCAGCCTGCACTACCAGCTGTTCGACGATCGCGACTATCCGTATGCGGTGAACCCGCAGTTCAAGGCCTGGCTGCCGCTGACCCGGGTGCCGAACAGCTGGCTGGTATACACCCCGGGACGCCGCCCGCAGCTGATCTTCCAGCAGCCGCGCGACTACTGGCACGTGGTGCCGGCGGCGCCGAACGGCTGGTGGGTCGCGCATTGCGACATCCACGTGATCCGCACCCCGGAAGAGGCGCTGGCGCTGCTGCCGGGACCGGCCGCGCGCTGCGCGATCCTCGGCGAAGCGCAGCGCGCGCTGGGCGACTACGTGCCGAATAATCCGGACGCGGTGGTGCAGTACCTGGAATACCACCGCGCCTACAAGACCGCCTACGAACTGGCGCTCATGCGCCAGGCGCAGCAGCTGGCGGTGCGCGGCCACCGCGCCGCCGAAGCCGCGTTCCGCGACGGCCGCAGCGAGTTCGAGATCCACATGGCGTATTGCAGCGCGGTCGGCCAGGACGCCAACGAACTGCCGTACGGCAACATCATTGCGCTGAACGAGCACGGCGCGGTGCTGCACTACACCGAACTGGAGCGGCAGGCGCCGGCGCAGCGGCGCAGCTTCCTGATCGATGCCGGCGCCTCCGCGCACGGCTACGCCAGCGACATCACCCGCAGCTACGCCGCCGACACCGGCGGCGAGTTCCAGGCGCTGATCGATGCCATCGACGCCGCGCAGCTCCGCATGGGCCAGGGCGTGCGTGCCGGCGTGGACTACAAGCAGTTGCACCTCGATGCGCACCTCGCACTGATGGGCGTGCTCAAGGACTTCGGCGTGATCACCGTGTCGCCAGAAGCCGCGCTGGCCACCGGCGTCAGCGCCGCGTTCTTCCCGCACGGCCTCGGCCATCCGATCGGCCTGCAGGTGCACGACGTGGCCGGCTTCGCCGCCAGCGACCGCGGCGGCCGCATCGAGCGCCCCGCCGGCCATCCCTACCTGCGCATGACCCGCATACTCGAACCGGGCATGGTGGTGACGATCGAACCGGGCGTGTACTTCATCGACATGCTGCTGGACGAGGTCAGGAAGAGCGGCCATGCCGCCAGCGTGGACTGGAACCGGGTCAAGCAGTTCAAGCCCTACGGCGGCATCCGCATCGAAGACGAAGTGGCGTGCACCGAGGGCGATCCGGAGAACCTGACGCGGCCGGCGTTCGCTGCTTTGGCGGCCTGACGGCCGCCGGGAATGGGGAATCGAGAATGGGGAATGGGAAAAGCGCGGGGAATCGGGAATAGGGAACCGGGAATCGCAAAGCAAAAGCAAGAGCAAAAGCGATCACCTGAGGTTCTGGCTTGCGATCGCCCATCGCACACGCGACCCGCCGCTTTTCCCATTCCCCATTCTCGATTCCCTATTCCCAGCCATACGGGCTGAGGTTCTTGCTTGCGACCGCCCATCTCACGCGCGACCCGCCGCTTTTCCCATTCCCGATTCTCCATTCCCGATTCCCGGCTCACCAGCCATCAATCCCTCGATCTCCTCGGCGCTGCGCTCCAGCGCCGCGGTCAGCACGCGGTGGCCGTCGTCGGTGATCAGCACGTCGTCTTCGGTGCGGATGCCGATGCCGCGCCAGCGCGGCTCCGCCTGCTTGTCGTCGGCGGCGATGTACAGCCCCGGTTCGATGGTGAAGACCATGCCCGGCTCGAGCAGGCGCGAGGCGCCGGCCAGCTTGTAGTCGCCGACGTCGTGCACGTCCAGGCCGAGCCAGTGCCCGGTCTTGTGCCGGTAGAAACGCCGGTAGTCGCCGTCGGCCAGGTTCTGTTCCAGCGTGCCCTTGAGCAGGCCCAGCCGCAGCAGGCCTTCGGTGAGGGTCTGCACCGCCGCCAGGTGCCCGGCCTCGTAGGCCACGCCCGGCCGCGCCTGCGCCAGCGCCGCGGCGTGCGCGGCGCCGACCAGGTCGTGCAGCGCGCGCTGCTCGGCGCTGAAGCGGCCGCTCACCGGGAAGGTGCGGGTGATGTCGGCGGCGTAGCCGCGGTACTCGGCGCCGGCGTCGATCAGCACCAGCTCGCCATCGCGCAGGCGCGCGGCGTTGGCGCGGTAATGCAGCACGCAGGCGTTGCTGCCGCTGCCGACGATGCTGCCGTAGGCCGGCCAGGCGTCGCCGGCGCGGAACTCGCGCTCGATCTCCGCCTGCAACTGGTACTCGTGAAGGCCCGGCCGCGACAGCCGCATCGCCGCGCGATGCGCGGCCACGCTGAGGTCGGCCGCCACCTGCATCAGCGCGATCTCGTCGCGCGACTTGAACAGGCGTTGCTCGTGCAGCAGGTGGCCCAGTTCCAGGAACTCGTGCGGCGGCTGCGCGCCGTGCCGCACCTGTTCGCGCACGCGCTTGACCCAGCCGATCAGCTTGAGGTCGAAATCGACGTCGCGGCCGAAGTGGTAGTACACCCGCGAGCGGCCTTCCAGCAGCCCGGGCAGGATCTCGTCGAGGTCCTCGATCGGATACGCATCGTCCATGCCGTAGCGTTCCACCGCGCCTTCCTGGCCTTCGCGCGGCCCGTCCCAGGCCTCGCGCTCGGGATCGCGCTCGCGGCAGAACAGCAGCGCCTCGCCGTGCTTGCGGCCCGGCACCAGCACCAGCACCGCCTCCGGCTCGGGGAAGCCGCACAGGTACCAGAAATCCGAATCCTGCCGGTACGGGTAATGGGTGTCGTGGCTGCGCACCCGCTCCAGCGCGCTGGGCAGCACCAGGATGGCCTGGTCGCCGGCCATGTCCATCAGGTGTCTGCGCCGACGCGCGTATTCGCCCGCGCCGATGCCGGTGAGTCGTTTCATCGCTCAGTTCAGGCGTTGCCGATGGCGCGGGCCGAGCACGCAGTCGCTGTGCAGCAGCAAGGCGGCCACGCACACGAATTCCTCGATCTCGGCCAGCGCGTCCTCGTCCTCGTCGGCGCTGTCGAAATCGTCGGTGCTGGCCTGGGCCAGCCGCGCCAGGTCCTGCAGCGCTTCCCCGCCCTCTTCGGACAACGGCGGCTTGGCGCCGGCGGCCAGGCCGAAGCCGCCGAGAAAGCCGCGGCACCAGTCGAACAGGCCGTCGGCGCGCTGGGACAGCGGCGCGCCGGCATCGGCCAGCACCAGGTCGAAGGCGAAATCGCGGTCCTCCAGTTGCGCGGCGGTGGCCTCGCGCAGCCGGTCCAGCGCATCGCCGCGGCGCGGCGTGGCGATGCCGGCATCGGCCAGCACCGCGGCCGGCCACGCCGCCAGGTCGGCGCCGCCGCCGGCCAGCCAGCCGCACAACGCACCGTGGAGTTCGGCCGCCGACGCGGCCAGGCCCAACTGCTGGCTGGCTTGGGTGACGTCGTCGGCGCTGGGAAGTTCGATCATGGACGCAAGGCCTGTTGTGCGCTCGCCACCGAGAGTCGGGGCCAGCGGCGGAGCGGGACTGCGCAGTGTAGCAATCCGCATGTGTCGCGCTGCTTGTGAAGGCTTCCGGCCGGCGCCTACACTCCACCACCCCTCCCCTGACCGAAGCCCTCTTCCCGCCATGTCGATCGAGCACGTCGCTGCGGGAATGGCCGGCCACGCCGGCACGGACTGGCGTTGGGGCTGGGCCGCCGCCGCGGCGATCCTGGCGGTGGCCGCGGCGGTCTCCGCGTTGCAGGCGCTGCACTGGCGGCGGCGCATGCAGCAACAGCAGCAGCGCCAGCAGCAACTGCAGCAGCGCGACCGCCATCTGAAGCTGGCGCTGTGGGCCTCCGGTGAGCACTTCTGGGACTACGACCTGCAGCAGCGCAAGCTGCGCCGCATGCGCGCCGACGAGGCGGCGCCGCATGCGCAGGAGATCACCATGGTGATCCGCGAGGACGATCCGCTGCGCATCCACCCCGACGACGTGCCGCAGGCCGAGCGCGCGCTGCGCGAGCACCTGCAGGGACTGACCCCGGTCTACGTGGCCGAGTACCGGGTGGACCTGGCCGGCGACGGCGTGTGGCTGTGGGCGCGGGTGCGCGGCCGCGTGGTCGACTACGACGCGGCCGGCAAACCGCGCCGGCTCGCCGGCACCGCGCGCGACATCACCTCGCACCGCCAGGCCGACCTGGAACGGCGCATCGCCAGCGAAGTGCTGCGCAGCATGAGCGAGGCGGTCGCGGTGCTGGACGAAGACTTGCGCTTCATCTCGGTCAACCCGGCCTTCACCCGGATCACCGGCTACAGCGAACGCGAGGTGCTGGGCCAGCCGATGACCCTGCTCGACCATGCGCCCGACGTGCCCGCCGCGCCGCCGCTCGAGCGCGGCCGGTCGTGGCGCGGCGATGCCTGGAAGCGGCGCAAGGACGGCCTGGAAATCCTCTGCCACGTGCGCCGCAACACGGTCGGCGACGCCGACGGCCGGCACAGCTTCCACGTGGTGGTGCTGGAAGACATCACCGACCAGAAGCGCGCCGAGCAGGAACTGCGCTACCTGGCCAACTACGACACGCTGACCAGCCTGCCCAACCGCGCGCTGCTGTCCGAGCGGCTGGCGCGTGCGATCGTGCGGGCACGGCGCCAGGGCAGCTCGGTGGCGGTGCTGTTCCTGGACCTGGACCGGTTCAAGGACATCAACGATTCGCTCGGCCACGCGGTCGGCGACCGGGTGCTGCGCGCGGTCGCCGAACGCCTGCAGCAGGCGGTGGGCCCGCAGCACACGGTCGCGCGCCTGGCCGGCGACGAATTCACCGTGGTGGTGGAGGACATCGCCGATCAGGCCGCGGCCGAAGCCGTCGCCACGCGTGTGCTGGCCGCGTTCGATGCGCCGCTGCAACTGGAAGACCGCCGCGAAGTGGCGATCTCCTCCTCGATCGGCATCTCGCTGTTCCCGCAGCATGCATTGCTGCCCAGCGAACTGCTCAAGCACGCCGACACCGCGATGTACCAGGCCAAGGCCGCCGGGCGCCACAACGTGCAGGCGTATTCGGCGCGCATGGACGAAGCCACCCGCCACCGCGCCACGCTGGCCAGCAGCCTGCGCAAGATCCCGTTCGACCAGGAGCTGAAGCTGGTCTACCAGCCGCGCTATTCGCTGCGCGAGCAGCGCGTGGTCGGCGTGGAAGCGCTGCTGCGCTGGCACAGCGCCGATTTCGGCACGGTCTCGCCGAGCCAGTTCATCCCCCTGGCCGAAGAAACCGGCCTGATCCTGGAAATCGGCGAATGGGTGCTGCGCCAGGCCTGCAGCACGCTGAGCGCATGGCGCCAACTGGGCCTGACCGAGCTGTGCATGTCGGTCAACGTTTCGGCGATCCAGCTCGAGCGCGGCGACCTGCCGGCGCTGATGGCACGGATCCTGGCCGAGACCGGGGTCCCGGCCGCCAATGTCGAACTGGAACTCACCGAAAGCGTGGTGATGTCGCAGGTCGGCAAGAACGCCGCCACCCTGCACGCCTGCCGCGCGCTGGGCCTGGCCCTGGCGATCGACGACTTCGGCACCGGCTATTCGTCGCTGGCCTACCTGAAGCGCTTGCCGATCAACACCTTGAAGATCGACCAGGAATTCATCGGCGACCTGACCCGCGATCCGGACGACGAGGCGATCACCAGCACCATCATCGCGATTGGCCACTCGCTGACCCTGAAAGTGGTCGCCGAAGGGGTGGAACTGCCCGGCCAGCTGGCGTTCCTGCGCCAGCACGGCTGCGACGAGATCCAGGGCCATCTGGTCGCGCCGGCACTGGAACCGGACGCCTGCCTGCAGTTGCTGCGCCAGCCGCTGCTGCTGCCCGCCTGAGCGGCGGCCGTCGCGGCGTCCGCCGGCGTCTTGACCGCCGCTTGGGCGCATGCCTATCGTGGGCGCCATGGACAGCCCCGACGCCCTCGCCCAGCTCCGCACCCTCGCCACACGCGTGGAAACGCTGGTCGAGCGCTGCCAGCGCCTCACCGACGAAAATCGCAGCCTGCGCCAGCAGCAGGAGCAGTTGATCGGCGAGCGCTCGCAGTTGCTGACCAAGAACGAGCAGGCGCGCTCGCGGGTCGAGGCGATGATCACCCGGCTCAAGTCGCTGGAGCAGCACACGTGAGCGAACCGGTCAGCGTCCGCATCCTCGACCGCGAATACACCGTCGGCGTCGAGGCCGAAGAACGCGACAGCCTGGTCGCCGCCGCGCGCCTGCTCGACGCGAAGATGCGCGAGGTGCGCGGCAGCAACCGCATGGCCGCGGTGGACCGGGTCGCGGTGCTGGCCGCATTGAACCTGGCGCACGAGCTGCAGCAACTGCGCGACGAGCAGGCGCGGCGCGATCATGAGATGGCGCGCACGCTCGCCGATCTCAATCGCCGGCTCGACGGCGTGGTCGATACGGCGCGTTGATGCCCGCCTCGTATTTCGATCATCAACGTGAATTGCGCCGTACCGCGCGACCGACGAACGGACTAGCCAAGCGCGGCGACGGCGCTATACTTCGTTTGCGTTCTCTGCTGTAAACGACAGCGTGTGCAAACATTCGCCTTGTCCCTTAATTACGACCACGGGATGGCGACGGAATCGGGTGTGCAGGTCCGCCTTGTAGCGGGAAGCCCGATGGTTCCCCAGCCATCCCACTTGAACCCCGGGTTCAAGGTCGTTTCGCACGCATCGTCATGGCGGAGAATGCAATATCCCGGAAACGGCGCCGCAAGGCGCCGTTTCCTTTTGTGCGCCTCGTGCGCCGCGCCCGCTGACGCAGCGCGCCTGCGCCGCCGCTGGCGTCCATGCCGGACGCGGCAGCCCTGCACCGAGCAGCCGCCCGCGCAAGCCTGGGATACTGTCGCCCCTTCCAGGAGACGCCGCATGCCCTCGCTCGCCCAGATCATCGACCGCTTCGACCCGAACGCCGGGTTCGACGTGCCTGCCAACTGGTTGCAGGGACGCACCGCCTTCGGTGGGCTGTCGGCGGCGCTGGCGCTGCAGACGGCGCTGCGCACCGCGCCGTCCGCGCTGCCGCCGCTGAAGTCGGCGCACATCTGGTTCGTCGGCCCCATCGACGCCACGCTGCGTTTCGATGCGCAGCTGCTGCGGCAGGGCAAGTCCGCCACCTCGATCGCGGTCGATTGCCTGGCCGGCGCGCAGGTCGCGCTGCGCGCGGCGCTGCTGTTCGCGCAACCGCGCCCCAGCCGCATCGCCCACGACTTCATGCCTGCACGGCCCACGGTCTGCGGACCGGACGCCGCGACGCCGATCGCCGCCAGCACGTTCACCCCGGCGTTCGTCGCCAACTTCGAGATGCGCCTGGCAGGCGGCGCGCTGCCGGTGTCCGCCGCCGCCACCCCGGAGCTGATGGTCTGGGTGCGCCATCGCGACAGCGCGGGCGTGGATCCGAGCGTGGCCCTGGTCGCGCTCGGCGACAGCCTGCCGCCGGCAGCGATGGCCTGCTTCACCGAACCTGCGCCGGTCAGCTCGATGACCTGGACCCTGGATTTCCCGCAGCCGGCGACCGCAGGCGACTGGTTCCTGCTGCGTTCGGCCAGCCAGCACGCCGCCGACGGCTATTCGCTGCAGGACATGCAGATCTGGGACGAAGCCGGACAGCTGGTGCTGTCGGGCCGGCAGACGGTGGCGATCTACGCGTGATGCCGCCACCACGGCAACGCCCTGGTCAGTCCGCGCGCCGGCACCGACAATAGCGCCGTCTCTTCCCACGCCTGCCCGATGACGCCAGACGACCGCGACCTCCTGCGCCAGCAACTGCGCGCGCGCCGCCGCGCGCTTCCCGCCGCCGCGCGCCTGGCCGCCGCCGACGCGCTGGCGCAGCGCTTGCTCGACTTGCCGTTCGCGCCGCAGCACGGCCATGTCGCCGGCTATTGGGCGATGGACGGGGAGATCGCGCTGCACCGCTGGCAATTGAGCCTGCCGGCCAGCGTGCAGTACTGCCTGCCGGTGCTCAGCGGCAAGACCCTGCGTTTCGCGCCGTGGCGCCCGGGGCAGCCGCTGACCGCCAACCGCTATGGCATTCCCGAACCCGACGTCGCCGCCGCGGCGACGCTGGCGCCGGAGCAGATGGCGCTGGTGGTGACGCCGCTGGTCGGCTTCGACGCCGGCGGCGGCCGCCTGGGCATGGGGGGCGGCTGGTATGATCGCAGCTTCGCATTTCGCCAGCGGCACGCGCCTCCGCCCTGGCTGGTCGGCGCCGCCTTCGCTGCGCAGCAGGTCGTGGCGCTGCCCGTCGCCGCCTGGGACGTGGCGGTGGATGCGGTCTGCACCGACTCCCTCACCCTCCTGACCGCGACCGATCCCCCCGCATGACCGCACGCAAGCGCTACTGGCTGATGAAGTCCGAACCGGACGCCTTCTCGATCGACGACCTGCAGCGGGTCGGCAGCGAACCCTGGAACGGGGTGCGCAACTACCAGGCGCGCAACTTCATGCGCGACGGCATGAAGGTCGGCGACGGCATCCTGTTCTACCACTCCAACTGCAAGGTGCCGGGCATCGTCGGCACCGCCACCGTGGCCAGCGAAGCGTACCCGGACGTCACCCAGTTCGATCCGAAATCCGACTACCACGACCCCAAGGCCACCCGCGAACAGCCGCGCTGGTATCTGGTGGACGTGGCCTTCGAACGCAAGCTCGCGCGCACCATCGCGCTGGACGAGATCAAGCAGCATGCCGACACGCTCGGCGAGGGCTTTCCGCTGATCGCGCGCGGCAACCGCCTGTCGGTGTTCCCGGTCAGCGCCGCGCAGTGGAAGCTGCTGTTGGCGCTCGAATAGCCGGGATTGGGCATTGGGGATTCGTCCCTGCCCGGCCCCGCCTGCCGCTTTGACGAATCCCCAATCCCCAATCACCAATCCCGAGCCCCCCATGTCCGAAAGCAAACGCCTGGCCGCCGAAAAAGCCATCGAATACGTCGAGGACGGCATGATCGTCGGCGTCGGCACCGGCTCCACCGTGGCCTATTTCATCGATGCGCTGGGCCGCATCGGCCATCGCATCAAGGGCGCGGTGTCCAGCTCCGAGCAGAGCACCGCGCGCCTGCGCCAGCACGGCATCGAGGTGCTGGAGCTGAACCACACCGGCAACCTGTCGCTGTACGTGGACGGCGCCGACGAGTGCGATCCGAAGCGTTGCCTGATCAAGGGCGGCGGCGCCGCGCTGACCCGCGAGAAGATCATCGCCGAAGCCAGCGAACGCTTCGTCTGCATCATCGACCCGAGCAAGCAGGTGCAGACATTGGGTGCGTTCCCGCTGCCGATCGAGGTGATCCCGATGGCGCGCAGCCTGGTCGCGCGCGAGATCCTGGCGCGCACCGGCGGCCAGCCGGTGTGGCGCGACGGCGTGATCACCGACAACGGCAACGTGGTGCTCGACGTGCACCACCTCGGCATCACCGATCCGGTGGCGCTGGAGCGCGAACTGAACCAGATCCCCGGCGTGGTCTGCGTCGGCCTGTTCGCGCGCCGCCCGGCCGACGTGGTGATCGTCGGTGGCGAGCCGCCGCGCGTCCTGTAGGACGGGCGCGGGATTCGGGATTCGGGATTGGGGATTCGCAACAGCGGGTCCGGAGGCCGGAGGGAGCTTCTGGCTTTTACGAATCCCGAATCCCCAATCCCGAATCCCGGCTCTCTTGACTCGCCACGCACCATGCAACAAGGTGCGCGCTGGTCCCCTGCCCGACACCGCCATGTCCCTGTTCCGCGCCCTGTTCGTCCTCCTCCTGCTGACCCTCAGCGGCTGCGCCAGCGCCGGCAGCCATTGGGTGGAACTGGCCGGGCACCGCTACCAGGTCGAGCTGGCGCAGGACGATGCGACCCGCGCGCGCGGGCTGATGTTCCGCGAGCAGATGGACGCCGACCACGGCATGCTGTTCATCCACGACCGCGAGGAACCGCAGGCGTACTGGATGAAGAACACCAAGATCGCGCTGGACATCCTGTACTTCGACAGCCAGCGCAAGCTGGTGGCGCAGCAGCGCGACGTGCCGCCGTGCTCGGCCGGCAACGCCTGCCCGCCCTACCCCAGCAACGCGCCGGCGCGCTACGTGCTGGAACTCAACGCCGGCCAGGCCGAACAGATCAAGCTGCAGAACGGCGCCGAACTGAGCTTCGGCCCGGGCATCCCCAAGGCCCGCTGAGCCGCGCCGGCGTCGGGAAAAAGCGACGCTGCCGTCGCGCTGAACCCGACACCGCTGTCAGGAACCGCCGGACTTGATCGCGTCGCACTTTGCGGCCAGTCTTGGGCCATGGTGGACCGACTGACATTGCCGAGCTGGAGTACCCTGGCCGCGCTGGACGACGATGCGCTGCCGCTGCTGGCCACCGCGCTGCTGATCGCCCGCGACGAGTATCCGCAGCTGGATGCCGATCACTACGACACGCTGGCGCAGAACCACGCCGACCATCTGCGCCACGAAGTGGCCATGATCGAGCCGTGGCCGCTGAAGATGGCCGCGATCAACCGCCACCTGTTCGAAGAACTCGGCTACAGCGGCAACCACGACGAGTACTACGACCCGCGCAACAGCTACATGAACGAGGTGTTCGAACGTCGCCTGGGCAACCCGATCTCGCTGGCGCTGGTGCAGATGGAGGTGGCGCGGCGGCTGGATATCCCGCTCGACGGGGTCTCCTTCCCGGGCCATTTCCTGGTGCGCCTGCCGGTGGACGACGGCCTGCTGGTGATGGACCCGTTCAACGGCGGCCGCCCGCTGGCGGTGGAGGAACTGCGCGAACGCGCGCGCCCGCACCTGGGCGGGGAGACCCCGGACGACCGCGCGCTGCTGCAGATCCTGGACCCGGCGCCGCACCGCGCGATCCTGACCCGGGTGCTGCGCAACCTGCACGGCGTCTATGCCGAACGCGACGAATGGGACCGCGCCGCGCGCAGCGCCGACCGCGTGCTCAAGCTGATGCCCGACCAGCCCGAAGCCCTGCGCGACCGCGGCCTGGCCTACCTGCAGATGGACTACGTCCCCGGCGCGCGCCGCGACCTGAGCCGCTACCTGCAACTGAACCCGGAAGCCAACGACATGCTGCCGATCCGCGAACGCCTGGTGGAACTGAGCGCCCGCGCGCAGCGCATGCATTGAGGCTGGGAATCGGGAGTGGGGAATCGGGAATGGGAAAAGCAGCTGCCCTGAGGCTCAGGGTTACTGGCTTGGCCACACGGTTAATACGGAGCCGTCCGAATCGTCCATTCGAGCGTCCGTGGGCTGGCAGCTCGACCTGACCTGTGGTGTTGCCACAATCCGATGGCTCGGAATCGCGGTGTATGCCCGGACAACCCTAAACCCAATCCGCCGCGCGAGATATGGAGACAGGGAGTCGCTGTTCCCATTCCCGATTCCCGACTCCCCATTCCCAGCAATCAATCCATCTCCACCATCTCGAAATCGTCCTTGGTCACGCCGCAGTCCGGGCAGGTCCAGGTGTCGGGCACGTCTTCCCAGCGGGTGCCGGGGGCGATGCCCTCTTCCGGCAGGCCGTCGATTTCCCGGTAGATGAAGCCGCAGACGACGCACATCCAGGCGCGGTAGGTGGTGGCAGTGGCATCGCTCATTGGATAATCGCGGGTCTACGGGCCGAACGGAGGGGCATTGTCCCACCCTCGCCTGCACACCGGAAGGCTCCTCCATGAATGCATCACCGGCGCCCCGCGGCGTCTACCTGATCACGCCCGACGAGGCCGACGGCGCGCGCCTGCTGGCGCGCGTGGCGCCGCTGCTCGGCCACGGCCCGACCTGGCTGCAGTACCGCAACAAGCGCGCCGACGCGGCGCAGCGCCTGGCCCAGGCGACGGCGCTGCAGGCGCTGTGCGCGCAGGCCGGGGTGCCGCTGATCGTCAACGACGACGTGGCCCTGGCGCAGGCGGTCGGCGCCGCCGGCGTGCACCTGGGCGAAGACGACGGCGACCTGGCCGCCGCGCGCGCCGCGCTCGGTGCCGACGCGCTGATCGGCGCCTCGTGCTACGACGACCTCGCGCTGGCCCGCGCCGCGGCCGCGGCCGGCGCCAGCTACGTGGCCTTCGGCGCGTTCTTCCCCACACGCAGCAAAGTCACCACACGCCGTGCCGACCCCGGACTGCTGCGCGACGCCGCGGCGCTGGGTTTGCCGCGGGTGGCGATCGGCGGGGTGCATCCCGACAACGGCCGCGCCCTGGTCGCCGCCGGCGCCGACCTGCTGGCGGTGATCAGCGGCGTGTTCGACGCCGCCGATCCGCCCGTCGCGCTGGCGGCCTACCGCGCCTGCTTCGACTGAGGCAGGGGGCCGGCGCGGATATCGAATGCGCTGCTGGCGGAGCGCTCTTAGTGCGAAGCCTCGCGCCTCCAAACTCAGCGAGGCGCTTCGCGCCCGTACCCTCACCCCAACCCATCTCCCGGTGGGAGAGGGGCTAGTCGGCTGTTCCTTCTCCCATCGGGAGAAGGTGCCCCGCAGGGGCGGATGAGGGTACGGGCGCAGCCCCGTGCACCCAAAAGCCGCGAAGCGCTTCGCGCCCGCACCCTTCCCCAACCCCTCTCCCGAGGGGAGAGGGGCTTGGAACCGTGCGCGCTCAGAAGTCGTAGCTCAGCGTCACCCGTGCCGAGCGCGGCGCCTGGTAGGCCACCGCCTGGTTCCACAGCGGATTGACTTCGCCCGGGTTCAACTCGGAGAACGGATAGACGTTGGTCACCGTCTGCCGGTTGGTGACGTTGAACACGTCCAGGCTCAGCGCCAGTTTGCCTTCGGCGAACTTCGGCTTGTAGGTCACGCCCAGGTCGAGCTGCGCCACCCAGCCCAGGGTGCCGTGCGACCCCGGCGGCGACGGCTCGCCGGTGCCGGTGGCCGGGTTGTAGCAGAAGTGGTACGGGCCGCCGGTGACGCTGGGATTGGCATAGCCGGCCGGATCGCGGTCGCCGGCGTCGTAGTTGGTGCCGTAGTAGTAGCCAAGGCACGGCCGCGGCGCGCCGGAGATCAGGCTCAGGTTGGCGGACGTGCCCCACTCCTCGGTCAGCTGGTAGAAGCCGTACGCCTTCAACTGGTGGCGGCGGTCGTTGGACTGGTTGCCGTTGAAGTTCTCCATCAACGCCGCGTGGTCCCAGCTCTGCGTGGTCGAGGTCGCCGCCTGGCCCTGGTAGCTGCCCAGCGCGCCGCCGGTGCGCCACAGGTCCGACCGCAGCTGGCCTTCGGTGGTGCCGTAGCTGTGCGACCACACGTAGCTCATCTTGGTGTACCAGCGGCCGTCGAACGGACGCTCCAGGTTGAATTCCAGCGCCGAGTAGCGGCGCTTGAATTCCGGGTAGCCGCCCTGCTCGCGGGTCACGGTCAAGGCGTGGATCTGGCCGTCGGTGCCGATCACCCGGTAGGTATTGGTCTTGCCCGGATTGACCAGCGCCGCGCTGGCGTTCTTGGTCCAGTCGATGTCCACGCCCGCCGCCTCCGCCGCGGCCAGCAGGCCCGCGTTGGAGTTGTCGAGATTGGTGTCGTCGATGCCGTCGTTGAGCCGGCGATGGGTGCCGCGCACGCCGAGCACCCAGTCGTTGGGCAGCAGCTTGGTGAAGCCGAGGATCAGCTCGTCCTGGTTCTCGCCCTTGATATCCTCGACCACCGCGGTGCGCACGTCGGCGAGCCGGCCGAAGCGCGAGTTGGCCGACACCGGCGGCGCCAGCTGGGTGGCCAGGATCGGCGTGCCGTCGGCATTGATGCCGCTGTAGGTGTAGTAGGTGCTGGTGGAGACCGCCGGGGTGAACAGGCCCGCCGGCGACAGCGGCAGGCCGAGGTAGTAGCGGCCGATGTTGCCGTACACCTTCAGGCTGGAATCGCCGTTGACGTCCCAGCTGAAACCCAGCCGCGGCGCCCACTGGTTCTTCAGTTCGATGTAGGCCTGGCCGAACGGGGTGTAGTTGGTGAAGCTGTCGTTGCGCACGCCCAGCGAGAGCAGCAGTTTATCGGTGGCCTGCCAGTGGTCTTCGAGGTAGTACGCGGTCTGCTTGGCGTCGTAGGAATACAGGTTGGTGGCGATGTCCTTGGTGACGTAGTAGCCGGTGCTGCCGTAGGTGGGATCGGCCAGGCCGGGGCTGGGCACGCCGATGCTGCCGTCCTCGGCCACCGAGCCGCTGACCTGGCCGCCGCTGTTCACGCCGTACGGGTCCGGGGTGTAGCCGTAGGTCCAGGCGTAGCCGGGGCCGGAACTGTAGGAGCCGATGTTGATCGCCTCGCTCTTCTGGTTGTCGATACCGAAGTCGATGCTGTGCTCGCCGAGCCGCCAGTTGAGATTCAGGCGCAGGTTGTCCTTCTTGTACTCGCGGTCCGGATCGGTGATCGAGCTGACCGTCTGCGTATTGCTGATCGCGGTGCCGCCGGTGTAAGCCGGATTCTGGTTGGCGACGCTGTTGAGGAACGGGCCGTTGCCGGCGTCGTAGCCGATCGCGGTGAGCTTGTTGGGCAGGCTCTCCTTGCCGTACAGCGCGGTCAGGGTCAGGTTGTCGCCGAAATAGCCGGTGTACTTGCCCAGGAACAGGATCGGGCCGAACTCGTTCTTGGCTTCGCGGCCCTTGTAGCTGCCCACTTCGCGGTTGATGTAGTCGTAGCGGTAGATGTTGCCGTTGGTACGCGCCTTGTCCTGCGCGCCGGTGAATTCCAGCAGGTGGTTGTCGCTGATCTGCCAATCGATCTTGGCGTAGGCGCGGGTCTGCTTGTAGTCGTAGCGGGTCCACGGCGAACCGGAGATGCCGCCGGAGGTGACGCGCGCGTCGGCGACGCGGGTGCCGCTGGAATCGACCTGCTCCAGGGCCAGGAAGAAGAACAGCCGGTCCTGCACCAGCGGGCCGCCGACATAGGCGCTGTAGGTGGTCTGGTCGGCGCTGGTCTCGCTCAGCGGCATGTAGTCGCCGGCGGTGTACTTGGCATTGCTCGGATCCCAGTACACGCTGTCCTTGCGGAAATACAGGTCGCTCTGCCTGGCGCTGAGGCTGTCCGGCTGCCAGATCACCGCCGCGCCGAAATGCCATTCGTTGCTGCCGCGCTTGCCGACCTGGCTGATCACGCCGCCGTTGGAACGGCCGTACTGCGCGCCGTAGCCGCCGGTGAAGATTTCCTGCTGGTCGATCGCGCCGTACGGCAGGGTCAACCCGCCCAGGCTGCTGGCCGGATCGGTGGTGTTGAAGCCGTTGAGGTAATAGGCGTTCTCGCTGGCCGCCGAGCCGCCGAAGCTGGCCAGCGAACCGCCGAGCGGGCCGTTGTCGTAGCCGCCGCTGTTGTTGACCACGCCCGGCGCCAGCAAGGCGATGGCCTCGGCGCTGCGGCCCAGCGGCAGCACCGCCAGCTGCTCGGCGGTGATCACGGTGCGGCTGTCGACGCTGGCCACGTCGATCCGGGCCACGTTGCCGGCCACCACGTTGACCGCGTCCAGGGTCTGCGCCGGGCCGCCGAAGCCGACTTCGGTGCCGGCGCCGACCACCAGGCTGATGTTCTCGCGCGTCTCCACCACCTGGCCGTCGCGCTTGAGGGTGACCGTGTAGGTGCCCAGCGGCAGGTTGCCCTGCGCATAGCGGCCGCGTTCGTCCACCTTGACCTCGCGGCTGAAGCCGCTGGTGTTGGTGATCAGCACGCTGCTTTCGCCGGCGCCGGGCGGCACGCTGCCGACGATGCTGCCGGTGGTGGACTGCGCATGGACATGGCCGGCGGCAAGCGCCAACGCGAGCGCCAGGGCGCTCCTGCGGATCGTACGGTGCATGCTCTCTCCCCGAAGATGAAAATCGTTGGCAACCCAACGAAAAAATGCAGGCAACGCCAAGGGCGATCGCCGCGAACACGGTGGACTCTCCGCCCACCGCACGACCGATCGCCGTTGGCTCTCGGGTCGTGCGCCCCTGGACGTTTCGATAGTAGGCAGCGGATCACAGCGCCGAGCCGGCCACGGCGGGTAGGTGCGGCGCTGCCGGGTAGGCGACATGGCACGTGCAGGCGACAGCCGCGACAATAGGCGGCATCGCTCCGCGCCCGGCCATCCGGCCCGGCCAGCCTCGCCAAGGATTCCCCCGCTCATGAACCATTCCCGCTCGCAGGCCCTCTTCGACCAGGCGCAGGCGCTGATCCCCGGCGGCGTCAACTCGCCGGTCCGCGCCTTCAAGTCGGTGGGCGGCGAACCGTTCTTCGTGCAGCGCGCCGACGGCCCCTACCTGTACGACGTGGACGGCAACCGCTACATCGACTACGTCGGCTCGTGGGGGCCGATGATCGCCGGGCACAACCACCCGGCGGTGCGCGAGGCGGTGCAGCGCGCGATCGGCGACGGCCTGTCGTTCGGCGCGCCGTGCGCGGCCGAGGTGACGATGGCGCAGACCATCACCCGGCTGGTGCCCTCGTGCGCGATGGTGCGCATGGTCAATTCCGGCACCGAAGCCACCCTGTCGGCGGTGCGCCTGGCGCGCGGCGCCACCGGGCGCAGCCGCATCGTCAAGTTCGAGGGCTGCTACCACGGCCACGGCGACTCGTTCCTGGTCAAGGCCGGCAGCGGCATGCTGACCCTGGGCGTGCCGACCTCGCCGGGCGTGCCGGCGGGCCTGAGCGAACTCACCGCCACGCTGAGCTACAACGACTTCGAAGGGGCCACCGCCTTGTTCGACCAGATCGGCGGCGAGATCGCCGCGGTCATCATCGAACCGGTGGTCGGCAACGCCAACTGCATCCCGCCGCGCGAGGGCTACCTGCAGCACCTGCGCGATCTGTGCACGCGGCACGGCGCGCTGCTGATCTTCGACGAGGTGATGACCGGCTTCCGCGTGGCGCTGGGCGGCGCGCAGGCGCACTACGGCGTGGTGCCGGACCTGACCACCTTCGGCAAGATCATCGGCGGCGGCATGCCGGTCGGCGCCTACGGCGGCCGCGCCGAGCTGATGCGGCAGATCGCCCCGTCCGGGCCGATCTACCAGGCCGGCACGCTCAGCGGCAACCCGGTGGCGATGGCCGCCGGCCTGGCGATGCTGGAGCTGGTGCAGGCGCCGGGCTTCCACCAGCGCCTGGAGGCGGCCACCGCCGCGCTGTGCGCCGGGCTGGAGCAGGCCGCCGCCGCGGCCGGGGTGGCGGTCACCACCAACCGGGTCGGGGCGATGTTCGGGCTGTTCTTCACGTCCGAGAAGGTCGAAACCTACGCCCAGGCCACCGCCTGCGACACCGCCGCGTTCAACCGCTTCTTCCACGCCATGCTCGAGCGCGGCGTGTTCCTGGCACCGTCGGCGTACGAGGCCGGTTTCCTGTCCAGCGCCCACGACGCCGCCGTACTCGACGCCACGCTGGCCGCGGCGCGCGAAGCGTTCGGCGTGGTCGCCTGCAGCTGAACGAAAACTGAGCACCGGATCTCAACTTTGCTTTTGTCGCGGCCGTGTCATAAGTTCAACGTGCAACGCCAACGGACGGCATCAGGGCGGGGGCCCGTGGAATCGACGCGGCGCACGCGCTTTTCGCGATTTGCGCGGCAAGCCGGCACGCGTTCGAGGCCGTACCGTCACCCGAGCCGCCAGAGGGCGCGAGGGCGACCGCTGCAGACACTCCTGGCGACATGCTCAAGCCTGTCACGCTGTTGAATCCGCGTTTGCTTCCTGCCGTGCACGACAGTCCTGGCGTGCCGGACTGGGTGCTGGCCGACAAACTGGCGCCGCCGCGCTCGCGCGTGGCCGCGGTGGCGCGCGAGGCGCTGCTGCAGCGCCTGGAGCGCGCCGCCGACCTGCCGCTGACCCTGTTGCTGGCGCCGCCCGGTTTCGGCAAGACCACCTTGCTCGGGCAATGGCACCAGCGCCTGCGCGAGCGCGGCGAGGCCGCGGTGGCATGGCTGTCGCTGGACGAGGACGATGCCGATCCCGGGCGTTTCCTCGCCTACCTGGCGCTGGCCGCGCGCGGCGCCGGGATCGAACTCGGCGCGCCGCTGCAGGCCGTGCTGCAGCAGCAGGGCCAGAACCTGGACGTGGCCTCCACCCTGCCGGTCCTGATCCGCGCGATCGGCGCCGCGCCGCGGCGCCTGCTGGTCATCCTCGACGACTACGACCGCGGCCACGGCAGCGCGCTCGACGAGGTGGTGACGCGGCTGGTCGAACATGCCGGCGGCCAGTTGCACCTGCTGCTGGCGACACGGCGCGCGCCGGCGCTGCCGCTGGCGCGCTGGGCGTTGCAAGGCCAGCTGGAACGCATCGGCGCGCGCGAACTGGCGCTGGACGAAGCGGAGACGCTGGCGCTGCTGGGACCGCAGGTGCCGGCGGCGATGGCCTGCCAGCTGCGCCGGCAGACCGAGGGCTGGGCGGTCGCGCTGCAGCTGGCCGGGCTATGGCTGGGCGGCGACGAACCCCGCCGCGACGACCTCGGCCGGTTCTCCGGACGCACCGCCGAGCTGGCGGCGTATCTGGCCGAACAGGTGCTCAACGACCTGGATCCGGCGTTGCGCGCGTTGCTGCTGCAGCTCTCGCCGCTGGAACGGTTCAACGCCGCGCTCGCCGACGCGGTGCGCGAGCGCGACGACAGCGGCCGCCTGCTGGAACAGCTGGCGCACTTCCAGGGCCTGCTGGTGGCGCTGGACGGCGAGCACGAATGGTTCCGCTTCCATCCGCTGTTCGCCGACTACCTGCATCAGCAGCTGGAGCGCGACACGCCCGGGCTGGCGCCGCAGCTGCACCGGCGCGCCGCGCACTGGTTCGACGCGCACGGACAGTTGCCCGAAGCGGTGCGGCATGCGGTGCGCGGCGGCGCGCTCGACAGCGCCGCCGCCTGCATCGCCCGCGCCGGCACCTGGCAGTTGCTGTTGCGCCACGGTACCGCCCCGATCCGCGCGCTGCTGCGCCAGTTCCCGCGCAGTTGCATCGGCGAGCGGCCGGCGCTGAACCTGACCCAGGCCTACCTGCACATGAAGCTGGGCGAGTTCGCGCACGCGCAGACCCTGCTGGAACGCTTCCGCGATTTCCCAGAACACGTGCGCGCGCCGTTCGAGCGCGACTACACGGTGGTGGTCGCATTGTTGCGCGACCTGCTCGACCAGGTCTGCGCCAACCCGCGAGGACTGGCGCAGATCGCCGCGCAGGCCGCCGCGCTGGACGAGGACGACAGCCTGGGCCGCGGCACGCTGTGGTGCATCTGCGCCACCACCGCACTGGGCCGCGCCGATTTCGCCGCCGCCGAGCGCTATGCGCGGCTGGCCGGCACCGCGATGCAGGCCAGCGGCAGCGAGGTCGGCGCCAGCTATGCGCTGATCCACCTGGCGCAGAGCCATTACTACCGCGGCCAGCTGGAACGGGCCGAGGCCAGCTGCCGCCAGGCGCTGGCCATCGCCCAGCGCCAGCAACAGCTCGATCCCACCCTGCAGGCGGTGGGCCAGTGCCTGCTAGCGCAGCTGCAATGCGAGCACGGCCGCTACGACGAAGCCGCCGACTGCCTGCAGCCGGCGCTGGGCTTCCTGGAGCAGCACGACGGCTGGCTGGACGTGTACGCCGCCGGTTACGAGACCGCGCTGGTACTGGCGCGGCAGCACGACCGCAGCGGCCGCGCCGCGCTGGATCTGCTCGACCACATCGACCGCATCGCGCACGCACGGCACCTGAGCCGGCTCGCCGACCTGGCACTGGCCTGGCGGCTGCACGTGCTGCTCGACCAGCCGCCCTCGCCGGCGATCGACCTGCTGGTCGCGCGCACCGGCGGCGAGGCGCGGTTCGCGCATGCGCTGAACCAGCCGCAGGATTGGCGCTTCCTCGCCGCACTCGGCTTCGCCCTGGCCCGCTGGCATCGCCTGGGCGGACGCACCCGCGCCGCGCTGGCGGTGCTGCAAGGCGTCGAGGCGGCCTGCATGGCGGCCGACAACCAGGTGCAGCTGGCGCGGGTGCGCGCGCGCATCGCGCTGGTGCTGCACGACCGCGGCGAATCCGCCGCCGCCCTGCCCTACCTGCGTCACGCGCTGCAGCACGTGGCCAGCACCCAGGCCTGGCAATGCCTGCTGGAACTGGGCGTGCCGGGCAAGGCGCTGCTGCGCATGGCACGCCAGCAGGATCCGCAGGCGGCCCCGAACACCACGCTGGCGATGACCATCCAGACGCTGCTCGACAAACTGCGCCACGACCAGGACAGCGGCGCCGAGCTGTTCAGCGAACGCGAACTGGAAGTGCTGGCGCTGCTGGCGCAGGGCGATGCGAACAAGCAGATCGCGCGGCGCCTGGCGCTGTCGGAGAACACGGTCAAGTTCCACCTGAAGAATCTGTACCGCAAGCTGGAAGCGGGCACCCGCGAAGCGGCGCTGGCCAGCGCGCTGCAACGCGGCCTGCTGCAGCGCATGGCGCCGCCGGATTGCGCATTGGACTGAGTGCGACGGCGTCGCAATCGCGAAAGCCGTCGCTATTTTGTGGGAGCGACTTCAGGGCACCTCTAATAACCCCAAAAAACTCGACTAAAACGCTCGCAAGTCATTGATGCGCATAGCGCGGAATTTTTAGAATCGAGGGTATTAGAGGTGCCCTGAAGTCGCTCCCACAGGGTGAGTCGGCACTGACGCAGCCCGAAGCCTGCGGCGCCATCATGTTCGAAAGGCGCTGCAGATCGCTGGTCGCGATCTGCAGCGCAACCGCAGCACGACTCAGCCGAACACGAACTTGCCCTTCATCATCGCCCAGTGCCCCGGGAACGAGCAGAAGAAGGTGTAGTCGCCGCCCTTGCTCAGCTTGGCGGTGGAGAACTTGACCGTGTCCGACTGCCCGGCGCCGATCACCTTGGTGTGCGCGATGATCCGCGCGTCGTTCTTCGGCAGGTAGTTGTCGGCCAGGCTGGAGCTGGTGCCGGCATTGGCCACCGCCTGGAAGTCCGGGGTCTTGGTCAGCACCCAGTTGTGGCCCATCACCGCGGCAGTGAGCTTGCCGCTGTGCTTGAGCGTCAGCGCCACTTCGGTGCAGTCGGCGGCGACCTTGATCTGGGGCTGGTCGAAGGACATCTGGTCGGTGCCGGTGATGGTCACCGCGCAGGTCTTGGCAAAGGCGGCCGGCGCGAACGCGAGCGCGGCGAGGACCAGCAAGGGGGACAGCGACTTCGCTTTCAAGACAAACTCCTTGGCAATGGGGACGGCGCAGCGGCGTCGCCAAGACTGTCTGCCTTTGCGCAAATGTTTGTCAACGACAAGCCCTCGTGCACTGCAGCATCCGGCGCAGGCGACGCCTAGGCGTTGCGGAAGAATCCGTGCAACGGATCGTGCAGCGCCATCCGCGGCGGCGGCACCGGCAATGGCCCGCGCTTGCCCGCCGCGACTTGCGCGAACGCACTCTTGAACCGCGCCATCTCCGGCGCGGTGCCGATGGTGATGCGCGACCGGTTCGGCCACAGCGCCCAGCTGCGGCCGACGAACACGCCCCAGGTCGCCATCGCGTCCATGAACTCCTGCGCCGGGCGCTTCACGTCGAGCATGAAGCAATTGCTTTCCGACGCCGTGCACGCATAGCCCTGCGCCCCGAGCCAGCGCACCACGTCGCTGCGGATGGCGCTGTTGAGCGCGCGCCGCTGCGGCACCAGCGCCGGATCGCGCAGGCTGGCCAGGCCGGCGGCGACCGCGGTCACCGGCAGGCTGTTGACGCTGTAGAACTTCAGCCTGGCCAGCAGCTCCGGCCGCGCCACCGCATAGCCCAGGCGGATGCCGGCCATGCCGTAGAGCTTGGAGAAGGTGCGCAGCACGATCACGTCGTCGCCGGCGGCGACGCGGTCGACCATGCTGCGGGCGCTGTCGGAGAAATGCAGATACGCCTCGTCGACCACCAGCACGCTGCCCTTGGGCTTGTGCGCCAGCGCGTAGTCCAGGTCCTTGCGTGCGGTCACCGACCCGGTGGGATTGTTCGGGTTGCAGATGTAGATCACCCCGGCGTTGGCGTCGGCGGCGCACATCGCCTGCACGTCGTGCGCGTCGTCCTTGCGCAGCGGCACCTTGATCACCTTGGCGCCGTTGCGCGCAGCGGCGCGCCAGCCGGATTCGAAGGTGGGGTCGGCGGTGACCAGCGACGCGCTGGGCGAGGTGAACGCCAGCATGGTGTAGTCCAGCGGTTCGGTGGAACCGGCATAGGCCATCAGGTGATCGATGCCCACGCCGAGCTGGCCGGCGAGGGTCTGCAGCAATTCCAGTTGCAGCTCGCCCAGGTAGCGGCCGCCGCTGGACGCGATCGCGGCGATCGCGCGCTGCGCGGCCGGCGACGGACCGCCGGGATACTCGTTGGCGTTGATCAGCACCGGCGCCAGGTCGGCATTGGTCGCCTGCGCCGCGGCGGGCGCGGCCTGCGCCAGCCACGGCGCGCCGAAGCCGGCCGCGGCGACCAGCGCCGAGTCCTTGAGGAAAGTGCGGCGCGAACGCGACGGCTGCTGCATGGCGGACTCCTTGGAAGACAGGGCGAAGAACCTACGGACGCACCGCGACCACTTCGATCTCGATGCGGTACAGCGGATTGCCCAGCGCGGCGATCTGGAACGCCGAGCGCGACGGCAGGTTGGGCTGTTCGGGCGTGCCGAAGAACTGCCGGTAGCCCTCCATGAACCCGGCGAAATCCATCTTCCCGCCCAGCGCCGGATCGCCGACCAGGAACGCCTGCATCTTGACCACGTCGCCCATGCCCAGGCCCATGCCTTCCAGCTGCGCCTTGAGTTGCGACAGCACGCTGATGGTCTGCGCCTTGGTATCGCCATAGGCGGCGGGCGAATCCTTGGGCGCGCTCGGATCGATCGGCCGCGGCACCGCGCCGCTGAGATAGACCGTGGTCTTGCCGGCCGGAATCTCCACCGCCGCGGAAATCGGGAAATCGCTGTTGGGAATCTTGTGGCGCACGATCTCGGCGGCGCCGGCCAGGGCGGGCAGCGACAGCGCGGCGCACAGGCCGGCACGGAGCGAGCGGGAAACGAACGAACGGCGCATGCGGAACTCCTCGCGATCGAAAGGGAAATGAAACGCTCGCGGCTCAATGCCGCAGGGTATGCACCTCGTCGGCGCTGAGCTTGCCGGGATAGGCGTTGCCGAACTGGCTGCGCACGTAGTGCACGACCTCGGCGACCTGCTGGTCGTTGAGCATGCCGGCGAAACCGGGCATGCCGCCGCGGCCGTCGAGCACCATCATCGCCACGTACGGCGCCGCGGCCAGCTTGGGGTTGCCGGCCAGCGCCGGATACTCGCCGCCGCCGCGCGCGCCCTGCCCACCGGGCATGTGGCAGCTCTGGCAGATCGCCGCGTACACGGTGGCGCCGGAGGCGGTGGCGAACGCGGCCTGCGGATACAGCGGCGTGGCATCGGAGCTCTGCGCCGCGGCCGGGCCGATCGCCGGCGGCAGCAGCAGCGCCAGCAACCCGGCGGCGACCGCCGCGGCGAGCCCCCAGTGACGGTCGAACTTCATGCGCGGGCTCCGTTGACGACGCGGCGATGCAGGCGCTCGATCGCGTCCAATGCCGAAGTGATGGCCCCTTCCTGCCAGGCCGGAATGTACGAGGCGTGCTCGCCGGCGAGCGCGATGCGGCCGTCGATCCGGCACAGGTTCTCGTAGTGCTCGGCGCGCGCGGCGTCGCTCCACACGCCGAAGCAGCCATGGGTGAACGGCACCCGGTGCCAGCCCACGGCGATGCCGTTGTCGAATTCGCGTGGGTACTGCGGATGCAGCTGGGTGCCGTATTCCACCGCCTTGGCCACGCGCTGCTGCGGCGTCATCGAGGTGAACTCGAACGCCTCCAGCCCCCACACGTAGGCGCCGAGCAGCACGCCCTTGCCGGCGCTCTGGAAACCGGTGCTCGGATAGCTGATCAGGGTGATCGGCAGATCGGTGTAGCTGATGCCGCCGTAGATCGCCTCGTCCTCCTCCCAGAAGCGGCGCTTGAACTGCAGCCCGACCTTCACCGAGGCCGCATACGGCACCTGGCCGATCGCCGCGGCCATCTTCTCGCCTACGGCGATCGGGATGCGGCTGAGGATCGACAACGGGATCGTGCACACGCACCAGTCGGCCTTGGCCAGTTGCTCGGCGCCGGCGCCGTCCTGGTAGGCGACGCTGACCCCGTGCGCGTCCTGGTCGATGCGGGTGACCCGCGCGTTGTAGTGGATCGCGTCGCCGAGCTGGCGCGCGAACGCCTTGCCGATCTGGTCCATGCCGCCGACCGGCTGGAACATCGCGGTCTGCATCTCGTAGTTGTTGCCCGCCGCCAACGTCGCCCACAGCCGCGAGCGCAGGATGTCCTGGGTGCTGAACGGTTCTGAGAATTCCGGCTTGCCGGACAGGCCGCCGCCGGGATATTTGGCGAAGCCGCGGCGCTCGCTGCTCTCGCGGCCTTTGACGTAGCCGAAGTCCTTGTCCAGCGCGCCCCAGGTGCGCAGCGACTCGAGCAGGATCTCCTGGTCCTCGCGCTGCACCTGCGCGTCCAGCGCCCGCTGCTTAGTGCTCTTGGCCAGCAGTTCGGCCACGTGCCCCTTGTAGTCGGCGTCGATGTCGCGGAAGCGTTGCGGCTTGCCGCCGAATCCCTCGCGACTGTGCAGCAGCGCGTTGAAGTTGACCTGCACGAACGGTTCCAGCGCCACCCCGAACTGCTTGCAATAGGACAGCACCGCCTTGTGGTGATGCGGGATGCGCCACGGCCCGGGATTGAGGTACATGCCCGCGTCGAATCCGCACTGCTGCTCGAAGCCGCCCAGCTCGGTGTAGCGATCGCCGCCGCGCAGCGTCCAGTTGCGGCCGCCGGGACGCGCGTTGTACTCGAGCACCTGCACGCGATAGCCGGCCTTGCGCAACTCGTAGGCCGCGGTCATCCCGGCCAGGCCGGCGCCGAGCACCAGCACCGAGGCGCCCTTGGCGTCGCCGTCCAGCCGCGGCACGCCGTTGAAACGCGATTCGGCCGCCATGCCCAGGCTGTGCATCGCCTGGTACATCATCGCCCCGCCGCCGGCCAGGCCGATCCTGGCGAGCAGTTGGCGGCGGGTCATGGCTCCCCTGATTGGTGCTTGCATCGTCGATGTCGCCTCACGGATTGCGGATCGACCATAGCCGCCGCGGCGGCGGCGCAGGCCGCGTACGGCGGGTAGGTCGCGATGGAGCGGGTAGGAGCGCGGATGGCGCGGTACTGCGCGAGCGGGCGCTCCGCTGGCGGACGGATCCTCACCCCAACCCCTCTCCCGGGGGGAGAGGGGCTCAAGCGGGGCGCGCGGCGCAGCTCAGAAGCGGTAGGTGAGCTTGGCGTAGTAGCGCGCGCCGAAGTAGCCGACCGGGCTGCCGGTCAGGTACGGCGAGTTGTAGTAGCTGAGGTAGTTCTTCTCGAGATAGTCGTACGCCGCCGACGGGATCTTGTCGGGATATTTGTTGAACACGTTGTCGCCGCCGACGCTGACGGTCAGCTGCTCGGTGGGCCGGAACGTCAGCTCGACGTTGGTCAGCGCCATCGTGTCGATCTTCTGCTTGTAGTACGGCGCGCCGTTGACGTCGACCACGTCGAGTCGGCTCAGCACGCTGTCGGGGAAGATGTCGCCGTTCCAGTCGTCGTACGGCGCCACCAGCTGGTACTGCGGCCCGTACACCGCCTCGGTCACGCGCAGGCTGAACTTGCCGATGTTGAAGGTGGCACCCAGATTGACCCGGTACTTGGGCGCGTTGTTCTCCAGGTTGATCAGCGTCGCCGCGCTGTACATGGTGGCGCCGCCGAGCACCTCCGGCGCCGGCTTGGCGCTGAGCACTTCAGTCTTGTTGTAGTTGGCCGCCAGCATCCAGTCGATCGAGCCCCAGTCGAACTCGGTGCTGTAGTTGGTCACCCAGTCCACGCCGGTGCTGCGGGTCTTCAGCGCATTGTTGAAGATCGCCACCGAGATGTTCTGCCGCGCGGTGGCGTCGAGCGAGCCGCCCGGCGCGGCCGGATCGATGCCGCCGAGGTAGCCGAAGTCGACCAGCGCCTGGCCCAGCGCGGCGTTGTAGGCGGCGTCGGGGGTGCCGTCGCCGTTGGTGTCGCCGGGTTGGCCGGCCTTGGAATATTCGAAGGTGCCCACGCCGATGCGGTCGGAAATGGTGATGCGGTAGAGATCGAGTGTGCTGTCGAAGTTGGGCATCGGCCGGAACACGAAGCCGAGGCTGTAGTTGGTACTGGTCTCCGGCTTCAGGCTGCCGAAGCCCAGCGCCGCCGCGGCCGCGCTGTTGGGCTGCAGGGTCGGGGTGGCGCTGGTCGGGCCGACCTGCACCGCCGAGTAATAGCCTTCCTGCAGGGTCGGCGCGCGGAACCCGGTGCTGGCGGTGCCGCGTACCGCGAAGGTGTCGGTGAAGTCGAAGCGCGTGGTCAGCTTGCCGACCACCTTGCTGCCGAAGTCGCTGTAGTCCTCGTAGCGCCCGGCCACATCCAGCAGCCACTTCTCGGTCGGATTGAACACCACGTCGGCGTACGCGGCATAGCTGTGGCGGCTGTAGGAGCCGGTGTTGAACAGCGGGTTGTAGCCGGGGAAGGAGGACGCGCCGGCGCCGTAGTACGAGGTCGGATCGCCCGGATCGATGCCGTACTGGTCGCGGCGGTATTCGACGCCGGCGTTGAACGTCAGCGGCTGCGACAGGCCGACGTCGAAATCGTGCGTGGCGTTGAAGTTGGTGGTCCACTGGCTGGCCCAGAAACTGCCGTCGTAGAAGTCCTCCGGCGAAGAGCCGTAGTCCTGCCACAGGCTGAAGTTCATCGAGTTCAGCGTGTACACGTCCATCTCGTTCTTGCCGTAGCTGCTGGACAAATCCCAGGACCAGTCGGCCAGCACGCCCTTCAGCCCGGCGGTCAGCTCGTAGTCGACCTCGTCGGAGGCTTCGGATGGATTGAAGCCCAGCGGATACTTGTGGCTGACCGCGCCGGTGACCGGATCGACGTAGCCGCCGTCCTGGCTGGGACGGCGGTAGTTCTCCTCCGACTGCGCGGTCTTCTTGCCGTAGCTGCCGAACGCGTAGAACTCCAGGGTGTCGCTGAGCACCGCGCCGGAGTTGAAGAACAGCGCCTTGCGGTGCACTTCCGGCGGATTGAGCCAGGCGTTGACGTTGGGGAAGCGCCCGTTGAGGGTCATGCCCTCCACGTCGTCGGCCAGGAAGTCGGCCATGCTCGGGTTGACCGCGGTGCAGTCGGCATAGTTGGCCACGCAGTCGGCGTAGCTGTAGGAGCCGAGCCGGTACACGGTCTTGCGGTTCTCGACCTCGGCGCTGAGGCTGAAATATGCCGCGTCGCTGCCGAAGCCGATGTTGGCGCCCCACGAATCGGTGCCGCCACCGCCATCCTTGTAGCCTGCGTAACCGGCGTCCACTTCGCCGCCGCCGTGGTTCTTCTTGAGGATGATGTTGATGACGCCGGCGATCGCGTCCGAGCCGTACAGCGCGGCGGCGCCGTCGGTCAGCACTTCGACATGATCGATCGCCGCAGCCGGGATGAACGACAGATCGGCCGAGGCCGCGCCGGTGGTGGTGTTGACGTTGGAGGTGATGTGGCGGCGCTTGCCGTTGACCAGCACCAGGGTGTGGTTGGGCGACAGATTGCGCAGGCTGGCGGTCAGGGTCTGGCTCGCCATGTCGACGCCGGTCTGGTTGGCGTTGTACGACGGTACCTGATTGGCGATGGCGTTGATCAGGTCGGGCGCGGCCGACTGCTTGAGCATCTCCGCGCTGACCAGCTGGATCGGCGCCGGGCTGTCGGTCACCGCCATGTTGGTCTTGCGCGTGCCGGTGGAGATGACCGTGATCGCGTCCAGCGTCTTGGCCTCGCCAACCGGTTCTTCGGCCAGCGCCGGCAGCGCCTGCGTGCCGGCCAGCAGCAGCGTCAACGCGGCCAGCCCGTGGCCGTGACGTGCATTGCGCAGTCCCCTGCATACCGATTCCGCCAGACGATCGGCGTTCAAACGCTTGCTCATGTCCAAGACCCCCGAGATGACGTGGATGTGGCGTGGATGCGCACCGGTCCCCCGACCGGCGGCGCCGCGATCGCGGCGTGCAGGGACCATAGCCAGCGCACAGCACCGGGCGACCGGATCCGACGGGTAGGTGCGCCGCGAGCGGGTGGGTGGGTGGCTGGCGAGCGCCAAGCCGCGGGTAGTGGCGTTCATCGCCGCGGGTACTGGGTTATTCTCGGCCGCTGCCGCTGCGGACCCCACACATGTTTCAGCCCCACCGTTCTTCGTTGCGCCAAGTGCCGTGGCCGCGCTGATCCATCCGCGCCCGCAACTGCTGCTGCTCGATTTCGACGGCGTGCTGGCCGGCTACGCGCGCGCGGCGCGCATCGCGCACCTGGCTACCCACTGCGGCTGCGATCCGGCGCGGGTGCGGCAGGTGCTGTTCGCGTCCGGACTGGAAACCGCCTACGACGGCGGCGACATCGCCACCGCCGACTATCTGCAACGGCTCGGCGCGGGCCTGGGCGCACAGGTGAGCGAAGCCGACTGGATCGCCGCGCGCGTGGCCGGCAGCCGCGGCGACCCCGCCGTGATCGAACGCGTGCTGGCGCTGGCCGACAGGATCGGCATCGGCGTACTGACCAACAACGGCGCGCTGATGGCCCAGGCGATCCCGCAGATCGTGCCGGCGCTGTTCCCGCTGCTGCAGGGGCGCGTGCTGTGCAGCGGCGCACTCGGCGGACGCAAACCGCAGGCCGAGGTCTATCGGCGCGCGCTCGACCATTTCGGCATCGCCCCGCGGCGCGCCCTGTTCATCGACGACCTGTTCGTCAACGTCCGCGGCGCCCGCGCGATCGGCATGCCCGCCGAAACCGCCAGCGGCGCACGCGCCCTGCGCCGCGCACTGGCGCGGCACGGGCTTGCGTAAACACCACGCATCCAGGCAACAGATCAACCATCGCTGCAACTACGGCTGTTGCTGTTGTGTGCTGTTGTCGCTGCTTTTCAGCCGTTGTCCCCGGTGAGGCACGGCAAGCAGGGCGGGTAAAACTCCCGCAGGGGGCGACGCGCAGGATGCGCGTCGTTTTCGGCAGGCACATGGATGTGCCTGCCGAAAATTCCCGTCCTGCTTGCGGACCCGCGCGCAGCGCGGGTGTGCCGCCCGGGGGGTCTTTTGGTTACTTTGCTCAGCCTTCGGCCGCTGTGAAGCGCTTCTTTGCGCAAGCAAAGAAAAGTGACTCGCGCAAAGCGCGAAAGCTTTGGACTTTGGCTATTGCAGTTGCATCACATGCAAACTGACCCTACCGGCAAAGCACTTCAACGCTTGCCGGCATACTCCCGCAGCGCCGCCCGCAACCGCTTCAGCCCCTCCGCCATCTCCTGATCGGTGATGTTCAACGAAGGCACGAAGCGCAACACATCCGGCCCCGCCTGCAGCGTCAACAGGCCGTGCGCCGCGGCGTGGTCGAGAATCGCTCCGGCCTGTCCCGCATGCGCCTGGTTCAGCGCCGCGCCCAGCATCAAGCCACGCCCGCGCACCTGCGCAAACAGCTTGAATTCGTCGTTGAGCGCCGCCAGGCCCTGCCGCAGCGCCGCCGCCTGCCGCGACACGTTCGCCGCGATCGGCGCCGACGCCAGCTTGCGCAGCGCCACCCGCGCCACCGCCGCGGCCAGCGGATTGCCGCCGAAGGTGCTGCCGTGCGCGCCGAACTGCATCGTCTCGGCCACCTTCGGCCCGGCCAGCAGCGCGCCGATCGGGAAGCCGCCGCCCAATGCCTTGGCCAGGGTCACGATGTCCGGCGTCACCTCGTCCTGCCAATGCGCGAACAGGGTGCCGGTACGGCCCATGCCGCACTGGATCTCGTCCAGCAGCAGCAACGCGCCATGGTGGTCGCACAGCGCGCGCACCTGCGCCAGGAAACCCGCCGCGGCCGGCATCACCCCGCCCTCGCCCTGCACCGGCTCGAGCATCACCGCGGCCACGTCGCCGGCGGCCATCGCCGTCTCCAGCTGCACGATGTCGTTGAAATCCACGTAGCGGAAGCCGCCGGGCAACGGCTCGTAGCCTTCCTGGTACTTCGGCTGCGCGGTGGCGGTGACCGCGGCCAGGGTGCGGCCGTGGAAGCTGCCGCGGAAGGTGACGATGACCCGCCGGTCCGGCGCGCGGCCCTGGCTGGCGGCCCACTTGCGCACCAGCTTGATCGCCGCCTCGTTGGCCTCGCTGCCGGAGTTGCACAGGAACACCTTGCGCGCGAAGCGCGAGGCGGCGACCAGCTCCTCGGCCAGGCGCAGCGGCGGCTCGCTGTAGAACACGTTGCTGGTGTGCCAGAGCTTGCCGGCCTGCTCGAGCAGCGCCGCCGCCAGATCCGGATCGTTGTGGCCGAGTCCGCACACGGCGATGCCGGCGGACAGGTCGATGTAGTCGCGGCCTTCGCTGTCCCACACCCTGGCGCCCTGGCCGCGCTCCAGCACCAGCTGGCGCGGGCGGTAGATCGGCAGGTAGTAGTGCTGGCCGAGGGCGATCAGATCCGCGGCGGAGGAAGCGGTCATCGAAGGATTCCTGGAAGAAAGCGCATGAGTATAAGACCGCCGGCGCGGCCGGCGCCCGCGGCTACGGCCTGCCGCCGTGGCCGGGTGCTGCGGCGCAGTCGGGCGCGCAGGCCGCGCCGTCCGCGCTCAGCACCAAGCGCGTGCCCAGCGCCGGCAGCCGCGCCACCGCCGCAGGAACGCCCGGATCGGCCGGCGCCTGGCCGGTGCGCGGCGGCGCAGCCAGGAATACGAAGCCGTCGGCGAGCCGATGCCAGCCCAGCCCGTGCCGACGCCAGCGCAGCACCGGCTGCAGCACGACCCGGTTCGGGGCCACGCCCGGCAGCCGCGCCAGGTCCTGCGCCAATTGCAGTGCCGTGGCCGCATTGAGGTCGTGCACGCCCCAGGCCAGCAGCGCGCAGCCGCCGCCGGCGACCGCCTGCGCGCGCGTCGCCAGCCGCGCGGCGAGCCCGTCCGCGGCAGCACGCCCGGCGAGTTCGTCAGGGGTATAGGCGCGCAGGCGATGGCCTGTCAGGTAATGGCCGAAGAAGTCCTGTTCGGCCAGCGCCCGGTACGGCGCGCTGGAGGGACCGAACTTGTACGGCAGCACCACCGGCAGCTCGACGCCGCTGCAGCCGGGCAAACGCTGCACAACCTGCGCCGACCCGCGCCAGGCCTCGTTGCGCTGCAGCGGCCGGCCGCGCAGCAACCACAACTGCGCGCCCACCAGCACGATCAGCAGAGCCGCGGCAACGCGCCCGCCACGGCTGCACGCGCTCGGCCCCGCCGCGTCGTACAGGCAAGCCAGCAAGGCCCAGGCGAACGGCGCGGCGGTGAGCAGGTTGCGGCCGGAGAACGACGGCGCGATGACGACGCTCACCACGATCCCGCTCAGCACCATGCCGAGCAGCACGCAGCCGCACAACGCCGCGGTCCAGTCCGCCTGCGCACGGTCCCACACCGGATCGTGCGGCAGCGCGCGCAACCGCCGCCACAACCAACCGCCGAGCAAGGCGAGCACCGCCAGCATGCTGCCCCCGGACAGCAGGTCGCGACTGGCGCTGAGCACCTGCAGATAGAAGAACCGGGCGTCGTTGCGGAACCACAATTGGTGCACGTCCTGCTGGGTGGAATGCAGCAACAGCAGCACGAAGCCGACATTGACCGCCAGGATCGCCAGCGCCGACGCCGCCAGCGCCGCGCGCAGGCGCAGCTCGCGCAGCGTCGCGACCAGGAACAGCAACAGCATGCCCACGCACAGCAGCAGGTAGGAATGGGTGAGGCTGGCGCACAGACCCAGCAGGCTGAGCGCGGCCCAGTGCGCGAACGGGAACGCGTTACCGGCCTGCGCGCGCCGCCGCAATGCGACCGCAGTGACAAGCAGGCCAGCGGACAGCAGCAGGCACAGCGCGTAGCTGCGCGCGTTCTGGCTCTGCTCGAACCAGAACACCGACACCGCGCCCGCGGCCAGGGCGAACGCCAGCGCCGCCGGCGAAAACACCCGGCGCAAGCCGAGTCCGAACACGCCCAGCGCCAGCACCGCGGCCACCGCGCTGGGCAGGCGCAGCGCGGCCTCGCCGTTGCCCGCCAGTTGGCTCCATGCATACAGCAGCAAGTAGTACAGCGGCGGATGGGTATCGGTGAGCGCGCGCCGCCACAGTTCCGCCAGACCCTGGCCATGGCCCATCACGTGCACGGTGTACAGCTCGTCGATCCAGTAGTCGCTGGCGTCCAGTCCGACGAAGGCGAACACGCAGGCGCAGGCCGCGATCGCGGCGAAGGCCAGCGCCGGCCAGCGCGCCGCCGCGCCGCTCACGGTGCGCAACCGGCTCACTCCTTCAGCGCCAGCGGCGACGGCGCAGCGCCAGCCGCGGCCTGCCCGCGGGGCCACGCGGTGCGCGTTGTGGCGTAGTAGTTCCATCCGCCTGCGGCCAGGGCACCGGCAACGCCCGCCCCCCACCATGGCACCTGCAACGCATGCAGACCGCTACCGATCAGCTCGCTGAGGATCGCGCCGCCGAAACAGGCCGCATAGAACGTCGCCATGCCGCGCAGCAGGCGCATGCCGCTCAGGCGCCGGTCGCGGAAGGTCAGCAGGTTGTTGCACAGAAAATTCCAGCCCATCGCCGTGCAGATCGCCAGCAACTGCGCCAACCAGAACGCCATGCCCAGCCTCAGCAGCGCACCCAACAAAAGCACATGCACGCCCATGCCACTGAGCCCGACCGCGAAGAACAGGCTCATCTGCGCCGGCAGCCAGCCGCGCGTGCGCTTTTCCAGCAGCAGTGCGGCCAGTTCGGCGACCACCCGCGCGTCGAGCTTGGAAGCGCCGCCGCGGCGGCGGCGCAACTGCGTCGGCACCTGCACCGTGTAGGGGCGGCGCCGGGCCGAGGCCAGCACATCGACCAGGATCTTGAAGCCGACGCCGGACAACTGCGGCCGCACCTGCCGATACCAGGACCGGCGCATCAGGAAGCAACCGCTCATCGGATCGGCCACGCCCAGCCCCAGCAGCGCCTGGCTCAGGCGTACGCCGACGCGGCTGAGCGCATGCCGGCGGCGACCCAGCCCCGAATCGCCTGCATCCAGGTAGCGGCTGGCGACCACCACCTCTGCCTCGTCCTCGTCCATGCGCCGCAGCATGCGCGCGATCAGCGCCGGATCGTGCTGGCCGTCGCCGTCCATGATCGCCAGACAGCGGCCACGCGCACTGTCCCAACCGGCGATCGCCGCCGAGGCCAGGCCGCGGCCGCCGCGCCGGCGCAGCAGGCGCACCGCCGGATCGGCGGCCGCGTGCAGGGCGACCGCCTGCGCGGTGCGCTCGTCGTCCGAGTCGTCGACCACGATCGCTTCGTAGTCGATGTGCTGCAGGTGCGCGGCAAGTTCGCGCAGCACCGGACCGATCGCCTCGTGTTCGTTCAAGGTGCAGATGACGATGGAGACCGTCGGCGCGGCCTGTCGCGCAGCATGGGAAGACGAGGGCATGGGCAGTTCCAGGGGCGCGGGGGAGCGCCGAAGGGTCTGCAGCGGATGTGGCGGCGGATTGCCCTGGCGTGTCGATGGTATGCAGGAATGGACATGTACTGCAACCTCGCAGCAGGCATTGGCACGCATGCCATCGAACGCTCGGAAAAACGCCATGCCGGCCGCCGCCGGCCGGCTTTCCAGGCGATGAACGCGCGGCGACCGGATCCGTCGCCGCGGTCGCGGCGCGGCCGGCCCGCGCCAAACCGGCCGCGCAATTGCGCAAGCGGCGCAAGGCGGGCCCACCCCATGCCGCGCTGCACGTCGTCCGCTGCGGCAAGCGCCACGGGTGGCGCGGGGGGCGGTCGGCCGACAGCCAGGCGCGGCGAGGGCGCGGGCTGCGTCGCCGCCAGCGGCGACGCAGGATCAAGCCGGAAACGGGCCGCGCGCGCCGTGCATGCGGCGCACGCGGCGGCGGCTCACCACACGCCGGTGTTCGGCATCGACGCCCACGGCTCGGTCGGGGCCAGCGCCTCGCCCTTCTGCAGCAACTCGATCGAGATCAGGTCCGGACTGCGCACGAAAGCCATGCGCCCGTCGCGCGGCGGGCGGTTGATGACGATGCCCTGCGCCTGCAGGTGCGCGCACAGCGCATAGATGTCGTCGACCTCGAACGCCAGGTGGCCGAAGTTGCGTGCGCTGCCGTAGTCCTCGTCCGACCCCCAGTTGTAGGTCAGCTCGACTTCGGCCTGCGGGTTCTGCGGCGCGCCGAAATACACCAGGGTGAACTTGCCGGCTTCGTTGTCGATGCGGCGGGTCTCGCTCAGGCCCAGGCCCTCGGTGAAGAACTTGCTGGTCTTCTCCAGGTCATGGACGCGGATCATGGTGTGCAGGTATTTCATCGCAACGACTCCAGTGTTGGGGGAAACGGCCAGGACCGCCACGCCGCGCGCGGCGACGCCGCGGCGCGCGGCAGCGGGGTCCTGGCACAGGCGCATAGGGTAGCGCCCGCAGCGTGCAGGCGTGGACACGCGGCAGCGCGCCGCTCAACGGAAATAGCAGGCCTTCAACGGCAGCGTGGCCGCGCCGACCGCGCTGGCGTCGGCCATCGCCGCCGCCGGCAGCAGCACCGGCAGCGGCCGCGCCTGGCCGCGGCGCGGCTGGTTGTCGATGCGCAGCTGCGGGATCAGCCGCAGCGCCAGGTCGCGCGGCAGGCGCCCACCGAACACCACCGCCTGCGGGTCGAAGGTGGCGGTGATCGCCGAGACGATCAGCGACAGGCCCGGCACCGCGCGCGCGATCCAGCGCTCGATGGTCGGCCAGGCCGGATCGTAGGCGGCCACCAGCGCGCTGACGTCGGCCATCATCACCCCGTCCTCGATCAGCATCTGCCGCAGCAGCTCCAGCGTGCCGCGCTCCAGGCACTGCCCCGGCAGCATGCCGGCGAACTCGCCGGCATTGCCGTGCGCGCCGCGCAGGCAGGCGCCGTCGATCACCACGCCGCCGCCGAGACCGTAGCTGAAATACAGGTAGGCGAAATCGCGGTACTGGCGGCCGACCCCGAGCAGGCTTTCGCCGACCGCGGCCACGCTGCCGTCGTTGTCCACCCACACCGGCAGGCCCAGCGCCTCGGCCAGCCAGTCGCCGATCGACAGCTCGCCCAGCGCGCGCAGCGGATCGGGCGGATTCATGCGCTCGGCGCCATCGACGAAGAAACCGGTCATCGCCACGCCGGCGCCCAGCCGCGGCCCGAGCCCGCTGCCGGCCGCGGCCAGCAGCGCCGCATCGGCCTCGCGCAACTGCGCCAGCAAGGCCGCCGGCTCGGTCGAACGCAGCGGATGCTCGGCGGTGGCGCGGACCTGGCCGCCGAAGTCAAGCAGCGCCAGCGACAGCGCGTCGGTGGCGATCGAGTAGCCGACGGTATGGCCATGCGCGGGATTGAGCGCGATCGCCGCGCCCGGCTTGCCGCGGCCGCCGTGCGCGAGCGAGGCCCCGATCTGCACCAGCCCGCGTTCGGCCAGGCCATCGATCAGGCGCACCGCCGATTGCACGGTCAGCCCGGTGATGCGGCTGAGGTCGGCGCGGGTAACGGTGCCGAACAACCGCAGGCTGTCGAGCATGCGCCGCTCGTTGTCGCTGAGATCGGCATGCGTGGCGTGGACGGGGCGGGAAGCGCGCGGCAGCGAGACGGCGACGGGAGCGGGCATGAGCGGGGACTGGCGGAAGGTCGGACAAGCATACCGGGCAATGGTGAAATATTTAATTCACGTTGAGTTAGTAAATTGCCAGCCTCACGCAACCAGGGGGATTTCCGTATGCACCGCACTTCCAACCGCCGCCGCCGCGGCAGGCCGCTCCGCCTCTCCATGCTGGCGCTCGCGCTGGCCGCCGCGACCGGCGCCCATGCCGCGACCGCTCCTGCAGCCGCTACAGCACCGTCCAGCGAGCCGACCCAACTGGACACCATCACCGTCAGCGGCCAGCAGCTGTCGATCCGCCAGGCGATCGGCGCCAAGCGCGAAGCGGAGGTGATCTCCGACGGCGTCTCCGCCGACGACGTCGGCTCGATCCCCGACTTCGGCCTGGGCGAAGCACTGCAGCGCGTGCCCGGCGTGTCGATGGTGATCAACAACGGCCGCGGCGAAGCGCAGTTCATGAGCCTGCGCGGACTCAACCCCGACTACAACGCAGTGCTGATCGACGGCGTCGCCCTGCCCTCGACCGAGACCAGCCGCCGTATCCAGTCGCTGGACGTGATCCCGGCCTCGCTGGCGCAGCAGGTCGACATCGTCAAGTCGTTCCGCGCCGACATGGACGCCAACGCGATCGGCGGTGTGGCGTCGCTGCATACGCGCAGCGCCTTCGACAAGCCCGGCCCGTTCGCCGCGGTGCGCACCAACCTGGCCGACTGGGAAAACCAGCGCTACCTGCACGACTCCGGCCCGTCCGGGCAGGTGCAGGGCACGCTGAGCAACATCTTCGGCGCCGATGGCCACTTCGGCGTCGTGCTGTCGGCCGACTATTTCCGCCGCGACTCCTCGTCGCTGGACACCGCGATCGACAGCTACAGCTACTACCGCAACGGCGTGCGCCAGACCCTGAGCCCGGCCCTGGACACCAACGGCATGGCGCTGGCGCCGGACCGCTTCCGTCCGCTGACCTACGACAACATCCGCCAGCGCCGCAGCGTGTTCGGCAAACTGCAGTACGACGACGCCGACGCGCTGTCGCTGAACCTCAGCGCCGGGCGCTTCGAGCACAGCAACAACGAGCAGCGCCGCGCGCAGTTCATCAACCGCAGCGGCAATGCGACCGTCACCTCGGCCGACACCGGCCGCTATGCGCAGGGCAACGCGCAGGTGGATGCCGACAAGTACGAGCAGACCCGCGAGTTGCGCTACGCGCAGTTCGACGGCCGCTACATCAGCAACCCGACCGGGCACCTGGACTTCCTGGTCAACCGCGCGCGCGGCAGCTACCGCCAGGACACGCGCGAGGACGTGTTCACCAGCGCCGCCTCGTCGCAGCTGGGCTTCGGCTACACGGTCCGCGCCGAGGCGCGCCCGCTGCTGACGCTGAACAATCCCGCTTACTACGGCAATGCCGCCAACTACCTGCAGTCGTATTTCTTCACCCGAGTGGAGAACAGCAGCACCGACACCACCACGCTGAAGCTGGACTACAGCCAGAACGCCGACGCCGGCTCGCTCGGCTGGGGCCTGCGCACCGGCCTGCAGTACCGCAACCTGGACCAGCGCTACAACCTGGACGAACTGCGCTACAACCCGATCGGCAAGGTCAGCCTGGCCGATGTCGGCAGCGATGCCACGCGCGTGTGCCCGTACGCCGACTTCAGCTGCATGCTGCTGATCGACCCGGCCAAGGTCGCCGCCTATTTCGCCGCCAATCCGAACCGTTATGCGCTTGCCTCCAGCAACCTGCGCAACAGCACGCTCAGCGACTTCTCCATCGCCGAGCGCGGCGGCGCCGCCTACCTGATGGGCACCTGGCACGGCAGCGCCACCCAGGCCGCGTTCGGCCTGCGCAACGAGACCCTGCAGCGCTCGGTGGTCAGTTCCGTGCCGCAGCCGCTGAACAGCACCAGCAACTATGTCGGCCAGCAGACCGACAGCAGCGAGCACTACCTGCTGCCGTCGGCGGACGTCGGCTGGGACCTCGCACCGACGCTGAAGCTGCGCCTGGCCGGCAGCCGCACGCTCGGCCAGCCGACCTATGCCGACCTGGGCCAGAACAGCACGCCCACGGTCAGCACCACCGCGTTCACCCTCTCGCGCAGCATCGGCAATCCGCAGCTGCGTCCGCGTCGGTCCGACAATCTCGACCTGTCGCTGGAGTGGTATCCGGACCGCGACGCGCAGCTGTCGCTGGGCCTGTTCCAGAAGCGCATCCGCGACGAGATCGTGCGCCTGACCGCGACCGACACCCAGACCAATCCGGGCGGACTGACCGGCACCTACCAGGTCACCACCACCGAGGCGGTCAACGCCAGCGACGCGCGCGTGCGCGGCGTGGAGTTCACCGCGATCGACACCCACTTCGACTTCCTGCCCCAGGCGCTGGCGCACTTCGGCGGCATGTTCAACGTCACCGTGCTCGACGCGCGCACCGGCGACCTGCAGATGGCCGACGGCAGCCTGCGCTCGCTGCCGGCGCTGATGGAATCGCCCAAGCGCACCGCCAACGCCTCGCTGCTGTACGACCTGGGACCGTTCAGCGCGCGCCTGAGCGGCAACTACACCGACAGGCAGCTGATCGCCTTCGCCACCGACAATCCGGTGAACGACCGCTACTACGACGCGATCACCACCTACGACCTGCAACTGGCCTACCGCATCGGCGAGCACCTGCGCGTCACCGTGCAGGGCAAGAACCTCAGCGACGCCAAGCTCTCGCGCATGATCGGCGTGGACCAGGCGCTGCTGCGCGAGCAACTGGACAACGGCCGCGCCTATTACGTCGGGGTGGACTATGCGTTCTGAACTGCGCTGGCTGCTGGCCCTCGGCGGCGTACTGTTCGCCGCGTCCGCCTGCGCTGCCGGACCGGTGCCTGCAGCACCGGCCTTCGTGCCGATCGAAACCGTGCTCGGCGCCGATTGCTTGGGCGAATTCGGCGACGATGTGCTGCAGGCGGTGCGCGACTGCCGCGCGGCCGATGGCGGGCGCATCGCCCTGCAGGTCGCCGATGCCGAGACCGGGCCGGCGCGCGCCGGCTTCGATGCGCGCTGCGACGGCGCGCGCTGCGCGGACCTGGCGCAGTTGCTGCAGGCTGCCCCGCAACGGCGCCTGCTGCTGCGCACGCCGCCGCGGCGCCTCGATGCGGTCCTGGCCGCGGTGAATGCCGCGGCCGCCGGTACGCGCGTGGCGATCGAACCGCAGCTGCAGCGCCCGCAAGGCGACAGCGCCCCGATCGCGCTGGCCCCGGGCGTGCGCTACTGGCGCAGCGCGCGCAGCACGCCGGCGCCGGCCATGCTGCATATCGCGCAGATCGACCTGCGCACGCCCGGGCTGGAACTGGTCGCCACGCCTGGCGACCGCAGCGGCGGCAAGGAATTCCTCGCCACGCCGACCAGCGCCTTCGTGCGCGAGCACGCGCTGGCGTTGGCGATCAACGCCGACTACTTCCTGCCGTTCGACGGCGGCCACCTGCTCGACAAGGCCTTCGTGCCGCTGGCCGGCAGCGGCGTCACCGCCGAAGGCCTGGCGATCGCAGACGGGCGTCTTGCCTCGGACGGCGCGACCGCGGATGCGCGCGTAGACGGCGCGTTCTGCGCCGGCGCGCGCGGCGCGCAGATTCTCCGCGGGCGCGGCGGCTGTCCACGCGGCAGCCGCATCGGCATCGGCGCCGGCCCGGTGCTGCTGCTCGACGGCAAGCGCCAGCCGCGCGAGACCAGCCGCGCCGCGTACTACGACGGGCGCGAGCCACGCACCGCACTGGGTCTGGACGCCAAGCGGCAGACCCTGTGGCTGGTGGTGGTGGACGGCCGCCAGCCGCACTACAGCGAGGGCATGACCCTGGACGAACTGAGCGCGGTGTTCGAAGCGCTCGGCGCCAGCAGCGCGATCAATCTCGACGGCGGCGGCTCCAGCACCATGGCCGCGCGCGTGGACGGCCAGGTGCGCGTGCTCAACAGCAGCATCCACACCGGCATCCCCGGCCGCGAACGCCCGGTCGCCAATCATCTGGGCATCCGCGTGCAGCCGTGAAACGAAGCGGCGAGATGACAGACCTCGGATTGCGTCGATGACTGATGACCAGGCCACCCGCACCCCTCTCCCAGCGCACCATCACACCGATCGCAAGTCCCTGCAGGAGCGGCTTCAGGGCACCTCTAATAACCCCAAAAAACTCGACTAAAACGCTCGCAAGTCATTGATGCGCATAGTGCGAAATTTTTAGAATCGAGGTTTAGAGGTGCCCTTCAGCCGCGACGAACGAAGCGGCGGATGTGCCGCGACCGGACAGCGTCGGGACTGAAGCCCCTCCCACAGTGCACTCAGGGCGCAGGCCACGAGTCCTTTCCGGAAACCCCTTGTGGGAGCGGCGTCAGCCGCGACGAACGAAGCGGCGGATGTACCGCGACCGGACAGCATCGGGACTGAAGTCCATGCCTTTCAACGTCTTTGATGTCCCGCTTTTGTAACCCGCTGATGTCCTGCTGATGGTGTTGGAAGACGCAACAGGGTGTAGCGCATTGCGCTCGCGCGTCGCAGCTGTAATCAATTGATTTTTATTGGCTCCGGCCAAAGACGTTGAAAGGCATGGGGCTGAAGCCCCTCCTACAGGGCATGCGGCAAGCTGCACACAGCGCCGCTGCACGAAGCGCCATCGCACGGCCGCCATCAAGCCCATGCCGCTAACTCCGCGACGCGCCAGCGTGTCCGCCAGCGCAGCGCCATTCAATCCAGGAACAGGTCCGGCAGCAACGGCTGCATCGGGTCCAGCGCGTAGCCGGACAGGTCGATCACCCCGGCCGCGGCCAGCACCTCGTCGTCGATCAGGAACTGTCCGTGGAATCCGGCCGCGGGACGCGTCAGCACCGCATGCGCCGCATCGGCCATGATCTCCGGACGCCGGCCGTTGCCTGCCTCCACGCCCGGGATCATGTTCAGCGCCTCGGTGGCGATCAGCGTGCGCGGCCACAGCGCATTGACCGCCACGCCCTGCGGGCCGAATTCGCCGGCCAGACCCAGGGTCACGAAGCTCATGCCCATCTTCGCCAGCGTGTAGCCGGTATGCGGCGCCCACCATTTCGGATCCAGCGACGGCGGCGGCGCCAGGGTCAGGATATGCGGATTGGCGCTGCGCAGCAGATGCGGCAGACAGGCCTGCGCGCACAGGAAACTGCCGCGCGCATTGACCTGCTGCATCAGGTCGAAACGCTTCATCGGCGTGTCCAAAGCACCGCGCAACCAGATCGCGCTGGCGTTGTTGACCAGGATATCGATGCCGCCGAACGCCTCCACCGTCGCCGCGACCGCCGCATGCACCTGCTCCTCCTCGCGGATATCACACTTCAGCGCCAGCCCGCGGCCGCCGGCCGCTTCGACCGCCGCCGCCGCGCTGTGGATGGTGCCGGGCAACTTCGGATTGGGCACCGCCGACTTGGCCGCGATCGCCACGTTGGCGCCGTCGCGCGCCGCGCGCAGCGCGATCGCCAGGCCGATGCCGCGCGAGGCGCCGGTGATGAACAGGGTTTTGCCATTTAGGGTCATGGGAATCGGGAACGGGGAATCGGGAATGGGAACAGCTTAGCGCCTCCCCACCGCTCCCCTGCCAAACCAAACGCACACGCGGCCCGCTTTTCCGATTCCCCGTTCCCCATTCCCAGCCTTCAGGGCTTCGGCCCCTGCCCCTCGTTGTCTTCCCACTTCAGGATGCGCCGGGTCACCAAGCGGTAGACCGGCTTGCCGGTGGCGAACCACAGTTCGCGCACCCAGGAGTGGCGCTTGAGCAGGCGCAGTTCGACCGGGGTCAGCGCCTGCCGGCAGTACATGCGCTTGTGCTTGAGCAGGTGGCGCAGGTCCTCGCGCGCCAGCAGCCGCATCCAGCGCGAACGCGGCGCGCCGCGCACCGCCAGCTGGAAATCGATCAGCGCCGGACTGCCGTCCTCCAGCACCAGCCAGTTGGCTTCCTTGGCCAGGTCGTTGTGCGCCACGCCGCGCCGGTGCACCTGCTGCAGCAGGCGCCGCGCGGCGCGGAAGTAGGCCAGGTCGCCGCGCGGCGGGCGCTGGTACATCGCGTCCCCGGCCAGGTAGCTGCGGTCCAGGAAGGTGCCGTCCCAGCCGCGCAGCTGCGGGGTCGCCGCCATGCCGGCCAGCTGCCGCAACGCCCGCGCCTCGCGCCGCGCCAGCCACCGGGCCGGCAGGCGCAGCCACCACGGCGCAGCGGTCAGGTCGCGACGCACGAACACGCGCTCGCCGTGGCCGTCGGCCTCGCGTACCAGCAGGATGCGGCCGAAGCTGTCGGACTTGAGGATCTGGGTGGAAGCGGCCGGCGCGCGGGTCATCGCCCCAGTTTAAGCGGAACGCCATGCTCGCCCACCTATAATCCCCCCATGAATGCATCATGGATCGACGCCACGCTGGAGTGGGTCGCAGCGCATCCCATCCTGGCCGGCGCGGCCATCTTCGCGATCGCGTTCTGCGACGCGGTCATCGTGCTGGGCACCATCGTGCCGGCGCTGCCGCTGCTGTTCGCGATCGGCGTGCTGATCGGCCTGGGCCAGATCTCGGGCCCGTACGCCGTGGTCAGCGCCGCGCTCGGCGCGCTGGCCGGCGACGCGCTCAGCTACTGGGTCGGCCACCGCTGGGGCCACCAGCTGCGCAACTACTGGCCGTTCCGGCGCTATCCGCAGCTGCTGGATCGCGGCGAGGCGATGTTCCGCCGCAATGCCTTCAAGAGCATCCTGGTGGCGCGCTACGTCGGCGCGATCCGCCCGTTCGTGCCGGCCGTGGCCGGGATGATGAAGATGCCGCTGCGCCGCTATTTCATCGCCAGCAGCGTGGCGGCGGTGAGCTGGGCGCTGCTGTTCCTGGGCCCGGGCTGGCTGCTCGGCCAGGCCTACGACGCGGTGGCCGCGGTCGCTGGGCGCCTGTTCCTGGTGCTGGGCCTGCTGGTGCTGGCGCTGGGCCTGGTCTGGGCGATCGTGCTGTACGGCTACCGCTGGTCGGCCGGGCACATGGACGCGCTGCTGGCGCGCGGCCTGGACTGGTCGCGCCGGCACCCGGTACTGGGCCGCTACTCGATCGCGGTGTTCGACCCGCAGCGGCGCGAGTCGGTGCCGCTGGCGATGCTGGCGGTGATGCTGCTGGCACTGGGTTGGGGCTGGTTCGCGCTGCTGATGGTGGTGGTCGGCCATGGCGAACCGCTGCGGCTGGACCTGGCGGTGCACGACCTGATGCTGGCGTTGCGCAACCCGCTGGCCGACTACCCGATGACCGCGCTGGCCTCGCTCGGCGACTGGCAGGTGCTGGTGCCGGCCACCGCGCTCGGCCTGGGCTACCTGATCTGGCGCCGGCGCTGGATGGCGGCCGCACACTGGCTGGCGGCGCTGGCCTTCGGCCTGGCGCTGACCAAGCTGCTCGGCACCACCGTGCACGTGGTGCGCCCGCCGGCGGCCAGCAGCGGCTTCGGCTTCCCGTCGGTGGCGGTGACCATGGCCACGATCAGCTTCGGCTTCTTCGCCGTGCTGATCGCGCGCGAGCTGCCGGGGCGCTCGCGGGTGTGGCCGTACCTGCTGTCGGGCGTGGTGGTGACCCTGATCGGTTTCGCCCGCCTGTACCTGGGCGCGCATTGGCTCAGCGACGTGGTCGGCGGCATGCTGTTCGGCATCTTCTGGCTGCTGGTGCTGGGCATCGCCTACCGCCGCCGCTTCAACCGCGCGTTCTGGATGAAGCCGCTGGCGTGGCTGTTCTATGGCGGCTTCGTCGCCGCCGCGCTGTGGTACGCGCCGCGCGACCTGGAGCGCAAACTGGCCAAGTTCGAGCCGCCGCCGCCGGTACTGATGGATCTGACCGCGACCGCGTGGTGGCAGGACGAGTGGCGGCGGCTGCCGTCGCGGCGCAACGAGTTCGACGACGACCAGCGCTGGCCGCTGGACCTGCAGGTGGCCGGACCGCTGGCGCCGCTGCAGCGCCAGCTCGAAGCCGCCGGCTGGCGCGTGCAGCCGCAGGCCGGCTGGCAACAGGCGCTGCAACTGCTCGACTACAAGGCGCAGGCCGAACAGGTGCCGGTGCTGCCGGCGACGCTGGACACGCAGGTGGAATCGCTGCTGATGCTGCGCCCCGGCCCGCGCCGCGGCGAACTGTACGCACTGCGCCTGTGGCCGGCGCCGGCGCGGCTGCAGCCGGGCAACGTCCCGCTGTGGCTGGGCAGCGCGCAGAGCCTGCGCTACGAACGCCACTTCAACCTGATCGGCCTGTGGCGCCCGCTGCGCGGCGCCGATCCCGCGCTCAACGCGGTCACCGATGCGCTGCACACGCTGCCCACGCGCAAGGACATGCATCGCCCGTCGGATGTGCCGGTATTGCTGGTGCGCAGCGAGGGCGAGGCGCCCTGAGCGCTTCGGATCCCCTCCGGACCGCAGCGCGGTGCGCCATCCAACTCCATGCCGCGCCAGACACACGGACACACAGCGGCGCCCCACCCCTCGCTCTCCGAGTCACACGCCGTCGAGACGACGGCCGGCTTGCGCGCTGTTCATGGCCAGAGCGGCCTCGATCGCGACAGATATTCCAGGTAGAGCGCGTTGCGACTGAAGTCGCTCCCACAAACAGGCATTACCTGACGAACATGCTGCTGTAAACCGCAGGCTGCCCTCAACGCATCCGCTGCCAGCACTCCTGCGAATCCCGAATCCCAAATCCCGGCGTCAAGGAATCCACCCCAGCAACTGCTCCAGCCGCTCATGCGGATCGTCTTCCTGCAGCAGCGACAGGCGCTGGCGTTCGTCCAGCGGCAGCAGTTCGGCCAGGCGCCAGCCGACCCAGGCGGCCTGGTCGAGCAGGCGCGGGCCGGCCACCGGATACACGTCGGCGGCCTGGTCGAGGATGCTGTCCAGCACGGTCGACAACAGCGCGTGCTGCGGCCGCAACTCGTCGTCCTCGTCCGGCTCGCGCCAGTGCACGTCGCCGACCACCAGGCCGTTGTCGCGGACGCGGCTGCGCAGCACGTGGAAACGGCGCTCGCCGCGCAGACTCAGCACCAGCACGCCGTCGGCGCCGACGTCGAAGTCGACGATGCGCGCCTCGGTGCCGTAGGCGGCCGGCACCGCGGGCGCGCCGGTCTCGGTGCCTTCCAGGATCAGGCACACGCCGAAACCGCTACCGCTGCGCACCATGTCCAGGTAGCGGCGTTCGAACACACGCAGCTTGATCGAGGCGCCCGGCAGCAGCACCGCATGCAACGGGAACAGCGGCAGCGTGCTGCGCTCCTCGCTCATGCAGGCGCTCCAGCGCACGGCAAGACGCTCATTGCAGCGCCGCCAGGAAGCGCCGCGGCGCGCCGTCGAAGCCGCCGTTGGACATGAACACCACATGGTCGCCGGCGCGCGCCTGCGCCTGCAGCGCCGCCAGCAGCGCATCCACGTCCACGGCGGCGCCGGCCTGGCCGCGCACCGCGGCGATCACCTTGCCGGCGTCCCAGGCCAGTTCCGGCCGCTGCAGGAACACCACCACATCGGCCGCGTCCAACGCCGGCGCCAGCGCTTCGGCATGCGCACCGAGCCGCATCGAATTGCTGCGCGGCTCCATCGCCACCACGATGCGCGCCGCGCCCACCTTCGCGCGCAGTCCTTCCAGCGTGGTACGGATCGCGGTGGGGTGATGCGCGAAATCGTCGTAGACGGTGATGCCCTGCGCCTGGCCGAGCACTTCCAGCCGGCGTTTGACGCTGCGGAACTGCGCCAGCGCCGGCATCACCTGCGCCGGCACCACGCCGACCGCGTGCGCCGCCGCCAGCGCCGCCAGCGCGTTCATCACGTTGTGCCGGCCGAGCAGCGGCCAGCGCACTTCGCCCAGTTCCCGGCCGTGGTGCAGCACCGCGAAATGGCTGCCATCGGCGGCGAGCGGACGCGCGCTCCATTCGAACGCCGGATCGAAACCGAAGCGCTCCACCGGCGTCCAGCAGCCCATCGCCAGCACCTCGCGCAGATGCGCGTCCTCGCCGTTGACGATCAGCCGCCCACGCCGCGGTACGGTACGCACCAGATGATGGAACTGGCGCTGGATCGCGGCGACGTCCGGGAAGATGTCGGCGTGGTCGTATTCGAGATTGTTGAGGATCGCCACCAGCGGCCGGTAGTGCACGAACTTGCTGCGCTTGTCGAAGAACGCGGTGTCGTATTCGTCGGCCTCGACCACGAACAGCGGCCGTGCTGGCGCGGCTGCGGTTTCGCGGTCGTGCGTGCGCGGACCGGTGGTGGCCGCGGCGTGCACGCTCGCATCGGCGACATCTGCGGCCGGATCGCGATGCGCGCCGCCGGCCGCGCACGCCGTGCCGCCCAAACGCGCGGACACGCCGAAGTCCTCGGCCACGCCGCCGATCAGGAACCCCGGCTCGCGGCCGGCCGCCTGCAGCAGCCAGGTCAGGATGCTCGTGGTGGTGGTCTTGCCGTGGGTACCGGCCACCGCCAGCGTGTCGCGCCCGGGCAGCACCCGCTCGCTCAGCCACTGCGCGCCGGAGGTGTAGGCACGCCCGGCATCCAGCACCGCCTCGACCGCGGCATTGCCGCGCGACAGCGCGTTGCCGACGATCACCTGCGCGCAGTCGCTGCCGATGTGCTCGGGCAGGTAGCCCTGCTTCAGCGCGATGCCCAGGTGCTCCAGTTGCGTGGACATCGGCGGATAGATCGCCTGGTCGCTGCCTTCGACCTCATCGCCGAGTTCGCGCGCCAGCGCGGCGACACCGCCCATGAACGTACCGGCGATGCCGAGAATATGGATCTTGCTCATGGACCGATTGTCGCCGATCCCCCGACGCGCGCAAACCGGCACGCTGCGTCGCCGCTGCAGGGTCGGCGACCCTCGTCCTGCTATCGAAACGGCGGCCGCGTCAAGTAGGAAATCCCCCACACCCCCTGAAGAAAGTTCCCGATAGGCAAGTCGGGAGCCGACATCGAAAATGAACGGGCCAGCCGCAACCCCCTACGGTCCTACTCCCCAAGAGGCCATCCCCAAGGGAGCTCATGTTGTGGGGCCCTGAGCAAGCCCGTTCGCTGGCACCTAACGGTTTCCGGCCTCCCGCCCGCGGCCACGCGTGGCGGGAGGTAGGGTTTGGCCTTGCTTGTCGTTGGCGGCGGAGACGGAAACGGAAACGGCTGGCCTCTGATGAGAGCAGCGCCCGGCGGCCCATTCGCGCCGAACGCGCGGCGCCCTGAAGGGCGTCACCGTCGGGGCTGACGGCCCCGGCTCAAAGGCTCCCTCTCAACAGCGCACCCGCCAGCCCAGCGCAGTTCCTTGCAGGCGCGGCCTGTCGGCGTGCCGCACATCGCTCTCCGCTCGACTTTTGGAGCAACATCCAGGCACAAGCGGTCTCGACCGCGACGCACGGAGCGGTGGATTTGCCGTGACTGGACAGCGTCGGGACTGAAGTCCCTCCCACAGTGCACCCAGCGAGCAGGCAGCAAGTCCCTTGGGGAGCGCCTCTCGGCGGCCTCGCTATCAGTCGCGACGAGCCTTCCGGCTTCGGGAACCCTCGGGGCCGAGGCCCATCCCTTTCAACGTCTTTGGCCGGAGCCAATAAAAATCAATTGATCACAGCTGCGACGCGCGGGCGCAATGCGCTACACCCTGTTGCGTCTTCCAACACCATCAGCAGGACATCAGCGGGTTACAAAAGCGGGACATCAAAGACGTTGAAAGGCATCGGACTGAAGCCCCCTCCTACAGTGCACCCGGCACCATGGCCGCGGGCCTGCGCAGAAACACCGCGGATGGGGCAAGACCCTCGATCGTGAGTCGCGCCGAGCGCCGCAGCCAGGCGGCGGCTCGGCACAGGGCCGGCTCAGCGGCCGATCGCCGCCAGGATGCGGGCCAGCACGTCTTCCAGCGAACCGACGCCGTCCACGCGCGCCAGGGTGCCGCGCTTGTCGTAGAAACCGATCACCGGCGCGGTCGAATCGTTGTACACCTGCAGGCGCTTGCGCACCGACTCGGGGTTGTCGTCTTCGCGGCCTTCGGCCTTGGCGCGGCCGGCGATGCGCTCGACCAGCAGTTCGGTGGCCACGTCCAGCTGCACCACCGCGTCCAGCGGCTGGCCGATCTTGGCCAGCAGTTCGTCCAGCGCCGAGGCCTGGGCCAGGTTGCGCGGATAGCCGTCGAGGATGAAACCATTGGCGACGTCGTCGCGGCCGAGCCGCGATTCGAGCATGCCGAGCAGGATGTCGTCGGAAACCAGGTCGCCGCGCGCCATCACTTCCTTGGCCTGCACGCCCAGCGGAGTGCCGGCGGCGACTTCGGCGCGCAGCAGATCGCCGGTGGAAATGTGCGGGATCTGCAGCTTGTCCTTCAGGCGGGCCGCCTGCGTGCCCTTGCCCGATCCGGGCGGTCCCAACAGAACCAATCGCATCAACCTGACTCCTCGAGGAAATTACCGTGCGCGGCCGGCGGCGTTAGACTCGGGGGCCACGCCTGCGCTGCACCGCAAGGTCCCCAGCTTACCGCATCCGGGCAATGTCCCGGCAATGTCCCCACCCCAGGAGCGAGCCCCGACCATGGCCCAAGGCACCCTGCTCTACGCCCAATCCGGCGGCGTCACCGCCGTCATCAACGCCAGCGCCGCCGCCGTGATCGGCGAGGCGCGCGCGCGCAAGGTCAAGGTCCTGGCCGCGCGCAACGGCATCCTTGGCGCGCTGCGCGAGGAGCTGATCGACACCTCCAAGGAGTCGGCCGCGGCGATCCGCGCGCTGGCGCACACCCCCGGCGGCGCGTTCGGCTCGTGCCGCTACAAGCTCAAGTCGCTGGAGGCCGACCGCGCCAAGTACGAGCGCCTGCTGCAGGTGTTGCAGGCGCACGACGTGCGCTACTTCCTCTACAACGGCGGCAACGACTCGGCCGACACGGCGTGGAAGGTGTCGCAGCTGGCCGATGCGTTCGGCTACCCGCTGCATTGCATCGGCGTGCCCAAGACCATCGACAACGACCTGGCGGTCACCGACACCTGCCCCGGCTTCGGTTCGGCCGCCAAGTACACCGCGGTGTCGGTGCGCGAGGCGGCGCTGGACGTGGCGGCGATGGCCGAGACCTCGACCAAGGTGTTTGTCTACGAGGCGATGGGCCGCCACGCCGGCTGGCTGGCCGCCGCGGCCGGGCTGGCCGCGCAGTCGCCGGACGACGCGCCGCAGATCATCCTGTTCCCCGAACGCGCCTACGACGAAGCCGCGTTCCTGGCGCAGGTGCGCAAGGTGGTGGACAAGGTCGGCTGGTGCGTAGTGGTGGCCAGCGAAGGCATCCAGACCGCCGACGGGCGCTTCGTCGCCGACGCCGGCGGCGGCACCGACGCGTTCGGCCACAGCCAGCTCGGCGGCGTGGCCTCGTACCTGGCCGGCAAGGTCAAGGCCGAACTCGGCTACAAGGTGCACTGGACCCTGCCCGACTACCTGCAGCGCTCGGCCCGCCACATCGCCTCCAGGACCGACTGGGAACAGGCGCAGGCCGCCGGCAAGGCGGCGGTGCAGTTCGCGCTGAAGGGCATGAACGCGGTGATGCCGGTGATCGTGCGCAGCAGCGATACGCCGTACCGCTGGAAGATCGAAGCCGCACCGCTGAGCAGGATCGCCAACCACGAAAAGAAGATGCCGCCGGCGTTCCTGCGCAAGGACGGCTTCGGCATCACCGAGAAAGCGCGCCGCTACCTGCAACCGCTGATCCGCGGCGAAGCCTATCCGCCCTACGACCGCAGCGACGGCCTGCCGAAGTACGTGGCGCTGAAGAACGTGGCGGTGAAGAAGAAGTTGCCGGCCTGGGAGGGGTGACCCTCACGGCGCGCGCCGGCCATGGCGGCGCATCGGCGGGAGCGGATGCGCGCGCGCTGCGCGGCGGGATCGCGCCGCCTGCAGGATCACGAAGGCGCCGAGGAGCGCCGGAAAGAACGCAGTGGCATCAGGTCTCCAACCTGCTGCCAAGTGCGGCTGCGCAGCGCAGCCTCGCGACTGCCCAGGACCTGGCGACGCGATTGGGCCAGGCTGTGCCGATCGCGTTGCAGGCCTTAGCGCGCGTCGCGTTCCTGCACGGCATAGCGAACCGGCAGCGACGGCAGCATCAACGCGGGAGCTGCGGTTCCCGGCGCGACCAGCACCTGGTCCAGCGCGATCGCCTCGTCGCCCTCGCGCGCGACGAAGGCCTGGACCAGGCGGGTGCCGGCCGTCGGCAACAGCGCCTGCGGGATCGGACTCGGCGTGCGACCCATGCCCACCAGCCATTGCGGACGCCCGGCGACGAGCGTCGTGCGCGGGTGCACGACCTGCAGATCGACCGAACCCGCTAGCAGGCCCACCGTCAGCGGCTTGCCGTGCCGCATCAGGACCACGGAGCGGCCGTGTGTCTTGGGTTCGGCGATGGCGTACAGGTCGGCGTCGGGCCGATTCATCGGAATCGGCGACAGGCCCGCCTGGTCGATCGTCAGCGGATCGATGCCCGTGGCCCGCTTGAGGCGCTGCGCCATCATCTCGACCTTTGCGCCCTCTGCGGCGATCGGCCGTTCGGCGGCATGGTGTTCGCCGGCATAGATCAGGATCTTGCTGGCGGGAGCCTGCTCGAGCGCACGCCGGATGAGGTTGTCGGCCTGGTCCTGCTCCCGCTGCGCCTGGGCCTGGCCGGGATCGGCGGCGTAGTCCGTCCGCGTGGTTTCGTACGACACCAGACGGTAGCCCAGCGCGAGCGACTGGCGCAGGAAATCGGCGAAGACCGGATCGTGCAGGTAGTAGCCGCTCGTCTGCCGTGGGTAGCCGTCCTTCGAGAGCGCCGCCATCTTGTCGCGCGAGACCGCATCGTCGGCATCGCGCTTCAACGCCTCCGCCGCCAGCACGGTGTAGCCGAGCGGGCGCAAGGCGCGCGCGACCTCCAGCCCGAACGCGCGGCCGCGTGGATCGAGATGGTTCTCGTCGAGGATCACGATGCTGGTACGGCGCGCGCGGCGCACGATCTCCGCAAGCGCGGCAACGCCGTGCGCGGCGCGCAGGTCGGCGAGCTGTTCCTCGGGCACGTGGAAATCCGCTGCCTTCGCCGGATTGAACGTCGGCATGCCGGTCATGCACGACATCACCTGCGCCCATTGGTCGAACACGTCCGCATCCTGGATATCGCCCGCCGAGGCGACGCCGAGATGCGCCAGCAGGCCGAACGAGGCATCCAGATAGCGGCCATGCATGGCGTCCTGGACGGACTGGTCGTTGGCGGCCTGGACGCGCGCCGCCGCATCCGGCGCGGGCGCATCCGGCACGACGGGCAAGGCAGTGGCGGAAGGCATCGCCGCCGTACTCGCAGCCGTCGCCGCCATCAGCCACAACAAGCCGCCGACAATCGATTGATACCGCATGGATGCTCGGACCTTTTGGCGCGTGCAGTACTATTGCCAGGAGCGCGACGAAAGACAAGACCGCGACCGGCGCACACGATCGGCAAGGAACGAGATGAGCTTCGACTGGCACAACGGCCCGATCACTCACGCGACGCCGGTCGACAGGACCTATCGGAATACGCAGGCAGTACGCCGCTTCCTCAGCGGCACATGCGGCGCCGAGTTCAAGTTCGATCGCGGCTTCATGGCGTGGATCAAGGACGGTGTGCCCAAGAGCATGGGCGAGGTTGCCGACGAATGGTGGCGGCGGCGGCGACAAGGGCCGGAAGCGGCGCGCCAGGCCGGCACCGGCTCGAATGCGCCCACGCGCCGAACTGCACACCTGAAACAACGGCAGTGCGCATCGGCGGCGGGGCGCGACAGTCCGAGACAGCCGCCAGCGGCGCTGGACGCGATGAAGCTTGCGAGCATGCGCATCGCACCAGGCCAGGACGCGCCGCACCCGCCGACGTCCATGCATGGCAGCGGCGGCGGCGCTTAAGCAGGCACGCAGCGGGCGACGTCCCGCAAATCTCGCCGGAACCAATTGGGGATGCCGCGCGCGGCGAACTGCCGCTCCGCGCCCCGGCTCAGCGGCAGGCCTTGCCTTCCAGCGTCATCTGCGCGGCGAACTGCGGTACCTGCGCGATCGCGCCGGCCGCCGCCTGCTTCTTCGCCTCTTCCAGGTAGATCCGCGACTGGCCCTGGCCGTCGAGCTCCGCCTTGGTCGCCACCGGCTTGCGCCACACCCGCACCACCGCCTGCTGCGACGGACAGGCCGCGCTGGGCACGCGGATCACGTCGTTGAACTTCCAGCCGGTGGCCTCGCTGGGCTTGGCCTGGTCGAACTCCACCAGCTTGGCGCGCGGCTGGCAGGTGGGGCTGCTGCGCACCGCGGAAAACCTGTAGGGCTGCGCCGCATCGCCTGTATAGACGCCTTCGAAGCGCACGCAGGCCTCGGGGATCTGCCGGATCGTGTGCACCACGCCCACCGCCTGAGGCGCGCCGGGCTGGCGCTGCAGTTCCGGGACCGGATCGGCGGCCAGCGCCGCCAGCGGCGCGCAGGCACACAGGCCCAGGGCCAGGGTCGAAGCGAGGGCGCGCAGCCGCGCCGGGATCGTCGATTGCATGGGCTTGCTCCTTGAAAGCGATGCGCAACGCTGCCACGCGCCGACTGAACGCCGCGCCAAGACGCCCCAGGCGCATGCTGCTGGCGATGGACAGGACCCGGGCGCATACTCGGGCCGTTCAGGCTAGGTCGCACATTGCGATACGCACCACCGGCGCGTTGCGGCCGCGGAGCCGTTGCATGCCTCAGGCTCCTTCGGTGTGATCCCGCTGTACGTCCCCACCGCTTGGGCGACATCCACATCCTTGGGAGGGGTCATGCTGGAACGATATGCGGTCACCGTGGCACTGGCGTGCGCGGTCTTGGCAATACTCTATGGCGTGGTGTCCACGCGCTGGATCCTGGCGCAGCCCGCCGGCAACGAACGCATGCGGCAGATCGCCGATGCGATCCAGGAAGGCGCGCGCGCCTACCTCAACCGCCAATACCAGACCATCGCCATCGCCGGCGTGGCGCTGTTGCTGCTGGTCGGGTTCTTCCTGAGCTGGTACACCGCCGGCGGCTTCGCGATCGGCGCGGTGCTGTCCGGCGCGGCCGGCTACATCGGCATGAACCTGTCGGTGCGCGCCAACGTGCGCACCGCCGAGGCGGCGCGGCGCGGGCTGGGGCCGGCGATGGACGTGGCGTTCCGCGGCGGCGCGATCACCGGCATGCTGGTGGTCGGGCTGGGCCTGATCGGCGTGGCCGGCTACTACGGCGTGCTGCAATGGCTGGGACGCAGCGTCGAGGAAAGCCTGCACGCGCTGGTCGGCCTGGCCTTCGGCAGTTCGCTGATTTCGATCTTCGCGCGCCTGGGCGGCGGCATCTTCACCAAGGGCGCCGACGTCGGCGCGGACCTGGTCGGCAAGGTCGAGGCCGGCATTCCCGAGGACGATCCGCGCAACCCGGCGGTGATCGCCGACAACGTCGGCGACTGCGCCGGCATGGCCGCGGACCTGTTCGAGACCTACGCGGTCACCGTCATCGCCACCATGCTGCTCGGCGGGCTGATGGCGGCCGAGGCCGGGCGCAACGCGGTGCAGTATCCGCTGGTGCTCGGCGGGGTGTCGATCGTGGCCTCGATCGTCGGCACCTTCTTCGTGCGCGTGCGACCCGGCGGCTCGATCATGGGCGCGCTGTACAAGGGCGTGATCGTGTCCGCGCTGCTCGCCGCGGCGGCGTTCTGGCCGGTGACCCAGCAGCTGATGGGCGACACCGCCGCCGGCGCGACCAAGCTCTACGGCTGCGCGCTGATCGGCCTGGTGCTGACCGGCCTGATCGTGTGGATCACCGAGTACTACACCGGCACCCAGTACAAACCGGTGCAGCACGTGGCGCAGGCCTCGACCACCGGCCACGGCACCAACATCATCGCCGGGCTCGGCATCTCGATGAAATCGACCGCGTTGCCGGTGATCGCGGTGTGCGCGGCGATCTGGGGCGCGTTCGCGCTGTCGGGCCTGTACGGCATCGCCATCGCCGCCACCGCGATGCTGTCGATGGCCGGCATGATCGTCGCGTTGGACGCCTACGGGCCGATCACCGACAACGCCGGCGGCATCGCCGAGATGGCCGAGCTGCCGCCGGAGGTGCGCGCGGTGACCGACCCGCTGGACGCGGTCGGCAACACCACCAAGGCGGTGACCAAGGGCTATGCGATCGGTTCGGCCGCGCTGGCCGCGCTGGTGCTGTTCGCCGACTACACGCACAACCTGCGCGCCGCGCATCCGGGCGAAACCTTCGCCTTCGACCTGTCCGACCACACGGTGATCATCGGCCTGCTGCTCGGCGGCCTGATCCCCTATCTGTTCGGGGCGATGGCGATGGAGGCGGTGGGCCGTGCCGCCGGCGCCGTGGTCGAGGAGGTGCGCCGCCAGTTCCGCGAGATCCCCGGGATCATGCAGGGCACCGGCAAGCCGCAGTACGACCGCGCGGTGGACATGCTGACCCGCTCGGCGATCCGCGAAATGATCGTGCCGTCGCTGCTGCCGGTGGCGGTACCGGTGGTGGTCGGGCTGCTGCTCGGCCCGCGCGCGCTCGGCGGCCTGCTGATCGGCACCATCGTCACCGGGCTGTTCGTGGCGATCTCGATGACCACCGGCGGCGGCGCCTGGGACAACGCCAAGAAGTACATCGAGGACGGCCACTTCGGCGGCAAGGGCAGCGAGGCGCACAAGGCCGCGGTCACCGGCGACACGGTCGGCGATCCGTACAAGGACACCGCCGGCCCGGCGATCAATCCGCTGATCAAGATCATCAACATCGTCGCGCTGCTGATGGTGCCGCTGCTGTAGCCACGCGAGACCGGTACCGGCGCCGGCACTGCCCGGCGCCGGGCCGCAGCGGCCTAGAGGCAATCGATCAGGCCGTCGTTGACGCTGCGCTGGCTGTGCGGCAGCGGCGCGAACAGCGGATGCTCCCCTGCCAGGGCCTGGTACAGCGCCACCAGCCGGGTCTGCGGCAGCAACGGCGTGGGGCACTGCCACAGCTTCGCATCCACCTGCACCTGGCCGGTGGCCGGGTCGATGCTGGCCTCGCTGGCGCCGAAGGTCCATACGCACTGGCCGATCGCTCCATCGCGCTGGCGCACCGAGCAGCGGTAGCGCAGCGGCTGGTAGTCGCTGTAGTCGCCTTCGCAGAAGGTGTCGCCGCAGCTCTGGTCGAAGTCCTCGGCGAGCCGCCGCTCCAGGTCGTCGAACGCCTCCCAACCCGCGCCGGCGGTGGGATAGTCGACCGCATCCACGTAGACCTGCTGCTGCGCCTGCGCCTGGGGCGCACCGCAGACCAGCAGCACGACCGCCAGCAGCGGGCCCATCGAACACCGGATTCCTTTCATCGCCTTGCTCCTTGAGGGGACTGTGGACACAGCGTCGCCTCGCAAGCGGCCGCGGACTATCGGAAGCCTCCCCATGCGGCCAGGTATGGAGTCCGAAAACCTTGTAGGAATCGGCTTGGCGGTTCGCGCTGCATTGCAACAGCCAACCGATTAGAATGCAGACCTCTTTGAAGCCACTCCACTGGAGCTAGCGCATGGGTCTGGAACTGGTCACCTCCGGCAAGAACCTGCCGGACGAAATCAACGTCGTCATCGAAATCCCCAAGGATTCGGAGCCGGTCAAGTACGAAGTGGACAAGGCCAGCGGCGCGATCTTCGTCGACCGCATCCTGTCCACGCCGATGCGCTATCCCTGCAACTACGGCTACGTGCCCAACACCCTGTGCGGCGACGGCGACCCGGCCGACGTGCTGGTGGTGCTGCCGCTGCCGCTGGTGCCCGGCTGCGTGGTGCGTTGCCGCCCGGTTGGCGTGCTCAAGATGAGCGACGAGGCCGGCAGCGACGAAAAGATCCTGGCGGTGCCGGTGGCCAAGGTGTTCGAGGGCTACGGCCACATCGAGGACATCGCCCAGGTCTCGGGCCACTGGATGGAGCGCATCGGCCACTTCTTCGAGCACTACAAGGACCTGGAGAAGGGCAAGTGGGTCAAGCTGGACGGCTGGGGCAACGCCGCCGAGGCCAAGCAGATCCTGCTGGATGCGGTCGAGCGTTACAAAGCCAGCGTCTGACGCACCGACGCCGCGGCGGGGGGGACGCCCGCCACGGCTGACTCGCTTCACGTTTTACGAATGCGGACGCTGCCGTGTTCCGGGGTTTAGAGTACATTGCTGAACGAATGTCCGGGCCGGTCGAGCGTGAACCGGCCCCTCTTGGGGGTAGTGTCTTGCGTATCCTGTTCGTCGGCGACGAGGCGAGCCTGCCGGCCGAAGTCACCGAATACATCCGCGAATTGGGCGAGGACTGGCAGGTCCAGACCGTGACCGACGGCAATGCCGCCATCGCCGCCGCTGCGACCGTGCAGCTGGATGCGGTGATCGCTGCGCCGGCGCTGCCGGACCTGACCACGGCCACCCTGCTCGGCCAGATCCGCACGCTGAGTCCGGAAACCATCCGCATCGCACTGATCGACGCCCAACAGAGCAACCGCGCGCCGCCGGCGCGCATCATCGGCGTGGCGCACCGCTTCCTGCCGCTGCCGCTGTCGCCGGAAATGCTGCTCGAGGCGGTCACCAGCATCGAGGAACTGCAGGAGCTGCTCGGCGATCCGCGGCTGCGCGCCAGCATCGGCCGCATCGAGAAACTGCCCTCGCCGCCGCACCTGTACCTGAGCCTGATGCATGCGCTGGAACAGGACGACGGCAGCAACGCCGCCGATCTGGCCAAGCTGGTGTCGGCCGATCCGGCGATCGCGGCCAAGGTGCTGCAGCTGTGCAACTCGGCCTACTTTTCCAACGGCCGCACGATTTCCGACCTGCGCACCGCGGTGACGCGGCTGGGCATCGCCACCTTGCGCGACCTGGTCCTGGCCAGCGAAGTGTTCTCGGTGCAGGCGCTGTCCAATGCCGAACGCAACGCGTTGCAGCAGCGCTCGCTGCTGGCGTCGAAGCTGGCGTCGAAGATGCTGCCGTCCTCCAGCGCCGAACTGGGCGCGACCGCGGCGCTGCTGGCCGACATCGGCCTGCTGTTGCCGGGCATCCGCAACGAGCGCGAGCCGCTCGCCGAGGGCGACGACGAACGTCCCGGCCATGCCGAAGCGGGCGCCTATCTGCTCGGCCTGTGGGGCCTGCCGATGCCGATCATCGAGGCGGTGGCGTTCCACCGCCAGCCGCAGCGGTCCAGCACCCGCAGCTTCTGGGTCACCGGCGCGGTACACGTGGCGATGGCGCTGGCCAGCGGCTCGGAGATCGACGAGGAGTACCTGGCCAAGACCGGCACGCTGAGCAAGCTGCCGGCCTGGCGCGAACAGGCGGAAAACCTGATGGGGCTGACCTCGGAGTAGTCGCGGCAGCGCTGCCCTCGCGGCGCAGCGAATTCCCAGGCATCTGGTTTCCTTGGCCACGGGCAAACGCCCATCGCGGTCGCCTCGAAAGCATGGGCAGCGCCCTGCGTGCTGCCGCCGATGTCGCCTTGCCGGCGATCCCGGCAAGGCGCGCCATCGGCCATCCGCGAAAGCGCCCCAGGCAGCCGCGGCTCGGCCCCGTGTCCCGGCCACGCGGCTTGCGAGGCCACCCGCCATCGCAATCGTCGCCGCGATGATTGGCACAGCGCCTGCCGCCTTTTGTGGGAGCGACTTCAGTCGCGACCGCTTTATCGGTAAAGCCCGTCGCGACTGAAGGGCACCTCGAATAACCCCAAAAAACTCGACTAAAACGCTCGCAAGTCATTGATGCGCATAGTGCGAAATTTTTAGAATCGAGGTTATTAGAGGTGCCCTGAAGTCGCTCCCACAAAAAGAGCCATCGTCTCGGGCTCCTCGCTCACCGCTCAAGCTCTCGCCGCAGCAACGTTCGGCGGGAGCCACGGACAAAAAAAGACGGGCCTTGCGGCCCGTCTTTCTTCTTGCGCAGACGCCGATGGATCAGAAGCGCTGGGTGTACTTCATGTACATGTAGCGACCGATGTCGAAGCCGCCGTAATAGGCGAAGCTGCTGTCCGGTGCCGAGTACATCAGCGGACCGCGGTGGTCGAACACGTTGTTCGCGCCGATGGCGATCGTGGCATCCCACGGCGCCTTCCAGTTGACCTGCAGGTCGTGGAAGGTGTTGGAGCCGGTATGACGCAGCGGATCGGACTCACCGTTGGCGAAATGGTCCGGAGCGTCGCAGTAGCCCTGTGCCAGGGTGATGCAGCTTTCCTTCATGCCCGAGTAGTAGCGCAGGGTGTAGTTCACACCGAAGTCGCCCATCGACCAGTTCACGCCCAGGTTGGAGCGCACGCGGAAGATGCCCGGCTCGCCGACGCGGCCGATCATGATGTTGTCGCCGGCACTGTTCTGGCCCGCTTCGTCGTACTTGCTGACGTAGCTGCTCTGCCAGTCGATCAGGATGTTGCCGATGCCCATTTCCGGCAGACGGTACTTCACGCCCAGGTCGTAGCCTTCGGTTTCCATCTGGCCGAGGTTGGCCACGCCGTAGGTCATGGCCGAGATGTGGCCGTCGGCCGCACGCGTCACGCCCACGCAACGCGAGGCGTCGCCCAGCACGTAGCAGTCGCGCAGGATGCGGTCGACGCTGTCGGCGATGATCATGTCCTTGATCTCGTAGCGGTACCAATCCAGCGAGATGTCCAGGCCCTGCACCCAGCGCGGGCTCCACACCAGACCGGCGGTCTTGCTGGTGGAGGTTTCCGGCTTCAGGTTGGCGTTGGCGCCGCTGATGAACTCGTCGGGAGTCTGGCACGGATAGGTCGTGCACGGCACGTAGCCCTGGCCCAACTGGGTGTAGCCCACCGGCACGCCGGCTCCGCTGCACGCCGCATTGCCGTTGACGCTGTTCGGAGCGCCCACGCCGCACGGATCCACATACGACTCGAAGCTGCTGCTCAGGCCGCCGTACAGATCATGGATGGTCGGCGCACGGAAACCTTCGGCGTAGGTACCACGCACCAGCAACTCGTCGATCGGCTTCCAGGTGAAACCGAACTTGGAATTGATCGTGTCGCCGAAGTTGCTGTAGTCCGAATACCGGCTGGCGGCGTTGACGGTCAGTTCCTTGGCGAACGCCATGTCGCTGAGGATCGGCACGTTCAACTCGAGATAGAACTCGTCGAGCTTGTAGTTGCCGGCAGTGGTCTTGGACCCCAGGCCGGTGCTCTCGCCCGACTGCGCGAATGCGTCCGGGGCGAAGCGGCCTTCTTCCTTGCGGTGCTCGTAACCCACCGCGATGCCCAGGTCGCCCGCGGGCAAGGTCGCCAGCGTGCCGCTCAGGTTCGCCGTGTAGCTGGTGGTCTTGGTCAGACCGGTATCGGTGAAGTCGGGGAACAGGAAGCTCTGCAGATCGGGATCCGACAGCGAACCCTGGCCAGACACGCCGTACGGCAGCAGCGGGTTCCACGGACGGCACGCGCTCAGCGGCACCGGGTTGGCGGCGGTGCCGCACTGGGCGACGCCGTTGGCATTGATGAAGGACGAGCCCAGCGCCTGACGCGAGGCGATCAGGCTCATGTCGCCATGACCGGTCTTGGTGCTCTCGTTGCGGTTCCACAGCGCGCCGACGTCCCAATCCCAGGTCTTGCCGGCGAATTCGAAGTAGCCGCTGACGGTCGGCGCGAAGCGCGTGGTCTTCAGCTTGCTCTCGGTGGTACGCGGCACTTCCCACAGGCGGCGACGGAAATCGACGTCCTGCCCGATCGGGTTGAACGCGCTGTCGCCCGCCAGCGGCGTGTCGAAGGACACGGACTGGTACGGATAGCCGGCGATCTGCTGATCGGTGGTGCGCTCGTTGTAGAGCACGTCGGCATTGAACACGATCGCATCGGTCAGGTCGTAGTTGGCGTTGGCGAACACCGACTTACGCTCGATGCCGGTCTGCGTCATCATCTGCTGGTTCGAGTTGGAATACTCGGACGGAGTCAGCGTGTGGTAGTCGGCCGGATTGTTCGGGTTGCCGCCCTGGTTCAGGGTCTGCCACACCGCCGTGTCCCGGTCGGTGCAATCGACCGAGAGCGGATTGCACCAGGAGCCGTTCTGGCTGATCGGGCTCCAGCTGTTCGGGGTCGAGTTCGGACCACGGCTGCCGTCGCGGCTGTACCAGCGGTTCTTGGCGAACACGGGATCCTGCTTGGAATACTCTGCCGACAGGGTCACGCCACCGCGCTCGCCCTGCGAACCGATGGTGAGCGAGTACTGCGAGGTGCCGCCGTCGCCCTGGCCGAACTGGCCGTACTCGACCGAGGCCTCGGCGCCGTCGAAGCGCTTGCGGGTGATGACGTTGACGACGCCGGCGATGGCGTCGGAGCCGTAGATCGACGAGGCGCCGTCCTTCAGCACTTCGATGCGCTCGATCGCCGACATCGGGATCTGGCTGAGATCCTGCAGGCCCGAGGTGGTCGCACCGAGCCGCTTGCCGTTGATCAGCACCAGGGTGCGCTCGGCGCCGAGGTTACGCAGATCGACGTAGTAGCCGCCGACGTCTTCGCCCGAGGCCAGGGCATCGGCGCGCGAAATGGCCGGAGAGCCAGCCGAGGTCAGGTTCTGCAGTACGTCGGCCACCGAGGTGTAGCCCTGACGCTCCAGCGCCTGACGATCCAGGGTCACGATCGGCTGCTGGGTTTCCATGTCGGCACTGCGAATGCGCGAGCCGGTGATCTCGATGCGATCCAGGTTGGTGGTCGCGGGGGCGGACTCTTGCGCGCCGGCCAGGGCCGGCGTCAACGCGATCGCGATGCTGGCGGGCAACAGGCCCAGCCGCACTGCGGAAGTGCGAAGGTTCATTCATCTCTCCAGGGGTAACGTTAGGGGCGTGTTAAGCGCCCTGGGCACGTTACGTTCCGGTGAGCACCGGCGCTTTGCTGCGGCCGTTCGCAGACTTTGCCGACTCTGGCGGCACGGTCGCCGCCTGCCGATATTGCGAAGCGGAGACGCCGAAGCGCGCACGGAAGGCGCGGGCGAAGCTGCAGCAATTGTCGAAGCCGCTGGCCGCGGCGACCTCGCCGATCATCATCGTGGTGTCGCGCAGCAGATCCGCGGCACGCTCCAGGCGCAGCCGCGCCGACAGCGCCTGCGGGCTTTCCTCGTAAAGGCACTGGAAGGTCTTGGACAGATACCAGCTGGAGAAGTTGGTCAGCTCGGCCAGTTCGCTGATCCGCACCACGCGGTCGCGGTGTCCTTCCAGATACAGATGCGCGCGCTGCATGCGCCCGAACACCTGGCGCTTGCGCACCCGCGAGCGCCCCGGGCAACGCTGCACGCGGTGCGACAGCTCGCCCTGCATCGAGGCCAGGTGCAGCAGCACCGGACGCATCGCCAGCACGTCGCCCGGCCGCGCCGCCGCCTGCCGCCACAGGCGCAATGCGATGCGCGCCTCGCGCGGCGGCAATGCGCCGCGGCCGGCGTACAGCGTGGCATCGGCCATGCGCCCCAGCGCCTTCAATGCGTCGGCATCCAGGCTCAGGCCGATGCACAGCCCGTCGCGATCGGCCTGCACCAGCGGCCGCGAATCGCGTTCGAAGGCCAGCCACTGGCCGCGCTGCAGTTCGAAGCGGCCTTCCTTGGCTTCGATCCAGGCGCTACCGCGCAGTTGGATCCAGACCGTGAATGCGGCGGCCGAAGCTTGCAGGCAGCCCAGCCGTGCCGCGCCCAGGCAGGCCGAGCCGACCGGCACGTCCTCGTTGTCCAGCATCCGTTGTTGCCCACGATCGGCCAGGAAGACTTGTCGCATCCGACGCACCCGCTTTGCTTGAACCGGCGCGCAGTCTTGCCGGATGTGGCGGCAAGGTCAGGACGATGTGGCGATGTTCGTCCGAAATCGGCACGAAGCCGTCACGAACAACTTACGAAACTCACTTTCCCTTGTGCAGCAACCACTTGGAAGTGATCACCGAGAACCAGCCGGTACTGTCGGGCATGCGCATGAAGCCGATGTCGCTGCCATCCTCCACCGCCAGCGAGGCATACACGTCGCCACTGCGCCGATCGATGCTGAAGCCGTTGACCGAACTGAGCCGGTCGCGGTCCAGGCACACGCTGTCGCCGAGCCCGCTGCCGAGCCGCGCAAGCCGGCTGGCGCACTCGCCGGTCGGGAACAGGTAGCGCACCTCGCCGGCGGCACCGAGCGCCCAGGTGCGGTAGCGCCACAGCGACGGCACCGCCTGGTCGACCGCCGCCACGCTGGCCGGGTCCAAGCTGGCGTCGGCGCGCCACAGGCCGCTGTGCGCCAGGCGGGTGAACAGCACGCGTCCGCTGTCCGGGTCCACGCGCAGTTGCGAGACATCGTCCAGCGACGCCAACCGCCGCCACGGCAGGCTGCGCCGGTCGTACAGCTGCAGGCGGGTGCGGCCGTGCTCGCCGAGCAGCACCAGCAGCTGCGCCGGATCGGCGGTGTACGCCGCCTGCAGCGGTTCGCCCGACGGCACCGGCAAGGGCACGACGCTGCCCGACTGCGGCCGCACTTCGTAGATCACCGAGCGCCCCTGCGCATCGCGGCCGCTGACCAGCAGCGACTGGCTGTCGGCCGACCAGGCCGGCGGCTGCCGGGTTTCCGGGCGCAGGCCCTCGACCTGGCGCAGCGACTGCGGCCGGGTCACATCGCCCCACCACAACGCATAGCTGCCGGACCGGTCGGAGCTGAAGACCAGCTGGCGCCCGTCCGGCGCGATCACCGGTTGGCTGTCGCGTCCGGTGGAGGCGAACAGGCGCTGGCTGTCGCGCTTGCCGTGACGGTCGGCGGCGGCGATGCGATACAGCGCGAACTGCGGGCGCCGGTGCACGAAGGCGAGCCGCTCGCCGTCGCGCGACAGGGTCGGCGACTGCGCATCGCCCAGGTCCAGGTCGCGCAGGCGCTGCGAGGCGGTATCCAGCCGGTACAGGCGGGTCTCGCTGTCGACCCGGCGCCCGAACACCAGGCCGCGCCCGTCCTGGGTCCAGTCCCAGCCGCGGATCTCGGCGAACTCACGGGTCAGCGGCTCGGCGCGGCCGCCGGCGGCCGGCATCCGCCACAGGCCGCCCATCTGCGGGTTGCGCACGAACGCGATCCACTGCCCGTCGGGCGAATAGCGCGGCGCATAGTCGAAGTCGCCCGCGGCGACCGTGTAGGACAGCGCGCGCCAGTGCCCGCTGGCCAGGTCGAGCACGCGGATGCCGCGGCTGGGCTGGCGTCCGGTCATGCTGCCGAACAGCAGCCCGCGCCCGTCCGGCGTCCAGTCGAAACTGAGCAATTCGGTGCCATCGCAGCGCGTGGCCTCGCGCGCGGCGCCACGCCCATCCGCGGCCACCACCATCACCTGGCAGCGCCCGTCCGGCCCGAGCCGGGCGAAGGCGATGCGGCGGCCATCCGGCGACCAGGCCGGCAGGCGGTCGGAATCGCCCTTGTCCGGCACGCCGAGTGAACGCGGCGACGCGCTGCCGGCGGCACGCCCGGTCGCCTGCACCAGCAGCTGCGTGCCCGCGCGGCCCTCGATCCCCGCGGCATACGCCACCTGCGCGCCATCCGGCGACAAGGCCGGCTCCAGTTCGAAGCCCGGCATCGTGGTGATCAGCCGGTACGGCCGCTCCGGGCTGCCGACCACCCGCTCCTGCTCGCTGCCGAGCGTGTCCTGGTCGCCGCGCGGCAGCCACCAGACCAGCACCGCCAGCAGCATCAGGCCGGCGCCCACGGCGGCGGCCAGCACCGCCTGCAAACGGCGCGACTGCGGCGCCGGCACAACGGCCGCCGCCGGCGGCGGCGGCGCGGCGGCGGCGATCGCCGGTGCAGCGACGGCGGCATCGGCGTGCATGTGCTCGCTCACCACCGCAGCGAACGGCGCAGCGGCATCGGTCTGCACCTCGGCCAGCGCCTGTACCGGCGCCACCAGGCGATAACCGGTTTTGGCCAGGGTCTCGATGTAGGCCGGCGCATCGCCCTTCGCACCGGCGGCGAAGGCCTTGCGCAATTGGGTGATGGCCTGGGTCACCACGTCGTTGGTCGGCTGCGTGTCCGGCCAGACCTGGGCCAGCAAGGTCTCGCGCTCCACCACCTGCCCCGGCTGCGCCAGCAGCACGCGCAGCACGCCCATCGCCTTGGGCGTGAGCCGCTGCGGCCGCCGCGCACGCGGCGCGTGCACTTCGCGCAACGACAGCAGCACCAGGCAATCGCCGACCTGCAACCGTTCCGGAAGCAGCGGGGTGGCAGGAGATGGCGAGGACATGCGCGACTAAGGCAACGACGATCTGCGTTTGGGTGGGAGCCACGTCACGGCGCAAATGGCACCGTGTGGCGTCAACGGGCAGATTCGGCAAACCAATGCGACGAATGCAGCCAGGCGTGGCGACGCCGACAAATTCTACCCTAGTCGTTGCCGCCGCCGACCGCGGCGAAGCACTACAGGCTCTCTCTCCGCCGACGAAACTCACATAAACGTTGCAAGATTACGCGCCACCTGGCGCGTTTTTTTTAGCCGCAGTTCAGGCTTTGGATTTGCGTGTGACGCTGAGGCCAATCAGCCGCGACACCACCAGGGCGATGTACATCACCCCGGCGAACTGCTCGAGCATCACCAGCGAACGCGCCAGCGGCAACACCGGCAGCACGTCGCTGAGGCCGACCCCGGACAGCACGCTGAAACTCAGGTACAGCAGCTCCATCCAGGTGCGCGGCGATTGCGTCATCTGCGCGGCGGTGAAGCTGCCCGGCAGCCATTGCTGGCACACCGAGAACGCGAAGGCGAACGCCCATGCCAGCAAGGTGAAGGTCGCGCCGGCCGCATACAGCTCGTCGCGGGTGACCTCGTGGTCCTGCAGCATGTAGGCGATCAGGCTGGCCGCGGTATAGAAATACAGCAGGCTTTCCAGCAATTGCGCGAACGCGCCGAGCGCGGGGCTGTGGCGCAGCGCCGCGGCGATCGACAGGACTACCGACGGCAGCGCCAGGCACCATGCGATCCACAGCAGCGACGGACTGCGGTTGACCACCCACAGCGCCAGGCCCAGCACCACGATGCCGAACGCACCGAACAACGCGCGCCCGGCCGCGGTGTCCTCCATCAGCGGATACAGCAACACGCCCAGCAACTGCACGCCCAGCAGCAACGCGGACGGGTGGCGGCGCAGGACGAGCGCGTAGCGGAGCATGCGGAATTCCGGAGGTGGCGTGCGCGCATCATAGACAAGCGCCCGCCACGGCGGCGTGGGGCCGGCTAGCCCTGCCGGTAGACCTCGGCGCCGGCGTCCAGGAACTGCGCCGACTTCTCGGCCATGCCGGCCTGCAGCGCGTCGCTCTCGCCGACGCCGTGCTCGGCGGCGTAGTCGCGCACGTCCTGGGTGCCCTGCGCGGACTCGCCGCGCAGGTCTTGGGATATGCTCATGGAACAGAAGTGCGGGCCGCACATCGAACAGAAGTGCGCCAGCTTGTGCGCGTCCTTGGGCAGCGTCTCGTCGTGGAAGTCCTTGGCCTTCTCCGGATCCAGGCCGAGATGGAACTGGTCGTCCCAGCGGAACTCGAAGCGCGCCTTGGACAGCGCGTTGTCGCGCACCTGCGCACCCGGGTGGCCCTTGGCCAGGTCGGCCGCATGCGCGGCGATCTTGTAGGCCATGATGCCGTCGCGCACGTCCTGCCGGTTGGGCAGGCCCAGATGCTCCTTGGGCGTCACGTAGCACAGCATCGCGGTGCCGAACCAGCCGATCATCGCCGCGCCGATCGCCGAGGTGATGTGATCGTAGCCGGGCGCGATGTCGGTGGTCAGCGGCCCCAGCGTGTAGAACGGCGCCTCGCCGCATTCGCGCAGCTGCTTGTCCATGTTCTCCTTGATCAGTTGCATCGGCACGTGGCCGGGACCTTCGATCATGGTCTGCACGTCGTGTTTCCACGCGACCTTGGTCAGCTCGCCCAGCGTTTCCAGCTCGCCGAACTGCGCCGCGTCGTTGGCATCGGCGATGCAGCCGGGCCGCAGCCCGTCGCCCAGCGAGAAGGCCACATCGTAGGCCTTCATGATTTCGCAGATGTCCTCGAAGTGGGTGTAGAGGAAGTTCTCGCGGTGGTGCGCCAGGCACCACTTGGCCAGGATCGAGCCGCCGCGCGAGACGATGCCGGTGACCCGCCTGGCGGTCAGCGGCACGTAGCGCAGCAGCACCCCGGCGTGGATGGTGAAGTAGTCCACTCCCTGCTCGGCCTGCTCGATCAGCGTGTCGCGGAAGATCTCCCAGGTCAGTTCCTCGGCGCGGCCATCGACCTTTTCCAGCGCCTGGTAGATCGGCACCGTGCCGATCGGCACCGGCGAATTGCGGACGATCCACTCGCGGGTCTCGTGGATGTGCTTGCCAGTGGACAGGTCCATCACCGTGTCGCCGCCCCAGCGGATCGACCACACCAGCTTTTCCACTTCCTCGGCGATGCCCGAGCTGAGCGCGCTGTTGCCGATGTTGGCGTTGACCTTGGTCAGGAAATTGCGGCCGATGATCATCGGCTCGCTTTCCGGATGGTTGATGTTGTTGGGCAGGATGGCGCGGCCGCGGGCGATCTCCTCGCGCACGAACTCGGGGGTGATGACGTGCTGGATGCTGGCGCCGAACGCCTCGCCGGGATGCTGCTGGCGCAGCAGCGCATCGCGCACCGCCTCCAGCCGCTGGTTCTCGCGGATCGCGACGAACTCCATCTCCGGAGTGACGATGCCGCGGCGCGCGTAGTGCATCTGGGTGACGTTGGCGCCGGCCAGCGCGCGCCGCGGCAGGTGCCGGGCCGGGAAGCGCACCGCGTCCAGCCGCGCGTTGTGCTCGCGGCCGCGGCCGAACTCGGAGCTGAGCTGTTCCAGCGCGGCCGTGTCGCCGCGCTCTTCGATCCAGCGCGCGCGCAGCGGCGCCAGGCCGGCGCGCAGGTCGATCGTCGCGTGCGGATCGGTATACGGCCCGGAGGTGTCGTACACGGTGACCGGCGGATTGTCTTCGCCGCCGAACAGGGTCGGGGTGCGGGTCAGCTGGATCTCGCGCATCGGCACGCGCAGGTCGGGACGCGAGCCTGGCACGAAGATCTTGCGCGAACCGGGGATCGGCCAGGTCACCGACTCGGACAGGGTATCGGCCTGCTGCAGCAACGGGCTGGGTACGGCATTCATCGGCATTCGTCCTGGTTCTGGAAGCCCACAACGGGTGCAGGCGGTTGCGAGCGAACTCGCAGCACGGACGAAGCGGCGGCGCGGGCACGGCCCGGCGCGAAGGGCGCACGGACCGGGCTTGCGAAGCTTCCCTACGCCGGTATCAACCGGATCAGGTTCGAAGGGACTGTCTCAACCGCGGCCTGCGCCGGCGGTACCCCCGCTTCTGCGCCCATTAGACCCGTTTCCGCGGCCGCAGCCAACCACGCGCAGCTGAATCGGCGCACAACCGGGGCCACTTCTTGTCAGCGCCGCCACGCGCGCAGGCCATTGCGGCAAACCCCGGCGAAATACCGCGCCTAGCCTTGTTCCCACAAGAACGACGTCTCTCTCTCCCTGCCGCCGGCTCACCCCGGTGGCGTTTTTTTGTGCGGCGTTCGCCGCGGCGCTCATTCCAGCACGTAGGCCACGCGCAGCCCGCCCCAGTGGCGGCCGCGCACATGCACCGGCACCGACAGGTCGAACAGGATCTGCCCGGTATCGCGCCGATACACCTGCAGCAGATAGGGCTGGGTATGGCGGCCGACGCTGCGCCCGACCCGATCGGTGAACATGCGCTTGGTGCGGTTGCCGACCAGGTCGCGGGCGCGGTCGCCGCTCAGCGGCTGGCTGAAGCGCAGGTTGTGGGTCGGCACGTAGCCGTCCGGATTGGCGCAGATCGCGAACACGATCCACGGATGCGCGGCCAGCAGCGGTTCCTGCAGCGGCGGCAGCAGTTCGTCGCACAACGCGTCGAAGGCGGTGCGGTACTTGGGCGGATCGACGCCCGCGATCGGCGTGTAGTCGGTGGAGAACAGCGCGTCCTCGCCGATGCGGCCGCGTGCGACCGCATTGGCCAGCGCCTGCCCGATCCTGCCGGCGGTGGCCGTGGCCAGTTCGCGGATGCGCGCGTGCCGCGGCTGCTGCATCGGGTCGGCCGGCAAGCGGAACAGGCCCACGCAGTCGTGCAGCGTGGTGCTGCCCGCGGCCAGCGCCGCGCTGCGCTCGACCACGCGCGCGACATGCTCCAGGTTGCTGCGGCTGAGCCCGACCACGTGCTCGACCGCGCGATCGATACCGCCGATCTCCTCGCCCTGCGCGGCGACGCGGGTGGCCACGGTCTCCATCGCCGCGCTGGCGCGGCCGAGCAGTTGGCCGATGCCGCCGAGCACCTGCTCGGTACGCTGTGCCGAGGCGGCGCTGTCGTGCAGGGCGCTGCCGGTCTCGCCGATGATGCTGCGCACGTCGCGCGCGGCCGCGGCGGCGCGTTCGGCCAGGCGCCGGATCTCGCTGGCGACCACGGCGAAGCCGCGCCCGGCGGCGCCGGCATGCACCGCCTCGATGCTGGCGTTGATCGACAGGATGTTGGTCTGGAAGGCGACCGCGTCGATCACCTCGATGACCTCGGTGGCGCGCGCCGAGCGCCGCTCCACCTCGCGCATCGCCTGGCCCAGCGCGCGCGCCGCCTCCACGCCCTGGCGCGCGCTGTCGTCGGCGCTGGCCGCCACCGCGATCACCGTGCGCAGCTCCTGGTCCATCTCGTGCAGGCCCTGCAGCAGCCGCCGGGTGGTCGCCACCACCGTCTGCAGCGCGTCCATCTGGGTCTGCGATTGCTGCGCCAGTTCCTCGTTCTCGGCGACCACCTGCGGCACGTCGGCGGCGATCTGCAGCGACAGCGCCACCGCCTGGCGGATCGCCTCGGCCAGGTTGCCGAAGCCGGCCGACAGGCGCCGCCCGGCCATCGCCTCGGTCTCCTGCGCGGACAGCGGCGTGCTCAGGCCCAGGTCCAGGTCGCACCCGGTCAGGCGCTCGCCGACCCGGTCCAGCAAGGCCTGCGCCTGCGCACCGGCCTGCAGCCGCTGCGCCAGCGCTTGCAGCGCCGGGCTGATGGCGCCTTGCGCCTGCCCGTTACCGAGCAGGGCGACATCGCGCAGCAGCGCGGCGGTTTCCGGATGCGGCAGCGACAGCAGCCAGCCCTCGCCATGGCGATCGCGATCGCGCTGGTAGCGCACGCGCCGCGCGGGATCGTCCGGCGATGCCTGCCAGCTGCCCTCGACGCCGGCCAGCGCCGCCAGCGGCAGGCCCCACACCGCCTCGCTGGGCTCGCCGAGCAAGGCCTCCGCTTGCACCCCCAGCAGATCCAGCGCGGCACGGTTGACGGCGCGGACCCGGCCTTGCGGATCCAGCCGCAGCAGCGCCACCGGCGCGTCCGGCAAGGCCGCGGCGGGTCCAGCGTCGGCATCCGGATTGCGTGTGAACAACGACATGGCCTTCCCCTGCAGGACTCCTTCCGCCATGGTATCGGCCGCCACCGTGCAACCTGAGCGAACACGCGCACAACCGGGACCGGCGTCATGCCCGCTGCCTGGCGGATTCAGGTGCGGGCCACCTGGCCATCCATGCCACCGGGGCCGGCCACCGCCTCCGCGGCGACCGCCACGTGCGAGGAAGGTGGACGCTGCCGTAGACACTGCCTCGCAATGCAGCGGCGCGGGCCGCAAGGGCCAATGGCATGGCCTGCGCTGGCGCATCGCGAGGCATGCACGCCGCACGCACCGGAACGCGCCATAACGGCGCCGTGACGATCCGCTCGCTATCCTCGCCCGCTTCGTTCGCGCGTTGCCCCGCGCTGCCGCCGCAGCGCGTGCAGACCGGCAACCGCTGCGTGCCGCTCGCCTGCGCATGCCGCAGGGCCGGCGCGCTCCCTCTCGATTCCCTGATCGGAGACGCTCCTTACCATGGTGTTCCGTATGTCCATCGCGCTGGTGGCCTTGCTGGTGCTGATCGCGGGCGTCGCGCCCGGCCCGTTCGACCACGTGGTGCAGGCGGCGCTGGCTGAGGTCGTCCGCGGCGCCGGCTGGATGTACCTGCTGGTGGTGTTCCTGACCCTGGCCTTCATGCTGTATCTGGCCTTCGGCCGCTTCGGCCATCTGCGCATCGGCGGCGAGGATGCCGAGCCGGACTTCTCCCGCGCCAGCTGGCTGTCGATGCTGTTCGCCGCCGGCATGGGCATCGGCCTGGTGTTCTGGGGTGCGGCCGAGCCGATCTCGCACTTCCTCAAGCCGCCGGAAGGCCTGCCGCCCGAAAGCATGGACGCCGCGCGCGCGTCGATGCGCTACGCGTTCTTCCACTGGGGCCTGCATCCGTGGGCGATCTATGCGCTGATCGGCCTGGCGATGGCCTGGTTCCAGTACAACCGCAACGGCCGCGGGCTGGTCAGCGACATGCTGCAGCCGGTGATCGGCCGCCATCATCGCGGCTGGATCGGGCAGGCGGTGAACATCGCCGCGGTGGTGGCCACCGCGATCGGCGTGGCCACCACGCTGGGCTTCGGCACCATCCAGATCGCCGCCGGCCTGCAGCGCGTGTTCGGCGTGCAGGCGAGCGTTCCGGTGCAGATGGCCATCATCGCGGTGGCGTTCGTGCTGTACATGGCCTCCACCGCCAGCGGCGTGGAACGCGGCATCAAGTGGCTGTCCAACTTCAACCTGGCGCTGGCCGCGCTGCTGCTGGCCGCGGTGCTGGTGCTGGGCCCGACCGGCTTCATCTTCGACACCTTCACTACCACGCTGGGCGCCTATCTCAACCAACTGGTGACGATGAGCCTGCGCATGTCGCCGTTCTCCGGCAGCAAGTGGGTGGCGGAGTGGACCATTTTCTACTGGGCATGGTGGATCGCCTGGGCGCCGTTCGTCGGCGCGTTCATCGCCCGCGTGTCGCGCGGACGCAGCATCCGCGAGTTCGTGGTGGGCGTGGTGCTGGCTCCCACTCTGCTCGGCTTCGTATGGTTCTCGGTGTTCGGCGGCACCGCGCTGTGGTCGCAGCTGTTCGGCCACGTCGACATGCTGCAGGCGCTGGGCAACGGCTACGAAACGGTGCTGTTCACCCTGTTCGACAGCCTGCCGGGTTCGCTGCTGCTGTCGAGCCTGGCCTTGCTGTTGCTGATGATCTTCTTCGTCAGCTCGGCCGACTCGGCGGTGCTGGTGCTGGCCAGCATGTCCACCGACGAGGCCGGCGATCCGCCGCTGGCGCGCAAGCTGGTCTGGGGCGTGGCGGTGGCGCTGATCGCGGCGGTGCTGTTGCTGGCCGGCGGCCTGGACGCGCTGCAGGGCATGATCACCATCGCCGCCCTGCCGTTCGCGCTGCTGATGGTGCTGGTGATCGTCTCGCTGTACCGGGTGCTCGACGCCGAGCACACCCGCGAACGCCGCCGCGCGCAACGCGCCCGGCACATGATCGAGGCGTGGATCGCGCGCGAGCAGGCGGCGCAGCAGCAGGCGCGCGGCGCGGCGGAACGCGCGCCAGCGCAGGAGTGAGCGCGCAGGCGGCAGCGCCGGCGCGCGCAGCGGAGGCGCCGGCTCAGTAGCCGGCGGCCTGCCCGTCCTTGCGGCTTTCCGAGGCGCCGTAGTACACGCCGCTGGCCGGGTCGCGCGCGATCGCCTGGTAGCCGCCATACGGGCCGTCGGCGAAGATCACGCGGTGGCCCTTGCGCATCAGCGCGCGGATCGCATCGTAGGAAAACCCGGTTTCCAGATTCAGCTCGCCGCCGTCGCGCATCGCCGTGGCCTGCCCGGTCGGTTCGGTCGACCCTTCGTGCTGGATCCGCGGCGCGTCGCCGGCTTCCTGCAGGTTCATGTGGAAATCGACCAGGTTCATCACGATCTGCACATGCCCTTGCGGCTGCATCGCCCCGCCCATCACGCCGAAGCTGAGCCACGGCTTGCCGTCCCTGGTCACGAACGCCGGGATGATGGTCTGGAACGGGCGCTTGCCCGGCGCGTAGCCGTTGGGATGGTCCTTGTTCAGCACGAACATCTCGCCGCGGTCCTGCAGGATGAAGCCCAGGCCCGGTGGCGCCATGCCGCTGCCCATGCCGCGGTAGTTGGACTGGATCAGCGACACCATCATGCCGTCGGCGTCGGCCACGGTCAGGTAGATGGTGTCGCCTTCCTCCAACTGTTTCGGCGTGCCTGGCTGCACTTCCTTCAGCGCCTTGTCCATCGAGATCAGCGCACGGCGTTGCGCGGCGTAGTCCTTGGAGATCAGCTTGGCCAGCGGCGCCGGCTGGAACGCCGGGTCGGCATAGAAGCGCGCGCGGTCGGCGAAGGCCAGCTTCTTGGCCTCGGTGAACAGGTGGATGTGCTCGGCCGAGCCGAACGGGATCTTCGAGAAGTCGTAGCCCTCCAGGATGTTGAGCATCTGCAGCGCGGCGATGCCCTGGCTGTTGGGCGGCAGTTCCCACACGTCGTAGCCGCGGTAGTTGCTGCTGACCGGCTCGACCCATTCGCCGTGGTGGCTGGCCAGGTCGTCGTAGCTGAGAAACCCGCCGTTGGCCTTGAAATAGGCATCGATGGTGCGCGCGATCGGCCCCTTGTAGAACGCGTCGCGGCCGCCGTCGGCGATCTGCTGCAGCGTATTGGCCAGGTTCGGGTTCTTCCACAGCTCGCCCTTGCGCGGCGCATGGCCGTCGATGGTGAACTGTTCCTTGAAGCCGGGATACTGCGACAGCCGCGGCACCGAGCGGTCCCAGTAGTAGGCGATGGTCTCGGCCACCGGATGGCCCTCGCGCGCGTAGCGGATCGCCGGCGCCAGGTTCTGCGCCATCGTGGTGCGCCCGAAGCGCTCGTGCAGCGCGAACCAGCCGTCCACCGCACCCGGCACCGACACCGGCAGCGGCCCGGTCGGTGGAATGTCCTTCAAGCCGCGGCGCTGGAACTCGGCCAGGGTGAGCGACTTGGGCGAACGGCCCGAACCGTTGTAGCCGTAGAGCTTGTGCGTCTTCGGATCCCATACGATCGCGAACAGGTCGCCACCGACGCCGTTGCCGGTCGGCTCCATCAGTCCGAGCGCGGCGTTGGCGGCGATCGCCGCGTCCACCGCCGAACCGCCCGCCTTCATCGTGTCCAGCGCGATCTGCGTGGCCAGCGGTTGCGAGGTGGCGGCCATCGCGTGCGGCGCGATCACTTCCGAACGCGTGGCGAACGCTTGGCCGGTGACGCGGTCGGCCGCAGCGGCCAGCGGCGGCAAGCCCAGCGCGAGCGCCAGGCATGCCACGGAAAAGGTCGAAACGGACATGCGCATTCCCCACGACGGATACCGCTCCACCCTACCCGAGCGGGGCCGCGCGCGCAGCTGCGGCTGCGCCAGCGCGCTGTAGCGCCCGTGTCGGCGCTACAGCCACGGCGCAAACTCTCAGCGCATCGCCAGCGTCCGTTGCCCGGCATCCAGCCGCCGCAGCAACTCGGCTTGCGGCGCCAGCTGCGCGACCAGCAGCGGACGCGCCTGTTGCAGTTGCGCGCGCCTCCTCGCGCCGGTCCACGGCGAGCAGGGCTTCGGCCAGCGACACGCGCGCCATCGCGGTGGGCACCGCCGCGCTGCCCGGTTCGGCCTGGTTCGCCTGCACCACCTGGAACGGGAAAGGGCCGCCGGCCACGACCGCACGGCAGGGGCGGCGCCAGATGAGCGCAGGATGGCGGCCGCCTGTTGCCGCCCGATGGCACGCACCGGGCGCGGCACGAACGCAGCGACCATTCCGCGCAATCGGCCACGCGCCGCCCGCGCCGGCGCACCGTTTCAGGCGTAACGATGCTGTGCTGGTGCGGCTTTCGGCACATTCGCGGTTGCGCGCCGGCGGCAGGGTTGACAGCCCCGCAAAGGCCATGTTTATCTCGCCGCATGTTGCATCGCCACACCAGCCCGAAGCCGACCCGCCTGCCCGCCGCGCTGCGCGCGGACGCCGCCGCGTCGCTCCTCGTACTCGTGCTTATTACCTCGCCCACAAGTGCGGGACGAACCGGCGTGTAAGCGACAAGCAGCCTGGATTCGATCAGACCCCGCACCGGCAACGGCGCGGGGTTTTTCATTTTAGTAACCGCGAAACACTCGCTTCCCTTCCTACCCACACACCGTCCCGAGGAAATCCGCCCCATGACCAGTTCCGCCCAGCCCACCACCAAGATCGCCATCGTCGGCTACGGCAGCCAGGGCCGCGCCCACGCGCTGAACCTGCGCGAGTCCGGCTTCGATGTCACCGTCGGCCTGCGCGTGGGCGGCCCGACCGAAGCCAAGGCGCAGGCCGACGGCTTCGTGGTGAAGAGCCCCGCCGAAGCGGTCAAGGACGCCGACCTGGTCGCGGTGCTGACCCCGGACATGGTGCAGAAGAAGCTGTACGACGAGGTGCTGGCGCCGAACATGAAGCAGGGCGCCTGCCTGCTGTTCGCGCATGGCCTGAACGTGCATTTCGACATGATCCAGCCGCGCGCCGACCTGGACGTGGTGCTGGTCGCGCCGAAGGGCCCGGGCGCGCTGGTGCGCCGCGAGTACGAGATCGGCCGCGGCGTGCCGTGCATCTGGGCGGTGTACCAGGACAAGAGCGGCAAGGCCGAGCAGTTCGCGCTCGAGTACGCCGCCGGCCTGGGCGGGGCGCGCGCCAACCTGATCAAGACCACCTTCAAGGAAGAGACCGAGACCGATCTGTTCGGCGAGCAGGCGGTGCTGTGCGGCGGCGCCTCGTCGCTGGTCCAGGCCGGCTTCGAGGTGCTGGTGGAAGCCGGCTACCAGCCGGAAATCGCCTACTACGAAGTGCTGCACGAACTGAAGCTGATCGTGGACCTGTTCTACGAAGGCGGCATCACCCGCATGCTGGAGTTCGTCTCCGAGACCGCGCAGTACGGCGACTACGTCAGCGGCCCGCGGGTCGTCGACGCGGCCACCAAGGAGCGCATGCGCGACGTGCTGACCGACATCCAGAACGGCACCTTCACCAAGAACTGGGTCGCCGAATACGAAGCCGGGCTGCCGAACTACACCAAGTTCAAGCAGGCCGACCTGGAGCACCCGATCGAAGTGGTCGGCAAGCAACTGCGCGCCAAGATGGTCTGGCTGAACGGCGAGGCCGCTGCTGCCGCCAAGCCGGCCGCGACAGGCCAAGCCGCGTAACCCGCGGCTCCCCCACCCGCTTCCACCGAAAGGTCGCCACCGTATGAACTCCTCCGCTCACGGCACGCCCCGCAACGGCGCGCGCTGGCTGACGCAGGCCCTGGAAGCCGAAGGCGTGGACACGCTGTTCGGCTATCCGGGCGGCACCATCATGCCGTTCTACGACGCGCTGGTAGACAGCCAGCTCAAGCACATCCTGGTCCGCCACGAGCAGGGCGCGGCGCTGGCCGCCAACGGCTACGCCCGTGCCAGCGGGCGGGTCGGGGTCTGCGTCGCCACGTCCGGCCCGGGCGCCTCCAACCTGGTCACCGGCATCGCCGACGCGATGCTGGACTCGGTGCCGATGATCTGCCTGACCGGACAGGTCGCCACGCCGCTGCTGGGCACCGACGCGTTCCAGGAACTGGACGTGTTCGGGCTGACCCTGCCGATCGTCAAGCACAGCTTCCTGGTGCGCCGCGTGGAAGACCTGCCGCAGGTGGTGCGCGACGCGTTCCGCATCGCCCGCGAGGGGCGTCCGGGGCCGGTGCTGATCGACCTGCCCAAGGACGTGCAGCTGGCCGACGCCTCGCAGCTGCCGGAGCACGTGCCGGCCGCGGTGCCGGTGCCGCCGGCGCCGTCCGCCGCGGCCCTGGCCGAGGTGCTGGCGGCGATCGCCGGCGCCGACAAGCCGGTGATCTACGGCGGCGGCGGCATCGCCCTGGCCAACGCGGTGGACGCGTTCCGCCAGTTCGTCGACACCACCCGCATTCCCACCGTGCTGACCCTGCGCGGGCTGGGCGCGTTGCCGCACGGGCATCCGCACTACCTGGGCATGCTCGGCATGCACGGTACCCGCGCCGCCAACATGGCGGTGCAGGAATCGGACCTGCTGATCGTGGTCGGCGCGCGCTTCGACGACCGCGCCACCGGCAAGCTGGCCGAGTTCGCCCCGTTCGCGCGGGTCATCCACCTGGATGCCGACGCCTGCGAGATCTCCAAGCTGCGCCATGCCGACATCGCCGTGCCCGGCGACGTGGCCGAGGCGCTGCGCGCGCTGAGCGCGGCCACCAGCACCTGCGAGGCCTGGCACGCGCGCTGCATCGGCCATCGCGAGAAGTTCGGCGCCCGCTACGACGCGCCGGGCGAGGACATCTACGCGCCCGGCCTGCTGAAGCGGCTGAGCGAGCTGGCCCCGGCCGACACGGTGATCGCCTGCGACGTCGGCCAGCACCAGATGTGGGTGGCCCAGCATTGCCGCTTCAACCATCCGCGCAACCACCTGACCAGCGGCGCGCTGGGCACCATGGGCTTCGGCCTGCCGGCGGCGATGGGCGCGCAGTTCGCCTGCCCCGAACGCACCGTGGTGCTGGTCAGCGGCGACGGCAGCTTCATGATGAACGTGCAGGAGCTGGTCACCATCGCGCGCTGCAAGCTGCCGGTGAAGATCGTGCTGCTGGACAACAGTTCGCTGGGCATGGTGCGGCAGTGGCAGGAGCTGTTCTTCGCCGAGCGCTACAGCGAGATCGACCTGTCCGACAACCCGGACTTCGCCGCGCTGGCGCAGGTGTTCGGCATCCCGGCCAGGCGCATCACCGCGCGCGGCCAGGTCGAGGACGGGCTGGCCGAACTGCTGGCGCAGCCGGGCCCGGCGCTGCTGCACGTGGCCATCGACGCGCGCGCCAACGTGTGGCCGCTGGTGCCGCCGAACACCGCCAACAGCACCATGCTGGAGAGCAACCCCGCGACCCAGCGCCAGGAGATCCCCCATGCGATACCAGCTTGACCTGGTGCTGAAGCCGGCCGAAGGCGCCTTGCTGCGCGCGATCGGCATGGCCGAGCGGCGCGGCTTCGCGCCGCTGTCGATCACCGGCGCGCCGGTGGCCGACGACGCCGGCCGCTGGCACCTGCAGATGGTGGTCGACGGCAACCGCCCCGGCGAGAGCCTGCGCCTGCAGATGGAAAAGGTGTACGACTGCGAGTCGGTGCGGGTCACCGCGTTGGACGTGGCGCCATGAGCCGGTCGGGACTCGGGACTCGGGACTCGGGACTCGACGGCTGCGTTGGCGGCTCACTGGTCTCGGGCTTCATGCCGGCCGTGCGGCAGCGCCGCGCGACGGCGCGGAGGCGTCTTCTCCAACGGAGGCATCTTCTTCCAGGCGGCATGCCGCTCTGCGAGTCCCGAGTCCCGAGTCCCGAGTCCCGGCCCCATGCCTGACCGCGGCCGCCCCGCCCCGCAGGAACCGGACGTAGGCGACGTAGCGGTCAGCGTCGCCGACGTGCTGGCCGCGCAGGCGCGGCTGCGCCGCTACCTGCCGCCGACGCCGGTGCACTACGCCGAGCGCTTCGGCGTGTGGCTGAAACTGGAGAACCTGCAGCGCACCGGATCCTACAAGGTGCGCGGCGCGCTGAATGCGCTGCTGGCCGGGCTGGAGCGCGGCGACGAGCGCACCGTCATCTGCGCCTCGGCCGGCAACCATGCGCAGGGCGTGGCCTGGGCCGCGCACCGCCTGGGCGTGCAGGCGATCACGGTGATGCCGCACGGCGCGCCGCAGACCAAGATCGCCGGCGTCGCCCACTGGGGCGCCACCGTGCGCCAGCACGGCACCAGCTACGACGAGGCCTACGCCTTCGCCCGCGAACTGGCCGAGCAGAACGGCTACCGGTTCCTGTCCGCGTTCGACGACCCGGACGTGATCGCCGGCCAGGGCACGGTCGGCATCGAGCTGGCCGCGCACGCCCCGGACGTGGTGATCGTGCCGATCGGCGGCGGCGGCCTGGCCTCCGGCGTGGCCCTGGCGCTGCGCTCGCAGGGCGTGCGCATCGTCGGCGCGCAGGTCGAGGGCGTGGACTCGATGGCGCGGGCGATCCGCGGCGATATTCGCCCGATCGACCCGGTGCCCACCCTGGCCGACGGCGTCAAGGTTAAAATCCCCGGGTTCATCACCCGCCGGCTGTGCGCCAGCCTGCTCGACGACGTGGTGATCGTGCGCGAGGCGGAACTGCGCGAAACGCTGGTCCGCCTGGCGCTGGAGGAGCACGTCATCGCCGAGGGCGCCGGCGCGCTGGCCCTGGCGGCCGGCCGCCGCGTCGCCGGCAAGCGCAAGTGCGCGGTGGTGTCCGGTGGCAACATCGACGCCGGCGTGCTGGCGACGCTGCTGTCGGAGGTGCGCCCGCGCGCGCCACGCAAGCCGCGCCGCCGCAATGCCGAGCGACTTCGCAACCAACGTGCCGCCGCCCCGCCCGCTCCCGCTCGCCCCGTCTCCCCGCTCCCCCATCCGCCAGCCACCGCCGCCGTAGAGGAAACCATCTGGTGAACACTTCTCCTTCTTCCCAGACCCCCCGCATCCGCATTTTCGACACCACCCTGCGCGACGGCGAGCAATCCCCCGGCTGCAGCATGACCCCGCCGCAGAAGCTGGTCATGGCGCGCGCCCTGGCCGAGCTGGGCGTGGACATCATCGAGACCGGCTTCCCGGCCAGTTCGCAGTCCGACCGCGAGGCGATGGCGCTGATCGGCCGCGAGCTGCGCGAGCCGACCCTGGCGGTGCTGTCGCGCTGCCTGGCCACCGACATCGAGATCTCGGCGCGTGCGCTGGAGGCGGCGGCCAGGCCGCGCCTGCACGTGTTCCTGTCGACCAGCCCGCTGCACCGCGAGCACAAGCTGCGGATGAGCCGCGAGCAGGTGCTGGAATCGGTGCGCAAGCACGTGTCGCTGGCGCGCCAGTACGTGGACGACGTGGAGTTCTCGGCCGAGGACGCCACCCGCACCGAAGAGGATTTCTTGGCCGAAGTGAGCGCGGTGGCGATCGCCGCCGGCGCCACCACCATCAACCTGCCCGACACGGTCGGTTTCACCACCCCGGAAGAGATCCGCGGCATGTTCGCGCGGCTGATCGCCAGCGTGCCCGGCGCCGAGCGGGTGATCTTCAGCACCCACTGCCACAACGACCTGGGCCTGGCCGTGGCCAACTCGCTGGCCGCGGTGGAAGGCGGCGCGCGGCAGGTGGAATGCACCATCAACGGCATCGGCGAGCGCGCCGGCAACTGCGCGCTGGAAGAGATCGCGATGGCGCTGAAGGTGCGCAACGCGTTCTACGAGATCGACACCGCGATCAACACCCCGCGCATCGTCGCCAGCTCGCAGCTGTTGCAGCGGCTGGTCGGCATGCCGGTGCAGCGCAACAAGGCGATCGTCGGCGGCAACGCCTTCGCCCACGAGTCGGGCATCCACCAGCACGGCATGCTGCGCCACCGCGGCACCTACGAGATCATGCGCCCGGAAGACGTGGGCTGGGAGTCCTCGCAGATGGTGCTGGGCCGCCACAGCGGCCGCGCCGCGGTCGAGCAGCGCCTGCGCGCGCTGGGCTACGTGCTGGAAGAGGCCGAACTGAACCTGGCGTTCGAGGCGTTCAAGGCGCTGTGCGAACAGCAGCGCGTGGTCAACGACGCCGACCTGCAGGCGATGATGCAGGACGCGCCGGAAAGCCAGGGCTACCGGCTGTCGTCGATGACCGTCAGCGACCGCGGCCAGCGCGCCAGCGCGCAGGTCGAGCTGTCCGATCCGGACGGCCAGCGGGTCAGCGAGCGCGCCGAAGGCGACGGCCCGGTGGATGCGCTGTTCGCCGCGCTGGCCGCGGCCACCGGCGTACAGCTGACCCTGGACAGCTACCAGGTGCACAGCGTCGGCATCGGCGCCGACGCGCGCGGCGAGGCCAACCTCAGCGTGCGCCACGGCGAGATCGAATACGACGGCAGCGGCACCAGCCGCGACATCATCGAGGCCAGCGCGCTGGCCTGGCTGGACGTGGCCAACCGCGTGCTGCGCCAGCGCCTGGGCGCGCAGGCCGGCGTCGCGACGGCGGCCGCCTGAGCGGCCACGCCACGGTCATCGCCACGATGCACGCTTCCCACCGCTCTCCCTCCTTGCCCAGCGTCCCTGCCAGGTAGTCCCGTAATGTCTTCGATGCCCCGCACCCTGTACGACAAACTGTGGGACGCGCACGTCGTCGTTCCCGAAAGCAGCACCGCTCCGGCGGTGCTGTACATCGATCTGCACCTGATCCACGAGGTGACCTCGCCGCAGGCGTTCACCGAACTGAAGTCGCGCGGCCTGGCGCCGCGCCGGCCCGACCGCACCAAGGCGACGATGGACCATTCCACGCCAACCCTGCCGCGCGGCGCCGACGGCAAGCTGCCGTACTACACCAAGGCCTCCGAGGCGCAGGTGGACATGCTCGCGCGCAATTGCGCCGACTACGGCATCGAGCTGTTCGACATGGCCTCGGACAACCGCGGCATCGTGCACGTGATCGCGCCCGAGCAAGGCTTCACCCAGCCGGGCATGACCATCGTCTGCGGCGACAGCCACACCTCCACGCATGGCGCTTTCGGGGCATTGGCGTTCGGCATCGGCACCAGCGAGGTCGGCCACGTGCTGGCCACGCAGTGCCTGCTGCAGCGCAAGGCCAAGACCATGTCGATCACCGTCGACGGGCCGCTGGCGCCGGGCGTCGGCGCCAAGGACGTGATCCTGCACATCATCGGCATGATCGGGGTCAACGGCGGCACCGGCCATGTGCTCGAGTACCGCGGCTCCACCATCGCCGCGATGGACATGGAGCAGCGCATGACCCTGTGCAACATGTCGATCGAGGCCGGCGCGCGCGCCGGCATGGTCGCCCCGGACCAAGTCACCTTCGACTGGATGGCGAACACGCCGCGCGGTCCGAAGGGCGCGGAGTTCGACGCCGCGGTGCAGCGCTGGTCGCAGCTGCGCAGCGATGCGGGCGCGCGCTTCGACGTGGACGTGCGCATCGACGCGCGCGAGATCCGCCCGACCCTGACCTGGGGCACCCACCCGGGCACCGCGATCGCGGTGGACGTGCCGATTCCGGCGGCGCAGGACGCGGCCGCGCAGAAGGGCCTGGACTACATGCATTTCGCATCCGGCCACGCGCTGATCGGCACGCCGGTGGACGTGGTGTTCGTCGGTTCCTGCACCAACGGCCGGCTCAGCGACATGCGCGAAGTGGCGCAGGTGCTGCGCGGCCGCCGCGTCGCGCCGAACGTGCGCATGCTGGTGGTGCCGGGCTCGGAGATCGTCAAGCGCCAGGCCGAGGCCGAGGGCATCCACGAGGTGGTGCGCGCCGCCGGCGCCGAGTGGCGCGAATCCGGCTGCTCGATGTGCATCGCGATGAACGGCGACCTGGTCGCGCCGGGGCAGCTGGCGGTGAGCACCAGCAACCGCAACTTCGAAGGCCGCCAGGGTCCCGGCTCGCGCACCCTGCTGGCCTCGCCGATGACCGCGGCCTGGGCCGCGGTGAACGGCAAGGTCAGCGATCCGCGCACGCTGTTCGCCGGCATCACCCAGGAGGTCGCGTGATGGCGCCGCACATCGCCGCGTTCGCGGCCACGCTGACCTTCGTCGCCGCCACCACCCGCGCCTTCGCCCACCGCGGCAAGCCGCTGCTGCCGCCGCACGTCCCCACTCCGGCGCTGCCGCCGGCGACGCTGCCCGATGCGGCCGCCGCCGACCCCGCCACCGTGTCCCAGGAGGCCTGCTGATGGCCGGATTCGCCGCCCTCACCTCGGCCAGCGTGGTGCTGCGCCAGACCAACATCGACACCGACCAGATCATCCCGGCGCGGTTCCTGTCCACCACCGAGCGCGCCGGCCTCGGCCGCAACGCGTTCAACGACTGGCGCTGGCAGGCCGACGGCACGCCGAACCCGGAGTTCGCGTTCAACCAGCCGCACAACGCCGGCCGCCAGATCCTGCTGGCCGGGCGCAACTTCGGCTGCGGCTCCTCGCGCGAGCACGCGCCGTGGGCGCTGACCGACCTGGGCCTGCGCGCCATCGTCAGCAGCGAGATCGCCGACATCTTCCGCAACAACAGCCTCAAGAACGGGCTGCTGCCGATCGTGCTGGACGAGGCCGACGTGCAGACCCTGATGCAGCGCCCGGACGACGCGCTGACCGTGGACGTGGCCGCGCGCGAGCTGCGCACGCCCGACGGCCGCGTCTACCCCTTCCCGCTCGACGAGTTCTCGCAGACCTGCCTGCTCGAAGGCGTCGACGAACTCGGCTACCTGCTGCTGCGCCAACCCGCGATCGAACACTACGAGGCCACCCATGCACGCTGACATCGTCGTCCTGCCCGGCGACGGCATCGGCCCCGAAGTCGCCGCCGCCGCGGTCTCGGTGCTGCGCACCATCGCCCGCCGCTACCAGCACACGTTCGAATTCCACGAGCACGACATCGGCGGCATCGCCATCGACCGCCACGGCGAGCCGCTGCCGGCGGCGACGCTGGCCGCCTGCCAGCGGGCCGACGCGGTGCTGCTGGGCGCGGTCGGCGGGCCGAAGTGGTCCGATCCCAACGCCAGGATCCGTCCCGAGCAGGGCCTGCTGGCGATCCGCCGCGGCCTGGGCCTGTTCGCCAACCTGCGCCCGGTCAAGCCGCATCCGGCGGCGCTGGACGCCTCGCCGATCAAGCCGCACCTGCTCACCGGCGTGGACATCGTGGTGGTGCGCGAGCTGACCGGCGGCATCTACTTCGGCGACAAGACCCGCAGCGCCACCGACGCCAGCGACCTGTGCCGCTACAGCGTCGAGGAGATCGAGCGGGTGCTGCGCAGCGCGTTCCGCCTGGCGCAGCAGCGCCGCAACCACGTCACCTCGGTGGACAAGGCCAACGTGCTGGAGACCTCGCGGCTGTGGCGCGACGTGGCCACGCGTATCGGCCGCGACGAATTCCCGGACGTGCGCCTGGAGCACCAGCTGGTCGATTCGATGGCCATGCACCTGCTGGCCAAGCCGCGCGAGTACGACGTGATCGTCACCGAGAACATGTTCGGCGACATCCTCACCGACGAAGCCTCGATGCTCGCCGGTTCGCTGGGCCTGCTGCCGTCGGCGTCGCTGGGCGAAGGCCGGATCGGCCTGTACGAACCGATCCACGGCTCGGCCCCGGACATCGCCGGCAAGGGCATCGCCAACCCCTACGCCACCATCCTCAGCGCCGCGCTGCTGCTGCGCCATTCGCTGGGCCTGAACGCCGAAGCCGAGGCGATCGAGCAGGCCGTGGACGCCGCGCTCAACGCGCATGCCTTCACCGCCGACCTCGCCGCCCCGGGCCACGGCATCTCCACCAACGCGGCAGCGCGCGCGGTGGTGGAGCAGTTGCAGGCGCATGGGGCGGTGGAAGCCGAGATTCGGGAGTAGGGATTGGGGATTGGGGATTGGTAACTGCGTTCGGCCACTGCGCGGATAGGCAGCGGCCGAACGCTCACATCGGGCGGCGCGGATCTCTCCTGCAGGAGGGGCTTCAGCCCCGACAGGATTACGCGCCGCAGGCTCGCCGTGCTGTGTGTCGCGGCTGAAGCGGCTCCTACAAGGGTGCACCTGCGCTTTACGCCCTAGCCGATCACCCGATCGCGGCCTTCGTGCTTGGCCTGGTACAGGCGCTGGTCGGCCAGCACCAGCAATTCGCGCCGGGTCTGCAGCGCCGGACTGACGCAGGCGAAACCGACGCTGGCCGTGCACTGCACCGTGCGCCCATCGAGGTCGTGGACCACGATCGCGGCGACGCGGCGGCGCAGGTCGTCCAGCCGCGCCCGCGCCTGCTCGCGCTCCAGCCCCGGCAACACCAGCAGGAATTCCTCGCCGCCGTGGCGCGCGGCGAAGGCGTGTTCGCCGAGCGTGGCGCGCAGCACCTCGCCGACCCGGCGCAGCACTTCGTCGCCGATCTCGTGGCCGTAGGTATCGTTGATGCGCTTGAAATTGTCGATGTCCAGCAACGCCACGCACAGCGGCGAGTGCGTGGCCCGAGCGTGCTCCAGCGCCGCGGTCAGGTGCGGATCGGCGGTACGCCGGTTCGGCAGGCCGGTCAGGGCGTCGTGGCCGGCCTGGTAGGCGAGCTTGCGCACCAGCTCCTCGCGTTCGAAATCGGCCAGCTTCAGCGCCAGGTTCTTCGCGCGCAACTCGTGGGTGCGCTCGGCGATGATGCGGTTGAGCCGGCGCTGGCGGCGCAGGTAGCGATGGCTGCGGCCGCGGTACCACCACAGCAGCAGACCGCTGAACGCGATCGCCGCGATCACCACGAACGGACCGCGCTGCCAGAACGGCGGCACCACGTCCAGCTGCAGCGAGGCGCGCCCCACCAGATCGCTGCGCGACCAGTCCATCGCATTGGTGGTCGCCTGCACTTCCAGCCGGTAGTCGCCAGGCGGCAGGTTGGTATAGACCGCCTCCTCGCCGTTGCCGGCGTCGATCCACTGCCGGTCGAAACCGTGCAGGCGATAGCGATAGCGCACCTTGTCCGGCGAGCGGAAGCTCAGCCCGGCATAGTTGAAGGCGAGCCGGTCGACGCTGCCGGGCAGGCGGTAGTGGCTGCGCAGCGGCTGCTCGCGGCCATCGACCTGCAGCCGCTCGATCACCACCGCCGGCGCGCGCTGCGATTGCCGGCTGGGCAGCGCGGGGTCGATCAGGGCCAGGCCGGCGAAGGTCGGGACCAGCAGGAAGCCCTCGCGGCTCAACCAGCCGGCCGGGGCACTGCTGCCATTGCCCTGGCTGCCCGGCATGCCGTCACCGCGATCGACCACATCCACCGCCAGCTGGGTGCGGCGGCCGGCGTCCAGTTGCGCGATGCTGTCGCGGGCGATGCGGAACACGCCCTGGTTGCTGGTCGCCCACAGATGGCCGCGGCCGTCGTCGATGATCCGGAACAGCTTGTCGCGCGGCAGCCCGTCACGGTGGTCGTAGACGCGCAAGCGGCCGTGGCGCAGCCGCAGCAGGCCGCGATCGCTGGCGATCCACAGCGTGCCGTCGGCATCTTCCAGGAAATCGAACGCGTTGTGCGCCGGAAACCCGATGCCGGCCGGCCAGCGCCGCAGCGTGCCATCTGCCGCCAGGGTGGCGACGCCGTCGCTGGTGCCGATCCACAGCACGCCGGCACGATCGCGGTACAAGGCCTGCACCTGCAGCGCCGGCAGCCCCTCGGCCAGGCCGTACACGCGGGTACGGCCACGTTTGCGGTAGAACAGGCCCGCATTGCCGCCGATCCACAGGCCGCCGTCCGCGTCCTGCAGCAAGGCCCGCACCATCTCCCGCGGCACGCCTGCGTCGGTCCCAAGGCGTTGCCGGATCGCGCCGTCGGCTGCCAGCAGCAGTACCCCCTGGTCGTAGGTGCCCACCCACATGCCGCCGTCGTTGGCCGCGGCCAGCGCCAGCACCGACGGATCGCGGCCACTGGCAGCCAGACGCAGCGCGGCGACGCGGCCGTGCTGCCAGCGGTCGAGCCCGGCGGCGTGGCCGATCCAGATCGCCCCGTCTGCGGCCTGCCGCACCACCCGCACGTAGTGGCCGCCGAGGCCGTCGCACTGGGTCAGGCCGCCGGCATCGCCGGCGGCCACACGGAACAGGCCATCGGTGCTGCCTGCCCAGATCAGGCCTTCGCGGTCCTCGAGCAGCGCCGGGGTGACCACACCGGAGATCGGCAGCATCTGCTCTTCGCCGCCGGACGAGCGCCGCAGCAACTGGCCGCTGGACAGGCTGGTCGTCCACAGCTGGCCCTGCCGATCCTGCAGCGCCGCATCGACCCGCTGCCCCTGCAGCAACCACTGCAATTTGCCGTCGGCATGCAACCAGAACACGCCACTATCGCTCGCGACCAGCAATCCGCCGTTGCGGTCGTGGCTCAGATGCCGCACCGATGCGGTGCGCATGGCCGCGATCCCGCCCCAGCGCCGCGCGCGCGCACTGGCGCGGTCGAGGCGGAACAATCCCTGCGAGGTGCCGACCAGCACGCCGCCATCGGGCTGCTGCAGCAGCGCATCGACCCGCGCCTTCGGCAGGCCGGCGGCGGCGCCGGCAGCGCTCAGGCGGCCGTCGGTTTCGATCCGGTACAGCCCGTCATCGCTGCCGACCCACACCGCACCGTCGCGGTCGCGCAGCAGCGACGCCACCGACAAGCGCTGCGCACGTGCATCGCCCAGATGCCGCCAGCGGCCGTCGGCATAGCGGAACACGCCGTCGTAGCTGGTACCGACCAGCACCCCGCCATCGCGCTCGGGCACGATCGCGAACACCCCGGACATCTCCATGCCCGGCGTGTTCTGCCGGTCGAACACGGTGAAGCTGCGGCCATCGAAGCGCGCCACGCCTTCCCAGGTGCCGACCCACAGCAGCCCGTCGCGGTCCTGCGCCAGCACCCGCACCAGGTTGTGCGGCAAGCCCTGATCCAGGGTCCAGCGCACGATCGTGGGCCGATCGATGACGGCGCGCTCGGACAAGGCGGGCAGCGCCTGCGCGATGGCGGCCCCGGCTGCCAAGACGCCGCCGCACAGCAGGGCCAGCGACAGACACAAGCGCGCACGCAGGCCTGCGCTGTGACGCAGCGCATAAGCGCCGTCATCGGGTCTGTGACGCTGCCCCCCCAGCTCCATCGCTTCCAGAAACACGCCCTCGGCGAAGCGCGACCATCCCAACCCGACAAGTTGCTAATCTATCATCACCGGTTCAACGGCGATGTCAGGACGTTCCTCACAATGCTTTTCGGGAACCGCAGCCCACCGCCGCTCATCGCAACGGCAGGCGCACGCTGACCCGCAGCCCGCCCAGGGTCGGCGAGGCATCGAGCGCGATGTCGCCGCCGTGCGCGTTCACCACCTCGCGCGCGATCGCCAGGCCCAGCCCACTACCCTCCACGCCGCTGCCGAGCTCGCGGTGGAAACGTTCGAACACGCGCTCGCGCGCCGCCTCGGCGATGCCGGGGCCGGAATCCTCGACCGTGAACCAGGCGCAGGCGCGCTCGCCGCGCAGGGCGACTTCCACCTGCCCGCCCGGCGGCGCGTAGCGCAGGGCGTTGTCGATCAGATTGCGCACCAGCGCGGACAGGCCGGCTTCGTTGCCGAGCAGCATGACCGGGTCGTTGCACAGCATCCGCAGCCGCTGCTGGCGCCGCGCCGCCAGCGGCTGCGCATCGTCCACCTGCAGCGCGACCAGGCCATCCAGCGCCAGCCGGACCCGCGCCGGCCCGGCCGCGCCCGGCTCGACCCGGCTGAGCGTGAGCAACTGCGCGACCAGCCGCTCCACTCGGTGCACGCTGGCATCGAGGTGCCGCTGCGACTCGTCGCGCTCGCCCGCGTCGCGCGCCTGGCCCAGATTGTCGGCATGCACCTTCAGTGCGGCGATCGGGGTGCGCAGTTCGTGCGCGGCATCGGCGATGAAGCGGCGCTCGCGCGCCAGCGCGGCCTCCAGGCGCCGCATCAGGTCGTTGACCGCCCCCACCAGCCCATGGATCTCGCGCGGCACGCCGTGCAGCGGCAAAGGCTCCAGCCGCTGCGGGTCGCGCTCGCCGATCGCCTGCGAGACCCGGCTCAAGGCGCGGCTGGCCCAGTTCACCACCGCCCATACCAGCAGCGCCAGCACCGGCAGCGCCAGCAGCAGCGGCAAGGCCGTGCCCAGCGCGATGTCTTCGGCCAGCTCCTGGCGGATGTCGGCCTGCTCGCCGGTCTGGAACCAGCGCCCGCCCGCCGAGTGCAGGCTGAAGGTGCGCCAGCGGCGGCCGTCCACGGTCACGTCGGCGTAGCCGGCGACCAGCGGCGCCAGTTGCCGGGTCGGCCCGCTGTCCGAACGCAGCAGCAGGTGGCCGCGCGCGTCGCGGACCTGGAACGCCAGCTTGCTTTCGTAGGCATGGCCGGTGCGGAACGCCAGCGCCTCGCCCACGCCTTGCGCCTGCCCGTGCCAGCCGCGGATCACGATCGCCTCGCCGGCCGGGCCGAGCCGGGTCAGCTCGCCCAGCGGTTCGTCGACCAGGCTCATCAGCACTCGCGAGGACTGCACCAGCTTGGCATCGAACATCTCGCCCGCCTCCTGCAGGCCGGCGCGGTAGCTGAGCAATGCGGCCACCGCGAACACCAGGGTCACCACGCCGAGCAGACCGCCCAGCAGCATCCGCCGCATCGAACTCATGGCGCCGCCACCGCGGCCGCGGCCTGTTCGTCCAGCGCATAGCCGACCCCGCGCACGGTGCGGATCAGCGCCGGGCCGAGCTTGCGCCGCAGCTGGTGCACGTGCACGTCGACCGCATTGCTGGCCACATCCTCGTCCCAGCCGTACAGGCGCTGCTGGATCGCCTCGCGCGCGATGGCGCGGCCGTGGCGTTCGGCCAGCAGCCACAGCAGCGCGAATTCGCGCCGGGTCAGGTCCAGCGCGCGGCCGCGCCAGCGCACCGCCAGCCGTTCCGGATCCAGGTACAGCGCGCCGATCTCCAATTGCGGCGTGGCGCGCCCGGCACTGCGCCGCAGCAGCGCGCGGGTACGCGCCAGCAGTTCGGTGGCGTCGAACGGCTTGCCCAGGTAGTCGTCGGCGCCCAGGTCCAGGCCCAGCGCGCGGTCGGCCGGGCGCTCGCGCGCGCTCAGCACCAGGATCGGCACGTCGGCGCCGGCCTGGCGCGATTGCCGGATCACCTCCAGCCCGTCCATCCGCGGCAGGCCCAGGTCCAGCAGCACCAGGTCGATGCCGCCGTCGCCGATCGCGATCAGCGCCGCCGCGCCGTCCTGCACCCAGTCCACCGAATAGGCGGCGCGGCGCAACGCGGTGCGGATGCCTTCGCCCAGCGACAGATCGTCCTCGACCAGCAAGATGCGCATGTGGATCAGTGTGGGCGGCCGCTCAATGGCTGGCAAGATGCGGCTCGACCTCCTGCAGGGCCGCCTGGATCTGCTGGCGGCGGCCACGGTCGGCCAGTTCGCGGCCCGGCCGCGGCGGCGCCGCCAGCGCCTTCTTCAGCGCCGCCGCCGCGCCGTTCCAGTCCTGCTGGTCGCGCAGGAAATCGCCGTAGAAGTAGTTCGCGTCGATCCCGCCGGGGTCGTAGTGCAGGCCCTGCAGCAACAGCGTGCGCGCCTTGGCATCGTCGCCGAAACCGACCGGCCAGCCCGGCACCTGGTAGTACAGCGCGCCCAGGCTGGTGCAGGCCGAGCCGTTCAGCGCGGCCGGATCGAGCTTCAGCGCCTGCTCGAAATCGGCGCGGGCGCGCTTGACCAGGCTCAGCGCGCCGAGGCCGCCGCGCTCGCCCGCTTCGCTCGACAACACGATGCCTTCCCAGATCAGCGCGGCCGGATCCTGCGGCGCGGCCTGCCTGGCCGCCGCCGCATGCGTGGCCAACGCCGCATAGGCCTGCGCGCGCTGCGGCTTGGGCGTCTGGTAGGCGACCTGCGCCCATTGCTCGCGCACCGCGGCGACCGCAGGCGACAGCGGCGTGGTCGCCGCCGCGGCCAGCGGCAGCAGCGACACGAGGAGCAAGAGCAGGCAACGGCGGCAGGTGTTCATCGGACATCTCCAGGATCGGAACGGACCCGGGCGGCATGGCGCCGCACCACGGGCAATTGCGCTTTCAGGCTGCGGTCCACCAGCCCCGGCAAGGCGCCGTTGAGCCGCGCGAACAGCTTTTCCGGCCAGCCGATCTGCAGCCGCGTGTCGCCGCGCTCGATCGCCTCGCGCAAGGCGCGCGCGACCCGTTCGGGCGTGTCGGCGCCGACCTTCAGCTCCTGGTTCAGCGCATCGACCTGGGCGGTGTTGAACGCGGTGCGGGTCGCGCGCGGTGCCAGGTACTGGAAGCGCACGTGGCTGTCTGCGTACTCGCGCGACAGCGCCTCGAACAGGCCGCGCAGGCCGAACTTGCTGGCGCTGTAGCCGGCGAAGCCGGGGAATCCCAGGCTGCCGAAGGTCGAGCCGACCGCGACCACGGCCGCCTGCGGCTGCGCCTGCAGCAACGGCAGCAGCGCGCGCACCAGCAGCATCGGCGCCAGCAGGTTGGTGTCCAGCATGCGCCGCAGTTCCGGCTCGGACTGCTCGGCGAACAGCCCGAAGCCGCTCTGCGCATGCGCGATCAGCAGCAGCGACGGCGGCGCCTGCAGCGCGCGCGCCGCCGCCAGCAACTGCGCGCGGCCGCCTTCGCTGGACAGGTCCACCGGCAGCGGCAGCACCTGGCCCTGCGGATGGCGGCTGGCCACCTGCGCCAGCCGCAGCGGGTCGCGCCCCACCGCCAGCACCCGGGTGCCGGCGGCGACCAGTTCGTCGCACAGCGCCGCGCCGATGCCGCCGCTGGCACCGGTCAACACCACGCTGCGTCCGCGCAGGTCCATCACGCCGCCTCCGCCATGCGCAGCGCCGGCAACGCGCGCAGGCTGCGGAAGATGTCGCCGTACAGGCCGTAGAAGCGCCTGGCCGCGTGCAGCACCGCGCGCTGGTCGCCGGCGTCGTCGAGCCGGTCCATCAGCCCGACGAAGAACCCGACATGTCCGATGTCCAGGTCGCCGTGCGAACGCAGGTAGCTGAAGGCATTGCGCGGCAGGCCCAGGGTGGTCTCGATGCGCTCGGCCGCGCGCGTGGCCAGCGCCACGCTGGTGCCTTCCAGCACCATCACCATGCCGAAGAAGCCGACCGGATTGCCGCGGGCGATGGTGTCGTAGGCGTAGGCCACCATCAGCTCGGTCGCGGCGGCCGGCTCGGACGCCGCGGCGGCGGCGCGGTCGGCGCCGCAGGCGGCCAGGTCGTCGAGGATCCATTCCTGGTGGCCCAGTTCCTCCTCGATGTATTCGGCGACCGCGCTGCGCAGCCATTCCAGCCGCGCCGGCAGGCGCGCGCCGCAGGCCATCAGCAGCGGCACCGTGTGGCGCACATGGTGGTAGGCCTGGCCGAGGAAGGCGATGTAGTCCTCGCGCGCGATCTGCCCGGCCAGGGCCGACTGGATGATCGGGATCGAGATCATGGCGGCGCGTTCGGCCTGGGTGTCGGCGAGCAGGCGTTCGTGGAAGGTCATCGGGGAACTCCGTGGGAGGAAGAGGGTTCGAGCTCGGCGTAACGCTGCGCGATGGCATCGGCATGGCGCTGCAGGATCGCGTCGCGGCGCGGACGGCCGTTGCCGGTCAGCAGGCCGGCGGCGGCGGTGAACGGCGCGCTGGCGCGGACGAAGCCGGAGACGCGCGCGTAGTCCGGCAGCCCGGCATTGACCTCGGCCAGCGCCCGCGCGATCGCCGCATCGTCCAGGCTGGCGTTGCGCGGCCACAGCACCGCCAGGTTGTGTGCGCGCGCCTCGCCGCACACCACCGCCTGGGCGATGTGCGGGTGCTGCAACAGTTCGCTTTCCACCCACTCCGGCGACACGTTGCGGCCGAAGGCGGTGATGAACACATGCTTGCGGCGGCCGGTGATGTGGACGAAGCCGTCGTCGTCGAGATGGCCCAGGTCGCCGGTGGCGATGGCGCCGGCAGGCGGCCCCTCCGCGCCCAGATAGCCGAGGCAGCGCACGCCCTCGACCCACAGTTCGCCGTCGATCGCGCGCACCCGCGCGTGCGGCAGCGGGCGGCCGACGCTGCCCAGGCGCTGCGCCTCGGGCCGGTTCAATGCCACCACCGAGGCGCATTCGGTCAGCCCGTAACCTTCGAACACCGGCAGGCGCAGCGCGGCGGCGCGACGCAACAGTCCCGGCCCCACCCGGCCACCGCCGACCGCCAGGTAGCGCAGCGAGGACGGCAGCGCCACGCCCTGTTCGGCCGCCATCACCAGCGCCAGCAGCAGTTGCGGCACCAGGATCACGCTGTGCGGCTGGTAGCGGTGCAGGCAGGCGATCAAGCGGGGAATGTCGAGTCCGGCCGCGCCGCTGTAGCCGATCTCGGCCAGCGACGGTACGGCGATCTGCGCGCCGGACAACAGCGTGGCGTAGACCCCGGCCACGTTCTCCAGCAACGTCGACAGCGGCATCAGGCACAGGTGGCGGCGCGGCGCCAGCGCCGAGGCCGCATCGGCCAGCGACGCGGCCACCTGCAGCAGCGCGCCCGCGTCCAGGCACACGCCCTTGGGCTGGCCGGTGCTGCCCGAGGTATAGGTGATGCAACCGGTGCCGGCCGGCAGCGCCACGGGCGCCGGCGCCAGGCGCCAGCACGCCAGGCCCGGCGCCGACAGCGGCAGGTGCAGCGGCATGCCCTGCGGCGGCATGGCCGTGCCCTCGCTGGCGATCAGGCATTGCGCGCCGCTGCCGTCCAGCGCGTGCTGCGCCTGCGCCGCACCGAAGAACGTCGGCAGCGGCACGTGCACGCCGCCACGCAGGCGGATCGCCAGGTCCAGCAGCAGCCAGTCGCTGCCGTTGTCCAGGCGGCTGGCGACGCAGTGCAGGTCGTGCCGCTGCAGCGCGTCGGCCAGCGCACGGACCCGGTCGACCAGGTCGCCCTCGCGGATCGCGCCGTGGCCGGTGAGCAGCCGCACCTCGTCGCCGCGCAACTGGCCGAGCACCTCGGCGAAGCCGGGCGCGCTCACGGCGCACCCGCCATGCAGCCGCGGAACACGCCAGCCTGGAAAAGGGACATCGTGTCCTGCCGCGGCGCGACGTCGCGCTGCAGGAACGCGTGGCCGGCGGCGATGTCGCCGAAGGTCAGCCGTGGTTGCGCGGCGTAGTACTCGCCCCAGTCGCTGGGATCCCCGCGCAGGCGCTCGCCGCGCGCCTCGCCCAGGTCCACCGTCGCCAGATGCAGCCGGTCGAAGGTATTGCGCAGCTGGCGGGTGGCCACGAACAGCACCCAGCGCAGCCCGGCCGCATGCAGGGTGCCGGTCAGCGCCTGGATCATCGCGCGCGCATCGCCGGCCTGCTCGGCGGCGAAGTTGCCCACCTCCACCAGCTCGCTGCGCGCCACCCGCCGCGGGACCCGCTCGGCGATGGCCAGTTCGGCCGGTCGCTCGAGATAGTGCTCGACGAACAGCTCGCCTTCGCTGGCGCAGCGCAGCCCCAGCGCGGCCCGCAAGGTGCCGTCGGCGGCGCAGTAGGCCAGCAGATGCGGCAGGAAACCGCGCAGCACCGCGCCGTAGCGCTGGCGGTAGACGCGGGCGACGAACGCTTCCACGGACGCGCGCTGCGGATGCCCCGGATCGATCAGCACGGCACTGGCGAAGCGGGAATGGGAGGCGGGGGAGAGCGGGACGATGGCCATGGCGGCATCGTCGGTCGCGCCGATTAGCCGACCATGAGCCGAACGTTAGGCGAATGTAAGCGGCGCATAAGCAAATCATTGCAATGGCGCCGGGTGGCCCCGAAAACCCGGCCAAGCCCTGCCGCAGGCTGAACCGTTCGCCCGGCGGACCCGTCGCCTGTCCATCCGACCGGGACAGGGCAGCGAGGCTGACAGGCCAAATAGTATACTTAACGGTATAGTATAAATATCGAACCGACTGGTCTAGTATTGCCGCCATGGTCAGCAAACCCTCTGTCGCCGCCTCCCCCAAAGCCTCTTCCCGCGCCGCCGGGCCGGGCCGTCCCAAGGACATGGGCAAGCGTGCGGCGATCCTGGACGCGGCCAAGCACATGTTCACCGAGCTGGGCTTCGGCGGGGTCAGCATGGACGGCATCGCCGCCCGCGCCGGGGTGTCCAAGCTCACCGTGTACAGCCATTACGGCGACAAGGAGACCCTGTTCGCCGAGGCGGTGCGCGCGCAGTGCCAGGCGCTGCTGCCCGACGACCTGTTCGGGCATGCGCTGAAAGGCCCGCTGCGCGCGCAGTTGGTGGAGATCGGCCTGGCCTTCTTCGCGATGATCAGCAGCGAGGCGGCGATGGCGACCCACCGCATGATGCTCGCCCCCGGCACCGGCGACGAGCACGTGCGCGAGATGTTCTGGAATGCCGGTCCCAAACGGACCCAACAGGACCTGGCGCAGCTGCTGCAGGCGCACGTGGCGGCCGGCGAGCTGGAGATCCCCGACCTGGGCCTGGCCGCCTCCCAGTTCTTCTGCCTGATCAAGGGCGAACTGCACTCGCTGATGATGTGCGGGCTGTGCCGCGACCCCAGCCGGGCGCAGATCCAGGCCCATGTCCAGGCCAGCGTGGACTTCTTCCTGCGTGCCTATGCCACGCGCTGAGTCGCCGGTCGGGCGGCCCGATGACTTCCGGCACTGCGCGCGGCGGCACCGCTGCGGCGATGCTGCGGCATACGCACCATCCGCACGGCCCCTGCGCCGGCTAAAATGCGCGACCCACCGCGTTGGATCCCCCAGATGACGATCGACTACTCCCAAGCCCGCGAAAAGATGGTTGAACAGCAGGTGCGTCCCTGGGACGTGCTCGATCTGCGCGTGCTCGACGTGCTGGCGCGGCTGCCGCGCGAGACCTTCGTGCCGGAAAGCCACCGCGCGGTGGCCTATGCCGATCTGGAGATCCCGCTGGGCCACGGCCAATCCATGATGAAGCCGGTGATCGAGGGACGCATGCTGCAGGCGCTGGACCTGCAACCGGGCGAGGACGTGCTGGAGATCGGCACCGGCAGCGGCTTCGTCAGCGCCTGCCTGGGCGAGCTCGGCCGCGAGGTGGTCAGCCTGGAGATCGAGCCGGCCCTGGCCGCCGCCGCGCGCGCCAACCTGGATGCCGCCGGGCTGGGCAGCAACGTGCGCATCGAGACCGCCGACGCGTTCGGCTGGCACAGCGAGCGCCGCTTCGACGTGGTCTGCGTCACCGCGGCCGTCACCGAGATCCCGGCGCAGTTCCTGGCCTGGCTGCGGCCCGGCGGCCGCCTGTTCGCGGTCCGCGGCCGCGCCCCGGTCATGGACGCGGTGCTGGTCCACGCCGAGCCCGGCGCGCCGCGCGTGGAATCGCTGTTCGAAACCGACCTGGCGTACTACCTGCGTGGCGCCGCGCCTGTCCCCCAGTTCACATTCTGATCCATCAAGGAAGCCGCAATGATCCGCCGATCCCTCGCCCTGGCGCTGGCCGCCGCGCTGTTTCCGCTGGCCGCCAACGCCGCGGACCTGCTGCAAGTCTACGAAATGGCCCGCAACAGCGACCCGCAGCTGGCCAGCGCGGAATCGACCCAGCTGTACGAAAAGGAAGGCGCGGTGCAGGCGCGCGCAGCGTTGCTGCCGCAGTTGAACGGTTCCGCCTCGCTGCAGCGCAGCCACAGCGAGATCGACCGCGCCAGCGGCGAGCTGGCCGGCACCGGCAAGAGCCGCAGCTACGCGATCCAGGGCTCGCAGACGCTGGTCAACTTCGCCCAGTTCTCCACCCTGCGCGCGCAGAAGGCGCGCAGCCTGGCCGCCGACTACACGCTGGAATCGGCCAAGGACGACCTGATCGTGCGCACCTCGGCCGCCTACTTCAACGTGCTGGTCGCGATCGAGTCGCTGGTCGCCGCGGAAACCAACGAAGCCGCCGCCAAGAAGCAGTTCGATTACGCCGACAAGCGCCTGGAAGTGGGCCTGGCGCCGATCACCGACGTGCACGAAGCCCGCGCCGAATACGACCAGGCGCGTGCCGACACGATCACCTCGCGCAACTCGCTGCAGGACCTGTACCAGGCGCTGACCGAGATCACCGGGCAGCCGGTGCACGACCTGCGCGGCCTGCCGGAAGACTTCCGTCCGCAGCTGCCGGCCGACAGCGGCAACATCGACAGCCTGATCGCCTCGGCGCTGGACAAGAACCCGTCGCTGCGTTCCTACCAGTACCAGGTGCAGCAAGCCGAAGACAACGTCGCCACCGCGCGCGCCGGCCACCTGCCGACGCTGAACCTGTCGGCCAGCGTCGGCCGCGATGCCAGCTGGGGCGACGGCGTGTCCGGCAGCAACTCGCCGCGCACCGACAGCAACGTGCTCGGCCTGACCCTGAACATCCCCATCTTCGCCGGCGGCGCCACCCAGTCCGCCGTGCGCCAGGCGCTGGCGCAGCGCGACATCGCCCAGGACACGTTCGAGCAGCAGAAGCGCGCGCTCGACCGCAATACCCGCAACGCGTACCAGACCGTCGTCGCCGGGATCAGCGAAATCGAGGCGCGGCGCCTGGCGGTGGTGTCGGCGCAGGCCGCGTACGACGCCTCGCAGGTCGGCCTGGAAGTGGGCACGCGCACCGTGCTGGACGTGGTGCAGAACCAGCGCACGCTGTATTCGGCGCAGCTGGACTACGCGCAGGCCCGCTACAACTTCCTGCAGAACCGCCTGCTGCTGAGCCAGGCGCTGGGCTCGCTGGACGTGGCCGAAGTGCAGTCGATCAACGCGCTGCTGACGCAGAGCGCCGAATCCAAGCTCAACTCCGGCAGCAGCACCCAGTAACGCTGCGCGGGCACCCGCACTACCGCCAACGGCGGGCCTTCGGGTCCGCCGTTGTTGCATGGGGCGGCCGACTTGCAGAGAAACGCCGTCTGCCACTGGGCATCTTCGATCATGACGATGGCACTCGTGGGAGCGATCCCCACAACACACCGCCAACTGCAATGCCCGGGGCGAACCGCGCTACTCGTTCGCCGGCACGTCGTGCGCCACCGGCGGCAGATGCTCCGCGATCAGCTGCAGCGCCCGTTGCAGCGCGCCGCGGCCATTGGCGACCAGCGCGCAACCGGCTTCGGCCATGCGCGCGCGCGCGGCTGCGTCGCGCAACAATTCGTGCAGCGCCGCGCACACCGCCGCGGCGTCCTCGCAGATCGCCACCGCCCCGGCCTCGCGCATGCGCCGCGAGATCTCGGCGAAATTGTGCAGGTGCGGCCCGCTCACCGACGGCGTGCCGACCGCGGCCGGCTCCAGCAGGTTGTGCCCGCCGATCGGCTGCAGGCTGCCACCGACGAAGGCGACCTGGGCGCAGGCGTAGAACATCATCAATTCGCCCAGCGTATCGATCACGAACACGCTGTCCTCGGCGCCGGGCCATTGCTGCTGGCGGCGCGTGGCCACGCGCCAGCCCTGGTCGCGCGCCAGCGCCTCGACCTTGGCGAAGCGTTCGGGATGGCGCGGCGCCCACAGCAGCAACAGGTCCGGCCAGTGCCGGCGCAGTTGCCGGTGCATTTCGATCACCGCCGCCTCCTCGCCCTCGTGGGTGCTGGCGGCGATCCACACCGGCCGCGTCGTCGCCACGCGTTCGCCGAACGCGGCGACGAACGCCGGCAGCTGCGCGGGCACGGCGATGTCGAACTTCAGGTTGCCCAGCGCGCGCACCTGCGCCGGGTGCGCGCCGAGTTCGATGAAGCGCTCGGCATCGGCCTGCGACTGCGCGGCCACGCAGGTGACGGTGCGCAGCGCGCGCCCGATCAACGGCCGCAGCAGGCGGTAGCCGCGCAGCGAGCGCGCCGACAGCCGCGCGTTGAGCACGTAGACCGGGATGTTGCGGTCGCGGCAGCCGAACAGCATGTTCGGCCACAGTTCGGTTTCCAGGATCAGCGCCAGGCTCGGGCGGAAATGCTGCAGGAAACGGCCGACGCTGCCGGGCACGTCGTACGGCAGGTAGACGTGGTCCAGCGCATCGCCCCACAACGCGCGCACCCGCTCCGACCCGGTCGGGGTGATGGTGGTGATGACCCAGCGGATGTCCGGGCGCTGCGCGCGCAGCGCGTTGACCACCGGCGCGGCGACGTTGACCTCGCCCACCGACACCGCGTGCAGCCACACCCGCGGCCGCCCGCGCGCCTGCGGATACGAGGCGTAGCGCTCGTCCCAGCGCTGGAAGTACTGGCGCACGCGGAACCCGCGCCAGACCAGGTGATAGACGGTGACCGGCAGCAGCATGTACAGCACGGTCGAGTACAGGCCGCGCAGCAGCCGCTCGGTGAAATCGTTGCGCATCGCGAAAGCATAGCGGGTTGCGCCGCGCAGGCGGCAGACGATCGCGACCGTGGTCACCAAGCGACGCCGCCGCCGTGCCGCGCCAATGCCGCGCTGCCCGCTCCCGGCTAAACTTGGCGCATGTCCGACCCCTCCCCCGCTCTCCCGTCCGCCGCCACCACGGCCGCGCCGCCGCCGCGCTCGCCGCGGCACTGGCCGACCTGGCTGCTGCTCGGCATCGCCGTGGCCGCCGCGCGGCTGCCCTGGCTGCTGCAACGCGCGCTCGGCCGCGGCGTCGGCTGGATCGCGTTGCGCCTGGCCGGCACCCGCCGCCATGCCGCCGAGGTGAACCTGAAGCTGTGCTTCCCCGAACAGGGCGACGCCTGGCGCACGCGGCTGCTGCACGACAGCTTCGATGCGCTGGGCGTGGGCGTGTTCGAGTTCGCGCGCGCCTGGTGGGGCAGCCTCGGTCCGATCCGCCGCCGCACCCGCATCGAAGGCCTGGAGCACCTGCGTGCGCTGCAGGCGCAGGGCCGCGGCGTGCTGCTGGTGTCGGGCCACTTCATGACCCTGGAGATGTGCGGCCGGCTGTTGTGCCAGTACGTGCCGCTGGCCGGCATGTACCGCCGCCACCGCAATCCGGTGTTCGAATGGGCGGTCAAGCGCGGCCGCCTGCGCTACGCCATCGCCATGTTCGCCAACGAGGACCTGCGCGGCAGCGTGCGCCACCTCAAGCGCGGCGGCTTCCTGTGGTACGCGCCGGACCAGGACATGCGCGGCAAGGACACGGTGTTCGTGCCGTTCTTCGGCATGCCCGCCTCCACCATCACCGCCACCCACCAGCTGGCGCGGCTGACCGGCTGCGCGGTGGTGCCGTATTTCCATCGTCGCGAAGGCGCCGACTACGTGCTGCGCATCGCCCCGCCGCTGGAGGACTTCCCGTCGCAGGACATGGTCGCCGACACCGCGCGGGTCAATGCCGCGATCGAGGCGATGGTGCGCGAGGCGCCGGCGCAATACCTGTGGATCCACCGCCGCTTCAAGCGCCAGCCCGGCGGCCGCAGTACGTTCTACGAGCGCGACTGAGATAGAGGTAGGGACGGGCGCGGCCTCGTGCACCCGAACTCCGCGAGTCGCTTTCGCGCCGGACCCTCACCCCCCCTCTCCCGACGGGAGAGGGGCTAGCGCTGTTCCCTTCTCCCCTCGGGAGAAGGTGCCCCGCAGGGGCGGATGAGGGTACGGGCGCAGCCCGGTGCATCCGAACTCCGCGAGTCGCTTTCGCGCCGCACCCCCACCCCAACCCCTCTCCCGGCGGGAGAGGGGCTAGACAGTTCCTGCAGTGCCCTCGGCGTCGCGCTCGTCGGCCAGCAGCGCGCCGGCATACAGCCCGACCAGCATCAGCGCCAGCGAGCCCCAGAACGAGGAATAGAACGCCAGGTGGGTGTTGAACGGGAACACCGTGACCAGCAGCGCCAGCAGCGCCGGCCGCGCCCGCTCGCGCGCCTGCGGCGAGGCGTAGCGCCACGCGCGCCACGCCTGCGCGGCGCCGGCCAGCCACAGCAGCAAGCCGATCGCGCCGGTCTCGCTGAGCACTTCGAGCACGATCTGATGCGCATGGAACGCCGGCTCGCGGCCCCAGGCACCGCCATGCGCGGGATCCGGGTCGCAGCCGACATAGGCTTCGCGGAAGCCGCGCACGCCGACGCCGTTGAGCGGATGCTGGCGGATCATGCACCACGAGGCGTCCCAGATCTGGGTGCGCCCGGCCAACGCTGCGTTCACGTCGGCCGGGCGCCCGCTCAGCGCCAGCGTGGTCCGCGCGAAGCGCTCGCGCACCTGCGGCGAGAGCGCGCCGAGCACGCCGGCGACCAGCACCGCGGCCACGCCCAGCGCCAGCATCCGGCGCATGCCCAGCAGGCGCCAGCCCGACAGCAGCAGCACCAGGGCGTAGGTGATCCACGATGCGCGCGACCCGGCCAGCACCAGCACCACGCCCACCGCCGCCGCGGCAAGCAGCCAGCTCCAGGTGCCGCCGCGGCGCCCGGCCGCGAACAGCAGGAACGGCGACAGGCTGGCCAGGACCTGGCCGAACTTGAGGTTGCACGGTCCGAACACGCCGCTGAGGCGGTCGGCCAGGGCGAGTTCCTGCGGCGTGCACAGGCCGTGGTGGCTGATCGCCCACTTCAGCTGGTCCATCGACCAGAACAGCGGGCTGGTGCCGCACAGCGCCTGCGCCAGCGCATCCACGGTCCAGATCGCGGCAATGACCGCCAGCCCGTTGAAGGTGGTGCGGCGCCCGCGCGGCGTCGCCACCGCCATCGCCACCAGCCACAGGAACGGCAGGAAGCGCAGGTCCACCGCCGATTCGCGCAGCGCCAGCGGCACGTCCACCGCATCCAGCGCCGACAGCGGCTGCGGCAACCAGTAGCTCAGGAACAGCAGCGTGGTCAGCGCCCACGCCGGCCCGCTGAGCAGGCTGGCGCCGCCGCGGAAGCGGCTGTGCAGCAGCCGCGCCAGAGTGACCAGCGCGCCGAGCGCGAGCACGCCCGCGGCCAGGCCGGGCGCCGGCCACAGCGCCACGAACAGCAGCACCCAGACCGGAGCCCAGCGTTCGCTGCGCGCCGGCGTCAGCGGCGCGAGCAAGGAGGAATCAGCGCCGGAGTTCGTCATACACCGCCAGGGTCGCGTGCTGCATCGCCTGCAGCGTGTAGGGGATCTGCGCCGGCGGGGCCGGCGGTTGCGCCAGCAGCCCTGCCGCCGCGGCGTGCAGGGCCACAGCATCGAACGCGGGGACCGCGCCGGACGGCTGCAGCTGCGCCAGCAGTTCGCCAGCGCCGCCGTGCGCCCAGCCCAGCACCGGCCGCCCCACCGCCAGCGCCTCGACCACGGTGCGGCCGAAGGCTTCCGGCTTGCGCGACAGCTGCAGCACCAGATCGCTGGCGGCATAGGCGTCGGCGATGCGCGCGGTCGGCGCGGTGAATGCGATCGCGTCGGCGATGCCCAGCGCGGCGGCCTCGGCCTCCAGCTCCTGCAGGTAGGCCTCGCGCCCGGCCTCGCGCGCGCCGGGCAGCCACAACCGTGCGTCGCGGCCGTCGGCACGCAGCGCCGCGAGCAGGCGCAGCGCGTCGGCATGGCCCTTGAGGCGGGTGCCGCGGCCGGGCAACAGCAGCAGCGGACCGCTGCCTGCCGCGGCCGGCGCCAGCGTCGCGACCCAGGCGCGCGCGGCCGGATCGGGCTGCGCGCGGCGCGGGAACTGCGCCGGGTCGATACCGCGCGGGATCACCCGCAGCCGCGCCGGGTCGGTCTGCGGGTAATGCCGCAGCACGTAGTCGCGCACCGTGGCCGACACGCAGATCGCGCGCTCGCCGCGGGCCATGATCGCGCTGTAGCGGCTGGGCGAATTGAGCCCATGCACGGTGGTGACGAAGCGCGGCCGCTGCGCCGCCGGCAAGCCGCGCAGCGCGTGCCAGCCGAGCCAGGCCGGCAGCCGCGAGCGCGCATGCACGATGTCCACCCGCTCGCGCACGAACAGGCGCCGCAGCGTCGGCACGTGGCGCAGGCTCAGCAGCGACTTGCGGCCGATGTCCAGGGCGATGTGCTCGGCACCGGTCGCGGCCAGCGCCGGCAGCAGGCGGCCGCCGGCCGACACCACCAGCGCGCGATGCCCGGCCGCGACCAGCGCCGCGGCGATTTCCAGGGTGGAGCGTTCCACGCCGCCGGACTGCAGCGCCGGCAGCAGTTGCACCACGGTCAGGCGGTGCATCGACCCGGCGGTCAGTCGACCAGCACGAAGACCGCGCCGCAGTACGGGCACTTGGCCTCGTGGCTGGGTTCTTCGTCCAGCGGCAGATAGACCCGCGGATGCGAGTTCCACAGCGCCATTTCCGGGGTCGGGCAGCTCAGCGGCAGGTCGGCGCGGTGCACGTTGTAGCGCTTCTCGGCATTGGCGGGCGCGGTGGCGGTATGGCTCATGGCGGTGGGACACGGCGGGAGGAGACAGCGAATTCTAGCAGCCCGTCCCGCGCGCGCGCCGGGCCGGCGCATGGCCCGCCAGCGTTGGCCCGGTTTGTCCCTCTTCTGTCGGCTTGATGCCAAGCAATGACATCTACTATGCTCGGAGCACGCGGCGCAAACCTGCCGCTTTGAGGTGTCCCGTGGATATAGGTGTGCGATTGATGCAGGCGCGGCGCAATGCCGGTTTCACGCTGCGCGAACTGGCCGCCTTGCTGGGCGTGGCGCATAGCACCCTGGGTCACTGGGAGAACAATCGTTCTGTCCCCAATGCCCGGCATTTGCTGAAGATTGCCGAACTTACCGGCGTCGATGCCTATGTGCTGCTGACCGGCAAGCCGTCCAAGCTGAACCAGGGCGACCACGAAAGCCTGCCGCTGCCGGTGGGCAAGCGTCTGGCCTGAGGTCCGCTGCGCCGCGGTGTACAAACTGCGGCCAGCCGTTCGCGCCGTGCCGGTCCATACCTGTTTTTGGCGCGCATGGTGCACTCATGCCTGTGCGCCAGGATTTTCTTAACGGATTTAAGCGGCCGACGGAAGCGATGCGGCACGCGGCTTCGCTCAGACCTCGACCGGTGTCGCCCCGATGGTCGACGCCTGGGGCCGTAGTTCCTGCACAATGCGCCCCTGTTCCATCACCAGCACGCGGTCGGCACTGGCGATGGTCTCCGGTCGATGCGCAACGATCACCTTGGTCAGCTTCAACTGCTTCACCGTGTCGTTGACCAGGCGCTCGCGCATCACATCCAGATGACTGGTGGCTTCATCCAGGAACAGCAGCTGCGGTTGCCGATACAGCGCACGCGCCAGGATCACCCGCTGCTTCTGACCACCGGACAGCGAACTGCCCATGTCGCCGATCAGGCTGTGATAGCCCATCGGCATCGCTGCGATATCCTCATGCACCGCCGCCAGCCGCGCCGCCGCCTCGACCCGCTCAAGATCGAAATCCGGATCGAAGAAACCGATGTTGTCGGCGATGCTGCCGGCAAACAGTTGGTCGTCCTGCATCACCGCACCGACGATGGCGCGCACATTGCGCGGCCCGAGCTTGTGCAGATCGTGACCACCGATGCGAATAGAACCCTCAGTCGGCTTGAGCAAACCTAGCAACAGCTTCACCAGGGTGGTCTTGCCACAGCCAGACGCACCGATGATCGCCACCGACTCACCAGGTTCGATCGCGAAGCTACACTCCTTGAGCACCCACGGCTCGCCCTCGGCGTAGCGAAATGACAACCCATCGACCTCGATGCGAGGTTCGGCCGGAGGCAGCGCCTCGGGCAGTGAGTGGTCGTCCTCCGGCGGCGTCAGTACGATGTCGGCCAGCCGCTCGCCATGCAGGCGCAGCATGCGGAAATCGATCCACTTGTCGATCAACCCGCTCACGCGCATGGCGAACTGATCCTTGTAGGCCAGGTAGGCGACAAGCATGCCCACCGAGAACACATTGTCCAGCGCCAGCCTGGCACCGATCCAGATCACCGCGATGCGCTCGAGGCCGAATACCAGCTGGCTGGCCGTATTGAAGCCCAGCGACATCCGCGCCAGCTTCACGTCCTGGTTGACGGTATCGTTGAGCAGATTATCGTAGCTCGAACGGCGCAGCGCTTCCTCGCCAGCCACCTTCAGGCTCTGCATACCGCGCAGCGATTCCAGCAAATGGCTCTGTTGCTTGGCGGCGGCAACCAGTTGCTGCTCGGTACGCTCGCGCATCGGCCGGTAGGCGATTGCGCGGATGCCCAGGTATAGCACCACCGTCAGCAGTGTCACCAACGCCAGCTTCCAGCTGTAGACCAGCATCAATGCCAGTGTGACCAAGGCCATCAACCCGTCGATGATCGCCTCGACGAAGCTGGTAGTCAGCGTGTGCTGGATCGTCTGCACCGAAGACATGCGCGAGGTGACATCGCCCAGATGACGCTTCTCAAAGAAATCCAGCGGCAATTTAAGCAAGTGCGCGAACACGTTGCCCATCCACTGCAATCCGAGTTTCGAGGACAGATACACCACCGACCAGCCGCGCAGCAAGCCAATCCCCACCTGCAGCAATAACGCCAGACCGAAGCCCAGGCCCAGCACCACCAGCAGATCGCGGTCGGCCGAGACCAGCGCCTGATCCACCACCCATTGCATGTAGAACGGCGCCAGGACGACGAACACCTGTAGCGCTGCCGACAGCAGGAAAATCTGGGAAAGTGCGCCCCATAATCCGCTGATCGGACCAGTGAGTTGACGCGCGGAAATCGAGGGAGACGCTTTCTGCGGCTTGAAATCCGCGGCGGGAGTCAGCTCTAGCGCGACACCGGTGAAGTGCCGAGATACTTCATTGATCGAGAGCTTTCGTTCTCCTACGGCAGGATCAAGTATTGTTAACTTGGATTTACTAACCTTGGCGAGCACCACAAAGTGATTGAGATCCCAATGTAGGATGCAGGGCAGCTTGAGTTCGCCCAAGTGTTGCATCTCCAGCCGAAGCGGGCGAGTGGAGAAGCCGAGTTGCTGGGCGGTTCGAACAAGCTGATTAAGCTTTGCTCCCTTTAGTGAAAGCGGGAAGCGGCGACGCAATTCAGGCAAGCCAAGTTGCATGCCATGAACGTGCGCGATCACTGCCAATGAAGCAAGAGCGCACTCAGAAGCTTCGGACTGGATAATCACACGCATAACAAATAACCGAATAACACTGCAAAAATTCCTTAATTCCTTAGAGGCGCCCCAAACAAATCACCAACCACAACCTCTCAAAAATAGTATAATTCAACCCAAGACAATTCACCGCTAAAACAGCCAGGGAAAAATCAATTAATTGCACTGGCTTGCAGTCTTACAAAACAATTCGCGTTAATTAATGGCAATATAGAAAAGCCGAGAAAATTACAGCCCCACTCACAGTTGCAAATATGAATTTATCTGATAAAAATAAATTAAAATGCGCCTCGATAAAATCTAAGCCCCCCCCTTCTTTACTATTGCTGCGACTCTGTAAGCCACCAGTAACGACAATGCGCCAACAGCCATCAACAAATAATCCGATCTTTCATATCCGGATTTAAATGTAATGCCGCCGAGAATAATTATATAGAAAGAGTATGCAAGAGGTAATTTCATGGAAATCCAATTTATATAAGCTCGCCCGCAACGGGCGAGCTCATTATTAACATTAAAAGGTGTCGTAGAACCCTTGCAAGAAGCCCTTTACAAAGGCCCCAACCTCTCTCGAACCTTTAATAAAATCGTCGCCTGAAGCCGGGGGAGAACCAGCAGTCCCAACTCCACCAAAAATAGCGTCCAAATCTAAACCCAAAAGATCTTTCATGGTTTTATCTCCTCAAGAAGACGCAGGAATAAGTGTAGCAAGAGTAACCACAACTGCAACCGCAATCATTGTCTTAGCGACAAATTTTCCAGTTTCATACCCAGCCGAATAGGAACTCCCACAAGACACTTCGTCCATTTCAAAAATCGTCAACTCACGCATTTTCAAAACCTCCCTCTTCGAATCGCGCGAAAGCCTCGCGCTGGCTAGAGAGCGCCCACATGAGACAGGGAACTCAATGAAAATTCAGAAAAATCACTACTAGATGCCATTTTTTTTGTTCAAAGAGTAAACTGGCTCAAGCGCCCATTCAATCAGGCGCCGATCTTCACCCTCAACGCCAGCATCTAACAACATACCAGACTTTAACATCTGATTATTCCCATGAACGCTTATAGTCTGCCGCGCCAGCGCTACGTCGACTCGATAATATGGTTCACCTTGCTTGGCCTTGTCCATTACTGAATCAATTTCACCTGGACTAACTGCACTGCTGCTAATGCGAACTACCTTTCCATCTTGGTGACCAAATTTTTGATATGGATAAGCCTGGTAGCGCAGCGCCACCTTGTCCCCAGGCTTGATGAAACCTATCCCGCGACTAGGCACCAGCAACTCGGCCTCCAGCCTGCCTCCATCTGGCAATAGCGCCAGCAGCGGTTGGCCTGCCTGAATTGCCTGTCCCAGTTTAACCATCTGGGCAGTAATAACACCGGTCACAGGTGCTTTCATTACCAACGCCCCGCCAGCCTGAGTTTGTACCGCCTCCTGCTCTACTAAAGCGTTCTCGCGCCAATAATCTGCCTGCACGCCGCGACGCTGCCCCGGCAGCACGTGCAGTTGTTGCTCGATCTGCGAAACGGAACGCCGCATCTCGGTCGCCTGTCGCTCCAACGCTTGCATTTGGCTGGTGTATTCAAGCGCGCTGGATTCCTGTTGCTTGATCTGCAGTACGCTGACGTAATTGCCATCCTGCAACTGGCGCCAGCGTTGCAGCACTTCGTTGGTGAGAGCGATCTGGCTACGCCTGGTGGCGACCTCGCCGTTCACCTGTACCAATTCCTGCTGCAGATTTGCCAGCTGCGCGCGCAGCCCCTGCTCCTGCGCATCCAATTGCTGCAACTGCGCCTGTTCGGAAGATTTCAAGCCTTCCCCTCGTTGGCGCAGATGACGTTGCAACGCAGCCTCGGTATCGCCACTTGCCAGCGTCGCGCGCGGCTCAGTCACAACGCCTAGGATTTGCCCAGCGGCCACGCGCTGACCTTCGCTGACATCGAGCCTCGTAATCACCCCTGTGGCTGGCGCCATCACCGTGGCCAGACCCTTGATCGGGACCAGCTGGCCGGTCACGGTGGAGCGATGCTTGTAGGTGGCTAGGCAAAGAAAGATCAACACGGACGCTGCCACCACGCTGGCAGCGCCCGAGAGCACCCATGTCTGCAACGGCTGCACCATGGAAATACCGCCCAACCAACTGGTACGGCGGGCTTGCAGGACTTCCTCGCGGAACAGGGGCTGGCTCATCCTGCATTCCCATGACGTTGACCGCGCGCCACGCGGCCCTTGGAGGGCGACATCGCCAGCAGGACGCATATCCCGACAAAAGCACCGCACAAAACCGGAAAGACACACTCAGGCAACTCGAAGCCGGCCTGGACGCTGTGCGCGACTATCGCGGAAGCCAGGATCGCGGCCAGCATCGTCCAATTCACCTTGCGGCCGCCAAGCCGTACGACGAGCGCGATCGGTACCACGAGCGCAAGACCGTCGAGAACCCGCAAAATGATGGTATGAAGCACGCTGCGATCCTTCGAAACGGGCGACGGGGCTTCATCGCCCGGACACACCGGACGTTCCCGCCTTCTCCCCCATTAGGATCGTTGGCTGCTTGCGATTCAAGTACTTAGGTGTGCCAGACCTGACATTACCTACATGCATGTCGGGCTGACGCGACACGGGCAAGCCTCCTTGCCAATGCCAGCATCCGACGGCAATCGCGACGCTGCACAGCCCAGGGACACCACGGCACAAACCATCTACCGCGTTGGCGCCAGGCATTACTCCAAGTACGCGCTGGCGCTCTCCAGCAGCGCGATGACCGTGGCTAGAAAGGAGACCGGGACATGCCGGGAGAGTTGTAGCAGGCGCGATTCGAGGTCACGGCGTGAACTTGGTGCAGCACTCGTCGGTTCCGTCTTGCCGGTCGCACGGCCGACCGCCAACCACTCGAACTCAACCTGCAACTCCATGCTGAGGACGCGCAGGTTATCGACACTGGGAACGAACCCGTCTGCGCGCTCCCAATGGGCGAGGGTGGCCCGGTGCACCCCCAGCCTACCCGCCAGTGCCACCTGCGAGAGACCGAGCGCCTTACGCGCCGACCGGATACGTGTTGCCACTGTGCCCTGCCCCATGCCACACCCTGTCCCTAGAAGCCAACCGCGGCCTACACACCAATTTAACAGATGTGCGGCCTCGAATTTGCTCCAATCGGCGGCACTGTCAATGCTCAATCAACGGTCGGTAGCTGGTGCTTTCGAGATATGCGAGTGATCGCACTTCACCAGCTTCGGTTGCCATGCCTCCAGCATCCGCGCAGAGGTCCACGCGTGACGACGGTGACAACCACGCGCTGCGCCGCCGAGCGCTTGACCGCGGTTGACTCAGCCTGCACTCAGCCGGCCTTCTCCGCTTCCAGCTGCTTGCGGATCTGCGCATCGACCGCGGCGATCGCGGTCATGTTCATCACCCGGCGCGAGGTGGCGCTGGTGGTGAGGATGTGCACCGGCTTGGAGATGCCCATCAGGATCGGGCCGATCGCCACGCCGTCGGTGAACACGCGCACCAGGTTGTAGGCGATGTTGGCCGCTTCCAGGTTCGGCAGCACGAACAGGTTGGCGCGACCCTTCAGGGTGCTGTTGGGCATGATCTGCTTGCGCAGCGCTTCGTCCCAGGCGGTGTCGCCCTGCATCTCGCCGTCGATGTTGAGTTCGGGCTTGCGCTTGAGCAGCGCCTCGCGCACCTGGCGCATCTTCAGCGCGTCGCGCGAGTCGTGGCTGCCGAAGTTGGAATGCGACAGCAGCGCGATGTTCGGCTCGATGCCGAACAGCTTCAGCCGGTACGCGGCCTGCAGCGTGGCCTCGACGATCTGCTCCACGCTCGGGTCTTCCTGCACGTGGGTGTCGAGGAAGAAGAACGCGCCCTGCGGGTTGATCACGCCGGTCATCGCCGAGGTCGAGCTGACCCGCGGCTCCAGCGGGATCACGCTGCGCGCATAGCCGAGCTTCTTGTGGAAGCGGCCGACCACGCCGGTGAGCAGCGCATCGGCTTCGCCGCGCGCGACCATCACCGCGGCGATCAGGGTCGGCCGCGAGCGCATCAGTTCCTTGGCTGCGGTGACGGTGACGCCGCGGCGCTCGGTCAACGCGTGGTAGTACTGCCAGTAGTCGTTGAAGCGCGGGTCGTCGTGGATGTTGGTGACTTCGAAATCCACGCCGGCGGTGATGCGCAGGCCCAGGCGCTGGATGCGCGTCTCGATCACGTCCGGGCGGCCGATCAGGATCGGGAACGCCAGGCCTTCGTCGATCACGCTCTGCACCGCGCGCAGCACCACTTCCTCTTCGCCCTCGGCATAGACCACGCGCTGCTTGTCGGCGCGGGCGCGGTCGTAGACCGGCTTCATCATCAGGCTGGTGCGGTAGACGAACTGGCCGAGCTTGTCGCGGTAGGCCTCCATGTCGGCGATCGGGCGCGTGGCCACGCCCGAATCCATTGCCGCCTGCGCCACCGCCGAGGACAGCTCGACCAGCAGGCGCGGATCCAGCGGCCGCGGGATCAGGTAATCGGGACCGAAGCTCGGGGTCTCGCCGCCGTAGGCCGCGCCCAGGTCGGAGGCCTCGCGCCGCGCCATCGCCGCGATCGCCTTGACGCAGGCGATCTTCATCGCTTCGTTGATGCCGGTGGCGCCGACGTCGAGCGCACCGCGGAACAGGTACGGGAAGCACAGCACGTTGTTGATCTGGTTCGGATAGTCCGAACGGCCGGTGCCGATGATCGCGTCCGGGCGCACCGCCTTGGCCGCCTCCGGGGTGATCTCCGGATTGGGATTGGCCAACGCGAAGATCACCGGCTGCGCCGCCATCGTCGCCACCATCTCCGGCTTGAGGATGCCGGCGGCCGACAGGCCGAGGAAGATGTCCGCGCCCTCGACGATTTCCGCCAGGGTGCGCTTGTCGGTGTCGCGCGCGTAGCGCTGCTTGTCCGGGTCCAGGTCGGTGCGGCCGGTGTGGATCACGCCGTCGCGGTCCAGCGCCAGGATGTTCTCCGGCTTCAGGCCCAGCGAGACCAGCATATTGACGCAGGAGATGCCCGCCGCGCCCATGCCGGTGGTGGCGAGCTTGACGTCCTCGATCTTCTTGCCGGTCACGACCAGCGCGTTGAGCACTGCCGCGCCGACGATGATCGCGGTGCCGTGCTGGTCGTCGTGGAACACCGGGATGTTCATCCGCTCGCGCAGCTTGCGCTCGACGATGAAGCACTCCGGCGCCTTGATGTCTTCCAGGTTGATGCCGCCGAAGGTCGGCTCCAGGCTGGCGATGATGTCGACCAGCTTGTCCGGATCGTTCTCGTTGATCTCGATGTCGAACACATCGATGCCGGCGAACTTCTGGAACAGCACGCCCTTGCCTTCCATCACCGGCTTGGACGCCAGCGGGCCGATGTTGCCCAGGCCCAGCACCGCGGTGCCGTTGCTGATCACCGCGACCAGGTTGCCGCGCGCGGTCAGCTCGCTGGCCTGCTGCGGATCGGCGACGATCGCTTCGCAAGCGAACGCCACGCCCGGCGAATAGGCCAGCGCCAGGTCGCGCTGGGTCAGCATCGGCTTGGTCGCGGCGACCTTGATCTTGCCCGGCGGCTGCTGGCGGTGATAGTCGAGGGCGGCCTGTTTGAAATCGTCGTTTGACATTGAGGCTTCTGTAGTCGAGAGGCGCGAGGAGCCAGGATTCTACTCCCTGGGCCATGACCAAGCCTGTCTTGCGGCTGTCGCCGCGCAGGCCCGGGGCCGGAAACGCGACGCGCCGGCCAGGCCGGCGCGCGCGCGGCATGGCGAAACTCAGCGGATCGCGGCAGGCTCGACCGCGACCGCCGGCAGCGCGTCTTCGCCGCCATCCAGGGCGATGCGCAGGCGATCGCGATCCAGCGCGTTCTCCCAGCGCGAGACCACCACGGTGGCCACCGCGTTGCCGATGAAGTTGGTCAGCGAGCGGCATTCGCTCATGAAGCGGTCCACGCCCAGGATCAGCGCCATGCCCGCCACCGGCACTTCCGGCACCACCGCCAGCGTTGCCGCCAGGGTGATGAAGCCGGCACCGGTCACGCCCGCGGCGCCCTTGGAGCTGAGCATCGCCACCAGCAGCAGCGCGATCTGGTGGCCCAGGGTCAGCTCGGTGTTGGTGGCCTGGGCGATGAACAGCGCGGCCAGGGTCATGTAGATGTTGGTGCCATCCAGGTTGAACGAATAACCGGTGGGCACCACCAGCCCGACCACCGACTTCTCGCAGCCGGCCTTCTCCATCTTCTCCATCAGCGACGGCAATGCCGACTCGGACGAAGAGGTGCCCAGCACCAGCAACAGTTCCGCCTTCAGATAGCGGATCAGCTTGAAGATCGAGAAGCCGCACAGGCGCGCCACCGCGCCCAGGATCACCAGCACGAACAGCAGCGAGGTCACGTAGAACGATCCGACCAGCCAGGCCAGGTTGACCAGCGACTCCACGCCGTACTTGCCGATGGTGAAGGCGATCGCACCGAACGCACCGATCGGCGCCGCCTTCATCAGGATGTGCACCAGCTTGAACACCGGCGCGACCAGCGCCTCGAGCAGGTTCAGCACCGGCTTGCCGCGTTCGCCGACCAGCGCCAGCGACATGCCGAACAGCACCGCCACGAACAGCACCTGCAGGATGTTGGGGCCGACCAACTTGCCGTTGGCGATCTGGTCGCCGGTGAAGGCGCCGATCAGCGAGTTGGGGATGATGTCCATCAGGAAGCCGACCAGGGTCAGCTCGTGCGACTTCTCGACGAAGCTCTTGACCGCGCTCTGGTCCAGATCGGCCGGATTGATGTTCATGCCGGCGCCCGGCTGCACCACATGCGCGACGGTCATGCCGACGATCAGCGCCAGCGTGGAGAAGAACAGGAAGTAGATCATCGCCTTGCCGAACACCCGGCCCACCGTCTTCAGGTGGGTCATGCCGGCGATGCCGGTGACGATGGTCAGGAAGATCACCGGCGCGATGATCATCTTCACCAGCTTGATGAAGGCGTCGCCCAGCGGCTTGAGTTTCTCGGCGAAGGCCGGTTCGAAGTGGCCGAGCAGCGCGCCGAGCACGATGGCGACCACCACCTGGAAATACAGCTGCCGGTAGAACGGCACGTGCCGATGCACGAGGCCGCCGGCCGGGGAAGTTGGGATATGCATGCGTGCGCTCCGGAGCAGATGGAGACCGGCAACCCGACGCAGGTCGCGGAATGCTGCCTTTTTACGCGGCGCCAGCTTCTAAGCAGATAACCTATTGGTACTAGTCCCCTGTTCGCGACGCCGCCGACGCAGTTACAGTGTTCCGGCACGCTCTCGGGAGGGGTGCGACGCGCGACGCCGGCCATGGGAGTGCCCGCCGATGCTGCGTCGCGTACCGATCTGCCGCCGGCGCTGCCGGCGTCGCATGCGTATTCAGGGGCGATGCGCCGTCGCAGGACCGACACGCGACCGTAAAAATCTGTAAAGAACCGCCGGATTCGCCCGCTATTGCATGCAGGCGGCTCGTTGTTCCGGCGATGCGCCCCGCATCGCAACCGAGGGAAGGTCGCGATCGGTCCCACGCTTCACAGCCCGCGCAAGCCTTGCCCGTCGGACGGAGTGCAGGCGCGCATTTTTCCTCATCAAGAAGACATCACACCATGCGCCATACCCTTCTCTTCGCTGCGCTGTGCCTGACCGCCGCCGCTCCTGCCGCCGCCAGCGGATTCGACGATTGGCCGACCAAGGTCGCCTTCGGCGACGGCACCGAACTGGCCGCGATCGGCAACTACAACTACGACTGGAACAACTTCTCCGACGACGATGCGCGCCTGCAGGACGACAACGCGTTCCGCCGCAAGGAATTCGGCGCCACGCTGAAGAAGAAGGGCGTGTACGACGCGATGGTGTACTTCGACTTCCAGTCCAAGCTGTGGCTGGACGTGTTCTTCCGCTTCGAGACCAAGGCGCTGTTCGGCAGCGACTACGGCAAGGTGCGGATGGGCTACATGAAGGTGCCGGTCGGCCTGGAAGGCGTGACCAGCGCGCGCGCCGACAGCTTCCTGGAGACGGGGCTGCCGAGCCAGGCGATCTACCAGGGCCGCCGCACCGGCGTGGAGTGGACCTTCGAGCGCCAGCAGTACCTGTTGCAGGCCGGCGCGTACGGCGGCAAGGACCTGCAGGGCGACAATCCCGGCACCACCCAGGCGGTGCGCGGCGTGTGGACCCCGTTCAAGGCCGAGGGCGACGTGCTGCACCTGGGCCTGGCGTATTCGCAGGAAAACCCGCGCGGCTACCACAACGGCCTGGACGTGAGCTTCAGCCCGCGCGTGCGCCTGCGTGCGCGCCCGGAAGCCGGCCTGACCGACGTGCGCCTGGTCGACTCGGGCACCCTGGTCGATGCCGACCAGGTGCGCCGCACCGGCCTGGAAGCGATCTGGATCAAGGGTCCGTTCTCGATGCAGGGCGAAGCGCTGCGCGCCGAGGTCACCCGCGACAACGGCCGCCCCGACTACACCGCCGACGGCCAGTACGTGTTCGCCAGCTACGTGCTGACCGGCGAGTCGCGCCCGTACAACGCCGGCAACGTGGCCAACATCAAGCCGGCCAACGCCTATGGCGCGGTCGAGCTGCTGCTGCGCTACAGCCGCCTGGATCTGGACGACGGCAGCGTGCTCGGCGGCCGCCAGCACGACTGGACCCTGGGCGCCAACTGGTACCTGACCAGCCACTTCAAGTTCCAGGCCAACTACGTGCGCGCCGATGCCGAGCGCGCCGGCGTGCACACCAAGCCGGACTCGATCGACCTGCGCGCGCAGGTGCAGTTCTGATCGGCAAGTCCTGAGCGCGCCCCGACCGGCACTGCCCGATCGGGGCATGTTCGAACGGACTACCCGGCGCGGCAGCGCCGGCCCCTGCACACGGGCCGGCGCTGCCGTTCTGCATTCGGCCACCCGGCCGCGACGGCCGCCTGCGCGATCGCAGCCACGCCACCGCAGCCGACCGCGCGGCGAATCGCCACCAGCGCGCACGCCGCTGCCGCTAAGCTGGCGGCATCTCGTCCCGACCGCGCCCACTTCCGCATGTATTCCGCCTTGCGCTATCGCCGCGTCGCCCTGCTCCTGCTCGCCGCCCTCGGCGGCATGGCGCTGGCGATGCTGTCGGCCGGGCATTTCGCCGAACAGCGCGCGCTGCGCGCCGAGAGCCGGCAACTGCGCCAGCAGCTGGAGCTGTACGCGCAGACCCTGCAGCAGCGCATCGACCGCTACCGCACGCTGCCGCAGGTGCTGGCGCTGGATCCGGAACTGCGCGATGCGCTGACCCAGCCGCTGGCCCCGGCCGACCACCAGCGGCTGAACCTGAAGCTGGAGCGCGCCAACGACGTCACCCGCTCTTCGACACTGACCCTGATCGACGCCGACGGCGTGGCCGTGGCCGCCAGCAACTGGCACCTGGCCAGCAGCAACGTCGGCGCCGACTACAGTTTCCGCCCCTACGTGAAGCAGGCGCTGGCGCAGGGCAGCGGCCGTTTCTACGGCATCGGCATGACCACCGGCGTGCCCGGCTATTTCCTGTCGCAGGCGATCCGCGACGAGGCCGGACGCACCCTCGGCGTGATCGTGATCAAGATCGAACTGGCCGCGCTGGAACGCGAGTGGCTGCGCGTGCCGGACGTGGTGCTGGTCAGCGACCGCCATGGGGTGGTGTTCCTGTCCAGCCGCGACGCCTGGCGCTATCGCCAGTTGCAGCCGCTCAGCACGCGCGAGCGCGACGAACTGCTCGCCACTCGCCAGTACGCCCGGCAGACCTTGTTGCCGGCGCGGCGGCGCCGCCTGGCCACGCTGGACGACGGCAGCCAGGTGATGCGCATCGACGCGCCCGCGCAATCGGCGCCGCTGCTGTGGCAGAGCATGGCGCTGCCGGAGAGCGGCTGGCGCCTGCACCTGCTGCACGACATCGGCGGCAGCCGCGCCGCCGGCCGCGCCGCCGCGCTCGCCGCGGCCGGCATCTGGCTGGCGCTGGTGTTCCTGGGCCTGTTGTTCCAGCAGCGGCAGCGCCTGGCGCGCCTGCGCCAGCGCAGCCGGCGCGAGCTGGAATCGCTGCTGCAACAGCATGCGCAGGAGCTGCGCACCGCGCAGGACGGCGTGGTGCAGGCCGCGCAACAGGCCGATACCGGCCTCAGCCGCAGCCTGGAGCATCTGCCGCAGGGCGTGGTGATCATCGACGCGCAGTTGCGCCTGGTGGCGTGGAATTCGCGCTATCTGGAGATCTTCCGCTTCCCGCCGGAGCTGATCCGCATCGGCCGCCCGATCGAGGACGTGTTCCGCTACAACGCGCGCCGCGGCCTGCTCGGCCCCGGCCCGGTGGAAGCGGCGATCCAGCGCCGCCTGGACCACCTGCGCAGCGGCCGCCCGCATATGCGCGAGAGCGAGAAGGACGACGGCACGGTGCTGGAAATCCGCGGCAATCCGCTGCCCGACGGCGGCTTCGTCACCAGCTACGCCGACATCACCAGCTACAAGAACGCCGCGCGCGAACTGCGTTCGTTGGCCGACGCGCTGGAGCACCGCGTCGGCGAGCGCACCCGCGACCTGGCCGACGCCAAGCGCGAGGCCGAGAACGCCAACCGCTACAAGACCCGCTTCGTCGCCTCGGCGGTGCACGACCTGCTGCAGCCGCTCAACGCCGCGCGCATGTTCGTGTCCGCGCTGCGCGGCAAGCTGCACGACGACGACGCGCGGCAGATCGCCGACCATGTCGACAACGCGCTGGTCGCGCAGGACGCGATCCTCAACAGCCTGCTGGACATCTCGCGGCTGGAAGCGGGCACGCTGAAGACGCAGGTGCGCGACTTCGCGCTGGGGCCGCTGCTGCAGACCCTGGCGCACGAGTTCGGCATCGTCGCCGAGGACCGCGGCCTGCGCCTGGACTACGTGCCCACCCGCGCCGCGGTGCGCAGCGACGAGACCCTGCTGCGGCGCATCCTGCAGAATTTCCTGTCCAACGCGGTCCGCTACACCCCGCGCGGTCGGGTGCTGCTGGGCTGCCGCCGCGACGGCGACAGCCTGCGCATCGAGGTCCACGACCAGGGCCCGGGCATCCCCGAGGCGCTGCAGCGGGAGATCTTCGAGGAGTTCCGCCGCCTAGGCGACGGCGTCGCCCACGACCGCGGCGCCGGCCTCGGCCTGGCGATCGTGGAGCGCATCGGCCGCCTGCTCGGCCACCGCATCGGCCTGCGCTCGCAGCTCGGCCGCGGCAGCGTGTTTGCGGTCACCGTGATGCTGGGCGACGCCACCGCCGCGGCGCAGGCGCAGCCGCCGACCGCGGTGGCCAGCGACAACGGCGACGACCCGATCCTGCACGGCTGCCGGGTGTGGTGCATCGACGACGACCCGCGCGTGTGCGAGGCCAGCCGCGCGCTACTGGAACGCTGGGCGTGCCGGGTGGAACTGGCCGCCGGGCCCGAAGAGGCGCTGGCCGCGGCGCAGCCGGCGCAGGCGCCGGAGCTGGTGCTGCTGGACGTGCGCATGGGCGAGCGCGACGGCCCGGCCCTGTTCGCGCAGCTGTGCCGGCGCTGGAACGCCGAACCGCGGGTGATTTTGGTCACCGCCGAACCGGATCCGGCGCTACGCGCGCTGGCCCAGGAACGCGGCTGGGGCTTCCTGTCCAAGCCGGTGCGCGCGCCGGCACTGCGCGCGCTGATGACGCAGATGCTGTTGCGTCGCGGTTGAGCTCCTCTCCCGCCACGGCATTAGCCCCTCTCCCGCCGGGAGAGGGGTTGGGGTGAGGGTCCGGCGCGAAGCGGCTCGCGGAGTTGGGTGCGCGAGGCTGCGCACGTACCCCCATCCGCCCCTGCGGGGCACCTTCTCCCGGTGGGAGAAGGGAACAGCCGGCGCGCATGGCCCGCCGACGCCCGATCCACCACCGCCCCGCTCACCACTCGCGCGGCGCGATCAACTCCTCGGCATCGGCAGCATCGAAGCCGTAGGTCCTGGCGATATACAAAAAGTCCACCCCGATGTTGTCGCGTGCGGCGGTCTCGATCTCGCTGTCGTGCGCCTCGAACTCCAGCGCCAGCGCATTGAATTCCTCGGTGGCGGCGTGGGTCAGCCGGTACAGCGCCGGCAGGTCCGGCGGGGCCTGCGTCTCGATCGCCTCGCACAGCCGCAGCAGGATCTTCTGGCCCTTGCCGACCAGGAAGGAAGGGAAATAGTCGTCGTCCAGCATTTCCTGCAGGAACGGGTAGTAGGCGATCTGCTCGTTGCGGATAGGCATGGTCCGGGGGTCCTTTCCGCCCGCAGGAAGCGCGGGCGCCAGTGCATAGCATCGCGTATCCGGGCGCGGCGGAAAACGCTCCCGGCGCAGCGCACGGCCGACGGCCGCGCCGCGGTTCAGGCCTCGCCTTCCGGCTCCAGCGCCTTGACCAGCACCGCGGCCTGGGTGCGGCTGTGGCATTCGAGCTTCTTCAGGATCGCGGTCACATGCACCTTCACCGTGTTCTCGGCCAGGCCCAGTTCGTAGGCGATCTGTTTGTTGAGCAGGCCGTCGGCCAGGCACAGCAACACCCGGAACTGCTGCGGGGTCAGCTGCGCCAGGCGCGCGGCCAGTTGCGCATCGGCCTCCGAGCGCGCGGCGGTCAGCGGCGGGAACCAGGTGCCGCCGTCGAGCACCGCCGCCACTGCGATGCCGATGGTCTCGGCCGGCGACGACTTGGGGATGAAGCCGGCCGCGCCGAACTGCTGCGCGCGGCGGATCACCCGCGGGTGGTCGTTGGAGGAGATCACCACCACCGGCACGTCCGGGCGTTCGCCGCGCACATGCAGCAGGGCCGAGAAACCGCGCGCGCCGGGCATCGCCAGATCCAGCAGGACCAGGTCGGCATGCGCCTGCGCGGCCAGCGCGGCATCCAGGGTGGCGGCGCTGGCCGCCTCGGTCACCCGCGCGCGCGGCAAGGCCTGGCGCAGCGCGTGCAGCACCGCGGCGCGGAACAGGGGATGGTCGTCGGCGACCAGAATCGTGGGCGCATCCATGCCTACAGTCTGGCATGCGCGGCCGCCGCCGTGCCGGTCTCGCGCCAGCAATCGCACCATCCCCTGGCATCGGCGGCACTCAAGCCGCAGCGCGCGGCCGACAGCGCGACCTGATCCGGACCCTTTCGACCCTGCTGCGAGGCCTGCGCCCGACCGCGTGGCGCTGCGCGCTGCTGGCGCCGGGCGCGCGCATGGCCACGACGATCGCCGCCGGCGGCGGCGACACCGGGTGGCCGGGCAGCCTGGCGCATTTCGGCCTGGACGTCGGCCTGTCGCAGCTCACGATCACTGCGCTGCAGAGCGACGACCAGGGGTTCCCGCGGATCGCCACGCAGGAGGGCCTCAACCGCTGCGCCGGCCATCTGTTCCGCGCCTGCCGGCACGCGCTCAACGCCAGCGACCGGCAGAGCCCGCCCACCGGCAGCATCGACAGCCTCGCCCGCTCGGCCCGCGATACCGCGCTGGCCGAGCGCCTGCGCGCGGCAGTGGCCGCGCACCGTTCCGCCCTGGAACAGCGCGAACCGACGCTGGCCTGCTCGATCGGCTTCGCGCCGCGGCCGTGGGCGGCGGCGTGGCCGGCGCTGGGCGATTGGGAGCAGAGCGTGGGCCTGGCTGATCGTTGCCTGTACGCGGCCCAGGGCGCCGGCAGGAACGCCTGGGTGCCGGCGCGGCAGCGGACCGGCTGCGCGTGCACGGCTTGCTCGCCGGCAGCGCGCCCGAACACCTCGGCGACAGCGTGCGCATCCTGCCTTCCACCGCGCACGCGCCGCACTTCGCGCGTCGAGCGCCGTGTACGCCGCGGCGCGTTCAGCGCGGCGGATGGCGGCGCATGCTGCTGCGCCAGGCATCCAGGAACTGGCGGCGCTTGAGCGCATCCAGGTACACCAGCAAGCCCGGTCCCAGCGCGATCGGGCGGAATGCGGGAGTCACCGCCGGCGTCGTGCCGCCGGCGCCCGGCAGGATCGGCTTGAGCCACGCCTCGCGCGACAGCACCTGCTGGCCGCGCGGCGACAGCAGGTAGTCGAGAAAACGGCGCGCCTCGGCCGCATGCGGCGTATCGCGCGGGATGACCGCGGTGCGCAGCGCGACCAGGGTGTAGTCCTCCGGCTGCACGATCGCCAGCGGCGCGCCGGCGTCGATCCGCGCCTGTGCATAGGAACCGAGTACGTTGTAGGCCAGCAGCAGTTCGCCGCGGCTGACCCGGTCCAGCAGCACGCCGGTGCGCTCCTCCAGCACCACCTGGTTGTCGCCCATCGCCGCCAGCAGCGCGCCGGCCATGCTGCCGATCTGCCCGTCCTGGGTCGCGAACAGATAACCCACGCCGCTGCGCTCCACGTCGTAGGTGCCGATCCTGCCGCGCAGCGGCATGCCCGGCGCGCGCAGCAGCTCCAGCAACTGGCGGCGCGTGCGCGGCACCTGCGCCGCCGGCAGCCGCGCCTTGTTGTAGACGATCGCCACCGGCTCGTAGCTGATCCCGAACGCCTCGTGCCGCCACTGCGCCCACGCCGGCAACGCCTCGGTCTGCGGCGAGCGGTGCGCGAGCGCGTGGCCGTCGTTCACCAGCTTGGTCTGCAGGTCCATGCTGGCGCTGATCAACAGGTCGGCGCAGCGCGCCCCGGGCCGCGGATGCAGGTAGCGCTGGTACATGTCCCAGGCGATGACGTCCTGGTACACCACCTGCGTGCGCGGGTGCAGGCGCTGGTAGTCGCCGATCACCGCGGCGAACACCTCGATGTCGGTGGACCCCTGGATGCACAGCTGCGCCTCGGCGCTGCCCTGCGCCGGGAAGCGGCGGATGTCGCCGGGCGCGGCCAGCGCGGCCTGCGCACAGACGACGGCCAGCACCACAACCGCCGTGCGCAGCAGGAAATACGGAATCATGGATGCAACCTCGGCAGGCGCAGGCTGGCGATCAGGCCGCCGCCGATGCGGTTGGACAGATCGATGCGCCCGCCATGGCTGTCGACCACGCGCTTGACGATCGCCAGGCCGAGCCCGGCGCCGCCGGCGGCCGCGCCCTCGCCGCGCGCGAAACGCTCGAACACGCGCTCGGCATCGGCGGCGGCGATGCCGGGGCCGTGGTCGGCCACGGTCACCACGCAATCGCGCGCTGCGCAGGTCAGCGCCACCTGCAGCGCGCCGTCGCCGCCGTACTTGCAGGCGTTGTCGATCAGGTTCTTGATCGCCTCGCGCAACAGCAACGCATCGCCGCGCACCAGCGCCGGCTCGCTGGCGATGGCCAGTTGCACGCGCGGACGCGGCTGCGACTGCGGCAGCGCCTCGTGCAGCGCCTGATGCACGACCTCGGCCAGATCCACGCTGGCGTAGCGCTGCAGGTTGGCGCGGTGGATCACGCTGGCGTCGCTGAGCAATTGGTTGAGCAGCCGGCTCATGTGCGTGGCGTTGCGCTCGATCGCCTCCAGGCTGCGGCGCATGTCGCGCGGATCGTCGTCGTCCAGCGCCAGTTGCGCCTGCGCGCGCAACGCGGCCAGCGGCGTGCGCATCTGGTGCGCGGCCTCGGCCATGAACGCGCGCAGGGTCTCGTTGCTGCTCGCCAGGCGCGCCATGAAGCGGTTCAACGCCGCCACCATCTGGTGCATTTCCTGCGGCGCGGCCAGCGCAAGCGGCTTCAGCTCCGATGGCTCGCGCCGCGACAGGTCGCGCTCGATCCGCTGCAGCGGGCGCAATGCGCGAGACACGCCCAGCCAGACCAGCGCCAGCGACAGCAGCGACAGCACCGCGATCGCGACCAACGCGTGCAACACCACGTCCTGCGCCAGCGCTGCGCGCGCGCGCCGGGTCTGCCCGACCTGCACCCAGACCTCGTCCTGCGCCGCGGCCGACGACACCCGCCGCGCCACCACCGCGAAGCGCACCTGCTCGCCGCTGTAGAACGCGTCGAACAAGCGCGGCGCCGCGCTGGCACGCGGCAGCGACGGCGCCTTCGGCAGATCGTCGTAGCCGGTGATGGTGCGCCCGCGCGCATCGAACACCCGGTAGAACACCCGGTCCTCCGGCGCCATCGCCAACAGGTCCAGCGCCGCGTACGGCAGATCCACCTGCCATTGCCCGTCGGCCAGCGCCACCGAATCGACGATCGACAGCGCCGAGGACACCAGCAGGTGATCGTAGGAACGGTTGGCCGCGCGCTGGCCGTAGTCGCGCGCGGCGAAAAACAGCGCCACCGCGCCGAGCAGCGACAGCGTCCCCAGGTACAGCAGCAGCGTGCGCCGGATCGACGGCGCCGGCAGCGCGGCCTCAGCCATCGCCGGCTGCGTCCTGCGGCGTCGCTGGCGGGGTGTCGATCCCGGCCGCTTCCAGCTTGTAGCCGACCCCGCGCACGGTGACGATGCGCAGCGGCGCGCCGACCAGCTTCTTGCGCAGGCGCCCGATGTACAACTCGATCGCATTCGGCCCGGCCTCGTCGTCGAAGCCGAACAGGCCGTTGCCGATCTCGTCCTTGCCCACCACCTGGCCGAGCCGGCCGATCAGGATCTCCAGCAGGCGGTATTCGCGGTTGGGCAACTCGATCGGCGCACCGTCCAGGCTGACGGTGTGCGCGGCGTTGTCGAAGGAGAACCCGCCCAGCTGCACCACCTCGCTGGCGTTGCCGCGATTGCGCCGCAGCAGCACCCGGCAGCGCGCCTCGAACTCGCGGAAATCGAACGGCTTGCCCAGGTAGTCGTCGGCGCCCACGTCCAGCGCCTGCACCCGGTCCTCGATGCCGTCGCGCGCGGTCAGCATCAGCACCGGCGTGGTGTCGCCGCGCTCGCGCAGCCCGGCCAGCACGCGCAAGCCATCCAGCCCGGGCAAGCCGATATCCAGCACCACCAGGTCGAAGCTCTGGTAGCGCAGCACGCTGGCCGCGCCCAGCCCATCGCTCTGCCAATCCACCGCATGCCCGCTGCGGCGCATGCGCCGCACGATCGCATCGGCCAGATCGGCGTTGTCTTCGACTAACAAGAGACGCATTGGGGATTTGGGATTGGGGATTGGAGAAGCGATCTCCGGCGAGCGGATGCTAACGCGCCTGCGCCAATGGAAACAGCGAAGCGCCGCGCTTTTGCCAATCCCGAATCCCCAATCCCCAATCCCGGCTTCCCACCGACAGGTCGATGACAGCTACGCCGCACTAGGCTGCAGCCACGCTGGCCTGCGCCTTCCGCTGCGGGCGACCGACTCATCGACGCGCTGCGCGCACCTGGGAGGGTACGTGAACCTGAAGAAATTGAGCCTGTGCGGCGCTTGCGCCTGCGCCTTGCTGCCCCTGCCCGCGCTGGCGCAGGCCGCCGAGGGCGACGACGACGGCCCGGTCACCGCCGAACTCGGCGGCCGCCTGCACTGGGACTTCGCCCAGTTCGACAACGACCAGCGCGGCACGCCCAATCCCGACGATACCGAGATCCGCCGGCTGTGGATCGACGTATCCGGCAAGTTCTTCGGCTTCGGCTACAAGGTCGAAGGCGATTTCGCCGGGTTGCAGGACGACTTCAACGGCAAGGGCATCGAGGCCAAGGACGTCTACCTGACCCGCAGGTTCGACGCCGGCACGCTGAGCGTCGGCCAGTTCAAGCAGTACTTCTCGCTGGACGACCGCACCGGCTCCAACTTCGGCCAGTTCCTGGAGCGCAGCGGCGCGGCCAGCACGCTGGCGCCGCTGTACCGCAAGGCGGTGTCGTGGCAGGCCGCCGGCAAGGACTACACCTGGGCCGCCAGCGTCTACAGCCTGGAGAGCATCGACGTGTCCAACATCAAGGGCGATGCGTTCGGCGGCCGCGGCACCTGGGCGCCGGGCGCGCGCGACGGCGACGTGCTGCATCTGGGGCTGTCGCTGGCGCACGAGCGCTACGACCACCCCGGCGCCAACGGCGCACCGGCCTTGAGCATCCGCCCGCGTCCGGCCGGGCATCTGTCCGACGACAGCCGCATCACCCTGGCGCGCTTCGCCGACGGCCGCGATACCGACGTGGACAAGTGGTCGCTGGAATACGCGCAGGTCCGCGGCCCGCTGTCGTGGCAAAGCGAATTCAGCGGCGGCCTGTTCGACGACGGCGCGCAACGCGCACGGGTGCTGTCCGCCTACGGCTTCGTCAGCTGGTTCGCGACCGGCGAATCGCGCCGCTACGACAGCAGGACCGGGCGCTTCACCCGCATCAAGCAGGTCAACAACCCGCGCGGCGCGTTCGAACTGGCGTTGCGCTACGACCGCATGTGGGGCACCCAGCACCTGGACGGCCAGGCGGATTTCCTCGACGCCTCCACCGCGTCGTGGACGCTGGCCGGCAACTGGTATCTCAAGCCGAACCTGCGCCTGATGCTGAACCTGATCGACAGCCGCAACCGCGACCACCTGGCCGGTATTGCGCTCGATCACACGCGTGCGGTTACTGGGCGTTTTCAGTATGACTTCTGATTCGCGGGACTCGGGACCCGGGACTCGGGACCCGAAGAACGCAAGTCGGTAACGCTTCAAATCGCGCTATCGCGCTTTTCCGGGTCCCGAGTCCCGGGTCCCGAGTCCCGCCCCCTTTTTCCCCGCAGCACCCAAGGAACTCCCATGCTGACCGCGCTCGGTTTCGGAATGGTCATCACCTTCATGTACCTGATCATGAGCAAGCGGCTGTCGCCGCTGGTCGCCTTGATCATCGTGCCGATCGCCTTCGCGCTGGTCGGCGGCTTCGGCACCGGCATCAACGAGATGATGCTGGAGGGGATCAAGAAGATCGCGCCGACCGGCGTGATGCTGATGTTCGCGATCCTGTACTTCGGGGTGATGATCGACGCCGGCCTGTTCGATCCGCTGGTGCGGCGCATCCTGCGCCTGGTCAAGGGCGACCCGATGAAGATCGTGGTCGGCACCGCGGTGCTGGCGCTGCTGATCTCGCTCGACGGCGACGGCTCCACCACCTACATGATCACCGTGTCGGCGATGCTGCCGTTGTACCGGCGCATCGGCATGAACGCACTGAACCTGACCTGCGTGACCATCCTCGCCGGCGGGGTGATGAACATGACCCCGTGGGGCGGGCCGACCGCGCGCGCGGCCACCGCGCTGCACGTGGACCCGGCCGAGGTGTTCGTGCCGCTGGTGCCGGCGATGGCGCTGGCGATCGCCGGCATCCTGCTGCTGGCCTGGTACCTGGGCATGCAGGAGCGGCGCCGCCTCGGCGTGGCCGCGCTGCCGGGCGACAGCTGGATGGACAGCAGCGTGGCCGACGACGGCGATGCGCTGCCGACCGTGGAAGACGCCGAGGACATCAAGCGGCCCAAGCTGCTGTGGGTGAACCTGGCGCTGACCCTGGCGCTGATGGCGGCGCTGGTGGTCGGCGTGCTGCCGATGCCGGTGCTGTTCATGATCGGCTTCGCGCTGGCGCTGCTGATCAACTATCCGAACCTGGCCGAACAGCGCCGGCGCCTGGTCAACCATGCCGGCAACGTGCTGTCGGTGGTGTCGCTGATCTTCGCCGCCGGCGTGTTCACCGGCATCCTCTCCAACACCGGCATGGTCGAGGCGATGTCGCGCAGTTTCCTGGCGGTGATTCCCGATGCCTGGGGTCCGTACCTGGCGGTGATCACCGCGCTGGCCAGCATGCCGTTCACCTTCTTCATGTCCAACGACGCGTTCTACTTCGGCGTGCTGCCGATCCTGTCCGAAGCGGCCAGCCACTATGGCATCACCCCGGTGGAAATGGCCCGCGCCTCGCTGGCCGGACAGCCAGTGCACCTGCTCAGCCCGCTGGTGCCCTCGACCTATCTGCTGGTCGGCCTGGCCAAGGTCGATTTCGCCGACCACCAGCGCTTCACCTTGAAGTGGGCGGTGCTGGTGTCGTTGTTGCTGATGGGCGGCGGATTGGTGTTCGGCCTGTTTCCGCTGGCCAAGTGAGCGCCGCCCGGGATTCGGGATTGGGCATTGGGGATTCGTAGAAGCCACCGCCCGCGCGCCCATCCAATCCCGAATCCCCACTCCCGAATCCCAACTCCGAAGGAGTTCCTCCATGACCCTACGCATCGCCTACGTCACCAGCGGCATGGGCAGCATCGGTACCGCGATCTGCCAGAAGCTGGCCCGCAACGGACATACCGTGGTTGCCGGCTGCGGCCCCAATTCGCCGCGCAAGTCGGCGTGGCTGCGCGAGCAGCGCGAACTGGGCTTCGACTTCGTCGCCTCCGAAGGCAATGCCACCGACTGGGACTCCACCGTCGCCGCGTTCGCCAAGGTCAGGGCCGAGGTCGGCGAGATCGACGTGCTGGTCAACAATGCCGGCGGCAGCCGCGACACCTTGTTCCGGCAGATGAGCCGCGAGGACTGGCAGGCGGTGATCGCCAGCAACCTCAACGCGCTGTTCAACATCACCAAGCAGGTGGTGGACGGCATGACCACGCGCGGCTGGGGACGCATCGTCAACATCGGCGCGGTCAGCGCGCAGAAGGGCCAGATCGGGCAGATCAACTACGCCACCGCCAAGGCGGCGATGCAGGGTTTCAGCCGCGCGCTGGCGCAGGAAGTGGCCTCGCGCGGGGTCACCGTCAACACGGTGTCGCCCGGCTATATCGCCAGCGCCTCGATCAGCAGTTTTCCGCCGGACGTGCTCGACCGCCTGGCGACCTCGGTGCCGCTGCGCCGGCTCGGCAAACCCGAGGAAGTGGCCGCGCTGTGCGGCTGGCTGACCTCCGACGAAGCCGCCTACGTCACCGGCGCCGACTATGCGGTCAATGGCGGCTTGCATATGGGATAGCGGCGAACACGGCGCCGCTGCGCGCAGGCCGGATCGGCGCCATGCCTGCGTCGCGACACTGGCGCGCGGGCAGTGCCGTGATCGGCCGGACGCGGTGTTCGCCGCGTCCGACACTGCGTGCGATCCGCACTCACGCCGCGACGGACCATCGACTGCCGCCGACCACCGCTCACGGGTCGGCTTCGACGACACCGCGCCGGCCGCGCTCCGCTCACTTCGCCAGCAACCCCAACAGGGCCCTGGCCGCCTCTTCCGACGAAGCCGGGTTCTGGCCGGTGACCAAGGTACCGTCCAGAAGATCCAGATGCCTTTCGCGAACGGCAATGCCTGACACATACCTGGAACTTTCCAGATCCGAATAGGTCCTCGAAGTCTGCTCGGCCAGCGCGATGATCTGCACCTGCAACTGCTCCTGCTGGGAAGCCGCGCGAATCTCTTCGTCGTAATCGCCAAGCCCCTCCAACATCGAAGTCTTCAGCAGCTCAGCTTTCCGTTGGCGCTCTGTCGTCTCTCTTTTCAGACTCTGACGGCGTTCATCGAGGAGTTCGGGAATCGCACCATCGCCGCCTTCAAGGCGCGCATTGCCGAGCGACTCCGACAACATGAACATGGCTTGCCCGGCTTGCACTTGCTCGCATTCACCAAGACCCTGGAGACGCTCCCTGCGGTGGGTGCTATGACCGACACGGTTCCGCCTGCAGGGACAACCACGCCCTGCCACTGCACCTTCCGTGACGTGCTGAACGTGGCAAGAAACAGCAGAATCAGCGCGACGATCAGCACGCCTGCCAACGCCATCCCTCCGGCGAGCCGATCTCCAAGCAGAAGCACGATGCGGCGAGCGCCTGATGGCGAAACATCCCGCTGGAACTCTTCTCCGCGCTACCAGGCGCATCTTGATCCATGATCTGTCTCTTCCCTATCAACTACCTACTCGCGGCAGAGTTCCCCGGGAAACTCTGGATGACATCGCCCTTGTCATCGATGAAGTCCAACGATGCCTTGCCGCCAGGCGCGACGGACATGATGATCCTGGGCCTTCCCGCCTCGTCCGCAAGGATGACGGCGGACGACTTTCCGCGCGTGCGCCCAACAAAGAGCCTCTGGGTCTGCTGACCGCCTGCCTCCTTCCATTGCTTCAACAGTGCATCCTTCTCCACACCTTTCGGGGCGGCCAAGTATTTCTCATACAACCCCTTGTATTGCCCATAGAGACCGCGATCAAATACGGAAAGACCCGTCTCCATGAACCCACCCTCCTCGTAATGATGCAGGGCCATCTGCTGATCTCCGCCATACCGATCCATGGAGAGATGCACGCCGCCATTTGGCTTGCCGTCCTTATCGATATAGCCGTCATAGATCAGCCCGCCGACCTCATCGCCTACGCCATTGTAGAACAACATCCCGGGCATCTTGCCGCGATCGCTTTTCCCGACCTCTCCGTCCGTCACAGGATCCGGCAGAAATCCGCGTGCCGCCAAGACCATGGATTTCGATCCATCGTCGTTGACGATATTGATGCGATTGACATCGATTTCGGAGAAGACCTCCCTGCGAACCGGACTACGCGCGCCCATCATCATGAACATGAAAGGCAGCGCCAGCGCCACAGCCAAGAACGCCTTCAGAATCCGATTCTGCGTGCGCAGCTGGGCAACGACATCCGCCACGCCCCGACCTCCACTTTTCCTGTATACCATGGACACACCCCTAGTTTGCCGTCAGCATTTCATCCAGCATAAGCACTTCATTCTTCTTTTCACAAGCCAGGCAATCCAGATAAGAAATGATGCCCGCACCTCCACTCGCCAGCGAGCAACTTATCTTCGGCGAGTTCCCGCCAGGAAAACATACCCCATAATCCTTTTCTATCTTGAAAAGATCCAAACCGCTGGCAACCCGCCATGCCAAGCGCCGGTAGCTATCGTCCTCCAGGAATTGCGCGGCATCCAGAAGATAATGCCCGATCCCGGAAAGCCCAAGAAACAGATCACCGCTCATCGTGTACTTCTGGGCAACCGACGCCTTAACCTGATCGACAAAAATCTTGTATTTTTCCTGCCGGGTAATGGCGTACATGCGCACCGCAACGGATGCCACGCCGGCGGTGCCTGCGCTGAGATAGGGATGCAGAATACGATTTTCCGGCACGGTGTCACTCGGAAATCCTACAGCGCCATTGACGGCGCGCCCATGGGAGATATCGTAATCCAACCCCTGCATTGCGAGGCTAATGTAAACGTTTCTCCCCGTGACTACGCCTAAGTAAAGCAAGAACAAGGCGATACCCGAGGCTCCAGCGTGAAGGCCAAGTCCAGTATGAGCATGGGCATCCAGGCTCCAGGCGATCCCCCGGCTCCTGAGCAACGCCTGTCGCCAGCAACGCTTTACCTACTTTTTCCGCCTCTTCCGAGTGTTTGGCGTGGCGGAGTCCATAGTGAAGCGCAACACTCCTTGGAATCGCCCGATGCAGCAGTGCTATTTGCAATTGAATGCCGAAGAACGGGGTGTGCTGATGGCAATGAAGCTTGAACATGCTAGCGCCCGCGCCATCGCGCGTGCACTGGGACGCGCGCCCAGCACGATCACGCGGGAGTTGCGACGTAATGGCTACATGGCAGCTTGCGACCAAGGGGCGATGGGGCGTCCCCGGATCGCGGGCGGATACGACGCGCATCGGGCCGGCGTGCGTAGCCGGCGCGTGCGCAGGCAGGGGCGGCGTGCGCGCAAGCTGGCGTTGGGAGGGGCGCTGTGGGGACGGGTGCGTTTGCTGCTTGAACAAGGCTGGTCGCCTATGCAAGTTGCCGTCACACTCAAGCGCCAACACCCCGGAGAGCCTGCCTTGCATGCCTCTCATGAGACGATCTACACGGCGATCTATGCCGTTCCACGCGGGGCGCTGCGCAAGGAGTTGGTGAGCTTGCTGCGCCAAGGACACGGCGCTCGCAAGCCACGCACGCGCGGAACGGACCGACGCGGGATGCTGCAGGACATCGTCAGCATCCACGTTCGCCCGCCCGAAATCGAAGACAGGGTCTTGCCCGGACACTGGGAAGGCGACTTCATCAAGGGCGCACGCAACCAGTCTTCGGTTGGCGTGTTGGTCGAACGCACTACGCGCCTGGTCGTGCTGGCCAAGATGGACGATGCGACGGCCACCTCGGCGCTGCTGGGATTTACGGCCAAACTCAATGCGATTGCCGAACCGATGCGTCGAAGTCTGACCTACGATCGGGGCAAGGAAATGGCCCGGCACGTCGAGCTCAGCGCGAACACGGGCGTGCACGTGTACTTCTGCGATCCGCACAGCCCGTGGCAACGGGGCACCTGCGAGAACACCAACGGCTTGCTGCGTCAGTACCTGCCCAAAGGAACAGATCTGTCGATCTACTCGCAAGATCAACTTGATGCCATCGCCGACCGCCTCAACACGCGTCCGCGCAAAACGCTGGACTGGAGGACACCGCTTCAGGCGTACGCGCTGGCATTGAGTGGTGATTCTCACGCGGTGCATCCTCAGTAAGGCATGTGTTGCATTTGGAACTTGAAACCGCCCGTCCTTGTTGGTAAGCCAAAGTTTGAGGCAGGTCTAGGACTCAATCCACCTGATCCATGCGGATGCGGTTGGCGAACAGCGAGAACGCCAGCATCCCGGCCAGGCCGCTCGCACGCGCGACCCAGGTCGGCAGCCAGCGCGGCGGCGCCAGCACCCCGCTCTCGAACAAGGGCGCGAACGCGGCCACATCCTCCAGCGCCATCTTGCCGGCGAATAGCCAGCGGCACAGCGGCAGGCGGTCGCGCTGCAAGGCCTGGCGGAAGAAGGTGTGCACCGACACCAGCCCGCGCAGATACACCGTGTCCTTGGTGAAGGCGGTGCCGCCGCCGGTCGGCACGCCGCGGAACACGCGCTGCGCCGAGGAAAAACTCTCCGCCGGCGATTGCCCGGCCGCATCGAAATAGCGGAACACCTCGACGAAATCGGCACCGCCGCGCGCCAGCGCGATCGCCTCGATGCGCAGGCTGATGCGCTTCATCCGCTCGATGTCGATGCTGCCGGTGATCTGCTCGGCGAAGGTCGCCAGGCCCTCCTGCGTGGCGGTGACCCGCGGCGACGACAGGGCCAGACTCGGCAGATGCGCCTGCTCGCGGCCGTTGAGCGCGGTCAGCGAATGCACCAGCGCCTCGTGGTGGAACAGCTGCGCGCGGTCGTAGTCGCTGAACGAGGCGCCGGAGCGCAGGCGGATGCGGTGCGCGCCGGCCGCGGCCTTGGCCAGCAGTTGCGGATCCAGTTCGACCGCGATCACCCGCGCGCCGAAGAACTCGTCCAGGTCCTGCTGCAGTTGCAGGCGCAGCGCCGTCGCCGACACCGGCACCTGCTCTTCGGCCGACAGCAGTTCGCGATCCAGTTCCTGCGCGATATGGATGAAGTGGCCGGCGGCATCGCGGGTGGTCGGGCCATGCCCGGGCATCGGATCCTCGGGCACACCGAACAGCTGCGCCGAGTACGTGCCGACCGCCGGCGTGCCCAACGACTCCAGCAACGCCGCGGCCAGATCCCAGCTATGCGCCGACGCCTGCAGATACGCGCCCAGCGGATGCGATGGATCGGACGCCTGCGCGATCGCCGCCAGCTCGCGGCGCGTGTCGGCGAAATCCAGCCGCGGGTACTGCACCTGCGGCAGCTGCGGCTGGCCGCGCGCCACGCTGTCCAGGAACGGCGCCTGCACCGCCGCCGGCCAACTGGCCAGCGCCAGCAGGCGGATGCCGCGCACCGCCTTGACCAGGCGCGCATCCAGCGCGGCGTGGTGCAGGATCTCGGCAGGCAGCGCGGTCATCGCGAGCGTGGCGGGCGGACGCGGCCGGTCAGCGGCGCTGGTTGCGCGGCGTCGGCCGCTTGCCGCCCGGCTTGCCCGCGCCGGGCCGGCCCGATCTGGCGGCGTCCGCGTTCTGCGCCTGGCGCTGCGCCAGCTTGCTGGCGGCACCGGCGACTTCCTCGCGCAGCTTCATGTAGTTGGCCAGCCGCGCCTCCTCGATGTCGCCGCGCTCGATCGCCGCCTGCACCGCACAGCCCGGCTCGGCCTGGTGCGCGCAATCGTTGAAGCGGCACTGCGCGGCCAGCGCCTCGATGTCGGCGAACCCGCCCTCGGCCAGGTCTTCCTCGCCGGTGGGCTTGAGCTCGCGCATGCCCGGCGTGTCGATCAGGCAGGCGCCGGACGGCAGCGGCAGCAGCGCCCGGTGGGTGGTGGTGTGGCGGCCGCGCGAATCGTTCTCGCGCACCGCCGCGGTGCGCATCTTCTGCACCCCGAGCAAGGTGTTGGTGAGGGTGGACTTGCCGGCGCCGGACGAGCCGACCAGCACCGCGGTGCGCCCGGCCCCCAGCCACGGCCGCAACGCCGCCACGCTGTCGGCATCCTTGGCGTTGACCGTCAGCAGCGGAATCGACTGCGCGGCCAGTTCCTCCAGCACCGCCAGCGCGTCGTCGGCGTACTCGGTGAGATCGGCCTTGGTCAGGATCACCACCGGCTCGGCGCCGCCGCCGCCGACCAGCAGCAGGTAGCGCTCGATGCGCCGCGGATTGAAGTCCGCATCCAGGCCGCAGACGATGAACACCGTATCGATGTTGGCTGCGATCACCTGCTGGTGATAGTGCTCGCCGGCCGCGCCGCGCTTGATCGCGGTGCGCCGCGGCAGCAGCGCGACGATGCGCTTGTCGTCCTCCAGCAGCACCCAGTCGCCGACCGCAGCGCGCTCGTGGCTGGGGAAGCGCGGCCGCTGCCATTCCGGCAGCGACTCGACCTTGAAGCCGGCATCCACCGCATCGGCCACCACGTAGCCGGTGCGGTGCTGCTCGCTGACCCGCGCCGGCCGCGCCAGCGGGTGCGCGGCCATTGCCGCCAGCCAGGCCGGTTCTTCCGGCATGCCGGGCCAGGGCCAGCCGATGGGGCGCAGCGCGTCGAAGTCGATCTGGGGGGAAGTCATGTATGGATTCTAGACGGTGCGGGCCCCGGCCCGGCCGTCGTGTCACATTTCCGCTACCATGCCGGTTCCACGCCCACACCGGCCAATGCGATGCCCACCCTGCCGACCAAGCCGCTCGCGATCCGCGAACGCCTGTCCGAAGTCCGCTACGAGATCCGCGGCGAGCTGGCGCGGCGAGCCCGGGAGCTGGAGGCGCAGGGGCGCAAGCTGATCAAGCTCAACATCGGCAATCCCGGCGCGTTCGGGTTCCGCGCGCCGGAGCACCTGCAGCGCGCGATCGCCGACGACATGGGCCGCACCGATCCCTACACCCACCAGCAGGGCCTGCCGGAGGCGCGCGAGGCGATCGCCGCGGCCTATGCGCGGCGCCGGCACCCGGACGCGCATCCGGACCGGATCTTCATCGGCAACGGGGTCAGCGAGCTGATCGATCTGTCGCTGCGCGCCCTGCTCAATCCCGGCGACGAAGTGCTGGTGCCCTCGCCCGACTACCCGCTGTGGTCGGCCGCCACCATCCTCAACGACGGCCGCCCGGTGTACTACCGCTGCGCGCCGGAGAACGGCTTCCAGCCCGACCCGGTGGAGATCGAGACGCTGGTGTCCTCGCGCACCCGCGCCATCGTGCTGATCAACCCGAACAATCCCAGCGGCGCCAGCTATTCGCGCGAGCTGCTGGAGAAGATCGTGGCGATCGCGGCCAAGCACAATCTGCTGCTGATGGTCGACGAGATCTACGACCAGGTGCTGTACGACGACGCCGCCTTCGTGCCGGTCGCGCCACTGGCCGGCGAGCATCCGTGCATCAGTTTCGGCGGCCTGAGCAAGGTGCACCGCGCCTGCGGCTGGCGGGTGGGCTGGGCGCTGTTGTCCGGCGCCGCCGAGCGCGTCACCGAGTTCCGCAACGCGATGGACCTGCTCGGCGCGCTGCGCCTGTGCGCGAACGTGCCGGGCCAGTACGCGATCGACGCCGCGGTCAACGGCCCGGACACGATCTCGCCGCTGTGCGCGCCGGGCGGGCGCCTGTACGAAACCCGCCGCGCGGTGATCGAGGCCTGTGCGGCCAGCGAGCACCTGGCGCTGGTGCAGCCGGCCGGCGCGCTGTACGCGTTCCCGGCGGTGGTCGGCGCGGCCGCGCGCAATTTCGACGATCACGATTTTGCCCTGGAGCTGATGAACGACGAGGGCGTGCTGGTGGTGCCCGGTTCCAGCTTCAACGTGCCCTACCGCCACCATTTCCGGGTGACCCTGCTGCCGGAAGCGGCGGTGATGCGCGAGGTGTTCGCGCGCATCGATCGGGTGCTGGCGCGCCGCGCCGAGGCGGCGACCAAGGTGGTGCCGCTGAAGCCGCGCAGTGTGGCTGCGGGGCGGTGAATCGGGAATGGGGAATCGGGAATGGGCAAAGCGTGAAGCGTTGCTGCTATTTCCGGCGCCTGTGACCCGGCCGTTTTCGGTGCCGTCGCGATGAGCCAGGCCAGCTTCGCCACGCTCCAGCATGCCCCGCTGCGCTACCTGGCGCTGGGCGATTCCTACACCATCGGCGAGGGCGTCGCCGACAGCGGGCGCTGGCCGATGCAATTGGCCGCGGCGCTGCGCCACGACGGTATCGCCATCGCCGATCCGCAGATCGTCGCCACCACCGGCTGGACCACCGACGAACTCGACGCCGGCATCGATGCGGCCGCGCCGCAGGGTCCGTTCGCGCTGGTGACGCTGCTGATCGGGGTCAACAACCAGTACCGCGGACGCGCGCTCGACGAATACTGCGCGCAGTTCGCCGGGCTGCTGCACCGCGCGATCGGCTTTGCCGACGGCCAGCCGCGGCGGGTGCTGGCGGTGTCGATCCCGGACTGGGGCGTGACCGCGTTCGCGCAGCCGCCCGCACACGATCCGGCCCTGATCGGCACGCAGATCGATGCGTTCAATGCCGCCGCACAGGCGTGCTGCCAGGCGCGTGCGGTGCGCTTCGTCGACATCACCGCGGCCAGCCGCGATGGCGGCGGCAGCGCCGCGATGCTCGCCGCCGACGGCCTGCATCCGTCGGCGGCGATGTATGCGCGCTGGACCGGCCTGCTGTTGCCTGCGGCGCGCGATGCGTTAGCCTAGCGGCGTACGACGCCCCGCTGCCAAGGACCGACATTGCGCGACGCCAGCACCATCCAGCCCATGACCCGCCCGCAGGCCCTGGCCATCGCCCGCGCCTTCCTGCCGACGCATCCGCTCGGCAACCGCTACGACTACTACTACACCCGCACCAAGCTGCGCACCGATCCGCTCTACCCCGGCGTGCTCGCCGCGCTGCGCGGCACCGACGCCCCGGTCCTGGACCTGGGCTGCGGCCTGGGCCTGCTCGCGCATGCGCTGCGCGCCGACGGCCAGCGGCAGCGTTACCACGGCGTGGACATCGACGCGGCGAAGATCCGCCGCGCGATCCGCATCGCCGCGCGCAGCGCACTGCACGACATCCGTTTCGACGTGGTCGATCTCGGCCAGGCCTGGCCCGAGCACAGCGGCAGCGTCGCGATCCTGGATGTGCTGCAGTACCTCGATGCGGCCATGCAGGCCAACCTGATCCGCAGCGTGGCGAAGATGCTCACGCCCGGTGCCAAGCTGGTGATCCGCAGCGGCCTGGGCGATGCCAGCGGCCGCGGCCGCACCAGCCGCGTCACCGACGTGCTCGCGCACCTGGCCGGCTGGATGCAGGAAGTGCCCAAGTGCTATCCCACCCGCGACAGCCTGGAACGCCAGCTCGGCGACGCCGGGCTGCGCGCCACGTTCGCGCCGCTGTACGGCAACACCCCGTTCAACAACTGGCTGATCGTGGCCGAGCCGCGCTGACGCGGCCGGCCACGCGCCGCTCTCGCTCGAAACAGTCACGACAGTGCCGCCTGGACAGCGCTCGCAACGCCGTCGCCATACGCCTGGCGACGCGAAAACACCACGCGTCAGTCGCATGCGCGCGCTGCAGCTCGAACATGCGGCGCATTTCCAGGGCCGCCGTCAGTGCATGATGCGCACGACGTTTATACTGCCGCGCCGTCGGTGGCGCATCGGCAGCACCGCTCGGATTCCACGGATGGAAATGCAGGACTCGGCAATGTGTAGCGCCGCTCTCATCCAGCGCGAACGCGCCGAACCGCCTGATTCGATCCGCATCTGCGGCCACTGCCATGGCTGCGCTCGCCGACGCTGCAAGCGCAGCGCATGCAAGCCGCATCGCCCTGTGCTGCGCCCAGCGGCGACGCGACCATCCTGCATCCCCCCGGAGTCCCCATGACATCCCCAACGCTTCCTCCCTATTCCGGCCTCGGCATCGCCTCGTTCGCGGTCAGCCTGATCGCCGCGGTGCTGACGCTTGTGCTGATCGGCGTCTGCGCGGCCCTGGTCTATTCCCAGCCCGACAGCCTGGACGAAGACTCGCCGCTGGCGATGCTGGTCGGCATGGCGATGATGGTCGGCGTGTTCGCCGAGTTCGCCGCCGCCGCGCTCGGCATCGGCAGCCTGTTCCAGCGCGACCGCAGGAAACTCTACGGCGTGCTCGGCCTGGTCTTTTCGATCGCGACCCTGGTCGGCATCGCCGCGCTGATCGTGTTCGGGCTCATCCAGGGCGGCTAGCGTCGACGCCCCCGTCGTCGTCGGCTGCGGCGTCGGATTCCCACACGATGCTGCGCTGCCGAGATAGCGGCACGGCAGGTTCCCGGGGTGCCGCGCTCCATCCCGATCGCGGCGGCCTGCGCTAGCCCGGCAGTACGCTGCGGTAACCGCGTTCCCGCATCGCCTGCAACACGCCCTCCACGATCGCCAGGTTGTGCCCATGTGCCGCACCTTCGTGCAGCAGCACGATCGCGCCGGGCCTCAGGTCGCGCACGATGCGCGCCACGGTCGAGGCGGGATCGCAGTGCACGCCGTCGAAGCCGCGCGCGCTCCAGGCGACCCGGGTCAGGCCGTGGCGGCGCAGCGGCGCGGCGACGAACGGGTTGGTCATGCCCACCACCGAGCGGTACCAACGCGGCGCGGTGCCGGCGATGGCGCCCAGCGCCTGCTGCGCCTGGCCGATCTCGCGCGCCATGCGCCGCGGCCCCAACGCCCAGAACCAGGCCTGCGGGTGGCTGTGGCTGTGGTTGCCGATGCCGTGGCCGCGACGCAGGATCTCGCGCACCAGCTCCGGGCGCGCGGCGGCGCGTTCGCCGACCAGGAAGAAGGTGGCCTGCGCCTGGTAGCGGTCGAGCAGGTCCAGGATCGGCGCGGTGTCGTCGGAGGGGCCGTCGTCGATGGTCAGCCACACCCGCGGCGCGGTGCCGGGCAGGCGGCTGAGCACCGGGGCGTACAGCCAGGCACGCGGCAGGAACACCGGCAGCACCAGGGCCGCATGCGAGGCCAGCAGCGCCGGCAGCCCGATCCGCCAGCCCCACGTCCACCAGAGCGCCGCGACCAGCACCTGCGAGGCAAGCGCCAACGGCAGCCAGCGGTAGGGGTGGCGGGGGATGCGATGCAGCGTTTCCGGAACTGTCATGCCCCATGATGCCATGCGGCGTAGAATGGCCGGTCCGACTCAGCGACCGAAATCACTGCCATGTCCCTCGATCCCGCCCTGCGCTCCCGCATCGAAACGCTGCTCAGCTCCAACCGCGTCGTGCTGTTCATGAAAGGCCAGCCGAGCATGCCGCAGTGCGGCTTCTCCGCCAAGGCGGTGGGTGCGCTGAACGAACTCGGCGTCGACTTCGCCCACGTCAACGTGCTCGCCGACCAGGACATCCGCGAAGGCATCAAGGCCTACGGCGACTGGCCGACGATCCCGCAGCTGTACGTGGACGGCGAACTGGTCGGCGGCAGCGACATCATCCTGCAGATGGCCGGCAGCGGCGAGCTGAGCGAACTGCTCGGCGTGCAGGCGCCGGACCGCACCCCGCCGTCGATCACCATCACCGACGCCGCCGCGGAGATGCTGCGCGGCGCGCTGGCCGACGCTCCGGGCGCGACCCTGGCGCTGGCGATCGACGCCCAGTTCCAGCCGAACTTCCAGCTGGCGCCGACCGATCCCAATGCCATCGCCGCCGAGTCCAACGGCCTGCGCGTGCAGTTCGACCTGGCCAGCGCGCGCCGCGCCGACGGCATCACCATCGACTGGGTCGACGACCTGCGCGGCCGCGGCCTGGCGATCGACAACCCGAACGCGCCCAAGCCGGTGCAGGACCTGAGCCCGCGCGACGCCGACGACCAGGTGCGCGCCGGCGGTCTGATCCTGGTGGACGTGCGTCCGCCGGAAGAGCGCGCGATCGCCTCGGTGAACGTGCCGTTCCGCACCCTGGACGGCGACCAGCGCGCGCAGCTGGAAGCGCTGCCGAAAGACACCGCGCTGGCGTTCCTGTGCCACCACGGCGGGCGCAGCGCGCAGGCCGCCGAACAGTTCCGTGCGCTCGGCTTCACCCGCGTGCACAACGTGGTCGGCGGCATCGATGCCTGGGCCGACGCCGTCGACAGCAGCGTGGCCAAGTACTGAGCCAGCGGCGTACGCCGCAGCGGCACCACGGCGGGCGATCCAGGGGGTCGCCCGCTTTTTTTTGCGATACGGTTTTTGCGCTTCCCTGGGGAAACGAACACATGCCACGCACGCTGAACTCCTGGTCCGCTGTCCTGATCGGTCTCGCCGCCCTGCCTGCCGCCGCCGCACCCGCGCCCGCCGCGCTGCCGCCGACGGTGATCTACGTCGCCCCGGTCTCGGACGAGGCGCAGGTGATGAGCTACATCCCGGTGCGCAACGCGCCGTCCGAGGAGGCCGAACTGGGCGCCTGGCGCGGGCTGAAAAAGCCGCTGCGGGTGTTCGACAAAGGCAGCGAGCAAGGCGTGGCGACACCGCTGGCGTTCTCGGTCGACGACAACACCATGTGCGGCGGCGACCTGCGCGTGCGCCTGAAGACCGCGCACGGCCCCACCTTCGCTCACGATGCCATGCTGGCCTCGTTCGATCTCAATCCCGGCCAGCGCTTCGCCCGCCGCGAGCTCGATGCCACGCAGCGGCGCGCGCTGCTGCAGGTCATCGGCAACGCTCCCTCGGTGCGCAAGCGCCTGCCTGCCGCGGCGCTGAAGCGGCTGCTGGCCCAGCTCGCCGCACCGCCGGCCGACGAGGCACCGGCACTGACCGTGATCGGCGATGCCAAGCAGCCGGGCCACGAGGTCGCCTTGGTGACCGCCAGCGTCTACGACCCGGCGCCGGCCACGAACGCGGACGCAGCCTCGCCCAGGCTGAGCACCCTGCTGGCGGTGCTGGAACGCAGCGACGCGGGCTGGCGGCTGCGCAAGAGCTTCGCCGACTACGGCTGCGACGATTGCGAGGGGCGCAAGAACAACTACGCGCTGCTGCAGTTCGCCGATATCGATGCCGACGGCACGGTCGATTTCCTGATCCAGCACAGCGGCTACGAGACCTACGGGTTCTGGCTGCTGCACCCGGTCGATGGCCAATGGCAAACCGAGGATCTGGTCGGCGGCTGCTGAGCGCAGCGTCACCTGTCGTCTGGCGACACATTGTGGGAGCGACTGAAGGGCACCTCTAATAACCCCAAAAAACTCGACTAAAACGCTCGCAAGTCATTGATGCGCATGGTGCGAAATTTTTAGAATCGAGGTTATTAGAGGTGCCCTGAAGTCGCTCCCACAAGCGCGATCACGGCCAACCCGCTGACGTTGGCCCACCGGCGCAGGTCCGCGCGGGCCTTCACCCGGCGAAACCGCCCTCGTCCAGAAACCGCTGCTCGTCCTGCGTGCTCTCCCGCCCCAGCGCCGCATTGCGATGCGGGAAGCGACCGAAGCGCTGGATGATGTCCTCGTGCTGCGTGGCCCACTGCAGGCTGTCGGCATCGCCGAGCGCACTGAACAGCTCCACCGCCTCGCGCTGCAGGACCGGATCCTCCGCATGCTCGTACGGCAGGTAGAAGAACATGCGCAACTCCGGCTCCACCTGCAGGTCGTAGCCGGCCGCCAACGCCCATTGCGCGTAACGCCGCGCAAGGCCGTCGGTGGCGTAGGCGTGTGCGTTGCCGCGGAACGCGTTGCGCGGCACCTGGTCGAGCAACAGCAGCAGCGCCAGCGCGCCCTCGGCGCTGTCCATCCACGCCGCGTACTCGTCGCGCGCCGCGGCATGATGCGCGTCCAAGAAATGTTGGCGCACGTTCGCATCGAACGAGTCGTTGGCGGCGAACCAGCGCTCGCGGCCGGCGCTGCGCCAGAACTCCACGACATCGCGGGGCAGGGTCTCGGTCATTGCAATTCCATCGTTCGGCAATCGGCCTCTATACCCGATCAGGCGTCGGCATGCGGTGTGCGGCGAGCGATCCGTGGGCTGTCGCCGCCTCGCGATCGGCCACGCCGACCGCGCCCGGACCATCGCGCTGCCAATCCCCCCATGCCCAGCGCGGCGCATGCGGCGCGCGATCGCGTCGGCCGGATCGGTGCTGTCCTCCGCTAACAACGGAAGCATGGGGGATTGGGGATTGGGGATTGGGGATTGGCAAAAGCACGGCAGTTCGCCGCCACCTCAAGCCGCAGGCGGGTGAGCATCCGCCTGCCGACTCGCCTTTGCCAATCCCCAATCCCGCCGCACGCCCCCCGCACTTGGCAAGCGCGCCGGCTCGGGCTAGCGTGCGCAGGCGGCGCCAACGCTGCCTTCATCATCCGGGGAAAATCTGATGCGTCATCTGTTGCTCGCCTGCCTGGGCGTGGCGCTGTGCGGCCCTGCCGCGGCCGCCTCGCGCTTCGTCGAAGACCCCTACCCCAGCACCTACCGGCCGCTGCCGTCCACGCCGGTGCTGATCGAGCACGCCACCGTGCTCACCGGGACCGGCGAGCGCCTGGACGATGCCGACGTACTGCTGCAGGACGGCCGCGTGCAGGCCGTGGGCCGCGCGCTCGCCGCCCCGGCCAACGTCACCCGTATCGACGGCCACGGCAAGTGGGTCACGCCCGGCATCATCGACGTGCACTCGCACCTGGGCGTGTACGCCAGCCCCGGGGTCAGCGCCAACAGCGACGGCAACGAGATGACCGCGCCGGTGACGCCCAACGTCTGGGCCGAACATTCGATCTGGCCGCAGGATCCGGGCTTCGGCACCGCGCTGGCCGGCGGCGTCACCGCGCTGCAGGTGCTGCCGGGGTCGGCCAACCTGGTCGGCGGCCGCGGCGTGACCCTGAAGAACGTGCCGGCCACCACCTACCAGGCGATGAAGTTCCCCGGCGCGCCGTGGGGCCTGAAGATGGCCTGCGGCGAGAACCCCAAGCGCGTGTACGGCGAGAAGGGCGGCCCGGCCACGCGCATGGGCAACGTCGCCGGCTACCGCGCCGCGTTCATCGACGCCAGCGAATACCTGCGCAAGAACGCGCCGAAGAAAAAAGCCCCGGAAAAGCGCCATTGGTGGAGCCGCGGCGCCGGCGACAAGGACAGTTCCGGCGACGGCGGCGGCAAGCGCGACCTGAAGCTGGACACCCTGGCCGGCGCGATCAACGGCGACATCCGCGTGCACATCCACTGCTACCGCGCCGACGAGATGACCACCATGCTCGACCTGGCCAAGGAATTCGGCTTCAAGATCGCCGCCTTCCACCACGGCGTGGAGGCCTACAAGATCGCCGACCGGCTGGCCCAGGAAAACGTCTGCGGCGCGCTGTGGGCCGACTGGTGGGGCTTCAAGATGGAAGCCTTCGACGGCATCCAGGAGAACATCGCGCTGGTCGATCGCCCGGCCAACGGCTGCGCGATCGTGCACTCGGATTCGGAGGAAGGCATCCAGCGGCTCAACCAGGAAGCGGCCAAGGCGATGGCCGCCGGCCGCCGCGCCGGCATCGCCATCGCGCCCGAGCGCGCGATCCGCTGGCTGACCAGCAATCCGGCCAAGGCGCTGGGCATCGAGAAACAGACCGGCTCGCTGGAGCCGGGCAAGATGGCCGACGTGGTGGTGTGGAACGGCAGCCCATTCAGTTCCTACGCGCTGGCCGAGAAGGTCTACATCGACGGCGCGCAGGTCTACGACCGCGCCGACCGCCGCCTGCACCCCACATCCGACTTCATGCTCGGCCAGGAGGCTGCCCCATGAGCCGCTCCGCTCCGCATTCGCGCCGCGTTCTGGCGCAGCGCCTGGCGATCGCGGCCTGCCTGATTCTTCTGGGCAACGCACCCGGCTTCGCCCAGGACGTGCTGATCCGCGGCGCCACCGTGCATACCGTCAGCGCGCGCGGCACGCTTCCCAACGCCGACGTGCTGGTCCAGGGCGGCACCATCCGCGCGGTCGGCACCGGGCTGGCGGCCCCGGCCGGGGTCGCGGTGATCGAGGCCAAGGGCCGCCCGCTGACCCCGGCGCTGTTCGGCGGCATCACCGAAATCGGCATCGAGGAAGTGTCCGGCGAGTCCTCCACCGTGGACAGCGCGCTGAGCCTGCCGCACGACCAGCCGATGCGCCCGGAGTTCGACGTGACCCTGGCCTACAACCCCGACTCGGTGCTGATCCCGGTCGCGCGCGTGGAGGGCATCGGCTTCACCGCGCTCGGCGCCAACAGCGGCGGCGCCTTCATCGCCGGCCAGGGCGGGGTGATGCGCCTGGACGGCAGCGCCGACCCGATCGGCCCACGCGCACTGTACCTGCGCCTGGGCAGCGACGCGCTGGAACTGAGCGGCAAGTCGCGCGCCGCGCAGTGGATGCTGCTCGACCAGCTGGTGACCGAAGCGCGCGGGCGCATGCCGGCGGATTCGCCACACGCGCTGCTGACCCCGGCCGGCCGCGCCGTGCTGGCCCGGTACCTGGCCGGCCAGGGCCGGATCGTGGTGGCGGTGAATCGCGCCGCCGACATCCGCCAGCTGCTGCGCTGGGCGCAGCGCGAGAAGGTGCGCATCGCCATCGCCGGCGGCGACGAGGCGTGGAAGCTGGCGCCGGAGCTGGCCAGGGCGCAGGTGCCGGTGTTCGTCAACGCGCTGGACGACCTGCCCGCCAGCTTCGACCAGATCGGCGCCACCCTGGAGAACGCCGCGCGCCTGCATGCCGCCGGCGTCGCGGTGAGCTTCACCCAGGGCGGCGACGGCTCGCACAACGCGCGCAAGCAGCGCCAGCTGGCCGGCAACGCGGTGGCCCACGGCCTGCCGTGGGACGACGGCCTGGCCGGCCTGACCCGGGTTCCGGCCGAGGCGCTGGGCGTGGGCGACCGGCTGGGCAGCATCGCTCCCGGCAAACTGGCCGACCTGGTGCTGTGGGAAGGCGATCCGCTGGACGTGGCCCACTACGCCGATCAGGTCTGGCTGGGCGGCCGCGCGATGCCGATGCGTTCGCGCCAGACCGAACTGCGCGACCGCTACATGAAACAGGCGGGTGCGCTGCCGCGGGCGTATACGCAGTAGCGTGGCGCCGCAGGTCGGCGCCGGACTGCCGATCCTTGCGTGCCCCCGCCGGCGGGGGCGCAGTGCCGGAGCCGGCCGCGGCACCGGCCATTCTGCGCGATCGGCCCTCGCCGCGGACGCCGCGTGTGAACCCTGCCGCCGTCGGCGGCCGGCCGTGCGCACACCGGGAAGTGAACGCTGTGCGCAGATGTGGCGAAACCAGGAAATACCCGCGCCGCACTCCATCCGAATGCAACATGGAGGACTAGCCTTGTGCAGGTTCTCCACTTCGCTGCGACGGCCCCCATGCAACGCCTGCTCTGCCTGATCCTGTGCTACCTCGCCTGCAGCGCCCTGCCCGCCGCAGCGCAAAGCGGAACCTTCGGCTTCACCCGCAGCGGCAACCGCATCGTTGTCGATAGCGGCGCCAATCTGGTGTTCAGCGTGGACGCCGGCAACGGCGATCTGGTCTCGATGCGCTACCGCGGCAACGAACTGCAAAGCACCGAGGGCAAGGGTTCGCAGATCGCCTCCGGGCTCGGCGCGGCCACCGTGGCGGCCCGCAGCGTCGGCGATACCATCGTCATCTCGGCCAAGGCCGGCGACCTCGTCCAGTACTACATGGCGCGCAAGGGCCGCGATGCGGTCTACATGGCCACCTACGCCCCCAGTTTGCTGCCGATCGGCGAACTGCGCTTCGTGACCCGGCTCGCGGTCGCCAAGCTGCCCAATGCCGACCGCGAGCCCGATTCCAACGTCGGCGTGGCGATCGAGAGCCAGGACGTGTTCCTGCTTCCCGATGGCCGCACCAGTTCCAAATTCTATTCGGCGCGGCGTGCGATCGACGACGCCGTGCACGGGGTCAGCGGCCCCGGCGTCGGCGTCTACATGTGGATGGGCAACCGCGAACGCAGTTCCGGCGGCCCGTTCTTCAAGGACATCGCCACGCAAAAGACCGTGGTGACCCACGAACTCTACAACTACATGTTTTCCAACCATACCCAGACCCAGGCCTACCGCGGCGGCCTGCACGGCGTGTACGCGCTGCTGTTCACCGATGGCAGCGCGCCCGCGGCGGCGCTGACCGACCTGGGCTTCGTCGATGCCACGCTGGGCCTGGAAGGCTTCCTGGGCAACGCAGGCCGCGGCGCGGTCTCCGGCAAGGTGGCCGGCGTCGCTGCCGGACAGCCGGCGCTGGTCGGCCTGAGCAACGCCGACGCGCAGTACTGGACCAGGGCCGGCGCCAGCGGCGATTTCCAGCTCGCCAACGTGCGGCCGGGACGCTATCGGATCACCCTGTACCAGAACGAGCTGGAAGTGGCGCAGAGCGCGCTGGAGGTCTATGCCGGCGGGACCGTGCAGGCCGCCTTGCAGGCGGCGCCGCGCCCAGGTCAGGTGAAGTGGCAGATCGGCATCCCCGACGGCACCCCCGGCGGTTTCCGCAATGCCGACCTGCTGCCCAGCGCACATCCTTCCGACAAGCGCATGGCGCCCTGGGGACCGCTGGTCTACCGGGTCGGCACCAGCGCCATCGGCGATTTCCCGGCAGTGCAATGGCGCGGCGTCAACGCTCCCACGCGCATCCAATTCGTGTTGGCCGCCAATGAAGTCCGCGACTATCGCCTGCGCCTGTATGTGCCGCTGGCGCAGGCCAACGGCCGTCCGCAGTTGAGCGTCAACGCCCGCTGGAATGGACCGGCGCCGCCGGCGCCCGAGCAACCGGACAGCCGCGGCATCACCCGTGGCACCTATCGCGGCAACAACACCGAATACGACATCGACATTCCGGCCGCAGCGTTGCAGGCCGGGGGCAATTCGCTGCAGATCGACGTTGTCTCCGGTTCGCCCGACAACGCATATCTGGGGCCGGGCTTCGTGTTCGACAGCGTGGAGCTGGTGGCGTTGTAATGCGCCTTGACCCCGTCCCGGATGCGCGGCTGGCGCGCATCCGGGACGCGCATCGGGGCGGACGGGCTGGACGCCCATGCGGCCGGCCGTGACGGACCAGCTGCCGCAAACGCCGCCGGTCCGCCGCATGCAAGGCGCCGCTCAATGCGCGTCGATGGTCGCGCCGAGCTTGGCCCAGCCGTTGCCGCGCACCACCTCGAAGCCGGCTTCGACCACATGCAGGTACAGCGCATTGCTGTAGCGGCCGTCCTGGCTGCGATTGGCCTGCAGCCAGTTCAGGAACGGCTTGACGTCGACGTTGAGGTTGCCGCTGGTGGGCAGGTTGGCCTGACCGGCGGTGCCGTGCGGAATGAAGGTGTAGACGTAGTAGCCGGCGGCGCTGTTGTTGCCTTCCCACAGGTCGAAGGTGTAGCCGCCGGCGCTGATCACGTTGCTGGCGCTGAGCGTGCCGATCGGCCAGGAATTGTGTCCCCCCCAGATCATCACTTCCAGCTGCGGCACGCCCTTGCCGGTGTCGCGGCGAAAGAACAGGTCGTAGGCGAAATCCCCGCCCAGGTTGCTGCCGCCGGCGCTGTAGGTGAACTTGACCGGGATCGTGCTCAGCGACGCCACCTGCCGCGGGAACAAGGTATCGCTGGTCGGGTTCCAGTCGTAGTGCCAGCCGCGCACGATCGCCGGATACCCGTACAGGCTGGAGTTGGCGAAATTGAAGGTGACCGTCAGCTCCGGCGTGCTGCCGGTGCCGAAGGTGCCCTGGATGACGTTGTTGGGATCGTTGAAGTTGTTGACCCACGCATAGTGGTTGCCGAAGATCTTGTACGGTCCGGCCAGTGCCAGCGGCGCGGCGGCCAGGCACGACACGGCGAACAGCGCCTGCAGCAGGCGCCGGCGCAACGGCGCGCGATGCGCGGCCGCGCGCAGGGGCGGTTCGGCGATCGGGGCGGTTTGGACATCAAGCATCACGGTTCTCCCAGGAAGTCGGCAGGCACGGCAGCGGAGGTGCTGCCGCGGCGGACGCTAGCAAGACCCTCGCCGCGCGAGCTATGCAAAGAAGGCGTACCGGCATGCGCTGCGGCAATAGCGGCGTGCGATCGATCCCTGCCGCGTGCGCGCGTTCGCAGTTCCCACAGGCCATCGAGATGGGCGGCGACGCATTGTCTACCGCAGCGACCAGCATGCCGGTCGCGCCACGCGCACGATCGCGGCATGCGCCGCAGTGCAACACGCTGCGGCGCACGCATGCCGGCAGGCGAGTAAGCTGGCGCATTGCCGACCGGAGCCCGCTCATGCGCCTGCGCTGGTATTTCGACTTCGTCTCGCCGTTTTCCTATCTGCACTGGCACAAGCTCAAGGCGCTGCCCGAGTTCGCGCGGATCGAGCCGGTGCCGATCGTGTTCGGCGCAGTGCTGCAGCATCTGCACACGCGCGGACCGGCAGAGATCCCGCACAAGCGCAGCTTCACCTACCAGTTCGTGCAGTGGCAGGCGCAGCAGGAAGGCGTGCCGTTGCGCTTTCCGCCGGCGCATCCGTTCAATCCGCTGGCGGCGCTGCGGCTGTGCATCGCCGCCGGCACCACGCCGCCGGCGATCGACGCGATCTTCGACTGGCTGTGGCGCGACGGCCATGCCGGCGACGACGCGGCGGCGCTGGCGCCGCTGGCGCAGGCCCTGGGCATCGCCGATGCGGCCGCCGCCGCGAGCGATCCGCAGGTCAAGGCGCAGCTGCGCGGCAATACCGAACAGGCGATCGCCGCCGGCGTGTTCGGCGTGCCGACGCTGCAGATCGGCGAGGCCTTGCTGTGGGGTAACGACGCGCACCCGCTGATGCAGGCGCTGCTGGTCGATCCGCAGTTGCTGCAGCGCGGGGAAATGGCGCGACTGGCGGCGCTGCCGGTCGCCGTGCAGCGCGGCGCCTGACCCGGCCGCGACGTCGCGCGGCGTCTGCGCTAACCTAGCCGGTACTGACGAAGCGCAACGCCGGAGGGGGCCAGATGCGTATCGGGATCGTGGTCGACTCCGCCTGCGACTTGCCGCAGGACTACATCGCAGACCACAACATCGTGTTGCTGCCGATCAGCGTGCGCATCGGCGAGGCGGTGCTGGCCGACCATCGCGACGAGGAGGCCACGCTCAGCTTCCTGCACGCGCACGTGGCCGAGCACGGCGCCGAAGCGGAGACCATCCCGTTCAGCGTGGCGCAGATCCGCGAACTGTTCCTGAGCCGGCTGGTGATCGACTTCGACCACGTGTTCTGCATGACCATCACCAAGACCCGCAGCCCGATCCACCAGCATGCGCTGCAGGCCAGCTTCGCCATCCTCAACGACTACAAGCCGATCCGGCAGGCCGCCGGGCATCTTTCGCCGTTCGCGCTGCGGGTGATCGACACGCAGAACCTGTTCGCCGCGCAGGCGGTGACCGCGGTGGAGGCGGTGCGGCTGCGTGCGGCCGGGGCCAGCGTGCAGGCGATCCGCGAACGGCTGGAGGAACTGGCCGGCAACGTGCACGGCTACATGATCACCCGCGACCTGTACTACATGCGCGCCCGCGCGCGCAGCAAGGGCGACCGCAGCGTCGGCCTGATCAGCGCCGCGCTCGGCACCGCGCTGGACATCAAGCCGGTGCTGCACGGCTATCGCGGCGAAACCGCGCCTGTGGCCAAGATCAAGGGCTTCGACGCCGCGGTGCAGAAACTGTTCGAGTTCGTCGGCAAGCGCGTCGCCACGGGGCTGATGACGCCGATCCTGTGCCTGAGCTACGGCGGCGAACTGAGCGAGCTGCGCGCCCTGCCCGGCTACACCGCCTTGCGCCAGGTCTGCGAGGCGCACGCGGTGGAGGTGCTGGAAAGCGTGATGAGCCTGACCGGCATGGTCAACGTCGGCAAGGGCGCGCTCACCCTGGGCTTCGCCGACGTGCCGCATCCGTTCGCCTAGGCGCTGCACGCCGACGCTGTCGGCATCCAAGCCGTGGCCGCGACAGGCGCGACCCACAGCCTGTCGCGGCTGAAGCCGCTCCCGGCGCATCGCGGGCGTAGACGACCCGATCACGATGCGGCCTGCTAGGCTGCGCCGCACCGCTCCACACAGAGACCGCCATGGCCGTGACCTATTCGATCAGCCTGCCCGACCCCGCCCGCGCGCGCGGCAGCGAACCTACGCTCAGCTTCAGCGCCAACGGCGCCGACGCCTTCGCCGAGCAGTTGCAGCAGGCCCTGAGCAGCCCGGCCTGGTTCGAGCGCTGGCGCGCGCTGCAGCCGGAGCCGGACGACGTGGATCCATCGCTGGGCGTCGTCGATCCGGCGGCCACGGTCAGCGGCAAGCAGGACGACCTGCGCATCGACCTGCTCGCCACCACCAGCATCCCCAGCGACATCCTCAAGCAACGCATGCGCCTGCTCGCCGGCAGCGGCTGGGAATTGCGCAACGTGCGCTGAGTGCATCGCCGTCGCGCGTCCACGACGACGTGAATCGCGGAGCACCCTTGGCGCATGCGATGGCACCTGTGGGAGCGACTTCAGTCGCGACGGGCTTTACCGACAAGGCCCATTGCGACTGCGGCTCCCACAGCGCCTTGCCCATCGCGATACCTGGGCGAGCATCTAGCGCGCCACACCGCCCGCCGCAGCGCCCGTCGCGCGCCGCGGCCAACGCCATTTCAGGTTCACCGCCAGCGTGCCGAGCACGATCAGGGCCAGGCCCAGCCATTGCACCGGCACCAGCCGGTGGCCGTACAGCAGATAGTCCAGCAGCAGCGTGACCAGCGGGTACACGAACGCCAGGATCGCGATCGTCGCCACGTGCAGGTGCCGGTACGACGAGTAGAACAGCACGTAGACGATGCCGCTGTGGATCACGCCCAACCCCACAAGCCACAACCAGTGCAAGCCTGGATGCAATGCGCCGCCGCTGGAAAACCCCGCCAGCAGCAGCGTGCCCACCCAGCACTGCACCGTCACCACCGCCAGCGGCCGCTCGCGGCTGATGCGCCGCGACATCAACAGCGACGCGCCGCACAGCAACGCAGCCAGCAGGGTCAGCGCGATGCCGAACAGATAGCCGCGATCGGCGGTATGCCACAGCCGCGCCGGATCCGCCGAGCACGCCACGCCGACGAAGGCCAGCAGCGTCCAGCCCAGGTCGCTGCGGCGCGTGCGCTCGCCTTGCAGCATCGCCGCCAGGATCAGCATCACGAACGGGAACACGTGGTAGACCATCGTCGCCACGCCGATCGACGAGCGCGCCATGCCGGCGAACAGCGCCACCCAGTTCAGCACCAGCAGCACGCCGCTGACCGCGGCATCGCGCAGCAACCTGCGCTCGTGCCACAGCCCGCGCAACTGGCCGCCGAGCAGCCCGCAGACGGTGAGGAACACGGCGCCGAACAGGCAGCGGTAGAACACCGCGGTCACCGGGTCCTGGCCGCTCTCGTGCACGAACACGCCGACCGAGCCGATCAGCACTTCGGCCAGCAACAACTGCCACAGCGCGCGCCGCGCGGCGCCGGCGGGAACGGCGACCGCCGCGCTCACAGCGCGATCGTCCCGTGCAGGTACTGCACCGCGCTGCCGCGCACATAGACATGCTGCGCCTCGACCCGGCAGCCGAGCTCGCCGCCGCGCGCCGAGGCCTGCAGCGCGGTCAGCTGCGTCTTGCCCAGCGTCTGCGCCCACAACGGTGCCAGGGCGGCGTGGATGGAGCCGGTCACCGGATCCTCGGCACCGCCATTGGCCGGCCAGAAATAGCGCGACACGAAATCGTGGCTGCGGCCGGGCCCGGTCACCGCGACATCGCGCGGCGCCAGCGCCAGCATCCGCGCCAGATCCGGCACCACCGCGCGCACCTGGCGCTCGTCCGCGTACACCGCGATGTACGCCTGCGCGTTGGCGTAGACCGCCTGCGGCGCGATCGACAAGGCGTCGTACACGGCCTGCGGCACCGACGCCAGCAAGGCCGGCGCCTGATTCGGAAAGCGCATCTCGAAGCTGCCGTCGGCGAGCCGCTCCACACCGAGTTCGCCGACCGCGGCCGCACGCAAGCGCAGCGGGAACGGTGCGAGCTGCTGGGTGGCGATCACGAACGCGCTGGCCAGCGTCGCGTGGCCGCAGAAGCCGACTTCCTTCAGCGGCGAGAACCAGCGGATGGCGAACGCGCCATCGGCATCGCGCACGAAGAATGCGGTCTCCGACAGGTTGTTCTCGCTGGCGATGGCCTGCATCAGCGCATCCGGCAACCAGGCCTGCAGCGGCACCACCGCGGCGGGATTGCCCTTGAAGCGGACCGTGGTGAAGGCATCGACGACGAACACGGAAAGCGGCATGGCCGGTCTCGCAGGGGATGGGGGAAACGCCGCCGCGGTGGCCGGCACAGGCCCAGTGTGCAGCGCCGCACCCGACCGTTACAGATTCAGATACGCTGTAAATCGACCGATACAGATGAGGCGCCCGCATGCTCTTGTACGAATCGCTCGCCCTGCAGTTGCGCGAGCAGATCGAGCGCGGCACGCTGCGCGCCGGCGAGCGCCTGCCGTCGATCCGGCAACTGGCCGCCAACCACGGCATCAGCGCCGCCACCGCGGTGCAGGCCTGCCTGCAGCTGGAGCGCGAAGGCCGGGTGCAGGCACGGCCGCGCTCGGGCTATTTCGTGCGGGCCGCCGCCGAGCCGTTGCCGCCGTTGCCGGCGCCGGCGCGGCGGCGCACGCCGGGCATGGTCGACAACCCGGCGCTGCAAGGCGTGCTCGACATGCTCGCGCGCTCGGACCTGGTGCCGCTGCACACCGCCACCCCGGCGCCGGCGCTGCTGCCGGGCGCGCAACTGGCGGCCGCGCTGTCGCGGCAGCTGCGCCGCCATCGCGCCGTCGCGCTCGACTACGCACCGCCGCAAGGCCACGCCGCGCTGCGCCGGCAGATCGCGCAACGCTACGCGCACTGCGCCACCACGGTGGCGGCGGACGAAGTGGTGGTGACCGCCGGCGCGGTGGAGGCGATCAGCCTGGCGCTGCGCACGCTGACCGCGCCCGGCGACGTGGTGCTGGTGGAAACGCCGACCTACCACGGCATCCTGCAGGCGGTCGCGGCGCTACGGTTGAAGGTGCTGGAAGTGCCCAACCGCGCCGGCCATGGCATCGACGCCGTGCGCCTGGACGCGCTGCTACAGCGCACCCCGGCGCGCGCCGCGGTGCTGATTCCCAACTTCAACAATCCGCTCGGCAGCCTCACCCCCGACAGCGCCAAGCGCGCCCTGCTCGACAGCTGCGCGCGCCACGGCACCGTGGTGATCGAGGACGACATCTACGGCGAACTGGATTGGGCCGGGCAGCGCCCGCGCCCGCTGCGCCACTTCGACACGCACGGCAACGTGATCACCTGCGGCTCGTTCTCCAAGGTGCTGGCGCCAGGCCTGCGCGTGGGCTGGCTGCTCGGCGGCGAATGGACCGACGCGCTGATCCGCGCCAAGTATTTCTCCACCGTCGGCGGCGCCAGCCTGCCGCAGCTGGCGCTGGCCGACTACCTGGCGCAGCACGATCTGGAACGGCATCTGCGCAAACTGCGCCGTACCCTGGCCGACAACGGCCAACGCCTGCGCGAGGCGATCGTGCGGCATTGGCCGGCCGGCACCCGGGTCGGCGATCCCGCCGGCGGGCTGTCGCTGTGGCTGCAGCTGGCCGACGGCGGCAGCGGCCAGGCGCTGTTCGAAGCGGCGCTGGCCGACGGCATCGGCACCTCGCCCGGGCACCTGTATTCCAGCCGCGGCGACTACGCCGACCACTTGCGCCTGACCTGCGGCCAGCCGTGGAGCGAGCGCCTGGAAAGCGCGATGCGGCGGCTGGGCACGCTGGCGGCGCGGCTGCCGCGCTGAGCGGCCGGTCTACGCCCGGCTTATACGGTCGCCGCACCGATCGCCAGCGCCGCGCAGGCGCCGATCAGGGTGCAGGCGAGCATGGCCAGCGCGCTGAGCGGGCTGCGCCAACGCTGCCGCGACAACGACGATGCGGGTTTGCGGCAGGCGAGCATGGCGCGACTCCAGTCCGGGACGACACGATGGCGAAGGCCGAGCAATCTAGCGGCACGCCGTCTCGACCGACGCGACGGCAATCGCACAACCGCGCATTGGAAGAGGCGCCGCGCATTTGTTTACGAGCGGCGCCGGCAGGCGCGCGGAATCGTCATGCGATCGCCATCGCGCAGGCGGCGCCGGGCGCGCACTCAGCGCAGCGCTTCGATCGCCAGGATGCGGCGCTCGCCGTTGACCCGGCCCAGCTGCACCACCAGGTCGACCACGCTGCGGATGTAGCCCAAGGTGTCGGCACGGCTCAGGCCGATGCCCGACTGCATCACCATCAGCGCCAACTGTTCCAGCGCGCCCTGCGGCGTGTTGGCATGGATGGTGGTGAACGACCCCGGATGGCCGGTGTTGATCGCGCGCAGGAAGGTCACCGCCTCCGGGCCGCGCACTTCGCCGAGCAGGATGCGGTCCGGCCGCAGCCGCAGCGCGGCCTGCAGCAGATCCTGGGTGGTGATGCGGGTTTCGCCCTGCTCGCCCTTCACCGCGACCAGGCCGAGGTGATTGGATTGGCGCAGGTGCAGCTCCGGCGTGTCTTCCACCGCGACGATGCGTTCGCTGGCCGGCACTTCCTTCAGCAACGCATTGAGGAAGGTGGTCTTGCCCGACGAGGTACCGCCGGCGATCAACAGCGTGCGCCGCGCCGCCACCGCGGCACGCAACCCGGACAGCGACGCCTGCGCATCCCAGGCCAGGTCGTCGCGGGCGCCTGCGTCGGCCAGCCGATACGCCTCCAGCCCGAGATCCAGGTTCAAGTGGCGGCGGATCGCCAGCGCCCAGTGCCGGCGCGTGGCCGGCGGCGCCACCACCTGCACGCGCTCGCCGCCCGGCAGGGTGGCCGCCAGCAGCGGATGCTCGCGGTTCACCGCCTGGTGGGTGACACGCGCGACCTGCGTGGCCAGACGTTCCAGCAGCACATCGTCGATGGCGGGGACGTCGATGCGCTGCATGCAGGGCTGGCCCAGGCGCTCCACCCAGACCTCGCCCGGGCGATTGACCAGGATCTCGGTGACGTCCGCCGCCTCCAGCCAGGGCTGGAAGGGCAACAGATAGCGCTGCAGATAGACGTCCTGCGCGGGCGCCCGCGGAAATGCCAGCGGCGGCGACTGCACCGTCAGCCTGCCGGCGGTTGCGCGCCATGCGCAGGCTGGCCGCCCTGCGGAGGCGGGCCCTTCGGCCTGGGCAGGCCCTTGGCGGTCATGCATGCGTCGAACTTGGCCATGTCCAGGCGCTTCGCATCGGCGGGCGGGCGGCCTTGAGCGGACGGGCGTCCCGCAGCGGGCGGCGGACCTGCAGCGGGCGCCGCCACACCCTGCTCGGCGGCGCATGCACGCATCGCCGCCTCCACCTTCGGATTGGGGCCGGACGGCGGCTTCGCCGGCGCGCCGTCGCCGCCGCTGCGCGCGAGCGCCGGCGCCATGCAGGACAGCGCCCCGGCCAGGGACAACAGCAACGGCAGCGAACGGTGCTTCATGCGAATTCCTCGGACATGGAAAAAAGTAAAACGGGAACGTCAGTAACCTGAGAAATCCAGGTCGCGCGCAGCGAACACCTGGATCGGCGTGCCCAACGGCACGCGGATGGTCGGCGGAATCTTGCCGTCGGTCTGCAGCGCCTGCGCCGAGGCGCTGCTGCTCGAGGTACCGATCACCAGCGTGCCGGCGTCGCCACCGAGCGCGCTGGCGACGCCGCCGACCACCGACAGCAGCATCGACGCGCCGTAGCGCTGCCAGAAATGGCGCCCGACCTCGCCGTCCAGCCCGGTCTCGCCGCTGCCGTCCACCGCCGGCGACGCGAGCTGCACCGAGACGCCGTCGGGACGGATCAGGCGCGACCAGACGATGTAGGCGCGGCGCTGGCCGGTCTCCACGCCGCTGCGGTACTGCCCGACCAGGCGGCTGCCGCGCGGAATGACCACTTCGCTGCCGTCGAAGCCGCGCACGTCGCGGCTGACCAGCGCGCGCGCGTAACCGGGCAGATCGGTATTGAGCGCGGTTTCCAGCACCGCGGGGATCAGGCTGCCCTGCACCACCGTGCGCGCCGGATGCGCCAGCGCCACCGCCTGTTGCAACGGCGGCACGTCGCCGCCCACGCGCAGGGCGAACTGCTCGTCCTGGTTGAGTCCGGAACCGCCCGCAGGCGCGGCGTTGGCAGTCCCCGATGCGGCAGCGGCCTGCCCAGGTGCGGCGCCCGCTTCGGACGCAGCGCTGTTGTCGACGATCATCGGCATCGACCGCGACTGCGTGGGAGCGACGGCGATGGCCGCAGCCGCGACCGCGGGCTGGGACGGTGCCGTGCGGGAAGCGACCGGCACCCGTGGCAGCGGCGCCGCGATCGCCGACGTCTGCGGCGGCGCCGGCACCGGCGGCGCATGCAGGCGTTGCCGCGACAGCAGCAGCAGGGTCAATCCGCCCAGCGCCACGGCGCCCAGCAGGCCCAGCGCGAACCCCAGGCCGTCGCCGACGCGCGGCGTGCGCGCCACCTGCGGCGCGGCGCGCAGCGATGCCGCACGCAGCGTCTCTGCGTCCAGCGCCAGTCTCGGATCGCGCTCGCCGGCATCAGGGCGCATCGGCTGTCTTCCTTCGCCACCAGGCCGGGCGGCGCGCGGGCGCGGGCGCCGCGGTACGCGGCTGCGGCGACTGCGCATCCAGTGCCGGCGTGTGGAAGCCGTCGTTGAACAACTGCGCCACCGCATGGCCGCGGCGCAGGGCGAACGCCGGCGCGATCTGGTCGGCCACCAGATAGTCGCCGCGGCGGGTGAACGCGAGCGGGGTCTCCGAGCCGTCGCTGGCCAGCGCGTACACCGCCGGCGTGCTGCTGGCATCGGCCCACTGGAAATAGGTGCTGCGGCCGTCGTCGAACACGCGCAGCGGCACGTTCTCGCGCGCGCCGCTGAAACTGTAGGCGCTGTTGCGCTGCGCCGGCGCCGGCAGCGCCGCGCTCGCCTGCACCTCGGCCTGCGCGCTGGCCACCGCCGCCGTCGCCGCCGCGCGTGTGGCGGCCTCCTCGGGATAGCGGAAGCGCAGGTCGTAGACCACGCGCCCGCGCCTGCAATCGGGCGAATCGCTGGCCACCAGTTCGAAACTGTAGCGATGGCGGTCGGTGGCGACGGTCATGTTGCTGTGGCTGGTCCGATAGGCCGGCTTCACGAACAGCAGGTTGGCGCGCTTGTTGGGCACCACCAGCCAGTGCGCCGCCTCGCCCAGTCCCACGTTCTCGATGCGCTCGTCGGCGGCGAACTCGACCATGGTCTGGAAACCGAAGCAGCCGTCGATGCGCACCACCTTGCGGTCGTCGTAGTCCAGTTCGCGGATGCGCGGATCGGCGCAGGCATCGGCAACCGCCGCCAACGCAAGCAGGCACAAGGCGGCGCGGCCGACTCGGCGAGCGCGGCTGTTCATGGTGTCCTCGCTCCGCCGAGCGGGCGCGGCGCCATGCGTGGCCGCATGCCCTGCCCCAGGCCGCCACGGCGACTGCCCACGCTCACCGCGGCGACAGACGCCTGCGGCGTCGTGCGCGGCGCGCTGTCGCGGGCCAGGCCACCAAGCCAGTGCAGGGTGCGGGCGCTGCCCGCGGAGGCGGCCCGCGCCTCGGTGGCGAGGTCATGCACCCGCGCGGGCGATAGCGCGGCGGGCGCTCCACGGGCCTGCACATCGACCCGCGACGAGCCACCGTCTGCAGCTTGATCGCCACGGCCGAGGCGCCATGCGCGGGCCAGGCCGGCGGCGGTCCAGGCCATCGCCAGCAGCAGGCCCAGGTAGATCGCACACCCGAGCAGCAGCATCAGCAGCGGCCGCTGCTGTTGCGCGGCCGCCAGCGGATCCAGCGCGATCGCGTCGATCACCGGCGCCAGCACCCGCAACAACACCGCACCGGCCAATGCCACCAGCATCGGCACCAGCGCAAAACTCAACGCCATGCGCAACCAGCCCTCGAACAGGCCGCGGGTCGCGCGGAACAACGCAAGCAGCACGAACATCGGCCCCAGCGCCAGCAACGCCGCCAGCACCAGCCGCGCCACGACCAGCAGCCCCACCGTCGACAGCAGCAGCAACAGGGCGCAGCCGCGCACCAGCCTGGCCGCCTGCTTGGCCTGCGGCGCAGCCGCCTGCGCATCGAATTGGCGGCCGAGTTCGACCAGTTCGCCGAGCAGGCCGTCCAGCCGCGACGCGAAGGCCTGGGTGGCGCCCTGCGGCGCCCCCAGGAAGGCCGACGCGATCTGGTCGGGACCGCCGACCAGCAGGCCATAGACCACCGTCTGGTAGGCCGGCCACGCGGTGGCGAAGGTCAGCACCAGCGCGACGCCGAACAGGCGCGGCCCCAGCGCCGGCAGGCTCAGGCGCAGGCGCCCGCCGATCAGGCCCAGCGCCAGCACCGCCACCCACACCACCAGCATGGCGCGCAGCACCGCGCCGAACATGCCGCTGGCGCCGAACAGCTGCGCATAGCCGGCCTGCACCGCGCCGTTGATCTGGCAGTCGATGGCGGCCAGGCCGGCGGCCAGGCCGCCATCGCCGTCGATCGGAATCGCCGCGCAGGCGCTCATGCGGCACGCTCGTCGGCAGCGCAGGCGGCCGGCGCCGGATACGGCACCCCGGTCAGCGCTTCCCACCACTGCCGCGGATGCTCGCCCAACTGCGCGCGCAGCTGGTCCAGGCGGCGCACGCTGGCTTCGCGACCGGACAGCACGGTCAGCAACTCCGGCATGCCCGACAGGTCCAGCCGCGCCACCACGCTCTCGTTGCCGTGCTTGACCAGGAACGCATGCGCATGCGCCGGCAGCAGCCGCACCAGTTCCAGTTCCTGCGCGCTGAGGCCGAAGCCGTCGCAATAGTCCTCCGCCCGGGCGCGCGGATTGGGCATGAAGATCTGCGTGGCGGCCTGTTCGATGATCGCGCTGGCGACCCGGCTGTCCAGCGCGTCACGCGCGCTCTGGGTGCCGAAGCCGACGATCGCGTTGCGCTTGCGCAAGGTCTTCATCCAGTCGCGCAGATGGGCCGCGAATACGGCATCGTCCAGCGCCTTCCAGCCTTCGTCGATCAGGATCAGCGCCGGGCTGCCGTCGAGCCGCTCCTCCACGCGGTGGAACAGGTACAACAACGTCGGCGTGCGCAGCTGCGGCATGTCCAGCAGTTCGGTCATGTCGAACCCCAGTGTCGGAATGCCCAGGTCCAAGCGGTCGTAGGCGTGATCGAACAACCAGGCGCGCTCGCCGTCGCCGCACCACGGTGCCAGGCGCGCGGCCAGGTCGCCGGGCTGCGGACGGCGCTGGCCGCCGAGCAGTTCGCGGAAATGGCGCAGGCGGCGGTACTGCGGCGCCTGCTCGTAATTGGCGTCCACCGCGGCGGCCAGGATCGCCGCCTCGTCGGCGCTCAACGGCTGCTGCGCATCGCCCAGCAACTGCGCCAGCCAGCGCCGCAGGAACGCACGGTTGCCCGGCGTATCCGGCAACTGCAGCGGATTGAAGCCGGTCGCCTCGCCGCTGCGCAAGCTGGCATAGCGCCCGCCGATCGCACGCACGAAGATCTCCGCGCCGCGGTCCTTGTCGAACAGCAGTACCCGCGGGCGCCACTTCTGCACCTGCGCGGCGAGAAAGTTCAGCACCACCGTCTTGCCCGAGCCGGACGGACCGATGACGCTGAAGTGGCCCAGGTCGCCGCGGTGGAAATTGAAGAAATACGGCGTGGCGGCGGTGGTTTCCAGCACCGTCACCGCGTCGCCCCAGTGGTTGCCGTCGGCGCGGCCCTGCGGAAAGCCGTGCAGCGAGGCCAGGCTGGCGAACGCGCCGCTGGACAGCAGCGCATGCCGCGCCGCGTAGGCTTCGTTGCCGGGGAATTGCGCCCAGAACGCCGGCTCCAGGCACAGGTCCTCGCGTACCGCCACCGCGCCCAGGTCGGCCAGCGCCGCCGCGCACTCGGCGACGGCCGCGTCCAGCGCCTCCAGCGCATCGGCGCGCACCAGCAGGCCGAAGCGATGTTCGCCGAACACCGCGCGGCCGCTGGCCAGGTCGTCCTTGGCCTCGACCAGGCCCTGCCGCAGCGACGCCGAATCCTCCTCGGCGGCGCGCATGCGGCGCAGCGCCAGCGAGACGCGCTCCAGTCCCAACTGCCGTTCGACGAAAGCGAAGCTTTCCGAGAGCACCAGCTCGCACGGCATGCGCAACAGCGCATCGAGCATGCCCGGCAGCGCGTTCGGCGGATATTCCTTCAGCGACAGCAGCGCGGCGTAGTCGCGCGCGGCACCGGGGCCTTTGCGTTCCAGCGCTTCCAGGCCGAAGCTGATGCGCCGGTACGGCAGGTGATGGCCCAGGTCGCCATGCGGCGGCCGCAGCATCGGCCGCAGCTCGCCGTTGTACAGCGCCGAGAGCAGTTCCAGCGGCTCGGAGCACACTCCGTGCGCGGTCTCGTACTCGCCGAGCAGGCGCGCGCCGTAGGGCTGCAATGCGGCCAGCAAGGCATCGCGCGCGGCATCCAGTTCGCGGCGCCCGCGCGCCAGCGCCGCCGCGCGCGCGGTGTCGCCCAGGCCCCTGCGCAACACGCCACCCAGGCGCTCGGCGATACCGGTCTTGCCGCGCGCCGGGCGCCGCAGCAGGCTGACGAACAACTCATTGACGAACAGCCGGCGCTGGCCGAGCTGCCCGCGCCAGCGCCGGTCGATCAGCGCGCAGACCGGATCGGCGAAGTCGCCGCCCACCTCCACGCTCGCACGCAGCCGCAGCAGGTGGTGATGCAACACGAAGCGCGAATCGGCCACCGCACGCAACGCCGCGTCGCGCGCCTGCTGGTGCAGGTCCAGCACGTCGCCGTCGGCGGTCTCGAACGCCAACCCTTCCAGGCGCAGGCACTGCAGCAACGCGCCGTCGCGCAACTGCACGGTATGCGCATCCAGCAGCCGCGCGTAGGGCAGATGGTCGCCAGCGCGTTGTTCACGCGGCCGCATCATGGCGCGTAGCTGTTGCAGCGCCAGCGGCGCCAATGGCGCACCCGCGGGCAGCGGCTGACCCGCACCAGCCACAGGTCGAACACGCGCGGCTCGCGCAGGCACGCCAGGTAGCCGACGCCATGGGCGAGCAGCGCCACCGCCAGCGCCCAGAACGAACGCGTCATCAGGAACGCCTCCGTGGTCACCACGCCATTGACGATGAAATAGCTGTAGGTGACGCCGCAGAACATCTGCGGCCGGGTCAGCGCGGGGAAGATCGGCGTGGATCGCAACGCGCTCATCGCCTTGCTCAGCCTGCCGCCGCGCGGATGCCGGCGACGATGGTGGTCGCGCCGAACAACACGAAGCAACCGAGGATCACGGTCGCGCCGAGGCGCCAATGGATGCGTCCGCTCAGCATCATCAAGCCGACCACGGCCACGGCGATCACCGCCACCGCGGTGGCGGCATTGCCGAGCAGCGTGCCCTGGATCCACTCCAGCGCCGACAGGATCGGCCCGGAGCCGGCCGGATCGCCGCCCCGCGCCCACGCGGAGGGAGCGAATGCGGCAGTGGCGACCAGGATCGGCAGGCGGCGGAACATGGGGTTCATTGCAGATCTCCCTGGGGGATGGAAAGCGACACGATGGAAGCGGCGCCAGCGACGCTGAGCTCGGCCAGACGCTCGAGGTTGCCGGCGACATAGGCGCGGGTTTCGCGGAACGGCGGCACGCCTGCATGCCGCTGTACCTGACCCGGTCCGGCGTTGTAGGCGGCCAGCGCGCGCTCCAAGTCGCCGTCGAAGCGATCCAGCTGCTGCCGCAGATAGGCCGCCCCGCCCTCGATGTTCTGCTGCGGATCCCAGGGGTCCACCGCCAACGCGCGGGCGGTGGCCGGCATCAACTGCATCACCCCGATCGCGCCGGCCGGCGACACCGCGGATGCGTCGTAACGCGACTCGGACCAGGCCAACGACTGCAACAACGCCACACTCAGCCCATGGCGGGCCGCGGCGGCCTCGAAGGCGGCGCGATAGGGCGGCGCGGCAGCGAATGCGGAGGTGTGCGCCGCAGCGGACGGGCGCTGCGTCGCGGCCGGCGTCGCCCAGCCATCGCCGAGCTGGCGCACGCTGCCGTCCTCGCCGATTTCCATGACCTGCGCGTGCGCCTGCGTGCATGCCGCCAGCCCCAGCAGCAACGGCGCCAGGCGCCACATGCAGGCACTGGGTACGGGGCGACGGTGTGGGCGGGAGGCGGGATGGCGCAGCATGGCAGTGGAATCCGGAATCGCGATGACACGTGGCGGGCGTGGACGTCGCGCGACCGCGGCATGCCGCCAGTCGCCAACCTGTCGCCGCATGCGCGACGCAACGGACACGTAGAGCTCGAATCCATCCTCGCACGTGGCCGATCGCCGGCATTTGCCGTCAAATGTCACGTTCAGGCAAACCCCGCAAGCCACAAACGGCAAGACTTGCGACGATCGTGCCACTCGATGGTGCGCAGGATCGACTCTCGCCAAGCGCCTCCGGAGGCAACCCCATGACAGATCGCAACCACGACCTCGACGACCACGACCGCGGCCTGCAGTTCGACCTGCAAACCCTCGAGCAGCGCATGCAGGAACGCCGGCGCCTGCTTGCCTGGATCGCCTCCGGCAGCGCAATGGCCGTGATCAGCGCCTGCGGCGGCGGCTCCAGCAGCGACGACTCGTCCACCGCATCCACCGCATCCACCACCACGGCGTCGACCACGACCACCACCACGACGACGACCACCAGCACCACGTCGGGCAGTTGCGTCGCCGATCCGGAAGAAACCGCCGGCCCGTATCCTGCCGACGGCTCCAACAGCGTCAACAGCAGCGTGGTGAACGTGCTCTCGTCCAGCGGCATCGTCCGCAGCGACATCCGCAGCAGCTTCGGCAGCGACAGCGGGACCGCGGCCGGACTGCCGCTGACCCTGACCCTGACCCTGGTCAACGTCAACAACAGCTGCGCGGTCCTGTCCGGCTACGCCATCTATCTGTGGCACTGCAATCGCGACGGCAAGTATTCGCTGTACTCCAGCGGCATCCAGGACCAGAACTACCTGCGCGGCGTGCAGGTCACCGACAGCAACGGCCAGGTCACCTTCCAGACCATCTTCCCCGCGTGCTACAGCGGGCGCTGGCCGCACATCCACTTCGAGATCTATCCGAGCCTGGAGACCGCCACCAGCTATACCAACAAGGTGCTGACCTCGCAGATGGCGATGCCCAGCGACATCTGCGATACGGTCTATGCCGCGGTCAGCGGCTACAGCGCCAGCGTCACCAACAAGGCCGCGGCCAGCCTGTCCAGCGACAACGTGTTCGGCGACAACACCAGCACGCAGCTGGCCGCGCAGACGCCGACGCTCAGCGGCGACACCAGCAACGGCTACACCGGCACCATCACCATCGGCCTGGCGGTGTAGCCCCGCCAGACGGCGGCGCCCACCCGCAGCGCTGCAGCGGCCTTCAGCCCTGCAGCGCGCGCGCGTGGTGGGCGATGTGCTCGCCGATGAAGCTGCCGATGAAGTAGTAGCTGTGGTCGTAGCCAGGCTGCAGGCGCAGCGTCAGCGGGTAGCCGGCGGCGGCGGCCGCGGCCTGCAGCAACTGCGGCCGCAGCTGTTTGTCGAGGAACTCGTCGCCGCCGCCCTGGTCGATCAGCAACGGCAGGCGCTCGCCCGCTTCGGCGATCAGCGCGGTGGCGTCGTAGGCCTTCCAGCTGGCGCGGTCGTCGCCGAGATAGGCCGAAAACGCCTTCTCGCCCCACGGCACCTGCGACGGCGCCACGATCGGCGAGAACGCCGACACGCTGCGATAGCGCCCCGGATTCTTCAGCGCGATCACCAGCGCGCCATGGCCGCCCATCGAGTGGCCGCTGATCGCGCGCCGCCCGTTGTGCGGGAACTGCGCCTCGATCAACGCCGGCAGTTCCTGCACCACGTAGTCGTACATGCGGTAGTGCCTGGCCCACGGTTCGCGGGTGGCGTTGACGTAGAAACCGGCGCCCTTGCCCAGGTCGTAGCCTTCGGCATCGGCGACGTCGTCGCCGCGCGGGCTGGTGTCCGGCGCGACCAGGATCACCCCGTGCTCGGCGGCGTAGCGCTGCGCGCCGGCCTTGGTGATGAAGTTCTGCTCGGTGCAGGTGAGCCCGCTGAGCCAGTACAGCACCGGCAGCGCGGCGTGTTCGGCCTGCGGCGGCAGGTACACGGCCACGTTCATCGTGCAGCCAAGCACGGTCGACACGTGGCGATAGACGTCCTGCCAGCCACCGCAGCAGGCATGGTGTTCGATGCGTTCCATGGAAAGGATCCCGGAGTGGGGGGACGCGGCCGGGCAGACGCCGGCCGCATCCGGAGACGCTGCCGCCGCGCGCCGGCAAGGCGGCCCGCGGCGCGCAGCAGGCTTTACTGCAGTACGCCGTTCTTGCGCGCGACGTGGGTGGAGATCGCGTCCATCAACGGCGGCGACAGGCAGTCGTAGGGTTCCAGCTTCAGCTCGCGCAGCCGGCTGCGCACGCCGTCCATCGCTTCCGGGCGGGTGCCGCTCTCGATGATCGAGGACACGAACGCCGCGAAGCCCGGCGCCGACCAGCCCTGCTGCGGCGACAGTTCGGTATGGATGAAGTCCAGGCCGTAGAACGGATGCTCGGTGTTCTCGATGCGCCCGTACAGGTGCACGCCGCAGCCGGTGCAGGCATGACGGCGGATCGTCGCGCTTTCGTCGACCACCTTCAGCTTCTCCTCGTGCGCGGTGACCTTGACCTTGTCGCGGCCCACCACCGCGATCACTGCGAACGTCGCGCCTTTCGGCTTCCAGCACTTGGTGCAGCCGCAGGCGTGGTTGTGCGCGGTCTGCGCCCCAACGTCCACGGTCACCTTGTCGCTGGCGCAGTGGCATTCCAGGGTACCGCCCTGGAAATTCTCCGCGCCTGCGCGCACACCACCGTCCACCGACGGATGAATCGTTACGGTACTCATCATGCCCCTCCCGGGTTTGTCGCGTACCTGCATGCGCGGAATCGGCCGCGCGCCGGACTGACCGTCAGGTCAGAAATGGATCACGGTGCGGATCGACTTGCCTTCGTGCATCAGGTGGAAGGCTTCGTTGATCTCTTCCAGCGGCATGGTGTGGGTGATGAACGGATCCAGATCGATCTCGCCATGCATCGCCTGCTCCACCATGCCCGGCAATTGGGTACGGCCCTTGACGCCGCCGAACGCGCTGCCGCGCCACACGCGGCCGGTGACCAGCTGGAACGGACGCGTGCTGATCTCCTGGCCGGCGCCGGCCACGCCGATGATGACGCTCTCGCCCCAGCCCTTGTGGCAGCACTCCAGCGCCGAACGCATCACGTGCACGTTGCCGATGCACTCGAAGCTGAAATCCACGCCGCCATCGGTCAGCTCGACGATGACTTCCTGGATCGGCTTGGCGTAGTCCTTCGGGTTGATGCAATCGGTGGCGCCCATGCTGCGCGCCAGATCGAACTTGCCGGGGTTGGTGTCGATGGCCAGGATGCGCCCGGCCTTGGCCTGCACCGCGCCCTGGATCACCGCCAGGCCGATGCCGCCCAGGCCGAACACGGCCACCGAGTCGCCCGGCTTGACCTTGGCGGTGTTGTGCACCGCGCCGATGCCGGTGGTGACGCCGCAACCGAGCAGGCACACCTTCTCCAGCGGCGCCTGCGGATTCACCACCGCCAGCGAGATCTCCGGCACCACGGTGTACTCGCTGAAGGTGCTGCAGCCCATGTAATGGAAGATCGGCTGGCCGTTGTAGGAGAAGCGGGTGGTGCCGTCGGGCATCAGGCCCTTGCCCTGGGTGGCGCGCACGGCCTGGCACAGGTTGGTCTTGCCGGACAGGCAGAACTTGCACTTGCGGCATTCGGCCGTGTACAGCGGAATCACGTGGTCGCCGACCTTGACGCTGGTCACGCCCTCGCCGATCGCCTCGACGATGCCGCCGCCTTCATGGCCGAGCACGGCGGGGAAGATGCCTTCCGGATCGTCGCCGGACAGCGTGAACGCATCGGTGTGGCAGACGCCGGTGTGGGTGATGCGGACCAGCACCTCGCCCTGGCGCGGCGGTTCGACGTCGATCTCCACGATCTGCAGCGGCTGGCCGGCTTCGAAAGCGACGGCGGCACGGGATTTCATGAGGTTTCTCCTGGAAGAACGGGTTGGGTCGTGGGGTTCGGGATCACTTGAGATAGGAGCGGACCAGCATGCCCATCTCGCGCACGCGCGCGGCGCGCTGCGTGTCCGAGGCGGCGGCGTGGCCGAATTCCTCGCGGATATGCGCCTGCATCACTTCCGACATCAGGCCGTTGACCGCGCCGCGGATCGCGGCGATCTGCTGCAGCACCGCAGCGCAATCGGCGCCGCCCTCCAGCGCACGCTCCAGCGCCTCGGCCTGTCCGCGCACGCGGCGGATGCGGGCCAGGACACGTTTCTTCTCGTGGGGCGTGTGCGGCATGCGGCGCGACCAGTGAACTATACTGGGGGACAGTATATTCCCCTGTGCAAAAAAGGAAATGCCCGCGCCGTCCGGACCGGGACGACGCGGGCATGCGGCACCGGGCCGCAGGACTCAGCGCTGCGCGGGGGGCGCGGCCGGAGAAGGCACGGCACCATCCTGGGGCGGGCCGTGCCGCGGCGGCGGCGTCACGCCCTTGCCGCGCAGGCAGGCATCGAGCTTGGCGAAGTTGGCGCGCATCGCCGGGTCCGGCTGGGCCGGATCCGGCCCAGCGCCTGCCGGCCGCGCACCGCCATTGGCCGCCCCCGCCTTACCCACGCCGGCATCGGCCGGCGGCGGACCCGACGGCCGTCCAGGCAGCGGCAGCCCGAGTTCGCGCGCGCAGGACTGCACCGCGGCCTCGAACGCCGGGTCGCGCGGCGGCGCCTGGTCGTGGCCCGGCCCGCTGTCCGCCCCGTGGCCAGGGCCGTGGCGCGGCCCGCCGTCCGGCGGCGGCGGTGCGGCAGGAACACCGACATAGACGGTGACGCAGCTGCTCAGCGCGGCACTCAACACTAGGGTCAACGCCGCTTGGGCGATTCGATGCGATGTCATGTTAGGCATGCCTCCTCCTGATGGCGTGTGGTGAAAACGGGCAATGGACGCGTTGCGCCGACGGCGCCGCATCCGCCCTCCACGGCAAGCGCACCAATGCACCCGCGGACCGCATCCTGTCATGCCGATATCGCGCGCAGTTGTCGGTGTGCGACACGCGCCTGGCACGCTGCCTGCCAAGGCGGCCGTCGGTCCGGAGGAGGCGATGCAACGACCGCCATGGCGCCGCCGCCGGAAAACCTAGGGCGCGGGCATCCCGATCGCAGCGATGCGCTCCACCGCAGGCGCCGCCGCGGCCGGCGCGGCCCGGGTCAGCACCGCGGCCTGGAACCGTGTCGCAAAGGCCGCATCGTTGTGACAGAAATAGCGACGCGCGGCGCGCGAGATCGCGTCGCGCTGCAGCACCGAAAGGGCCAGCGCGCGCTCCACCCCGGCCTCGATGCCGGCGCGATCGACGTAGTGATAGGAGGCCAGGCGGCGCATGCGCGAGTGCGCCGGTGCCAGCAGCAGGCCGCGCGCCGGCGTCACCAGCTCGTTCATCGGCTCGGCGTCGGTGGTCAGCGTCACCGCGCCGACGCTCATCGCCTCCATCAGCGAATGGCCGAAGCCTTCCACCTCGGACGGACACAGGTGGAACAGGTGTGCGTTCTGCAGTGCGCGCAGTTCGGCATCGTCCATGTAGGCGATGCGGTGGTCGATGTTGCCGGCGCCAACCCGTTCGCCGGCACTGCGCGGGTTCTGCACCACGGTCAGTTGCGGCCATTGCGGGTGCCGCTGCCAGGTGTCCAGCAGCACCTGCGTGCCCTTGGCGGTGCTGCGCCCGGCCAGGTGGAAGAACGCGTAGCGGCGCGGGATCGCAGGATCGTAGCGGTCGCGGCTGGTGAAGCCGATGTAGCGGGTGCGGCAGCCGAGCCGCCGGAACGCCACCTCGGCATGCCGGGTCTTGCACAGCACCGCCTCGAAGCGCGGCAGCAACGGCAACCACTGCGGCAGGAACCATTCCGGATTGGGCACCAGCAGGTTGCGCTCGGCCAATGCCAGGCAGCCGGGATAGACGCGCTCGGAAAACACCTGGGTGTGCACGCGGTGGCCGAATGCGCATGCCAGCCGGGCGCCGGCCTCCTGCGCCAGCCGGGTCAGCTTGCCGCGGCTGAAGCCCAGTCGCTGCACGCGCTGGCCGCCCAGCGTCAGCGCTTCGGCCATCAGCCCCAGATCCCGGCTCAGGCCGGTGCCGTTGTCGCAACTGACGATGCGGTAGAGATCGGACGCCATGCACGTGGTACTTGAAGAAAGAACGTCAGCGTCGAGGGCGCAGATGTCGGCGTTTTGTCCGGACATGCCACTACACGTCACAGTTCAGCCAGACCCGCCGGCGGCACCGCTCCGGGCGCAGCGTCGCGCCCGCGCACCGCCACGCGGACGGGGAGCCGACCGCCCATGTTCAACGAGCGCGGCATGCGCTGCGGGCGCTTGCCTGGCGCGCCCGCGCGACGCGTCTGCACCCGCCAAGGCCTGCCGTCGGCCGCCCTGCCTCAACCCCATGCCCGCGACTGGCTGGCGCTCCTGATGCAGCGGCAAAGCCCCGAGGTCATGCGCGCCCCCCGGCCGGGGGCGGCACCATGGGCACGACCAACGATTCTGCGAGGGTGAACGAAACCGGCCAATGGTTCGAACCTGCGCCGCGGGCCGGCTGGGCACCAACGACGCCCGCGCCCTTCACCGACGGCAAGGGCGGGGCACTCATCCGCAAGCCCGGTTTCGGCCCGATCCGCCTTGCACCTTGCGACATGCCGCTGGCACCCCCTCCCATCCCCCCTCCGCCGGCATGGCGACATCCAGCGCCGCGCCCGGCGCGCGCCATGGCGACGGAGTGCACGGGTTTTGTGTCAACATGTGCCTGAACATGCCGCAAAGCGGCCATGAGACCACTGTTGCCCCTGCCTATCATGACCCCGCGATCACACGCCCGCCTTGCACACAGCAGCGATGGCCTGCCCGCACCAGTTCCAGGCGGCAGCGGCCGCGTCTAGACTGGCTGAACTCCGCAGCGGCCGCCCTTCAAGATCATGGATATGCAATCCTTCATTCTGGTAGTCGATGACGACCCCGATCTGCGCCGGCTCATCAGCGAGTTCCTGCAAGAACACGGCTATCAGGTGGAAGCGGCGGAAAACGTCGCCGACATGCGCCGCCTGATGGCCATTCGCCAACCCGACCTGGTGATCCTGGACGTGATGATGCCAGGGGAAGACGGTCTCAGTGCCGCCCGGCAACTGGCCAGCGAGCGCGGCTCACCGGCGGTGATCATGCTCAGCGCACTGGGCAGCGACACCGACCGCATCATCGGCCTGGAAGTGGGTGCCGACGACTACCTGGCCAAGCCGTGCAATCCGCGCGAGCTGCTGGCGCGGGTGCGTGCGCTGCTGCGCCGTAGCCAGGCGGCGACGCTGCCGCCGGAAGCGCGCGGCAACGTCTACGAATTCGCCGGCTGGCGCCTGGATGTGATCCGCCGCGACCTGCGCGACCCCACCGGCATCTTCATCAACCTTTCCGACGGCGAATTCGCCTTGTTGCGCACCTTCGTCGAGCATCCGCAGCGGGTGCTCAGCCGCGATCAGTTGCTCGACTACGCGCGCGGCCGCGACACCGAGGTCTACGACCGCGCCATCGACAGCCAGATCAGCCGCCTGCGCCGCAAGATCAACGAACGCGTGCAGACCGAACTGATCCGTACCGTGCGCAACGAGGGCTACATGCTGCTGCCGAGCGTCGCGCGTCTGTGACCACGCAACAGCGGGGTCGACGCGGCATGTCGATCTTCGCCCGGACGTTCCTGCTGCTGCTGGCCGCGCTACTGACCGCGCAGCTTATCGGCATCGCCCTGCTGGTGTTGCGCACGCCGGTGTACGAGATGCCGGTGCATCCGCCGGAAGTGATCGCGCTGCTGACCACCAGGATGCCCGCCGGCACGCAGACGCTGAAGGTGGAGGACACCGCCCAAGCTCCGCTACCCGCTGCCGGGCAGATCCGGGACCGTTTCGCGGAACGCATGATGACCAACTGGCTGGACGTGGCGCCGGACCGGGTGCGCTTCTATCGCAACGGCAGCGAGAATTTTCCGGCAACGGACTTCCCGCCCGAAGGTCAATACCAGGCTGAACAGCAACGCCCGCCACCGCCGCCGGCCGGAGACGACCGCCCGCCGGGAAGCGGGCCGCCGCCGCCGTTCGCCGATCGCGGCCCGCCATCGCAATCGCCTTCGCCATTTGGCGACGAAGCCACGCGGCGGCCGCCGCCGGAAGAGTCCGCCTCGGTCAGCAATGGCGCCGCCGGCGCCACCATGCGCGCGATGCGATCGCGCTGGCGCGAGCGCGGCTTCGCCCCCGAATCCCCGCTGCTGGGCGGCTTCACCGCCGCACTGCAGCAGCCCGACGGCCGCTGGCGCAGCGTGGCGTCGCCGCCACGACGCTTCTCCACCGCCTTCAAGACCCAGGTCGCGCTGCTGTTCGTGGCCGGCCTGCTGGCGATGCTGCCGCTGGCGTGGTGGTTCTCGCGCGCGCTGGCCGCACCGATCAAGCGTTTCGCCGAAGCCGCCGACCGGCTCGGCCGCAACCCCAATGCGGAGCCGCTGCAGCGCAGCGGCCCCAGCGAAATCGTGCAGGCCGCCGACTCGTTCAACACGATGCAGGCGCGCCTGAACCGCCTGATCAACGAGCGCACGCACATGGTCGCGGCGATCGCCCACGACCTGCGCACCCCGCTGGCGCGCCTGGCGTTCCGCCTGGAAGGCCTGCAACCGCCGCTGCGCGACAAGACCATCGCCGACATCGACGAAATGAAGGCGATGATCTCCGCGGCGCTGGACTTCATCCACAACGACAGCCGCCGCGGCACCCGCGCGCCGCTGGATTTCCGCCTGCTGGTGGAGAGCGTGGTCGACGACGCCAGCGACACCGGCGCCGACGTCAGCTTCGTCGCCGGCCAGGCCATCACCCTCGATGGCGACCCGCTGTCGCTGCGGCGGATGGTGATGAACCTGCTCGAGAACGCCCTGAAGTACGGCAAGCGCGCGCGCCTGCAGCTGCAGCGCGACGGTGCCGACTGCGTGCTGTGGATCGACGACGACGGCCCCGGCATCGACCCGGCCCAGCACGAGCAACTGTTCCTGCCGTTCTTCCGCGGCGAGAACTCGCGCAACCGCGACACCGGCGGCATCGGCCTGGGCCTGTCGGTGGCGCACAGCATCGTGCTCGCCCACGGCGGCGAGATCAGCCTGACCAACCGCCCCGAAGGCGGATTGCGGGTGTGCGTGGAGTTGCCGTGCCAGGCGGCGGCGGCCGTTTGACGGCATGCGAGCCGCATCAGGCATGCGAGCATCCGCTCCGGCGCCAGCCGGGAGGGTGCAGCGCAGCGGCGTCGGCCGCACTCATCGATGAGGCGGCTGTCCACCTCGCACCGGGCGGCGGCGCTGCGAGGCGTCCAAGCAACGCCGCCAGCTGCGCATGGCGCCGGGGCTGACGCTCTTCCTGCAGTGCACCCAGCACGCCAACCGCAGGCCCACTGTGGGAGCGACTGCAGTTGCGACGAGCGAGGCCGCGGGCCGCACGCCGCCGGACCGCATCGGGACCGAAGCCCCTCCTGCCGGGCTTCCGGCCGCTGGCCGCAAGTCCCTGTGGGCGCGATGTCGGTCGCGACGCGGGAAGCGCTTGCGCCCTACTCGCCCACGTACGGCGAGGCCAGCACCTGCGGGCGGCGGCCGAGGCCGGCGCCGAGCCGGTCGAGCACGAAGCGCACGTAGAGGTTGGTGCTGAACTGGTTGTAGTCGCGGGCGTTGTTGAAGATCAGCCGGCCGCCCAGGAACAGCTGCGGGGCCAGTTGCCACTCGGCCGCGCCGGCGACGTTGTAGGACACGCCGGTCTTGCTCTGCCCGGCGTAGACCGGCGCGGTGTAGGTGTCCACCAGGCCCAGCAGCGCGGCCAGCGATGCGGCGTCGTAGGCGTCCTGCTGCATCTGCGCGCTGGTCGGGAAGTAGTTGCTGTCGTCGCTGCGGAAATGCTGCACGCCGACGCTGGCGTCCACGCTCCAGTTGACCTTGCGCCCGGCCGAACGCCCGCTCCAGTGCACCGGGAACCCCAGGTCGACATAGTCCTGCGGGCTGAAGTAGCCGCCCTGGCCGTAGGTGTAGCCGCTGAGGTTCTTGTCGTACTGCATCGCGGTCAGGTTGAGGCCGGCGGTCAGCGACTGGTTCTCGGTTTCCAGCGCGTGCACGTACACGCCCAGGTCCACCTGGCGGTGGTCGTTGTCGGCGACGTTGTGGCCGACCAGGCGATCGGCGGTGAGGTTGGCGTAGCCGCCGAGCAGGCCGTTGTCGAGCGTGGCCGACAGGCGCACGCCGTTGCTGGTCACCCCGCCCCAGCGCAGGCCGGCGCGGCCGTCGTCGACGCCGGCGAAGGACAGCAGGCTGTCGCTGACCGCGCGCCGGAACGCCTGGCCCGAATAGGTCAGGTTCTCGCCGATCTGGCCGCGGTAGCCGACGCCGCCGACGATGCGCTGCTCGGGGAAGCCGATCGGGGTGCTGCCGAGGTCGGCCGCGAAGCCGCCGTTCTTGTACTTCACCGACACGCCGACGCCATTGGTGTTCTGGTCCAGGCGCCGCGCGCCGTTGCCGTTGGCGGCCATCGTGTACAGCGCCTGGCTGAAGCCGGCCGGGGTCAGGCTGGCCGCGGTGGTGTTGGCGGCCAGCGCCTTGAAGCGGGCGATGTCGGCGGCGCTGAGGTCGGCGCTGCGCGAGGCGTCGTCGAGAATCGCGCTGGCCAGGGTGCTGATCGAGACGTCGGCGGCGACGTTGCCGAGCAGGAACACCGACAGCGGTTCGGCATACAGCGCCTGCAACGCCGCGGCCTCGCGCTGCGCGTTGGTCAAGGTGGCGTCGGTGTCGTTGTACAGCGCGTTGTACAGGCCGGTGTTCACCGCGTAGGTGCGCAACGCGTTGCGGGTGGCGGTGGTGTCGCCCTCGGTGAGCAGCAGCTGGTACAGGTCGCTGCCGACCAGGTCGTCGATCGGGGTGCGGTCGGCGGCCAGCGCATCGCCCATCGCCGCGCTCGGGCCGGCGCCGAACCGGCTGGCGGTGGAATAGGCGCTGTCGAGGGTGCCGGCATCGAGCAGGGTCGGGGTGACATCGACGCTGAGCTTGCCCTCGCCGAGCGCGAATTCGCCGTGCAGCGGCACTTCCAGGTCGTTCAACTTGCCCAGCCCGGCCTCGCCGTCGCGGGCGCGGTAGGTGGCGCCGGCGGCCAGGCTGTCGCTGTTTTCCGACTGCACTTCGCGCAGTTCGTCGAGCACGGTGCCGGTGCGCGCCGGGGTGGCCAGCGCCTGCGCCTGGCGCGCGCTGCCCGTGGTGGCGACGCGGTCGTCGGGATAGTAGGACGGGGCCAGGCCGGCCGTGGCCGGCGCGCGCTGGCCGGGCACCGGCAGCGCCGCCAGCTGCACGCCGCCGGCAGCGCCGGCGCTGGCCGGCGGCGGCAGGTCGTCGCCGCCGCTGGCATAGGCCGCGGCAGCCGCGGCCGGCATTGACGGGTATTGGCCCGCGCCGGCCGCAGCCGGGAGCGCGACCTGGCCGGCCGCGGCATAGGCCGGCGCCGGATAGCCGCCGCCGAGGCTGTCGGAGACCACCGCCGGGCTGCGCGGCATGCGTCCGCTCATGCCGGCGAACGGGTTCAGCGGGCGCCCGGCGCCGGCGAAGGACGCCGGGCCGTTGGCGGTCGGCAGGCCGTTGTCGTGCTGGCCGGCCTCGCGCGCCTGCGCCGCCAGCGCGGCACGGAAATAGCTTTCGGCCTTGCGGTTCTTGCCGGCGCTGCGGTACACGCGGCCGGCCGCGCTCAATACCGCCGGCGAATCCGGCGCTTTCGCCAGTGCGCGCTGCAGATAGTCCTCGGCGCTGCCCAGGTCGCGCAGCGCGGCGGCGGTGTTGGCCGCCGCGATCAGCGTGTCCAGGTCCTCGGGCGATTGCTGCAGCTGCTGCTGGTACAGCACCAGCGCCTGGCGCTGGTCGCCGGCGGCGGCGTACAGCCGCGCCAGCGCGGCCACCGCCCTGGGATCCTGGTTCTGCTGCGCCAGCAGCGGCGCCAGCGCGTCGTAGGCCGCTTCCAGGTTGCCCAACTCGCGCAGCGCATCCACCTGGCGCAGCGTGTAGCCGCTGCGCAGCGCCTGGTAGCGGCGCTGCTGCTCGGCGCTCATGTCGGTATCGCGCAACTGGCGCAGCGTCGCCGCCAGCTCGGCGTCCTGCTGCGCGCGCAGCAGCACACTGGCGTATTGCAGCCGCGCCTCGGTGCTCGGGTTCTGCGCGACCAGGCGCTGCGCCAGGGTCAGCGCGCGCTGGTTGCTGCCGATGTCGGCGTAGGCGCCGGCCATCGACGCCAGCAGCGCCGGCTGTTCCAGCGCGCCGCCGAGCGCGGCCTCGGTGCGCGCCAGCAGCAGCTGCGCCTCGCCGGCGCGGCCCTGCTGTTGCAACAGCCGCGCCTGCGCGGCCTGCTGCTCGACCCAGGCGGTATTGCGCAGCGCGCTCATTTCCGCGGTCCGCGCCGTACTGGGGATGCGTTCCAGGCTGGCGTAGGCGCTGGCCCAGTCGCCGCGTTCCTGCGCCAGCAGCGCATTGGCGTACAGCGCCTCGGGCATGTCGCCGTGCACCGCGAGCAGGCCGTCCATCACGCTGCGCGCCTGGTCCGGACGCCCGGCCTGCTGGTACAGCCGCGCCAGGTCCAGCCGCACCCACGGATCGCCGGGACGTTCGACCATCGCCGCTTCCAGTTCGCTCTGCGCCGAGACCGTGTCGCCGGCCTCCAGCGCCTGCTTGGCGCGGGCGCGCTGCACGTTGGAGCGCAGCGTGGCTTCGCCGCCGGCCTTTTCCCGCTGCGCCGGGCTGAGCCTGGCGAACAGCGCGCTGGCCTCGTCGGCGCGGCCCTGGCGGCTGTACAGGCCGATCAGGCCCTGCAGCGCGCCGGCATTGTCGGCGCTCAGCGCCAGCGCCTGGCGATAGCTGCGTTCGGCCGCGGCCGCATCGCTGGCCGATTGCAGATCGCCGAGCAGCACGTAGCCGGTGGCTTCGTTGGGCTGCAGTTTCAGCGCCTGCTGGGTCAGGCGCAGCGCCTCGTCGCTGTCGCCGCGGCCGCGCGCGGCCTGCGCCTGCTGCAGTTGCAGCCAGTAGCGCGCGCTGTCCAGCGCCGAACGCCATTTGCCGTTGCCCGCGGCGGCCGGACGCAGCAGTTCCTGCGCCTCGCCGAAGCGCTGCTGGCGCAGGCGCACCGAGCCCAGGCCGCCGAGCGCGTCGGCATCGCGCGGACGCGCGCGCAGCACCTGGGTGAAACGCTGCTCGGCCACCGCCAGGTTGCCGGCGTTGAGCGCCTTGAACGCTTCGCCGAGTTGTTCGCCGGCCGGATCGCCGGCCTGCGCGGCGCGCTGCTCGCCCAGCTTGGTGGCCTTGGCGGCGACTTCGGCATCGTTCGGATTGGCCGCCAGGAACGCCTGGTACAGCGGCGCGTCGGCGCTGCCGGCATTGAGCCACAGCAGCGCCTGGCGCCAGCCGGCGCGCGCCGGGCCGCCGACATCGGGACGCTTGCTCATCGCGCTGAGCTGGGCGATGCCTTCGCGCCGCGACGGCTCGCGGTAGGTCAGCACCTGCGCCAGCGCCAGCGCCGCGGCGCCGTTGTTGGGTTGCGCCGCGGCCAGGCGGCGCAGGCCGTCGCGGGCGCCGTCCCAGCCCTGCGGGGTGCCGGCCAGGGCCTGGTAGTACTCCAGCGCCAGGTGGTCCGGCGGCGCCTTGCCGTCGAACAGCGCCTGGTACTCGCGCACCGCTTCCACGTAGCGTCCGGCCGAGGCGGCGCGGCGCGCGTTGCGCAGGTTGACGCTGTCGCCACTGCCGCCGATCGCCTGGCTCAGGCGCTGCGTCTGCGGCGCCTGCGGATGGGTGTTCTGCAACTGCTGCAGGCGCTTGCGCGCATCGCCCTGGCGGCCTTGCGCCAGGTCGATCTGGGCCAGGCCGAGCAGCGCGTCGGGCTGGTTGGGATCGACCCGCAGCAGCTTGCGCCAGGTGTCGGCGGCAAGATCGTCGCGGCCCTGGTCGTGCCAGTAGTTGCCCTGGCTGACCAGTTGCTGGGTGGCGTTGCCGGCCTGCGCGTGCGCGTTGCCGGCGAGCAGGCACAGGTCGATCATGCCGGCCAGGTACAGAGGCTTGAGGTTCATGCGGAACATTGGGTTCTCCAGGCGGGCTGCAGCAGGCCGTCTGCGGAAAAGCGATAGCGGTTATCGAGCCAGCCGCGCCCGAACAGGACCAGCACCCGATCGTAATAGGGAAGCTTCGCCGCGGCGGCCTCGCCGGGCGCGGGAATCTGTTGCGCCTGCGCCTTCAGCAGCAGCGGCTGGCGCAGCGCACTGAGGTACGGCAGCAGGGCGGCGGCGAAGCCGGGCGGCGCGGTGCCGCTGCCGACGCCCAGGCGCGTGTCCACCTTTTCGCTGAAATGGCCCTGCGCTTGCACCTGCTGCAGCGGACCGGACAGGTCCTCGAGCAGCGCCTTGCGCAGCGGTTCGCCGGCATCGAGCATGCCCGCCCACAGGTACACGCGGATCGCGTCGTAGCTGCCCAGTGCGCCCTTGCCCGGATCGACCGCGAACGCGCGGCCGTCCCAGCCGATCCAGTCCGGCGCGAAGCCGACCGGCGCGCTGTCGCGCAGCAGGCGCGCGCTGCGCTGCGCCAGCCCGGCCCACGGTCCTTTCGGATCGGCGGCGGCGAAACGGCGCAGCAGCTGGATCGGCAGGTAGCTGGGATTGAGCGTCCAGCGCGGCGGCTTGGCGAAGCCTTTCATCGCCGGCAACAGCATGCCGCCGAAGCCGGGCAGTTCGGCCAGTTCGTGGCGCCGCACCAGCGCCAGCGTCTGCATGCCGGCCTGGGTGTAGCCGGGCCGCTGCCACAGGCGCCCGGCCTCCAGCAGCGCGTAGGCGATCCACAGGTCGGCGTCGCTGGCGGTGTTGTCGTCGAGCACGCGCCAGCTGCCGTCGTCGGCGCGGCCCCACAGCCAGGCCGGCAGCACCTGTTGCGGGCGGCCGCCGCTGAGGTTGTGCCGGGTCCAGCCGAGCAGCCGGTCAAACAGCACCTGGTCGTTGGCCACCAGCGCGAAGAACAGCGCGTAGGACTGGCCTTCGGAGGTGCTGCGCTGATCGGCATTGCTGAAATCGATCACCCGCCCGCTGTCGTCGATATGCTTGGCGACGAAGCCGGTCCACTCGCGCCACGGCGCGCAGGCGGCCGCAGCGGCGGTGGCCGGCAGCGACGGCAGCAGCGCCGCCGCGCCCGCGGCGAGCGCGCCGCCGAGCACGCGGCGGCGCTGTCGCGCGTGCGGGGTCATTGCCCTTCCCGCAACCGTTGCGCCGAATGCCGGCGCAGCACCACGCGCGCGGCCAGCGCCAGTAGCAGGCTCAGCAGCACCACCGCCAGGCCGAGCAGCAGCGGATGCTGCGAGAAGTACCAGCGCGCCCAGGTCGGCAGCGGCAGGTGGCCGACGTAATAGGCCTGGTTGCCGGCCAGGCTGCGGATCTTGCCCTGCTGCAGCAGCACCACGCTGCCCTGGAAATCCTTCAGCGTGGCCGGCTCGAACCAGGCGTCGAACAGCTGGCCGACGCTGGCCGGATCCTCGGCCAGCAGCGCGACCACGCTGCGCCCGGGCTTGAGCGGCGACTCGAAGCCCATCAGCACCACGTCGCCCGGGGCCGGCTTCACCGCCACTTCGGCGGTGGTCGGCAGGTCGGTGCGGCGCGCGTCGAAGGACAGGAAGCCGGGCAGCGTGTCCATCACCCAGTCGGTCATCGAGAAGCGCCGGCCGGTGGCGCCGTCACCGATCGGCAGGTGCTCGCTCCAGCGCTGGAACAGCGGCTGCGAGCGCGAGGAGCCGAACACCAGCAGGTCGCTGTCGGCGTGCTGCTCCACTTCGCCGGCATGGATCAGGGTGGCGCGCAAGGCCGGATAGCCGGTGGAGGCGCCGAGCTTGCCGAGCAGGGTCAGCAGGTTGGACATGTCCTGGTCGCTGGCCTCGTCCGGCACCACGATGGTGGATTCGGACAGGTCGGCCAGGCGCGTGAACGGATAGCCGGCATTGCCGAACGCGGCCAGGTTCGGCATCGCCATGTAGTGGTGGAACGAACTCAGGTCCACGCTCGAATCGGCGTCGATCGCGCCGGACACGTCGGGGAAGGTGTTCTTGCATTCGCCGGCCTGCGGGCGGTCGAAGAAGAAGTGGAAGCGCAGCTGGCTGTTGGCCGAGAACGGGCCGGTCGGCAGCAGCAGTTTCTGCTCCACCGGCATCGCGCCCTTGGCCTTGAGGTCGTGCCACCACTGCAGCGGCAGCGATTCGGCGTACGGGCGCCCGCTCAGCGGCAGGGTGGTGACGAAGGCATCGTTGATGCTGACGTTGAGCGCGGACTTGTTGCGCACGTCCGGCACCGTGTAGCGGTAGCGCAGGTTGACCGGGATGCCGTCGCGCTGCCACACGAACAGGTCCGGCGGCAGCTGCAGGCCGACCCGGATCAGGTCCGGGTGGTAGCCAGTGACATTGAGCTGCGAGGTCTGCGCGACCAGATCGGCGAAGCGCACCGGGCCGTCGCTGGAAATCCAGTTCGGCGCGTCGTAGGGCTTGCGCGGCTGCGCCTGCTTCAGCTCGCCGATCCTGGCCACGGCGCCGTTGAACGGCGTGCCCAGCGCCAGCGCGGTGGCCGCCTGCTGCAGGTCGTTGTCGTTGCGGCCGAGCACCAGCAGCAGCTTGCCGGCCGGATCGCGCGGATTGGTGACCACCGCCAGGGTCGGGCCGGCGATCTCGCCCAGGCCGTTCTCGGCGGTCGCCAGTTCGGCCGGCAGCGTGTTCGGGGTGGCGAACAGCACCGCGTTGCCGGTCGCCGGCACGTCGCCGATGGAGACGTTGAACACCGCGCCGCGGTAACCGGCCTGCGCGCCGAACCACGAGGAGACGATGCCGGCGCTGCGCAGCGTGGCCAGGTCCGGCCGCTGCGGGAACACGAACGGCAGTTCCAGCCGGCGCGTGTCGCGCTTGTCGTAGAACGGCACCGGCAGCAGCGCCAGGTCGTTGGCCAGCACCAGCGGCGTGGTGCTCAGCGACAGCCGCGTGGCCGGGTCGATGTTGGCCCACAGGCTGGTGTGGTCGGGATCCTCGCATTCGCGGGTGTAGTGCCCGATCAGCTGCAGGTTGAGCTGGTTGTAGTCGCTGACCAGGCGCGGATCGATCGGCACGTCGGTCTGCTGCAGCTTGCCGGCGTTCTCGCGGGTCACCGGCAGGGTCGCCACGGTGACGCCGTTGACGGTGACCTTCAGGTGCGACAGTTCCGGCAGCAGCGCCGGCGAGTAGCTGTAGCTCAGGTGCAGCGTCGCCGCCTCGACCACCTCGTCGGTGCGCGCGCTGAACGCCACGCCGGCGCTGCCCTGGATGCCGCGCAGGGTGATTTCGTAGTCCATGCCGAGCTGCTTCAGCGTCGCCGAACGTTCCTGCACGCCCAGTGTCGGGGCCGCGGGCACCGGCGCTGCCGGTCCTGGCACCGCGGCCGTCGCGGTGGCGGCGGGCGCCGCCGGCGTGGCGGGAAGCGTCGGTTCCTGCGCCAGCGCCAGGCCGGACAGGATGGTGAGGCAGCACGCGGCCAAGGCAGGTAGGCGCATCGAGGGCAACCGGAAGAAAGAGGAAAGGAAAGACGGACAAACGCGGCTCACGGCGCGGATTCCTCGCCGGCCGGACGCGAACGGAAGCCGCCGCGCACGCTGTCGCCGACATGCTGGCCCAGGCGCTGGAAGCCGCGCATGCTCGCCGCGAACACCTGGCCCATCGATTTCCAGAAATTGTCGCGGTCGTGGCGGCCCCACTGCGACACCCAGATGTCGGCGCGGGCGAAGGTGCAGGCGACCAGCCAGCGCTCCTGCTCGATCGACATGGCGCGGAACTGCACGCTGATGTGTCCGTCGCGGTCGTGGCGCACGATCGCCGGCAGGCGCCGTTCGACATTGCGCTGCGACAGGCCCACGTCGACCAGCGTATCCGGCTCCACCGGCGCCGTCTCGACCAGGTTCAAGGCCATGCCGCCGGTGGAGAAGTTGACCGTGCGGCAGGCCAGTTCCTGGCCATCGGGCAGGTACAGCGTGGCCGGGATGTCCAGCGGCACGCGGTGCGAGCGGCGCACCTGGCGCATCTCGCTGGCGGTGGCGATGGTGGCGCCGAGCAGCAGCACGTTGTAGACGGTCCAGGCCAGGTTGAACCAGATCGTCTGCGCTTCGCCGGTGGCATCGGTGTAGACCAGGCGCATCGCCCCGGCGGCCAGGCCGGCCAGGTTCAGCACCAGCAGGAACAGGTAGGGCTTGGCGATCTGCCGGTCGAAATAGCTGCGCGTGACCAGGCCGCCCTTGGGGGTGACGTTGAACTTGCCGAGCTTGGGATTGAACAGCGCTACCAGGGTCGGGCGCAGGATGTACCAGGCCAGCGTGGTCTCGTAGACCTCGTTCCACAGCAGGTGGCGGAACTTGCCCTGGGTGCGCAGGTTGGTCAGGTTGGCCTGCATGATGTGCGGCAATGCGTAGGCCAGGATCATCAGCGCCGAGGCGTGGATCACATGCGCGCCGAAGAACAGGTAGGCCAGCGGCGCGGTCAGGTAGATGATGCGCGGCAGCCCGTAGAAGAAGTGCAGCATCGCGTTGGCGTAGCACAGCCGCTGCGACAGGCGCAGGCCCTTGCCGAGCAGCGGGTTGTCCAGCCGCGCGATCTGCGCCATGCCGCGCGCCCAGCGGATGCGCTGGGCGACGTGGCCGGACAGGCTCTCGGTGGCCAGGCCGGCGGCCTGCGGCACGGTGATGTAGGCGCTGCGGTAGCCGCGCCGGTGCAGCTTCAGCGCGGTGTGCGCATCCTCGGTCACCGTTTCCACCGCCACCCCGCCGACTTCCTCCAGCGGCTTGCGCTTGATCACCGCGCACGAGCCGCAGAAGAAGGTCGCGTCCCACTGGTCGTTGCCGTCCTGCAACAGGCCGTAGAACAGCTCGCCCTCGTTGGGCACCTTGCCGTGGTTGCCGAGGTTGCGCTCGAACGGATCGGCGGAGAAGAAGTAGTGCGGCATCTGCACCACCGCCAGCATGCGGTCGCGCAGGAACCAGCCCATCGCCACCTGCAGGAACGAACGGGTCGGGATGTGGTCGCAGTCGAAGATCGCCACGTACTCGCCGCTGGACTTCTTCAGCGCGGCGTTGATGTTGCCGGCCTTGGCGTGGAAGTTGTTGGTGCGGGTGACGTAGTGGATGCCGGCCTGCACGCAGAACTCGCGGAACTCGTCGCGGCGGCCGTCGTCGAGCAGATAGATGTTGAGCTTGTCCGCCGGCCAGTCCATCACGCTGGCGGCCAGGATGGTGGAGCGCACCACCGACAGCGGCTCGTTGTAGGTGGGAATGAACAGGTCCACCGTCGGCCACGCGCTCTGGTCGGCGGGCAGCGGCACCGGGCGCCGGTTCAGCGGCCACAGCACCTGGAAATAGCCCAGCACCAGGATGGTGAAGGCATACACCTCGGCCAGCAGCAGGCCCAGGCCCAGGCTCAGATCGACCACGCTGCTCACGCCCATGGTCTGGGTGATGCGCCACCAGATGTAGCGCGAGGACATCGCCAGCGACAGCGACATCATCACCAGCACGGCCAGCCGGCTGCCGCTGCGGCGCAGCAGCAGCGCCGCGGCGAACACCACCAGCGAGAACAGCATCTGCTGCGGCACGTCCATCGGAATGGCGACCACGAACACCAACAACAAGGCGCCCAGCGCCCACAGCGACCAATTGGCCAGTGTATGCATGGGTTGACCGGTACGCGATGCGGACGCAGCGCTCATCAGCGATTCCTAGCGGGAGGGGCGAGGCCGGCGCGCGGTTTCCCCTCCGCGCGGCGACAGGACGGCGATGCGCGGCGCCAGCGGCCGCGCGCGGGTCAGCGGATCTGGAACCGCTTGAGCGGGCTGTCGGGCGTCGGCGCGCGATCGCGGCCGCTGTCGAGCAGGCGCTGGAACAACTGGATCAGCGGCGTGGCCGTGCCTGCCGACGCGGGCAGTGCCAGCTCCGGCGACGCGGGCTTGGCGGCGGCGGCCGCCGGTTCGGCCGCAACCGGCCTGGCCGCAGGCAACGCCACGACCAGCTTCGGCTCGGCTGGCGCACGCACCACCGACAGCGTCGGCGCGGGTGCCGCTGCCAGCGCCGGTTCGGCGGCGGCAGGTTCCGGCGCGCTCAGCCGCACGCCGGAAAAGTCCTGGTACGCACTGGCGCCCTGGCTGCCGAGCTTGGCGAACAGGCTGGAAATGTCATCGGCCGCATCGGCGCCCGCATGGTCGGTTTTCTTGGACATCGATCACCCCCTGAGATGATTTTTGTAGCCGGTGGAATCGGGTGGCCCGCTCAGGCGACCCGGCACAGCACGAAACGACGGACATCCTCCTCGACGACCGGCACCGCGCGGATCCCCAGACCCGCCAACATGCCGGCCTGCTCGAACCAGGCGTGGTACACCCCTTCCAGGAATCCATCCGCGCCAGCCGCCTCCCCGGCCAGGGCGATCTGCAACGGCGAGCCGACGTGGTACAGGTCGACCCGGTCGGCCTGCTCCTCGAAGCGCGCATACCCCCACTCCATCCAGTCCCACAACCGGTTGACCTCGGCCTGCAGCTCGTCCAGCGTCGCGCAGGCGCCGATCCGGTGCTCGCCGGCGAAACGGCGGCCGATCCGCGCCATCAGCAGCGCCATGTCCTCCGGCGACAGTTCCGCGGCGAACTCCTGGGCCAACGCGCGCAGAAAACCGCGCCACTGCCGCGAACAGGCCTGGGTGCGAAACTGCGTCTGTAGCTCGGGAGAGCTCATCGGGTGCTGCCTCTGATGGAAAAATGGCACGGCTGGTAACCGCCAAGGGTACCCAGCAAGCCCGATGTCAATATGGCGGCCACTGCCTCTAATGCGACACAGCTCTCACTTTGCGAGCCAATGGTAGCCCACTGCTGCGCCACAGCAAAGTCCCTCCCAGCCGAACGATCGCTGCCATTCTCGTCGCAACCGGCCGGGGCGAGGCAGGCACACGTCCCACTATGGGTGATCGGCGGCCACGTCGAACACCTGGCGCAGATAGGCCAGGTAGGCCGGGTCGTCGCACAGGTTCTTGCCCGGCGAGTCGCTGAGCTTGGCCACCGGCTGGCCGTTGCAGCGGACCATCTTGATCACGATCTGCAGCGGCGCCGGCCCCAGGTCGTTGGTGAGGTTGGTGCCCACGCCGAAGGCGAGCATGCAGCGGCCGTGGAAATGCGCGTACAGCCGCATCACCTTGTCGATGTCCAGGCCGTCGCTGAACACCAGCACCTTGCCGCGCGGGTCCACCCGGTGCCGCTGCAGGTGCGCCAGCACGCGCTCGCCCCATTCGAACGGGTCGCCGGAATCGTGGCGCATGCCGTCGAACAGCTTGCAGAAGTACAGGTCGAAGTCGCGCAGGAAGGCGTCCAGCCCGACCACGTCGGACAGGGCGATGCCGAGGTCGCCGCGGTACTCGCGCGCCCACGATTCCAGCGCCGCGGCCTGCGAATCGCGCAGCCGCGGGCCCAGCGCCTGGAACGCCTGCAGGTATTCGTGGGCCATCGTGCCCAGCGGGGTCAGCCCGTAGCGGCGGGCGAAATACACGTTGCTGGTGCCGACGAACTGCGTGCCCAGGGTCTGCTGCAGCACCGGCAGCAGCTCGCCGTGCCAGGCCCGCGAATAGCGCCGGCGGGTGCCGTAATCGGCGATCGCGCAGCCGCCGTAGCCGCTGCTGTCGCGCAGCAGCGCGATCTTGGCCTGCAAGCGGCGCAGGCCCTCGGCATGATCGTCGCCGCCGGTGTTGCGGAACCAGACCTCGTTGACGATCGCCAGCAGCGGCACTTCGAACAGGATGGTGTGCAGCCACGGCCCACGCAGGCTGAGCTCGATCTCGCCCGGCACCGTGGTCGAGGCCTGCAGCTGCAGATACTTGCGGTCCAGATGGAACAGCCCCAGGAAATCGGCGAAGTCCGGCTTGATGAAGCGCAGGCCGCGCAGGTAGTCCAGTTCCTCGGCGCGGAAGCGCAGCGCGCACAGCGCATCGATCTCCTCGGAGATCTGCGGCAGGAACTGCGCCAGGTCGATGCCCGGGGTGCGGCACTTGAAGCGGTATTCCACCTGTGCGCCGGGATGCTGGTGCAGCACCGCCTGCATCATCGTGAACTTGTAGAGGTCGGTGTCGAGCAGCGAATCGATGATCATTGCGCGATTATGCGCCCGCATCGCGCCTGCAGGAATCAGTGCCGCGCCAGCACCGCCTGCGCCGGCTTGTGCTGCACGGTGAAATCGCTGTCGTGCGCGCCGCCGGCGTCCGGATCGGTGTACCAGCACCACAGCGCGATGCCGGCGATGCGCTGTTCACCGAGTACGCGGCGCCAGTCCCGCAGCACCTGCGCCTGCAGGGCCGTATCCACCGCGGCGGTACGCTGCTCGGGACTTTCCCAGGGCGCGGCCAGGCTGCCGCGCGCCGAGCGCAGGCCCAGTTCCGCCACCCACACCGGACGCCCGCTGCGCGTGCCCAGCGCCTGCACCCGCGCCGCCGCCGCGCGCATCTGCGTCAGCCGCTGCGCCGGCACCGCCGACAACGCCGGGTACAGGCTGGTGCCGACGAAATCGAAGCGGTCCCAGTAGCCGAAACGCTCGGCCTGCTCCAGGCCATCGGCCACATAGCCCAGCGGACCGCGATAGACCTGGCGCACCGCCGCCACCAGCGCCGGCCACTGCGGCGCGTCCTGCAGGCCGCGCAATTCGGTGCCGACGATCAAGGCCTCGGCCCGTTCGTCGGCGGCGACCTGCGCCAGCTGCAGCAGCACGCGCTGGTAGGCACCGAACCAGGCGGCGCGATCGGCCGGCGCGGCATCGCCGGCCCAATGTCCCGGGATCCACAGGTGCACCTTCAGCACCGGCTGCAGGCCGGCCGCGCGCATCTGCCGCAGCCCGGCACGCACCTGCTCCACGCTGCTGTCGCTGCCCAGCACCGGAGCGTCGGACTGCGGCGTGGCCTGCCAGACGAAGGCGACCAGCAGCGCGCGTTCGGCGCCGGCGTCGGCCAACTGCTGCAGCGAGCGCTGCGCCGCGTCGCTGCCCCACGGCGCCTGCGCCGATACCTTGACGTTGGCGCCCATCCACGGCGCTGCCGCGGGCGTGGCCGCACCGCAGCCGCAGGCGCTCATCGCGAACAGCATGCCGGCCAGCCACCTCAAGGCAATCGACGCCATACCCGGTAGGCCCCTTGTCGGTAGACCAGACTGTAGCCCGGCAGGCCCTGCTGCCACAGCTGCGGCAGGCGCCGGTTGACGCTGTCCAGCACCCCGGCCTGGCTGGCCGGGTCGGCCACCACCACCTGCGCCGGCATCTGCCGCGGGTCGTCCAGCGCGCGCTTGAAGCGCGGGTCGAACGGCAGGATCAGGCCCTGCGCATCGCCGCGCGCCACGATCACCGCGTAGCCGGCGCGATCGTCGAGCAGGGTCGGCAGCCGCGCCTCGGCCAGCCAGGCGCCCAGCCGCGCTTCGTCCGGATGCCGCGGCGCCACCGGCGCGCGCAAGGCGCTCGCCCAGTCGCGGGTGGTCGAGGCGGCGGTCTGCGCGATGACCCAGCCGCTGGCGACGGCGCCGAGCAGCAGCAAGGCCAAGGCCAGCCAACGCAGTTCGCGGCGCAGGTCGCCCAGCACCAGCGCCGTCGGCACCAGCATCAGCGCCAGGAAATCCAGCGGCTGCGCGCTGAAGCGCGCCCATGCCGCCAGCGTGCCGGCACCGATCACGGTGGCGGTCGCCACCAGCACGCAGCGCCAGGTGCTGCTGAGCCGGGTGCGCCGCACCAGCAACAGCAACGGCGTGGTGACCAGCCCGGCCAACAACAGGTACAGCGGCGGCCACCACGGCCGCGCCATGGCCTGCTGCAGCCAGGGCTGCAGCGCCGCCTGCGCGTAGCTGCCGCGGAACGCCGAATGCTGGTCGCGCACGAACAGCAACGCATCGCCGAAGAACAGGTAGTTCAGATACATCCAGGTCGCGACCGCGAACAGGAACGGCAGATAGCAGACCAGATAGAACGACAGCGCCGCGCGCCGCAGCATGCCCTGCGGCGCGATCACGCCCAGCCACGGCGCCATCGCCAAGGCCAGGAAGCAGGCGCGTTCGTCGACGAAGAACAGCAGGCACAGGCCCAGCGCCAGGCGCAGGTAGGCGAAGGCTTCCGGATCGCCACGCAGATGGCGCAGCGCGCGGCAGGTCAGGTAGAACAGCAGCAGGCCCAGGCCCTGGTTGTTGCCCGACAGCGTCGGCCACAGGAAGAACGGCTGCAGCACCAGCGCCGCGCACAGGCCCCAGGCCCAGGCACGGCCCAGGCCCGCGGCGAGGTCGCGCCACAGCAGGCTCACCAGCGCCGCGCCGGCGAGCACGTCCACCAGGTAGGGCAGCAACGGGGTGGACAGCCCCGGCACGCCGCCGATCAACAGGCCCAGGTACAGTGAGGCCTGCGCGTAGAGGAAACCCAGGTATTCGGTGCGGAAACCGGCCGCGTCGCGCAACAGCAGCAGCTTGGCGTACTGCGCCATCGCGTCGTCGCTCATGTAGCCGTGCGCGAGCAACCGGTGGCACAGCAGCGCCAGCAGCGCGGCGGTGGCCACGAATACCGCCACGCCGCGCGGGCGCCGCGGCGTGTCAGTCGTCGAGTGCGGCGCGGCGCTCTTCGGCCATGTGCTTGCTGATGCCATGGGTGGTCTTTTCCCAGTAGAACGGATTGCGGATGAGCTGCCACAGGCCCTTGTAGGCGGCGACCGATTGCAGCAGCCAGTACAGCGGCACGGTCAGCGCATACGGCGCCAGCCGGAAGTAGTCGCGCTTGAACGCGGCCAACAAGGTCATGTAGATCAGAAAGCCGTTGCCCAGCATCAAATTGAGCAGGCTCAGGTACAGCAGCGCGGGCGGGAAGAACGGATTGAACACATGCGTGTCGGTCAGCGCCCAGATGCCGTAGATCAACCACATCGGCGGGGCGATCAGCGCGGTGAAGAAGGTGCCGCCGACGAAGAACTGGAAGCCCCAGAACCCGCGAAAACCGACCGAGCGGTACAGCTGCACCGGATCGCGCATGTGCACCAGCCAGGTCTGCATGTAGCCCTTGAGCCAGCGCGAGCGCTGCCGGATCCAGTTGGGAATGCTGACGTTGGCTTCTTCGAACGTGGTCGAGTTGACCACGCTGACCCGGTAGCCCTGCTGGGTCAGGCGCACGCCCAGGTCGGCGTCCTCGGTGACGTTGTACGGGTCCCAGGCGCGCACCTTGCGCAGGATGTCCAGGCGGAAATGGTTGGAGGTGCCGCCCAGCGGGATCGGGATGCGCAGGGTTTCCAGCGCCGGCAGGTAGAAGTCGAACCACAGCGTGTATTCCAGCGTGAACATGCGCGTGAGCCAGTTCTCGTCGGCGTTGTAGTAGTTCAGCCGCGCCTGGATGCAGGCCACGTCGGCCGGCGACTTGCGGAACGCGGCGACCGCGCGCTTGAGCTGGTCCGGCTCCGGCTTGTCCTCGGCGTCGTAGATGGTGAGCATCTGCCCGCGCGCGAACTGCAGCGCGTAGTTGCACGCCTTCGGCTTGGTCTTGGGCTGCGACGGCGGCACCCGGATGATCTCGAAGAACGCTTCCAGGCCCAGCGCCTTGGCCGCCTCGATGGTCTCGGTGTCGTCGGCCTCCAGCACCAGCTTCACGTCCAGCTTGGAAGTCGGGTAGTCGAGCCGGCGCAGGGCGTTGGCCAGGATCGGCAGCACGTCCGGCTCCTTGTACATCGGCACCAGCACCGTATACACCGGCAGATCCTCGTCGCCGAGCGCGGCCACTTCGGCGTCGGTGACCTTGATCTCGATGCGGCGGCGCGCACCCAGCCAGGCCAGCGCGAACTTCAGCGCGAACGTGGCCACGAAGGCGACGCCGACCATGCTGTTGATCGCGATCAGGCTGGGCACCGGCCAGATCGCCAGCGCCAGCAGCAACAGCGCCGCCACCGTGCACAGCGACACCACCTGCTTGCGGGTCACCACCTGCTTGGCCGAGTGCTCCGGCGCATGTTCGGCGAGCAGGTTCAGCGCATCGTGGGTGAGCTGCGCATCGGCCTGCTGCTGCAGGCCCCAGACCACATCGAACTTGGAGGTACCGACGAAGCGCACGTCAGCGCCGTACTGGCTGCGCGCCCAGGCGAAGGTCTCCGGGCCGGGATCGGCCACCGCCAGCACCAGCCGGCCCTCTTCCATCCGCCACGGCAGCACCAGGCGTTGCGCATAGTCGGCCAGGCGCTCCGGCTCGAACAGGGCGGAGTCGATCGGCTGCTGCAGCAGGTTGACGAAGTTCAGCCCGAAATGCGCCGACAGCACCGTGTAGAAGCGCAGCGCGGTGACCCCGCGCTGGGCCAGCACCACGTCGCCCAGGCGCGAACGCCAACGCGCCTGCAACGCCAGCGCGTCCTGCAGCTGCGCCGCATCGATGACCCCGGCTTCGACCAGCGCGGTGCCGATCGGGGTCTGCCAGCCGCGCGGCTCGGGCACGCTGCCGAGCGGACCGATCGCGTCGCCGGCGGCGCGACTCGTCGCCGGATGGTTCACCGCGGCCATGTCAGAACCGCCACCAGGCGGCGACGAACGGGCCACCCGCGCCGCCGGTGTTGCGCCCGGCCACCGGCTGCTGGTAGCCGAGCTGCAACTGGGTGCCGCCGGGCAGCGTGTGCAGCAGCGAGGCCTGCAGCTTGGTCAGGTCGTAGTTGTTGCCGCGGATCGGGGTGTCGGGCGCGTAGACCGGATTGGGGCCGTTGCCGTTGCCCAGGCCCTGGATCACGTTGAGTTCGCCGATCAGCATCCAGCGCGGCGCCAGCGCCAGGCCGCTGCTGATGTCCAGGCGCGCCTCGTCGGCGGAGTCGCCACCGCGCAGGCGCACCGCCGCGCCGAGGTCCACGTAGCCGTCGTGGCTGCCGGCCCGGTAGCCGCGACCGACGCTGTAGCGCAGTTCGACGCCGTAGTCGCCCTGGCCCAGCGCCGGACGGTCGCGCTCGGGGGGACGGCCCTGCCGGCCGTAGCCGGGGATCAACGCCAGCACCTGCGCCGCACCCTGCCAGGGGCCGTCGCCGTCCGGGTCCAGGCGGTAGCGCAGGCCGACTTCCTGGTCGGCCCAGCCGGTGGTGTGCCGGTTGCCGTAGCCGTTGTCGTTGCGATAGCCGGCCTTGCTGAAATAGACGTTGCCGACCAGGGTCAGGTCGGCGCTCAGCCCATACTCGGCATAGAGATTCAGCTGGTCCTGGCGGCTGCGCCCGGCATCGGGGAAATTCTGGTCCTGACCGTGGCTGTTGTAGACCGCGCCGCCATCGCTGTGGCTGGCCTTGAGGATCGCCAGCGCGGCGCCCTCGTCCTGTACCCAGGCACCGGCCAGGCACGGCCCCGCCGCCAGTGCGGCCAGGCCCACTGCCAGCGTCGACAGCGCGCGTGCGCGTCGGTATCCGTTGCGTGTCACGGTAGAGGCGGCCGCGCAGGCGCGAGGCCGAGAGCGCAAGCGCCCGTCGTACGACTGATGCATCGCTGTTGTTTCCTGGTGGGGGCCCCTGGAACAGGGAGCAGGAAACGACTCCAAACGCGGAATCGTGGCAGGACCGTAACATTTTTCAAGCGTGATTCACATCACGCAATAAATGAATTACTCATCACGCATACAGCCTAACGACGCGCACGCACCAGCCTGGTGCCGCGTTCAGCCAGGGCGGCGCAGACACAGCCTGGCGAAGGTCACCCAGGCGTGCAGCCAGATCACCGCCCACACCGCCGCACGCACCGGCGCGGCGCGCGTTGGCGCCTCGAACTTGCGGAAATAGCGCCACAGTCCGCGGTGCTTGTGCCATTCCACGAACCACGGCCGCTTGCGGCTGGAAACGCCGCGCACGTGCAGCACGCGCAGGCGGTTGCACACCGCCACGGTGGCCCCGGCCTGGCGCGCGCGGCGGCACAGGTCCAGGTCCTCGGCATGCAGGCGGTAGCCGGCGTCCCAGCCGCCGATACGGTCGAACAGCGCACGCGGCAGCAGCATCAGCGCACCGGAGATCGCCTCCACCCGCTGCAGCGGCTGCGCCGGATCCACCGCCACCGCCAGCCGCGAACCGGCCAGCGGATGCCGCAGCATCGCCGCGAAGTCCGGATCGCGGCGGCGCACCGCGGCGTCGGCACGGCCGTGCTCGTCGACCTGCTCCACGCCGAGCAGCGCGTCGCCGAGCGCGGCGACCTGCGCGCGCAGCAGTGCCAGCGTGTCGGCCTCCACCATCAGGTCCGGATTGACGAACGCCAGCCACGGCGCATCGCTGGCCGCCGCGCCCTGGTTGCAGGCGGTGGCGAAGCCGGGGTTGTCGGGATTGGCGATGAAGCGCACGCGCCGGTCCTCCAGCGCGTGGCGCTGCACGATGGCCAGGGTGTCGTCGCGCGAGGCGTTGTCGACCACCCGGATCTGGGCGACGTCCGCCGCCGTGCGCAGCCGCTGCAGACAGGCGTCGATGGTGCTGCCGCTCTCGTAGGTCACCACCACCACGGCCATCTGCTGTTCGCTCATGCGCCGATTATCCGGGCAAACGGGCTCGCGCAGAAAGCGCCGTGCCTGCGTCACCGGCGCCCGCGCCGCGCCCTGCGCCGCAGGCCTGCGCGCCGACGCATGTGGAGACGCGTGTAGAATCGCGCGTCCCATGCCTTTCGCGGTGTAGATGACGGCGAGCGCCCACGACGGCGCGCTGCCCCCAGGATCCAGACGCATCGGCCGCCCAGCTTGCTGGCGGCCGTGCATGCCGACGGCCCGGCAGCGCCGCCTTGCGACCGACAGAGCCGTCGGCCGCCGACGCAGGGCTCCGCGAAGCTGGTCTAGACCAAACCACGAAAGGCGTACCCCGCCGCTTCGTTGCGACGCGCCGCCCCCGCACCCGGCGCGGACCCGATGAGCACGCACCAGATGCACGGCATGAGCCTGGCCCCGGCCGAGGCGGACTGGCCGCCGCTGCGCAGCGACGAGGTCGACGCGCTGTTGCGGCACATGGGCCTGGCCGACGCGGTCCGCGCCTTGCGCTGGCACAGCCCGCGCCCGTTCTCCGCCGCGGCCGAGGTCGAGAGTTCAGTCGGCACGCTGTTCGTGAAGCGCCATCACCGCAGCCTGCGCGATGCGCGCACGCTGGGCGAGGAACACCGCTTCATCGAGCACCTGCGCGTGCGCGGCGTGCCGGTCCCGGTGCTGCTGCGCGCGCCCGACGGCGCCAGCGCGATCGCGCTCGGCGACTGGACCTACGAAGTGCAGCGCGCCGCCAGCGGCGAAGACCTGTACCGCGACACGGCCTCGTGGCTGCCCTTCGCCGACACGGCCCATGCGCAGGCCGCCGGGCGCGCGCTCGCATTGCTGCATCAGGCTGCGGCGGGCTACACGGCGCCGCCGCGCAGCACCACCCAGTTGGTCGCCAATCTGCGCCTGTTCGGCGGCGCCGATCCGTTGCAGGCGCTGCAGCAGGACCTGCGCGCGCGGCCGGCGCTGGCCGCCTGGCTGCAGCGCCACGACTGGCGCGGCGACCTGCGCCGGCATCTGCTGCCGTGGCACGCGCGCGCCTGGCCGCTACTGCAAGCGCCGCTGCCGCCGCTGTGGACGCATGGCGACTGGCACGCCTCCAACCTGCTGTGGCGCGGCCACGGCGCGGCCAGCGAGGTCAGCGCGGTGTTCGATTTCGGCCTGGCCGACCGCACCTTCGCGCTGTTCGACCTGGCCACCGCGATCGAACGCAACCTGGTGCCGTGGCTGGACCTGGACATCGGCGGCCGCGCGCCCGCCGAGCTCGATCAGCTCGACGCGCTGCTGCACGGCTACGCGCAGCTGCTGCCGCTGGACGCGGCGCAGCTGCGCCTGCTGGCCGCGCTGTTGCCGATCGCGCATGCCGACTTCGCGCTCGCCGAGATCGACTATTTCGCCGGCATCACCGGCTCCGACGCGAACGCCGAGATCGCCTATCGCCGCTACCTGCTCGGCCATGCCGACTGGTTCGGCGGCGGCGAAGGCCAGCGCCTGCTGCGGCAGTTGCAGCGGCACGCGGACGCCGCGCGATGAGCGTTTCGCTTTCGCTGCCGCGCGCGCCGGCGCGCCCAGTGCGCGCGCATGCCGCGCCGCGCTGCCGGCAGCGCGCCCGCCCACGCCTCCGCCGTTGCCCGCGCGCAGCGACATCCGTCTTTTCCATTGCGACTCCCGCCTAGAGGTTCTCCCATGTCCCACACCTTCCCCGCACTCGCGCCGCTCGCCCTGGCGTTGGCGCTGGCCGCCACCGCCGCACCGGCGCGCGCCGCCGATGCGGACACGCAGACGCCGGTCGAACTGGACGCGGTCCACGTGCAGGGCGAGCAGCCGCGCAACCGCTCCACGCTGGGCGGCTACGGCGACGCCGCGCTGCTGGACACGCCCGCCTCGATCGGGGTGATCGACCGCACGCAACTGGACGACCGCCAGGTGCGCGTGCTCAGCGAGGTGCTGCGCGCCGACGCCTCGGTCGGCGACAGCTATGCGCCGATCGGCTACTACGAGAACTTCGTGGTGCGCGGCTATTCGCTCAACGCCGCCAACAGCTACCGCATCAACGGCCTGACCGTCACCGGCGAGCAGAACGTGGCGCTGGAGAACAAGCAGCAGGTGCAGGTGCTCAAGGGCCTGTCCGGGCTGCAGTCCGGGCTCACCGAGCCGGCCGGCGTGATCGACTACGTGACCAAGCGCCCGCAACAGGTGCGCACGCTGGTGCTCGGCACCGACGACGACGGCGGCCGCTACGCCGCCGTGGACCTGGGCGACTGGTTCGGCCGCGACCGCCAGTTCGGCCTGCGCGTCAACGCCGCGCACGAGGACATCCGCAGCTACGTCGACCATGCCGACGGCCACCGCAATTTCCTGTCGCTGGCCGCGGACTGGAACATCGACCCGCAATCGACGCTGCAGCTGGACGTGGAATACCAGGACCGGCAGCAACGCTCGGTGCCCGGCTATCAACTGCTCGGCGGCGAGCGCGTGCCCAGCGACGTGTCGGTGCACCGATTGCTGGCCTACCAACCCTGGTCCAAGCCGGTCGGCATCGACTCGCTCAACGCGCAGCTGCGCTACCAATACCGCTTCAACGACACCTGGCGCGCACAACTGGCGGCCGCCCATAGCCGCGCGGTGATCGACGACTATTCCAGCTTCGCCTGGGGCTGCTACGGCGCGGCCAGCTGCGCCGGCGACGCGATTCCGAACCACTTCAGCCGCGAAGGCGACTACGACCTCTACGACTACCGCAGCCCCGACGACACGCGCCGCAACGACCAGGTGCAGGCGACCGTGTCCGGCAGCTTCGCCACCGGCGCGCTGCAGCACCAGCTCAACCTCGGCGTGGACTACCTGCAGCGCACCATCGACCAGCACGGCTCGATCAACGAATGGATCGGCAGCGGCAACATCGATGCCGATCCGCCGCTGCTGGCCCAGGCCGACGCCGAACTCGGCCCCGAGCAGCGGCGTCTGGACAGCACCCAGCAATCGCTGCTGGCCAGCGACCGCATCGGCATCGGCGAGGCCTGGCAGCTGCTGCTGGGCGCGCGCCAGGTGCGCTACGACGAGCGCGCCTGGGACCGCGACGGCGCGCTGACCCGGCACACCCGCCGCTCGGAACTGCTGCCGCAGGCGGCGTTGTTGTTCAAGCCGCAGGAGACGCTGTCGCTGTACGCCAGTTTCGCCAAGGGCCTGGCGCCGGGCGGCACCGCGTCGTGGTTCGCCAGCAATGCCGATGCGATCCTCGCCCCGACCAGCGCCTACCAGAGCGAAGCCGGCCTGAAATACGAGCGCGGCGGCCTGGCGCTGGGTGCGGCGGTGTTCGACATCCGCCAGGCCTACCAGTACGCGCAGCCGCAGGCCGACGGCAGCTTCCTGTATGTGCAGCAGGGCCGCCTGCACAACCGCGGCATCGAACTGTCGGCCGACGGCGCGATCGGCGAGCGGCTGCACCTGCAGGCCAGCGTCGCCGGCATCCGCGCGCGCGCCGAGGACACCGGCACGCCGGCCTACGAAGACCACCAGGCCCTGAACGTACCCAGGCTGCGCGCCAGCGCCCAGGCCAGCTGGGACGTGCCCGGGGCGAGCGGCCTGGCGCTGCTGGGCGGCGCGCAGTTCAGCGGCGCCAAGTACGCCGACCGCAGCGGCCGCGTCGCCGTCGGCGGCTACACCGTCTATAACTTGGGCGCACGCTACGCGACGCGGCTGGGCACGCTGCCAACCACGTTGCGGCTGAGCGTGGACAACCTCGCCGACAAGCGCTACTGGCGCGACGTCGGCGAATACCTCGGCGACGACTACCTGTTCCTGGGCGCGCCGCGCACGGCGCGGCTGGCGCTGCAGTTCGATTTTTGACTCGGGACTCGGGACTCGGGACTCGGGACTCGGGACTCGGGACTCGGGACTCGGGACTCGGGAAGGCAGGATGCTGCCCCGGGACAAATCGCTGTCAAGCGACTTGATGAAAAAAGTGCCAGATCTTGAAATGAAGAGAAGCGGCTCCTTTGCAGTTTCAGCCAGCCGCTTTTCCGTGGGAGGGGCTTCAGCCCCGACGCCTTACCGGTGACGCGTCGGAGCCAAAGCCAGGCTACAAAAAAGCAAGAATGCAGTGCACTGGCGACCACCCCTCGAGTCCCGAGTCCCCGGTCCCGACTCCACACCATCCAACCGAGCCCCCCATGTCCCCCCTCGAACTTCTCGCCGTGCTGGTCAACGTAGTCGGCGTGTGGCTGACCGCACGCCGGGTGCGCTGGTGCTGGCCGGTCAACGTCGTCGCGGTGCTGCTGTACGCGTGGCTGTTCTACCAGTGGAAGCTGTACTCGGACATGTTGCTGCAGGGCGTCTACGTGTTCCTGCAGGGCTACGGCTGGTGGCGCTGGAGCCAGGGCCGGCTGGAGCACGGCAAGGTCCAGGTCGGCCCGCTGCCGCGGCGCGAAGCGGCGCTGTCGCTGCTGGCCGGCGCCGCCGGCGCGCTGTCGCTGGGCTGGCTGATGCACCGTCATACCGATGCCGCGCTGCCCTGGCTGGACGCGGCGCTGTCCGCCTTCAGCCTGGTCGCCAGTTTCTGGGCGGCGCGCAAGCGCATCGCCAACTGGGGCCTGTGGATCGTGCTCGACTGCCTGTACGTCGGCGTCTTCGTCTACAAGGGGCTGTATCCGACCGCGGCGCTGTACGCCGGCTTCGTGGTGCTGGCGATCTACGGCCTGCGCCTGTGGCAGGCCGACCTGCGCCGCACCGGTGCCGCGCCACCGTCGCGATGAGCCGGCGCATAAGCCGCTCGGGCATGAACAGCGAACCGGGCCTAGTCTGCGACCATGCGCAGGGACAGCGCCATCACGCGACGGAGAACGCATGCCCACGCCATTGAACCCAGCCGCCGGTTTCGGCCAGCGCATCGTCGATGCGCTGCTGGCGCGCATCGCCGGCGGCGAATGGGCCGCGGACCAGCGCCTGCCGGTGGAACGCGAGCTGGCCGCGCTGTTCGGCTGCACCCGCATCACCTTGCGCGAGGCGCTGCAGCAACTGGAATCGGAAGGCCACATCTATCGCGAGAACCGGCGCGGCTGGTTCGTCAGCGCGGCGCGCGTGCGCCACGACCCCACCAGCATCGCCGGCTTCATGCAGTACGTGGCCGCGCAGGGCGGCACGCCGCGCACGGAACTGCTCAGCGTGCGCCGCCAGCCGGCCGGCGCGACGCTGGCGCGGCACCTGGAACTGGACGATGCGCAGGCCGAGCTGTTCCTGCTGCAGCGGCGGCGCTGGATCGGCCGCCGCGCGGTGCTGCTGGAGACCAATGCGATCCTGGCCGCGTGGGCGCCGAGCCTGCTCGAGCACGACCTGGCCGGCTCGCTCAGCGCCGTGCTGGGACAGCGGCTCGGGTTGCGCCAGGCGCGCAGCCGGCTGTCGATGTATCCGGCCACGCTGGGCGCCGAGCAGGCCGCGCTGCTGCAGTCCACCGCCGGCACGCCGTGCTTCCGGCTGCAGCGGGTGAGCTACGCCGCCGACGGCCGCGCGGTGGAGTTCGACATCGAATCCTGGCGCCACGACGTGCTGGAAGTGACGGTGGACGTGCAGGCGCCGCCTGAGTGAGGCTGGCGCGCGTCCGGCGGTGGCGGGCGGCTGCGGCCGCGGCCGCCCGGTCCGGCAATGGCATCGCCAATGCGCCGACCGAGCCGCGCGCGGCGGATGTGCCAACGCCGACGGCCATTACGGACTTCTTGAAACTTGTGGGAGCGACTTCAGTCGCGACGGGCTCTACCGGTAACGCCCGTCGCGACTGAAGTCGCTCCCACAACACTCCGCCGACTGGCAACACTCCGCGGATTGACCGATTGCAATGCCCGCGTCGAAAACGCGCTAGGCGTCGAACAGCGCGCGCTGCGGGTCCGGCGGCGGCAGTTCGGCGTACCGGCGTTGCAGCTCCTCGCGGCGCGCGCGTAGCGGGTCGTGCATCAGGAAGCCGGCCAGGCGCGCATGCCAGGCCGGCCAGCGCGTGGCCAGCGCGTCCATGTCGCCGTCGGCGGCGCGGCCTTCGCCGCTGCGCGCCACGTAGGCGGTCTCGCACAGCACGTTGCGCCAGCCGAGTCCGGCCATGCGCAGCGACAGGTCGATCAGCGCCGCGTACCAGGAACCGTAGCTGCTCGCGTCCAGGCCGCCGGCGCGCTGCCGTGCGGCGCCGCGCAAGGCCACCGCGTGGCACACCGCCGACGGCAGTTCCGGATGCTCCGGTGGCAGCGCCGCGCAGGCGCGCGCCAGACGCTCATCGTCGTCGGGAAGAGGATTGATCTCGCCCAGCCGCGGCCAGGCGCAGGCTTCGCCGGCGTTGCTCCATGGCGTGGCGCTGGCGATGGCGGCGTCGCGCGTCAGGCACGCGCTCAGTTGCTGCAACCAACCGGGCAAGGGTTGCGCGTCCGCGGCGAGCACCACCACGTCGGCGGCGGCACAGGCGCGCAGCATCTCGTCCAGATGCGCGACCTCGCCGAGCATGCGCGGGCGCCGGGTGTAGTCGGCCTGCAGGCGGGTGCGCGCCAGCCAGGCCTCGACCACGCGCTGGCCGCGCGGGCCGGCCTGCGCGTCGTCGGCCAGCCACACGCGGGTGCCGGCCGGCGTATGCGCCTCCAGCGCGCCCAGGCATGCGTCCAGCGCGGCGTCGTCGACGCCGACCGGCAGCAGCACGATGGGCAGGGACACCCGCGCCTACTTCTTGCCCGAGGCCGGCAACGGCTGCATCGCCTTGAACTTCTGCCCGTACTCGTCGGTGAGATTGCGCGCCTCCTGCGGGTTGCGCACGATCGTCGGGGTCAGCAGCACGATCACTTCGTTGCGGGTCTTGTCCTGCGTTTTCTGACCGAACAGCGCGCCGACCACCGGCAGTTTGCTCAGCAGCGGCACGCCGGCGCTGCCGTCGCTGGTGCTGTCGTTGATCAGGCCGGCAAGCATGATGGTGTCGCCGCTCTGCACCGCCGCCTCGGTCTTGACCCGGCGCGTGTTGATGTCCACGTTGCAGGCCGAGCTGTTGGTCACGGTGGAGGTGCCCGAGGTGCACGCCGCCGGCCGCGAACCGGGCGTGCTGACTTCCTGCACGATGTCCAGGAACACCATGCCGTCCTTGGTCACCCGCGGCCGCACCTTCAGGATCACGCCGGTGTCGATGTACTGCACCGACGAATAGCTGGTGTCGGTGCCCAGACCGGTGTTGATCGAGGTCGAGTTGATCGGGATGCGCGTGCCGACGTTGAGCGTGGCCTCGGCGTTGTTGCGCACGAACACCGACGGGGTCTGCAGCAGCTTGAGGTTGGTGACCTTGTCCAGCGCGCTGATCACCGCCGCGGCGTTCTTGCCGAGGAAGGTCCAGCCCAGGCCGCTGCTGCCGACCTTGCCGGCGATGTCGCCCCAGATGTTGCGCCCGGCGGCGCTGGGCAGGCCGGCGCCGACGCCGAGCCCGGTGCTGTTGCTCACCGTGCTGTCGGCGGAGGCGTTGACCGAATTCTCGAAGAACCAGTTCACGCCGTACTGCAATTGGCCGGTCAGGCTGACCTCGGCCACCTGCGCCTCGATGTGCACCTGCATCGGCATCACGTCGAGCTTCTCGACCACGTCGCGGATCGAGCGCCACGATTGCGGCGTGGCGCGCACCAGCAGGGTGTTGGTCTCCTCCACCGCCGACACGCCGACCTTGTCGCCCTGCACTTCCAGGGTCACGCTGCCGTTGCCGGAGGTGCGCGGCGACAGCTGCAGGCTGCCGTTGCCCAGGCCGCCGCTGCTGCCGGAGGAGGAACTGCCGCTGCTGGAGGACAGGCTGTCGCTGCTGCCGTTGAGGCTGCTGCTGCCGCCCAGGCTGCCGTCGCTGCTGCCGTTGAGGCCGCCGCCGCCCATCTGGCTGAGCTGGGTGCCGGGCATCAGCGAGGCGTTGGAATCGCTGCGGTTGCCGCCGGCGCCGAACACTTCGGCCAGGCGGTCGGCCAGGTCCTTGGCCTTGATGTATTTCAGTTCGTAGGAGAACAGCCGGCTGCCGCCGCCGGCGCTGTCGATGCGGTCCAGCCACTCCTGGATCTGGTCCAGATAGCGCGCCTGCGGGGTGATCACCAGCACCGCGTTGGCGTTCTCCAGCGGCATGAAGCGGAACATGCCGGCACTGGGCGTCTTGCTGTTTTCGCCGAACACCTTTTCCAGGTCCGCGGCGACCTGCTCGGCCTTGCCCGACTGGATCGGGAACACGCCCACCGACATGCCCGACAGCCAGTCCACGTCGAAGATCTGCACCGTGCGCAGGTAATTCTCCAGTTCCGCACGGGTACCGCCGAGGGTGATGACGTTGCGCGAGCCGTCGATGCCGACGATCGCGTTCGGCCGCGCGTACGGCTCCAGCACCTTCTTCATCTCGCTGGCGGAAATGAACTTCAGCGGCACCACGCGCACCTCGAAGCCGCGCGCGCTGGCCGGCGAGGCGGTGCTCGGCGCCACCGTGCCGGCCAGGGCCTGGTCGGCGGGCACGATGTTGTAGCGGCCGCCGCTGTAGACCATGCGTGCGTTGTTCCAGCCCAGCACCATCTCCAGCAGGTTCAGCGCCTGCGCCGGCGACACCGGCTTGGGCGTGGCCAGGGTCACGGTGCCCTGCACGCCCGGCGCGATCACGTAGTTCTGCCCGAGCATGTCGCCGAGGATCGCCTTGACCACCGCGTGCACCGACTCGCCTTCGAAGTTGAAGGTGGCGCTGCCGCTGCTGGCGTTGGCCAGCGACGGCGCCGGCGCGGCGGCGGCGCTGGAATTGATCATGCTGCCGCTGCCGCGGCGGATCACCGGCGCGACGCGGTCAGGCAGGTCGTTGGGGTCGGCCACGCCGGCCGGCCCGCCGCTGGTGGCGCTGGTGCTGCCGGCGGCGCCGACGTTGGGATCGATCGCCGCGCCGCGGCGGACGTCCGGCGAGGGCGTGGTGGCGCAGCCGGCCACCAGGCCGATCGCGAGGAACAGGGAAAACAAGCGCGGCGTCATGCGATCACTCTTAAGGGTTCTGGCCGGGGGTGGTGCCGTTCTGGCGTTGTTGCTGCAACTGCCGGCGGCGGACTTCGATACGTTCGCGGATGGCCTGCAACTGCTCCGACGACGGCGCCGGCGCGGCCGCCGGCGCACTCGGGGCCGGCGTCCCGTTGGCGCCCGCCTGCGGCGTGGCGGCGACAGGATTGACCGGTGCGCCGACCGCAGGCGCGGCCGGCGGCGGCAGCGGCCCTGGCAGCGGCGGCATGCCCGGCGGGCGCGCGCCCTGGCCGAGCGCGGTCGGCGGCTGCCCGCCCTTGCCGTCGAACACCTGCAGCTCCAGGGTCTGGGTGCCGCTGCCGCCGCTGACCACCGCGCGGCGCGGTTCCAGCGACAGCAACCGCCAGCCCTTCACCGGGTCGCGGCCTTCCTGCAGGCGCAGCGATTCGCCCTGCTCGGTGGTCAGCGTGGCCATCTTGAAGCTGTCGGTGAGCAGCACGCCGGTCAGGCGCACGCTCGGCGCGGCGCCCTGGCCGTTGTCGGCGCTGAGGAAGAACGGATGCGGCCGGCGGTCTTCGGCGAACACCGGGCGCGCGGCGATCTCGGCGTAGCGCGAATAGTCGCCGAGGCGCTCGCCCGACGCCGCCGGCAAGCTCGGCAGGCGCTGGGTCATGCCCGGATCGTCGGGCAACGGCACGATGCGTTGGCCCAGACCGGCCAGGCCCAGCATCCAGATCAACAGCCCCCACAGCGCCAGCGTCGCCAGCCACACGGTGCGCAGGCCGATCGCTTCAATTCGCATGCGCGCCCTCCACTTGCTGCGGCGGCTGCGGCGTGGCTGCATCGCGCATGGCCGGCGGCGCCTGCGCGGGCGCCGGTTCGCTCGGCCCAGGGCCAGCCGGCGTGCCGGCGTCCATCGCCGGCGCGGCGGGCGGCGCGCCCGGCGGCGGCGGCATGCCGGGCGGCATGCCCGCGGCGGCGGGCGGCGGCGGCATCGCGTTCGGGCGCAGATAGCCGGCCAGTTCGAAGGCCACGTCCAGGCCGTTGCCGCTCTCGCCCGGCGACAGCTGGTAGCGCTGCGCCATCACGTTGAGGTTGTCCACGAACAGCGCCGGGGTGCCGCTCTCCAGCGCGTGCAGCACCGCGGCCAGTTCCGGCGTGCCGCAGCGCAGCCGTACCTGCACCGCGACGCGGGTGAAACGGTCGCGGCGGTTGTCGGCGGCCAGCGGCGAACGGTTGCTGATCGCGCAGCTGCGGTTGCCGGGGCTGGCGGTGGCCACCGCGCTTTCCAGGCGCTGCACCAGCCCGGCCGAGGCCAGCTCGGCCGAGGTCTCGCGCAGGAAACCCGGGCGCGCGGCCAGGTCGCGTTGCGCCTGCTGCAGCCGCTGCGCCACCTGCGGCGCCTGCTGCAACTGCATGCGCACGCGCAGTTCGCGCTGGCGCAATTCCTGGATCTGCGCCTCGACCTCGCGCATCGGCAGCGTCCACCACGGATGCACCAGCAGCAGATAGGCCAGCGCCAGCGCCGCCAGCAGCAGGCCCAGCGCCAGCCAGCGGTCGCGCTTATCGACCTGCACCGGCATCGGCGGCCTCCTTGCGCTTGGTCCCGGCCAGTTCGGCGGTCAGGGTGAAGCGGTCGCGATGGCTGCCCGGATCGGCCTGCAGCACGCCGGTCAGCGATGGCGTGCGCCACAGCGGCGAGCCCTCCAGCCGCCCGACCAGCGAGGACGCTTCGCTGCTGAGGCCGATCAGCTGCAACTGGTCGCCCTCGACCGAGAATTTTTCCAGATAGGTGCCCTCGGGCAGGCGCTTGCTCAGCTCGTTCCAGATTTCCAGCGTGGTCGGGCGCTCGGCGCGCAGCTGGTCGAAGAAGGCCGCGCCTTCGACCAGGTCGACCAGCTGCTGGCGCTGCGCGGCCACGCCGCGCGCGCGCTGCGCGCCGCTGTCCACTTGCGCGCGCAACTGCTCGAGCGCGTCACGGCGGTTGTCCAGCAACTGCCAGCCGGCGGCGCACAGCGCCAGCAGCGCGGTCGCGGCGAGGATCGCGTTCCAGCGCCGCATCGGATCGGCGCGGCGATGGCGCTGTTCCGGCGGCAGCAGGTTCACGCCCAGCGGCATGCCGTCGGCGGCGGCGACATCGACCCCGGCCAGGGTCGGGCGCAGCGCGCCGGCGCTGGCATGCAGTTCCTCCAGCACGCGGCGCGGCGCCACCACCAGTTCGGCGTCCAGTTGCGCATCGTCGCGGCGCGCGCCCACACGCACGTCGTAGACCACCTGGTCGGCCTGGAACGGCGTCTGCCGGTCGATCTCGAACCGGACCACCTCGCGCAGGTGCTCGGCGGCCGCGGCCGGCAGGCGCAGCGTGCGCTGCAGCGCCGACTGCGCCGGCAGCAGCCAGACCCGCGGCAAGGCGGCCAGGCGCGGGCCGAGCACGGCCTCCAGGTCGCTCGGCAGCAGCGGCCATGGCAACGCCAGCGGCGTGCCCAGTTCGGCATCGATCTGGCGCACGGCGTACAGCTGTTCGCCCTCGCGCCACAGCAGCAGCCGCGCCTGCGACCAGCCCAATTGCAGCTGCCAGCGCGGCGGCAGCCACGCCATCAGCGAACGCTGCCACCAGGCCAGCACGCCGCCGGCACCGGGCGCCATGCGCACGCCGAGCTTGTCCATCGTGTCCCGCCACGCAGTCATCGAACGGTCGATCCTTCTTCCCATCGCAGCACAGTGTAGGCGGAGCCCGGTAGCGCCGACGAGCCTGGGCGCACCACGGCGCGCAGCACCGCCTCGCGCCCCACGGCCAGTTGCGCGCGGCTTTCGATGCTGTAGGTGCCCCCGCCCCCCCCCATCGCAGCGGCCTGCGCCGGGTCGTTGCGCTCGCGTTGCGCCAGCACCTGCTGCGCATCCAGGCCCAGCGCGGTCAGCACCGGCGCCGGCGCGAAATCCGGCGCCGGGCGCGAAATCCCGCTGTACAGGGTCAGGTTCGGCAGCAGCTTGGCGTACAGATCCGCATCCATGCCCAGCACCAGTTGCAGTTCGGCCAGGCTCTCGAACGGCGCGTCCTTGGCGCCGTAGGGCAGCCCGGCGGCGGCATAGTCCGGGTCCTCGGCGCCGCCGTTGGGCTGGCTGAGGTTGTCCGGGTCGCGCCAGTCCACGATCGCCGCGGCGATGCGGTCGGCGCGCTGCGGATCGCCGCCGACCGCGCGCACCAGCGCCGCCAGCAGCGGCGCGTCGGCCAGGTTCAGATCGACCTTGCCGCTCTCGTCGGTGATCCGCAGGTCGACCGTGGCGTCTTCGCACTGCCAGCGGTAGCGGCGCCCGTCGGCGCGCCAGCCCGGCTGCGTCGGCGTGCCGGCGAGCCGGGTCAGCGCGTACTCCAGCCCGGCGCGGGCGCGCTCCTGCGCCGCCGCGCCGTCGCCCAGCACCTTGCCCTGCAGGCCCTCGGTGCGCGCGGTCAGCGCGAACGCGCCGATCAGCGCGGTCAGCAGCGCGATCAGCCACAGCACCAGCACCAACGCCGCGCCGCGCGCCTGCCGAGGTGCCGCGCTCATTGCCGCGCCTCCGCGCCGCCGGCCTGGCGCAACGCCACCACCAGCGGCGGCCACAGCATGCCGTCGTCGCTGCTCAGTTCGATCGACACCAGCAGCGGCAACTGGTCGGTCTTCTCCCAGCGCTCCTGCCAGGGACCGATGCTGCCGCGCTCCGGATCGATGCCGCGGTAGCGGAAGCGCACCTGGCGCAGGCCCTCGGCCAGCGGCTCGGGCGCCCGCGGCCTGTCCTCGGCGATCTGCTTGCCGGCCTGCACCTGCACCAGCGCGATCGCCAGGCGCTGCCGGCCGCCATCGCCGCTGACGCTGAGGTCGTGCACGTAGGGGCCGCCGCGGCCCAGGTAGTCGGGAAGATCGGCGACGAACTGCATGCGCTGCGGTTCGCCGACGAAGCGCACCGGCTGCAGGGTGCGGCTGTCGATGTCCAGCGCCAGCGCCTGCGCGCCGCTCAGGCGCTGGCGCAGGAAGCCCTCGACCGCGCGCATGCGCTCGCTGCGCCCGGCGATGGTCTCGCCGCGGCCGCTGATCGCGGTGGCCGAGCGCAGCGTGGCGAACGCCAGGGTCAGCCCGCCGACCAGCAGCACCGTGGCCAGCAGCACCTCGATCAGGGTGAAGCCGCGCGCGGCGGCGCGGCGCGGTGCGCGCTTCACTGCGTCACCCCGTTGCCCTGCGCGCTGACCAGGCGCAGCGTCTTCCACTGCAGCGCCTGCGCCGGCGCATCGCCCCAGCGCACCTGCAGGTTCAGCTGCAGCAGCGTCGGCGCGCCCGGCGTCATGGTCGTGTCCGGCGGGCGCCGCGCATCGACGTACGGCGCCACGTCCAGGGTCCAGCGGTAGCGGCCCTGCTCGAAGCTGCCCTGTGCGCGGCCGGGCTGCAACGGCTGCTCCACGCCCTGCACGGCCAACAGCGATTGCGCGTACAGCGTGGCGCGGCTGAGCTGGTCCGCGCGCTGGACCTGGCGCGCGGCGCCGGACAGCGAGCCGAGCAGCAGGGTCAGCGCCAGCGCCAGCAGCGCGAACGCCACGATCACCTCGATCAGCGTGTAGCCGCGTTGCGTCTTCATGGCATGCCCTGCTGCGGCGGACGCCCGACCTTGACCTCGCCGGTCAGCCAGGCCACGTCGATGCGCCAACTGGCCTTGCGGGTCAGCAATTCGATGCGTCCGCCGGTGGCGGCGCCGTCCTCGAAGAACTGGATCGCGCCTTCGTCCTGGCGCCGCTGCGCCTCGCGCGCGCCGCTGAAGCGGATCGCCAGCGACGGCGGGATCTGGCCATGGCGGCCGTTGGGCGCCTGCCAGCGGTGCGCCTGCGGATCGATCAGGAAGCGCTGCGGCTGCCCGCTGGCGATCGCCTGCGCCCGCGTGTAGCGCAGTTGCGCGGCGATCTCCTTGGCCGACGAGCGCAAGCGCATGCCGTCGATGCCCCCGGTCAGCACCGAGGCGGCCAGCATCGCGGCGATCGCGATCAGCCCCACCACCAGCAGCATCTCCAGCAGCGACACGCCGCGCATGCGCGCACGCGCCAGCGGTACGCACGCGTGCGCACCGCGCTGGGGAACGCCGGCAGGGGTGTGGATCACGGCGCCGGGATCACTCGTACTTGATGTCGGCGTCGTAGCTGCTGCCGCCGGGCTGGCCGTCCTTGCCCAGGCTGATCAGGTCGAACGGCTTGCCGTCGCCGGGCACCTTGTACTCGATCGGGTGGCCCCACGGGTCGTTCAACTCGGCGGGCTTGGCATACGGGCCGAGCCAGCCGCTGACCCCGCCCGGCGCGGCGACCAGGTCGTCGAGCTTGGACGGCAGCTTGCCGGTGTCGAGTTGGTAGTTGTCGATCTTGCCGGCCATGGTCTGGATCTGCGACTTGGCCAGATTGGCCTTGCCGCGATCGGCGCCGCCGAGCACGCGGCTGCCGACCAGGGTCAGCACCGCGCCGATCAGCACGATGACGATGATGATTTCCAGCAGGCTCATGCCCGACTGGCGCGCGGCGGAAGGAGAACGGGTCAGGGAACGGATATTTCGCATTGCATCGGATCCTTGCGGTAAAAAACCTTATGTAACCGAACGCGGTGACAAGGGTCGCCATCGGGTGCGGTGCGTGCAGCTGCGCTTCATGCGCGGGAACGGGTTTGGCGCGGCGGCGATCGACCCATGCCGCATTTCGCGCATGACCTGGCGCACAGATGACCTGGTCATGGCCGTCGCCATCGCTTGGACCGTGCGCGGCGCGACGGGTTCACGCCGCCCTCCCTGCCGCGGCACCACGTGCGCCGGAACCGCCGGCCCGGCCATCCATGGCCGGGCGTTCGGCACCACATGCGCCATGGCGCATGAGCGTGGCGCCTCACCCAATCGCATTGGTGAGGTCGTACAGGGGGACGAGGACGGAAATGATCACCAGCCCGACCACCGAGGCCAGGACCAGGGTGATCAACGGCACCAGCGCGGCGAGCAGGCGGTCGATCGCCTGCGCGGTTTCCTGCTCGAAGGTGTCGGCGGTCTTCAGCAGCATCGTGTCCAGCGCGCCGGATTCCTCGCCGACCTGGATCATCTGCAGCGCCAGCCGCGGGAAACGCTTGCCCTTGGACAGCGACGCCGACAGGCCGTGGCCGTTCTTGACGTCGTCGGCCGCGGCGCCGACGTCGGCGGTGAGCGCCAGGTTCGACAGCACGTTGCGCGAGATGCCCAGCGCGGCCAGCAGCGGCACGCCGTTGCGCAGCAGGGTGCCCAGGGTGCGGGTCAGCCGCGCGGTTTCCAGGCGCGCGATCAGCACGCCGATGAAGCGCTGCCTGAGCAGCCAGGCGTCGAACGCGGCGCGGAACACCGGATCGCGGCGCTTGCGGTCCACCGCCAGCAGCGCCAGCCCGGGCACCACCAGCAGCACGATCCACCAGTCGCGCACGAACAGGCCCACGCTCAGCACCGCCTGGGTGAACCACGGCAGCTGCACGTCCAGGCTCTCGTACATCAGCGCGAACTGCGGCACCACGTAGCCGAGCAGGAACAGCAGCGCGCAGCCGACCACGCTGACCAGGATCGCCGGATAGATCAGCGCGTTGATCACCCGCCCCTTCAGCTCGCGGCTGCGCTCCAGGTAGTCGGCCAGGCGCTGCAGCGTGTCGTGCAGGCTGCCGCCGGCCTCGCCGGCGCGGACCATGTTGATGTACAGGCGCGAGAACAAGCCATGCTGCCGCTCCAGTGCGGCGGACAGCGGCGCGCCGCCGCGCACCGCGTCGCGGATGTCGCCGACGGTGCGCTTGGAGCGCTCGTCCTCGGGCAGTTCGAGCAGGATCGTCAGCGCGCGGTCCAGCGGCTGGCCGGCGCCGAGCAGGGTCGCCAGTTGCTGGGTGAACTGCACCAGCGCCGCACCGTCGAACGGCTTGGGCCGGAACAGGCCGCGCAGCGAGGTGCCGCCGCCCTGCGCCGCGAGCTTGGCCTCCATCGGCATATGCCCCTGCTCCTGCAGGCGCAGCGCCACCTCGGCGTCGCTGGCGGCCTCCATCTGGCCCTCAAGGATCTCGCCGTGCGGGTTGAGCGCTTTGTAGCGGTACAGGGGCATCAGCGGCGGGACTCGGGACTCGGGACTCGGGACTCGGAAAGCAGGCCGCGCGCACTGGACGCGCGCCCGCGCGCCGCGGCAATGACGGGCACTGCCGTGCCGCGTGCCGCGCGCATCAGGTTTCCTCCGTCACGCGCAGCACTTCCTCGATCGTGGTCTGGCCGCTGAGCGCCTTGCCGATGCCGTCCTCGTACATCGTGCGCATGCCGGCCTCGCGCGCCAGCTGTTCGATCTCGCCCATGCCGGCGTGGCGCATCACCGCGCGGCGCAGCGCGTCGTTCATCACCAGGAATTCCATGATCGTGGTGCGGCCCAGGTAGCCGGTCGGCGCGATCGCCGAGGGCCGCGGGCGGAACAGGAAAATGTCGCCCTCGGGCTGCAGCCGGCGCAGTTCGAACTTCTCGATCTCCTCCGGCGAGGCCGCATAGCGCTCGGCATGGGTCGGCTCCAGGCGCCGCACCAGGCGCTGGGCCAGGATGCCGTTGATGGTGGAGGTCAGCAGGTAGTCCTCCACGCCCATGTCGAGCAGGCGGGTGATGCCGCCGGCGGCGTTGTTGGTATGCAGCGTGGACAGCACCAGGTGGCCGGTCAGCGCCGACTGGATCGCGATGCGCGCGGTTTCCAGATCGCGCATTTCGCCGATCATGATGATGTCCGGGTCCTGGCGCACGATGCTGCGCAGCGCATGCGAGAAATCCAGCCCGATCTGCGGCTTGGCCTGGATCTGGTTGATGCCCTCGATCTGGTATTCGACCGGATCCTCGACGGTGATGATCTTGACGTCGGCGGTGTTGAGCTGGCTCAGCGCGGTGTACAGCGTGGTGGTCTTGCCCGAACCGGTGGGGCCGGTGACCAGCAGGATCCCGTGCGGCTGCTCCAGCACCTTGCGGAACTGTGGCAGGAACGCGTCGGTGAAGCCGAGCCGGTGGAAGTCGAACACCACCGTCTCGCGGTCGAGCAGGCGCATCACCACGCTCTCGCCGTGCGCGGTGGGCACGGTGCTCACGCGCAGGTCCAGTTCCTTGCCCTGCACGCGCAGCATGATGCGTCCGTCCTGCGGCAGGCGGCGTTCGGCGATGTTGAGCTTGGCCATGATCTTGACCCGGCTGATCACCGCCGCGGTCAGGTTGGCCGGCGGGCTCTCGCCGTCGATCAGCACGCCGTCGACGCGGTAGCGCACCTTCAGCCGGTTCTCGAACGGTTCGATGTGGATGTCCGAGGCGCGCAGTTCCACCGCGCGCTGGATCACCAGGTTCACCAGCCGGATCACCGGCGCTTCCGAGGCCAGGTCGCGCAGGTGCTCGATGTCGTCGGCCGCCGTGCTGTCGCCGTCGGCGGTCTCCACGATCGCGCCCATCGCGCTGCGGCCCTGGCCGAACCAGCGTTCGATCAGGTCGTCGATCTCCGAGCGCAGGCCGACCCGCGGCAGCACCTGGAAACCGGTGGCCAGGCGCACCGCATCGGCGGCATAGGCCTCGTGCGGATCGGACATCCACAGTTCCAGCGCGCCGTCGCGCTCGCCCAGCGGGCACACGTGGAATTGCTTGAGGAAGCGCAGCGACAGCGGCTGCGCCTCGGGCAGGTGCTCCGGCGCGGTGGCCGGCAATTGCTTGGCATCGAGCAGCGGCAGGCCCAGCACTTCGGCGCTGACCTCGGCGTGGTCGCGCTCGGAGACCAGCCCCAGCCGCGCCAGCAGCGACAGCAGGCCGCCGCCGGATTCGCGCTGCAACTGGCGCGCGCGCAGCAGGTCGCCCTCCTTGAGCCGGCCCTTGGCCAGCAAGGCATCGACGATGCGCGCCTCGGGCGTATCGGCAGCGGCAGCAGTGTCCTTCACGAGCGCGTTCACACAATCCCTCCAGAGCGTGCGGCGACTTTACCAGTTCGGCGCGACCTGCCGCCCAACCGCGCGACATCGGCCGCCGCGACTGTCTACGAGGCCGCAGCCGCGCTGCACGGCGTCATTGGCATGACATGTGCGGCGCGCAGCATCGCGCGTTGCGGCGCCGCAGGCATGGCTGCAGCGACACCGGCGCTGCAGCGCACAACCGCCATGGACGGGCCCGTCCATGGCGCCGCGCGGGGCGATCCGCCACCAGCGGCATCCGCGGCACAGTCGCGATTTGCCGCTGCCCGAATGCAGGAAACCCGGCCGAAGCCGGGTTTCCTGGTTTCTCCGGCGCCGTTTCCGGCACCGCCTGGCGCACGTTTACTGGCGCGCGACCAGGCTGACGCCGCTGTAGCTCGCGGTGCCGACCAGCTTGACGTAGTAGGTGCCGGCCTGCGGCGCGGTGAAGCGCACCGTCTCGTTGTTGCCCGGACGGGTCGACTTGGCGTCGTAGCTGGTGGCGCTCGGCTCCTTGTCGAAGCTCACGTACAGCGACACGTCGCCGCTGCCGCCGTAGGTGAGGAAGCTCAGCACCGCGCCGGCCTTGGCCTCGAAGCTGTACAGCACTTCGTTGCCTGCCGCACCGGTCAACCCGGCCACCGCCACCTTGTTGGTCAGCGCGGTCGCCGGCGGCGCGCACTCTTCGGTCTGCGGGTCGCACGGCACTTCCAGCGCCTTGTCCAGCGCCGCCTTGGCATCGACGATGCCGGTACCGATCGGGGTGCTGGTCGGGATCGACACCGGGAACGGACGCGCGGTCTGCTTGAGCAGGGTTTCCAGCGCGGCCGGGGTCAGCGGCGCGTTGCCGGCGGCGATCACCGCGCTCTGCACCAGGGCCGCCACCGCCGCCACGTGCGGCGAGGCCATCGAGGTACCGCCCATGCCCATGTAGGTGTAGTTGCCCGAGGTCGGCGTGGTCGCACCGGTATAGCCGTTCTGCCAGACGAAGCCGCCCGGGTTGCCGTCGACGCTGCCGCCGCCGCCCGGACCGGACAGGTCCACCGCCGCGCCATAGTTGGAGTAGTAGGCGATGCCGCCGGTGATGCGCGTCGCGCCGACCGCGATCACGTTGGCGCAGCTGGCCGGGCGGAAGTTGGCCGCATTGCCGGCGCTGTTGCCGGCCGCCACCACCACCGTGGTGCCGCGCGCCACCGCGCCGTTGATCGCATCCTGGTACAGCGTGTCGCAGGTGCCGCTGCCGCCCAGGCTCATGTTGATGACCTCGGCCGGATTGGCGTTGGCCGGCACGCCGGCGACGGTACCGCCGGAGGCCCAGGTGATCGCGTCGGCGATGTCGGACAGGTAGCCGCCGCACTTGCCGAGCACGCGCACCGGCAGCACCGTGGCGTTCGGTGCGACGCCGGCCATGCCGACACCGTTGTTGGTGGCTTCGGCGATGGTGCCGGCGACGTGGCTGCCGTGCCAGGAGCTGTCCTCGGCGAGCGAGCCCGCATAGCACTCGTTGTCGTTCTCGACCCAGTCGCCGTAGTCCAGCGCGCCCGGCACGCGCGCGTCGGTCGGACGCCGCGAGGTCTCCGCATCGGAGATGAAGTCGTAGCCCTGCAGCAGGTTCACCGCCACGTCCGGATGGTTCGGCAGGATGCCGGTATCCAGCACCGCGACGACCACGCCATCGCCCTTGGACACGTCCCAGGCGGCCGGCGAGTTGATGCCGCCGGTGGCGCTGCTCAGGTGCCACTGGTACTGCGCGTACAGCGGGTCGTTGGGCACCAGCTGCGGCTGCTCCAGCGTCGCCTTGGGCAGCTCGGTGCGCTGCAGCTTGACGTCCACCTGCGCGTACTTGACCGCCGGGTCGGCGGCGATTTCAGCCACCACCTTGTCCACGTCGGCCTTGCTCAGCTTGCCCGACAGGCGGATCAGGTCGGCGCCCACGCCCAGGGTACGCACGTATTCGGCGCGCACGCTGGCGGCCGCGGCACGCGAGATGCCGTTGCTGCCACCCAGGCTGGCGCGGGTCACGGCCGACTGCACCGCCGACAGCTTGGCGCTGCGGTCGCTGGCGGCGGCGCTGCCGGCGTTGTAGCGCACCACGATGCGGCTGGAAGTCTGCGCGTCGGCCGGCGCGGCCTTGGCCGGCTGCTTGACCGGCAGCGACGCGGCACCGGCCGCGCATGCGCTCGAGGCCCCCAGCGACATCGCCAGCATGGCGGCGGCGATGGCATTGATACGGAGATTTTGCTTGTCGATCACGTTGACGTCCTCTTCAAAGTTTCGTGGATCAGGCGACTGTTGCGGCCGTAAAAAAGCTCCTTTTTCCCGAATCCGTTGGCCGGCCCAGCCAAGGTCCTTAGGTCTGCCCCCTCAGGCCATTGCGTGGGCGGACGGCGGCACGCGCCGCCGTCCGCGATGGCTCACCAGCCGAAGCCGGCGCCGATGCCGACCGACCTGTCGTCGCCGCTGAACGCGCCGCCGATGGTCAGCGTGGCGCGCTCGCTGAAGGCGCGCTGGTAGCCCACCGACAGCGCCGACTCGCCGTTCTGGAAACCGACGCCGGCACCGACCCGGTTCTGGGTGCGGATGCCCGCCGCGCTGGTGGCCATGTTGAGCATCGCCGCGCTCATCGCGCCCTGCCGGTCGATGCGGCGGTCCTGGTCGCGCAAGCGCGCATCGACGTCGCCGCGCAGCACGTCGAAGCTGTCGGCCATCGTGTTGAAGCGCGAATCGGCGTACGACTTGGCGGTAGCCACGCCGCTGTCGAGCTGGCCCTTGTTGACCGCATCGGTGGCCTGGGTGCCGGCGGCGACGTTGGCGACCTGGCGCTCGTTGCCGGCGCTGCCCACCGACACGGTGTTGGCGCGGTCGGCGACCGAGCCCTGGCCCAGCGCGACCGCCCCCTGCGCCGTGGCACTGGCGCCCTGGCCCAGCGCGGTGCCCGAGGCCGCGCTGACGCTGGCGCCCTCGCCCATCGCCACCGCATTGGTCGCCACCGCGGCGATGTGGCTGTTGGCGCCCACCGCGGTGCTGCCGTCGGCGTTGACCTTGGCGTTGCTGCCGATCGCGGTGTCGTTGGGGCCGTGCGCATAGGCGCTGCCGCCGATCGCGGTGCCGGTGACGTCGTTGGCGCGCGCGGCGGTGCCGACCGCGGTCGCGGTCGCGCTCGCCCCCGCATCGGCCACGACCGCCTCGCCGACCTGCGCGGTGGACGCGGTGCCGGACACCGTCGCCGACTCGGACACCGCCTGCGCGCTGGCCACCGCCGACTCCGGCTCGGCGACCGACGCCACGCTGGCGACACGCGCATTGCGGGACACACTGGCAGTGCCGTCGCTGCGCGCATCCAGCTCGCTGACCTTGCCGTCCAGCGCCGCCAGCGCATCGCCGACGTTGCTGTAGCTGGCGCCCTGGATCACGTAGGTCGGGGCCACGAACAGGCCTTGCGCGCCGAGGCCGGCACCGCCGCCGAGGAACGTGGCCATGTTGCTCAGCGACTGGTACAGCTGGCTGCCGTTGATCGCCTCGGTGCTGCCGGCGGCGACGCTGCCCGCGGTGAGGTTGACGATGCGCCGCGTGGCCGGGCCGCCGCGGCCGTTGCCGCTGCCCAGCGACACCGTGTCGGCCTCGTAGACGCGCGAACCGGCGCCGAGCGCGACCGCATTGTCGGCCGACACGCCGGCGTTGGCGCCGAGCGCCACGCCGTTGCTGCCGCTGTTGCGCACGAAGCTGTTGTAGCCCAGCGCCACCCCGTTCTCGCCGATCGCGTTGGTCTGCAGGCCGATCGCGGTGCTGCGCGCGCCGCTGGCCGAGCTGCTGGCGCCCGACGCGGTGGCGCCGGCGCCGCTGGCGACGCTGGCCACGCCCAGCGCGGTGCTGCGCAGGCCGCTGGCCGTGGCGCCGGCACCGGCCGCAGTGCTGTTGACGCCGCTGGCGCTGGCCACCCCGCTGCCCGAGCTCTGGAAGTCGGCGCTGGTCTCGCCGGCGGCCGCGGCCACCGCGTCGAGCTGCGCCTTGTTCACCGCATCGGTGGCGTTGAGCGCGGCGCCGACGTTGGTGATGCGGCGCGTGGCCGGCGCGCTGACCCCGTTGCCGCCGCCCACCGACACCACGTTGGCCTCGCTGGCGCGCGAACCGGCGCCCAGTGCGACGCTGTTGCTGCCGCTGGCCCAGGCGCTGGTACCCAGCGCGGTGGCGTTGATGCCGCTGTAGGCGTAGGCATCCTGGCCGATCGCGGTGCCGCCCTGCGCGGTGGCCCAGGCAAACTGGCCCACCGCGGTGGTCTGCGCCGCGGTGGCCCAGGCCGACGCGCCGAGCGCGGTCGCATCCTCGCCGGTGGCGCGGGCGCTGTAGCCCAGTGCCGAGGCATAGGCGCCGGCCGCGGTGCTGCCCCAGCCCAACGCCGAGGCGTAGTTGCCCGCCGCCTCCGCGCCGTAGCCGAACGCACTGGTGCGGGTGCCGCTGGCGCTGCTGAACGCACCGACCGCGGTGCTGTAGTCGGTCGTGGCTTCGGCCTTGTAGCCATTGGCGGTGGACTGCACGCCGCTGGCGGTGGCGCCGGCGCCGCTGGCGCTGCTGAACGCGGCGGTGGCCTGCGCGCCCGCGCCGAGCGCGGTGGCGCCGGCGTCGCTGGCGGTGGTGGTGCCGTCGAGCAGCACGTTGCCGGCGGCGTCGGTGTAGTACAGCGAACCGCCGATCGCGGTGCTGGACTCGCCGGTGGCGGTGGCGTTGTAGCCGGACGCGGTGGCGTACCGCGCGCCGGCCAGCGCGCCGCTGCCGAACGCCGAGGCGCCGGTGCCGAAGGCGTTGGACGCCTCGCCGGCGGCGGTGGCGTAGTTGCCCTCGACATAGCTGCCGACGTCGTCGGCCGGCTCTGCGCCGCCGTTGGCCTTGAACTGCCTGCCGGTGGCATCGGCGGACTGCTTGACCGCATCCAGCTGCGCCACGTTGACCGCGTCGGTGGCCTCGGTCCCGGCGGCCACGTTGACGATCTGCCGCTCGCTGCCGACGCTGCCCACCGACACGGTGTTGGCACGGTCGGCCTCGGACAGCGTGCCCAGGGCCACGCTGTTGCTGGCGGACGCGTAGGCGCCGTAGCCGAAGGCGCTGGAATCGGCGGCGCTGGCGTAGGCCAGGCTGCCGATGGCGGTGCTGAAATCGGCGGTGGCGCCGGCGCCGGCGCCGAAGGCTGACGAATTGGCACCGGAGGCCTCGGCCGGAATCAGCCCGAAGAACGAGGTACCGCCGACCGCGACGCTCTCCTCGCCGGAGGCCACGCTGTACTCGCCCACCGCCACGCTGCTGGTGCCGGAAGCGGTGGAGGCGACGCCGACCGCGGTGCCGTAGTCGCCGGCGGCCAGCGCCCCGTAGCCCAGCGCCGAGGACAGGTAGCCGCTGGCCTCGCTGTAGCCGCCGAGCGCGGTGGCGCCGATGTTCGAGGCGCTGCTGCGGAAACCGGTGGCCGTGGCCTGGTTGTCCGAGGCCACCGCTTCGCTGCCGGTGGCGGTGGAATAGGTCCCGCTGGCCTGCGCGCCGGCACCGCTCGCGGTGGCGCCGATGTCGCTGGCCAGCGCACCGTTGCCGATGGCGATGCTGTCCTGGCCCAGCGCCTGGCTGTCGCTGCCGAGCGCGACCGCATCGCTGCCGCTGGACACCGCGTTGAAGCCGATCGCGGTGGCCCCGGCGGCCAGCGCATTGGCGCCGCCGCCCAGCGCGGTGCTGCCGTCGCCGATCGCATTGGCCGCCTCGCCGGCGGCCAGCGCATTGTCGCCTTCGACATAGGCGCCGGCGTCGCTGGCGTCGCTGCCGCTGGCCTGGAAGTACTTGCTGGTGGTTTCGGCGGCCTGCTTGACCGCATCCAGCTGCGCCACGTTGACCGCGTCGGTGGCTTCGGTGCCGGCGGCGACGTTGGTGATCTGGCGCTCGTTGCCGGCGCTGCCCACCGACACGCTGTAGGCGCGATCGGCGACGGACCCTGCGCCCAGCGCCACGGCGTTGGAGGCGGTCGCCTCGCTGCCGGCGCCGATCGCCACCGCGCTTTCCGCATCGGCCAGGGTATTGGTGCCAATGGCGATCGTGTTGACCTGGTTGCCCAGCGCCTGGAAGCCCATCGCCACGCTGTAGTCGCCGTAGCCGAACGCACCACGCCCCACCGCGGTGGCGCTGAGGCCCGGTGCCCAGCTGTTGAAGCCGATCGAGGTGGCGCCGCTGCCGCTGGCCCACGCGCCGGTACCGAACGCCGAGGCATTGCTGCCGGTCGCCCAGGCCGAGGCGCCGAACGCCGAGGCGCCGTCGGCGGTGGCCCAGGCATAGGCGCCGCTGGCGCTGGCGTCGTCGCCGCTGGCCCAGGCGTTGTCGCCCTGCGCCAGGCTGTAGCTGCCGGTCGCACGCGCCTTGTAGCCGCCGGCGGTGCTGTGGTCGCCGGTGGCCTGCGCGCCGTAGCCGGTGGCGGTCGCCAGCGCACCGGTGGCCTGCGCGCCGGCACCGATGGCGGTGGCGTTCTCGCCGGCGTTGGCGCCAATCAGTTGCGCATTGCCGTCGGCATCGGTGATCGGCTGGTTGTACTGGTCGAAGGCCTGGCCCTGTCCGCCGATCGCGGTGCTGCCGGCGCCGCCGGCGGTGCTGCCGTTGCCGAGCGCGACCGCATCGCTGCCGATCGCGGCGGCACCGCTGCCGTACGCGGCCGCGCCGTTGCCGTAGGCGTTGGCCGCATCGCCTGCCGCAAGCGCGCCCTCGCCATCGGCGTACGCGCCGACCGTGCCGCTGCCGCTGCTGGTGAAGAACCTGGCGGTGGTCTCGGCGGTCTGCTTCACCGCATCCAGCTGCGCCACGTTGACCGCGTCGGTGGCCTGGCTGCCGGCGGCGACGTTGGCGATCTGCCGCTCGCTGCCCACATCGCCGACCGACACCGTATTGGCGCGGCGCGCGACCGAGTTGGATCCCAGCGCCACGCTGTCGGCGGCGAGCGCGGTGCTGTAGTAGCCGAGCGCGGTGCTGTTGGCGCCGCTGGCCCAGGCCTCTGCGCCGAGCGCGCTGGCGAAGGCGCCCGGCGCATAGGCGAAGTAGCCCAGCGCGGTGCTTTCCAGGCCGGAGGCCTCGCTGAGGCTGCCGCTGGCCAGGCTGTAATCGCCCGAGGCGATCGCGCCGGCGCCGAACGCCGCCGCGCTCTGCCCGCTGGCCTGGGTCTGCACGAACAGGCCCAGGCCCGGGATCAGGTCGGCCGGGCCGCCGACGGCGACGCTGCTGGCGCCGCTCGCCGCGCTCTGCGTGCCGACCGCGGTGGCGTAGTCGCCGCTGGCATTGGCCACCGCGCCGAACGCCGAGGCCTGCGCACCGCTGGCGTAGGCGCCCACGCCCACCGCCGAGGCGGCGAAGCCGCCGGCATCGGCGCTGGCGCCCAGCGCGGTGCCGCCGACGCCGGCGCTGGTCGCGCCGGTGTCCACCGCCACGCCGCCGTTGGTGATCAGCGGATCGCCGTTCTCGTCGACCGCCACCCCGCCCACGGCCACCGCCGCCGGGCCGGTGGCCTGCGCATTGGTGCCGAACGCGGCGCTGTTCTGCCCCGCCGCGACCGCGCCGCTGCCCACCGCGGTGGCGCCGCTGCTCAGCGCATCGGCGCCGCCGCCGAGCGCGGTGCTGCCGTTGCCGATGGCATTGGCCGCTTCGCCCGCGGCCAGCGCATCGTCGCCTTCGACATAGGCGCCGGCGTCGCTGTTGCCGGCACTGGCCTGCAGGTACTTGCCCGCCGCCTGCAGCTGCGCGACGTTGACCGCATCGGTGGCCTCGGTGCCGGCGGCGACGCTGGTGATCTGCCGGGTCAGGCCGCTGCCCACGTCGCCGACCGAGACGCTGTTGTCGCGGTCCGCGTAGGAATACGCGCCGAGCGCGACCGCGCTGGATGCCGAACGGTTCTGCGCGTCCTCGAGCCAGCTGCTGACCCGCGCGCCGTAGCCGATCGCGGTCGCGTCGGTGCCGTTGGCCGCGCTGTTGGCGCCGATCGCGGTGCTGCTGTCGTGGAACATCGAGGTCACCGCATCGGCGCCGAGGGCCACACTGTTGGCGGTCCACGCCGTGGACGCCTGGCCGATCGCCACCCCGCCCTCGCCCGCGGACAGCGCATGGGCGCCGAGCGAGACGGTGTGCGGTGCGAACGACCCGGCGCTGTGGCCGATCGCCACCGAGTCGGCGGTACCGTTCTCCAGGTTCGGGAACACGTTGGCGTTGTAGCCCAGTGCGATCGCGTAGTCGCCCTGGCTCTGCGCGCCCGCGCCCAGGGCGACGCCGCCGACGCCGGTCGCGGCGGTGATGCCGACGCTGTTGCCGGCGCTCTCGGCGGCGGTGCTGACCCCGCCGATCGCCACGCTGTCGGTGCCGCTGGCCAGCGAGTTCATGCCCACCGCCACGGTGCTGGTCGCGGTCGCGCGCGCGCCGATGCCGGCCGCGGTGGCGTAATCGCCGGCGGCGCGCGAGCCGTAGCCCACCGCCGTGCCCAGTGCGCCGGACACTTCGGACAGGCCGCCGACCGCGGTGGCGCCGTCCTGGAAGGTCTGCGCGTGGTAGCCCAGCGCGGTGCTCTGCACGCCGCTGGCGGAACTGCCGGTGCCGACCGCGGTGCTCAGCGCATCCAGCGCCTGCGCGCCGCCGCCGACCGCGGTGGCCGCGGTGCCCAGCGCCTGCGTGGTCTGCTCGCGGCTGCCGACGATGAAGCCGTCCTCGTCGTACTCGTACACGGTGGCGACACCGCCGAGCGCGGTCGCCGATTCGCCGTCGGCGGTGGCGTTGGCGCCGAGCGCGCTGGCGTTCCGGCCATTGGCCACGGCGCCGCTGCCGATCGCCGAGGCCGCAGTGCCGCCGGCGAAGCTGCTGGAGCCGAGCGCGGTGGCGTAGTCGCCGTCGGCCAGGGCGTTGGAGCCGGAGGCGGTGGCCTCCTCGCCCTGCGCCAGCGCGCTGCCTTCGCCGTTGGCGGCGAACAGGCGCGCGGTGGTGTCGGCGACGCTGGCGACCGCATCGAGCTGGTCCAGGTTCACCGCATCGGTGCCCTCGGTGCCGGCGGCGACATTGGCGATCTGGCGCTCGTTGCCGGCGCTGCCGACCGACACCGTGCCGGCGCGGTCGGCGGTGGAACCCTGGCCCAGCGCGACGCTGCCGGTGGCCGCGGCCTTGGCGCCGTAGCCCAACGCGGTGGAGTCCTCGGCCTGCGCCCAGGAAGCGCCGCCGAGCGCGGTGCTGGAGTCGCCGTCGGCCGAACTCAGCCAGCCGATCGAGGTGGAGAACGCGCCGTTGGCCCAGGCGCCGGCGCCGAACGCCGAACCGCCTTCGCCCTGCGCTTCGGTGGTGAACAGGCCGAGCACGCTGCCGCCGACCGCGGTGCTGGATTCGCCGCTGGCCAGGCTCGATTCGCCGAGCGCCACGGCGCCGCCGCCGCTGGCATTGGCGCCGTAACCGAACGCGGAAGCGAAATCGCCGCCGGCCTGGCTGAAGCCGCCGTTCGCGGTGCTGGCGAGGCCGCCGGCCTCGGCGGAGAAACCGGTGGCCGTGCTCTGCACGCCGTCGGCGCGCGCCGCGCTACCGAGTGCGGTGCTGAACGCGCCATTGCCCTGCGCGCCGGCGCCGAACGCGCTGGCGCCCTGCGCCGCGGCGCTGGTGGTGCCTTCCAGCAGCACCTCGCCGTTCTCATCGACGATCGACAGCGCACCGCCGACCGCGGTCGCCGAAGCGCCCGTCGCGGTCGCGTTGCTGCCCACCGCGGTCGCATTGCCGCCCACGCTGGTGGCGCCGCTGCCGAGCGCGCTGCTGCCGTTGCCGATCGCATTGGCGGCTTCGCCGGCGGCCAGTGCGTTGTCGCCTTCCACGTAGGCGCCGGCATCGCTGTCGGCGCTGCCGCTGGACTGGAAATACCTGGCGGTGGTGTCGGCGGTCTGCTTCACCGCATCCAGCTGCGCCACGTTGACCGCGTCGGTGGCTTCGCTGCCGGCGGCGACGTTGGTGATCTGGCGTTCGCCGCCGGCCTTGCCGACCGACACGCTGTTGTCGCGATCGGCGAGCGCATCGGCGCCCAGCGCCACGCTGTTCTCGCCCTGCGCCACGGCGGCATTGCCCAGCGCGGTGCTGTTGTAGCCGGACGCGGTGGCGAAGCCGCCGACGGCGGTCGCGAAGTCGGCATCGGCGGTGGCGCCCAGGCCGAGCGCCGCGGTGGCGGTGCCGTTGGCGATGCTTTCGGCGCCGAGCGTGGTCGCGCCGATGCCGCTGGCGGTGCTGTAGTAGCCGAGGGCGGTGGATTCCAGGCCGTTCGCTTCGCTGAGCGCGCCGCTGGCCACGCTGCCGTCGCCGCTGGCGTTGCTGGCCGCGCCGGTGGCGGTGCTCTGCTCGCCGCTGGCGTTGCTTTCGGCGCCGACCGCGGTGGCGTAGTCGCCGCTGGCGCTGGCGCCGTCGCCGATCTGCAGCGCCTGCGCCTGTGCGGCCGAGGGCAGCATCGATCCGCCGGCGCCCAGCGCCATGGCGATCGCGGCCGACAAGGCCAGGCCCTGCGCGCGTCCAGCCCTGCCTTCGCGAACCAGCTGGCCGCGGGAGTCGCCGCTGGCCAGTTCCGAGGCCACGGTCCACATCCCCAACGCCTTGTTCCAGACCTTGCGATAAATCCGATTCATCGAGTACTGCTCCTCAATAGGCTGGTTTTTGGTCAAAAAGCCACCCTCGCCCGGCATTCCAGCCGGCCGACCCCCTGTCGGTATTCGCGCCGCATCCCCGGCTCGGGCACGACAGGCCTGCGTGTGTCGCGGCCCGTCTGCCTTGATGAACTGAGATGAAATGCGGAACTGTCTGGAGTGTTAACCCCGTATCTTGATTACGTCAAGTTTTTGACTAAAAACGGCACGAACAGGGATGAAAGTCCCGGATTCATCACTAAATTGTTAATTTTTTGATAAATTTCAATCAAAACAAGACATTCCGCCAAATTCCCGGCACGCTACTTGCCATGCGTTGACACCGGGCGGTGGCGCCATTCGCCGCTGCGCCAAGGGTTTGACGCAAATCGGGATGATGGCGCAGAGGGCTTGCCGCCGACCTGGGGCCGGGGTCGTATTCCGCCGTGCACAAGCGCAACTGCGCAGAACGCCGCCATTGGCCGGCAGCAGCAGGCGCCGGCCAGGCCGCTGCCGAGGGGTGCGAATCGGGGTTTTCTTCAGCCGGTTGCAGGTTCCCGCCGGGAGAAGTGCATCGCCCCTCTCCCGTCGGGAGAGGGGTTGGGATGAGGGTGCGGCGCGAAGCGGCTCGTGGAGTTGGGAGCGCGAGGCTGCGCCCGGACCCTCATCCGCCCCTGCGGGGCACCTTCTCCCGGTGGGAGAAGGGAACAGCGGCAGCCCCTCTCCCACCGGGAGAGGGGGTGGGGTGAGGGTCCGGCGCGAAGCGGCTCGCGGAGTTGGGTGCGCGAGGCTGCGCCCGGACCCTCATCCGCTCCTGCTGTTCCCTTCTCCCGGTGGGAGAAGGGAACAGCAGAGCTGTGCATAGCCCCTCTGCGCCGGGCCGGCGCAGGGCGTGCTCGCTTGCGACATGCCGCCGCGCCCGCCGATGGCGGACGCGGCAGGTGGGCGCGCTCAGCCCACCCACACCCGCGCGTTGCGGAACATGCGCAGCCACGGCGAGGCATCCGCCCAGCCTTCGGGGTGCCAGCTGAGGTTGAGCGCGCGCGGGGTGCGCTCGGGATGCGGCATCAGGATCGTGACCCGGCCGTCGTCGCTGGTCAGGCCGGTGATGCCGTCGGGCGAACCGTTCGGGTTCAGCGGATAGCGCGCGGCGACCTCGCCGTTGCCATCGACGAAGCGCAGCGCCACGCGCGCGGCGGCCTGGTCCACGGCATTGTCGAACTCGGCACGGCCTTCGCCGTGCGCCACCGCCACCGGGATCCGCGAACCGGCCATGCCGCGCAGGAAGATCGACGGCGACTCCACCACTTCCAGCAGGCTGGTGCGCGCCTCGAACTGCTCGCTGCGGTTGCGCAGGAAGCGCGGCCAGTGCTCGGCGCCGGGGATGATGTCCTTGAGCTGGCTCAGCATCTGGCAGCCGTTGCACACACCCAGTGCGAAGCTGTCCGGACGCGCGAAGAACGCCGCGAACGCATCGCGCAGCGCGGGCCGCTCCAGGATCGAGGTGGCCCAGCCGCGGCCGGCGCCGAGCACGTCGCCGTAGCTGAAGCCGCCGCAGGCGGCCAGGCCGACGAAGCCGGCCAGGTCCACGCGGCCGGCGATCAGGTCGCTCATGTGCACGTCGAAGGCGCGGAAGCCGGCGCGCTCGAACGCATTGGCCATCTCGATCTGGCCATTGACGCCCTGCTCGCGCAGGATCGCCACCTTCGGCCGCTGGCCGCTGGCGACGAACGGCGCGGCCACGTCCTCGGCCGGGTCGAAGACCAGCTTCGGCTTCAGCCCCGGCGCGGCGAAATCGCGCGCCACCGCGCGTTCCTCGTCGGCGCTGTCGGGGTTGTCGCGCAGCTTCTGCATGGCGTGGCTGACCGACCACCACGCGTCGAACAGCTCTTCCCAGCGCCATTCGACCAGGGTCTTGCCGGCCAGGCCCACGCGCACCACCGCGGCGGTGCTGGGGCGGGCGATGCGCTGCGCGCACTCGGTCAGCGCATGCCGCTCGATCAGGTCGGCGAACGCGGCGCGGTCCTCGTTGGCGACCTGCACCACCGCGCCCAGTTCCTCGTTGAACAGGCTGCGGAACGGATCGTCGCCCCAGGCATCGAGGTTGATCTCCAGGCCCTGGCGCGAGGCGAACGCCATCTCGCACAGGCTGGCGAAGGCGCCGCCGTCGCTGCGGTCGTGGTAGGCCAGCAGCAGCCCGGCCTCGCGCGCATCGCGGATCAGTTCGAAGAACGCGCGCAGCCGCTGCGCATCGTCCAGGTCCGGCACCGCGCCGCCGAACGCCGGCAGGCCGCCCTCGGCATGCACCTGCGCCAGCACCGACCCGCCCAGGCGCTGCTTGCCGCCGCCCAGCCCGATCAGCCACAGCTCGCTCTCGGCCTCGCGCGCCAGCAACGGCGTCAGCTGGGTGCGCGCGTCGGCCACCGGGGCGAACGCGGTGACGATGAGGGAGACTGGCGAAACGCTTTTATGCGTTTCGCCGGGACTCGGGACTCGGGACTCGGGACTCGTGACAGCGGCGGTGTCGGCATTGCGGAATGGCGCGGAACCAGGCTCTTGCTCTTGCCGAGTCCCGAGTCCCGAGTCCCGAGTCCCGGCCACCACCCACTGCGCCTGCATCGACAGCGAATCCTTGCCGACCGGGATGCTCAGGTCCAGCTGCGGGCACAGTTCCATGCCCACCGCCTTGACCGCGGCGTAAAGCCGCGCGTCCTCGCCGGCGTGGTTGGCCGCGGCCATCCAGTTCGCCGACAGCTTGACCTGGGCCAGCGCCTCGACCGGCGCCGCGCACAGGTTGGTGATCGCTTCGCCGACCGCCATGCGCGCGGCGGCGGCGGCATCGAGCAGCGCCAGCGGGGTGCGCTCGCCGATCGCCATCGCTTCGCCGGCGTAGGTGTCGAAGCCGGCCAGGGTGATCGCGCAATCGGCCAGCGGCAGCTGCCACGGGCCGATCATCTGCTCGCGCGCGGTCAGGCCGCCGACGCTGCGGTCGCCGATCGTGACCAGGAAACTCTTCGCCGCCACCGCCGGATGCGCCAGCACGCGCAACCCGGCCTGGCGCAGGTCCAGCGTGTCGGTGTCCAGCTCCGGCCAGCGCGGCGCCGGCGGCCGCCGCGCATCGCGGTGCATCTTCGGCGGCTTGCCGAAGAGCAGGTCCATCGGCAGGTCGATGGGGTGCTGGCGGGACTCGGGACTCGGGACTCGGGACTCGGCAGAAGCCGGTTCAGCGGGAACGGCGAGATCAACGGCGGACGCATGCAGCGGGCTCACCGCCTGCATTTGCTCCATCCGAGTCCCGAGTCCCGAGTCCCGAGTCCCGAGCACTCCATAGCCCACCACGAGCCGTTCTTCGGCGGTCGCCACGCCGACCGCGGCGAACGGGCAGCGCTCGCGCTCGCAGATCGCGGCGAATTCGGCCAGGCGCGCCTGCGGCACGCCCAGCACGTAACGCTCCTGCGATTCGTTGCACCACAGCTGCATCGGCGACAGCGACGGGTCGTCGCTGGGCACGCGGTCCAGGTCGACGATGCCGCCCACGCCCGAGTCGTGCAGCAACTCGGGAATGGCGTTGGACAGGCCGCCGGCGCCGACGTCGTGGAACCAGCGGATCGGATTGTCCGCGCCCAGCGCCACGCCGCGGTCGATGACCTCCTGCACGCGCCGCTCCATCTCCGGGTTGTCGCGCTGCACGCTGGCGAAATCCAGGTCCTCGGCGCTGTCGCCGGAGGCCACCGAACTGGCCGCGCCGCCGCCCAGGCCGATCAGCATCGCCGGGCCGCCGAGCACGATCACCGCATCGCCCGGCTGCAGGCGGAGCTTCTCGACCTGGATGCGGTCGATCGCGCCGAGGCCACCGGCGAGCATGATCGGCTTGTCGTAGGCGCGGGTCAGGTCCTGCGCCTCGGGCAGCTCGAAGCTGCGGAAATAGCCGAGCAGGTTGGGCCGGCCGAATTCGTTGTTGAACGCGGCGCCGCCGAGCGGGGCCTCGAGCATGATCTCCAGCGCCGGGGCCATGCGCGGGTTCAACGGGCGCTCGCCTTCCCACGGCTGCGGCAGGGTCGGGATGCGCAGGTGCGAGACGCTGAAGCCGGTCAGGCCGGCCTTGGGCTTGCCGCCGCGGCCGGTGGCGCCCTCGTCGCGGATCTCGCCGCCGGCGCCGGTGGCCGCGCCCGGGAACGGCGCGATCGCGGTCGGGTGGTTGTGGGTCTCGACCTTGATGCAGAACGCCGACGGCGTCACCGCCTCGCTGCGGTACTCGCCGCTGGCCGGATCCGGGCGGTAGCGCGCGGCCGGATGCCCTTCCACCACCGCCGCGTTGTCGCTGTACGCGCTGAGCGTGTGCTGCGGGGTCTGCTGGTGGGTGTGCTTGATCATCCGGAACAGCGAGCGGTCCTGCTCCTTGCCGTCGATGCTCCAGCTGGCGTTGAATATCTTGTGCCGGCAGTGCTCGGAATTGGCCTGCGCGAACATCATCAGCTCGACGTCGGCCGGATCGCGGCCGAGTTCGCCGAAGCGCTGGCGCAGGTAATCGATTTCGTCCTGGGCCAGGGCCAGGCCCAGCCGCGCGTTGGCCGCCTCCAGCTGGTCCAGCGCGATGCGCTCGACGTCGCCGCGTGCCGGCGCCTGGAACAGCGCCTGCGCCTGCTCGGCGCTGTCCAGCAGCGACTGGGTCATCGGGTCGTGCAGCAGCTTGGCCAGCGCGGCCTGCTGGCTGGCGTCTTCCGGCCAGCCGGCCAGGTCCAGGCGGGTGCCGCGCTCCACGCGGCGGATCGCCAGGCCGGCGCCGCGCACCAGCTCGGTGGCCTTGCTCGACCACGGCGAGCGCGTGCCGAGCCGCGGCACCACGTAGCGCGAGCAGGTGCCGGCCTCGGCCGCGATCGGCGCGTCCTGCGCCTGCAGGATGCGCTGCGCGGCGGCGCTATCCACCGCGCCGTCGGCGTCGCTGTCGATGAAGTAGACGTGCCAGGCGCCGGCGATGCGCAGACCGGGAACGACGGATTGCAGGCGGGTTTCGAGCCGAGCGCGGCGGAACGGCGAAAGGGCGGAAGCGCCCTCGAGGACGATCATGTCCGGGGAACCGTGTGAGGTAAACGGGCTGCGTAGTGTAGCCGGGACTCGGGACTGGGGACTCGGGACTCGCAAAAGCAGTTGCCGGCGACCGCAAAAAACCCAGGGAAATCAGGAACCAGTTCGCACTTGACGTATCGCCCGCCGACAACGGATCAGCCACCCGGAACCCGCTTTTCCGAGTCCCGAGTCCCGAGTCCCGACCGCTTAGCGGCTGCCCCCCGCCCGGCCCGTTTCGGCCGCGCGCTTGTCCAGCGCCTGGCGCAGCTGCGCCGGCGGCAGGTAGCCGCCGAGCTGGGTGCCGTCCGGGGCGAAGATCGCCGGGGTGCCGTTGACGCCCAGGCGCTGGCCCAGGTTGTACTGCATGGTCACCGGGTTCTTGCAGTTGGCCGCGCCCGGCACCTTGCCGCTGGCCTTGGCCTCGGTCAGCGCCTTCTTCTTGTCGGCAGCGCACCACACCGCGACCATGTCCTTGTAGTCCTGGCTGCCCAGGCCCATGCGCGGGAACGCCAGGTACTCCACCGCGATGCCCTGCTTGTTGAGCTCGGCGATCTCGCTGTGCAGCTTGCGGCAGTAGCCGCATTCGATGTCGGTGAACACGCTGATGGTGTACTTCGGGTTGGCCGGGGCGAACACGATGCGCTCGGTGCGCGGCGCCGATTCCAGCAGCTTGCGGCGGTAGTTCAGCAGGCCCTCGCTGGAGGCGAACTGCTTTTCCTGGATGTCGAACGGCTGCGCCTGGAACAGGTAGCGGCCGTCGTCGGACACGTACAGCACCTGCCCGCCGACCACCACTTCGCGGAAACCCGGGAACGGCGCGGCGCCGATGAAGTCGGGCTTGAAGTTCGGATCCAGCTGCAGCAGCGCCGCACGCACGCGCTGGTCGCCCGGGGCACCGGCAGGAGCGGCGGCGGCCGGCTTGGCAGCGGCAGTGCCGCCGGTGGGCGAAGCCGGCTGCGCGCAGGCGGAAAGAGAGGTGGCGCCCAGCAGCGCAAAAAGAGCAAAACGGAGCATTGGCTATCCATGAGGGCTGCGAATCGGTCGGATTGTCGCATACCGATTGGTCAGCTCCATGTAAACAGGCGCAGTGGCCGCGGCAGGCGAACAGGGCTGCCGCGCGGCCGCCTCAGCCGCGCGGATGGTGCTTGCTGTGCAGTTTCTGCAGGTGTTCGCGCGCCACCAGGGTGTAGATCTGGGTGGTGGACAGCGAGCTGTGCCCGAGCAGCATCTGCAGCGCGCGCAGGTCGGCGCCGCGGTTGAGCAGATGGGTGGCGAAGCTGTGGCGCAGGCCGTGCGGGCTGACCGAGGCCGGGTCGATGCCGGCCAGCGCCGCATAGCGCTTGACCAGGCCCCAGAACTGCTGCCGGCTCAGCGGACGCCGCGCCGCATCGATGAACATCGGCACGGTGCCGTCGCTGGCCGGCACCGCCTGCCCCGCCGCCAGCGCCGGCCGCGCCGTGTCCAGGTAGCGCTGCAGCCAGTGCTGCGATTCCTCGCCCAGCGGCACCAGGCGTTCCTTGCTGCCCTTGCCGGTGACCCGCAGCACGCCCTGGCGCAGGTTCACCGCGTTCGCCGGCAGGTTGACCAGCTCGCTGACGCGCAGCCCCGCGGCGTACATCAGCTCGAGCATGGCGCGGTCGCGCAGGCCGGTCGGGGCGGTGTCGTCCGGGGTCGCCAGCAGCGCGTCGATCTGACTCTCGGCCAGGGCCTTGGGCAGGGAGCGCGGCAGCTTGGGCGGGTCCAGCAACGCGGTCGGATCGTCGCTGCGCTCGCCGCGGCGCAGGCGCAAGGCGAAGAACGCGCGCAGCGACGACAGCCAGCGCGCGTTGCTGCGCTGCGAATAGCCCAGCCGGGTGCGCCAGGCCAGGTAGTCGAACAAGGCCTGGCGATCGGCCCCGGGCAGGCCGCCGCCGGCGCCGTCGCGCCAGCGCGCGAAGCCTTCCAGGTCGCGCCGGTAGCTGTCCAGGCTCTGCCGCGCCAGGCCCTGCTCGGCCCAGGCCGTGTCCAGGAACTGCTGGATCGCGGCGGCATCGGCATCGCGCAGCGGGGCGAGCCGTTGCGCCTGCTGGCGGCGTTCGGCGGGAGTGCGGAGTTCGGGCATGGGGAGAGCTTACGGGACTCGGGACTCGGGACTCGGGCAAAGCCTAGCGCTGACTCTGCGCGGCGCAATGCGGGAGCTGCGCCGATCGCGGTAGCAGCCGGTGACGCGCCGGTGGCGCTGCCGCTAAGCTGTGGCGATGACCGCCGCGTCCACCGCCACCGCTTCCCGTCCGCGTGCGCTGCTGCCGTGGCGGCTGCTGGCGCTGTTCTACGATGCCTGGCCGGTACTGGCGCTGTGGTTCGCGATCTCGGCGCTGTTCACCCTGGGCTACACGCTCGAAGGCCACGCGCCGCGCGAGAACATCGCCCCGTTCAGCGCCTTGCAGTGGCTGCTGTGGCTGTGCTGCTGGCTGGCCGCCGGGCTGTACGCGACGCTGAGCTGGCGCCGCGGCGGCCAGACCCTGGGCATGCGCCCGTGGCGGCTGCGCCTGCACGGCGCCGACGGCGGCACGCCGGGCTGGGGCGCGCTGTGGCGGCGCTACCTGGTCGGCACGCTGTCGCTGCTGCTGGGCGGGCTGGGGTTCTGGTGGGCGCTGCTGGATCGCGAACGGTTGGCGTGGCACGACCGCGCCAGCGGCACACGCTTGGTTCGACTTCCGAAGCAAACGCCCTGACCGCAGCGCATGGGCACGCGGCGAACCCGATTGCCGCGTCAATGCCACTGCGGCGCAAGGCACTCCGCTCAGCCCGGTCGCGCAAGGCGTATGGCGATGCGGCGCAACGTCGCCCCCAGCACATGTCCCGCCAGATACAGCAATAGCAACAGCGGCGGCACCAGCAACACGTAACCGGCAATCCAGGACATGCCGCGCAACCACGCGTCGGCCCCCAGCGCATCCAGCACCAGCAACTGCGGGGTCAACGGCAGTTGCAGCAATACGAAGTGCCCTTTGTCGTCGGCACCCTGGGCACCCCACACGCACCACGCGGTCGGCACTGCATACAGCAGGCACAGGCCCGCCCCGAGCAGGCTCAACCGGCGCATCGACTCAACTGCTGCGCTTGCGGAACAACAGCCACGACACGGTCAGCATCACCAGCGGCGGCAACGCGTAGGCGATGCGGTAGTCGAACTTGAGCGCGCCGGCCATGCGCCCGAAGAACAGCTGCAGCAGCCAGAACACCAGCGCGAACAGGATGCCCAGGAACAGGCGCTTGCCCATGCCGCCGCTGCGCAGCGCGCCGAACGCGAACGGGATCGCGGCGAAGCACAGCGCCAGCACGTTGACCGGATAGAACCAGCGGCTCCAGTACTGGTCCTCGTAGTCGCGCGCGTCCAGGCCGTTGCGGCGCCGGTACTCGATGCTGGTGTGCAGGTCGTGCGCGGACAGGTTGCGCGGCTTGGCCAGGCCCGAGGCCAGCGCCGCGGCGTCCAGCCGCGAGGCCCACGGCAGGCTGTCGAACGTCTCGCGCTGCACCGAACGCTCGGCGAAGGTGTCGCGGTAGGCCTGCTTCAGGGTCCAGCCGCTGCTGCGGTGCTCGGCGGTGGTGGCGTGGGTCAGCGAGGCCAGGCGACCGTCCTGGTCCAGCGTGTACAGGCGCACGTCGCGCAGCTCCAGCCAGGTGCCGCCGCTGCCTTCCAGATGTTCCTCGCCGGCCTGCGCGTTGAGGAAGGTGTCGCCCTCGCGCGCCCACACCCCGGAGTAGCGGGCCATGCTCATGTTGCCGTTGTACTTGGCGTTGGCCTTGATCGTGTCGGCCTGGTTCTGCGCCCACGGCGCCAGGGTCTCGCCGCTGAACACCATCGCCGCGGTCAGCAGCGCCATCGTCGCGGCGGCCGCCACGCTCAGCCGCGGCCGCGACAGGCCCAGCGCGCGCAGCGCGGTCAGTTCGGAGGTGGCCGCCAGCTGCCCCAGGCCCATCAGCACGCCGATCACCGCGCCGGTCGGGAACAGGGTGTAGGCACGCCGCGGCACGGTGTAGGCGACGAACGCCACGGCGTGGCCGAGGCTGTAGCTGCCCTTGCCGATGTCCTTGAATTCGTTGGACAAGGCCATGATCACGTCGAGCCCGAGCAGCACCGCCCAGGTCAGCAGGACGGTGCCGAGCACGGCGCGGCCGACGTAGACGTCGTGCAGGTTCGGACGCAGCCTCATGCCGCCTGCCTCCGCGGCCGCGACAGCTGGCCGTCGCGCAGATAGGTCCACACCGCCAGCACCAGCAGCGGCACGGTCAGCCACCACAGGCCCAGCGCGCGCGGCAGCTTGTCGGTGCTCAGCCACTGGGTGCCGATGAACATCAGGTTGGTGCCGACCAGGTAGGCCAGGAACGCCAGCATGATCCGGCCGTAGCGCTGCTGCCGCGGCGAACTGCGCGACAGCGGCAGGGTCAGCAGGGCGAAGGCCAGCGCCAGCAGCGGCGGGGCGATGCGCGCGTGCAGCTGCGCATTGGCCTGCGGCCGCGGGTCGCCGATCAGCTTGGCGGTGGGCAGCAGTTCCGGATCGTCGTCCTTGCGCGCCTCATCGCGGTCCGGCAGGGCCACGTCGTTGCTGACGTAGCGCATCAGCCGGTAGTCCATGCCGTCGCCGGCCAGCGGCCCTTCCACGCGGTAGCCGTCCTCCAGGCGCAGGTAGCGGTCGGCCTTGCCCTCGAAGAACATCGCGCCGCGCTGCGCGGTGACCACGTCCAGGCGGTCGTCCTTCTGCCGCTGCATGAACACCTTGCCCAGCTTGGTGCCGTCGCCGGACAGGGTACTGATGTAGACGATGCCGCCGTCGGACAGCGGGGTGAAGCGCCCGGCCTCCAGCCCGGCCATCAGCAGGCTGCGGTTGGCCTCGTCGATCAGCCGGTCGGAGGTGCGGTCGGCCCAGGGACCCAGCCACAGCGAGCACAGCCCGACCAGGGCCACCACCGGCACCACCAGCATCAGGATCGGCCGCAGCAGGCGCCGCGGGCCGACGCCGATGGCGGTGATCACCGCCATTTCCGAGTCGCGGTACAGCCGCGCCAGCGCCAGCAGCAGGCCCAGCATCAGCGCCAGCGGCAGGATCAGCGGCAGATACACCACGAACTGCAGGCCCAACTGGGAGAACAGCAACTTGGCCGGGATGCGGCCATCGGCGATGTTGCCCAGGATGTCGACCAGCACGCCGCCGACGCTGACCACCAGCAGGACGATGAGGGTCGCCAGGAAGCTCTGGATGAAATCGCGCAGCAGGTATCGATCGAGCTTCGGCATGGGGGTGGGTTGATTTAAACTCTCGGATTCGTTCGCGGCGGAGCCAGCCTAACCCGGCTGGACGTAAACAACCCGCGATTGTACGGATTTGCCAACGGAATCTGATCAATGGCCCTGGAATTCACCCTGAACCACGACGCCCCGGCTACCGCGGCGTTCGATTGCATCGTCGTCGGCATGTTCGCCGACAAGCGCCTGTCGCCCGCTGCCCAGGCCCTGGATGCGGCCAGCGACGGACGCCTGACGGCCCTGGCCGGCCGCGGCGACGTCAGCGGCAAGACCGGCGCCAGCGTGCTGCTGCACGACCTGCCCGGGGTCACCGCACCGCGCGTGCTGGTGGTCGGCCTGGGCGAGGCCGCCAAGTTCGGCGTGCCGCAGTACCTGAAAGCGGTCGGCGACGCGGCGCGCGCGCTGAAGAGCGGGCCGTGCGCCAAGGCGCTGTTCACCCTGTCCGAGCTGGAGATCAAGGGCCGCGACCAGGCCTGGGCGATCCGCCAGGCGGTGATCGCCAGCGACCACGCCTGCTACCGCTACACCGCCACGCTGGGCAAGAAGAAGCCCGACGACAGCGGCCTGGCCAGCCTGGCCGTGCTCGGCGAGGACGCCACCGCGCTGGCCCAGGGCCAGGCCATCGCCGCCGGCGTCAAGTTCGCCCGCGAGCTCGGCAACCTGCCGCCGAACCTGTGCACCCCGGCCTACCTGGCCGAGACCGCGGCCGCGTTCGCCCACGGCGTCGACGGCGCCGAGGCCGAGATCCTCGACGAGACGCAGATGCAGGAACTGGGCATGGGCTCGCTGCTGGCGGTGGCGCGCGGCTCGGCCAACCGCCCGCGGCTGCTGGTGCTGAAGTGGCACGGCGGCGGCGACGCCAAGCCCTACGTGCTGGTCGGCAAGGGCATCACCTTCGATACCGGCGGCGTCAACCTGAAGACCCAGGGCGGCATCGAAGAGATGAAGTACGACATGTGCGGCGGCGCCAACGTCATCGGCACCTTCGTCGCCGCGGCCACCGCGCGCCTGCCGCTGAACCTGGTGGTGGTGGTGCCGGCGGTGGAGAACGCGATCGACGGCAACGCCTATCGCCCCTCCGACGTGATCACCAGCATGTCCGGCAAGACCATCGAGGTCGGCAACACCGACGCCGAAGGCCGCCTGATCCTGTGCGACGCGCTGACCTACGCCGAGCGCTTCAACCCCGAGGCGCTGATCGACGTGGCCACCCTGACCGGCGCCTGCATGGTCGCCCTCGGCCACCAGACCGCCGGCCTGATGAGCAAGCACGACGACCTGGCCAACGAGCTGCTGGCCGCCGGCGAGCACGTGTTCGACCGCGCCTGGCGCCTGCCGCTGTGGGACGAATACCAGGGCCTGCTCGACTCCAGCTTCGCCGACGTCTACAACATCGGCGGGCGCTGGGCCGGCGCCATCACCGCCGGCTGCTTCCTGTCGCGCTTCACCGAAGGCCAGCGCTGGGCGCACCTGGACATCGCCGGCGTGGCCAGCGACGAAGGCAAGCGCGGCATGGCCACCGGGCGGCCGGTGGGGTTGTTGTCGCAGTGGTTGCTCGACCGCGTTGCGGCCGGGAATTGAGAATGGGGAATCGGGAATCGTGAAAAGCGCCCTGTCTTCCCCCGCCGCGCGCGGCGCATTCGCCGCCGCCGGCTGTTCCCATTCCCTATTCTCCATTCCCCGTTCCCCGCTCTGATGCGCGCCGATTTCTACCTGATCGCCAAGCCGCGCTTCCTCACCGAGCCGCTGCGGCTGGTGTGCGAGCTGGCGCGCAAGGCCAACGACGCCAACCTGTGGACGCTGGTGCTGGCGCGCGACCAGACGCAGGCCGAGGAGCTGGACGAGTTGCTGTGGGCGTTCGACGACGACGCCTACATCCCGCACCAGATCGCCGGCGCCGATGTCGACGAGGAAGAGGCGCAGGTGCTGATCGTCCCGCCCGGCGTGGAAGCGCCGTCGCGCGCATTGGTGATCAACCTGCGCGACGACGCCTACCGCGGCATCTGCGAGCGCGTGCTGGAAGTGGTGCCGGCCGACCCCACCGCGCGCGAACCGCTGCGCGAACGCTGGAAACAGTACAAGGCGCTGGGCTTCGAGGTCAGCAAGTACGACATGTGATGAAGCCGGGAATCGGGAATGGAGAATCGGGAATAGTGGCTCTCCCCCACCGATTGCGGCGAACGCCGCGCCGCGCTTTGTCGATTCCCCATTCCCGATTCCCGATTCCCCGCCTATGACCACCCTCGCCCCCAGCTACGACCCCACCTCCTTCGAATCGCGCCTGTACGCCCAGTGGGAGGCGGCCGGCTATTTCAAGCCGTCCGGGCAGGGCGAGGCGTACACGGTGCTGCTGCCGCCGCCGAACGTGACCGGCACCCTGCACATGGGCCACGCCTTCCAGCAGACGCTGATGGACGCGCTGGTGCGCTACCACCGCATGCGCGGCTTCGACACGCTGTGGCAGGTCGGCAGCGACCACGCCGGCATCGCCACCGAGATGGTGGTGTCGCGCAACCTGGCGCTGGAAGGCAAGGGCGAGACCCGCGACTCGCTGGGGCGCGAGGGCTTCATCGCCAAGGTGTGGGAATGGAAGGCGCAGTCGGGCGACACCATCGAGCGGCAGATGCGCCGCCTGGGCACCTCCAGCGACTGGTCGCGCAGCACCTTCACCATGGACCCGCAGCCGTCGGCGGCGGTGGTCGAGGCGTTCGTGCGCTGGCACGAGCAGGGCCTGATCTACCGCGGCCAGCGCCTGGTCAACTGGGACCCGGTGCTGAAGACCGCGATCTCCGACCTGGAAGTGGAGAACGTCGAGGAAGACGGCTTCCTGTGGTCGATCGCCTACGCGCTCGAGGACGGCGCCAGCTACGAACACGTCGAGCACGACGCCGACGGCAACGAGACCCTGCGCGAGACCCGCGACTACCTGGTGGTGGCCACCACGCGCCCGGAAACCCTGCTCGGCGACACCGCGGTGATGGTGCACCCGGACGATGCGCGCTACGCGCACCTGATCGGCAGGACGGTGACGCTGCCGCTGACCGGCCGCCAGGTGCCGGTGATCGGCGACGCCTACGTGGACCGCGCGTTCGGCACCGGCGTGGTCAAGGTGACCCCGGCGCACGACTTCAACGATTACCAGGTCGGCGTGCGCCACGGCCTGCCGATGATCAACCTGTTCACGCCGACTGCGGCGATCAACGACAACGCGCCGGAGAAATACCGCGGCCTGGATCGCTACGACGCACGCAAGGCGGTATTGGCCGAGCTGGAGGAACTCGGCATCCTGGTGGAGACCAAGCCGCACAAGCTGCAGGTGCCGCGCGGCGACCGCACCGGCCAGGTGATCGAGCCCTATCTCACCGACCAGTGGTTCGTGAAGATGGACGCGCTGGCCAGGCGCGGCCTGGAACTGGTCGAGTCCGGGCAGATCCAGTTCGTGCCGCCGAACTGGATCAACACCTATCGCCACTGGATGGAGAACATCCAGGACTGGTGCATCAGCCGCCAGCTGTGGTGGGGCCACCGCATTCCGGCGTGGTTCGACGACGCCGGCAACTGCTACGTCGGCCGCGACGAGGCGCAGGCGCGCGCGGAAAATGGCCTGGCTGCCGACGTCGCCCTGCACCAGGACAGCGACGTGCTGGAGACCTGGTTCTCCTCGCAGCTGTGGCCGTTCTCGACGATGGGCTGGCCCGACCCGCAGGCCATGGCCGAGCGCGGCTTCGAACGCTACCTGCCGTCGAGCGTGCTGGTCACCGGCTTCGACATCATCTTCTTCTGGGTGGCGCGGATGATCATGGCCACCGACAGCTTCACCGGCCAGGTGCCGTTCCGCGACGTGTACATCACCGGCCTGATCCGCGACAAGGACGGGCAGAAGATGTCCAAGTCCAAGGGCAACGTGCTCGATCCGCTGGACATCATCGACGGCATCAGCATCGAGGACCTGGTCGCCAAGCGCACCACCGGGCTGATGAAGCCCAAGGACGCCCCGAAGATCGAGAAGGCCACGCGCAAGGAATTCCCCGAGGGCATCATCGCCCACGGCGCCGACGCGCTGCGCTTCACCATCGCCGCGCTGGCCGGTCACGGCCGCGACATCAAGTTCGACCTCGGCCGTGCCGAGGGCTACAAGAATTTCTGCAACAAGCTGTGGAACGCCAGCCGCTTCGTGCTCATGAACACGGAGGGACGGGACTCGGGACCCGGGACCCGGGACTCGGCACAGCACGCGCCGGTCACCGATGCCGAGAAGTGGATCCTGGTGCGGCTGGACAAGGTCGCTGCCGAAGCGCAGGCGCACTACGCCGCCTACCGCTTCGACCTGCTGGCGCAGTGCCTGTACGAGTTCGCCTGGAACGAGTTCTGCGACTGGTTCCTGGAGCTGACCAAGCCGGCCCTGAACGGCGACGACGCCGTCGCCGCCGACAGCACCCGCCACACCCTGCTGCTGGTGCTGGAGACGCTGCTGCGCCTGCTGCACCCGCTGACCCCGTTCGTCACCGAGGAACTGTGGCAGCAGGTGGCGCCGCGCCTGGGCATCGCCGCGCCGACCATCTCGCTGCAGCCGTATCCGCTTGCAGGCGCGTTGGACGTGGCCGCCTATGCCGGTGCCGAGGCCGACATCGAATGGCTCAAGGCCATGGTCTCGGCGCTGCGCCGGGTGCGCAGCGAACTCAACGTGCCGCCGTCCAGGCTGGTGCCGCTGCTGTTGCAGGGCGGCCATGCCGAGGACCGCGCGCGGGTGGAACGCTGCGCCTCGCAGCTGAAGTTCCTGCTGCGGCTGGAGGCGATCCAGTGGCTGGACGCCGCGCAGGACGCACCGCCGGCGGCGGCGGCGATCGTCGGCGAACTGCGGCTGCTGGTGCCGCTGCAAGGACTGGTCGACCTGGATGCCGAACGCACCCGCCTGGACAAGGAGATCAAGCGCGTGGACGCGGAGATCGGCAAGTGCAACGGCAAGCTCGGCAACGCCACCTTCGTGCAGAACGCACCGGCGGCGGTGGTCGAACAGGAACGCGCGCGCCTGGCCGACTGGACCACGCAACTGGCCGGCCTGCGCGAGCAGCGCGCCAAGCTGTAGATCACGGACGGCCTCCGCGCATGAGGCTGCGCGTGCCGCCGCCGCTGATCGTGGTTGCCGGCGCGCTGTGCGCATGGGGCGCCGCACATGCCTGGCCGGCGGCGACGCTGCTCCTGACCGGCCAACGCCCGCTGGGCGCAGCGGTGATCGTTGCCGGAGTGATCGCCAACGTGGTGCCCAAGCTGCATTTCCGTCGCGCCGGGACCACGGTCAATCCGCTGCATCCGCAGCGCGCCAGCGCCCTGGTGCAATCCGGACTGCATCGCTATTCGCGCAACCCCATGTACCTGGGGCATGCGCTGATCCTGCTGGGCTGGATGCTGTGCCTCGGCCATCCGGCCGCGGGTCTCGCCCTGGCGCTCTATCTGCTGTATGTCGGTCGTGTGCAGATTCCGCGCGAAGAAGCGGCATTGCGCGAACGCTTCGGCGCCGAGTATGCGCAGTACTGCCGGCGCGTGCGCCGCTGGCTGTAGCGGGAACTCCTCGACAACGACAATCGACCGCCGCCCGGCATTGCGGGCGGCGGCCTGCATCGCTCAGAGCTTGCCGGCCCCGGCCTTGGCCTTGACGTCGCTCGCCACCTGGTTCGCCGGCAGCAGCGAGTAGGTGTACGGCGGGGTCCAGCCGATGCTGTTGTTCCACGAGCAGGTCAGCGCCTTGCCGTTGAGCAGCGAGCCGAAATCGCGGTACACGCTGCCGCCGTAGTTGGCGGCGATCTTGTCGCAGCTGCTGACGCCGCTGATGTCGAAGGCGTTGTTCTCGGAGAAGATCTTCGACTCCTTGCCGACGCCATGCGCATGCGAGAACGGATACACCGCGTGGCTGGTGCTGCCCACGTGGTAGTTGTTGTACAGGTGCACCTGGCCGAAACGCACCCGCGGCGCGCGCGCGGAAATGTTCTCGAACAGGGTGTTGTGGATGGTCACCTTCAGCTTGCCGCTGTCGGTGCCGGAGGCGCTGTCGCTGGAGCCGATCAGGTTGTTCTTCTCGTGCGACTTGAACGCCGAGTACGAGATGGTCACGTAGTTGGCGCCCTTCTTCACGTCCAGCGCGCCGTCGTGATGCTGCTTGGGGCGGCCGTTGGCGGTGCCGTTCTGGTCGTCGGTGCGGCGCCCGTCGGTGAAGGTGACATGGTCCACCCACACGTTGCTGGCGCCCTCGATGGTCAGGCCGTCGTATTCGGCATTCCAGTTGCCGGCGTCGCCGTCGTCCGGATCCCAGATCGGCTGCGGATCCCATGGATTCTCGATGGTGAGGTTGCGGATGATCACGTCGTTGGCCTTGACGTACAGATAGCCCTCACGGATCTGCGCATTGGCGCCGATGCCGATCAGCGTGGTCTTGGCGGGGATGTCCAGGCGCGCGCGGCTCTTCATGTCCGCGGTGGTGCTGTACGCCTTGCCTTCGCTGATATCGATGACGCCGGTGATCTTGATGATGCGGCCGTTGCTGCCGACGCTGGCCTTCAGCGCGGTCTTCAGCTGCGCGGCGGTACTGACGCTGTAGACGTCGGCGGCCGCGGCCTTGGAGCCGCCCTTGGTGCCGCCGTTCTGCGTCGCCCACCCGCTGCTGGCGACCTCCAGGCTGGCATCGGCGTAGGCGCTGCCGGTGGCGCCCGCCAAGCAGACCGCAAGTGCAATCGCGTGGGTGAGCGTGCGCGGGGATGCGATAAGTGACTGTGTCTTCATCCTGGAACCTCGTGAGCATGGGTGGAGTCATCGCACGCGCGGCGCGTTCCGCAGCACGGAAAAACGCAAGCGACGCGAGCGCATTCGCTGTCCCTTCGGACAACTGCGCCTGATGCCGTCGAATCGGGCAGCGCCGAAGAGGCGCGCACTGTAGGGAGCGCGTTCGGCTTGGGAAGAGACAAATGCAGCGCGTCCCGATCCAACGCTGCGATATGGGGAAGTCATCTAACAAAACGCGCTGGCGATGCCGCTTCCGCATCCGCTCCCGCTGCGGGACAACAACGCTGTCCCGACGACATGTCGCGACATTGCGCGAATGCGCGATGCATTCCGAAAGTGCTGAAAAAACCGTGCCGCAGGCGGCATCGTCGGCAGGCCTCGGCAGAGCGAGGGCGGCCGACACCGGGTCTATCGGTCGCGGCTGGCAACACCGATCACGCCCATCGCGACCGATGGCCCTGGATCACCAGGCGTCGCTCCCACCGCATTCCGCCGGCCGTAAAACGGCCAAGGCCGAAATGCTCCAATCGTCGGAAGTGAAACGGCGCACACCGGCCGCAGAGCGGCGGCGGCGGCAGGCCGTCGCGGGTTACGACATGCCTTCGAAGAACAGCTCGATCGCCATCACCAGCGCGTCCTCGCGGCCGTTGGCCGCCGGGTAGTAGCGCGGGCGGCGGCCGATCTCGTTGAAGCCTTCGCTGTGGTACAGCGCGATCGCGCTGGGATTGGACGGGCGCACTTCCAGGAACACGCGGCGCGCGCCCAGATCGGCGCCGTACTTGATCAGCGCACGCAGCAGCAGGCGGCCGTAGCCGCGCGATTGCCGTTCCGGCGCGACGCAGACGTTGAGGATGTGCGCCTCGTCGGCGGCGACGCTGATCACGCCGTAGCCGACGATCTGGCCCTGCTCCAGCAGCACCCAACCCGGATAACCCGCCTGCAGGCAGTCGCGGAAGATGCCGCGCGTCCACGGGAACGGATAGGCGCGGCGCTCGATCTCCATCACCGTGTCCAGGTCGGTCTCGCGCAACGCGCGCAGCGTCGCCGCCGCCAGCGAGGACGCCGTGCCCAGCGCGCTCATCGCAGCGCCTGCTTGCGCAGCGCGCGCAGCTGCGGCCACAGCGCGCGCTTGGCGGCGGCGTTGCCGCGCAGCTCGGCCAGCGGCCAGGTCGCCATCAACGCCTGCGTGGCCGGATCGTTCGGATTGCGCCCGGAGGCGCGCAACAGCGCGATCTGCAGCCGATCGGGCAGACGCAGGCCGGCGCGGCGTGCGGCCGGCGCGGGCGCCGCGCGCGGCGGCTCCGGATAGTCCGCGGGCGCGGCCGGCGCGCGCCCGCGCGGCGACGGCTCCGCAGGCGCGGGCGCTACGGCGCGCGGCGCGTGAGACGATGTCGCGTGCGCGGACGCCCTGGCCGGCGCAGCCACGTCGGCGGCAGGGGCATTGCGCTGCTCGGCCAGCGCCGGCTGCGCGACCACCGCGCCGACGTCGGCGTCGGCCCCGACATAGAGCGTATGGCCCAATGCCTGCAGCCAGCCGTGCTGCTCGGCCGACCACAGCGGCGCGGCGTTGGCCATCGCCTCGCTCACGTCGCGTCCGGCAGCTTGCGCCAGCGCCGCCACAGCCAGTAGCAGGGGCCGGACAGGGCGTACAGCACGCCGATCGCCAGCAGCGCGCGCGACAGGTCGATGACCAGCACCGCGATCACCACCGGCGCCAGCACCAGCATCAGGAACGGCACCCGGTCGGCGCGCGGGCCTTTCGCGGCACCGCCCTTGAAACTCCAGAAACGGATGCGGCTGACCATCAGCAGCGCCGCGACCACGGTCAGGCCCAGCGCCACGTAGCGCAGTTGCTCGCCGTCCCAGCCCAGGTTGCCGTCGGCGAACGCCCACACGAAGGCCATCATCAGCCCGGCCGCGGCCGGACTGGCCAGGCCCACGAACCAGCGCTTGTCGACGGTGCCGACCTGGGTGTTGAAGCGCGCCAGGCGCAGCGCGGCGCAGGCCGCGTACAGGAACGCCACCGACCAGCCGACCCGGCCCATCACGCTGCCGTCGAACTTCAGCGCCGACAGCGACCAGTGGTACATCACCAGCGCCGGGGCCATGCCGAAGCTGACCAGGTCGGCCAGCGAGTCGTACTGCACGCCGAATTCGCTGCTGGTGCCGGTCAGCCGCGCCACCCGCCCGTCCAGCCCGTCCATCACCGCGGCGACGAACACCGCCACGCTGGCGTGCACGAACTGGCCGTTGGCGGCGGCGATGATGGCGTAGAAACCGGAGAACAGGCCGGCGGTGGTGAACAGGTTCGGCAGCAGATAGATGGTGCGCGAACGGGGAGGCGGTCGGGATGGGTCCATGCCGGGCAGTTTAATCGACTTGCCAGGCCCGACGGCGGGTGCTGCAATCGGCCCTCGCCCCATGCCCCCTGGAGAACGTGATGCGCGCCCTGACCCGGCTTTGCTGCCTGTCCCTGCTCGCCGCCAGCGGCATGGCCGGCGCCGCCACCCTGTACCAATGGAAGGATGCGCAGGGCGTCACCCACTATTCGCAGAGTCCGCCGCCGGGCGGAAAGTACCAGGCGCGGCGGGTCGACAGCCATGGCAGCGCCCCCGTCGAGGCCACCGAGATCGCCGCCCCGGCCGAGAACGCCAACTGCCTGAGCGCGCGCAGGAACCTGGACATCCTGGGCAAGCCGGGCAAGGTGATGACCGACCGCGACGGCGACGGCAAGCCCGACGGAGAACTGGACGAAGCCCAGCGCGACGCGCAGAAGGGCCTGGCCGAGGCCGCGATCAAGGCCTATTGCGCGCCGCCCGCCGCCGCGGAGTGAGCGCGCCGCGGCGACGCGGACACGGCGCAAGCCCCCGCGCATCCCCGCAGTGCATCCCCGCAACCCAGGCAATGACTGGCAAAATGGGCGCCCGCCGTTAGCGAAGCCCCTCGATGCGCCTTTCCCAGTTCCACCTGCACACCACCAAGGAAACTCCGGCCGACGCCGAACTGGTCAGCCACCGGCTGATGCTGCGCGCCGGCATGATCCGCAAGCTCGCCTCCGGCCTGTACACCTGGTCGCCGCTGGGTCTGCGCGTGCTGCGCAAGGTGGAAGCGGTGGTGCGCGAGGAAATGAACCGCGCCGGCGCGGTGGAAGTGCTGTTCCCGACCATCCAGCCGCGCGAGCTGTGGGACGCCACCGGGCGCTGGAAGAAGTTCGGCGGCCTGATGCTGCGGATGAAGGACCGCAAGGAGCAGGAATACTGCTACAGCCCCACCGCCGAGGAGGCCGCCGCCGATTTCGCGCGCCAGGAACTGAGCAGCTACAAGCAGCTGCCGGTCAATTTCTACCAGATCCAGACCAAGTTCCGCGACGAGATCCGGCCGCGCTTCGGGGTGATGCGCGCGCGCGAGTTCCTGATGAAGGACGCCTATTCGTTCCACGTCAGCGACGAGGACCTGGCCCGCGAATACGAGAACATGAAGGCCGCCTACAGCCGCATCTTCACCCGCCTGGGCCTGCAGTTCCGCGCGGTGCAGGCCGATTCGGGCGACATCGGCGGCGACGCCTCGCAGGAATTCCACGTGCTGGCCGAGTCCGGCGAGGATTCGCTGGCGTTCTCCACCGGCTCGGACTACGCGGCCAATGTCGAGACCGCGGTCGCCGCCGACCCGGCGCCGCGCCCGGCGCCGCAGGAAGCGCTGCGCAAGGTCGCCACCCCCACCCAGAAGACCTGCGAAGCGGTGGCCGAGTTGCTCGGCGTCGCGCTGCAGCGCACGGTCAAGTCGGTCGCGGTGATGGCCGGCGAGGTCTTCGTGCTGGCGCTGGTGCGCGGCGATCACGCGGTGAACGAGATCAAGCTGGGCAAGGTCGCCGGCCTGGCCGGCTACCGCATGGCCAACGAGGCCGAGATCCGCGCCCACCTCGGCAGCGAGCCGGGCTTCCTCGGACCGCTGAACCCCAGCCAGCCGATCCGCGTGGTCGCCGACCGCGACGTGGCGGCAATGGCCGATTTCGTGGTCGGCGCCAACGAAGCCGGCTTCCATCTGGCCGGGGTCAACTGGGGCCGCGACCTGCCCGAGCCGGACACCGTGGCCGACCTGCGCAACGTGGTCGAGGGCGAACGCGCGCACGACGGCGGACAGATCCGCCTGGCGCGCGGCATCGAGGTCGGCCATGTGTTCCAGCTCGGCCGCCAGTATGCGCAGGCGCTGGACGCCACCGTGCTGGACGAGAACGGCAAGACCGTGGCGATGGCGATGGGCTGCTACGGCATCGGCATTTCGCGCATCGTCGCCGCGGCGATCGAGCAGAACCACGACGAGGCCGGCATCCGCTGGCCGCAGCCGATGGCGCCGTGGTCGGTGGCGGTGTGCGTGATCAATCCCAAGCGCGATCCGGCGATCGACGCGGCCGGCGAGGCGCTGCTGGCCGAACTGCAGCAGTCCGGCCTGGACGCCGCGCTCGACGATCGCGGCCTGCGCGCCGGCGCGATGTTCGCCGATATCGAACTGATCGGCATCCCGCACCGCGTGGTGGTGTCCGAGCGCGGGCTGGCGGCCGGCACCTTCGAATACCGCGCGCGCAGCGGCGGCGAGGCCGAGAGCCTGGACCGGGCCGCCTTGCTGGCGCGCCTGCAGGGTTAATTCGGTAAGGCCGGGAATATATCCCGGCCTTTTTTCTTGCGCGGCCGCCATCACGACACGGCCTCGACATTTGCCGCGCCAATATGCCGAGCGAATCGGAGCCTCACCGCGCTTTGATTTGACAATCGGAATTCGGCGCGTATAAGTATCACGCACACCGATCCCGCGACGGCCGGCTTATCGAAATAACCGGAATATTTGTCAATCCGATAAAGCGATATTATGATTCCGCTCTAGCCAGGGAATGGCGGTATGCTCACCATCCATTTTCCGGAGTACAGATGACCATCGATCTCAGTGGCCTGTCGGCCAAGCAGTTGGGCGCTCTCATCAAGACGGCCAAGAAGCAGCAGACCATCGTCGCCAAGCGCACCCCCATCGCCAAGGTCCGCACCCAGCTGGCCCGCCTGGCCAAGAGCCACGGTTACAGCATCGACGAAGTCTTCGCTGGCGCCGCGCCCGCCAAGCGCGGCCGCAAGGCGGTCGGCAAGCCGGGCCCGAAGCCGGGCCGCAAACTGGGCAAGGTGCCGCCGAAATACCGCAATCCCGCCAATGCAGCCGAAACCTGGACTGGCCGCGGCAAGCAGCCGCGCTGGCTGGCCGATCTGGTCGCCAAGGGCAAGAAGGTCGAGGATTTCCTGATCGCCGGCGGCGCCGCCAAATCCGCCGCGCCGGCCAAGAAAACCGCCAGGAAGGCGGTCAAGCGCGTGGCCAAGAAGGCCAGCAAGAGCGCCGCGCCGAAGGCCTGATCCGGCAGCGCAGACGGCAACGGGAAACGCCGGCCATGCCGGCGTTTTTCTTTTTCGGATCGACGCCGCGGCCGCGCCGCGGGAACACCGGGCCCAGGGCCGTCTCGATCGCGAATGGCCACGGCGCCGTTTTCCATCGACCGCGCGCGGCGGCCGATTCCGCCGCCTGTATCGCTGACACCCCAGCGCATTTAGAAGATGGCGCGGTGGGATTCCACCGGTTTGGCCAGCGGCAGGCGTAGCCGGAAAGCGCTGCCGCGCCCCTCCCGCGAGAGCACCGTGACCGAATGCCCAAGACGTCGCGCCATTGTGGCGACGATGGACAGCCCCAGACCCAGGCCATCGTTCCCGGCGGCGCCCTCGAGCCTGTGGAAGGCTTGGAAGATCGTCTGGTAGTGCTGGGGGGCGATGCCGATTCCGGTGTCGATCACGTCGACCCTGACATCGCCGCAACGGCGGCGGCACGCCGCCACGCGCCGTATAGCGGATCGCATTGGAGATGAGGTTGCGGAGCACCAGCTCCAACAGCACCGGATCGGAGAACACGACGCTGGCGGTTTCCCGGGTGCGATAACGCAGCCCCTTGAGCTCGGCCAATGGCGCCATTTCCGCCTCCAGCTTGCTCAACAGCTGCTGCAGCGCGAAGACGCGCGGACTGGGAGGTAACGCGCCCAATTCGACCCGCGAAAAATCCAGCAGCGTCGTCAGCATGCCGGCGGCGGTCGTGGCGGCGACCTTGGCGCTGTCCAGCAAGCGTTGTTGACGCGCATCCAGCACGCCGCCGGCGAGGGCCTCGAGAAACAAGCACTGCGCCTGGATCGGCTGGCGCAGGTCGTGCCCGACAGCGGCCATCAAGCGGTACAGCGCCGTGTTGGACTGCCGGGCGCGTTGCAGCGAGAGACGGAGCTGCTGCAGATCGTTTCGCAGCCGGTCGGCGGCGCCGCCGCACAGCGATTGCCGCTGCAGTTGTGCGGCCAGATCGTTCCTGACCAGACGCACTCGCCGGTACACCCCCAGGCCGCACAGCAACGTCGCAATACCGAGCGCACGGTAGATCCCCTCGCCCGGGCCAGCAGTTCCGCGGCGATCAACACGCAAGGCAGCAGGATCATGCCCAGAGACAGGCGTTGCATCGTCGCCAGGAGCGGCACATGGGCGTTGCCCAACGCCACCAGCACGATCAGCACCGTCATGATCAAAGGCGGCCGGTAGGCATTCTGCAGCGCGATCTCGACGAGCATCGCCCAGGTGGCGCTCTCCAGCGCGCCAACCACCGCCAGAACGCCGACGACACGCCGCACGCACGCCTCGCTCAACCCGATCCGCAATGCCCGGCAGACATACCGGCAGACATAACCGACCTGCGCGGTCCGGCAGGCCAGAGCAAGCACGTACCACAGCAGCAATTGGCCGTGGACGCGGCCTGGATCCGGATACCCGTCCAACGCGACCAGACTCATCCAGACAGGCCTGCCGCTGCCATCGCGGGCCAACAGGAAGACCGCCATCAGCCCCGTGGCCAGCAGCACTGTCTTGCCCAGCGAGCGGGAGAAATCCACCAGAACACACTGCGTCGCTTCGCGACGCGCAAAAGTGTCATGCGTCATGGGAACAGCCCGAGTCGGCGCGCGGCATACGCCGCTTCGGTGCGACAGGAGACATCGAGGATGGCCAGCATGTGTTGCACGTGGCAACGGACGGTGTGCTCGGAGCGATGCAGCCGACGCGCGATCTGCTTGTTCGTCAGCCCCCGGCGCAGCAGCTCGAGCACGTCCATCTGACGCGGTGTGAGCGACACCGGCGCAGCGGGAATGGCGTTCGTCTCGGCAGTTGCGCCGGAAATCAGCAGGCGCACGCGTTCCAGCAGCCGCTCCGGCCGCTCGGCCTTGCTGAGGAACTCCACTGCACCGCGCTGGATCGCCTCGCAAGTCACGGTATCGAGATCGAGATCGAGATCGAGGGCCGACACGATCACGATCTTCGCCTGGGGCCAACGCTGCTGCAGAGCGGCGATGCCATCGAGACCGCTGGCCCCGCGCGGTTGCACATCCAGCAGGATCAGATCGAGCGTTTTCCGCTCGAGCGACAGGGCTTCATCGAGCGCTCCGGCCTCGATGACCGTCGTCTGCGGCAAGCGCATCTCCAGCATCAAGGCAACACCCGAGCGAAAGAGCGGGTGATCGTCGATGAGCAGAACTGAAGGGCCTGACATGCGCCTGTCTACCTAGGACGACAAATCCGCTTTTCCAGTAACACGTTAGTGAAAATGAGCGATGCCATGGTTTATGGTTTCGCTCACGCTTTACGTTTCGGCTTCGTTGAACGAACCCACCCGTTTGCGCGAGCGGGACGGCTTCCTCCCACGACGCATTGGCGCAGATGAACTGGTTGAAATCCGTCATGCAACGCTGCGACACACGTTGGCACAAGCGACATCGCCATGCACCGTGACGCAGCGCAGCCATGCGTGCGTCCGTACGCTCGCGCACGTGACGCCGGCCGCCCTCCTTCCCCTTTCTCGCTTGAAGATCGATCGCCCGATATGAGCCTGCTTGCCGAATTCCATAGTGTTGCGATACAGCATGCGGATGCGCCCGCCGTGCTGGAGGACGAGCGCGCGGTGTCCTACGCGGAACTGGCCCAGTGCATCGAGCGGATGGCCTGCGGACTGCAGCGGGCGGGCGTGAGGCAAGGCGAACGCATCGCCATCCACTTGGGCAATTGCGTGGAACTGGTGACACTGTACTACGCGTGCCTGCGCATCGGCGCTGTGATCGTGCCCCTGCACCGGCGCCTGGTCGCCGGCGAGATCGACTATCTGCTCGGCCACAGCGGCGCGCGCTACTACGTGGGCGATCGGCAGGCGCATGCGCGTTACGCTGCGGTGGTCGACGCCAGCGCCATGCTGGAACAGGCATGGGTCGTCGGCAACGACGTGCGCGCGGGCAAGTTCCTGCCCTGGTCCGACCTGCTCGCCGCGGCCGCGACGCCGACGCCACTGCCGGATGCGCAACCGCACTGGCTGGCGGCGATCCTCTACACCTCCGGCACCACCGGCACGCCCAAGGGCGTAGTGCATTCCCAGGCCACGCTGGCATCGGCCGTCGGCCTGATGCAGACCACCATGCCGCCGCGCGGCGCCGCCGGTGCGGCAGGTCGCGGCGCAGTGCATTCGATGCTGGACGCGATCGTGCCCTGGAGCATCCTGATGATCCTCGCCGCGCACCGCCTGGAGCGCGCGGTGGCCCTGCTGCCCACGCTCTCGGCGGACACCACGCTGGCGCTGCTGCACAGGCGGCCGCTCAGCTTCCTCAAGGGCACGCCGTCGCATTTCAAGCAGGTGCTCGCGTCCGCACGGCAGGCCGGCGGGGCGCACCACGACGCGCTGATCGACACGTTCTGCGTGGCCGGCGGTGACCTGTGCCCGCCGGAACTCGGCGCGGCCTGGCGCGCGCATTGGGGCGTGGCGTTGCGCAGCACCTACGGCATGACCGAATCCGGCGGGCCGATCTTCTGCCAACCCAACGTCGACGCCACCGCGCAGCCGTCGATCGGCTGGCCGTTGCCCGGGGTGGATGCGCAACAGGCCGACAGCGGCGAACTGCTGGTGCGCTCGCCAGCCAACACGCTGGGGCTGTGGAACGCGCAGGCGCCCGACCGGCTGCCGGCGGACCGCTGGCTCAGCAGCGGCGATCTGGTGCAGCCGCAGGACGATGGCAACTACCTCATCGTCGGCCGCGAGAAGGATCAGTTGAAATCCGACGGCTATCCGATCTCGCCACTGGAAGTGGAACAGGCGCTGCTGAAGCTGCCGGCGATCGCCGAGGCGGTGGTGTTCGGCATTCCCGACGCGGCCACCGGCGAACGCGCGGTGGCGATGCTGCGGACCGCGAGCGGACAAGACATCCCCGAGCACGTACTGAAAGCCCATCTCACCGACCTGATCGCCGAGTACAAGCATCCGCGCCAATACCTGTTCGTCGCGCGCATTCCCGTGAACGCAGCCGGGAAATTGAGCCGCAAGCAACTGGCGCGCGACTACCGGCAAGCGCAAGGCGCGGGCACAGCACCCTAGCGCATCGCCGTCTCCTTCCGCCGGTCCCGCCGCGGGCCGCGACACGCCTTTTCGCAAGCAGCCGGAGCCATGCAGTGAACGAGACCGAGAAAACCATCGTCGACATCCTGGTCGACGACCTGTTCGTCAGCACGCCCCGGGCGGACATCGACCTGCATGCCAACCTGCGCACCGCGCTGGGGCTGGACTCGCTGGGGTTCAGCGAGCTGCGCGCGCAGTGCGAGTACGCCTTCGGCGTCAAGATCGAGGACGCGGACTTCAATCCGAAGCACTTCGATTCGGTGCACACGCTGGCGCAGTTGCTGACCGCGCTGAAGGCCGGATGAGGACCACGCGATGACCCACTCCGTCACCGAGCAGGCGCAGCGCGCGCCGCGCCGCATGGGCTTCACCGAACTCAAGACCTGGCTGCGCCATCGCCATCCGATGGTGTATCTGGACCGCGTGCTGGATTACGAGCCGGGCGCGCGCATCGAGACGCTGATGGCGGTGTCCGGCCAGTCCGATGCGGTGGCCGGACATTTCCCGGAGCGCGCGATCTACCCGGCCAGCCATCTCATGCAGGCCATCGCGCAGTCGGCGATCATCCTGTTCCAGTTGTCCACCTCGCGCCTGGGCGAGGACGAGGTGACGCTGATCGGTTCGGTCAAGTCGCGCTTCACCCGTCCGGTGGTTCCGGGCGACCGGGTGATCTTCGCGCTGGCCTGCGAGAGCCTGCGCCCGGCCTTCTTCACCTTCTCCTGCCGGGCGACGGTAGACGGACACCAGGTCGGGGCGCTGCGAGGGTCGCTGGTGCGCAAGACCCTGGCGGAACTGGGCAACCCGTTATGGTGAGCGACCCGCAGGAGGTCTGGGTGACCGGAATGGCCTGGTGCACCGCCCTGGGCGAGGACCTGGACGCGGTCTGGCAGGCGCTGCTCGCCGGCCGCTCGGGGATCGCGCCGATCGCCTCCGAGGCGCCCTTGCGCAGCCTGCTCGGCGCGCCGGTCGGCGGGCTGGACCCCGAACTGCCGCCGCGCGCGCGACAGCATCGGCTGGCCGCCACGACCCTGCACCGCGCGCTGCAGGATGCCGGCCTGGACCCTTCCTGCACCGACGTCCTGCCGGTGCTGGCGACCAGCTACGGCCATCACCTGGACGTGCCGGAGACCGAATCGCTGTCGCTGTGGGCGCACGAGGCGGCCCACGCGGCCGGCTGCCGGACACCGCCGGTGACGGTCAGTACCGCCTGCTCGGCGGGCGCCGATGCCTTGCTGGCCGGGCTGAGCTTCCTCCGTAACGGGCTTGCCAGCGCCTGCGTCTGCGGCGGCGCGGACATCCTCACGCCCGGCAAGCGCCTGGGCCATTCGCAACTGGGCACCCTGGCCAGCGGCGGCCTGCGCGCCTTCGACCAGGCCCACGACGGCACGCTGCTGGGCGAAGGCGCGGGCTTCCTGGTGCTCGAGGCCGCCGCCGCGGCGCGCGCGCGCGGCGCGCGCTGCCATGGCGTCCTGGCCGGGGCCGGCTCGGCGAACGATGCGCTCAGCGCGGTGGCGCCCGACACCTCCGGCACCGCCCTGGCGCTCGCGGTGCAACGGGCGCTGCGCAGCGCCGGCATCGACGCGGCCCAGGTCGACCTGATCAGCACCCATGGCACCGGCACGCGCCTGAACGACACACTCGAGGCCACAACCTACGGCGCGCTGTTCGCCGATGCGCCGCGTCCGCCGCTGCTGTTCGGCACCAAGGGCGCCTTCGGCCACACCCTGGGCGCGACCGGCGCGCTGGAAGCGATCACCGTGCTGCTGGCGCTGGACGCGCAGGCGGTGCCGCCCATCGTCGGCCTGGAACAGCCGATCGCGGACGCGCGATTGCCGCTGGCCACCGGCACGCCCACGCCATGGGCCGCGCGGATCGGCCTCAGCGTGACCCTGGGCTTCGGCGGCTTCGATACCTGCCTGGTGCTGCGGCGGGCGCAGGAGACGCGCCCATGACCGGCCTCGATTGGACCATGGCCGGGGTCCGGGTGCTCGGCCAGGGCAGCGCCGAAACCGAGGCGAGCTTGCCGCCGCGGCAGGCGCAGAAGGCATCGGCCTATGCCGATCCGCTCGCCTGGCTGCTGCTGGACGCGGTGGAACGGACCCTGGCCCCCTGCCGCGACGCGGTGCTGGCCGCCCACGCCACGGTCGGGCAGATCGTGGTCAGCGACCTGTGCACCCTGCCGACCATGCGCCACATCGCCCGCGACCTGGCCAGGAACCGGCTGTCGCCGCTGCGCTTCTCCGGCGCCTGCCCGGGCTTGATCTGCAGCGTGCCGGCGCAGCAGTTCCGCTTCAACGGCCCGAGCCTGGTGCTGTCGATGCCACCGGAGTCCGGCATGACGTACGCGGCGCTGCTGGCGCGCGACTGGCTGCACAGCGCCGCGGCGAGCCACGTGCTGCTCAGCGCGCACCACGCCGATGCCGCCGGGCACCGGATGGTCTGCACTCTGCTGCAGGCCGCGCCAGAGGGCGTGGCGCCATGAGCGCCGGGATCGCCGAAGCGCAGGTGCAGGCGCTGTTCCGCCGCGTGCTGCCGGTGGAAGCCGGCGCGCCGCGCGCCGCGTTCGACGCCTTCGCGCCGCTGTGCCACTGCCTGCAGCGCTGCGGTGCCGGGCCGGGGCGGGCGGTGCTGGTGGTGCTGCCCAACGGCACCGATTTCGTCGCCGCGGTGTTCGCGCTGCTGCTGCTCGATGCGGTGCCGGTGCTGTTGCCCTCGGCGGCGCCACCGGCGCGCATCCGGCGCGTGGCCGACCTGCTCGGCGCCGACCTGCTGATCGCACCGGACCCGGCGCCGGCGACCACGCTGGCGGCGGCAGGCACGCCGCTGAGCCCCGGGCTGCAGGCGCTGCGCCTGCAGGGAGTCGCCCTGCGCGGCTACCAGCCGGGCGAGGTGGTGCTGCTCACCTCCGGCACCTCCGGCATCTTCAGCGGCTGCGTCTTCGCGCTCGCCGACCTGCTGCGCAATGCCGCACGGCATGCCGCGGCGATCGGCCAGGGCGCCGGCGACCGCGTGCTGATCAACCTGCCGATGTTCTATTCCTTCGCCTTCGTGGCGCAGTTGCTGTGCGGCTACGCGCTGGGCAACGAGATGGTGATCGCCGCGCCGCCGTTCACCCCAGTGCATTACCGGCGCCTGCTGCAGGTCCAAGCCATCACCCAGTCGTCGCTGACCCCGCTGATGGTGCAGGCCTTGGCCGAGGCCGATCTGGACACGCTGCCGCCGCCGCTGCGGCGCCTGACCGTGGGCGGCGACGCCCTGCCCGCCGCGCGCGTGACCGCGCTGCTGCACCGCAACCCGGGGCTCGAGCTGTATCTCACCTACGGCCTGACCCAGGCCGGCCCGCGCGTGGCGACGCTGGCGGCACATCGCGAACCGCCGGCGCGGCATGCCTCGGTCGGCCGTCCCCTGGAGGGCGTGGAGGTCTGGCTGCGCGGCCAGCCGGGGACGGACGAGGGCGAACTCATGGTCGCCACCGACACCGCGATGCGGCGGCGCATCCGCGCCGGCGAAGAGGACAGCGCGCCGCCCGCGCACGGCCAGGGCCGCGTGATCGCCACCGGCGACCGCTTCCATCGCGATGCCGATGGCTATTTGTTCTTCCGGCAACGCAACCCGTCCTTCCTCGTGCGTCATGGCGAGAAGGTCTGCCTGCGCTCGGTCTGCGACGCGGTCGAGGCGCTGCCCGGCGTGCTGCGCGCACAGGCCTGGGTGCAGCAGAGCCCGGAGCGCGCAGACACCGCGTCTTTCACCCTGGACGTGCAGTGCTCGGACCCGGACCTGGGCGAGCGCGCCCTGCGGCAGCACCTGGCCAAGGTCCTGCTGCGCAGCGAGCAACCGGACCGGCTGGAACTGAGCTTCGCCCAGGACGGCGGCTGGCAGAAGACCCGCCGCTGAGCCCTTCCCCCCTTTCGCAGGAGTTTGCCCGTGACCTCTCCGAACGTGCCCCTGGTCCTTTCCGCCTCCAGCGAGCCGGCGCTGCACGCCGCCGCCCAGCGCCTGCACGCCCAATGCCAGGCGCTGTCCGAGGCGCAGGTGCAGGCGCTGTGCCGGCAACAACTGCAGGGCGCGCACACCGAATACCGCGCCGCGCTGTTCGCCAACGACCGCGCCGGCCTGTGCAAGGGCCTGGCGCTGCTGGCGCAGGGGCGCGCGGCGCGCAACCTGGTGCTGGGGCGGGCCGACCGGGTCCGCCAGCCGGTGCTGGTGTTCCCGGGTCAGGGCCCGCTGTGGCCCGGCATGACCACCGGACTGGCCGCCGCGCTCCCCGACTACCGCGCGGCGCTGGTCGACCATGCGCGACGGCTGCAACCGCGCCTGGCCTGGAACCTGGCGCAGGCGCTGGACGATGGCCAGAGCATCGACCGCCTGGTGCGGATCCAGCCGTTGCAGTTCGCCCTGGCCTCGGCGCTGGCGCAGACCTGGCGGGCCTTCGGCATCCAGCCGGCGGCGGTGGTCGGCCATTCGGTGGGCGAAGCCGCCGCCGCGCACGCCGGCGGCTACCTGGACCCGTCCGCGGCCGCCGCACTGACCGCACTGTGGGGCGAGGCGCTCACCGCGATCGAGGGCCGCGGCGGGATGCTGGCGGTGGCGGCCGCGCTCGCCGATCTGCAGCCGCTGCTGGCCGACCTCGACGAGCCGGTCAGCGTGGCCGCCGTCAACGGCCCGCGCAGCGTGACGGTGAGTGGCACGCTGGCGACCCTGGCGCGCCTGCAGGCGCGGCTGGCCGACGCCGGCCTGTGGGCCTGGGAGGTGCCCGGCGGGCAGGTCGCCGGCCACGGCCCGCAGGTGGACGCGCTGCGCGAGGCGGTCGTGGCCCGGGCGCCCGGCCACGCACTGCACGGCGAGGTGCCCTATTACTCCTCGGTCGCCGGCGCGCGCGTGCCCGCCGAGCGGCTGGATGCGGACTACTGGTTCGGCGTGCTGCGCCAGACCGTGCGCTTCCAGGACAGCCTGCAGGCGCTGATCGGCGACGGCCACCGGCTGTTCGTCGAGGTGAGTCCGCACCCGGTCCTGACCTCGCTCATCGACGAGGCCCTGCGCAGCGCCGGCGTCGCCGGGGCGGCGGTGGCGACCCTGGACCAGCGCAAGGACGATCGCGAGAGCCTGCTGCAGGGACTGGCGCATGCCTTCGTCCACGGCGCCCCGGTCGACTGGCCGCGCGTGCTTGCGCGCCTGCTGCCGGCGCAGCCGGCAACGGCAACGGCAACGCAGACGCAGACGGCAACAGAGCCCGAGGCCACCGCGCAGGCGCCGCAGCCGACCGCGCCCACCGTCGCCGCGCAGGGCGGCGATGCCCTGTTGCGCGCGGCGAGCTTGCGCGAGCGCAGCGTGGCCGAGCAGCGCCGCCTGCTGCTGGACCTGATCGCGCGCGAGATGCAGGCGCTGGTGGACCAGGGCTTCGCCAACGAAACCCAGTCCTTCCGCGACTGCGGCTTCACCTCGCTGCACGTGGTCGAGTTCGCGGATGCGCTGTCGGCGGCGCTGGATCTCGCCTTGCCGGTGACCCTGGTGTACGACCACCCCACCCCGCGCGCGCTGGTGCAGTACCTGCGCGATGCGCTGGGGCTGCTGTCGCCGCAGGAAACCGAGGACCTGCCCGGAATCGGCGTCATCCACCACGACGACCCCATCGCCATCGTCGGCATGGCCTGCCGCTATCCCGGCGCCGTCGACGGCCCCGAAGCGCTCTGGGATCTGCTGCTGCAGGAACGCGACGCCATCAGCGGCTACCCCACCGACCGCGGCTGGGACCTGGCCAACCTGCACGACCCCGAGCCGGGCCGCTTCGGCAAGATTTCCACGCCCAGCAGCGGCTTCCTGCACGAGGCCTCGGCGTTCGACCCCGGCTTCTTCGGCATCTCCCCGCGCGAGGCGATTACCCTCGAACCGCAGCAGCGCCTGTTGCTCGAGGTCTGCTGGGAAGCGCTGGAACGCGCCGGCCTCGATCCGGGCGCCTTGCACGGCTCGCTGACCGGGGTCTATGCCGGGATCATGGGCACCGAGTACGGCACCCAGATCCAGCACGCCCCGGAAGACGTCAGCGGCTACGGCTACATGGGCACGGCCACCTGTGTGGCCGCCGGCCGCGTGGCCTACAGCCTGGGCCTGCAGGGACCGGCGCTGGCCATCGACAGCGCCTGTTCGTCGTCGCTGGTGGCCATCCACACCGCCTGCGAGGCGCTGCGCAACGGCGATTGCACGCTGGCCCTGGCCGGCGGCGTCACCGTGATGCCCACCCCGGGCGTGCTGATCGACTTCTCCCAGCAGCGCGTGCTGTCCCCGGACGGCCGCTGCAAGGCGTTCTCGGCCTCGGCCGATGGCGTGGGCCTGGGCGAAGGGGTGGGCATGCTGGTGCTGGAGCGGCTGTCGCAGGCCGAGGCCAACGGTCGCCGCATCCTGGGGGTGATCCGCGGTAGCGCGGTCAACCAGGACGGCGCCTCCAACGGCCTGACCGCGCCCAACGGCACCGCCCAGCAGCGGGTCATCCGCCATGCGCTGGCCAACGCCGCGCTGCAGCCGCAGGACGTGGACGCGGTCGATGCGCATGGCACCGGCACCCGCCTGGGCGATCCCATCGAAGCCAACGCGCTGCTGGCGACCTACGGCCAGCGCCCGCCGGAGCGGCCGCTGCTGCTCGGCTCGATCAAGTCGAACATCGGCCATACCCAGGCCGCCGCGGGCGTGGCCAGCGTCATCAAGATGGTGCTGGCGGCGCGCCATGGCACCCTGCCGCGCAGCCTGCACATCACCGCGCCCTCGACCGAGGTGGACTGGTCGACCGGCGCCATCCGCCTGCTCAGCGAACGCCAGCCCTGGCCGGAGGTGGCAGGACGGCCGCGACGCGCGGGCATCTCCTCCTTCGGCGTGTCCGGCACCAACGCACACCTGATCCTGGAACAGTACCCCGCGTGCGCGGCCGAGCCGGGCGCAGACACGCGCGCGCCGCTGTGGCCGCTGGCCGCACGCAGCGACGCCGCGCTGCGCGCCGCCGCCGAGCGCCTGGCCGCGCACCTGCAGCGGCAGCCGGCGCTGGCCGCGGCCGACGTCGCCTACACCCTCGGCGTCTCGCGCAGCCGCTTCGCCTGCCGCGCCGCCGTGCGCGGCGACTCGCGCGAGGCGCTGCTGGAAGCGCTGCAGGCGCTGGCCGACGGCAGCGAACATCCGGGGCTGCTGCAAGGCCACGCTGGCGGCGGCGAGAAGAAGCGGGTGTTCGTGTTCCCGGGCCAGGGCGCGCAGTGGGCCGGCATGGGCATGGACCTGTACGACACCTTCGCGGTCTATCGCCAGGCCATCGACCAGGTCGAGACGGCGCTGCGCGCGCATGTCGACTGGTCGCTGTCGGCGGTCTTGCGCGGCGCGCCCGAGGCGCCGGCGCTGGAACGCATCGACGTGGTGCAGCCGGCGCTGTTCGCGGTGATGGTGGCGCTGGCGCGCCTGTGGCAGTCGCTCGGCTGCACCCCCGACGCGGTGATCGGCCACTCGCAGGGCGAGATCGCCGCGGCGCACGTCGCCGGCGCGCTGAGCCTGGACGAGGCGGTGAAGATCGTGGCGATCCGCTCGCGGTTGATGCTGGCCCAGGCCGGCACCGGCGCGATGGCCACCGTCGGCCTGTCCGAGCCGCAGGCGGCCGACCTGGTCGCGCGGGTCGATCCCGCGCTGACCCTGGCGGTGTTCAACAGCCCGAACGCCACCGTGGTCTCCGGCGGCACCGAGGCCATCGAGCGGCTACTGCAGTCGTGCGAGCGCGACGGCGTGATGGCACGCCGCGTCGCCGTCGACGTGGCCGGCCATTCGCCGCACCTGGACGGCCTGCGCGCGCCGTTGCTGGAACACCTGGCCGGTCTGCGCCCGCAGGCGACGACGCTGCCGTTCCACAGCACCGTGGCCGGCTACGCGGCGGCCGCGCCGTTGGACGGACGCCGCCTGGACGCGGCGTACTGGTGCGACAACCTGTGCCTGCCGGTGCGCTTCGCCGACACCGTGCGCGCGCTCGGCGGCGCGGGCGAGGTCACCTTCCTGGAGTGCAGCCCGCATCCGATCCTGCTGGCGGCGCTGGAAGACAGCGTGGGCGAACGCGCGAGCAGCCTCGGCTCGTTGCAGCGCAACCGGCCGGGACGCGCGTGCCTGGAGGAAAGCCTGGCGCGGCTGTACGTCGGCGGCCACGACCTGAACTGGCGGGCGCTGTCGCCCACGGCGCGGATCGTGGAACTGCCCACCTATCCCTTCGAACACCGCCACGTCTGGCTCACCGCGCAGGACCGCAGCGACGTCGCCGGCGCCGGCCAGCGCCCGACCCGGCACCCGCTGCTGGGCGCCGCCGTGGAACTGCCGGAGGGCGGCTTGTTGCTGACCGGCACCGTCGGCCTCGGCACGCAGCCTTGGCTGGCCGATCACGCCGCCGCGGGCGTGGTGCTGCTGCCCGGCACCGCATTCCTGGACATGCTGCTGCACGCCGCCAGCGAAACCGATTGCGGCCACGTCCTGGAACTGACCCTGCGCGCGCCGCTGGTGCTGGCCGAGCAGGACCGCGTCGACCTGCTGCTCGGCGTGGAGCGGCCCGACGCGGAGGGCGCGCGCCTGGCCAACGTCTACGCCAGGCGCCATGGCGACGCTGCCGCGGCCTGGACCCTGCATGCCAGTGCGCAGTTGCTGCCCACCGCGCCGCAGCCGCTGGCCCCGCTTGAGTTGGCCTGGCCGCCGGCCGGCGCCGACGCAATGGAGTCGACCGCGCTCTACCAACGCCTGGCCGACGCCGGCTACGACTACGGCCCGGCCTTCAAGGGCATCACCGCGGCCTGGCGCGACGGCGACCGCAGCTTCGTCGAGGTCACCCTGCCCGAGACCGTGCAGACCGGCACCCACCTGCTGCATCCGGCGCTGCTGGATGCCGCCCTGCATCCGCTGGCCCTGGGCGAGCGCGACAGCGCCGACGCGCCGTTGCGCCTGCCCTTCGCGCTCGGCGGCATCACCGCCGCGGCCGACCGCCCGCGCCGGCTGCGGGTGCTGCTGCAGCGCCTGCGCGCGGATACGCATGCGGTCAGCGCCTACGACGAGAGCGGCACACCGGTACTGCACATCGCCGCGCTGCACCTGCGCGCGGCCAGCCGCGACACCTTGCGCGACCTGGCCCGGGTCCCGCCCGCGCACGATCTGCTGCGCCTGGCCTGGAGCCCGCTGCCGGCCGCACCGCGCGTGCCGCGCGGCACCCCGCGTTGGGCGCAACTGGGCCATGCACCGCTGCCGCTGGATGCGCCGGTACATGCCGACATGGCCGCGCTGCAGCGGACGCTGGAAGACGCCGCGGCGCCCGAGGCGCTGATCTGGCCGCTGCCGGTGGCGCAGGCGACGGACCTCGCGCAGGCCGCGCGGGCGCTGTGCAGCGAGGTGATCGCGCAACTGCAGGCCTGGCTGGCCGAGCCGCGCCTGGCGGAGAGCACGCTGCTGGTCGTCACCCGCAAGGCCGTCGCGACCGCCGACGGCGAAGCGCTGGACCCGGCGCAGGCGGCCGCGTGGGGCCTGCTGCACAGCGCGCAGAACGAAAACCCGGGTCGGCTGCTGCTGCTCGATACCGATGCCCCGCTGCGCGATGCCGCGCCGGTGCAGGCGGCGCTGGCCGGCGCGCAGCGGCAACTGGCGCTGCGCCGCGGGCAATGGCTGGCGCCGCACCTGGCCCGCGGCACGGCGCAGGCCGCGCTGATACCGCCTGCCGGGGACGCGGCGTGGCGGCTGGAGATCGCCCGCCCCGGCAATCTCGACGATCTGGCGCTGCAACCGGCGCCGCGCGCCGAAGCACCGCTGCAACCGGGACAGATCCGTCTGGCGGTGCGGGCGGCGGGCGTCAACTTCTACGACGTGGTCTGCGCCCTGGGACTGGTCCCGCCGCAGCACGAACTGGGCACCGAGGCCGCCGGCGTGGTGACCGAGGTCGGCCCGGGCGTGGACGACCTGCAACCCGGCGACCGGGTGCTGGCGATGGGCGAAGGCGCATTCGGCCCGCGGCTGGTCGCCGACCGGCGCAGCAGCAGGAAACTGCCGGCGGACTGGAGCTTCGCCCAGGGCGCCGGCTTCCCCGTCGCGTTCCTCACCGCCTACTACGGCCTGGTGGATCTCGCCCAGGTCCGCGCCGGCGACAAGGTGCTGATCCATGCCGCCGCTGGCGGCGTCGGCCAGGCCGCCCTGCAACTGGCGCGGCACCTGGGCGCGGAGATCTTCGCCACCGCGCATCCGGACAAGTGGCCGACCCTGCTCGCGCTGGGCGTGGCGCCGGATCACATCGCCAGTTCGCGCGAGCTGGGCTTCGCCGAGCGCTTCGCCGCCGTGCTCGGCGCACAGGGCCTGGACGTGGTGCTCAACTCCCTGGCCGGCGAGGCGATCGACGCCTCGCTGGGCCTGCTCGGGCACGGCGGCCGCTTCGTCGAACTGGGCAAGACCGATGTGCGCGACCCGGAGGAGATCGCGCGTCGCCATCCGGGCCGGCACTACCGGTACCTGGACCGCCCGGACAAGGATCCCGAGGCCACCGGGCGCATGCTCGATGCCTTGCTGCAACTGGTCCGGGAGGGGGCGCTGACGCCGCTGCCGATCACCGCCTTCGATCTGCGCGAGGCGGTCCAGGCGCTGCGCTGGATGCAGCAGGGCCGGCACACCGGCAAGGTGGTGCTGACCCTGCCGCGCCGGCTCGACCCGGACGGCACGGTGCTCATCAGCGGCGGCACCGGCACCCTGGGCGGCCTGTTGGCGCGGCACCTGGTGGGCACCGGGCAGGCACGGCACCTGCTGCTGGCCAGTCGCCGCGGCGCCCAGGCCGAAGGCGCGGAGACCTTGCGCCAGGCACTGGAAGCCGAGGGCGCGCAGGTGCGCGTGGTCGCCTGCGACCTGTCCGACCCGCAGGCGCTGGACGCGCTGCTGGCCTCGATCCCGGCCGCGCATCCGCTCACCGGCATCGTGCATACCGCCGGCGTGCTGGCCGATGCCACCGTGCCGAACCTGGGCGAGGAGGAGCTGGCACGGGTGTTCGCGCCCAAGGTGGATGCGGCCTGGCTGCTGCACACGCGCACCCGCCAGTTGGACCTGGCGCAGTTCGCGCTCTACTCCTCCAGCGCCGGCACCCTGGGCAGCCCCGGACAGGCCAACTACGCCGCCGCCAACCGCTTCCTGGATGCGCTGGCGCACGAGCGCCATCGCCAGGGCTTGCCGGCTACCTCCCTGGCCTGGGGCTGGTGGCAGCCGGTCACCGGGCTGTCCGGGCGCCTGAGCGCCGCCGACAACGCCCGCATCGCCCGCACCGGCCTGGCGCCGATCACCGCCGAGCATGGCCATGCCCTGTTCGACGCGGCGCTCGCCGCGCCGCGGCCGGTGGTCGTGGCCGCGCCGCTCAACCTGCAGACGCTGCGCAGGAACCAGCAGGCCGGCGCCCTGCATCCGCTGCTGGAACGCCTGGCCGGCAACGCCGGCGGCCCGCGCGGCGATGCCGCAACGGCCAAGGCGCAGGACCTGCGCCAGGCGCTGGCCGGGCTGGATGCGCACGCCCGCGCCCGCCAACTGCAAGGCGTCATCGCCGCCCAGATCGCGATCGTCCTGGGGCTGGAGGACGCCAGCCAGGTCCTGGCGGACGGCACGTTCAAGGACATCGGCATCGATTCGCTGATGGCGCTGGAACTGAGCAACCGGCTGGCCAAGGCCTCCGGGCTGCGGTTGGCGGCCACGCTGGCCTACGACCAGCCGACCCCGGCCGCGCTGGCCAGCTATCTCGACGAACAGTTGTTCCCGGAGGGCGATGCGTCCCCCACCGACGCCGCGGGCACCGACGAGGCGCAGGTGCGCGCGCTGCTGGCCGGCATTTCGCTGGCCGCGCTGCGCGAGGCCGGGCTGCTGGCGCCGCTGCTGCGGCTCGCCGATGCCCCGGAAGACGCGGCAGCGCCCGCCGCCGCATCCGATCTGGAAACCGCCAGCGCCGACGAGCTCGTCGCCCTCGCCCTGGCGACCGGGACGCACGCGTCATGAGCCATGCCGAACACACCGACAGCGCGCGCCTGACCGAGGCGCTGCGCGCCAGCCTGATCGCCAACGACGCGCTCAAGCGGCAGAACCGCGACCTGCAGGCCGCCGCCCACGCCCCCATCGCCATCGTCGCCATGGGCTGCCGGCTGCCAGGCGGCGTGACCACGCCGGAAGCGCTGTGGCGCCTGGTCGAAGCGGGCGAGGCGGTCGGCGGGCCGCTGCCGGACGACCGCGGCTGGCGCCTGCACACGCTGTTCGCCGCCGACTCGCCGCTGCGCGAGCGGGTGGCCCACTGGCGCGGCGGTTTTCTCGAGGACGTCGCCGGGTTCGACGCGGCCTTCTTCCGCATTTCCGACCGCGAGGCCCAGGCGATGGACCCGCAGCAACGGCTGCTGCTGGAGGTGGGCTGGGAAGTGCTGGAACGCGCGGGGATCGTGCCCGCCACGCTGAAGAACAGCGCCACCGGTGTGTTTCTCGGCGCCACCCAGAACGGCTACCTGGCCGACCTGGAACGACGCAACCCGGCGGCCGACGGCTACCGCCTGCAGGGCGGGCTCAGCAGCCTGATCTCCGGGCGAATCGCCTTCGTGCTCGGCCTGCGCGGGCCGGCGATCACGGTAGACACCGCCTGCTCGGCCTCGCTCACCGCCATCCACCTGGCGGTGCGGTCGCTGCGCAGCGGCGAGTGCGCGCTGGCGCTGGCCGGCGGCGCGACGGTGATGGCCACGCCGGAAGTGTTCGCCGAGTTCACCCGGCAGAACGGCCTGGCCGCCGACGGCCGCTGCAAGGCGTTTTCCGACCAGGCCGACGGCACCTGCTTCGCCGAGGGCGTGGGGGTGCTGCTGCTGGAGCGGCTCGCCGACGCGCAGCGCGCCGGTCATCCGGTGCTGGCGGTGATCCGCGGCAGCGCCGTCAACCAGGACGGCGCCAGCAACGGCCTGACCGCGCCCAGCGGGCCGGCCCAGGAACAGGTGATCCAGGCGGCGCTGCACGACGCGCAACTGCGCACGCACGACATCGACGCGGTGGAGGCGCACGGCACCGGCACCGCGCTGGGCGATCCGATCGAGGCCGGCGCGCTGATCAACACCTACGGCCGCCAGCGCGCGCCGCAGCAGCCGCTGTGGCTGGGCGCGCTGAAGAGCAACATCGGCCATACGCAACTGGCCGCCGGCGTCGCCAGCGTCATCAAGATGGTCATGGCGCTGCGCCACGGCGTGCTGCCCAAGACCCTGCACGCGGACATGCCGTCGTCCAAGATCGACTGGTCGGCGGCGGCGGTGCGGCTGCTCGACACCGCGCGACCCTGGCCGCGAACGGACAGGCCGCGGCGCGCGGCGGTGTCCTCGTTCGGTTTCTCCGGCACCAACGCGCACCTGATCCTCGAACAGGCGCCCGCCTCCGCGCCGCCCGCGCCGCAGGCGAGCGTCGCCGACCTGGACGGGTTGCCGGCGGTGGCGATGCCGCTGTCGGCGGCCTCGGCCGAGGGCCTGCGCGCGCAGGCCGCCCAGACCATCGCCCTGCTCGAGGACCCGGCCACCGACCTGGCCGCGCTCGGCGCGTCGCTGGCGCTACAGCGCACCGCCTTCGATCACCGTGCGGTGCTGCTGGCCACGCAGCGCGACGACAGCTTGGCGCAACTGCGTGCGCTGGCCGAGGGCCGGCACGTGCCGGGACTGATCCAGGGCGTGCGTTCGCCCAGCGCCAGCACCGCCTTCCTGTTCTCCGGCCAGGGCGCGCAGTGGCCGGGCATGGGCCGACGCCTCCACGCGCACTGCCGGCCCTTCGCCGAGGCCCTGGACACGGTGTGCGCGGCGCTGGATCCGCTGCTGCCGCAACCGCTCAAGCCGGTGATGTTCGCCGACCCGGGCAGCGCCGAGGCCGCGCTGCTGGACCGTACCGACTTCACCCAGCCGGCGCTGTTCGCGTTCGAGGTCGCGCTGTATCGCACCCTCGTCCACTTCGGCCCGCGTCCGGACCTGCTGCTGGGCCACTCCATCGGCGAAATCGCCGCCGCCCACGTCGCCGGGGTGTTCGACCTGACCGATGCGGCGCGCTTCGTCGCCGCCCGCGGACGGCTGATGCAGGGCATCGACCGGGCCGGCGCCATGGTCGCCATCGAAGCCGGCGAAGACGAGGTACAGGACGCACTGGCCGACGCCGCACAGGCGGTCGCCATCGCCGCGGTGAACGCGCCGACGGCGGTGGTGATCTCCGGCGACTGCGCCGCGGTCGAGCGCATGGCCGCGCACTGGCAACAGCGCGGTCGCCGCACCCAGCGCCTGCGCGTCAGCCACGCGTTCCACTCCCCGCATCTGGACGGCATCCTTGCCGAGCTGCGGCAGACCCTCGCCGGGCTACGCCCGCAGGCGCCGGCCCTCCCCATCGTCTCCACCGTCACCGGCCTGCCGATGACCGCCGAACAGGCCTGTTCGCCGGACTATTGGGCGATGCAGGCGCGGCAGCCGGTGCGCTTCGCCGCGGCGCTGCGCTGGCTGTTCGATCGCCGCGTCGCCACGGCCGTGGAGATCGGCCCGGACGGGGTGCTCACCGCGCTCGGCAGGAGCAACGCCGGCGACGCCGGCCCGGCGCACTGGATCGCGCCGCTGCGGCGCGACCAGGACGAGGGACGGCCGCTGCTGGCGGCCCTGGCGCGGCTGTACGCGCAGGGCGCGGCGCTGGACTGGCGCCGGCTGCTGCCGCCGGCGGCCAGCATGCCTCTGCCCACCTACCCGTTCCAGCACCGGCACTACTGGCTGCTGCCCGGCACCGCCGGCGAGGTGGGCGCACTGCCCGGCCTGCTCGCGCTGCAGCACCCGCTGCTGCCGATGGGCGTCGAACGCGCCGATGGCCAGGGCTGGGTGTTCTGCGGGCGCCTGGACGTGGCGCGCCAGCCCTGGCTGCTGGAACACCGCGTCGGCGGCAAGGCCTACGGCGCCGGCGCGATGACCGCCGAGTGCATCCTGACCGCCGGCAACCAGCTGGGCTGCCCGCGGCTGGAGGAACTGACCCTGCAACGCCTGGTGCCGCTGCCGGAGGAAGGCGCGGTCGACCTGCAGTTCCAGGTCGACGCCGCCGATGCCCAGGGCATGCGCCAGGTAACGGCCTACTTCCGCCCGGCGCAGCCCGATGCCAGCGGCGGCTGGCAACACTTCGCCAGTTGCCGCCTGCTGCCCGATCCCGCGCCGCCGCCGCACTGGCCCGATCTGCAGACGGCGGCCTGGCCGCCGGCCCATGCCGAGCCGCTGGCCTTCGCCGACCTGTACGCCCGTCTGGCCGAACAGGGCGTGCAACTGGAAGACTCGTTCCGCCGCATCGTCCGCACCTGGCAGAGCGCCGAGGGCATCTATGTCGAAGCCGAGCGCGCCAACGCCGAACCCGGCCCGGCCTTCACCCTGCACCCGACGCTGCTCGATGCCGGCCTGCAATCGGGCCTGCTGGTCGCTGGCGCCGTGTCCCCGGCCGACGCACCGCGCATGCTGTTCTCCATGAGCGGCATGCGCCTGTACCAGCACGGCGCCACACGGCTGCGCGGCCTGCTGCAACTCAAGGCGCCGCAGACCTCGCCCACCGCCCCCCACGATTACCGCATGCGCCTGGCCGACGACCAGGGTCGGGCCGTGGTCAGCCTGGAGTCGATGGTGCTCAAGTCGGCCAGCGGCAGCGCCCTGCCCCGCCGCCTGGTCGGCTATCGGCTGCACTGGCGCGAGGTGCCGCACGCGGCCGCGCCTGCGGTCGCCGAACCGCGCTGGCTGGGCGCCCGCGACGACCTGCCCGACCGCGTCGGCAGCGCCGCCTGCACCGATCTGGCCGAGGCCATCGACGCTCTGGCCGCGACGCCGCCCGGCACCGCGCTGGTCCACCTCGCGCCGCTGCCGGCGGCCACGCCCGCCGCCGCGCAGCAGGCCCTGCTGGCGCTGACCGCGATGCTGCGCGCGTGGCTGGACGATGCGCGCACGGCCGAGCATCCACTGTTGCTGATCACCCGCCGGGCGGTGGCCACCGCCGACGACGAGGACGTTCCCACCCTGGCCCAGGCCGGGTTCTGGGGCCTGGTCCGCACCGCCCAGGCCGAACACCCGGACCGCTTCCTGCTGCTGGACCTGGACGACACAGCGTCCGCGGCCGACGTCGGCGCGGCGCTGGCCGTCGCCGCCAGCGGCGAACCGCAACTGGCCTGGCGCCAGGGCCGGTTGCTGGCGCCGCGGCTGCGGCGGGGAGCCGACGCCGCGGCGGAGCTGGCGGACACGCAACCGCCGCACGCCGCGCTCGATCCCGACGGCACCGTGCTAATCACCGGCGGCACCGGCACCCTGGGCCGGGCCCTGGCGCAGCACCTGGTGATACGGCACGGTGTACGCCACCTGCTGCTGGTCGGTCGGCGCGGCGCGGCGGCAGCGGCGGCCGAGGTCGCCGCGCTGACGCAAGCGCTCGCCGAACACGGGGCCACGACCACGGTCGCCGCCTGCGACGTGGCCGATCCCGACGCCCTGGCCCGGTTGCTGGACGGCGTGCCCGCGCCGCATCCGCTGACCGCCGTCTTCCACGTCGCCGGCGTCGTCGAGCCCGCGCGCCTGCAGCAGCTCACCCCGGCGCACCTGGCCGCGGTGCTGCGGCCCAAGCTGGATGCGGCCTGGCACCTGCATGCGCAGACCCGCGGGCAGGCGTTGGCCGCCTTCGTGCTGTACTCCTCGGCGGCCGGGCTGCTGCCGCAGGCGGGCCAGGCCCACTACGCCGCCGCCAACAGCTTCCTCGACGCCCTGGCCCACCATCGCCGTCAGGCGGGCCTGCCGGCGGTGGCCCTGGCGTGGGGCCTGTGGGCGGAGCGCTCGGCCATGGGCGAACGGCTGGCCGCCGAGGGCATCCAGCAACTGCTCGACAGCGGCCAGTTGCCCATCGCCCTGGAGGACGGCCTGAGCCAGGTGGATCTGGCCCTGGCCGGCGCCACGCCGCCGCTGCTGGTCCCGGCGCGCCTGGATCTGCCGGCGCTGCGCCGCCAAGGGCCGGCCGCGCTGTTGCGCGAGTTGCTGCCCGGCAGCGCGCGGCAACCGCAGGCCGGCCCGCGCCCCGATGCGCTGGCGACGCTGCCGCCGGACGAACGCCGCACGTGCCTGCTGGCGCTGATCGCCGAGGGCATCGGCGAGATCCTCGGCCATCCCGATCCGGCGGCGATCCCCGCCGATACCGCGTTCCTAGCGCTGGGCTTCGATTCGCTGACCGCGGTGGAGATGAGCAGCCGGCTCAACGCCGGCACCGGGATGCGTCTGCCGGCCACCGCGGTGTTCGACCACCCCACCCCCGCCCGCCTGGCCGACCACCTCGACGCCTGCCTGGCGGCGAACGCGCCCGCCGCACCGCCCGCGCAGGCCGCGCCGGGCGTGCTGTTCCAGACGCTGCGCCAGGCCGTGCGCGAGGATCGCCTGGGCGCCGGCCTGGAGCGCCTCGCCGAGGCGGCCGCGGGGCGCGCGCACTTCACCGAGGATCAGGCGGCACAGCGCGCGCCGACGCCCATCTGGCTGCGCCAGGAGCAGGGCCTGCCCTTGCTGATCTGCGTCAATTCCTTCATCCCCGCGCGGGTCAATCTGACCTACCAGCGCCTGAGCGGCGAACTGGAGGAGCGGTACGCCGTGGCCACCCTGCCGCTGCCCGGCTACGCCGGCGACCCGCTGCCCGCCAGCGCCAGCGCTGCGGCGCTGGCGCTGGCGCTGGCGGTGGAACGCTGCGCCGACGGCCGGCCGTTCGCCCTGCTGGGTTTTTCCACCGGCGGGCTGGTCGCCTACGCCGCGGCCGAACACCTGCAACGGCGCGACATCCGCCCCAGCGCCGTGTGTCTGATCGACAGCTACCCACCGGCCACCATGCGGCCGGAGGTGCTGGAGGAGGTACTGCGCGAATGGCTGGACAGCCGCGGCGACTTCTGGGCCAGCGACGACGGCGGCCTGAGCGCGATGGCGCATTACCTGGCGCTGTTCGGCCGGGGCTGGACGCCGCAGCCGCTGGCGGCGCCGGTCCTGTTGCTGCAGGCCGAGCAGGCGCCGGCAAGCGTGGACGCGGACGATGCCCAAGCCTGGCCACACCTGTGGCCGCGCCTGGCCCGCGTGGTCCGCACACCCGGGCGGCACTTCACGCTGCTGACCGAGCAGGTGCGCCAAACCGCCCGGCACCTGCGCGCGGTCCTGGCCACCGACGATGCCCATGCCGGAGCGGGCCCATGAACGCGGACGCCCTGCGCAATGCCCTGGACCGCTCGCCGCTGTTCCAGAGCCTGGGCCTGCGCGTGCGGGCGCTGGCCGCGGACGGCGTCTGCCTCGGCATCGACGCCGAGTGCCCCACCCATGCCGGCGCGTTCGGCATGCCCGACCGTCCCGGCATCAACGGTGCCGTGCTGTGCGCGGCCCTGGAAGCGGCGATCGGCCTGTGCGGCCAGGCCTGCCTGGGAGACGCGCCGGCCGCGGTCATCGAACTGTCGGTGAAGCTGCAGCGACCGGTACGCACCGCGCCGTGCCGCATCGCTGCGCGGCCGACGCGCAGCGGACGCGGCCTGGCCTTCGTCTGCGCCGTGCTCAGCGACGCGCGCGACAGGCCCTGCGCCACCGCCTCCGGCATCGTGGTCGCCACGCGCACGGCGTCCGCCCGCGACCGTCCCCTCGATTAGAAAACCGGATCGGCCACGCCGGTCCCTCCCCTGGCTGACGCCGATGAGGATGCTCATGCACACCGCCCTTCCCGACTCCATGCTGGCCTACCTGATCCGCCCCGAACGCTACGGCGATCCCCTCCACGCCATCCAGGCCGAACGCGTCACGATTCCGGCGTTGACGCCGCACCAGGTCCTGATCGAAGTGATGGCTGCCGGCCTCAACTACAACAACGTCTGGGCCGCCCAGGGCAAGCCGGTGGACATCATCGCCGCGCGGCGCAAGCGCGCGCCGGAGAGCGAACCGTTCCACATCGGCGGCTCGGAGGCGGCCGGCTACGTGCGCGCGATCGGCAGCGCGGTCGGCAACGTCGCCGTAGGCGACACCGTGGTCGTCTCCTGCTCGGTCTACGACGCCACCGCGCTCGAATCGCGTATCGCGCCGGACCCCATGTTCTGCAGCAACCAGGAAATCTACGGCTACGAAAAAAGCTACGGCTCCTTCGCCGAGTACACCCTGGTGGAGGACTACCAGTGCTTTCCCAAGCCGAAGTTCCTGAGCTGGGAGGAAAGCGCCACGCTGATGCTCAACGGACCGACCGCTTACAAGCAACTCACGCACTGGGTGCCCAACACCGTCAAGCCCGGCGATGCGGTACTGATCTGGGGCGCCGCCGGTGGCCTCGGGTCGCTGTCGATCCAATTGACACGCGCGCTCGGCGGGCTGCCGGTGGCGGTGGTGTCCAGCACGGACAAGGGCCGCTATGCCTGCGAACTGGGCGCGGTCGGCTACCTGCTCAGGACCGACTACGACCACCTGGGACGCCTGCCGGCGTTCGGCTCGGAAGAACACGCGGCGTGGATGCAGGGCTTCGCCGCGTTCCGCCGCGACTTCTTCGCCGTCCTCGGCAGGAAGGAACTGCCCAAACTGGTGATCGAGCATTCCGGCCAGGCCACCTTCCCCACCTCGCTGCAGATCTGCGATCGCGCCGGCATGGTGGTGATCGTCGGCGGCACCTCCGGCTACAACTGCGATTTCGACGTGCGCCATCTGTGGATGCACCAGAAGCGCATCCAGGGCTCGCATTACGCCAACATCCGCGAATGCCGGGAATTCCTGCATCTGGTCGAACAGCGGCGCGTGGTGCCGACGCTGAACACCCTGTATCGCTTCGAGGAGATTCCGCAGGCGCACCAGGCGCTGATGTGCGGCGACGTGGTGGGCAATGCCGCGGTGTTGGTCAAGGCCGACAGGCCCGGCCTCGGAGCCGGCTGTTGAACGGCGCCCACCGCCCCACGCGCGGCATGGAGACCTGCACATGACCGGCGGCAGCGAACACCCCTGGCTGGTCCGGGCCAGTCCCGAGCGGCGGCCGCGCACCCTCTACGCCTTCCCCTATGCCGGCGGCGACGCCCAGGTCTACGCCGGCTGGGCGCAGCGGCTGGATCCCTCGATCGAATGGATCACCCTCGAACTCCCCGGCCGCGGGCGCCATCCGGCAACCGCGCATGCCGACATCGATGCCTTCGTGCAGACGCTGGTGCCGATGTTCGCCGACGCCGCCAGGCCGTTCGCGTTCTTCGGCCACAGCTTCGGCGGCCTGCTCGCCTTCCTGGTGTGCCGGGCCCTGGCGCAACGGCGGCTGCCGCTGCCGCGCGGCCTGATCGTCTCCGGCTGCAAGGCGCCCGCCGGCTTCGTGCCGACGTCCGCCGCGCTTTCCGACGATGAGGTCATCGCGCTGGTCCGCGCCTATGGCGGCACGCCGGAAACGGTGCTGCGCAACCGCGCGCTGATGAACTTCTTTCTCCCGGCCCTCAGGACCGACCTGGCCCTGGTGCGCAGCTATCGCTGGCGGCCCCAACCGCCGCTGCCGGTGCCGCTGCTGGTGCTCAGCGGCCGCCAGGATCCGGGCCACGGTCCCGCGATGGCGCAGGGCTGGCGCGACGAGAGCTCGTGCGAAGCGACCTTCCTGGAGTTCGCGGGGGGTCACTTCTTCATCAAGGACCATCTGCACGACGTGCTGGCCAGCATCGACCGGTTCCTGTCGCAAACGCGCTGACACGAGCGGAGGCGGCCGGCCGCACAGGCGCCTGCGCAGCGCGGCGCGCGCCCTACAGATTCTTTCGGGCCGGCACCAGCAGGTTGCCGAACAACAGGCCGGCGACCAGCGCCATCACGATATTGGTCACCGTCAGCAGCGCCGATTGCCCGCCAAGCACGTCCTGATGTTGGACCAGGGTCAACAGCCCGCGCAAGCTGGCACTCCCCGGCACCAGCATGATGATGCCCGGCAACCGGACCAGCGCGCCCGGCCGGTGCACGATGCGTCCGAACAGATTGCCGGCCGCGGTCAAGACCATCGCCGACAGGAAGATGCCGACCGGGCTGCCCCACGCGTCGCCGGCGAACCGCGCGATCGCGTAGCCGGCCACCGAGGCGGCCATCACGAACGGATAATCGCGGCCGCTGGCCTTGAACAGCAGCGCGAACGCGTAGGCAGCGACCAGCAGCGACGCCCACTCCACCCAGCCGTGCTGCGGCCGCGATGCCCGCACCATCGGCTCCAGGCCCAGCAGTTGCGCCAGGGTCACCGCGATCACCGCGCCGACGGTCAGCTTGACGATGGTGGTGACCGCGCCGGCGAAGCGCGCCGTGCCCGAGACCCAGTGCTGGCTGGTGAGTTCGTTGACCGCATTGGTCAGCGCCATACCCGGCAGCAGCACCACCAGCGAGGCGATGATCACCGTATTGAGATTCAGCGGCGCCACGAAACTGGCCACCAGGGTCGCGACGAAACCGGCCAGCAACGCCGCCAGCGCGTCGTTGGCTTCCTTGGTCGCCGGGCGCTTGTCGGTGAGCTGGGTGAGCACGCCGATCAGCAGGCCGATCGCGGTGGCGGTGGCGATATCCAGCCACGGCAGGCGCCACAACCCGGCCACGCCGGCCGCGGCCAGGCCGAAGCCGAGCACCTGCATCGCCATCCAGCGCCGCCCCGGCGGCTGGTCCAGCTGGCGCAGCGCGGTGTGGCCCTGGGACACGCTCATCCGCCCGCTGGCCACGTCGTCGGCGATGCGGTCGGCGACGCTGAGCTTGTGCAGGTCGTTGTCGCCGGGCGCCAGCCGCACCACGCGGGTGATGTCGCTGGAGCCGATCGCCTTGGTCGGGTCGCTGAAGCTGAGGATCAGCCCGGTCGGGTTGGACCAGGGTTCGCAGTCCAGGTCCAACTGCTGCGCCAGCGCCACCACCGCCGCCTCCAGCCGCTGCGCGGTGGTGCCGTAGGTGTGCAGTCGCCCGGCGATGTCGGAGACGAAGGCGATGCGCTGCGCGTAGGTCGCGTTGGCGGAGGGACTGACGGTGGGAGCGGCGGGCATGTCGTCTAGTATGGCGCCAACGCCGCGCCCGGCCACCCCGTCGCGATCACCACATCTGCAACACGGGCGAAACAGGTATGCTCGCGCACCGGACGCCCCCATGATCGAACCGCAACCGCCCAAACTCAGCCAGGACGACCGAGACCCCTCGCGGGTGCGGCTGACCGGCAGTTGGACCCTGGCCACGGCCCTGGCCTCCTCGGAAGTGCTGCGCGACATGCCGGCCGGCACCACCGGCATCGACGCCAGCGGCATCGGCCAACTGGACTCGGCCGGGGTGCTGCAACTGATGCGCTACGCCACGCGCAACGGCATCGCCCACGAGGCGCTGGATTTCCGCCAGGACCACCGCGCGCTGGTCTCGACGATCGAGGACGTCGCCGACGACCGCCCCAAGCGCAAGCGCGACTACGGCTTCGCCGCCGCGCTGGAACGCCTGGGTTATGCGGTGCACCGCAACGGCAAGGAGATCGTCGCCCTGGTCGGCTTCCTCGGCGAGACCCTGGTCAAGGTCCTGCGCCTGGTGCACGAACCGCGGCGTTTCCGCCTGACCTCCACCGTGCACCACATGGAACAGGTCGGGCTGGACGCGGTGCCGCTGGTCGCCCTGTTGTCCTATCTGGTCGGCGCGGTGATCGCGTTCCTGGGCTCGACCATCCTGCGCGACTTCGGCGCCGAGATCTACGTGGTGGAGCTGGTCAGCATCGCCTTCCTGCGCGAATTCGCGGTGCTGCTGACCGCGATCGTGCTGGCCGGGCGCACCGCCAGCGCGTTCACCGCGCAGATCGGCGCGATGAAGGCGCGCGAAGAGGTGGACGCGATCCAGACCCTGGGCCTGGACCCGATGGACCTGCTGGTGATCCCGCGGCTGGTGGCGCTGCTGGTGATGCTGCCGCTGCTGACCTTCGTGGCGATGATCGCCGGCCTGGCCGGCGGCGTCACCGTCGGTGCCTTCGACCTGGGCATCCCGCCGCAGATGTACCTGGCGCGCATGCACGACACCATCCAGTTGCGGCACATGCTGGTGGGCCTGTCGAAGGCACCGATCTTCGCGATCGTGATCGGCCTGATCGGCTGCCTGGAAGGCCTGCGCGTGGAAGGCACCGCGCAATCGGTCGGCGAGCGCACCACCACCAGCGTGGTGCAGACGATCTCGCTGGTGATCATCATCGACGCGATCGCCGCGCTGTGGTTCATGAACGTGGGGTGGTGATGTGAGGCTGGGAATCGGGAATCGGGAATCGGGAATGGGTAGAGCCAGCGGCGTTGCGAGCTGTGGCGGGGAGTGCGCGCTTTGACCATTCCCGATTCCCCAATCCCGAATCCCGATCAAGAACTGGCCATCTCGGTCCGCGGCCTGCTCAACCGCTTCGGCACCCAGACCGTGCACGAAGACCTGGACCTGGACGTGCGCCGCGGTGAGATCCTCGGCGTGGTCGGCGGCTCGGGCACCGGCAAGTCGGTGCTGATGCGCAGCATCCTCGGCCTGCGCGAACCCGACGCCGGCCACATCCGCGTGCTCGGCGTGGACACCGACTCCAGGCGTCGCGAAGACCGGCTGCACGTGGAGCGCAATACCGGCGTACTGTTCCAGGACGGCGCGCTGTTCTCCTCGCTGAGCGTGGGCGAGAACGTGCAGGTGCCGCTGAAGGAGCACTTCGGCGAACTGCCCGACAGCTGGCATTACGAACTGGCGCTGCTGAAGGTGAAGCTGGCCGGACTGCCGGCCGATGCGCTCAACAAGCTGCCCTCGCAGCTGTCCGGCGGCATGCGCAAGCGCGCCGGGCTGGCGCGCGCGCTGGCGCTGGACCCGCCGCTGCTGTTCCTGGACGAACCCACCGCCGGGCTGGACCCGATCGGCGCGGCCGCCTTCGACCGCCTGATCCGCACCTTGCAGGAAGCGCTGGGCTTGACCGTGTTCCTCATCACCCACGACCTGGACACCTTGTACGCTATCTGCGACCGCGTGGCGGTGCTGGCCGACCGCAAGGTCATCGCCACCGCGCCGCTGGCGCAGATCGAGCAGGTCGACCACCCCTGGATCCAGGACTATTTCCACGGCCCGCGCGCGCGCGCGGCGCGCGACGCCAAAACCGCCTGGACCGAGACCCACTGAGCCATGGAAACCAAAGCCAACTACGTCCTGATCGGCGCCTTCACCATCGTGGCCGGGCTGGCCCTGCTGCTGTTCGGGCTGTGGGCCGCCAAGTATTCGTCCGACCGCACCTGGCAGGAATACCGGGTGGTGTTCCGCGAGGCGGTCACCGGCCTGTCGGTGGGCAGCCCGGTGCAGTACAACGGCATCGCGGTCGGCTCGATCACCGAACTGACCCTGGCGCCGAACGATCCGCGCCAGGTGGTGGCGCGGGTGCGGCTGAACTCGACCACGCCGATCAAGAGCGACACCCGCGCCAAGCTGGGCATCACTAGCCTGACCGGTCCGTCGATCATCCAGCTCTCCGGCGGCACCCCGGAGGCGCCGGCGCTGACCACGATCGACACCAGCGACGCGCCGATCATCCAGACCACGCCGTCGGCGCTGCAGAACATCACCGATACCGCCAACCGCATCGTCGAGCGCCTGGACGAAGTGCTCAGCGACCGCAACGTGGCCAGCATCACCGCCACCCTGCACAACCTGGAAACGATCAGCGGCTCGCTGGCCGACCGCGACGAAGGCATGCAATCGCTGATCCTCAGCGCGCGCGATGCCGCGCGCAATCTCGACGTGACCCTGAAGACCACCAACGGCACCATCCAGCGCCTGGACCAGAACCTGGTGCAGCAGCTGCCGCCGATCCTGGACAAGCTGGAAAGCACGCTGAGCAAGCTCGATTCGGCGTCCGGCAACGCCGACAAGATCCTCGGCGAGAACCGCGCGGCGATCAACAGCTTCGCCAACGACGGCCTGGGCCAGCTCGGCCCGACCCTGACCGAACTGCGCGGGCTGATCCGCGACCTGCGCCGGGTCAGCGACCGCCTGGACAACAACCCCGCGCGCTACCTGCTCGGCCGCGACGCCCCGAAGGAGTTCAAACCCAAATGAAGCCGACGCGCGCCCTCCTGCTGCTCGCCCTTCCGGCCCTGCTGCTCGCTGGCTGCTCCGCGCTGACCGGCGGCAGCAAGGAGCCGGTGACGATCTACGCGCCCGACGTCCACGTCGCGCCGAACCCGGCCTGGCCGCAGGTGACCTGGCAACTGGCGATCGCCAAGCCCAGCGCATCGCGCGTGGTCGACAGCCCGCGCATCGCGGTGCGCCCCACTCCGGACGAACTGCAGGTGTACAGCGGCGTCAGCTGGGCGCAGCCGGCCACCGACATGCTGGAGGACACCCTGGTCCGCGCGTTCGAGGATTCCGGCCGCATCCCCGGCGTGGCCCGGCTCGGCACCGGCATCCGCGCCGACTACAAGCTGTTGCTGGACCTGCGCCGCTTCGAATCCGACTACGCCGGTCGCGACGTGCCGTCGGCCACGATCGAGCTCAACGCCAAGCTGCTGTACACGCCCGACCAGCGCGTGGTCGCCTCGCGCACCTTCCTCGCCGCGCAACCGGCGGCCAGCACCGCGCAGGCGCAGGTCGCCGACGCCTTCAGCCAGGCGCTGTCGCAGGTGACCGGCGATGTGGTCGGCTGGACCCTGCAGCAGGGCCAGGCCGATGCGGCCACGGCCCTGGCGCCGGTGCCGAAGGTCGCCCCGGCACCGCGCCGCTGACCCAAAGCCCCTCTCCCATCGGGAGAGGGGTTGGGTGAGGGTCCGGCGCGAAGCGTCTCGCGGAGTTCGGGGGCACCAGGCTGCGCCCGTACCCTCATCCGCCCCTTCGGGGCACCTTCTCCCGATGGGAGAAGGGACCGTCTAGCCCCTCTCCCACCGGGAGAGGGGTTGGGGTGAGGGTACGGCGCGAAGCGACTCGCGGAGTTGGGTGCACGAGGCTGCGCCCTTACCCTCATCCGCCCCTTCGAGGCACTTCCCCCGAAAAGGAGGCCATGCTCCCAAGGGGAGAAAGGAATTCGTGGCCGCTAACGCGCGGCGATTTTCCGGAACGTCAGATTGATCCGCTCGCCGACCGGTTTCGCAGTCCGCGGCAAGGCATGCCGGTACAGGCGCTGGGTCTCCCCGCCCATCAACAGCAAGACACCGGCGCTCAGGTCCAGCGCCTGGCGCAGCGCCGGCTCCTGGCGATGGCGCAGCACGAAGCGGCTTGTGGCGCCCAGGCTCAGCGAAGCGATCAGCGGACGCGCACCCAATTCCTTTTCGTCGTCGCTGTGCCAGCCCATCGCGTCGCGGCCGTCGCGGTAGCGGTTGGCCAGCACGCTGTTGAACGCCACCCCGGTTTCCGCCGCCAGCCGCGCGCGCAGCGGCCGCAGCGCCGGCGGCCACGGATGCGGCGCGAAGCGGGTGCCGGAATAGCGGTAGCTCGCCTCCGGGTCGCCGATCCAGCAACTCAGCCGCGGCGAATCGACCATCCGCCCGAACAGGCGGATGCGGTGGACTTCCCAGTCCACTGCGTCCAGCAAGTGCGCGAACAGCGCCGCCGCCTCGGCCGGGGCGAGCCAGCCAGGCAGCCAGCGGACGTCGGCGCCGGGCAGATCGAGTCGCATCGCGCCACGCTAGCATGCCTGCCGGCACCATACGCCAGCGTGCGGAATTTGCCCCGTCACGCACAAAGCCTGAAAATGCGTGCAGCCAGATCGAGCCAACGGGAGCGGACCAGATGACGGAATTGGAGGGCGGCGCCAGCGCGCCGGAGCCAGTGGAACGCGACGTCATGGAATACGACGTGGTGACCGTCGGCGCGGGTCCGGCCGGGCTGGCGTTCGCGATCCGGCTCAAGCAGCTCAACCCGGACATCTCGGTCTGCGTGATCGAGAAGGCCAGCACGGTCGGCGCGCAGATCCTGTCCGGCGCGGTGATCGAACCGGCGCCGCTCGACGCGCTGCTGCCCGGCTGGCGCGACAACCCGCCGCCGATCTGCGTCCCCGCCGGCGAAGACGAGTTCTGGCACCTGAGCAAGGACGGCGGGCGCAAGTTCCCGATCGTGCCGCCCGGCATGCGCAACCACGGCAACTTCATCGTCAGCCTCGGCGCGCTGTGCGCGTGGCTGGCGCCGCAGGCCGAGGCGCTGGGCGTGGAGATCTACCCCGGCTTCGCCGCCGCCGAGACCCTGCATGCCGACGACGGCACCGTGCTCGGCGTGCGCATCGGCGACATGGGCGTGGCCAAGGACGGGTCGCACAAGCCCGGCTACACCCCCGGCATCGACATCCGCGCCAAGGTCACGGTGCTGGCCGAAGGCGCGCGCGGGCACCTGACCAAGCGCCTGGTCAAGCGCTTCGCGCTGGACGCCGACAGCGACCCGCAGGCCTACTCGATCGGCATCAAGGAACTGTGGCAGCTGCCGGAAGGCCGCGTGGTGCCCGGCAAGATCGTGCACACCCTCGGCTGGCCGGCCGACAACGCCACCTATGCCGGCAGCTTCCTGTACCACCTGGAGAACAACCAGGTGGCGCTGGGCTACGTCAGCGGGCTGGATTACCACGACCCCGAGTACCGGCCGTGGGAGGCGTTCCAGCAGTGGAAGAACCACCCGCTGATGAAGCCGCTGCTGGAAGGCGGCAGCATCCTGTCGGCCGGCGCGCGCGCCATCGCCAGCGGCGGCTGGCAGTCGTTGCCGAAGGTGGAGATGCCCGGCGCGCTGCTGATCGGCGACAGCGCCGGCCTGCTCAACGTGCCCAAGATCAAGGGCACCCACCAGGCGATCCGCAGCGGCATGCTCGCCGCTGAGCACCTGGCCGCCGGCGCGGCGCCGAATCCGGCCGGTTTCGACGCGCGCTTGCGCGGCTCGGAGGTGATGGCCGAACTGCGCCAGGTGCGCAACATCAAGCCCGGTTTCAAGAAGGGCATGTGGTTCGGCCTGCTCAACGGCGCCTGGGAGACCCTGGTCAAGGGCGCCTCGCCGTGGACACTGAAGGTGACCGCCGACTGGTCGTCGCTGGACCGGCTGGGCGCGCACGAACAGCCCAAGCGCGACTACGTGCAGCGCGACCTGGCGCCGCGCGACCGCCTGCAGGCCGTGTACTTCGCCGCCACCGAACACGACGAGGACCAGCCCGTGCACCTGCAGGTGCTGGACCCGCAGATCTGCGTGACCCGCTGCACCGAGGAATACGGCAACCCCTGCACCCGCTTCTGCCCCGCCGCGGTCTACGAGATCGTCGACGACGCGGCCGGCAAGCGCCTGCAGATCAACGCCGCCAACTGCGTGCACTGCAAGACCTGCGACATCAAGGACCCCTACGAGATCATCAACTGGGTCTCCCCGGAAGGCGGCTCCGGGCCGAATTACCAGAACCTGTGAGCCACGCGCTTCCGACACGATGCGCTTATTGCGCCGCCGCCCTCTTCTTCGCCACGTGACGTCGCGATGAGAGCAACCTGGCGTAAAGCCGAGCTGGCCGCGCGTGCGGCTGTCGAGCGGCACGGCGGCGGCTGGCGGGGTCTGGTTGCCGTCGCCGAGCGCAGCTGGAAAGTGCTGCGAGCGCTGGGCCTTTCCGGTTTCGTGCAGCGCTTGCGCAATGCCGCGCACGCGCAAGCGTCGGCACCGCCGCCATCGGACATCGTGTTTCCCGAACCGATCGCGGTCGAGCGCCTGCAACTGCGTGTGGGCGTGATGGCGCACGTTTTCTACCCCGACCTGCTGGATGAGTTGGCCCAGGCGCTGGCGGCAATGCCGGTGTCGTATGTGTTGATGGTCTCGGTCGTGGACGACGCCGCGCAGATCGCGGCCCGACAGCGCCTGTCGTCGCTGCCGAACCTGCAGGCGCTGCACGTGCACAAGGTCTCCAACCGCGGCCGCGATCTGGCGCCGCTGATCGTGACGTTCCGCGAGGAGGTTCTGGCGCTGGACGTCGTGGCGCACTGGCATAGCAAAAAATCGCTGTATACCGGTGGCGAGCGCCAGGATTGGCGCAACTACCTGACCACGTCCCTGTTCGGTTCGGCACAGCGTATCGGCTGGATTCTGGGCATGTTCGAAGCCGAACCGCGGCTGGGCATCGTGTATCCGGAGAGCTTCAGCGGCGTACCGCTGTGGGCGCACACCTGGCTGAGCAATCTCCAGGTCTGTCGCGAACTGGGCCAGCGGCTCGGCGTCGGTATCGATGCGACCGCCTACATCGATTTCCCGGCTGGCTCGATGTTCTGGGCGCGCGTGGAGGCCTTGCGACCGATCTACGCACTGGGATTGAACCTGCACGACTTCCCGGAAGAGCGCGGCCAGATCGACGGGACCCTGCAGCATGCCCTGGAGAGAATGTTCGTGGCGGTAGTGCGCCAGCAAGGACTGCTGGCTGGCATTCTGCCCCCGGACGGAACACTCGCACTGAGCACGGAAGGCGGCCGCAACTGGATGCAGGCCTTCCAGATGCCGTTGGCCACGCGCCTGGCGCTCTCGGCGATCGATGCAAACGTGGTATCGCTGGATGTGTTCGACACCCTGGTGACGCGCCCCTTTCTGACCCCTGCAGGCGCGCGCGCCTATCTCGCTCATCTGGCAGCCGAGACGCTTGGCGTCGCCGGATTCGCCGCATTGCGCGCGCGCGCCGAAACGCGCGCGCAGCGGCAGGGCAGGATGTCGACCTGGACGCCATCTATGCCGCGATGGCCCACCTCGCGGAAGCGAAAGACCTTCCCCTGCAAGCCCTGCAGAAACTGGAACTGGACACGGAGACACGCCTGTTGCGGCCGCGTCAGACGCTGGTTGCCGCGGCCACCGCGCTCGCCGCCAGCGGCCGGCGCCTGGTCGCCGTGTCGGACATGTACCTAAACAGCGCCGATCTGCGCAGGGTATTGCCAGCGGCGGTCCGCGTACTGCCGCAAGCCTGGTATGTGTCTTGCGAAACCGGCTGGCGCAAGGACGACGACCTGGCATGGGAACAGCTGCCGGCGCGCGAAGGTGTCGCCGCGCGGCACTGGCTGCACGTCGGCGACAACGAACAGGCGGACATCCAGCGCCCGCAGATGCACGGCTATCTCACGCCCGTGCATGTGCTGCGCCCATCGGCCCTGCTCGACGTGGTCCCGGCATTACGCCCGTTGCGACCTGCGGCGGGCGCACACAGCCCCTGGCAGGATCAATTATGGCTTGGCCTGCTCAGTCGCCACCTGGCGGATCTGGCCGATACTCGACCGGCGCAGTTCGGCGACCGTCTGCACCTGGAATCGCCGACATCGCTCGGCTATCTGGTGTTTGGCCCCCTGGTCGCCGACTACCTGCTGTGGCTGTCGCGTGTGGCGCTGTCGCGCGGCGTTGGCCAGATCCTGTTCCTGAGCCGGGAAGGCTATCTGTTGCAAAAGGCGTTCACGCAGCTTCAGGCGGCATGTCCGCCACTGGCCGCCCTGCGCGGCCGCTATCTGCTGGCCTCGCGCCGCGGCACCGGCGTGCCGACCCTGCGTGAGGCCAATGACCTGGAGGCATTGCTCGGCAGCACCTATACCGGCAGCCTGCAGGATCTGCTGCAGGCACGACTCGGCACCGCGGCGGCAAGCGCGATCGCTGCGCAGCTTGGCGCTGCAGACATGCGCGGCATGGTGATGCTGCCGGAGATGCGCGCCGCCTTGCTGCAAAAACTGGCGCCTGCGATACCTGCGCTGCTCGACGTCGCCGCAGTCGAACGCGCAGGCTATCTGCGTTACTGGCGCGATACGGTTGAAGACGCACCGGCCATGGTGGCGGACCTGGGCTACGCAGGCACCATTCAAGCGCAACTGGGCAGGTTGACCGGAACCACGCTGGGCGGCGGCTACTTCGCGGTGAACGCCGGCATCGCTCAGGTCCAGGCCAGTGGCTGGGCCGAAGCCCGTTACTTCGATGGCCGCAGCGCCGATGCGGAAACCTCGGCGATCCTGCAACACGACTTGCTGCTGGAAACCTTCCTGACCGCACCGGATGGCCAGTTCTCGCATTTCGCGTTGCACGACGATGGCAAGCTCGAACCCGTCTTCGCCGACAACGAACTGGCTCCCACGCACTTCGCCGCGGTCGCCGCAGTCCAGCAAGGCGCGCTCGATTTCGTCGCCGACCTTTGCGCAGTCGGCGGCAGCGAGACCTGGCAATTCACCTTCGACCGCGCACTGATCCAGGCGCCATTGCGCTGCCTGGGCGAGGGCCGCTGGCAGGCCGGCGACTGGGCACGAGGCCTGGCGGTCAGCGATGCGTTCACTGGCCGCGGCCGGGTGGCCGTGACCATGTAAGGGCATCCGTCTTCGCCGTAGCGTCAGGCGCTGCGGAAAGCGACCCCGGTCTTGGCAACCAGTTCCGCCTCGTCCACAGCGTCGGCCGCCTCGACCAGCACCAGGCCCTCCGCGCTCACGTCGAACACCGCCAAGTCGGTGATGATGCGGTCGACCACGCCGACCCCAGTCAACGGTAGATCGCAGTTATGCAGGATCTTGTGGCTGCCGTCCTTGGCCACGTGCTCCATCAGCACCACCACGCGCTTGACCCCGGCCACCAGGTCCATCGCCCCGCCCATGCCCTTGACCATCTTGCCGGGCACCATCCAGTTGGCCAGGTCGCCGCGCGCGCTGACCTGCATCGCGCCCAGGATCGCCAGGTCGATATGGCCGCCGCGGATCATCGCAAAGGAATCGTGGCTGCCGAAATAGCTGGCGCCGGCGCGCGCGGTCACGGTCTGCTTACCGGCGTTGATCAGGTCGGCGTCGACCTCGTCCTCGCTCGGGAACGGGCCGATGCCGAGCAGGCCGTTCTCCGACTGCAGCCACACGTCCACGCCTGCGGGAATGTGGTTGGCGACCAGGGTCGGCAAGCCGATACCCAGGTTCACATAGGCGCCATCGGTGAGTTCGCGGGCGGCGCGCTGCGCCATTTCGTCGCGGGTCCAGGCCATGTCAGGCGTCCTTCTGGCGCAGGGTGCGCTGTTCGATGCGTTTTTCGGGATGCGGGTTGTGCACGATGCGGTCGACGTAGATGCCGGGCAGATGCACCTGGTCCGGGTCGATGCTGCCGGTCTCGACGAGTTGCTCGACCTCGGCGATGCAGACCTTGCCGGCCATCGCGCAGGCCGGGTTGAAGTTGCGCGCGGTCTTGCGGAACACCAGGTTGCCGGCCGCGTCGGCCTTCCACGCCTTGACCAGCGCCACGTCGGCCTGCAGCGCGGTTTCCAGCACGTAGTGCTTGCCGCCGAATTCGCGCGTCTCCTTGCCCTCGGCGACCACCGTGCCATAGCCGGTGGCGGTGAAGAACGCGGGAATGCCGGCACCGCCGGCGCGCAGGCGCTCGGCCAGGGTGCCCTGCGGATTGAACTCCAGCGCCAGCTCGCCGGCCAGGTACTGGCGCTCGAATTCCTTGTTCTCGCCGACGTAGGACGAGATCATCTTGCGGATCTGCCGGGTCGCCAGCAGCTGGCCCAGGCCGAAGCCATCGACGCCGGCGTTGTTGGAGATCACGGTCAGGCCGGTCACCGCACTGTCGCGCAGCGCGGCGATCAAGGCCTCCGGGATGCCGCACAGGCCGAACCCGCCGACCGCCAGGGTCTGGCCGTTGGCCACCACGTCGGCCAGCGCCGTGGCCGCATCGGGGAAAAGCTTGCCGCGTCGCCCGGTCGCCCGGGTAGAGGTGTCGCCCATTCGCCAGCTCCGCATCGGAAGTAGACAAGTAGTTTAGCCGGTCGCCGCGCGCAGCCCGCTGCGCACTGCCGCAATGACCGATTAAGGGCCGGAACGTTACACTCCAGCTTCCCCCATCCAAGGTCCCTCCCTATGTCGCTTCCCGCATTCAAGGCCTACGACATCCGCGGTCGCGTTCCCGACGAACTGAACGAGGACCTGGCCCGCCGTATCGGCGTGGCGCTGGCGGGGCAATTGGAGAGCGGACCGGTGGTGGTGGGCCACGACGTGCGCCTGGCCAGCCAGGGGCTGCAGGACGCGCTGTCGGCCGGCCTGCGCGCCAGCGGCCGCGAAGTCATCGACATCGGCCTGTGCGGCACCGAGGAAGTGTATTTCCAGACCGACCACCTGCAGGCCGCCGGCGGGGTGATGGTCACCGCCAGCCACAACCCGATGGACTACAACGGGATGAAGCTGGTGCGCGAGAATGCGCGCCCGATCAGCTCCGATACCGGCCTGTTCGCGATCCGCGACACCGTGGCCGCCGACACCGCGCCCGCCGGCACGCCGACCGCGGCCGAGCACAGCCGCCCGGACAAGTCCGCCTATATCGCGCACCTGCTGAGCTACATCGACCTCGGCTCGCTCAAGCCGCTGAAGCTGGTGGTCAACGCCGGCAACGGCGGCGCCGGCGCCATCGTCGACCTGCTGGCGCCGCACCTGCCGTTCGAGTTCGTGCGCGTGTTCCACGAGCCGGACGGCCACTTCCCCAACGGCATCCCGAACCCGCTGCTGCCGGAGAATCGCGAAGCCACCGCCAAGGCGGTGAAGGAGCACGGCGCGGACTTCGGTATCGCCTGGGACGGCGATTTCGACCGCTGCTTCTTCTTCGACGAGAACGGCCGTTTCATCGAAGGCTATTACCTGGTCGGCCTGCTCGCGCAGGCGATCCTGGCCAAGCAGCCGGGCGGCAAGGTCGTGCACGACCCGCGCCTGACCTGGAACACGATCGAGATGGTCGAAGATGCCGGCGGCGTGCCGGTGCTGTGCAAGAGCGGGCACGCCTTCATCAAGGAGAAGATGCGCAGCGAAAATGCGGTGTACGGCGGCGAGATGAGCGCGCACCACTATTTCCGCGAGTTCGCCTACGCCGACTCGGGCATGATTCCGTGGCTGCTGATCGCCGAACTGGTATCGCAGTCGGGCCGCTCGCTGGCCGACCTGGTCGAGGCGCGGATGCAGAAGTTCCCGTGCAGCGGCGAGATCAACTTCAAGGTCGCCGATGCCAAGGCCGCGGTGGCCCGGGTGATGGAGCACTACGCCGCGCAGTCGCCGGCGCTGGATTACACCGACGGCGTCAGCGCCGAGTTCGCGCAATGGCGCTTCAACCTGCGCAGCTCCAACACCGAACCGCTGTTGCGCCTGAACGTGGAAACGCGCGGCGATGCGGCACTGCTGGAACAGCGCACCACCGAAATCTCCGACCTGCTGAAAGCATGATCGACTTCATGTCCTCCACCTTCCCCTTCAACGCATCTATGGAGTTCCCCCGCCCATGAGCGACGTTCTTCCCATCATCCTGTCCGGCGGTTCCGGCACCCGGCTCTGGCCGCTGTCGCGCGAGTCCTATCCGAAGCAGTTCCTGCCGTTGGTCGGCGAGCACAGCATGCTGCAGGCCACCTGGCTGCGCGCGGCGCCGGTCGCCGGGCACGCGCCGATCGTGGTCGCCAACGAAGAACACCGCTTCGTCGCCGCCGAACAATTGCAGCAGATCGGCGTGAAGCCGCAATCGATCCTGCTCGAACCCAAGGGCCGCAATACCGCGCCGGCCATCGCCGTGGCGGCGCTGGAGGCCACCCGCAATGGCGCCGACCCGCTGCTGCTGGTCCTGCCCTCCGACCATGTGATCCGCGACGAAGCGGCGTTCCAGGCCGCCGTGCAGGTTGCCGCGGCCGCAGCCGAGCAAGGCAAGCTGGTCACCTTCGGCATCAAACCGACCGCGCCGGAAACCGGCTATGGCTACATCAAGGCCGGCGCCGGCAACGGCGTCAGCGCGGTCGAGCGCTTCGTCGAGAAGCCCGACCTGGCCACCGCGCAGGGCTATCTGGCCTCGGGCGAGTACTACTGGAACAGCGGCATGTTCCTGTTCCGCGCCTCGCGCTACCTGGAAGAGCTGCGCCGCTTCCAGCCCGCGATCGCCGATGCCTGCACCAAGGCGTGGGACGCGGCAACGCGCGACGCCGATTTCACCCGCCTGGACAAGGACGCGTTTTCCGCCAGCCCATCCGACTCGATCGACTATGCCGTGATGGAAAAGACCGCCGATGCGGTGGTCGTGCCGCTGGACGCCAACTGGAACGATGTGGGGTCCTGGTCCGCCTTGCTGGATGTCTCGCCACAGGATGCGCAAGGCAATGCGCACCACGGCGACGTGATCGAGATCGATTGCCGCAACACCTATGCCTACGGCTCGCGGCTGATCGCGATGGTCGGGCTGCAGGACGTGGTGGTAGTGGAGACCGACGATGCGGTCCTGGTCGGTCACCGCGATCGCATCCAGGAGGTCAAGCAGATCGTGGCCAGGATCAAGGCCAGCGGCCGCTCCGAGGCCACCTGGCACCGCAAGGTGTATCGCCCCTGGGGCGCCTACGATTCGATCGACAACGGCCAGCGTTTCCAGGTCAAGCGCATCACCGTCAAGCCCGGCGCCACGCTGAGCCTGCAGATGCACCACCACCGCGCCGAGCACTGGATCGTGGTCAGCGGCACCGCCGAGGTCACCCGCGGCGAGGAAGTGCTGCTGCTCACCGAGAACCAGAGCACCTACATCCCGCTGGGCGTGACCCATCGCCTGAAGAACCCGGGCAAGCTGCCGCTGGAACTGATCGAGGTGCAGTCCGGCAGCTATCTGGGCGAGGACGACATCGTGCGCTTCGAGGATACGTACGGGCGTACCTGAGCTGCAGGCTGCCACGTAGTAAAACCGATGCTTGAGCCGGCCGCCTCGTGCGGCCGCCAATTGGGCATCAGTTCGACGACACGAGCACTTCCAAGTTCTGCGGGCGCTGGACGCCCTCGATCCAGCTCACGCCCTCCTGCACCAGTCTGACCTGAAGGTTGAACCGACCTTCCTGTACAGGAGCTCTGACACGCACAGTCATCCCAAAACGTTCGCCTGCGCCGAGCGGCTTAGGCAACTGGCTTCGCTCGCCGTCGTAAACGATCATCTCGCCATCCGTATCGACCCAGTGATAGGACACATGGATCGGATGGGGAGGACGACTGCTGAGCAGTTCCTCGGAATCATTGCGAATCGCGACATCAACCATAGCCAGCGCATCGGGCGATAGTGAGCGGGGACATTCTAGGACTTCTACACCAATGTACTCATGCGAGGATGGCTGCAGCGGTAAGCGCCATACACGTCCAGCACGACCTTCGCGCCGGGCTTCGTTCATCACCAACGACCTGACCATCGCGCTGAAGCGTTCCGCGAACCTGGCCCTTGCCCAGTCGTACAACTCACGGTCCAGCACGGTGACCTTGTCCACTGCGGATCGCACATCAGCGCTGATTTCGGATTCAGAGATGTGCCGAGCCGATACATTGAGATGCTGCGCCGGCATCGCCGGGTCGAATCCGAACACATGCGAGAAGAGATTCAAAGAATCCGCCATACGCTCGGCGATACCGAACTCCATCGATTCTAGGCGACGCTTGGCGGCCTCCAGCAAGGCAGGATCATCCCCTCGCTTTGCATAAGCCCGAATCGTACGCGTACCGTAACCTACGGGATCCGCTGCGAGCTGCTCAAAATCCAAGTCCGCCGCCAGGAATATGGTCTGGGTATTGATGAGATCCCACTGCGTTTCTGGATCGGTGACAAATTCCAGCAACGACCACTGCTCACCGACCACCTGCTCATGACGATGAGCGTTTGGGTCGCGGCGCACATGCGAATACCACGACAAGGTCCTGTGCAATGGATCCCGCAGCATTGTCAGGTAACGTAGGGGTTGGCCGACATACCTCTCCAGACCGTGCCATAAATGCCCCCGAAAGAAGCGGTAGTCACGCAACCTGGTTCGATCTATCGAAAATAGACTCGGCAGAAGTTGCCCGGGACATATTTCGGTGTCCGCAAACTGGGCATCAAGGAAAGCGATGAGCGACGTACCCGCGGTTTTGGGGATGTGCAGGTAATACAACGACTCCAGCTGATTCTCAACACCTCGCAAGTTTGTATTCTGCTGCATTCTTCTCCATGCTCATCGATGCGCGCTATACATGCCTCATGTGACGGAATGACCAAATTTTGAAGTCATTCATAGAGACCTTAACACACTCTCAATGCCTTGCTGCCATTGCGGCAACTCGACGCCCCAATCGGTAATGAGCGAAGTCGTATCCAATCGTGAAAATGCCGGCCGCGGTGCCGGCGTTGGATACTCCGAAGTCGTGATAGGAATCACACTTGGCAGCTTATCGATCAATCCGAGATCAAACGCCTTCGCGAAAATGGTTGAGGCGAACCCGTGCCAACTCGTCTCCCCCATGGCGGTCAGATGCCAGGTTCCCGAGCGACGGCCCTTTTGCGTCATGACATGTGCGGTCACGTCCGCAATCAGCGCTGCTGGGGTCGGCGTGCCCACCTGGTCGGCGACCACGCGCAGCTCGTCGCGTTCGGCGCCGACGCGCAGCATGGTGCGCAGGAAATTGTGGCCATGCGCCGCATAGACCCAAGCGGTACGAAAAATCAGATGACGTCCGCCAGCTACGCGAATCTCCTGCTCGCCGGCCAATTTGCTCTCGCCGTACACGCTCAAGGGGTTGGTCGGAGCGTTTGGCAAGTAAGGATGCTGCGCCCGCCCATCAAATACATAATCTGTTGAATAGTGCACCAGCGGCACGTCGTGATCTGCGCACCAGCGCGCAATCGTACCGGGGGCCTTAGCATTTGCACGAAAAGCCGCATCGCGTTCCTGTTCGGCGCGATCTACCGCGGTATAGGCCGCGGCATTGACCACTGCCGTGGGCTGCAGCCGATCGAGCAAGGCGCTCAACGTCTGCGGCTGGTCGAAGTCGGCGATTTCGCAGGCGCTGCCATCGGGCAGGCGGCCGCTGCGCGTGGTCGCCAGCAACGGGCCGTGCCTGGCCAGCGCGCGCAACAGTTCCTGGCCGACCTGGCCGTTGGCGCCGAACACCAGCGTGGTCACGGCACGTACACCGGCAGGCGGTTTTCGGCGATGTCGGCCAGGAACGGCGCCACCGCATCCTTGGCCGACAGCAGCGGCTCGCCGATCGGCCAGTCCACGCCGATCGCCGCGTCGTCCCAGCGCACGCCGGCGTCGGCTTGCTTCACGTACACGTCGGTGCACAGATAGCTGAACACCGCGCGCTCGGACAGCACCGCGAAGCCATGCGCCAAGCCTTCCGGAATCCAGAACTGCTTCTTGTTCTCCGCGCTCAGCACCACTGCAGTCCAGCGGCCGAAATGCGGCGAGCCGCGGCGGATGTCCACCGCCACGTCGTAGACCTCGCCTTCCAGCACGCTGACCAGCTTGCCCTGCGGGCGCGGCCATTGGTAATGCAAGCCGCGCAGCACGCCCTTGGCCGAGGTCGACACGTTGCTCTGCACGAAGCTGGTGGGCAGTCCATGCTGGCCGAAACGCTCGGCGTTCCACGTCTCGAAGAAATAGCCGCGTTCGTCGCCGAACACCGCCGGCTCGATCACCACGCAGCCGGGCAGATTGGTTTCAATCACTTTCACGGAACGATTCCTCGGACAGCCAGTTCATGCAGGTATTTGCCATAGTCGTTCTTCAACAGCGGCGCGGCGAGTTTCTCCAGCTGCGCGGCATCGATCCAGCCCTGGCCGAACGCGATCTCTTCCGGGCAGCACACCTGCAAGCCCTGTCGCGACTGGATGGTCTCGATGAAGTTGGAGGCCTCGTGCAGCGACTGGTGGGTGCCGGTATCCAGCCAGGCGTAGCCGCGGCCCAGCGGTTCCAGGTGCAGTTCGCCCGCCTCCAGGTAACGCCGGTTGAGATCGGTGATTTCCAGCTCCCCGCGCGGCGAGGGCTTCAACGCGGCCGCGTGCTCGCTGGCCTGGCCGTCGTAGAAGTACAGGCCGGTGACCGCATAGTTGGAGCGCGGCTGGACCGGCTTCTCGGCGATGTCGATGACCTTGCCGGCCTGGTCGAACTCGGCCACGCCATAGCGCTCAGGATCGTTGACCCAATAGCCGAACACGGTGGCGCCGTGCTGCCGCGCGTCGGCGCGGCGCAGGGTCTCGGTCAGCCCATGCCCATGGAAGATGTTGTCGCCCAGCACCAGGCAGCTCGGCTTGCCGGCGACGAAATCGCGGCCGATCAGGTAGGCCTGCGCCAACCCGTCCGGACTCGGCTGCACCGCGTATTCCAGGCGCATGCCCCACTGCGAGCCATCGCCCAGCAGCGCACGGAACAAGGCCTGCTCGTGCGGCGTATTGATGATCAGCACCTCGCGGATGCCGGCCAGCATCAGCACGCTGAGCGGGTAATAGATCATCGGCTTGTCGTACACCGGCAGCAGCTGCTTGCTGACGCCCTTGGTGATCGGATACAGCCGGGTGCCGGAGCCGCCGGCCAGGATGATGCCTTTGCGTTGGGTCATGAGGTGCTTCCTAGGAAGTCCGCACATCGATGTGCGGGCTCTTGCGAGGGACTCGCGTTATGCCGCCGTGCCGATGCGTTCCAGCCGGTAGCTGCCGTCGAGCACGCCCTGCACCCAGGCCTGGTTGGCCAGGTACCAGTCCACGGTGATGGCGATGCCCTGCTCGAAGCTGTACTGCGGCTCCCAGCCCAACTCGTTCTTCAGCTTGGACGCATCGATCGCGTAGCGCCGGTCGTGGCCGGGGCGGTCGGCGACATGGGTGATCTGGCTGGCGCGCGGCTGGCCGTCGGCGCGCGGGCGGCGCGCATCGAGCAGCGCGCAGATCGCCTGCACCACCTCGACGTTCTGCTTCTCGGAGTTGCCGCCGACGTTGTAGGTCTCGCCGACCCGGCCATTGGCCAGCACGGTGCGGATCGCCGCGCAATGGTCGCCGACGAACAGCCAGTCGCGCACCTGCTTGCCGTCGCCGTAGACCGGCAACGGTTCGCCGGCCAGCGCCTTGGCGATCACCAGCGGCACGAGCTTTTCCGGGAAGTGGTACGGGCCGTAATTGTTGGAACAGTTGGTGGTCAGCACCGGCAGGCCGTAGGTGTGGTGGAACGCGCGCACCAGGTGATCGGAGGCGGCCTTGGAGGCCGAGTACGGCGAATTGGGCGCGTACGGCGTGGTCTCGGAGAACTTGCCGGTCTCGCCCAGCGTGCCGTAGACCTCGTCGGTGGACACGTGCAGGAAGCGGAACGCGGCGCGCGGCCCCTCCGGCAGCGCCTTCCAGTGGTCGCGCACCGCTTCCAGCAGGCCCAGGGTGCCGACCACGTTGGTCTGGATGAAGGCGCCGGGGCCGTCGATGGAGCGGTCCACATGGCTCTCGGCGGCGAAGTTCAGTACCGCGTCGGGCTGGTGCTCGCGCAGCAGTTGCGTCACCAGATCGCGGTCGCCGATATCGCCGTGCACGAAGACGTGGTCGGGATTGCCTTCCAGCGAGGCCAACGTGTTCAGATTGCCGGCGTAGGTCAGCGCATCGAGATTGATCACGCGGACGCCGCGCGACACCGCTTCCAGCACGAAATTGCCGCCGATGAACCCGGCACCGCCGGTTACAAGCCAAGTAGCCACTGTGACGCCTCCTGATCGGGCGCCGCAAGGCGCTCCGCTATTCAAACCTCACAGGATATACGCTTTGCCAGAGATGATCGCCTCTGCCACCGCCGCTGATTCAGGCGGAGCCGACAGCGGCAAGCCGTCCACCATACGCCCTCGCATGGTCCACCGCCGCCGGTTAGAATCCACCGACTGCCCCGTGCCAGCCGCCGCGGCCGGGCCTTCCCGCACTGCTGAAGGATCTCGTACAAGATGAAAATCCTCGTCGCCTACAAGCGCGTGGTGGACTACAACGTCCGCATCCAGGTCAAGCCGGACGGCTCCGGCGTCGTGACCGAGGGCGTCAAGCTGTCCCCCAATCCGTTCGACGAAATCGCCCTGGAAGAGGCGCTGCGCCTGCGCGATGCCGGCATCGCCAGCGAGGTCGTGGTGGTCACCCTGGCCCCGGCCGATGCCGCCGCGCACCTGCGCAACGGCCTGGCGATGGGCGCCAACCGCGCCATTCACGTCGTCACCGATGCCGCGATCCAGCCGCTGACCGCGGCCCGCACCTTGCTCAAACTGGTCGAGCAGGAGCAGCCGGACCTGGTGATCCTGGGCAAGCAGGCCATCGACGACGACGCCAACCAGACCGGGCAGATGCTGGCCACGCTGTGGGGCCGCCCGCAGGCGACCTTCGCCGGCAAGTTGGTGGTCGCCGACGGCAAGGCCACGGTGACCCGCGAGGTCGATGCCGGCCTTGAGACGCTGGAAGTGGACCTGCCGGCGGTGGTGACCACCGATCTGCGCCTGAACGAACCGCGCTTCATCAAGCTGCCGGACATCATGAAGGCCAAGAGCAAGCCGCTGCAGACCCTGGCGTTCGCCGACCTGGGTGTGGAGTCCAACGACAGCCTCGCCACCACCCACTACGCCCCGCCGCCCAAGCGCAGCCGCGGCGTGATGGTCAAGGACGCCGCCGAACTGGTGGCCGCACTCAAGCAGAAGGGGCTTTTGTGATCATCCCTGATCAAGAGCCCGGCCATCCATGGCCGGACTTCTCAATGCCGAAGCCTGCATCCCCCAAGAGCCCCATGTTTGAAAGGACACTCTGATGTCTAACATCCTCGTCGTCGCCGAACACCTGAACGGCCAGCTCAACGCGGCCACCGCCAAGACCGTCAGCGCCGCGCAGGCGCTGTCCCCGGAAACCATCGACATCGTGGTGTTGGCCGCCGACCCGGCCGCCGTCGCCGCGCAGGCCGCGCAGATCGCTGGCGTGAGCCGCGTGCTCACCGTCGCCAACCCGGCCAACGAACACGCCATCGCGCAGGTGCTGGGGCCGCAGATCGCGCAACTGGCGCAGGGTTACAGCCACGTGTTTGGCCCGTCCACCACGTTCGGCAAGGACCTGATGCCGGTGGTCGCCGCGCTGCTCGGGGTCAACCAGATCTCCGACCTGATGGCCGTCGATGGCGACTATGCCTTCAAGCGCCCGATCTACGCCGGCAACGCGATCATCAGCGTGCATGCGCCCGCCGACCAGACCGTGGTCGCCACCGTGCGCAGCGCCTCGTGGCCGGAAGCGGCACAGGGCGGCAGCGCCGCAATCGAAGCGGCCAGCGTCAGCGCGACGCTGCCGAGCCACACCCGCTTCGTCGGCCTGGCTGCGGGCAAGTCCGACCGGCCCGACCTGCAGAGCGCCAAGCGCGTGGTCTCCGGCGGCCGCGGCGTGGGCTCGGCGGAGAACTTCCAGGTCATCTACAAGCTGGCCGACAAGCTCGGCGCCGCGGTTGGCGCCTCGCGCGCGGCAGTGGATGCCGGCTACGTGCCCAATGAACTGCAGGTCGGCCAGACCGGCAAGATCATCGCCCCGGACCTGTACGTGGCCGTCGGCATCTCGGGTGCGATCCAGCACCTGACCGGGATCAAGGACGCCGGCACCATCGTCGCGATCAACAAGGATCCGGAATCGCCGATCTTCGAGATCGCAGATATCGGGCTGGTGGGAGATTTGTTCACGCTGCTGCCGCAGTTAGAAGCGGCACTGGCTTAAGCAACACAGGCGCATCGCCCATTCCCATTTGACGAACGGTCAACTTGCAAACGAGTTCCCATCACAGGCAATGGATGGAACTTTGAGTGCGTTGAAGATCACTCGAGGGTATGCTGCTGGTGTTCATAAACATTGAGCACCAGCAGCCTACATGTTGACCGGGGAGCTCACGTCAGAATCCCGCACCGATGCACTTGCCAACCGACTCTAGGGCCTGTCATCAATTTAGCAAAATGACCGAGGCGATCCAGTAGATCGCGCCGAGGAAGTTGCAGGCTGTCTTGTCGTAGCGGGTGGCAATGGCCCGGTACTGCTTGAGTCTGGCGAAGAAGTTCTCGATCAGGTGTCGATCCCTGTACAACACCCGGTCGTAGTCACGCTGCACCTTGCGTGTTGGATGGGAGGGGATGACGATCTGCGTCTCCTGTCGCCGCATCGGCTCGATGACCCGTGCGCTGGCGTCGTAGGCTCGATCAGCGAGCAAGGCGCCGACCGACAATCGCGGCAACAAGGCATCTGCACCTTCCAGATCCGAGGCCTGGCCTGCGGTCAGATGAAATGCCACCGGATTGCCCAGCGCATCGACCACCGCGTGGATCTTGCTGCTCAGTCCGCCGCGGCTGCGTCCGATGGCCTGCGGCTTCCCCCTTTTGCCCCGGCGCTGTGCTGATGCGCCCGGACGATGGTGCTGTCGATCATCGCGTATTCGTTGTCCGCGTCTTCTGACAGGGCCTGGAACACCCGTTGCCAGACGCCTGACCGGCTCCAGCGGGTATGTCGTAGGTGGATGACGCGGAAATCACCGAAGCGCTCAGGCAGGTCCCGCCAGGGAATGCCGGCGCGGTAGCGGTACAGCACGGCTTCGACGAACAGTCGATTGTCCTTGGCGGTCACACCGACATGGCCGGCTCGGCCGGGAAGCAGATCGCGGATGCGATCCCACTGATCGTCTCGAAGGGCGTAGCGACGTCTCATTGCAGGGCGATGTAGGAGGGGGCGACAAGCATCGCCTATCTCAGCAAATGATGACAAGCCCTAGATCCTTGAGAAGCCAAACTCAGCGCATCGAGCATGATCTACTGGTCACCTCATGCGCATGCGGAGGACTGCGAGCCGAAATCAGCCAATCCATGCTCTACCAATAGGCAACCAATAGGCGACAAACGGAAGACCATAGATTCAGGATGTAAGGCTTAATTGTCCCCGAACAGATCCCGGGTATAAACCTTTTCTGTCACATCGGCCAAGGATTCTGACATGCGATTACTGATGATCACATCCGCTTCGCGCTTAAAGGCGTCCAAGTCGTTGACTACACGTGATCGGAAGAACTCCGCGTCCTCTAGGCAAGGCTCATGGACAATGACCTCCACGCCCCTGGCCTTGATACGCTTCATCACCCCCAGAATGCTGGAGGAACGGAAGTTGTCAGAGCCATTTTTCATGATAAGTCGATAGATGCCGACCACGCGCGGCTTTCGCCGGAGGACGTGCTCGGCGATGAAGTCCTTCCGCGTGGTGTTCGAATCTACAATCGCACGTATCAGGTTCTGCGGCACGCTCTGATAGTTAGCAAGCAGCTGCTTGGTATCCTTGGGCAGGCAATAGCCGCCGTAGCCGAACGAGGGGTTGTTGTAGTGCGACCCAATGCGCGGATCTAGGCCGATGCCTTCGATGATCTGCCGACTGTCCAAACCATGCGTGACCGCATAGGTATCCAGCTCATTTATATATGAAACCCGCATCGCCAGATAGGTATTGGCGAAAAGCTTGATCGCCTCGGCTTCGCTAGGCTCAGTAAACAAGATAGGAACATCCTGCTTGAGAGCCCCCTGCTTCAGCAGGCCGGCAAAGGTCTCCGCACGCGAGGAGCGTTCGCCGACGATGATCCGGGACGGATAGAGGTTGTCGTAAAGTGCACGGCCTTCCCGGAGAAACTCCGGCGAAAACATGATGTTATCGACTCCGAATTTCTGCCGGACATTGCCAACATAACCCACTGGGATCGTAGATTTGATCACCATGGTCGCGTCCGGATTGATCTTCAGCACATCACGGATGACGGCCTCAATCGAACGGGTATCGAAATAGTTGGTCTCGGGGTCGTAGTTAGTAGGGGTGGCGATGATGACGTAGTCGGCGCCTTCGTAGGCTTCGCGCGGATCGAGTGTAGCGCGGAAATTCAGCCCCCCTCCACTCAACGCCTGCTCGAGTTCGGCGTCAGATATGGGCGAACGCCCTTGGTTGAGCATGTGAACCTTGTGTTCGGCAATATCCAACGCCACGACTTCATGATGGCGAGCGAGAAGTACGCCGTTAGAAAGCCCGACATAGCCGGTTCCTGCTATTGCAATCTTCATCCGCCGTGATCCCTATTCCAAATATCCACAATCCACTCCAGCTTCGCCGCGCAATATGCAGGACACCTCATTCGTGGCTCGGCGCGGCAGTCAGTGGCACGATCAATACTGGCACACCGAGTTCGTGGAACCACGCACGCCCCTCGATCACCATGGTGATGGCAAGCCGCTCTCTCTGACCTGCCGCTGCCCCGGCTGGAACTGTGAATTCGATCTTCCGTATCTCGCCTGGACCCAGATCCAACCCATCACCGATCTCCACACGCGAGCGCCACGCAGAAGGATCTATATCCGCGCCAGCCGGCAACTGTTGCCACGACAACCGCAAAGGCTGAGCGGCCGGCGCCGAATCGAGCACATAATGCGAGTGATTCTCCAGCTCAACCTGCACACTGTAATGGTCACCCTGGGGCTGTACACCCATGATCCGCAGTTCCAACTGCGGAAAATCTTCAAGCGGCAGTTGTGCCCAGCTCATCCCCGTGCATTCGGGATGGCCCGCAACCGTCAAGGGACCGCGAGCGGCCTGAGGAAGCGACGCATGCAACCGTTCGGCATAGAACAAGGCAGCGGCACGAAGACGACGCGTCGCCTGAACGCACGGCGGACTAGCGATTGCCGGCCCGTAGCCTGGCGGCACGTTGCCAGAGTATCCGTTGAGCGTCGCGCGAGACTCAAGTTGCCCCAATACCATCCCATCCAGTTCGGCCATATAGAAAGGACGCTCCTGGTTCGCTGCGACATAGAGGATCGCATCCGCAGGCAAAGGATGTGGCAACTCCCTCCGCAACGCGCTCATCGAGGCGCGCTGTTGCTCGATATCGTAATGAAGGGTACGCATGGACGCTGATTCTGCCACCATGATCATTACTAATGCTGCGATCACTACCCCCCAGAGCGATCCTCTTTCGCGCACTGAATCGACGCCGGTAGCCACCAAAATTGCCATTGGCATTGCCAGAACCAGCCCGATCCGGGCCACCGCTCGTATTGAATTGACGCCCGGCAATCCCGCCAACAACAAATACAGGGAATGACCGCGAACGCTCAGCGTCAGGACCACCAGAAGCACAAGGGATAGCAGTGCGACCCAGCGCATGGACAAGGTCGGCCGCAACAAACCTACTGCCGCCAGGCCAAGAATCCCGGCACCGAAGAAGATCTGCTGCTCGTGACGCATCGGCATCGAATCCACGAACCGCGCCCCCATCCCTCCCCATATTACCGACCCATCGGCGAGAAGATAGCTGCGTAGGCGCGGCAGCAACGAGGCGATTTCATCTGGCCAACGCTGGAAACCATAAAGCTTGGAGTAGTGCAAGTACGGATACATCAACCACGCCACTGCGGCGAGCGCGACGGCACCCATGGCCAATGCAAGGATGACATCGCGCATCCTGTGAGCCCGCCCACGCGACAACCCCGGCACGAACCAACGCCATGGCCAGCTGCGCTCAACGATGCACTGCGCCAGTACCCAAGCCGAAAGCAACAGTAGCAGGAAATAGCCAAGGTAGATCGAGAGATAGAACTGTCCCGCGATAGCAAGGGCCAACCATCCGAGCCAGTGCCAACAACCATCATCCCGGAAACGTTGCCACAGCAGCAACGCCACAGGAATCAAGAAACGGTAGGCAAGCTGCTCATGCCCATGCCGCGCAATGACCGGCATGGCAAAACTAAAAGCAAAGGCGCCAATCGCACTGGCGACCGGCGAGTATCCGAGTTTGCGCAATACCAAGTGGCAGGCGAAAAAGTTCGCTACATACCCCCCGAGGTACAAGAGGTCGAACGCCTCATAACGATCCGCCCCCAGCCATCGGTAAAGTGAGTAAAGCCAGCCGGTGCCCCAGTGGTTGTCCGAAAACGTCAACGCCCCCGGCATGGGAAAGAAAAACGTCGGACTAATGAGACTGTGCTCGTGGCCGCTCAGCCAGCGGAAGAAATGCTCCAAGATGACGCCATTGAAACGGGCATCCCCAAGGTCGCCGGGCACGCAGGACAGACGACAAGTATGCGCAAGCGGCACCAAGATGAATCCGAGCAGCAACATCCCGAGTGGCGCCATCCAGCGCCACTCTAGGTCCTTCGCATCTGCATGGCGGCGAATGCCTGAGCTACTGCGCATAGTCATACCCTCCCTACTGGCAGCGATAGTCGGAGCTCATCTGACTATCGCGGAAAGGATCAACCAGCGCGTCGGTGTACTTCCCCATCAGCAGACGATGGGTTGGTAGAAGATTCCGGCGATAGAACCCGCTGAAGCTTGCGAGTCGCTCGCCACGCTCAGTCAAGCGTACGCAACCATCATGAATTTCAATGGTCCCCGACTCGAGCTGCTCAGTAAGACGCACGTCAACCAAGTGGTACTCGCGCACATACTCGTCCGTGAATATCTGTTTGAACGCATCTTCGCGGATGCCGCCGCCGCGTTGCTGAAGCTTTTCGAGAATGTAAAAAGACAATGATCGGTCGATCACCGTCGGCACAGAAATCGCGAAGACATAGCCACCAAGCATCCAGATCAACAAAAGCTGCAAAAACTCAAGACGCGAGAAGTCGCGAAACCAGCGCAACAACGCCAAACCGCCCGTCACGACCGCCATTGCAATGAACGCGTCAAGAATACTGGCATAAAACACCACATTCACTTGGAGATAGCGCATGTGGATGTAGTAGGTCAGCAACAGGACCACGATAAAGATGACGGTCGCGAGAAACGCCCGCAGGATCTTGTTCACTTGAATACCATGAATTTGTTGGCCAGAAAACTGAAAACCATTTGCATGCCGGTAGCCAATAGGAACCCTATTCGATAGTCAAACTTAAGCCGATCGGCCCAAACATACATCACTAGCGCATGCAGTACAGCGATGCATGCGTAGACCAGCAGAAACAGGATGCCCTGATGTAGCAAGCGGCCGCCACTGTTTCTGAAGACGAAATAGCGGCTGCCAATGAACGAGGCAGCGATACCAAAGACTGCAGCGACGCCGTTGGCCAAGCCTGCCGACGCCATGCCGACCACTTCCAGGTTGAATTTCAACACCGAGAAGTGGACTACTGTGGCAAGCACGCCGTTGATCAGATAACGAACAAGCTGACTGCCCCGCGCCGTGTCAGCGCGGACGGGCATGCCTGACCTCTTGGACGAACGCGTGATAATTGCCAGGCACCAACACACCGCCGCTACGGATCATGCCCGACAGCATCAGGGTGATCAGGGTCAATGCCGCGGTCTGCAGGAATACCAGCAAAAGAATGCCCGTCGCTAGCGAGAACCAGCCAGGCGTTGCAAAGCCGATAGCCTTAAGCACCAGCGCCAGCACCCCGCCGGCGACCGAAAGCGCCGCCACCAACGTGCAAGCGATGCCAACCCTTACCAGTACATCCTCAGCGAAAACCATCAGTGCACGAAACCCATGCAATGCCAAGCCGACGAAATTCATCTTGCTACGACCGGCGTAGCGTGGGCCACGGTCCAGCGCGCAAGTCGCCACTCGCAGCTTCGAGCTGAGTACGCAGGCCGCGATGTGGGTCCAAAGCTCCTGCATGACGGCCAGACGCCGCACCGCGGGCATCTTGGCTGCCATGAAGTTGCCGAAGCTGATCTTATGGCCAGTGAGCATGGCGAACAGCCACTTATAGACCACGTAGAACGCGCGGAATCGCAGTGTCTCTACCCGGCTCTTGCGAGTGGCCACCACTACGTCCACTTCGGGCGAATCCAGGCCCATCATGAGTTCGGATATGGTTTCAGGCATGTCCTCACCATCGGAGTCCATCACGACCACACGCTGGTCGTCACCGAAGTGCTCTGCCACGTAACTGAGGCCGACGGCAATAGCACGCTGATGCCCGACATTGCGCTTGAGCTTAATCACGACACCATCCAGCCCCGCAGCGGCGATCGCCGCCGGATCCAGGGGTTGCCGGACCGAACCATCATCCACCGCAACAATATAGGCCGAGGACGAGCACACTCGCGCGAGCTGCTGAAACAAGCGTCCAGAAGCCTCGACATCCTCGTAGACTGGCATCACGACGACAAACGCTTCTCCCGCCACCGTCACTGCTCCAAGCGGCTACGGAAGTAGGCGATAGTTTCCTTAAGACCATCCTCCAGCGTCACCTTCGGCTGCCAGTCTAGCTTATCCTTGGCCAGGCTAATATCCGGCTGACGTTGTCTGGGGTCATCCGATGGCAACGGCTCAAAAACGAGCTTCGACTTGCCACCAACTAGGCGCAGCACCGTCTCGGCAAGCTGCAGCATGGTGAACTCGCGGGGATTGCCGATATTGATCGGCCCGGTGAACGAAGGATCGCTTTCCATCAGGCGCAGCATGCCCTCGATCAAATCATCGACGTAGCAGAAGCTCCGCGTCTGCGTGCCTTCTCCATAAATCGTGATTGGCTCGCCTCGCAGCGCCTGCACGATGAAGTTGCTGACCACACGACCATCATTGGGATGCATGCGCGGACCATAGGTATTGAAGATGCGCATGACCTTGATTTCGAGACGGTGCTGGCGCCAGTAATCGAAGAACAAGGTCTCGGCGCAGCGCTTGCCCTCGTCGTAGCAGCTACGGATTCCCACCGGGTTAACGCGGCCCCAATAGCCCTCGACCTGCGGATGGATCTCCGGGTCGCCGTACACCTCGCTAGTGCTCGCCTGCAGAATTCGGGCACCGACACGCTTAGCCAAGCCCAACATGTTGATCGCACCATGAACGCTGGTCTTGGTCGTCTGCACCGGATCTGCCTGATAGTGTATCGGTGACGCGGGGCAGGCCAGATTGAAGATGCGATCCACCTCGACATAGAGCGGGAACGTCACATCGTGACGCATCAACTCGAACCGAGGACTTGGGAGCAGGCCAGCCACATTGGCCTTGCGCCCAGTGTAGAAGTTGTCTACGCAAAGGACATCGTGCCCGGCCGCAATCAGCCGGTCGCACAGATGCGAACCCAAGAAACCTGCGCCGCCGGTGACGAGTACCCGACTATCGTTAGTATGCATGCTTTTCCTTGTGCTGGTACGAAGCGCCTCGACTTCCGGGCGCCCCTACCACGCTTCGAATGATAATTGAATCGCCCAGGGGTTCCTAGACATTTCAAGATCATAGTTCAGATGACGACCTAAGGTGCTTGCTGCTCTAGAGGCTCAACACGGAACGTAGACCCAAGGCCTTAGGTGCCAGACAAGGCCCTGGCAGTCCATTGAGCATTTACTATGCCCAAAGGACCCGAACCGATGTTCAGCGGATCACTAGGCGATTGGCTTCACCGAGTTCGCAACTATGCGCTGCGTCCCCCTCTCCCACCGTCAACGCCAACTGGTAGGTTCCAGCAGGAACCGCATTCAAAAGCATCGACACCGCGATGCCAGGCAGGACTGGCGACACCGACTTGAACTGTTCTGCGTTGCTCACATCATCGCGCACCGTTCGAGACGCCTTGAAGACAAAGGTCCCTGCCCCCCCTTTCAGCACCAGAACTGCTGGCGGCTGCTGCTTATGGTCCGCATCGACAGCCCAACCCGAGAGGCGCGCGGTGTCAGCGGCGACTTGCCAACCGGAACTTGTCCTTTCAGCTCCTTCAACGACATCGGCATAACAGGAAACATGCTCGGAAGGCCTGGCGTCAACCAACCCAGGCGGGACGGAAATCAATGGACGGTCAGCCTCCGTGGCGAACGTCGCTTTGGCCGCCTGCCTCGTGCCGATAGAGATATCAGCACTGGAAGACTGTTGTTGGCCGCTACACGCAGCGATTAGCACGGCAGTTGACGCCGATACCCAGAAACGATTCTTCACCGATCACCTCCAAGAAGTTGTGCGAATAGAGTCATGTGCTTGCTGACCTGCTCGCGAAGGCTGAAGCGCTCGGCCCTCGCAAGCCCTGCAGTGCGCAGGTGTTCGCGCAGGCTCGCATCCTGAGAACTACGCAACAAAGCCTCTTCCATTTCCTTAACATCCAGAGGATCTTGCAGCAAGACCGCGGCATCCGCAGCAATCTCGCCCAGCGAACTGTTGCTTGACGTGACGACTGGCGCCCCGCAAGCCATGGCTTCGATCACCGGCAAGCCGAAGCCTTCATAGAGGGATGGATAAACGAATACAGACGCAAGCGAGTACAGGGAAGGCAGATCAGAGCGCGGCACGTAACCCAATAGTTTCACTTTGCTGCCGGCTGCCGCCATCAGCTTGCGCAGCTCATCGTTGAGCCAGCCGCTTCCGCCGACGACGACAAGCACCTCCTTCCCTTGCCAACGTTGCATTGCACTGAGCAGGGTTTTCAGGTTCTTGCGCGGCTCCAACGAGCCTACGAAGAGGAAGAACTTTTCCGGCAAGCCGTAGCGCTGGCGAACGCTGTGTTGAAAAACCACAGGTGCCGGGTGAAAAATCGATCCGTCGATACCGTTATGGATGGTGGTCACACGACGACCATCAACACCGTAGTGACGCATCAGATCATGACGGGAGCTTTCGGACACAGAGACGAAATGACTGCCGGCATCCACCGCACGCCTGAAGTTGTTCTCGCACAGATCGATGTTCTCGCGCGTATGGAACTGGGGATGCGACAGGAACGTTGTGTCGTGAACCACCATCACGCTAGGGCTATCAATCGTCTTGGGGAACGCATTCGCAGTGCAGTACACCAGATCCATGCCCGGAACATAGCTATCCTCTTTTCCGAACGCCGGCAAGGGACCGCGGTACATCGTCATTCCCGAGCCCGCACGCACCGGGAAAGGCGATTTGGCTGCAGGTTGATAGTCGGGATGCGTAAATCCTCCAAAGCCGGGAAAAAGCAAGAAGTCAAATTCCCTGCCATGTTCGAATTGCCATTCGGACAACCCCTTGACCAAGGTCGCGGCATAACCACCGACGCCCGACACCTCCCCTCCGACAGCTCGACTGCAGTCGATGCCGATGCGTCTGCGCGGAGACGACCAGCGCACCCTCTCGCCAGACTCGACTTGCAGATCAGCCACTCTCCGCGCCATGCGATCGGCACTCTTGTCCAGCGACCAATAGTCGGCCACATCCCGTGCGGCCTGCAGCCCCTTTTCCACTGCCTCCGTGGGATTTTGATAGACATGGCGCAGCAGACTTACCAAATGCTGCTCGTCCGGCAGCGCCCACTCGAAACCAAGATAATAGGGACACTTCGCCTCCGCGGGAATCAATGACACCTGCAATGGATAGCTGTTGTCATCGTCCAGAAAGCACTGCTGCGCGCTCCAATAGCTGGCTATGACGGGGACTCCACATGCCATCGCCTCCAGTATCGGCATACCCCAGCCTTCGCCACGCGTGGGAAGAACGAAACAATTGGCGGAACGATATAATTGCGCCACTTGGTAGTAAGGCGGACTCTCGTTCTCCGAATAGACGATACGGCCACCCTCTGGATCCAGATTGAGCGCTGCCACGATGGCGGAGGGATTCACTCCGGGATCGCGATTCGAGTACTTGCAGATCAGGACTACTGGATCGGTAACGCGAAACGCCCGATTGAACGCGCGTAGCAACGTCTCTGGTGACTTTCGCTCACCCCATTCAAAGATCGAAAGGAACGTGAAAATCTCCGGGATAGGCTCCCCCCTGATTTCCGGATTGAAATAGTTTGTATCAACGAGACCCAACGGCATCACATTGATCGGGACTTTCACGCCCGACCGCTTGAACGTCCACTTGTTGAACTCGCTGGGCACCCAGAGTTCATCCATGAGGTTGCATCCATCAACCCACTCCTTCGGAACCCCGGTAGTTTCAAGCATGGTATAACCGATCTTATAGGCTTCCGTTCGTACCGTAGCAAAAGCATCGGCCTGACCATAGATCAGCCGTGGAACGGACTGGCTCGGAACATTGCGCTGCTTGATGACTTCCAAAGCATAGACACCAGTGCTTCTCTCCCGAGGCTCTTCGACGGGGTAAACCGTGCCTTCGCCATAAAGATATTCATATGAAACTGATACGCCGTTTGCATCAAGGCCAAGCGCGATCTGCCGTGCGGTCATCGCATAGCCGACCGGATTGAAGAAAGTCGAATGCAAATGTAACTTGTGTGGATATCGCGCATCGAGAACCGCCTTCCATTTACCAAGGAAGGTCTCTTGCGACTTCATGAACATGTCGTTGTGATTGACCTTATTGGCAGAGGTCGAACCATGCTCACGATGACGGATGGTGAGCGAACCGCAGTTCATGACCGCGAAACCAGCACGCCTTGCCTTCAGGCAATAATCGGAATCCTCGTAATAGGAAAAGTAGTCTTCATCGAGGAAACCGATCGCATCCATCAGCTCCCGCCGGATATAGACGCAGGCAAATACCACTCCTTCGACCTCGCGATCGTACGGATACTGATTGACATCCTGCTCGCCAGAGCCGAACTGCTGCCCCCAATAAGTACGGTCCGGAATATAGGTACCGGCGTGCTGAAAATCCTCGCCATCGAGACGCTTGATCCTACAGCCGACCACACCCACGTTATCCCTGGAATAGGCGGTACGACGCAGCTTTTCGATCCAGTCTGGATCGTCTATCTCGGTATCGTTGTTCAACAGGATCACATCGCGATCGGGCGCAATGAGCTTTAGCGCAGCATTGTTCCCTTTCACAAAGCCCAGATTGGCATTATTGAAAATAGAGGCAATACCCGGCAACTGTTTTAGGTACTCGACGGTCCCATCTGTACTGCCATTGTCCACGACCACGACTTCGACACAACTAGTGTCCGTATTTGCGAGGACACTAGCCAAGCAGGGCTTGGTGTATTCAAGACCGTTCCAGGTAAGCACGACCACTGACACGCCGCGATCCTGACGATGGCGTATTGCCGAGGTTCCCATGTGATCAGTCATTTCCATTTGCCTTGTAGATTCAGCAATTGCCAGTGTATTAGAATAAATTCAGCCTAGATCATTACCGCTTCCGGGAAAGCAGCCTTTATAACTATGTTGCAATAGCAGTTCGCCCGCATGTCGATGAGAAGCTTACCATCGAGGCCGTTGTCACCTCGGCATCAAACGCGAAAGACATATTGTTCGCCTTCTGGAAAATGCAGATCGCAAAAGGCAATTTAAAAGACAGTCGCTTCATTCCCTTGCCACGCGTCGGAGATCAGCCTCCACCATCATCGAAATCAATTCTTTCAGCGAGGTCTCCGGGCGCCAACCTAGCTTGGCGTTGGCCTTGGCAGCATTGCCAAGCAACACATCAACTTCCGCCGGGCGCATGAAGCGAGGATCGATTTCGACGTAATCGCGGTAATCCAACCCGACATGACTGAAAGCGAGTTCACACATATCGCGCACGGTTGTCGTCACCCCAGTTGCGACGACATAGTCGTCGCCATGCGGTTGTTGAAGCATCAGCCACATTGCTTTGACATAATCGCCGGCAAAGCCCCAATCGCGTTTTGCATCGATGTTTCCGAGCAAGAGCTTTTTGCTCTTGCCCAGCTTGATACGGGCCACACCGTCTGTAACCTTTCGTGTGACAAATTCGATGCCGCGCAGTGGCGATTCGTGATTGAAAAGGATACCGCTGGACGCGTGCATGCCGAAGCTCTCGCGATAGTTAACCGTCGCCCAGTGACCCATCAGCTTGGCCACTCCATATGGGCTGCGCGGATAGAAGGGCGTGGCCTCATCTTGGCGCTCGGCTTGAATCAACCCGAACATCTCACTGGTGGACGCCTGATAAAAGCGTGCTTCGGGGCGGGCGATACGCACCGCTTCAAGCACATTGATGACACCCACGCCATCGACCTGCGCAGTAAGAACGGGCTGCTGCCAGGAACTCCCCACGAAGCTCTGTGCAGCCAGATTGTAGACTTCGTCCGCCAGCGAGTGACGAAGGGCGCGAATTAGTGAGGAAATGTCGGCAACATCTCCATCGATCAACGCAACGTCAGAAGCGATGCCCAATTCGCGCAACCGCCACAAGGTGTCAGTACTGCGACGCGCGAGCAGTCCACTGACGGCATACCCCTTTTCAAGCAACAGCTTTGCGAGATAGGCGCCATCCTGGCCAGTCACCCCGGTGATCAACGCACTCTTTACACTAGTCATTAGTAACTTACCGTCTTCAGTATGTCTTCGAGGGTGGTTTCGATGGAAATGGAAGGAACCCAACCGCAAGCATGAGTTGTCTTGGAAGCATCGGCGACCATCCTACGCTGCTCCGACGCCCGCATCCTGGAAGGGTCCTGCTCGATGCGCACATCCAGCCCTATCAAAGTGATCATTAATTCTAGAAGTTGGCGCGGCGAACGCTCGACTCCCGATGCAACGATGTAGCGGCTACCGGCATCTCCCCTTTCGAGCAAGGCAGCATAGGCGCGCACCACGTCGCGAACATCGGTGAAGTCACGCGTGGTATCGATGTCGCCCACATTCAGGACTGGCTCGCGTTCCCCATTGGCGATCTGCCTGAGTTGCTGAGCGAAAGACGCGACCACGAACCGAGCATCCTGGCGCGGGCCGATGTGATTAAACGGCCTTGCGATCACGAGATTCAGACCGGTACGACGCCATTCCTGTAGGCAATACTCTTCTGCTGCGATCTTACTCGCCGCATAGGGATTCATTGGCCTGGCCGGCGTGGAGCAATCTACCGGCAGATTACGTTCCTCCACACGACCATAGACATCACCGGAACTGACGTAAAGGAAGCGCCCACTGAACCCCCCTAAAGCGAGTGCTTGGACGAGGTTCACGGTACCGACGACATTGACCTCGTAGGTCTCTGCGGGCGACTGGATGGATCGCGGCACGAAGCTCTGACCTGCCAGATGCAGGACATGATCGGGGGCCATTGACGCAATCACCCGCTCAGTCGCCTGGCGATCACGCAAGTCCAGTCCGTCAGGCAACGATAGCAATGTGGCGTCGCCGAAGACACCTGCTTCAATCGCCTCGGCGACATGACCGCCGACGAAACCCCTCAGCCCCGTTACGAGCAATCGGATATTCAATGCGAGGCCACCGGCTTGCGTGCCATCACGGCGTAGTCGAACGATGCCTTCCATGGCGCAACGAGAGCGTTGATGGTATCCGCACCGGGCACAGCCTCGGCGACCCGCTCGATCGGCAGAACCGGGCGCGCATCGAACAGTCGATGGATTCCAGATTCCGAGAAGCCGCGCGACTGCACCATCCAGCGCAGCATCTCCGGCGGCAAGGGATTGCGGTGCGTAGGATCCATATAGAACGACCACTGCGCAACCAGCGCATTCTCCGGATTTGGGGTCTCGACCAAAAAACCGCCACCAGGAACCAGGACGCGCAGTACCTCGTCAAAGATCGCGATCATCACATCGAAGGGGAGATGCTCTGCCAGATGGAACATGCTCACCAAACCGATACTCGCATCTGGCAGGGATCGCAACTTCTCCAAACCGTCCATCAGCTCAACAGACAATCCCGCCTGACGGCAGTCCTGCACGAAAATCGCGTTCATGTCGACGCCGAAGCCGCGGTAACCAGCTTCCTCTACCAACTTGAGCCACTCCCCACGGCCACAGCCGATATCCAGTACCGGCGCGCTTTCAACGCCCGCGCCTATGTTGGCGACAAATTGCAGATAAGGCCGTAAGCGCTCAGCAATATCCTCTTGCGGACCACGAAACTGGGCTTCGAAGTCGGAATATAGCTGGTCCAGACTCTCGCTCACGGCCGAGGCCCGCGCCTTGGACCGAGCGCTCCGCTTTACCTCGGCCCGTTGCGCAGCGAGTTCGCCGGCAAGTTCTCGAATCGACTCTCGCAGAACCTGCACATCTGAAACGCTAGCGTGTGAATCCATCGCCCGCCGAAGCGAATCTATCTGCGTTCCCTGATCGCGCGCCAAGCTGGAAAGATCGCTGCGAAGGAAGAAGAGGGAGCCACCGAGTTGCCCCACATGCGCGTCGATCCGATCCATGAGCTTGGGCTGCCTCACCAAGGCCATGAGGCTGGAAAGAACACTACCCAGAACCGGTAAGCGGCGGAACTTGCGCAGTTTGTACGGAATCAGCAGCCCATCGACATGAACGGAACGCGCCATCCCTTCCGCTGAGAAACGGATGTCACCCAAGATCTCAATCTTGCTCGTGTAACCTGAACGGAGGTCGTTCAGATACATGCGCGCATGCTCATCAGGCTCTCGCATCAACAGCGCCCTGTAGACATGCTCGATGAATTCCACGTCGTCGAACCGTGTCAAGTCGCCGACGACATACTGCTGCTTCTGCTCAAAGCCCAGCGCGGGACGTTCGCACAGTATCGGCGAGGGCGCCTGGATTTGCGACAACTGCCGGCCAGGCTCGTTCGGTGGTCGCGCCCCCGAGGCCACGCCGAGGCGGAATCTGACACGGCGCATGACCTCGGATGCGGAAACAAGACCTTGTTCAGACATTGGAAACTCCTAAAAGAACGATTGGCAACGCAGTCATCAAATTCAGCGCGTTACCAACGTAGCGGTAATGCTCGGCTGCATCCAGTTGCATCCAATGAAATACGGGTGATCCACATTGGCCACAGAGAATACCAGCACCGTATCCTTCCACTGATAATTCCGTCCGAGATGATCCTGCGTATCCGTCAAGGCCACCGAGACGGAATAGGTCCCCGGACCTAGATTCGCAACGAAACGTGCCTCATATGTCACCTTGCTGCCGGACTCCAAGGAGCTGAGCACTTGCTCTGTATGGTACGTATTTGTACCGAAGATCACCTGCCCCAACCGATCGCGCAGCATGTAGCCGAAGACCAGCTGCTCCACAGGCACATTGACGTGTACATTAACGCGCAGCGTCACCATCGCCCCCGACTCGATGTACTCGGTCGGCTTGCCATCCGCATCCAGCAACTGTACATCCTCGATCACCGCCTCTTGCGTGCCCGACTCCACACGGGCCGGCCCACTACCATCGGCCTCTACCGCAATCACTCCCTTCTCCTTCATCGCAATCAGCGCGTTGTAGTAGTCGATGACCCGCTTCGGATCCGAATCCAGCACGACCTTGCCGCCCTCGATCAGGATCGCACGATCACACAACGCCTGCACCGCGCCTGGATCATGGGAAACGAACAGAAGGCTAGTGCCGTTCTCGCGATAGTCCCTGATACGGTCGAAGCACTTGTGGACAAAGTAAGCGTCACCAACGGAAAGCGCCTCGTCAACGATCAATAGATCCGGCTTGAACGCGGTTGCCACACTGAACGCCACCCGCATCTGCATGCCGCTGGAATAAGTGCGCACCGGAGCGTCGAAATAGTCACCGATCTCCGCAAAGTCTTCAATCTCGTCGATGACGCCCTCGATGGCTGCTTGCGAGTGGCCCATCAGGCCCGCCGCATGGAAGACGTTCTGGCGACCTGTCAGATCCGGGTTGAAGCCCATACCGAGCTCAAGAATTGCTGCAACGCTACCGGTCTGGGTGATCTTGCCGATGGTTGGCCGCGATGTCCCAGTGATGAGCTTGAGCAGCGTGCTTTTGCCAGCGCCGTTCTGCCCGACGATACCGACGCTCTCGCCAGGCCTGACAGAGAAGGTGACACCGCGCAGGACCCAATGCTCTTCGGACGGCTTCAATGGAAGACCAAACCATGAGAGGACGCGCAGAAACTCGCTGTGCCAGCGCACGAAACGCTTGCCGACCCCCTCAACTACAAGTCGCGGACTCATAGTGCATCCACCATTTCAGCGCTCGAGCGACGGAATGCCAGCATCGCAAGCACAGAAACCACTAGCGCCCCGATCAGCAGACGCCCCAGCACAGGCCACAGCGGGGGAGTGCCGTATACCAGGATCGCCTGATAGCTGGTGACAAGGCCATAAAGAGGATTCAGACCGAACCAATTTTGGAATTGCTGAGGTAGAGCGTTGAGATTGTAAACGATCGGCGTAAGCCAGAACAGAGCATTGAGCACGACCGGAACAACCTGCCCTATGTCACGCATGAACACATTGAGAACCCCCAGAAAGATGCCAATTCCCATGGCCAAGATCAGGGTCAATAGCATCAGCACGGGCAACCATATGATTTGACCTCCGGGAAAGTGCCCTAGAACCGCGAAGACACAGAAAATCGCAACCGCCAGCAACAGATTGTTCACTAAGGCGGTACCTGCCGCGATGATTGGCAAGCAAATGCGCGGGAAAGCGATCTTGCGCATCAGATTCCCGTTATCCACGAACAGTGTCAGGCACTTGCCAACCGTTTCGGAGAACAACGTCCAGAAAAGCATTCCGGCGAGCAGGTAGAGCGCGTATCCATACTTGCTGGTAACACCCTGCAGCTTTGCCGACAACACCTCGGAGAGGATGACCGCATAAATCAACACCTGCATCAGGGGGTGAATGATCATCCAGACTCCGCCCAACTTGCTACGCACAAAACGTGCCTTCAGCTCGTTTTTTATGGACGTGAAAATAAAATACCGGTAAGCCCAAATCGACTGCAACATATTCACCACATAGCTCCTGGATAAGGAAACGCCCCATCTTCATCTTTCTTCGTTATCCGATGCAGGCACTCGGCCAGTACAGCGGCGCTACGATCCACAGACAGAACGGAGTGTACGTGGGTAGAAGCGACGGCCCCAAGCGCCGCCGCCGCCGTCCGATCATCGGCCAAACGTCGCATAAGCGCTGCGGCATGTTCGATATCAGGCTCAGCCCAGTGCTGTCCGTCAGCGAACGGATAAGCATCAGCTGGCACCGGGACCAACTGATAATCGACCAACAAAGCATCGTCACCGGCCATGAATTCCAGATTGCCAGACCACCTCGTCGCGATTACCGGCTTGCCCAGACTCATGCATTCGGCCAGCCCCAAACCCAACCCTTCGGCTCGATGAAGCGACACATAGGCATCGCAGCAGGCTTGGAGCGCGTGAACATGGGCAACCGGCAGCACATCGTCGCGGATGAAGATGCGCGAATCTTCGCTGGCGAGCGCCACAAGATGAGCCAGGCCAGCCGCATTAAGATGGCCGCCGCTAGATTTGACAAGCAGCGCAACATCTTTCCGCTCAGGGGGAAACGCCCGTTGGAATGCAGCAATCGCAGCGGCGGGATTCTTGCGTTGAATCGATGAATTGAAATCGAATGACACAAGGAATAGGAATGGCTCGACAGGAAGACCGAAGTCGGATCGCCGCAACGCGCTAGGGCGAGGCCGGAACAATGGGTACGGGATTTTCGTCACCGGTTTGTCAGTTCGCTGACGAAATGCATGGGCGATGTATTCGCTCGCAACCAGGATTTCATCTACCCCATCTATCACGGCCGACCAAGCCTCAGGCACAAGCGGCAGCTCCCAGAACCAAAAGGCCAGGAGATTCTGCCGCACACCAGCCCTAGGAACGGGTTGCTGCAGCGCCCTGCCGAAGTTGTCGGGATTGACGAATACCACGTCAATTGCATGCTGCAACGGTCGCTGCTCCAGAAAAGCCTGCAATCGCTGGTCTTTGCGCGAATGCAGCGTCTGAAGATCGACATCGACAAGAGACAGCGGAATACCCGATAGCATCGCCGCACGAGCATAAGCGCGCGCCACTTCACCCAAGCCAAACTCGCCGCGCAGGTATCCAAACAAGTTGAAGCCTGGCAGTGCCTGACTCGCACCTCGCTCCCATACGAACTCGTCTTCCACCAGCCGCCACGCTGGCGTACGCGCAAATTGGAATCGACTGGAAAAGCAACGAGCACGCTGAGCCGAAAGATAAGTGCGAAGCCGCGGCGGCAGCATGCGCAGCATGCCCCCCATCATTCCTGACGCCCCTATCGGGTCGCGCAGAATCACGATTTTCCGCCAGCGCCTTCCGACGACCGGGGGCTGACCCAGCCAATGACAAAACGTACAGTCATTGTCCAGCCGCCTCTAGCGCGCATCCTAAGTCACTGCGCAAATCCCCCACATCCTCCACCCCAACGCTCAACCGCACCAGCGCATCGCTGATGCCGAGCTTGGCGCGCCGTTCCACCGGCACCGAGGCATGGGTCATCACTGCCGGGTGGTTGACCAGGCTTTCCACGCCGCCCAGCGATTCGGCCAGGGTGAACAGTTCGGTGCGTTCGCAGAAACGCTTGGCAGCGTCAAAGCCGCCCTTGAGCACGATCGAGACGATGCCGCCGAAGCCGGACATCTGCCGCTGCGCCAGGGCGTGCTGCGGATGCGCCGCCAGGCCGGGGTAGATCACCTTGTCGATCGCCGGATGGGTGTCCAGCCACTGCGCCAGCTGCAGCGCATTGGCGCAATGCGCGCGCATGCGCAGCGGCAGGGTCTTGAGCCCGCGCAGCGCCAGGAAGCTGTCGAACGGGCCCTGCACGCCGCCCACCGAGTTCTGCAGGAACGCCAGTTGCTCGGCCAGCTCGGCGTTGGCGCCGACCACAGCGATGCCGCCGACCATGTCGGAGTGGCCGTTGAGGTACTTGGTCGCCGAGTGCACGACGATGTCGGCGCCCAGTTCCAGCGGACGCTGCAGCATCGGCGAGGCGAAGGTGTTGTCCACCACCACCAGCAGGCCATGCTTGCGCGCGATCGCGGCGATCGCGGCGATATCGACGATCTTCAGCATCGGGTTGGTCGGGGTCTCGACCCATACCATCCTGGTCTTGGGCCCGATCGCCGCTTCGAATGCGGCCGGATCGGTCAGGTCGACGAAGCTGAAGTCGAGGGCGGCGCTGCGGCGGCGCACGCGCTCGAACAGGCGGTAGCTGCCGCCGTACAGGTCGTCCATCGCCACCACGTGGCTGCCGCTGTCCAGCAGCTCCATCACCGTGGAGGTGGCGGCCATGCCCGAGGCGAAGGCGAATCCGCGGGTGCCGCCTTCCAGCGCGGCCACGCAGCGCTCGTAGGCGAAACGGGTCGGATTGTGGGTACGCGAGTACTCGAAGCCCTGGTGTTCGCCGGGGCTGGACTGGGCGTAGGTGGAGGTCGCATAGATCGGCGGCATCACCGCGCCCGTGGACGGGTCCGGATGCTGGCCGCCATGGATCGCCAGGGTCGCCAGCGACAGCGCAGGGCCGTCGCCATTGGGTTTGGACGTGTGGTCCGTCATGAGGGGTTCCCGGAGAAGGGGCGTGATTCTAGCAGCGAGGTCTGAACGGCCCCATGCATCGGGCCGTTCATGCAGGACCGTCACTGCACACGGCGGCGCAGGTAGTTGAGCAGGTCGATGCGGGTGATCAGGCCGAGGAAGGCGCCATCGTTCATGACGATGGCGACCTGGCCGCGGTCGAACACCGGCAGCAGCGCTTCGATCGGCGATTTCACGTCGAGCCGGTCGAGCTTGCTGACCATGGCCGTGGAGACCGGGTCGCGAAACCGTGCCTCGTCGCCATAAACGTGCAACAAGACGTCGCTTTCGTCGACGATGCCGACCAGTTGATCGCCATCCATCACCGGCAGCTGCGACACGTCGTACAGCTTCATGCGCTGGTAGGCGGTGGTCAGCAGGTCGTTGGGGCCGACCACCACGGTGTCGCGCTGGCTGTACGGGCGCAGGATCAGGTCGCGCAGGTCGCCGTGCTGCGGGCGCTCCAGGAAGCCGTTGTCCAGCATCCAGTAGTCGTTGTACATCTTCGACAGGTACTTGTTGCCGGTGTCACAGACGAACACCAGCACGCGCTTGGGCTCGGTCTGCGCGCGGCAGTACTTGAGCGCGGCGGCCAGCAGGGTGCCGGTCGAGGAGCCGCCGAGGATGCCCTCCTTGGCCAGCAGTTCGCGCGCGGTATGGAAGCTCTCGGCGTCGCTGATCGAATAGGCTTTCTTGACCCGCGAGAAATCGGAGATGTCGGGCAGGAAGTCCTCGCCGATGCCCTCCACCAGCCAGCTGCCGGACTTCTCGCTGACCGTGCCCTGCTCGATGTACTCGGTCAGGATCGAACCGACCGGGTCGGCCAGCACCAGTTCGGTGTGCGGCGAGGCGGCGGCGAACGCGCGCGACAGCCCGGTCATGGTGCCGGAGCTGCCGCAGCCGAACACGATCGCGTCCAGCTTGCCGTCCATCTGCCGCAGGATCTCCGGCCCGGTGCCGAACTCGTGCGCGGCCGGGTTGTCGGGGTTGCCGAACTGGTTGACGAAGTAGGCCCCGGGCGTCTCGGCGGCGAGGCGCGCGGCCAGGTCCTGGTAGTACTCGGGATGGCCCTTGGCCACGTCCGAGCGGGTCAGCACCACCTCGGCGCCCATCGCCTTGAGGTTGAAGATCTTCTCCCGGCTCATCTTGTCCGGCACCACCAGGATCAGCTTGTAGCCCTTCTGCTGGGCGACCAGGGCCAGACCGATGCCGGTATTGCCGGCGGTGCCCTCGACCAGTACCGCGCCGGGCTTCAGCTCGCCGCGGCGCTCGGCCGCCTCGATCATCGACAGGCCGATGCGGTCCTTGATCGAGCCGCCGGGATTGGCGCTTTCCAGCTTCAGGTACAGCTCGCACACGCCAGTGTCGAGCTTGCTGGCCTTGACGATCGGGGTGTCGCCGATCAGGTCGAGTACGGAAGAGTGAATGGCCATCGCGTCCGGATGCATCGCGCCGTCATAGCGGCTGGACCGGTCATTATCCGCGGTATGCGCCGGAATGTCAGACAAAGCGCGGAACCAGCACGAAAAAAGCCGCGATCGCGGCTTCGGGGAGGGAGATGACGCGGACGGTGGCAAGCCGACGAGGAGGCCGGCCACCGCCCGCGACAATTGAACGCTTGTCGTGGGAGAGCAGGATCAGTGAGGCTTCTGTTGCTCGTCGTAGAGCCGCAACAGCTTTTCCTTGGCCGCGAGCTTTTCGCGCTTCATCTGCGACAGGGTGAGATCGTCGATCGGCAGCACGCCGAGCTCGGCGTCCATGCACTTCTTGTCCAGGGTCTTGTGGCGTTGGTAGAGCTGCTTGAACTCGGGATCGGACTTGATCAGCGCGTCGATTTCGGTCTGCGGTTGCCCTTCGAACATGGAATAGCCTCCTTCAGCTGGAAACAAGAACGCCCCGGCCGGAACGGCACGGGGCGTTGCCTGGGAGCGGAGTCGCGCGGGTCGCCAGCCACTCCACCGCAACGCCCGGGCCTGCCGCCCTTGGAACGTCTCGCTGCGGTACGTGCCACTGCTTCATCGGCCCGGGGTCTCCGTGGAACCAGACGACGGTGTGTCGCCTGGGAGTTCGACCCTACGCCTCCCCACCAGTTCCGGCAAGAGCAGCAGCGCGCGCTTTCCGCATTCAGTTGCTTGCGGCTCAGGCCCAGAGAAAAACCGCGTTAAACGGGCTCCAGGCCCGGTAACGGCCAGCCCCCGCTCAGGGCGCGATCACCACCTCGGCGGCACGCGCCTTGGTCGCCGGCGCCTTCTTGCCCACCGCCTGCAAGCGGCTCGCGGCGACGCCGCCGCCGACCAGCGCATAGCGCAGCGCGTCGGCACGCTTCTGCGCCACGCCGGCATCGGCGTCGTAGGCCTCGATCCGCACCCGGCCCTTGGCGCCGATCTGCAGATACTGCGCCAGCGCCTTGGCCTGGCCGGCGGCATCGGCCGACAGCGCCGCCTTGCCTGCCGCGAAGGCGCTGCCGGTGACGGTGAAGACCTCTCCGCGCGGCTCGAAGCGCGACGCCGGCAGCTTGGCCCCGGCGACCAGCTCGGCCTCCTCGCGCGCCAGCTTGGCCGACTTCTGCTGCGCGGCGCTGAGCTTGGCGGTCTGCTGCCCGGCCACATTGGTCAGCGCCTGCTCGGCGTCCTGCCGCGCCTGCTGTTCGGCCTCGGCGGCCTGGCGCAGGCTTTCGGCCTCTTCGGCCTGGATCTGCGCCTGCACCCGCAGCCGCTCGGCTTCCTGGCGCGCGCGCGCGGCCTCGCGGCGGCTGGCCTCGACCAGCAGGTCGCTGCGGGTCTTCTCCAACTGGTCGACCTGGCGCCGCGCCAAGGCCGCGCGCATGGCGGTCTCGGCGATCTCGACGCGGCGCTCGGCGAGATAGCGCGCCTCGTCCTGCTCCTTGCGCTTGGCCGCAGCGAACGCGGCGACCGCCTGCTGCGCCTGCAGCCGCTCGTAGGCGGCCAGGTCGGCGCTCAGCGGATCGGCCTGCAGCGCGACCAAGCGCTGGTTCAGGACCGCCAGCTCCGGATCGTCGGCGGCGAACGCGGCCAGCGGCGCGACCAGCAACAGCAGCGCGGCCAGGCGGCCGGCCATGCCCAGGCGGCGGCTCATGGACGGCCCTCCCCGGTGTTCAAGCTGCGCTCCAGCTCGGCCACCTCGGCCTTGCGTTGCTTGAGTTGCGCGTTCGCCACCGCCTCCTCGCTGCGCACCCGCGCCAGGTCGGCATCGGCCGCCACGCGCAGCGCCAGCTGCGGCGCGGTCTTGCGTTGGCGGCGGTCCAGCGCCGCCTGCTGCGCCTGTTCCAGGCCCTGGCGGGCGGTGGCGATCAGGTCCGGGGCGTATTGGTCGGCATCGGCCTGGATCGCGCGCTGCACCGCCTGCTGCGCGGTCTGCAGTTCCGGCGAGGCGACCTGGGCAAAGGCGACAGGCGAGGCAAACAGCGCCAATGCGCACGCCATCACATACTGCGGGCAACGGATTTGTGCGAAGCTAGTTTTCATCAAGGGGGGCCGTAGGCGGAGACGTCGAGCGCGGCCATTGTCGGAAGCCTGTGGCGCGCTTGCAACGGGCGGCCGCAGATTGTTGGGGAACCATTGCGCATGGATATCGGCTACTTCCTGAAGCTGATGACCGAAAAGAACGCCTCGGACATGTTCCTGACCACGGGAGCACCGGTCTATATCAAGATCGAAGGCAAGCTGTACCCGCTCGGCGCCACCGGCCTGCCGCCAGGGATGGTCAAGAAGATCGCCTATTCGCTGATGGACGAGGGCCAGGTGCCGCAGTTCGAGCGCGAGCTGGAGCTGAACATGGCCATCGCGCTGCAGGACGCCGGGCGCTTCCGGGTCAACGTGTTCAAGCAGCGCGGCGAGGTCGGCATGGTGATCCGCGCGATCCGCAGCAAGATTCCCAGCATCGAGGAGCTGCACCTGCCGCAGGTGCTGAAGGACGTGATCATGACCCCGCGCGGGCTGGTCCTGGTGGTCGGCTCCACCGGCTCCGGCAAGTCCACCTCGCTGGCGTCGATGATCGACCACCGCAACAGCACCACCACCGGGCACATCCTCACCATCGAGGACCCGATCGAATACCTGCACAAGCACAAGATGTCGATCGTCAACCAGCGCGAGGTCGGCCTGGACACCCACGCCTTCCACAACGCGCTGAAGAACGCGATGCGCGAGGCGCCGGACGTGATCCTGATCGGCGAGATCCTGGACGCGACGACGATGGAGGCGGCGATCGCCTTCGCCGAGACCGGCCACCTGTGCCTGGCCACGCTGCACTCCAACAACGCCGACCAGACCATCGAGCGCATCCTCAACTTCTTCCCGGAAAGCGCGCACAAGAACGTGCTGATGAACCTGGCGCTGAACCTGCGCGCGGTGGTCTCGCAACGCCTGGTCAAGGACAGGAACGAGCGCCGCCGCCCGGCCACCGAGGTGCTGCTGAACACGCCGATGATCCGCGACCTGCTGCGCCGCGGCCAGGTCCACGAGATCAAGCAGGCGATGGAGGAATCGCTGGAGGAAGGCATGGAAACCTTCGACCAGTGCCTGTTCCGGATGGTCAAGCAGGGCCAGATCGAGCAGGAGGAAGCGCTGCGCGCGGCCGACTCGCGCGACGGCCTGGCGCTGAAGTTCCGCCTGTCCGAGGGCTCCAGCGGCGAACACGACCCCTACGCCGACTACGACGCCGGCGGCAGCGGCGCCAGTTCGCCGCGGATCACCCACGGCTTCGGTTGAGGGCGCACGCCGCGTCGCTTGTGTAGATGCCGGCTTCAGCCGCGGCCGGGAGAGACCAGGGCCAGACGCCGCTGCCGCGCTGCGCAGGCAGGGCCGTTACCCTAAAACCCGTAACGCAAGAACCCGCCGTCCACCGCGATGCATTCGCCGGTGATGTAGCTGGCCGCCGGCAGGCACAGGAAACCGACCGCGGCCGCCACTTCCTCCGGCTCGCCGATCCGGCGCATCGGCGTGCGCTCGATCACCTGCTCGTAGTAGTCCGGATCCGACAACGGCCCGGAGGTGCGGCGGGTGCGGATGTACCACGGCGCCACCGCATTGACCCGGATCCCGTCCTCGGCCCATTCGGCGGCGAGGTTGCGGGTCAGCTGGTGCAGCGCGGCCTTGGTCATGCCGTAGGGCGCGCCGCTGCGCACATGGGTCAGCCCGGACACGCTGCCGACGTTGACGATCGCCGCGGCCGCGTGTCGCGCCAGCAGCGGATGCGCATAGCGCGACAGTTCGAACGCCGAAAACAGGTTGGTCTCGAAGATGCCGCGCCACTCGTCTTCGGTGTAGTCCACCGCGGCCTTGCTCAGGTTGCCGCCGGCGTTGTTGATCAACAGGTGCAGGCCGTCGGCATGGTCCTCGACCCAGTCCAGGATCTCGCGGCGGTCCTCGTCGTCGGCCACGTCCGCGGCCAGCGCCAGGATGCGGCGCTCCGGGTGGGCATCGGCCAGTTCGTCGCGCGCCGCTTCCAGCGCATCGATGTCGCGCGCCACCAGCAGCAGCTCGGCGCCGAAGCCGAGCAGTTCGCGCGCGATCGCCAGGCCGATGCCGGCGCTGGCGCCGGTGATCAATGCGGTCTGTCCGTCCAGCCGCCAACGTTGCTGCATCGCCTTGCCTGTCTGCACCGGGGTGGACGTAGGATAACGCCCACGCTCAACGAGGTCGCTGCCATGACCGGTTCACTGCGCTTGATGACGTTGGGACTGTCGCTGCTGGCCGCGTTGGCCGCCTGCAAGCCGGCGCCGCCGAAGCCGCCGGACAAGCCGCCCGAACCGCAGGCCGGCGCGTTGCGCGCGGCGATCGCGCAGCCACTGGACCGCGCCAGGCAGGCGGCGGCCGGCACCGGGCAGGCCGCGGCCGCGCAGAACGCGGCGATCGACGCCGCCACCGGGCAATGAAAAACGCCGGCATCGGCCGGCGTTCGTCGTTGCTTGCAGCGCGCCCGCCAGTGGCGGACGCGCCTGCATCAGGCCTGCATCAGAAGCCGCAGAAGCAATAGGCCAGCGCCTTGACCGGCGTCCCGTCGCGCTTGTCGGTCGCGTCCTGCACGAAGCGCAGCTGGGTATCCAGCTCGGGCATGCTGCGCGCGAGCACAGCGTGCGCCAGTGCCGAGTCGCCCAGCATCCACGCGCCCATGCGACTGCCGGCGAAGCCGCTGACGAACTGCGCGAACGGCGTGGCCGGCTTCTCGATGTAGCGCACGCGGTACTTGTCGCGGTCGCCCAGCTTGGCCCGCGCGGCGGCATCGGCCACCGCGTCCTTGAAGCCGCCGAACGCGTCCACCAGGCCGCGTTCCTTCGCCTGCGCACCACTCCACACGCGGCCGCGCGCGACCTGGTCGATCGCCTCCACCGGCTTGCCGCGCGCCTGCGCGACCTTGCCGGTGAAGTCGGCGTAGCCCTTGTTGATCACCGACTGGATCACCTGCCCCACCACCGGGTCCATCGGCCGGGTGACGTCGAACGCGCCGGCGAACCGGGTGGTGCCGACGCCGTCGGTATGCACGCCGATCTTGTCCAGGCTGCGGGTCAGGTTGGGGATCATGCCGAAGATGCCGATCGAGCCGGTGATCGTCGAGGGATCGGCGTAGATGCGATCGGCGTTCATGCTGATCCAGTAGCCGCCGGACGCGGCCAGGTCGCCCATCGACACCACCACCGGCTTGCCGGCCGCCTTCAGCGCCACCACCTCGCGGCGGATCTGCTCGGAGGCGAACACTTCGCCGCCGGGCGAATCCACCCGCAGCACCACCGCCTTGACCGCCTCGTCGTCGCGCGCCTCGCGCAGCAGCGCCGCGGTCGACTCGCCGCCGATGCGCCCGGCCGGCTGCTCGCCGCCGCTGATCTCGCCCGCGGCGACCACCACCGCCACCTGCGGCCGCGAATCCACCGGCGAACGGCGCAGGTCCAGCTGCTGCAGGTAGGCATCCAGGTTGACGTTGCGGAAACCGCTGTCGGCGTCGTCGTCGGCGACGCCGCGCTTGGTCAGCAGCTCCTCGACCTCCTCGCGGGTCTTCAGGCCGTCCACCAGCTTCTGCTGCAGCGCGAACTTGGCCATGTCGCCGCCGGCCGCGGCGATGCCTTCGGGCATCGTGTCGATGCCGGCGGAGATCTGCTCGGGCGCCAGCTTGCGCGCCTTGGCGATGTCGGCCACGTAGCGCTGCCACACGTCGTTCATCCAGAACAGGTCGGCTTCCTTCGACGCCGGCGAGGCCGCGTCGAGCACGTACGGCTCGGCCGCGGACTTGAACTCGCCGACCTTGAACAGGTGCACGTCCACGCCGAGCTTGTCCTGCAGGCCTTCGCGGAAATACTGGCGATAGCGGCCCAGGCCTTCCAGCACCACCGAGCCCATCGGGTCCAGGTAGACCTCGTTGGCCTGCGCGGCCAGCAGGTACTGGGCCTGGCTCAGGCTGTCGCTGTAGGCCACGACCTGCTTGCCGGACGAGCGCAGGTCCTGCAGCGCCGCGACCACTTCGCGCATCGAGGCGAAGCCGCTGGGCTGCAGCTTGTCCAGGCGCAGCGCCACGCGCTCGATCTTCGGATCGGTCTTGGCCGCTTCCAGCGCGCGGATCAGGTCGCGCAACTGGATCTCCTCGGCGCCCTTGTCGCCCATCGCCTTGGTCAGCGCGCGGCTGACCGGATCGGCGCTGAACTGCTCGACCAGGGTGCCCTCCGGCGCGATCAGCAGCGTGGTGCGGTCGCGCAGCGTCTTGGCGCCGTCGCCGCGCGCCATCGCGAACACGATCGCCAGCAGGAGCAGCAGCAGGAAGCCGAAGAACACCAGGTTCAGGATCAGCCGGCGGGTGAAGTTCATCACATCCCATAGGCCAACGAAGAAGCTGGCGATGGGGCTGCGACGCACGGGTTGGTTCATGGAAAACTCCGGAAGGAAGGCGTCTTGCGCGCGTGCAGCATACCGGCTGTGCCGGCGCCGCACATGCGCCTGAAGTCAGGGGTCAGGCAACCGCGGCGGCGAGCAGGCGCCCGCTGCTGAGGCGGAAGCGCGCGGCCATCATCACCGCCGCCGCGGTCAGGCCCAGGATCAGCCCGATCCACATGCCCTGCGGCCCCCAGCCCAGCCACAGGCCGAGCCCGGCGCCCAGCGGCATGCCCAGGCCCCAGTAGGAACACAGCGCGAGCAGCATCGGCACGCGGGTGTCCTTGAGCCCGCGCAGCGCGCCGGCTGACAGCACCTGCACCCCGTCGGGGAACTGGAACGCGGCCGCGTACAGCAGCAGCGTGGAGGCCAGCCCGGCCACCGCGATGTCGCGGGTGTAGACGCCGACGATGGCGTCGTGGCCGAACAGCAGCACCAGCGCCGACAGCGCCTGGGTGCCGAGCACGATCGTATAGCCGGCCCTGGCCGCGCCGCGCACGCCCACCGCATCGCCGCCGCCGGCGGCACGCCCGACCCGCACCGTGGTCGCCTCGGCCACGCCCATCGGCACCATGAAGCACAGCTGCGCCACGTTGATCGCGATCTGGTGCGCGGCCGCCGGCACTTCGCCCAGCCGCGCGATCAGCAGCGCGGTGACGATGAACAGCCCGCCCTCCATCAGGATGGTGATGCCGATCGGCAGCCCGGTCTTCAGCAGCCCGCCGATCGCGCGCAGGTCCGGCGCCTCGAAGCTCGCGAACAGGCGCAGCGGCGCGAAGCGCCTGGAGCGCGCCAGGTAGATGGCGAAACACAGCGCCTGCAGCCACATCATGATCGCCGAGGCCATGCCCAACCCGCCGGCGCCGCGTTCGCGCAGCCCGAACAGGCCGAAGGTCAGCACGTAGCCCAGCGGCGCCAGTACCAGCAGCCCGCCGAAGCCGAGCAGCATGGTCGGCAGCGTCCAGTGCATGCCCTCGCTGAGATAGCGCATGCAGAAGTACAGCACCATCGCCGGCACGCCCCAGCGGATCGCGTGCAGGAAATCGCGCGCGCCGGGCACGATCTCCGCGGCGATGCCCAGTTGCGGCAACGCCATCGGCATCACGCTCAGGAACGCGAACATCAGCGCGCCCAGGCCCAGCGACAGCCACAGCGCCTGGCGGAACATCGGCCCGATCTGCGCGTGGCGCTTGCCGCCGTCGAGTTGCGACACCGACGCGGTCAAGGCGATCAGGGTGCCGATCGGAATCATCATCGGCAGCCACAGCAGCGCGGTGCCGACCGTCACCGAGGCCAGCGTGCGGGTGCCGTGGTGCCCGGCGATCACGTTGTCGACGAAGCTGATCAGGCCGGCGGAGATGTGCCCCAGGACCAGCGGCAGGGCGAGCTGCGCGGTGGTGCGCAGTTCGCGGCCCCGGACCGACGCCGGGGTGGAGGACGAAGACATTGCAAGACTCTGGCGATCCCGCCGACTGCGGCCGCGCGGAAGGAAAGCGCCGGCGCCGGGTGGCGGAGGGGCGGCAGTTTACCCTGTGCGCGGGCTTTTTCGGGACTCGGGACTCGGGACTCGGGACTCGGAGAGCGGAGAGCGGAGAGCGGAGAGCGGCGGATGCTGCGCTCAGCGTGCGGCGCGCTGGCGGAGCCACACCGCGCGGCTGTCCGCGCCTTGCGCCAGCAACTCGCGGCGCAGCGCCGCGCGCTCCTGTGGCGGGGTGCGCTGCGACAACAACGCCAGGTGCTCGCGTTGCTCGGCCGGCAACGTGCGCAGCAGGCCCAGCAGCGCCGCACGCTGCGCGTCGGGCACGTAGCCGAACAGCGGCTGCAACGCCCAGTATTCGCTGCCCAGTTCCGGGCCCAGCAACCAGCCGTGGCGTTCCAGCGCATCCAGTGCGGCGAATTGCGCGCGCAGCGTGTGCTGCTGCTCCACCGGCAAGCCGGCGAAAGCGCCGGCGACCTGGCGCAGGCGCGCCTGCACCGGGGCGTCCAGCGCCTCCCAGGCGGCCTGGCGCTGGCGCAGCTGCGCCGGGGTCAGCGCCGGCGGCGGACTGGCCGCAGCGGCTGGCGCCGCCGGGGCGACGATGCCGGTGGCCGGTTGGGCCGCGGCGGCTTCGGCGATGTCCTCCGCGCTCGGCGCGCTGTGCTCGATCCGCGCCGGTGGCGCGCCGGCCGCGTACCAGGCGAAGAAGTCCAGGTCGTAGACCGCCGGTTCCGGCAGCGGCGCCGGCGGCGCGGCCGGAACCGGCGGCGCGGTGGATGCATCCGACTCGGCCGGCAGCTCCTCCACCTGCACCGGCCCGGTATCGCCCAGCGCCAGGCTCGACCCGGTCCCTGCCGCCGCAGGCCGCGACGACGTCCGCCCCCACCACAGCGTCCCCAGCAGGGCCAGGACCACTAGTACGATGACAGCCGCCGCCAGCCGCGACCGGGTCAGGCCGCGACGGCGCGGACGGACCGCGGCCGGCGCCACCGGCGTCGCCGCAGGCGTGGGCGCCGCGCCGGCGATGGCCGCGTCGCGCAGTTGCGCCAATGCCTGCAGCCGTTGCAGCGGCAGCTCGCGCAGATGCTGCTGGGCGGCCTCGGCCAGCGCGCGCCAGCCGGCCGCGTCCGGGCGCCCGCCGGCATCGCGCGGGCAAGCCCTCGCCAGCGCCTGCTGGTAGTCCTGGATGGATTGGTTCAGCACCTGCGCCGCGGTCGGCTCGTCCAGCCCGGCCACGATCCGCAGCAGCAGCGCCAGGCGGTCGGCCGCCCCCAGCTCGCCCAGGTGCGCCAGCGGCGCGGGCCAGCCGCTGCCGGCCGCGGTCGCGCCCTGGCGCAGCGACGGCACGGCAGCGAGCAGCTTCCAGAAGTGCAGCGGCCAGTCGGCCATCGGCAAGCTTGCGGCATGGCTGCGGAACGCGCGCATCGCCGCGGCCAGCGCCGGCGCGCCGCGTTCGACGCTGCCGCTCTGCAACTCGGCCAGCACCGCGGCACGGCGTTCGATGCCGCGCAGGAAGGCGGCCAGGGCGGGCGGTGCGGCCGTGCCGTCGGAGGGGGACGCGGCGGTCATCGGAACTCCATCATCGGCGCGATGATAGCGAGGCCGCCGCCGCGCCGCGCGCTTGACAACGGCGCGCCGATCGGCTGCTTCAGGCGCCAGCGGGGCGGATCGCGGCGGCGGGTTGTGCACAGCGCCCTGAAGGTGCGGCCGGCACCTCCTGTCAAGCCCCCGGAAAATCACATTGCAGCCATGTTTCACGGCCAAGTTGTTGTTATTTATAGAATTTATCCGATTGGCGCTTTTTTGTCCAACTTGTGGCAGAAGCTTGTGAGTCCGTCTTCACGGCGTGGAGCATCCCTTTCATGCACAGCTTTATCCACAGCGCGTGTGGATAAAATCGATTCTCCAAGCGGGGCAGCTATTTACGACCTGTTTATCACTTTGCGGGCAGCTATCGCCTGCACCTCGCACGGCCGCCGCGCGCGGCCGAGAGACCGCTGCCCTCCCTCCCCCGGCCGCTAAACTAGGCTCGATGCCGTCCCCCGCCGCCACCCTCCGCGTCGCCCTGCCGCTGCCGCTGCCGCAGCTGTTCGACTACCTGCCGCCGCCCGGCAGCGCCGCCGTCGCCGGCGACATCGGGCGCCGGCTGCGGGTGCCGTTCGGCAACCGCGAACTGAGCGGAGTGGTCGCCGCGCTCGGCCAGGTCGCCGACAGCGAAGGCCTGCGCGAGGCGCTGGCCTGGCTGGACCCGGTGCCGCTGCTGCATGGCGAGCTGGCCGACTCGCTGCACTGGCTGGCGCGCTACAGCCACGCGCCGCTGGGCGAAGTGCTGGCGACGGCGCTGCCGGTCACCCTGCGCCGCGGCGAGGCGCTGCCCGACACGCACGCCTGGGCCTGGCGCCTGACCGAGGCCGGCGCCAGCCATCGCGCCCGTCCCGGCACCCGCCCGCACCGCTTCGCCGAACTGCTGGCGGCCGGGCCGCTGGACGAGGACCGCCTGGACCAGGCCATGGACGACTGGCGCAGCGCCGCGCGCAGCCTGGTCAGGCGCGACTATGCCGAACGCATCGCGGTGCCGGCCAGCACCGCGGCGGCGCAGCCGCAACCCGGCCCCACCCCGAACGACGAACAGCAGGCCGCGATCGACGCCGTCGTCGCCGCGCCGGGCTTCGCCCCGTTCCTGCTCGACGGGGTCACCGGCAGCGGCAAGACCGAGGTCTACCTGCAGGCCATCGCCGCCTGCCTGGCGCGCGGCCGCCAGGCGCTGGTGCTGGTGCCGGAGATCGGCCTGACCCCGCAGACCCTGGCGCGGTTCCGCGCGCGCCTGGGCGTGCCGGTACACGCGCTGCATTCGGGCCTCACCGACAACGAACGCGCGCGGGTCTGGGCCGCGGCCTGGCGCGGCGAGGCGCGGGTGCTGGTCGGCACCCGTTCGGCGGTGTTCGTGCCGTTGCCGCAGGCCGGCCTGATCGTGATCGACGAGGAACACGACGGCAGCTACAAGCAGCAGGACGGGATCCGCTACCACGCCCGCGATTTCGCCCTGGTGCGCGGCAAGGCGCTGGACGTGCCGGTGCTGCTGGGCAGCGCCACGCCGTCGCTGGAAAGCCTGCACAACGCCGCCAGCGGCCGCTACGCGCACCTGCGCCTGACCCGCCGCGCCGGCGAGGCGCGACCGCCGACGGTGCGCGTGCTCGACGTGCGCAAACGCCCGCTGCAGGACGGCCTGTCGCCGGAGGTGCTGGCCGGCATCGGCAGCGCGCTGGCCGACGGCGGCCAGGTGCTGGTGTTCAAGAACCGCCGCGGCTACGCGCCGGTGCTGCTGTGCCACGACTGCGGCTGGACCGCGCCGTGCCAGCGCTGCAGCACCCCGCTGCACGCCACGCCGATGACCGTGCATGCCGGCGGCCGCCGCCTGCAATGCCACCACTGCGGCGCGCGGCAGCCGGCGCCGCTGGCCTGCCCGGATTGCGGCAGCCTGGCGCTGCAGCCGCAGGGCATCGGCACCGAGCGCCTGGAAGAACGCCTGCTGCAGGCCTTCCCCGACGTCCCCGTGCTGCGCATCGACCGCGGCACCACCCAGCGCCGCGATGCGCTGGAGACGCAACTGGCCACGCTCGGCACGCAGCCCGGAATCCTGGTCGGCACGCAGATCCTGGCCAAGGGCCACGACCTGCCGCAGCTGACCCGGGTGGTGGTGGTCGGCATCGACGAGGGCCTGTTCTCGGCCGACTTCCGCGCCAGCGAGAAACTGGCGCAGCAGCTGATCCAGGTCGCCGGCCGCGCCGGCCGCGCCGCGCGTCCGGGCGAGGTCTGGCTGCAGACCCACCATCCCGGCCATGCGCTGCTGGAGACCCTGGTGCACGGCGGCTACCACGCCTTCGCCGAGGCCGAACTGGCGCAGCGCGAAGCGGCCGGCTTCCCGCCGTTCGCATATCTGGCGCTGCTGCGCGCCGAAGCCAAGCAGGTCGAACACGCCAACGCCTTCCTCGGCGCGGTGCGCGCGCTGCTGCCGGAGCAGGCGCAGGTGCAGCGCTTCGGGCCGATGCCGGCGCCGATGCCGCGCCGCGCCGGTTTCCAGCGCACCCAGCTGCTGCTGTCGGCGCCGACGCGGCGTGCGCTGCATGCGGTGCTGGACGCGGCGGTGCCGGCGATCCATGCGCTGCCGCAGGCGCGGCGGGTGCGCTGGTCGCTGGATGTGGATCCGCAGGATCTGTACTGAGCCGAGCGCGTCGTTCGCGTCCCGCTTTCTCAGCCCGGCAAACCCAGCACGTCGACCAGCTGCGCGCGCAGCGCGGCGCTGTCGCCGGCTTCCACGCAGCGCCACGCGCCGTCGTCCGCGCCCAGACCGCAGGCGGCGGTGGCGATCACCGGCTTGCCCAGCGCCAGGGCCAGCAGCACGCCACGCGGCTGCTGCTCGATCCAGGCCGGCAGCACCACCAGCGCGGCCGCCTGCACGCCCGCGGCCATCGACGCGACCCGGCGCACGTTTAAGCCGTTCCAGAATTGCGGCGTCTCCTGCGCGCCTGGCGGCAACAGCAACTGCACCGGCAAACCCCGCAACGCCTCGCGCAGTTCGAACGCGCCCTTGCGCGCCAGCGACGACGACGCCAGCAGCACCTGCGTGGCCGCCGCCTGGTCGCCGGGTGCGGCGGCGGGCAGCACCGGCCGCTGCCACTGCAGGGCGATGCCGCGGCTGCCGGCCAAGGCCAGCAATTCGCGATGCGGGGTGATCCAGTGCCGCGCCTGCGCCAGCGCCGCGCGTTCGGCCTCGACCAGCAACGGATCGGCGCGGAAATCGCGCAGCGTGAGGCTGTCGGGGTGCCGCTGCGCCGCCACGTCCAGGCGCGCCTGCAGCAGATGCATCGGCAAGGCGGTCATGCACACCTCCCAGCGCCGGCCCTGCAGTTCGCCGGCCAGCCACAGCCCCGGCAACAGGCTCTGCGGCACCACCAGTTCGACGTCCTGCGCGCCGAGCCGACGCGACAGCGCGCGCAGGCGGATGCGCTGCGCGCGCTGCCGCAGCTGCGGCAACGGCAGCCCGCGCCGCAGCCACCAGCGCTGCAGCACGGCCGCCTGCAGCGCGGCGAGGCTGCTCCGGCGCAGCGCCAGCACCCGATCGCCCGGCTGCATGCGGCGCCGGCGGTCGTCGGCGAATTCCGGCCAGTCCTCGTCCACCAGCCAGGTGCGGCGGAGGCCCTGCGCGCTCGCCGGCACATGCCGGTGGCACGCCTCGCGGCCGCAACGCGTGCAGTCGTTCGCCGCCGGCGCCGCCGGCGCTGCCGACGCGCGCCGCAGCGGCAGCAACGGCAGCGCGGCGACGGCAGGCGCACCGCCGAGAATGCGCACGTGCAGGTCATCGCCATCCAGCCACACTTCCAGGCGCCATGCCGACTCCGCGCGCAGGCGCAGATCGACGTAGTTCCAGAACACCACCGCGTCGCGATCGCGTTCGGCCAGCGAGCCGGCGATCACCTGCGTATGCCGATGCCGCTCGACGATCTCCAGGCCCTGGCGCAGCGCCGCGTCGTAGATCGCATTGGACAGCTGGCACAGGCCGCCGCCGATCGACGGCACCAGGCAGCCTTCGCGCAGCTCGCGCCCGGCGGCGAAGCCGCGCCGGCGTGTGGCCCGGCCCAATTGCCGCCAGAAACTGAAGGTGGCGCCGGCCGGGATTTCGATCCCGTGCAACTTGCGTGCGGCCACGCGCAGGTTGTGGATCTTGCCGGCGACCAGCAGCGGCGAAGTTTCCTGCGACTCGGGCCATAGCGCGGTGACCGATTCGGACACCGCCGCAGGGCCGATCGGCAGTCCCGCATCGCGGCGATGCCGGCGCGGTCCGCCGCGCAGATCGCGCAGCGCGCGGCGCAGTTGCAGCACGCGGATCTTCAGCGCGAACAGCAGGCCGCCCAGCCGCGACGGCGTCGCCGCGACGGGCGAAACCAGAGGCCGATCCGTTGCTGTCGCTCGCCTTGCCACGCGCCCTCCGCATTCCTGCCTGCGCCTGCCATCGCGCTACTATAGGCGCATGCCGTTACAGTCCCCAGTCCCTGCACGGCGCCGCGATCGCCGCGTGCGTCACGGCGCTGCGCCCCGCGGCGTGCGCGCAGCGTCCGCGCCCATCGCGCGCATCCCGATCGCCGCTTGCGCCTCGCCTTTCCGTTCTTCTGGAGACCTGCATGGCTAACGCACCCGTTCCGCACCTGATCGTGGTCGGCGGCGGTTTCGCCGGGCTGTGGGCCACCCGCGCGCTGGCCAAGGCGCCGCTGCGCATCACCCTGATCGACCGCCGCAACCACCACCTGTTCCAGCCGCTGCTGTACCAGGTCGCCACCGCCGGCCTGTCGTCGCCGGACATCGCCGCGCCGCTGCGGCAGATCCTGCGCAAGCAGGACAACGTGGAAGTGCGCCTGGGCGAAGTGCTGCGCGTGGACAAGCAGGCGCGGCAGGTGCAGCTGGCCGGCGGCGAGACGCTGGACTACGACTACCTGCTGGTCGCCACCGGCGCCACCCATGCCTATTTCGGCCACGACGAATGGGCCCGGCATGCGCCCGGCCTGAAGACCCTGGACGACGCGCTGCACCTGCGCCGCCACCTGCTGCTGGCGTTCGAGCGCGCCGAAGCCGAGAGCAACCCCGCCGCGCGCGCGGCCTGGCTCAGTTTCGCCATCGTCGGCGGTGGCCCGACCGGGGTGGAACTGGCCGGCACCCTGGCCGAGATCGCGCGGCATACGCTCAAGCACGAATTCCGCCGCATCGATCCGGCCGAGGCCAAGGTGCGGCTGATCGAAGCCGGCCCGCGCGTGCTCGCCTCGTTCCCGGAGCGGCTGTCGGCCAAGGCGCAACGGCAGCTGGAAAAGCTCGGCGTGGAAGTGCTGACCGGCGTGCCGGTGGCCGACATCGACGCCAGCGGCTATCGGCTGGGCAGCACCTTCGTGCCCGCGCGCACCGTGGTCTGGGCCGCCGGCGTGGCGGCCTCGCCGCTGGCGCGGACCCTGGACGTGCCGCTGGACCGCAGCGGCCGCGTGCAGGTGCAGCCGGACCTCAGCATCCCCGACCATCCGGAGGTGTTCGTCGCCGGCGACCTGGCCGCCTTGCAGCAGGCCGACGGCAAGCCGGTGCCCGGGGTGGCGCCGGCGGCCAAGCAGATGGGCCGGCACGTCGCCGAGAATGTGTCGAAGCGGCTGCGCGGCGAGCCCGGCGACGCGCCGTTCCGCTATGCCGACTACGGCAACCTGGCCACCATCGGGCGCATGGCCGCGATCGTGCATCTGGGCCGCCTGCAGCTGTCGGGCCTGCTGGCCTGGTGGTTCTGGCTGGCCGCGCACGTGTTCTTCCTGATCGGCTTCCGCAACCGCCTGGTGGTGCTGCTCAACTGGGCCTGGGCGTACTGGAGCTACCAGCGCGCGGCGCGGATCATCCTCGGCGACGACGCGCGCGCTTCCGTGCCTGCGCCGGCGGCGCCCGAGCCGCCCACGGCCGCGTGACACCCCGTGGCGGGGCTGCGATCCTAGCCGCCCCTTGCCGCTGCGCAGTGCCGTCTTGGCGACCTTCCTGTTCCTGCTCGACCTGCTCGGCACCTTCGTGTTCGCGATCAGCGGCGCCACCGTCGGCGTGCGCCACCGCCTGGACCTGTTCGGCGTGCTGGTGCTGTCGTGCGCGGCCGCGGTCTCCGGCGGCATCGCCCGCGACGTGCTGATCGGCGCCACCCCGCCGGCCGCGCTCGGCGACGCGCGCTATCTCGGCGTCGCCTGCCTGGCCGGATTGCTGACCTTCTACAGCCACAACACGGTCGAGCGCCTGCGCAACCCGGTGCAACTCTTCGATGCGCTCGGCCTGGCGCTGTTCGCGGTGTACGGCACCAGCAAGGCGCTGGCGTTCGGCCTGGGTCCACTCAGCGCGACCCTGCTCGGCATGCTCAGCGGCATCGGCGGCGGCATCGTCCGCGACCTGCTGGTGGCGCGCACGCCGGTGGTGCTGCAGGCCGAGCTGTACGCGGTGGCGGCCTTGCTCGGCGGCGGCGTGGTCGCCGCGGCGCACGCGCTGCACCTGCAGCAGCCATGGGGATTGGCGATCGGCGCCACGCTGTGCTTCGGCCTGCGCTTCATGGCGATCCGTTATGGCTGGCATCTGCCGGTGGCGCGTCCGCCGCCGGAGCCGTAACCTGCGCGGCCGCGCCGCGGCTCGGCATCGCCAGTCTTCGCACGCGTTGGCGCAACGAAAAAGGCCCGGAAAACCGGGCCTTCTTGCTTGGCGGATCGATCATCCGCAGCTGGGCGCACCACTCACGCCACGAACAACGCCTTCATCTTCTTCAGCGCGTTGGCTTCGATCTGGCGGATGCGCTCGGCCGACACGCCGTACTCGTCGGCCAGTTCCTGCAGCGTGATCTTGCTGTCCGCGTCCAGCCAGCGGCGCTTGATGATGTCGCGCGAACGCGCATCCAGTTCGGCCAGGCCTTCGCGCAGCAGCTGCAGCTGGTTGTCCTCGCTGTCGGCGCGCTCGTAGGCCTGCGAGGGATCTTCCTCGGCGGCCATCAGGTAGGCGGCCGGCGACGGCGGCGCATGGTCGTCGTCATCGTCGGACGGCGCATCGAAGCCGATGTCGCGGCCGGACAGGCGCGACTCCATCTCCAGCACCTCGCGCTCGGACACGTTGAGGTCCTTGGCGACCGCGGTCACTTCCGCCGCGTTCATCCAGCCCAGGCGGGTCTTGGACTTGCGCAGGTTGAAGAACAGCTTGCGCTGCGCCTTGGTCGTGGCGACCTTGACGATGCGCCAGTTCTTCAGGATGTACTCGTGCATCTCGGCGCGGATCCAGTGCACCGCGAAGCTGACCAGGCGCACGCCCATTTCCGGGTCGAAGCGCTTGACCGCCTTCATCAGGCCGATGTTGCCTTCCTGGATCAGGTCGCCCAGCGGCAGGCCGTAGCCGTTGTAGCCACGGGCCACGTGGACCACGAAGCGCAGATGGGAGTGCACCAGTTCGCGCGCCGCATCCAGGTCTTCCTGGTCGCGGTAGCGCACCGCCAGCGCGCGTTCCTCTTCGGACGTCAGCACCGGAATCTGGTGCACGGCGCCGATATAGGCATCCAGCGAACCGAGCGGACTGGGGATCGGGAGGTTGTTGGCCACCAGCGCGGTGGCAGGGATGGTCTGGCTCATAGGGCTCATCTTAGCAGTCAACTAACTAGACTGCTGGGTACAGTAAAAAGTTCCTGCGTTCTGCTTATGGAACATTCGAATCAGGAAACGGACTGTGACAGAAGCCGCTGGAACACTGGGGTGAGGCAGGCGTAACCGGTTACGAGCGCCAAACCTAGCACCAAGCCAGCGAAATTTTCGTGTACGCCACCCGCCCCAAGCGACGCCGTCGAACCACGGTTCAGCCGCCGGTCAAGGCCGGGTCCAGCGCCGCGCGCGGCGGCAGGCTCCAGTCGATCGGCGCGGCGCCGCGGCGGTGCAGGTAGTCGTTGGCCGCGGAGAAGTGCTTGCAGCCCAGGAAGCCGCGGTGCGCCGACAGCGGCGAGGGATGCGGCGCCTTCAGCACGCGGTGGCGGCGGGTGTCGATGACCTTGCCCTTGGCCTGGGCATAGCTGCCCCACAGCAGGAACACCAGGCCTTCGCGCTCGCGGTTCAAGGTCTCCACGACGTGGTCGGTGAAGCCCTCCCAGCCCTTGCCCTGGTGCGCGCCGGCGCGGCCTTCCTCGACCGTCAGCACCGCGTTGAGCAACAGCACGCCGCGCTGCGCCCACGGCAGCAGGCAGCCGTGATCGGGACGGCGGATGCCCAGGTCGTCCTCGATCTCCTTGTAGATGTTCAGCAGCGACGGCGGCACCGGCACCCCGGGCAGCACCGAGAAGCACAGCCCGTGCGCCTGGCCGTAGCCGTGGTACGGATCCTGGCCGAGGATCACCACCTCGACCTGGTCGAACGGGGTCGCGTCGAACGCGGCGAAGATCTGCCGCCCGGGCGGGAACACGCGGGCGCCGGCGGCCTTGCGCTGGCGCAGGAACGCGGCCAGCTCGCGCATCTCCGGGCGCAGCAGCCAGTCGCCGACCCGCGCCTTCCACGAGGGTTCCAGCTGGATCCGGGTGTCGTCTTCGCTACTCATGCAGGTTCGGCAGTTCGATCAGAAGGTCACGGCAGTGTCGGTGAGCTTGGCCAGGCGCAGCTGGAACAGCACCTTGGTGACCAGCAGGCGCTCCTCAATCGGCTTCTGCACCAGGTCGTTGGCGCCGGCGCGCAGCAGTTCGGACTGGTTGTGCGGGTTGCTGTCGCCGGTCATCACCAGCACCGGCATGCGCCGCTTGCCGTAGGCGAAGTCGATGCGGATGCGCTGCACCACGTCGCGGCCGTTGAGTTCGCCCTTGAGGGTGACGTCGGTCAGCACCAGGTCGATGCGGCGGGTGGTGCGGCCCAGCGATTCGGCGGTCAGCAGCGCGAATGCGTCCTCGGCGGTCAGCACGTGCACCACGTGCAGCTCCTGGCGCTCGAGCATGCGCTTGGTCGCCTCGGCCACCACGCGGCTGTCCTCGACGTAGAGGATGGTGGCGCCGGCCACCGGCTGCGGCTGCACGTAGCCGCGGATGAAGGTCGCCAGCGCCTCGTGGCCCAGCGCCTTGTCGAAGTAGTCGGTGACGTATTCGGTGAAGCGGCGTTCGACCAGGTGCTGCTGGGCGTCGCCGGAGACCACGATCACCGGCACGTAGGCCTGGCCGGCGGCCTCGCGCACGCTGCGCGCCAGGGCCAGGCCATCGCCGTCGGGCAGCGCCAGCGAGGTGGTGACCAGGTTCACCGGGCCGGCCGCCAGCGCGGCGCGCGCCTCGGCGATGCTGGCGCACCCCACCACTTCCACGTCCGGCAGTTCGCGGTGCAGCACATCGGCGATCAGCTTGCGCACCAGCTTGGAGCCGTCCACGACCATCACCCGCGGGGCGTCGCTGATCAGGTGCTTGAGCTCGTGCCGGGACATGCGCGCCTCAGGTATCGGTGGGACGCGTCTGGCGCAGGAAGTGGCCGGTCACCAGCCAGGCGCCGAGCCAGCCCAGCAGCAGGGTGCCGAGCAGCACCAACGCCGAGTGCAAGGCGTCCAGCCCGTGCAGCGCGAAATGGCTGCCGTAGCTGTCGGCCAGTTCCGCCAGCGGCGGCCCCAGCGCCAGCCCGGACGCGGCGATCAGGCCCAGCGCCAGTACCCCGGCGCCGAAGCCGTACCAGGCGCCCAGGTACAGGAACGGGCGGCGGATGAAACCGTCGCTGGCGCCGAGCAACTGCAGCACGCCGATTTCCTCGCGCCGCGACTGGATGTCCAGGCGCACGGTGTTGCCGACCACCAGCGCCGCGCCGGCGCCGAGCAGCACCGACAGCACCTGCACCAGGCGCTCGCCGAAGCGCAGCCAGCCGTCCAGGCGCTTGCGCCACAACGCGTCGTGCTGGACCAGGTCGGCCTGCGGCAGCGCGCTCAGCGAGGCCGCCAGCTGCGCGTCGTCGGCCGCGGCCGGGGTGACGATCAGCAGGGTCGGCAGCGGGTTGTCGTCGAGCGCGTCCAGCGCCTCGCCGAGCCCGGCGCTGTCGCGCAGCTCGGCCATGCCCTGTTCGGGCGTGCGCAGCGCCACCGCGGCGACGTCGGCACGGCCGCGCAGGGTCGCGGCCAGCGCGTTGGCCGCGGCGGCATCGATGTCGGTCTTCAGGAACACGTTGATGTCGCGCGACTGCTGCACGCTGCCGGCGAACTGCTTGAGGTTGTCCAGCGCGATCGACAGCCCCAGCGGCAACGCCAGGGCCAGGGCCATCACCGCCATGGTCAGCAGCGTCGCCCACGGCTTGCGCATGGCCCGGCCGAGGCTGTAGACGATGCTGTGCAGGTGGTGGTCCCACCACACGCCCAGGCGCGAGGGCGCGGCGCTGCCGCCGGCATTGCGTGCGCTCATTCGGCCAGGTCCTGCGGGGAGATGTCGTCGGCCAGGCGGCCGTGGTCCAGGATCAGCACGCGCTTGCGCATCTGCTTGAGCAGCGCCAGGTCGTGGCTGACCACCAGCACGCTGGTGCCGCGCGCCGGCAATTCGGCGAACAGCTGCATGATCTCGGCGGCCAGGGTCGGGTCGAGGTTGCCGGTGGGCTCGTCGGCGACCAGCAGGCGCGGTTCGGCGACCATCGCCCGGGCGATGCCGACGCGCTGCTGCTCGCCGGCCGACAGCTGCGACGGCAGCGCCTTCTCGCGATGGCCCAGGCCCATCCGCTCCAGCACCGAGCGTACGCGCTTGCCGATCTCGGCGCGGCGGGTGCCGCGCAGGATCAACGGCAGCGCCACGTTCTCGGCGATGCTGCGGTCCATCAGCAGGCGGTGGTCCTGGTACACGACGCCGACCTCGCGCCGGTGCAGCGGCACGCGCCGCCCGCGCACCTTCAGCAGGTTGCGCTCGCCGAACAGCACCGCCCCGCGCGACGGGCGCTCGCTGAGGTGGATCAACTTGAGCAAGGTGCTCTTGCCCGCCCCGGAATGGCCGGTGACGAACAGCATCTCGCCCTCCTCCACCTGGAAGCTGACGTCCACCAGCGCCTCGTGGCCGCCGGCGTACTGTTTGCTGACATTGTCGAACCGCAGAACGCTCATCCGGCGATTATGCCGGAGCGGCCCGGGTTTTCGTCCACCGTGCGCACGCCGCGAACGGTGGACCGCCGGTTCAGGAGCTGGAGACCAGCGAACGCAGCTTGCGGCCGAGGCGGGTCAGGAACGAATCGTTCGCCGCCGCGGCCGGTGCCGCGGCGCGCTCGCCCTGGCGCGCAGCCCTGACCTGCACCGGCTTGGCCGGCGCATCGCCGGTGGCGACGGCGGCAGTCGCCGCACCCTCGGCGCCTTCCAGCGGACGGCCGCCGCGACGCCGCCGGCGCTTGCGCGGCGCGCGCTCGCCGTCCGCCGCAGGCGCGCCGTCGACGGCGGGGCGGGCCGGCCTGGGCGTGGGCGCCGCGACCACCGCCGCCGCCTCGATGGCGCCCGCAGCCGGCGCTTCCGCGACGGCCCCGGGCGCTGCCGCGGCGTCGGCCGGGCGCGGGGTGCGCGGGCGCCGCGGCTTGCCGTCGGCACCGCGCGCTTCGCCGCGGCCGCCGGCACCGCCGCCCGGGCCGCTGCGGCCGGCGCCGGGCTTGCCGCGGCTGCTGCCGCCGCCGCGACGCTGTTCGTCGGCCTCGCGCTGCGCGCGTGCCTCGCGGAAGATGTCGCCGATGCTCTCGTCGGCATCCGCATCGACCTCGACGTCCTCGCCCTCGACCGCCGCGCGCGGGGTGCGCGGCAGCGCCACCAGCAGCTCGGCGGTGACCGGCTCGACCGGGATCTTCTGCTCGATGTAGGCCTCGATGTCCGGCAGGCTCATCGCATAGCGCTCGCAGGCGAAGCTGATCGCGTCGCCTTCCTCGCCCAGCCGCGCGGTGCGGCCGATGCGGTGCACGTAGTCCTCGGCGTCGAACGGCAGGTCGTAGTTGTAGACGTACTTGACCCCGTCGATGTGCAGGCCGCGCGCGGCCACGTCGGTGGCGACCAGGATCTCCAGCTGGCCCTTCTGGAAGCGGTTGAGCAGGGTCTCGCGCTTCTTCTGCGGCACGTCGCCGGACAGCACGCCGACCCGGTAGCCGTTGCGCTCCAGCGAACGCGCCACGCGTTCGACGAAGGCCTTGGTGTTGACGAACACCATGGTGCGCGCGCCCTCGCTGCGCGACAGCAGGCCCAGCAGCAGGGTCAGCTTCTCCTCGTCGGAGGGGAAGTAGATGCGCTGGCGCACGCGCGCGGCGGTGATGCTCTCGGTCTCGACCACGAGCTTTTCCGGCTCGTTCATGTGCTCGTAGGCCAGCTCCAGCACGCGGTGGCTGAGCGTGGCCGAGAACAGCAGGGTCTGCCGGGTGCCGCGCTCGGGCATGCGCCGCAGCAGGAAGCGGATGTCCTTGATGAAGCCCAGGTCGAACATGCGGTCGGCTTCGTCGAGCACGCAGATCTCGCAGGCGTGCAGCGAGACCACTTTATGCTGCTTGACGTAGTCGATCAGCCGGCCCGGGGTGGCGATGATCACGTCCACGCCCTGCTGCAGCAGCTCGCGCTGCTTGTCGTAGTCCACCCCGCCGTAGACCAGCGCGAAGCGCAGGCCCAGGTCGGCGCCGAACTTGACCGCGTCCTTGTGGATCTGGATCGCCAGTTCGCGGGTCGGGGCCAGGATCAGCGCGCGCGGATCCTCGGGTTTGCGGTCGGCCAGCGCCGGGCGGCTGAGCAGGCGGTTCATCACCGTCACCAGGAACGCCAGGGTCTTGCCGGTGCCGGTCTGGGCCTGGCCGGCCACGTCGCGGCCCGGCAGGGCCACCGGCAGGGTCAGCGCCTGGATCGGCGTGCAGCGGGTGAAGCCGGCGCCTTCGAGGCCGGCCAGCAGCGCCGGTTGCAGTTCGAACGCGGAAAAAGTCACATCGGTCAGCGGTTTGTCGCTCATCATTCCATCTTCGTCAGGCCACCCCGCCCGAAGCGTAAGGTCGCGGCTTGCATCGGCCCCGGCAGCGTCGCACACTGGCGACTTCCATGCCGGGTCGCGCGACAGGGGGAATCCCTTGATTTCGCCGCGCAATGCCCCAGTTTACCGCAATGCGGCGGCCACCCGGTCCGGCCGGTCGCATTGGCCCAGGAGATACCCCTAGTGAGCGATAAGGTCCTACACGTCGGCGACGCCGATTTCGATACCGCCGTGCTGCAATCCGGCGAGCCGGTCCTGGTGGACTTCTGGGCGGAATGGTGCGGCCCGTGCAAGATGATCGCCCCGGTCCTGGACGACCTGGCCGACACCTACGACGGCAAGCTCAAGGTGGCCAAGGTCAACGTGGACGAGAACCGCGCCACCGCGATCAAGTACCACGTGCGCTCGATCCCGATGCTGCTGCTGTTCAAGGACGGCAAGGTCCAGGCCACCCAGATCGGCGCGGTCGGCAAGGGCCAGCTGACCCAGATGATCGACAAGAGCCTGGGCGGCGCGGCCGCCTGAGTCTGTCGCCGGCCGTTCCGGATCGAACGGCCGCTTGTTGTACCGGCCTGCAGCGACGCTGCCGGCCGGCTGAATCGCCCGGTAACGCCTGCTTGCCGTGGTTGCGTGGCGATGATAGTGTCGGCGCATCCGGTGGCATTCGCGCACCGCACCCCCTCTGGAAGATTCTCTTCTAGACCCCTTCCCAACCCGTTTGCCCCCACGCTGGGCGCTCGCACTCATAGCGAGGAATCACCACTTGTCCGATCACACCATCACCGAACCCGGGAGCGCCGACGCCCCCGCCGAGAAGCGCGCGCGCAAGCCGCGTGTCAGCAAGGCCGTTGCCGGCGCTGACGGCGGAGCCGAGCACGGCGCGCCGGCGCAGCCGAACCTGCCGCTGAACCCGGCGCCGGCCCAGGCCGACGCGCCGCGCCCGGCGCCGCAGGAACGCCAGGAACGCGCCGCGCCACAGGAACACGCGCAGGCCCCGTCGCAGCAGCCCCAGTCCCAGCCCGCTCCCGCCTCCGGCGGCGATGCCCAGGGCCAGGGCGGCGGCAACCAGAACGACGGCGGCGAGCCGCGCGAAGGCGGCAACCCGCGCTTCAACAACCAGAATCCGCAGAACCAGAACAACCAGAACAACCAGCAGGGCAATCGCCGCGACCGCTTCCGCAATCGCCGCGATCGCGGTGGTGGTGGTGGTGGTGGTGGTGGCAATGGTGGCGGCCGCGAGCGCTACCCGGACAACGGCCTGCCCAACGACAACGGCGCCAACGAGGTGTTCGTGCCGCGCCCGCACGCCAACGTGCCGGAAGGCTTCCCGATCTACTCGCTGAGCGACCTGAAGCGGATGCCGGCGCAGAAGCTGCTGGACATCGCCGAGCAGCTCAACATCCAGGACGGCGTGGCCCGCGCGCGCAAGCAGGACGTGATCTTCGCGCTGCTGAAGGTGCTGACCCGCCACGGCGAAGGCGTCGCCGCCGACGGCGTGCTGGAGATCCTGCCGGACGGCTTCGGCTTCCTGCGCGCGGCCGAGGCCAGCTACCTGGCCGGCCCGGACGACACCTACATCTCGCCCAGCCAGATCCGCCGCTTCAACCTGCGCACCGGCGACCACCTGTCCGGCCGCATCCGCTTCCCGAAGGACGGCGAACGCTACTTCGCGCTGTCGATCGTCGACACGATCAACGGCGAGCCGCTGGAAGCGAGCAAGAACAAGGTCCTGTTCGAGAACCTGACCGCGCTGTTCCCGCGCAAGCGCTTCACCCTGGAACGCGGCAACGGTTCCTCGGAAGACATCTCCGGGCGCATCCTCGACCTGATGGCGCCGCAGGGCAAGGGCCAGCGCGCGCTGATCGTGTCCCCGCCCAAGGCCGGCAAGACCATGCTGATGCAGCAGGTGGCCACGGCGATCACCACCAACCATCCCGACGTGCACATGATCGTGCTGCTGATCGACGAGCGGCCGGAAGAAGTGACCGAAATGCAGCGCACCGTGCGCGGCGAGGTCATCTCCTCCACCTTCGACGAGCCGGCCGCGCGCCACGTGCAGGTCGCCGAGATGGTGATCGAGCGCGCCAAGCGCCTGGTCGAGCACAAGAAGGACGTGGTGATCCTGCTCGACTCGATCACCCGCCTGGCCCGTGCCTACAACAACGTGGTGCCGTCCTCCGGCAAGGTGCTCAGCGGCGGCGTGGACGCCAATGCCCTGCACCGCCCGAAGCGTTTCTTCGGCGCGGCGCGCAACGTCGAGGAAGGCGGCTCGCTGACCATCATCGCCACCGCGCTGGTGGAGACCGGCAGCAAGATGGACGAGGTGATCTACGAAGAGTTCAAGGGCACCGGCAACAGCGAAGTGCACCTGAACCGCCGCATCGCCGAGAAGCGCGTGTACCCGGCGATCGACATCAACCGTTCCGGCACCCGCCGCGAAGACCTGCTGATCGAGCCGGAGCTGCTGCAGAAGATCTGGATCCTGCGCAAGCTGCTGCATCCGATGGACGAGATCGCGGCGATGGAATTCCTGCTGGACAAGATGAAGAACACCAAGTCCAACGACGAGTTCTTCGGTTCGATGAAGCGCTGAGTCCGGCGCCGGCGCGACCCGGACGCCCCGCTTCGGCGGGGCGTCCGCGTTTGTGCGGGGCCATCTGCGCGAGCCGCGGCCGCGGCGTTCCGGCATCACGCGATCCGACCGGTTTTCGACATGCCGCTGGCGATGCTGGCGCTGTCCCGATCCGGCGTGCCGCCCCATGCAGTCCACTGTCGCCAAAGTCGCACCGGTCACCCTGGCGTTCTGGGCGATGAAGATCTGCGCCACCACGCTCGGCGAGACCGCTGGCGACCTGCTGTCGATGACCTGGGAGGTCGGCTATGCGCTCAGCAGCGCCGTGCTGCTCGGCGTGTTCGCGCTGTCGCTGTGGACGCAGTTGCGCGCACGCCGTTTCCGCCCGTGGCTGTACTGGTGGGTGATCCTGACCACCAGCACCGCCGGCACCACCGTGTCGGACTACATGGATCGCAGCCTGGGGCTGGGCTATGCGCAGGGCGCGCTGCTCCTGAGCGGCGGCCTGGCGTTGACCCTGGGCGCATGGTGGCTGAGCGAACGCAGCCTGTCGGTCGAGCGGATCGATGGCGGCCGCGCGGAAGTCTTCTATTGGGTGGCGATCCTGTTCTCCAACACCCTCGGCACCGCGCTGGGCGATTACCTCGCCGACGACTCGGGGCTGGGCTTCCTCGGCGGCGCATCGCTGATCGGGGCGACGCTGGCTGCGATCGCGCTGGCCGGCGCGTTCACCCGCATCGACCGGGTGGCGCTGTTCTGGGCGGCCTTCGTGCTGACCCGGCCGTTCGGCGCCACGCTCGGCGACCTGCTGACCAAGCCGGCCGCCAGGGGCGGCTTGGATCTGGGTACCGCCGGCGCCTCGCTGGTGCTGGCAGCGATCCTGGTCGCGGTGCTGTATGCCAGCACTCGCCATCGCGCGATCGCTGCGACCACCAGGTAGCTCTCGGCGCTGCAGGAAAACGCCCCGCGACGCGGGACATCTTCCAGCGCAAGCGGACAGCGCTGCCGGGAGCGCCGCCCGCTGGCGCTCAACTGCCCTGCTGCAGCGGCGTCAGCAGGCGCGGGCCGTTGTTGTCGACCATGTACACGCCGCCGGCCGACAGCGTGTCGGGCGAGAAACCCGACGCGTCCTTGCCGGTGTCCCAGGGCGCCCGCGCGCGCGGACCGGGGACATAGCTGATCCAATGCCCGTAGCTGCTGGGGCTGTTTTCGTTGGGCTCGTTGCTGAGCGCATAGTCGACCGGAACGCGCACCACCCAGTACGGCGCCGACACGCCCTCGCCTTCGGTCGGCGGACGGAACGTCCACTTGCGCGCCGCCGCCAGTGCGCTCTGGGCGAAGATCTCGCGCAGCTTCTTCATCTCGCCCTCCGAGCCGACGATGCGCAGGTTGACCTGCTCGACCGCGGCATCGGCGACGCTGCCGTCGCGCGCCACCTTGAGCACCAGGTACGCCGAGCCCGCTGCGCCCACCCGGTACGCCGCTTCCGGATAGGACGGCGGCGCCATCTTCAGCGACGTCACCGCGCGCGGATCCTTGGGATCGTAGCTGGCGAAGCTGGCATGGCGGATCTCCACCTGATAGCTGTCGCCCTGCCGGCGCTTGGCCACGATGCGCAGCGTCATCGGCGCGCGCGCCGGCACCGGCTTGCCGTCGCGCAGCACCGGCTCGAATTTCCACTGTTTCACCGAATCGCGCACGAAGCCGATCACGCCCTCGGGCAGCTTGTCTTGCCGATCGATCGCCAGCGCCGACACCGCACCGTCGGCCTCGATGTCGATCTTGCCGGTGACCAGCAGGCTGCTTTCGACCTGCTTGCGCACCGCGCCCGGCCCGCTGCCGGTGGCGAACGCGGTGGCGGCGAGCAACACCAACAGCAGGCCGCCCCAACGCCACATCCAGAGTCCTGATTTGCGGTGCATCGCGCGTTCCTTGCATGGATGAGGTGCCGATTACAGCGCAGCCGGCCGACGCGGGCAAGTCAGGCCAGGCGCAGCGACTCCGGGTACGGCGGCGCGTCCGGATAGTCGTCCTCGCGCAGCCGCGCCTGCAGCTCGCGCCACCACTGCGGGTCGAACAGTTCGCCATGGGCGCGCCTGACCGCTTCCAGCGAGGCGGCGGGCAAGCCCATGAACAGCGCGAAGCGCTCCGGGAACACGTCGCGCGCGGCGACGTGGAACCACGGTTCAGCGGACATGGCCTCCTCGTCGTTGCGCGGCTGCGGCCAGTCGCGGAAGGTGCAGTCGGTGACCAGGCACAGTTCGTCGTAGTCGTAGAACACCGCGCGTCCCTGCCGCGACACGCCGAAGTTCTTCAGCAGCATGTCGCCGGGGAAGATGTTGTTGCGGGCCATGTCCTTGATCGCCTGCGCGTAGTCCAGCGCCGCCTCGCGCGCCGCGTCGGCGGTCTGCTCGCGCAGGTACAGATTGAGCGGGCGCAGCCGGCGCTGCACGTAGCACAGCTCGAAGATCAGGTCCTCGCCGTCCTCGCGCAGGCTGCGCGCGCAGCCTTGCAGCAGTTCGGCGAGCAACGCCGGCGCGAAGCGCGCGCGCGGGAAACGCAGCGATCGGTACGGCTGCGCGTCGAGCAGGCGGCCGACCCGGTCCAGGTTGAACACCAGCGCGTACTTGTCCTCGACCTGCTCGCGGCTCATCGTCTTCGGATAGGCGAAGCGGTCGCGGATCAGCTTGAACACCAGCGGATAGCTGGGCAGGGTGAACACCGCCATGACCATGCCGGGCGTGCCCTCGGCGTGCACCAGCTGTTCGTTGGGCTGGGCCTGGAAGTGGCGGAAGAAGGTGCGGAAGCGCTCGGTCTTGCCCTGCTTGGCGCGGCCGAGCATGGTGTACAGCTCGTCGATCGGCTTGTGCGGCAGCAGGCTGCGCAGGAACACCACCGCATCGCCGACGGTGGCCAGATCGGCCTGGAAATAGCTGCGCGAGATGCCGAACAGCTGCGCCACGTCGTTGCGCCTGGTCAGCACCGCCTCGGCACGCAGGCCGTCGGCGTCGTTGACCAGCGCGATCACGCACGGCGAGAAGCGGTGTTCGCCGAACACGCGGCCGACCAGGTAGGCGCGGCGCTCGCGGTAGAACACCGTCTCCAGCAGCTCGATGCCGCGCACCGGTTGCTCGCCCCAGTGCGCCAGGTCGTCCTGCAGGCGCACCGCGATGGCCGCGGCGCAGCGGGTGCGGTGCGCGTACGGCACGTCGAACGGGTAGTCGCCGAGCACCCGCACGAACGCATCCACCGGCCGCGTCTCGGAGACCACGTAGTTGTGCCGCGCCACCGGATGGGTGATCGCGTCGGTGGGTTCGATGTCCAGCGCCACGAACTCGATCCGCGCATCCACGCCCTGGGTCCGGAAGAAGCGCCGGGTCAGCGTGTTGTAGAAGGTCTTGTACAGTTCCTGGTCGATCAGCCCGTGCAGTTGCGCGGCGAAGCTGTCGCGCACCTGCGCCCACAGCGTGCGGTCGTGGGTCTGGCCGAGCAGCAGCGTGCGCAGGCGCAGCGTGCACTCGCCGATGCACTGGTCGTACAGCGCGATGCGCTCGACCGCGTCGTTGCGCGCGGCGTTCCAGTCGCGGCGCTCGAAGCGGCGGCGGGCGCGGCGGCTGATCTGTGCGAAGCGCGCGTGGTAGTCCTCGAACGCGTCGCGGATGCTGCGCGCCACGGCGTCGGCGCGGGGTTCTGCGGGCATCGGCGGCGCGGGCGTGTCGGTCATGGCCGCAGTCTACCCGCGTGCGCGGCGGCGCACGCGCGTGCGACAGACGAGAACCATCGCGCGCGTGCGCTGTTGCGCCGCACGATGGCCGCGCTGTCGCCATTGCGCTGAGGCGACGGCGCAGTCGGGCGGCACGCGCACAAAAAACCCGGCCGACGCATGCGCGCCGGCCGGGTTCGGTTGGCGGTCTCGCTGTAGCGGACTACGCCGTCAGCGTCGCCAGCGCGGCGTTGAACGTCGCGCTCGGCCGCATCGCCTCGCTGACCAGGGCCAGATTCGGGCGGTAGTAGCCCTGGATGTCGACCGGCTTGCCCTGCACGCCGTTGAGTTCGGCGACGATGGCGGCCTCGTGCTCGGCCAACTGCTTGGCCAGCGGTGCGAAGCGCGCCTTCAGCGCCGCGTCCTCGTCCTGCGCGGCCAGCGCCTGCGCCCAGTACAGGGCCAGGTAGAAATGGCTGCCGCGGTTGTCGAGTTCGCCGACCTTGCGCGAGGGCGACTTGTCGTTGTCCAGGAACTGGCCGTTGGCCTGGTCCAGGGTCCGCGCCAGCACGCCGATGCTCGCGCTGCCTTCGCGCTGGCCCAGATGCTCCAGCGACGCGGCCAGGGCCAGGAACTCGCCCAGCGAATCCCAGCGCAGGTAGTTCTCTCCGACGAACTGCTGCACGTGCTTGGGCGCCGAACCGCCTGCACCGGTCTCGAACAGGCCGCCGCCGGCCATCAGCGGCACGATCGACAGCATCTTGGCGCTGGTGCCCAGCTCCATGATCGGGAACAGGTCGGTGAGGTAGTCGCGCAGCACGTTGCCGGTGACCGAGATGGTGTCCTCGCCCTGGCGGATGCGCTGCAGCGAGAACGCGGTCGCCTCCACCGGCGGCAGGATGCGGATGTCCAGGCCCTGGGTGTCGTGGTCCTGCAGGTAGCGCTCCACCTTCTGGATCATCAGCGCATCGTGCGCGCGCTGCGGGTCCAGCCAGAACACCGCCGGGGTGTCGCTCAGGCGCGCGCGGCTGACCGCCAGCTTGACCCAGTCCTGGATCGGCGCGTCCTTGACCTGGCACATGCGCCAGATGTCGCCGGCTTCGACCGCATGCTCGAGCAGCAGCGTGCCGCCGGCATCGCTGACCCGCACCACGCCGTCGGCGGCGATCTGGAAGGTCTTGTCGTGCGAACCGTACTCCTCGGCCTTCTGCGCCATCAGGCCGACATTGGGCACGCTGCCCATCGTCGCCGGATCGAACGCGCCATGCCGCTTGCAGTCCTCGATCACCGCCTGGTACACGCCGGCGTAGCAGCGGTCCGGGATCAGCGCCTTGGTGTCCTGCAGCTTGCCCTCGGCGTTCCACATCTTGCCGGAGTCGCGGATCATCGCCGGCATCGACGCATCGACGATCACGTCGCTGGGCACGTGCAGGTTGGTGATGCCCTTGTCGGAATTGACCATCGCCAGCGCCGGGCGCTGCGCGTACACCGCCTGCAGATCGGCTTCGATCTGCGCGCGCTGCGCGTCCGGCAGGGTGGCGATGCGCGCATACAGATCGCCGATGCCGTTGTTCGGATCGAAGCCGACCTGCTTCAGCGCCTCGGCGTGCTTGTCCAGCACGTCCTGGTAGAACGCGCCGACCACCACGCCGAACATGATCGGGTCGGAGACCTTCATCATCGTCGCCTTCAGGTGCAGCGAGAACAGCACGCCCTGCTGCTTGGCATCGGCGATCTGCGCCTGCACGAAGCTGGCCAGCGCACGCTTGCTCATCACTGCCGCATCGATGATCTCGCCGGCCTGCACGGCGGTCTTTTCCTTCAGCACGGTGACCGCGCCGTCCTTGCCGACCAGTTCGATTTTGACGTTGCCGGCCTGCTCGATCAGCACCGAGCGCTCGCTGCCGTAGAAATCGCCGGCGTCCATGTGCGCCACGTGCGACCTGGAGTCGGCGCTCCACGCGCCCATGCGGTGCGGGTGCTTGCGCGCGTAGTTCTTCACCGACAGCGGCGCGCGGCGATCGGAATTGCCTTCGCGCAGCACCGGATTGACCGCACTGCCCTTGACCCGGTCGTAGCGCGCCTTGGCTTCTTTCTGCTTGTCGTCCTGCGGCTCGTCCAGGTAGTCCGGCAGCGCGTAGCCCTGCTGCTGCAGCTCCTTGATCGCGGCCTTGAGCTGCGGCACCGAGGCGCTGATGTTGGGCAGCTTGATGATGTTGGCTTCCGGCGTGGTCGCCAGCTGGCCCAGCTCGGCCAGGTCGTCGGCGATGCGCTGGTCCTCGCGCAGGTATTCGGGGAACTGCGAGATCAAGCGGCCGGCCAGCGAGATGTCGCGGGTTTCCACGGCGATGCCGGCGGTGCCGGCGAAGGCGGCGACGATCGGCAACAGCGACTGCGTCGCCAGGTACGGGGCTTCGTCGGTGAGCGTGTACAGGATCTTGGGCGTATTCGACATGGCGCGCTGGGTTACCTCAGGGAGGGGGAGGAGTCGCCGACAGTACGGTCAAGTACGTTGCCGACGGATTTTTCGATGCCGGGACAGGCCCGGCCTGGGTCGACCATTGTCGCGTTTCTTACCTCTGCGGGCAAAAAACTATCGACACCGCCATCGGAACGACCTTCAACCAGGACCGATGTTCCTCCAAAATATGGAAGATGATTTCCACCTTCTCCGCAGCACAAATCGACCGCCATTTCCTGCTTCGCATCACCGAACGTCGCTATTACGAGCGAGGCTTGGCCTATGCCGAAGAAGAACGTGTGACGCTGCGCAGCGTGGAACCGCTATGCGTCAGCGCCGAGGTAAGCGGCAGCGAAGCCTACAGCGTGCAGTTGGCATGGCGCGACGGCGCCCTGCACGGCGATTGCGACTGCCCGATCGGCCAGCAGGAGGCGTTCTGCAAACATCAGGTCGCCGTTGCGCTGACCTGGGCACGTGCAGCCGCATGCAACAGCGCGCCGCAGCGCAGCGCACGCAGCAAGGCCACGCCGCTTGCCGAGAATCCGCAGCAGCTTCTGCAACAATGGCTTGCGGCTCAGTCACCGCAAGCGCTGCAGGCACTGGTCACGGAACTGGCCGACAGCGACCCCGAACTGCGCCGGCGGCTGCTGAGCCGCGCACGATTGTCCAGCGCGGCGCCGCAGGATTGGCGCAAGGCGGTATCGGCGCTGATTGGGCGCAAGCGTTTCATGGACTATCGCGACAGCATCGCCTACGCCAGGCAGCTAGCATCGCTTCCCGCCCTGCTCGAGCAGGCGCGGCAACGCGATCCATTGGCGGCGCTGGACCTGCACGAATACGCATTCAAACGCTTGGTGAGTATCTACCAAGATTGCGATGATTCCGGCGGTCACATCGGCGACCGTGTGCGCGCGCTCGCACACGCTCACCCGGAGGCGGCCCGGGCAGCCTGCGCACCGAACCTCGGCAAGCGTCTGTACGAGTTGCGCATGCTCGACGAATGGAACCTGCTGCCGCCACTGCGCGACTATGCCGCACTGCTTGGAAGCACGGGCATCGCCTCGCTTGAGCACGCCGCATTGCAGGCACTGCACACAAACACGGCCGACAGCGCAAAGCGCCTATCGGCCGAGTCCCTGCTCGAGGACACGGCACGCTGCGGCGGCAGCGTGGAGTCGATGCTGCAGTGGTTCGCCAGCCGCTGCAACAGCGGCTGGGACCACCTGGAGATGGCACGGCGCTGCGCCGAACATGGCCGCGAACGGCAAGCGCTCGACTGGCTCGAGCGCGGCGCCAAGGCCCATCCAGAGGAAACGCGCATCCTGACCGCGCTGGCCCAGGCCTACACCCGCGATGGCTTCCCCGAGGATGCGCTGGAACTGCACTGGAAAGCCTTCGTGCTGCAACCGGAGGAAACCGCCTACCTGGCTCTTCGCCAGGCCGCACTGGCGCTCGGCCCATGGGAACCGTGGCGCGAGCGCGCGCTGCAGGCGCTGGATGGCGAGACGCTCCATTCCGTCGCCGCCACGTACGACATCCGCATACGCCTGCTGCTGGCCGAAGGCCAGGCGCAACGCGCACTGGACCTGGCCAAAGGCGCCACCTCCAAACTGGCGCCGTACACCTGGGAACGACTACTGCCGGAAGCAGAAACGCTCGATCCGCCAACGGCCCTGCGCATCTGCCGTACCCTGGTCGAGACCAACATCGCGCGCACCAATCGGCAGTGCTATCTCGCCGCACTGGACCTGCTGTCGATCATGCAACGCCTGCATCGACGCCAGGACAGCCTGACCGCCTTCGATGCCTATCTCGCCCAACTGCGGCAAGGCCATCGCGCCAAACGCAGCCTGATCGAATTGCTGGACAAGACATTCCCGCCAATCATGGCGGCAGCTCGAACGCCCTGATCAGCAACAGAAATATTCCTCTGCAGTCGGCCTCCTGAGCCACCAAGCCCCTCCCCTCTCGGCGGCGCCATCCACGAGACGCACGCGCACTTGTCTCCCTCGCATGCGACCGGTTGGCATATGCTCGCTGCGTCGCCGGTCTCGCGTCGGGGGCGACCTGGAGAATGGACATCGGGGGGGACATGGAGTTCTACGCGCATTCAACCAAACGCGAAGATCGCTCGGACTGGCAAGGCCTGCGAGCGCACCTGCTGGGTGTGGCCGAGCGCGCCGGGCGCAATGCCGCCGCCTTCGGCGGGCAGCAACTGGGCTGGATCGCCGGCGCGCTGCACGACCTGGGCAAGTACACCCTTCAGTTCCAGGACCGGCTGAAAGGCCAGGTCCCGCGCGTGGACCATGCCACCTGGGGCGCGCACGTAGCCCGAGACCGTTACCCGAGCCTGGGCACGCTGCTGGCGTACGCCACTGCAGCAAGGTGCTGACCGAGATACGGCAGCGACTGAAAGACGGCTTGCCGTGCCGGCTGGTCTCGACCAGCTTGATCGAGGCAGGGGTCGATGTCGATGTCCCCGCCGTGCTACGCGCCGAAGCGGGACTTGATTCGATTGCTCACGGGCGCGTGGATTGAAACTTGAAGCGGCCGGCGTTGACCATTCCTGCGAATTCGTCGCGTCATTACGGGCGAGTGGATTGAAACATGGCGTACAGCTACGAGCGGCACCTGCTGAACTCGTCGCGTCCTTAAGGACACAGGGATTGAAACGGCATGATGATGTTGCTATCCGTCTGGATGGCGCGTCGCGTCCTCACAGGCGCGCGGATTGAAGCGCGACGATGTGGCGTTCTATCGCATTTGCCCACAAAAAAAAAGCGCAGTCTCGCGACTGCGCCCAGCGTGCCGCGCCGGCCGGGAGAGAGTCGGCTGGCGCGATCCGTGACTGCGGTGTCCCTAGCGGGACGCGGTGCGCATCACTTGACTTCGAATTCCTGCACGGTCCCGGCCGACTGGCCGTTCACGGTGACCTCGGCCTTGTACTTGCCGGCCGGCCAGCCCTTGGCGTTGGTGAACGAGACATTGGTGGTTTCCGCACCGGCCGTGGTCAGCGTCGCGCTCTGCTCGCCGGCGGTCTGGCCGTCCTGGAACAGCAGCTTGGCGCCGATCGCGGTGTTGGTGGAGGACCCCTCGGTCTTCACCGAGACGATGATGGTGTCCTTGCTGCTCAGCGTGGTCAGCGGCGCCACCGTCTTGTCCGCGCCGGCGGTGTTGCCCACGGTCACCGAGGCCACAGTGACCGCGCCGGCATTGGCCGCGGCCGGCGCCGTCGCTGCCGGACCCGGCATCGCCTCGGTCGGGGCCGACGAGGTCGGATCCGGCGTGGCGGTCTGGCTCTGCTCCTGCTTCTTGCAACCGGCCAGGGCCAGCGTGCCGACCAGGGCCAGCAGCAGCGGAGAGGTGAATGTCTTGGAATGGATCTTCATGAGGTGGTGCTCCTTGGATGGAATGGTGGATCGCGCGCGTCGTTCGGCGCGTCAGGCGCGGGCAGGCAGCTTCAGCGTCTGCCCGGGATAGATCTTGTCCGGGTCGTCGAGCACGTCGCGGTTGGCTTCGAAGATGCGGGTCCAGGCGTTGCCGTCGCCGTAGTGCAGCTTGGCGATCTTGGACAACGAATCGCCCGACTTGACCACGTAGACCTGCTGCACCTGTTCGGCGGTGGTATCCACCTGCGCCTGCACTGCGGAGAAATCCGCCTTCGGTGTGACGTCGGCAGTGGTGTCCACCTTGGCGGTGACTGCCGAAAAATCGGCGCGCTTGTCGCTGTTCATCGCATGTGGCTCCGTGCGTGGATGGAATACCGCCACGGTTGCACATGATTTGTTAAAAGCGGATCGCGCAGCCGTGAACGGCGCTTGCGCGATTCAGCCCCGCGCTACTGCCGCGGGTCGCGATGGAAGGCGATCGGCTCGGCCACGTCGGGCGTGGCGCGCCAGGGGTTGATGTCCAGGCCACCGCGGCGCGTGTAGCGCGCTTCGACCTGCAGCGACTGCGGACGGCAGCGGGTCATCAGGTCGTGGAAGATCTGCTCCACGCACTGTTCGTGGAAGCCGGCATGCTCGCGGAAGCTGATCAGGTAGCGCAGCAGGCCTTCGCGGTCGATGCGGCCGCCGCGGTAGCGCACGCACAGCGTGGCCCAGTCCGGCTGGCCGGTGACCGGGCAGTTGGACTTGAGCAGTTCGCTGCTCAGCGTCTCCTCGACGATGTCCTCGGCCGCGGCGAGCAGGAACTGCGGACGCGGCGGGCCGTAGCAGTCGATGGCGATGTCCAGCGCGTCCAGCGACTCGCCGTCGCCGAGCGGATCCACCGGCGGCAGGCCGAACTCCACGGTCACGTCGGCGCCGGCGCGCGCCGACAGGTCGGTGACGATGCAGGCGCGCACCGCTTCGGCGCTGTTGAAGCGCATGGCGTTGAGCGAGTTGAGGTAGAGCTTGAGCGACTTGGATTCGATCAGCTGCGGCGAGGTGCACGGCACCTGCAAGGTGGCGGTGGCCACGCAGGGCTTGCCCTGCGCATCCAGCCAGCCCAGTTCGTAGGCATGCCAGCGGTCGAGGCCGAAGAACGGCAGCGGCGCGGTCTCCAGGCCGATCTCGGCGCGGCCGCCGGCGCGGGGGATCGGGAACAGCAGTGCGGGATCGTACTGCGAGGGATACGCGACCTCGCGGCCGAGACTGGAATCCTGGGGGGTGTTCATGCCGGCCAGTCTAGCGGGCGCGGTCTGGCTGGCAGGTATACAGATGCCGGGATTGGGGAGTCGGGATTGGGGATTGGCAAAAGCGCACTGCGCGCACTGCGGCTTGGCCAATCCATCCGGATCCGGAAGTGCGAGGGCGCGCGGCGCTATCTCCGCCCCGGGCAACCGCTTTGACGAATCCCCACTCCCCAATCCCGAATCACCGCTTCACACCCAGATAGTCCAAAGACACCTGCAGCAGCGCGCGCAGGCCCACGTCCAGCGCCGATTCGTCGAGCAGGAACTGCGGCGAGTGGTTGCTCGGCGCGGTCGCCGGGTCGATGCCGGGGCCGGTGGCGCCGACGAAGAAGAACATCGACGGCACCTGCTGGGCGTAGAACGAGAAATCTTCCGCGCCCATCTGCAACGGCGGCTCGTAGACGTTGTCGGCACCGACCACCGCCTGCAGGCTGGGCAGCATCTTCGCGGTCAGCGCCGGGTCGTTGACCGTGGCCGGGTTGCCGTCCTGGTCCGGCACGTGCGCCTCGGCCCTGGCGCCGTGCGCGGCGGCGGTGTGCTCGGCGACGGTCTTCAGGTCGGCGAAGATCTGCTGGCGCATGCCTTCGTCGAAGGTGCGGATGGTGCCGACCATCTCCACGTCGTCGGGAATGATGTTATAGCGGATGCCGCCCTTGATCGCGCCGAAGCTGAGCACCGCCGGCTGCCTGGAAATGTTGGCGCGGCGGCTGACCACGGTCTGCGCCGCGCCGATCAGGTCGGCGCTGGCGACGATCGGGTCGATCCCGTTCCACGGCGCCGAGCCGTGGGTCTGGCGGCCGATCACCTTGATGCTGAAGCGGTCCGAGGCGGCCATCAGCGGGCCGCCGCGCACCGCGATCTTGCCCGCCTGCACGCTGGAGAACACGTGCAGGCCGAACATCGCGTCGGGCTTGAAGTCGCGGAACAGGCCTTCCTTCAGCATCAGCGAGGCGCCGCCCTCCTCGTTGCCCGGCGCGCCCTCCTCGGAGGGCTGGAACACCAGCATCACCTCGCCCGGCAGCTGCGCGCGCATCGCCACCAGCGCTTCGGCCACGCCCAGCAGGATGCTGGTGTGGGCGTCGTGGCCGCAGGCGTGCATGACCCCGACGGTTTCGCCGCGGTACTCGCCAGTGGCCTTGGAGGCGAACGCCAGGCCGGTCTGCTCGGTCACCGGCAGCGCGTCCATGTCCGCGCGCAGGGCGATCTTCGGCCCCGGCAGCGCGCCCTTGATGATCGCCACCACGCCGTGGTGGGCGATCCCGGTCTGCGGCTTCAGGCCCAGCGCGCGCAGCCGCTCGGCGACCTTTGCCGCGGTGCGCTCCTCGCGGTTGGACAGTTCGGGATGCTGGTGGAAGTCGCGCCGCCACTCGACCACCTTGGCCTGCAGCTTGGCTGCCGCGGCCGCCACTTCCGGGCGTTCGGCGGACTGGGCGCAGGCCAGCGCGGGGACGGCGAGCAGCAGGGCGGACAGCAGGCGGGACAGGCGCGGCATGGGGAATCTCCGATCGGTTTTTGCATGGCGTTCAGTCAATGTATTGCATTCGCGGCAGGCCGGCACCGGCCAACGCGCCGCCGCGGCGAAAAAACCCTTAGGAATCCGTGTCAACCGATCCGCCGCCGGTGCGTTGCCGCTAACAGCGCCAATGGCCGCAGGCGCACGCCCCCCTCCCTTAAGTCATGGTCCAATCGCAACGCGCTGGCGATATGCTTCAGCGCTTGTCGCACCAGCCACTGCGGGAGGGTCCCCTACCCCGCCTCGCCACAGGAGTTCCCCCCGGATGTCGCGTTTCTGGAAGATTGCGCTGCTGATCGTCGCAGCGGTGGTCGTGGTGCTGGTGGGCGCGCACTTCCTGCGCAGCGGTCACGGCCATGGCCGCGGCGGCGCGGAAGCGGGCGGCGATGGCGACGACAGCACGCCGATCCCGGTGACGGTGGTCGCCGCCAGCAGCCAGGCGGTGCCGATCTACGCCACCTCCACCGGCACGGTGACCGCACTGGCCACGGTCACGGTCAACCCGCAGGTCGGCGGCCAGCTGATGAGCCTGAACTTCCGCGAAGGCCAGGAAGTGAAGAAGGGCGACGTGCTGGCGCAGATCGACCCGCGCTCGCTGCAGGCCAGCTACGACGAGGCGGCGGCGAGCAAGCGCCAGAACCAGGCGCTGCTGGCCACCGCCCGCTCCACCTTCCAGCGCTCCGATTCGCCGGCCTATCGCCAGTACGTGGCCAAGACCGACCTGGACACGCAGCGCAACCAGGTGGCGCAGTACGAGGCCGCGGTGGCCGCCAACGACGCGTCGATGCGCGCGGCGCAGGTGCAGCTGCAGTACACCCGCATCATCGCCCCGATCGACGGCATCACCGGCATCCGCGGCGTGGACGTGGGCAACATCGTCAGCACCAGCAGCAGCATCGTCACCATCACCCAGATCCATCCGATCTACGTGGTCTTCAACCTGGCCGAGCGCGAGCTGCAGGGCCTGCGCGAGGCGCAGGCGGCCGGCCCGCTGACGGTGGCGGCGCTGGACCGCACCGATGCGCACGTGATCGCCGGCGACGGCCAGGTCGACGTGGTCGACAACCAGATCAGCAGCGACACCGGCACCTTCAAGGTGCGCGCGGTGTTCCCCAACCCCGGCAACGCGCTGTGGCCGGGCCAGTTCGTCAACGTGCGGCTGACCCTGCGCACGCTGGACAGCGGCGTGGTGGTGCCGACCCAGGCGGTGCAGCGCGGCCCCGACGGCGACTACGTGTACGTGGTGCAGGGCGACAACACGGTCAAGATGCAGACGGTCGTGCAGGGCGTGGAAGTGGGCGACAGCCAGGTGCAGCTGGCGCAGGGCCTGAAGGCCGGCGAGCGGGTGGTCACCGAGGGGCAGTTCCGGCTCAAGCCGGGCAGCAAGGTCGCCCCGCTGAAGCCGGGCGAGGCGCCGCCGCAGCCGAGCGAGGCCGAGCTGAAGGCGGCCGAGAGCAAGCAGCAGCGCAAGGACAGCGGCGGCGGCCGCCGCGGCGGCGGACCGCGCTGAGCAGGCCGGCACGCGCGGCATGCGGCTCACACCCGCGGCGGCGGCGCGTCTGGATGACGGGCGGAGCACTCGCTCCCCGCCCGTCACCCTCAAGAGGAATCCCATCATGGCCAATGTCGTCATCGCCTCCCAAGACCCGCTTGCGCAGCGCCTGCAGACGTTTCTGCTCAACCAGCAGGGCTTCGTCGCCGGTCCGCCGCTGGACGCGCTGCAGAACGGCGACCAGCTGTGGATCCTCGCCCACGACAACGCACTGGGCGACGGCAGCGCGTTCCTGGATGCGCTGCTGCACAACACCGACTTTCCGATGGACGTCGCGTTCGAGGCGGTGCTGATCGTGTGCAGCGCCGGCAGCCTGACCTTCGGCAGCGACCTGCTGACGCCCGCCGAGCGGATCGCCAACGCGTTGAGCCGCACCGTCATCGCCTCGACCACCGATGTCTACGGGCAATGGGGGCCGCACGGATACGCGTTCCAGGGCAACTTCGTCACGGTCGCCCCGAACAGCGACCTGACCAACCTGTTCGACCAGATGTCACTCGACGACTGACGCAACGGCTTTCCCCGGCCCCGGTCCGTCCGGGTCCGGGACCTCACCAGCAAGGATATTCCTGTGGGCTTTTCGACGATCTTCATCCGCCGCCCGATCGCCACCACCTTGCTGATGGCAGGCGTGCTGTTGCTCGGCATCCTCGGCTACCGGCAGCTGCCGGTGTCGGCGCTGCCGGAGATCGACTCGCCCAGCCTGGTGGTGACCACCCAGTACCCCGGCGCCAACGCCAGCACCATGGCCTCGCTGGTGACCACGCCGCTGGAGCGGCAGCTGGGGCAGATCTCCGGGCTGCAGATGATGACCTCCGATTCGTCGGCGGGCCTGTCCACGATCATCCTGCAGTTCGCGATGGACCGCGACATCGACATCGCCGCGCAGGACGTGCAGGCGGCGATCCGCCAGTCCACCCTGCCCTCGTCGCTGCCCTACCAGCCGGTCTACAACCGGGTGAACCCGGCCGACGCGGCGATCCTCACGCTCAAGCTCAGCTCCGAGACGCTGCCGCTGCGCGACGTCAACAACTACGCCGACTCGATCCTGGCGCAGCGCCTGTCGCAGGTGCCCGGCGTGGGCCTGGTGTCGATCGCCGGCAACGTGCGCCCGGCCGTGCGCATCCAGGTCAATCCGGCGCAGCTGTCGAACATGGGCCTGACCATGGAGGCGCTGCGCAGCGCGCTGACCGAGACCAACGTCAACGCACCGAAGGGCTCGCTCAACGGCAAGACCCAGTCCTACAGCATCGGCACCAACGACCAGCTGTCCAGCGCCGCCGACTACCGCGACACCGTCATCAGCTACAAGAACGGCGCGCCGGTGCGGCTGTCGGACGTGGCGCAGGTGGTGGACGGGGTGGAGAACGACCAGCTCGCCGCCTGGGCCGACGGCAAGCCGGCGGTGCTGCTGGAGATCCGCCGCCAGCCCGGCGCCAACATCGTGCAGACGGTGGAGCAGATCCGCGCGATCCTGCCGCAGCTGCAGGCGGTGCTGCCCAGCGGCGTGCACCTGGACGTGTTCTCCGACCGCACCGAGACCATCCGCGCCTCGGTGCACGAGGTCAAGTTCACCCTGATCCTGACCATCGGCCTGGTGGTCGCGGTGATCTTCGTGTTCCTGCGCCGCCTGTGGGCCACGATCATCCCGTCGGTGGCGGTGCCGCTGTCGCTGGCCGGCACCTTCGCGGTGATGGCCTTCGCCGGCATGTCGCTGGACAACCTGTCGCTGATGGCGCTGGTGGTGGCCACCGGCTTCGTGGTCGACGATGCGATCGTGATGATCGAGAACATCGTGCGCTACATCGAACAGGGCAAGAGCGGACCGGAGGCGGCGGAGATCGGCGCCAAGCAGATCGGCTTCACCGTGCTGTCGCTGACCGTGTCGCTGGTGGCGGTGTTCCTGCCGCTGCTGCTGATGCCGGGCGTCACCGGGCGCCTGTTCCACGAGTTCGCCTGGGTGCTGTCGATCGCGGTGGTGATCTCGATGCTGGTGTCGCTGACGCTGACGCCGATGATGTGCGCCTACCTGCTCAAGCCCGACGCGCTGCCCGAAGGCGAGGACGCGCACGAGCGCGCGGCCGCCGCCGGCAAGACCACCGTGTGGACGCGCACCGTGGCGCTGTACGAGCGCTCCCTGGACTGGGTGCTCGAGCGCCAGCCGCTGACCCTGGCGATCGCGCTGGCGACGATGGTGCTGACCGTGGTGCTGTACGTGGTGATCCCCAAGGGCCTGCTGCCCGAGCAGGACACCGGGCTGATCACCGGCGTGGTCCAGGCCGACCAGAACGTGGCGTTCCCGCAGATGCAGCAGCGCACCCAGGCGGTGGCCGAGGCGTTGCGCCGGGACCCGGCGGTGACCGGGGTGGCCGCGTTCATCGGCGCCGGCTCGATGAATCCCACCCTCAACCAGGGCCAGCTGAGCATCGTGCTGAAGACCCGCGGCGACCGCGACGGCCTGGACGAGGTGCTGCCGCGGCTGCAGAAGGCGGTGGCCGGGTTGCCGGGCGTGGCGCTGTACTTGAAACCGGTGCAGGACGTGACCCTGGACACGCGCGTGGCCGCCACCGAATACCAGTACTCGCTGTCGGACGTGGACAGCGCCGAACTGGCGACCCAGGCCGCGCGCCTGACCGAGGCGCTGCGCAAGCGCCCGGAACTGGCCGACGTGGACAACAACCTGGCCAACCAGGGCCGCGCGCTGGAGCTGACCGTCGACCGCGACAAGGCCAGCGCGCTGGGCGTGCCGATGCAGACCGTCGACGACACCTTGTACGACGCCTTCGGCCAGCGCCAGATCTCCACCATCTTCACCCAGCTCAACCAGTACCGCGTGGTGCTGGAAGTGGCGCCGCAATTCCGCAACAGCACCGCGCTGCTGCACCAGCTGGCGGTGTCCAGCAACGGCAGCGGCGCGCTGACCGCCAGCAACGCCACCAGCTTCGGCCAGACCACTTCCAGCAACTCCTCCACCGCCACCGGCATCGGCAACCAGAACACCGGCATCTCGGTCGGCAGCGGCGGCACCGTGCCGCTGGCCGCGGTGGCCGAGGCCAGGATCGCGACCACGCCGCTGGTGGTCAGCCACCAGCAGCAGCTGCCGGCGATCACCGTGTCGTTCAACCTGGCGCCGGGCTACTCGCTGTCGCAGGCGGTGGCGGCGATCGAGGAGACCAACCAGCAGCTGCAACTGCCGCCGCAGCTGCATGCCGAATTCATCGGCAAGGCGGCCGAATACACCGGCAGCCAGACCGACATCGTGTGGCTGCTGCTGGCCTCGGTGGTGCTGATCTACATCGTGCTGGGCGTGCTCTACGAGAGCTACATCCATCCGCTGACGATCATCTCCACGCTGCCGCCGGCCGGCGTCGGCGCGCTGCTGGCGCTGATGCTGTGCGGGCTGAGCCTGTCGGTGGACGGCATCGTCGGCATCGTGCTGCTGATCGGCATCGTCAAGAAGAACGCGATCATGATGATCGACTTCGCGATCGACGCGCGCCGCGAGGGCGCCAACGCGCACGATGCGATCCGCCGCGCCTGCCTGCTGCGCTTCCGCCCGATCATGATGACCACCGCCGCGGCGATGCTCGGCGCGCTGCCGCTGGCGCTGGGCGACGGCATCGGTTCGGAACTGCGGCGCCCGCTGGGCATCGCCATCGTCGGCGGCCTGCTGCTGTCGCAGCTGGTCACCCTGTACACCACGCCGGTGATCTACCTGTACATGGAACGCGCCTCCGAGCGGATGCGCGCCTACCGCGAACGACGCAGAGCGGCGGCAGTGGCCGCGGAGCGGCCGGCATGATGGGTCGGGACTCGGGACTGGGGACTCGGGACCCACAAAGCGGCGCCGCACCGCGGCACTCGCTCGACCGAATCGTTCGGCATTCGCGAAAACTGCATACCACGGGCGCCTTGCGAGTCCCGAGTCCCCAGTCCCGAGTCCCGGCCCCATGAACATCTCCGGCCCCTTCATCCGCCGCCCGATCGGCACCACGCTGCTGGCCATCGGCCTGTTCGTGATGGGCATGATGTGCTACCTGCGCCTGGGCGTGGCGGCGCTGCCGAACATCTCGATTCCGGTGATCTTCGTGCAGGCCAGCCAGGCCGGCGCCGATGCCTCGACGATGGCGTCCACGGTCACCGCGCCGCTGGAACGGCACCTGGGCCAGATCCCCGGCATCGACACCATGCGTTCCTCCAGTTCGGAGGGGAACAGCCAGGTGTTCATGATGTTCCAGAGCGACCGCAACATCGATTCGGCGGCGCAGGACGTGCAGACCGCGATCAATTCCGCGCAGGCGGACCTGCCCTCGGGCCTGTCCACGCCGCGCTACCAGAAGGCCAATCCCAACGACGATCCGGTCATCGCCATCGCGCTGACCTCCGACACCCAATCGGCCGACGAGCTGTACAACGTCGCCGACTCGCTGCTGGCGCAGCGCCTGCGCCAGATCAGCGGCGTGGCCTCGGTCGACATCGGCGGCGCCTCCACCCCGGCGGTGCGGGTGGACGTGAACCTGCGCGCGCTCAACGCGATGGGGCTGACCCCGGACGAGCTGCGCAATGCGGTGCGCGCGGCCAACGTGACCTCGCCCACCGGCTTCCTCAGCGACGGCAGCTCCACCACCGCGATCGTGGCCAACGATTCGGTGGCCAGGGCCGCCGACTTCGCGCAACTGGTGATCTCGCAGCAGGACGGCCGCACCGTGCGCCTGCGCGACATCGCCAACGTCTACGACGGCCAGCAGGACGCCTACCAGGCGGCCTGGTTCGGCGGCAAGCCGGCGGTGGTGATGTATGTGTTCACCCGCGCCGGCGCCAACATCGTGGAGACGGTGGACCGGGTCAAGGCGCAGATCCCGGTGTTGCGCGGTTACCTGCAACCGGGCACCAGGATGTCCGCCTACTTCGACCGCACGCCGACCATCCGCGCCTCGTTGAACGAGGTCCAGGCCACGCTGCTGATCAGCCTGGCGATGGTGGTGCTGACCATGGCGCTGTTCCTGCGCCGGCTGGCGCCGACGCTGATCGCCGCGGCCACCGTGCCGCTGTCGCTGGCCGGCGCGGCGCTGGCGATGTACGTGATGGGCTTCACCCTGAACAACCTGAGCCTGCTGGCGCTGGTGATCGCGATCGGCTTCGTCGTGGACGATGCGATCGTGGTGATCGAGAACATCATGCGCCACCTCGACGAAGGCATGTCGCGGCTGGACGCGGCGCTGGCCGGCGCACGCGAGATCGGCTTCACCATCGTCTCGATCACCGCCTCGCTGGTGGCGGTGTTCATCCCGATCCTGTTCGCCAGCGGCATGATCGGCGCGTTCTTCCGCGAGTTCACCGTGACCCTGGTCGCGGCGATCTGCGTCTCGGCGGTGGTCTCGCTGACCCTGACCCCGGCGCTGTGCAGCCGCTTCCTGTCCGCGCATGCCGAACCGGAGCGGCCGAGCCGTTTCGGCGCCTGGCTGGAGCGCGTGCACGCCGGCATGCTGCGCGTGTACACCGTGGCGCTGGATTTCTCGCTGCGGCACGCGCTGCTGCTGGCGCTGACGCCGCTGCTGCTGATCGCCGCCACCGTGTTCCTGGCCGGCGCGGTGAAGAAGGGTTCGTTCCCGGCGCAGGACACCGGCCTGATCTGGGGCCGCGCCAGTTCCAGCGCCACCGTGTCCTTCGCCGACATGGTCAAGCGCCAGCGCCGCATCACCGACATGCTGATGTCCGATCCGGCGGTGAAGATCGTCGGTGCGCGCCTGGGCAGCAGCCGCCAGGGGTCCAGCGCCAGCTTCAACATCGAGCTCAAGCGCCGCGACGAGGGCCGCTCCGAGACCACCGCGCAAGTGCTGACCCGGCTCAGCGCCAAGGCCGACCGCTTCCCGGACCTGCAACTGCGCCTGCGCGCGATCCAGGATCTGCCCAGCGACGGCGGCGGCGGCACCAGCCAGGGCGCGCAGTACCGCGTCTCGCTGCAGGGCAACGACAACGCCCAGTTGCAGGAATGGCTGCCCAAGCTGCAGGCGGCGCTGAAACAGAATCCGAAGCTGCGCGACGTCGGCACCGACGTGGACACCGCCGGCCTGCGCCAGAACATCGTCATCGACCGCGCCCAGGCCGCGCGCCTGGGCGTGTCGATCGGCGCGATCGATGGCGCACTGTACGGCGCGTTCGGCCAGCGCCAGATCTCCACGATCTATTCGGACCTCAACCAGTACAGCGTGGTGGTCAACGCGCTGCCCGAGCAGACCGCCACGCCGGCGGCGCTGGACCGGATCTACGTGCCCACGCGCAGCGGCGCGATGGTGCCGCTCACCGCGGTGGCGCACCAGGTGCCGGGGCTGGCGCCGCCGCAGATCACCCATCAGAACCAGTACACGACGATGGACCTGAGCTACAACCTGGCGCCCGGGGTGAGCACCGGCGAAGGCGACGCGATCATCGCCGCCACCGTCGCCGGCCTGCGCATGCCCGGCGACATCCGCATCGCCGACGGCGGCGGCTTCGGCGTGGCACTGCAGCCGAATTCGATGCTGATCCTGGTGCTGGCGGCGATCGTGGTGGTCTACATCGTGCTGGGCATGCTGTACGAGAGCCTGGTGCACCCGGTGACGATCCTGTCCACGCTGCCGGCCGCGGGCATGGGCGCGCTGCTGGCGCTGTGGGTCACCAACACCGAACTGTCGGTGATCTCGATGATCGCGCTGGTGCTGCTGATCGGCATCGTCAAGAAGAACGCGATCATGATGATCGACTTCGCGCTGGTCGCCGAGCGCCAGCACGGCAAATCGCCACAGGAGGCGGTACGCGAGGCCTGCGTGGTGCGCTTCCGCCCGATCATGATGACCACGATGGTGGCGATCCTGGCGGCGGTGCCGCTGGCGGTGGGCCTGGGCGAAGGTTCGGAGCTGCGCCGCCCGCTGGGCATCGCGATGATCGGCGGCCTGCTGATCTCGCAGAGCCTGACCCTGCTCAGCACCCCGGCGCTGTACGTGATCTTCTCCTGCCTGCGCGAGCGCTGGCGCGCACGGCGGGCGCGGGCGCGCGCGCGGCGCCAGGCCCGTCGCGCGCCGCAGCAGCCGGCCGCATCGCACTAGTCGGTCTGCACCTCCTCACAGCGCAGCGCTTGGTGCCGGACCCTCACCCCAACCCCTCTCCCGGTGGGAGAGGGGCTCGGCTGTCCTGGTCTAATTCTCGTGGACACCTCGATAGGGGATGATCATGCCCAGCGAGGACTTTGAACGACATGACGCCCCGTATCCGTAGAAATTTCGATACCGCCTTCAAGCTGCAGGTGGTGCAAATGATCCGCGACCAAGGCCTGAGCGTGGGTCAGGTGTGCCGCGATCTGGACTTGGTCGATAGCGCCGTGCGTCGCTGGCTGGCCCAATACGAGGCCGAGCATGCCGGCCAGCCTGGGCAAGGTCGGCCCCTGACCCCCGAGCAGCAACGCATCCGTGAGTTGGAACGGGAGAACCAGCGACTGCGTGAGGACAACAGCTTGTTAAAAAAAGCATCGGCCTTCTTCGCCCGGGAACTGAAATGATCCAGCAGATGATCGATCAGTGGCAGGAGAAGGCCGCAACCGCCCGGCTGTGCCAGCTGCTGGGCGTGAGCCGCTCGGGGCTGTATGCGGCCCGTCGGCGGCGCGCAGCACCGAGGTCCTGCACGCTCGCTGCGCCGTTGCAGGCGGCCTTCCAGGCCAGCGGCGGCAACTACGGCAGCCGCCGGCTGAGCGCGAGCCTGAAGGCCCAGGGCCTGCCCGCCGGTCGCCATCGAGTCCGCCGCCTGATGAAGCAGCAGGGACTGAAGGCGCGCTGGAGGCGCAAGTTCGTCCATACCACCGACAGCCGACACGAGATGCCGGTGGCGGACAACCATCTGGATCGGCGCTTCAACCCGGACGCCCTCGACCAGGCCTGGGTGGCCGATATCACCTACATCCGCACCGAGCGCGGCTGGCTGTACCTGGCCGCGGTGCTGGACCTGTACTCGCGCAAGGTGGTGGGCTGGGCGATGGCGCCGACCATGCCGGCCGAGCTGGTCTGTACCGCCTTGCAGATGGCCATTGCCCTGCGCCAGCCCAAGCCGGGGCTGATCGTGCATAGCGACCGCGGCAGCCAGTACGCCAGCCAGGCCCACCGCGACCTGCTGACCAAGCACAAGCTGGTGGCCAGCATGAGCCGCAAGGGCAACTGCTGGGACAACGCGGTGATGGAGCGGTTCTTCCTGAGCCTGAAAATGGAGCGCGTCTGGCAGCGTCGCTACACCAACCCCAACGAGGCCATCGCCGACATCACCCACTACATCGTCGGCTTCTACAACACCCACCGCCTGCACTCCACCCTCGGCTATCGATCTCCAGCCGACTACGAGAAAGCCACCACCTGAAATCCCCTATCCACGTGTCCACCAAAACTTGACCACAACACGGCTTCTCCCTTCTCCCATCGGGAGAAGGTGCCCCGCAGGGGCGGATGAGGGGACGGACGCAGCCTCGCCTACCAAACTCCACGAGACGCTTCGCGCCGGACCCTCACCCCAACCCCTCTCCCGGTGGGAGAGGGGCTTTGCGGGTCAGGCCTTCAAGGCCTCCAGCGAGGCGCGCTCGATGCCCGCGTAGATCGCGAACTCGTCGTGCACCGGCGCGCCCAGCGCCTGTTCGAACGCGGCGCGGTTGGCGTGCGCGGCGTAGGCGCGTTGTTCGCCGCCGCCGAGGTTGGACTGGAAGATGCCGGCGGCGCTGACCGGCAAAAAGTCCTCGTAGACGATCGGATCGGCGCTGGCCAGGCCGTCGGCGATCAGCGCCTCGGCAGGCTTGCCGGCCAGCGCCGCGGCGCCCGCCGCGCGGCCGGCCTCGGTCAGCGCATAACGGAAATAGCCCAGGCCTTCGCGGCGCAACGTGGCGTAGTCGTCGGGGAACTCGGCGAAGGCGGCCTGCAGGCGCGCGGCGTAGTCGCCGCCGGCGCTGCCGTCGGCGGCGCGCGCGCGCTCCAGCAAGGCGTCGTACAGCGCGCGGCCCTTCGCGGTCAGGGCCAGGCCGCGCTGCTCGATCTCGCCGAAGCGCGCGGTGTGGGTGCCGGCCTCGGCGGCGCCGGCGCCGGCCGGGAAGCGCACCGTTTCCTCCAGCGCCTTGAAGCTGGTCTGGCGCAGCAGGATCGGGCAGCGCCGGCGCGGCGGGCCTTCGATCACCGCCTTGGCGTCGATGCCCCGGCGCAGCATTTCCGTCTGCGCCGCATCGATGTCCAGCGTGCGCGGGGTCAAGTGGTTGATGTGCGGGCCATGGAAACTGACCACGTCGGCGATCAGCTTGTGCGCATCGCTCAGCGCGCGATAGGTCGGCAGCGCCACGGTCGCGTCGCTGTGCCAGCGGAAGGTCTCCAGCGCCTCGGCGACGAAGCGCTGCGCATCGGCCTCGCCCAGCCCGCCGTCGCGCTCGCAGCGTTCGGTCAGCTGCAGCGCGCCGTCGGTGAAGATGCGCCGCTGCGCGAGGATCTGCGCGGCCTGCGCGCGCAGCGCCGGGTCTTCGATCAGTTCCAGCCGCAGCAGCGAGGTGAACACGCGGAACGGATTGCGCGCCAGCGCCGCCGCGTCGAGCGGGCGGAACGCGGTGGAATGCACCGGCACCCCGGCCACCGACAGGTCGTAGTAGCCGACCGGATGCATGCCCATCACCGCGAACAGCCGGCGCAGCGTGGCCAGTTCCTCGGCGCTGCCCACGCGGATCGCGCCATGCCGCTCCTGGTCCAGCCGCGCGCGCTCGCCGTTGCGCTGCAGCTGCGCGTCCAGCGCCGGATCGGCGGCCAGGGTCGCCGCGTTGACCTGCGCCACCAGCTCCATCAGCGTGCCGTACAGCGGCACCTCGGCGCGGTACATGTCGGACATCGCCTGCGCGAACAGGCTGCGGATGGCATCGGGCGAAACGAAAGCAGTGGTCATCGGACGGTCCGGAGCGGCGGTGGCGCCGGGCACAAGGTCCGGCAGAACGCCTATTCTCGCGCCGCGGCGGTGGCGCGGCCAGTCGTGCGGCAGATCGCAGCCATGACGAGCGTCGCGGATGGGCGCGATGGAGGGCGACAGCGTCAGCCGCCCGGCGGCCTGCTGGCCGCAAGCTCCTGCGGGAGCGACTTCACGGCATCTCCAATCATCCCAAATCCAAAAATTGCACGCCATGCGCACCAATGATTCGCGAGCGTTCTAGTCGAGTTCTTTGGGGTTATTAGAGGTGCCGTTCAGTCGCGACGAGCGCAGCAGCGATGCCTGCCGGTCCCCGATCTTGGGGTTGCCTGGATGCGTCTACGACGAGATCCGCGCGTCGCGACTGAAGTCGCTCCCACATGAGCGCCACGGGGACCGCTGGACACCTCGCGCATTCAAGCCGGGGCTTCCAGCACCCGGCCTGCCGACCGCGAGCTGTACGCCGCCGACCACCCTACTGCGCAGCCGCCCGGTCGCGCTGGGCGCGGTCGCCGAGCTGGCGACGCAACAGCGCGTCCAGCTCGATCGGCCGGTCCCAGTGGTCGTAGCTGGCGACGATGGCATGGCGCAGCGCGCGGTAGGTCAGCGACCCCGGTTCGACCTGCAACGCATTCGCCACGTCCGCCCAGCTCGCGTCCGGGCCGGCGCTGGCCCGTGCACGCACCACCTCGCGGTACGGCAGCCCCGCCGCCTTGGCCAGGAAACAGGCGAAGTAGATGTCGCGCGGCGGCCAACCGCGCTCGCGCAGCAATGCCTCGGCGTAGCCGCGCGGCAGCTGCGCGTAGCGCGCCACTTCGTCGAGGAAGCTGTCCGGATAGCGGGCGGCGTAACGGTCGATGTCCAGCAGTTGCCGATCGACCCAGGCATCGCCGCTGCCGGGTACGGCCGCATCCGCTGCGGCGGCGCTCGGTGCCAGCGTATCCTCGGCCACTGCCGCGCTCGCCACGCACAGCGCCAGCGGCAGGATCAGACAGATGGAGCGCAGGCGAGAGGGCATGCGGCGATTCTGCCGGATGCCGGCAGCGCTGTCAGGGTAGCGCGGCCGGCACGCTCGCCAGGGAAGCCCCACAAGGCAGCGCATCCACCCGACGACCTGGCGGATCCGATCGGCTTGCGTCTCGGGCAAGATCGCCACGGATGGGAAAGCGTCGGCGCCGATGGCACGAGCCTGCTCCGCCCGGGCCGCGCCTGCCCTGCACCCGCCAACGCAAGGCCGTGCCCTCATGCGCCACCGCTGGCAGCGCCTGTTTGCGCACTCCCCGCACACACTGGCGGCGCAATCCGCGCGGCGCGGGAACGCCGTCGCCGCGATCGCCCTCACCCCCGCGGCAAGGCATCCTGCGCGGCGGCATGCCGGTTCAGGTCGGCCACCGCCTGCGGCCACTCGGCCGCCGTGGCCACCTCGCGCAGACGCGGTTCGTCGGCGGACACGCCATGCTCGGCCTCGTGCGCCCAGGTGGTGGCATAGGGCGTATGGATGCCCCAGCCTCCGAGCGCGATCACCGGCTCCACGTCCGAGCGCAGCGAGTTGCCGATCATCGCGAAGCGCTCGGCGCCGATGCCGAATTCGGCCAGCACCTTGGCGTAGGTCTTGGGATCCTTCTCCGACACGATCTCGATGCGCGGAAACAGTTCGCCCAGCCCGGATTGGGCGATCTTGGCCTCCTGGTGGAACAGGTCGCCCTTGGTGATCAGCACCACCTCGAACTCGGCGGCGATCGCGGCCACCGCCTCGCGCACACCGGCGATCACCTCCACCGGATGCTGCAGCGTGGCGCGGCCGATCTCGACGATGCGCTGCAGATCGCGCGCGGAAATGCGCGCATCGGTCAGCTCGATCGCCGCCTCGATCATCGACAGGGTCATGCCCTTGGCGCCGTAGCCGAACACCTTCAGGTTGCGCCGCTCCACCGTCAGCAGATGCTGCTGGGTGGCGACGTCGCGCAGGTCCAGGTACTGGCCGAGGATCGCTTCGAACGCGGCTTCAGCGTCGCGGTAGTAGTCCTCGCTTTTCCACAAGGTGTCGTCGCCGTCGAAGCCGACCAGGGCGATGGCGGAGGAGCGCAGAGCGGTAGGAGTAGGCATCGCACAAGCATAGCAGCGGCCCTTATTGCGCCGCAGGATCGCCGGGACCGGGCTGGTAATGCGCGTACTCCTCGCGCGACAACGCCCCATCGGCATCGGCGTCGAACGTGTCGAAGGTTTCGCGCAGGACCGGGTCGGCCGCGGCTTCGGCGCGGCCGATGCGCCCGTCGCGGTCCAGGTCCATCGCGGCGAAACTGCGGGCGCCTGCCGCGGCGCCGGCGTCGCTGGCCGGCGCTGCCGGCACCGGCAAGGTCGATGCCGGCGGCGCAGGCAACGGCGGCAGTGCGGCCGGCGCCGGGGTGGGCGCGGGTGTCGGCACAGGGAGGGGCAGGACGGGTGCGGCAGGATCCTGCTGCGGCGCGGCCATGCCGGTTGCGGCAACAGCCGCCAACGACGACGCCAGGCACAGACGCAGCGAATAGCGTGAAAAACTCATGGGCGGCCCCATCCAACGGCGAATGGACACCCTACTCCTTGCGGCGCTGCGGATGGCCGCGCCGATGTCCGGCCATGTCGGTTCCTCGGTTGCACCGCAAGAGCGGAAAGGCGGCACAAGCCGCCCTTCCTCATACGCATTGTCACGTTCGATTGGGCCGCGACGTCGTCTCCGCGCCGCGGCCGGCACGCGCGCTCGTCTCTGCGCGTACCGGCTGTGGCGCCTTGCCGCCGTCGGCGTTACTGACCGTTGCTGCCGGCGGCGGCGCCGCCCTGCTGCTGTTTGGCGACGTACGCCTTGTATTCGTCCGGGGTCAGCTTGCCGTTGTGATCGGCATCGGCCTGCGCAAAGATCTGGCTGAGGCCTGCATTAACCTGCGCTTCCTGCTTGCTGATGGCGCCGTCGCTATCGGTATCGACATCGGCCCAGGTCTGGCCGCCGCCGGACGCGCCGGCTTGTGCGGACTGCCCGGTCGCACTGGTCGGCGACTGCGCCTGGGTGGCCGCATCGCTCTGCGCCTCCTGGGCGAAGGCCGGCAGGGCCAGTGCGGCCGCGAGAATGGCGGCGGTCCCGATCAGCGGCGTGCGGTTGCGAATGTTCATGGGTGGTCTCCTGTGCTCTCTCGGTTGTGGCATGCCCGGTCGAATCCGGTGCATGGCCACACCGTGCCGGTGCCAGGCTGAATCCATTCCCTTGCGAAAAAACGCAGGCAACGCTTCGTTAACCACAGCATGGAAAACACCCGTTACCGGCTTGGTTAGCAAGCGGTGAGCGTGCAGTAAGCCATTCGTTCGAGGCGTTCGGAAACCAGAAAAAAACCGTGTGTTTCAGCCGATTTCGCGGTCGCGCTCGGCGGATTTTTCGCTTGAACGCGAACTGAACGCGACCCAGGCCACGGCAACGCCGGCAAGCGCACCGGACACTTCCAGCACCACCCGCGACCCCAATTCGTTCGGATCGTGGATGCTGGCCAACGCCAGCCGCGCGTACAACGGCGACTCCAGGCGCACGATGCCGGTGTAGAACAGGTTCCAGCAATCGATCCCGGCCGACACCGCGACCGCGATCAGGCACGACCAGCCCAGCGCATGGCCTTCGGACCATTGCAGCCAGCGGCACAGGCGGTGCCACAACGCGTACACGAGGAACCCGACCGCGAACGCGATCAACCCGGCTTCGAGCGAGCCCAGCAGGCCGAAGTGCAGCGGGAGATTCATTGCGGTGCTTCCTGGTTGTCGGGGAGAGCGCCAGTCTAGGTGGTGTGGCGGCCGGTGTGCGGTCCTCACAGCGCACTCGGGCATGGTCGCAAAGGGCGATGTCGGCGGCGTCTGCCGTGACTATTGCCCGAGGCCACCGGGAGCCGCGCTCACGCTGGCAATCGACCGACAGGCACGCATCAGCCCTCGTTCTCGGCAGTGGCGCTCACCACCGGTGCGCCGTCCTCGTCCCAGCGCACCGTCACCAGCATCGGCCGGCAACACACCTGGCAATCCTCCACGTATTGCTGCGCCTCGACCGACGGGTCCAGCGCCAGGTCGATCCATTCGCCGCAATACGGGCACTGCAGGTCGATGAAACTTTGTTGCATGCCGGACATGATGTTGGCCTGGGAAGCGAGACGAACGGCTAGCGTACCGGTACGTCGTAGGCGGTGCCGGGACTGGGTTCGGGCTGGAAGGTGTAGTGCCACCATTCCAGCGGGTAGTTGGCGAAGCCCTGCGCCGCCATCGCGCGCAGCAGACGCTGGCGGTTCGCGCGCTGGGCCGCATCGATCCCTGCTGCATCGGTGTGCGCCAACGGGTCGAAGAAATCGAAGCCGGTACCCATGTCCACTGGCGCGCAATGGCCGTGTCGGCAGTCGAGCAGACCCAGATCCAGCGTCGCGCCGCGGCTGTGACCGGAGGTTTCGGCGATGTAGTCGCCGAGCAGCACGCGCTTGTCCAGATGCGGGTAGTAGCGCGCCTTGGCGACCTGGTCGTTCGGGTCACGTGCCCAGGCCACGAACGCGCGCACCGCGCGCTGCGGCCGGTAGCAGTCGAACACCTGCAGGCCGTAGCCCTCGGCGCGCAACGCGGCCTGCACGCGCGCCAGCGCCTGCGCGACCGCTGCCAACAGGTAGCACTTGGGCGCCTCGTAGCCCGGCACCGGGCGGCCGGTGAAGTTGTCGTGGCCGGCATAGCGGATGTCCATCGCGATGTCCGGCGCAACCTGGTGCACGTCCACCAGCCCTGCTTGTGCGGCAGCGACAACTGGCGCCGGCGCTGACTCGAAGGCTGGACCGGGGGCCGCCGCTGCGGAAGCGTACGCAGACAGGCCGAACAGCGCGAACGCCAGCCTTCGCCCACGACAAACCCTGGCTATGGCCCGGTACAGCATGCACAGCGGGGCGAGGAACAGCACATGCGCCGAGCATATGCCATCACGCGGCAGCGCAGGAAGCAGCAGACGCCGACATGCGCCCGGCGCGCCCCCCCACCCCCGACATGGCCAGCAGAACACGGCTACCCGCGCGCAGCACGCGCGCATGCGACGCGGGGGGAGAACGGCCGTCGCCAGGCTTCGCGCGGCGCGGCAAAAGCGAACCCCGCGTCAGAGCGCTCGGATACTGAGCCTCAACGAAGAGACGGTATCGTCTCCCGCCCCCTTCACCAAGCGCATATCCTCGATATCGAAATTCTCGAGAATCGCAGGGGAAACGAACGTCGGTTCGTAAATCAGGCTACGCAGCCCGAATGAAGTACGACAGACTATCGTGCAATCGCTTCTCGCAGTGCGCGCTATGTTATCCAACAGCAGCTGCTTGGGTTTTGCGAGAAGCGCGATGACGATCATGTCATAGCCCGAAACATCGTAGTCAACCGCATTTCGATGAAGGATGCGAATGGACCGATCCAGACCCAGCATCTTGATGAGCGCCGACGATTGCTCGACAGCCGCACTGGAAATATCGACTCCATCGACATGCACACCGAGAATCCTGTTGAACCAGATGGCACTCAGCGGAAGCGGACCTGAACCGATAAAGAGCATTCTCTGCGGATGACTGCGCAGCATCGACACCTCGCGCCGCACGAGGCGCTGCAGGCGATTAGCCAATCTATAATCGGAGATCGCCGTCGCGGACCCCGCACACAATCGCGCGACGAAATTACGCTCCAGCGTCGTCTCCCATACGCAATACGCCTCCTGCAATATTCCATGATGGGGCATTTCCCGCTTGATGCCAAAAATCAGCTCTTCAACTTCCGTCGCATAGAATATCCTCGATTCGACGCTCTCCATCAGAAAATCGAGAACATGGAACGGCATGGCCGTATAACCCGCCTCACCACGCTGTTCACGGAGAAAATCAGCCACGTTGCAGATGAATTGCTGCATGGACGCCTTGGATCGCAGCACGCTCTCAAGTGTCAGCTCGCTTACACCGACTCCCCGCAGTAGCGGCTCGCTTGTGCTTGCTGCCACCAGGTCTTCGCTATGCATAAGGACACTCCGTTTTCCTGGGATCTAGAACGAAACCTGTTGCGCAAAGACAGGATGGATTCCCGCAGCATGGCGCCACCTCGGCTAACCAGCGGCGCTCCACCTGCAGTCATGCCATTGATGCGCAGAAGCGACAGCGAAGGAAATCCATCCCGCATGGCGCGGCTCACGCGGTGAAGAAGACCCAAGCGAAATTGCAGAATTCAACCCGATACTTTCCGCCGATACACAGCAATGTGCCGCCACAGAGTATTGACCAGCGGCTCCGCTGTTACCGGCAATAATCGAGATTTTAATCGCCAGAATCCAACAATTCACCGCAAGCGAACCACTTAAACCCATCAGATAATATTTGGCGATGCTTCTCGATCGATAGTGATCCAGGCCAAGACCCGGCGTCAATAAACACCCCAGTTGTCTGCACCACCAATCGATCACTTGTCTACGCGAGTAAACATAGCTTCCACGGAAAGCAAAACGAAAGGAAGCGCTGATATTTGCTCTAAAAACAGTACATGTCTCCATGCTGTAAACCACCATTGCGTCCACAATCGTAGACATCCTGACCCAAGGAAAGGCCAGCGAAAGGTCCACTCATTAATAAAACCACGGGGCAAAACACCGCAATTTACTTGCAATCCATAAATGCACGTGATCCCTAAAAGACCCGTGCCCCGGCATGCGGCGCCAGCCCTTCGGTGTTGGCGCTGTGGATATCGAATCAACGCAGCAACAAGACCAGGATTCCGGCTATTGATTGCATGGCTCGCCATCGTTCTCGACTCATAGCTTAGGTCACAGCGGAAGTATTGGCTGAGACATTCGCCAAGCGTGCGATACGCGTTAAGACAGATGGTCCTTGCATAGGGAGCATGCAATGAGCCAACGCCACGTGCGTGGTCCGCGGAACCATGATCGCCCCGGCCTCGTCGATCAAAGGATCAATAGCTGGGCAACCGACTACAGCAACGCTCAGGAGCAAGATGCAATGTTGGATCACCTCTCCGTCGATACCCACGTAGAACAGCTTATCTCCGCTTATAACGCCGTTTCTTGCCATAAGCCGCTGACGATCAACGAGTCCTCAATCGCGGACTTTTCCAGCCTGTGGCATCTGTGTCAGAGCCTTCGCAACAAGGAAATCGCTCATGCGGTCTGTTCAGATGAGCGCTTGAACGACATCAAGCCGAAACTACTGACGCTCTATGCACAATGGTGCTACCTACGCGAACTCGACGCAGCCCGGAAGATCTTCGAATCGGAAGACACGGAAAGCGCCTTCCACATGCTGTTTACAGACCTCCCGCTTTACGAGCGGATAGTGACTCTTGAGCATCAGACGGTTCGCATCTGCGCGGGGCGTGACCTGAAGTACGCACTGATGATCGGATCCGGACCGGTTGGATCGACAGCCATGATTCTTCGGCGACTAGGGCTGAAGGTGGATTGCGTCGACATCAGCGCGGAGGCGAACGAAATCTCGCACGAATTGATGCGCCGCCTCAACGTTACAGATGGAATAGGCCACATAACCAGCGACATACTGGAGTTGCGCGACCTTTCCAAATACGACGTCATCTGGCTCGCAGGGTTCGTCGGCGTGGCCGACATGAAGCAAAAGGTCATTGAGCACCTGCGAATCCACGCCGCGCCCGGCGCGTTCCTGGTCGTTCGAAGCGCGTCGATTCCTTGCACCATCCTGTATACAGAAGTGCAGCCGTGGGAACTCGATTCCTTTGAGCGCTACCTCTATCTCCAGCCGTTGTCATTCAACAATCACTCCTCCTACATCGTACGGCAATACGACGAGCAACCCTCCCATGGCTAGGCTGCTCATGCTGGATAGCTGGATCTACGCAACCGGGGTCACGGTGCCCTTGGCCATCCGTGGATTGGGCCACAGCTACACGCTGGTGACACCCGATCCGTCCAGGTTCAAGAACAACCCCCTGGGTGATGGCATACATCCGGTGATCGCGGAAGCGGAAGAGGTTGTCGTAGCCAACGTCAACGACGACGCCACCTTGCTCGCGACCGCGCGTAGGCTGCATGAAATCAGACCATTCGATGCGGTGATCACGTCTTGCGATCACTATCTTGTCGCTGCGGCGCGTGTGGCCGAGACGCTGGGACTGCCGACCGTCGGCAGCGAGGTGATCCGAACCACGCGGGACAAGTACTTGATGCGAGTGGCCTCTCGTTCGGCAGGAGTGCCGACCCCGCAGTTCGCGGTGGCTACCACACCACAGGAAGCGCTGGCCATAGCCAAACGGATCGGTTATCCGGTGGTTGTGAAGCCAACGGACATGTCAGCCAGCGCATTCGTCGCGCTGGCGAAGACGGATGAAGAGTTGCTTCAGGCCGCCGAGGCAGTCACCTGCTATCGCCAGAACGCTAGGGGACAGACGCTCAACGCCGTCGCGCTGATCGAAGAATTTCTCGATGGTCAGGAAGTCAGCGTCGAGACAGCGACAGCGAACGGAACCACCCAGGTGATTGCGGTGACCGATAAGTCGCTCTACAGCGATACGCTGTTCATCGAGACCGGCCACATGGTTCCAGCGATCCTGGACGCTGCGACGGTCCACGCCGCCAGTCGCCTCGCCGAAGCGGCATTGCACGCGGTCGGTTATTCCCACGGCGTGGCCCACACCGAGATCAAGCTCACTTCCAGAGGGCCGCGCGTGGTGGAGATCAATCCACGCGTAGGAGGGAACTGGATTTCGGAGCTGGTGCGGATCGCCGTCGGATTCGATCTGATTCAGGCCTTCGTCAAGCTCTCTCTCGGCGCCACCGACTTACGCGACTGTGTGGTCGCTCCGGTTGCGCGCAGCGCCGCGATCCAGTTCCTGCTGCCGCAAGGTCCTGGCGTTCTGGCGGGCGTTTCCAATTGGGACGGCGTTGTAGACGACCCGCATGTGTGGAGGAGTCATCTGGATCCCGCCATTCGAGGCAAGAAGGTTGGCGCTCCGAGGAACAACGACAGCTATCTCGCGCACGTGCTATGCATCGACAAAGAAGGGATGCACGCGCGCCGGCATTGCGAGCGGCTGATCGCGGCGATGGAACTCGCCTACCTTGAAAGACACTGACCTACCCAGCCGCGCCGATCGGCGGTGCATCTGCGGCCCTCGGTCGCGCCGAGTCGGGCGGCCGCCGATCTCGCGCCTGCGCGGGACGACTTGCGCTGCGGCTATGTGCCTGCTCGCCGGATGCACCTTGGGACCAGATTTCAAGTCCCCTGCTCCCGATTACCGCAATGTGGCTCTGCCGCCCATTCAAGAACGGACCGCCTCGGCGAATGTGGCGGGCGGGGATCCCGAAGCGCTCCAGGTCGGTGGCGACGTGGCGAGCCGATGGTGGGAGCTTTATCAATCCGCCGAACTGACGACTCTGGTCGAACAGGCCGTTCGCGACAATCCCGACCTGCATGCTGCACACGAAGCGCTAAACAGGGCAAAGCAACTCGAACGCGCAGAGGGCGGCAGGCGATTGCCTTCGGTGAACGCGGACATCTCCCAGCAACGCAGTCGCTATGCGCAGGCCGAGGACGGCGACACCGGCGCACCAAGTCACTATGCCATCTCCGAAGCACGACTGGGCGCCATCTACGACATGGACCTGTGGGGCGGCATTCGTCGCTCCATCGAGGCCAGCGGCGCGCAAACGGATTACGCTCGCTTCGAACTCGAGGCATCGTACCTTGCGCTGACCAGTCACGTGGCGACCGCGGCCTTCGAAAAGAGCGGCCTCGACGAGCGAATCCGCATCCAGAAGCACATCATCGAGCTTCAGCGACAGTGGCTCGACTTGGTCGAAGGGCAGGCAAAGATCGGAACTAGGAGCGATTTCGATGTCGCGCTGCAGCAGTCGACGCTTGCCCAGTCCAAGTCCTCGCTGGAGACGCTGCTGGTGGATCGCGAGCAGGTACAGCACAGACTGGCGGCTCTGCTGGGGAAGCCACCCGCAGCGGTTGCCGATGTCTCGATCGACCTGGACACGCTGAAGCTTCCTGCCACTCTTCCGGTTACGCTACCTTCGAGACTGGTCGAGCAGCGTCCGGACGTCAGAGCGGCGGAAGCGGCACTGCACGCGCAGACCGCGATGGTGGGTGTTGCCACCGCTCAACGCTTTCCCGACATCACGATCAGCGCCCGGCTCGGCGCCGCCTCACTGGATCCCAGCAGGCTCTTCGGTGCAGGGAATGGATTCTGGTCGGTCTCCACCGGCGCGAGCCAATCCATATTCGACGCCGGATCGCTCAAGCACCGCCAGCGCGCCCAGGAGGCTGCGATGCATGAGGCCGATGCGCGATGGCGAGCGACCGTCATCGACGCATTCCGGGCCCTCTCCGATGCCCTGTCGAGGTTGCAGCACGATGCTGTGAAGCTGCAGCTTGCTGCCGATGACGAGGCGGCCACGCGCCGAATCCAGACGCTATTGGAGCGTAGGAATGCAATTGGCAGCGTATCCACTGTGCAACTCATCGCGGCACAGGAAGCCTATCAGACCTCATCGCTCGGACTGGCCCAGGCGCGCACCGATCGCTTCATCGACACGGTCGTTCTGTATGAGGAACTCGGCGGCGGATGGTGGAGGCGCGATGACGCTGGTGAACAGCAGGCACATTGAGAGTTGCGCCATGCCGGCGACCAGGCAACAACTGTGAATAGACGGAACGCTGACGATGCAGACACACCCTTCGGACAGGCAAACACCGATGCTGAAACGGCAACGCTGGACATTCGCGACCGCATTCACCGGAAACGCGGTCTATTTCTCCATCATCCCGTTCCTGGCACTCTTTCTCGCCGATGTGCTGCACATGGAAGCTGGAGTCGTCGGGACGGTGCTCGCGATGCGAGCGTTCGCCAGCCAGGCCTTCACCTTGCCCGGTTCCGTGGCCGGGCGCCTTCTCGGTCCCAGGCCCACCCTCGCGTTGAGCTCCCTGCTCCGTGCGGTAGCGTATTTCCTTCTGGCCATGGGCCGCACGGAGGCGATGCTGATAGCCGCGGTGCTTGTCATCGGAGTGGCCTCATCGATTACCACAGGCTTAAGTTCGGCGCTGGTGTCCGGACGGGAGCGCGGGCGGAATGTGCTCGCATTCGCCAACCTGGCCACGTTCCGCAACGCAGGTGAGATCATCGGGTTCCTGGTTGGAGGATGGCTCTGTCCACGCTACTTCGAGCGCGTGTGCATCGCCGCATCGCTGATCTACCTGGCGACGACCGTTTCATTCCTGCTGATCTTCAAGCAGGGGGATCTGAGCCTGGAAGACCCGAGAGGGAAAGAGCACCTGCCTGCTGGCATTCGGATTCTCAGCCGCCGTTTCTTCGCGACCTGCATCGGCGTGGCGCCCTACTCCATTCTGGTGGCACAGCTCTATGTAGTAGTTCCGCTATTCATCCTTTCGTCGCAAAACAGGGCCGACTTTCTTGGACTAGGCCTGAGTATCGCGGCGCTCGTCGGCGTGGTGGCGCAGGCGCTGTTCAGCCTGTACGGCGCGTCCATCTACCTCAACAAGGTTGCGACATCACTGAGCTATATCTTGATGGGAGGCGCCTTCGTGCTACTTCCTGTTTGCTCGTATCTCGGCCTGTCTGACTGGGTGTCGTCGGTGTGCTGCGGTGCCTTACTCACATTCGGCACGGTGTTCGCGTATCCGTCCGCAATGGCGCATATCCGCGCATGCTCGAATGGCCGCGATACCGGCCTTTATTTCGGGATCTACTACACGCTTGCATCTGTTCTCACGGCGATTTTCACGAAATGGCTGGTCGGCATCGGCGTGCACACGCACAAGGACTGGATCGTCTACGGTGCGCTCATGCTGATCGCAGTGCTCGGCGCCGTCGCCGACTGGGTTCTTTCCGCCAAACCGGGCATCGAGGAGAATGCCGCACCGCCGCGACCTGTCGCGAATGTATTGATCCCAGCGAGCACTTCGGTTGAAGGAAAGCGTCCATGAGCGCAAGCGAAAGTCAACCTCGTGGCGCAGGGCATTCGCCGCGCTGGCGCGCCATCGCCGTTCTTGCGCTATGCATCGTTGGATTCGCAGCGTATCGGCACAAAGCCACCTTGGCGAATCCGCCGCCAGCAGCGTCCGGCTCGATGGCATTGCCGGTTGTCGCCGCAGCGACGGTGGTCTGTACCGATTGGAACCGGCACGAGTCCTTCAGCGGAGTGGTCCGCGCGTCTCATAGAGCCGATCTCACCACCGATACCGCGGGCATCGTGGACTCCGTGCATTTCGATTCGGGCAAGTCCGTGCAGGCCGGCGAGCTTCTCGTGCAGCTGCGCTTGAACGATGGGCCGGGTGTGCTGGCCGAGACGGAAGCGGATTTGACGCTGGCCCAGAAGAACTTTGCACGCGCCGTCGAGCAGTTGCGCCTGGGAGCGATCAGCCAGGAGGAATTCGACTCGCTGCGCCATGCGATGGAAGCGGCAAAAGCACGGCTCGCGGCGCAGAGGGCTCGTGTCGAGCAGCGAAGCGTTCGTGCACCATTCGCCGGCACCGTGGGCATCCGTAAAGTGGATCCTGGTCAGTTCATTCAGGCGGGCGACGTCATCACGACGATCGACGGGAGAACGCCTCTGCTCTTCGACTTTTCACTTCCGCAGTCGCTACTTCCCTCGATCCGCGTCGGACAGCGTGGCCGGATTGCGGTCGAAGGCTATGGCAAGAAGAGCTTCGATGCGACCGTAAGTTCTCTGCCCCCGATCGCCGACCCGCAAAGCCACAACATTTCCGCGCGAGCGACCTTCGCCGGGGATCCGCAGGCGCTTGTGTCGGGCATGTTCGGGACGATGCGCCTGGATGTGGAAACACTGCGCGCCGTCAGGACAGTCCCGAGGAGCGCGATACTGTCCAGCACGCATGGCGATACGCTGTATCTGTTGAGCACCGCGGCGAAGGAGGCCGTCGTCCACCAGGTTCCGGTGGCGGTAAAGGACGACGATGGCGACAGGGCGGTCGTCGAAGGACAGTTCAAGTGTAATGACAGGATCGTGGTCAGCGGGCAGATCAAGATCGAGGACGGCGCTCGTGTCGCTGTCGCACCGCATGAATAGGCATTGTCCTTGTGGAGGTCGCGCATGAAGTCTGGATCCTCCCTGGTTTCGGCGCTGACCCGCGCCAGCACGGTCTTCGCCGTCGTTCTGGTGGTGACGGCATGTGGCATCCTGGCGATTGGCCGCCTTCCGATTCAGGCATTCCCGACCATCAAGTACGCCACCATCGACATCTCCACGGTCTACTACGGCGCCGATCCGGAGACCATAGAAGGCTTCATCAGCTCTCCCCTGGAGCAGGCCGTGTCGCCTGCGAAAGGCATCGATTTCGTCACCTCTGCCAGCAAGGAAGGCCAGTCCGAAATTGTCCTGCATCTGACCCTCGATGCTGATCCAGCGGCGACGCTGGCGCAGGTCCAATCGCTGGTCAACGCGGTCCTGTCCAATCTTCCCTCAGGAACACAAAGTCCTGCCATCGTCCTCAACTACGGTGACGAAAGCATCCTGGATCTCGCGCTGACCAGCGCCACCGCGACCGGCCCGCAGATGTCCGAGTACGCGCTGCGCGTGCTGAAACCGGAAATCGCCACGATTCCCGGCGTCCGCTCCGTTAGCGTCAACGACAGTCTGCCGCTGGCGATGCGCTTGAATCTTGATCCTTACAAGATGACGGCCTACGGACTCACCGCAGAGGCGGTCCGCGACAAGATCGCGGGAAACAACTACGTCGCGGGCGTAGGGACGATCGATGGAGACAGCGTTTCGTTACCGCTCACCATCGCGTCCGGGCTTGGCACGGTTACCGGGTTCAGGAATTTGGTGGTGGGCACGGTCAATGGGTCGCCCATTCACATCCGTGACATCGGCAGCGCGGAGATCGGAACGTCGCGCGAGAAGTTCGCCGCGTATGCCGATGGGGTTCCCGGCATCTTCCTGGATGTCGTGCCCAACGATGGCGCCAACATCATCCAGGTCGCCCAGGCGGTCAAGAACAAGGTTGCGCTATTGCAAAGGACGCTTCCCCCCGGTATTGCCTTGACCGTAAACGAGGACGACACGGAATTTACGCGCCACGCGCTTCGCGAAGTGCTACAGGCTCTTGCCGAGGCGCTTCTGGTGGTCAGCCTGATCGTGTTCGTCGCCTTGAGCAACATACGATCGGCGCTTATTCCGGTGATCGCGGTACCGCTTGCGCTGCTGGGGAGCCTCTGGTGCCTCAGCGTGCTCGGCTACAGCATCAACGAACTCACCCTGCTTGCGCTGGTACTTTCCGTAGGATTGGTCGTGGACGACGCCATCATCGTCGTCGAACGTCACGAGCGTCATCTGGAATCGGGCTTCTCGCCACACGACGCAGCGGATAGGGCAGTATCCGAATTGCTGAGGCCGATCGTCTCGATGACAATCGTACTGGCAGCCGCCTATCTTCCTATCGCGCTTCTGCCCGGAATCGCCGGCGTCCTGTTCCGGGAGTTCGCCACCACCCTCGTCGCATCTGTCTCCTTCTCCGCGCTTATTGCCGTCACAGTCAGTCCCTTGCTGTGCCGGTTTATTGTTCGGCGATCGAGCCACGTTGCTGGCGCAAGCGGCGCCGAAACCTGGCGCAAGGTGCTTCGGTCATTCGACAGGTTGCAGGCTAGATCGTTGGCGAACTATCGGCTCGTGAGCGTCTGCGGCGGCCTGCTGATAGTCGCGACGGTGTTTTTCTTCGTAGGCAGCCGACAGGAACTGGCGCCTCAGGAAGACCAAGGATACGTGCACCTTCGCGGACATGCCGCTCCGGAAATGTCTTTTGCAGCGTCCCGGCGCTTCGACCAGGACGTCCTTGCACGCATAGCCCGTTTCCCCTATTCGGGACACTCCTGGAATACGGTCACGCCGGCGTCGATCAGAGGCGGGATCTCCTTGACCAACTGGTCATCGCGCCCTCCTACGGCCGACGCCATCGATCAGCTGCGACAAGCACTCCATGACGTCACCGGATTTTCCTTCTCGCTATATCAGTCGGAATCGCTCCCCACCGAAGACGGCGACCCTGTCGAGTTCGTCGTCGAAGGGGCGGGCGAACTGGACGACCTCACCAAGGTAACGCAAGAAATCCTGGCAAAGATGAAAGCATCGGGCCTATTCGCCTACCTCGAAACCAGCCAGCAGCTTGGCCAACCGAAAAGCCGCATCGTCCTTGACCGCGCAAAGTTGGCCGATTTCAATCTGGATGTGCAAAGCGTTTCCAATGCGCTCAGCCCCATGTTGAGCGGGAGCTATATAAACTACTTCAACTATGAGGGACGCTCTTACAAGGTAATCTCTGCAGCCGAGCGCGATTCGAGAAAGCTTGGCCGTGACGTACTGGACTACCCGGTCGCAACGGTCAATGGGCAGCCGGTCCTGCTACGGGCTGTCGCACATCTGGAGACGACCACCGGCGCGGACGTGCTACGCCATTTCCAGGGCCAACGCGCCATTACCATCTCCGGCGAATTGGCGAAGGGAGTCTCCCGCGGGCAGGTGGCGGATTACCTTGCGGACGTGACCAATAAGTTCCCAAAGGACTACTCCTCGGATATCTCGGGCCCGATGCGCGAGTACACAAAGAACCAAAAGGGCTATGCGGTGACGCTACTGCTGAGTATCGCGGTGGTCTATCTAACGCTCGCTTCTTTCTACAACAGCCTTACCGATCCGATCATCATCCTCGTTTCGGTACCCACCTCGCTGTCGGGCGCGTTGCTCTTCGTGTGGCTCGGCCTCGATCAGCTTTCGGTAAACCTGTATACGGACGTTGGACTGCTCACGCTGATCGGCTTGATCAGCAAACATGGCATCCTGCTGGTCGAGGTGGCGAACGAGCAACAGGACCTGGGCCGCTGCAAACGCGATGCGATCCTTGTCGCCCTCGATATCCGGCTTCGGCCAATACTGATGACATCCGCGGCGATGATCATCGGGTCACTGCCCCTGCTTTTCATAGGCGGCCCCGGCTCGGCGGCACGGTCGACGATCGGATGCATCGTGATCGCAGGGCTGGGCATCGGAACCTTTTTGACGCTGCTGATCGTGCCTGCGTTCTATATGCTATTGGCGAAACCTCGCGCAGCGCTTGTGGAAAACAGCGGCACTTCGCTCATCCCGGCCGATCGAGTTTGACGAGCCTCGCAGCGCCCTGTTCGCCAGGCTGCAAGACCCTTTGCCCAAACGCGTAACCACATCCGCTCCTGTGGACGCGATTGGACAAGCCATCGGCCACTGCTGGCATCGGCGGTCGATGCCAGCAGTGGAGGATCAGCGCGTCGGCGACGGCACCGACTGCGCCTGGGTACGCCGCTGGTCCTGGCTCTGCTCCTGCGCCTGGCGTTGGGTTTCGGATGCCAGCTGTTGCTGGCTCTGCTCCAGCGGCACCGTGGCGGCCTGCTGCCGGTCCACGTAGGCGCGGTTCACGTCGTGCGGGTTGTTCGGGTTGCGCTCCACCGCGATCAGGCCCTTGCCGTCGGTGCTGTGCACCAGGTCGTCGATGCGCGACATGCCGTTGACCTTGGCCTCGAACGCGACCTGGCCGGCCGCGCGCTGCATCTCCTCGCGGCTGCCGAAGCCGCCGTTCGGCCCCTGCTTCTCCAATTGCTTGACCGCCTGGTCGAACATCGGATTGTCGCGGCGCAACTGGTCCACGCCCTGCTGCCGCTGCAGGCTCTTGTCGATGGAGGCGAGCGTCTCCGTGCCGGCCTTGCCGTCCACGCCCTTGAGCCGGTTGTCCTGCTGGAATTTCTCCACCGCCGCTTCGGTCTTCGGACCGTAGGTGCCGATGGCGTCCTTCGCATCCAGGTAGCCGAGCTTGGACAGCTTCTCCTGCAGGTCCTTCACCGCGGCGCCCTGCTCGTTGCGCTTGAGCACGCCATCGCCGTTTTCTGCATGCGGGCCATTGCCGCCATGCGACTTGTCCGCATGCGAGGTGCGCTCATGCCTGGCCGGCTGCTCGCCGCTCCGGGTCACCGTCTTGTCCTGGTCGGCCAGCTTGAGCAGGTCCGCCTTCTCGTTCTCGGCGCGGTTCTGCAGCGAGTCGAGGGTCTTCTGCTTCTCCACCCGCGGGAACAGTTCCTTGACGTGCTCGGCCTTGTAGTCCTGCACCGCGCCGACGATCTCCTTGTCGGAAAGCTTGGACAGGTCGTAGTCCTTGCCGAACTTCGCTTCCATCCCCTTCAGGAACACGCCCGAGCCGCCGGGCTTCTTGTCGCTGCCGGGGCCGTACTGGACCGCCGTGCTCCACAGCGCGTCCTGCACCGCCGGACCGCGGTCGGACAGGTCCAGGCCCTTGTCCTGGAGCCGATCGACCAGCTTGTCGTAGTGCGTGCGCTTGATGTAGTCGTGCTGTTCCTGCGCGAAGCTGTCGTCGGTCCTGGCCAGTTCCTTCCACTTCGCGCTGAAGTCGGCCGAGCCGGGCTTCAGGCCGGCGAAGTCGTCGGCGTACTTGCTGTCCTTCACGAAGGCCGCGACGGTGCCGCCCACGATGACCGTGCCTTCCTTGGTCTTGACCTGCGAGGTCATCTGATAGGAACCGTAGGACACGCCGCCGGGATCGTCGATGCCGGAGGACACCGTGCTCGCGCCGCGTCCGCCGGTTTCGTAATGCTTCGAGGTCTGACCCAGTTCCCAATCCTTGTCGCTCATCGTCCATCTCCTTGTCTAAAAAAGTTCATCGCAAAAACCACTGCAGCAATCAGCGCGCTTCCAGTTCGTCGGCGCGCTTGGCGGTCATGTCGAGACGGCATTCGGCGGCATCCACGCGCCCCGCCTGCCCGCTGTCGGGATCGTAGAAACACTTCTCGTCGCGATCGGCGATCCACTTGCGCTGCTGCTCGCGCAGCGCGTTCTTTTCCGCATCGCCCAGCTTGGCCATCAGCGCCTTGTAGACCGTGTTCAGGCGGCCATCCTGGTAGGCGTATTCGGTGTCGATGCAGTCCTGCATCGTCGGGGTCACGCCGGCGGCGGCGCTGATGCAGGCGTCATAGGAAGGTCGCAGCACGACGTTTTCTCCTGAAGGTTTGGATGGTGCGGCGGCGGCATCCGCCTGGGTGGACGGCGCGCTCGGCGCTTGCGCATTCGCCGCAGGCGCATCGCCTGCGGGCGGTGCCGACGCCGACGCTGGCGCAGTAGCAGCGGCAGCGGATGCCGCAGCCGGCGCCGGCGCGGAAGACCCGCCGTTGCACGCCGCGGTCAGACCGCAGAGCGCGAACAGGCAGGAAAGGGGAAGAAGCTTGACGATGGCCACTGTTGGAATTCGCCTTGTGGTGATGCATGTAAGGGAGGGAAGTTCTAAACGATCGTCGAAACCGTGTCCATCGGATCGCCGGATCGCCACGACACCGCTACACGGGCGTTCAAACAACGCAGACAGGCTGCCGACAGCGTTTCGAAAACAGTCGCGAAGCGCCTTCACGGTGTGAGCGACTTCGGTCGCGACGCGCGGACGAGGAAGATGGCAGCCAGAACACCATCGCGTGAAACACGCCCACGTCCGCAAATCGACTTCGCGCGCACGCTCGGTCACTTCGCGCACAACACCCAATCCCCGACACGGGCGTCGGTAGACGGAGGAGTCAGGCCGCTTCGAGCGCGCGCCGGACGCCAGCCCGATCGGTGACCGGCCGGGCATCGGCTGCCATCCGACCCGCCTGTCGGTGGCCGCCGCCGCCGGCGATGCGGGTCAGCGCGTCGGCGATTGCGTCTGGGTGCGCTGATCCTGGGTCTGCTCCTGCGCCTGCCGCTGGGTTTCCGCTGCCAGCTGCTGCTGGCTCTGTTCCAGCGGCACCGTGGCGGCATGCTGCTTGTCCACGTAGGCGCGGTTCACGTCGTGCGGGTTGTTGGGATTGCGCTCCACCGCGATCAGACCCTTGCCGTCGGTGCTGTGGACCACGTCGTCGATGCGCGACATGCCGCCCACCTTGGCCTCGAACGCCACCTGCCCGGCCGCACGCTGCATTTCCTCGCGGCTGTTGAAACCGCCGTTCGGTCCCTGTTTCTGCAGCTTCTCCAGCGCCTGGGTGAACAGCGGATTGTCGGCACGCTGCGCCTCGGCGGCGGCCGGGTTGGGCTTGGCCTCGGTCCTGCCCTGGGTCTGCAGCTTGCTCAGCGCATCGAGGGTGAGCTTGTCGGCGACGCCGGTCGGCTCGATGCCCTTCTCGCGCTGCAGGTTGGCCACCACTTCCCTGGTCTTGTCGCCGTAGTAGCCGGTGCCGGTCAGCAACTTGCCGCTGTTGTCCTTGATGCCGAGCTCGATCAGGCTCTGCTGCATCGCCTTCACGTCGGGGCCCTGCTCGCCCGGCTTCAGCGAGGTGCGCGCGTCATGGCCTTGGCCGTGCGTCTGCGACTGCGACTGCGTCTGCTGCCTGTCCTGCAGCAGGTCGCGTGCCTTGGCCAGCGGATCGGCCGCGAACAGCTTGGCGTTCTTGTGGCTGGCCAGATAGTCATCCAACGGCATGGTGTTGACGCCCTTGCTGCCGCTGGACTGGCTGATCAGCAGTTCGCCGCTCTTGGGATCGCGCACCACCATCATGATGTGGTCGATGCCGTGCCAGTAGTCATGGCCCGATTTGTGTTTGGCATCGACGCCGATGACCATGCCTTCCTTCAGCGCGCCGGGCTTGAACACGTCCTGGCCCTGCAGCAGCGCGCCGGAACTGAGGGAGGCCTTCTTGACGATGTCGCCGGAGCCGACCATACCTTGCGTCAGCAGATCCTTTTGGCCGAACACCTCGTGGCCGGCTTTCCGGTTGATCTCCAGCATCGTCTTGTTCTGCAGCTCGGTCACCCAGCCGGAGCAGTCGATGTAGCCCTGCTCCAGATGCTTGCCGTCCACGCCGGGGTGGGAAAGCTTGTGGTCCTTGATGTTGATCGCGTACTTCACGTCGTCGTACTTGATGCCCATCTCGTACGCGGCGGTGAGCTTGATCCCGTCGTGGCCGTCCTGCTTGGCGGTCGTGGCCGGATGTGCGGCCGGATGCACGGGCGCATGCGGCTGCATGCGACCCGCCGGGACCGGCTGCGGGGCATGACCCTCGGCGACCGGCTTGATGCCCTTTTCCGGGATCGCAATGTGGTCGAACTTGGTGTCCCAGTACTTCAGGAACGTCTTGGCCATGTCCTGGTCGGACATCTTCTTGAACTCGGCCAGCGAAGATCCGGTGTAGGCCTCGAACTGCTTGGCCCCGGCCGCATCCTTTTCGCGCGGCACGTTGTTGAGGATGTTCGGACGCGTGTCTTCGCGCGCGAAGCTGCCGGTGGCGACCGCGGCCTGGATCGAGCGGTAGCCGCCGGCGCCCTGCTGGTGCGCCATGTACATGTCCAGGCCATCGGGCTGCGGCTTGCCGGACAGGTACGGACGGTGGTCCTTGTCGTGCTGCCGGGTCAGCGAATGCTGGTTGTCCTGGTACAGACGCGCCGCGGCGTCGGTATTGGCCACTGCATCCAGTTCGCGGCCGCTGATGCCGTAGGCCGCTGCGGTGCCGGGGGTGAACTGGAACAGGCCCTTGGCGCTGTTCGGGCCGCGGCTGGCCTGCTCGTTGAACTTGCCGCCGGTTTCGATATAGGCGAAACGCATGAAATCGTCGACCGGAATGTGGCGTTCCTTGGCCTCACGCTCGATGATGTCGAGGTTCTCGGCCTTCGTGTAATCGCGTGCCATCTCGTGTTACTCCTTGAGGTTGATATACGGCGGCGTGCGCCGACAAGGTCAACCGAGCTCGTCCGTGAGCTTGTTAGTGCGCGGTCAACAAAACAATTCGGGTACTGCGGGGAATGCGTTCTTGCTGCTGCCGGTGCGTCGATCGGCGGATCGGCGCGCCGGTGGATTCATGGGCCATCTTTCGGCAGGTACTGTCCGCTCGCCTGGTCGTACGCATAGACCACCGCGTCGGATGCATCGAGCATGCGCGCCCTGCCGGGACCTGCGATCGCGGTGCCGCTCAGCGCCACGCGCAGAGCAGGCATGGGTTCGCCCGGTATCGTCTCGAAACGCAGCGTGCCGACGCTGGAAACGTGAGGGACGACGCCTTCTTCGTCGCTGCTGGCCTCGTTGTCCTCGCCAGCCGCGACCGTTCCCCGGTACACCCAGCCCTGGTAGTCGCCCAGCTCGTTCTTGTTCGGGTCGAAGGTGAATAGCGCGAAGCCGGCGCTGGTGACGCCGTTGGCGAAGCTGGAAGTCGGCACCGCCAGCAGCAGGTGGCCGTTGTCCAGCACGTGCTGCTGCGGCTTGCGCGTCTCGTCGAGCGCATCGGCGCGCTCGTAACTGCCAAAGGCGCCGACGTAGCGCTGTGCGTGGAAGACCATCCACGGCCGCTCGCTGCCGGGGTCGGTCAGGACGAAGGTGGCCTGGCTGAGCGAAACGCTGTCGTCCGGACCGGGAAAGGTTTCCTCGTCGTCGTTGCCGTACCTGCCGCGCGTTGCGTAGGCGAAACCGGTGTAATAGTGCTTGCCGCCCAGATCGAAATGCTGGCCGCACCAGAAGCTGGCCACGGCGCCGTTGTCGATTTCGTACGAGAGGGCGCCATCGCCGTCGATCCCGTAGATCAGATACAGCACGCTGCCCGGATAGGGCGGCGCTTCGGTCACGACGGCGAGCTTGTTGTCATTGGACATGTGCAGAACATCCTGTATTCGTTGAAGAAGCCGAAAAACACTCCTGAAAATCCCGACACGCCACGCCGCCGTATCCGGATGCCGCCCTCTTGCGCATCGCAGACACAGCGCGACCTACGCGGACGAAGAACTCCTCGCAGGCGCGGCTTCGGACAGAGAACGGTGGATTGCAATCCGGCCCCAAAGCAGGGGCGGTGATGGCGTTCGCGCATGGCGAACCGCAAGCCGGCGATCCACTCCGGCATTTCGGGCGAGTGCAGCATCCATTGCCGCTCGCGAATGACTCGCCTGATCATCAGGCCCCGTGCCGGCATCTTACCCAGTTCCATTGCCGGCTACCAGCGGGCAGCGCCCCTCCGCGCCTGCCTCCGACCGGCCGCGGCGCGGGCCGGTCGGCGGGTGTTCAGCGATCCAGCGGCGGCGTGTACTTGCCCTTGGCCGGGTCGTAGGTATAGGTCGCCACGTCGGCGGGGCCGAGCGTGCGGACCTTGCCGGGGCCGGCGATGGCGGTGCCGCTCATGGCCACGCGCAGGCCCGGCAGCGGCCCGGTGCCGGGTTCGAAGCTCAGCGTGCCGGTGCTGGACGCGCACTTCATGGTGCCCTGATCGTCGCAGGCCGCGCCGTTGTCCTCGCCGCTGGCCACGGTGCCCAGGTAGACCCAACCCTTGTAGTCGCCCAGGTCGTTCTTGTTCGGGTCGAAGGTGAACACGGCGAAGCCGGAGCTGGTGATGCCGTCGGCGAAGCGCGTGGTCGGCAGCGCCAGCAGCAAGTGGCCGTCCTTGCTCTCGGTGCTCTGCGGTTTGCGCTTCTGGTCCAGCGTATCGGCCTTCTCGTTGCCGCCGAAATCGCCAACCCAGCGTTGCGCATGGAACAGCGTCCAGGTCGGCTTGCCGTCCGTGCTGTCGAGCACATAGGTGGCCTGGCTGATGCTCACGCCGACGGCCGGATCCGGGGTGTTCTCTTCCTCCGACTTGCCGTACTTCTCCGGACCCGCATTGGCGAAGCCGGTGTAGTAGTGCTTGCCGCCGAGGTCGAAGCGATAGCCGTACCAGAAGCTGGCCAGGGCGTTGTTGTCGATCGTGTAGGACGCCGAGCCGTCGCCCTTCATGCCATAGATATCGGCGAGCACCTGCCCGGGCGCCGGTACCTCGACGCCGACCGGCTCGGGTTGCGCGGCCGCGGACGCGGGTGCAGGCGCGGCGGCAGCGGTCGCCGCGGGTTGCGCCTGCGTGCCTGCCGGCGCGGGGTCGGCGTGCTTGTCCGTGCAACCGCCGATCAACAGGAGCGTTGCCGCCCACAGGGCTGTCTTTGCGAGCCTCATCACTGCGTCCTTTGGAGTTCTTGGCGCGCTCATGCTACCAAGAACACGTTGGCTCCAATGGATGCCGCGCCAGGTCGGCGCGGCGCCACAGGCGTGGTCGCCTGCATGCAGTGCCGGACGACCCGGCAACGCTACGGCACGTCCTGTTCCTGCGCCGGGGTCGGCTGCGGCTGCGGTCGCGCCTGCGCCGGCTGGGTCAGTGCATAGAGAATGCGCAGGTCCTCGGCATCGAACGCGGTGGCGTCGTTGCCGCGGTAATGGTGGTGGAAGGCGCGCAGCGTGGCCGCGCGGTCGTCGATCGGATAGCCGATCAGCGCCAGCGCCTGCCACGGGTCGAAGCCGGGCGGCGCCGGCGGCGTGTCCGCGGCGGGCCAGCGGCCGAAACCGGCGTCGGCGAGGCGCTTCCACGGAAACAGCGGCCCCGGATCGACCTTGCGCGTGGGTGCGAAGTCCTCGTGCCCGACCACCTGCGTGCGCGGGATGCGCAGGCGCGTGCACAGGTCCTCCAGCAACAGCAGCAGGCTGTCGATCTGCGCGGCGGCGAACGGGGTCTTGCCGTCGTTGTCCAGCTCGATGCCGATCGAGGCGGAGTTGATGTCGGTGATCGTGCCCCAGCGCCCGGCGCCGCCATGCCAGGCGCGGCGCTCGTCGCTGACCAGCTGGTAGCGCTTGCCGTCGCGACCGATCAGGTAATGCGCACTGACCTTGCCCTTGCTGTTGTGCGAACGCAGCGTGTCCAGGCTGCGCTGCACCGAGTCCTGGTCGGTGTAATGGATCACGATCAGGATCGGCCGGCGCAGATCCTGGTTCGGCGACGGCACCCACTCGGCCAGCGGATTGCGCTGCGGCGCGTGCGCGCAGGCGCCGAGCAGGGCGACCAGCGCCAGCGGTGCCAGCCAGCGGATGCGGGGCGATGCGGGAGGGGGAAAGCGTCGGGTCATGGAGAAGATTCCGGGGCATCTGACAGTGAGCGGCAAGCGCAAGCAACAGCAGTATCTAGAATCCTGGTGAACGAGAGGGTTGTGGTGGGAGCGGCTTCAGTCCCGGCAGGCTTTTCCGCCAAAGCGTCGGGACTGAAATCCCTCCCACACGATCGGGACAGGATCCCACCCGCACGAACGCCAGATCGGCATAGTCGTAGCTGAAATCCGCGTTCGGATCGACATGCGCCAGTTGCATCCGTTGCACGCCGTCGGCACCGACAGCGAAGTCCAGCCACGGCTCGGCATCGACGCTGGCGTCGTCCCAGTCCACCAGCCAGCGCGCGCCGGCCTGCAGGACCCGGCCGCGCAGCAGCGGCGACTTGCGCGCCTGGAAGCGCAGCAGTCCCTGCTGCGGGCAGAGCACGACCTCGCCGAACCACGGATCGCGCCACACGCCTTGCCGATCGCGCGAGGCGGCGCTGGCGACCGGTGTGCGCGCAGACGTCTCCACTGCGGCAGGCGCCGCCTTGTCGGCCTGCGCACGCGCGCGTTCGAGCAACGTGGCGTAGTGCACGACATCCAGCGCACGCTCGCCGGGACGGGTGAACTGCTTGAGCAGCGCCTCGCCCAACACGGTCCGCATTTCGCCGCCCTCGCCATTGCTGAGGATGACGAAGCCACTGCGCCGATCCGGCAGCAGCACCAGCGCCGAATACATGCCCATCAAGGTGCCGGTGTGCGCGACCTGCCACTGCCCGTCCACGTCGGACAGGCGCCAGCCGTAGCCATAGCCGTACAGGCGCGTGCCGTCCCAGTCGCGCATCTGCGCGGAGATCGGCATCGGCGTGTGCAGCGTCCATAGCGCCTGGCGCTGCGCCGGCGACAGCCAGGGCACAGCGCCGGTGTCGGGCGACAGCCAGGCGCGCATCCAGGTCAGCATGTCGTCGAGACTGCAGCGCACGCCGCCAGCCGCCATCGACGGCGTATCCGCGATCCGCGCCGGGTCCGCGCGCACCACGACGTTGGCCTCACCCTGGCGCATATGCGGCTGGGCGACGTTGCCGACCGCGTCGCGCTCCCAGGCGCCGACCTGGCAGCGGCGCATGCCCAGCGGCGCGAACACCTGCTCGCGCAGCAGTTGCTCGTAGGGCTTGCCGCCGGCGCGCGCGGCCACTTCGCCCGCGACCACGTACAGCAGGTTGTCGTAGGCGTAGTGCGCGCGGAAGCTGTGGGTCGGCTTCAGGTAGGCCAGCCCGGCGATGATGTCGGCGCGGGCGAACGCGTTGGGTTCCGGCCACAGCATCAGATCGCCGGCGCCCAGGCCCAGGCCGCTGTTGTGGATCAGCAGGTCGCGCACCTGGATGTTGCGCGTGACCCACGGATCGTACATGCGCAATTCCGGCACATACCTGGTGACCGGATCGTCCCAGCGCAGCTTGCCGGCATCGACCAGCCGCGCCAGCAATGCGGTGGTCATCGCCTTGCTGTTGGAGGCGATCTTGAACAGCGTCGCGCCATCGATGCGCTCGCCGCTGCCGGCACGCAGCTCGCCGGCGCTGCGCGTGTAGACCACTTCGCCGTTGTCGATCACGCCGACTGCCAACCCCGGCAGCCGGTAGCGGGTCATGGCCTGCTCGAACAGGCGGTCGAGCTCGGCGCGCGGCGGCGGCGCGTCCGCGGTGCCAGGCGCGGCCGCCGCCAATGCCGGCAACACCAGGCAGACCACGAGCAACGCGCTGCGCAGGCGTCCCGCGCTTGCAACGCTGCGCGACGGCGTCCCCGGTCTCGTCGACTCCAGCGTGGCAGCCTCGCCTCGCACGCGCGTCCTCAAAAGGTGTAGGTGAAATTGGCGTACAACTGCCGCCCGATCGCACTGTACACGCGCGGGAAGTACGGCCAGGCGGTGTAGGTGTCGTCGCGCGGATGGATCTTGTCGAACACGTTGAGCACGCTGAGGCCGAGCGTGGCCTTGTCGGTGATCCGCTTGGCGATGTCCGCGTTCCAGATCACGTACGGCGCCACGCGTCCGCTCTCGGCGTAGTTGGGACGCGAGCCGTAGCGGTAGCCGTACAGGCTGGTCGACCAGTCGCCGACGCTCCAGTTCGCACGCCAGTTGGCGCGGGTGCGGAACGCCAGGTAGTCGACGTCGTTCATCACGTCCACCGGCCTGGCCCCGGCGAACTGCGCCACTTCCATCTTCAGCACGCGGGTATAGCCGGCCTGCAACCCGAACGCGCCCCAGTCGCCGAGGTCGAAGTTGTAGCGCAGGTTGGCGTCCACGCCGTCGGTCCGCATCAGCGACTGGTTGATCGGGAAGGTCTCGAACGCGGTGATCTGGCCTTCGGCGGTGAGGTCGGTACCCGGGCTGCGGGTCACCGACTGGATGTAGAACTGGCAGGCCGCCGATGCGGTATCGACCGCATTGCCGGCGCGGTCGCGGCCGAGCAGGCAGTTGGCGTTGTTCTCCAGCAAGGTCTCGCTGGAGATCGATTCGACCCGGCCTTCCAGCTCGATGCGGTAGTAGTCCGCGCTCAGCGACAGGGTCGGCAGCACGTCCCACACGAAACCCAGCGTGGTCGACTTGCCCTTCTCCTCTTCCAGCAACGGATTGGAGGACTGGGTGGAGAAGGTCTGGTATTCGTGCGCGGCCGAACAGGCATCGGACAGCGGATCCAGGCCGTCGCGGCGGCACAGGTATTCGTCGGTGACGGTGGGGTTGTTGGCGCTGGTGCCGGCGTAGATCCACAGCAGGTCCGGCGCGCGGAAACTGGTGGCGTGGCTGCCGCGCAGCAGCAGGTTGTCGAACGGCCGCCACTCCAATCCCGCCTGCCAGGTCGCGGCATCGTCGACCGCGGTGATGTCGTCGTACTTGTCGTAGCGCGCGGCCAGCGTCGCGCTGAGCCGGCGGAAGATCGGCACGCGCAGTTCCAGGCCTGCGGCGTAGCGGTCGCGCGGGCCGCCGCCCGGGGTCTGGGTCAGGTTGTAGATGCGTTCGCTGCCGGTGTAGTCCACGGTGGTGCGCGGATCCGGCGCGAGGTCGTACTTCTGCCGCGCCGCCTCCAGCACGGTGGCGATCTGCAGCATGCCGGCCGGCAGGGCGAACAGGTCGCCACTGAACACGAACTGGGCCTGGTCGGTGCTGGATTCGCCACGGCTCACCACCTCGGTGGTGAGCTGGTCGTACAGCGCCGCGCTGCCCGGTGCGAACAGTTTGTCGGCGTAGAACTCGCGGATCTCGGTGCCGTCGGGCCGATAGCCCAGCAGCGGCCCCATGTAGTAGTCGCGCACCGCGTTGGTGAGGAAACGCGGACGCCGCGTGGTGATGTCGTAGCGCGACAGCGACACGCTCGCGTCCCAGTCGAAGCGGCCGTCGAACAGCTTGCCGCGCACGCCGGCGTTGAGGTTCCAGGATTTCTCGTCGTACGCGATGTTCTTGATCCCGCCCACTTCCGAGGGCAGGAAGATGCGCTGCGCGGTGACCAGGCCCAGGTCCGGATCGTAGACGGTGAACGCGCCTTCGCCGATGTAGTAGTGGGTCTGGCTGGAGCTTTCGTCCTTGGAGCGGTTGGCCAGCACCTGCGCATAGCCGGTGACGGCGTCGCCGACATCGAAACTGCCCGACAGATACGCGGAGGTCTTGCCGTAGCCGTTCTGCACCGAGCGGCCTTCGTAGTAGCCGAACGCACCGCAGCGGTTGGCCGCGGCCAGGCTGTCGGCGGTCTTGTACGGCACGAACGCCGGATTGGTCGCCGCGCAAGCCGCGTCCAGCGCGCTGGCCGAGGTGGACAGGGTGCCGCCGCTTGGCCACAGATAGGTGTTGCCGCGGCGCAGGTAGACGCCGGAGATCGACGCGTTGGGGCTGGACGGATCGGCCTTGTTGGCCGGATGGTCGTAGTACGAATCGAGGAAGTCGCGCTGGCTGGCGACGATCGCTTCGCGGTCCAGCCGTTCGAACGCGTAGGTCAGGCTCCAATGGTCGCCGGTGCGCCCGCCGCTCCATTGCAGCTGGCCGCTGTCGCCGCCGCCGCGCGTGCTGGTGCCGCCGCGCAGGCGCAACGTGTCGCCGCTGAAATCGCGCTTGGTGATGATGTTGACCACGCCGGCCACCGCATCGGAACCATAGATCGCCGAAGCGCCGCCGCTCATCACCTCGATGCGCTCCACCGCCGCGGCGGGAATGCTGCCCAGGCTCACCGCGGTGCCGTTGGCGCCGTAGGACTGCGGGTAGTCGGCCATGCGCTTGCCGTTGAGCAGGATCAGCTGGTAGCCCGGTCCCAGGCCGCGCAGGTTGAGGTACTGGCCGTTGGGCGAACTGCCGGTCTGGTCGCTCTCGTTGAAGGCGCTGCCGCTGAACTGGGTCAGCGTACCGAGCGATTCCCACACCGTGCTGAAGCCCTGCTTCTGGATGTCCTGCGCGGTGATGACGGTGACCGGCGCCGGGCCTTCCACCTGCGAGCGGGCGATGCGCGAACCGGTGACGGTGACCCTGTCCAGATCGCGCGTGGCGCTGGCCGTATCCTGCGCGACGGCAAGCGATGGCAGAGCGACCCCGGCCAGCAACGCGAGGGCGAGGCGAAACGGTCGGAGGCGACAACGGGAACGCTGGATTCGGGTGGGCATGCGGCTCTCTCCTGCAAGCGATGACGCTGACGACGGTGACCCGAGCCGACGCAGGCCAACAGCCGGCCGCCGTCCCTTGGCACCCACGCGGACAACAGAGCGCACGGCCGCAGCACGGCGCCCTCTTCTGCAATCGCGACGTTCCCCAGATGCGCGTGCCCAACAGCGCCCCCTGCGACATGCGCCCATCACTCCAGGCCATCGCCGCGCTGTTCGCCGAACCGGCGCTTGTCGCCACCGTTCCTCGCATCTGCGTTTCGGGTTTAGCACGGCGCGAAATGGCATGTCAATCGACGCTTCTTGACAAGCCCGACCTGGGAAAACAGTATTCCGAGACCGGCGCGCAGCGGTCCGGTGCTCTCTACAACCGCCCCGGGGTCCGATGAACACGATGCGTGGCCTGTGCCTGCTGCTGGCCGCAGCGCTGAGCGCGCCCATCGCCGCGGCCAGCGCCGCCGGCGAGGTGCCGTTCCAAGTGCAAGCCAACCAACTGCAGGCGGAGTACTGGATCGCGCGTCTGCCGGATGCACAGCCACCGCTGCTCGACGCGACGCAAGTGCAGGCCTTCAACGCGCATCTGCTGCGCCACGATGCCTCGATGCACGACCTGCAGGCGCTGCCCGAACGCTACAGCGCCGAGCAGGTGCGAGCGCAGGTGCTGGCGCTGTCGGCGCCGCCGAAACGCACGCTCTACGACGCGAGTGGCGCTACGCTCGATGCCGCGCAACTGGCCGCCCTGCAGTCCACGCTCGCCCTGGACGCGATTCCCGCGCAGGTGACGCCGCGCTACGCGCTGGTGGTGCGTCGCGCCGACCTGCGTACCTTCCCGACCCGGCAACGCGCGTTCAGCGGCCGCGACGACCACGACATCGACCGCTTCCAGGAGTCGGCGCTGTATCCCGGCACCGCGGTGGCGATCCTGCATGCCAGCCGCGACGGCCAGTGGCTGTTCGTGCTGGCGCCGAACTACGCGGCCTGGATCGAACGCGACCGCGTGGCCGAAGGCGAGCGCGACAGCGTGCTGGACTACGCGCACCGCACGCCGCGGCTGCTGGTGACCGGCGCACGCGCGCTGACCGCGTTCACGCCTGACGTGCCGGCGGCGTCGCAACTGCCGCTGGACATGGGCAGCGCCGTGCCGCTGCTCGAGGACTGGCCGCCGCAACAGGCGGTCAACGGCCAGTCGCCGCTGGCCGCCTACGTGGTGCAGCTGCCCTTGCGCGACGCCGATGGCCGGTTGCGGCTGGCGCCCGTGCTGGTGCCGCGCGGCGCCGACGTCGCCACCGCAGCGCTGCCGGCGACGCCACGCAACCTGCTGCGGCAGGCATTCAAATTTCTCGGCGAGCGCTACGGCTGGGGCAACGACTACGACGCGCGCGACTGCAGCGGCTTCGTCTCCGACGTCTACCGCAGCCTGGACATCGCGTTGCCGCGCAATACCGGCGACCAGGCGCGCAGCCGCAGCCTGGCCGCTGTGCCCTACGCGGCGACCGCGCCGCTGGCGCAACGGCAACAGGCGCTGGCGCAACTGCAGGTCGGCGATCTGGTGTACACCCCCGGCCACGTGATGATGGTGATCGGCCACGAGCGCGGCCTCACCTGGGTGATCCACGACGTGTCCGGCGCCAGCTACCGCGACGCGTCCGGACGGTTGCAGCGCGTGCATCTCAACGGTGTCGCAGTGACCCCGCTGGAACCGCTGCTGCTCGGCGACGGCGTGCCCTTCATCGACCGCATCACCCGCATCCAACGCGTCCGCCCGCTGCCGACCGAATGAAGATCACCGACATCCAACTGGGCATGCTGCGCGTGCCGCTGAAGACCCCGTTCAAGACCGCGCTGCGTACCGTGGAGACGGTGGAGGACGTGGTGGTGCTGGTGCATACCGACAGCGGCCACATCGGCCATGGCGAAGCGCCGGCCACCGCGCCGATCACCGGCGACACCCACGGCTCGATCGTCGCGGCGATCGACCGCTTCATCGCACCGCGCCTGATCGGCGAGGACGTGGCCGACCTCAACCGGCTCACCGGGCGGATCCAGGGCGCGCTGGAGCGCAACGGCAGCGCCAAGGCTGCGGTGGAAATCGCCGTCTACGACCTGTGGGCGCAGCTGTACGGCGCGCCGTTGTACAAGATGCTCGGCGGCGGTACGCCGGCCATCACCACCGACATCACCATCAGCGTGGACGCCATCGACAAGATGGTGGCCGATGCGCTGTCGGCGCTCGGGCGCGGCTTCACCGCGCTGAAGATCAAGGTCGGCAAGGACATCGACGTGGACATCGCGCGGGTCGAGGCGATCCATGCCGCGGTCGCAGGCCGCGCCTCGCTGCGCCTGGACGCCAACCAGGGCTGGACGCCGAAGCAGGCGGTGTACGCGATGCGCAGGCTGGAAGACGCCGGCGTGGCGTTGGAACTGCTGGAGCAGCCGGTCAAGGCCTGGGACATCGACGGGCTGAAGTACGTGACCGAGCGGGTCGGCACGCCGGTGATGGCGGACGAGAGCGTGTTCGCGCCGGCGCAGGTGTTCGACCTGATCCAGCGCCGCGCCGCGGACATCGTCAACATCAAGCTGATGAAGACCGGCGGGTTGTCGAACGCGATCCGCATCGCCGACATCGCCGCGCTGTACGGGGTGCCCTGCATGATCGGCTGCATGCTCGAGTCGAGCATCAGCGTGGCGGCGGCGGTGCACCTGGCGGTGGCCAAGGCCGACATCATCACCAAGGTGGATCTGGACGGCCCGTCGCTGGGCCTGTTCAATCCGGTGGACGGCGGGGTGAGCTTCGACGAGTCGCAGATCACCATCGCCGATGCGCCTGGCCTGGGCATCCGCGAGATCCGCGGCCTGGAACTGCTGCCGCCGCGCGGGCGATAAGAGCGCGTTGGCGCATGCGCTGCAATGCGCACGGCCAACCCATGCGATGGCTTCCATCGCGATCACGCTTGCCATCGCCACGTACGGCGGCCCGCGCAGGTGCGTGTCAGGAAGGATAGCCACGGGAGACCGGCTTGCATCGCCTGGAACACCCAGCCACCTGCTCGTTGCGCTGCTCCGCTGTGCTTTGCCGTGCTTTGCATGTGCCCTGCATGTGCTTTGCTTCTGCTGTTGCTTTTACCGGGTTCCCTTCCGCCGCTGCGTAAGAGACCCGGTAAAGCGAAACAGCAACAACCACAGCGGCAGCCTCCAGACAACCGCCATGTCCGGGTTTGCAGCGGACGCTTGGAGCAATCGACGGGCGCACCGCGACCCGCTACGCCCGCATGTCGGCGCCTTGCGGGCGGTCCGCACACATGCCCAACGCCGCACATCGAACAACTGTTGTACCTTGCAGCATCGCGGCAGCCGCTCGATATTGCGTTCGTGCTGCCGTGCCAGAACACCCCCGAGCGCCGCCGGCAGCTGGCGGCGAACCTGCAGCGGGCCCAACTCCGCTCGATGTCCGAACGCAACCGGAGATGCGCATGCCGAAGTTCCCGTGGTTGTCCACCCTGACGCAGCCCGGCAGCGTCCGCCGCAGCTGGCGGGTGGCACTGGCGCTGCTGTGCGCCGCGGCCGCCGGCACCTGCCTGGCCGGTTCCGACACCGCCACGCCACCGCCACTGCAGCAGGCGCGGCAACTGGTCCTGGTGCTGGCACCGGACTGGGACAGCCCGCGCGGGCAACTGCAGGCGTTCGAACGCACGGCGCAGGGTTGGCGCGCGCACGGCCAGCGCTTCGACGTCGCGCTCGGCCGCAACGGCAGCGCCTGGGGCCTGGGCCTGCATCCGGCGCAGACCGATGGCCCGCAGAAACATGAAGGCGACGGCCGCAGCCCGGCCGGCGTCTTCAGCATCGGCGAGGCGTTCGGTTATGCGCAGCACATCGACAGCGCACTGCCGTACCAGCCGATGCAGCAGAGCAGCTATTGCATCGACGTGCCCGATTCGCCGCTGTACAACCGCATCGTCGACGCCGACCGGGTCGGCGCCGAGGCGGTGGCCGGCTCGACCGAGCCGATGCGCCTGGACCTGCACCACGACGGCGATCGCCGCTACCAGGAGGGCTTCGTGATCGGCCACAACCCGCAGGCGCGGCCCGGCGCCGGCAGCTGCATCTTCGCCCACCTGTGGCGCGCCGCGGGCGAAGCCACCGCCGGCTGCACCGCGATGGAACCGGCCGACATGCAGCGCCTGCTGGCCTGGCTGCGGCCGGACGCCGCGCCGTTGTTCGTGCTGCTGCCGCGCGACGACTACGCACGCCTGCGCAGCGCCTGGGCGCTGCCGGCCGTGGAGCCGTCACCATGAGCAGCGCCCCCGAACCGAGCCTGGTCCGCGCGGTCAGCCGCTGGCAGATCGTCGGCCTGTCGATCAACGACGTGATCGGCAGCGGCATCTACCTGCTGCCCGCCGCCACCGCCGCGCTGCTCGGGCCGATGAGCCTGTGGGCGGTGCTGCTGGCCGGGCTGGCAGTGGGATTGCTGGTGCTGTGCTATGCGCAGGCCGCCAGCTATTTCGACGAACCCGGCGGCAGTTATCTGTATGCGCGCGAGGCGTTCGGCCGCTTCGCCGGCTTCGAGATCGGCTGGATGATCTGGCTGACCCGGATCAGTTCCGCCGCCGCGCTCGGCAACGGCCTGGCCGATGCGGTGGTGCGCTTCTGGCCGGCCGCGGCCGGCGGCGGCGCGCGCCTGGCGATCGTGGTCGGCTCGCTCGGCCTGCTCACCGCGATCAACGTGATCGGGGTGAAGTCGGCCGCGCGCACCGGCGTGGCGCTGGTGATCGGCAAGCTGGTGCCGCTGCTGCTGTTCGTGGCCATCGGCCTGTTCTACGTGGACTGGTCGTGGGCGTTCTCCGGCAAGGCGCCGGACCCGCGCGACTTCGGCAACATGGGCGAAGCGGCATTGCTGTTGCTGTTCGCCTACGCCGGTTTCGAGAACATCCCCGCCGCCGCCGGCGAATACCGCAATCCGCGCCGCGACGTGCCGTTCGCGTTGATCACCATGATCGTCACCGTCACCCTGATCTACGCGGCGGTGCAGGTGGTCGCGCAGGGCACGCTGGCGAACGTGGCGCAGTCGGCGACGCCGCTGGCCGATGCCGCCAGCGGCTTCGGCGGCGAGGCGCTGGCGCTGCTGCTCACCGTCGGTGCCACCATCTCCATCCTCGGCACCACCAGCAACACGGTGATGCTCGGGCCGCGCTTCCTGTTCGCGCTGGCGCAGGACGGTTACGGCCCGGCGTTCCTGGCACGGGTGCATCCACGCTTCCGCACGCCGGCCGCGGCGATCCTGCTGCAGGGCGTGCTGTCGCTGGCGCTGGCGCTGTCCGGCTCGTTCGTGCAGCTGGCGCTGCTGTCGATGGTCACCCGCCTGTTCGCCTACATCGGCACGGCCGCGGCGGTGCTGGTGCTGGCGCGGCGCTATCGCGACCGGCCTGGCGCGTTGCGCCTGCCGGGCGGCCCGCTGATCCCGCTGGCGGCGCTGCTGCTGGCGTTGGCGCTGCTGCTCAGCGCCAGCTGGCAGAACCTGGCCGCGGCCGGCGTGGCGCTGCTGGTCGGCGCGCTGTTCTACCGCTTCCCACGCAAGGCGCCGTAGGTTTCGTCGGTCGGAATAGCGCGGCAATAGCGAAATGATGGAAGGCCCCATCGAAGGCCTCCGCGGCTGTCCAACGTCATCCTGACGCCGCATGTCGCCGGACGCCCTGCCGAGGCCGTCGCGGCAACGGTACCAGGCGTGATCGACACTCTGTCAGCGCATTTTCAGGGCTTGCCGTTGCCGACGCCGGTGCTGGTCGCCGCGACCTCCGGCGCGGCCGGCGCCAGCGCGCGCATGCGCAGCAGCAAGCCGCCGGTGTGCACCAGCGAGTAGGCGATCAGCGCCGCGGCGATCGCCAGGGTCAACGGGCTGGCGTTGTGCAGCGATTGCGCGCTGCCGCCGGAAAACGCACCGCTGGCCCAGCGCCAGGCCAGGCGCCCGATCAGCAGCACGCTGAGCCCGGCGCCGATCCAGGGGTTGGGCGTGTAGTAGCGCCGGCCCTCGCGCAATTCGATGCGGGTGTGATGCAAGGCGAAAGCGCCCAGCGCCGTGCCGGCCACCAGCCCCAGCGCCATGCCCAGACGGACCGGCGGCAGCACCACCGCCAGATAGCTCAGGCCGGCCGTCGCCAGCGACAGCAGCAGCATCCGCGCCGCGGTCCGCCGCGGCTGCCAGGGCTGGCGGCCGAAATAGCGGCGAATGCGCCGGTAGTACAGCCAGCCGATGCCGGCGGTGGCCAGGTACGGGGTCAGCAAGGCGATACCGGTAGCGGCCATGGGATCCTGCGGCGGGAAAGCGGCGTTGCCGGATCGTAATCCATCCGCGGCGCGCTTGCATGGCGGCCGCAGGCACACGGCCGCGCGCCCGCTTCATGCCCCGATCACGCGATGCTGGACTCGGATTAACGCTGCGACGGCTAAGGTCTTACGCCACATTCGCCCAGGAGACGACGATGAGCGTTCCGTATCAGATTCCCGGCCGCGCACCCAACGACGAGGACCGCAACCTGGTCTCGCAATACTGGCGCGAACAGTTCGCGCAGGAGCCGTACTACAGCGACGGCGAACGCTTCGAGGACTACGAACCGGCCTACCACGCCGGACACGAGGCGCGCGTGCGCAACTTCAATCTCGCCTACGAACAGGTCGAAGCGGAACTGCACCGCGACTGGGACAGCACCAAGGGATCGCAGACCCTGAGCTGGAGCAAGGCGCGCCATGCGGTGCGCCGCGCCTGGGAGCGGGCGGGTCAAAGTTGAGCCGGTGATCGCGACTGGGAGGGCTGCCGTTGCGCTTGCTGCGGTAGACCCTTGCGCATCTCGCTGCGCTTCCAGCGAAGCCCAGCGGCTCGGGAGTCGCTGGCGACGTCGATGATCTCGCGCGTTTCAGCCCTGGCCTCATCCGGATGCCGTGTGGTCGGGGCCGACGCCCTCCTGCAAGAGCTGCCGATCGATCAAGCGCCTTCCATCGGCGCGACGACACCTGCAGGAACGGCTTCAGCCACGACCGGCGCAACCGAAAGCCCCGTGTTGTCTGCGACGCAGACCATTCCCGCGAAACCAGCACTATCCTGCCGATACGTCGCCGCCCACCAAGGTAGCGCGGCGACGTTTCAGTCTCGCGCTCAGCTCTCCACCGGCTGCAGCTTCAGCAAGCGTCCGCCGCTGCCGTCTTCCAGCAGCCACAGCGCGCCGTCCGGGCCCTGCTCCACTTCGCGGATGCGCTTGCCCATGTCGTAGCGCGCCGCTTCGCGCGCGTTCTCGCCGTTGAACTCGATCCGCACCAGCGACTGCGAGGACAGCCCGCCGATGAAGCCGTTGCCACGCCATTGCGGGAACACGCTGCCGCTGTAGATGACGAAGCCGGCCGGCGAGATCACTGGCGTCCAGCTGACCTTGGGCGCGGCGAACTCCGGGCGCGTGGAATGGTCGGGAATCGGCCGGCCGTCGTAATGGTCGCCGTTGGACACGATCGGATAGCCGTAATTGGCGCCGCGCTGGATCAGGTTCAGTTCGTCGCCGCCGGCCGGGCCCATCTCGTGTTCCCACAGCTGGCCGTTGGCGTCGAAGGCCAGGCCGAGCACATTGCGATGGCCGAGCGACCACACCTGCGCGGCGACGCCGCCGCGGCGCGCGAACGGGTTGTCGGCCGGCACGCCGCCGTCGTCGTTGAGGCGCACGATCTTGCCCAGGTTGCCGCTCATGTCCTGCGCCGGATCGAACTTCTGCCGCTCGCTGGAACTGATCCACAGCTTGCCGTCCGGCCCGAACGCCAGGCGGTGGCCGTAATGGCCGCTGCCGGAGACCTTGGGCTGCTGCCGCCAGATCACGTTCAGCTGCGACAGCGCGCCGCCGCCGTTATCGTCCAGGGTCAGCCTGGCGCGCGCCACCGCGGCGCCGCGGGTGTCGCTGCTGCCGGCCTCGGCATAGCTCAGGTAGACCCAGCCATTCTGGGCGAAGCCCGGATGCGGCAGCACGTCGCCGAACCCGCCCTGGCCGCCGTAGGCGACCGCAGGCACGCCGCTGACCGTGCCGGTGCGGCCGCTGGCCGGATCGAAACGCTTGAGCGTGCCGCCGCGCTCGCTGATCAGGGCGCTGCCGTCGGGCAGGAAACTCATCGCCCACGGTTCGTTGAAGGTGGCGAACGGCGTCGCCGAGAACGGCCAGTCGCCGCGCCGTTCGACGCTCTTGGCGGCCGGCGCCGCGTGCGCGGCGGACACGGCCAGACTCATCACCAGCGCACAGGCCAAACCCAGGGGAGAACGTTGCATGACGCGCACCTATCGAATGGGGTCGAAGGCCGAACCTAGCAAAGCGGGTGTGGACGGCAAGCATGCAATGGCCAAGCCGTGGTCGCGGTCACGCGCGGCGCTCGCGCAACGTAGACGGGTCGCCGCCCGCACTGCGCTGCAGCGGCGACGCCAGCGGACGCCGCGCAGGCGCCCGTGGCATGGACGCCTGCGCGCAGGTCTCAGCGCGGCGGCAACAGCTCGAAACCGGCCGGCTCGCCGCTGGCCGACGACGCGCAGACCCACAGGTCGAACAGCCCCGGCTCGGCCTTGAACTGGCCGTCGCTGCCGCTGAAGGCCAGGGTGCGGCGGTCCAGGGTGAACACCACGTCCATGCCCTGCCCCGGCGCCAGTCGCACCTTGCGGAAGCCCTTCAGTTCGCGCACCGGGCGCACCCGGCTGGCGACGCGATCGTGCACGTACAGCTGCACCACTTCCTCGCCGTCGCGCTCGCCGACGTTGTCGATGCGGGTGGTCACGGTCAGCGTGTCGTCCCAGCCCAGCTGCACGCGATCCAGCTGCGGCGCGCCGTAGGCGAAGCGGGTGTAGCTCAGGCCGTGGCCGAACGGATACAACGGCGCGTTCGGGATCTCGCGCCAGCGCGCCTTGAACTCGCTCATCGTCGGCAGTTCCGGCCGGCCGGTGCGCGCGTGGTTGTAGAAGTACGGCTGCTGGCCCGGATCGAGCGGAAAGCTGACCGGCAGCCGCGCCGAAGGGTTGTAGTCGCCGAACAGCACGTCGGCCACCGCCGGGCCGGTCTGCGTGCCCAGGTACCAGGTCACCGCGATCGCCGCCGCGTCGCGCACCGCGCCCTGCAGCGCCAGCGCGCGGCCGTTGCGCAGCAACACCACCAGCGGCGTGCCGGTGGCGGCGACGGCTTCGGCCAGCGCCTGCTGCGCCGGCGGCAGCACGATCTGCGTGCGCGACTGCGCCTCGCCGCTGTAGCGCTGCGGCTCGCCCAGCGCCAGCACCACCACGTCGGCGGCGCGCGCGGCGGCCACCGCCGCGTCGATGCCGCCGTCCAGCGGCGCTTCCAGCTCGCAGCCCGGCACCACGCTCAACGCATCGCTATCGCCCAGCGCGGCGCGTACGCCGGCTTCCAGGGTCACGTAGCGGGTCTTGTCGCCGAACAGGGTCCAGCAACCCTCGATGTTCTCGCGGTCCTGCACGAACGGCCCGATCAGCGCGATCTTCTGTCCACGCTTGCGCAGCGGCAGCACGTCGCCGTCGTTCTTCAGCAGCACGATCGAGCGCCGCGCCGCCTCGCGCGACAGCGCATCGTGCGCGGCGATGTGCGACTGGTCGGCCTCGCGCTGCGGGTCCAGCGAACGGTACGGATCGTCGAACAGGCCGATGGTTTCCTTCAGCGTCAGCACCCGCCGCACCGCTTCGTCCAGCGCGGCCATCGGCACTTCGCCATCCTCTACCAGCGACGGCAGGTGCGCGGCGTAGAAACCGCTCTGCATGCTCATGTCCATGCCGGCCAGGAACGCCTTCTTGGTCGCGTCGCGCTCGTCGGCCGCATAGCCGTGCGCGATCAGTTCCATGTCGGCGGTGTAGTCGGAGATCACCACGCCGGGGAATTTCCATTCGCCGCGCAGGATCTCGGTCAGCAGTTCGTGGTTGGCGCTGGCCGGCACGCCGTTGATGTCGTTGAACGAGGTCATCACGCTCAGCGCGCCGGCGCCGAACGCGGCCTGGAACGGCGGCAGGTGCACGTCGCGCAGGGTCTGCGGGGCGATGTCCACGCTGTTGTATTCCATGCCCGCGGCGACCGCGCCGTAGGCGGCGAAGTGCTTGGGCGTGGCCAGCAGCGCGTCGTGCGCGCGCAGGTCCGGGCCCTGGAAGCCGCGCACGCGGGCGGCGGCGAACGCGCAGCCCAGCACCACGTCCTCGCCGGCGCCCTCGGCGCCGCGGCCCCAGCGCTGGTCGCGGGCGATGTCCACCGCCGGCGCATAGGTCCAGTGGATGCCGGCGGCGGTGGCCTCGACCGCGGTGGCGCGCGCGGTGCGCTCGGCCAGCTCCGGCTCGAAGCTGGCGGCCTCGCCCAGCGGGATCGGGAACACCGTGCGCATGCCGTGGATCACGTCCGCGGCCAGGATCACCGGAATGCCCAGGCGGCTCTCTTCCAGCGCCGTGCGCTGGATCCGCCGCCCCAGGTCGGCGCCCGCGCCGTTGAACAGCGAGCCGACCAGGCCGGCGCGCACCTGCTGCAGCACCTCGTCGGCATTGCTGACGTTCGCTTCCGGATTCACGTCCGGCGCGAACGGGCGCACCATGTCGGCGAAGGCGCCGAGCTGGCCGACCTTCTCTTCGACGGTCATGCGGGCGATGAGCGATTCGATACGATCCGAAGCCATGGGGTCCTTTGAGAAAACGTTTACATAGCCGTCAATTCTAGCTCTCCGGCCAGAAGAAAGAGCAAATCCCGGCGCCGGATCCGCCTATTCAGGGAACTGTCTACCGTCGCCCGCCGCTGGCGACCAGTGCCGCCATACGCCCCTGCATCCCGCCGCTGAACCGTTTGCGCCGCGCGCGTCGCACTCCGCACTGGCCGGCACAGGTGTCTCGCGCCCAGCGGGCGCGGCGGCGATCGTAGCGGTCCTGCGCCCTCGGTCCATGCCGGATTGCGTCTCAACCACCTTGCGACACGCCGGCCGCACAGCCCGGGCGGCAGCGTGAGGCGACCGGCGCCGCGCCGGCCAGGCGCCGCTCACGAGCTGAAGTAGGCCTCGGCGATCGCGCTGTGCAGGTAGCCGAGATGGGTCTGGATCTCGTCCATGAACTCGGCCGGATTGTGCCGCGCCAGATAGGACGGATCGGCATTGCGCACCAGCCCGTTGATCCGCATCAGCGCCCGCTCCACGGTCGGCCGCGGCGGCATGGTCGGCAGGATGTGCTGGGCGCGGGTCAGGCAGAAATGCACGCTGCGCGGGAAATCGTTGTTCTGCAGCAGGAAGCGCAGCGCATGCTCGCCGGTGACGCGCTGGCGCACGTGGCGCCGGTACATCTGGTAGGCGGCCAGCGAGCGCAGCACGCTCATCCACTGCATGTTCTGGTAGGCCTCCAGATCGTCGGCCTTGCGCGGGGTGATCAGGCCCGAGGCGCCGGCGTCGATGATGCGCGTGGTCATGTCGGCCTGTTCGATCGCCGTGCCCAGGCGCAGGAACTGGAAGCCGATGTCGCGGCTGACGTTGGCGGTGAGCAGACCGGAGACCTTCAGGCAGGCGTCGGTGACGTGGCCCAGGAACTCCATCCGGTAGCGGCGGCCGACGCTGCGCTCGCCGTTGGCGTCGATGTACAGGTGCAGGTCGTTGACCGCCTCCCACACTTCCTGCGGCAGCGTGTCACGGATGCCGCGCAGCAGTTCGCGCGCCTGCCGCGCCGAACTGCGCAGCGAGGACGGATTGCGCTCGTCCAGCAGCAGGAAGCGCACCACGTCGGCGTCGCCGACGTCGTCGCCGGCGTGCGGGAACCAGACGTTGAAGATCTCGCCGGCGCCGACCGTGTCGATCATCGGCCGCCAGGCGAAACGCACCGAGCGCGGCAGGTCCAGCTGCAGCAGGCTGCCCACGCCGACCAGGCGCGCGGTGGTCTCGGCGCGGCGCACGTAGCGGCTGAACCAGTAGAGGTTGTCGGCGACCCGCGACAGCATCAGTCCGTCTCCTCGTCCAGGTCCACCACCCAGGTGTCCTTGGCGCCGCCGCCCTGCGAGGAATTGACCACCAGCGAGCCCTCTTCCATCGCCACCCGGGTCAGCCCGCCGGTGGTGACGTAGACGTCCTCGCGCGACAGGATGAACGGGCGCAGGTCCAGATGCCGCGCCGACGGGCCGACCTCGGTCACGATCGGCGCGGTGGACAGGCCCAGCGTCGGCTGCGCCATGTAGTTGCGCGGATCGGCCTGGATCAGCTTGCGGAACTCCTCGCGCTGGCGCTTGGTCGAGCGCGGCCCGATCAGCATGCCGTAGCCGCCGGATTCGTTGGCCGGCTTCACCACCAGTTCGTCGAGGTGCTCGAGCACGTACTTGCGGTCCTTGTCGTCGTGGCACAGGTAGCTGGGCACGTTGGGCAGGATCGGCTCCTCGTCCAGGTAGTAGCGGATCATCTTCGGCACGTAGGCGAACACCACCTTGTCGTCGGCCACGCCGGCGCCGGGCGCATTGGCCAGCGCCACCTTGCCGGCGCGCCAGCTGCGGATCAGCCCGGGCACGCCGAGCACCGAATCGGGGTGGAACACTTCCGGATCGATGAACAGGTCGTCGACCCGGCGATAGATCACGTCGACCCGGCGCGGCCCGTAGATGGTGCGCATGTAGGTGCAGTCGTCGTCGGCGACGAACAGGTCGTCGCCCTCGACCAGCTCGATGCCCATCGCCTGCGCCAGGTAGGCGTGCTCGAAATACGCGCTGTTGAAGATGCCGGGGGTCAGCAGTGCGATCACCGGCTGGTCGCCCGGACGCGGCGACAGCGCGGCCAGGGTGTCGTACAGCTGCGCCGGATATTCGTCCACCGGCAGGATCGCGCTGGTCTCGAACAGTTCGGGAAACACGCGCTTGGCGACCATGCGGTTTTCCAGCATGTACGACACGCCGCTGGGAATGCGCAGGTTGTCCTCCAGCGCGTACAGCGTGCCGTCGGCATCGCGCACCAGGTCCGAGCCGCAGATGTGCGCCCACACGCCCAGCGCCGGGGTGATGCCCACGCACTGCGGGCGGAAGTTCACCGAGTGCTCCAGCAGCATCGCCGGGAACACCTTGTCCTTGACGATGCGCTGCGCGCCGTAGACGTCGCCGATGAACAGGTTGAGCGCGCGCATGCGCTGCTTCAGCCCGGCTTCGGTGCGTTGCCATTCGCGCAGCGGGATCACCCGCGGGATCAGATCGAACGGCAGCGTGCGATCGACGTTGCGGCCATCGGAATAGACGGTGAAGGTGATGCCCATGACCCGCGCGGCGACATCGGCGGCGAGCTGGCGCTCGGACAATTCGCGGCCGGACAGGCTGGACAGGTATTCGATGACCCGGCGGGCGGCGGGACGCGGCTGACCATCTGCCTGGATCAGCTCGTCGTAGGTGGCCGTGCGGTACTTGCTCCAGTCCATCGTGCCCCGTCGTTGTACGCCACCGAGCGCGATCGGCCAAGTGTTGCGTTGCACAGCAACATGCCCGGAACCGGAATGAGCGTCAAGCGGCTGCGGCGATGCCGCGCCGGCGCGCGCTCAGCCGGCGTCGCGGCTGCGCTCGATGATCACGCCCACCGCCTGCGCACCGCGCACCGCGCCCGGCTTGCTCAGCTTCAGCCGCAGCCAGCGCACCTCGAACTCGGCCAGCACCGCGGCCGCACAGCGCTCGGCCAGCGTTTCCACCAGGCCGTAGTCGGACTGCTCGACCAGCTCCACCAGACGCTTGCTGACCGCTTTGTAGTTGAGCGTATCGGCGATGTCGTCGCTGGCCGCCGGCACGCGGTTGTCGAAGCCCATCTCCAGATCGAAGCGCAAGGTCTGCCGGATCCGCCGCTCCCAATCGTAGATGCCGATCAGCGCGTCGATCTCTAGACCTTCGATGAAAACTTTATCCATTGGGGGCCGGGAATGGGGAGTCGAGAATGGGGAATGGTAAGAGCAAACGCAAAAGCGGAGGCAAAGGCGAAAACCGCTCGGAACCCGCTTTTACGATTCCCGATTCCCCATTCCCGATTCCCCCGCTGCCGCCGCCAACGGCGGCAGCGAAGCCATGTCCCACCGCGGCGTCACCCGCACCGCCGCGTCGCTGGACTGGCCGGCCTGCAGGCGCAGCGCGCCGGCGAAGGCGATCATCGCGCCGTTGTCGGTGCACAGCGCCGGGCGCGGGAAACAGGCGCGGCCGCCGCGCGCCTGCGCCATCGCCTGCAGCTTGGCGCGCAGGCGCACGTTGGCGCCGACGCCGCCGGCAACCACGATGGTGCCGCTGCCGGCCGCCTGCAGCGCGCGCTCGCACTTGATCGCCAGCGTCTCCACCACCGCATCCTCGAAGCCGCGGGCGATGTCGGCGCGGGTGCTCTCGCTCTGGTCGCTGCCGCGCCAGGCCAGCAGCACCTGGGTCTTGAGCCCGGAGAAACTGAAATCCAGCCCGGGCCGGTCGGTCATCGGCCGCGCGAAGCGGAACCGTCCCGGCGTGCCCTGCGCGGCCAGCGCGGCCAGCTGCGGGCCGCCCGGATACGGCAGGCCCATCATCTTGGCGGTCTTGTCGAAGGCCTCGCCGGCGGCGTCGTCCAGGGTCTCGCCGAGCAGGCGGTACCGGCCGATGGCCTCCACCGCGATCAGCTGGGTGTGTCCGCCGGACACCAGCAGCGCCACGAACGGCGGCGCCGGCACGCCGTGCACCGGGTCCGGGTCCTCCATCAGCGGCGCCAGCAGGTGGCCTTCCATGTGGTGGACGCCGATCGCCGGCACCTCCAGCGCCCAGGCCAGCGCGCGGGCGACGCCGGCGCCGACCAGCAAGGCGCCGACCAGGCCAGGGCCGGCCGTATAGGCGACCCCGTCGATGTCGCGCACCTGCAGCCCGGCCTCGGCCAGGGTCTGGCGGATCAGCGGCAGCAATTTGCGCACGTGGTCGCGGCTGGCCAGTTCCGGCACCACGCCACCGTATTCGGCGTGCAGCGCGATCTGGCTGTACAGCCCGTGCGCGCGCAGCGCGGCGGCGCCGGATAGGGCGGTGTCGTAGACGGCGACGCCGGTTTCGTCGCAGCTGGATTCGATGCCGAGGACTCTCATGGCTGCCATTGTGGGGCCGAATCGGCGGCAGGCAAACGTCCCGCTTGCAGCCAGCAAATCAGTCGCTATAATGTGCGGCTCGCCGGGCGTGACCCGGTCACCATTGTGTCCCGGAGATTCCATGCCCAGCGTCAAAGTCCGCGAGAACGAGCCCTTCGAGTTTGCGCTCCGCCGCTTCAAGCGCACCTGCGAAAAGGCCGGCGTGCTGGCCGAAACCCGCAAGCGCGAGTTCTACGAAAAGCCGACCCAGGAACGCAAGCGCAAGGCCGCAGCTGCGGTGAAGCGCCAGCTGCGCCGTACGTCTCGCGACGTCACCAAGCGCCAGCGTCTGTACTGAGGATCGCGGTTTGCGGTAGCGGGGTGTGCCGGTTTCGGCATCCGCTACGGTAAGCCCACGAAGCCGGCACGCGCAAGCGTCGCCGGCTTTTTGTGTGGCCCGGGATTAAGGTCCAGCGCGGCGGCCAGCCACCCCGCAGCGGGCTGCCGCGCGGTCCGGCACGCCGGTCTCGGCCCGCAGCAGGACCGATCCCGCGCGCTGCTTGCGCTTGCGCCGGATTGGTCCCGCCGGGACCGAGACGGCGCAGCGCCTAGAATGACACCCCCCTTTCTTTCCCCCTGGAGCCCCTCATGACGACCCTCAAGCAGCAGCTCACCGACGACATGAAGGCCGCGATGAAGGCCCGCGACACGCACAGCCTGGGCGTGATCCGGCTGATCAACGCCGCGATCAAGCAGAAGGAAGTGGACGAGCGCAAGGACGTGGACGACGCCGCGGTGCTGGCGCTGATGGACAAGATGGTCAAGCAGCGCAAGGACTCGGTGAGCCAGTACGCCGCGGCCGGGCGCGAGGACCTGGCGTCGATCGAGCGCGAGGAGATCGTGGTGATCGAGCGCTACCTGCCGGCCAAGCTCGGCGAGGCGGAGATCGTCGCCGCGATCCAGGCCGCGATCGCGCAGACCGGCGCCAGCAGCGCGGCCGACATGGGCAAGCTGATGGCCGTGCTGAAGCCGGCGCTGGCCGGCAAGGCCGACATGAGCCTGGTCTCAGTGCTGGTCAAGCAGCAACTGGCCGGCTGATCGCGCAGGCGGGCTTCACCCGCCTTTCGGCGCCGGGCTGCTACAACCCCCGCGAGCCTGCGACACCTTCCACGCGCATCCGCGGGCCCGGCATCACCTGCCGCGCCCGCTGCAAGGCCGTCGCCGCTCCCATGTCCCTGTCGCTGTCGCCCACCCGCCTGCAAAAACACCTCGAACGCCTGCAGCAGAGCCTGCCGGCGGCATTGCTGCGGCGTTTCGTCGAGATCGACGTGATGACCCAGGCCGCTTCGCTGTCGTTCTACGCGCTGCTGTCGCTGGCGCCGCTGCTGGTGTTGCTGCTGTGGCTGACCGCCTCGCTGTACCCGCAGGCGCAGCAGGCCTTCATCGAGCAGATCGGGCAGTTGGCCGGACACGGCGCGCGCGAAGTGGCGCAGACCATCATCGACAACGCCAAGAACCAGCCCAACGTCGGCTCGCTGGCCGGGCTGTGGAGCACGCTGCTGCTGTTCGTCGGCGCCACCGCGGTGTTCGCGCAGCTGCAGAACGCGCTGAACCTGATCTTCCGCACCGACAAGCAGCGCCTGGAAGGCATCGTGGCGTGGCTGAAGAAGCGCGTGTTCTCGTTCGGCGTGGTGTTCGCGCTGGGCTTCCTGCTGCTGATCTCGATGATCCTGACCACGGTGCTGCAGGTCGCCTTCGCGCGCCTGCCGTCGCTGCTGCCGGCGGTGGGCTACGCCTCCACGCTGGCGATCTACATCCTGGCCTTCGCCGTGCTCTACCACTACCTGCCGGACCGGCGCGTGGAATGGCGGCAAGCGGTGATCGGCGGCGCGATCACCGCCTGCCTGTTCGTGGCCGGGCGCTATGCGATCGGCCTGTACATCGCCACCGCCGCGCCGGGCAGCGCCTACGGCTCGATGGGCGCGCTGGTGATCCTGCTGGTATGGATCTACTACGCCACCGTGGTGTTCTTCGTCGGCGCGCTGATCACCGCGGTGATCGACGAACGCCTGCGCTCGCGGCGCAAGCTCGCTGCGGCCGGGATCGACGCCAGCGCGATCGCCGCGGTTCCGCCGCAGGTCTAACCGCGCAATAACCGGTTTCGCCGCGCGACCCGTGGCTGCGGCGCGGGCGCATGGCATCCTATCGCCCATGGCCCGCATCCCCGACGCGTTCATCGACGACCTGCTCGCCCGCACCGACATCGTCGAGGTGGTCGGCACGCGCGTGCCGCTGAAGCGCCAGGGCAAGGAATACGCCGCGCGCTGCCCGTTCCACGACGAGCGCTCGGCCTCGTTCACGGTCTCGCCGACCAAGCAGTTCTACCACTGCTTCGGCTGCGGCGCGCACGGCACCGCGATCAGCTTCCTGATGAACTACGACCGCCTGGAGTTCCTCGACGCGGTCGACGAACTGGCCAAGCGCGCCGGCATGGAAGTGCCGCGCGACGCGCAGCAGCGCGGCGCCGCGCAGGCCGCCGGCGACGACCATCGCGACCTGTACTCGGCACTCGACGCGGCGACCAGGTTCTTCCAGCGCCAGCTCGAGTCCAGCGACAAGGCGCGCAGCTACCTCGACGGCCGCGGCGTGGACGCCGACAACCGCGCGCGCTTCCAGATCGGCTATGCGCCGGACGGCTACAGCGCGCTGAAGGACGCGCTGGGCACCGACGAGCGCCGCCACAAGCTGCTCGAGCGCGCCGGGCTGTTCTCCAAGAACGAGCGCGGCCACGTCTACGACAAGTTCCGCGACCGGGTCATGTTCCCGATCTTCGACCGCCGCGGCCGGGTCATCGCCTTCGGCGGCCGGGTCATGGACAAGGACGACGGCCCCAAGTACCTGAACTCGCCGGAGACCGCGCTGTTCCACAAGGGCCGCGAGCTGTACGGCCTGTGGCAGGTGCGCCAGGCCAACCAGAAGATCGAGCGGCTGATCGTGGTCGAGGGCTACATGGACGTGGTCTCGCTGTTCCAGTTCGGCGTCACCCAGGCGGTGGCGACGCTGGGCACCGCGACCACCTCCGACCACGCCGAGCTGCTGTTCCGCAACGCGCCGGACGTGTTCTTCTGCTTCGACGGCGACGCCGCCGGCCGCCGCGCCGGCTGGAAGGCGCTGGAGTCGGTGCTGCCGCGGATGAAGGATGGGCGCCAGGCGTTCTTCCTGTTCCTGCCCGACGGCGAGGACCCGGACAGCATCGTGCGCAAGGAAGGCGCCGACGGCTTCGCCGCGCGCCTGCAGCAGGCCACGCCGCTGTCGCAGTTCTTCTTCGACGAACTGTCGCGCGAGGTCAACCTGGCCACGCTCGACGGCAGGGCGCGGCTGGCCGAGCGCGCGCGGCCGATGCTGGCGCAGATTCCCGATGGCGCGTTCGGCGACCTGATGCGCCAGCGCCTGGCCGAGATCACCGGCATCGGCGGCCCCGCGCCCGCCGCCGCGCAACTGGCCAAGCCGCCGCCGCGCGCAGCGGCACGGCCGACGCAAAAACGCAGCCTGGTACGCGAGGCGATCGTGCGCCTGCTGCACACGCCCTCGCTGGCGCTGGAGCTGCCCCCGCCCTACCCGTTCGCCGGCCTGCGCCTGCCCGGCATCGAGCTGATGATCGAGCTGCTGGAGATCGTGCACACCCGCCCGGACATCTCCACCGGCGCGCTGCTCGAACACTTCCACGAACGCGAGGAACTGCCCGCGCTGCAGAAGCTGGCGGTGCAGGACATCCCCGGCGAGACCGCCAGCTGGCGCCAGGAACTGCACGACGTGGTGGTGCAGCTGGAGCGGCAGACCCTGCAGCAACGGCTGGAGGAACTGCAGGCCAAGCAGCGCGCGCAGGGCCTGGACGAAACCGACAAGTACGAACTGCGCGAGCTGCTGCGGCTGCGCCCCGGTGCGCGCTGACATGATGCGCGGACGTGCGGCCAAGCTGCGTGCTGCGCTTGCACGCATGCACGACCGGCGCCATCCGCGGTCTGCAGCGCATGCGGCACGCAGCGCGCTCCCGCGCCCACGCGATGCCCGCGCCACTGCGCCTGGTCTACGCTGGTGCAGATACCGCACCGCCGCATCCTGCGCTACCGCGACGGTCGCGAGCGCGACGCACGACGGCGCCGTGGCGCACCCAGGATCGTCCTCGTTTCCGTGCCGCCGCTGCCGGCGGCCCCCTTCGCCGAGATTCCATTCCCGATGAGCCTGCTGAAGAAACTCCGCATCGAACCCTTCACCCTGGCCCTGCTCGGCACCGTGCTGCTGGCCTCGCTGCTGCCGGTGCAGGGCCAGGCGGCGGCGATCATGGACGACGTCACCGACATCGCCATCGCCGCGCTGTTCTTCCTGCACGGCGCGCGCCTGTCGCGCGAGGCGATCGTCGCCGGCGCGCTGCACTGGCGCCTGCACCTGACCATCCTCGCCGCCACCTTCGTGCTGTTCCCGCTGCTGGGGCTGCTGCTCAAGCCCCTGTCGCACTGGCTGCTGACCCCGGAGCTGTACATCGGCGTGCTGTTCCTGTGCGCGCTGCCGTCCACGGTGCAGTCGTCGATCGCGTTCACCTCGATGGCCGGCGGCAACGTGCCGGCGGCGGTGTGCAGCGCCTCGCTGTCGAGCCTGCTCGGGGTGTTCCTGACGCCGCTGCTGATGGGCCTGCTGGCCGGCGCGCAGAGCGCGATGGCCAACCCGCTCGAGGCGATGGGCAAGATCATGCTGCAGCTGCTGGTGCCGTTCGTCGCCGGCCACCTGCTGCGGCCCTGGGTCGGCGCCTGGGTCGAGCGGCGCCGCGCGGTGCTGCGCTACACCGACCAGGGCGTGATCCTGCTGGTGGTGTACACCGCCTTCAGCGCCGCGGTGATCGAGGGCCTGTGGCGCAAGACGCCGCTGCCGGCGCTGCTCGGCGTGGCGGCGGTGGCCGCGCTGCTGCTGGCGCTGGCGATGGGGCTGATCACCTTCGCCGCGCGGCGGCTGGGCTTCGGCCGCCATGACGAGATCCCGATCGTGTTCTGCGGCTCCAAGAAGAGCCTGGCCACCGGCGTGCCGATGGCCAAGGTGCTGTTCGCCAGCGGCAGCCTGGGCGCGATCGTGCTGCCGGTGATGATCTATCACCAGATCCAGCTGATCGTCTGCGCCTTCGTCGCGCAGCGCTATGCGCGCGATGCGAAGACCGCGAAACACGACTAGCGACCGCGTCGCAGCGGCGGCGGCTCGGCCCTGCCTGCCCGGGTTCAACGCACGGCGCTGTCCTGTTCGTGCGCGGCACGCCGATCGGCCAGGTCTGCGCTGGCGACGCCGGAACGCTGCGCAATGGCTGCCGCCCGGCGCCGCGCCATGGTCCGTGCCGCAAGCGCGCGCTGGCCGCCGTCGCTGAATCGCGGTATATGCAAATGCGCAACCGGCAGGTCCGGCAGGTCCCCGCGGCACGAGCGCCTAGGTAGAGTGCGCGATCGGCGCCATGGCCTGCACGGCATCCGCCGTTGCCGCCCTCCCCTCTTCGCCCGGTGACCGACGCATGAGCCGTACGCTCCGCCTTTCCTTGATGACCTCCGCCAGCCTCGCCGCCATGCTGGCGCTGGGCGGCTGCGACAAGCCGCCCGCTCCCGCCAAGCCGCAGACCGCCGCGCCGGCCAAGGCGGCGGACAGCGCCGGCATCGCCTGGCGCGAGGGCGACGTCGACGACGCCTTCGCCGAGGCGCGCGAGCACAACAAGCCGGTGCTGCTGTACTGGGGCGCGGCCTGGTGCCCGCCGTGCAACCGGCTCAAGGCCACGTTGTTCAAGGACCCGGCCTTCATCGCCCGCACCCGCGCCTTCGTCGCGGTGCATCTGGACGGCGATTCGGAAGGCGCGCAGGCCTGGGGCGAACGCTTCGGCATCAAGGGCTACCCGACCATCATCGTGCTGCGCCCGGATCGCAGCGAAATCACCCGCCTGGCGGGCGACAGCGACACCGGGCGCCTGGCCGAGGCCTTGCGCGTGGCCGCGACCCGCACCACCACCTCGGCGCAGTTGCTGCAGAAGGCGCTGCAGGCGCCGGCCACGCTCAGCGCCGACGATTGGACCCTGCTCGGCGAATACGGCTGGGCGGTGGACGCCAGCCAGCTGGTCAAGCCGGAGCAGGCCGCCGGCGTGCTCGCGCAGCTGGCCGCCGCCGCGCCGCAGCCGGCGCTGCAGCGCCGCTTCGCGCTGCTGGCGCTGGCCGCGCGGGATCCGGACAAGGCCGGCGCCACCGACGCCAAGCGCCGCGCCACCGATCGCCGCCTGCTGCAGGCGGTACTCGCCGATCCGGCCGAGGTGCGCGCCAACCGCAGCACCTTGACCTATTCGGCGCGCGAACTGGTGCAGGCCGCGGCCGCCGATGCCGGCGAGCGGACCACGCTGTCCACCGCGCTGACCGGCGCGCTGGACCGGGTCTACGCCGACAGCAGCCTGCCGATCAGCGACCGCCTGGACACCGCGTACGCCGACATCCAGCTGGCGCGGCTGGCGCAGGGCCAGCCGGCCGATGCCGGCGATGGGCCGCATCCGCCGCTGCCGGCCGCGGTGGTCGCCAAGGTGCAGCAGCGCGTGCAGTGGGCCGAGCAGGCCGCCAGGACCGACTACGAACGCCAGTCCACGATCAGCAATGCCGCCGGCCTGCTCGACGACGCCGGCGACAGCGCCGGCGCCGAACAGCTGCTGCTGGCGGAGCTGGGGCGCAGCAAGACGCCGTACTACTACATGCCGGAACTGGCCGGCCTGGCCGAGGCGCGCGGCGACAGGCAGACCGCGCTGTACTGGCTGAAGAAGGCCTACGAGAGCGCCGAAGGCCCCGCCACCCGGGTGCAGTGGGGCGTGCTCTACGTCGATGGGCTGATCCGGCTGCAGCCGGACAATGCGGCCGCGATCGAGGCCGCCGCCGGCCAGGTCATCGGCGAACTGGCCGGGCAGCCCGGCGGCTACCACCAGCGCACCAGGCAGCGCTTCGACACCCTGGCCAAGGCCCTGCAAGGCTGGAGCAAGGGCCATGGCGGCAGCGCCGTGCTCGCACGCCTGCAGCACAAGATGCAGCAAAGCTGCGGCAGCCAGGACCGCGACGGCTGCCAGCACTGGCTGAGCTGAGCGCCCGGGTCATCGCGGCGTGCGCCGGTGTTGGCGCACGCGCCTGCGGGCAGCGCGCGCGCCGCACCGGGCGCCATCGAACGAAGGCAGTGCGCCATCGGAGCCGCTCCGGCCTGCACCGGCTGCGGCGCCAGCGCCCGCGCGCCGCGGTCGATCGGCGCGGCTCAGTCGGCCGCAGTTTCCGGCCACAGCGTCGCCACCTCCTTCAGCCTGACCCGCGGCGGGCCAAGCGTGGAGGCCACGCGCCAGCCGTCCGGCGCGGGCTGCTGCTGCAGCGTATAGCGCACCCGCTCGCTGCCGCCATGCGGATGCGGCATCAGTTGCCATGCCGCCGGCAGGGCCAGCGTGTCGGCGTATTCGAACAGCACCACGACCTCGCAACGCGCGGGATGGTCGCACCGCACCGCGCCGCGCTGCCAGCCGCGCACCGCATGCAGCACGTCCCAGCCCGGTTCGTCGTAGCCGCGCGGCGCCACGATGTAGCGCGCGAACGGCCAGGCCTGCAGCCGCCCGCCGTCCAGCTCGAAGGCCAGGTAGGCGTCGATCGCCTGCTCCGGCGTGTCCCACGCCGAGGCCGGCAACGGCAGCGCCGCCAGCGCCAGCAGCCCGGCGTGACGCAGGCGGCTCACGCGCCGATCGGCATCGGCAGTGCCGGCAGCAACCAGTGATCCACCAGCAGGAACGCGAACAGCGCCATCAGGTACACGATCGAATAGCCGAACATGCGCATCGAGAACATCTCGTCCGGCGGATCGAGCATGCGCCAGGCGTACCAGACGAACACCGCGTCGAGCACCAGTGTGCCGCCGAGGTAGAACACACCGCTCATGCCTACCGCCGCCGGCAGCAGCGTCGCCACCACCAGCAGCAGCGTGTACACCAGGATCTGCTTGCGCGTATGCGCCACGCCGTGGGTGACCGGCAGCATCGGGATCGAGGCCTTGGCGTAGTCGGCGCGGCGGAAGATCGCCAGCGCCCAGAAGTGCGGCGGCGTCCACACGAAGATGATCAGCACCAGCAGCGAGGCGTAGGCCCAGTCCCACTGGCCCTGCATGCCGGTGATCGCGGCCCAGCCCAGCAGCGGCGGCGCCGCGCCGGCCAGGCCGCCGATGACGATGTTCTGCGGCGTGGTGCGCTTCAGGAACACGGTGTAGATCACCGCATAGCCGATCAGCGAGGCGAAGGTCAGCACCGCGGTGATGGTGTTGACCCAGAGCACCAGGATCGCCATCGACAGCGCGGTCAGCGCGGTGGCGAACAGCAGCACCTGCCACGGCAGCACCTTGCCCACCACCAGCGGCCGCCACGAGGTGCGCGCCATCTGCGCGTCGATGCGCGCGTCCAGCAACTGGTTGATCGCCGCCGCGGCCGATGCCGCCAGCCAGATGCCGAAGAAGCCGATCAAACCGGTGCGCACCTGCGCCCAGGTCGGCACGCCCGGAATCGCCAGGCACATCCCGACCAGCGCGGTGAACACGATCAGCGCCACCACCTTGGGCTTGGTCAGGTCCCAGTAGTCGCGCCAGTGGAGGCCCTTGGCGCTCATTGCGGCGCCCGCAGCCGCGCCAGCAGCGACACCAGCACGAACAGCAGCGCCACCGCGCCGGCGTTGTGCAGCACCGCCACCGGCAGCGGCAGCGCCAGCTTGACGTTGAGGATGCCCAGGCTGACCTGCGCCACCAGCAACAGCGCCAGCGCCGCGGCCCAGCCGCGCATGCCCGGCGAGCGGCTCAGCCGCCAGCCCAGCCACAGCAGGTAGGCCGCCACCAGCAGCGCCATCATCCGGTGCGCCATCTGGATCGCGATGCGCGCCGCGCCGTCGAGCACGCCGCCTTCGTAGTCCACGCCGATGCCGCGCCACAGGGTGAAGCCTTCGCGGAAATCGTGCGGCGGCCACCACTGGCTGACGCAGCGCGGGAAGTTGTCGGCCGACCAGCTGCCGCCGCCGCAGGCCAGCGCCGCATAGTTGGCGCTGACCCAGCCGCCGAGCGCGATCTGCAGCGCCAGCAGCGCCACGCCGATGCGCAGCAGCCACTTCAGCCGCGACGCATCGGCCAGGGTGATCGGCAGGTGGGTGGCGCGCCAGGCCATCCACACCAGCAGCGAGAACATCAGCAGGCCGCCGAGCAGATGCCCCATCACCACGATCGGCTTGAGCAGCAGGGTCACCGTCCACATGCCCAGCAGCGCCTGGAAGATCACCACCGCCAGGGTCAGCACCGCCGCGCGCGCCAGGTCGGCATTGGACCAGCGCAGCGCCGCCAGCAGCAGGATCGCTTCGCCGGCAGCGGCCAGCGCCATCGCCAGCGACGGCCAGCCGGACATGTACAGCGGGATCGACAGCGCCACCAGCAGCGCGGCGCCGACGATCTGGGCGATGCCCAGGCGCCGCCGTCGTGCGGCCAACAGCGACAGCACCAGCACTTCCACGCCCAGCGCCCCGGCCAGGAAACGGTGCACCTGCTCGCGCCAGGCCTTGTGCGTCTCCAGCGGGCGGATCTTGCTGGCCGCGTGCGCGTTGGCCTCGTCGCTGCTCTGCGGCCAGGTCACCCGGCCATAGCAGGTCGGCCAGTCCGGGCAGCTCATGCCCGCATCGGACAGGCGCACGAACGAACCGAACATGATCGTGCTGGCGGTGAACAGCGCCGCCAGCCAGGCCATGCGGTGGAAGTGCCGAAACAGCGCCGGTGGCGCGAACAGGTTCATAGGGGGACGGCTCACAGGAGTTTCAGCAGCTTCGACAGGTCCGCGCGCAGCCCGGCCGGGTCGAAGCCCGGCGCGTAGCGCAGCACCACGAAGCCGTTCGGATCGATCACGTAGACCGGCACCCCGGCCGCGTCGTGCACGCGCGGCAGACCGGCCAGCAGCGCGGCGTCGGCACGCAGCACGCGTACCTGCGGCAGCGCGCGCACCGCCGCCGGCGGCGTGCCGATCCACAGGATCTGCACGTGGTCGGCGTCGTGGCCGAACAGTTGCCAGACCTTGTCCAGGTCGCGCGCCAGCGCCTCGCAGGCGGTGGCGCAGTCGCTGGGCGGCGCCAGCGCGATGCGCCACAGCCGCTGCTGCGGATGCCAGGCGTAGACGCTGCCGTCGTCGCGCCGCGGTTGCAGCGCGCGCAGGTCGCCCGGCGGCTGCAGCAGCTCGCCGTGGTTGCGGTTGCCCGGCGGCTGCCAGCCGGAGAAGCGCAAGGCGCCGGCGACCAGCATCGAGCCGAAGAACAGGGCGAACAGGGCGATCAACGTCCAGCGGCCGCGTGCGGTCGCCTGGCGTGGAGCCGAAGGGGAGGCATTCATGCCGGGGATTTTCTCATGCGCGCGCGCTCAGCGCCCGCCTCGCCCCTTGCGCGCGCGCCAGCTGAGCAGGCCCGCGGTGATCAGCACGGCCAGCGCCAGGCCGAACCATTGCACCGCGTAACCCAAGTGGCGCTCGGGCGGCAGCGTGTTCGGCAGCATGTCCAGGTCGCGCGGATAGCCCAGCGGCAGGGCCGGATCCAGGCGCAGCACCTGCGACAAAATGTCGCGGCGGCCGAGCGCCTGGCCGATCGCTGCCGGCTCGATGCGCATCGCCAGCCACAGCTGCGGCGCCGGCGCGGCGACCAGCGCCGGCCCCAGGGTCAGCCCGTGCGACGGCACCGGCCCGAGCAGGCCGACCAGCGTGTGCCGCCCCTGCACCGGCACCGGCCTGGGCAGCGCGCGATCGGCCGGCAGCGGCAACCAGCCCAGTTCGACCAGCAGCGGCGCGGAGGCGCCATCGGCCAGGAACGGCTGGTAGACCTTGACCCCGCTGCGGCCCTCGCGCAGTTGATTGTCGAGCAGGATCTGCCCGGGCAGGAAACGGCCAGCGCCGTGCACCCAGGCCAGCTGCGTCGGCCGCGCCGCGCGCAGCGCGTCGGCCAAGGCCTGCGGACGATCGCGGATGTGCGCGGCCTGCGCGAGCAGCGCCTGTTTCTCGTGCATGCGCAGCAATTGCCAGCGGCCCAGCGCGCAGAATCCCAGCGCCACCGCCAAGGCGATGCTCCAGCCCAGCCACAGCGGCATGCGCGCGCGCGCGGCGACGCGCGAGGACGCGGCGAGGGTCATAATGCGGCGATACCGTGCACCGAGACGCCCATGAACGACTCGCTGAAAACCCTGCTGATCGTCGCGTTCCTGCTGCTCATTCTGTGGAACCTCGGCGCCGGCCTGTACTACCTGTTGGTGGACCGCGGCCAGAGCAAGCGCACGGTGAACGCACTGACCTGGCGCATCGGCCTATCGGTGTGCCTGATCCTGCTGGTGATCCTGGGCATCTACACAGGCGTGATCAAGCCGCACGGACTCGGCCGCTGACGCGGCCGAGCCGGGAATGGAGAATCGGGAATGGGGAATCGCGTGATCAGCGCCCCTGCTTTGCCGAATCCCCAATCCCGAATCCCTAATCCCAGCCGTCAAAGTACATAGACGAACAGGAACAGCGCCAGCCACACCACATCGACGAAATGCCAGTACCACGCCGCCGCTTCGAAGGCGAAGTGGTTGTCGCGGCTGAAATGCCCGCGCGCCGAGCGCAGCCACATCACCAGCAGCATGATCGTGCCCAGCAGCACGTGCGCGCCGTGGAAGCCGGTGAGCATGAAGAAGGTCGAGCCGTAGATGCCCGAGCCCAGGGTCAGGTTGAGTTCCTTGTAGGCGTGGATGTATTCCTCGGCCTGGAAGTACAGGAAGGTGCAGCCCAGCAGCACGGTCAGCCCCTGGAACACCAGCAGCCGCGTGCGCTGCCCGGCCTTCAGCGCGTGGTGGGCGATGGTCAGGGTCACGCCGGAGCTGAGCAGGATCAGCGTATTGATCAGCGGCAGGCCCCACGCCGGAATGGTCTGGAACTGGCCGCCGATCGCGCCCGGGCCGTTGGTCGGCCAGGCCGCCGAATAGCCGTCCCACAGCAGCGCGTTGGTCATCACCCCGTCGCCGGCGCCGCCCAGCCACGGCAGGATGAAGGTGCGGGTGTAGAACAGCGCGCCGAAGAACGCGCCGAAGAACATCACTTCGGAAAAGATGAACCAGACCATGCCCATGCGGAACGACACATCGACCTGGCGGTTGTAGTGCCCGGCGATCGACTCGCGGATCACGTCGCCGAACCACATGAACAAGGTCGCCACCAGCATCGCGATGCCGATGAAGAAGGTCCACTTGCCCCAGTCCGCGTCGTTGAGCCAACTGGCCACGCCGATCATGGTCACGAACATCGCGATCGAGCCGATGAACGGCCAGCGACTCTGGCTGGGCACGTAATAGGCAGTGGCGTCGGTGCTGGGCTGGGCCATGGCGGGCGTTCCGGGTGAGGTCAAGGGGCCGCGCGCGCGGAACCGGCCAGTTTCGGCGATCCCAGTTCCGCGCTCAGCGCATCGTTCTTGAAGAAGGTATACGACAGGGTGATGGTGGTGATGTCGCCAGGCAGGTTCGGGTCGACGATGAAGCGCACCGGCATGTCGCGCTTCTCGCCGGCCTGCAGGGTCTGCGCGGTGAAGCAGAAACACTCGGTCTTGGTGAAGTAGCCGGACGCGCGCGCCGGCGCCACCGACGGCACCGCGCTGCCGACGATGGCGCGTTCGCCGTCGTTGCGCGCGTAGTACAGCGCCTCGTTGAGTTCGCCGGGCACCACCTGCATGGTCAGTTGCTCGGGATGGAACGACCACGGCAGCTTGGAATTCACCCCGCCGTCGAACTCGACCTTGACCGTGCGCTTGCCGACCAGCGGCTTGCCCGCCTGCGGGCCTTCGCCCGGACCGCGCTCCAGGCGCACGCCGAACACCTTCTCGCAGGCGATGCGGTACAGCGGCACCAGCGAGAAGGTCAGCACGAACACCGCCAGCGCCACGCCGACCAGCTTGAACAGCCCGGCGCTGTTGTGCACGCGCGGCGCCGGCGCGCTCATCGGCCGATCACCCCGGACAGAATGAAGCCGGCATAGATCAGCACCGCCACGGCGCCCACCACCAGCGCGGTGCGCACGGCGCGCTTGCGGCGCAGGGCCATTTCGTCGAGCGGCGTCTGCGCGGTCATCAGTGGCTGATGTCGTCGTGGGCCAGGTCGCCGGGCTTGAGCACCGGCGGCAAGGTAAAGGTGTGCGCCGGCGCCGGCGACGGCACGGTCCATTCCAGGCCGCGCGCGCCTTCCCAGGACCGCGCCTCGGCGCGTGCGCCGTTGCGCAGCGACGCCAGCAGGATGCCGGCCATCAGGAACGGGGTGACGAACATGCCGAACGCGCCGATCGAGCTGACCAGATTCCAGTCGGCGAACACCACGTTGTAGTCGGGAATACGCCGCGGCATGCCGGCCAGGCCGAGGAAGTGCTGTGGGAAGAACAGCAGGTTGACGAACAGCATCGTCCACCAGAAGTGGAACTTGCCCCAGGCCTCGCTGTACATGCGCCCGGTCCACTTCGGCCACCAGTAGTACACCGCGGCGATCAGCCCGAACACCGCGCCGGTGACCAGCACGTAGTGGAAGTGCGCGACCACGAAATAGGTGTCGTGATATTGGAAGTCGGCCGGCACGATCGCCAGCATCAGCCCGGAGAAGCCGCCGATGGTGAACAGGATGACGAACGACACCGCCCACAGCATCGGCGCCTCGAAGGTCAGCGAGCCCTGCCACATGGTGCTGACCCAGTTGAACACCTTCACCCCGGTGGGGATGGAGATCAGCATGGTGGCGAACATGAAGTAGATCTCGCCGCCCAGCGGCATGCCCACGGTGAACATGTGGTGCGCCCAGACGATGAAGCTGAGGAACGCGATCGCGGCGATCGCGTACACCATCGCCTGGTAGCCGAACAGCGGCTTGCGGCTGAAGGTCGGGATGATCTCGCTGACCACGCCGAACGCCGGCAGGATCATGATGTAGACCTCCGGATGCCCGAAGAACCAGAAGATGTGCTGGTACATCACCGGGTCGCCGCCGCCGGCCGCATTGAAGAAACTGGTGCCGAAGAACTTGTCGGTCAGCAGCATGGTCACCGCGCCGGCCAGCACCGGCATCACCGCGATCAGCAGGAACGCGGTGATCAGCCAGGCCCAGCAGAAGATCGGCATCTTCAGCAGGTCGATGCCGGGCGCGCGCATGTTCAGCACGGTGGCGATGATGTTGATCGCACCCATGATCGAACTGATGCCGGCGACGTGGATCGCGAACACGCTGAAGGCGACGTTGTAGCCGCCCTGCAGCGACAGCGGCGGGTACAGGGTCCAGCCGCCGGCCGGCGCGCCGCCGGGCAGGAAGAAGGTCAGCAGCAGCAGGGTGAAGGCCACCGGCAGCAGCCAGAACGACCAGTTGTTCATGCGCGGCAGGGCCATGTCCGGCGCGCCGATCTGCAGCGGGATCATCCAGTTGGCCAGGCCGACGAAGGCCGGCATCACCCCGCCGAAGATCATCACCAGCGCGTGCACGGTGGTCATCTGGTTGAAGAACTCGGGCTTGACGAACTGCAGGCCCGGTTGCGCCAGCTCCGCACGGATCACCACGCTCATCGCCGCGCCGACGATGAACATCGTGAAGCTGAAAAGCAGGTACAGCGTGCCGATGTCCTTGTGGTTGGTGGAGAAGAACCACCGTTCCACGAAGCTCTGCTGATGCCCGTGCTCGTCGTGGTGATCGACTGCGGAATGGGCCATGGCGGCTACCTCAAAAAAGAATGCAGGAGATCAGGCGGCTTGCACGGTCAGGTGCGAGCCGGAACGAAGACGGGGCAACAGGGCCTGCGGCGGCGCGGCCGGCGCAGTGGCCTCGGGCGCGGGCGCATCCGGAGCCGCCGGCGCGGCGGGGGCTTCGGCAGGTGCGGCGGCCGGCGCGGCCGGGGCCGCCGCCGGGGCGGGCTTGCGCGCCGCCAGCCACTTCTGGAAGTCCTGCTTGGACACCGCCTCGACCACGATCGGCATGAAGCCATGGTCCTTGCCGCACAGTTCCGCGCACTGGCCGCGGTACACGCCGGGGGTGTCGATGTCGGTCCAGGCTTCGTTGATGATCCCGGGGATGGCGTCCTGCTTCCAGCCCAGCGCCGGCACCCACCAGGCGTGGATCACGTCGTCGGAGGTGATGACGAAGCGCACCTTGGTGTTCACCGGCAGCACCAGCCGGTTGTCCACGTCGAGCAGGTAGTGCGGATTGCTCTCCAGGCTCGGCACCTGGCCGCTCTGGCGCATGCGGTCGGAGTCGCGCGCCAGGCGGCTGGTGAAGGAGACGTTCTCGCCCAGGTATTCGTAGCGCCACATCCACTGGTAGCCGGTGACCTTGACCGTCAGCTCGGCGTCGCGGGTGTCGTACATGGCGATCAGCTTGGCCGTGGCCGGCCACGCCATCGCGATCAGGATCAGCACCGGGATCACCGTCCAGATCACCTCGGCCTTGGTGTTGTGGCTGAACTGCGCCGCGACCGCGCCCTTGGACTTGCGGAACTTGAACATCGCATAGCCCATCGCGCCGAACACCAGCACGCCGATGACCGCGCAGATCCACAGCGACAGCATGTTCGAATCGTAGGCGTTGCGCGCGCTCTGGGTGACGCCGCGGCCCATGTTCAACTGCCAGGGTTTCGGATCGGCCGATTGTGCCCACGCCATCGGTGCGGCCAGCGCCGCCGCCAATGCCATCGCGCCCCTGACCGCCTGTTGCTTCGACATGCCGCATTGCTTCATTGCCTAGACCCCTTGGAGCGTCATCGGTTGCGGCCGGTCGCGGCCGCCAGCAAGCCTTCCAGGGTCTGCGCCAGCGCGCGGCGCTCGTCCGGGCCGAGGAACTCGCCGACCCGGACCTGCTTGCCGCTGCACGCCAGCACCACCCTGTCGTCGCCTTCGATCCGCAACCGCACCCAATGCGGGTGGGCGCGGAACGCCGGCGTTCCTGCATTCGTGCGGGTCACTTCCACGCAGCCCGGACCCACCCGGATGTCCTCTTCGCGCTCGCCGCTGCGCCATGACCAGCGCAGCGCTAGCGCCACCACGATGCTGTGCAACAAGGCGAACGCCGGCGCGAACACATTGCCGGCCCACCACCCCAACACCGCCACCGCCCACATCGCCCCGGCCAGCGCCGCGAACAACATCACGAATTGCCGGGCACTGAGCGCCCGTGGCGGCCGCAGCCGCAGCTGCGTCCCCGCTCCCTCCGCAGAACACGGACACATTTCGATCATGTCGCACCGCGCTTCCGAGCCGCCGCGCTGTGCCAGCCGCGAGCAACGATTCGATGGTAGCCCCGGGCCTGCGCGCCGGCAAGCGCGGGTTCATCATAAAAAATGCTGCATTGCAACCAGATTCTTGCGGCCGACGTTCAGGCATCCGCGCCCGGCGCCGGCATCCGGGCGCGCCGCCGCCGCACTGCGCGAGCGGGCGCTGGCATAAAATGCGCGCATCTTTCCTGGTCCTTCCTGCATGAACGCTCTGTCTGGCGCCGGTCCCGCACCGGCGATGCCGTCCGCGTCTCCTTCGCCGTTGCTTGCCCCCGAACTGCCCCCCGCCGCCCACGCGCTGCGCGCCGCGATCACCGCCGCGTGGCTGAAGGACGAGGCCGACCACGTGCGCGAACTGCTCGAGCAGGCGCGCCTGCCCGCCGCCGACCAGGCCAAGGTGCAGGCGCTGGCCGCCGACCTGGTCACCCGGGTGCGCGCCCGCGCCCAGAACCAGGGCGCGATCGAAGCCTTCATGCGCCAGTACGACCTGGGCAGCGAGGAAGGCGTGCTGCTGATGTGCGTGGCCGAGGCGCTGCTGCGCATCCCCGACCAGGACACCGCCGACAAGCTGATCCGCGACAAGCTCGGCGATGCGGACTGGAAGAAGCACATGGGCGAGAGCGACTCGGTGCTGGTCAACGCCTCCACCTGGGGGCTGATGCTCACCGGCAAGCTGGTGCAGATCAACGACCTGACCCGCGCCGACGTGGCCGGCGCGTTCAAGCGCCTGATCGGCCGCGTCGGCGAGCCGGTGATCCGCCTGGCGGTGCGCCAGGCGATGAAGATCATGGGCCACCAGTTCGTGATGGGCCGCACCATCGGCGAGGCCTTGTCGCGCTCGAAGAAGGGCGACAACGCGCACTACCGCTACTCGTTCGACATGCTCGGCGAAGGCGCGCTGACCATGCAGGACGCGCACCGCTACCTCGACGCCTACCGCCAGGCGATCCACGCGATCGGCCGCAGCGGCCCCAACGGCTCGTACACGGGCGGCGACGTGTTCGCCGCGCCCAGCATCTCGATCAAACTGTCGGCGCTGTACCCGCGCTACGAGCACGCCAAGCGCGCGCGGGTGATGGCCGAGCTGGTGCCGGGCGTGCTGGAACTGGCGCAACTGGCCCGGTCCTACGGCATCGGCTACACGGTGGACGCCGAGGAAGCCGACCGCCTGGAGCTGTCGCTGGACATCATCGAGGCCACCTTCTCCGATCCGTCGCTGGACGGCTGGGAAGGCTACGGCCTGGCGGTGCAGGCGTACCAGAAGCGCACTCCGTACACGATCGACTTCCTCGCCGACCTGGCGCGCCGCGTCGGCCGCCGCATCCCGGTGCGCCTGGTCAAGGGCGCGTACTGGGACGCGGAGATCAAGCGCGCGCAGGTCGAGGGCCATCCGGGCTATCCGGTGTTCACCCGCAAGCAGAACACCGACGTGTCCTACCTGGCCTGCGCCAAGCGCATGTTCGCGCACAGCGACGCGCTGTACCCGATGTTCGCCACCCACAACGCGCAGACCATCGCCGCGGTGCGCGCCATCGCCGGCGGCAAGGACTACGAACACCAGAAGCTGCACGGCATGGGCGACGACCTGTACGCCGAGGTGATTCCCGCCGACCGCCTGGGCGTGCCGTGCCGCGTGTACGCGCCGGTCGGCTCGCACGAGGACCTGCTGCCGTACCTGGTGCGGCGCCTGCTCGAGAACGGCGCCAACTCCAGCTTCGTCAACCGCATCACCGACGAGGACGTGGCCATCGAGGACCTGATCCGCGACCCGGTCGAAGCCGTGTCCGCGTTCGCCTCCATCCCGCATCCGAAGATCCCGCTGCCGGCCGATCTGCTGCGCAGCCAGAACCACAACAGGAAGAATTCCATGGGCGCCAACCTCGCCAACGACAACGACCTGCGCGCGCTGGCCGACCAGCTCAACGCCGCGATCAAGCCCTGGCAGGCCGCGCCGCTGGTGCCGGGCGCGGTGATCTCCAGCGCGCCGCTGGACGTGACCAACCCCGCCGACCGCCGCCAGACCGTCGGCCGCTGGCAGCCGGCCGACGCCGCCACCGTGGAGAAGGCGCTGGCCAACGCGGTCGCCGCGCAGCCGGGCTGGAACCGCACCCCGGCCGCCAGCCGCGCCACCATCCTCGAGCACGCCGCCGACCTGCTGGAAGCGCGCATGCCCGAGTTCATCGCGCTGTGCGTCAAGGAAGCCGGCAAGACCCTGCCCGACGGCGTCGCCGAGGTGCGCGAGGCGGTGGACTTCCTGCGCTACTACGCCGGCCAGGCACGCGCCCAGTTCGGCGCGCCCGAGCGCCTGCTCGGGCCGACCGGCGAATCCAACGAACTGCAGCTGCACGGCCGCGGCGTGTTCGTGTGCATCAGCCCGTGGAACTTCCCGCTGGCGATCTTCCTCGGCCAGGTCGCCGCGGCGCTGGCCGCCGGCAACAGCGTCATCGCCAAGCCGGCCGAGCAGACCAACCTGGTCGGCCATGCCGCGGTGAAGCTGCTGCACGAGGCAGGCGTGCCGGAAGCGGCGGTGCAGTTCCTGCCCGGCGACGGCGCCACCGTCGGTGCCGCGCTGACCCGCGATGCGCGCGTGGCCGGCGTCGCCTTCACCGGTTCGACCGAGACCGCGCGCGCGATCAACCGCGCGCTGGCCGCGCGCGATGCCGCGATCGGCGTGCTGATCGCCGAGACCGGCGGCCAGAACGCGTTCATCGCCGACTCCTCGTCGCTGCCCGAGGCGGTGGTCAAGGACGCGATCGCCAGCGCCTTCATCTCCGCCGGCCAGCGCTGCTCGGCCGCGCGCGTGCTGTTCGTGCAGGACGACATCGCCGACAAGGTGATGACCATGCTCGCCGGCGCGATGGCCGAACTGAAGATCGGCGACCCGGGCCTGCTGTCCACCGACGTCGGCCCGGTGATCGATGCCGACGCGTTGCAACTCCTCAGCGACCACGCCGCGCGCATGGACCGCGAAGCGCGCCTGATCGCGGTGGCCGCCAGCGACGACGGCACCGCGCACGGCAGCTTCTTCGCCCCGCGCGCCTACGAACTGCAGTCGCTGGCGCAGCTGCAGCGCGAGATCTTCGGCCCGGTGCTGCACGTGATCCGCTGGAAGGCCGACCAGCTCGACGCGGTGATCGAGCAGATCAACGCCACCGGCTATGGCCTGACCCTGGGCGTGCATTCGCGCATCGACGAGACCATCGAGCGCATCGCCGCGCGCGTGCAGGTCGGCAACGTCTACGTCAACCGCAACCAGATCGGCGCGGTGGTCGGGGTGCAGCCGTTCGGCGGCCAGGGCCTGTCCGGCACCGGCCCCAAGGCCGGCGGCCCGCACTACCTACTGCGCTTCGCCACCGAGAAGGTGGTGACGGTCAACACCACCGCGGCCGGCGGCAATGCCTCGCTGCTGACGCTGGGCGACTGAGCACGGCGCTCGCCAGCGCGTTTTTCTTCAGATTTGCAGGTAGTGGAGTTGTTGTGGGAGCGACTTCAGTCGCGACGGGCATCACCGGTAACGCCCGTCGCGACTGAAGTCGCTCCAACAGGAATGCTCGGCGACAATAAGCATGGCGGCCTTTGCGGGCGCAATGCGGCGGCGGCGTTACGTCCGTCGCCGCACACTCGCTTTACTCAGCCATGCCAATGCATCGGCCCCTGGCACAGGCACTGGCCGTCGTCGCTGAGGTGCCCGAACAGGCTCTCCAGCAAGTCGTGCGACGGCGTCCATTCGCCGATCGCCGGATGGATCAGCATCGCCTTGCGTGCGGTCAGGCGGCTGCCCGACAGTACCGCCTCGATCGCCGCGCGTTCGTAGGCCTTCACCGCGCGGATCAGGCCATGCACCGCATCGGGCAGCGGCGCGGTCGGACACGGCACGATGCGGTCGCGGTCGATCTGCGAGGAAATCTCCACGATGTCGTCGTCGGGCAGATCGGCGATCGCGCCCTGGTTGCGCACGTTGACCACGATCTTCGCCGGCACCGCGCCGGTCAGCGCGCTCATCACGTCGATCGCGATGCGGTGGTAGCCGGTGCTGACCCGGAACGGATCGGCCTGCAGGCTGACCCCGGCATCGAACGCCGAACCGCCTTCGGCCTCGAGCTTCATGTACGAGCCCGAGCGCTGGTTCAGATACGCCTCATAGGCCTGCACCGCGCCGTGGCCGTCGCCGGCCTGCAGGCGGCTGCCGAGCGTGGCGATCAGGGCATGGTTCAAGGTCTCGATCTCGGCGCCGCGGCTGCCGCCCTGGGTGCGCTGATTGGCCAGCGCGCGGCGCCGCTCGTAGTAGAAGAACAGGTATTCGCTGGGAATCAGCCGCAGTTCGCGGATCATGTCGAAGTCGAACAGCGGCGCCAAGTACAGCTGGCGCAGCAGCGCGTCGTCCTGCAGCAGGCGGTCGATGACCTCTTCGCCGTGCAGGCGCACGCCACGCACCCAGCCCAGGTGATTGAGGCCGACGTAATCGCATTCCACCGCGTCGTGGTGCGCGCCCAGCGCATGCGCGATGTTGTGGAACAGTTCGGTCGGGGTATCGCAGATGCCGACGATCTTGGCGCGGGTGTGCGTGGTCACCGCCTGGGTGATCAGTCCGGCCGGATTGGTGAAGTTGACCAGCCACGCATCCGGGCTCAGCTGTTCCACCAGCCGCGCCTGCGCGATCGACACCGGCACGGTGCGCAAGGCCATGGCCACGCCGGCCGGGCCGGTGGTCTCCTGCCCCGGATAGCCCTGGTCGATGCTCACCCGCTCGTCGGCGGCGCGCTGCGCGATGCCGCCGATGCGGATGCTGTTGAGCACGAAGTCCGCCCCTTCGATCGCATCCTCCAGCGAATCGGCCGCGCGCAGGCGCAAGTCGCCGCCGAACTCGCTCACCACCGCGCGGCCCATCGCGACCATCAGCTGCACGCGCTGCGGATCCGGGTCGTACAGCACCATCTCCTCCACGCCCAGTGCCGCGGCCGCCTCGTTGACCCCATACACGACCAGTGGCGAGCGCACCCCGCCGCCGCCGATCAAGGCAATCTTACGATTCGTTGCTGTCATTGCGGTTCCTCAGTTGGTCGAAATCGGGGAGGCCGTCCAGCGCGCCGAGCGCGGCGCAGCAGGACGCGCCGCAGAAGCAGGCGCGGCACAGGCAGTCGTCGAGTCCTGCGCCGTCGAGCAGCGCATCGATGAAGCCCGCGTCGAAGGCGTCGCCGGCGCCGGTGGTGTCGCGCACCTGCACCGCGGGCGCGGCCACCAGGCGCGCGCCGGCCGCATCGACCGCCATCGCGCCGGCGCCGCCGAGCTTGATCGCCGCATGGCGCAAGCCCAGCGTCTGCGCCCACTGGCGGCACGCCTCGGCGCCGTCGCCGCAGCCGAGCAGCGCGGCCTCTTTCTGGTTGGGCAGGAAATAGTCCACCTCGCGGCAGGTGGCCAGGTTCTGCGGCGCGCTCAGCCAGTCCGGGCTGAAGCCCACGTCCAGCGAGGTCGTGCAGCCGGCCGCAGCCAGCGCCGGCAGCAGCGTCTGCGCCAGCGCGCGCGACAGCGGCATCGCGAAATGCACATGGCGCGCCGCGCACAGTTCGTCCAGCACCTCGGCGCGCGCGAGCAGCGCATCGAGCTTGGCGTTGGCGCCCAGGTAGGTGAAGAACGCACGGTCGTCGGGCATCGACACGCTGACCGAGATCCCGGTGCCGGCCGGGTCGCTGCGCACCCCGTCGCTGCGCACCTGGAACTGGCCCAGGCGCTGTTCGAACCACAGCCGGTCGCTCTCGCCGATCAGGCCGATCAGCCGCGTGCTGCGCCCCAGCCGCGCCAACCCGCAGGCGGTGTTGACGGTGCCGCCGCCGAGTTCGCGCAGATAGGCGCTGGCTAGGGCTTCCTCGCCCGGCTGCGGCCAGCGCTGGAACCCGCTGAGGATGTGATCGGCGTAGATCTCGCCGACCACGGCGACGTCGCATGCGCTCATCGCGCTATCCAAGGCCATGTGCCCTGCCTCCTGGCTTGAATCAGGAACAGCGCCGTGCCCACACACAACGCCACGACCGCCGCGAGCAGATGGCGGCCCTGGCTGGTGGCCAGGATGTACAGCCAGCCGGCCACGCTCACCCACAGCGGCCACGGATACAGCGGCATCGAGAACGCCTCCGGCGGACGCTGCACCTGCCGCCGCAGCAACACCACCCCCAGGCACTGCGCCATGAACTGGAACATGATCTGGATGACCATCAGCGTGGCGATCAGGTCGTCCAGCGACAGCAGGCAGGCCAGCGCCGAGGTCGCGCCGACGAACAGCAGCGACACGGTCGGGAAGCGCCCGCGCGGATGCAGCCGCGCGAACACCCGGAAGAACTGCCCCTCGGCCGCCGCCGCGTACGGCACCCGCGAATAGCCGAGCAGCACCACCAGCGCCGAGCCCCAGCTGGCCAGCATGATCAGCGCCACCGCGATGGTGCTGCCGACATGCCCGTAGATCGCCTGCATGAAGTCGGCCACCACCGCCCTGGACTGCGCCGCCTGCTGCCACGGCAGCACGCCGAGGATGGCCACGTTCAGGCCCAGGTACAGCGCCGCCACGATCGGGATCGAACACAGCACCGCCAGCGGGATGTTGCGCCGCGGCTGGCGGATCTCGCCGCCGAGCATGCACACGTTGTTGTAGCCGCCGTAGTCGTACACCGCGATCAGCGCCACCACGCCGAAGCCGAGCCAGAAGCCATGCGGCGAGTCCGTCCCCGCGTGCAGGAAACGCTGCGCGATCGCCATGTCGAAATGCAGCAGGCCGCTGGCCACGATCCACACCACCGCCGCCACCACCGCGGCGGTGACCAGCAGCGACAGCACCTGCACCGAGCGCACTTCGCGGTACAGCAAGGCGGTGTTGAACAGGCACAGCGCCGCCGCGATCGCGGTCAGTTGCCACGGCGCCAACCCTGGCACCAGAAACGCCAAGTACTGGGTGAACCCGACCGCCGCCGCGCCGATCGACAGCGGCGCGGTCAGCAGCGTCTGCCACAGGTACAGAAACCCGAACAGGCTGCCCAGGCGGTCGCGGCCATAGGCCTCGCGCAGGTAGTGGTACGGCCCGCCGGATTTGGGAATCGCCGAGCCCAGTTCGGCCCAGACCAGGCCGTCGCACAGGCACAGCAGCGCGCCGGCCACCCAGCCCAGCAACACCATCGGTCCGGCCAGCGCCGACAACGCCAACGGGATGGTGATGAACGGGCCGATGCCGACCATGTTCAGCAGGTTCGCGGACAGTCCACCCCAGAATCCGATCGCGCGTGGCGGCACGTGCTCGGCATCGTGGCGCGCCGCATCGGGCGTGGTCAGCAGCATGCAGACTCCCTTGTCGCCGGTGCGACGCAGCGGATCGGATGGAGACGGTCGGGCGGTGTGCGGCGCAGGCTCACGCGCGCGTTCCTTGCAACGCGTCCGCACAGCGGATCGCGGCGGCGCGGGTGCGATGCAGATCGAACACCAGCACCTCGTTGCGGCCCGGCCGCAGCCACGGTCCCGGGCAGTACAGGCATTGCTGCGGCCCGATGCGCCAGTAGCGGCCGAGCAACTGGCCGTTGACCCACACATAACCCTTGTCCCATTCGTGCATGTCCAGGTAGGCGTCGCCAGGCGTCTGGACCACGATCTCCGCACGGAAGAACAGTCCCGGCCGCGATGTCGGCGCGCGCAGCGGCTGCAGCGCCTCGATCCAGGCGGCGCCCAGTGCGATCGGAGACGCCTGCCAGTCCTGCAGCGGCGTGCCGTGCAGCCGCACGTCGCCGAGCAGCCCTTTGGCATCGCCCAGCGCCGGACCGAAGTTCACATGGCCGAAGCTGTCGACCAGGATCTCCAGCGTGCGCTGCGCTTGCTGCGTCGGCGGCAGGGTCAGCTGCGCCGAGGAATGCAAGGTGCGGTGCCGAACCCGCGACACATGCCCCACTTCCTCGCCGTCGACATGCACCACCGCGTAGTCGTGCACGCCGTCCACGCGCAGCTGCGCGCCGGGCCCGATGCGGCGGCGATACAGCACCAGTCCCTGGTCCTGGCCGAACAGGAGCTCGTTGCCGGCCGGCGCCACGGTCGCGACCGGCGCCGCGGGCAGGTTGTCCCACAAGGACGCATAGGGCAGCGCCAGCGTCGGCGCGAAGGTCGCACGTGGCGGTGCCGCCGGCGGCTGCGGCAAGCGCTGCGGCACAGACGCGGCGATCGCGTCGCGCATCGCCCAGTACGCCGGCGTCGCCGCGCCGCGCTCGTCGATCGGCGCGCCGTAGTCGTAGCTGGTCAACGCCGGCTGGAAGTTGGAGCCGTCGTCGTCGGCATTGGCGCCGGCGCTCAGGCCGAAGTTGCTGCCGCCATGCACCACGTAGAGATTGAACGAATGGCCATGCGCGAGCAGCCGGCGCAGCGTCGGCAGGTAGTCGCGCCGCGCGAAGCCCGCTTCGCCCCAGTGCGTCAACCAGCCCGGATAGCCCTCGGCCACCCACACTGGCGCGTCGCCGGCGAACGCGCGGCCGTGCTCCAGATCGGCCAGGTCGGCACCGTCCAGGCCCAGCGCCGCGCCGGGCAGGTACGCCTTGCGCCGGCGCAGGTCCTTCATGCCGTCGGCGACCGCGAACGGCCCGTCGATGCCGTGCTCCTGCCACAGCGCGCGCAACGCCTGCAGGTAGCCGACGTCGGCGCCGAACATCGAATACTCGTTTTCGATCTGCAGCATCAGCACCGGCCCGCCGGCCGCCGCCAGCAACGGCGCGATGCGCGGCGCCACCGCCGCGATGTAGCGGCGCACTGCGGCCATGTAACGCGCATCGCCGGCGTCGCGCAGGCGCATGCCGGGTTCGCGCAACAGATAGGCGGGCAGGCCGCCGAGCGTCCACTCGGCGCAGACGTAGGGACCTGGCCGCAGATAGACCCACATGCCTTCCTGCGCGCACAGGCGGATGAAGGCGACGAAATCGCGGCGATCGCTGGCCAGGTCGAACACGCCCGGTTCCGATTCCAGCGCGTTCCACATCAGATACAGCGCGATGGTGTTCAGGCCCATCGCCTTGGCCATGCGGATCCGCTGCAACCAGTATTCGCGCGGAATGCGCAGCGGATGCATCTCGCCGCTGCGGATCTGCCACGGCTGGCCGTCGAGCACGAACTGCCCTTGCGCGAAACCGAACGCATGCGGGCGTCCATCCGGTTCGGGCGCGACGGCCGTGGCGACGGCACCCGCTGGCGCGGCCGCCATCCCGAGCGGCGCCAGCACACTCAGCAAACAAAAATGGCGACGTTTCATCGAAGTCTCCGTGGGCAGCGCGGCACGGGGCGATGCAGACCTGCATCGCCCCGATCCCGCGGAGAACTGGCTAGAACGCGTACTTGGCGGTCAGCAACGTGGTCATGCCGGCATCGACGATGTCCGAGACCGCCAGATCGCTGCGGCCCACGTGCGCCCAGTAGCTGTACTCCTTGGTCAGGTTGGAGATCGACAGGTCCAGGCTCAGGCCGTTGTCGAAGTGGTAGCCGGCATGCAGGTCCACGCGCCGGGTCGGGCGCGCCCACAGGTCGTCCCAGGTCGCGCCCTGGTGCAGATAGTCGTAACCGAGCAGGTACGAGCTGCTGAAGTGGTAGCTCAGGTTCACCGAGAACCGCTCGCGTTCGTAGAACAGCTCGACGTTGGCCATGGCATTGGGCGCCGACTGCATGTGCTCGTTCTCGAAACCGTCCATGCCCAGGTCGGCGCGCGCATGCTGGCGGGTGGCGTTGAAACTCACGCCCAGGCCGTTCAGCGGTTCGGGCAGATCCTGGAAGCGCTGGCGTGCGCTGACCTCCAGGCCGTAGACGCGGCCGTCGCCGCCATTGGTCGGCATCGCATAGAACACCGTGCCGCTGCCGCTGGTGTCGGGATTGGCCTGGCCGGAGCCGGCATCGTAGATGTAGTGGCGCAGGCGCTTGTAGAAGCCGGCGACCGAGAAGAAGCCGCCGTGTTCGGTCGACCATTCCCCGGACAGGTCCAGGTTGGTCGCTTCGATCGGTTTCAGGTCCGGGTTGCCCTGGGTGATCGTGGTCACTCCGTTGGAGGAAATGCTGATATTGCTGCCACCGCCCAACTGCACGAACGCAGGCCGGGTATAGCTGGTCCACAGCGAGGCGCGGTAGGCGGTGCGGGCGTCGGGGCGCCAGGTCAGGAACACGCTCGGCAACGGTTCGTCGTAGGCGGTGTGGTTGCTGTCGAAATAGCCGACTGTTTCGTTGCCGTCGGCATCGGACGGCGTCACCCAGAACGTGTTGTGGATGCTGCTGTGCTCGAAGCGCACGCCCGGCACGATTTCCAGGTTGCCGAGCGAGAAGGTCGCCATGGCATAGGCCGCGGCGACCGCCTCGGTGCCGCGCATCGTGTTGCAGTTCCAGTTGTTGACGTAATACGCCTTGCCGCAGCTGTCCAGGTCGTCGTCGCGCAGATGGCTGTAGATGACGTTGCTGACCGCGGTCTCGCTGACCTTGGGCGTGACCCAGGGATACTTGCCGGGAAAGATCGCACTGTAGTTGCCGTTGAAGATGCCCAGATCGCCCAGCGTGCTGGTGTCGGCGACGCCGCCGGTCCACCAGTCGCGGTTGCTGAAATTGCGCGAGCTCTTGCTGTACTTCACCCCGAACTGCAGCGCCGACAGCGCGCCGTCCTCGAAGTCGTAGCGCACGTCGAACTTGGCGCCGCCCTTCTTCTGCCCGGAATAGATCTTGGTCAGTTCGCCGTAGCTGCTGGCGTACAGCGACGGGATATTGTTGACCTGCGCCAGCAGCGCCGGAGTCAGTTGCGGATACGGGAACGCGCCGCTGCCGTAGCGCACCAGCGAGCTGCCCGAGTAGGCGTAGTTGGTCTGCGAGAACTTGTCCTCGCGGCCGTCGATCTCGACATGGTTGGGACGGTCGTTGTCGCCGAAGCTGTAGAACAGGTTCGGCATGAAGGTCCAGCCGCCGGAGGTCTTGCGCGCGCCGATCTGGAACGTCGCCAGGTCGGCGATTTCCGGATTGGTCTCGTACCAGAAGCGCGAGGCGATGCGGCCGATGTTGGGCGTGTAGACGCCTGCGGTCGCGCTCGGCACATAGGTCACGTCCTGCGGCAGCAGTTGCACGAAGGTGGTGCCCTGGTCGGTCTTGGCGTAGGCGTAGGTGGCGCGCGCGTACAGCGACAGGCTGTCGTCGACCTGCCAGTCGAACGAGGCGTTGCCGCCGTAGCGGCGTTCCCAGCCGGCGACCACGCCCACGTTCATGCCGGTGCTGGTCAGGTTGTGCTGCGGATCATAGCCGGCGGCGTTGCCGCCGTCGGCATCGGTGTGCAGGAATTCCCACGAGCCGTCGTTGAGCGCGCTGGTCGCCGCGGCGACCTCGCTGTTGGTCGAAGTGCGGTAGTCGTAGTAGGCGCTGGCGTAGAAACCGAACTGCTGTTCGTCGCCGAACTTGTGCTGGAACTCGCCGGCCAGGCCGCCGCCCAGGCCGTCGCCGCCGTAGTCGCGCGCACGGCTCTCCAGGCGGCCGCTGCCGGTCACGCTGCCGCTGGTGGTCTGCTTGAAATCGAACGCGGTGGGCGTGCGGAAGTCGATGGTGCCGCCGATCGCATCGCCGTCCATGTCGGCGGTGGAGGTCTTGTTGACCACGATGGTCTGCAATCCCGACGGCGGCAACAGGCTGAGCTGCACGCTGCGGCTATACGGCATGCCCTGCGCGACGGTGACGCCGTCGATCAGGTTGACGTTGTACTCCGACGGCAAACCGCGCACCGACGCGAACATGCCCTCGCCGCGCGCCGCGCCGTCCACGCCGCCGAAATAGCCCGAGCCGGTGGTGGTGATGTTGATGCCCGAGATCAGCCCCAGCGCCTCGGCGACGTTGTGCACCGCGGTGTGCTGCAGGTCGTTGGCGGACAGCACGTCCACCGTGTTCACGGCATTCATCTTCAGGTTGCTGGCGTCGTAGCGGTTGGCGACGACGGTGATGTTCTTCAGCTGCTTGACCTCGTCCAGCGCGACGGTGAGCGCGGTGGTGCCGGTGTCGCTCACCTCGAAGCTGGTCTGCGCCGCGCTGAAACCCGGATAGCTCGATTCCAGCGCGTATTGCCCCGCCGGCACATCGGCGATGGCGAAATGCCCATTGGCATCGGTCACCGCGCCATACGCGGTCCCGGCGATGCCGACCCGCGCGTTCGCGGCGGGTTTGCCGCCTTGCACGCTGACCTGACCGGTCACCGTCCCCGCCACCGCCGTCAATGCGGCGCTCGCCCCCAGTACCGCCAGGATCGCCTCAACCAGGATCTTGCCGTTCGAACGCTTGCCATTGCACATGATGCTTCCCCTCGCCAAAAGTGCCATGCACCGGGCGCGACGCATGTCGGCAACCCGGATGTCGTTGGGACCGACCGGACGCAAGGCGAATGCATGGCGCGCGCACTGCGGCGCTGCGCGCAAAAGCGAGCGCGCACGGGCAACGGGACACGGGAAACAAACGCGAGCGCGTCGGTCAGATCAGACCGCGATGCACGATTGGCGTCGAGGCGGCGAGTAGCCGGCGACGCACTTGTCGCGTGAGCGCAGGGCACTCAGCTTGTGGCGAACGGTCATGCCGGCTCGCCTCGGGAAACGCGGACGGCAGCCAGTGCCGAAGGCGCGGCACAGGAAAAAAGCGGCGTTGCAGCGCAGGACGAAGGGGTCGATTCGTGGTGGTGCATTGCCAACCTCTCCCATTCGACGACAGCAGGCCGGATGGCGACGGCATGACTGCCGTGGCCGCATGCCGATGTCACATCCCCATCGGCTTCACAAGCCTTCTACGCCCGGGTGGGATGTCTGTCAAGCATTCGCGGCGACATGCGCGAAGCCGCATCCCCGACAGGGAAACGCGCACAAAAAAAGCCCCGCCGAAGCGGGGCTCTGCTTGCTCGCGGCCTGCACCGCGACACCGTCGCGCAAGCGCTCGATCAGAACTTGTAGTTGACCGACGCCGCCAGCACGTTGCCGCTGACGTCGTAGCTGCCGATCAGGGTGTTGCCGGTCGCGGTGGTCGAGTTGATGCTCGGATCGCTGGTGAACAGGTGGGTATAGCCAAAGCTGTACTCGGCCTGCTCGGACGGACGCCAGCTCAGACCCAGCGAGACCCACTTGCGGCTCGCGTCGGGCACGCGCACGTCGCGGTGCTCGTTGCTGGTCGGGGTTTCGTCGTAGGCCAGGCCGCCACGCAGGGTCAGCGTGTCGCTCATGCGGTAGTCGGCACCGATCGAGACGAAGGTGGTGTCGTTGTAGGCGAAGTTCAGCACGCTGTCGGGCTGGTTGTTGGCGAAGTCCACCGTCACCTGGTCGAACTTGCTCCAGGCGGTGCGGCTGACGTCGGCCATCACCGTCCACTGCTCGTTGATGGTGTGGGTGAAGCTGGCGGTCGCGCTGGCCGGCAGCGTGACCGTGGCGCGGCCCTTGGTGTCGACGAAGGTGCCCGGCGCAGCGACGGCCAGCACGGTGGCGGCGTTGGCCGGCGTGGTGAAGTCGGCGCTGCCGTCGGTGATCTTGTGCTCGACCTTGGACCGGTAGCTGAAGCCGATGTGGGTGTTCTCGTCGATGCTGAACAGGCCGCCCAGGGTGTAGCCGATATCGGTGCTGTTGCCCTTGATGCGCGAGTAGCCGTCGGCGCTGCCCGGGGCGAAGCCCGGCACCCGGCGCGCAGCCAGGACGCTGCCCAGATCGATGGCGTTGGACAGATCGATGTCCAGGCGCTCGGCGAACACCGACGCGCCGAACGACACGTACGGGTTCACGTCGTAGGAGAACGCCAGGTTCAAGTCGATCGCCTGCAGCTCGGTCTTGACGCCGTTGTAGCGGCCGACCCAGTCGCGGTCGTATTCGGTCTTGAAGCCGTACGGCACGGTCAGCGAGGTGCCGAAGTGCATGTTGTTGTTCTCGCCGAACGGCAAGTGGAAGTAGACCGCCGGGACCGGCGCGATCGTACCGGCATCGCCGCCGTTGCCGCCGGAGATCGCCGAGCCGGTGGCGTAGGTGCCGGTGCCATGGTACTTGGCCGCGAACTGGATGGCGCTGACGTCGGCCTGGAACACCTTGCCGTCGAGCTGGCGCATGCCGGCCGGGTTGTTGGCGATGATCGAGGCGTCGCCGGGCGCGCTGCCGGAGCCTGCGAAGGCGCGGCCCAGGCCCTTGGCGCTGTTTTCCTTGAGCTGGAACGCGGCGCCGTGCGCCTGACCGATGGTCAGGGCGCCGACGATGCCGACGGCCAGGGCGGTGAAGCGGACGAACTGGGTTGCGTTTTGCATGGCTTGTTACTCTCCGGAAGACGAAAATGTCTGTGTTCGCGTCTGCGCATCCCAGCTGAGCAAGCCGGAAATGCGCGCCGGAGTCCCCTCCCGACATACGACGCCGTATGCAGTATACGCCTCTGCGTTAACCGAACAATAACAATACCGCCCGTTCAGCTTCGCCCGGAGTAGGCGTGCGTTCAGGCGAACGGAGCCGGTATCGTTACGGGCCGAGTTTCCCGGTACAGGCATGTTCGTCTCCATCCCCTCCCGCGACCGGACCACGCTGCGCTGGGCCACGCCATTGCTGTTCGCGGCGATGTGGCTGGCCTTCCTGTGGTCGATCAGCCGCCCCAACCAGGCCCGCGCCACGCTGTGGCTGGACTGGGGCGCGTTGTCGGCCGGCGTCGCCAGCCCGCGCGACTGGCTGGCGACGGTGCAGGACGGCAGCGTGCTGCGGCTGTTCACCGCGCTGTTCCTGCATGCGGACTGGTCGCACCTGCTCGGCAACCTGGTGTTCCTGCTGATCTTCGGCCTGCCCGCCGAGCGCGTGCTCGGGCCGTGGCGCTTCCTGCTGCTGTTCCTGGGCGGCGGCGCCCTCTCCAACCTGGCCGCGGTGTTCGCGATCGGCACTCCGGACCGGGTCATCATCGGCGCCAGCGGCGCGGTCTCGGCGCTGATCGGCACCTACCTGGCGCTGTTCCCGCGCGCCAAGCTCGGCGTGGTGCTGCCGCTGGGGCTGTTCCTGGAATTCGTGCGCGCGCCGGCCTCGCTGCTGATCGGCACCTGGGCGGCGCTGCAGGTGGTGTTCGCCTATATCGGCCCGGCCTTCGGCATGGTCGCCTGGTCCGCGCACCTGACCGGCTTCACCCTGGGCATGGCATACGGGCTGTACGTGCGCGCGGCGATCGCGCGGCGCCTGCGCAAGCGCAAGGGCTTCTGATCCGCCACGCCGCGGCGCTAGCGCGCTCTATACTTCGCGCATGGCCAAGTCCCTGTACAAAGTGACGTTCCTCAACCACGGCAAGGTGTACGAGCTGTACGCGCAGCATGTGGGCAGCAGTCACCTGTGGGGCTTCAGCGAGATCGGCGGGCTGGTGTTCGACCTGCACGACGGCCTGGTCGTCGACCCCACCGAAGAACGCCTGCGCGAGGAATTCGGCGACACCAAGATGCTGCACCTGCCGATGCAGAGCATCGTGCGCATCGAGGAAGTGGACAAGAAGGGCCAGTCCGCGATCCGCGACGCGGCCACCGGCGAAAAAGTGATCACCCCGTTTCCGATGCCGGGCAAACCGCGCTGAGCCGATGCGGATCCTGATCGCGGACGACTACCAGGACACGGTCCGGCAGCTGCCCTGCTTTCAGCGCCTGCAGGCGCACGCCGTCGATGTACTGACCGCGCCACTGCACGATCGCGCGGCCTTCGTCGCGCGCGCCGCGCCGGCCGAGGCGCTGGTGCTGATCCGCGAACGCACCCACATCGATGCCGCGCTGCTGGCGCAGCTGCCGAACCTGCGCCTGATCAGCCAGACCGGCAAGATCGGCGCACACATCGACCTGGCCGCATGCACCGCACACGGGATCGCGGTGAGCGAGGGGGCCGGCTCACCGATCGCGCCGGCGGAGCTGACCTGGGCGCTGGTGATGGCGGCCAGTCGGCGGCTGCCCGCTTATCGCGATGCATTGCACGCCGGCCACTGGCAAGCCACCGGCGACGCGCGCCTGGGACGCAGCCTGCACGGCCGGACCCTGGGCGTGTGGAGCTACGGCAAGATCGGTCGCCGCGTGGCCGCGTATGGCCGCGCATTCGGCCTGCGCGTGCTGATCTGGGGCGGCGAGAGTTCCTGTGCGCAGGCGCGTGCGGACGGATTCGAGGTGGCGGCAAGCCGCGCGTCGCTGTTCGCCGACAGCGACGTACTCAGTTTGCACCGGCGCCTGGTCGCCGCGACCCGGCACCAGATCGTGCTCGACGACCTGCTGCGGATGAAGCCCGACGCGCTGCTGGTCAATACCAGCCGCGCCGAGTTGCTCGCGCCCGGCGCGCTGCTGGCGGCGCTGGACGCCGGGCGTCCGGGACAGGCGGCGCTGGACGTGTTCGAGCACGAACCGGTGCTCAATCCGCAGCACCCGTTGCTGCGCCACCCGCGGGTGCTGGCGACGCCGCACCTGGGTTATGTCGAGCAAGCCAGCTACGAACTGTACTTCGGCACGGCCTTCGACAACCTGCTGGCCTTCGCCGCCGGCGCGCCGCAATGCCTGGCCAACCCCGAGGTGCTGGCGACGTCATCGGGCTGACCCGCATGTTGCGGGCGCAGGCGGCGCCGGCCACGCTGTGGCCGATGGCCGCCTTTGCGTGCCACGCGTGCCGCACGCACGCGGCGCGCGCTCCCGGTTCCTGACGCCATCGTCGTCTGCCGCGCTCGCGCATGCGCGAACCCGCCGGCTGGCGAGGGCGCCGTGCCGTCGCCCGCTCAGGAACCCGACGGCGGTAGCGCGGGTTCGCTCTTGCTCGGTTCGGTCGTCTTGCCGGGCTCGGCCTGGGCCGGCGACTGCTGCGGCGCGGAAGCCGCCGGTGCGGGCGGCTTCTTCGCCGATGCCGGCGCTGCGGCCGGCTTGGCTTTCGGTCGGACCTGCTTGGCCGCAGCGGCCCTGGCGACCGCGCCGGGCTGCTTCAGTTCGGCCAACGCCTGCACGATCGGCGCATCGCCGGGCAGCACGTCGCCGGCGCTGTAGCCTTCGGCGCCTTCGTCGTCGCCATGCAGGTGGCCGGGCAGCGTCGCTTCGCTGTAGTCGGCCAACACGGCCGGCTTGTCCGCGTCCTCCTTGCTCTCTTCCGGGCGCAGCACCACGTCCGGCACGATGCCGCTGGCCTGGATCGACTTGCCGCTGGGCGTGTAGTAGCGCGCCGTGGTCAGCTTGACCGAATCGCCGTTGTCCAGCGGCAGCACGGTCTGCACCGAACCCTTGCCGAAGGTGCGGCTGCCGACGATGCGCGCGCGCTTGTTGTCGCGCAGCGCACCGGCCAGCACTTCCGAGGCGCTGGCCGATCCGGCATCGACCAGCGCGACCATCGGCGCACCGTTGAGCAGATCGCCGGGCGTGGCGTCGAACTTGGAATCGCTGACCGAGATGCGCCCGCGCGTGGTCACGATGGTGCCCTTGTCGAGCAGGTCGTCGGCCACCTGCACCGCCGCGGTCAACAGGCCGCCGGGATTGCTGCGCAGGTCCAGCACCAGGCCGCGCAGCTTGCCGCCGGACTGCGCCTGCAACTGCTGCAGCTGCTTGTGGAAGTCCGCGCCGGTATCGGCCTGGAAGGTGCTGATGCGGATGTAGCCGTAGCCCGGCTCGAGCATGCGGCTGCGCACGCTGGCCACGCGGATGGTCTGCCGGGTCAGGGTCACGTCGAACGGCTTGTCCACCTTCTCGCGAACGATGGTCAGCACCACCTTGCTGCCCGACTCGCCGCGCAGCGGCTCCATCGCCTTGACCGCGCTGATCGGCTTGCCGTCGATGGCGACGATGATGTCGCCCGAGCGCACGCCGGCGCGCGCGGCCGGGGTGTCGTCGATCGGCGACACCACCTTGAGCGTGTTGTCCGGCAGCTGCAGCAGTTCCACGCCGATGCCGTCGTAGGCGCCGGTGGCCTGTTCGTCGAAGGCCTCGGCGTCTTCCTTGCTGAAATAGGTGCTGTGCGGATCCAGGTCGAGCAGCAGGCCGCGGATCGCCGACTGCATCAGTTTCTTGTCGTCGACCGGATCGACGTAGGCTTCCTTCACCGCGTTGTACACCGCCACGTAGCGGCGGATCTCGTCCAGTGGCACGCGCGAGGTGGCCGATTCGGTGGCGTCCGGATCGTCGGCACTGGCGGTGGAGGCCGAGGGCGTCTGTTCGCCGGCGCTCTGCGCCATCGACGGCAGCGGCGCCAGAGCAAGCAACAGGGCAGCGGACAGAACTACGCGCATGAAGCACTCCGATTGGGGGATGACCTGCACCGTCTACGGCGCAGCTGTCCGGATTATGCGCGAAAGCGGGCTAAATCCGCGTTGAATGCACGGCCTCGGTGGTGGTCAGCGCCGCTGCAGCCACGACGACGGATCCACCGGCTGGCCGTTGCGGCGCAATTCGAAATACAGTGCCGGGCGCCCTTGCCCGCCGGAATTGCCGACCTTGGCCACCGCATCGCCGCGCTTGACCCGCGCGCCGGGATCGCGCAACAGCGTGTCGTTGTGCGCGTACAGGCTCATGTAGCCGTTGCCGTGGTCCACGATCAGGATCATGCCGTACCCGGTCATCCAGTCGGAGAACACCACCGTGCCGTCGGCCACCGCGGTGATGGTGCTGCCGGCCGGCGCGGCGATCAGCACGCCGTTGCTGGTGCGCCCATCGGGCAGCTTGCCGCCGTAGCGCGCGATCAGGTCGCCGGACAACGGCCAGCCCAGGCCGCCGACCTTCAGCGCCGGCGCCGAGGCCACCACCTTGGGCGGCACCTTGCTGCCGCCGCGCGACGGATTCTTCGCTGCGGCCTTGGCCTGCGCGGCCTGCTCGGCCGCCGCGCGCCTGGCGGCCGCACGCCGCTCGGCCTCGGCCCGCGCCGCCGCCGCACGCAGATTGGCCAGCAACGTCTCCAGCGCCTTGGCGTCCTGGCCCAGCGCCTTCTCGCGCTCGCTGCGGTCCTGGTAGCGCTCGTCCAGTTCGGATACCAGGCTGGCGCGCTGCTTGCGATCGCGCTGCAGCGCCGCTGCCTGTTCCTGCTGCTGGCGCTGCGCTGCGCTGAGCTGTTGCTGTTTTGCCGCCACCTCGCGCTGCACCTGTTGCAGCGCCTGCAACTCATGGGTCAGTGCGGCGATCCGCTGCGCGCGCTCGCGCTGCAGATAGCGGTGATAGGCCAGCAGGCGGTTGGCGTCGGCCACCCGGTCCTGCGCCAGCAGCAGCTTCAATGGTGCATTGCCGCCGATCGCATAGGCCGCGCGCAGCAGCTGCGCCAGCTCGGCGCGCTGCCGCACCAGGCCGTTGCGCAGCGTGTCGCGCTTGCGTTCCAGTTCGGCCAGGGTCTGCTGGTGTTGCTGCAGCGCCTGCTGGGTCTGCGCCAGGCTGCGCCCGGTGCTGGCCACCTTCTCGTCGGCCTCGCGCAGCTGGCGCGCGGCATCGCCGCGCTTGCCTTCCAGCTGGCGCCGCTCCTCGGCCACGCTCTTCAGTTCGCCACGCACCTTCTCCAGGCGGCGCTCGGCCTCGCGCGGGTTCTGCGCCAGCGCCACGGTCGCGATCAGCAGCAGCACCGTCCCCGCCAGCCACCTGGTTGCCGTCTGCCCAGGCGCACGCAGGCGCCGCCCCAGCGCGGCAGGCGAGGCAGGGCGCAACGAAGCGAAGGCGGTTGCGGGCAAGGGCTGATCCAATGACTTCAGGCAGGTGCGGATTGTAGCGAAGCGTGTTGTGATCGCCGCACAAGTGGTGCCGCGACTGGCCGGCGTCCCGGAGGTGGGTGATGAAGCGTACGCATGTAGCGATCCTGTTGGCGCTGGCCCTGGCAGCCGGCCCCGCCCTGGCGGCAGAAGGCATCAGCAAGGTCAACGGCAGTATCACCGCCGAATCCGGCAAGCAGTACGGTGACCTGGAAACCGTGAACGGCGGCATCAGCGTCGAATCCGGCGCCACTGTCGGCGATGTGGAAACCGTCAACGGCAGCCTCAAGATCGCCGACAACGCGCAGACCGGAGGCCTGTCCACGGTCAACGGCGGCATCCACGTGGGCCAGCAGGTGCAGATTTCCGATTCCATCGAGACGGTCAATGGCGGCATCTTCGTCGATCGCGGCGGCCGCATCGGCGGCGGCGTGGAGAGCGTCAACGGCAGCATCGGCCTGGTCGCCACGCAGTTGGGAGGCGGCATCGAGACGGTCAACGGCGACATCACCGTCGGCCACGACTCGCACCTCGGCGGCGGCATCGAGATCAAGAAGCCGAGCTTCAGCATGTCGTTCAAGCCGGCACGCAAGCCACGCATCATCATCGGCCCGCGCGCGGTGATCGACGGTCCGCTGCATTTCGAACGCGAAGTGACCCTGTACGTGCACCGCAGCGCGAAGACCGGCCCGATCAGCGGCGCCACCGCGCAGCCGTTCGACGGCGACACCGCGCCGGAGAATTGATCCGGCCGCGTCGTCCGCACTGCCGGCGGCGCGCGCGCGGGACTTGCCTATAGAATCGGGATTCCTCATACCCCAGGAGCCCCCATGTCCCGCAAGCTTGTGCTGTGCCTGGCCGCCGCGGCCGCGCTGACCGCGTGCAAGCGCGAGGCCCCGGCCCCGGCCGCCGATGCCGCGTCGCCCGCACCCGCTCCTGTGGCCGCCGCGGGCCACGCCTTTTCTCCCGAGATCACGCCGGCCGACTTCGGCGAACTGGTCAAGACCCTGTCCTCGGACACGTTCGAAGGCCGCGGCCCGGGCACCGCCGGCGAGGACAAGACCGTCGCCTACATCCGCGACCAGATGCAGCGCATCGGCCTGCAGCCGGGCAACGGCGACAGCTGGTTCCAGGACGTGGCGATGACCGAGACCACGGCCGATCCGAACACCACGCTGAAGCTGGAGCAGAACGGCAAGCCGCGCGAACTGAAATTCGGCACCGACATGGTGATCGGCACCCGCACCGGCCAGACCGAAGTCAAGATCGACGCCAGCGACATGGTGTTCGTCGGCTACGGCGTGGACGCGCCCGAGCAGAAGTGGAACGACTACGCGGACCAGGACTGGAAGGGCAAGACGGTGGTGATGTTCGTCAACGACCCCGGCTTCCACACCCAGGACGGCGCGCTGTTCGAAGGCAAGCGCATGACCTATTACGGGCGCTGGACCTACAAGTTCGAGGAAGCCGCGCGCAAGGGCGCGGCCGCCGCACTGATCGTGCACGACACCCCCGGCGCCAGCTACGGCTGGGACGTGGTGAAGAATTCCTGGTCCGGCGCGCAGTACGACCTGCCGGCCAAGGACGACCCGGAACCGCGCATCCCGGCGCAGGGCTGGATCACCGCGCAGGCCGCCAAGCAGCTGTTCGCCGACGCCGGGCTGGACCTGGACCAGGCCTACAAGGACGCGAGCAAGCGCGGCTTCAAACCGGTGCCGCTGAAGGCCAAGCTGTCGCTGGACCTGAAGAGCACGATCTCCGAGAAGAAATCGCGCAACGTGGTCGGCGTGCTTCCCGGCGGCAGCCGTGCCGACGAAGCGGTGCTGTACATGGCGCACTGGGATCACCTGGGCAAGCACGAGGGCGAGAGCGGCGACAACATCTACAACGGCGCGGTCGACAACGCGACCGGCGTCGCCGGCATCCTCGAGATCGCCGACGCGTTCGTGCACCAGCAGCCCAAGCCGGAGCGCTCGGTGGTGTTCCTGGCGGTGACGCTGGAAGAGTCGGGGCTGCTCGGTTCCAAGTACTACGTCGCCCACCCGACCTTCCCGTTGAACAAGATCGCCGGCGTCATCAACCTCGACGCGATGCCGGTCGCCGGCCGCGCCAAGGACCTGGTGGTCAACGGGTTCGGCAGCTCCGAGCTGGAAGACCTGCTCAAGCCGATCGCCGCCGCGCAGGGCCGCGTGCTGCATGCCGAGTCCTCGCCGCAGAGCGGCTTCTACTTCCGTTCCGATCACTTCAACTTCGCCAAGGCCGGCGTGCCGGCGCTGTACATCGATGGCGGCGAAGACCTGGTCGATGGCGGCATCGATGCCGGCAAGCGCGCTGCCGAGGACTACGGCAAGCACCGCTACCACACGCCGGCCGACCAGTACGATCCGGCCACCTGGAAGCTCGATGGGGTGATGGACGACCTGCAGGCCGTCTATGGCGTCGGCAAGGAACTGGCAGCAGGCGACACGTGGCCGAACTGGTACCAGGACAATCCGTTCAAGGCGGCCCGCGACAGCATGATGGGCGGCGTCAAGTCGGCGGCGGCGACGCCGGGCAGATGATCGGCTGACGCGCTGCTTGGCGACGGTCACGACAACGGCGCTGCGGCGCCGTTGTCGTTTCGAACTCTTCTCCATCGCCGCTGGCGCGTGAGCCAGCGCGTTCCTGTAAGAGCGGCTTTAGCCGCGACGGGCGTTTCCGACATGGGCTGTTGCAACTGAGGGTCCAGGGGTTCCCCCCGAGCCGCCTCTACGCGTTTCGTTGCCTGTAACCACCGGGACGCAAACCGCTCCAACGCGAGGTCATGGCCCATGATCCGCACGAAAACGCCTGGGCACTCGCGTGTCCAGGCGCGTCGTCGAACGTTTCGCATCTGGCGCATGGGCCGACCGCGGCGTTGCGCGGCCAGCCATGCCGCTGCGTCAGGCGGCCTGTTTGGCTTTTTCCAGGCTGGCCATGTCGATGACGAAGCGGTACTTCACGTCGCCCTTGAGCATGCGCTCGTAGGCCTCGTTGATCTGCGCCATCTCGATCGTCTCGATGTCCGACACGATGCCGTGCTTGGCGCAGAAATCGAGCATCTCCTGGGTCTCGCGGATGCCGCCGATCAGCGAGCCGGCCAATTGCCGACGCTTCATGATCAGGTTGAACACCGTCGGCGACGGATGCGGTTCGGCCGGAGCGCCGACCAGGGTCATCGTGCCGTCGCGCTTGAGCAAGGTCAGGAACGCGTCCAGATCGTGCGAGGCCGCGACGGTATTGAGGATGAAGTCGAAGCTGTTGGTGTGCGCCGCCATCTCCTGCGGCAGCTTGGACACCACCACTTCGTCGGCGCCCAGACGCAAGGCGTCGTGCTTCTTGTTCGCCGAGGTCGTGAACAGCACCACATGCGCCCCCATGGCGTGCGCGATCTTCACGCCCATATGGCCCAGACCGCCCAGGCCGACGATGCCGACCTTCTTGCCCGGCCCCACCTTCCAGCGATTCAGCGGCGAATAGGTGGTGATGCCGGCGCACAGCAGCGGCGCCACCGCGGCGAGGTCCTGTTCGGCATGGCGGATCTGCAGCACGTACTTCTGGTCGACCACGATATGGTCGGAGTAACCGCCATAGGTATTCTCGCCACCGAACATCGGGCCGTTATAGGTGCCCACGAAACCGTTTTCGCAATACTGCTCTTCGCCGTCCGCACAGGACGCGCAATGCCGGCAGCTATCGACCATGCACCCGACGCCGGCCAGGTCGCCGACCTTGAAGGCCTCGACCTGGTCGCCGACCGCCGTCACGCGCCCGACGATTTCATGTCCCGGCACGGACGGATATTGGGTGTTCTGCCATTCGTTGCGTGCCGTATGCAGGTCGGAATGGCAGACACCGCAGTAGAGGATCTCGATGCTGACATCCTGCGGCCCGGTCGCGCGGCGCTCGAATGCGTAGGGGGTCAGCGGCTGATCGGACGCCAGTGCGGCGTATCCATTGGCTTGGCTCATGGGAGAGTTCTCTCGTGACGGGGGAAGGGAAGGCTTGCAGGACTCCGATGTCGTCGGAGCCGACAGCGCATGTCGATAGCGGCTGGCGCAACAGACGAAAAGTCTAAGCCGCGAGGCATTAAAAGCACGCATCGTCGATGCAACGGAGCGAACCATCCCGACGCGCGGGCTGACGAAGCGGGTGCGCCGTCACGGGATCGCTTGTATCGGCATCGTGAGCCAGCGTCGAGCGAGCGGGCCAGATCGATCTGGCCCCCCGCCCCCCAGCAGCAATGGAAGACCTGAGCCCCAAGCGCGGGTTAGACGCGTAACGCGCACGGATCGGACCTGTGCGATCGAGCCGGAAGCGTGCGCAACAACACAAGGGCGCCTCTGAAGACGGTCAGCCACGACGGGAGCGCGGTGAGCGCGGAGCGGGACTGAGGTTGTTGCGGCTTTTTTTTCGGCCAATAAAAAATCCCCGTCCTTGTGGGACGGGGATTTGGGGTAAAGCCCCTGGCGATGACCTACTCTCGCATGGCTTGAGCCACACTACCATCGGCGCAGCTGCGTTTCACTTCCGAGTTCGGGATGGGATCGGGTGGTTCCACAGCGCTAATTTCACCAGGGAGACGGTTGGAGTGTCGCCGCGATGCGTCTTCGGACAGCGCACGGAAGTGCGGTGTGGGAAGGACGGCACCTGGCGCCAGCCTCTCATAGGGTGTGACGTAGCGAACGTTTGGATAGCCATCGACGTGTGTCGTGCTAAGGGATGCCTGGAAGCACCTTGAGGTTATATGGTCAAGCCGCACGGATCATTAGTATCAGTTAGCTCAATGCATTGCTGCACTTACACACCTGACCTATCAACCACGTAGTCTACATGGTTCCTTAAGGGGGCTTGTGCCCCGGGAAGTCTCATCTTGAGGCGCGCTTCCCGCTTAGATGCTTTCAGCGGTTATCGCTTCCGAACATAGCTACCCGGCAATGCCACTGGCGTGACAACCGGAACACCAGAGGTTCGTCCACTCCGGTCCTCTCGTACTAGGAGCAGCCCCTCTCAAACTTCCAACGCCCATGGCAGATAGGGACCGAACTGTCTCACGACGTTCTGAACCCAGCTCGCGTACCACTTTAAATGGCGAACAGCCATACCCTTGGGACCGACTACAGCCCCAGGATGTGATGAGCCGACATCGAGGTGCCAAACACCGCCGTCGATATGAACTCTTGGGCGGTATCAGCCTGTTATCCCCGGAGTACCTTTTATCCGTTGAGCGATGGCCCTTCCATACAGAACCACCGGATCACTAAGACCTACTTTCGTACCTGCTTGATCCGTCGATCTTGCAGTCAAGCACGCTTATGCCTTTGCACACAGTGCGCGATGTCCGACCGCGCTGAGCGTACCTTCGTGCTCCTCCGTTACTCTTTAGGAGGAGACCGCCCCAGTCAAACTACCCACCATACACGGTCCCCGATCCGGATTACGGACCTAGGTTAGAACGTCAAGCACGACAGGGTGGTATTTCAAGGATGGCTCCCCTGCAGCTAGCGCCACAGTTTCATAGCCTCCCACCTATCCTACACAGACGAACTCAACGTTCAGTGTAAAGCTATAGTAAAGGTTCACGGGGTCTTTCCGTCTTGCCACGGGAACGCTGCATCTTCACAGCGATTTCAATTTCACTGAGTCTCGGGTGGAGACAGCGCCGCTGTCGTTACGCCATTCGTGCAGGTCGGAACTTACCCGACAAGGAATTTCGCTACCTTAGGACCGTTATAGTTACGGCCGCCGTTTACTGGGGCTTCGATCAAGAGCTTCGCCTTGCGGCTGACCCCATCAATTAACCTTCCAGCACCGGGCAGGCGTCACACCCTATACGTCCACTTTCGTGTTTGCAGAGTGCTGTGTTTTTGATAAACAGTCGCAGCGGCCTGGTTTCTGCGACCCTCTTCAGCTCTAGCTCGCATGAGCCACCAAAAAGGGTGCACCTTCTCCCGAAGTTACGGTGCCATGTTGCCTAGTTCCTTCACCCGAGTTCTCTCAAGCGCCTGAGAATTCTCATCCTACCCACCTGTGTCGGTTTACGGTACGGTCTGCGTAAGCTGAAGCTTAGGAGCTTTTCCTGGAAGCGTGGTATCAGTGACTTCGTCTAAAAGACTCGTCTCGGTGCTCGGTCTTAAAGGATCCCGGATTTGCCAAAGATCCAAACCTACCGCCTTTCCCCGGGACAACCAACGCCCGGTACACCTAACCTTCTCCGTCCCTCCATCGCACTTACGCGAGGTGCAGGAATATTAACCTGCTTCCCATCGACTACGGCTTTCGCCCTCGCCTTAGGGGCCGACTCACCCTGCGCCGATTAACGTTGCGCAAGGAAACCTTGGGCTTTCGGCGTGCGGGTTTTTCACCCGCATTATCGTTACTCATGTCAGCATTCGCACTTCCGATACCTCCAGCAGACTTCTCAATCCACCTTCAACGGCTTACGGAACGCTCCTCTACCGCGCATCGCTTATCGCGATGCACCCCAAGCTTCGGTTCACTGCTTAGCCCCGTTAAATCTTCCGCGCAGACCGACTCGACCAGTGAGCTATTACGCTTTCTTTAAAGGGTGGCTGCTTCTAAGCCAACCTCCTGGCTGTCTGTGCCTTTCCACATCGTTTTCCACTTAGCAGTGAATTTGGGACCTTAGCTGTGGGTCTGGGTTGTTTCCCTTTTCACGACGGACGTTAGCACCCGCCGTGTGTCTCCCGGATAGTACGTACTGGTATTCGGAGTTTGCAATGGTTTGGTAAGTCGCGATGACCCCCTAGCCATAACAGTGCTCTACCCCCAGCAGTATTCGTCCGAGGCGCTACCTAAATAGCTTTCGAGGAGAACCAGCTATCTCCGGGTTCGATTAGCTTTTCACTCCTAATCACACCTCATCCCCTACCTTTGCAACGGGAGTGGGTTCGGGCCTCCAGTCAGTGTTACCTGACCTTCACCCTGGGCATGACTAGATCACCCGGTTTCGGGTCTACTGCCCGCGACTATGCGCCCTTATCAGACTCGGTTTCCCTTCGCCTCCCCTATACGGTTAAGCTTGCCACGAACAGTAAGTCGCTGACCCATTATACAAAAGGTACGCAGTCACTCTTGCGAGCTCCTACTGCTTGTACGCACACGGTTTCAGGATCTATTTCACTCCCCTCTCCGGGGTTCTTTTCGCCTTTCCCTCACGGTACTGGTTCACTATCGGTCGGTCAGGAGTATTTAGCCTTGGAGGATGGTCCCCCCATATTCAGACAGGGTTTCACGTGCCCCGCCCTACTCGTCTTCACTGGAATGGCCCTTTTAAATACAGGGCTGTCACCTTCTATGGCCAACCTTTCCAGGTTGTTTTTCTAGAACCATACCAGCTTAAGGGCTAGTCCCCGTTCGCTCGTCACTACTTAGGGAATCTCGGTTGATTTCTTTTCCTCCGGTTACTTAGATATTTCAGTTCACCGGGTTCGCTTCCAGCAGCTATGTATTCACTGCAGGATACTGCCGAAGCAGTGGGTTTCCCCATTCGGACATTGCCGGATCAAAGCTTGTTGCCAGCTCCCCGACACTTTTCGCAGGCTGCCACGTCCTTCATCGCCTCTGACCGCCAAGGCATCCACCGTGTGCGCTTATTCGCTTGACCATATAACCTCAAGTTGCCTCGAGGTCATGCTGAGTCCGGGGGTACAACGCCCGGACGCGAACTATAACGACTCAATTTCTAGGGACTCGAAGTCCCCGCCTTAGCCACAACGACACGTCAAGATAGTTTGATCTCAAACGCTCGCTACGTCACAAATTTTAAAAGAACATACCCCAGCCTCAGTGCTGGCGCATCTTAAATTCTTAGTGTGCTCATACATTCAGAGTGGTGGGTCTGGGAGGACTCGAACCACCGACCTCACCCTTATCAGGGGTGCGCTCTAACCACCTGAGCTACAGACCCAAAGTCTTTGCTCTTGCAGCTCCCTTAGACAGTCCGCACACGCAGGTGCGGGCGTTTGCAGAGGGATCTGCAAATCTGGTGGAGCCAGTCGGGATCGAACCGACGACCCCCTGCTTGCAAAGCAGGTGCTCTCCCAGCTGAGCTATGGCCCCGAAATCGGGGTGCCCCGCCCTGTGGCGGAACTCTCTGAATGCAGGTGACT